>CAVYAR010000005.1:0-876745 GCA_963766575.1 uncultured Actinomycetota bacterium | reverse complement strand
CTCGTCGGCGGCGAGGAGGATCCCGTAGCGGTCGCAGATCTCGCGGACGCCCTGGAAGTAGCCCGGGGGCGGCGTGTAGGCGCCGCCGGAATCTGGACGGGCTCCATGATCACGAGGGCGACCGTCTCGGGGCCCGCCTGGTTGATCGCGGAGTCGAGGTCCTCGAGCAGGAACGCGGTGAACTCCTCCTCGGTCTCCTCGGGCGGGCGGTGGTAGCGGTTCGTGTTGCGGACGTGGACGACGTCGGGGACGAGGGGCTCGTAGGGGTGGGAGCGCGGGGACGCCGTTGATCGAGAGCGCGCCGAGGGTCGTGCCGTGGTAGGCGAGGCTGCGCGCGATTGCCTTCCATCGCCTCTCGCCGCGGGCGGCGTGGTAGCTGCGGGCGAGCTTCCAGGCGGACTCGACCGCTTCGGAGCCGCCGGAAACGAAGAAGACGCGGTTCAGGTCTCCGGGGGCGAGCGCTCCGACCTCGGCGGCGAGCTCGATCGCGCGGGGGTGGGCGTAGCTCCAGTTCGTGTAGAAGGGCAGCTCGCGCATCTGCTCGTGCGCGGCGCGGCCGATCTCGTCGCCGTAGGAGTAGCCGATCTGCACCGCGAAGAGGCCGGCGAGGGCGTCGAGGTAGCGCTTGCCCTTGTCGTCTTCGAGGTAGCAGCCCTCGCCGCGGACGATGATCGGGGGCTCGTAGCCGCCCATGCGCGTGAAGTGGAGCCAGAGGTGATCCTGGGCGAGTCTTCGGAGCTCTTGCGGGTCCCATGGGGGCCACGCTATCGAGCGGCGGGGTGGCTTGGAGGCCGTAACGGCCTTCGGGGCAGCGTTCAGCGCGGGGCGGGCCGTGAATCCTGGCCGCTCGGGCGGCGAGCGTCAGCCTTGCCACTGTTCCATGGCCGAGGGGCGCAGCTCCTCCCGCGGGGAGGCGGACGCCAGCCGTCGATAAGCCGGCGATAGTTGGCGATCGCCCGGCGGCGTGTATCCCCGAAATACTTGAGGAACTCCGCGGTCGCCAGGAAGGCAGGCCCGCGCTCGAGTCCGACGTGGGCGCGGAAGCTGCTCCACTTCCAGTCCTCCGGGCGTTCCCGCAGCCCCGCGGCGACCGGGTTCATGTCCACGTATCGCACGGCGTTGAGGAAATGCAGCTCGGAACCGATCGCTCCGCGTGGAATCTGGCTTCGAACAGGTGGCCATCTCGACCGTGTGTTCCGTTCCACCAGCGCGCGTACCCGCCGAGGAGAACGTGCATCGCGCCGGAGAGGTCGGTGTCCTCGCATCCTGACGAGGAAATGGAGGTGGTTGTCCATGAAGCAGTATCCGATCACGACGACCCTAGGCGGGAATGACCAGGTTGCAGCGTCGGAGAATCTCGTTCCGCTTCTCCCTCGTCACGAACAGTACTCGCCCGTCGTTTCCCTTCGGAGAGAGGAGGTAGAGGCCACCGGGTACCAACTCGTGGTGCGCGAGGCATGGAATATCGTAGCCTGCGGTGGACAACACAGATGCCAGGCACCCAGGATCCGTCTCTACGGTGGAGCTCGGAAATGAATGTCCGCGAGCGACGGCGGGCGCCCTGCTAGGCAACAACCGGTGCCATGCACCAGGTTTCGACGCCCATCTCGACGGCTGCCGAAGCCACGAGAAGCAGATCCCGCGAGGGCGCCAGGCAACACCGGTGCCAGGCACCGATTTCGGCGCCGCGCGGCCGCCAGGCTACGGTGGTGAGACACGCCGGACTGCGTTTAGACGCCGACACCGGTCGCCAGGCACCGCTTGTGCCATTGCAGCACGCGGCCGAGGCGCGGTGGTGAGACCGCGCCGGACTGCGTTAGGCGTCGAAGCCGAGCTCGTCGAGGGAGCGGTGGAGCTCGGCGGCGTCGGCGTAGACGCGGAAGGCGCCCGCTTGGAGGAGCTCGTCGGTGCCGTAGCCGCCGCTCAGGAGGCCGATCGAGAGCATGCCGGCGCGGCGGGCGGCGAGGAGATCCCAGACGGCGTCGCCGACGACGTAGCAGTCGCTCCGGCTCGACGCCGAGCGCCTCGGCGCAGGCGAGGAACAGGTCCGGCTCCGGCTTCGCGCGGGCGACGTTGCCGCGGTCGATCACGACCATGTCGTCGCGGGACCTCGAGCGCGGCGAGGGACTCGTCGATCTCGGGACGGCGGCCCGAGGTGGCGATCCCGTGGACGATCCCGCTCGCGCGCAGCGCCGGCGAGCAAGCGCGACCGCGCCCGGCAGCGGCCGGCGCTCCGGCAGCAGCTCCTGGAAGATCCGGCCGTGGCGGGCCTGGATCGCCTCGGTCTCCTCGGCGACAGCTCGCGCCCGACCTCGCGCGCGACCGCGCGCGTGAACAGCCCGCCGCTCATCCCGATCCGCCGGTGGATCCGCCAGCCGTCGATCGGCATCCCCTCGCTCGGCAAGCGCCCGCTGCCACGCGAAGACGTGCGCGTAGACCGTGTCGACCAGCGTGCCGTCGAGATCGAAGATCAGCGCGCTCGGCACGACCGCCTAGGAGAGCTTCGCCATCACGTGCTTGATCTGCGTGTAGTCCTCGAGCGAGTACGCCGACAGATCCTTCCCGTACCCCGAGCCCTTGTAGCCGCCGTGCGGCATCTCCGAGACGAGCGGGATGTGGTCGTTGATCCACACCGTCCCGAACTGGAGCGCGCGCGCCGCCGACAGCGCCCGCCCGACGTCGCGCGTCCACACCGACGCCGCGAGCCCGTAAGGCACGTCGTTCGCCCACGCGATCGCCTCGGCGTCGTCGGCGAACCGCTGCACCGTCACGACCGGCCCGAACACCTCCCGCTGCACGATCTCGTCGCGCTGCCCAACTCCCGCGACCACCGTCGGCGAGACGAAGAACCCGCGGCCGGAAGGTGCGCCGCCGCCCGTCAGCACCGTCGCGGCCGGCACGCGGTCGAGGAACCCGACCACGCGATCGCGCTGCGCGGCCGAGATCACCGGCCCCATATCGATCTCCGCGCCGCCCGCCGGATCGCCGACCGCGAGCGACTCGACCGCCGGCACGAGCTCCTCGAGCAGCCGGTCGTAGATCTTCGGCCCGGCGACGACGCGCGAGGCCGCGGTGCAGTCCTGGCCCGAGTTCCAGTAGCCGGCGATCTTGATCCCCTCGGCGACCGCGGCCGGGTCGGCGTCGTCGAAGACCACGACCGGCGCCTTCCCGCCGAGCTCGAGATGCACGCGCTTGAGCGTGTCGGCGGCGGTCCGCGCGATGATCTTCCCTGTCTCGACGTCGCCGGTCAGCGAAACCAGCCGCACGTCCGGATGCGTCACGATCCGCTCGCCGACCGGAACCCCGTCGCCCGTCACGACGTTCAGCACGCCCGGCGGCAGCACCTCCGCGGCCAGCTCGGCGAAGCGAAGCAGCGAGAGCGGCGTCTGCTCCGACGGCTTCAGCACCTGCGTGTTCCCCGCCGCGAGCGCCGGCGCCGAGCTTCCACACCGCCATCATCAGCGGGTAGTTCCACGGAGCGATCCCGCCGACGACGCCGAGCGGCTCGCGCCGGATCATCGAGGTGTAGCCGCGCATGTACTCACCCGCGCTCTTGCCCTCGAGCACCCGCGCGGCGCCCGCGAAGAAGCGCAGATTGTCGACGCACACCGGCATCTCGTCGCGCGCGTACGACAACGGCTTGCCGACGTTCTCCGACTCGATCGCCGCGAGCTCCTCGGCGTTCTCCTCGAGCACCCGCGCCAGCCCGAGCAGCGCCTCGGCGCGCTCGCCCGGCGTCGTGTCGAGCCACTCGGGCAGCGCCGCACGCGCCGCCGCGACCGCCTCGTCGACGTCCACCGCCGCACAGCGCGGCACGACCCCGATCACCTCCTCGGTCGCCGGGTTCAGCACCTCCATCGTCTCGCCGGAGGTGGCCTGCGACCACCTCCCTCCGACGAGGATCCCCTTGCCGTCGCTCACCGGAGCGACTCTATCCGCCGCCCACCACCACCGTGCCCTTCATGTTGTCGTGCACCGTGCAGATGTAGTGGTAGGTGCCGGCCCGCGTGAAGGTCAGCTTGTAGCCCTCGATCACCGGCGGCCCAAACGAGTTCGTGAAGACGCCCGAGTTGAGGAATCCCGAGCCGTTCCAGGCCTTGGACGCGACGAGCTTGAAGTGGATTCCCTTGGTCGGCCCGCCTCTCGACGGCGGCGGCTCGCCCGGCCCGCCGGCCGGCAGCAAAGCCTTCGGGTTCAGGTGCACCGTGCCGTCAGGCGCGTTGAGGCGAACGTCGTCGTCCGTCTTGTTCGAGTTGAAGGTGATCGAGTGGTCGCCGACGAGCCACCAGGTCACGGAGCCTCCGACGGGGATCTTGACCGTCTTCGGCCCGAACTCGTCGACCGAGCCCGAGGTACCGGGGCCGCCGGAGCCCGTCAAAACGGGATTCGAGCCGGGCAGCGTCAGATGCGGTATTGGCGGCAGTCCCTGGCGGAGCAGCGCGACCGGCTGCGCCAAAGGCGCTTCGGCCCGCGCGAGCTGCTTCTCTCCGAGCGCGTACTGCGCACTCGGGCTCATGATCGTCTTCGCGGACGAGACGACCGTGACCTTCCCAGCCATGTCCTCGCGATGGAGCAGGCACATGAAGCGGTAGGTCCCGGGCGAGGTCGCGCTCGAGAGCCGAAGCGTCCATTTCTGGTTCGCGTCGAGCCAGCCGCTGTTGTAGTAGGACTGCGTCCCGTCGAACACGGGCTGCTCGTGCTGCGAGTTCGGACAGACCGCCGTCCCGGGGGCGCCGGTCTGCTGGTAGCAGGGGTTCGCGACCGAAGCAACCGCGTCGCCCGGCCCCTGCGGGAAGAGCGAGGGCAGTTGCGAGTCGATCGCCAGGAACGACGCGGGCGGCGTGTTCGCCTGCTGCTGCGCGGGAGTCAGATGGTTGTAGGCCTCGACCGCGTCGTTCGCAAGCGTGCCGAAGGTGACCGTATGGGGCTCACCGACACCGACGTAGTGGAAGACCACCGAGTCGCCGGGGTGCACGGTGACGTTGCGCGGGAAGTAGGCCAGGAACGACTCGTTGGCCTTCGGGTTGCGGCCGTCGACGTTGATCGTGAACGTCTCGCTCCCCGCCGCATGTTTCGCCGACGCGCCGGCACTCGGGAGCACCGCCAGCGCGACGAGAACAGGAACCCAGGCACACCGCAGCACCTTGCTCATGACCCAACCCTCCGTGTTCGACTGTCCCCGCGAGCGATCCTCTCACCGCGATATTGGGATGTCAAGCGCCTACTCGGCCCGCAGGATCCCGCTTTCCCGGGTCAGACGCTGCGCGAGAACGACCGGCAGGATCGTCGCCGCGAGCACGATCAGGACGACGACGTTCGTCTCGGGAAGCGCCTCGCCGAGCCGGATGTTCCCGAAGATCCACAGCGGCAGCGTGTTCTGGGCGCCGGCGGTGAACGTGGTCACGATCACCTCGTCGAAGGACAGCGCGAACGCGAGCAGCGCACCCGAGATGAGCGCGGTCGAGATCGTCGGCAGCGTCACGAGCCACCACGTCCGCACGGCGCCGGCCCCGAGATCCATCGAGGCCTCCGTCAGCGAGCCCGGCACCCGCCGCAGCCGCGCGAGGACGTTGTTGTAGACGACCACCACGCAGAAGGTCGCGTGCCCGATCACGATCGTCCAGAGCCCGAAGTTCACCTTCCAGAAGACGAAGAACGAGTTCAGCGCCATCCCGGTGATGATCCCCGGCAGCGCGATCGGCAGCACGAAGATGAACGAGACGATCTCCTTGCCGAAGAACTTCAGCTTGTTCAGCGCGAGCGACGCGGTGAGGCCGAGCACGAGCGCGATCGTGGTGGCGAGCAGCGCCGCCTTCAGCGACAGCTCGAGCGCCGCCTGCATGTCGGGGTCGTGGATCGCCGGCGAGAACCACTTCGTGCTGAACCCGGCGATCGGCCAGCTCTGCACGTTCGAGGAGTTGAACGCGTACACGCAGATGATCACGATCGGGATCCACAGGAACGCGACCACGAGCGCGGTGAACACGCCGAGGCCGATCCGCGTGCCGCGCCGCTCCATCAGAGCGCCTCGAACGCGCCGAGGCGCTTGGCGATCAGCAGGTAGATGCCCATCACGACGAGCGGCACCGTCGCGTAGGCCGCGGCGAACGGAACGTTGTTCGAGACACCGACGCTCTCATAGACGACGTTCCCGATGAACTCCGAGTTGGTCCCGCCGACGAGCGTCGGGGTGATGTAGTCGCCGAGGGTCAGCGCGAACGTGAAGATCGACCCGGCGACGAGGCCCGGCAGCGCGAGCGGCAGAATCACCGAACGGAGCGTCCGCGAGCCGCGGGCGCCGAGGTCGGCCGACGCCTCGATCGTCGAGCGCGGGATCCGCTCGAGCGCCGCGTACACGGGGATGATCATGAACGGCAGCCAGATATAGGTGAAGACGAGCCAGACCGCGGTGTTCGAGTACGCGATGTTCGCCGCCGGGAGCCCGAGCTTCTCGAGCGTCCAGTTGAGCAGCCCGTCGTGGTCGAGGATCAGCCGCCACGCATAGACGCGCAGCAGGTAGCTCGACCAGAGCGGCAGGAGCACCGCGACGAACAGCGCCGAGCGCAGCCGCCGCGAAGCGATCCGCGCCATGAAGTAGGCGACCGGGAACGCGAGCACCGCATCGGCGACCGTGACGGCGGCCGCGATCCCGATCGTCCGCAGCGCGATCGTCCGGTAGGCGCTGCTCTGCCAGATCGTCTGGAAGTTCGCGGTCGTCCAGCGTGTGGACGAGCTCGCCGGTGAAGTCGTTGACCGTCCAGAACGCCGAGATGAAGAGGACGACGAGCGCCGCGATGTAGATGCCGAGGAACGCCACGAGCGCCGGCGAGAGCTGCGCGAACGCCGTCGCCGTGCGGTGGCGGTAACCGAACCCGCGCCGAAACGGCGCCCCCCGGCGCCGTTTCGGCAGGTCGTTCGTCGTCAGCTCGGACACGGTTCTCGGGCTGTGTTTACTACCCCTTCAGCTGTGTCCAGGCCTGCTGCCAGGCCGTGTACGGCTCGCAGTCGTTCTGGCCGTTGCCGCACGTCCGAGATCGGCGTCTTCCAGAAGTAGATCTGCTTGAAGTACGCGAGTGGCGCGTTCGCGTGGTACTTCGCACACGAGCCCTTCTGGAGCTTGTCCATGATCGGGCAGGCGAGCGAGTTCACCGGCGTCTCGCCGAAGTAGATCGCCTGCTCGGCCTGCACCTTCGGCGTCGAGATGTAGGCGAGCCACTTGTACGCGCACGCGAGGTTCTTCGTGTGCGACGAGACCATCCAGGTGTCGAGCCAGCCGGTCGCGCCCTCCTTCGGCACGAGATCCTTCACCGGTGCGCCCGCGGCCTGGAGCGTGTTCGTCTGATACGGCCACGAGGCGCCGATCACCGCGTCGCCGTTCTTGAACAGATCGATCTCGTCCGAGGCGAGCGCCCAGTACTTCTTGATCAGCGGCTTCTGCTGCTTCAGCAGGGAGATCGCCGCGTTGAACTGCGTCGAGTCGAGCTCGTACGGATCCTTGATCCCGAGCGACGGCTGCGTCTTCATCAGGTACAGCGCGACGTCCGCGATCTGGATCGGGTTGTCCGGGACGGTGACGAGGCCCTTGTACTTCGGGCTGTAGATCGAGGCCCAGGACGTCGGGCGCCGGCGTGACCTTCTTCGTGTTGTAGAGCAGCGTGTTCGGGCCCCACTGGAGCGAGATCCCGTAGTGCTTCCCGTTGACTGTGTTATTAGGGGGCGACTGGAATGCCTTCCCGAAGTTCTTGAAGTCGGGGATCTTGCTCGGGTCGACCGGCTGGACGTCGCCGCCGTAGATCAGACGAAGGCTCGCATCGCCCGACGCCGAGACCATGTCGTACTGGTCGCCGCCGCCCGACCGCATCAGTGCGACCATCTCGTCCGAGGAGCCGGCGTACTTGGCGTGCACGGTGCAGCCCGACTGCGCCTCGAACGGCTTCACCCACTGCGCCTGGGTGTAGCCCTCCCAGGCGATCATGTTGAGCGTGCCGCCGCTCGTGGTCTTCGTCACGCCTGCAGCCGGCACCGCGAGCGCGGCGACCATCACCGCAACCGCGGCCCACATGCCCTTCCTCATGCTTCCCTCCTGTCAGCTGTCATTGGCCTGCCTTCCCCCCAACTCGAACGCATCCTCGTCCCGCCAGGCGAGGTGAACGCGCGCACCCTGGGCGACCGGCGGGCGGTCGGCCTGGGCGACGACGGTGAGCTGCTCACCCTGGTCCGTGGTCACGAGGTAGCGCGTGAACGCGCCGACGAATACGACGTCCTCGACGACCGCCGGTTGGCCTTCGGCGGCAAGCGCGATCCGCTCAGGCCGCACGCAGAACCGCCGCCCGTCGCGCTCGACGATGTTCGAGGTGCCGACGAAGCCCGCGACGAACTCGGTGGCGGGGCGCTCGTACACCTCGACGGGCGTCCCGAGCTGCTCGATCCGGCCGCCGTTGAAGACGGCGACCTGGTCGCTCATCGTCAGCGCCTCCTCCTGGTCGTGCGTGACGTAGACGAAGGTCATCCCGAGCGTTCGCTGGAGGTGCTTGAGGAAGACCTGCATCTCCTGGCGGAGCTTCAGGTCGAGCGCGCCGAGCGGCTCGTCGAGCAGCAGCACCTTGGGCTGGTTCACGATCGACCGCGCGAGCGCGACGCGCTGGCGCTGGCCGCCCGAGAGCTGGATCGGCTTGCGGTCCCCGAGCCCGCCGAGCCGCACCGTCTCGAGCACCTCGTCCACCCTGCTGCGCCGCTCGCCGCGTGAGACCCCGCGAACCCGCAGGCCGTAGCCGATGTTCTCGGCGACGGTCATGTGCGGGAAGAGCGCGTAGTCCTGGAAGACCGTGTTGACGTCACGGGCGTACGGCGGCAGGTCGGTGATCTCGCGCCCGGCCAGGCTGACGCGTCCCGCGTCGGGCCGCTCGAAGCCGGCGATCAGGCGCAGGGTCGTCGTCTTGCCCGAGCCCGACGGCCCGAGCAACGTGAAGAACGTGCCCGCCCCGACCTCGAAGTCGATCCCGGCGACCGCCTCGACTGCGTCGTAGGACTTGCGGAGCCCGACGACCTCGACGTCGGCGACCGCTGCCGGACTAGGTGCTGCTGCTGCCGTCGCCAACCGCTCGCTCGAGAATCGCGAGCCCGCGTTCGAGCTCGTCGTCGGTGATGACGAACGGCACGTGCAGCCGGAGCACATTCCCGTCGAGTCCGCAGGTGAGGAGAACGAGGCCTTCGGCGAACGCGGCCGCAACCACCGCCGAAGCGCGATCGGGACTCCGGTCGGGGAACTCGAGCGCGAGCATCGGGCCGAGCCCGCGCACCTCGGCACCCGCCGGCGCGATCTGCTCGAGCCGGGCCCTGACCGTCTCCCCGATCTCGACCGCCCGCGACAGCAGCCCGGGCAGCAGCTCGAGCGTCGCGTTCGCCGCGGCGCATGAGGCCGGATTGCCGCCGAAGGTTCCGCCGAGGGTGCCGGGCGGGGAGGCGTCGAGCAGCTCCGCGCGGCCGGTGACCGACGCCAGCGGCAGCCCGCCGCCGAGCGACTTCCCGGCCACGACCAGGTCGGGCTCGACGCCGTCGTAGTGCTCGATCGCCCAGTTCTTGCCGGTGCGGCCGACACCCGTCTGCACCTCGTCGTCGACGTAGAGGATCCCGTGGCGATCGAGCACCTCGCGCAGCCGGGCGGGATAGTCGGGCGGCATCGGGATGAACCCGCCTTCGCCCTGCACCGGCTCGAGCACCGCGCACGCGACCGACGCAGGATCGACGCCGGCCTTCAAGAGCCGCTCGAGCCCCTCGATCGCATCGCTGCTCGTGATCCCGCGGAACGGGTAGGGCGCCGGCGCGCGGTAGACCTCCGGCGCGTACGGGCCGAAGCCCGCCTTGTAGACGAGCTTCTCGGTCATCGTCATCGTCAGCAGCGTCCGCCCGTGGAACGCGCGCTCGAAGACGATCACGGCTGGGCGGCCGGTGGCGCGGCGCGCGATCTTGACCGCGTTCTCGATTCCCTCGGCGCCGGAGTTGACGAGTAGCGACTTCTGGTCGGCGCCCCGGCACGGCGAGATCTCGGCGAGCCGGCGGCAGACCTCGACGTAGGGCTCGTAGGTGCCGACCGCGAAGCACTGGTGCAGGTAGTTGTCGACCTGCGCGTGGATCGCCTCGAGGATCGCGGGGTGACCGTGCCCGAGGTTCTGGGAGCCGATCCCGCCGGCGAAGTCGATCAGCTCGCGCCCGTCGGAGTCCCAGATCAGCGCACCGCGCGCGTGCGAGACGGTGAGCGCAGGCGTCGAGACGCCTCGGGCGACGTACTGCTCCCGCGCCGCGGCGATCCGCTCGAGCTCGCTTCGTTCTTGCAAAGCCACGAGGGGGCAATCTATCGGAGTCGCGAAGCTCCCGAGATACGGCGGGCGCGCCCTGAGGCGCGCCCGTCCGACCTGTGACTCTTACTACTCTGCCCTAAAGGCTGCTTTTGCCGTTAGAGGACCTGCACGTTCCGAGCCTGGGGACCCTTGGGGCCCTCCTCGGTCTCGAACTCGACGTTCGCTCCTTCGGCGAGGGACTTGAAGCCCTCCGACTGAATCGCGCTGAAGTGCACGAACACGTCCTTGCCGCCGTCGGACGGGGTGATGAACCCGAAGCCCTTGGCGTCGTTGAACCATTTCACGGTGCCGGTTGCCATTGCTAAAAACACCTCCTTCTGCCTAACTCAAGAACGGGCAGAGGTGGCGCGGAACTGCGCAACCGATACTCGTCCGTGTACAGGGCGGAAGATAGCACCCTGGATGCAACCTTTGCGGGACTTCTTCGCCCGAATGCACACCTGGATGAGAGACCGGTGACGGGCCCCGGCCGGCGTGTGTTTACCCACCGCCGACCTCGGAGATCACGAAGAGCGAACGGGACAACACGACTGCCGGACGGACGGCGCGGAAAGGGACGAAAATCCCAAGTCCGGCCGGAGCCCGCTCCCACGTGTAGACACGGAGGGGTCGCAACGCGATAATCGCGGCGAAGCCAGATCGAGGATTGGAGGGCACGGTGTCACCGAAGCGTCTTTGGAGCGGGCTCTGGATCGCGGGGTCGATGGTTGCTGTGTTGATCGTGGTGCCGTTCGCGTTGGCGGGCTCGGTGACGTCGACGATCTCGGAGGCTTCGCCATTTGCGACTTGCTCGAACGGGGGCTTCGCCGGCAACGTCCTCGATGCCGAGGTCGAGCCGTGGGTGGTCGTCGATCCGCTACATCCGTCGACCACGGTCGCCGCATGGCAGCAGGACCGGTGGGGCGACCCGACAGAGGGCGGGGCGCACGGCCTCGTGGCGTGGTCGAGCCTTGCCCCCGGAGCCATTTCCTGGGCGCCGTTCACGACGTGCTCGGGCGGCACCGCTGCGAACAACGGCAACTACGACCGGGCAAGCGACGTGTGGCTTTCGTACGGCCCCGACGGCGTCGTCTACCAGTCGGCGCTCGTCTTCGACGAGCTCACCGGCCGAAACGGCGTCACGGTCAGCAGCTCCCACGACGGCGGCCGGACGTGGAGCGCGCCGGTCGTCGTCGACAGCTCGAACCGAAAGAGCTTCACCCACGGTGACGACAAGTCCTCGATCACTGCCGACCCCTCCAAGCCGGGCACGGTCTACGCCGTCTGGGACCGCTACTCGAACCAGAATCCGATCTTCACGGACGGCCATGGCCAGAACGCGAACAAGGGACCGGCGTACTTCTCTCGCTCGACCGACGGCGGCACGACGTGGTCAGCGCCTCAGGCGATCTACGCGAGGGACAACGGCACACTCGGGAACCAGATCGTCGTCCTGCCGAACGGGACATTGGCCGATTTCTTCACCAACTTCGTGGCCGCGAACACCAAGGGCGGCGTCAACTTCTCCGAGGAGCTGTGCGAGATCCGGTCGAGCGACGGGGGAGCGACCTGGTCGCCCAAGCCGGTTGTCGTCTCGGGGATCACGGTAAACGGAGCGTTCGACCCGAACACCGGCCTCTACGTCAGAGGAGGCGACTCGCTCTTCGATGTCGCGGTCGATCCGTCCAGCGGGAACCTCTACGCCGTCTGGCAGGACGCCCGCTTCAACGGCATCGACCAAGTTGCCTTCTCGAAATCGACCGACGGCGGCGGGACCTGGTCTTCGCCGGTCAGAGTCGACCAGACTCCCACGAGCTCGAACACGCTCGACGAGCAGGCATTCACTCCGTCCGTCGATGTCTCCGCGAACGGCACGATCGCGGTCACCTACTACAACTTCCAGAACGACACCGGCGGGCCCGGGACGCCCACCGATTACTGGGCGGTCACCTCGACCGACGGGGGAGCGAGCTGGCCCCATCTCACCCGGCTGACGAGCAGCTCGTTCAACGCCCAGCTCGCCCCCAGTTCCGCCGGCGTCATGATCGGCGACTACGAAGGCCTGACGCACGCCGGCGACAACTTCGTCGCCGCGTACGAAGTCACGAGCTCGACTCCCGGAAATCCCACGGACATCGACCTGACGACCTTCAGCCCATAACGAACCACCCGACATCGGCCGGTCGGGGTCTTGAGCTCTTGACATCGGTCGCGAAGTCGAAGTTAGATAGGTCACTCCCGGGGTTTGCGAGCACACGAATGGTGCGAAGAGCACTTGAACTCCGGGCGGATCGATGTCATTCTTCCGTCCAGGGCGTTGGTTGGGATGGCAGGACGTGGCGTCGACAGAAGTACGTCGTAGTCAGAGAAGAAAACCGAGGCTTGTAGCGGCGCGAGCGAGGGGGTGAGCCCGTATGCGTCGCATGGCAGCAGCTCTGATCGCGGTAGCGGTCGTCTCGGCGAGTGGGGCGGGTGTGGCGTCGTCGCACCGCTCGACTCCGCTCTTCGTTCCCGTGGGGCACCGAAAGCCGCCGGATCTCCAGAAATACGGCGGAGCATCGCCGAAGCCGCTCAGGATCATCGCGTTCGTGCCCTCCGGCTACCCGCACGAGACCGAGCTGGCGGATTGGCCGAACGCGATCGCGCACAGCATGTGGCTCGCGCGCCTCGAGAAGGCCTACGGCGTGCCGACGCTCCCGTTCCCGATCGGCGAGGGCTTCGTCGTCAACGACATGCCGCCGCTTCCGGGCCACGACGTGACAACGCGGTCGGTCTTCGACACGTGGACCGCGCTTCAGTTCCTGAACGACGGAATCCAACCCCTGCCCGGCTTTCAGACGATCGTCATCCTGTTCCACCACTGCACCCCGCCGGAGTCCCTGGACACCTTCGGCTGCACGAGCCACCACCCGTCGACGACCGCCGGGGGAGCCGGCGCCTACGCGCTCTCGCTCGGCAGCCCGACAGGCACCCCGGCGGAGCAGCGCGACTCGCTGACCGAGACCGCCTCCCACGAGCTGGCCGAGGCGGTCACGGACACGGAAGACGGCTGGCGGCTCACCACGGTCGACAAGGATCATCCCTGGGCTTTCGTGAGCACGCCCAATCCGAGCGACCCCGAGCACGGCCTGCTCGCCACGCCGACCTCGAGCCCCTTCGTCGAGGACGAGGACCTGGGGACCGTCGAGGCAGGCGACATGCTCTCCGGGTCGCGCTGGTTCGAGGACTTCACCCCGAAAGGCTCCTCGAGCCCCGTCCGGTATGCCTACGTGCGGGTCTTCTCGAAGTTCGGCAACGACAACCGCGACGACCCCGGCGTCCCGCCGACCCCCGCCCCCTACTACAACGTCACCACGTTGAGCGACTGGTACATCCTCCACCTCGGCGGGACGAAGACGGTCACCATCGTGGGCTGGTCGACGAAGAAGATCCCAAAGTGGACCGTGAGCTCGAGGGTGTCGACCTGGACAGGCTCGAAGGGCAGAGGCGGCGCCCCACCCAAACCGGCCCCTTGCCGGCTCGTGAGCGGAACACCGAGGTCCGTCGCGAACGGTGGCGAGTTCACACTGAAGGTCTCGCCGACAAACGACGCCTCCGCCGGCGAATGGTGTCTCGTCAACCTACGCAGCTCACTCGCCACCCCGGACCCGAACGGGGATGTCTCACATCCCTGGTTCGTGGGCTTCATCCTCGAGCGTTGAGAGGCGGCGTCGGCCGGGCTCACGAGCGCACGCTCGGCCGACGCCTCGCCTCGAGAACGGCCGGCTCGCGCGGCCCGCGCAACCCCCGATTTCCGACGGGTTTTGGATCTCGCGAGATGGGTAGGCCCGATCCGGCAATGTCCGCGTCTGCGGTTGCCTTGGCACAGATGCCACCAGGGAGCCGCTCTCAGGGAGGAGTGTGCGAGTCACGCGTTCGAGCACCACGCGTGAGCGGCTGGAGGCACCTGAACGGCCTTCAGGCTGACTATTGGGGGATTGCGGCGGACTGCGGCACGGTTTGCCAACCCGAAAAGGAGGAGCAGTGAGAAGACTCTTGATTGGCGTCCTGGTCGTCATAGCTGCGGTTGCCGTTGCGGCGGTCGCAGGTGGTGGTAGCGCCGGGTCTCTGCCGCAGCCACAGCCCACGTTCAGCGACCCGCAGTTGATCTCGGCAGGTACGACTCCGCCGACCGAGGCTCAGTGTTACTCGGCAGGCCGGCGCTGTTTCACGCCGCAGTCGATGCAGAGCTCGTACAACATCGCTTCGCTGCTCGCCGCCGGAAAGGAGGGGCAGGGCGAGACGATCGCGGTCGTCGACTCATACGGGAGCGACACGATCGCTAACGACCTGCATGTATTCGACCAGGCTTTCGGTCTCCCGGCGATGTGCGGGGAGGCGGGTGTGACTTGCGCGGCAGGGATGCCGACGTTCAGCCGACTTACGTTGCAGGGATCGCCGGCGACCGTCGCCCCGCCTTCGCAGAGCAAGGGCACCGGGCTCGAGAACAAGTCAGGCTGGGCACTCGAGGTGTCGCTCGATGTCGAGTGGGCGCACTCGATCGCACCGATGGCGAACATCTTGCTGGTGACGACGCCGACAGCGGAGACGCTCGGTGTTCAGGGGTTCCCGCAGATGATGGCGGCCGAGGACTACGTCGTCCAGCATCACCTTGCGGATGTGATCTCGCAGAGCTTCGCCTCGGCCGAGGGTGCATTCGGCAGCGCGCAGTCGCTGCTGAACCTGCGTTACGCGTTCGTGGACGCGCAGGCGAACCATGTGACGGTGCTTGGCTCATCGGGCGACGGGGGTACCGCCAACCCCATGAAACAGCCGGTGAAAAAGCCTCCGCTGATTCCCTACGCGAGTGTCGAGTGGCCGGCGTCTGACCCGCTCGTGACCGGCGTCGGGGGCACGTATCTGTGCACGGATGCATCGACGGGCACGAGTATCGACACGACCGACCCGCCGAGCAGGTGCCAGTCGGGGCTCAACCCGGGCCTCCAGCGCGAGACGGGATGGGTCGCCTCGGGCGGCGGCTACAGCACCGTGTTCCCGCGGCCCGACTTCCAGAACACGCTTCCAGCGGGAAGTAGCTACGTCGGCTCGACGGTCGGAGCACCCGGGCCGAACTCGAACATGCGAGGCGTGCCCGACGTCGCGCTCCAGGCGTCGGCGACCACCGGCGTCCTCGTCTACGTCACGCTGCCCCCCGACGGCGACAGCGGCCTGATCTGCGGAGCGACTCCGTGCAGCACGGGCTGGTACGACGTCGGCGGCACGTCGGCCTCTTCCCCACAGTGGGCTGGGATCGTCGCGATCGCAGATCAGGTCGCCGGTCGCGATCTCGGCTACATCAATCCGGCCCTCTACCAGATCGCCGACAACCCTGCGAAGTACGCGGCCGATTTCTTCGACGTCACGGCCAACTGCAACCAGCAGAACTCGAGCATCGCCGGCTACTGCGCCTCGCCAGGATGGGACGCAGTCACGGGCCTCGGTACCCCGAACGTCGCGAACCTGATCCCGGACCTGATCGCGGCAACGCCATAAACGGGCTCGGCCGCCGAGAGCGGTCGAGACGCAGCGACGAGGAGGGCCCCAAATGGGCCCTCCTCGTTCGTCGGCGGCGGGACGCAGCTCAACGGAGGCGAGGCGACTTTTACACCCCGAAAACGAGCCGAGCACACCCGGGTGACCGAGCTGCCATATACGGAGCAAACAATGCGAAGAATCATCGGGCCGCGACAACCTCGTCACGGCCGATCGGAGATGGAGGATTCATGAAGAGCATGAAGACCGTTTTTGCGGGTCTGGTGGTTGCGGCGGCGCTTGCCGTTCCGACGGCCGGATTCGCCGGCAACGACGCAAGCCCGTGCGGCGCGGTTCACGGCGCGTTCGCGAACGTGAACGGCAACTTCGGCTGGCTTGGCGCCGACGGAGGCACCCCCGGTTACCACGACGGTGCCGTTGGGCAGGATCCGGGCGCCACCGGCTCCAACAACAGCAACACCGGCTGCCAGGGCTAAACCGCCGGCGGCTGCGCTCCCACCCCTTCGGCGCTACGGAGCGGGAGCCGACGGAACTCCGGCAGGGAGCCGGGTCGATCCCGGCCTCCCTGCCGGAACTCTTCACTTCCGGCGACAGCGGGGCTGGTCGTCGAGCCCGACGAGGAGTACCATCGCCTCATGGTCGCCGGCCGCTGCCTACCGGTGCGTCTCGTATTCCTGCTCGCGCCGCTCTTGCTCATCGCAGGCCTTTCGTCGGTTGCGTCGGCGGCACGGCGAGACCAGGCGCTGACGATCGGAGCAGCGGTCGCGAACGCCCACTGGAAAGAGGGCTGGCTGCTGCCGGGAGCAACGGTGCGCTTCACCGGCAACGTCCAGGCGGCCTCGAACCTGACCGCCGCCCTCCGGCCGGAGGGCCGTGCGGGAGTCGTGACCGCGAGGGCGTCCTTCGCCGTTGCCGCCGCCGGGCCGTTCACGGAGCAGATCCACCTTCCCCCTCGGCCGCTGCCCGGCGTCTACAGCCTCCGCATCGGCGGGACGAGTGGCGGCGCGCCGCTCGAGACGGTCGAGGTCAAGGTGACGATCCCGGCGCCGCCCGAGGGAGTACTCGACGAGGCCGAGGTCGGCACGTCCCCGAACGGCCCGTGGCAGGTCTATGCGAACGGATCGGCGCCGGTGATCGCCGGGCCACATACGCAGATCTGGATGCGCTTCCGGTTCCTCTACCCGCCGACCGGCCAGCGGGTCGAGCTCGTCTGGAAGATGCGCTGGCACACGGTGGTCGGGAAGGTCTACAAGCTCGTCAAGGACACGCTGAACACGTCGGTGAGCTCCGGCACGCCACTCCCGAGCGGCCACTGGGTCGCAGTCCTGAAGTTCAACGGCCGGGTCGCGAAGAAGATGGACGTCGTCCTTCGGTAGAAGGTCGCAGCGCGCCTTACAACTAGGCTTCGTCGTGCTTCCCGGGGGAGCGGACGCGATGATCGACCTTCATTCGCACATCCTCCCCGGAATCGACGACGGCGCAGACACCGTAGAGACCTCACTCGAGATGGCGCGCTCGGCGGTCGCAGACGGGATCACGGCGATCGCCGCGACCCCCCACGTGCGGAACGACTGGCCGACCGAGCCCGGCGAGATGGAGCGGCTCGTGGCCGAGCTCCGCGCCGCGCTCGCGGAGGCGGCGATCCCGCTCGAGCTGCTGACCGGCGGCGAGGTCGCCTACGCCCGGCTGCCCGAGCTCGACGACGAGACGCTCCGCCGCTTCGGCCTCGGCGGGAATCCGCGCTACCTGCTGCTCGAGCTGCCCTACGTCGGCTGGCCGCTCGGGCTCGAGGAGGCGCTCTTCGATCTCCGCCTGCGCGGGTTCACCGTCGTGCTCGCCCACCCCGAGCGGAGCGCCGAGGTGCAGCGGCAGCCCGCGCTCCTGGAACGGCTCGTGGAGGTGGGCACGCTCGTCCAGGTCACCGCGGCTGCCGTCGACGGACGTTTCGGCCCCGACTCCCGCCGCGCCGCGCACCGGCTGATCGGGGCCGGTCTCGCCCATCTGCTCGCGAGCGACGGGCACGCCCCCTGGGTTCGCGAGATCGGCATGGCCGAGAGCGCCCGCGCCGTCGGCGATCCGGCGCTCGCACGCTGGCTCACCGAGGAGGTGCCGGGCTCGATCGTCGCGAACACGCAGCTCCCGCCCCGGCCCGAGGGCTCACACCGCCGGGGAGCCCTTCGCCGGTTGCTCGACCGCTGATGCGGCCGAATCAGCTACCCGGCTTCAGGAGGCGGAACCAGTAGAACCCCCGGCCGGCGAAGGTGAGCAGGTACGGGAGCTCTCCGATCGTGGGGAACACGGTCTTCCAGAGCATCTCTTCGGGTGAGTACCCGGAAAACGCGGAGAGGTCGATCTCGGCAGGCTGGGCCGTGCGCGAGAGGTTGTGCGCGCAGAGCACGATCTCGTCTTCGTAGCGGCGAATGTGAACGAGAATCCGCTCGTTCTCGGTGTGGACGGCCTCGTAGGCTCCGAGTGCGAGCACCGGGTACTGCTTGCGCAGCGCGATGTAGCGATGTACCCACCTGAGCAACGAGGTCGGCGTTCGCAGCTGCGCCTCCACATTGACGGCCTGGAAGCCGAACACCGGATCCATCAGCGGCGGGAGGTAGAGCTGTGCGAAATCGGCCCGTGAGAAGCCCGCGTTCCGGTCGCCGGACCACTGCATCGGGGTGCGCACCCCGTCCCGGTCGCCGAGGTACACGTTGTCGCCCATGCCGATCTCGTCGCCGTAGTAGAGGACAGGGCTGCCCGGGAGCGAGAAGAGGATCGCCATCAGCAGCTCGATCTCATCCCGGCCGTTGTCGAGGAGCGGTGCCAGGCGGCGGCGGATGCCGAGGTTGAGCCTCATGCGCGGCTCCTTGGCGTACTCGGTGTACATGAAGTCGCGCTCATCGTCGGTCACCATCTCGAGCGTCAGCTCGTCGTGGTTTCGCAGGAAGAGGCCCCACTGCGCGCCCTCCGGGATCGCCGGTGTCTGCTCGATGACCTCGACGATCGGCCGTGCGTCCTCCCGGCGGATGCCGAGGAACAGACGGGGCATGACCGGAAACTGGAATGCCATCTGGCATTCGTCCCCGTCGCCGAAGTAGTCGACTACGTCGGCAGGCAGCTGGTTCGCCTCGGCGAGCAGGACCCGGTCCGGGTAGCTCGCGTCCACCTCGGCCCGGACGCGCTTGAGATAGGCGTGCGTCTCGGGGAGGTTCTCACAGCTTGTCCCCTCCCGCTCGAACAGGTACGGAACCGCGTCCAGCCGGAAGCCGTCGAGACCGAGATCGAGCCAGAAGCGCAGGACGTCGAGCATCGCCTCCTGAACGTCGGGGTTGTCATAGTTGAGGTCGGGCTGGTGGGAGAAGAAGCGGTGCCAGTAGTACTGTCCGGCGACCGGATCCCAGGTCCAGTTCGAGACCTCTGTGTCGACGAAGATGATCCGGACACCCGCGTAGCGGTCGTCGGTGTCCGACCAGACGTACCAGTCGCGCTTCGGCGAGGCCGGGTCGGAGCGGGCTTCCTGGAACCAGGGGTGGTCGGACGAGGTGTGGTTCATCACGAGGTCGGCGATGACGCGCATGCCGCGCGCGTGCGCCGCATCGAGCAGCTGCCGCAGGTCGTCGACCGTTCCGTACTCGGGGTGGACCGAGGTGAAGTCGGCGATGTCATAGCCCCCGTCCCTGAGCGGCGAGGGGTACATCGGCAGCAGCCAGATGCAGTCGATCCCGAGCCACTGCAGGTAGTCGAGCTTCTCGGTCAGTCCGCGGAGGTCACCGCTGCCGTCGTCGTTGCTGTCGAAGAAGCCGCGCAGGTGGATCTCGTAGAACACCGCTCGCTTGAACCAGAGCGGATCGGCCTCGAACCAGCGCACCGCCTGGTCCGGAGCTGGCTCTCGGTCGGACATACGCAGAGTCTGCGCGATCGGGGCAACGCGTGTCGCGGCAAGCTCTCCTGGCGCCCCGCGTTTACCCGAACAGGCCTCCGGGCAGTCCCATCGACAACACTTTATGAGCGACTGCGAAAAACAGTAGGATCGCGCTTGTGGCAGGAGTCACGTTCGATGCTGTTACGAAGCGGTATCCGGATGGAACCATTGCGGTGAACCGTCTGGACCTCGCGATCCGCGACGGAGAGTTCGTCGTGCTGGTCGGGCCGTCGGGGTGCGGCAAGACCACCGCGCTCCGGATGATCGCCGGACTCGAGGAGATCAGCGAGGGCGTGATGATGATCGGCGACCGCGTCGTCAACTACGTTCCCTCGCGCGACCGCGACATCGCAATGGTCTTTCAGAGCTACGCGCTCTACCCGCACCTGACGGTGTGGGAGAACATCGCGTTCGGCCTGAAGGTGAAGAAGGTGCCGAAGGACGAGATCGAGCGCCGCGTCCAGAACGCCGCGGACGTCCTCGGACTCGGCCCGTTCCTGAAGCGCAAGCCGAGGGCCCTCTCCGGCGGCCAGCGCCAGCGCGTCGCGATGGGGCGCGCAATCGTGCGCGAGCCGGCGGCGTTCCTGATGGACGAGCCGCTCTCGAACCTCGACGCGAAGCTGCGCGTCCAGATGCGCGCCGAGATCGCGGGGCTGCAGCGCGACCTCGGCGTGACGACGATCTATGTCACCCACGACCAGACCGAGGCGATGACGATGGGAGACCGTGTCGCCGTCATCCGGAAGGGCGAGCTCCAGCAGGTCGACCACCCACAGGTGCTCTACGACCATCCGGTCAACCTGTTCGTCGGGGGCTTTATCGGCAGCCCCTCGATGAACATGGTCGAGGCGACCCTGGAGCAGAGCAACGGCGACCTCGCGGCCAAGGTCGGCGAGCAGTCGCTGACCCTGAGCCCCGAGACGCGTGCTGCGCGGCCCGGCCTCGCCGCGTTCGCCGGCCGCACGGTCGTCCTCGGCATCCGTCCGGAGGACCTCGAGGACGCATCGCTCGTCCCCGATACGCCCCCCGACCGGCGACTGAACGCGACGATCGAGCTGACCGAGGCCCTGGGGTCGGAGATCATGGCGCACTTCCGGATCGACGCGAAGCACGCGGTCACCGAAGACGTCCGCGAGCTCGCAGAGGACACCGGCGACGAGCGCACCGCGGGCGCGCTCGCGGAGTCCGAGACCGCGACGCTCGTCGGCCGCTTCGGGCCCCGGTCGAAGGCCGCCGAGGGCGAGCGGCTCGAGGTCGCCGTCGACACTCGCTCCCTGCACTTTTTCGACCCCGCGTCCGGGCTGGGGATCTATGAGGGAACACGATGAAAGGAGCAGTACAGTGAAGAAACGCTACTTGCTCGGCGCTGCCGTCCTCACGATCGTCGTCACGTTCGCCGTCGTCGCCGCAGCATCGGGCGGCGCAGCGAAGACGGCTGCGGCCCGCGCCGCAGCGGCCCGGGCGGCCGTCTCCGGCACCGTCTCGTTCGATGGGATCTGGACCGGGTCGGAGGCGACAGCCTTCGGCGACGTGATCAAGGCGTTCAACAAGCAGTACCCGAACGTCAAGATCGCCTACAAGCCGCTCGGCAACAACGAGACGACCGTGCTCGCGACGGCGATCACCGGTGGGAACCCACCGGACATGGCGGACATCGCCGCACCCGGCTACGTGAAGCAGCTCGTGCAGCAGGGCCACCTGAAGCCGATCACCTACGCGAAGTCGGCGATCGCCGCCAACTTCGCCCCTTCGTGGCTGCAGCTCGGGACGTTCAGCAACAAGCTCTACGCGCTCGTCTTCAAGGCGTCGAACAAGTCGCAGTTCTGGTACAACGTGCCGGACTTCAAGGCGGCCGGGATCACGGCCCCGAAGACGTTCTCGCAGCTCCTAACAGACGCCCAGACGCTGAAGGCGTCCGGAGTGCCGGCCTATTCGATCGGGGGCTCGGACGGCTGGACGCTCACGGACATGTTCGAGAACATCTACCTGCGCACGTTCGGGCTCGCGAAGTACAACGAGCTCACCGCGCACCAGATCAAGTGGACCGACCCGTCGGTGGTCACGGCGCTGAAGACGATGGCCAAGATCCTCGGCGACACGTCGAACGTCTACGGCGGTACGAGCGGCGCCCTGCAGTACGGGTTCAACGACTCCGTCACGAACGCGTTTGGGACGCCGTCGAAGGCCGCGATCGTGTTCGAGGCCGACTTCGTCTCGGGCGTGATCCTCTCGTCGACCAAGGCGAAGGCCTCGACGGGCTTCAACGTGGCGCCGTTCCCCTCGATCACGGCCGGCGCCGACTCGACCGCGGTCGAGATCAGCGGCGACCTCTTCGTCACCTTCCGCGACAACCCGGCGATCGAGGCGTTCGTGAAGTTCCTCGCGACGCCCGCGGCGGCCAACGCGTGGGCGGCGAAGGGCGGCTTCGTGACGGGCAACCACAACGTCAGCCTCAAGGCGTTCCCGGACAAGATCGACCTGACCGACCAGGAGGCCGTCCAGGCGGCAAAGCAGGTCGTGTTCGACATGTCGGACGAACAGCCGGCGGCGTTCGGCTCGACGACCGGCCAGGGTGAGTGGGGGATCTTCCAGAAGTTCCTGCAGAACCCCAGCAACGCGACCGGCATCGCCCAGCAGCTCGAGAGCTCTGCTGCGTCTGCCTACAAGTCGAGCAAGTAGCGAGTAGATGAGCACGAGCGGAGTCACGGCGGAGCCGCCGGTCACGGCGGCTCCGCCTGCTCCGCCCCCGAAGCCGGGGGCGTGGCGCTATGTCAACGGCGGGGCATTCCTGGCGCCGACGCTCTTCCTGCTCTTCGTCTGGCTCGTCTATCCGACCGTCTACACGTTCGTCCGGAGCTTCTTCGGGACGAGCGGCTACCTCGGAAGCTGGGTCGGGATCGACAACTACAAGACGCTCTTCACGACCTCGACGCTGACCACGGCGATCAAGAACAACGTGATCTGGGTCGCGGTCGTTCCGGCCACGGTCTGCGCGTTCGGGCTCGTGTTCGCGGTCCTGACCGAGAAGATCCGCTGGGGGGTCGCCTTCAAGACCGCGATCTTCCTGCCGATGGCGATCTCCGCCTTCGCGACCGGCGTCACCTGGCGGATCATGTACCAGCAGGATCCGAGCCTCGGGGCGATCAACGCGCTCTCGAAGACGGCCTCCGGCGTCTTCAGCCCGGCCGGCGTCCTACCGAGCGCGTTCCCCTCTGTCCCGCAGCTGCAGACGACCACCTCGGGCGCCCTCGTGCTGACGAAGACCGTCTCGGCGGGCGGCGTCGCCTTGCTGCCGCTCACGGGCATTCCGCCGGGCTCGGTACCGAAGGCTGCCGTCCAGGCGGTCGTCCCCCCGGCCAAGCAGGGCGAGATCGTGGGCACCGTCTGGCGCGACTTCACGCCCGGCGGCGGCAAGCTCGGCGCGGTGGACAAGGGCGAGCTCGGTCTACCCGGCGTCACTGTGGAGCTCCGTTCGTCGACCGGGGGCACCGTCAAGTCGACGACGTCGGCGGCGGACGGCTCGTACGAGTTCAAGAACGTCGCGCCCGGCGCCTACCACGCCGCGGTCGGCTCTCAGACCTTTGCGAAGCCGTTCGGTGGGTTCTCCTGGCTCGGATCGAGCCTGATCACCCCGTCGCTCCTGATCGCCTACATCTGGATCTGGGCCGGCTTCGCCATGGTTGTGATCGGCGCAGGTCTCTCCTCGATGCCTCGGGACGTGCTCGAGGCGGCGCGCACCGACGGGGCAACGGAGTGGCAGGTCTTCCGCCGCGTGACGGTGCCGCTGCTCGCGCCCGTCCTGAGCGTCGTCCTGATCACGATGACGATCAACGTCCTGAAGGTGTTCGACCTCGTGATCTCGCTCGCACCCGAGTCGCAGTACTCGAACGCGAACGTGATTGCCCTCGCGATGTGGCGCACGGCCTTCGGTGGCGTCGACGACTTCGGCACGGCTTCCGCAATCGCGGTGCTGCTCTTCCTGCTCGTGGTGCCGGTGCTGTTTCTCAACGTGCGGCGTTTCAGGGCGGAGAGCTAGAGATGGCGGTCAAGGCCGAAACCATTGCGCTGCCCACGCCGAAGGCGAAGACCTCGACGAAGATCGTCCACCGCGTCTCGCGCTGGCCGCTCAACATCCTGCTCGCCGGGATCGCGCTTCTCTGGCTCGTGCCGACGATCGGCCTGTTCGCCACCTCGATCCTGCCGCAGTCCGCTCTCGCCTCCAAGGGCTGGTGGCAGATCTTCGCGCACCCGAGCCTCGCGACCTTCTCGAACTACCGGGCGCTCTACCACAACTCTGGCCTGACCTCGGCGTTGAAGACGACCGCGATCATCGCCGTCGGCAACACGTTGCTCGTCGTCCTGCTCGGCGCGATGGCCGGCTACGCGCTCGCCTGGCTCGAGTTCCCGGGCCGCGACTGGGTCTTCATCATGATCGTCGGGCTGCTCGTCGTGCCGCTCCAGATGGCGCTGATCCCGATGTTCAAGCTCTACGACGAGACCGGGACCTACGGTTCGGTGATCAGCATCATCCTCTTCCATGCCGCATTTGGGCTCCCGTTTGCGGTGTTCCTGATGCGAAACTTCTTCATCGGGATCCCGAAGGACATCATGGAGTCGGCGCGCATCGACGGCGCCAGTGAGCTCTGGATCTTCGTGCGCCTGATGCTGCCGCTCGGTCTCCCCGCGATCGCCTCGCTCGCGATCTTCCAGTTCCTCTGGACGTGGAACGACCTGATCGTCTCGCTGACCTTCGGCGTGACCCCGATCACGGTCTGGATCTTCGGCCAGCTGCGTGAGTTCGGGACGAGCATCGACGTGATCGCGCCCGCGTCGTTCATCTCGCTGGTCGTACCGCTCGCCGTGTTCTTCGCGTTCCAGCGCTACTTCGTGCAAGGCCTGCTGGCGGGCTCGGTGAAGTAATGGCCGGGCAGCCGGCCGTGGCGGTCGTCGGGTCGGGCCTCGCCGGCTTCACCGTGTACCAGACCCTGCGCCGGGGCGGCCTCGCGCCGGAGGAGATCGCCGTGTTCGGGACGGAAGCCGACCCGGCTGCGGCCTGGCGGCGGCGGGCGGCCGCGATCCGGCAGCGCCAGATGCGCTCCGAGAGCGACGGTCACTGCAGCCCGACGACCTTCCCCGGCCTCGCGGTCCGCTCGGCGGCAAGGCGCCGCTCGCCGGCACCTCTCGTCGCCTCCGTGCTCGACCGCTACCACCCCACGGTCGACGAGTTCCTCGCGCACGTCGGCGAGCTTCGCGAGCGCAGCGGCTGGGACCGGAGCCTTCGCGCCGCGCAAATCGGCCGGGTGACCGCGGCCGAGGGCGGTTTCGAGCTCGACGGCCAGGGACCGTTCCGCCACGTCCTCATCGCCCCCGGCCACCCCGGGCCCAATGTCCCCGAGGAGCTACGCGGCGACCCGCGCGCCGTCCATGCCTACGAGCCGCACGAGTACCGGAAGACGGTGACCGTCGTCGGAGCAGGGCTCGCCGCCGCGACCGAGTGGCTGAACGCGCTCGCCGCCGGAGCCGAGGTCGTCTCGGTGCGGCGCCGTGAGCCGGAGCGACGTCCGCTGAGCGTCCCGCGTGAGTACTTCTCTCGCCGCGGCCTTGCGGCGTTCCACCGGCTCGGCCCGGGCGAGCGGACCGCGCGGCTGCGGGTGCTGCTGACGCCGTCCTACCCACCCGGTGCGGCCTGGGACGAGCCGATCGAGCGTGCGGCCGCCGAGGGGCGGTTCCGGGTCGAGCCGTCGCCGAACGGCAGCGAACAGATCATCTGTGCCACCGGCTTCCTGCGCGGCTTCGGCCACGACGCGATGCTCGCGCGGCTCGTCGACGAGCACGCCCTCGAAACCGCCGACGGCTGGATCGTCCTTGCCTCCGACTCGTCGGTGCCGATGCTCACCGACGAGTCGCGAACGCTCATGCTGGCCGGAGCGCCGGCGCACTGGGCGTTCCCGGCTGCGGATACGCTCGCCGGCGCCCGGTACGCCGCCCATGGATTCCTGAGGAGGATCCGGTCATGTCCTACACGCTGAGAGGGCGCATCGAGTCACGGCTCGCGGCGCTCGTGCCGTTGGTCGCGGCAGCGTGCGCACTCGCCGCCGGGACGCATCGCTGGTGGCCGGTCGAGGCGGCTGGGCTGATGATCGTGATCGGGGTCGTGCTCGACACGCAGCTCTACGATCGGGTGCTGTCCTACCAGGCGGGCTGGCTGGCCGTGCCGCTGGGAGCGCTCGAGCTCGGCCTCCTGCTGGGGGCCATGCGGCTCCTCGGGATCATGGCGCCGTTCTGGCAGGCCGTCGCGCTCTTCGTCGGCGGCTGGCTGCTCGCCCAGCTTCTCGGCCACGCCGGCTTCCCGCTGCTCCGGCTGGGTTACGCCGAGGACGGCGGTGAGCTCGGCCGGCTCGGCGGCGCCTCGGCGCTCGCGGCCGGGCTGGTCCTCGCGGGCGCCGGCGCGACTGCCTACGCGATGGAGCCGCCCGTCGTGCACCTCCAGGCCGGGGTCCATCAGGGCCCTCTCGTGATCAGGCGGCGCGAGGTGCTCGTGGGCGATCCCGGGGCGATCGTCCGAGGGGGCATCGTCGTGGCCGCAAACGACGTGAAGATCGAGAACGTCGCCGTCGTCGGCGGCGAGAACGGCATCACCGTCGACGACGTCCACGGAACCGAGCTCGACGGGGTCTCGGTCTCGGGCGCGAAGCTCGACGGGATCCACGTTCGCCTCGCGAGCGTGATGATCAAGGACTGCACCGTCGACATGCACGGCAACCCGCTCGGGCAGGGAATCGATATCTCCTACAACATGGACATGGGCGTCAGCATGGTCGAGGGCTGCACCGTGGTCGGCGGCATGGAGGGGATCACGACCCACTCGTCGATGACGATGATCATGCACGACCGGGTCAGCGGGACAGAGATGCGCGGCATCTCGGTGGATGAGATGTCGATGGGGAGCGTGATGGACAGCACCGTCAGCGGCGCGCTCGGGATCGGCATCTACTGCAACGACCGTTCGCTGTGCATGATCGAGCACAACACCGTCGTCGGCACCCGGCCGGACGTCGCGTCGGGCAACCCGACTCGCCGCGGGTTCGGGGTGCTCGCGAGCTTCCAGTCCCAGGCGGACCTACGCGGCAACCAGCTCTCGACGAACCCGGTCCCGATGGGAGCCGTGATCGACTCGCAGATCGCCGCGACGCACTGACGATACGAGCTCAGCCGGTGCGCGAACCGCCCGAAGACCGGCGCACGATGAGCTCGCCCGGCAGGACGACGACGCGGGCACGCTCCTCGACACGACCGGCGAACCGGTCGAGCAGGAGCTGCATCCCGATCGTCCCGAACGTCTCGGCCGGCTGCGCGAGAACGGTGAGGAACGGGTCGATGCGCGACGCCTGACCGAGGTCGTCGAAGCAGACGAGCGCCAGGTCACCGGGGATCTCGACGCCGCGCTCACGCGCGGCCTCGGCGACGCCGACGGCTGCGACGTTGTTGATCGCGAAGATCGCCGTCGGCGGCGTCCGAAGCTCGAGGAGCTGAAGTGCCGTCGAACGCGCGCTCAGCGGGTCGATCGCTCCCGAGGCCGCGACCAGCTCGAGCCGGACCTCGATCCGGGCCGCCTCGAGCGCCTCCCGATAGCCGAGGATGCGATCGCGGGAGGTCGAGACGTCCGTTGGCTCGGCGACGATCCCGATCCGGCGGTGCCCGAGCCCGATCAGGTGATCGACGAGCGCCCGGGCCCCGCCGACGCTGTCGCCCTGGACGAGGTCGCGGTCGTGCCCCGGGACCGAGCGGTCGACGAGGACGAACGGCACCTGGTGCTGCGCGAGCGCTCGTAGCTGCGGCCCCGAGCGGTCGCTCACCGGCGCGATCAGGATCCCCTCGACGCCGGAGTCGATCAGGTCGTCGAGGTGCCGGCGTTCCCGCTCGAGGTCTCCCTGGCTGTTGCAGAGGATCACGTGGCGGCCGTTGCTCCAGGCGACGTCCTCGGCGCCTCGCACGACGAGCGTGAAGAACGGATTCGCGATGTCGGGGACGACCACGCCGATCGTCTTGCGCCGAGGCGCCCTCCTCGGGACGTACCCGAGCTCGGCGATCGCCGCCTCCACCCGCCGTCGCGTCGCCTCGCCAACCCTCGGCTCGCGGTTGACGACGCGCGAGACGGTCATCGCGGAGACACCGGCCAGCCGGGCGACATCGCGAAGCGTGACGCTCATCGATGTTACTCTAACATAGAGTTCTGGAATACCTACAGGGATCTAACGTTACGGTGTGGTACAAGAGCGTTTGTAACACAGATGTTTCCAAAAGATCCGGAGGAGCTATGACCGTGACGACTTTCAAGCTGCTGAGGGCGCTCGCAGGCCTCGAGGCCGGCCGTTCGTGCCGGTCCTGCGGGGAGCCGATCCTCGGCACCGACCCGTTTGGACGCAGCGAAGGCGTGTGCCGGCCGTGTCGGCACCGGGCCGCCTGATCCACAGCAGTCCGTTGCAACGAAAAGGGGCGTCCCTGCAGCGAGCAGGGACGCCCCCTTCAGCGCGAAGCTCTCGGCCAAACTCGCTACGAAACGACGACCGATGTGGCCGAACGGTCGACGACCCGCGGCACCGAGTCCAGCACGCTTTCCCGCGCACACCAGGGGATATCCTCGTCGAGCTTTGCGTTGCGGATGTTCTCGGCGCTCGAACCGCCGCCGATTCCCTCTTCGGTCGTCACGAACGCGGACGCGAGCTTGATCGCGGCGCGCGCGGCGTCGTCGGGGACGCCGCCGAGGCCCGCGGCGATCCGGCCGGCGACATAGGCGTCGTCGATCGCGAAGGCACCTTCGACGCCGGCGCAGAAGATCGCGACGTCCTGGTCTCCGCTCGCGGCCCGGGTGACCGCCGCGAGGTTCAAGAGCGAGGCGACCAGCACCGTCTCGCAGCGGGCCGCGGCGACGAGGAGCGCGCGGGTGCCGTTCGTGGTCGTCAGGACGAGCTTCGTCGGCTCGGCGGGCGGCTCTGTGACCTCGCGAGGTGAGTTGCCGAAGTCGAAGCCCTCGATCAGGACGTTGTGGCGTTCGCCGGCGAGCTTCACGCCCGGGCCCGCGAGCGCGCGTGCGTCCTCGATCTCGCCGACGCACGTGACGCTCTCATAGCCCGCGTCGAGCGCCTGGCAGATCGTCGAGGTCGCCCGCAGGACGTCGATGACGATGCCGACAGGCGCGGCGAGCTGATCGCCGGGGGTGAAACCGACGCTGATCTTCATTACGTCCGGGCGAGCTCGGCGACGAGTTCCTGCACGCGGTCGGCGACGCCGGCGGGGCTGATCCCGAAGTGCTCGAGCACCTTGTCGCCCTTGCCCGACGCGCCGAAGGTGTCGATGCCGATCGAGGCGTCGACCCACTTCGACCAGCCGAATGTGGTCGCGGCCTCGACCGAGATCTTCGGCGTCCCCGGGGGCAGCACCTCGTCGCGGTAGTCGCCGTCCTGGGCCTCGAAGAGCTCCCAGCTCGGCATCGAGACGACCCTCGCCTGGACGCCCTTCTCGGCGAGCAGATCGCGCGCGCCGAGCGCCGTCGTGACCTCGGCGCCGGTGGCGACGAGCACCACGTCGGGCGAGTCGGCGTCGGAGAGCACGTAGGCGCCTCTGCGCAGGCCGGCCGCGGGCGCGACGACGGTGCGGTCGAGCGTCGGGATGTTCTGGCGCGAGAGCACGAGGCAGATCGGGCCGCCGCGATGCTCGAGCGTGTAGCCCCAGGCCTCGGAGGCCTCGTTCGCATCGGCGGGGCGGATCACGATCAGGTTCGGGATCGCCCGCATTGCCGCGAGGTGCTCGACCGGCTGGTGGGTCGGGCCGTCCTCGCCGACTGCGACCGAGTCGTGGCTGAAGATCCAGACGCAGTCGAGCTTCATCAGCGCCGAGAGCCTGATCGGCGGGCGCATGTAGTCGGTGAAGACGAAGAACGTGGAGCAGAACGGCTTCACGATCCCGCCGTGCAGGGTGAGGCCGTTGACCGCGGCGCCCATCCCGTGCTCGCGCACGCCCCAGGCGACGTTGCGGCCCGAGTGCTCCGGCGTGAACCACTCGTCGCCCTCGAACTCGGTGAAGGTCGAGTGGATCAGGTCGGCGGCGCCGCCGACCATCGTCGGCACGAACGGGCCGAAGCCCTGCATGACCTGGCTCGCCGACTTGCGGGTGGCGAGCGAGGCGCCGGGCTCGAAGACCGGGAGTCCCTTCTCGAATCCGGACCTGGGCTTGCCGGCCCAGGCGTCCTTCCATTCGCCGGCGAGCTCGTCGTTCTCTCCCGCCCACTCCTCGAAGCGCGCCTCCCACTCGCCCTGGAGCACCTCGCCGCGCTGTTTCGTCGGCTCGCGCCAGTGGGTGTAGACCTCCGGCGGGATCAGGAAGAACGCGTCCGGATCCCAGCCGAGCGCCTCCTTCGTCTCGCGTACCTGCTCGTCGGGCATCGGGTCGGAGTGCGCGTTGCGGGTGCCGGCGCGCGGGGAGCCGTAACCGATCACGGTCTTGAGGCTGATCAGGGTCGGCTTGTTCTCTTCGGCCATGCCCTCGCGGATCGCAGCCTCGATCGCCTCGAGGTCGTTGCCGTCGGAGACCTCGAGCGTGTGCCAGCCGTAGGCGCGGAAGCGCTTGGGCACGTTCTCCTGGTCGAACGAGAGGCTCGTCGGGCCGTCGATCGTGATGCTGTTGTCGTCGTAGACGTAGACGAGCTTGCCGAGCTTCAAGTGGCCCGCGAGCGAGGCGGCCTCGGAGGCGACGCCTTCCATCAGGTCGCCGTCGGAGCAGATCGCGAAGATGTGGTGGTCGCAGACCTCCGGGCCGAACTTCTCGCGCAGGAACTTCTCGGCCATCGCCATCCCGACGCCGTTGCCGAACCCCTGGCCGAGCGGACCGGTGGTCGTCTCGACGCCGGGCGTGTCGCCGCGCTCGGGGTGGCCCGGGGTCTCCGAGCCGAGCTGGCGGAACTGCTTGATCTGGTCGAGGCTCACGTCGTAGCCCGAGAGGTGCAGGCTCGCGTAGAGGAGCATCGAGGCGTGGCCGGCGGACAGCACGAGGCGGTCCCGGTCCGGCCACAGCGGGTCGGCGGGGTTGTGCTTCATGATCTTCGAGTACAGGAGGTACGCCGTCGGCGCGAGCGCGAGCGGAGCGCCCGGATGGCCCGACTGCGCGGCCTGCACGGCGTCGACCGTGAGGGTGCGGATCGTATTGATGCTGAGTTGGTCGAGCGCTGCGTCAGGCACCGACGGGGCTCCCGGCGTACGTCTTCGCCATCTCCTCGAGCGTGAGCACCCTGTAGTCGCCGGCATGACCGGCCGAGCCGAACGAGTTCATCCGCTGGTAGACGACCTCCTTCATCGCCTGGCGCGCCGGCTTGAAGAACGCGCGCGGGTCGAACTCGGAGGGGTGCGCCTTGAGCGACTCGCGAAGCGCGGCGGTGATCGCGAGGCGGCCGTCGGTGTCGACGTTCACCTTGCGCACGCCGTGGCGGATGCCCTGCTGGATCTCCTCGACGGGAACGCCGAACGTCTCTTCGAGCTTGCCGCCGGCCGCGTTGATCCGGTCGACGAGCTCGGGCGGGACGCTCGAGGAGCCGTGCATGACCATGTGTGTTTCGGGCAGCTTGGTGTGGATCTCCTCGATCAGGTGCATCGCGAGGACATCGCCGGTCGGCTTTGCCGTGAACTTGTAGGCGCCGTGGCTCGTGCCGATCGCGACCGCGAGTGCGTCGACGCCGGTCTGCTCGACGAAGTCGACAGCCTGATCTGGGTCGGTGAGGTGGACCTCGCCGGAGCCGTGGCCGTCCTCGATCCCACCGAGGGTGCCGAGCTCCCCTTCGACGCTGACACCCTTGGCGTGGGCCGCCTCGGCGACCTCTCTCGTGACCGCGACGTTGTACTCGTAGTCGGACGGGGTCTTGCCGTCGGCGAGGAGCGAGCCGTCCATCATCACGCTCGTGAAGCCGAGCTCGATCGCCATGTGGCAGGTCTCCGGCTTGTCGCCGTGGTCGAGGTGGAGGACGATCGGGATCTCGGGGGCGCTCTCTGCCGCCGCCATGATCAGGTGGCGCAGATAGTTCGGGCCCGCGTAGGCGATCGCGCCGCGCGAGGCCTGGACGATCACGGGGGAGTTCGCCTCCACCGCAGCATCCACGATCCCCTGGAGCTGCTCCATGTTGTTCACGTTGAAGGCCCCGACGCCGTAGCCGCCCTTGGCAGCTTCGTCGAGCACCTGCCGCAACGTCGCAAGTGGCATTGCCGTCTCCTCCCGCTCGATCGACCGAATTCGAACGCATTCTCGCCCAGAAGCCAATGCCTCGCGAGGGGAGCTGCGCGCTCCGCTAGGCTACCCGCTCGGGGCATCGCTGCCAATCGAAAAGTCGTAGGTTTCCTATAGTCTCTGCGCTATGGCCGTGACCCTGAACCAACTCTCGTCCTTTCTGGCTGTGGCCCGTGAAGGATCCGTCTCCGGAGCCGCCGAGAAGCTCTACGTTTCGCAGCCTTCAATCTCGGCGGCGGTGTCTGCGCTGTCGCGCGAGCTCGACGTGGAGCTGACCGAGCGGGTCGGGCGCGGGATCGGGCTGACTGCGGCGGGGCTTGCTTTTCGGCCTTACGCCGCGGACGTCCTCGGGCTGATCGACCAGGGGCGTAAGGCGGCGCGCGAGGCCGCGGACGTGTCGATGCGGTCGCTGCGGATCATCGCGGTTGCGACGGCTGCGGAGTTCGTCGTGCCCTCTCTGCTGCGTGCCTTTACCGCTTCGAATCCCGAGATCAACCTGACCCTCGAGGTGACAAATCGCGACTCGCTGTTCGACCGCGTGCTCGAGCACGAGGCGGACGTGGCAATCGCCGGGCGTCCGCCCGAGGACGAGCGGATCGCGGGGCATTCCTTCTTGCCGAACGAGCTCGCGCTGATCGCCGGGCCGGGGGATCCGTTGGCAGTCGACCGGGCGGTCAGGCCCGAGGAGCTGGCCTCCCGCGTGTGGCTGATGCGGGAGTCGGGCTCGGGCACGCGGCAGCTCGTGACGGAGTTCCTGACGGATCACGACATCCGGCCGCAGACGCTGACTCTCGGGTCGAACGGCGCGATCAAGGAGGCGGTGCGGCTCGGGCTCGGCGTGTCGCTGCAGTCTCGCGTCGCGGTCGAGCATGAGCTGTCGGCTGGGGCGCTGACGGAGATTCGCGTGCGTGGAGGACTGCCTCAGCGGGAGTGGTATGCGCTGCATTCGGCGACGGTGCCGCCGCGGCCGGCCGTGGAGCAGTTCCTGGCATTTGCGTTCGGGCCCGATGCGCGGGCGGCGTTCGAGGGGCGCGAGTGAGCGCGGCCGAGCGGATCCCGCGCGGAGAGATCGCGCCGTCGCTGCTTGCGTCGGACTTCTCGCACCTCGCCGATCAGGTCGAGCTCGTGATGGACGCCGGGGCGCGAGTCATGCACTTCGACGCGATGGACGGGCAGTTCGTTCCGCCGATCACGATCGGCTCGCTGGTCGCGGCCTCGATCGCCGACCTCGTGCACTCGCGCGGCGGCATCCTCGACTGTCATCTCATGGTCGAGCGGCCCGAGCGGCAGGTCGAGCAGTTCGCCAAGGCCGGCGCCGACGTGATCACGGTGCATCCCGAGGCGACGCCGCACATCCACTACACGCTGCAGATGATCCGCGACCAGGGCTGCGCCGCGGGCGTCGTGATCAACCCGGGAACGCCCGTCGACATGGTCCTGCCGGTCGTCGAGCTGATCGACCTTTGCCTCGTGATGAGCGTCAACCCCGGCTGGGGCGGCCAGAAGTACATCCCCTCGTCGACGGGCCGCCTCGCAGCCCTGCGCGGAATGCTTCCGCCCGAGGTCGTGCTCGAAGTCGACGGCGGCATCTCGCTCGAGACGATGGACGCCGCCCGCGGAGCCGGCGCCGACATCCTCGTAGCCGGCTCGAGCGTCTTCGGCGCATCCGACCCCGCTGCGGCGTTCAAAGCCCTCACCGCGCGCCTCTAGCCTGCTCCCACCTCTCGAGGCACGCCTCCTCGACCCAGGTCCAGGGGACAGTCCCCTGGACAGTGACCAAAAGGGGCATAGAGAGGGAACTCGCGCAAGCTGGCAACAACGGTGCCAGGCACCTTAGGAAGCGCGACCTGGCAACAAACGGTGCCAGGCACCTAAGAAACCGCTCTGGCGACAACGGTGCCATGCACCTAAGAACGGCGCCCTTGCGACGACGGTGCCATGCACGGCTTCGAGCGACTCGGGAGTTCGAACTTTGACCCTCGGCTCGGCGGCTTGGGAGCGAGGGCGGGACGTTCTGGAAGAAAACGACGGTGCGAGCTGTCTTGATGGGTGATCCACGCCGGATCAAAAGGAACACCCACACGCATCGGGGGACACCATGAAGAAGCTGTAGAGCTCGGCTTGGCCCGACGAAGCCACGTCCAAGTGGGCCCCGGGTCGAAACGGGGCCGTTCGACGCTTCCTTTACCCGCCGTGACCGGCGAGGTGGGCGGCGAGGCGTACTCTCCTTCGCCTCGTCGCCCGCCGCTTTCCCGGGCGATGCGTTAGCGGTCGGTGGGGAGGCGGCGGCGGAGCTCGTCGACGATCGGGGCGGCGGGCTCGATCCCTTCCAGGGCGAGCGCAGCCTCGAGATCCGCGAGGACGATGCGGCGGTACTCGAGGTCCGCCTCGGCCCGCTCGACGATGCCGTCCATCAGCTCCCGCACACGAGGGAGCTCGCGCGCGGCATCGACCCACGCGGTCGGGGCGGGCGGCAACAGCTTCAGCAGCTCGGCGATCCGTTCTTCGTCTCGATCCGTCATCCGTCCTCTTCTCCTCCAGACCCTGGAGCGTGGTCGTTTCTTCCTTCTGCGAGCTGACGGCGGAGCTTCACGAGGCACCGCGAGATCCGGCTCGCGACGGTGCCCATCGGCAGCTCGAGCGCCTCGGCGATCACGCGATAGGACTCGTCCCGGGCGAAGAACCGGTCAAGCAGGTCACGGCAGCCCGGGTCGAGCGCACCGAGGGCCTCGCGGACATCCATCGCCTCCTCGAGCTCGCCGAACCCCTCATCCTCGACCACGGCCTCCGCGTCGGAGGCTCCCGGAGCGCGGCGACTCGAGTCGGCCAGCCGGTCGAGGCAGAGCCGTCGCGTGACTTGGGCGATCCAGGGCCGGAGCGCCTCGTCGTCGCGCAGAGTCCCGAGCCGTTCGTAGATCCGCAGGAACGCATCCTGGAAGACATCCTCGGCGTCGGCCTCGGGTAGCCGGAACCCCTTGACTGCGATCGCATAGACGTAGCGTGAATACCGCTCGACGAGCTGCCCCCAGGCGGCCTGATCCCCGGCGCGGCAGCGCGCGACGAGCTCTCCGTCACCGACAAGCTCGGGAGCGACGCGAGCCTCGGTCATCGGGCTTCCGCCGCCCGGCGGACCGACGAAGCCGCCTCGCCTCGGACACGCGCGATCCGCAGGAGACGCGGGTCGTCGGCCCCGACGGTGAGGTTCGCCCGGATCAGCGTCTCGGCCACCCTCACCGCCGACTCGGCAAGCACGGCGGCAGCTTCGGTATCCGGCTGGACGAGACGCACACACCGGCTCGCGGCGAACGCGGCGAGCGCTGCGACGTCGGCAGCGACATCGGCCAGCGCGAGCAGCGCCTCGACCGTGGCCCGCAGCGGCTCCTCGATCCCGGCTCCCCGCTCGAGCGCCGACGCCGCAGCGGCATAGGCCTCTGCATTGACGGGCGCGAGCTCGAGCGCGCGCCCGGCGAGCGTCGAGGACTGGGCACCGGCGGCTCCCGCCTCGGGCCACGACCCGAGCGAGCGCCGCGCCGCCATCGCGACGAGCGAGGCCGCCATCGCCGCGGTCGCCGCAGCAACGGAGGCCGCCGCCGGATGTCTCGCCGGACGAGAGAGCTGCTCGAGCAGCTCGTGGAAGGCGGGCGCTACGGCGTCAGCGGGGGCGGTCAACAGGCCCCCATCATCGACGCTGCGCCGCCGGCTTGGCAAACCCAGGCCGCGCCAACCTGCAGTTAAGCTGACACGTGACCGCGAACGCCACGCCGAGGATCGCCTACCTGCTCGGCGCGCTCGCCGTACTGGCACTCGCCGGCTGCGGCGGAAGCAAGGCGCCGACCACCACGACCACGGCCACCACCACCGCGGCCCCCGGCACCGACGGCCCGAGGCTCGGGTTCGGATACGACCACTCGGCCGCCCTCGGTTTCACCGACCACGGAGTCGTCCAGCGGAAGGGCTCGGTTAACGTCCTCGACGTCGAGTTCCGGAGCGGAGGCAAACGCATCCAGGGCTACCTCGTGGAGCCGGCCGGGACCCGGCGCCGCCCCGGCGTCGTCCTCGTGCACGGCTCGGGCGGCGATCGCACCGAGCTCCTCGGAGCAGCGGTCGGCCTGGCCGAACGGGGGCTTGTCGCGCTCACGATCACGACGCCGTCCACCGCCGATCCGCTCCCGCAGCCGTCGACGATCGGCGAGCTCCTCTCCGGGTCGAAGCTCACGGTCGTTCGCGACGTCGTCGCGATCCGCCGCGCCGGCGATGTCCTCGCCTCGCTCCCGATCGTCGATCCCCAGCGGCTCGGCTACCTCGGCTGGAGTGCCGGGGCGAAAACCGGGACGTTCGTCGCCGCGTCCGACAAGCGCTTCCGCGCGCTTGCGCTGCTCTCCGCCGGCGCCGACACGCTGAACGCCTTCGTCGCCTCGGCCCCCGCGGCCGACCGGACGCGCGTACGGGCAGCACTCGGCAGCGTCGATCCGATCCGCTACGTCGCCCTCGCGCGCCCCGGCTCGCTCCTGCTCGAAGACGGCACTCAGGACGAGATCGTCCCGCACGCCGCACTAGAGAACATCGTGCGTGCGGCACCGCACGGGACGCTCGTGCGCTGGTACCCGACCGGCCACGCCCTCAACGACAAGGCCTACCGCGACGCGTTCGCCTGGCTCGCCCGCAAGCTCGACGCCTGAAGCGCGACATATTGTTTTTGTTCTATGAAAACAGCCCGAAGAAACACTTGCTCCCTACACCAAGTTCCGGTTTACTGTGCGTCCCATGACGACCGCGCAATTGAGAGGTGATCGCTGATGCCCCGCCCGGTGATGCTCGGCATCGTCGGTGACTCCGGGTCCGGCAAGACCACGATCACGCGCGGGCTCGTGCGCGTGCTCGGCGAGGACCAGGTGACGCATTTCTGCACCGACGACTACCACCGCTATGACCGGCGGCAGCGCGCCGAGCGGAACATCACGCCGCTCGATCCCGAGTGCAACCACCTCGACATCCTCGCCCAGCATCTCGGCCACCTGAAGGCCAAGCAGCCGATCATGAAGCCCGTCTACCAGCACAACGACGGCACCTTCGGCGCGCCCGACTACTTCGAGCCCGGCCGCTTCGTCGTCTGCGAAGGCCTGCTCGGCTTCCACAACCGCGAGCTCTCGGACAGCTTCGACGTCCGGATCTACCTGGATCCGCCCGAGGAGCTCCGCCGCCACTGGAAGGTGCAGCGTGACTGCTCGCGCCGCGGCTACACGACCGACCAGGTGCTCTCCGAGCTCGACCGGCGCGAGCCCGACTCGGAGCGCTGGATCCGGCCGCAGCGCCACCACGCCGACATCGTCGTCTCATTCCAGCCGAGCGACCGCGAAGACCAGGAGCATCTCGACTGCAAGCTCACGCTCTGCGATTCGCTCCCGCATCCCGACCTGACCGGCGTCGTCAACGGCGGGAACGGGATAGTGCTGACGGAGCGCCCCGGAGCAGTCGAGCTGTACGTGCCGGGCGAGCTGCCCCACGAGCGAGCCTCGGCGATCGAGGAGGCGATCTGGGAGAAGATGCACTTCGCCCGCCACCTCCGCGAGGAGCGGCTCGGCGAGTTCACGATCGGCACCGATCTCCACCGCTCCGACTCGCTCGCCGTCGTGCAGCTGCTGATCCTGTACCACCTCGTCACGACCCGCGCCGTCGTCGCGCTCGGCGGAAGCTCCACGCGCGAGTTCGACGTCAGCTCACTGGACACACTGATCGCCGAGGGCGGCCACTCGCCGTTCTGAGCAGTCCGTGCCCCTCGCGCTCACCGTTGCCGAGTGGCTGCTCTTGGTCGTTGCGATCGGGCCGGTGGTGATCGCGATCGTGATCGTCTGGATCTTCTTCCGTGCCGCGCACCGGGCGGATGCCGCCGAGGCCGCGGCGCGCGGTCAGGAGAACGAGTCAGGCGAGCGCGGCGGACAGTGACGCGAGCTCGCGGTCACGGTCGGTGATCGCCTCGGCGCTGTGGGTGCGCCAGCGGAGCGTCACATCCCGATAGGAAACCGCGATGTCGGGATGGTGGTTCTGGGCCTCGGCGAGCTCGGCGACCCGGTTGACGAACGCGATCGCCGCCGGGAACGTGTCGAACACGAACTCGCGTTGCAACGCACCGTCCACCTCCCGCCAGCCTTCGAGCTCGCTCATCGCTCGAGTATGCCCGAGGATCGTCGACCGGCACGGGCAGGATTGAGGCGATGGCAGAGGACCTAGCCGACGCGCCTGCGGCAACCGGTTCGCGACCGACACTCAAGACGACCCGGAAGCAACGGCCGTCGTTCGAGGTGCTCTCGGAGCTCGTCTTCCGGCCGCTCGCCCACCCCATCGTCCGGGTCCTGCTGCCGCTGCGCGTTCCGCCGCCTGCCGTGGTGCTGGCCGGGACGGCGGTCGGGCTCGTCGCGGCCCTCGAGCTCTGGCGCGGACACCTGGTGATCGCCGCGGTGCTCGTACAGGTGAAAACGGTGCTCGACGGAGCAGACGGTCAGCTCGCGCGTGCGTCGGGTCGCATCACCGTCCTCGGCCGCTATCTCGACTCCGAGTCGGATCTCCTGGTCGACGCGGCCCTCTTCGCGGCGCTCGGCCACGTGACCGGGCAGTGGTGGCTCGCGGCGGTGGCGTTCTGCGCGCTCGCGCTCGTCCTCAGCGTCGACTTCAACCTGGAGCGGCTCTACCGCGCCGAGCGGGGAGAGATCCGCGAAGCGCGGCCGGCCGCGACGAACTCGACAGAGGCCGTGCTCGGTCGTGTGTACGACGCGGTCTATGCACCGCAGGACCGGCTGGTCGAATGGTTCGTGGAGCGACGGCTGTCGCGGCTCCGTGCCGACCCGCCCGGCCGGCTCGCCTACCACGACCGGGCGACGCTGATGCTCGTCGCGAACTACGGCCTCGCCACCCAGCTGGCCGTGCTCGGTGTGTGCCTCCTGCTCGGCAGCCCCGAGGCGTACCTCTGGATCGTGCTCGCGTGCGGCCTTTCGCTCGTCCCGCTCGAGCTCCGGCGGAGCCTACGTGCCCGTGCGTAGCATGGTGTGACCTAAAAGCCAGACGGGCCCGTGCAGCGCTCGGCGCACGGGCAACGGGAGGGACGTCGTGGACAACCCCGCGGGTAATACGCAATCCGACAACGTCATCGAACTCGGCGCAGCGGTCGCACACGCAGCGCCGGATGCGCGCGCGCGCTGGTTCGATCTCCCCCCACGCGAGATCGCGCCCGAGGACTGGAAGCGGTTTTGCGCCTCGATGGCCGAGATCTTCGACGCGTTCGGGATGAATCTCCAGACGCCCGGTACGCGGGAGACACCCGACCGGTTCCTGCGCGCGCTCTTCGAGGCGACGGCCGGCTACGACGGCGACCCGAAGCTCGCAACGACGTTCCCGGCGGAGTCGGTCGAGGCCTCGTCGACCTCCGGCCAGATCATCGAAGGCCCGATCGAGTTCCATTGCCTCTGCGAGCACCACGCGCTGCCGTTCTTCGGCACCGCGCACGTCGGCTACGTGTCGGGCGAGCGGATCATCGGCATCTCGAAGCTGACCCGGCTCGTGCGCCTGTACGCGCGACGGTTCACCGTGCAGGAACGGCTCGGCGAGCAGATCGCCGACGGCCTCGTCTCGCTCGTCGCACCCCGCGGCGTGGCGGTCAGGCTCGAAGCGTCGCATCTCTGCACGCAGATGCGCGGCGTCGAGGAGCAGTCGCGGACGGTGACGACGTTCTGGCGCGGCGCCTACGACGACGATGCCGAGCTGCGCAGCGAGTTCCTCGCCGAAGTCCGCGCGCACCGCACGCTGTAACCGATGAGCGACGCGAGCCTCGTCTGCGGAGGTGGAGGGGCGCTCGGCGGCGCGATCGTCGAGGCCCTGCTCGCGCGCGGCGACCAGGTCGTGGCGGTCGACCGGAACGCCGACGGCGACCCCGTCGAGGGGCTGCGCCGCGAGGCCGCCGATCTCACCTCGGCCGAGGACGTCGAGAGCCTCTGGACGCGCCTGGAGTCCGACGGAATCGTCCCGCGCTGGGTCGTGAACGCCGTGGGCGGCTTCCGCGGCGGGCATGTGTCGGACTCCGAGCCCGACTCCGTGCGGCTGATGGCAGATCTGAACCTCGGTACGGCCTGGTGGTCGTGCCGCTCGGCGGCGCTCCATCTGCCCGAGGGTGGGGCGATCGTCAATGTGAGCTCGAGCTCAGGTGTGACAGGCGGGGCCGGTGCGGCGGCGTACTCGGTCTCGAAGGCCGGCGTGATCCGGCTCACCGAGGTACTGGCCGCGGAGCTCGAGGAGCGGCACATCCGCGTGAACGCGATCCTGCCCTCGGTGATCGACACGCCCGCGAACCGCGCGTCGATGTCGGCCGAGGCGCTCCGCAAGGCCGTCGCGCCCTCGGACATCGCCTCGGTGATCGCGTTCCTGCTGAGCGATGCCTCGGTTGCTATCACCGGTGCCGTCGTCCCCGTGTACGGCCACGCCTGAGAACGACCAGACGCTGAGGCCGCTCGAGCTCCTGTGGGAGACGGGCGGGCTGCCCGCCTTCGATCTGCCCGCGGAACTCGCGGAGTTGTACGGCGGGCCCCTCGGCTTCGAGGAGCCGCGGGTATTCGCGAACTTCGTCTCGACGATCGACGGGGTGGTCGCGATCCCGTCGCTGCCGTCTTCGAACAAGCTCGTGGCCGGCAACAGCACCGCGGATCGATTCGTGCTGGGGCTCCTCCGCGCATGCGCGGACGTGCTCGTGATCGGCTCGGGGACACTGAAGGCGTCGCCTCGCTCGGTCTGGACACCCGAGCAGGGGTTTCCGCCGACCGCTGCCGGTTTCGCCGAGCTGCGCCGCCGGCTCGGGCGCCCTCCCCGCCTCGAGCTCGCCGTGCTCACGGCCAGCGGCCGCGTCGATCCGGCACACCCGGCGTTCGTTGCCGGCGCGCTCGCGCTGACCACGATCGAAGGCGCCGCGCGGCTGGCCGAGTCGCTCGCGCCGGATTCCGTGATCGCGCTCGGTGAGCGCCTCGATCCGCGCGCCGCGCTCGACGCACTCACGGCGCGGGGCCACCGGTTCGTCCTGTGTGAGGGCGGCCCCACGGCGATCGGGCCCTTCCTCGAGAGCAGGCTCGTGGACGAGCTCTTCCTGACGATCTCGCCCTTGCTCGTCGGGCGCTCGGCCGACGATCCCCGGCTCGGGCTCGTCGAAGGAACCGACCTCGTGCCGGGCGGCCCGCTCGCGGCCCGGCTGCTCGGCGTCCGCCGCGACGACGACCATCTGTTCCTTCGGTACGAACTGGCCCCGTCCAGCGTCCCGCGCGACACGTAGGATTGGGCGGTGACGGCTTCGGGCACGCCGTCGAGCGAGAGATGTCGCTGACGAGCCTTCGATCAAGCCACGCGGAGACGAACCTGGTTGTCGTCAACGCAACCTTTGCCGGGCTCCTTGCGGCCTTCATCGCGTGGTTCGGCCCACCGGGCACCGACTTCGCGGCCCACGTCTTCCAGTTGCACGTGTACCTCCAGCACGGCTTCGCGCTCTGGACGAACTACTGGTACGCGGGCCGCTACACGTTCGTCGGCTACAGCGTTCTCTACTACCCGCTCGCGGCACTAGCGGGAATCCGGCTGCTCGCGGTGCTCAGCGTCGCGGCTTCGACCGCGGCGTTCACGCTCGTGATCCGGCAGACCTGGGGCGAGTCGACGGTCTGGGCCACGCGCTTCTTCGCGCTCGTCGCTGCGGCCTCCGTCGTCTCTGCGGCCTTCCCCTACGGCCTCGGACTCGCGCTCGCGCTCACCGCGCTCGTCGCACTCGTGCGGCGTCACCTCGCCTGGTTCGGCGTTCTCGCCGCGCTCACCCTCGCCGCGAGCCCGCTCGCGTTCCTGTTCCTGCTGCTCGTGCTCGCGGCCGCCGGTGTCTCCCGCACGCGCCGTGAGATCATCAAGCCGGCCGCGATCGCCGCATCGATTTGCGCGCTCGGGCTGCTCGTCTGGCGCCTGTTCCCCGATCACGGGACCTACCCGTTTGCGACGAGCGAACTGCTGGCCGCGCTCGCGTTCTGCGGTCTCGGCGCCGCGCTGACCTGGCGCGTCGAGCGCGCCCGGATCCTGCACGCGCTCTTCGTGGCCTACGCCGCGGCTTGCGTGCTCGCCTATCTGATCCCCTCCTCGCTCGGCGAGAACATCGTGCGCCTGCGGTATGCGGCGCTGCCGATCGCGGTGCTGACTCTCTCGATCCGGCGCTGGCGGCCGCTGCCAATTGCGGCGATCGCGCTCGTGCTCGCGTTCGCGTGGAACGTCTCACCGCTCATCTGGAGTCTCTCGAGCAGCTCGCACGACCCGTCGGCAAAGGCCGTCTACTGGCAGCCGGTCGTCAGGTTCCTGCACCATTCGCTCGGCCCGAACTACCGGGTCGAGGTGGTCGGCACCGCGAACCACTGGGAGGCCGTCTATCTGCCGCAGGCGGGGATCCCGATCGTTCGCGGCTGGTTCCGGCAGGACGACTTTCCCGAGAACGAGGTGCTCTACGACAAGCTCACGCGCCGGTCGTATCTCAGGTGGCTCCGCCAGCTGGACGTGCGCTACGTGGTCTTGACGAACTCGAAGCCCGACTACAGCGCCAAAGCCGAGATCGCGCTGCTCTCGAGCGGCCGCTCAGACCTGCGGGTTGTGTTCCGCTCGGCCAATGCGACGATCTTCTCGGTGCCCTCGCCGAAGCCGATCATCACCGGGCCCGGCCACCCGACGATCGAGGCGATGAGCGAGAACACGATCACGCTGCGACTCTCGCAGGCCGGGAGCTACGAGCTGGGGATCCGGTACACGCCCTATCTCGTCTCGCCAAACAGCTGCGTCACGGAGGCGAAGGACGGGATGACGGTGCTCACAGCACCACGTGCCGGGACGATGAAGCTCGGCTTCAGCGTCTCGACCTCGGGCGCGCTCGCCGCCCTCACGGGCAGCCGCACCACCTGTTCGAACGGGCACTAGGTCGCCTTGGGCGGGCGGCGGGCTCGACCGTTCGGGTCCTCGTCTGTACGGACATCCAAGTGGCGGCACGTTCCCCCGCCGGCGCTCTCACGACCAGCCGCTCGCCTGCCCGCGCGTGTAAAGGTGCCAGACCACTTTACAGTTGTGACGAGTTCGTTACAGGCTGATTTGGCTCAACAGAGCGGATCTGAGCCACGACCGCGGGCGGAGCCGCCACCGTCCTGAAAGACCACAGGGGTCAGACCTCTGCTTTTCGCGGCGCGGGTGACGCGCCGGGTCGAGCGGGCCCTGGCGGTCAGCCTTCGGCCACGAGGCGTGTTCCGGTCGCCTTGAAGGTCGCGACCGCCGGCGTGCCGACGGCGAGGCCGAGCTTCTCTGCGGAGGAGGCGGTGAGCTCGGCCGTCACCGGGCCAATCCTGACGCGCACGCGGTTGCCGACATAGGCGATCGAGCGCACCTCGCCGCGAATCACGTTTTGGGCCGAGTCCTGGTGGTGGGTGTGAGCGACCGAGATCTCCCAGGGATAGACAACGGCTTCGATCCGCCCCGAGCCGGGATCGGCCGAGTAGATCGTGTCGCCGCTGTCGAGGACGAGCTCGGTGAGCCCGTCGTGGCCCGGGCGCGCGATTCCGTGCAGGAGATTGGCGCCGGTGAAGGAGGCAACGAAGCCGTCGGCCGGGTGGGCGACCATCTCCTGCGGCGTCGCGAACTGGCGGAGCCGGCCGTCGACGATCACGCCAACCTGGTCGGCAAGGGCTGCCGCGTCCTCGTAGTCGTGGGTCACGAGCACGGTCGGCAGGCCGAACTCGTGGAGCAGCTCCTGGAGCTCACCGCGCACCGTCACCTTCGTGTGGGCATCGAGGGCCGAGAGCGGCTCGTCGAGGAGGAGCACGCCCGGGTCGCGGGCGAGCGCGCGGGCGAGCGCCACGCGCTGGCGCTCCCCGCCGGAAAGCTGGGTCGGGCGCGCTTTCGCGAGGTGGGAGATCCGGAACCGCTCGAGGTACTCGTCCACTCGGGCCGTGCCCGCGTAGGCCACGTTCTGGCGCACGTTCATGTGGGGAAAGAGCGCGTATTCCTGGAAGACGAGGCCAACCCGTCGTGCGTCCGGCTTGAGGAAGACGCCCGCGGCCGAGTCGAACCACGCCTCGTTCCCGAGCGCGATCCGCCCCGATGCCGGGCGCACGAGTCCCGCGACCGAGCGGAGGACGGAGGTCTTGCCGGCGCCGGAGGGCCCGACGAGCGCGACGGTTCCCTCGACCTCGAGCTTCAGTTCTAGGTCGAACGACCGAAGGGGGAGAGTGAACTCTGCCGTGAGGGCTGCCAAAGCACCCCGACCTTGAGGATGAGGAGGATCGAGAGGCTCAGGATCACGAGCAGCGCGCTGATCGCGAGCGCCGTCGTGAGCTGAACCGCCTCGAACTCGTTGTAGACCGCGAGCGGGAGCGTCTGCGTTCGGCCCTGGAGGCTGCCGGCAAAGAGGATCGTCGCGCCGAACTCACCCATCCCGCGCGCCAGGCAGAGCGATTCGCCGGCCAGGAGCCCGCCGCGGGCGAGCGGGAGCGTGACCCGGAAGAAGGTCCGCAACGGCCCGGCGCCGAGTGTCTGCGAAGCGGCGATCAGGTTCGGGTCGACGGCCTCGAACGACGCGATCGCCTGGCGCACGTAGAACGGGCCGGAGACGAGGGTGATCGCGAGCACGACGGCAGTGAGGTTGAACGAGACGTTGATCCCGAGCCAGTCGAACGTCGACCCGAGCAGCCCGAAGCGCCCGAACGCGACGATCAGCCCGATCCCGGCGACGGCCGGAGGCAGGACGATCGGCAGCTCGACCAGGGTGACCGCGAGCGACCGGCCCGGAAAGCGGCGCCGCGAAGCGAGGAACCAGGCAGTCGGCGTGCCGAAGGCGAGGATCACGACCTGCGAGACGAGGATCGCCTTGAAGGTCACGATCAGGGCATCGGTGACGACCGGGTTCGAAAGCTGACCGATCAGGTCGCCGAGCGGCACGTGGAAGAAGATCGCCACGATCGGCAGCACGATGAACGCGAAGGTGAGGGCGACGGCCCCGAAGTAGAGGACCGCCAGAAACCAGCGCATGAGCACTGGTCCGAACGCCGTGCCGTATCCGGACGGCCGCTGCTCGGCCGCGACCGTCAGTGCTGGACCATGACCGAGGTCGATTTCACGATCGCAGTCGCCGGCATCCCCTTCCGGAGATCGAGCTCCTCGACCGCATCACGCGTCACGAGCGCGACGAGCCTGACCGGGTCGGACACCACCATCTCCACCTGCGCCATCAGCCCTTCGACTTTGACGTCGGTCACGATCGCGTTGAACCGGTTCCGTGCGCTGAGATGGGCCGTGCCGGCATCGCCGCGAAGGCGCTCGATCTCGCTCGCGGGCACGACGCGCCGGTTGCTCTTGTCACGGTCGGCCTTGATCCGGCCCTGCCTGTCCCAGCGACGGAGCGTGTCCACGCTGATCCCGAGCGTCTTTGCCGCCTCGCTCACGCTGTAGTACTCCCTCGGCACCTGTACCTCCCTTTGGATTCGCCCAGCCTGCGACGGCGGACGCACACCTCCAAGGTACCTATGCAAGACCTAGCCTGCAACCTGGCGCCACTAGCTCAAAATGCCGTTACGGGCCTAGGCCTGCACCGGCACCTCGGGGCAGCGGTTCCCGGGTGCCGGTGCGTACCTCGCGCGAGGACGGCTCGCGCACCGGGAGGATCTGGCTTAGGACGCACATTAGTCTCCTTCTGACTAGCAAGTCAAGGCCCGGAGGTCCTGATTTACGATTCCCCGGCACCCCCCGGGTCGAGGCCGAGTACGCTCTGTCGTTGTGGGAGCGGTCGGACGCGACCTGGCACCCGGCGAATGGTCGGTGCTCGCGCTCCTTTCGGACGCGCCGGCCCACGGCTGGGCGCTCGCAAAATCGATGTCGCGGACCGGCGAGGTCGGCGGCGTCTGGGCGGTCGGCAGGCCGCTCGTCTACCGGGCACTCGACCTGCTCGAGAGCCGCGGATTGATCGAGCCCGTCGGCAGCGAGCCCGGGGCGCGAGGTCCGAACCGGGCTCTCTTCAAGGCCACGCCCGACGGTCGCGAGGCCCTCGCCCGGTGGCTGGCGGAGCCGGTTGACCACGTGCGCGACGTGCGTTCGCTCCTGCTCTTGAAGCTGGTGCTGATCGAGCGCGCGGGTCTCGACAACAGGCCTCTGCTGGAGGCCCAGCTCGCCCTCACCGAGCCCGCGATCGCGGCACTCGAGACGCGATTGCCGCGGAGTCTCGGCACGGAGAAGGTGTTCGTTCGCTACCGGCTCGAGACGACCCGTTCGGTTGCGCACTTCGTCGAGGGGATGCTCGCCGAGTCGCACCCGCCGGACCCTGGCGCGCCCGACTCGAAGCGCCGCGGGGCGAACAGCAGTCTCTAGCTGCCGCTCGCCCCGCGCGAGGTACTTCAGGCTCTAGCCGATCGTGATCGTCTTCAGCGTCGCCGTACCCGACGGGTTCGTGACCGTGAGCGATCCGGTCTTCGCCTTCGGCGGCACGGTGACCGTCAGCTTCACGGTGGAGACCACCTTGAACTTCGCCGGAACGCCCTGGAAGGTGACCGACGTCGTCCCCTTGAGGTTCGTCCCCTTGATCGTGAGCGTCGCGCCCCGCTTCACCTTCGCGGGCGTGGTCTTCGCGATCGTCGGCACCGGTGCGGTCAGGGGCAGGAAGCCGTCCTTGACGAAGATCGCCTGGCCCCCCGGGCTCAGGATCTTCGCCACCCAGGCCTGGGCTGCCGACTGGTTCGCGCTCTTCGCCATCACGCACATCGAGTAAGTGATCTTCGGCTGCGCCCAGGCCGGAACCGGGATGAGCGTCAGTGCTGCCGGGTTGATCACGTAGTCGGAGAGGTAGACGAAGCCGGCGTCGACCTGGCCGAGAGCGACCTTTGCGACGACGTTCGCGTCAGAGGTCTCCTGGCTAACGACGTTCGACTGAACCGCGCTGTTGATGCCCATCTGGTTCAGCACCTGCACGGTGTAGCTGCCGACCGGCACCGAGGAAGCGGCCTCGTCGACGGTGATCCCCGGCTTGGTCAGGTCGTAGATCGACTTGATCCCGGCCGGATTGGACTTCGGCACGACCGCCTCGAGCGTGTTGCGCGTGAAGTTGACCGGCTGCTCGGCGACCCCCGAGGCATACAGCGAGGCGCAGGTCGTGGTGTTGGCGCCCATCAGCACGTCGGCGGGAGCGCCGTTCGTGATCTGGGTCGCGAGCGTGCCGGTGCTCCCGAACGAATAGGTGTTCGTCGGGTCGATCTCCGGCAGCACCGAGGTCATCGACGAGCCGGCAAAGACGGTGATCCCCGCCGTTGCGTGCGTCGAGGAAGCCGACGCTGCGCCCACGCTCACGACGAAGGTGAGCGCGAGAATGGTGGCGAACGCGGCCACGCGCCCGCTTGTGGGATGGAACCGCAAAAGAACCCCTTTCCTTTTTCCTTGACTTTGGCTCCGGGACATCGCCATCGCTCTAGGCCGTGTATGCGCCCATGGCGTCGGAGGCCTGCTGAATGGTCAGAGCCGGCGGGAACGAGAGGCTGAACGCCTTGCCGCCCGTGCTGGTCGTGAAGTACGAGGCATGCTGCGCCTCGCAGGCCGCGATCTGGGCAAGGCCCGTCTTGAACGAGTTCGTCTGGATCTGGCCGATCGCCCCGAGGTAGGTGCCGAGCACGATCGCCTCGAGCGTGACGGCGGCCTTCGCGATCGACGAGGCGCTGTCGAACGTCCCCGCGGGGTAGCTGAAGTCGATATCGCCCGAAACGGCCGGCGTCGTGCCGGCACCGCTCAGGATCCCGGCAACCGACTGGTAGTGCTCCTGCTCGTTCAGGTAGGCCTTATTCAGGTACTTCTGGAAGGCGCCGGTCGTATTCGAGGCGGCGATCGCCTGCGAGTAGAAGTCGGATGCGAGCAGTTCTGCGGCAACGAGCAGCCGCGTGTAGGCAAGATCCGTAACGGGAAGCGGGTCGGCGCTCGCGGTTTCGGCGAGCGTGCCGAGCACTCCGCCCGCGATGACGAGCGCCGCTCCGCCACGTCCCCCGCGACGTAGAAGATCTGCTCTGGTGATGGATACGGTCACGTTCCCTCGAGCTCCTGTCCGGTTGATGACACACTGTCTGCGCCGGGTGTTCTACCGCAACGCCTATGCAAATCAAGCAACGCGACCACAGTACCAGGGGATTCTCGCCGCGTGAAGGGTGGCCCCGGGCATCCGTGCGGCACCACGTTCTCCGGGTCGAATGGCCGCATCTGTACAAGGGTAAAACCGATTGGTCAACTGGCGACGTAAATTTTCTGGAATGAGCGAACGCGACCTTGCACCCGGCGAATGGGCCGTCCTGGCTCTCCTCTGCGAGCGTCCGGCGCACGGCTGGGCATTGGCTAGTCAGCTATCGCCGACGGGCGAGCTGGGATCGATCTGGTCACTCACCCGGCCGCTCGTCTATCGCTCCCTCGAGATCCTCGAGGCGCGACGTCTGATCATCCCGTCGGGCAGCGAGCCGGGCGATCGAGGCCCCAACCGCACGATCTTCCGTGCGACCACGGCCGGGCACGAGGCGGTCGCGGAGTGGCTCACCCAGCCAGTCGAGCACGTCCGCGAGACGCGCTCACTGCTGCTCCTGAAACTCGTGTTCGCCCAGCGCGTCTGCGTCGACCCCAGGCCGATGCTGATTGCCCAGCAGGAGACGCTCGACGAGGCGATCTCCTCACTCGAGGAACGGGTTCGCGAGAGCACCGGAACCGGGACGATCCTGCTGCGCTTCCGGCTCGAGTCCACGCGCGGAGTCGAGCGGTTCATCGACGGCGTCCTGGACGAGCTCGAACCCGCTGCACGCGCCGTCTGACGCCGTCTCGTAGAGACAGTGGGCCCTCACGCGGAAGGGATGGGAACTGCGTGAGGGCCCACCTCGGACGCGGCTGACCTGTCCCGAGGTCATCACGCGAACGCTGTTGCAGATCCGACTTTATTCGTCAGAGACTGACTAGTCAACGGGCCGGCCTCGCGCCTCCGCAAAGCGGTCCACGGCGACTAGCGTTCGCCTATGCGTGAACCGATCGTTTGAGGGCGTGATCAGGCAAAAAGCCGATCTTTGCAGAGGCGTTACATAAGTAATAATAACGGATCCGTTACCCTCTGAGGTATGCCCAGGTGCGCAACTCGGATCCTACGGACAGAAAGGTCGTACGAATGAACAAGCATGTGCTCGCTCTGGCGCTCGTCGCCCTGGCGGTTGCCGTGGGCGCCGGCGGTGCCTCTGCGAGGCAGTCCTCCGCGCCCGGAGTGCCGTCGATCACGATCAACACCCCGACCGGCACGCTCCTCACGCTCAAGACCTCCGAGCTCAGCGTCCTGCCCCAGCAGACGGTGACGGTCACGATCGACGGCGCGCCGACTGTCGAGCAGGGCCCGTCGCTCGCAGCGCTCCTCAGCTTCGCCGGCCTCCAGTACAACGCGGCCTGCAAGAACGACGAGCTTCGCTACTGGATCCAGGCGACGAACGCGCAGGCCCAGGCGGTGACGGTGACGGCGGGCGAGATCGACGCCGGCTTCGGTAACCGTCCGGCGATCCTCTCGATCTCCGAGAACGGCAAGTTCCTGACCGCGCACGGCCCGCGGCTGATCGTCCCGAACGACTCCGGATCGCGCGACCTCCAGAACGTCCGGATCGTCACCGTCGGCCGCGCCCCCGCTCAGCTGGCCGACCCGCCCTCATGTGCGACCTCCGGTGCCGTCGCGACCACGCCGGCCGCCGGTTCCGTGCTCGTGAACGGCGACGTCGCGAACCCGACGACCTACACGTTCACCCAGCTCCAGGCGCTCCCGCAGCTCAACCAGACCGTGAGCTTCCTGTCGGGGACGACCCCGAACACGCTCACCGAGTCGGGGCCGACGATCTACTCGCTCGTGATGGCCGCCAAGCCGAAGTTCCTGGCGTGCGACAAGAACGACAAGCTGCGCTTCGTGGTCGAGGTCACCTCGAGCGAGGACGGTTACGCCGCGCTGATGTCGTTCGGTGAGCTCGATCCGGCGCTCGACAACACGTTGTCGCTTGCTTCGTTGCTCGAGAACGCCGCGTCCCAGGCGAGTACGGGCCCGCGCTCGACGGTGCCCGGCGACGTCAAGGGCGGCCGCTACGTGTCGGGAGCCGCCGTGATCACGGTGCTCCGGCCGCCGACCGAGCTGAAGATCCCGAGCTGCCAGAAGTCCGGCTAAGCGCTCGACGGCTCAAGCCGGGGCGAGCTGCGGCGCCCCGGCCCGAGACCGTTCGAGCATCGAGTCGATGAACCGGAGAACCGCGCCGGCGGTCTCGAGCCTGAACGCGGCGATGGTCGTCTCGCCCGGGGCTTCCGGGCCGGCATCGTCGAGCTGGGCCTCGAGCCAGGCCACGAAGGGGATCAGCGCGGAACGCTGGCCCACGAGGAGCGGCTCGACATCGACGCCGGAGCGCTCGGCGAGCACGACCTTGAGCAGGAAGAGCGAGCGGATATCGCGCACGTGGTGGACCGGCGCGCGGAACCACGAGTCGAGCGCCGCCCGGCCTTCCGCGGTGACCGCGTAGACGACCCGGTGCGGACCCCGGCCGCCCCGCTCGAGCCCCGCGGCCCGGATCAATCCGTTCTGCTCGAGCCGGTCGAGGCCGTGGTAGACAACCGGACGGCTGACCGCCCAGATGGTTCCGACCTCGCCGCCGCGCCCGAGCTTGGCGGCGAGCGCCCAGCCGTGCGAAGAGCGCTCGGCGACGAGCGCCAGGACAGCCCAGTCGTTCGGACTCAGCTGAACGGTCATCGTCCTGCAGCCTATCGCTATTTTGCGTAGTAGTCGTTCCGGTTACTACTCGGTTAGGCGCAGCCGATCCCAGGTGGCTTAAGCCGCCGGATACAGGAACGGCACGAAGGGCGAAAGGTCGGTCTCCTCGGCGGTCGGCACCTGGTCGTTGAGGCACGAGGCGGATGCGAGCAGCGTCTTTTCCTGGTCGCGGAGCCAGCTGCGGTAGATCGTCTCTCGGGTGAGGCGGTCAAGGGCCTGGCGGGCAGCGGCGGCGGCTTCGGCGGGCGGGAGCAGCCCGAGCGGCGTCGCGGTGGAGGACGGGGTGACGTCGAAGGTGCCGTCGGCGGTATCGATCTTGCCGGGTGCGGTCAGCGTGAACACCTCGGTCGGTGCGAGGGTCTCGATCGCCCAGCCCTTCTCGAGTCCGCCGAGCCACGGCGCCGGGGCCGTGGCGCTGACGAGACGGGCCTGTTCGTCACGGTAGGTCGCGAGGAAGTCCGCGATCGTCGAGCGCGATGGAGCCGGCGCCCTGAACTGGGCGAGGACGTCGTCGCGCTCGAGGCGGGCGGCGATGATCGCGCGGGCGTCGGCGAGCGTGAGCTTCGCTGCCTTCACGGCAGCCCAGTACTTGCTCCGGTCGCCTGCGAAGCTCGCGGCGATCACCGCGCGTTCGGCAGAGAGCAGATTCGGATACGCAACCTTCTCCTTGGAGGCCAGCGTGAGCTCCTCGAGGAGCGCGCTCGCCGCGTAGCCCGGGTCGCCCGTGAGCGCGGTGAAGCGCGCCACCGCGTTGCGGGAGATCGTGCCGGCGCTCGTGACGCAGCGCGCGCCGGCGGGGACGTCGAGTTGGCCTTCGGTGAGCGAGGCGTCGAAGCCCGCGCCCGCCGCGCCGGGGCCGTCGCAGAGACTCTGATCTCGGGCCCAGATCCAGACGCAGGCCGCCGCGGCCTTGTCGGGGTCAGGGGGCGCGGTCGTGCTGAAGGTCGCCCAGCCCCACGACCAGACACCCTGGAGCTTGAACTGGGTGGCCACGAACTTCGCCGCCAGCGCCTCGAGCTTGACGATCTCGAACCACGCCTGCGGCGGCTCGAGGCCGGCCCGCTGGCCGAGTCCCGGCGAAGAGGTCAACTGCATCTCGAGCGCAATCCGCCCCGAGGGAATGCCGATCTGGGTGAGGTGGTCGACGAGGCCGCGCAGGCTCTGGCGCATCGAGAGGCTCGCCGCGTCCGGCCCGAGCTTGTAGAGAGCCGCGGCGTTCGGTGAGGTGAAATAGACCTGGCGCAAGAGGATCGCCACCTTCGAGACCTGCTGCCACCAGTACCCGGCATCACCGCCGGTGTACGGGGGGTTCGCGATCGAGAGCAGCGGGGTCGCGCCCAGGTTCGTGAGGTCGGTGAGGAACTGGAGCACGTTCGCCCGGTACTGGGCGTTGTTCGGCGTCCACGGTGTCGGCGTCTGGGCGCCTGCGAGCTCGTTCTCGGCGATCATCGGTGTCTGGCACCCGGTGACCGTGACGGCGTAGTCGAAGAACGACTTCGCCCGCGCGTCGATCACCGACGGGTCGGCCGGGTTGCTCGTGGTGCCGACTCGCTTGTTGAAGTTGAGGTCGAAGAGAACCGTGGCTGCCCCGGCGTCGCGCATCTGCTGCGGGACATCCGTGCCGGACTCGACGGCGATCGTCTCGCCCGGCTTGGCCGGGATCGGCGCGTCGTGCCCGCCGAAGTCGACCCAGACCGGCGGCTGCGAGGGCACGCCGCAGGCGTCTTTTGCCGCCGTCGATACGGCCGGGCCACCGGAGGCGAGAGGTGCCGCCACGGAGGCCGCGACGATCAGGATTGCGACGAGAAACCGCATCGGGCCTGGAACCAGGCTACCCGCCGCCGGTCGGAGCCCGGCCGGCGAAGCGCGCGCGTCGCCGCGTTACAACTGTAAAGGGGTCTGACCCCGCCTTGCGCGCGAAATGGCTCAACCATCGGGTCGCGAGTTGCAAACTGTGGATGATTCTGTGCATGAGGACGGAGCGCGGTCGCCTGGAGCCGGCCCGGTTCCGGCCCGGGAAGCGGCCTGCGGGCCCGACGGGTTTTCCCCGTTACACCCGGCGGCGCGATCCGTCAGTCCGTGCGCCGGGCGACGTGGCTTCGCTTCACGTCCTCGGGGGTGCGGCAGCCGAGGAGCTGAAGCGCGAGCTCGATCTCTGACTGGAGCAGCGCGAGGACGCGGCAGGCGCCCTGCTCGCCGTCGACCGCGAGCCCCCAAAGCGGCGCGCGTCCGGCGAGGACGGCCCGGGCGCCTAGGGCGAGGGCCCGTACGACATCGGTTCCGCGTCGCACGCCGCCGTCGACGAGCACCTCGATCCGCCCGTCGACGGCCTCGACGACTTCCGAGAGCACATCGATCGTGGCGGCGACGCCGTCGAGTTGGCGTCCGCCGTGGTTGGAGACGACGATCGCGGCAGCGCCGCTCTCGCAGGCGAGTGTCGCGTCCTCGGCGGTCACCACGCCCTTCAAGACGACCGGCAGCTCGGCGACCGTGGCGAATCGTTCGACGTCTGCCCACGTCAACGAGGCCGACATGCCGGAGATCGCCGTGCGCGGCGTGAGTCCGGCGCCGGCGAACTGGGCGAGTCCGAGGTCGTGCGGGACGACGAATTCCGTGCGCAGGTCGCGCTCGCGGCGGCCCAGCACCGGGGTGTCGACGGTCAGCACGAGCGCACGGAAACCGTGCTCGCGGGCGCTCGTGGCCAGCTCGGCCGCGAGCACCGGGTCCCGCGGCACATAGAGCTGGAACCAGCGGGCGACGTCGGTCGCAGCGATCTCGTCCCAGCTCGACGTGGCGAAGCTCGAGACGCACATGATCGTCCCGGCGGCCGCCGCCGCCGCTGCCATCGCCACCTCGCCGTCAGGATGCGCCGCGCGCTGGAAGGCGACCGGCGCGACGAGCAGCGGCATCGCAACCTCCTGGCCGAGCACCGTCGTCGCGGTCGACGGCTCCGCGACGTCGACGAGCACACGAGGCCGAAGCTGCCAGCGCCCGAAGGCCTCGACGTTGTCGGCCAGGGTTCGCTCGTCGTTCGCGCCGCCGGCGAAGTACGCGAGCGCACCGGGTTCGAGCAGCTCCGCGGCCGCTCGCTCGTAGTCGCAGACGTTGAGCAGCTCCATCCACCCGAGCTTAGATGCATGCCGTGCGGGTCTACGACGCGAGCGCCGCCCGGAGTCCGGCGAGCAGGCTCGCCGGCGTCGGCTCACCGACCTCGTCCAGCTCGAGGGCCGGGAGCTCCCGCAGCACGGGACGGCCGGCCTCGGGACGGGCGAGATCGAAGAGTCGGCGGCTCTCGTCGGGCAGCACGACACCGACGAGGGCCTCGTCGAAGGTCATGCCGGCGAAGCTGACGATCTCCGCGAACGCGTCGCTGTCGCCGCCGAGGTATCGCTCGATCAGCGACCGTTGGATCCGGTGGCCGGGTGTCCTGACCATCACGTCGAGCTCGACGCGCGCGGCCGAAGCAGCGTCGACCCACTTCCCGGCCTCGCCTGCGGGCCGCTCGCCCGCAGGCTCGAGCCGGATGAGACGCAGCCTCTCGATCCGGTCGGCGGCAACGGCCTCGCGCAGTGCGTCAGGATCGGCGAGCCGCTCGATCGCAAGGCGCAGCTCCGGGAACAGGGCGCCGAAGCGGGCGACGAGCCCCTGAACGACGAGTCCCTTGATCCCGCGCCCGTTCGAGACGTGCACGGCGAGGCTGCCGGCGGTCGCGGCGGCGGGCAGCCGAAAGAGGCAGCCGCAGCGGACGAGCTGGAGATCGTCGGGGGTCTGGCGCAGGCGGACGCTGCCGGCGGCATCGACGATGTCGGCGGCAAGTCCCTTCTGGCCGTGCTGGAGGACAACGAAGAGGTCATCGCCGTCGGGCTCGACGAGCTGCGTCCGCGCCACCCGTGCCCCGTCCGCGCTCGCCTCGGAGAAGCCGGCGAGCATGCGGTCGAGCACATCGGCTAGCCGTTGGCCGTTACCGTCGAGGTCGCCGAGCGGCAGTGCCGAGCCGCCGCCCCCGCGAGGGCGGACGGCGACGGTGTAGAGGGCCGCCCGCTCGCTCATGTGGCTCCTCCTGCGGTGACGAGCGCGAGGTCTGCCTCGAGCGCCTCGAGGTCGAGGCCCTGGGGCGAGAGTCCGGCGGCCAGGAAGTCGGTGCTGATGATGCAGTAGGCCTCGTCGCAGTAGCGCTCCCAGAACGCCCAGGTGAGCCGCTGGAGCGCGCCCCACGTGACCACGGTCAGCGTCGCTTCGTCGTAGCCGACGACATCGACCGCATGACCGCCCCACGAGCCGGGCGCATCCGGTCCGTCGAGCCGGCCCGACCAGTCCCACACCGCCTGCTCCTGCGCGCGCAGCGGCAGCTGGAGGCCGATGTAGAGGCCGCCGAAGAGCTCCGCGCCCGCGCAGACGAGCTCGCGGTCGCGGATCGGGACGCGGGCGAAGGCGCCGATCGCGTGGCCGCCGATCCCGGATCGCCGCCAGAGCTTGAGCACGTCGAGCTCGACGGCACCCTCCTCGCCCGTCGCCGGATCGACGACCTTGACGGCATCGAAGGCCTCGAGCACGGCCGCCTCCGGGATCTCGGTCGCGCGCCCGGCGGCTGCCGCCGTCCAGGCCTCGATCATGTGACCGGCGGCCGCGGTCGTGCAGTCGCCGATCCGATCGTTTCCGTACATCGGCCAATCCGAGACGGCGGCACCGAGATCGAGCTCGGGTGGCGGCGCCGGAAGTACCCGGCGCTCGACGTAGCGCGCGAGCGAAAGCGTGCGCGGGTCGACGCGGGCGGGAAGCTTGCCGAGCCTGTATAGCGTCGCTGCAGGGGTGGTGACCATCTTGCGCCTCCTTCTCGTGGACGGGGCGCCGCAGACGGGGAAACCCTAGCGATACTGCTGTCTTATGTCAACAATCCATCTGGGAGTGGCAGCGCCGACTACCCGGAGGCGAAGCCTTCGAACGTCGCCGCCAGGAGCTCGTGGCGGGTCACATCGACCACGTTGTAGAAGTTCCCCGGCTGGATCGTCACCCGGTCGTCACCGCGCCAGCCGATGAGCACTCCCTTCGGATCGGTGAGCTTCCAGATCGAGTTGTCGAGCAGCTCGAGTTCGTGGCGGTTCCGGTTGATCGCCAGGATCGGCTGGGTCTGGCCGTCGGGCGAGGTCGACCTGACGACGGTTCCGAGTGGACGCTTCTGTCTGGGATCGAGGCGGACGAACGCCGTGTCGGTTGAGGGTCTGATCGCCAGAAGCTCCTGCGGGCTGTCGAGGCCGCCCGTGACGCAGGCGAACTCGGCGAAGAGGCTCGAGCCGTGCCGAAGCACGACGGGTCCGACCCCGGTGCACGTCGCCGAGTCGACCGGGAGGCTGTCGACGATCGCCTCGTCGGCGTAGTCGGTGGGCCAGAGCTGCCGACCCGCCCCCGCGGCCCCGGCGGCCAGTGCCGCGGAGACGAGGATCGTCACGAGCGTCGGAACGCGACTACGGATGCCCAGATCCTGACGGCACGCTGCGAGCCGACCAGCGATTAGGAGACGGAGACGACGACCTTCGCCCCCGGGCTCCCCGAGGACTGGCGCGTCCACGCCTCGCCTACCTGGTCGAGCGGGAACGTCTCCGTGTCGAAGCTGATCCGCCCGTCACGAGCGTGCTCGCAGAGCTCCCGGTAGCCGGTCTCGGCCACCTCGTCGGGGAGCGCGAACAGCGAGTGACCGAAGATCGACGCCACCTTGCCCCGCACCCATGCCGAGAGCAGCGTCGCCGAGGGCCCGGCCGACTGGCCGAGATGGACGACCCGAACGCCGACCGAGGCGGCAGCCATCGCCCGCTCGATCGGTTCGCCCCAGAGTGCATCGACGATGAGCGAGGCAGACGGCAACTCGCCCTCGCCGTCGAGCGCGAAGACCTCGTCGGCGGCGGCCGGCACGAGGTCGGTTCGCCGGGCCGCGCCGATCACACGTTGCGCACCGAGCACCTTCGCCGCCTGCACCGCGACCGAGCCGAGCGTGCCGCTCGCCCCGAGCACGAGCACCGTGTCGTCGGCCCGGACCGGCACGCGCCAGGAGATCGCGAGCCAGGCGGTGAGCCCCGCGATCCCGCAACCGAGAGCGGTCGCATCGTCGAGGCCGGCCAGGATGTCGAACCTCCACCCGGGCCCTGGATCGACGACCTCCGCCAGCAACTGCCGGCCGCGCACCCAGACCCGCCGGCCGTCATCGGTCGTGCCGATCGCCTCGGAACCGACGATGTACGGCATCGGTGGAGTACCGCCGTAGAAACGGCCGTTGGCAATCGAGATGTCGATCGGATTGAACGCGACGGAGGACACCTTCACGAGCGCGTCTCCCTCCGGCGGATCGATCTCGTCGATCTGCGGAGCACCGCCGAGCTCGTGCACCCTGACCGCCTTCATGCGTCAACGTTAGTTGCATCACCCGTACTCGTGCTTGAGCTGAGACTCGTCGTGCTGGGCCTGGCTGAGGGTGAGCGCACCGGAGCAGACCTTGGCGTTGAGCTCGTTCTCGATCTTGTCCACGTCCGCGGCACGCGGATAGGGCTCGGGCCACAGATTTCGCGGATCGTTAGGGTTGCCGCCGAGCTCGAGGCTGATCAGATGATCCTCCTGGTAGCCGGAGGTCGGGCCCGTTTCGCCGTACTCCGGCATCTGCTGCACCTTGAGCGGCGAGGTGTAGCTCGCGGGCGGACGAACGGTCGCCGTCCAGCCCCGCACACAGATCGTGGAGTCGATCGTGGCCTGCGTCACGTTTGGATTGAGCACGCCCGGCGTGAGCGTCGGGCTCGCGAGCACGACCGGCACCGCGGGCCCGGGTCCGCCCCCGAAATGGAAGATCGAGAGATCGAAGAAGGCCAGCGCGAGGAGCCCGAGAACGACAAGCGCCATTGCCAGATCAAGCAACGAAATTCGCATGTGATCCACGGTACGGAGGATCGGAGCAAGCGCAAGTGGCCCTTTCGGACCTGCACGCATTTGTTACATGTCCCGGCGCCGCCCGGTCAAAGCTCAGGGTGCGAGATACGCCACCCGGCGAGCGGCCAGAGCACGAAGACGACCCACGGCACGCCGATGATGTCGGTCTGCAGGCCGAGCGCCAGCATCGCCACCAGCGCGGCGGTCAACCAGGCCGTGCAGTGCGCGAGCCGCCAGAGCACGGTGAGCGACCACGCGATGAAGAGGAGCGCGCCGATGAGGCCCACGTCGACGCCGAGCTCGGTGTAGGTCGACTCGCCGGCGACGATCACCGCGCCGGTGCGAGCCGCGGTCGAGCCGGCGTTGCCGGGGCCGTAGCCGAAGGGATGGTGGAGGACGGTCGTGATCCCGTCGCGCAGGCTCTGCCAGTGGCTCTCGGTGCTCGCGTCGGACAACCCGTCCACCGCCGGAGCTCCGGCCGCAGCATCCTGAAGCCCGCGTGCGGAGGAGAGGCCGCCGAGCGCGTGGCTCGGCGAACGCAGTCCACAGTTGCTCATCGGCGTGCCCGGATGGTGCGCGTGGTAGCGCTGGCAGTTGAGCTCGGCCTGCGTGTAGGTCGTGCTGGGCGCGACGTGCGGGTAGATCCGCACGAAGAGAAACCCGACCGCGACGACGCCAACCGCGGCGAGCGCGAGCCCGAGTCGCCACTGCCTGCGCAATCCCGCATAGACGAAGAGGCCGAGCGCAAGGGCGAGGTAGGAGCTCCGCGAGTGCGTCCAGAGCAGGCCGGCAAAGAGAAGCGTCGTGAGCGGGATCCAGACGACGAGCCGCGGCCGGAGCCGCAGGAGCCACGCGGTGGCGAGCAGGAGCGCGGTGACGAGGACGTAGGAGGTCGCGAGCGGCGAGAGGAACACCGAGACGAGCCGTCGCAGCGGATGCTCGTTCCCGGTGTTGTAGACGAAGTTCTCGGGGAGTCCCGAGAGCCCCTGGTAGTTGAATCCAAGCTGGTAGGTGAACCAGCCGGGCGCGCCCGAACGCCGCCACCAGGAGAGCGGGATCGCGTAGATGTCGACAAAGCCGAAGGCCGCGACGGCGGCCGCCGTGCCGAGCACGGTGACGCCCAGCCGGCGGGCATCGCGGACGGTCATCTCGAGGCCGCGGCCGAAGAAGTACGCCGCCACGGGCAGGAGATCGTGCCGCGTCCCGAGGAGCACGCCGCGGTGTGTCGCGGCACCGCCGAGGACATGCTGAGGGATGAGGCCGTAGACGACGACGACTGCGCCGTAGGCCATCGCGAGCCAGTCGACAACGGCAGGGTGGAAGCGCAGCGACCAGCCCCGGTCGCGAAGCACGAGGACGAGGCCGACCGCGAGCAGCGCCTCCTTCCAGGCCGAGACGAGATCGAGGGCCGTCCGCGCACGCCTGCCGCCCAGAGCTCGGCCATCACGAGGTTGTGCAGCGCGAGCCCGACGACGAAGACGTGCAGGATCCAGACCGGGCGCCTCACGCCGGGCCGACCGCGACGAGCGTCATCCCGCGCCTGACGATCCGCACCGGGTACGGGAAGAGCGCCGCGAGCTCGCCGGGGCCGAGCGGATCGAGCACGTCGTCGAAGCCGCGGGCGGCGAGCAACCGGCGGCGACGCGAGCCGTCGGGCAACCAGTGGACGAACGGAAGCAACGAGTGCGGGTCGACCGGAAACCACCGGTTGGGCGTCGTGACGAAGACGCGCCTCGCAACACGGCAGAGCTCGTTAACGAACTGTCTCTGTCCATCGCGACCGCCCGCGACATGCTCGACGACCGCGTTCGAGAACCCGAGGTCGAACTGGCCGTCGGCGAACGGGAGCTCGCGGCCGTCGGCCCGAACGGCCGTCACCGTCGGGAAGGCGGCCTCGAAGCGGTCGAGCTCCGTGTGACCGACGCCGGTCACCTGCGCGGGCCAGGGGTAGAGCGCCTCGAAGAAGTTGTCGCTCGAGCCCTCGCCGAACGGCGCGTTCGTGACGCCGACATCGACGACGGATGTGTCCGAGCCAGGGTGAAAGAGGTCGAGGAAGAGCCGCAGCTTCCGCTCGCGGCTCTGCAGGGAGATGCGAGCCGACACGCGGCTGACCATCGCGTGAGAGTAACGGCGCGGGCGGAACCGGGGTCGCGCCGCCCGCGCCGTTCGAGCCCCTACGGGCCCTGCCTTACAGTCACTGCCTCACGGGCTCCGTCGTTATGGACCCCACGGACAGCCGCCGAGTAGCACGGCTGCGACGACCGACACGACCGCAACGAGCGCAAGCTGGACACGCGTCGAGATGAACGCCATCGACCTACCTCCTCTCTCCGGAATCGAACGCCAACCGGCTCGAAGGAGACATGAAGATTCTTTTGTTGTCAATCCTGTCACCAGATGACATGGCCAGGTTGACGTCGGCGACTTTGGACGGGCATGATCGGCGCGTGGGCGCCCGGTCAGAGCCGCTCGGCGAGACGGTCGGCGGCCGCCTGCGCCGCCTGCGCGTCGAGCAGGGCCTGTCCCAGCGCGACCTGTCGTCGCCCGGAATCACCTACGCGTACATCTCGCGGATCGAGGCGGGAGCGCGCACCCCGTCGGTCAAGGCTCTGCGAATGCTCGCCCAGAAGCTCGGGGTCACCCCGGAGTACCTCGAAACGGGCTCGGAGCTCGGCGCCTCGGAGCTCCGCGAGCTGCGGCTCGCCGAGCAGGAGCTGCGGCTCCGGCTGGACGGAGATCCCGATCTCGTATCGGTCGCCGAGATCCTCGAGGACGCCGAGGCCCATGCCGACGCGGCGTCCGCGACCCGCGCGCAGATCGTGCTCGGGCTCGCGGCGGCGGTGCGAGGCGAGCATCCGGCGACGATCGAGCATCTCGCCGCGGTCGTCGGGTCGGAGCTCGTCACCCCGCGGTCGCGGCCGGACGTCTACTCGACGCTCGGCCGCGCCTACGCCGCTTCCGGCGCGCCCCGCGAGGCGGTCGGTCTGTTCGAGCGAGCGCTCGAGGAGCTCGGGCGCAACGCCCCCGATAACGCAGGCGCCCGCGTCCGTTACAGCACCTACCTGAGCTACGCGCTGACCGATCTCGGTGAGCTCCGGCGGGCCCGCGCCGTCGTGGCCGAGCTGTCGGCCGGCGCGGCGGAGGCCGCGGACTCGTATACGCAGGTCCGGCTCCTCTGGTCGCTTGGCCGTCTGTCGCTGGAACAGGCGAAGCCGCTCGCGGCGCTCGACAGCTTCCGGCGGGCGGTGGCACTACTCGAGGCAACCGAGGACACGCTCCATCTCGCCCGGGCCCACGTGGCGTGTGCCGACGCGGCGCTCACCGCCGACGACGACCCGGACGGCGCGCGGCGCCATCTCGACGCGGCGGAGTCGCTGCTCGGGCCGCACGCGAGCGACGACGACCTGGCCACCGTCCGGCGGCTGCAGTCGATCTACGCCACGGGGGCCGGCGATCCGGAGTGGGCGGTTCGTCTCGCCGAGGAGGCCGTCGCCCTCGCAGCGGAGGCCCCAAACGAACGGGGCAACGCGTGGCTCGCCCTCGCCGAGGCCCGTAGCCGCGCGACGGGTGACGGCGCCGACGCCGCGTATGCCGAGGCGCTCGCGCTTCTCTCCGCCCACGGCACCGTTCGCGAGCACGCCGCGGCGCTGCGGTCGAACGGGAGGTTCCTGCGAGAGAGCGGGCGGGAGTCGGAGGCACTCGACGTCTTCGAGCTGGCGGCAGAGGTCGCGGCGAACCTCCAGGCCGATCCGGCGGGGCTCGACCGGTAGCCCGAGCGTCGCGAAGGCCGAACGCTACGCGCACGTTCGAGCCCGCCGCCCGCCACGCGCCCGGCGGCCCGGCGGCCCGGCCTGTGGACGAGATTTCACAGAGTTGGTACAGACACGGACCGCTCGGGCCCGTAGAATTGGCAGTGAGGGCGGAGGGAAGCGGCCCCACCCAAGGGTGGGGGTCCGCGGTGGGGCCCGACGATTTTCGCTCGTTGCGGCCCGCGCGGATGAGGGACGCCGGGGAGGCGGCTACAGTCGCGCGGTGATCTCGGCAGAACTGCGGCCGGTCGGGCCCTATTCGCTTCGGCTCTCGGCGCGCCACGGCGGCGACGCGACGCGGCGCGTGCAGGACGGCGTGCTCGAGGCCACACTGGCCACGGGGGACGGCGAGCTCGAGCGGGCGCGGGCGTGGCAGCGGCCCGACGGGGTCATCTGCATCCAGGCCTCGAGCGCGGAGGGGATCGAGCGGACGCGGTTCATACTCGGGATCGACGACGACCACTCGGAGTTCCTGCGGCGCTTCGCCGACGACCCGCTGATCGGGCGGGCGACGAGGCAGCTGCGCGGGCTTCGGCCGATGCGAACGGCGACCGTTGCCCATGCCCTCCTTCGCGCGGTCGCCGGACAGCTGATCACCGCCAGCAGGGCGCGGGCGATCGAGCGGAGCGTCGTTCGGGCCGCGACCCGGGAGCTCGGCGGACTTCATGCCGCCCCGACCGCAGCCGACCTCGCGCGCTTCTCACCGGCCGAGCTACGGAACCTCGGGCTCGGGGCGCGGCGGGGCGCAACGCTCGTCAGGCTCTGCCGCGGAACGGAGCTCGAGACGCTGAAGGCGCACCCGACAGACGTCGTCGCAAGCCGGATCGAGCGCGAGCGCGGGCTCGGTCCCTGGTCTGCCGGCGTGGTCTGCCTCGAGGGTCTCGGCCGCTACGAGCGCGGCCTCGCGCGGGATCTCGGGCTCGTCAAGCTCGCGGCGGCACTCTGGGGGCGGCGGGTCGAAGCCGAGGAGACGGACGTCCTGCTCGAGCCCTACGGCGAGTGGGCCGGGCTCGCGAGCGTGTACCTGCTGGCGGGATACCACGCCGGACTCGTAGGCTTGCGTGATGAGAATCGCAATTCTGGGCGCCGGCAAGATCGGCGAATCGCTGCTCGCCGGGCTGCGTAGCTCCGACTGGGCCGACATCATCGCGACCTCGCGGCGTGAAGAGCGCGTCGTCGAGCTGCGGGAGCGCCACGGCGTCGAGGCGACGACCTCGAACCCCGAGGCGATCCGCGGCGCCGATGTCGTCGTGCTCGCGGTCAAGCCGCAGGACATCGAGACCCTGCTTGGCGAGATCGGCCACCTGCTCACCGCGCAGCAGACAGTGCTCTCGGTCGCCGCGGCGATCACGACCGCCCGGATCGAGCGGCACCTCGGCGCCGACGTCCCGGTCGTGCGCTCGATGCCGAACGCGCCCTCGACGGTGCACGAGGGCATCGCCGGGATGTGCGCCGGCACCCACGCCGGCCCCGAGCACCTGGAGCGCGCGGGAACGGTGCTGCGCGCGGTCGGCGCCGTGGTCGAGGTGCCCGAGGTGCAGATGGATGCGATCACCGCCGTCTCCGGCTCGGGCCCGGCCTACTACGCGCTCCTCGCCGAGGCGATGATCGAGGCTGGGATCCTGCTCGGTCTCTCCCGTGAGATCTCGACGAAGCTCGTCGTGCAGACGATGCTCGGCACCGCGAAGCTCCTTCGCGACGAGAACGTCCATCCGGTCGAGCTGAGGGAGATGGTCACCTCGCCCGGCGGGACGACGATCCGCGCGATCCGCGAGCTCGAGCAGGCCGGCGTCCGTGCCGCGTTCCTGAACGCGATCAACGCCGCGATGGAGCGAAGCAAAGAGCTCGCCCGCGGCGATGACTGACCCCGACCTCCACGTCCTCGACGATCCGGCGGTCGCGGTGGGCGAACTGCTCGCCGAGCAGGCCCGGGCCGGCGGCTCGATCGTCCTCACCGGCGGCACGACGCCGGCCCGCGCCTACGAGCTCGCCGCCTACGCGGCGCCGAACTGGCGACGGGTCTCGGTCTGGTGGGGCGACGAGCGCTGCGTGCCGACGTCCGACCCGCGGTCGAACTACGGGCTTGCCCGGCGGACGCTCTTCGACCGGCTCCAACACCTGCCGGAGACACACCGCATCCGAGGAGAGCTGACGCCGGACGAGGCCGTCGCCGAATACGAGCAGGCCCTGGACGGCCTGACGCTCGACCTGGTGCTGCTCGGACTCGGCGCCGACGCACACATCGCCTCGCTCTTCGCCGGCTCGCCCCAGCTTGCGGAGCGAACGCGCCTGGTCGCTCACGGGCCTGCCGGAGTCGAGCCGTTCGTCGAACGCGTGTCGCTCACGCTTCCGGCGCTGCTCTCGGCCCGCCGGATCGTGATGCTCGTCACCGGCGCCGACAAAGCCGATGCGGTCGACCGCGGATTCTTCGGCGAGATCGACGAGGTTGTGCCCGCGAGCCTGCTTCGCGGCGGCGATGCCCCGATCGAGGTCTACCTCGACCCGACGGCCGCCGGCGAACACGTACCTTGAAAGCATGCGACCGCAAGTGCTCGTCGGGTTGCTCCTGGCGGCGGCTCTCTCGATCGCGGCCCTAGCGCTCACGGGCTGCGGCAGCAGCACGACCACCACGACCACCACGACCACCACGGCCGGCGCGCAGATGCCGCCGACGCCGAAACAGACGCTCTGGCTGTGCTTCCCCGGCCGCGCCGGCGACCCGTGCACCGGCAGCCTCGCGACCACTGTGATCCGCGCCGACGGCACAAAGACGGTCGAGAAGCCGCGGCCCGCCGCGAACCCGCCGATCGACTGCTTCTACGTCTACCCGACCGTCAGCAACGAGAACACCGGCAACGCGAGCCTCCAGATCGGGCTCCCGCAGCTCTTCGTCGCCCAGGCGCAGGTCGAGCGCTTCTCGCAGGTCTGCAAGGTCTACGCCCCGGTCTACCGGCAGATCACGAACCCCGGCCTCACCGACCGCTCGCTCCACGCGAACCAGTACGAGGCCTACGGCGACGTCCTCGCCGCCTGGCGCTGGTACCTCGCCCACGACAACCACGGCCGTGGAGTCGTGCTGATCGGCCACTCGCAGGGCGCCTACGTCCTCAAGCACCTGGTGAAGACGGTGATCGACCGCGACCCGGCGCAGCGACGGCTGCTCGTCTCGGCGATCCTCCTCGGCGGGCAGGTGCTGGACGGCAACAGCGCCGCGGGCAAGGGCGACTTCGGCCATGTCCCACCGTGCAGTTCTACCTCGCAGACAGGGTGTGTGATCGCCTACTCGAGCTTTGGCAGCAAGCCGCCGCGGGGTGCGATGTTCGGGCGCGACGCGAGCCCGACGACGCATGTTCTCTGCGTCAACCCGTCGGCTCCGGGCTCGTCGGCGGCAACCGCGGTCACGCCCCTCTTCCCGACCGCGCTGATGCGCTTCGTCGGCGCCTCCGGCAACGTCACCGCGACGACACCGTGGATCGCGTTCCCGGACCAGTACACGGCCCAGTGCAAGCGCTCGGGCACCGCAAGCTGGCTCCAGATCACCTCGACCCACATCGCGGGCGACCACCGCCCTGTCGTTCGGCCGCTTCTCGGCCCGGGCTGGGGACTCCACCTGACCGATGTGAACATCGCACTCGCCGATCTCGTGCGGGTCGTGGGCGACGAATCGCATGCCTTTACGCGGGCGCGCTCCGACCGGTCCACGAAGTAACACGTCTGGCACACATACCGGCCGGTCGATGCGGTATCCTGCGCGAGCGGCTTGCGAGAGGGGTACTACCCGCGAGTCTGACCTGTAGAGGCGGCACCGCTAGGTGTCGTGCCCATGCACGAGACGCTGACGCAATCTCCGGAGTTGGGGGAGACGTCCGACGGCATCCGAGCCGCGGCTCTCCGGGCCGAAGCCTGGGCGGGGGAGCCCTTCCTCCGCACGGACGACGAGGATCCGGCGACCTCGCTGCGGCCCGGCTCCGCGATGCGGCGCGCGCTCGACGACGCGCTGGCCGAGATCGAGGCCGGCCGCGACTCGCCCTCGTCGGAATGGAAGGTTCGCTACGCGCTGATGCTCGGGCTCGAGCGCGTCCTCTCGGAGAAGCCACCCCACCTCGCCTCCGGGACGGAGCTGCGCCGCCACCAGGTGGATGCGCTCGCCGGAATGCTGACCGAGCTGATTGCCGCCGTCGAGAAACGCGAGGCCGGCGGCAACGGAGCAGTTGCCGAGGAGATCGCCGAAGAGGAAGAAGAGGACGAGGACGACATCCCCGTCGAGATCGACGAGGACGTCGAGGCCGAGGAGCTGCAGCCTGTCGTGGCCGACGACCCGGGCGCCGAACGGCGCTACCGCTTCCGCCACCCGACGGCCTCCGGCAAGACGATCGCGGCCGCGGGCTTCGTCGAGGCCGCGCGCACCGAAGGCGTGCTGATCCTGACCCACCGCCGGCTCCTCGTCGACCAGTTCAGGCGCGAGCTGACCGACCACGGCTACGGCAGCCGGTTCACCGACGTGATCCTCAACGGGTCGACAAAGGCGTACTCGAACCCGATCACGATCCAGACCTACGCGTGGTTTGCCCGCCATGTCGACGAGATCTCGCGCGAGGCCTACCAGCTCGTGATCTGCGACGAGGCGCACACCGCCCTCGGCGACAAGACCTCAGCCGCGATCCGCAGCCTGAGCGAGCCGATCTACATCGGCATGACGGCGACCGAGGAACTGATCGCCAAGCAGGTCTCGGACGTCTTCCCCGCCTCGGTCGACGACCTACCGCTCGCAGACGCCGCCCGTCGCGGACTGATCGCGCCGCTCCGTTGCCTGCGGGTGCCGCCGGTGGCAGCGATCAACTCGGTGCCGATCGTCGGAGGGGACTTCGAGGAACGCGCCCTCGCAGACGCGCTCGACCACGAAGCCCTGAACATGGCGGCGGCCACCCTCTACCGCGAACGGTTCGACGACTCGCCCGGCATCGTCTACGCCGCCGGCGTCGACCACGCCTACAACCTCGCGACCGCCTTCCGCGCGGCCGGCGTGAAGGCCGAGGCTGTGTCGGGACGGACACCTCCGGTCAAGCTCGCCGCGGTGCTCGCGGCCTACGAGCGCGGGGAGATCGACGTGCTGATCAACGCGATGCTGCTCGCCGAGGGCTGGAACTCACCGCGCGCGACCGTCGTCATGCACCTCGCGCCGACGGCGTCGAAGCGCGTCTACCAGCAGCGGATCGGCCGGATCATGCGCATCCATCCGCGTAAGGAGGCCGGGATCGTCGTCGACTTCGTCCCCAAGGCCGCCACCCACTCTGAGCGCGTCGTCTCACTGCACTCGCTCCTGAATGCCGACTTCTACCGCGAGGGCGCCCGGGTGACACCCGCGCCTCGGCGCCGGACGCAGCGGCGCGCCCGGCGCAAGCTGACGCCCGCGAACTGGCTCGTTCCGGTCACGCCCGACGTCGCCCGGCGGCTCGCCGTGATCCAGCGCGAGTGGCAGCGGATCGATCCGAAGTACCTCGACGACGACGAGCAGCGGTTCTGGGCGACGATCGCGGGCCGGCAGATGCGCTTCGACGAACGCCAGACCTTCGTCCAGAAGTTCACCGAGCGCGGCGCCTCGAAGGGCGCGCTCGAGACGTTCCTCTCGACCTGCGCCGCCCAGAATCCGAACCGGAGGCTGCGCCTGATCGCGCTCGCCGACCGCGTCTCGATGCGCGTGGAGCGTGCCGACTTCGACGACCTCGTGACCCTCGTCACCCAGGCCCCGCCGTGGGAGAAGGATCGGGCAGCGGGCGTCCGGATCATGCTGCGCGCCGTCGCCGACGGGAAGCCGGACGCGCCCGAGCAGATCCTCGCCCGCTGGACATGGAAGCTCGCCCGGGCCGTGCGCAAGACGCTCGACCGCAAGGCTTCGCAGGAATACCCCGACGCGAAGCGGCTTCTCGGCGCGCTCGCGAACTCGCGTGGCAACCGTCACGAAGAGAACACCGCCCGGCTCGTCAAGGCGGCACTCGAGATGCCGCGTGATGTCGGCGCGGCGCTCCTCGCAACCGCCGAGGGCTATACGCCGCGGGCGACCAAGCTGCTCGACGAAGCCCGCGAGCAACTCGGCTCGATCGAGGAGATCGCCGCCGCGCTGGCCGACGACCTGCCGTCCCCGAAGACCGGCCCGACCCGCTCCCGCCGCCGCAGGCGCCGCAAGAAGCGCAACGGCACGGAGACGGCGGCCTCGCCCGGGACCGCCGCACCCGCCGGCGAGAGCCCGGGCGAAGCACCCGAGCCCGCCGAGCCGGTTGCGAACGGCAACGGCCCCGCCGCGACCGAGCCGCGCCGCCGGCGACGGCGTCGGCGCCCTGCGCAACCGGCCGGCACGGCCGAGCCGCAGAGCGAACCGCCCGCTTCCGAGTAGCCCTCCGCACGCGCCGGCGCTTCTCCACGCCCGACTTCGAGGTCGGGCGGAAGCCGGTTTGCATTCAGCTGTTAGCGCGTGCTAACCTAGCGCGGACTAACTTAGCGTCGACTAACAAGGGGGCACCGACGATGAAGGCGAAGCTCTTCGCCGAGGACAACAGGAAGTGGTGGACGCTGGCGGCAGTCTCGTTCGGCCTCTTCATGATCATGCTCGACAACACCGTCGTGAATGTGGCGCTGCCGTCGATCCAGCGCTCTCTCGGCCTCAAGGTGTCCGAGCTCGAATGGGTCGTCGCCGGCTATGCGCTCACCTTCGGTGCGTTCATGCTGACCGGCGGTAAGCTCGCCGACCTGCTCGGCCGCCGGAAGATGTTCGTCGCCGGCCTCATCGTCTTCACGGCGTCGTCGCTCGCCTGCGGTCTCGCCGGCTCGGCGACCGTTCTGATCGGCGCGCGCGTCGTCCAGGGCCTGGGCGCCGCACTGATGAACCCCTCGACGCTCTCGATCATCACCGTCACCTTCCCGCCGAAGCAGCGCGGCACGGCGATCGGGATCTGGGCGGGCGTCTCGGCCCTCGCACTCGCGATCGGCCCGCTGGTCGGCGGCCTGATCACCGAGCACATCAACTGGAACTGGATCTTCTTCATCAACATCCCGGTTGGGATCCTCGCCGTGATCTCGGCGTTCCTGTTCATCGACGAATCCCGGGACACCTCGGCCGAGCAGCGCCCCGACATTCCCGGGCTCGCAACCTCGGCGCTCGGGCTCTTCGCGCTGATCTACGCGCTGATCGAGGGCAACAGTTACGGCTGGAGCTCGACCCGGATCCTCGGCGCGTTCGCGGTCGCCGCCGTCTCCCTGGGCGCGTTCGCCATTCTCGAGCTGCGCCAGCGCCTGCCGATGCTCGATCTCTCGCTGTTCCGCAACCGCACCTTCGCGGGCGCGAACGCCGTGATGCTGCTCGTCGCGCTCGCGATGTTCGGGGTGTTCTTCTACATCTCGCTGTTCATGCAGCAGGTGCTCGACTACTCGCCGATCCAGGCAGGCGCGGCGTTCCTGCCGATGACGGTGCTGATCGTCTTCCTCGCACCCCTCGCCGGGAAGTACTCCGACCGCTTCGGTTCGCGGTACCTCGCCGGGAGCGGAATGCTCCTGCTCTCCGCATCGCTGTTCCTGTTCTCGCGCCTGGACGTCGGCTCCACCTACTGGCACCTGCTCCCGGCGATGATCGTCGGCGGCGTCGGGATCTCGCTGACGATGACCCCCACGACCGCAGCTGCGATGTCCGCCGTCAGGATGGACAAGGCGGGCGTCGGCTCGGCCGTGCTGAACAGCATGCGGCAGGTCGGCGGGTCGCTCGGCATCGCGCTGATCGGCGCGATCATCGCCTCGGGGCTGCCGGCAGGGGCCTCGGGCAGCGGCACCGGAGAGGCGCTCCCGCCGTTCGCGGCCGTCGAGTTCACGAACGCGCTCCACACCGCGCTCGAGGCTGCTGCCGTGATCGCCCTCGCCGGCTCCGTCGTCGCGCTTCTCACCGTCCGCAAGCCCGTCCGGGCAGACCACACGGCGGCCCCGGTCGCGCTCGAGGTCTAGATGAGCGCGCCAGAGAAGGCACGGCCGCGCCTCCCGGCCGTCGAGCGCAGGCAGGCGGTGCTCGACACCGCCTGCGGCGTCTTCTTCGAGAAGAGCTATCGCGGCGCGACGACCGCGGAGATCGCCCGGGAAGCCGGGATCACCGAGCCGATCCTCTACCGCCACTTCGGCTCCAAGCGGGACCTCTACATCGCCTGCCTCGAGGAGGCCTGGCGAGGGTTCCGTGAGTTCTGCCAGGCAGCACTCGAGGGCGATCCGGCCCGCTGTCTCGGCGCGATCTCGGACGCCTACATGGAGAAGCGTTCGAAGCTCCGCGTCGTCGACATGTGGATCCAGGCTCTCGCCGAGGCCTCCGAGGACCCGGTGATCGCCAAGGCTGTGCGGGGGCAGATTCGCGACGCGCACGACTTCTTCGCCGACGTGATCCGGCGCGGCCAGGCCGACGGGGTGATCAACGCGGATCGAGACCCCGTTGCCGAGGCGTGGATCTTCGTGGCCGGCGGCCTGCTCGCGACGATCGACCACCGCCTCGGCGGCCTGCTCGGAGGGGACCTCGAGCTCGTTCGAGCCTCGCGACGCGCGTGGATGATGGCCGACCCCGAGTAGCCGGGGTCAGCCGACCGAGATGCCGAAGGTCGGCTTCGCGCCGATGCGCGTCTCGAGCGACCAGCGGCCCGCGGTCAGACTCACGGTCAGCGCGCGCACGCCGACGAACTTGCCGGCCGTGACGGTCACCGTGTGGGAGCCGCTCGCGAGCATGAAGCCGCTCGTCGAGCTCTTGTCGGCGACCGAGACGCGGTAGCGGCCCGCCGCGAGCTTCTTGACGCTCTTGCCGCCGAGCATGAGCGTCAGCCGCCCGGCGGGCGTGACGGTCCCGACGAGCGTCCCGAGCGTCGAGGCGGTCGTCTTCTGGACGCCGTGGCTCGACGATGCTCCCGACGAGCCGGGACTCTGAACCGACCCGAGCGTGGAGCCGCTGGATGACGAAGACCCGCCGCTCGATCCAGAGCCGGACGAACCCGCGCCGGCAGAGGTCGAGAAGCTGTAGACGACCTTCGGGTTCATGTCGTCGATCCACGTGTAGGTCGAGCTCGGCTGGAAGGTCGCGTTGTAGCTGTTCGTCGAGGCGCCCGAGCTGAGGTTGTCGGTGATGCTCTCGCCGGGGCCCTTGAGGATGAAGAACGGGAGATCGACGCAGCCGTCCGGCCCCTGCAGGTAGACGACGTAGGAGCCGGCCGGGATCACCGACGGCGCCCCGCTCGTCGTGCCGACGGGCGTGCCGTCGGGGAGCGTCACCGTGATCACACCGTCGATCGTGAAGTTCACGTCGAGCGCGTTGCCGGCGCTCGTCCGCGCCTGGGCGAGGGGAGCAAACGCGAGAAGCGCGATCGCGAACGCCGCTGTGGCCACGAGCCGCCCGGTCCTGCGACGCCCCGGCGTGCGCTCTGTGGATTCCCCGTTCATCGTCAACCGACCCCGCTCCTAGGGTAGCCCGTGGGGCGCAGGCTGTCATCCTCATCCTCGGCCCTTCGCGCACATTGCGGTTGCGGGATATCCGCAACCGCGATCGGACTGGGCGCTGATGCCGGCCTGGGCTCCAGCGTCGATCCTTCCCCCAGATGTTCGGTGAAGCCCTGACCGGTGCGGTGATCGACCTGAACGGCCGGCCCGACTACCTCCACCGGGGCTGGTTCCTGATCTCCGACGCGAACGTGATCGTGATCCTGCTGATGATCGCGGTCTTCGCGCTGGCGATCTGGCTGCCGTTCCCCGGCGCGAAGCGGAAGGGATGAGCGTGGAGTCCGAGACGCCCACCTGGACCGGCCGCGTGCGCGAGGCCGGGGTCGCGGCGCTGCCCCCCGAGAAGCTCCTGCCCGACACGCAACCCGTGTACGTCGCCTCCTGGATCTATGTCTTCGGCGTCCTCTCGCTTGCCTCGTTCGTCGTCATCCTCGTCTCCGGCGCGGTGATCGCGTTGGCCGGGCCGTCGTGGTGGCACACCTCGACCGTCGGCCACTACGTCAACAGCACCCACCTGTGGAGCACCGAGCTCTTCTTCTTCTTCATGGTCGTCCATCTCTGGGGCAAGTTCTTCATGGCGGCCTGGCGCGGGCGCCGCGCCCTGACCTGGATCACCGGCGCGATCGCCTTCCTCGTCTCGATCGGCGCCGCCTTCACGGGCTACCTCTCGCAGCAGAACTTCGACTCGCAGTGGATCGGCGGGCAGGCGAAGGACGGGCTGAACGCGGCGGGGATCGGCTCCTTCTTCAACGTGCTCAACTTCGGCCAGATGCTGCTGTGGCACGTCGTGCTGCTGCCGCTGATCGTCGCGATCCTGATCGCCGGCCACGTGTTGCTCGTCCGCCGTCGCGGTGTCGTCCCGCCGCTGCCGGTGAAGGGCAGCGAGGAATGAGCGCCGCCGAGTACCCGCTCGCACCGGATCCGGGTCTGGAGTGGCAGGGCGGCAAACGCCGCTATGACATCGTCAAGGAGGGCGTGATCGCACTCGCGGCGGTAACGCTGCTGACGCTCTTCCTGGCCCTGATCTTCTCTTCGCCGGACGACAAGCCGGTGACGATCGCGCAGTGGGCGGCCGCGGCGCCGAAGGACTTCGTCGCGACCGCCGCCTCGGAGCTCGACGGCACGAGCGGCCTCGCCACCTACGGGCCGCCCTACACCCACGTCGCGGGCGCCGGCCAGAATCTGATCGGCAACCTGTCGATCCAGCGCTTGCTCGGAGTGCAGATCCCGATCAACCCGGCGCGCGCCTTCGTCCTCGGCCCGCTCTCGATCCCGGCCCAGACCGATCCGGCCCTCGCTCAGGCGCTGCATCGCTGGAACCGCGCAACGCCGGCGACGCGCACCGCCTGGGCCGCCGGCTACGCCAAGGCACTCGACCAGGGGGCGGGCGGGCCTTCCGGCAGCGATGCTGCCGCCTACGGCCCCGTGCCGGCGCTGATGGCGAACCTGCTCGCGATGGCGCGAAGCGGCGGCCTCGACGGCGCCCTCAACGCGACGAGCCAGTTCTACGAGACCAACTACACGAAGGCGCTGCTCTTCCTGGCCGACGGCAGCTACCTCGAGGCGCGCGCGGCGCAGCAGAACCTGCTCGGAAGCCAGTGGGGGATGATGAACGAGACCGGGAACTTCCCCGGCCAGGCCTGGCTCTGGCTCTACACCTTCTGGTACCAGGTGCCGCCGTTCACCACCTCCCAGTCCGGAAACGCGGACGCGCAGATCTGGGGAATCATGGGCATCCTCTCGCTGCTCTTCGTCCTGCTCCCGTTCATCCCCGGCGTCCGGTCGCTCCCGAAGTGGATCCCGATCTACAAGCTGATCTGGCGCGACTACTACTGCACCGCGAGGCTCGCGAACGCGCCGCCCACCGGGCCTTAGGCTGCGCGCGCGGCGGCGGTTCCGACCCAGAAAAAACGAAGAGCCCCGGCTGCGGCACCCGGGGCTCTTCCTGTGAGGTGGTGCGCTTCATGAGGCGCCCGTCGAATCGGCTCTGCGGCACAGACGACTCGACGAACGGTTTCCCCAGCGCTCCCCCCGCACCCTTCGACATTCGAGGTGCAAAAGGTTCTGTGCGGAGCACTCTAGAACGCGGAGGTGCACCTGTCAAGTAAACCGGTCAAGTACCCCCGAACTAGGTAGCTTCACCAATTTCCGGCTCCAGTACAGGGATCGCTGGCCAGGCGCGTGCAATTCTCGTCCAAATCGGCTACTGTCCAATTTAGGGGATTGCGCGGCGAAGCCCCCTACTGCACACTGCGCGAACCCTATGGCAATCGACGTCTCCCGCACTCCCGACGCGCCCGGATCGAGCAACGGCTCGGCCTCTTCCGGCTCTGCGCAACAGGGTCTTGGAAAACAGCACGGTTCACGGCAGGCGAGCTCGCGTCTGGGTGACCGGCTCCGGCAGCTCCGCGTTGCGGCCGGGCTCACCCAATCCGACCTCGCGGCCGACCGGTTCTCCAAGGAGTACATCTCGCAGATCGAGCGCGGTAAGACGCGGCCGACGCCCGAGACCGTGGAGTGGCTCGCGGTCCGGCTTGGAACCGACGTCACCTTCCTCGCGAACGGCGTCTCGAGCGACGAGCGCACGCGCGCCGAAACGGTGCTCACCCGCGCCGAAGCGCTCGTCGAGAAGCTCGACTTCGCCCAGGCGATCGACGAGTACGCCTACGCGCTCGGGCCGGTGGTCGCGAGCGGCGCCTCGGAGCTCCGCGTCCGGCTCCTGTCGGGCGAGGCCTGGGCGCGCATGCAGAACGGTGAGGTCCGCAACTCGCTCGACCTGCTCGCCGAGGCACGGAACCTCGCCGAGGGGCCCGAGTTCTCCGACGTCGACCGCGCCGAGATCCTCTTCCGGCTCGGTGTGGCGCGGTACCTGATCTCCAGCATCGCGACCTCGATCGCGCTCTTCCGCGAGTCGCTCGACCTGCTCGACGGCTCCGAGCTGCCCGCCGACCTCCTGCGTGCGAAGATCCTCACCTGGCGCTCGCGGTGCTACCGCCGGCAGCGCGACTACGAGGCGGCGCGCGAAGACATCGAGCGCTCGCTCGAGCTCGCAGAGTCGATGCAGGACACGCTGGCGCTCGGAGAGGCGTACTTCCAGGCATCGCTCGTCGCCGAGCGCGACGGGCACTGGGTGCTGGCCCGAACCTACGCGGAGCGCGCGAAGACGCAGTACGAAGAGCTCGCGGATCGAAGCAACGTCGGGCGGCTGCTCAACAACCTGGGCGGACTCGAGTTCCTGCTCGGCAAGCCGGAGCAGGCCGTCGAACGGCTTCAGGAGGCGTTCACGGTCGCGCTGGAGCACGGGACCGACGACGACATCGCGACGATCGTCTCGTCACTCGCGCAGGTCTGCCTCAAGACCGGCGAACCGGTCGCGGCCGAAGAGCACGCGCGCCATGCGCTGCGGCGACTCGACGGCCGTGAGGATCGCACCGACGAGATCGGGAACGCGAGGCTCGTGCTGGGTCAGGCGCTGCTCGAGCAGGACCGGCTCGAGGAGGCCGAGATCGTGCTGGCAGAAGCTGAGAGGGTGCTCGCCCAACTCTCGTCGGGACCACATCGGGCTGCGGCGTGGGTTGCCCAGGGAGACTTGGCTCAGCGACGGGGCGACGACAGGCGGGCGGCGGTGCTCTACCGGCGCGCCGCCGAGGCACTCCAGGACTTCCGGTTCTAAGCCCGAACTGGGATACCTGCGGCAGGCGTCCTCCCCGGCCCAGCCGGGGGCGAACGCGGTTCAGACAGACAGCGGCAAGGGGGTGAAATCGAACTGTGGCAAGACTCTTCGTGTACCTCTACGGCAAGCGTGGCTTCGTGTTGGCCGGTGCGGTGCTGGCTGCGGCACTCAGCGCACGGGGCACCATCGCCTTCAAACCGAACGGCTTTTTCGACGGTCCCCATTGACGGTTCCGGAGCAGGCCGAACCGACGAACGGAACAGTGGGGGAGAACGTGATTTCAGCTTGAAGGAGTCGGAGCGAATCTGGCGAACCCGGCGATACCCAACACACGTTCCTCTCCCCGGCGACGGCCTCCCCAAGGCCGTCGCCACTCTTTAACGCCCACGGTTATGTCGGGCTCACAGAGGTGACGCCGGTACAGTTCGCGAGATGGAGGCTTCGCTGCCGCGCTTTCGCCGGCTTGCGGTCTCGGCGCAGTCGTTTCGCAGGCTCGCGCTGGCAAATGCCGTAATCCTCATCCTGATCGTCGCCTCCGGTGCGACCGTCCGACTCACCGGCTCCGGGCTCGGCTGCGAGCACTGGCCCGGCTGCGAGGCCGGCGATCCCTTCCCGAACACGGGGTACCACTCCTTCGTCGAGTTCTCGAATCGAATCGAGTCGGGCTTCGTGATCATCGTCACCCTCGCGACGTTCCTCGCATCGCTGCGGGTGGCGCACCTCGAGCGCTGGGTCCGGTGGGTCGCCGGCGCCACCTTCGTCGCCTCCCTGCTCCAGGCGCCGCTCGGAGCGGTCACGGTGCACTACAAGCTGAACCCGTACCTCGTCGGGACCCATTTCCTGCTCTCGATCCTCGCCCTGACGCTCGGGATCCTCGTCGCGCTCGAGGCGTGGAACATCCGCGGCGAACGCCTCCCGCTCGGTGTGCGCGCGCTTGCCCTCGTCTCCGGCGTCGCATGTGCCGCGCTGCTCGTGAGCGGTGTGCTCGCGACCGCGGCGGGCCCGCACTCCGGCGGCACGGCCGTTCCGCGGATCTGGCGGCTCGAGCCCGCGGTCTACCTGCACGTGCGCGCGACCGCGCTCTTCGCGCTCACCTTCGCCGGGCTGATGGTCTGGCTCAGCTACCGCGGGAGCAGGCATATCCGCGGCGCGCTCATCGTGCTCGGGCTCCTCGTGATCCAGATGATCGTCGGCGAGATCCAGTACCGCACCCACCTTCCGATCGGCCTCGTGATCCTCCACGTCACTCTCTCGTCGATCGTCTGGGGTGCCACGGTCGTGTTCGTGGCGACGCTCTGGCGGCCCAGTAGGATGACTTGATGGGAGACGAGCTCCGCATCGACCAGCGCCCGGAAGTCTCGAATCCCGTCCTCATCTGCTCGTTCCGTGGCTGGAACGACGGTGGTCAGGGTGCCTCGCTCGCGAGCGCGTTCCTCGTCCGAACCTGGCGAGCCGAGCAGTTCGGCTCGATCGATCCCGAGCTCTTCTTCGACTTCCAGATGACCCGTCCGCACGTGACCGTCGTCGACGGCCAGCGGCGGATCGAATGGCCGGAGAACGCATTCCATCACGCACGGATCGCCAGCAGCACACCCAACAAGCCGCGCGACGTCCTGTTCCTGGTCGGTACGGAGCCGAGCCTCCGCTGGCGGGCGTTCTGCAGCCTCGTCACCGGCGTCGCGAACGACTTCGGAGCGAAGATGGTCGTCACGCTCGGCTCCCTGCTCGCGGACGTGCCGCACACCCGGCCCTCGCCGGTAACGGCGAGCTCGTCCGAGGCCGACGTGCTGAAGAATCTCGGCCTCCAGCCGTCCCGCTACGAGGGCCCGACCGGAATGGTGGGCGTGCTCCACGACGCATTGCGCGAGGCCGGCGTCCCGTCGGTCTCGCTCTGGGCGGCGGTGCCGCACTACGTTCAGCTGACGCCCTCGCCCCGAGCGGCGAAGGCGCTCTGCGACCGGCTCTCGCTCCTGCTCGACGTCCCGCTCGACACCTCCGAGCTCGAGGAGGCCGGCAACGCCTACATCCAGCAGGTGAGCGAGGCGGTTGCTGCGGACGAGGAGACCGCCGCCTACGTGGACGAGCTCGAGAACCGCGTCGAGGAGCCCGACGAGGAGCTACCGAGCGGCGAGTCCCTCGCCGCCGAGCTGACACGCTTCCTGCGCGAGCGTGAGCAGGGCGACCCGCCCCCGAGCGGGCAATAAGCAGCTTCCGCGGGCGTCGCACCATGGGTGCCGAGCGGAACCGCGTCGTTGCGATCCTGCTGTTCGCGGCGGCGGCGGTGCTGGTCGGAATCGGCAACGAGACGGGGCGCCGACTGCTCACCGGGCTCGCGTTCGGCTGCTTTGCGCTGGGAGCCGCAGCGTTTCTTCGCTGGCGACATGGGCGGCGCGCTAGAGTTTTAGATCCAGAGGATAAAACCTCGCACCAAGGAGACGACCCCTGAGACTCGCTCTCGCACAGATGAACAGCATCGTCGGCGACCTCGAACGCAACGGCGAGCGGATCCTCGAGTTGGCCGCGGAGGCGCGGGCGGCCGAGGCGGACATCGTCATCTTCCCCGAGCTCGCGGTCACCGGCTACCCGCCCGAGGACCTGTTGCTGCGCCCTGCGTTCATCCGTGCTGCGAGGCGGGCGATCGAGGAGCTCGCCGGCGAAACCGGCGACATCGTTGCGCTCGTCGGAGCCCCGCACCTGGACACGGATCTCCACAACGCGGCGTTCGTCCTTGCCGGGGGCGAGATTCGGGGCGTCTACCGCAAGCGCTTCCTACCGAACTACGGCGTCTTCGACGAGAACCGCTACTTCGCGCCGGGCGACGCGCTGCTCCTGCTCCGGTTCGGCGACGCGGTGGTCGGCATCACGATCTGCGAGGACATCTGGCAACCGGGGCCGCCGACCACTGACCTCGCGCTCGCCGGCGCGCAGCTCGTGGTCAACCTCTCCGCCTCCCCGTTCCACGTCGGCAAGGATCGCGAGCGCGAGGAGATGCTGCGCGTCCGCGCCCGGGACAACTCGTGCTTCATCGCCTACTGCAACATGGTCGGAGGGCAGGACGAGCTGATCTTCGACGGCGCCTCGGTCGTGCTCGACGACGAGGGCGAGCTCGTCGCGCGCGGTCGGAGCTTCGAAGAAGAACTACTCGTCGTCGACCTCGATCCGGTGAGCGCCGTCGGACGCCGGCTGCGCGACGTTCGCCGACGGTCGCTGGCACTCGACCGGAGCAGCAGCCCTCCGCCGACCGAGCTCGAGCTCGGCCCGGCGAGAGCACAGACGAGCTCCCGGCGCCCGGTGCCGGCCCAGCCGCTGGACGATCTCGAGCAGATGCGCGTCGCGCTCGAGCTGGGCCTCCACGACTACGTCGGGAAGAACGGCTTCGGCGATGTCGTGATCGGGCTTTCGGGTGGGATCGACTCGGCGCTGACGGCCGCGATCGCGGTCGGCGCGCTCGGAGCCGACCGCGTGCACGGAGTGTCGATGCCTTCGCGGTACTCGTCCGAGGCCACGCGCTCCGACGCGGTGCTGGTCGCGAGGTCGCTCGGGATCGAGTTCCGGGAGATTGCGATCGAGCCGATGGTCGGGGCGTTCGGCGCGGCGCTTGCTCCGTCGTTCGCGGGCCGCGACCCGGATCTGACGGAGGAGAATCTCCAGGCTCGCGTCCGGGGCACGCTGCTGATGGCGCTCTCCAACAAGTTCGGCTGGCTCGTGATCGCGACCGGGAACAAGTCGGAGCTCTCGGTCGGGTACTCGACCCTCTACGGCGATCTCGCAGGGGGCTTCGCGCTGATCAAGGATGTGTACAAGACCGACGTGTTCAGGCTCGCCCACGCCTTGAACGAGCGGGCCGGCCGTGAGCTGATCCCGCAGTCGATCATCGACCGTCCCCCGAGCGCCGAGCTGCGCGACGACCAGCGCGACGAGGATTCGCTGCCGCCCTACGCGACGCTCGACCGGGTCCTCGAGGCATACGTCGAGCTCGACCGCTCGCGCGAGGAGCTGAACGATGACGGGTTCGATCCCGAGGTGGTCGAGCGTGCGCTGGCAATGATCGACCGTGCCGAATACAAGCGCCGCCAGGCACCGCCCGGGGTCAAGCTGCGGCCGAAGGCGTTCGGGCGTGACCGGCGGACGCCGATCACGAACCACTGGACCGGGTAGCGCGCCGCCGGCGACTTCTCATTCTCGGCGCTCGGGCGTGCGGAGGCACGAGAGGCCCGGCCTGTGGAGGAGATTTTACGAAGGTGGTACAGACACGTCACGCCTCGGCTCGTAGAATTGGTGTTGAGGGTGGCGGGTTGGCTTCCCCACCCTGGGTGGGGTGTGCGTGCGGGGAGGCTCCGGGGGACGTCGGTGGAGCAGGGCCGGCAGGCACCGTCGCACGACACAGGGGTGGCGATGAGGGCCGTCTCAGGAAGCGAGCTCTGCCAGGATCGCACCCAGGATCGGCACAGTGATCGTGAGCGCCAGGCTCGTCCAGCCGACGACCACGAGCGTCGGCCGGGTCGTCTGGGGACGCCCGTCCTTGATCTCCCCCTGCAGGCGCGGCCCCAGGATGAAGTTGTGCAGATACGACGCCGTGACGAGCGCGACCGAGAGCCCGACCTTCACCCACAGCACGGTCTGGAACGGCGAGCGCGCCTCGCTCCAGTCGTGGCGCGCCAGCTCGACGCCCGTGAGCGCCAGCACGAGCAGCGAGCCGTAGCCGATCGGCCGCCAGCGAAGCCCGAGTTCCTTCATCGCCTGCCCACGCGGGTCGCCGTCGAGCACCCGGATCGCGGGAACACCTGCGAACACGAGCGCCACCGAACCACCCATCCAGACTGCGGCCGCGAGCAGGTGCACGATGACGATGACCTCCTCCATCAGCTACAGGCTAAAGCGACCGTACGAGGGCAGCGAGCTGAGGCGGCGCCACGCGCTCGTCGGTCGCCTCGAGCTCGGGGAGCGTCCACCAGCGGTGGCCGGTGACGCTCTCCTGGAGCAGGTCGATGGTCGCCGCCACTTCGATCTGGCCGACACGCACGAGGTAGAACCGGTCTCGCTGGCGAATCAGGCGGCGCTTTCCCGGCAGCACGTGAATGCGTTCGAACACGAGCGGGCCGAGCTCGAACTCGCGCAGGCCGACCTCTTCGAGGAGCTCACGCCGGAGCGCCTGCTCGTCGCTCTCACCGTTCTCGACGCCGCCGCCCGGCGTGATCCACCACGTGTTTCCCGGACGCTCCCATCGCATCGTCAGCACGCGGCCGCGGTCGTCGACGAGCAGCGCTCGCACCGCCTCGCGCGGAACGGGTTCGAGCCACTCCCGGAGCGTGCGAAACCAGTGGAGCCGCTCGGCGTACGGAACGGCGGCGTTCGCCGGTGAGGTCGAGGGAAGGACGAAGAGGGAGCTGTTGTGGAGCTCCCTCAGTTGGGCGCCGAGCTCGGGGCGCTCGCCGAAGAGTCCGCGATACGCCTCTTTGCCGACGAACGCGAACGCGTTCGGCTCGAACTCCTGTGCGAGCCGCTCGAGCCGTGCCGCGTCGAAGTCTCCGCGACGCAGGTCCCCCGAACCGGGGGTCGTCCGGTAGGCGGCATTGGTCACGCCGTATCCGAGCTCGAGCAGGCCTCGCTGCTCGGAGGGGTCGTAGAGACGCGGCGTGAAGCCGGCATCGTGGAGGAGCCGCCAGAAATCGTTGCGAGGATTGGCGAAGTGCGCGTGCGCGGCCGCCGAAACCCGGCCCGGGTTGATGCCGCAGAAGACACAGCTCAGGTTCGGGGCGAGGACGTCCGGGACGTCAGAGACGGGTTCGGCCACGGGGCCGACAGCGTGGCACACGCGACGTCCACGTCGCGGTACACGACCAGGCGCTCGGAAGTGGAGCCCGCGGGCGACCCTTGACCGGCGGCGCAGCGCGACGCCGAGATGTCCAGCTGGCGCAGGCGGGCGTCATGCCGCCTCCCGCACCTCTCCGGCCTCGGAGCCGCCGGGGCGGTCGAGCGGATCGGGGGCGCGGTCGCCCGTGTCCTCGCCGAAGCCGAACCTCAAGATGCTGACGGACTCCTCGCGGCGCCCGCCGTAACAGCGTGCGTAGCACTCGGCTTCCGTGAGTGACCTGAGCCTCACGAACGCTCACTGTAGGACCCGGACCGGACGGCGTTGGCGGCGGCCCGCGGGTCGCGATAGCTTCCAGCACGTGAGTCACCACGAGGGCGAGCAGATTGTCGATGTCACGATCGAAGCGATCCGCGACCGCTTCCACACGCTGAACGTCCCGATGGCCTACTTCGACGGCCCTGCCGGGACGCAGGTTCCCGACTCGGTGCTCGAAGCGGTCTCGGGCTACCTGCTCGCGGCGAACGCAAACGCCGGCGGCAAGTTCCTCACCTCGATGGTGACCGACGACGTGATCGCATCGGCCCGCGCGGCCGCCTCGGATCTGCTCGGGGTGATGACCGACGAGGTGATCTTCGGCGCGAACATGACGTCGCTCAACTTCGCGCTGTCGCGGGCCGCCTCGCGCGAGTGGCAGGAGGCCGATGAGGTCGTCGTCACCCGGCTCGACCACGACGCGAACATCTCGCCCTGGCTCGAGCTGGCCTACGACAAGGCCCTCACCGTGCACTTCTGCGAGCTCGACAACGAGTGCCGCGTCGATCTCGACCACCTTCGCTCGCTCGTCAACGAGAAGACGAAGGTCGTCGCGTTCCCGATGGCCTCCAATGCGGTCGGCACGATCACTCCGGCGCGGGAGATCGTCTCGATCGCGCACGAGGCGGGCGCGCTGGCGTGGGTCGACGCCGTTCACTACGCGCCGCACGGTGACATCGAGATCGCCGAGCTCGGCTGCGACGTCCTTCTGTGCTCACCCTACAAGTTCTACGGGCCGCATCTGGGGCTCGCCTGGGTACGACGGGAGCTCTCCGAGAGCTGGCGCCCGTACAAGGTTCGGCCGCAGTCGAACGCTCCCGGGCAGCGCCACGAAACGGGAACGCTGCCTCACGAGCTGCTCTGCGGTTTCATCGCGTGCGTCGAGTACCTGCACGGCGTGGGCTGGAAGTTCATCTCGGAGCACGAGCAGCGGCTCGGCCAGCGATTCCTCGACGGCCTGCCGGACGATTGGACGCTCCACGGCCCGCCGACGATGGAGGGTCGCGTCTCGACCTTCTGCGTCTCACCGCCCGACGAGACACCCGCGGAGGCCGCCGCGCGACTTGCTGCCACCGGTTTTGCCGTGTGGGACGGGAACTACTACGCGGTCGAGGTCTTCAAGCACCTCGGGCTCGACGACGGCGCGATCCGGATCGGCATCGTCCACACGAATACCCAGGACGAAGTAGACCGGCTGCTCGCAGCGCTGCCCAAGACCTAGCAGCCGTGGCCTCGAAGGAGAAGGACTACTCGGGCACCCCGCTCGGCCGGAAGCTCGGAGCGAAGCCCGGCGCCGAGGTCCTCGTCTTCTTCACGTCACGCCGCTCGGAGCTCGATGCCCGGCTGGAGGCGTTGAAGGCGACACTCGCCCCCGCGGACGGCCTCTGGATCGCGTGGCCGAAGAAGGCGTCGAAGCTCGAGACCGACCTCGATTTCGACGCCGTGCAGTCGGCAGGTCTCGCCGCCGGGCTCGTCGACAACAAGGTCTGCTCGATCGACGCGGACTGGCAAGCGTTGCGGTTCGTGTACCGCCTGGCCGACCGTTAGCCGGCCGCGGCCAGACCGCGCGCCGCCCAGGCTCGCGCATGCAAGACGAACGGCGCCGCGGGCAAGACCTCGCGGCAGAGCTCGCGTAGACGCTCTCTCCGCTCCGGCGTGAGCCCGTCGACGAAGGCCGCCGTTGGTCCGACCCCGAGCGTGAACGGCTCCCACCACTCCTCGAACGTCTTGTGCTCGACGGCGATCGTGAGCGTCGCCTCTTCGATCTCTCCGATCCCGGCCCCGGCGAAGAGCTCCGCGAGATGACCCTGGCGGGCACCCGGGCGCTCCGACTCGGCCGGCGCCGATGGGTCGAGCTCGTGAGAGGCGACGTAGAACGGCATCAGCGGCCCCTGCCCGCCCGCCGCGTGATCCCAGACGCACGCAGCGACGACGCCGCCCGGCCGCGTCACCCGGGCCATCTCGTGCAGGCCGCGGACCGGGTCGTCCATGAAGTGGACGACGAGCTGGGCGAGCGCTGCATCGAAGCTCGCGTCGTCGAACGGCAGCTGCTCGGCGGGCGCGCGCCGGACGGTGACCCCGGGCTGCCGCTCGGAGACGGCCTCGACGAACCGCTCGGAGGGATCGACCGCCGTCACCTTCTCCGCGCCGACGCGACGGACGAGCTCGCCGGTCAGGAGCCCCGAGCCGCACCCGACGTCGAGCAGCGTCTGCCCGGTGGTCACCCCGGCGAGATCGGCGAACTGCGAGGACAGGTGCCTCGAGTACCGGCCCATGAAGCGGTCGTAGGCCTCGGCGGCGACATCGAAGCTCATGCTCATACGGGCAATCTATGCGCCACCGCCGCCCGGTGCGCACCCCGAGCTGTCCGAAAATCCCACGCCTCTCCCGCGCGCAGACCCCGCCCAGGGTGGGGAAGCCAACCCGCCACCCTCAACATCAATTCTACGAGCCGGGGCGTGACGTGTGTGTACCAACTTCGTGAAATCTCCTCCACAGGGACGCACGATTTCGGGGGGCCCGCCGACGAAAAGGCCCGAGCAGACGCCGCCAAGCGGACGGCGCGGACGCTAGAGGTAGGCGTCGGCGGCCTTCGCCCAGCGCGGGTCGTCCCGATGGATCGGATCCGGGTCGATGCCACGGGCCTCGGCGATCGCGAGCGTCAGCAGCTGGAATGAGACGATGTCGACGACGGGATGCCTGGTCGGGACGAGCGTCGTGTCGCAGCCGAGGACGCGAAGTGCGGCCACCGCCTCGGCGGCACGCTCTGCCGCGCGGTCCTCGCCTTCGAGGACGTAGGCGCGCACGCCGTCGTCGATCGCCGCGAGGTATCCATGGAGCAACTGCTCGGTGTGATGCACCGCGGCTGGAAGCCACGCACCCTCGTGGAGCTTCAGCACCGCCTCCTGCGCCGTCGGCCAATCGCGCCCGGCGCCTACAACAACGATCCGCGACTGAACGGGCGCCGGCCCGGGGTCGAGGCCGAGCGCCTCCTCGACCGCGGACGGGAGCCACGAGATGTCCTCACCCCGGAGCGCCGCGAGCGCAGCCACCGCGCAGGTGTAGCTCGCGGTGTGGCACCACGACTTCTCGACCTCAGGCGTACAGACGATCACCTCTTCCGCGAGCGCCGAGAGCGGCGAGTCCGGCGCGCCGGTGACGAGCCACTTCGGCCCGGGGAACGCTCGGGCCGCCTCGAGTGTCAGCGGCGTCTCGCCCTCGTGCGAGACGCACACCATCAGGTCGGCCTCGGGTGGGGCGAGAACGGCCTCCAGGGCCTGGACCGCCCAGCCGCCGGTCTGGGCGGCGTGGAACGACGTTCCGCAGCCGACATAGACGACGCGGGCGCCCGCCGGAAGCCGCAGCGAGCGGGGCACGGCCGCGAGCCAGTCGGGCTGCGCGAAGACGGATCGACGGGTCTCTCCGGGCATGTCCTCTCTCTATACCATCGCGGCGTGTCCGTCTTCGATCGCCAGACACTCGGCAACGGCCTCCGCGTCCTCACGGCGCCCCTCCCGCACGCCCAGTCGGTCGCCTGCTTCGTGATGCTGGCCGCGGGCTCGCGCTACGAGCGCGCCGAGAATCGCGGGATCGCGCACTTCGCCGAGCACATGTTCTTCAAGGGCACGGAGCGCCGGCCGAACTCGCGCGACCTCACGACGCTGATCGACGGGATCGGTGGCGAGTTCAACGCCTTCACCTCGAAGGAATACACCGGCTACTTCGTGCGCTGCGCCGGCGAGAAGCGCGACGTCGCGCTCGACGTCCTCCTGGACATGCTCCGACACTCGAAGTTCGACCCCGAGGAGATCGACCGCGAGAAGGGCGTGATCATCGAGGAGATGAACATGTACCAGGACACGCCGCGCGATCACATCGGCACGGTCTACGAGACGCTGATGTACGGCGACAACCCGCTCGGCTGGGAGATCATCGGGACGAAGGACACCGTGAACGGGGCCACCCGGGACACGTTCATCGAGTACGTCGACGAGTGGTACACCGCCGACCGCATGGTCGTCGGCGTCAGCGGCATGATCGGCGACGGCCTGACCCCGCTGCTCGAGGAACTCCTGGGCGATCTTCCCGCGGCCAGCGAGCGCGGGCCGCTCCCGGCGCAACTCGACCGCACGCCGGGCCCGCGGGTCGCCGTCCACACCAAGGACGCCGAGCAGGCGCACCTGATCCTCGGCTACCCGAGCATCCCGATCGAGCACCCCGACCGCTACGCGCTCCAGATGCTCTCCGCCGTCCTCGGCTCCGGGATGTCCTCGCGCCTCTTCCTCGAGGTACGCGAGCGCCGCGGGCTCGCCTACTACGTGCACGGCGCGAACCACTCCTACACGGACGCGGGCTCGCTCTACGCGCAGGCAGGCGTCGACATCAAGCGGATCGACGAGGCGATCAAGGTCACCGTCGAGCAGTTCGAGCGCATGGCGAGCGAAGAGGTCGGCTCCGAGGAGCTCGAGAAGTCGCGCGCGATGGTCAAGGGCCGGTTCGTCCTTCGTACGGAAGGACCCCAGGGGCTGATCATGTACGGCCTCACCCGCGAGATCCTCGAAGGGCAGGCACTCGAGCCCGAGGAGCTGCTGGAGAAGATCGACGCCGTCACCGCGCAGGACATCCAGCGCGTCGCCCGCGACCTGATCGCAACTGACAAGCTCCACCTCGCCGTGATCGGCCCGTTCGAGAACGACGAAGAGCGCTTCCTGAACGCCGTCAGTTAGCCGCGAGCTGATCGGCGGCCGCATGGGAGGGCCGGCGGTCAGGCTGCGAGCTCGGCATACACCTGCACCATCGCCGCCTGGTCGAGCAGCGTCGGACCTCGGCCGTCGAAGTGGAAGAGGCCCGTCTTCGGGTTGCGCGAGAGGGCCCAGGCCTCGTCGGCGAACGCCTCGACCGCGGCCCGGTCGTCTCGTCCGGCGACCGCCGAGCCGAGCTCGAGAAGATCGCGGTAGAAGATCGCGAGGAACACCGGCGGCTCGCCCGAGGCGAGTGGATCGCCGATCGTCTTCAGCGACGCGTCGGCGGTCCGCTCGGCGTCGGCGAGGTAGCGGTGCTGCCCGGTCGCCCGGTAGAGCTGCACCCCGGCGGCGATCATCGCCCCCTGGTTGTAGCTCCACGTGTCCATATCGACCTTGCCGCCGAGGTCGATGTGGTCGGCGATGAGCCCGTTCGGCAGCCCGAGACAACGCTGCGTCCAGGCAAAGGCCTTCTGCGCCCAGGCGAGATACGGGCTCGAGCCCGAACGCTCGTAGAGCCGCAGCGCGAGCAGGGCCGAGTTCGCCGTGGTGACCGTGTTGCGGTCCTTGTTCGCGCCGAGCCGCGTCCAGAACACGCCGCCCGGGCAGGGATGGGTCGAGTCGTCGTCCCAGCCGTCGGTGACGAGCGTGAAGATCTGCGCCGCCTTCGCGAGCGGCGCCGGGTCCTTCGTGACCCGGCTCGCCTCGACGAGGCCGAGCGCGATCCAGAGATTGTCGTCGTAGTACACGACCCCTGAGCCCCCGTACACGGGCGCGAACTCGGCCGGGCGACCCGTCTCGGGATGGCTGTAGGCGGCGAGTGCCTTCAGGCGCTCGCGAAGATCGGCGCGCGCGTCGCCGCTGGGCCCGGGCAGCCCGGCCAGGTCGACCGTCGCCCAGAGCGCCTGCGAGAACGGCCAGGCCTGCGTCCGCCCGCGAGCCGGATAGGTTCCGGCGTAGGAGCCGTCGTGCGCCGAATAGAAGTAGCGCTGCATCGCCGCGTACGCATCGAGCGCACGGGTCCGCGCCACTTCCCGGCTCGATGCCCGGCTCGAGCCGGCGGCACCTACGGAGCCGGATACCCCCACCGTCGCAAGAACCAGGCAGGCCACCAACGCAGCAAAGCGGCGGACCACCCATCGAGGGTAGCCGGGCTAGGGCGCGAGGTCGTAGCTGAAGTGCGTCAGGTTCTCGTGCCCGTCATCGGTGACAACGACGAGGTCTTCGACCCGAAGGCCCCCGAAACCGGGCCGGTAGACGCCCGGCTCGATCGCGAGCACGTCACCCGCAACGAGCTCGTCGTGCCCGAGGATGCCGAGGATCGGCGACTCGTGAACCTCGAGCCCGACGCCATGGCCAAGGGCGAAGAGAAAGCCTTCCTCGAGCGTCTCGCCGGCCACCTTCGTCCGCTGCGTGAGATGGCCCTCTCCCTCGAAGACCTCGCACGCGAGGTCGTACAGCGCCTTCCCGGTGATCCCGGGCCGAACCGCGGCGAGCACCAGCTCGTGCGCCTCCACCGAGAGTCGGTGCCACTCGGCGATCTCGGCCGGAACCTCGCCGACGACGAAGGTACGGCTCATGTCCGCGAAGCACGCCGACTGGTTGTCGCGCGGCCACAGGTCGATCACGATCGTCTCGCCCACACGGAACTTGCCCTCGCCGAGATGGTGCCCGATCGCCGCCTGGGCGCCGTGCGAGACGACGAAATCGTCCGCCGAGGCCCCGTGCGCCATGAACGCCGCCGAGACCGCGTCTTTCACGCGCTCGACGGTCAGCGGATGCCCCTCGAGCTCGAGAACGCCTTCATGATCCGCAGAGGCAGCGTGCAGGAGCGCTGCTGCCGCGGCCATCCCTGCCTCCGCCGCCGTCTGGGCCCGCCTGATCCCCGCGAGCTCGGCACCGGATTTCACGCGGCGGCGGTCGTCGAAGAGCTCGTGCGCGGGCTCCAGCTCGACGCCGGCGGCGCGGAGCTTGTCGGCGAGGAGCAGCGGGAAGCTCGGCGGCACGGTCGCCCGCTCGACTCCGAGGCCACGCACCGCACGCACCGCCAGCTCGGTCGCCATCTCGGCATACGAGGCGGCGCTGCGGCGCAGCTCGTCGAGACCGAACTCCTCGGGCGGATGGAACGTGTACTCGCCGGCCGCGGCGATGATCGGAATCTCCGCCGAGCTGACGACCACGTGCCGCACGCCGTCACGCTCGACATAGAGGAACGCATCTCCGACCGTCACCGGAATCTCGTGCCGGAGCTCCGGCGAGCGGACCGTGTCCGCGTAGATCACGATGTCAGTCACGGTCGAACCCTAGATGAGGAGTTCCACGATCTCGCGTGTCCGGATGCACGATCTGCCCGGCCTGGGGCGCTCCTGCCTTCGCGGAAGCCGATAAAACCGGCTTCCGTGAGGCCTGTGCTTCACCGCGGCGCCCAGCTCGCGCCCCGAAATAGACGATCTCGTGGAACTACTCATCTAGTCCTCGGGAGCCTCGGCGCCGCGGCGGCGGATCTCCTCGACGACGGTCGGATCGGCGAGCGTGGTCGTGTCGCCGAGCGGCCGCTGCTCGGCCACGTCGCGGAGCAGCCGGCGCATGATCTTGCCGCTGCGCGTCTTCGGCAGCTCCGGGGTGAAGACGATGTTCGCGGGCTTCGCGATCGGCCCGATCTTGACCGCGACGTGGTTTCGCAGCTCCTCGAGCTTCTCGACCGAGCCCTCGACGCCGCCCTTCAGCGTGACGAACGCGACGATTGCCTGACCGGTCATCGCGTCGTTGCGCGCGGCGACCGCGGCCTCCGCGACATCGTGGTGGTCGACGAGCGCCGACTCGACCTCGATCGTCGAGATCCGGTGGCCTGAGACGTTCATCACGTCGTCGACGCGGCCGAGGAGCCAGAAGTCGCCGTCCGAGTCGATCCGGACGCCGTCGCCGGCGAAGTAGACGTCGCCGTACTTCGACCAGTACGTCTCGCGATAGCGGGCGTCGTCGCCGTAGATCCCGCGCAGCATCGCCGGCCAGGGTCGCCGCAGCACCAGATATCCGCCGCCGCCCGGGCCGACCTCCTCGCCGGCCTCGTTGTAGACGGCCGCATCGACGCCCGGGAAGGGCCGCGTCGCCGAGCCCGGCTTCGTCGTCGTCACGCCGGGAAGCGGCGTGATCAGGACCATCCCCGTCTCGGTCTGCCACCACGTGTCTACGATCGGGCAGCGGCCGCCGCCGACGTGCTCCTGGTACCAGATCCAGGCCTCGGGATTGATCGGCTCGCCCACCGAGCCGAGGAGACGCAGCGAGGAGAGATCGTGCATGCCGGCGTATTCGGGACCCCACTTCATGTGTGTCCGGATCGCGGTCGGCGCCGTGTAGAGGATCGTCACGCCGTAGCGCTCGACGATCTCCCACCAGCGATCCTTGCTCCGGAAAGTCCGGCGTCCCCTCGTACATCACGGAGGTGGCGCCGTTGCAGAGCGGCCCGTAGACGATGTAGCTGTGACCCGTCACCCAGCCGACGTCGGCCGCGCACCAGTACACGTCGTCTGCGGGCTTCAGGTCGAAGATGTAGTGGTGGGTCGTCGCGACGCCGACGAGGTAGCCGGCCGTCGTGTGGACGATCCCCTTCGGCTTCGCGGTCGTGCCGGAGGTGTAGAGGAGGTAGAGGAGATCCTCCGCGTCCATCGGCTCAGGCGGGCAATCCGCGTCGTCGACGGCGAGCTCGTGCCACCAGACGTCTCGGCCCTCGGTCATCGGCACCTCGCCGCCGGTGCGGCGGAGCACGAGCGAGTGCTCGACGCCGGGTGCCGCGGCCATCGCCTCGTCGGCGGTGGTCTTCAGCGGCACCGCGGAGCCGCGGCGCCAGGCCTCGTCCTGCGTGATCAGCACCTTGCAGCCCATGTCGACGAGCCGGTCCGAGAGCGAGTCGGCCGAGAAGCCGCCGAACACCACGGTGTGGGGCGCGCCGAGGCGGGCGCACGCGAGCATCGCGATCGCTGCCTCGGGCACCATGCCCATGTAGATGCCGACCGGCGTGCCCTTGCCGACGCCGAGCCGCTTCAGCGCGTTGGCGCAGCGCACGACCTCGCGCTTCAACTCGGCGTAGGTGATCGCCCGCCGGTCGTCCTCGGGCTCGCCCTCCCAGTAGTAGGCGACCTTGTCGCCGTGCCCGTTCTCGACGTGGCGGTCGACGCAGTTGTAGGCGATGTTGAGCTTGCCGCCGAGGTACCACTTGGCGTAGGGGCGCTCCCATTCGTAGAGCTTCGTGAACGGCTCGAACCAGGTGACGCGCTCGCGCCCCTCCCGCTCCCAGAACGCGTCGAAGTCCTCGTCGTAGATCCCGGGCTGCGCGTTGGCGTGCGCCGCGAACTCGGGCGGCGGCGGATACCGGCGCTCCTCGAGGAACATCGTGTCGATCGCAGACTCGTGCGGCTTCTCGGCGGCCATTCGCTCACCCTCCTTCAGGCAGCAGCTTTCTCGAGTACGACGCGAAAGCCTATGCTCGATCCGACCCAGGGCAAGCCGGTGTCGTTAGCTTTCGACCGTGGCTGACGCATTCGACCGGGCTCAGGAGCTGATGGAGCGCTACGACGCCGAGCTCGCGCGCCTGATTCCCGCGAGCGCCGACATCTTCGACGCGCATCTCCATCTCGGGACCGACATCGACGGGATGATCGGGGACTACGACCGGCTCGAAGCGGTGATGGCCGACTACGGGATCTCGCGGGCCTTCGCTTTCTGCCTGGACGAGCCCGACCGTCACCCGGCCTTCTCGGCAGCGAACGACCGGACACTCGCGTTCGCCGAACGTTCCGGCGGACGGCTCGTCCCGTTCGTGCGCCTCGACCTGAACGAGTCCCCGATCGAGGAGGCGACCCGCTGTCTCGACGCAGGAGCCCGCGGGATCAAGCTCCATCCCCGGGCCCAGCGCTTCGACGCCGCCGACGACCGGCTGCGCCCCGTCTTCGCGCTCGCCGAGGAACGCCACGTGCCGATCCTGATCCACGGCGGGCGAGGGCTGCCCCCGATCGCCGATGGCCTCGCCCGGCTCGTCGACCGGCACCCCGGCGCGTCGCTGATCATCGCCCACGCGGGGATCGCCGACCTCGCGCACCTCTCGACCGCGATGGCCGGCCGGAAGAACGTCTTCTTCGACACCTCCACCTGGAGCGTGATCGATCTCCTCGATCTCTACCGGCGCGTCCCGCCCGAGCAGGTCGTGTACGCCTCGGACTTCCCTTACGGCCAGCAGCCCGGGTCGCTCTTCATCGCGCTGCGAAGCGCGCACCGTGCCGGGTTCGACGAGGGGCAGCTACGCGGCATGCTCGCCGGCAACGCGAACCGGCTTGCCGACGGCGAGGAGCTGCCGGAGCCGACGAAGCCGGTGGGCGGCGGCACGATCGAGCAGCCGCTGCAGCTGGCGCGGATCCACCTCTACCTCGCCCAGGCGATCCCGTTTCTCTGGATGCGCCAGCCCGACACGATCGGCGTGCTCGGGCTCGCCCTCAACGCCTGCGCCGAGCAGAACGGCCACACCGAGACGACGACGAGGATCGCCGAGCTGATCGAGACTGCGGGCCTGCTCTGGGACCGGCTACCCGACGCAACCGACGACGGCGATCGCTTCACCCTGTTCCGGACGGCAGCGCGCCTGCTCCAGATCGCCGACGTCGAATCGGTGACGAGTGGCTGAACTGACGGTCAACGGCGGGCGGTACGCGCTTGCAGCCGCCGAGGGGACCTCGCTCGCCGAAGCGCTGCGCGAGGAGCTCGGCCTCACCGGAACGAAGATCGCGTGCGGCGAGGGCCACTGCGGCGCCTGCACGGTGCTCGTCGACGGGGCGCCCGTCCTCTCCTGCATCATGCTCGCCCACCGGGTCTCCGGCGAGGTGACCACGATCGAGGGGCTGCGCGACCATCCGATGGTCGCCGCCTTCGTTCGCACGGACGCGGTGCAGTGCGGCTTCTGCACGCCGGGTCAGGTCGTCTCCGCGGTGGCGCTCGTCACGGGCTCGCCCGAGCCGACCAGAGAGGAGATCCGCCACCGGATGTCCGGCAACCTCTGCCGCTGCGGCACGTATCCGAAGATCGAGGAGGCGATCCGCACATGGCGAGACTGATCCGCACCGAGAAGGAGGTCGAGGGCCGCTTCGAAGAGGTGTGGCTCGTCGTCGACGAGGATCCGCTCGAGCAGTGGCCTGCCGGTCCCGGCGAGGTCGTCGGTCGCCCGGCGCCGCGCGAGGATGGGCTTGGCCGGGTCCGCGGCGAGGTGCTCTACACGGCCGACCTGAAGCTTCCCGGAATGCTGCACGCGGTGGTCGTGCGAAGCCCGCATCCGCACGCCCGCGCGATCCGCGTCGAGCTCGGCGCGGCGCTTGCTGCGCCCGGCGTCCGCGGCGCGATCGGCCCGGGCGAGTGCAAAGGGCTCGCGGCGGAGTGCAACTACGAGGGCGCGGCGGTCGCGGCCGTCTGCGCCGACTCGCTCCGGCAGGCGCGTGCAGCCGCCGCACTGATCGAGGTCGAATGGGAGGAGCTCGAGGCGCGACTCGATCCCGACGAGGCGGTCGCCGCCGGCGAGCTGATCGACGTCCGCTCCTACGAGCGCGGCGAGCTCGAGCTCGGTCTCGCCGAGGCCGACGCCGTGGTGGAGGCCACCTACACGACGCAGGTCGTCATGCACAACTCGCTCGAGACGCATCAGGCGATCTGCCGGTGGGTCGGGGCGACACTCGAGGTGTACGTCTCGACGCAGTACATCTGGGGCGTCCGCAACGACATCGCGAAGGAGCTCGGGCTCGACCCCGACCATGTCCGGGTCGTCTGCGAGTACATGGGCGGCGGGTTCGGTTCGAAGACCTCGGTCGACGACCACACCTACGTCGCCGCCGAGCTGGCGCGACGGACCGGGCGGCCCGTCCGCTGCGCGCTGACGCGCCGCGAGGAGAACCTCGTCGCCGGCAACCGGAACGCCACGATTCAGCGGCTGGTCGCAGGCGCCCGCGCCGACGGCACGCTCACCGCTCTCGGTGGCGAGTTCGTGAACGCGATCGGCTACCTCGGGTGGAACGCGAGCGTCGACGGGCCGATGCAGACCTTCTACGCGTGCCCGAACGTGCGCACGACCGCCAACGGGGCCAGGCTCAACCTGCCGCCGATGAAGGCTTTCCGCGCCCCGGGTTTCGTCGAGGGCACCTTCGGGCTCGAGTGCCTGCTCGACGAACTGGCCGCGAAGCTCGGGCTCGACCCGCTCGAGCTCCGGCGGCGGAACCACGCCGATGTCGAGCCCGTCGCCGGCAGGGCGTTCTCGGACAAGAACCTGCTCGAGTGCTACCGGCGCGCCGAGCCGCACTGGGAGCGGCGCCACGAAGTGCGGGCTCGGTCGACCGCGACCCTCAAGCGCGGGGTCGGCATGGCCTCACAGATCTGGTACGGCGCCGGCGGGCCTCCGAGCTATGCCTGGGTCCGGGTCGGCTCGAACGGCCACGCGGCCGTCGTGACGGCGAGCCAGGACGTCGGCACGGGCACGAAGACGGCGCTCGTCCAGATCGCTGCCGAAGAGCTCGGGTTGCCGTTCGACCGGGTGACGATCTCGAACGGCGACACCGCCCGGGGCCCGTTCGCGGGACTCTCGGCGGGCTCGGCGACGCTCCCGTCGATGGGTCCCGCGGTGCGTGCGGCTGCGGCCGACGCCCGCCGCCAGATTCTCGAGCTCGCCTCGCAGCGCTACGGCTCCGAGGCCGGCGAGCTCTCACTGGCAGGCGGCTCGATCGTCCTGCCCGACGGCACGCGGCACTCGCTCACCGACCTCGTCGGGCTGCTCGGATCGAGCCAGATCCTCGGCACCGGCGCGCGCGGGCCGAACCCGGCCGGCATGAACGCGCACACCTTCGGCGTCCAGGTCGCAGAGGTCGCCGTCGACGTCGAGACGGGCGAGGTGACCGTCGACCGGGTGGCGGCGATCCACGACATCGGCCGGGTGATCAACCCGCTCGGCGCCTCCAGCCAGATCGAAGGCGGGATCATCCAGGGAGTCGGGCACACCCTCTCGGAGCAGCGCCTCGACGATCCCTCCACCGGTCGCGTCCTCACCCGGACGCTCGATGCCTACAAGCTGCCGACGATGGCCGACGTTCCGGAGATCGTCAGCGAGCTGATCGACATCCCCGACGCCCACTTGACGAACCTCGGCTCGAAGGGGCTCGGCGAGCCGCCGATCATCCCGGTCGCCGCGGCAATCGCGAATGCGATCCGCGACGCCACGGGCGCCGAGATCCGCTCGCTCCCGATCACGCGCGAGGAGATGCTCAGGGCTCTCGCCGAAGCCCGCCGGAAAGGGCGCGTCGGAGCGCCCGAGGTGGTGGCCGGGTGACGGTCGCGACCGGGCTTCGGCTCGTCCGCCCGGAGAGCATCGAGGAGGTCGAGGCGCCGCCCGGAACCGTCCTGCTCGCGGGCGGCACCGAGGTCGTGCCGCAGCTCGAGGACGGATTGCTCGCGGCAGACACGCTCGTCGATCTCACCGCGCTCCTGCCGCGGGGGATCTCGGGCACCCGGATCGGCGCCGGCGCAACCCTCGCCGAGCTCGAGGCTTCCGGGGAGATTCCCACCGTGCTGCGGGAGGCCTGCCGGCTCGCGTCCTCACCGCAGCTCCGCAACATGGGCACGATCGGCGGCAACCTGCTGCAGTCGACGCGGTGCTGGTACTGGCGCCTCGCCTACCCGTGCCGGCTCCACGGCGGCGACCGCTGCCACGCCCGCGACGGCGAGCACCGCGAGCACGCGATCTTCGCGAACGACCTCTGCGCCTCGGCGCATCCCTCGGATCTCGCGGCCGCCCTGCTGGCGCTCGGCGCGACCGTCAGGACAAACCGTCGCGAGCTCCCCTTGGCCGAGCTCTACCGGCTGCCGGATCCCGAGGACGTTCGGCTGCTGACGCTCGAGCAGGGCGAGATCCTGCTGGAGCTCGAGCTCGAGCCCTGCGATGCCTCGGTGTACCTGAAGGCGATGGACCGGAAGCGCTTCGGCTTTCCGCTCGTCGGGGTTGCCGCGGTGCGGCGCGGTGCGGCGACTCGGGTCGCGCTCGCCGGAGTCGCACCGGTGCCCTGGCTCCTCGCGGGTTCCGTCGACAGCGCGACGCCGCTTCCCGGCAACGCATACAAGGTCGAGGTCGCCCGTGCCCTGGTGTCCCGCGCCCTCGCTAGCATCGAAGCTCGATGAGGGGTCCCGGCACGTTCGCACTCGCGGGCACCTTCCTGCTGATCCTGCTCCTGGCGGGCTGCGGCAGCAAGAAGAGCGCGAACACCACGACAACGACTACGGCCTCGACGCAGAACGGCTGCGCCGTCGTCAGCGCGCCGTCGATGGGTGCACGAAACGAGACGAGGCCGACGCTGAAGCTCGCGCCCGGCAAGACCTACGACGTCACGATGATGACGAACTGCGGGAGCTTCACCTTCCAGATCGACCAGGCGCAGTCGCCGAACGCCGCCGCGTCGTTCGTCTCGCTCGTCCAGCACGGCTTCTTCGACAAGACGATCTTCCATCGGATCGTGCCCGGCTTCGTGATCCAGGGCGGCGACCCGACGGGCTCGGGCAACGGCGGCCCCGGCTACACGACCGTGGACACCCCGCCGCCGACCGCGAAGTACACACACGGTGTCGTCGCGATGGCCAAGACCGGGGCACAGCCGGCAGGGGCCGCAGGCAGCCAGTTCTTCATCGTCACCGTGCCGAACGCTCACCTCCCGCCCGACTACGCGATCATCGGCAAGGTGATCAAGGGCATTGCGGTCGTCGACCACATCGGCACGTTCGGCGACCCCTCGGACGAGGCGGGGACACCGACGAAGATCGTCGAGGTCAAGCAGGCGACCGTCAAGACCGGGTGATCTCGGCCGTCGTCCTCGCCGCCGGCGCGGCCACCCGCTTCGGGTCGCCGAAGCAGTTGCTCCTACTCCCCTACGTCCTCGCCGGCCTCCAGGCCGCACCCGTGGACGAGATCGTGATCGTGTCGGGCGCCTACGAGATCCCGGACGACGGGTCGCTCGATCTCGAGGGCGCGCGCGTCGTGCAATGCACCGAGTGGGCGCTCGGCCCCGGTGCCAGTCTCCGTTGCGGGCTTGCCGCCCTCGGGCCGAGCAGCGAGTCGGCGCTCGTCGTGCTCGCGGACGGGCCCTATATCGATCCGCGCGCGATCGAGCGTGTGCTCGCCCACCGCGACCAGGCCGACTTCGTCGCTGCGACCTACGACGGCACACGCAGCCACCCGGCGCTGATCGCACGGTCGCTCTGGGACCGAATCCCGGACGACGGCGGCCGCGAGCTCGACGCGCTGCTGATCCCATGCCAGGATCTGATCGCCCCGGGCGACATCGACACGCCCGATCTGGCGCGCGACCTCTAGGCGGTGGAGGCTTCGATCGCCCGCTGGGCGAGCTCTTCGTCGTCGGCGCCCGAGAGGCCGCTGACTCCGACGGCACCGACCCGCAGCTCGCCCTCGAACACGGCGACGCCGCCCGAGAAGAAGGTGAAGAACGGGTCGAAGCTGGCACGCTCCACCGCGTTGTCGCGCACCTTGTCGGCGAGCGCGCGCGTGGTGCGCGCATCCGAGCGCGCGGCTGTGTACGCCTTCCGCTGGGCGTTCAGGCGCGTGTCGGGCGCTGCGCCGTCCATCGTCGCCGCGGCTACGAGCTCGCCGTGATCATCTGCGACGAAGACCGAGACGGCCCCGGTCGCGTTCGCGACGACCGTGTCGACGATCTTCTGTGCGCGCTCGAGCCTCACGCGCTCATTCTCGCATCCCCGGCCGGTGCCTGCGTCTCGGCGTGAACGAGCTCGCGGAGCCGGCCGAGGACGGCGGGATCGGTCGACGGGAGGACGCCGTGGCCCAGGTTGAAGATGTGGCCGGGACGGCCGGCGGCGCGCGCGATGACGTCGCGTGCGGCCGCTTCGATCCGCTCCCAGGGGCCGAGCAGAATCGCGGGATCGAGGTTCCCCTGCACCGCCCGATCCTCGCCGGCGAGCTTCCAGCCTTCGTCGAGCGGGATCCGCCAGTCGAGCCCGATCACGTCGCCGCCGGCGGCGGCCATCGCGGGTAGTAGGGCAACCGCGCCGGTGCCGAAGTGGATCGAGGGGACGCCGCCCTTCCGGAGCGCCGCCAGCACGCGGGCCGACCAGGGGCCGGCGAACTCCGCGTAGTCGGCAGGCGAGAGCGCACCGACCCAGGAGTCGAAGAGCTGCACGGCGTCGGCGCCGGCGGCGGCCTGGGCCAGTGTGTAGGCGGCGAACGTGTCCGCGAGCTTCTCGAGCAGCCCGTGCCAGACGGCGGGCTCGCGGTACATGAGCGTCTTCGTGACGGCGAAGTCGCGCGACGGCTTCCCCTCGACCAGGTAGCCGGCGACGGTGAACGGGCCGCCGCAGAAGCCGACGACCGCCTTCTCGGGCGGGAGCTCGCCGCGGACCGCGCGGATCGCGTCGAGGACAGGCCCGACGGTCTCCGCCGGATCGGGGACGCGCAGGCGTTCGACGGCGGCGAGCGAGCGGATCGGCTCGCGCACCACCGGTCCGACACCTTCGACGAGATCGACGTCGATGCCCATCGCGACGACCGGGGTCATGATGTCCGCGAACATCACGGCCGCGTCCACGTCGTGACGGCGAACCGGCTGGAGGGTCACCTCGGCGGTGAGCTCGGCCGAGCGGTTGATCTCGAAGAACGCATGGCGCATCCGGATCTCGCGGTACTCGGGGAGCGACCGTCCGGCCTGCCGCATGAACCAGATCGGAGTGCGCTCGACCGGCTCGCGCCTCGCGGCACGGACGAGGAGCGGTTCCACCGTCCTAGACTAGCGACCCATGATCAAGAGCCCATTGAACGAAGCGTTGAGTCGCTCGGACGAAGCGGCATCCTGCAATGGGCTCTAAGGGCCCGCTGGCCGTCCGCTGGGGCGAATGGACACTCGAGGAGCCGCACGCGGGCGCGGTCTCCCTCGCGCGGGTCGAGATCGAGAACGTGGGCACCGTCCCGTGGCGCGACGACGTGCGGCTCGCCTACCACTGGCTCGACGACCGCGACAACCCGATCGTCTGGGACGGCGAGCGCACGCACTTCCCGCTGGTCGCGCCGGGAGAGCGGGTGACCGTCGAGGCGCCGGTTCGGGCGCCGATCCCGCCGGGGCGCTACCGGTTCGCGCTCGATCTCGTCGCGGAGTTCCGGGCGTGGTTCGCCGAGTTGGGCGGCGAGCCACTTTCGGCCCAGGTGGACGTGAAGCCGCGTGAGGGCGTGCCCCAGACCGAGCTGCCGCCGGGCGTCGAGCCCGCCGCCGACCGGGACGAGCTCGTCCGGGCGGCGCATGCCGAAGGGTACGGCATCGTCGCAGGCACCATCGACTGGGCCGGCCGCCGCCGGCCGCGCGAGCTCGCTCCGTACGCACCGGGCCCGGGACGCATTCCAGGGTTCTCGTATCCGCTCATCTGCCCGTCGGTGCTCGACGGGATCGTCCTCGAGCGGCTGCCCGACGTGGCCGGGCTGCCGGCCTTCGCCGCGCCGACCGAGGAGCCGTGGGTCTACGACGGCCGGGTCGTGTTGAAGGTCCGGCCCGGGCGGTAGGGCTAGAGCTCGATCGCGAGCTTGTCGTCGAGGCGGCTGAAGATCACCGAGCCGAGCACGAGCGCGACGATCGCCGCCACCGCCAGGTAGATCACGTCGGCGGCCGGCGGGGCGTGACCGCTCCAGAGCGCGGCGCGGAGCGCCGTGATCGGCGGAGCGACGATGTTGCCCCACTTCAGCACCAGGATCAGCTTGTGGTGCGAGGTCTCGCTCGAGCCGAGCGTGGCGTAGCTCCAGAGGATCGGCGTCAGGAAGAACCATGGCAGGAGGGCCGCCGCGAGGATGTGCTCGACGTCCCTGAGCATCACGTTGAGGCAGGCGAGGATCAGCGCGCACCCGGCGACGAAGGCGACGTAGAGCGGGGCGAGCGGGAGCACGAGCCAGACCGTCGTACGCGCCTCGGGGATGAAGATCAACGAGAGGACGATCAGGATCGCGAGCATCACCGCGAAGGTGACCGCCTGGGTCGCGACGACCGAGAATGCGACGAGCTGCCGGGGGAACCGCACCTTCTTGATCAGGTCGGCGCTGTCGACGAGCGAGCGCGTCGCTGTCTGCATCGAGACGGCGAAGAACGTCCAGCAGGCGATCCCGGCGAGCAGGTAGAGCGGGTAGTGCGGGATGCCCTTCGTCTTGTTCCAGATCACCCCGATCACGATCAGATACACGCCGACGAGCGCCGCCGGGTTGACGAGCGACCAGAGCACGCCGAGGGCCGAGCCCCGGTATTTCGCATGGAAGTCCCGGCGGAAGAGGTTCGCGAACAGCTCGCGGTAGCGCACGAGATCGGTGTAGACGGCCATCGGTGCAAGTGTAGGGCTGGGGTGTGAATACGCCGTTAGCGGCCGGCGGCGGCGGCGCCGAGCTGCAACCGCATGCTCATCTCGAGGCTGTGTCGTCGCTAGCCGTGCAGTCCCGAGGCCGGGAGCCCTCTTCGCAGAGCCATCTCAACCCTCGGACCCATCCCAAACCCCCACCCGCCCTGGGGAACAAGGAGCACGGTAGCGGCCGTGCAAGGTGTCCTTCGTGACGGAAGTGAGCCGAAATCGAGCCAGTTGCGTGCACTTTCGCACCGGAAGGCGCCTCCGCGCACTTGCTTCGCCGATCACGCGATGGCAAAAAGCGCGTGCTGACGGCCGGACAGGAAAGTAGCGTCCTCACAACGTGCTAACGGCAATCAACTACCCTCAACGGCTGTGAGCACCGCCGTGGCGATCATCGCCCTGCCGGTCGCCGCCGGCGTCATCTGGGCACTCCTGCGGTCACCGATGAGGCAACGTCTCCTCGCTGTTCCGAGCGAGGATCGCTGGCACGACACCGACACGCCGAGCTTCGGCGGAATCGGGATCTTCGCGGGCTTCAGCGTCGGACTCTGGGGAGCGGCCGCGGCGGGTGCATTCAATCCGGATCGTGCATTCGTCGGGATCTATGCGGCGATCGCACTCGTCTTCGCCTGCGGACTCGTCGACGACCTCTACGGGCTTCGACCCCTTGCCAAGCTCGCGGCGCAGGGGGCGGCGGCGGCGATCGTGATCGCGAGCGGCACCCACGTCCAACTCGTCCACAACGAGGTGATCGGCGACGCGATCGCCGTGGTCTGGCTGATCGGGCTCGCGAATGCGTTCAACCTGCTCGACAACATGGACGGGCTCGCCGCGACGCTCGCCTCGATCGCCTTCTTCTTCTTCGCGGTCGACGCCGTCACGGTGCACCCCGACGACACGACGCTCGCCTTCGCGATGGCGGGCGCGTTCGCATGCTTCGGCTTCCTGCCCTTCAACCTGCGGCCTCATTCGCGCGCGCTCGTCTTCATGGGCGACTCCGGAAGCCAGACGCTCGGCTTCGCGCTGGCGACGCTCGGACTCGTCTCGAGCTGGAAGGTCGCCGGGACGACAGTCGCGACCCTGATCCTGCCGGTGCTCGTCCTGGCGGTGCCGATCCTCGACACCACGCTCGTGACGGTGGCGCGGCTGCTCGACGGTCGGCCGATCCACCAGGGTGGCCGCGACCATTCCTCGCACCGGCTCGTCCGCTACGGCCTCTCGGAGCGCCATGCAGTGGCCCTGCTCGCGGCGATCGCGTTCTTCATCGGCGGTTCGAGCCTCGCCTACAACGTGCTCGACAGCTACCAGTACACGCTGATCGGAGTGGTGCTGACGTTCGTACTGCTCGTCCAGTTCGCGAGCTTCCTCGCGGACGCCGACCGCAGGCCGTCGCTCGGGGAGCCGCTCGGGTTCACGCAGGTCTTCGCCGTGCACTGGCGCCGGCTCGTCGAGGTGCTCGTCGATGTCGTACTGATCACCGGGTCGTTCATGGCCGCCTACGTGATCGAGTTCGGCTGGCCGGGAACCGACAGCGAACGGTTCATTCGCGACCTGACCCTGCCCGTGATCCTCGCGGCCAGGTTCCTCGTCTTCATCCCGTTCGGGCTCTACCGCTCGGTCTGGCGCTACGCCGGCGTCCGCGACGCGGTCGTGATTGCGGTTGCCGTCGTCGTCTCCGAGCTGATGGCGGTCACGTTCATGGTGCTCACGCAGAACATGCGCGACTTCTCGCGCTCGTTCTTCATCGTCGATGCGCTGATCTGCATGGTCGCGATCGTCGCCTCGCGGTTCGCCGAGCGCGCGCTCGTGATCGGAACCCAGTCGCGGGACGGAACGGCCCGAAAGGCGCTGATCGTCGGCGCCGGCCGCACTGGGCGTAGCCTGATGCGGGAGCTCCGCGAGACACCGGGCGAACGGGTGCTCGGCTTCGTCGACGACAATCCGCACCTTCGCCGGCGCGCCTTCAACGGCGTCAAGGTGCTCGGGAGGACGGACGAGCTGCCGCGGATCCTCGAGCGCTCCGAGCCGGACATCGTGCTCGTGACCATTCCCGATGCGCCCAGAGAGGTCCTCGACGCCCTCGTCGAGGCCTGTGCAGAACGCGAGGTGACCTGCCGGTTCGTTCGCCGCGAGCTCGATCTCGACCCGCACGTCGCCTTCGGCGCGGCGACGGAATGATTCTCCGGTGACGACGGTTCCCGTCGACGGCTCGACGACACGGGTGCCGCGGCGGACATTCGTCGACCGCCTGCTCGCGGCCTTCCCGGTGGTCGCGATCGGCCTCTCGGTACTCGTCTTCTACCTGGTCGAGGCGTGGTCGAGGAAAACGCCCTGGGTCTTCGGCGACGAGCTCGAATGGACGCAGATCTCGCGCTCGATCGCGACGACCGGTCACGCCGCGCGTCGCGGGCAGCCGATCTTCTTCAAGTCGGTCTACGCCTACCTGATCGCCCCGTTCTGGTGGATCCACTCGACGAGCTCCGCCTACGCGGCGATCAAGTACGCGAACGCGGTCGTGATGTCGCTGGCGGCGGTCCCGACCTACTTGCTCGCGCGGATGCTCGTCTCCCGGCGCACTGCGCTGATCGTTGCCGTCGCCGCGGTCGCCGTGCCCGCGATGGCGTACGTCACCTCGATCGTCCCCGAGGTGATCGCCTACCCCTACTTCGCGCTCTGCTCCTGGCTCGCCGTGCGGGCCTTGCGCTCACAGCGCGTGCTCGACGTCGCAATCGCACTCGTGTTCCTGCTCGCGGGGTACTTCGTCCACCAGCGCGAGTTCACGATCCTGCCCGCAGCATTCGTGATCGCGGCGGCGTGCCTCTGGTTCACCGGCCCCCGCGGACACACCATGCGACGCAACTGGACGAGAGGCGACACGATCGGCTTCTACGTCCTGCTCGCGGGCTCGCTCTTCCTGTTCAACCGGGTCGTGCTGCAGCACGTGCACGAATGGCAGGTGACGACCCAGTACGACAAGAATCGGATGGTCGACCTCGGGCTCGACGCGGGGCTGTCGTTCGCGGTCGGGCTCGGCATCCTGCCTGTGATCGGCGGGATCGCATCGCTGAGGCTGCCGGAACGGCGCGGCGATGCCACCTACCGCGCCTACGTCGCCTGGACGGCCACGATCATCACCGCGCTTGCTGTCTATGCAGCCGACAAGGCGGCGTACAACTCGACGGTCTTCGGGACGTACTGGGAGGAGCGACCCCTGATCTTCCTGTCGCCCCTGCTGCTGCTCGGCACGGCGATGGCGCTCGAGGCCAAACGGCTCGACTGGCGCTTCGTGACCGGCGGCACCGCCCTCGTCGGGGTGATGGTGGCGTTCAAGTCGATCCAGCTCGGCTGGCCCTACTACGAGTCGCCGGGCTCCGCGGTGCCCGCCCTCCTCGCGACCTACGAGGGCTGGACCGCGCACGACGTGCAGATCGGCCTCGTCGTGATGCTCCTGCTCTCCGTCGCGCTGCTTCTCGCACGCCGGCGCCGCATGGTGCTCGGGCTCACGGGCGCGCTCGTCTTCGCCTGGATCCTCGCGGGCGAGATCTCGATGACAGCCGGGATCGACCATGCCGCCTCGAGCTTCCGGTCGAACCTGCCGGCCGACATGAGCTGGGTCGATCACGCCGTGCACGGCGGCAAGGTGACCTTCCTCGGCCAGGGAACAACCGACCTCGACGGAGAGAACCTGACCGAGTTCTGGAACCGGTCGCTCCAGACCGTCGACAGCCTCGACGGCCTGGCCCCCGGGCCCGGCCCCACGAATACCCCGGTCCTGCTGACACCCGACGGGCGGCTGTCCGAACTGGATGGGGCCCACTACGTGCTCGCCGACTCGGGGATCACCCTCGACGCCCACGTGGTCGCCCACCCGCCCAACACGAACCTCGTGCTCTACAGCCACACAGGGCCATGGCATCTGCTCGACGCCGTGCAGCAGGTCTACTCCGACAGCTGGTGCCCGATCTGGTGCAGCTACACCTACTTCAAGCCCCACCAGAAGGGCGTTCTCAGACTCGACCTCGGCCGGCAGGGCTACGCCGGCGCGACTCCCGGCGCCCTGACGAGAGTGGTCGTCGGGACGGTCGCGATCGACAAGAACCAGCAGGCCCAGATCGACCACGAGCTCTACGACCGCCACGTCCTCGTCGCGAACGGAAGCGAGCACGTGCTCCTCATCCCCGTCGTGACGCCGTTCCGCGTCGAGATCTCGGTGCCGGCGGCCGACACGATCCCGGTGAGCGTCGATCCTCGCGGCCTCGCGGTGCAGGTCGGCTTCAAGTTCACCCCGGCGAAGCGGACGAGATCCGCAACGCACCCGTGACGCTGTCAGTCGCTGGCGCTGCAGAACACGCGGCCCGCGCGGTGCGACAGGGCCATCGCGAGCGGCCCGGTCCGCTCGACCAGGCTGACGAGCGGTAGCGAGAACCCGGGCAGCGCCTTGCGCTGCGGCGTGAAGAACGGGCGAACCTCGATCCGTGAGAAGCCTGCTGCGCGCAGGTCCCCGAGCACGGACTCGGCCGAGTTCTCGGCCTGGCGGAAGTCGAGGACGAACTTCTTGCGGGTGTAGGAGCGAACGCGGCGGAAGAAGGCGACGCGATCCTCGGGGTAGTAGAACGCTCTCAGGCATATGGTCGCGTCGACCTCCTGGGGCGGGTCGTAGTCTTCGGAGCGCTCGGCGACGAACTCGAGGCTGGGGTGACGGCGCTTCGCCTCGACGACCATCTGCGGGCTCGCGTCGACGCCGGTATAGCGGAACCCGTGGCCGGTGAGCGGCCCCGCCATGATCCCGTCGCCGCAGCCGAGGTCGAGCACCGTGTCGCCGGCCGCGAGCGCCGGGCCGAGGGCCACGATCATGTCGGCGCGCCTGGCCGAGTAGCGGTTCGGGTCGGCGTATTCTCGCTCCGAGAAGCCGGGGGCGAGCCTGTCGTATTTTTCGTTCGAGCTCACAGTCGGTTCGATCTCACAGTGCCTTCAGTCTCTCAGGATGCTTGCGCACGAAGCGCAGGATGCCTCTCCAGTGCCACACCGTGCGCCGTGTCAGGAAGCGCCGGTCGGTCTCTGCCTTGTGCTCGTGCCTGACAAGAGCCCCGGGAACGTACCAGCGCTCCCAGCCGGCGAGCAGCGCGCGGTACTGGAGATCGATGTCCTCGCCGTACAGCCGAAAGCCCGGGTCGAAGCCGCCGAGCTCCTCGAGCATCGCGCGCCGCAAGAGCAGGAAGCCGCCGAGCATCCAGTCGGCCTCGACGGGGGCCTCGGGCGCCGGCTCGTCCTGGTGGAGATGGTGCTGCTGTCCTACGACCCTGCGCAAGGGCGTCCGGCGCACGATCGTGCCGCCGACGGTCGGGAACCGGCGGCGCGACGGCTGCAGCGTGCCGTCGGGGTACAGCATTCGCGGCCCGGCGACGCCACAGCGGGGCCGGCCGGCCATGAAGTCGCGGAGCGCCGCGACCGCGCCGGGCTCGGCGACGGCGTCGGGATTCACGATCAGGACCGCCTCCCCGCTCGTGCGAGAGACGCCGAGGTTGGCGTTGGCGGCGAACCCGAGCGGCGTCTCGTTCTCCAGCGCCTCGACTCCGGGCGGGAGCGAGCCGGGGATGTTGGCGATCACGAGCAGCTCGTCCACCTGCGGCTCGAGCGCCGGGAGCGACTCCGCGAGCTCGGCGGCGTTCCCGTGCGAGATCACGATCGCCGACACCCTCATCCGAGCACCGTGCGATAGACCTCGACGGTGCGACGGGCGGTCTCTGCCCACGAGAAGAGCCGGGCGCGTTCGATCCCGGCTGCCGAGAGGCGCTCGCGGTCGGCGAGCGCGAGCCGGGTGGCCGCACCGAAGTCGCCGCCCTCGGCGTACACGGCGGCATCGCCCGCCACCTCGCGCAGCGCCGGCTCGGGCGCGGCAACCACAGGCGTCCCGCTCGCCATCGCTTCGAGTACCGGCAGCCCGAAACCCTCGAAGCGCGACGGGAGGACGAGCGCTGCGGCACCGCGATAGAGCTCGGCCAGCTCGTCCTTTCCGACGTAGCCGCGGAGATCGGCACCGCCGGCGCGGAGACGATCGGCCAGCTCGTGGTCCTTCTCGGGGCCGGCGACGACGAGTGGGAGGTCGACAGCGCGGGCGGCGGCGAGCGCGGACAGCGGATCCTTGCGAGCCTGGATCGCGCCGACGAAGAGCAGGTAGCCGTCGTGCGCGCCTCCTGGCGTGAAGCTCGGGTCGACGCCGTTCGGCGTCACGGTGACCCCGGCCTCCGGGAGCCCGTACCGCTCGAGGAGGTCGCGCTTTGTCCGCTCCGAGACCGTGACCACCTGGTCGGCGCGGCGGGCGGCGCGAGGAACGAACGTGCGGAACGTGAGCCGGTCGAGGCGGCCCATCGCCGAGCCCGCCTGCTCGAAGGAGATGTCGTGGACGGTGACGACCGAGCGGCCGCGCCACCCGAGCGGCAGCGCGTACTGGAAGTGGCCGAGCTCGGGCCGGACGCGGCGCAGGAGCCGCGGCAGCGCGAAGGCCATGCGCGTCTCCTGGAACCGGGCCGGAAGCTCGAGCGGCTCGATCCCGGCCGGCATGAGGTCGGGCCTGCGGGTGACGGCCGCGAAGTGCAGGTCGGGCGCGGCAGCGGGCAGCTCGCGCAGGAGGTTCGTGACGTAGGTCTCGTCGCCGGTGCGCTCGCGGCCGAGGACGTCGGCGTCGATCAGGATCACGCGACCTCCTCATAGACGGCGCGTGTGGCCGCGGCGACCTCGGCCCAGGACGCGCCGCGGCGCGGCATCGGCCTCGACGCACGCGCGATCCCGTCGCGGATCGAGTCGACGTCCCACGGATCGACGAGCGCGGCGTCCTCGCCCGCGACCATCGCCATCGGTGAGTCGCGGCTCGTGACCACCGGACAGCCGCAGGCGATCGCCTCGGCGACCGGGATCCCGAAGCCTTCGTACAGGGAGGCGTAGACGAGGCAGCGCGCACCGCGGTAGAGCGCCGCAAGCTCCTGGTCGGAGACCTCGCCGAGCCACGTTACGTTGGGCGGCGGCTCCACGTTCCCCCAGCCGCGGGCGCCGACGACGCGAAGCTCGCCGTCGACCGCCGCGGCGATGCGGGCGAGGTTCTTGCGCGGCTCGAGGGTGCCGACTGCGAGCGTGTAGTCGCCCTCGGCCCGCGGGCCTTCCGGACTGAAGATCTCCTCGATCGCGTTCGGCACCACCCGGATCTTCGCCTCCGGCACGCCGAGCAGCTGCCAGAGCTCCCGACCGGTGAACTCCGAGACGGCAATCACACGCGAGGCGGCCCGCACGACCCGTGGGACCGCCCAGGTCGAGTAGCTCCGGGTCCAGCGGTTGAACCACTCGGGGTGGCGCAGGACCGCAAGGTCGTGGACGGTGACGACGAGCGGGGTCTTCGAGCGGAATGGGCCGCGGAAGGTCGGGCAGTGGAGCACGTCGGCTCCGGCGACACTCAGGCGTGGGTACCAGAGCGCGTCGGCGGCGACGCTACGCAGGCGGGACGTGGCCGGGAACGACGTCTCCTTCACGGGCACGTCGAGATGGGCCAGGAGGCCGCGGAGGTAGCGCGCCGTCCCGGCCCGGGTCTGGCGAAGCGGGGTCGTGTCGATCGCTACGAGAATCGCCGGTACCCCTCGAGCAAGAGCTCGCCGGTTCGCTGCCAGGAGAAGGTGGCGGCATGGGCGAGGCCGAGGGCGCAGAGCTCGTCGTGCCGCTCGAGCGCCTCACGGATCGCGGAGGCCATCGCCTCGGGGCTCTCGGGATCGCAGCGGAGGGCCGCCTCGCCCGAGGCCTCGTCCAGCGACGGGTGCGAGGAAGCGACCACCGGCGCGCCGCAGGCCATCGCCTCGGTGATCGGCATCCCGAACCCCTCGTACCGCGAGGGATAGACGACCGCAGCGGCGCCGCGGTAGAGCCCGGCCAGTTCGTCGTCGTCGACGCGGCCGAGGCGCACGACTCCCGGCCGGTCGAGCTGCGGCTGCTCACCCCAGCCGGCGCCCCCGGCGACCACAAGCTCGAGGCCGAGATCGTCGAGCAGGCCGAACGCCTCGACGAGCGTCCCCAGGTTCTTCCGCGGCTCGAGCGTCGCGACGGTCAGCAGGTACGGCTTCTCCCGCCCGGCCTTCGGACCGTCGGGGGTGAACTCCGCGCCGATGCCGGGGTGGGCGACGACGATCTGCTCGCGTGGGTAGCCGAGCGTCGCCGCGGTGTCGTCGGCGGTGAACGCCGAGTTGGCGAAGATCACGCCGCAGGTGCGAGCCGCGTGTGCGTACTTGCGGCCGTGCATGGCACGCGTGCGGCCCGTGACCCATTCGGGAAAGTGGAGCGGCACGAGATCGTGGATCGTCGTCGCCCGCAGCCCGGCCCGTTGGGGCGGATACATCCAGTCGGTGAAGTGCAGCACGTCGAACGCGCCGAGGAACCGCTCGGCAGGCGGGTAGCCGGCCCGCGACCAGGCGGTGCGCCACGCGTGCGCGAAGGGCAGCGTGCGCAGGCTGAGCTCGACCGGGATGCCATCGAGCGCCTCGGGGATCGCGCGCTTGCCGGCCGGCGAGGTGGGCGCGAACGCGACGACGGTATCGCCGTCCCGGGCCGCCGCCGCCGCGAGGCCGGAGAGCGAGCCGCGGATGTAGTTGTTCACGCCCGTCCGTTCGTGCGAGAGCGGAGAGACGTCGAAGGCGATCCTCACCTCGGCGGCTGGTAGTTCCACTCGAGGAAGTGGGCTCCGAGCGGCCGGATGTCGTCGGCCGACCCCGGGTGCACCTGGGCCGGGACGAGGGTCTTCCCCACGGTGAAGCGCACGTCGCAGCGGTGATTAGCTCCAGGGGCGAGCGGTACCCGGAGCGTCGTCTCCTTGCTCACCGGGATCGCCGTGCGGCCGACGACCTTGCCGCCCTCGGTGGCGACGACGATCTGTGGCCGTTTGAACAGGTTCGGGTCGCCCTGGAGCGTGACCGTGAGGGAGCCGCCTGCGCAGTCGACCCGCTGGTAGCTCGCAGTCTTGCCCGACCACGTGTCGGTGGGATAGAGGCCGCCGATGTGCGAGAGGATCACAACGGGCCCGTCGACGCGGTAGAGATTGATTCCGAGGCTGTCGTGGGCGATCCGCTTGCCGGCGACGTCGGCAGCGCTGCTCGCGAGCACGTACCGGGCCGTGACCGGGCGGCCGGCGACGAGCAGGTCGCCGCTCGTCGCGCGGTCCGCGACGGTCTCCGGCAGCGGGTCCGGGGTGTGGACGCCGTCGACGTCGTAGACCTGCTTCACGCTCCGGTTGAAGAACTCGTTCTCCCAGACGGGATAGGCCGTCGGCAACGAGGCTGTCCAGAGCACCGCAACGTCCGCGTTCCGCCCGACGAGCCGGTCGATCCAGTCGGGGTGGGACTCGTGCGTCCCGGCCCATGAGGAGCCGAGCGCGGTCTTCTTGATCCCGTGGACGCCGTACTCGACCACGTAGGCCGTGAGTAGGAAGTAGCCCGCGACGAGCACGGGCAGCACGAGCGCGAAGCGGCGGGGAAGGAACACGAACAACGCGGCGGCGCCGAGGCAGACGGCGAGGGCGACCCACCGCACGTCGCCGATCGAGACGAGGTGGTCCTGCACCCACCACCATGGGAGCATCGCGAAGGTGTCGGAGACGGCGCTCGTCGTGATCGTGCGCGTGAACGGGATGAAGAACGGAAGTGCGCCGGCGACCGTGCCGGCGGCGATCAAGACACCGCGGCGCCGGGTGATGAGCCCGTCCACGCCCAGGCCGAGCATCGCGATCAGCGCGAAGGGCGCGAGGTAGAAGAGGTTCCGCTCCTCGATCCGGTCGACGGAGGTCTGCGAGGCGAAGAGCGCGACCTCGGCGGTGAGGAACACGGAGGTCGAGAGCGTGGCGGCGACGAAGGCGCGACCGCCCGGAGTCGTCCGGCGCGGCGCGAGCCAGAGCGCGAGCAGCGCCGCGAAGGGGATCACGCCGACGTAGAGGCTGAACTCGCCGACGTGGTAGAGGAAGTAGTGCAGGAAGCCGCTGACCGTGTAGCTGCTCGAGGTCGCGGCCCGGTAGGCCCCGAGCAGGGTGAGCGGCGAGCGGCCGGCAGCGGTCGTGCCGGCAACCGCGAGCAGGGCTCCGCCCCCGAGGATCGCGTACAGCGTCAGGAAGGGGCGGAGCGCCGTCCGGAGGGCCCGCCGCTCGACGAGGGCGAGGACGACCGGCGCGACGACGATCGCCGGGATCAGCGCCACGGCCTGCGCACGCGTCTCGAAGCCCACGAAGCAGACAGCGAGCAGCACGACCTGGCGCAGCGGCGTCGGCGCCTCGAGCATGCGCACGAACAGGAACGCCGCCAGCAGGAACAGGGGGTAGAAGACGTTCTCCGTCATCAGCATCCCCGTGTAGAGCATCGAGGGCACGAGCACCGTCAGCGCCGCGGCGACGAGCGAGAGCCCCGAGGTAAGCACCCGCCGCGCGAGGAAGTACGCCGGGATCGCGGCGAGCGACATCAGCACCGCGTCCATCGCTTTCGCCACCTTGTAGACCTCCGGCATCGCGCCGAAGAAGCGCCAGGCCGGGGCGATCGCGACCGGGTAGACGAACCCGTAGCCGGTCGAGGGAACCCCGCGGACGAGGAAGTGGCCGTGGGCCGCGAAGCTCTTCGCGAGCTCCGAGTAGACGATCTCGTCGATCATGATCCACGGCGCCGCGTTGGCCCGTCCGACGTAGAGCCAGAGGCCGATCGAGACGACGACGATGCCCGTGAGCCACACGGCCACCGGCACCGCCACCGCCTTCGAGCGTGCCGCCGCCACGGCGCTCATGCGGCTGGAGCCGTCGGGGTCAAACGAGGCCCGCTTCGCGCGCGAGCCGGGCGAGCTCGACCGGGTCGTCGAAACCGATCTCGCCGGCTGCCTCGGCGATCCGGAGCAGGACGTCGCTGCTGACGGCATCGCCGCCGGCGGTCTCCTCGAGCGCCGCGGTGTAGGCATCGGCGACGAAGCCGAGGTCGTGCTCCCGCCGGACGTAGTCGCGGGCGGCCGCGCCGAGCTCGGCGGCGCGGGTTGAGGCCAGCTCGAGCGCGCCGGCGATCGTCGCGACCTCGTAGTCGTCGACCGGGATCTTGAGCGCGGCGCCGTCCGGGATCTCGGCGAACCAGCCGACGTCGGAGACGAGCATCGGCTTGCCGAGCGCGAGGCCGCGGATCACCGACCCGGACGTCTCCCCCATCGTCGGCGACCGCAGATTCACGAGCACGTCGCAGGCGGCCATGAGCGACTGGAAGCGCGCCTCCGCGACGCGATGCTCGCGAATCAGCGCCTCCCCGCCGATCCCGAGGCGCTCGAGCCGGCGTTCGAGGTCGAAGTGCTCGGTTGCCTCCCCGACGAGCAGGAGCCGCGCGCCGGGATGGCTGCGCCGAAGCACCGTGAACGCCTCGAGTAGCGCCGGGATCCGCTTGTTGATGTTCAGGTGCCCGAAGCACCCGATCAGCGGTTGGCCCGAGACGGCCTCCGGCACGACATGCTCCTCGGGCCAGGCCGGATGCGGGATCCGCCAGAGCGGGCCTCCGTAGCCGGTCATCCGCACGCCGTGCTCGACGTAGGCCGAGTGGACGATCACCCCGGTGGCGAGATCGAGGATCGTGCCGTTGAGCGGGAAGCGCTCGGGTTGGGTCTCCCAGATCAGCGGCAGCAGGTTGTCGAGCACGCCGAGCCCGATCAGCCGCCCGGCGACGCCGTAGTCGCGCTCCATCGCGTCGAGGTAGGCGCGCCCGTTGCCGCGGCCGAGCGTGATCCCGGAGATCAGATGGTGGAGCACGAGCTCGTGCAGCACGACGACGCCGGGCCGTTTCCGGAGCGCGTCGACGATCCAGCCGTGGGCCTCGGGGTTGTTGCCGATCTGGTACAGCGCGACGTCGGCGTGCGGGGCACGCTTCCCCTCTTCGGCGAGGACGACCTCCTCGATGCGCTCGCGGAGGGCCGGCAGGAGCAGCGTCGAGTAGTCGGCGATCCCCGACGGTGAGGGGGGCAGCGGCGAGTAGTAGGCGACCTTCACGAAAGCAGCGCCTCGATGCAGGCATCCCAGGTGATCTTCTCGGCGAGCGCCTTACCCGCAGCGCCGAGCGCCTTCGCGTCGTCGAGGTGCCCGGCGAGGTAGGCGCAGGCCTCGGCCAGCGCAGCGGGCTCGGGCTTCACGACGAGCCCTGTCTCGCGGTCGTGGACGACCTCGAGCGGGCCCCCCGCGTCGAAGGTCGTCACCACCGGTTTTCCCGAGAGGAACGCCTCGTAGGGGACCATCCCGTAGTCCTCGTCGACGGGGGCGTAGTAGACGGCCAGGCAGCGCGCGTAGAGCTCGACGAGCCGGTCGCCGTCGATCCGGCCGGTGAACTCGATCCGGCCGTTGAGCCCGGAGGCGAGCCCTTCGAGCCGGCCGCGGTCGGGCCCGTCGCCGACGATCACGATGCTGAGCGCCGGATCGGCCTTCGCCGCCTCGATCAGGAGGTCGATCCGCTTGTAGCGGTCGAGCCGGTTCACCGAGAGGACGAAGCCGTCGTAGCCGTCGGTGCGGTAGGGCAGGTTCTGCGGCGGCGGCGGCAGCACGGTCGCCTCGAGCCCCGAGTAGCGCTTCAGGCGGTCGGCCACGTTGCCCGAGATGGTGAAGATGCGCCGCGCCTCGCCCAGCGCAACCTTGTCGAAGCGTTCGACCGCGAGCTTGGTCGCCCGGTCGGCAGGCGCCTCCGAGAACTGCCGGAACTCGGTGCGGTCGAAGTCGTAGGCCTGCCGGAACTGGTGCACGAGCCAGACGACCTTGTTCCGGTGCCGGATCCCGTAGGAGGGGAACTTCGTCGCGATCACGAGCTCGACCGGCTTCGCGTGGTTGCCGTTGACGTCGACGAGCCGCCAGAGGAACGCCTGGTCGAGCACATGGGCGCCGCCGTCCCAGGCGAACGGGATCATCACGAGCTCGACCTCGTGCCCGCGGGCTCTCAACTCGTCGGCCAGCTGGTCGGCGACGACCTCGGCCCCTCCGTAGACGAACGGAACCTGGGGCCGGCAGACCGCAATCCTCATCGCTGCTCGAGCCGGGCGATCCGCTCGTCGAGATCGTCGATCAGCTTGAGAATGGCGTTGTTGAATGCCCGCTGATCGGCGAATGCCGGCTCGACGTACCACCGCATCAAGCGGCGCAGAACGAGCTTGACCGGCCCGCCCTTGCCGACGAGCGGCCGTTCGGCCGAAACCGCCCACAGCCGCTCGGCCTGATCGCGCGTCGAAAGCCGCACCTGCGCGGGCGTGATGTCGCTCGCCCGCGGCCCCGCCGCCCGGATCTCCTCCTGGAGCCGCGCGAACAGCGCAGCCACATCCGTCCGCTCCTCGGCCATGGCCCGAAGTGTAGGCGGGGGTGGTTACGGAGCGGTAAGCACAGCGACGGGAGAGGAGTTACGGGGCCGCGAAACTCGCGAAGGGATCGAGGTATCGCCGCTGTTCGATCCCGGCCGTCTATTCGTGGACGATCACGTTGTCCTGGAGCTGGTTCTTCTCCACCGGTACGGGATCGGTCGTCACGGCAAACGGTTGCCCGGCCAGACCGAAGCGGCCGACGATGGTCTCGAGCTCGTTCTTCAGCCCCCGGTGAGTCGCGGGGCCGAGCACGTCGAAGTCCCATTGGTCGTCGAGGACGAACGTCCCGGCGAAGGTGCAGCCGGTCGCCTCGGCGAAGCTCACCTGGCCGCTAATCGTCATCTTGGCCGTGCCGAGAGCGTGGGTGAGGGCGCTGCCGTTGTCGCCGGGGATCTGCCTGACCATCCCGGTCGTCGCGATCGGCCGCGCGAAGCCAGCCTGGCGAGATTCGGCATCGGTCGAGTCCTGTTGGCGCCGCTGCGCCTCCATCACCAACTCGTCGCGGGCCCCTTTGAGTTTGGTGAATCCCCCGCCGCCGAACAGGTCCACCGTGACCCACATCTGCTTCACCTCGGCTGCGCTGAGGTTCAGCGGCGCCCCGGTGCCCTCGACATAGTGTTGGATGCACTTCGTCATGACCGGGTTGTTCAGCGCGCCCTGGGCGAGGTACTGCGTGATCAGCGAGTGCGGCATGAAGCGGGGGATTCCCACCCCGATCGTGCCTTCCTTCCACGGAAGGACGTCGCGTTGAAGGGCCGGGCGGCGCCCCAGTCCGGCGGAGATGACGCTCGCCAGAGCTCTGTTCCCCGCAGTACGCTGCACACCGAGGACACCGCTCTCGAGGCCTGCCGCCACCGAGTCGGGCACGGCACTCGGCTTCCTCGATACGAGCGGCGAGTCTGGCTGCTCGAGGTTCCCTGAGGCACGCCGCTCGCGAAGCAAACCGGCCATGCACGGAAGGTTAGCTCGGCTCCGCGGCGGCGGTCAACGCCGCTCAGCTCGGCGCTCCGGTGGCACGCAGGCACGGCGCCAGGCGAAGAGACGGCCCGGCCGCGAAGCGGAGAGACGGCGAACGTCGGCCCGAAGTTCGTCGCGCCGGGACGGGGATAACAACGCCACGACAGTCGTCAGGCTAGGCTCGGCCCGAGGGCGCCGACGACAAGGGGGCTTGCGCGTGGCTGAGGGGTTGTCTGCAACTGAGGTGGGCAGGGAGATCGGCAAGCACGGCCGGCACGGGGACGAGCACGGTCGCAGTCACCACGATCGGATGATCTCGATCCTGGAGGCGATCCTTCTCTCCGTCGTCACGATCGTTGCGGCGTGGTCGGGGTTCTCGGCGGCCAAGTGGAGCACCGAGTCGTCGCTCAAGCTCGCGAAGGCCTCGGCGACGCGCACCTCGGCGAATCGGTACTTCGAGGAGGCCTTGACGTTCAGGACGGGCGACGCGACGACCTTCAACGCGTGGTTCAGCGCCTACCTGTCCGGCAACAAGAACGGGATGCGCGTCGCGCGCAAGCGCTTCAGGCCCCAGTACGAGGTCGCGTTCGACGCTTGGCTTGCCACGCATCCCTTCACGAACCCGAACGCTCCCGCGGGTCCCCAGTCGATGCCCCAGTACAAACCGACGGGAGCGGCGCTCTCACGCCAGCTCGACGTCAAGGCCGACGACTACTACTCCGAGGCCGAGCGTGCCGCAAATACGGGAGACGACTACGTTCGCGTCACCGTCATCCTCGCGAGCGTGCTGTTCCTCGTGGGCATCAGTACCCAGTTCTCGCTGCGCGGCGTGCGATATGCCCTGATCGCGGTCGGGGCGATCTTGTTGATCTTCGCTGCCGAACAGATCCTGTCTCTGCCGGGACCGCCCTGAGCCGGTGATGCCGGGGGCGCCGAGGTGGGGCGCCCGCTCGGACAGAGGAACGCGCGGCGGCCGAGCGAACGGAGTCGCCATGCCCGTTCTGAGGAAGAAGCGCAGCATCGACGAGCTCGGCAACCCGTCCTACGAGCTCTTCATCCTGGCGCTCGCGCTGCTCTCGCTGTTCAACCTCGCGGCCCTCGTGATCCTGCAGGTCTTCTCGATCGGCAAGCAGGAGCTGATGACGATCCAGATCATCGACGGGCTCGTCACCGTGATCTTCCTGATCGACTTCGGGAAGCGCTACCACCAGGCGCCCAGGGGCGGCCGCCATTACTTCTTCCGCGAGCGCGGCTGGCTCGACCTGCTCGGCAGCCTGCCGTACCTCAAGATCTTCCGGATCTTCCGCGTGATCCGGGTGCTGGGGCAGCTGCGGGTCTACGGCTTCCGACCGATCCTGCACTGGTTCCTCGACAACCGGGCACAGGGGGCGCTCTACGTCGTGCTCACCGCGGTCGTCTTCGTGCTCGAGTTCTCGGCCCTCGTGATCGTGCCGATCGAGTCTCGATCGCCGAGCGCGAACATCACGACGGGGGGCGACGCACTCTGGTGGGGGATCGTGACGATGACGACGGTCGGCTACGGCGACAAGTACCCGGTCACTGCCGGCGGCCGCTTCGTCGGCGTGGTCGTGATGGTGATCGGTGTCGGCCTCTTCGGCACCCTCAGCGGTTTTCTCGCGAACGCGTTCCTGGCTCCGCGCAAGCCTCGTGCCGAGGAGGACGCTGCGCCAACGGAGTCGGACATGAAGTCGAAGCTCGCCGCGCTGCACGGGCTTCTCGACGAACAGCAGCGGGCGAACGAGACGCTGCGCGCGCGACTTGCCGAGATCGAGCAGCTGGCCGGGTAGCGCTCAGTTCAGCGGCCCGAGCCGCCACCTCGGCGGCCTTGCCGGTGGTCCTTCGGCGGGAAGATCAGCAATCTCCTGATTTCGAAGAGCGGGTCGACCTTCGTCGAATACCGGCCGATCTTGTCGGCCAGCTCCGACGGCTCGACGCCGTTCGGGAGCTTCCCGGCAGGCGCGGACCACCACGTCTCGTCCTCGATCGCGGCCAGTCGTGCGGCCTCTTCGGCCTCGAGCCGGGCCGATCCCAACCGGGCTGCCTCCGCGCGCTCGGCCTCCAGCCGGTCGGCCTCGAGACGTTCTGTGTCTCGACGCTCTGTTTCGAGACGCTCTGCCGCCAGGCGGTCAGCCGCCAGGCGGTCAGCCTCCAGACGCTCGGCCGCCAGACGCTCAGCCTCCACACGCCCAGCCTCCACACGCTCGGCCTCCACACGCTCGGCCGCCAGACGCTCGGCCGCCAGACGCTCGGCCGCCAGACGCTCGGCCGCCAGACGCTCGGCCTCCAGACGCTCAGCCTCCACGCGCTCCGCCTCGAGCCGCTCGACCTCCAGGCGCTCGACCTCCAGGCGCTCGACCTCCAGGCGCTCGGCCTCCACGCGCTCGGCCTCCACGCGCTCGGCCTCCACGCGCTCGGCCTCCACGCGCTCGGCCTCCACGCGCTCGGCCTCCACGCGCTCGGCCTCCACGCGCACAGCTTCGAGACGCTCGGCCTCCACACGCTCAGCTTCCAACCGTTCAACCTCAAGACGTTCAGCCTCGAGCCGCTCAGCCTCGAGCCGCTCGGCCTCGACGCGAGCGGCCGCCGCCCCCTCGGCGGCGAGACGCTTCGCCGGGGCGCGGGTCGGCTTCGATCTCCGCGCCGTTGGCCGGACTGCCGGCGCGGGCTCCTCCGCGTGCGGCCGGCCCCAGAGGAACGACTCGGGATCGAGCTCCGGCATGTAGGCGCTGATCCGGTGGCGCAGCGGAATCACCCGCCGCCGGAAGCGCGGCAGCTGGTTCCCGCCCGCGTCCTCCTCGATTCGTTCCCAGCCCGAGCTCTCCAGCTCGGCCGTGAGACCGGCAAGGCTTGCCGCCACCTCCGTCGCGTCGGTCAGCGCGGAGCCCTTGCGCAGGCGGAACGACGGCGACCGGCCGATCTCCTCGGACCCTGCTCCCTCCTCGACCGCGACGAATGCCCCGGAGACGTAGCCGCGGCGCAGCGTGACGGCACACGTCGCCCAGCCTTCCCCCACGTCCGCTCCATCACTGCGAACCTGGTCCGACACCTCATGGCTGCTCTTGCTTTCGAAGGCACCCATCCGAACGTCTCACCCCCAACGAGTCACGTACCGTCGAAATGTAGCTCGCTTCGAGCCCGCGTGTTGGTCGCGAAGAAAACAGTGCGCGGGCCGGCCCGAGCGGGCCGGCCCGAAGAGCTCCAGCTATTTGACGATAAGCGTGGCGGACATGCCCTTGTCCTCGTCTGTTCCGACCGACGAATAGACGTGGTAGGTGCCCTTGGCGAGCGAGAGGAACGTGACGATCACGCCCTTCTTGATCGTCAAGCTCGCCCCGTACTCGAACTCGCCCCCGTGTTCGAGACTGACGTTGTGCGGTGTCGTCGAGTTGTTCGTGAACTCGATCTCCACGAGTCCCGGCTTCGCCGTGAGCGCCTTCTGGTTGTAGCGGAGCGAGCCCGGGCTCACGGAGAGCTTGACGATGCTCGTCGGTGCCGGTGAAGCGGTAGCGGTGCCGACGACGACTGCCGCGAGTGTCGCCAGAACAGCCGATAGTGCGAGGAGCTTTCTCATCTCGATTTCCACCTTCTCTGTCGGGGACGGGGGTGACCTCACCCTTGCCCTCGAGCTTCGCGACCGGCCATGAGAGGGGCGTGAGCTACCGCTTGGACGTGCCGCAAAATCGTCAGCCGGACCGGCCGGAGGTCACCTCTTGCTCGGCCTTGATCAAGGCGAGCGCAAGGGCCGGGCAGGCGTCGACCGCACGTCGCGCATGGCCTTCCAGGCTGCGTGGGATCGGCCCCGGCTCGAGAATCGGGTACCCCCACTCATCGAGGCGGATCCGCTCGGGAAAGAGCTCGGCACAGAGGCCGTGGCCTTCGCAGGCGATCGGATTCAGCCGCAGCGACTTGCTCATCTCCGGCCACCAGGAGCGATCGGAAACGCCGAGTGGGCGCCGGCTCTGCAGGAGCGTCCGTCGTGCGAGCCGAGCTCGCGCGCAAAAACCGCAAGAGCGGACGTCACGAGCCGCGCAGCGCCGTCCGGGTGCCGGCACGCGCCTCGCCCGCGTACGTCCGCCCGCATGTCGTTCGATCGTCGCGCGATCGGGGCGCCGGTCGAACCCGGCCGCGAGCGCGGCGAGGCCGTGGACGCATGGCCCGCACTGGCCGGCGCTCTCACGGGCAAGGTAGCGCGTGATCCGCGCCGTCTCGCACATCACCGCAAGCTCCTTCGGGGAGCACTGCGACCGTTCCGACCCCGAGGGTGCCGCCGAGCGAGCGCAGGCACTCCTCGTCGAGCGTCACGCGCGCGGCCGCACGGGCGTCGATCCAGGCGCCGGCATACCCGCCGACGAGGACCGCGCGCACGGGGCGGACGACTCCGCCTGCGCTTGCGACGAGCGACGTAAGCGGGGCTCCGAACGCTGCCTCGTAGACGCCCGGCCTCCCGACCCCGCCGGTCACGCTGAAGAGCGCCGTCCCCGGCTCGTGGGCCGTTCCTGCCCGGCGAAACCACCCGGCTCCGTGCCGCGCGATGAGCGCGACATGGGCCGCCGTCTCGGCATTCTGGACGAGGGTCGGCCGTTTGCCGACGCCCGATTCGAAGGGCCGCGGCGGCGTGAAGGTCGGAAGGGCCGGCCCTCCGTTCAGGAAGCGGACGAGTGCCGTCTCCTGGCCCGTGACGTAGCCGTCGGGAACCGCGACCATTACGTCACCTCGATCCGATCGTGGAGGTGGCCGCCGTTCCGCGACCGCCGTCCTCAGCGCGGCGCCCTCACCTCGCGCGGCCTCGGAATGGGCGATCAAGACCTCACGGGCGCCGATCGCCGCCGCGAGCATGACCGCGCCGTCGATCACGAGGTGCGGGAGCCGGCCGATCAGAAGCTTGTCCTTGAAGCTCAGCGGCTCGCCCTCGGCGGCGTTGATCACGACGACAGGCCGGCCCCGCCTCGAGGCGACGGCGCGAACCTTCGCGGCCACGGGAAACCCAGCGCCTCCGCGGCCGCGTCAGGCCGGCTGCCTCGAGCTCGGCGATCAGGTCGCGGGCGGGAACAGGGCGGCCGTAGCGGGCGAAATGCTCCTGCAGGCCGAGTGTTCGGTGGGGATCGAGGCCGGCGAGGAGCCGCGGGGTCGTGTCCAGCACGGGCTCGGCGGTCGGGCGCTCGTCATGTCGCGCTCCCGTGCACCGTTCCGGTGAGGACAGCCGAGCTCGCCCGCACATCGAGCAGGAGCGCGAGGTCGATCCTGTTGCCGCTGCCGTCCACGAGTTGCGCCGAAACGCGGTTCCCGTCGAGGCCGACGATCTGTCCCTGGTAGAGCGACGAGCCACGCGCCGCGAAGCGTGACGCCGCTCGCGGTCATGCTCACTCCGCCGTCGTCGAGCGGAATCCCCTCCAGGCACGAGTCGGAGGCGACCTGCGAGCCCACCTGAGAGCGTGCTGTCGACATGGAGATCGATAAGGCCGTTCGAGGCCCGCGTCTCACGGAGCCGCCCGCTGAGCCGCGCATTGAAGGTCGCGGGAATGGCCCGGGTCGTTTGGGTCACGAGCGCCGTCGTGTGGGCGGTAGCCGAGTGGAGCAGCGTCGAAGGCGTTCCCGCCCGCGCAGCCCAACCCGGGGCACCGGGCCCGTTCCGGTACCAGGCGCCGCCGAGGAGCGCGATCGCGACCGCCGCCCCGCCGAGCGCGAGTCGCCGTCCGGCGCCGCCACCGCTGCGGAGCAGGCGCGCGGCGACGGCAACCAGGACGGCGGCCACGGACAGGGCGGCGAGGGCCTGGAGCCAGCCGGCGCGGGGATCGCTGCCCGTCCCCAGGCTGTGCACGAGCGCGAGGGGCCAGCACGCGTAGGCGAGCCAGTGGACGAGGCGCCAGGCGTGCAGACCAACCCGGGCCCGCAGCATGCTCGTGAGCACGAGCGCCAGAAGCAGATCGAGGGCGAGCGCGCCGAGGCCGAGCCAGAGTGGCCGGTATGGCGAGAGGAACGGCACGAAGGCGTCCTTCCACCCGATCGGCGTGTAGCTGTCCGCCAACGTGGTCGCGACGTGGACTCCGAGGAACACGACCGCGAGCAGCGTGAGGTTGCGGTGGAGCGCGGCGAAGGTGAACCGGGGCAGCCTCCGAGTGCGGACCCGTACGGCCCCGGCGATCCCGAGGCACATCGACGCGGTCAGGAGCAGGAGCGTCACGACGCCCGAGCCACGGGTCAGGTACCACATCGTCCGCCCACCCGCGGTCGCCGCGAGGAGCGTCGTCATGCTGCAACCAGATCGGCGGGAAACCCGCCGACGCAGAGGGTTCGGCCGTCGAGGCGAACGAGCCTCGCCGGCAGGGATCGCTCCTCGAGCCAGGCGGGCGCGGCCTCGCCGAGCACGATCGCGGCGGTGCTGGCCGCGTTCGCATCGAGGCACGACGCAGCCGCTACGCTCACGATCGCCCACGGGCTCCGTGCGGGCCTGCCCGTGCGCGGGTCGAGGATGTGGTGCTGATCGCCGCTCGCGGTGCGCCACCAGCGCATGCGGATGCCCGAGCTGGCGAGCCCACCGGATTCGATCGCGACCCGAGCCGGGGCTTCGTCGGCCGGGACGGAGTGATCCTCGGCGAGGGCGACGACCCAGCCGCCTTCGGGAGCCGGGCCGGAAACGGCGATGTCGCCTCCGAGGGAGACAAGCGCGCCGGAACCTGTCGCTTTCGAGATCTCGCGGGCGATGCGATCGGCCGCGAGCGCCTTCGCAGACGCGCCCAGGTCGAGCTCGACGCCCGCCGGCACCCAGGCGGATCGCTGGTTCGGGTCGAGCTCGATCTCCGTCCAGCGCCCTGACGGCACGAATGTGGCAGCAACCAGGGCGCCGTCGCGTAGGGCGACACGCGAGAACGTCCTGTCGTATCCGGCGAGTCGCATCGCCTTCCCGACGGTCGGATCGACGAGACCGCCGGTCGCCCGGGCCGTGTCGAGCGCGGCGACGAGGGCGTCCCACAACACCGGTCCGACCCGGCGGGCAGCGCCGCCGGCGTCGTTCAGCCGCTGCAGCTCGGAGTCCGGCCGGAAGCGGCTGCAGGCGAGATCGAGGGCCCGCAGCTCCCGGAGCAAGGTGCCTCGGGCGACGAGCAGGGCCTCCGGCTCCGTGACCACCGCAAGCGCGGTCGTGCCGAGCGCCCTCAGCGAGACGGTGCGGAGCAAAGCCGGCGGGCGAGACCGAGCCATCTCACGATCCGCCCGAGACGGCGACGGGCGTGGACGATGCCGCCGACGTGGGTGCGGCGCTCGGTGCCGCCGGCGAACTCTGCGACGAGCTCGACGCGGAGACGTCGGTCGCCGCCGCGACCGTCGCGGTCGGCTCGGGCACCGCGGGAACGGTCGCCGCGGTCGTCGTCGAGACCGCGAGGAGCCGGCGGCCGGAGGAGCTGTGCGCCACCGAGCCCGACGTCGCGACGACACCCGCGATCACACCGGCGCCTGCGGCAGCGGCGGCCGCGGTGCCGAGGGTCAGCCGGCGGACACGCCGCGAGGCGGCGTCTCGACGTTCGACCGCCTGGTTGCGCTGAGTCAGCTCGTCCATACCGATCAAGGGTGCTCGAACGGAATGAGGAGGCCATGAAACCCAGCTTGGAATCCGCTGTGAGTGCCCGAGGCCGAAACGGGGCTATTTGAACGGTCACGGGGCCGGACGCGCGACTGTACACGGCGAAGAAGTCGCGATCGTCGGGCACGAGGTACCGCGTGACCGGCTGCTGGTAGTCGGGAACGACCTACCGGGTCGAGGGCGCCCTCGTATCTGTAGACGATCAGGGTCGGCCACTCCGCCGGCGGCTGCGGGACGGCCTTACCCGGTCTTGGCCTTGCCGGCCCGCGAGACCTTGTTGTCGATCTGCGTGAGCTGCGTCGTGAGCGTCGCGAGCGACTGCTCGATCGCCTGCTGGGACTGGGCGATCGACGCGAGCTGCGTGTTCGTCTCGGCGACGGAGGACTCGAGGGCAGCAAACGACTTCTTGGCCTGAGCCTCGGTGGCGGCGAGCTGCTGCTTGGCAGCCGCGACGTTCTTCTGGGCCTCCGTGACGACGCTCGCCGCCTTCTGTTGCGACTGCGTGATGCTCGTCTGGGTCTCCGCGATTGCCTTCTGGGCCTGCTTGACCGCCTTGTCGGCGGCCGTGATCAGCGCGGTCGCCTTGGCGACGTTCTTCGCAACCTGGTCACGCGCGCTCCTCACCTGGGCAGCGGCGTTCTGGTCGCTTGCCTTCTTGGCGTAGTAGAGGACGAACCCGCCGCCGACGAGAACCGCCACGGCCGCGAGCGTCGCGAGGCACGCGACGATCCAGCGGACGATCCGCCAAGCGCGATCCGGATGGGTGGTCGTTCCCGGAGCGGCGCCCGGTGTCTCCGCCGACGACATCGCTCGATGATCCTATGGCAGCGCCCAGGCGTCATCACCCCGTAGGCATGAGACGCCGAGCTCCAGCGGCCGGAGGAAGCCCGCCCGGCGGGCGACTACGATGGAGCCATGCCGAGACCCGTAGCCGCTGTTGCCGCGGCGGCGATCGCGATCCTCGTGACCGCGGGGCCGGCCGCCGCCGCAACGTCGTACTTCGAGACGCCGTCGAAGAACATCGTCTGCGGCTACTTCGCCGGCTCGGGATTCAAGACCGAGCTCGAGTGCGGCGTCCTGAGCGGACTCATCCCGCCGGCACCCAAGCCGGCGGGAGGCTGCCACGGGATCGACCCGGCGAGCAACCGCCTCGAGCTCTCGACGACGGGCCGGCCGGCCGGGTTCTGCTCCGGCGATGCGGGCGTGTTCGCCAAGCGGGGCCTCGCGCCGGTGCTCGCCTACGGGAAGGCCTGGCACGAGGGCGGGTACACGTGCACCTCGGCCACGACCGGGCTCACCTGCAGGAACGGTGCCGGCCACGGATTCGTCCTGAGCCGCGCGAGCTGGCACTCCCTCTAGATGGCCGAGGCCACGATCCGGCGGCGCCTGGTCGTGCGAGGAGTCGTGCAGGGCGTCGGCTACCGGTTCTCAGCTGCGCGGGCCGCGGGGCAGCGCGGCGTTGCGGGCTCGGCGGTGAACGAGCCCGATGGGTCGGTCGAGGTGGTGCTCGAAGGGCCGGTCGACGCCGTCGTCTCGATGATCGAGTGGTGCAGACGTGGGCCGCGCGAGGCCGTGGTCGAGAGCGTCGAGGTGGTGATCGAGGAGCCGGAGGGCCTGGCCGGCTTCAGCGCGTGGTGACGGCTTGGCCAACGCCGGCGTCCCGATCGCAATAGGCTTGGCCGATGCCGGCGAACTTCCAGCGGTTCCTGCCGATCATCCTCATCGTCTTCGTCGTTCTGTTCATCGTCCCGTCGATCCTGCACAAGCACTCCTCGGCGAAGGGGCCGACGACAGCGACGCTCTCGGACGAGACCATCTCCGCGACGAACATCGTCGACAAGGCCGAGGTCGCCTTCCGCGCCGCCCACGGCGGGTACACCTCCAACGTGGCCGATCTGCTGGCGCTCGACCGTGCACTCGGGACGCCGCTCGGCGACGGGGTCGTCGTCGACGTGAACGCCTCCACGAACCGCCAGACCTACTACGCCCAGGTTGCGAGTGGCGTGATCGGGCTCGTCCGCGCCCGCGACGGCGACCGGCTGATCGTGAAGACGTGCATCGTGCTCAAGTCGGGCTCCGGCGTCGCCTGCCCGGCCGGGGAGACCACGGGAACGACGACCAGCACGACCACGACCACGACCACCGGCACGACCACCACCGGGCAGTAGTCCCGGCCGGAGCAGGCCCCGTCGCCCTACGATTGGGGGCGATGATCGTCGGTTGGACCGCACTCACCTGGATCATCCTCGTCCCCGCCGTGCTGTGCTGGCCGGTGGCCGGGTTCCTCGTCTACCTCGTGTGGCAGTCCGCGAAACGGCACGACGAGCGCGAAGCAGCCGAGCGCAAGCGGCTGCTCGACGCCCACGCAGCCGCGCAGGCGTCGAACCCCAGCGGGCCGGCCGGTTAGAACTCGTCGGTGATCGGGATCGCCCTGCTGACGCTCGTGCCGGGCGAGCTCGGAGGGAGCGAGTCCTCGACCCGGGAGCTCCTCCGCGCGCTCGCGCGGGGCGGGACGCTCCCCTACCGCGTCTACCTGCCGCCGGGCGCTCCCGACGCCGGCGAAGGGCTGCCCTCGACGGTCGTCTCCGAGTACCGGCGGGCTCACTCGATCCCGGAGAGGCTCGTGGCGATGGGGTTTGCGGCCGCACGGCCCGGACCCTTGCGGAGGCGTCTCGACGGTATGGCGGCTGTCCACTACCCGCTGACGATCCGGATCCCGCCGGTGTCGGCCCCGAGCGCGGTCACCCTGCACGACGTGCAGCATCTCGATCTACCGGCGCTCTTCTCCCGCGGCGAACGGGCGTTTCGCTCGCTCGCCTACCACCGCTCGGCCCGGTCGGCCGGCGTCGTGATCGTGCCGAGCGCCTTTGTCCGCGACCGGGCGGTCGAGCTGCTCGCGCTCGAGCCGGCGAAGATCCGGGTCATCCACCACGGGCTCGACCACGAGACCTTCAGCCCGAGCGGCGCCGCGAGGGAGCCGTTTCTGCTCTATCCGGCGCGGCCCTGGCCCCACAAGAACCACGCCAGGCTGTATGAGGCCTTCGCGCTGCTCCGGAGCGAGCGGCCCGAGCTCCGCCTCGTTCTGACCGGCGGCGGGCACTCGGGGGCGACGCCCGAGGGCGTCGAGGCGCTCGGGAACGTCTCGCTCGACGAGCTCGTCTCGCTGTACCGGCGGGCGGCCGCGCTCGTGTTCCCATCGCTCTACGAGGGATTCGGGCTGCCGCCGCTCGAGGCGATGGCCTGCGGCTGTCCGGTCGCCTGCTCGGACGCCGCCTCGCTGCCCGAGGTGTGCGGGGACGCGGCGCGGTACTTCGCGCCGGACGATGCCGCCGGGATCGCCGCGGCCGTCTCGGAGGTGCTCGCCGATCCGGAGCCATGGGCCGAGCGCGGCCTCGCGCGGGCAGCCGGATTCACCTGGGAGCGAGCTGCGGGGCAGCACGAGGACGTCTACCGCGAGCTCGCCCGCGTAGCCTGACGCCATGTGCGGGATCTGCGGGATTCTCGGTCGCGACGCGCCTGACGGCGTCCCCAACCCAGCCCTCGTCGAGGCAATGAATGCCGCGATCGTCCACCGCGGCCCGGACCACGGCGCCGTCGCCCCCTACGGCCGCTGCGTGCTCGGCTACCGCCGGCTATCGGTGATCGACCTTGCGACCGGGAACCAACCAATCCAGAACGAGAACGGCGAGGTGTGCGCCGTGTTCAACGGCGAGATCTACAACTTCCGCGAGCTCCGGCAGGAGCTCGAGTCGAGAGGGCACGCGATCGGCGGCACCGGCGACTCGCCGCTGATCCCGCATGCCTACGAGGAGTGGGGCCTCGACTTCGCCGAGCGCCTCGAGGGAATGTTCGCGATCGCGCTCTGGGACCGGGCGCGCGAGCGCCTCGTACTGGCTCGGGACCGGCTCGGGAAGAAGCCGCTCCTCTACGCGCGGCTCGCCGACGGCTCGCTCGCGTTTGCCTCCGAGACGAAGGCGCTGCTGCGGCTACCCGGCCTGCCGCGCGAGCTCGATCTCGAACAGCTCGACGCCTACCTCGCGCTCCAGTACGTGCCACGGTCGGGACTGAAGGCGGTGGACAAGGTGCCGCCCGGGTCGCTCGTCGTCGCCGAGGGCGGCGGCGTTCGGGTCATGCGTTACTGGCGCCCCGAGCCGGCTGCGGCGGGCGGGGACTGGGTCGAGCGCGTGCGCGAGGAGGTGACCGCGTCGGTGCGGCGGCGGCTCGTCTCGGACGTGCCGCTCGGGGCGCTCCTCTCCGGTGGGCTCGACTCGTCGGTGGTCGTGGCGGCGATGGCGGCCGCGTCACCCGAGCCGGTGCGCACCTTCACGATCGGCTTCACGGACAAGGCCTATGACGAGCGGCCGTATGCGCGCGCCGTCGCCGAGCGGTTCGGGACACGCCACGAGGAGCTCGAGGTCGATCCGTCGCCCGATCTGCTCGACCGGGTCACGACGGCGTTCGACGAGCCGTTCGGCGACGAGGCGGCGCTGCCGATGCTGCTCGTGTGCGAGCAGACGCGGCGCCACGTGACGGTGGCCCTCGTCGGCGACGGAGGGGACGAGGCCTTCGGCGGCTACGAGCGCTACCGGGCCCACGCCCTCGCCTCCCGCATCCCCCGGCTGGCCGGTGTGGCGGGAAGCGCGGCGCTCGGTGCGATCCCGGCCGCGCGCCGTCAGCCACGCTCGACGCTCTTCCGCGCCCGGCGCTTTCTCGACGTCGCGGCACAGCCCGAGCGTGACCGGTACGCGCGGCTCGTCGAGGTGTTCCCGCTCGAGCTGCGCCGCCGGCTGTGGACCGACGAGGCGCGGGCCCACGCGGCGGCGACGATGCTCCCCGTCGACCCCGACCTGCGGATCGTCGACATCGAGTCCTACCTACCGGGCGACCTGCTGCCGAAGAGCGACCTTGCCTCGATGGCCGTCTCGCTCGAGCTCCGCGCGCCGTTCCTCGACCACAAGGTGATCGAGCTCGGCCTCGCGCTGCCGCCCGAGCTCGCCCGGGGCAAGGCGGCGCTCAAGCAGGCCTTCGCCGCCGACCTGCCGCCGGAGATCGCGGGCCGCGGCAAGACGGGGTTCGGCGTTCCGCTCGATGCCTGGTTCCGAGGCGAGCTCCGGGCGATCGCAGAAGAGCTGCTCCTCGGCGGCGCCGACCGCGGCCTCTTCCGCCGAGCCGAGCTCGAACGCCTCCTCCGCGAGCACGCCGACCGCCGAGCCGATCACGGCCACCGCCTCTGGTGCCTCTGCACGCTCGAGCTCTGGCAGCGCCGCTACCTCGATGCACCGGCACCGGCACTCGTGGCCGCCTGAACAGAGCCGGCGCACCGGCCGCCGAGGCCCTGTGGACGAACCGTCACACGCGCGTTACGACTGTAAAGAGGTCTGGCACCTTTACAAAGCGCAGCGAGCGCCGGAGGCGGAGGCAGCGCCGCCAATGCGGCTTTGCAAAGCAAAAAAGGAGGCGTGGCGCGCCGGTCCTACGTAAAGGGGTCTGACCCCGCTTTGGCTTGGTGCAGTGAGGCGCGCAGGGCTTCGAGGCGGCGGACGGCGGGTTCCGCGCCGCCCGCTCCAGACGGTTGCTCCCGCCGAACCGTGGTATGACGGACCCGGGTGTTCGCGCTCGGGCTCATCGCCGCGCTAACCGCCTCGGCGCTCTTCAACCTCGGGGTGGCGTTGCAGGCGATCGAGGCGCGGAAGGCGCCGCGGGCGCTCGGGCTCCGGGTTTCGCTCCTGCAGCGGCTGATCAGGCGCCCGATCTGGCTCATCGGCCTCGCGCTGGGGCTGATCGGGATCGCGCCGCAGGCGCTCGCCTACTCGCTGGCGCCGTTCGTCGTCGTCCAGACCTCGCTCGTCGCCGGGCTCTTCCTGCTGCTCGTGCTCAGCGTCCGGGTGCTGCACGAGCACGTCGGGCCGTTCGACGTCATCGGAGTGACGGGAATCGTCGCCGGTGTCGCCCTCGTCTCGTGGGGTGCGCCGGCTCACAGCGAAGCTCACCGACCGGGGCTCGCCGTGGTCGCGGTTGCCGCGGGCCTCGCCGTCGCAGCGATCGGACCGCTCGCGCTGCGCGGGACGCGCGCCGATCTCGCGATGGTGTCGATCGTCTCGGCCGGCTGCGGGTTCGGGGCGACCAACATCGCGACGAAGCTGATGAGCGACGACCTCGGCCTCGGCAACTACGCGAATGCCGGTGCGTGGGCAGTCTACGGCGTGGCCATGGGGATCGTGGCGACGCTGACCAACATGTCGGCGTTCCAGCGCAGCCCGGCTGCGACTGTCGTGCCCGTGTCGACCGCGGTGCAGACCTTCCTGCCCGTCGTGCTCGCACCGCTCTTCCTGCGGGAGGCCTGGAGCTCGAGCGCCGTCGACGGGGCGCCGATCCTCGCCGGGATCGCGCTCGCGATCGTCGGGACGCTGCTCGTCGCCCACGGCGACGCGGTCAGCGACCTCGCCGCGGGCGGCGTCAGCTCCTAGCCGCGCGAGGCGCCGTTGCCGGAAACAAGCGCCGGAGAAGGCTGCTCGGCCTCGAGCGCGCCACCCTGCCGCACCTCGAGCCAGTGGCGGTAGACCTCTTCGGTGCGCTCGGTACAGCGCAACTCGGGGAAGCGCTCGATCGCCCGCCGCCGAGCCTCGAGACCCATCGTCGCCGCGAGCGCCGGATCTGCTGCGAGCGCGAGCATCGCCTCGGCGAGCGACTCGGCATCGCCGGGCTGCACGAGCAGGCCCGTCTCGCCGTCGCGGACGAGATCCTCGAGCCCGCCGATCGCCGCGGCGATCACCGGACGCGCACGCTCCATCGCCTCGAGCGCGACCATCCCGAAGCCCTCGCCGAGCGAGGGCACGACGACCGCCATCGAGTTCTCGACGGCCCGCTGCACCGGCGTCACGTGGCCGAGGAAGCGAACGGCGTCGTCGAGCCCGAGCTCGCGGCAGAGATCCTTCAGCCCATGCTCGAGCACGCCGCGCCCCGCGATCTCGAGCGTCACGTCCGGCCGCTCGTCGAGGACGTGCCGGAACGCCCGCAGCAGCACCACATGGCCCTTGATCGGGATCAGGCGCCCGATGCACAGGAATCGCGGCGACTCGCCCACGTACGGCTCCGGCTCGGGGCCGGCGGCGATCCCGTAGTGGACGATCTCGAAGTCCGGCTCGGGGAATCCCTCGGTCTCGGACAGGTAGCGCGCGAGGCCGCGCGAGATCGCGATCTGGCGGTGGGCGAGCGCGCCGATCGTCCGGTCGCCGAGGGCGAAGATCCGGCCTTCGCGGAACTCGTTGAAGCCGTGCTTGGTCGAGAGCCTGATCGGCACGCCTGCGACCGTCCCGGCGGTCTGGCCGTACGCGTCGGCGTGCACGAGATGCGTGTGCAGGATCGTCGGCCGGTGGTTCACGAGGTAGGAGAGCACCTGCAGGAACGTGCTCGGATCGACGTCGGTCTTCATCTCGATTCCGTCCACGGGCACCCCGCCCGCCTCGAGGGCGCGCGCGAACTCCCAGGCACCGGGCTCCTGCTCGTGGAGCATCAGGAACCGGATGTCCCAGCCGCGCTGCACGAGCGCCGGCAGGAGTTGCAGTAGATGCGCCTCGGAACCCGAGATGCCGGCGACCTTCTGGACGTGGAGAACCGTCATGGCGTAAGGGTACGTCGCGCCGGGCGAGCGGGCGGCTTGGTCACGCCTCGATCGCGATCGCAAACATCCGCTCCGCCTCGATCCGGGCATACACCGGCCCGGAGTCGAGGAACGTCTCCCAGTCGGGCCCGTAACGCGGGACGTAGACGTCGAGCAGCGTCTGCCTGAACCCGGCGTGCTCGGGCGACCGTGGCTCGATCGGTACCGCATGCCCGTGCACCGTCACCGCGAACTCCTCGCGCGGCAGATGGGTCGCGGTCACGAAGGGTCGCGCCCGGATGTGGCGGAAGCGCACCGAGTTCGCGTCCGAGCCGAAGTGGAACGAACCGCGGTAGAAGATCCCGTCGACCGGCCCGCCGATCGGGCGGCCGTCAGCCGTCACGGTGGCGAGGACGAGGAGGCACATCCCCTCGAGACGACCCGCGACCTGCAGCGCGTCGAGCCGCCGCTCGGGCGTGTGGATGCTCAGGAGGTGCGCACCCGCGCCCGCATAGCTCCGGTCGAGCAGGGCCTGCAGCGTCACGAGGTCGGCCGGCGACTCGTGCACTAGAGAAAATCGAGGTCGCCGAGCTCGAAGTGCGGGGCAGCCGGAACCACGAGCGCAGGGTCGAGCGACTTGCCGAGAAGCGTGAAGTGGCGATGGGTCGGGAGGTAGCCGGAGCGCAGGTAGCGGCCGCGCAGCCACCGCGGCGGGGCTGCGATCAACGCATTGCCCCTCGCGGCCCGGCCTGCGTCGGCGACGAGATCTCCCTCGACGGCCGCGAGCACGCCGAGCCGGCCGCGGGCGCGCACGACCGCGTACCCCTTGCCCTGGAGCAGGGCGTAGGGCGTCGTTGAGTCGACGAAGCGCCAGTTGAGCCAGGCCTCGTCTCGCAGCACCCGATCGGGCCCGCCGGCCTCGGCGGGCGGCACCGCCGTGAAGCGCTCGACGCTCTGCGCGCGCGGCTTGCCGCTCCAGAGCCGCCACCGCGACCACACGCGAAGCGACGGCAGCGGCGACCAGCCGAGCTTGCCGAGGAAGACCGGCGTGGAGGCGGCGTTCGGAACCGTGAGCAGGAGCCGCACGCCGAGACCCTGCACGCGCTCCTCGTTCGCCGCCTCGAGCGCGCCGAAGATCCCGCGGCCGCGGTAGTCCGGGTCGGTCGCGACCCGGAGCGGCATCCCGACCTCCAGCCGCTCTCCGCCGATCGACATCGAGACGAAGCTGATCGCGGCCGTCCCGACCGTCTTCCCGTCCTCCTCGGCAAGCAGCACCGAGGCCGGCCGCACCGGGTTTTGCTCGTAGAACCAGGCGAGCTCCGCCTCGTCGGGCCGCTCGCCCCAAACGCGCTCCATCAGCTCCGCGACGTCGGCACGCCTGGAGGGGTCGTACTCGACGACCTGCACGGCTTACCTGGTCGAGGTACCGAGCGCCTGGTTGAACAGGCGCCTCGCGTGCGTCCCCGCGACGGTGTCCTTGAGCGAGATCAGGTCGCAGGCGCCCGAGAGCACGAGGTCGAACGTGCGGGCCGGATACGGCTCGACGTTGTAGCGGCCAAGCCTGAAGGGATTCGTCCCTGTGCCGTTGGCACGCGAAATCGAGGTGAACGCGATCTCGTAGCCCGCCTGCTTGAGGATCGACTCGTGCACCGGATGGAAGTGCGCCTCCGAGCCCTTGACGTAGGCATAGGCGCGCACCGGCCGCCCGAGCTGCTCCTCGAGCTTCAGCTTCGAGACGGCGATCTCGCGCACCGACTCGTCGAGTGTGACCTCGGCGAGCGGGCGGTGGGCGATCCCGTGCGACTCGACGCGGACGCCGGCGGCGTCGAGCTCCCGCATCAGCCCCCAGTCGAGCGTCCGGTTGCGCATCCCGCGCTCGACGAGATGGGTCTCGTGCGGCAGAGGGGTCTCGTCTTCCATGTAGGCGACCGGGATGAAGATCACCGCGGTGTAGCCGTGCTTCGTCAGCACCGGCAGCGCGTTCTCCAGCGTGTCGCGGTAGCCGTCGTCGAACGTGATCAGCACCGCCCGCTCGGGGAGCGGCGAGCCGAGGGTGTAGTGGTCGAGGACGGCGTCGAGGTCGACAACGTTGTAACCGAGCTCGCCGAGGCGCGTGAGCTGCTCGTCGAACTTCCGTACCGGCACCGTGGTCGGGTTGTCCGGAAGGTCGTTGACCTTGTGGTACATGAGGATGCTCAGCGTCTTCTGGGCGTCCGGCTGGAGCCGAAGCGCCGTCGACGTCTCGCCGATCGTGCGGTAGAGCGCGTTCTTCACCACCTGCTTTGCCTGCTGTGCGGTCACGCGCACATTCTATTCGCGGCGCCCGAAGCGCCCGGCGCGAAAGTCTCGCCAGCCGGCGAGCACCGCGGCGAGGCCCTCGCGGGGGTGGCTCGACTGCACGGCCTGCATGCCGTGCGCCGCAAGCAGCACTCCGCGCCGCCGCCGGGTGCCGACGAAGCCGAGCGGCGCGTATCGCTCGGCGACCGCGAGCGCGTTCCGGGTGCCGTAGTAGAGCGTCGCCGGCGAGCTCTCACCGCCGGAAGAGCGTGAGACCTTGTGCCAGATCCGCGCAGCCGGAACGACGTAGAGCCGCCGGCCCGCCGCGCGCACGCGAAGCGACCAGTCCGTGTCCTCGTAGTAGGCGAAGAGGGCGGTGTCGAAGACGCCGACCTCCTCGAGCACGGCCCGCGGCACGAGCATCGCCGCGCCGCAGATCCGGTCGGTCTCCCACACCTTGTCGTACGGCGGCCCCGCCGGCCGGCCGTAGCCGCGCTGCCGGCCGTTGTAGCCGCGCCTCGGGTCGTAGCTCGCACCGGCGAACCAGATCAGCTCAGACGGAGGGCCGAAGCGGATCACCGGGCTGAGCGCACCCGCGTCCGGGCGGCGCCCTGCCTCGTCGAGGAGCGCGCCGAGAAAGCCCGGGTCGACCTCGACGTCGTTGTTCAGGACGAGCACCCAGCCGGCGTCGCCCTCGAGCGCGTGCCGGATGCCGACGTTGTTTCCCTCGGCGAAGCCGAGGTTCGCGTCGTTCACGAGCACCTCGACTTCCGGGAACTCGGCGAGCACGGCCTCGACGGTGCCGTCGGTCGAGGCGTTGTCGACGAGGATCGTCGCCAGCCCAGTCCCTTCCACGGCAGCGAGCGAGCGCAGGCAGGCGAGGGTGTCCTCGCGGCCGTTCCAGGAGAGGACGACGGCGGCGACCTCAGGCATCGGCCACCCCGCCGAGATGCCGCAGGTAGACCCACGAGGCGACCAGCCCGTGAGGCCTCCACAGCGCGAGCGCACCGGCGTAGAGCACGAAGCCGAGAACGGCCGCGGGAGCGGCGCCGAGGAACAGGCTCGCGATCCCGAAGCCGACGAGCGCCGGGGCGGCGCAGGTGGCCGCGGCGGCGAGGACGCCGCGCGAGGTCGCGGGGAGCGCCGCGAGCGAGATCAGAAGCACGGCGAGGACACCGGCCGTGGTCACGGCCATTCCCGCCACGATCCCCGCCAGCCCGAGCCACGCCGAGCCCGCCCATTCGACGAGCACCTGCGCCCCGAGCGCCGAAACGGCGAGGAGCGGCAGCCACCGGGCCCGGCCGCGGACGAAGAGCAGCGGGAAGGCGACCGAGAGCGCGATCGAGCAGATCATCCACGGTGCGAGATAGGCGACGAGCCGCCCGAGCTCCGCCCCGGTGCCGCCGCCGTAGCTCGAGCCGAGCGCGAGCTTTGCGACCGGGGCGCCGGCCAGCGCGAAAACACCCGCCGCCCCTGCGACGATCGCAAAGGAGACCCACGAGGCAGCGACGATGTGCCGCGCCGTCCGGACCGGGGTCAGCTCGCCGCGCGAAAGCGGCACCGACGAGACGAGGGCGATCGAGGTCGCCGTCACGGCAACGAGGAGCGAGGCGATGAGGTAGGCGTAGGAGAACGTCGTCGGCCGCCCCGAGCCGAGACCGCTCGCGAAGCGGTAGCCGATCACGTAGAGGCCCTGGAGTGCGAACGGCAGCGACACCCCTTCGAGAAGCGCCCGCAGGCGCCGTCCGACCTTGCCGCCGGGCCGCCCGAGCGCGCCGCGTGAGATGACCGCGACGAGCGGGATCGTGACCGCGACCGCCCCGTTCAGCGCGAGGCCCCAGCCGAATGCCTGCACGCCGTGGCTGTCGAGCGCGATGATCGCGAGAAGCCCCGCGATGCCCCCGGCCGCATAGCCGAGGGCTGCGGTGCCGTAGTCGTCGAGGGCGGCGAGTGCGCTCGCGGCGATTCCCGCGTACACCTGGGCGGCCGCCGCCGGGATCAACCACGGAAGCAGCTCGGCCGCGCTCGAGCGAGCCTGGCTCCCGCCCGTCAGCAGGCCGGCCACCCAGTGGGGCGCGACGATCACGACCACCACGGCCGGGACGAGCGGTACGGCGAGAGCGAGCGACCACGACCCGACCTCGCGGCCGAGCTCGCCCACCGCGCGCGCCCGGGCGAACTCGGGGAGAACGACGACCCGCAGCGCGCTCGCCACGAGCACGATCGCCAGATAGACGGCATAGGCGGCGAAGAAGCCGTCGGTCTTCGCGCCGTGTCCGAACCTCCGCGCGAGCAGGGCGCCCGCGAGCCCCGCCGAAGCGCTCACGGCAATCGTCGACAGGCCCGTCAGTAGACCGCTTCGCGCCGCGCTCCGGCCTCTTCTGTGACTACCCTGCATCGATGCCGGGCGACGATAGCGTCATCTGGTCCGCCGGCGAGCTCGACGCGCTCAGGCGCGATCTCGGGGACGCCTACAGCGGAAGGACGTGCCTCGTCACAGGCGCCGACGGCTTCATGGGCTCGCACCTGACCGACGCGCTGATCGAGCTCGGTGCGAAGGTCGTCGCGTTCGTGCGCGCCACCTCGTCGGGGGCGCTGAACAACATCGGCGGCCAGCGCGCGCGCCTGGAGCGGGTCGTCTTCGCCGACCTGACCGACAAGACCTCGATCGACTACCTCGTCCGGGATCTCAAGCACTGCGGCGACAAGCCGTACGTGTTCCATCTCGGCGCGCAGGCCCACGTCGGCGAGTCGTGGCACAGGCCGTACGAGACCGTGTTCGCGAACACGATCGGCACGCTGAACCTGCTCCAGTCGATCGTCGACCACGAGCTCGAGCTCGAGAAGTTCGACACCGCCGGCACCTCCGAGGAGTACGGCAACGTGCGCGAGTCGGTCTCCGACCATCACGACTTCGACGAGAGCGGGGGGCTGATCCTGCACGAGCGCTCCCCGATCAACCCGAAGTCGGTCTACGCGACGTCGAAGGTCGCCGCGGACTTCCTGACGATGAACTACGTCGACGCGTACGGCCTGCCCGGTGTCGTGACGCGGATGTTCAACAACTACGGCCCGCGCCAGAATCCCCGCTACATCACCGGGACGATCATCACCCAGGCGCTCGAGCGAGACCGGATCGAGCTCGGCCAGCTCGATCCGCTGCGGGACTTCTGCTACTGCACCGACGGCGTGCGCGGGCATCTCACGGTCGCCGCCTGCGGCAAGCCCGGCGAGGTCTATGTCTACGGACAGGGCGAGAACATCTCGATGGCCGACTGGGCGGCGTTGATCCTCCGGGTCGGCGAGGAGAACGGGTTCTGGCCGGCAGGCCGCGGGATCGAAACGACTGCCGCCCGCCACCGCCCGGGTGCAAGCGAGGTGATGGCGCTGCGCGTCGGCTACGAGAAGCTCAGGTCGGAGACGGGCTGGGAGCCCACCGTGAGCTGGGAGGAGGGCGTTCGGCGCACGATCGCCTGGTACGCCGCGAACCGTGAGCGCTGGATGGGCCGCGTCGACTGGATGAAGAAGAGCTAGGCAGATGCGCACGCTCGTCACCGGCGGCGCCGGTTTCCTCGGCTCGTTCCTGGTGGAGCGCCTCCGTGACCGCGGGGACGAGGTCTTCGTCCCCCGCCGCGCCGAGTACGACCTGACGCGCTGGGACGACGCCGAGCGGCTGTTCGAAGCCGCCCGGCCCGAGGTTGTCTTCCACCTCGCCGCGGAGGTCGGCGGGATCGGCGCCAATCGCGCGAACCCGGGCCGCTACTGGTTCGCGAACCTGGCGATGGGCATGAACGTGCTCGAACTCTCGCGGCTCCGCGGCGTCCCCAAGCTCGTCGTCGCCGGCACGGTCTGCGCCTACCCGAAGCACACTCCGACCCCGTTTCGCGAGGACGACCTCTGGAACGGTTACCCGGAAGAGACGAACGCGCCCTACGGCGTCGCGAAGAAGTCGGTGCTCGTCGGCGCGCAGGCCTACCGCGAGCAGTACGGGCTCGACAGCATCTATCTCCTGCCGGCGAACCTGTACGGGCCGCGCGACAACTTCGACCTCGAAACCTCCCACGTCGTGCCGGCGCTGATCCGGAAGCTGGCCACCGGCACGGAGCAGGTGGTCCTGTGGGGCGACGGCTCTCCGACCCGCGAGTTCCTCTACGTCGAGGATGCCGCCGACGCCTTCGTACTCGCGGCCGACCGCTACTCCGGCCCGGAGCCGGTGAACATCGGCACCGGCGCGGAGATCTCGATCGGCGAGCTCGCCGGCACGATCGCCGAGCTGACGGGGTTCGAGGGCGAGATCGTCTGGGACAGCTCGATGCCGAACGGTCAGCCCCGCCGCCGGCTCGACACGAGCCGCGCGGAGGAGCTCCTCGGCTGGCACGCCACCACGGACCTCCGGGACGGGCTCGAGCGCACGATCGCCTGGTACCTCGCGCAGGCGCCGGTTCATGCAGGCGGCTAGCGCCGCCCCTCCGGCCGTCGCCCCGACCCGGGTCGCCCGGGTCGCCGAGAGCGTGGGACGCCTGCTCGGCCGGCTCGATCTCCTCACCGCCCGCATCCGCCCCTGGATGGTGCTCGTCCCGCTCGCCCTCCTCGGCATCGGCGTCGCCGCATGGGTCGGCTCCAAGGCCGTCCACACGGGCTGGCTCTACTACAACGCCGGCGACGGCACCTGGTACTACACGACCGCCTGGGTGTTCGCCCACGGGCTGATCCCGATCTCCTCGATCGGTTACGCCTATCCGATGCTGCTCGCCCCGTTTGCGCGGATCGCGGGGCCGAATATCCTCGCCGGCCTTCCGTACGCGATCGTCTTCAACGTCGTCGTGCTTGGGCCGATCGCCCTCCTCTGCATCTACGGCCTGGCCAAGGCCCTCGCTGGACGACGGTTCGCCTACCTCGCCTCAGCGCTCTGGGTCGTCGCCCCGGTGCTCGCGATCCCGTACTTCCTGCTCGACTACCACCGCCGCTACGTGGGCCTCCAGTTGCCTGCGGACCTCGGCCTGACGACCCTCGGCGACTTCCCCTCGATGGTCGCGATCCTCGTCGCCGCCTACTTCACGTTCCGGGCGTTCGCGAGCAGAGACGATCTCGACGCGCTCACCGCGGGCCTCGCGGCAGGAATCGCGCTCGCGGTCAAGCCTGCGAACGCCGCGTTCCTGCCGGCGCCCGTGCTTGCGCTCATCGTCGCCCGGAAGCCGCGGGCGCTCCTTCTGTTCGGGGTCGGACTCGTGCCCTCGGTGATCGCGCTCACGATCTGGAAGTACCGCGGTCTCGGCTACGTCCCGCTGTTCAAGAACCACCAGCTCGCACTGGCCGACGGCGCCGGGGAGACGACACCGCCTCTCGCAGCCTTCGATCTCCACCAGTACTTCCGCTTCTCGTGGCACACCCTCTGGCTCAACCTCGACGGGTTGCGCGAGTACACATGGAGCCGGCGGCTGATCGAGTGGTCCGTGGTCGCAGGCCTGATCGGCTTCTTCCGGCGGTCGATCCCGGGCGCCGTGCTGGTCGGTACGTGGCTCGCGTCCTTCATGCTGATCAAGGGAACCTCCGTCGCCAATGTCTATGCCGGCAGCTTCTTCCGGTACATGGCCCCGGCGTTCCCGGCGGCCTTCCTGCTCGTCCTGGCGGTGCCGTTCCTGATCCCGATCGCCGGCCGCCGGCTCGCGAGCCACGGCGACCTCCGGACCTGGCCCGTCACGCATCGCTCGCGGCGGCTCGTCGCGTGGGCCTTCGCGTTCCTCGCGCTTGCCCCGCTGGTTCCCCTTCTCGCCTTCGACCAGCAGAAGGGCGCGTCGGCGGCGGACCTCCAACAGAGCTCGCTGTTCATGCCCGCGAACATTTTCCCGCTATACGCGACCGTTCAAGGCCAAACGGTCACCCTGCGCTGGCCGCCGCAGGGGGCGGGCGGCTCGCGCGTCAGGTACGGCATTCAGCGGCTGCGTGCCGATCCTCTCCAGTGCTCGCAGCCGCCCGCTGGCTCGGTCGTCTGCGGCCTGATACAGGGCGGCCTCGGCTCGACCACCAGCACGACCTTCGTCGACCGGCCACCCGGCACCGGCCGTTGGTTCTACCGGGTCGAGGTGATCGCGAGCGTCCCGCCGCCGGCATCGGACCTGATCCTCGTCAGCCGGGCGGCCTCCGTCGATATCGGCTAGGAGCTAGTCCGGTTCGCCGATGCGCGACTCGAGCAGCGCGAGTCGCTGGGCGAGCACGGTGTTCTGGTCGGCGAGCTTCGAGATCACGGTCGAGTAGTGCAGGAGCACGAGGATCACGAACAGGAGCCCGACCGCGAACAGCACAGCCGGCGGGTAGGTCGAGACCCCGAACCAGCGGGCGATCGTGTTCAGGCCGCCGCGCCAGGCCGAGAGGACGACGAGCACGAGCCCGGTCGCGAGCCAGAGGATCGCGTAGCGCTCGCGCAGCCGGCGCGACCGGATCAGCTCGAACACGACGAGCAGAAGCAGCAGCGAGACCACGGTGGCGGCGATCGAGGTGCGGAGCGGGGTCATGCCTCTTCCAGCGGTGGGATGTCGCGGCGGAAGAGATCGACGAACACGGCGAGCAGCACCTTGATCATGTAGTAGACCGAGCCGAGGGTGCCGATCGACGAGCGCCCGTGCTCGCGCTCGCGCATCGTCACAGGAACCTCCTTGACGCGGATGCCCCGCCGGATCGCCATCACGAGCCCCTCGACCTCGGGGTAGTCGCGCGGCAGGTCGGCGGCGAAGAGGGCGATCGTCCGCCGGTTCAGCGCCTGGAACCCCGAGGTCGTGTCGGTGAGGCGCTCGTGCGCGATCCACGAGACGACGCGCGCGAGAACGCGGATGCCGATGCGCCGGGCGGCTGAGGAGCGGTAGCCGGCGTTGCTGATGAAGCGAGAGCCGATCGCCAGGTCGGCCTCGCCGGAGGTGACGGGCGCCACGAGCTCACGCAGTTGGGCGGGATCGTGCTGGCCGTCGCCGTCCAGGCGGACGGCGAGCTCATAGCCGCCGTCCCAGGCGTAGCGGAAACCGGTCTGGACGGCACCGCCGATCCCGAGGTTGAACGGCAGCGAGACCACGTGCGCGCCCGACGCGCGCGCGAGCTCGCTCGTGCGGTCGGTGGAGCCGTCGGAGACGACAACGACCTCGAGGTCCGGGTCCAGCGACTTCAGCTCGGCGAGCAGGCGGCCGATGTTCCGCTCCTCGTTGAAGGCCGGGACGATCGCGATGCGGCGCACGGCCGCTAGCGGCGCCCCGGTCGCAGGGGGGGCGAGCTCGGCCGAGGGAAGGTCAGCGGGCATGCGCCTTGACGTCGAGGCCGAGCAGGTCGAGCACGCGCCGCGCGCGGTGGCGATAGGTGTGCTCGTCGAGCACGCGCTCGCGGGCACGGCGGCCCATCTCCTCGGCCTGGGCCGGATCGTCGAGCAGCGCGCGGTAGGCGGCAATCGCCTCGTCGGTGTCGGCGGCGACGATCAGCTCCGACCCGGGCTCGAACCAGCGCTCGATTCCGTTGTAGGGATTCGCGACGATCGCCGCCCCCGCGGCGGCGAGCTCGAACGGGCGGCACGACGACGAGGCATAGACCGAGGCGTGGGAGCGGCGGGTGAGGCAGAGATTGACGCGGGCGGCCGAGATCGCACGCGGGAACGCCGGGAACGGGACATCGCCGATCAGCCGCGCGGTGCCGGTGTCGCCGAGGAAGTCCTGCCCGCCGAGAACGAAGTCGACGTCGGGAAGCGCCCGCGACGGCTCACCGACGAGGGCCGCCATCCCCTCCCGCCGGAACTTGTCCCCGTAGCCGTAAAAGAAGACGTCGGCCTCCTTCTCGACCGGCTGGGGCGAGAAGAACTCGGGGTCGGCCCCCCAGAAGACGGCCTCTGCCCGCCGCGCGCCGAGCTCGAGCAGGCTCTCGAGCCCGCCTTCGGAGTTCGAGAGCACGAGGTCGTATTCGCCCGGGTCGGCACCGTGGTAGTAGTTGAACCCGGTGTCCATGCCCCCAAACTCGGGCAGGCTCATCGGCACGTCGCCGTCGTAGAAGACGACGGGTATCCCGAAGCGGCTGCGGAGTGCCTCCGGGATGCCGCGGAAGTGCGCCATCGGCACGGTGAAGACGACGACCGCGTCGGGGCGCTCCTGCTCGACGAGGCGTTCCAGGTAACGGCGCCAGCGCGGCGTAACGACACGCCAGATCGTCTCGCGCGTGACCCGGTCGCCGAACGAGTCGTCCGGGGAGTCCTCGGCCCGGCGCAGGAGGCGGTCGCCCTTCAGCTTCGCGGCGACGCCCCGAGCCCAGGCGTAGGACTCGCCCTCGCGGTAGGTGGGATTCGACGCGCTCCGCCACCAGGGCGTCTCGATCGGCCGCCCCCGGTACGGAGCGACGATCAGTTCAACCCCCTCGTCGTGCAGCCCCTTCCAGAGCTGCCACCACGCGGGGGTGCAGCCGTAGCGGAAGTCGAGATCGACCGCCGAGGCAACACAGAGCAACTTGGGCGCGCGCACGCGCTAAGTGTCGCAGGAGGCGGTTACGGAGCCGTAAACCCTGATCGCCGCTCGGGTGTCGCCAACGTGCACGGGCCCGCCCTTCGGCCGGTCGAGAATCGCCTCTGAAACGACACGACCCGCTTACGCACGAGGTTCACCAGATTCGATACGACGCCCGCGAGACGAATACGCCGTGACCGTGGCCGTTCGTGCACGTGACGCCGGTCGTCTGCGAGCTGCAGGTGAACCCGCCCTGCTTCCAGGTCTCCCCATAGGCGAGAACGACGTAGTGCGGTTGCTCGGTGGCGGGATCGTAGAGCGTGCCGCCGGTGCACTCGACGACGGCCTTGCCGGTCTGGCTGAGGGAGAAGCCGGCCCAGTCGACGCCGATCGGCGGGGCGGCGCAGTGGTGGCGGAGCTTCCCGGTGTAATCGGCCTTCGCGATCCCGCACGTGACGAACGCGGGTTTGTGGGAGACGAGCAGGCAGGTGATGTTCTTCGACGGTGAGCGGAAACCGGGCAGCGTCTTCGCCGCGGCGCCCACCGAGGCGGCCAGGGCGATGGCACAGAGAGCCAGGGCGGGCGCCGTCCTCACTGCTGTCGTCACTCGTGCGATTGTCGCACAGCGTCGCCTCAGTGCTCGACGCGGAAGCTCACGCTGACGACCGCCTCGACATCCTTCAGCCGCGAGGAGGTGTCGTCGATGCCGTAGCCGCTGACCTCCGTCGAGTTGCGCGGCGTGATCTGGTAGACGCCGAGCTCCGTGTGCTGGACGGTGCCGAGGTGGGCGCCGAGGCCTTCGGCGATCGTGTTCGCGCGTTCGCGGGCGTCTGCGACCGCGAGTCGCAGCGCCGCGAACTTCGCGGCGGTGAGCTGCGTCGAGAGGTACTCGATCGGGTCGACGGACACGTTCGTGCCGGCCGCGAGCAGATTGCCGACCTTCGAGGCCGCCAGCTCGAGCGTGTCGATCTGCGCGGTCTGGATCGAGTAGTCCTGGCTCACGCGCCACGCCGGCACCTGCCGGAACGCGGGCCTCTTCAAGCCCGTCCGGACGCTGACCGAGACCTCGTCGACCTCGATCGGCGGCTTCGAGATCGAGGCGGCCGGCAGTCCCTCGGCGGCGAGGAACGCGTCGATCGCCGCGACCTTCGGACGGAGCGCGTCGATCGCGGCCGTCGGAGTCGACCGCTGGGCCGAGGTATGAAGGCTCCAGGCCGCCAGGTTCGCGGCGATCGGATAGCGCGCAGAACCCGTGACGACGATCGTCTCGTGCGCCTGCTTCACGTCCTCGAACCCGTTGACGGCGATCGATGCCGACACCGGGAGCGCGACCGCGAGACCGACGACGACCGCGACGAGCCCCGCGAGATAGGAGAGATCGCGGCGGTCTCGGCGGGATTCCGGAGCTCGAGTCGACATGCGCTCGAAGCTACCTCGGCCCGCGACCGGATCAACGCCGCCTGCCGCTCGTTCGAACCCGCCCTGAACCGGGGTCGAACTGCCTCTAGGCTCTCGCCCGTGCGCATCTTCGTCCTCTCGCGCCACGGGCGCTCCGTGCTGAACGTGCGCGGGATCGTCAACGGTGACCCGCTGCGCGATCCGGGCCTCAGCCCTGAAGGGGTCGAGGAGGCTCGCAAGCTCGGCGACCAGCTCTCGGCACTCGCGATCGAGGTCGCCGTCGTCTCACCGTTTCCGCGCGCGCTCGAGACCGCAGCGAAAGCGCTCGAAGGCCGCGAGGTGCCGCGCGTGATCGACGAGGACCTCGGCGACATTCGCATCGGCGAGCTCGAAGGGGAGACGGTCGCCGAGTACCGGCGGGCGACCGCCCACACCGACCGCAACCGCCCCTTCCCGGGCGGGGAGAGCCTGAACGAGGCCGCACATCGTTATGCAAATGCGTTCGAGCGGCTGCTCTCCCGGACCGAGCCGGCCACTCTCGTCGTCTGCCACGAGTACCCCGTGCGCTACGTCCTGAACGCCGCCGGCGGGAGCGACGATTTCGACGCGCCGTTCCACGACATCCCGAATGCGACGGCGTTTCTCTTCGACGAAGCGGCGCTCGAACGAGCGGTCACGCGCATTCGAAAGCTCGCGCGGTAGCACAGGGTTCACTCTCTCGGCTACGCTGGATGCAGAATCGAGCGAGTAACGGTTGCGCAGTCTGTGCTTCCACTGCCCGTTCTTGAGTTTGGCAGAGGAGGTGTTTTTTATATGGCAACTGGAACCGTGAAGTGGTTCAACGATGCGAAGGGCTTCGGATTCATCACTCCCGCCGACGGCGGCAAGGATGTGTTCGTGCATTTCAGCGCTGTCGGTGGTGACGGCTTCAAGTCCCTCGCAGAGGGTGCGAACGTCGAGTTCGAGACCGAAGAGGGCCCCAAGGGTCCGCAGGCAAGAAGCGTCACGCTTGTCTAGCGTCTGAGCGATTGGGGCGCGTCTCTGCTCTCAGGAGCGGGGGCGCGCCTCTTTTTCTGCCTCCAAAAACCCGATCGGCAGATTGCTGCGGTCAGGTTCGTCTGCGCCGGCAAGGTGGCCGGCGGGCCGGCCACCTTGCCGCTCAGCGGGGCTCCGTTGTGCAGGCTAGTACGCGCCGCGGCGGCCGACGACCGCCGGCAGAGTCTTGCCGAGGATCGTGATGTCGAGCCAGAGCGACCAGTTCTCGAGGTAGTAGAAGTCGAGCCGCACGAGGTCGTCGAACGAGAGATCGCTTCGGCCGGCGATCTGCCAGAGACCGGTCATGCCGGGAAGGACATTCGAGCGGCGTCGGTGCCAGGGCTCGAGCTTCGCGTAGTCGCGGAGCGGCAATGGGCGCGGGCCGACGAGCGACATGTTCCCGCGGAGGACGTTGATCACGTTCGGGATCTCGTCGATCGAGAAGCGCCTGAGCACTTTCCCGATCCCGGTGACACGCGGATCGTCGCGGATCTTGAAGAGCGCGCCGCTTGCCTCGTTGACCTCCTCGAGCGCCGCCTGGCGGCTCGCGGCGCCCGCGACCATCGTCCTGAACTTGAGCATCCGGAAGTTCTCCTCACCGAGCCCGACCCGCTCGTCGGCGTAGAACACCGGCCCGCGCGAGGTGAGCTTCACGATCGCGGCGATCACAAGCCAGAACGGCAGCCCGAGCACCACGATCAGCCCCGAGACGACCAGGTCGAACGACCGCTTGAGCGCGAAATCGGCACCGGCGAGGATCGGCGGCCTGACGTCGAAGAGCGGAACCGCCTGACCCGGCACGTACTCGCCGCGCTCGATCAGGAGCTCGGTGGTGCGGGGCGCGATCCGGACCCTCACCCCGCGGCGGTGGGCCGCGTCGACGATCTCGAGGAGCGCCACCTCGGCGACACCGTCGTCGGCGACGATCAGCTCGTCGAGCTGCCCGTCGTCGAGCGCGCTCGCAACACGCGGCCCGGGCGGGACGCTGCCGGCGAACTCGTAGTCGATGCCGCTGCGAGTGGAGCCGAGCATCGCCTGGAGGTGTGCGACCTGCGTCGGGTCGCCGACAAGCAGCACGCGCCGCCGCACCCCGAGCGAGCGCAGGAAGACGCCGCTCAGTGTCTCGTAGCTCCAGCGCAGGACGCTGATCGTCACCGCCACGCAGATCCCGCCGACGACATAGAGGCCGAAGGTCGTGAAATGCTGGCCCGTCCCGATCGCGAATGCGAGCGCGAGCGCCGCCACGAGGACGACCGAGGCGACGACCTTCCCCGAGCCCTCGCGGAGCTCCCGCGGCCCGTACAGGCGATTGCGCCAGAAGACGAGCAGCAACACCAGGATCAGGAACGCGAGCCAGTCGGTCTCGGCGTCCCAGAGGAGGTTCCAGAGCAGAGGGCTCGGATCGCGGACGAGCGAGCGGAGCACGAGCGCGACGTACAGCCCTACGGTCAGCCCGCTGATGTCGATCGCGACCAGCACGAGGATGCTCCCGGCCCGGCGGGCGAAGGCCCGAAGCGGGTTTCGCCTCAGGGCGTACGGCCGTGCCGCGCGCACATCCTCGGGCGGGGACGGCGGCGAGACCTTCGCAGGGACGCTCATCGCCTAAAGCTTACGACGCGACGGTGATCGTCCCCTGGATCGCCGGCCCGTGCAGGTGCACGACGACCCCGGGGAGCGGGCCAGGATTCCAGCTCCAGGCGACAGGCTTGCCACCGATCGTCACCCGGCTGGGCCGGCTCGGAGACGGAACGAACAGCTGCACGTCATGCGGCTGCCCGGTCAACGCGAGCTTCGCCCCGTTGGTCGCGAGGAAACCGGCGCGCCCGGGATGCGTGAGCTCGTTCGTCCCCCACCACGAGCCGGTCGCCGTGCGGAGGTTGAACGGCACCACCGCTCCGAGCCGGGCGTAGAACGGGAACTGGTCGAGAGGGGTCTGCCGGGTGAAGGAGCGCCCACCCTCGACGGTCCTGCCCGAGTACAGATCGACCCACGAGCCGGGCGGCAGGTAGACGGCCGGTGTCACGCCGGGGTCGATCACCGGCGCGGCGAGTAGGTCGGGGCCGACGAGCGCCTCGTAGTTCGCCTGCCACGATCGCGCGTCGTCCGGGAATCCGAACCCGAGCGGCCTCAGCACCGGCTGGTGGCGTTCGATCAGCCCGTAGAGGTACGGGAAGAGCTCGTAGTGGAGGATCGCCGCCGCCTTCAGCCCCGCCATCGCCGCCGGGCCAAGCGTCCACGGCGTCGAGTTGGGCCCAGCGCCGCCCACTTCCATCACCGGGGAGACGGCGCCGAACTGAGCCCACCGGACGAACAGCTCGGCGGTGTCGTTGGGCGGCGCCCCGTAGCCGCCGATATCGGAGCCCCACGTCGGGAAGCCGCTCATCCCGATCGTCTGCCCGGCGACGATCGCGCGCTGGAGGCCGACGAACTCCTGAGGCTGGTCGCCCGCCCACAGGCCCGGCACGACAGCCTGCGAGCCCACGGTGGCGGCGCGGAAGATCGCGGCGGTGCCCTTCGGGACCGCACTCATCACCGCCTGCTGGAAGAGCAACGGATAGGCGTCGGTGAGCGAGGGGCTGACGGAGCGAAGGTCGTTCTCGTCGGCGCGGTCGCCCTTGAACCCGTCGACCCCGAGCGCGACGAGAGCCCGGAGGCGCCGCTGGAGCTCGGCCACGACCGCGGGGTTCCGGAGATCGAGGATCTCGTGATCGGGCTCGTCCGGCGGGCCGAGCACCTTGCCCGGGTAGCCCTGCGGGCACGTCGCGCGCGGCGAGATCCACAACATGAAGTGCACGCCACGGGCATGCACCTCGCGGATCAGCCCGGCCGGATCCGGGATCAGCGACTTGTCGAAGGTGAGCATGCCGTTGCACTGCTCCCAGGGGTTGTCGAGCAGCACCCAGCCGAGCGGAATCCCGGCGGCCTGAAACCGGCTGATGTCCCCGAGGATGTCCTCGGGGCCGTTCACCATGTCCCGCCACTTGATCAACTCGAGCTGGGAGGGCGGCGGCACGGCCGGCTGACCGGTGTGCGCCAGGTAGTCGGCAAGCGTCTGGGCGAGGGAGCCGACGTAGAGCTGCTCGTGGAGCTCGGCTCCCTGGAGGCAGACCTCTGTCCGGTTCACGAGGGACGGGAAGGTGCACGGCGGGTCCTTCGCGATCTGGCAGGCGGTACCGCCGGGCGTGCCGACGAACGCGAACGCGGCGGTGTTCCGGCTCGCGAGCCGGAGCCCCCAGCCGGCCGAGCTCGCGAAGAACGGGATCGGCGCGTAGGAGCACTGATAGCCGACCTCGAGCCCGAGGATCTGCCCGCGCAGGTCGACGGCCGTCCCGCTCTCGCCGCCCCCGAGGAAGTGCTCATCGGGGGCGGAGTCGAAGGCGTCGTAGACCTGCTGCACCCCCGTCGCCGGATGGAGCGATAGGTCGACGTTGGCGCCCGTGGCCGTCTGCATGACGCTGACCGTCGCCGTGCGGCCGGGCTCGTTCGTCGCCACCTGGTAGGTGTCGCCCTGGTGCGAGGTCACCTTGGTCAGAAAGTACTGCTCGCCGGTCGCGGTGAGCTGATAGCGGAGCCGTGCGTGCTCGTCCTCGGTGACGACCGTCTTCCCGTCGTGGAGGATCGAGATCCGAAACGGGTTCGAATCGATGTGAACCGCGATCCCCGCCGGCGGCGAGCTCGAGCCGCAGCCCACGAGCGCGAGCAATGCTGCCGCCGGCACGAGCCGGCGCAGCGTCAGCCGGCGCATACGGTGTGCCAGGGAACCTCGCGGTCGGCGTCGAGACCGTCGAGGGCCATCGGCTGCCTGCGGCGAGCGAGCAGGCGAAGCGTCGCGGTCAAGGCGCTTCGGCGCCGGCCCTCGAGCAGCTCGTAGTCGTGGAAGTGCACGTGGACGACCGGAGGGAGCGGGCGATGAAGCGCGCGGGCGATGGCGCCGAGCGAGTGCGTCGTCGGCAGCTCGAGCAGCCGGCGGCCGTCGGGAAGGCGGACCCAGGCGGGCTGGTCGAGCTCGGCGCGCGGCGAGCCGGCCGGTAGGTACGACGGCCGCCAGGCGGTTGCGGTGCAGTCGACGTACCCGAGGTCGGCGGCGGCGGACATCACCTCGGCGTCCGTGTACCAGCCGCCGCCGCAGAAGAACCGCGGCTCGAGTCCCTGCTCACGGAGCCATGCGCCCTCGCGCAGGACGGACGCAGCAGGATCCGGTTCCGTCGGCCGCGCGTGGGTCGGCGACGTCCAGTGGATGTGGTGCCCGAACGGTCCATGCGCCGCCGCCTGCCGGGCGCGCCCGACGAACGAGCCGAGGCCCTCACCGTCGGCGGGCGGGCGCATCAACGAGGCGATCCGGAAGCCTCCCGGCTTCGCCTCGAGCAGGCGCCGATATCGGCTCCAGACCTGGTCGTCGAGCGGACGCTCGACGTGACACGACACGACCGCGTAGCCTTGAGTACCGGGCATGGTGCGAGACTGGGCGGACTCCTCGGCGTTGGGCGCCCGGTCTCGAAACCGGCCGAGCGCATGAACGCGGCGATCGTACACATCAACAGATGACGCGGAGCCGCGCCTATGCGGTGGTGATCGCGGTCTGCGCGCTGCCGCGGATCGTGCTGCTCGTCCACGAGCGCCACGGGGTGACCCAGAACTTCGAGAAGTCGAAGCTCCTCGCCCAGATGTTCATCGCGAACGGGACGTTCGGCTACGTCCCGGGTCACCCGACCGCCTACACCCAGCCGCTCTACGGCTTCTTCCTGATCCCGATCTTCTGGATCGCCGGGTTCCACTGGTGGTCGTTCGGGACGGTGCAGATCCTGGTCGCGGTCGCGACCTCGCTCTGCGTGCTCGAGATCGGCCGCCGCTTCCTCTCGCTGCGCGTCGGCCTGCTCGCCGCAGTGATCGCGACGCTCCAGCCCTATCTCGTGTGGCACGACCTGCACGGGAACCGGGAGATCCTCGACCAACTGATCGGAGCGGCGATGTTCGGCCTGACGCTGCTCGCCGCGAGTCGCCGCTCGGTCTGGACGGGGGTGGCGCTCGGTGTCGTCGTCGGGCTCGGAGTGCTCTCGAACGCGCGGCTCACGGCGCTCCCGCTCGTGCTCGCCGCCTTCGTGCTCTGGCGCGGCGCCGGCTGGGCGGTGGCGATCGCCGTGCCGCTCGTCGCGCTCGTGACGGTCAGCCCATGGGTCGTGCGCAACAAGGTCGAGCTCGGCTGCTTCGCGATCACGACCGACGGCCGAGCGCTCTGGAAGGCGAACAACGTCAACACCTACAAGACGCTCGCCGCTGGGCTCTGGCTCGATCAGGTGCCCGACCTGCCGCAGCGGCTGGTGAAGCACATCCCGCCGAAGTGGGTGACCCCGGAGACCGCCGGGGCCGAATGGCGCGAGAACCACCGCGTGATCGACGTGCCCGAATGCGCCCAGCAGTCGGCCTACGAGCAGCTCGTCTTCCACTTCTGGATCCACCACCCGGGCGAGAAGGCACGCCTCGCGGTGCAGGCGACGAAGATGCTCTGGAACCCGCGCGTCGGAATCGAGGGCGCACAGGAGAGCGGGGTCGACAGTCTGCGCAAGTGGGTCGAGCCGCTCTACACCGTCCCGCTCTTCCTGCTCGCGATCGCAGGGCTCTTCTGCGTGCCGCTCGCGTTCCGCACGCTCGCGATCATCTTCCTGCTCTACGAGACCGCGGCGGCGTGGGTGTTCGCCGGGACGACTCGCTACCGCGTGCCGTGGGACTTCGTGCTCGCGCTACTCGCCGCGGCGGCGCTCGACCGCGCGTGGACCATGCTCCGCAACCGCAAGCAGCCCGTCGGCCCAGTGGCCGGCGGAGTGCCTGGCCTCGACGACGCCGCGTAGCTCGAGGCCGAGCGCGTTCCGGTCCGCCTCGGCGAGGTGCCTGAGCCGGTCGGCGAGGCCGGCGGCGTCCTCTCGGGCGAAGCGGAGCTCGGGCGGCAGGAGGTCGTCGAAGCCGGAGTTCGAGGCGAGCACCGGCATCCCCGTCGCGGCCGCCTCGTAGACGATCTTGTCGAGGGCACCCTCGCGCATGTTGTTCACGAGGATGTCGCGGCTCGCGAGCAGGGCGGGAACCTCGGCGTAGGAGATCGGGTCGAGCATGCTCACGCCGAGGGCGCGCAGCCGGTCGCGCTCGGCTCGCTCCTCGACGGTGCCCGCGGTGCCATGCACCTCGAAGTCGACTCCGGCAAGTCTCGCCGCCCGCGCGATCGTCTCGTAGCCCTTCGCCGGCGAGGTCCGGCCGAGCGACACCGCACGCAGCGGGCTCGAGGGCGGGCGCTCGACATAGGCAAAGGCGTCGGTGTCGATCCCGTGGCCGATCGCGGCGACCTTGCCGGAGCGAATCGGGAACGAGCGCCGATCGACGCTCAGGATCGCGCTCGACAGCCGCTCGGCGACGACCAGCGTCCGGCTCGGCTTCCAGTGCGTGAACCAGAGCAGCACCGGGACGCGCCGCGGGCGGGCGAGCGGCGCGGCAAGCAGGACGTAGCGCGGAACCATGTGGGCGACGAACGCGACCGGGCGCGGCGAGAGCTCCCGCTCGAGCCCCGCGAGGAAGAGCCGTACGCGCTCCAGCTGCGAGGGCGACCCGAACACGTGAACGCGGCAGTTGCCGGGCAGGGCGCCCTCGACCGCGCGATCGGCCAGGACGACGAGCTCGTCGACCCGGTCGGCGAGCGCCTTCAGCTGCCCAACCGTTGCTCCGAGGACGGGGTCGTCCGGGTCGACGACCTGCGTCGCGAAGATCAGCCGCCGAGTCACCGGGCAAGCGCCTTGTCGACGACCGCCCGGACCCGCGCTGCGTGATCCTCCGGCGTCGTGACCCACTTTGCCGCGGCCTCGGCGGCAGCAGCCCCCAACTGCTGAGCGAGCTCGTGGTCGGTCACGATCCGCTCGATCGCGGCGGCGAGGCCTGCGGTATCGCCCGCTTTGACGAGGAGCCCGGTGACGCCGTCCTCGACGATGTCGGGGATGCCGCCGGCGCGAGTACCGACGACGGCACGACCGCGGACGAAGGCCTCGATCGCCACGCGCGGAAGCCCTTCCGAGGCCGAGGGCAGAAGCAGGGCGCGGGCGGCGTCGATCGCCGCGGCTACGGCGGGAGGCTCGAGCCGCCGGTCCCAGCTGCAGCCCTCGCGTTCGAGCTGCTCGGCGACCTCGGTGAGCGCTCCCATGCCGATCAGGTGCAGCCGCGCCGCGGGCACGCGCCGGGCGACCGCCCGCCAGGCGGCCGCGAGGCCTTCGAGGTTCTTGTAGCGCTCGAGCACGCCGACGAACACGACCTCGGGCGCCTCGGGAACGGGATGCACCGGCCGGTCGACGAACGCGCCGAGGTCGACGAAGGCCTCGAACTCGGCGGCCGGCTCGACTCCCGCCGCGCGCACGAGGCCCGAGGTGTAGGGCGACAGCGTCCGCACCGCGGCCGCACGCCGAAGGCCGAGCCGGCCGAGGGCGTCTGCGACCGGTGAGAGCAGGCGCCGGAGCGGCGAGCCGTAGAGCCGGGTCGCCGTTCGCCAGTCGCCGTGGATCTCGACGACGACGCGCGCGCCGGCCGGCATGAGCCCCGCGAGCAGGGCCTCGTACGGGCTCTGGGCCAGGATCACTTGCGCGCGATGGGCGCGGGCGAGCCGCCGGACCCGAAGCGGGAGGAGCAGCCAGAAGAGCGGCCCGTCGAGGAGAGGCATCCGTCCGACCAGATGGAAGACGCCGTCGTCGCGCGCCCGCCCGTCGGCCGAGGTCGCGAGCACGCGCAGGTCGAGCACCTCACCGAGGGCCTCGAACTTACGAGCACGCCCGGCGGGCAACGGCAGCGTGTAGCGCGTCCTCGCGACCATCAGGACGCGCGGGTTTCCGCTCACGGGCGCCCTCGCCCGGCGATGGTCGCCTCGACCAGCGCCCGGACGCGGAGGGCGTACTCCTCGGGCGTCGAGACCCAGCGCGCGGCCTGGTCGCCGGCCGCGCCGCCGAGCCTGACCGCGAGGGCGTGGTCGGTGACGATCCGCTCGATCGCGTGCGCGAGCCCCGCGGTGTCGCCGGGGTCGACGAGGAGCCCGCTCACCTCGTCCTCGACGATGTCGGGAATCCCGCCCGCCCGCGTCCCGATCACGGCCCGGCCGCGTGCGAAGGACTCGATCGCGACCCTCGGAAGGCCTTCCGACGCCGATGGGAGCACGAGCGCGCGCGCCGCGTCGAAGGCCAGCGCGAGTTCCGGCGGCTCGACGCGCCGCTCCCAGTGCACGCCCTCGCGCGCAAGCCCCTCGGCGACGCCGGTCAGCGTTCCCTGCCCGACGAGATGAAGCTCCGCGCCGGGCACCGCGGCCGAGACGAGCCGCCACGCGGCGGCGAGGACTTCGACGTTCTTGTAGCGCTCGAGCACCCCGACGAAGAGCACGCGCGGCGCGTCGGGCACCGGCACGGTCGTCCCGCCGAACGCTGTCAGATCGGAGTAGGTCGTGAAGACACCGAGCGGCGTGACGCCGCGCGACTCGAGCATCGAAGCGGTGAACCCCGAGACCGCGCGGTGCCCGTCGGCGTGGCCGACGGCGAACCCTGCAACGGCGTTGCTCACCGGCGCGAGCACGCCGCGGACACGCGAGCCGTAGTGGCTCGCCCAGACGCGCCAGTCGCCGTGCACCTCGGCCACGACGAGCGCCCGCGAGCGCGCGAGCGGAACCGCCACCTCGGCCGCGGCCGCCTCGAACACGCTCTCGGCGATCACGACGTCCGGCCGGAACGAGCGCAGCTCGCCCGCGACGACCCAGGGCAGCGCGAGGTAGAAGCTCGGGCCGTCGAGCGGCCGACGCGGAACGAGGTGGAAACGCGGGTCGTGACCCGTTCCGCAGGCAATGACACGGACGTCCAGCTGATCGGAGAGCGCGTCCCATTTGCGCGCGAGGCCGGGTTCGAGCGGCAGCCGGTAGCGCGTCCGCCCGACGAAGAGCACTCTTGGAACCGAGCTCATCCCGCCGCCGCGATCAGGATCTGCTCGAGCCGGCCGTACACGCGGTCGGGCCCATAGTCCGCGACCGACGGAACGGAGCCCGCGCGCAGCCGGTCGGCAAGGCCCGGCTCCTCGAGAAAACGGGTGATCGCGCCGGCGAGCGCGTCGAGATCGCCCGGCTCGACGACGAGGCCGTTGACGCCGTCCGCGAGCACCTCGGCGACGCCCCCGGTGCGGGTCGCGATCACCGGCGTCCCGACGGCGAGCGACTCGACGACCGTGTGCGGGAAGTTCTCCCACGCCGAGGAGAGCAGCGACACGTCGCCGGCACTGAAGAGCTCGAGCACCTCGCGACGGGGAAGCGCACCCAGGAAGCGCCCGTACCCGAGCCGCTCGAGCGCCTCGCGGTCGGGCCCGTCGCCGGCGATCGCGAAGGCCACCCCGGCGCGGCGTGCCGCCTCGATCCCGAGGTCGAGCGACTTCTGCGCGGTGAGCCGGCCGGCGAAGACGAGCGTCGGCCCGGAGAAGCCGAACCTGCGCGGAGCTCGTCCCTCGGAGGAGAGCTCGGGGATGAGCGGCGCCGGATTCGGGAGCAGCGACACCCGGCCGGGGTCGACACCCCAGCCGATCGCGAGCTCGCGCAGGTACGCCGAGGGCGTGACGACATGGGCGGCGCGCCGCACGTCGGCGTCGCGGGCGAGCCGCAGCGGGGCCGTCTTCGCTCCCGGCTCGAGCTGGAAGGCCTCGAGCGAGCCTTTCGCGAGCCCCCAGCGGCGCGCGCGCTCGTATGCGGGGTCGGCGGTGAGCTTCGTCACGAACGGCGTGCGCGCGAGCACCGAGCCCAGCGAGGAGCGGCCGAGCATGCCGGTCGTGTAGACGACATCCGACCGGCGCGCGAGTGAGCGCAGCAGGCGAACGGTCGCGACGTGGCGCACACCGGGCGGCAGCGTCCGGCTGACCCAGTGGACCGGGTAGGACTCGCGCGCCGGCTGCACATCGGCGGTGATTGCCGCCTCGACCTCGTGCCCGCGCTCCTGCAGGAACGCTGCCACCTCCGGCGCGTGCGAGGCCGGGCCGCCCACATCCGGCGGCCAGATTCCCGAGACGACGAGGATCTTCACGTGACCGCTACCTCCGCGGTCGCCCAGCCGGCCTTGATTCGCCGAAGCAGGATCGACCAGATCGCACAGAAGACGACCGTCGCGACGAGCATCGCCCCCGCTGCGCCGGTCGCGCCCCAGCGGTGCGCGAAGACGAGGAGCAACGGGATGAAGACCGCGGTCTCGATCGCCTGCACCCAGACGCGTAGCTCGGGCCGCCCGATCGAGACCGGGAACGACTTCGTCCAGCCCCAGACGAGCTGCAGCGCCGCCGCCACGAGCACGAGCCGCGCCGCGTCGGTCGCGTGGGCGCGGAAGGCAGGGCCGAAGATCCCGATCAGGAACGGCATCACGATCCACAGGATGGGCACGCAGATGAGCATCAGCGCGCCCGTGCTGCGAACATAGCGTCGATGCATCGCGAGCACCTGGTCGTGGCGGCCCGCCTCGAAGTCGCGGGTCTGCTCGGTGAGCATCACGAGCCTCGCCGGCGCTGAGAGCGCGGCGAGCCCGGTCGCCGGCGCCTGTGCGTTGCGGAAGTAGCCGGTCTCGACGATCGGGGCCACGACCGGCACGAGCGAGGTGCCGAGCGTCAGGCGCGCGGAGTCGAGCGAGGAGGCGAGCGTCGAAGAGACGAGGAAGCTCCGCAGGCGCCTGAAGTCCTCGCCGATCGGCTCGATCGGCGCGCTCGGGAAGCGCCGGTACGCGAGGATGCCCGCGGTTCCGATCGCGGCCGTAGAGATCACCTGGGCGACGACCATGCCGATCACCGCACCGATCACGCCGTATTGACAGCCGATCGCGAGGCCGATGAGCCGCAGGCCCATCGCGAGAGCCTGGAAGCCGCCCCGGATGTCATAGCGGCCGCGGAGGATGATCGCCCCGGCCGCGACGTTCTCCGGCGACTGCGCGAGTGCGATCAGCGAGGCGATCAGCATCGGCACGACGACGCCGCCCGTGCCCCACACGACCTTGGAGAACGGCGCCAAGAGGCAGATCGCGAACGTCGCGAGCAGCCCCCCGAGCAGCTTGAAGACGAGCGCGACCTGGAACAGCCGCCGCAGCCGCCCCCACTGCTCGCCTTCGACGTAGCGGAAGCCGAACTTGACGAGCGCCTCCTCGATCGTCAGGTCGAGGAGCTGCTGGAAGAACGTCGAGGCCGCGATGACTGCGGCGAACCGGGCGTACGCATCGAGACCGAGCTCGCGAGTCGAAACGACCGTCGCCAGGAAGCCGAATCCGGTCGCAACGTACACCCCGATCGCGGTCGCCGAGCGGCGCCAGATGACACGGGAGCGCACGGGTGAGCCAGTATAGTTGGGCCTCTTGACCTTCCGCCTGCGCGCAGCGGACGCACTCCCGCTCGTAGCTGCGGCCGCGATTCCTCTCATCTTCCTGCACGCCCGCTACCAGGCACATGCCTCGATCGGGCCGGTCGGCGTGTACGGCTCCGATGTGGCGATCGCGATCGTCGTCGGCTGCGCGATCTGGTCCGGATTCCGGTACGGCTGGCAGCCGCTCAGACCGGCTCGACTGCTGTGGATCGTCGCCGGCATCCTGCTTCTGCTCTTCGTGGTCTCGTGCTTCTGGCACCCGCTCGAGCACACGACGAAGCACCTGATCACCGCGGCCAAGATCATCGAGTACGCCCTGCTCGCCCCCTCGCTCGCGCTCCTCTTCCGCCGACCGGTGGACGTGGAGCGGTTCCTCGCAGTGTTCGTCGCCTGGGCCGCCGCCGCGGCGGTCTGGGGCACGCTGATGTTCTTCGCGATCGTCGACGATCCCGAAGGCCCGCGGCCCGGCCAGCGCGAGGTCTCGTTCCTCGGCCACCAGGACTTCGGCTCGTTCACCGGCTGTGCGCTCGCGATCGGCCTCGCGGCGATCGCCTTCGGAACCAGAAAGCGTCTCGCAATCGCCGGCGCGATCGGAGGCGCCGTCGGCGTGATCCTCGATGCCTCCGTCTTCGTCTACCTCGGCACGGTGTTCGCGGCGATCGCGATCGTCGTCGTTGCCCGCAAGCTCGGCGAGCTCTCATTGCGCCGCTTCCTGACGCTGATCGGGATCATGGCGGTGATCGGCGCGGGGGTTCTCGGCCTCCGCGGCGGCGATGTCTCCAACTACCTCTCGTTCCTCGGAATCACGCCCGCCTCCGCGTCGGCCGACAGCCAGGTTCAGACCGGCTCGCAACGGGCGATGCTCCTGTGGATCGGGTGGCACATGTGGGAGGACCATCCCATCCTCGGCCTCGGGTTCCAACGTTCGAACAGCGACTTCGGCCCCTACCTCGCGGCGGCGAAGCGTCGGTTCCCGAGCCAGCCGCCGGAGGCCTTCCCGTCGGCGGCGCATCCGTGGGGCGTCCAGAACCTCCCGGTCGAGCTCCTCGCCGACACCGGAGTCGTCGGCTTCGCTCTCGGAGCCGCGCTCTTCCTCGTCGGGCTCCTGCTCGCGTTCCGGCAGGCGTGGAAACGCTCGTTTCTCGGGCTCGTCGCGGCCTGCTTCATCCTCGTCGCCGTCGGGACGTGGAACGCGATCGGCATCGTCGCAGGGATTCCGCTCGAGGCGGTCACCTGGCTCGGTCTCGGCCTCGCGGCCACAGCGGCGGCCCTCGAGGCCGCCCGGGCCGCGTCGGGCGCAAGTGTAGGCTTGACCCGTTGAGCACGGTGCTCGTCACCGGCGGCGCCGGCTTCATCGGCTCGAACCTCGTGCAAGCGCTCTGTGAGCGCGGGGATGCGGTGCGCATCCTCGACAACTTCTCGACCGGCTCGCGCGCGAACCTCGAGGCCCTCGACGTCGAGATCGTCGAGGGCGAGCTCAGGAGCTACGAGCGCGTCCACAACGCGGTGCGAGGCGTCGAGGTCGTCTACCACCTGGGCGCCCTCGGCTCCGTTCCCCGCTCGGTGCAGGATCCGCTGACCTCGAACGCGGTCAACGTCGAGGGGACGCTCAACGTGCTGCTCGCCGCCCGTGACGAGGGCGTGCGCCGGGTCGTGTTCTCGTCCTCGACCTCCGTGTACGGGTCGAGCCGGTCGCTGCCGACGCGCGAGGACTCGCCGCTCGACCCGATCTCGCCCTACGGCGTCGCCAAGCTCGCCGCCGAGCGCTACTGCGTCGCGTTCTCACGGGTGTACGACGCGTTCGAGACGGTCGTACTCCGCTACTTCAACGTCTTCGGGCCGCGCCAGAGCCCCTCGTCGCAGTACGCCGCGGTCGTGCCGCTCTTCATCACCGCGATCGCCGCCGGGGAGCCGGTGGCGATCCACGGCGACGGCGAGCAGTCCCGGGACTTCACCTACGTCGAGAACGTCGTCGCCGCGACGATCTCGGCCGCCCACGCGGCCGGAGCGAGCGGCCGCGCGTTCAACATCGCCGCCGGGGCGCCGGCAAGCGTGAACCGGGTCGCGGACGCGATCGGCGAGATCCTCGGCAAGCCGGTGCAGAAGGCGTTCGGCCCCCCGCGCCCCGGCGACATCCGCGACTCGTTCGCCGATCTGTCGGCGGCGAGCGAGGTGCTCGGCTACGCGCCGTCGATCTCGCTCGAGGAAGGCCTTCGCCGCACGGCCGAAGCGCTCCTCGGCTGACCGCGATGGCAGAGCCGATCCGGATCCTGCGCCTGATCGCGCGCCTGAACATGGGCGGTCCCGCCCTGCATGTCTCCTACCTCTCCCAGGGGCTCGAATCGCGCGGCTACCACACGATCCTCGGCGCGGGCTCGCTCTCGCGCGGGGAGGGCTCGATGTCGTTCGTCGCCGAGGGGCTCGGGGTGGAGACCCGCCACGTCGAGCACCTCCACCGCGAGCTGTCGCCGGTGTTCGACCCGTTGTCGGTGCGCGGGGTCGTGCAGCTGATCCGCGAGGTGCGCCCGCACATCGTGCACACGCACACCGCCAAGGCGGGAGCGGTGGGCCGGAGCGCCGCGGTACTCGCGGGCGATGCCCGGCCGCCGATCCTCGTCCACACCTTCCACGGCCACGTCCTGCGCGGCTACTTCGGCCCGGCCCGTGCGCTCGTCTTTCGCGAAGTCGAGCGGAACCTCGCGCGCCTGACGACACGGCTCGTCGCGGTGAGCCCGGAGGTGCGCGACGACCTCGTCGAGCTCGGAGTCGCGCCCGCCGAGAAGTTCAGCGTGATCCGGCTCGGCATCGACCTCGACGAGCGGATCGCCGCCGGCCACACCGACAGCGGCCCGCTCCGGCATCTGTTCGGCATTCCCGACCACGCCTTCGTCGTGGGCTGGATCGGCCGGATGACCGCGATCAAGCGCCTTCCCGACGTGCTCGCCTCGTTCGCCCGGCTCCGCGCCCGCGGGATCGACGCGAGGCTCTGCCTCGTCGGCGACGGCCCCGACCGCGAGGCCGTGGAGCAGCTGGCGCACGACCTCGGGATCGCGCGCCAGACGATCTTCGTCGGCTACCAGCACGATGTCGCGGGCTACTACGGCCTCTTCGACGTGCTCGTTCTGCCCTCGGGGAACGAAGGCACGCCGGTCGTGGCGATCGAAGCGCTCGCGGCCGGCACGCCGGTCGTCGCCACCCGCGTGGGTGGGGTGCCCGACGTCGTCGAGGACGGCACCGACGGGTTCCTCGTTCCGGTCGAGGATGTCGAAGCGCTCGCCGCCGCGCTCGAGCGCCTCGCGCGCGGCCCCGAGCTTCGCAGGCAGATGGGCCGCGCCGGCCGGGAGCGGACGCTGCCCCGCTACAAGGTCGAGCGCCTCGTCGACGACGTCGATGCGCTCTACCGGGAGCTCCTCACCGAGGCGGGCCTGCCGCTCCCGGAGAGCCGATAGGTTCCCGAACGATGGCTTCCTCGAGCTCTGTGAGATGACTTCCGGGGGTGGGGAACCGTTCGCCGGAGTCTCGGCGAAACCGTTTCGACCGCTCTCCTTCGCCAGCCGCGACGGAATCGCTCGCCACCGCTGGGCCATTCTCTTCGCGCTCACGGGGATCGCCGGCGTTGTCCTGCGCGTCTTCATGTACCGGACGTCGATGTCGATCCCGAGCTCCGACGAGGCCATCGGCGGGCTCATGGTCCGCCATTTCGTCCACGGGCAGTTCACAGTCTTCATCTGGGGGGCGTCGTACGGAGGGACGCAGGAGCTCCTGCTCACCGTTCCCTGGTTCGCGATCGCGGGGAGTAGCTGGTTCGCGCTCAGGTTCGTTCCTGACGCCCTGTCCGCGGTCGCGGTGATTCTCGTCTGGCGCGTCGGCCTGCGGACGATCGGGAAGCCCGGCGCAGCGGTCGCGGCGGGCCTCCTCTGGCTCTGGCCGCCGTTCACGATGCTGCTCGTCGTCCGAGCCGAGGGATTCCACGCGAGCAACCTCGTCTACTGTGCGGCTCTCCTCCTGCTCGGACTCCGGATCGTCGAACGGCCGGATCGCACCCGGATCGCATGGTTCGGCTTCGTGCTCGGGCTTGCGTTCTGGGAGACGTCGCAGATCATCCCGGTCGCAATCGTCACGATCGCCTGGGTGATCTGGAAAGCGCCGCGCGCACTTCGCCGGGCCTGGGTTGGGCTGCTCGGCTTCGTGCTCGGCGCGCTCCCGTGGATCGTGTGGAACGTCAGGCACGACTGGCTTTCGCTCAGCAGCCAGAAGGCGGGCTTCGGGACGTACACGCGCAGCCTGCGGCTCCTCGCGAGCCCGCTCGGCCCGATGACGCTCGGGCTGCGCTCTCCGTTCTCGGCGGTGCCGATCGTGCCCTCCGTGGCCCTCGTCGACGCGCTGTACGCGGCCCTGCTCGTGCTTTTCGTCTACGGCGGCTACCGGGCACGGAAGCGCAGCGTGTCGCTCCTCTACCTCGCAGCCGCCGTGTTCCCGTTGCTCTACGCCCTTCCGAGCAAGACGTCGTATATCGAGGGTTGGCCGGAGTACACCGAGCCGATCGTGCCGATCATCGCCCTGCTGCTCGCACAGCTCGCGACGACCTACCGGCGCGCGGTGTGCCTGCTCGTTCTGGCGGGTCTCGTGACGGCTGTCACCATCCACCGGATGGATGTCGCGAGCAGGGTTCCACAGCCGCTGCCCGCGGCTCCCGGCAACTTCACCCCGCTCATCGACACGTTGAGCCGCCTCGGGCTCGACCGCGTGTACGCCGACTACTGGATCGCCTACGTCCTCGACTTCGACTCGAAGGAGAAGATCATCGCCGTCGAGAACCAGTTCCGCTCCCTCCGGTTCCGCGGAGGGCAGGTCACGCCCCTACCGGATCCGTACGTTCACTATCGGCCCTACCAGACCGAGGTGCAGGCCGCGCGGCACGGCTTCGTCTTCTGGAAGAGGACGTACCGGACCGTTCCGGCCGTGAGCGGGCTGCTCACCCGGCACGGCTACCGACGCGTCTTCGTCGGGCCGTTCGTGATCTTCGCGCCCGGGCCGTCTGTCCACTGAACGCTGCGGGAACGGTCAGTCGCTCGCGGCCATCTGCTGGAACGCCAGGAACGACGGCTTGTGCTTCCCGGCGGCGGTGATCAGGCCCGACTGCCAGCCGTTGAGATTCGTGTCGTCCTCGAGCAGGAACCACAGCATCATGTCGACGCGCGGATTGGCGCGAGCGATCGCGAACGCCTGCTTCAGGTAGAGCGCCTGCTTCGACCACGAGACGCCGAACAGCGAGTCGGGCGGATTGGTCTCGTAGCCGTACTCGGTGATCCAGATCCGCTTGTTGCCGTAGAGCCGGGTCACGAGCTTGATCAGCGTGTCGAGATTCCCGAGCTCGACGGACTCGCCGGCGCCGTCGGGTGACGCCGGGGTCTCGGACGGCTTGGCGTAGTACGGATGGTGGGCCCACGCATCGAAGGTGACGAGGCCGGCGGCCTTGACCGCACGGAGAAACGCGAGCGGCGAGACCGAGGGGCGGCTGCTCGCCGGGTTGTTGTTGCCGCGCGGCGCGGTCGCGCCGCAGGCGACCCGCTCATTGCGCACACCGGTAGCGTGGACGCCGTCGTAGATCGAGTTGCAGATCTTCGCGTAGTTGATCGCGCTCAGCATCACCCACTTCCTGCCGTCGCGCTTGTACTGGGGCTTCAGGAACACGGGGTTGTTCGGCTCGTTCCAGGCGAGCCAGTCCTTGACGGCCGGAAGCTTCGCGTTCCCCGCGACGTAGGTGCCGCTGTAGCGGAGCGCGGCCGCGTAGGCGAACGCGCGCAGCGCGGAGGGGTCGGTCGGCGCGACGTTCTGGCCCTTGTCGTGGTTCGCGAAGGCAGGCGTGGCGTAGATCGAGAAGACGACCTGGATCCCGGCTGCGGCCAGCTGGTCGACGATCGCGTCGTAGGTCGCCCAGTTGTAGGCCGGATCGGCCGGATTGCTCGGATGGGCGGGGCGGCGCCGCGCAACGCCGAGCTTCCCGCCCCAGTAGAGCGTCATCCGCGCGACCTGTACGTGCAGCTTCTTGTAGAGCGCGACCGTCGTCGCGGTCGGGCCGTAGAGGAGCTGCGCCTCGTCGTAGATCCCGACCTGGAAGGAGCGCGATTGCGCCGCGGGCTGCGCGGAGCCGGCCAGGATCGCCGTGAGAATCACGACGGTGACGAGCGCCGCTGCGACGAACGAGATGGGCCGGCGCATCAGGCTTCGACGGGCTCCCGGCCAAGAGACCGGAGCCAGCGCCGGAGCCCTTCATCCAGATCGATCTCAGGCTCCCAGCCGAGGATCTGGGAGGCCTTCGTGATGTCCGGGCGCCGTTCGCGCGGGTCGTCGACCGGCAGCGCCTGGAAGACGATCTCGCTCGACGAGCCGGTGAGCCGGATGCACGACTGCGCGAGCTCGAGCATCGTCACCTCGTGGTTCGGGTTGCCGATGTTGACCGGCAGATGCTCGTCGGACATCGCGAGCAGGTAGAGCCCGCGAATCAAATCGTCGACGTAACAGAGCGAGCGCGTCTGCGAGCCGTCGCCGAACACCGTGATCGGCTTCCCCTCGATCGCCTGGTGGAGAAACGTCACGGTCGCGCGGCCGTCGTTGCGCCTCATCTTCGGGCCGTAGGTGTTGAAGATCCGGGCGATCGCCGTATTGACGCCCTGCTGGTTGTGGTAGGCCATGGTCAGCGCCTCGGCGTAGCGCTTGGCCTCGTCGTACACGCCGCGCGGGCCGATCGGGTTGACGTTGCCCCAGTAGGTCTCGGGCTGCGGATGCACCTGCGGATCGCCGTACACCTCGCTCGTGGAGCTGATCAGGAAGCGCGCGCGCTTCCACTTGGCGAGCCCGAGCGCGTTGTTCGTGCCGTGCGAGCCGACCTTCAGCGTCTGGAGGGGAAGCCGGAGATAGTCGATCGGGCTGGCCGGGCTCGCGAGGTGGTAGACGAAATCGACCGGCTCGTCGATCCAGATCCCGTCGACGACGTCCTGGTAGACGAAGGCGAACTCTGGGTCCCGCAGATGCTCGACGTTCTCGAGCGATCCCGTCTCGAGGTTGTCCACGCAGATCACCCGGTGGCCCTTCTCGATCAGGAAGTCGCAGAGGTGAGAACCGAGGAAGCCGGCGCCGCCGGTGACAACCGAGGTAGTCATACGAGCCATCGTACTGGCGCGCCCGGAACCCACACGAGATCCTCACGCTCCCATAACCGGTGACCGGCGCCCAGTCCCAGCGATAGGGTTGCGCCGGTGACCTCGGTCGCGGCGACCGCAAGTGTGGGACGGACCCGCTGGGCGAGTGTCGGGGTACTCGGCGGCTACTGCATGCTCGCCTTCCTGTACTTCGGGCTCCGGATCCTCGTCGAGCCCGGCCGCCAGTACGTGGGAGTGCCGGACGACCCGCAGATCTTCACCTGGTCGTTCGCCTGGTGGCTGCATGCGCTCGAGCACGGATCGAACCCGCTCGTGACCCACGCGCTCTGGGCGCCGAGCGGCGTGAACCTCTCCTGGGTGACGACGACGCCCGCGCTGGCGGTCGCCTTCGCACCGCTGACGGCGCTCTTCGGCCCGGTCGCCGCCTACAACGTCGCGGCGGTGCTCCTACCGGCGCTCTCGGCGTGGAGCGCATTCCTGCTCTGCCGGCACGTCGTCGGACGGATCTGGCCCTCGGCGGTCGGCGGTTACCTGTACGGCTTCTCGAGCTACGAGCTCGGGCACGAGCTCGGGCACCCGCATCTCACGGCGGCGTTCGCCGTGCCGCTGATCGCCCTCGTCGTCCTGCGCGCGATCGAGGGAACGCTCGGGCCGTGGGGGCTCGTGCTCCAGCTGGGACTGCTGCTCGCGCTCCAGCTCTACATCTCGACCGAGGTCGCCCTGACCGCCACGGTCGCGCTCGTGCTCGGACTCCTACTGGGATTGCTCCTCGCGCCCGCCTCGCGGCCGGGGATCAAGAAGCTCGTCGCGCCGCTCCTCGGTGCGTACGTCCTGACGGCGATCCTGGCCCTGCCGCTTCTCTACTACGCCGCGAGCAACGTTCGCATCGCCGGGTTCACGCCGCCGGAGAACTACACCGCCGACGTGCTGAACTTCGTGATCCCGACCCACCTGCAAGCCGTCGGCGGGGGGTGGGCGCACACCTTCGCGCGGCACTTCCCCGGAGACATCACCGAGCAGGACGCGTTCATCGGCCTGCCGCTGCTCGCGATCATCGCCCTGTTTGCCCGCGCGAGCTGGCGCACCTCGCGGGGGCGCTTCCTGCTGGCCGCACTCGCGCTCGCGGCCTACCTCTCGCTCGGGCCGAAGCTGATCGTCGACGGCCACCGGCTCATCCCGCTCCCCACCCTGCTCGGCCATCAGACGATCACCGTTCCCGGGGTCGGCACGAAGTTCCTGCCGCTCTTCGACAACGTGTTGCCGGTTCGGTTCGCGCTGTATGCCTCCCTCGCCGCCGCGGTGATCGCGGCGATCTGGATCGCCTCGACCCGCTCGCGCGTGCTTCGGTGGCTCCTTCCTGCCCTGGCCGTGATCGTCCTGATCCCGAACCCCGCGGCGGGTGTGTGGGCGACCACGTTCTCGATCCCGGCGTTCTTCACGAGCAGTGCCTACCGGACGTGCCTGGCACCGAACGAGAACGTCCTACCCGAGCCGATCGGCATGGGAGGCGAGGCCGACCTGTGGCAGCTCGCGGACAAGTTCCGCTTCCGGATGGCGGGCGGCCGCATCCAGACCTCTCCGCCGAGCAAGTTCCTGCATCCCGACGCGATCGAGCAGGTCTCGGTCGGCGAGCCGTTGCCGGCAAAGGGCGGCGTCGCCCTGCTTCGGAACTACTTCCACGTCGAGCACGTGACGAGCGTGATCGTCGACGAGCACGACCTCTCGACCTGGGCGCCGCTCCTGGACCAGATCGCGACGCCGCACGACGTCGGCGGCGTCGTGCTCTACAAGCTCTCCGGAACGCCCGCCGCGGGCTGCCCCGCCTCCCGCAACTGAACGAACAGCAGGACGAAGGTCGCCACGAGACCGGCGTTGCGGACGAGCAGCACCCAGACCTCCCAGTCCTGGCGCCGCAACCCGTAGCGATCGGCCAGGTACTCGAGCTGGCTGATCGAGAGCACCGCGAGGAACACGACCGCCGCCCAAGCCCCCTTCCGTCCAGCGGCGAGCGGCACGAACGGGACGAGCCACGTCAGGTACTGCGGCGAGAGCACCTTGCCGAACACGACGAAGGCGGTGAGCGCGGCGGCCCAGGCGGTCACGAGGCGCCTGTCGTCGTCTCGCCCACCCCAGTACGTGCGCGCAACGAGCAGCACGAGCACGACCGCAACGATCGACGTGATCACGCCGACGACGTCGGCGGTCAGACCCCCGAGATCGATCGAGCCGGGCTTGCCGAGGATGAAGCCCTCGTGGTGGATCCCGAGCTTCGAGCCGACGAGCAGGATCGAGGCGCCGAGGCTCTCGATCTGCAGGTGCCGGCGCAGCTGCGTCCAGAGACTGAATCCGACCCCACCGGGTGCGAGCAGGAAGAAGGGGATGACGAAGACCGCGGCCGCGATCACGTAGGCAGCACCCGCGTCGCGGAGCGAGCGCGTCCGCCTCGCGACGAGGGGCAGCAGCACGACCGGGTAGAGCTTGATCGCTGTGCCGGCGCCGAGCAGCGCGCCGGTCGTGCGGTCGCGTCCCTTGATCAGCGCGATCAGCGCGAGCGCGGTCAGGAACGCCGTGACGGGGTCGTAGCGGTTGAGGAACACCGGCCCCATGCAGAACGGCGCCAGGACGATCGGCGCGAGCCGCAGCGGGCTCAGTCCGAGGTGGCGGACGAGCCAGGCCGAGCACAGCAGGAAACCGAGGCCGCACCCGGTCATCAGCAGCTTGAAGACGAGGACGTAGTGCGCGTTCCAGATCAGGGCGGGCAGCGCGAAGACGGGCACCGAGCCCGGCGGGTATTCGTCGTAGAAGTCGCGGTAGGGGATGCGGCCATGCAGGACGAGCGCGCGCCCGTAGCCCGCATAGGTGCCGACATCTCCTGGATAGGCGTGGCTGAAGAGGCCGCCGTAGGCGAGCGCACACGAGAGGAGAAACAGTCCCGAGGCGACGACCGCCGTCCGGCTCGGCCGCCAACTCCCCACCCTGGCTTCGCTTGCGTCCTGCAAGCGGCTCACCCTAACCGGTTGGCCTGCCGCCTCTCGCCGCTCGCAGCGAAATTAGTTGAGCCGGCGCATCCAGTCGGCCGGCACCTTCCCGGCCGGGCCGGGAACGGGCTGGTCGGCGGGATGCGAATCCGGAGCCGCGAGCTCCGGCCCCTCGTAGTAGCTCTCCTCCGGAAAGGACCAGAACCAGTCCTCGCCCGGCTCGAAGCTCTGCACGATCGGGTGACCCGACGCCGCCGCATGCGCCCGCGCATGCCGGCTCGGCGAGGAGTCGCAGCAGCCGATGTGGCCGCACTGCGCGCACCGGCGCAGGTGGAACCACCAGCCGTCGCCCTCGCCGGCCAGGCATTCGGCACAGCCGGTGCCGCTCGGCGGGACTGCGGGATCGATCGGCTCGCTGCCGCTCATGCCCTAACGCTACCGGGAGCTCAGGCCGAGCCCGCCGGCGCGGTCGATCCTTTCGAGAGACCGCGCCGCCAGACGACCCGGAACGAGGTCCCGCCGCGTGTGAGCGCACTCGGGAAGCCGTGCGCCGAATCGGCAGTCTCGAGGATGCCCGAGAGCGGGTTCTTCGGATCCACGTGACCGCTCAGGAAGTTGATCGCCTTCTGGTGCCAGGCGGGGCTCGAGATCGATCCGGTCTGCCCGTGGGCGGAGGTGGCGGAAGCGTTCGTGAAGCGAACCGAGCCGAAGTCGGTGAGGGGATCGATCCGGTGCCGTCCGTTCTCGCTGTAGGAGGGCGCCTCGGCGATCCATTCGGCGGAGGTGCCGTCGGGCTCGGAGATCTGGAAGCTCCGCGCGAAATGCTCGTGCCGGGTCACGTCGGTTAGGACGAAGGTCACGCTCTCGGGCCCGAGGCCGACCGAGGCCGAGATCTTGTCGCCCGGGAAGATCGCGAAGTCGATCGCCACGTTCTGCGCGGGCCAGACCTCGTACCAGGCGAAGTACTCGGGCGTTCCGTTCGACAGGCAGTCGGCCTCGGTGCCGGTCTGCTCGAGCTTGTACGAGCTCCGAAGCTCGCCGCCGAGCCCGACCCAGAACGACGAAGACGTCTCTCCAGACGAGCGGCCGAAGCACTGGGCGCCGGGCTGGACCCAGTGCGCGCGAATCGTCTTGAACACGCTCCCGACCGCCACGTAGCCGGACCAGTTGTCGCTCTTGTCGCGCGGTGCTGCGGCCTGCGCCGTCGCGGAGAGCGCCATGGCCAGCACCGCCACCAGCGTGAGACGTGCCCGCATCCTGCACTGAAGATAGACGCGAACTACCGGGCGCGGCCGAGGCCCGCGTCGAGCTCGCTCAGGCGGGCGAGCGGCGCGATCAGCGCCTGGGTGCCCTTGGCGCCGTACCCCTGGGCGCGGGCGGCGATGTACAGCTGCTCGGCGAGCGCGAGCCCGGGAAGCGCGAGGTTCATCCGGCGCGCCTCGGCCAGGGCGATCCCGAGATCCTTCAGGAAGTGGTCGATCTTGAAGCCCGGCTCGAGATCCCCCTTCAATACCCTCGGAGCGAGGTTCGAGAGCGCCCACGAGCCGGCGGCCCCCCCGGAGATCGTCTCGAGCGCGCGCTCCAGGTCGAGTCCGGCCCGGTAGGCGTAGAGCAGCGCCTCGGAGACGCCGATCATCTTCGAGGCGATCGCGATCTGGTTCATCATCTTCGTGTGCTGGCCGGCCCCGGGACCGCCCTCGTGGACGATCGTCTTCCCGAGCCGCTCGAACAGGGGCAGCACCCGGTTGAAGGCAGCCTCGCTGCCGCCGACCATCACGACGAGCGTGGCGTTCCGGGCCCCGACATCGCCGCCCGAGACGGGGGCGTCGAGCGCCTCGACCCCGCGGGCCTGCGCCGCCTCGTGGATCTCCTGGGCGAGCGTCGGCTCGCTCGTCGTCATGTCGACGATCACCGAACCGGCTACGGCCGAGGCGAGCACGCCATCGTCACCGAGCGTGACCGCCCGGACGTCGGCGGGGAAGCCGACGATCGAGAAGATCACATCCGATCCCGCGGCCACCTCGGCCGGTGTGTCGCACCAGGTCGCGCCGGCTTCCACAACCGCCTGGGCCGAGGCGCGTGTCCGGGTGGAGACGCGCACGGGATGGCCGGCGGCGAGCAGGTGCCCGCACATCGGCGAGCCCATCACGCCCGTCCCGACCCAGCCGACCCGGATCTTCCCCTCCTCCGCCACGGGTTCGAGTCTATTCGGTCCGACCGATCCGAACCACCGATCCCATCCGTTGGTCCTGAAGCGACCCGGCCGACGATCGGGTCGCCGGGCGGAGAACGTGTGCGACGATGCCGTCGCGTCCCCGACTGCCTTCCGGTGCGGGGAGAGAGAAGTGAACGGCCTTTCCTTGCGCGCCCCCATGACGAGGACATCGCTCTCAGCACTCGCCGGCCTCACCGCTCTCGCGTTGGTCGCGATGACGGTCCCGTCCGCGTCGGGCGCGTCTGCCGGCTGCGGGGCGACGTTGACGAGCGGCGAGGTGCCTGGCACCGGTGGCGGCGCGGCGTGCATCACGGGCGCGGTCTGGATCGACCACGCAGATTCGTTCAGCTCGATCGTGATCCAGCACGGCGGAGCCCTGTACATCGGCTATCCGCCGGACGAGAGCACGCCGTCGGATTGCATGACCCCCTGGAACTGGGACGGCAAGGTGACCGTCTCGGGGACGGTGACGATCGCAGCCGGCGGCAGCCTGCTCCTCGAGTCCTCGACGACCTGCAACGGCGGCGGCCCGAGCGAGCTCGACACGAAGGGCGGCGTCGTCAACGACGGCACGGTCACGGCGGCCGCCGCCGGTCAGATCGGGGATCAGAAGTGGGCCGTCGGCGGCCAGCGAAGCCTCGGCGGCAGCTTCACGAACAAGGGCACGGTGCAGGTCGACGACTCGCTCGCGCTCACGGGCCCCGGGACGTTCCAGAATCAGGGCTCGATCGTCGTCGGCACCTACGCCGCGCCCCAGGGTCAGACCTCGCAGCTCCTGACGGCGCCCGCTCCAGCCGCCGGCGACCGCCCGCTGGCCTTCGTGAACGGCCCCGGCGGGCTGATCAACCTGCAGATCTGGCACAGCGGCACCGACTACGTCGCCGGCATCTTCGATTTCAGCGCCCCGAACACGTTCGTCCAGGCCGGCGGTAAGACCAAGGGCGCACCGGTCTTCGACAACGGCGGGGCGCTCTCGTACAAGGGAACCGGGGCGACGACGATCGGCCTCACCGCCTCGACCGCGGTCAGCGGCACGATTCCGGCCGGATCGGTGCTCGCGCTGAGCGATCCGAAGGGCGGCGGCGCCGAGACCTGCGGCAGCCCGCCGATCGTCGACACCGCCGCGAGTGGGCTCACGGTGGCGAAGGGCGCCACGCTCGTCGGCTACGGCTCGGCGCCCTGTAGCGGCGCCTCACCGACCTCGCTCAAGCTGGGTCACGGTAAGCCCCTGGTCAACGACGGCACCGTGATCGCCGGCGGCTGCGGCAACGCGCTCACGCTCCTGCCCGAGGCCTCGACCGCCCCGAACGCCTTCTGCGTCGGGGGCACCGACAACGTCCTCGGTACCGGCACGAACAACGGGAGGTTCCTGATCCAGTCGCAGCTCGCCTTCACGAGCCTCACGAACTACCGGGCGAAGACCCACAAGCTGACCGGCGGCTCCTACGTCGTCCAGGGCGGAATGCTCGTGATCGGCGGCGCCACCGTCCTTCCGCACTGACCGGCGGAGCCGGAGCGGGCGCGGCGCCCGGTTACTTCTTCTTCTTGCCCTTCTCCTTCTCGTGATGGCCGTTCTTCTCGATCGCGTTCTCGAGAGCCCGCCGTTCGGCCTTCTTCTGCTGCTTGCGAAGTTTCTTCTTGTGCGCACCCATGTCATCCCTGATCGTAGTCGGGGAGCCGCGTCTTGTGTTGCCTGGAAGGGAGTTGCGTCAGCCGATGTCGAACGCGGAGGTGGATTGCCTTCCTCGGCGAGAACCGCTGCTCGACGGAGGTCGTTGTTCGACTCCATGGCGATGGTATCCGTGTCGCCCCAGGTCGGCTTGGTGCGCTCGGTGTCACGAGGCCGGTCTCCGGGTATCGCGCCGCTATCACGGCAGAAGGGGCCACCGCCCCGGCGGAGTCGCCGGGGCTATGCCCTCCGCTGTCTGGTCGACCCGGGACCGAGAGCCGGTTCATGCTCGAGTATGCGAGCTCGAAAGTGTCTAGACTGCGCCCGACAATGGGCGGTTGCGTCCGGTACCTCGTCGTTCTCACCGCGGTGCTGTCGTGCACGCAGACGGCCGGCGCCGCGCCGCCATTCGGCGGGAACGTCTGCGGCCTCCTGACGGCGAAACAGGTGACGGCGATCTCCGGTGTCACCGCCAACTGCAAGAACGAGCCCCCGCTTTCAGGCCCGGGGCAAGGCTCGAAGCAATACACGGGGAACTGGGCCGGGGTAACGACGAAGTCACCGGCATTGCAGGTCACCGTGGTCAAGTACACCGACCCCGGCGTGCTGAAGCTCGCCGTGCACAACCTGAAACAGGGGCTGCCGGGCGGGGCCCCCAAGAAGGTCACCGGAATCGGCGACGCGGCCTACGAGGCGAAGGGTGCACCGGACACGGGGCCTGGCATCCACGTCGCGATCGGCAAGTACATCGCCTACATCAACCTCGCGACGGTCGGCGGCCCGCCGCTGTCGCCGTCCCTGCTCGAGCCGATCGCCAAGGACGTCGTGGCGAAGCTCTCCTAGGAGAAGGCTCAGCCGAGAGACGGAGCAGCTAGCTAGCTAGCTACCGCAGGTCCTTGTTCGACTCCATGTCGAACCACATGGCAAAGAGCGTGAACTGGCTGCCCGCGATCAGGAGCAGCGCGACGAGGACGATCGTCGCCGGCGTGATCCCGTGGCCCATCAGGCGCAGCACCGTCTCGACGATCCCGAGCGCGAGGCCGAGGCCGGTCATCACGATGCCGAGGAGGTAGAAGAAGACGAGCGGGTGGAAGTCGCGGATCACGTACTTCTCGCGCATACGCCAGAAGAAGCCCTTGAGGAGCAGCCAGGAGATCCGGGGAACGACCTTGCGGATGCGGATCCCCGAGCGCTCGCCGACGTTGTAGATCGGGCGCGAGGGGACGTCGCGGACGCGGGCGTTGATCACGTTCAGGTGCACGAGGAGGTCGTTCGGGAAGCCGTAGCGGGTGTAGACCCGGTCGAGGTCGAGCCGGTCGAGGGTCTCGAGCGAGATCGCCGTGTACCCGGCCTGCGAGTCGGCGACGTGCCAGTAGCCGGAGGCGATCTTCGTCAGCAGCGACAGCACCGCGTTTCCGAGGTACCTGCTCCTCGGGATCAGCTCCCAGGCGCGGCCGCTGATCAGGCGGTTTGCCTTCGCGTACTCGACCTCGCCGCGGAGCACCGGGCCGGCGATCGTCTCGAGCTCCGCCGGATCCATCTGGTTGTCGCCGGCCATCACGACCGTCACGTCGAGCTTCTCGGCGAGCACGCGTTGGTAACCGGTGACGATCGCAGCCCCGACGCCGAGGTTGCGCTCGTGCGAGATCACCTCGACCCGCGAGTCGCCGGCAGCAGCCGCGCGGGCGGCCGTGTCGTCCCCCGAGGCGTCGTCGACGACGACGATCCGGTCGACGGCGGCCGGGATCCCGCGGATCGTGTCCTCGATCAGGGCCTCCTCGTCGAAGGCCGGGACGACCACCGCGACCGTCTTGCCGTCGATCATCCGCTCAGGCGAACGCGGAAGAGCACCCAGATGGCCCTGAACCCGTCGCGCCACGTGATCTTCTTGCCCTCGTCGTGGGTCCGGCCGTAGTAGGAGATCGGCAGCTCGTAGATCCGGAGCTTCCGGCGGCAGACCTTGCCGGTGATCTCGGGCTCGAGCCCGAAGCTGTTCTCTCGCAGGTCGAGCGAGCGCAGCACGTCGAGTCGGAAGGCCTTGTAGCCGGTCTCCATATCCGACAGCGTCGTGTTGAAGAGCACGCAGGTGAGCAGCGAGAGGAACCGGTTGCCGACGAGATGCCAGAAGAGGAATGCGCGCTGGGGCCTGCCGCCTCGCAGGCGCGAGCCGAAGACGACATCGGCGACGCCGCGGACGATCGGCTCGATCAGCTCGGGAACCTCCGAGGGGTCGTACTCCATGTCGGCGTCCTGGATCACGGCGATCTCGCCGTCCGCAACCTCGATCGCGGCGCGGATCGCCGCGCCCTTGCCGCGGTTCGGCTGCCGGACGACGGTCGCCCCCGCGGCCTCGGCGATCGCCGCGGTGTCGTCGGTCGAGCCGTCGTCGACGACGATCACCTGCGCGTCGAGGCCGAGCGCCGCGATCCGCTCGAGCACCTCGCCGATCGTGGGCGCCTCGTTGAACGCGGGGATCAGGAACGAGACCTTCACGCAGGCGATCGTACTCGGGCGCCTTGTCGGAGAAGACCGGAACTCAGGCGGGGACGGGCTCGCGGCGGCCGCGGAGACCGAGGATGGTCGCGAGGATCGCCCCGATCAGCAGGCCGATCACGGCGCCGACGAGCACCGAGTTGCGGCGCGAGCGCGCCGTCGTCTTCGAGGCCCTGGCCATCTGGAGGATCTGGGTCTGCTGCACCTGCTTCGCCAGGTACAGCGACTGCTGGGTGGTGAGCAGCGCCTGCTGGGTCTGCTGGTAGTTCGCGAGCGCCGTGTCCGCGGCGCTCTGGAGCAGCAGGCTCTGATCGAGGCTCAAGTTCGGCTGCGCGAGCGCGGCGTTCGTGGCGTCGATCCGCTTCTTCTCGGTCAGGAGGCGCCGCTGGAAGTTGGCGATCTCGCTGCGATGATCCCGATCGAGGCCGTGACGTACTGCGAAGTCGTCGTTTGCTTGACGATCGCGCGATCGCATTCGCCGCGTCCTCGGCCTTCTTCTTCTTGGGCAGCTGCACGCTGATCTGGACGAGCACGGCGTTGCGGTTCGACGATGCCGAGGTGGTCGCGCCACTGCTCAGGTCGACGCCCGCCGTCGAGACGTGGCCGCGCAGCTGCCCGACGCCGATGCCGGCCTTGTTCGCGGCCTCGGTGAGCGTCGTGTTCGAGGTCGCGATCGTGTTGATCGCGGACTCGCTCGTCAGGTAGGTCTGCACCGGGCTGCCGTTCGTCCCGAAGGCCTGGCCGGGCGCGATCAGTGCGGTCGCGCTGAAGGTGCTCCCGCCCGAGAGCGACCAGACGCCGCCGATGAGCGCGCCGACGACGAGACCCGTCGCAGCGATCCACCAGCGGGAAGTGAGTGCGTGCCACCACCTGCGGAGGTCGATGTCGCGCTCTGCTCCGACGTCCTCCGGGGCGTTCATGCAGAAGCCACTCTAGACGACGCCCAGGCCCACTGGGCCTGGAGACCCGTCTCGAGCGAGACGGCCGGGGCCCAGCCGAGCTCGGCCTTCGCCCGGCTCGTGTCGGCGCTCGTACGCCGCTGGTCGCCGGCCACCGCGGGGCTGCGATCGAGGTCGAGCGTCCGGCCCGAGATCTGCTCGAGCAGCACGATCGTCTCGTTCAGCGACGCCTCGACGGCGCCGCCGACGTTGTAGGTGCCGCTGCCTGCGGTGGCCGCGGCGACCGTCGCATCGACGACGTCGGAGACATAGGTCCAGCCGCGAGACTGGTCGCCGTCGCCGAAGAGCTCGAAGCGGGAGCCTGACGCGAGCGCGTTCACGATCCGGGTGAAGGCCATGTCCGGCCGCTGCCGGGGCCCGAACGCGTTGAAGTAGCGCAGGACGACGCACTCGAGCCCGAACTCGCGGGCGTAGGCCGCAGCCAGGTGCTCGCAGGCGAGCTTCGTGATCCCGTACGGCGACAGCGGCTGCGGTGGGGTGTCCTCTGCGGTCGGGTAGCTCTCCGCCGCGCCGTACACCGACGACGAGGAGGCGAAGACCACCCGGACGGCATCGCGCGCCGCGGCCTCGAACACGCGCTGCGAGGCGAGCACGTTACGACGCAGATATGTCGGGAAGACGTCTCCGAAACTCCTGACGCCCGGCTGGCCCGCGAGGTGGAACACGGCGTCGTAGGCGGCGAAATCAAGGTCGTCCTCGGCGAGATCGAGGTTCTGGACGTCGAGACCGCGCGCGTTCTCTTCCTTCAGCGTCGGGTCGTAGTAGTCGGTGAAGCAGTCGATCCCGGTGACCTCTGCGCCCGCCTCGATCAGCGTCTCGGCGAGGTGCGACCCGATGAACCCGGCCGCGCCGGTGACGAGGTACCGCATGCAGGAAGAAGGGTAACGGCGCGGTCAGGCGTCGCGGCCGGGGACCGGCTCGAGCGCACCCTCGCGACGCTCGAGGATCATCTGTGAGAAGAACCTCGTCATGATCACGCCCTCCCGGAACTCGCCGACCCGCGGCACGGGACGCTCGCCGCGGGCAAGAGCGAGCGCGAGCTCCGGGTAGCCCGAGCCGGCCGCGGTCGGGAGCGGGAAGCCACCGCCGAAGCGCGGGTTCACGTCGGTGACCGGGAGCGACCCGCCGGGCTCGCGGAAGCACTGGATGTTCGCGGGCCCGACGATCCCCATCGTCTCGGCGACGAAGCAGCCGTGCTCGATCAGCGCGGCGTCCTTGATCGTCATGCCCTTGATCGACTCGCCGCCCTTCGACTCGATCATCGTCCGCGGAACGGCGTTCAGGCAGCGCCCGTCGAGGTCGGAGAAGACGTCGATCGAGAACTCCTCGCCCGTGCAGACCCGCTGGACCATCGACTCGGCCGGCGTACGGCGGAGGTAGAAGTCGAGCTCCTCGCGGTCGGCGGCGCGGTAGATGTGCCGGGAGCCGAATCCCCGGCGCGGCTTCACGAGCACGGGGAAGGCGAGGTCGTCCGGAAGCTCGTCCGGCAGCCAGGTCGACGGGCTCGCGACGCCGTTCTCCTCGAAGAAGCGGTGCGCGGCATATTTGTCCTCGCAGAGGGTGATCACCTCCGGCCCGGCCAGCAGCACGAGTGCCCCGAGCGCGTCGCGGTGGGCGGCGAGCACCCGGTGGTCGAGATCGGCCAGCGGAACGATCAGCTCGACGGCGTGCTGCTCGACGAGCGCGGCGAGTGCGGCCGCGTAGCCCGGGTCGCCGACGGCCGGGACCGTGGCGTGGAACTGCGCGGCGTAGAGCGCCGGCGCGAGCTCGTTCAGGTCGACGGCAACCGTCGTTGCGCCCGCGCGGGCGAAGGCCTCGACGATGTCGACACGCTGCCCCGCGCACGTGAAGAGCACTACCGGCACGGGCGGAACCTACACTCCTGGACATGCGCCGCCCCGTCGAGCCTCAAACCGCGATCGTCACCGGAGCCACCGGACAGGATGGCTATTACCTCGTGACCCGCCTGATCGAGGACGGTTGGACGGTTCATGCGGCCGTGCGCGACCTCGATGCGGCCGAGGCGGTGTTCGGGATGCACGAGCAGCTGCACCTCCTTCGCCGCGACATTCGCGACCCCGGTCCGCTTCGGGCGCTGGTCGGAGACGTCCGGCCCGAGGAGCTCTACAACCTCGCCGGCGAGAGCAGCGTCAGCGCCTCGTTCGAAGATCCGCAGGCGACCTGGGAGTCGAACGCGCACGTCGTCGTCCACCTGCTCGACGCGATCCGGCTCGACAGCCCGGGCACGCGCTTCTACCAGGCCTCGTCGGGTGAGATGTTCGGCTCGCTGCCGGGGGAGGCCGTCGTCCACGACGAGAGCGCCGCCCTCAACCCGCAGAGCCCCTATGCCGCTGCGAAGGCGGCCGCGCACATGCTCTGCCGCAGCTACCGGGAGTCGTACGGGATCCGGATCGCATGCGGGATCCTCTTCAACCACGAGTCCCGTCGGCGCGGAGGGAAGTTCCTGTCGCGGAAGGTCGTCGATCACGTGAAGGACCTGCGGGACGAGGTCGCGGACTGGCCGCTCGCCTTGGGCAATCTCAAGGCACAGCGCGACTGGGGCTTCGCACCGGACTACGTCGAGGGAATGTTCGCGATCCTCCGCCAGTCCGAGGCGCGAGGGATCCCCGACCGCGCCGAGTCCTACCGCGACTACGTGCTCGGCACCGGCATGCTCCATTCGGTCTGGGAGCTCGCCGACCGCGCCTTCGCGCTCGGCGGCTTCGAGCTCGAATGGGAGCTCGACGGGGACGACCCGCTCGCCTGGTCGGCCCGCTTCGCCGGTTCCGGGAAAACGGCCGTCGTCGTCGATCCGGCATTCATCCGCCCGTCCGACCCGAAGGCGATCGCCGCCGACCCGGCCCGCATCGAGGCCGACCTCGGCTGGAAGCCCCAGCCTGGACTCGACCGCTTCTTGACCGACATGCTCGAAGCTCCGACGAAGTTCAAGCTGCACTCGGTCTGAGTCCGGCGCGGGTGGTGAGTTTCGAGCGGAATCGACGCACGCAAGGCCGGCGTTATCGGCCTTGACCGGGTCGGCCGCGTCTCCGCTGGACGACTGGAGTGCGCCGCGACAGTGCGCTACACCTCCGGGACGACGGCCTCGGGTGACGTCGGGGGGACGTACACCGTGACCTGACGGCCACCGTCGTACTCCAACTCGTCCGTGACCAGCTCGCCCGCAATGGACGCCTCCTCCCCCCTCTCAATAGCCCACCGTCGACGAGCACCGTGCCGTCCCGGGCGAGCGCCGGTCGAGATCCACGATCCGCGGATGATCCAGACCGGCTGCATGGCGATCGCCGCGCGCGCGGCCTCCGCGACGGGGCGCCCTACGGCGAGGGCTGCGACCCGGCGAAGAACGCGCTGCGCGAGGACATGTACCTCGACGCCGGCAAGCTCCTGCGCGTGCTCGACGCCGTCGGCGTTGGCTGAACAGACACACCCGCGCGAACGAGCAGGGCGTAGAGTCGATTTCCCCCAATGAAAGAGAGGCAGCATGGCTGTCGGTATCCGCATCAAGCTCGCCGGGATCACCCAGGAGCAGTACGACCTCGCGCACGACCACATCAACCCCGATCGCACCGTGCCGCAAGGGCTCCTGTTCCACGCCTCGGGGCCGATCGACGGCGGCTGGGGGATCATCGACTTCTGGGAGACTCGCGGCGACTTCGACGCCTTCGCGGGACGGATCGCCGAAGGAATGGAGTCGGCGGGCATCCACCCGGAGGGGCCTCCTGACATCAAGGAGTTCCCGGTTCACGAGATGATCCAGGCCTAGTGGGCCCGAAGCGGCGACGGGGGCTTCGGTTTCGGCGTCCCGTCGCCGCCCGCGTGCCGGCTCAGTAGACGATGAACGGCAGCCCGACGAGGGCGCAGACCCCAAGCAGCGCGAGAACGATCGGCCAGGCCCGGCCGCGGAGACGGTCGAGCGCGTAGCCGAAGGCGAGCGCCCATGCCCCGGCGGCCGAGAGCATGTAGGTCGTCTTGAGCAGGTCGCCGTCGCTCGTCCAGTACGTCGCGGCGAAGTACACGTAGCCGGCGAGGGCGGTCCCCGGAAGGAGCACGATCGCGAGCGCCTCGGGCCGGCGCAGGGACGAGCGGGCGAGGAGCAGCCAGCCCGCGAGCGCGACGACGGTCGGCAGCAGGCCGAGGATCGACTGGAGCACGAGCCACCGCCGGGCGTGCGCGGAGGGCTTCGTCACGTAGATCCCGCCAGACGGCGTACCGCTGTGCCAGACCCAGGCGCCGAAGTAGTCGCCCCAGAGGCCGTCGTAGGCGACCGGGATCCAGTCGAGATGATGCGACCGGTACGGCTGCGTGATCACGCCCGGGACCCCGAGGCCGAAGTAGAACCGGGACGGAAGCGGCGTTGGCTGCGCCGGCTGTGAGAACTCGGGCTGCCCGCCGTAGGTCAACCGCTGGTGGATGTACCACGGCGCCGGGATCAGCACCGCGAGCGCGCAGACGACCACGAGCACGCGAAAGCGCCGCCCGACGAGCAGGGCGAGCACCACGGCCGCGACCGTCCAGAGCGCGAACGCACGCACGAGCTGGGCGGCGCCCAGCGTGATCCCGAGCGCCCACATGTAGCGCGGGTTCGCGAACGTGCGGACGCACAGCCAGAGCGCGAGGGTCGAGAGGAAGAGCGACATCGGCTCCGGATGGAACATCGCCTCCGTCTCGACCACCACCGGCAGCAGCGCGACGAATGCCGCCGCCCCGAGCTCGATCCGCCGCCGGCCGGGCCAGAGCTCGCGCGCGACCGCCGCGACGAAGAGGATCGTGCCGAGCCAGAAGACGAGATTGAGCACCTGTCCCGCGCGATCCGGATCGCCCGAGCCGAGCTCCTTCCCCAGCCAGTCGGCCGTCCCCGCGACGAGGTAGAACCCGGGCGGCGTGTAGTACTCGCCGGTGTCGTGGGGGAGGTTCCACCCGAAGACGAGCCCGTCCGCGTAGGCCATGTGGGCGCCCGCGTCGTAGCCGCTGCCGGTCGGGTAGTGCGCGGCGTTCCAGAGACCGAGGCAGACGACGAAGACGCAGATCGCCGCGAGCGGCGCGCGGCCGCTAGTCAGCCTGCTTCCAGCCACCCGTCTCGCCCTTGTAGGTGCCGCCGAAGAGCGCGAGCGGCGTGCGCAACAGGATCTTCAGGTCGACGGACGCCGAATGGTGCCGCACGTACCAGAGGTCGAGCTCGATCCGCTCGACCCAAGGGATCTCCGCCCGGCCGTGGATCTGCGCCCACCCGGTGATCCCTGGCTTGACATCGAGCCGGTGGAGCTGCCGCTCGTCGTAGCGGTCGACCTGGTAGCGGAGGGTCGGCCGCGGGCCGATCACGGACATCTCGCCGCGGACGACGTTCCAGAGCTGGGGCAGCTCGTCGAGAGACAGGCGACGGAGCACGCGCCCGACCCGGGTGATCCGGCTGTCGCCGCGGTTCACGGCATAGCCCGCGCCGAGCTTCTCGGCACCGACGACCATCGTGCGCAGCTTCAGCAGCTCGAAGTCGCGGCCGTCCTTCCCGACCCGGGTCTGCCGGTAGAGCACCGGGCCGCCGTCGTCGAGCTTGATCGCGACCGCGGAGATGGCGATCAGCGGCGAGGCGAGCACGAGCGTCGCGCCGCCGCAGCTGAGGTCGAAGACTCGGCGCCCGATCATGCTGCGCCTACCGCGTGCCCTCGGCCGCTTCCCAGGTCGCCGGTACGCCGCGCCGCAGGTAGTTCACGAGCGACACCACGGTGGCCCACGTCACGAGCACGTAGTAGCGAGCGATCCCGACCCCGGCCGCGGCCGCGAGCAGCAGCAGGAGCTGGGCGGCGAGCACCAAGGCGTAGAACCAGCCGTGGAAGGCAAGCACGACCGAGGTCGCGAGGAGGACGAGGTGCAGCAGCCCGGAGGCATAGCGCAGGAAGCGGTGCGACACGATCTGGAGCAGGTACAGCGGCCCGAGCCGCCGAAGCATCTTGCCGCGGAGGACGATCAGCCAGCAGTGCTCGAACATCCTCACCTTCCGCCGATACTCGCTCTCGTTCGACGGCGTTGGCTTCTCGCTCGCGATCGCGGCGGGCTCGTAGATCGCCCGGCGGCCTCGCTGAACCATGAGATAGGGCAGCGAGAGATCGTGGCCGAAGCGCGGATCGACCTCGACGTAGTCGGACCGGCGTAGGGCGTAGATCGAGCCGTTGCCGCCCGTGACCGAGCCGAGCCTCGACTCGGCGGCGCGCACGGCCATCTCGTAGCGCCAGTACAGACCTTCCCGGTTCGAGCCGTCGGCTGCCTCGAGCCGAAGCTGGCCGCAGACGTAGGCGACCGCCGGGTCGGCGAACACCGACACGAGCCGGCGCAGCGCGTCGGGCGCCCAGGTCGCGTTCGCGTCCGAGAAGGCGACGATCTCCGACGAGGTCTCCCGCACCGCCCTGTCCTGGGCGGCGACCTTGCCGCCGCGCGGGTTGCGGATCACGCGGACACCGGCGGCCTCGGCGAGCGCCTCGGTGCCGTCTGTCGAGGCGTCCGAGGTGACGACGAGCTCGAGCTTCTCGGCCGGATAGTCGAGCGCACGCAGGTTCTCGATCCGGCGGAGGATCACGCTCTCCTCGTCGTGCGCGGCGATGATCACGGCGACGGTCGGCGTCTCCGGGGCCTCCGTCGCACCGCGTCCGCGCACCCGCGCGGCGAGCGCAATCGCGAGCGGGTAGCCGACGTGCGTCCAGACGAGAGCCGCGAGGCTCGCCCAGAAGAGGATCTCGACGACGATCACGCGTCGATCGTACGCGGCCCGCGCCCGACTACTTCTCTGGGTGGTGTCTTGGAGCTATCGGATCCAACGCGAACGCGCGCGCCGTCCCGTGCACTCGACCGCGCAACGCCCAACGCCTTCTCGTCCCGCACGGCGGCGACCAGGGCCACACACACCACGACGGCGACCAGCGCGAAAGAGCCACGGCGACTCATTGCCCGGCGACGAGCTCCTCGATCAGCGTCCGATACTGACCGACGGCGATCTCCCGACTCGCTTCACGATGGACGTAGTCGTAGCCCCTCTTCCCCATCTCCTCGAGATCGAGGCGCCCGGCGTGCGCATCCCGGATCACTCCGGCCACGAGATCGGGCCGCCCGGGAGATACCACCACGCCACAACCCACCTCCTGGACGAGCCGTGCCGTCTCGCTTTCGGCATCCGCCGAGACGATCATCGGCCGCGCAACCGCCATGATCCCGTAGACGCGGCTCGGGACGACGTACCCTGCAAGCCCCAGTGCGAGCCCGACGAAGTGAACGTGGGCGGAGGACAGGCTCGACGAGACAACCTCCGCCGGCTGGTGGGGCAGGAACGTGACCGGATCGGCCTCGACGCGCTCCGCGAGCGCGCGCAGGATCTCGCGACGCGCACCCGATCCGACCACGATCACCGCTAGATCGTCGAGGTCTCGCAGAAAGGTCGACGACCGGATCAGCGTGTCGAGGTCCTGGGAGTATCCGACGTTGCCGGAATGCATGACCACGAAGCGCCGGTCGAGCTCGTAGAGGTGCGCCCAGTCGTTGTCGGTTCCCATCGCCGACAGCACCTCGGTGTCGCCCCAGTTGGGAATGACGCTGATCCGCTTCGGTTCGACTCCCTTGGCCGCGATCCGCTCGCGCATGGTCTCTCCGATCGTCACAACCCGGTCGGCCCGCCGGAGCGAGAAGTCGATCAGGCGACGCAGCGTGCCGACCAGGAGCGGCTGTTCGAGCCGTCCGAGCTGGACCGCGATCTCGGGAAACACGTCCTGTGTGATCACGACGAGCGGGACCCCGAACCGCCGTGCCACCGGGAGCCCGATGTTCGCGATCAGCGGCGGGTCGGTCATGCAGACGACGATGTCCGGACGGGATACGCCGAGACCGGCCCAAAGCGCCCCGATGAGGTATGAGATGTAGTTGACCGCCCGAGCCGAAAGTCGTGACCGGTCGAACACAGTCGACGGCACCCTCACGATCGAGACGCCGTTCCGCACGATCCGTTCCGGCGCCTCGGCGCTGTCCCGCAGGCACCCCGTCACGACCGTCACCTGGAAATCGGCCGCCAACGCCTCGCAGAGCTGGGACAGGAGATATGCGGTCGCCTCGACCCCGGGCCAGTAGTACTGGTTGAGGACGAGCACGTGAACCGGCTTCTTCACGACTGGTGTCGCCGAACCTGCGTTCATGCCTTCGCCCTTTGCGGAGCGGCCGCGAACAGCCCGGCGGGAATCCAGAACGAGAGCATCGTGATCTCGCGCATCGACAGCGTGAGCGACTGGACGAGCGTCTCGAACGCCACGCCAACGCCGGCGAGGACTGCGACCAGCCCACGGTGGCCGGACCGCGACCGCCGGGTCGCCCGAAACCCGGAGCGAGCCACGAACGCGAGCATCGCGAGCAACACGACGACACCAGCGATTCCGAGCTTCAGGTCGAGGCCTATGACCCTTCTCCGGCCTCTCTCCGTTGAAGCTGTAGTAGCGGTCGATGAACGCCGGTTCTTCCGCCCCGTAGCCGTAGCCCAGCGGGGGTTGCCGATCTGCCTGCTCGATGGCACCCACCCGGGCGGCGACGCGGCTGCTCGAGCGAGTCGAGCCTCTCCTTGTCGATCCCCGACGAGAAATCCTCGTGCTCGACGCGTGCGTGGTCGGCGACATCGATGCTCTGCTCGAGAATGATCCGCGGCTCCGCACCGGCGCCGGCCGAAACAGGGTCTCTCGTCACCGTGCGAGTCTAGATGAGGCTCTTCGCGCGTCAGCCCGAGTCGAAGACGGCGCCCTCGAGCACGACCGACCCGAGCCCGTCAGAGCCCTGAATCGAGACCGGCGAGGCGCCGGGCTTCGCGTTGACGACACGGAAGACGACGCCGTCCCACCAGTTGTCGACGTGCGCGCCCCTCGCGCGCCGGCAGACAAAATCGGCGTAGTAGGTGTCCTCGGCGAGCAACAGGGCCGGGATCGTGATCTCGATCGGCTCTCCTGCCCGGAGTTGGCTCTGTCCGCCGATCCAGCTCGAGGCGTAGGCAACGGGCTGGCGGAGCGAGTTCTTCAGCTTGAGCTCGAGCCCGAACTCTCTCGAATCGGCCGCATTCGTCTCCACCCGGATGCGCATCGAGGAGCCGTACTCGAAGACATCGGTCTCCTTCCCGTCGCGCCCGACCAGGGTTGCCGAGACGAGCACGTGCGAGGCGGGATCGAACGGGACACGGCGGAAGCTGCCGTCACCGCGGTCGAAGCTCCGCTCGACGTACGCCGCGACGACCTCCTCGATCGAGCCGGTGCGGATCAACCGGCCCTGTTCCAACAGCGCGCCATGCGTGCAGAGGTCGAGAACGGCCCCCATGTTGTGGCTGACGAAGACGACCGTGCGGCCCGCTCGTGCGACCGAGCTCATCTTCCCGATCGACTTCTGCTGGAACTGCTGGTCGCCGACGGCCAGCACCTCGTCGACGATCAGGATGTCGGGCTCGAGATGAGCGGCGATCGCGAACGCGAGCCGCACGTACATCCCGGACGAATAGAACTTCACAGGCGTGTCGAGGAACGTCTCGACCTCCGAGAACTCGACGATCTCGTCGAACTTCGCCAGGATCTCCTTCCGCCGCATCCCGAGGATCGCGCCGTTCAGGAAGATGTTCTCCCGGCCGGTGAGCTCGAAGTGGAAGCCCGTGCCGACCTCGAGCAGGCTCGAGACGTGGCCGGAGAGCACCGCCCGGCCCGTCGTGGGCTCGACGATCCGGGAGAGGATCTTGAGCAGGGTCGACTTACCCGCACCATTCCGGCCGACCAGGCCCAGTACGTCGCCGCGCTCGATCTCGAGCGAGATGTCGCGGAGGGCCCAGAACTCCTCCGTCCGCGTGTGCCCGCCACGGAGGCGAGCGACCGACTTGCGCGGCACGGCGGCCAGCGTGTCTCGGAGCGTGTAGTGGCTCGCCGTTCGGTTCGCGCCGATCCGGTAGCGCTTCCCGAGCCCTTCGACCGTGACGACGACGCTCATCGCTACAACTCGTCCGCGAAGGTTCGCTCGATCCGGCGGAAGAAGAACGCGCCGGAGACGAGGATCACGAACGAGACCGTCACCGAGATCAGCGGCATCCACCCGAGGTCCCACGGCAGGCCGAGCAGCGCCCAGCGGAAGCCCTCGATCACCGCGACCATCGGATTCAGGTCGTAGATCCAGCGATATTGCTCCGGGACGCTCGTGGCCGCGTACGCGACCGGGGAGAGGAACAGCCAGATTTGCACCATGAACGGCACGACGTAGCGGACGTCCCGGTAACGGGCGTTGAGCGCCGCCAGCCACGTCCCCACCCCGATCGCGGCGACGAGCGTCAGGACGACGAGCCCGGGCAGCGCGACGATCCGCCAGGTCGGGTAGATCCCGTACCACGCCATCAGCCCGAAGAGCACGATGGTCGAGAGCACGAGGTCGACGAGATACGACCCGGCCGAGGCGACCGGGAGGATCAGCCGCGGGAAGTAGACCTTCGTCACGAGATTCGCGTTCACGACGAGCACGGTCGCCGCCGCGGTGATCCCGGCGGAGAAGAGCGTCCAGGGAGTCAGGCCGGCGAAGACGAGCAGCGGGTAGGGGACGTTGTCGGGGGTCGTCTTCGAAAGCCCGCCCAGACGCCCGAGCAGGAGCACGAAGATCAACATCATCAGCAGCGGCTGGAGCACCGCCCACAGGACGCCGAGGACCGTCTGCTTGTAGCGCACCTTGACATCGCGCCACGTGAGGAAGTAGAGGAGCTCGCGGTACACCCAGATGGCGTCGAGCCGGAGCGCAACCCAGCCGGACGTCGGGGCGATCACGAGGGTCGTCTGCGCTTCCGGGGGGCCGTGCCCCTCGGCCTGTTCCCCCTCCGGCGGATCGATCGTGACGGGCGTCGGCGCCGGCTTGCCGGTGGCCTTGGTCGACATTCGGATCGATGTTAGTCCGAGCTGTGACCGGCGTCTCGTGACGGCGGGTCGCCGGACCACTCCTCGACAAGCTTTGCGGGCTCGCGGCCCGGCCGAGGGCAGGCGCTCCGGGACGATCGAGTGCGCTAGGTTCGCTGTGAGCGAAAGTCGATCACCCCAGCCCGAACCGAGAGGCCCGGTCGACGAGCCCGGCCATCCCCGGGCCGTAGCCCGGTTGTCGCGCGATGCCGGATGCGGTTCGAGATCGTCGCCGGCCGGCCGGCGCGGAACCTACGTACGATCCGGCAGGGCGTGAGCTCCGGCAGCTCGAGAATCCCGATCCTCTTCGTCCATCACCGGAGCGAGCTCGGCGGGGCTCCTTCGAGTCTCGCACAGCTGATCGAGCGGCTCGACCGGAAGCGCTACCTTCCGTACGTCTTCTGCCCGCCCGGCCGCTCGGCCGAGCTCTTCCGCCGGGCGGGCGCGACGGTGATCACGGGAACCGTCAGCTCGTTCACGCACATCTGGGCCAGCACCTACACCGGACGACGTTGGCTGCTCTTCCTCCGCGAGCTCGCCCGGCTGCCGCTTCATCTCGTCGAGTTTCGCCGCGTCCTCCGGGCCGAAGAGTTCGCCCTCGTGCACCTGAACGACTCGCCGTTGATCCCGGCGGCGTTTCTCGCCCGCCGGCTCCGCGTTCCCGTCGTCTGGCATCTGCGTTCCTCGCTGCCGCCCTGCCCGAGCATGAAGTCGCGCATCGTCCGGGCCGCGATCCGGCGCTACGCCGATGCATCGATCGCGATCAACGACGACGTGGCCGCTTCGTTCGACGTGGGCGCGACGACGATCCCGAACGGAGTCGACCTCGACCGGTTCGCGCCGGGGCCGGCAGCGGCGGCGCGGAAAGCCCAGGGCCTCGACCCCGACCTGCCGGTCGTCACCTACGTCGGCTTCCTCTACCCCTACAAGGGCTTTCGCGAGTTCCTCCGTGCTGCCGAGCTCACGGACGGGGCGAGGTTCCTCGTCGTCGGCGGGACGGTCCGCGATGCCTCGTTCTTCCGCAGGCCCGCCGGACGGCTGCTCACGCGCCTCGGGATCGCGCACGACTACGGCCGGGAGGCCCGGGCGCTCGTCGAGGAGCTCCGGATCGCCGACACGGTTGCATTCGTCTCCTACACGCCGGAGATGCCCGCCGTGTACCGGGCGAGCACGATCGTCGTTGCGCCCTCGCAGGGCCCCGAGCTCGGCCGGCCCGTGCTCGAGGCGGCCGCCTGCGGGAGGCCCGTCGTCGCCTCCGGCACGCACGGGGGCGCCGGAATCATCGTCCCCGGCGAAACAGGCCTCCTCGCCCACCCGGGAACGCCCGAGCGGCTCGCGGCGGCGATCGGCAGCCTGCTCGGCGATCTGCCCCTGGCCGAACGCCTCGGCACCGCGGCGCGTCAGCACGCCGAGCGGACGTTCGAGCTGAGCAGCGTGACCCGGCGGATCGAGCAGCTCTACGCACGCGTCCTCGCAGGCTAGATGTGCGGGATCCGCGGAATCGTCGAGCACGGTCGTACGCTCACAGCCCAGACCGACGCCTAGCTCGACCTGTACCGGCGTGTGCTCGGATTCCGGGACGCCTTCTCGGCGAACGGGCGTGCGGCGGCGCGTACGATCCGGCAGTGACCGCGATCCTCGGGCTGAACGCCTATCACGGGGATGCGGCGGCGGCACTTGTCGTCGACGGTGAGCTCGTGTGCGCCGCCGAGGAGGAGCGGTTCAACCGGGTCAAGCACTGCGCCGGCTTCCCCGCGCTCGCGGCCCGCTTCTGCCTCGAAGACGCCGGCCTCGACCCGAGGCAGCTCGACCACGTCGCGCTCGGACGCGATCCGCGCGCAAACCTGCCCGCGAAGCTCCGGCGCCTCGCAACGAGACCGCCGAGCCTCTCTTTCGCCCGCTCACGCGCCGGCAATGCCGTACGCGTCGGGGGGTCGGGCATCCGCTCGGCACTCGCAGCCGCGTTCGAGGTCCCCGAGGCGTCGCTGACCGCGAAGTGCACGCCGTCGAGCACCACCGGGCCCACGTGGCGAGTGCCTACTACGTCTCGCCGTTCGACGAGGCGGCCGTGCTCTCGCTCGACGGCTTCGGCGACTTCGCCTCCTCTATGACCGCCCGGGGCCGGGGCGCGAAGCTCGAGGTGACCGGCCGCGTCCTCTTCCCCCACTCCCTCGGCCTCTTCTACACGGCGATCACGCAGTGGCTCGGCTTCCCGCATTACGGCGACGAGGGGAAGGTGATGGGGCTCGCGCCCTACGGCGACCCGGAGCACTACCTGCCGGCGATGAGGAAGATCGTGCGAAGCGAGCGCGACAGCTTCCGCCTGGGGCTCGAGTACTTCACGCATCACACGAAGGGCGTCGAGATGACCTGGGGCGCCGGCTCGCCGACCGTCGGCAAGGTCTTCTCGCCGCGCCTCGAGCAGGAGCTCGGCCCCGCCCGGCGCCCCGGCGAGGAGCTCTCGAGCAGGCATCTCGACACCGCCGCCGCGCTGCAGGCGCGCCTCGAGGAGCTCGTCCTGGAGCTGACGTGCTCACTCGCTGCGAGCTCCGGCTCCCGGAACCTCTGCCTCGCAGGCGGCGTCGCCCTGAACGCGGTCGCGAACGGCCGGATCAGGCCGGAGACACCGTTCGAGGAGCTCTGGGTGCAGCCCGCCGCGGGCGACTCCGGCACCGCGGTCGGCGCCGCCTACCACGTGTGGCACGAGACGCTCGGCCGGCCGCGTAGCTTCGCGATGCGGCATGCCTACACGGGCCCGGAGTACTCCGACGCCGAGATCGCCGCGGCGCTCACGGCGGCCGGGCTCGAAGGCGAGCGCCTCGATGACCCCGAGCTCTTCGCCCTCGTCGCCGAGCGCCTCGCGGCCGGCGACGTCGTCGGCTGGTTCCAGGGCCGGATGGAGCTCGGCCCGCGGGCGCTCGGCAACCGCTCGATCCTCGCCGACCCGCGCAATCCCGGGATGAAGGACATCCTCAACGCGCGGGTCAAGCACCGCGAGCCGTTCCGGCCGTTCGCGCCCTCGCTCCCGTCCGAGGCGACCGGCGACTGGTTCGACCAGGACTACCCCTCGCCCTACATGGTCCTCGTCTACGGGGTGCTGCCGGAGCGGCGCGAGCTCGTCCCGGCGATCACCCATGTCGACGGCACCGGCCGGCTGCAGACCCTCGACGAGGACGCGAACCCTCGCTACTACCGGCTGCTGCAGGAGTTCGAACGGCGAACGGGCGTGCCGATCCTGCTCAACACGTCGTTCAACGAGAGCGAGCCGATCGTGATGAGCCCCGAGCATGCCCTCGAGACGTTCGCGAAGACACGGATCGATTTGCTCGTGCTCGGAAACCACCTCGTGCGACGCGACGCCGCAGACCTCGCCGAGACCTCGGACCCGGTCTCGACGGCTCAAGACTGACCGGCAACCTCCGCGTAGAGCGCGCTCGTCGCGGCGACGAACTCGGTCCACGAGAAGCGCTCCCGCGCCCGTGCGCGCGCCGCCGCCCCGAGCCGCTCCCGCAGTGCCGGGTCGGCGAGCAGGCGCTCGAGCGCCGCTCGAAGAGCCGAGGGGTCGCGGCTCGGCACGAGCAGGCCGGTCTCCTCGGAGGTCACGGCGTCGAGGAGACCGCCGACCTCGGTCGCGACGACGGGCCGCCCGTAGGCCATCGCCTCCCGCGCCGTGACCCCGTAGCCCTCTCGTCGCGAGGGCACGCACACGATCGCCGCACGCTCGTAGTACCCGCCGAGGAAGTCGTGGGGGATGAAACCGACCGACTCGGGAACACGGTCGCGGAGCGGGCCGTCGCCGACGACCACCCGGGCGAGACCCTCGGTCGCCTCGAGGAACTCGAGGATCCCCTTCTCGGGGCTCAGGCGTCCGACGAACAGCACGTGTGGCGGCGAGTCGGGAGGCTCGACGGAGGCGGGGATCTCGATCCCGTTCGCGATCACGCGCACGTCCTTCGCTCCGAGCGCGCTCACAGCCTCGGCGAGATGGGACGAGGCGGCGACCACCAGCCGGGCGCGGCTGAGGACGGGTCGCACGAGCCAGGCGGCGCGCGCGGCGAGCTCGACGTCGGTTCCCCAGACCTGCAGCACGAACCGCTTGCGTGTGGCGAGAGCGGCGAGTCCGGAAACGAGCCAGTGGGCGTGAACGACGTCCACTCCCCGGGCCTCGCGCCGGGCGGCCAGGGCGAACGAGACGAGGAAGGCCGGCAGGAGCGCCGCGAGCCAGGGCTTTGCCCGCAGGTTCTGGACGATTCCGTCGCCGTAGGCGATCCCGAAGTGCCGGAAGTCGGCCGGACTCACGACCGTGACCTCGAGCCCCGCGGCACGGAGGTGATCGACGCCCTCGGCGATGAAGGTCCCCGCCACGTCCTCGGAGGTTCGAGGGTAGGACGTGGTCAGGACGCAGACGCGCAACTCACGATGCCGCAGGCAGCGCCCCGGGCGGGAAGCCGGTCGCGGCGTCCTTCGGAGCGGCGGGCGCCCGGGTCGCGACCGGAGCCGACCGCGAGCCGAACACGAGCGGGACGGCCAGCGCGAGCGCCAGGAAGACGTAGACGTAATAGAACTGCATCGTCAGGTAGAAGAAGTTCGCCGCGAGGGTGCCCGCGAGCGCCGCCGTCCAGCCCCACGCGAGCGGCGTCACCCTGGCCGACAGCGGATCGTGGGCGCGCGCGAGCGCGTAGCCGACGGCGCGGGCGGCTGCGAGCCGCATGAAGACCCAGATCAGGAAGAGGGCGAAGACGGCGGTCCCGATGAGGCCGGTCTCGACGATCAGCGAGACGTAGAAGGAGTGCGGCCCCCAGTTCGTCTTCCCGGTCACCTGCTGGTAGTAGATCGAGAAGTTGTTCAGCCCGAGCCCGAGCAGTGGGTGGCTGTGGATGATCTTCGGGATGAAGCTGTAGACCTGGAAGTGGGCCGACTGCGAGGCACGGCCCGTCTGGATCCGGGAGCGGATCACGACGAGGAAGAAGTGCAGGCGCGAGACGAACACGATCCCGAGCACCGCGAGCGCACCGAGCACCGGCGCAACGAGGGCCCGCGAGCGCAGGTAGCCCCGGTAGGGAAGCAGGAGGATCAGCGCGCCGACGCCGAGCCCGAGCAGGCCGCTGCGCGAGAGCGTCGCGATCTCGACGACGAGCATGAAGCCGATCAGCGCGGCGAGCTTCCGCTTCAGCCGGTGGCCCGGCTCGAGCCGGAGGTACATCGGCGTGAGCACGAGCAGCGGGACGATCAACATGATCCCGAGATGGTTCGGATCGCCGGTGAGCGCGTTCGGCCGGTACACCGACGAGCCGTTCACCGCGCCGTAGATGTTGATCTGGCTCGCCCCTCCGGTCAGCGGCGAGATCAGGACCGAGTCGAGGTTCACGCCGGCCTGGGCGGTGACAAGCTGGGCGACGCCGTAGGCGGCGTTCGCCGCGATCCCGGCGACGAACCAGGTGAGCGAGCGCCAGTAGTACGTACGCCCACGCCGCGCGAGCCACGCGACACCGAGCGCGAGGAACGTGAAGTGGATTCCGAACTTCACGAAGCCCTTGATGAACTGCGAGAACCCGCTCGCCGTCTCGAGGTTGTAGAACCCGAGCAGATACACGACCACGAAGACGAGCCCGAAGATGATCAGGACGGCACTCGTGCGCGGGACGCTCGGCCGCGAGATCGCGGCGTACGCGACGATGAAACCGATCGCGAGGACGTCCGAGAGCGCAAGCGCCGAGCCGTACCTCCAGTGCACCTTCTCGAAGGTGCAGCAGAAGATCGTTGCCAGGAAGAAGAAGCTTGCGACTTTTCTCATGCCTTGACCTCGAGCGACTCCAGCAGGTCGGCGAGCTCCTGGACACGCGTCCTGCGATCGAGCTTCGAGCGCCACTCATCGCCGAGCACGACCGGCTCGAGGGTACCCGCGCGCCAGCGGTCGCGCATCGCCGTGAGCTCGCGCGCCATTCCGTCGATGTCGTCCGGGGCGACGACCACCCCGGCGGCCGTCGCCTGGATCAGGTCCGCGGCGGCGCCGTCGGGAGGCACGACGGCGAGGATCGGACGCTCGGCGGCGAGGTACTCGAACACCTTGCCGGAGAGTACGCCGCGGCCACGCCCGCCGGCCTCGGGGATCAGCAGCAGCAGTGCCTCCGAGTCGCGCTGAAGCTCGAGCGCCCGCACGTGCGAGGCGTACGGGATGAGCTCCATCCGGTCGGCGATCCCGCTTGCCCACTCGAGGTCGGCCGCCCTGAAATCGCCGACGAAACGGGCGACGACACCGTCCACCCGGGAGAGTGCCGTGAGGAACGGCCGCGGGTCGCGCTTGCCGAAGAACGAGCCGGCGTGGGTGATCCGGAACGTGTCGCCGCGCTCGTACCGGAGCTGGGCGAAGTCGGCGAAGTCGGAGCCGTTCGCGATCGTCACCACGGGCCCGCGCGGGTTTCGGTCGCGCATCTCCTCGGCGATCGCCTCCGAGACGGCGACGATCGCGTCCGCGTTCCGGGAAACGAGCGAGGCAACCGCCTGGACGCCATGCTCCTTGACCCGCACCGCCAGGCGCTGCGCGTCGCGATGGGGATGGGCGACGACCGAGTCGCGCAGGTCGGCGACCCAGCGTGCGCCCGTCGCGCGCTTGACCGCGGCACCGATGAAGTGCACCGACGGCGGCGGGGAGGTCGTGATCACGACGTCGATCCCCTCCTCGCGGACGATGCGGATCGCCGCCGGGATCGCCGTCAGGTTGTAGCTCACGTTCTCGTCCGGCAGCAGCAGCCGGCGTCCGAACAGGGACGCCTGGCGACGGTAGCGCTCGAGTCCCATCGTCCCGTGGAGCTCCTCGGCCGGCTTGCGCCCCTGGGGGCCGATGAACCGCACGCGGTGGACCCAGGCGAGCGTCGGCATCGGCAGGTCGTCGTCGCGGTGGATCCACTTCGGGTCGTCGGGCGCGAGCACGTGCGTCTCGATCCCGAGCTCCGGCAGATGGGTCGCGAACTTCAGCGGCCGCTGGACTCCTCCGCCGCCGGCCGGCGGGAAGTACAGCGTGACGAGCAGCACCTTCATGGACTTAGATGGACGAGGCGACCGTTCTTCGTCACCGCCCAGGTGGCACCGTACATGCGCGGGATCGCCGGGTCGCCGGTGGCCAGCCAGTGCTCGACCTGGGCGTAGCGGACGGCCGGGTCGTTCGCCTTCGTGTTCGCGACGTGGGCGATCGGCGCCGCGACCACGTACACGGGGGCGAGCGCGGCGATCTCGTAGCTCACCGGCGGTGAGGCGATCACCACGGCTCCCTTCGGCACGCGCTTCAGCGCCACCTGCAGGGCCGGGGAGAGCGCCGTCCTGTCGACCGGGTTGAGCGGTGCCCAGCGGGAGAAGCCGTGCCAGGCGACCGGGGCGACAAAGAGCAGTGCGGCGAGGGCACCGAGGCTCCAGCGCTCCTTCGGCCGCTCCCGTGCGAAGACGAGCCCGAGCACGAGCGCCACCGCTCCACCGACGAGCGCGAACCAGGTGACGAAGCCGGGGCCCCCGTGCCGGAGGCCGTAGGCGAAGTCGCCGGGCCAGCGATGCTCGAGCCAGAGCCCCGCGACGAACGCGAGCGGCACGAGATAGATCCTCCGCATCAGCAGCGCGAGGCCCCCCGCGAAGGCGAAGGTCAGCGGCACGAATCCCGCCGCCCGCCGCGACTGTGAGAGCGAGACCGCATTCGAGAAGCGGACGAAGAGCTCGGGAACGAGCATCAGGGCGAGCACGGCGACCGTGCCGCCGAGGACGAGCGCGCCCCACCGCCGCCGGGCCGCGAAGCCGGCGAGCGGCACCATCGCGAGCGCGGCGACCGCGACCGCGCCGGTGCGGCCGGGCACCTCGGCTGCGAGGCGGAAGTGGTGAATCGAGTTGACGACGAGCTCACCGCCGTAGTGCGCGAGCGCCGTGCGCTGGGTTTCCGCGTTCGGATTCACCGAGAGCGTCTCGTCGATCACCGGCCGCAGCCAGAGAACGGTGAGGCCGACGGGGACCAGCGCAGCGCCGAGCGCCGCGAGCGAGCGCCGCCACTCTGGCAGCCGCACGACCGAATAGGCGCCGAGCGGGATCAGCGCAAAGACGGCATAGGTCGGATGCACGAGCGCGAGCGCGCCGAAGGCGACGAAGAGCGCCGACAGATCGGTCTTGCGGCCCGACTCGGCGAAGACGAAGAAGAGCGCGAAGGCGACCGGCACGAGCAGCTGCCGCGACGCGGTGGCGGGCAGCGCGAGCGAGACGTAGGAGCCGCCGTTTCCGGCCGCGAAGCAGTAGAGCCCGAGCGACGCGGCGAGCACACCGATCCCGCCGGCGGCGGAACGGAACACGGCGACGCCGGCCTCCCAGGCAACGAGGCAGGCAATCGGCACGAGCACCGAGGCCTCGCGGTGGATCACCACCGAGGGGTCGAGGCCGGAGACCTTCGCCACGAGCGCCAGGAACCCGTGCCAGAGCGGGAACGCGTATCCGGGATGGAGCCCGCCGTGGGCGAGCTCGTCGACCGAGCGGAGATGAAGTCGGGAGAAGTCGAGGAGCTTGCGGACGCGGCCTTCGTGGAAGAGCGCGTCGCCGACAACGGCGCCCTCGACCCGCCAGAGCGCGAGCCCGAGCGCAGTGCCGCCGACGAACACCGCGGTGCGAAGCCAGCCGAGCGGCTCGGGATCGAGGTTCGCGGCCGGTACGCGACGGCCGCGGACGCCGCGCAGTGCGCCGACGAGAGCCGCGACGAGCCCGATCGCCCCGAGAATAGAGACGGCGAGCGAGATCGTGCCGTGCACGACGAACACGGCCGCCCACGCCAGGAACAGGCAGCCGAACGCCCACGCGAAGCCGGGCGAGACGCCGCGCTGACCGAGCGCCCAGGCGACCAGGTATCCGGGCAGCAGCACCACTCCCGTCGCGAAGGCCAGCCGCAGATACTCGGAGATCATCCGAGCAGCGCCTCGACATCGCCCGAGGCGAGAAACCGCGCGCCGTCGCGGTACGCCTGCCCGCGCTCGCCGCGGAAGACGAGCGCGCGGGCCCGCAGCGACCAGAGGAGGAGCAGCCGAGCGCGGGACGCCTCTCGGCGCCCCTTGTGCTTGTCGAGGAACCGGAGGATCCCGCGCAGGTTCTCCACGTAGAGCCGCCCGCCGTGAGAGGCACCGCCGAGGTGCACGACCTCGGCGACGGGTGTGAACCACACCTGCCAGCCGGCCTCGCGGAAGCGGGCGAGCCAGTCGGTCTCCTCGCTGAACATGAAGAAGGTCTCGTCGAACAGCCCGACCTGGTCGATTGCCTCGCGCCGCACGAGCAGCGCCGCGCCCTGCAGCGATTCGACCTGCCGCGGGATGTCATGGGCGAAGCCGCCGCCGTAGAAGGCGTTGAAAAGCGACGTCTTCGGTGCAAGCTTGCGCAGGAATAGGTACTCGGTCGCAAGCCGCCAGAGCGTCGGCTCGCCACGGACCGAGCGCTGCAGCGAGCCGTCCGGATTGACGAGGCGCGGTCCGATGACAGCGGCCTTCGGGTGGGCATCGGCGAACGCGACGAGCCCCTCGAGCCCGCCCTCTTCCACCCAGGCATCGGAGTTGAGCACGAAGACGTATGTGCTGTCGCCGCCGGCACGGATGCCGGTGTTGTTGCCGCCCCCCATGCCGCGGTTGTCCTGTTCGATCAGGCGCACGTCAGGGAAGCGCTCGCGCACGAGCGCCGGCGTCCCGTCACTCGAGCCGTTGTCGACGACGATCGTCTCGTTGCCGCTGACCGACTCGAGGCACTGCTCGAGGTAGCCGGCGGCGTTCCAGGTCACGACGACGACCGAGGCGTCGTCAGCCATCCGGGACCGGCACCGGAGCCCGGCGGGCCCCTTCCCAGATGATGATCACAAGCCCCGGAAGCGCAAGCAGGAGCGTCATCAGGAAGAAGATGAACCCGGTGGCGAAGGCCGCGTCGGAGCTGACACCGATCCGGGTCAAGAAGCTGACGAAGAACGCCTCGCGCACTCCGAGACCGTTGACCGTGAACGGGACGAGCATCACGAGGAAGAGCAGCGGGCCGAGCACGACGTAGGGCCGCACCGAGAGGTCGACGCCGACGGCCCGCCCGCCGGCCCAGATCGCCGCGATCCGTGAGAGCTGCGCGAAGAGGGTGATTACCGCAACCGTCACGAGCGTGCCGGCGTGGTTGCGGTACCCGTGGATCCCCTCGTAGACGGCGCGAACAACCTTCTCCACGCGCGCACGGCGGAGCATCGGGACGAAGCGGCGGAGATGGCGGCGCACCCAGGAGGAGAAGACGACGAAGCCCGCGACGATCGTCCCGACGACGAACAGCGCCTCGACCCAGAGGTAGGGACCGACCGGGTAGTGGCCGATCGCGAGCAGGAAGCCGACGGCTACGAGCACGAGCGTGACGGCCCCGCCGATCGCACGCTCGAGGACGACGGAGCCCGTGATCGGAGAGGCTTCGCCCGGGTGCCGCTTGGTCGTCTCGTAGATCCGCGAGGCATCGCCGCCGACGCCCGTCGGCAGCACCTGCCCGACCGCGTAGGAGACGAAGTAGGCGCGGGTGAGCCAGAGGAGCGACTCCTCGATCGCCCGGGCGCGGAGGAGCAGCTTCCAGCGGTAGGCCTGCGGCGGCACCGTGATCACCGTGAGGAACGCGGAGAACGCGAGCCACGGCAGGCTCGCGTCCGCCATCGTGTGCGCCGTCTGGCCGAGGTCGATCTTCGAGACGAGGTAGGCCCCGGCAAGCCCCGTCACGAGAACGGTCCCGACGATGCGGACCGAGCGGTTCTTCGGGCTCAGCCGCCGTCGAACGGCGGCGAGGCCTACGGGCGGAAGAGAGTTCTCATCTGGCACTCGAGCTCGCGACATCGGAATGAGCGACGACCTGCAGGGAGCTGCCGGCCGGAAAGCTCCCGTCCGGGAAGGCAGGCGCGTGCGCCGTCACGAAGCGTATGCGCTCGGCCGCGGCACCGGCCCGGGCAAGAGCCTCGCCCGGGCTCGAACCGACGGCGAGCACGGCACCGGCGCGGTCGGCGGAGCGGCGGAGCGGTGCGAAGACGTGGCCGGGCTCGCGATCGATGCGGGTGGAGACCACGCCCTTCTGTCCCTGGGGCACCTCGACCGACTCGAGCTTACCGGCGGGCGCGACCAGGAAACGGATGGCGGCTGCCGCGACCGACGGCCGGAACGCGCCCGCGACCTCGCCCGCCGACACCGGACGCCCGAGCGCCGAGGCCAGCGCGAGTGCGTTCGGATCGACGCCCGTGACGAGCTCGACGAGCTCCGCGTCATGCCCGCCTGCGAGCCGCGCCGCGACCTCGATCACCTCGGGACCTCCGCGGCTGATCCGAAGCTGCGTGAGTGACGGCCCCTCGTCGATCCCCAGCGCCTCGATCGCCCTCCGCGTCACCTCCGCGGCGGCGGCCGCGTACGGGGAGGGCCAGCTCTGGGCGAGCGGCACGCCGAAAGCCGGCTCGACGGCCGAGACGCGGTCGGTGACCGCCAGCGGAACGAACTCGCCCTCGGCGGAGAAGCCGGCCACGGTGACCTCGGCTCCGTCGACGTACTCCTCGACGAGGATCGCTCCCCGCGAAGCCGCTCGCGCAACGGCGAGCGCGGCCGGGAGCTCCGAGGCGCGACGCACGATCGAGAGTCCACGGCGGCTCGTGCGGTCGGCCGCCTTCACGACAACCGGCAGCGGCAAGTCGACCTCGGCCTCGTCGCCGACGAGCTGCCACCGAGGCTGCGGCACGCCGGCGGCGTCGAGCGCTGTGCGCTGCCGCGCCTTGCTCGTCGCGAGCAGCGCGGTCGCCGCGGAGAGCGGGTGCGGGAGCCCGAGCTTCTCGGCCACGCGCGCGGCCACGGCGACCGACTCGTCGGTGCCGGGGGCGATCAGCCCGGCGAGCGGGAGCGCCGAGGCGAGGCGCTCGATCGCCGTCTCGTCCTCGATCGAGACGATGCAGCGGCGGTCGGCGAACGCGAAGCCGGGCGCGCCTGGATCCCTGTCGCAGACCGCGGTCCAGATCCCGTGCGCCCTTGCAGCCTCGAGGAGCCCGAGCTGCGCCGGACCTGCTCCGAGGACGAGCAGGCAGCGCTCACGGTCCGGCGGTTCGGCGGCCACCGCCCCATTGTCACTGCAGGGGGCGACGGCGGACCAGAGAGAGGGCGCGGGAGTCGCGTCCCGCGCCCTCGGCGATCGGGGTGCCGCTCAGCGCTGATCGCGCGGAACCCGATCGAACCGGTAGTTGGCATCGAGCCGCTTCAGCTCGGCCTCGAGCCTCGCGATTGCGTTGGCCCGCGACTGGTGCGTGCCCGTCTCGTGCGACGCGACGGTGTAGTGGACGTTCGAGGCCGCGGGCGAGCCGATCGGGTCGTGCCAGCTCGCGAGGGCGGAGGGGGCGAAGGAGAAGGCGGCGAGCAACGAGACGAAGAGGATGCGGATGGGGTTCGACTTGGTCATCTCTGGAGCCTCCTGGCTGGGCGGTTGTGCGATGGGCAGATCAGCGATGCCCCTTCGACGGTAAGCCCACCCCGTGTCCGCGTCGTTGCCGGCGGTGACAGTAGGTATGTAACCGTGGCGACAGAAAAAAGGGACGGCGATGCCGTCTCGACCGGCATCGCCGCCCCTGGTGATACCTCGTCGAGCTATGCGTGCCCGACGCGGAGTGCCGGCGAGCGGGTCTCGCCGCGCCGCCGGAGCGCAAGCAGGCCGGCGAGGACGAGCAGGCAGGCACCCAGCACGGCGGCCGCGCCAACCGCTGCGTCGACCCAGTGGAACCCGGTTCCCGAGGAGATGCGGTCGGTGAACGGAGGGCCGTTCTTCGCCTCGCCGGCGAGCTCCGCCTGGAGCTGCGCGACCTTGGCATAGGCGAGTGAGAGGCCGGGGTCGGTGTAGGGCGAGGCGAACGGCGCCATGCTCTTCGGCTCGCCCTGCGGGACGGCCGGGGCGGTCGGCGCGACAGCGGTGACGGGAGCGGTGAACGGCGCGACGTTCTTCGCCTCGCCCTGCGCGACCGGCGAGACGGGAGCGACGATCGTGTAGCTCGCGCCCGCGGCGCCTGCCTCGGTCGCGCCGATCGGGTCATGCCAGTTCGCGAGGGCGGACGGAGCGAGGCAAACGGCGCCAACAAGAGCGGTAACGGTGATCCGGATGGAATGCGACTTGGTCATCTCTGGGCCTCCTGGCTGGGCGGATGGCGATGCCCTGCCGACGGTAGGCCCGCCTCCTCGCCCCGTCGTTGCCCGCGATGACGCAGCCTGTGTAACCGCCGTCACACAGCGCCGCAGCTCCGGCCGCCGAGACCGGCGGGGACCCGCTCGGGTCCCCGCCGTTTGACGGCTGAGAACCTCCGACTGAATGAGCACGCGTTGACTGGGCGTGGCATGCAGTCGGAGGTTCTATGCCGCAGCTTCGAGCTCGGGCGCGCGGTCGAGCGCCTGCACCCGGCTCGGGCGGCGGCGGATGAAGAACGCTGCGACCGCACCGACAGCCACGACAGCGGCGCCGACATACACGGCGTCGCTCGTGCCCTTCACGAACGTGTCGGCCGAGGTGTAGCCGCCGGCGTGGGCGAAGATCGAAGCGAGCACCGCCACGCCGAGGACGCCCCCGAGCTCGCGGATCGCGTTGTTCGCGCCGGATGCCTGCCCCTGCTCCTCGGGCCGAACGGCCGAGAGGACGACGTTCGCGACAGGCGCGAAGAAGAGCGCCATCCCTGTCCCGGAGATGATGAACGGAAGCACGATGTGGCTGTAGGGCAGGGTCGACGAGGAGATCGCGGCGATCCACGCGAGCCCGACGGCCTGCAGCGCGAGCCCGGCCGCCATCAGGCGGTGGCCGCCGACCCGATCGGACATCGCCCCGGCGATCGGCGCGACGAGCATCGGCATCGCCGTCCAGGGCAGGATCCGCAGGCCCGAGTCGAAGGGCGAGTAGCCCTGCACCGTCTGGAAGAACTGCGCGAGTAGGAAGATCGAGCCGAACATCCCGAACGAGAAGAGCAGCGAGGCGAGGTTCGAGAGCGCAAAGGCGCGGTTCCGGAAGAAGCGCATCGGCAACATCGGCGCGGGCGCCCGGAGCTCCCACCAGACGAAGAGGCCCATCACGACGAGCCCGCCGACGATCGCACCGAGGATCTCGGGCGAGCTCCAGCCGAGCGCGTTGCCGCGTACGAGCCCCCACACGATCCCGAGCAGACCGATCCCGGCGAGCACGACGCCCTGCAGGTCGAGCTTCCCCAACGGCCCGCGGCTCTCGTCGAGGCGCAGGAGGACGAGCGGGACGAGGACGATCCCGATCGGCACGTTCAGCCAGAAGATCCACTGCCAGGAGATCCCGGAGACGACGGCACCGCCGACGAGCGGGCCGAAGGCGACGGCGAGACCGGTGATCCCGCCCCACGCGCCGAGTGCGAGCCCGCGCTTCTCGTGCGGCACCGCCGAGGCGAGGATCGTCAGCGTCAGCGGCATCACGATCGCACCGCCGATGCCCTGGAAGGCGCGGGCGATGTCGAGGGCGAGGATCGACGGAGCAAGTGCCGCCGCCGCCGAGGAGACGGTGAAGATCGAGAGGCCGATCGCGAGCATCCGCCGCCGGCCGAAGCGATCGCCGAGGGCCGCCCCGGTGAGGAGCAGCACCGCGAAGGTGAGCGTGTAGGCGTTGACCGTCCATTCGAGCCCCGACAGGCCCGCGCCGAGATCGTGGCGGATCACCGGGAGCGCGGTCGTCACGACGAGGTTGTCGAGGGTGACCATGAAGCCTGCGGCCGAGGTGATCAGGAAGACCCAGAGTAGCTTGTGATTGCTTCTTATTTTGTGACTCATCACTTACCTCCGACTGAAAAAAAGAGAGTCAGCAGTCCTTCTGGCGAAGACCGTCGCCCAGGGCTTGCGCCCACGGCTCGGCCCCGTCGCCGAACTGCCCCATCGAAGCGAACACGTTCAACAGCATCCCGTTTGCGAAGAACCGCGCCACGTGCGCCGGCTCGAGACCTGAGACCCGCTGGGCGTAGGCGACGAGGTCGCCAAAACCCTGACGGACGACCTCGCAGAGGTCGGGATCGTCGCAAGCGGCATAGGCCTGCATCTGGGCCCGAAGCCGCACCGAGTCGGTCTGGAGCTGGTGAACGTAGGCCTCGCCCATCGCCTCGAGCGCCTCCGCGCCGCGATGGCCCTCCGCCGCCCGCTGGAACATCTCGAGCGTCTGGCGGAAGCACCGTGCGGTCACTGCCCGGAAGAGCTCCTTCTTCGTCCCGAAGAGACGGAACACGTAGGGCTGGGAGATGCCGGCACGGCGGGCGATGTCCTCGGTCGAGGCCCCATGGAGCCCGCGCTCGGCGAACTCGAGCATGGCCGCGTCGAGGATCTCCTCTCGCCGTGCGTCCTTCGTCTTCCGTTCGGTCGCGACCACGCCCAGTAAGTTAGTGATGACTCACAAGTTTGTCAAGCGCCTCGGCGACCCGGTCGATCTCGGAGTCGGTGAGCCGGGTGTGGAGGGGGAGCGCGAGCGCGGTCTCGAAGGCGTGCGCGGCGCCGGGGAAGACGCCCTGGTCCGCGTAGGCGGCGAGGAGCGGCAGGGAGAACGTGCCGATCTGCCCCTCGATCCCCTGCGCCCGGAGTCCGGCAAGCACCTCGTTGCGGTTCTCGACCTGGACGATGTAGGCCTGCCAGCCGTGGACGTCGCCCTCGTCGGCCACGGGGAGCGTCACCGGTAGGTGGGCGAGCCGCTCCGCGTATCCCTCCGCGACCCTCGTTCTCGCCGCGAGCAGCTCGTCGAGCCGCCGGAGCTGCGGAAGCCCGACCGCACAGAGGATGTCCGAGAGGCGGTAGTTGAGCCCGGGTGCGGGCATGTCGGCATCGGCAAGCGACCGCCAGCCGTGGTTTCGGAGCTGCGCCATGATCGAGGCGACCTCGTCGTCGTCAGTGGTGATCCCGCCGCCCTCGCCGGTCGTGACGATCTTCCGGGGATGGAAGCTCTGGCAGGCGATGAGGCCGAGGGAGCCGCACGGACGGCCCTTCCGCCTCGCCCCGAGCGCGCCGGCAGCGTCCTCGATCACGAGGAGGTCCGGGAGCTCCTCCATCCGGGCGGGACGACCGAAGAGGTGCACGGGCATCACGGCTTTCGTCCGCGGCCCCAGCTCGATCTTCGCCGGGTCGATGTTCATCGTCACCGGGTCGACGTCGACGAGAACGGGACGGAGACCCGAGAGCGCGACGACGTTGGCCGTCGCCGGGAACGTGTAGGCGGGGACGATCACCTCATCACCCGGCTCGAGACCGAGCGCGAGCACCGCGAGGTGGAGCGCCGCGGTGCCGGAGGACACGGCGAGCGCGTGGCGGGTTCCGCAGGCGCGGGCGAGCTCCGTCTCGAACTCCGCGACGAGCGGGCCCATCGTGAGCTGCCCGCTCTCGAGCACCTCGGTCACGAGCGCGATGTCCTCGGCGCCCGTATCCGGCCGGGCGAGCCGAACCTTCTCTCCCTGATCCGGTGCTACTTGCTCCGGTACCACTCGATCGTCCTCGCGAGGCCGTCGTCGAGCTCGACCTCGGGCTCCCAGGCGAGGAGCTCGCGGGCCTTCGCGACGTTCGGGATCCGGAGCTCGACGTCGACGTAGCCGAGCGGCGCGAACTCGATCTCGCCCGGACAGCCGGTCAGCCGGATGATCCGCTGTGCGAGGTCGTAGATCGTGACCGACGAGCGCGGGTTGCCGATGTTGAAGGCCTGACCGACGGCCTCGGGCCGCTCGAGGCAGGCGAGGACGCCGCTGACCATGTCGGTCACATAGCACCACGCGCGGATCTGGGACCCGTCGCCGCGGACGGTGAGGTTGGCCCTGCCGAGCGCCGCCTCGATGAAGGCGCGGATCGCGCCTCCCCCGATCTGGCCGGGCCCGAACACGTTGAAAGGATGGACGGTGACGGTCGGGAGCTTCAGCTCGTCGTGGTAGGCGTGGGCCATGTGCTCGCCGGCGAGCTTCGAGACGGCATAGGTCCAGCGTGCCTCGCCGACCGAGCCGATCGTCGAGACCTGCCCTTCGCTGACGTTGTAGGCGTGGGTGCCGAAGACCTCGCTCGTCGAGAAGTCGACGAAGCGCTCGAGCGTGTCGATTGTCGCGAGCGCGGCCTCGAGGGCATTGTAGGTGCCGATCACGTTCACGCGCATCGTCCTGACGGGACTCTCGAGCACCGTTTCGACGCCGGCGATCGCGGCGCAGTGAACGAAGTGGGTGACGCCTTCGGCGAGCGCCTTCAACCCCTCGCCGTCGAGGACGTCGCCTCGGTGGAGGGTGAAGTTCGGATGGCCTGCGAGCTCGGTGCCCGAGAGTGCGTCGCGGTGCAGGTTGTCTACGGCGACGATCTCGTTGCGTTCGACGAGCTCGCGCGCGAGCGTCGTCGCGATGAAACCGGCGCCGCCCGTGATCAGGATCCGTTTGCCCTCGAGCATCCCGCCGAAGCCTACGCGCCTCGGGCGGGCGGGCAGGCCAGTAGCATCGCTCGCACTTTGAAAACGGTGCTCTTCGTCGGTGCGGGACGCCACCAGAGACGCGCGATCCTGCGGGCGAAGGAGCTCGGGCTGCGCGTGCTGGCGGCCGACCGGAATGCGGACGCTCCCGGGCTCGCCGATGCCGACTCAGGCTTCGTCGTCGACTTCTCCGACGTGGACGCGGTGCTCGCCGCCGTCTCCGGCGAGTCGTTCGACGGGGTGCTGACGGTGTCCGCGGACCGAGCCGTGCCGGTCGTCGCGGCGATCGCCGAGGCGCGCGGGCTCCCCGGCATCGGCACCGCGACCGCGCACCTGATGACGCACAAGGTCGCGATGCGCCGGCGGCTCGCCGAGGAGGGCGTACCCCAGCCGCGCTACGCGGCGCTCCGGATCCTTTCCGAGCGCCACCGGGCCGCAGGGGAGGTCGGGTTCCCGGCAGTGCTCAAGCCGGCCGATTCGGGCGGCCAGCGCGGGATCTTTCTGATCGAGTCCGTGGGTGAGATCGAGGCGCATCTCCACGAGGCGCTCTCGGCCTCGCCGACCCGCGAGGCGATCCTCGAGGAGTACGTCGAGGGCACCGAGATGAACGGGATCGTGATCGCCCGCGCCGGTGAGGCCTCGACGCTGACGCTGTCGGATCGGATGCGGCCGCCCGGGGTCGGGTTCGGCGTCGGGTGGATCCATGTCTATCCGCCGACCGTTCCCACCGAGCAACTCGAGGAGTCGCAGCGGGTGGCCGCGCAGGCCGTGCGCGCACTGGGACTCGAAACAGGGATCGCGTTTCCGCAGCTGATCGCCGCCCGCGACGGGCGCGTCGTCGTGGTCGAGGTGGCGGCGCGGATCCCGGGCGGCCAGATGTCCGATCTCGTTCGGCACGCGGTCGGGGTCGACCTCGTCGAGGTGCAGCTACGGATGGCGCTCGGCGAGGCGCTGCCGGATTCGCTCGTGACGCCTGCGTTTCGCCAGCCGCTTGCGATCCGCTTCCTGACCGCGGCGCCCGGGCCGCTCCAGCCCGGCCGCGTGACTCGCGTCGGGTCGCTCGAGAAGGTGCTGGCGTTCCCCGGGGTCGTCCAGGCGGACACCTACCTGCTGGAGGGCGAGGTCATCCGGCCGGTGCGGCTCGACGGGGATCGCCGCGGGTATGTGATCGCGGTCGGCGACACGAACCTGGAGGCGCTCGAGCGAGCCGAGGCCGCGGCCCGGCTGATCGATGTCGAGGTCGAGCCCGCGTGACGGCGAGCGGCCGTGTGACACTTCTGGCCGTGAACGTGGGGATTCCCAGCGACGACACGGGCCCGCGTCCGCTCCCGGCACGGCGGCCGCCTTTTCGCCGTGCCGCGCACACCACGTGTCCAGCGCGGCCGCCTGTGGACGAGATTTCACGAAGGTGGTACAGACAGGGCCTCCGAGGGCCCGTAGAATTGGCATTGAGGGTGGCGGGAAGGCTTCCCCACCCTGGGTGGGGGCTTGCTCGGGGGGCGTCGTTTTTGGACAGTCCGGCGAGGGGCGCCGGGCGGCTCGCGGAGCAGACGTGAGCTGCGAGTTCTCGCTCGACCACTACCGCGAGCTGCTCGAGGCGGCAAAGGCGGGCGGCTACCGGTTTGCGGGATTCGATCGCCCGCCGGCAGCGGGCGACCTGATCCTCCGCCACGACGTCGATCTGTCGCTCGAGGCGGCTCTGGCGCTCGCCGAGGTGGAGGCCGAGGCCGGCGCGTTTTCGACCTGGTTCCTGATGACGCGATCGATCTTCTACAACCTCGACTCGGCCGAGGGCGAGCGCGCCGTCGCCCGTCTGCGCGAGCTGGGCGGGCGCATCGCCCACCACGCCGTATGGCCGAACGTCGACCTCGACGGGCGCTTCGACCCGGTGATCGCCTGGCACAACCCCGACCCCGAGTACATGACCGCCCCGCTCGAAGGGGCCGTGAACGTGATGGAGTCACCATGGTTCGACCCCGACCACTATCGCTCCGACTCGAACCAGCACTGGCGGCACGGCTGCCCGCACGAGCAGCTCGCGCACGGTGAGTTCGAGTGGCTCCAGCTGCTCACGCACCCCGAGATCTGGGCCTACGGCGGGGCGACGATGGGCGAGACGATGCGGTCGTTCCTCGACGCCGATCGCGCGGCCCGGCTCGAGCACCTGCGGGCCGACAGGATCGAGCTCGGATGAAGCCGCTCACGATCGTCGTCACCGCCTCGGGTGCGCCCGGGACCGCCGCGCTCCTCCGTGGGCTACGCGAGAACGGCGAGCGCGACGTCCGGCTCGTCGGCACCGACATGAGCGACCGCTCGGTCGGACGGCATCTCTGCGACTCGTTCCACCTCGTCCCGGCCGGCTCGGATCCGTCGTTTCCCGACGCGATCGCCGAGGTCGCCGAGCGGGAGGGAGCGGCGGCGATCCTTCCCCAGTCGTCGTTCGACCTCGAGGGCCTCGCTGGCGCCTCGACGCTCGGCGGCGCCGCGGTTCTCGTCTCCCCGCCCGACGCGATCCACCGGTCGAACGACAAGGCCGAGAGCTACGCCTTCCTGCGCAGGCTCGGGCTGCCGGCGCCCGACTTTCGCCGGGTGAAGGGCGCCGCCGAGGTCGAGGCGGCCGCGCGCGAGCTCGGCTACCCCGATCGGGCGGTGTGCTTCAAGCCTGTCTTCTCCTCGGGCTCGCGCGGCTTTCGAATCCTCGACCCGACGGTCGACCGCGCCGACCAGCTGCTTCGCGAGCGTCCCGGCTCCGTGTCGATGCTGCTCGAGGACGCCGTCGAGATCCTTGCCTCGGTAGGCGACCAGACCGACCTGCTCGTGATGGAGCTCGCGACCGGCCCCGAGCGGACGATCGACGGGATCGCGAACGGCCGGGAGATCGTCCTCGGTCATCCGAAGACGCGCGAGGCAATGCGCGCCGGGCTTGCGATGTACTTCGTGACGCTCGAGGATCCGGCGGTGATGGAGCTCGGGAACGCGATCGTCGCCGAGCTCGGAATCGAGCACTTCTTCAACATCCAGCTCGTCGGCGAATCCGTGATCGAGATCAACCCGAGGATCTCGACGATCGTCTACCAGGACGACCTGAACCTGCCCTACCTCGGCGTCAAGCGGGCGATCGGCGAGCTCTCCGACGACGAGCTACGCGCGCTGGCACCGCGGGTCCGGCCGGGCCGAACGGCCCTGCGCTTCTTCGACCAGCTCGAATGGGACGCGTGATTGCCGGCCATGCCGGGGGGACAGTCCCCTGGACATGGCTCGCGGAGACATGAGAGGGGACAGTCCCCTGGACACGTCCCGAACTGACATGACGCTTCGGGTCACGCACGCACCGGTCAACATCGCCGGGATCCCGTGGGAGAACGTGCAGGCGCTGCGACGCAAGGGGGTCGAGGCCCGGCTCGTCGTCTTCAACCGCGGAAAGCTCCATCCCGAGGCCGACACCTCGCTCGACCGCCACGGCGGGCTGCCGCACCGCCTCGCCACGCAGTTCGCGGCGCTCGCCCGCCTGCTGCCGCAGACCGACGTCTTCCACTTCTACTTCGGCCTGACCCTCGTGCCGCCCTCGCTCCAGTTCCCGATCCTCCGCGCGGCCCGCAAGCAAAGCGTGTTCCACTACCTCGGCTCGGACATCCGCGGCAAGCGCCCGGAGGAGCTGCGGGACGGCAAGCGCGCCGGGGCCGAGATCGTCGGCTCCTACGCAGCGCTCCGCTGGGTCCCCGAGGCAACCGTCATCCCACCCGGGCTCGACCTCCGCCAGTTCACGCCGGTACCTCCGAGCGACAACCCGAGACCGCTCGTCGTCCACGCCCCCTCGAACCGCGAGAAGAAGGGCACGCGCTACGTGATCGAGGCCTGTGAGCGCCTCGAAGTCGACCTCGACATCGTCGAAGGCGTCCCGCACGAGGCGGCCCGGGAGCGCTACGCGAAGGCGGACATCGTCGTCGACCAGCTGAACGCCGGCTGGCACGGCGTCTTCGCTCTCGAGTCGATGGCGCTCGGCAAGCCGGTCGTCGCCCACCTCGACGAGCAGACCGCCGAGCAGAGCGCCGCGGGCTTCGGGCTCCGGGTCCCGATCGTCCCTGCGACGAAGGACACGCTGACCGAGGCGCTGCGCCCGCTCGTCGAGAACCCGGCGTTGCGGCGCGCGGTCGGCGCCGAGAGCAGGGCCTACGTCGAGCAGGTCCACGACATCGACCGGATCGCCGACCGCCTACTTGCGGTCTACGCTTCCCTCTAGGTGCTTGCCCGCGAACTGAAGCGACTGGGCAGCCAGTCGGCGATCTACGGCCTCGGGGGGATCGTCTCCCGGCTGATCGCGGTCTTCCTGCTCCCGCTCTACACGAGCTATCTCGGCCCCAAGGGCTTCGGCCAGATCGCAACGATCGTCGCGCTGATGTCCGTGCTCGCGATCGTGCTCCGGCTCGGGATCACGAGTGCGTTCTTCCGCTTCTACTTCGACTCCGAGCACGAGGACAGGAAGACGCTCGTCGTCCGGACGTCGTTCTGGTTCACGATGGGCATGGCGACCCTCGGGCTCGCCCTCGGCTGGCTCTTCGCCCAGCCGATCTCGGACTGGCTCAACCTCAGCCCGGCGCTCGTGCGGGCCGGCTTCATCGGTCTCTGGGCGCAGATGAACTATGCGCAGGTGACCGCGCTCTTCCGCGTCGAAGAGCGCCCGGTCGGCTTCGCGATCGCGAGCGTCGCGAACGTGCTGATCACGATCGGCTCGACGGTCGTGCTCGTCGTCGGCTTCCACAAGGGCGCGCTCGGGGCCGTGATCGGGAACTTCATGGGAACCCTCACGGTGTACTTCGCACTGCTCGCCTACCGCCGCTACCAGCTCGGCTTCCAGTTCGATCGCAAGCTGCTTTCGGCGATGAACCGCTTCGGCCTCCCACTCGTCCCCTCCGCGCTGGCCCTCTGGGTGATCAACCTGATCGACCGCCTCTTCATCAACCGCTACAAGGGCCAGGCGGAGGTCGGGATCTACTCCCTCGCGGTGAGCATCGCCTCGGTGATCGTGTTCCTGCTGACAGCCTTCCAGCTCGCCTGGCCGGCGTTCGCCTATTCGATCCGCGACGACACCGCGGCCAAGCGCACCTACTCCTACGTCCTCACCTACCTGCTCTTCGTCACGTGCTGGATGTCGCTCGCGTTCGGCTCGACGGCGCCCTGGATCGTCCATCTGATCAACCCCAAGGGCACCTTCGAGCGCTCCGCCGAAGCGGTCCCGATCCTCTGCTTCGCCACGGCGGCGTACTCGGGCTACTCGGTGCTCGCGATCGGGATCGGCCGGATGCGCAAGACGCAGCTCAACTGGGTCGTCACGGGGGCCGCGGCGCTCGTGAACATCGTGATCAACATCGCGCTGATCCCGGTGTACGGGATGATGGGCGCCGCGGTCTCGACGCTCATCGCCTACCTCGTGCTCTTCGGCGGCATGTGGTTCCGCAGCCGCCAGGTCTATCCGGTCGCCTACCAGTGGCGGCGCATCTTCACGCTTTCCGGGGTCGCCGTGAGCCTGACGGCGGTCGCCTGGGAGATCCATTCGCTTCCGGCGGCGGTCGTGCTCACCGCGATCTACCCGCTCGTGCTGTTGGCGCTTCGTTTCTATCTGCCCGCGGAACTGACACGTCTTCGCCGGCTCGCACCGGGTTAGAAGGCGAAGCACGCGTCATGCGATGACGACGAGACCTGCATGGTGTGTAGCAGCCTCCCCGCGGCGTCGAGCACGCAGAGCGTCCCGTGAGTGAGAGACGGTGTGAGCACGAGACCGCCCGGCCCCGACTGGACGTTGTAGGAGCCGACAGGGACCTCGGTCTCGCGGCGAACCGACCCATCCCCGAGCGACTGCACCCGGAAGGTTCCGGCCACACCGCTCGTGACGTAGGCCACGCCGTTCCCGAAGGTGACGTGCTGAGGCCCGGGATCGGTACGGAGTGACTGCCAGGCCCGGTCACGAGAGAAGATCGCCATCTCCTCGGCGGTTCCCGCGGTCAGCCAGACCTGCCGTCCGTGGGGGAAGAACCCGACGTCGTGCGCGAGGAACGGCGGCGTAACGTGGCGCACGAATCGCGGCCTTGCCGGAACCGAGACGTCGACGACCGCCATCCGGTGCGCGCTCGACCCGAGCGACGTCCAGAGGGTACGACCGTCGGGAGCGAGGGAGAGGTGCCGGGCGGGGCCGCCGAGCTCGACCGAGCCGAGCACGCGGCCGCGGCCGACGTCCACCGTGGAGACGAGCCCGCGCCCCGAGTCGCTGACGAAGGCATGTACGCCGTCGGGATGACGCGCCGTGTATCGCGGCGCCTCGAAGCCGTGGAGCACATCGTGGACCGCGCCCGCCCTGCCGTCGAGGATCGTCACGACCCCGCTTCCTGTGTGGCAGACGAGCGCCAGGCCGTTGGCGACGCGCTCGATCGACTTCGGACCGGCCGAGACAGGGATCGATCCGAGCACGCGACCGGCGGCGAGATCGACGACAGCGATCCTCGACTCGGTATCGCACGTCACGAGCCCACGCGGCGGCGGCGAGCCTAACGCCGAGGCCGCCCGGAGCACGAACGGAGCGGCTGCAAGCGCGAGGAACCGGCGGCGGTTCAAGGGCCCGGCACCGCGAGCGGGATCGCCTCGTGTAGGCCGTCACCCGCGGCCGTGAGGCGGAAACATCCCGTCCCGGGAAGCCGCAGCTCCGTGCGGACGATCCGCCAGCCGCTGCCGCCGGGCACCGAGAGCCACCGCGCAAACCGGAGAGGCCGCGGAACGCAGGTGACGCCCAACTTCCCGAGGGCGCAGTGGATCGCCCCGTCGGTCGAGAAGCCGAGCGGTGCGCCCGCCTTCAGCGGCCCGCCCGTGATCGTGACCGGGCCGGTAAACGTGGGCGCGACGGCGAAAAGGGCACGATGCAAGTAAGCGCCGCTCGAGTCCGTGAAGTCGCCGTCGCGCGAGATCGCAGTGCGGTAGGAGCCGGCCACGAGGTAGACCGGCCCCGCCGAGAGACCGCTCGAGACCTTCGGCCCCCACGGCACGAACGCCTTCTCCGCGCGGGAGACGGGCGCCGGCAGCACCCGCTCGAGCGGCATCGACGGGCAGCCGAGAGCGGGAGGAGCGCCTCCCGCTACCGCGTCCCCGGCGAGAGCGAGCCCCGAGACGAGCATCGCGATGAGCAGGCGCTCAGCCATTCACCGGCGCCGTGACCGGGGACGAACGACCACGACGCCGGAGCGCGATCGCGACTCCTGCGACGAGGAGTGGGAGCCCGAGCAGGCCGAGCGTCCACCACGGGAAGCGATCCGGCGCCGAGGCAACCGGCTGGGACACCGCATAGGTTCTCGTGTCGATCGAGAACGAGGGCGTGTCCGCCGAGGAGCGGCCGGGCGGAACGGCGAGCGCGAGCGTCCGGCCGCCGTCCCGAAGCGTCAGCCGCATCGCACCGATCGAGGTCTGAGCACCCGTCCACGGGAGTCCGACGCAATGCGCGACGCCCCGCACCGTGTCGAGGGCGTGAACGAACGGATAGCCGCCGACGTTCTCGTACAGCGTGTAGACGAACCGTCCGCGGGCCGAGGTCGTCCGGGCCATCGGCGAGCCCTGCATCACCCAGCCGCGCTGCGTCCGGTCAGCGATCGAGCCGGGAAGCAGCCGGCCGCGATCGAGGTCGTAGGCACGGACGAGATAGCGCGTCTGATCAGTGAGGGAGACGTACTGGATCAGATAGAGCATCCGGCCGTCCGGCGAGATCGCGTCGTAGACATACCTGCCGCGGAGCGACACGGTCGCCCGGCGGCGAAGCCCGGCCGGGGTGAAGACCGCGAACCGGGTCGTCGCCCAGGTGCAGCGCTTCGGCTCGCAGGTGTACGGGTTGAGCTGCGCGAGCACGAGGGTGGCGCGGTTTGCCGAGAGGCCGCCGGTCGCGCCGTCATAGGCCACGGTCGGGACGCCCCAGCCGCCCTGCAGCGTCGTAAAGCGTGCTACCGGTCCGCCGTGGAGGTCCAGCGCCTCGAGCACGGTCGTCTTCCCGCCTCCGACGGCGACATAGCGGAGGCCGCTGCCGATCGCGCCCGTACCTCCGTTCGAGGCGCCGGGCGAGGGGCCTCCGTCGGCTAGCGCCGCCGGCGCGGCGCCGAGCACGAGCAACAGCACGAACAGCTGAAGGCTTCTGCGGATCATCGTCCCTCCTCGATTTCCCCTGATACGTGCCGGGAGGGTCGAGAGGTCCCGGCACGGACCTCCGGGGCTCGCAGGCGCGTAGTGAGAACGGGATGGACCTCAAACGCACGACCGCTCGTATAGTCGGCAGCGGATGGCCGACTCGGCTCGCCAGGAGCAGGCCTGGGTTCGCGAAGCCCGGGAAGGCTCGGCCTCGGCGATCGAGGCCCTGTTTCGCCTGCACTGGCCCCGGGCCTACCGCGCCGCCTTTCTCGTCGTCCACGACGGCGCAGCCGCCGAGGACATCGCCCAGGAGGCCTTCCTCGCTGCGATCCGCCGCCTCGACAGCTTCGATCGAGGTCGGCCGTTCGGCCCGTGGCTGCATCGAATCGTCGTCAATCGAGCGATCGACTGGACGAGAGCGCGCCAGCTGCGGCGGGAGGCAGCACTCCTGGAGGGCGAGGCGCCCGACCACGCGACCGAGCTCTCGGATGACACGCTCGCTGCGCTCGCTGCGCTCACGCCCGAGCATCGGGCCGTGATCGTGCTCCGCTACGTCCTCGGCTACTCGCCCGGCGAGATCGCCCGCCTGCTCGAGCTGCCTCGCGGCACCGTGAACTCCCGCCTTCGCCGCGGGCTCGACACCCTCTCCGACCGGTTGCGCTCGTGAGGCGCGAGCTCGAAGCAATCGCGATCCCCGACGAGGCCGGTGCCGAGTCTCGCGCCTGGGAGGTCGTGGCGCGTGCATTCGCCGAGCGCGAGCCCGTAGTGACGCCGCACCGGCGGCGCCTCACGGTGCCGGCCCTCGCCACCGCAGGCACCGCGATCGCGCTGATCGCGATCGCGGTCACGCCCGCGGGATCTGTGATCCTGCACTCGGTGAGGCAGGCCGTCGGATTGCGGAACGCCGCACCCGCACTCACCCGGCTCCCGGCCGCAGGGCAGCTGCTCGTCTCCTCCACAGCGGGACAGTGGATCGTGCAGCACGACGGCTCGAAGCGCCTGCTCGGCCGGTACGCCGAGGGTTCGTGGTCGCCGCACGGTCTGTTCGTCGCCGTCACCCGCAGGCACGAGCTGCTGGCCGTCGACCCGAAGGGAAACGTCCACTGGTCGCTCGCGCGCTCCGGCCGGATCTCACTGCCGCGCTGGGCACCCGACGGCTACCGGATCGCCTATCTCGACGGGTCAGCTCTCCGGATCGTCGCCGGCGACGGAACCGGCGACCACCTGCTCGATTCGCGCATAGCCGCAGTCGCGCCGGCATGGCGGCCGAGCACGTCGCACGCGCACATCCTGGCCTTCGTCACCGCAGCGGACCGGCTCGTGATCGTCAATGTGGACAACGGCCGGGTGCTCGCGCGCCGGCAGCTGGTCAAGCGGCCAGGCGAGCTCCTTTGGTCATCCGACGGCGACAGGCTGGTGGTGGTGGGCTCGCATGAGCTTGCCCCGTTCGGCCACTCGGGAACGCGCCTCACGCCGATCCGTGTCGGCCGCAAGCTCGAGGCCGCCGCGTTCGTCCCCGGCTCCCACGATTTGACCGCAATCCTCGGCGGTATCCGCAGCGACGCCGTCACGTTCGATCTCGACAGGCCTCGCAGCGACCCGGCGGAGGTCTTCTCGGGCAGCGGGCGCTTCAGTGGCCTTGCCTGGTCGCCCGATGGCCACTGGCTCCTCCTGGCCTGGCCGACCGCCGACCAGTGGGTCTTCGTCCCGGCAGGCGACGGACGGATCGACGCCGTCGCCGGGCTCGCCTCTCAGTTCTCGTCGGGAAGCCGACGGCGCCCACCGAGTCTCGACGGCTGGTGCTGCGATCCCGGCTGATCAGCCGTCGAACACCGCGGTCGCCGACGCCTCGGCCTGCCGAAGCGCGAGCGCCCGGTTGATCGCGTTCACGACCGCCTCGAGCGAGGCCGTGGCGATGTTCGAGTGGAGGCCGACGCCCCAGACGACGTCGTCCTCGACGTCCGCCTCGACGTAGGCCGCAGCCATTGCCGACGCGCTCGCGGCCATCGCGTGCTCGTGGTAATCGCGAACACGAACCGACACGCCGAAGCTCTGCTCCAGAGCCTCGACGAGGGCCGCGATCGGCCCGTTGCCCTCGCCGCGCACCTCCTGCGGCTCCCCGTCGACCGAGATCTCGGCCGTGATCCTGTCGGTCTCGGCGCTCTCGAGCGTGTACCGGCCGAGCTTGTAGGGGCGATTGTGCGCCAGGTAGTGCTCGTCGAAGACGGCGAGCAGCTCGCCGGCGGTCAGCTCGTCGCCCCGGGCGTCGGTGATCGCCTGCACCTTCTGGGCGAAATCGACCTGGAGGCCGCGCGGCAGCTCGAGATGGTGCTCCATCTCCATCAGGTAGGCGACGCCGCCCTTCCCCGACTGCGAGTTGACGCGGATGATCGCCTCGTACGTGCGTCCGAGATCCATCGGGTCGACGAGCAGGTACGGCACGTCCCAGAGCTCGGAGTCCGAGCGCTGCTGGGCATACATGCCCTTCTTGATCGCGTCCTGATGGGAGCCCGAGAAGGCGGTGTAGACGAGCTCACCCGCGTAGGGGTGCCGTGGATGGACGGGCAGCTCGTTGCACCCCTCGACGATCGCCTTGGCATCGTCGATGTGCGACAGATCGAGCTCCGGGTCGACTCCCTGGGTGAAGAGGTTCAGCGCGAGCGTGACGAGATCGACGTTGCCGGTTCGCTCACCGTTGCCGAAGAGCGTTCCCTCGACCCGCTCGGCGCCCGCCATCAAACCGAGCTCCGCAGTCGCGACCGCGGTGCCGCGGTCGTTGTGCGGGTGAACGCTCAGGATGATCTGGTCGCGCGCGGACAGGTGTCGCTGGAACCACTCGAGCCGGTCTGCGTAGACATTCGGCGGGAAGGCCTCGACCGTCGTCGGCAGATTGATGATCATCCGCTCCACACTCGTCGGCCCCCACTCCGCGATCACCGCCTCGCAGATCTCGAGCGCGTAGTCGTCTTCTGTGCCGTGGAAGCTCTCGGGCGAGTACTCGAACCTGATGTCGGTCACCGTCTGGCCGGCGAGCTCCCGGCAGAGCGCTGCGCCCCGCACCGCGAGCCCGGTGATCCCATCCTTGTCGAGGCGGAAGACGACCCGGCGCTGCGTCTCGGAGGTCGAGTTGTAGAGATGCACGATTGCGCGGTGGGCACCGTCGATCGCCTCGTAGGTCCGCTCGATCAGCTCCGGACGCGCCTGGGTGAGAACGGCGATCGTCGTATCCGCCGGAATCAGGTCATCCTCGACGAGCCGCCGTACGAAGTCGAAGTCGGTCTTCGACGCCGACGGGAAGCCGACCTCGATCTCCTTGATCCCGAGCCGCACGAGCAGATCGAACATCTGCTGCTTGCGCTCCGAGTCCATCGGCTTGATCAGCGACTGGTTGCCGTCGCGAAGGTCGGTCGAGCACCAGACCGGGGCGTGGTCGACGACCCGATCGGGCCAGGTGCGGTCGGGCAGATCGACTGTTTGGTACGGACGGTATTTCCAGTAGGGCATGGTCATCGCAGCTTGCTCCTTCGTCATCGGACGGACTTCTCCCGGCTTTCGCTCGGAAGCAGGGCACGGGTATGTCGTCGCTTCGCTCCCCTAGCGGGGAAGGAGCAGGGCAAGCGCAAGGAGGCCCGAAGGGGCAGAAAGCGTCGCGCCGGTGCCGGAGACCATGACCGGAACGATAGCCGGAGCCGGCGAGGATGGCAATGCCGAGCCCACCGACAGCTCAGCGGGCGCGGGCCCTGAGCGCCTCGCGGTCGAGCACGACGACTCGGCCGCGCCGCAACTCGACCGTGCCGCGCTCCTCCTGCTCGCGAAGCACGCGATTCACGGTCGCCCGCGCCGTGCCGGCAAGCTCCGCGAGCGCCTCCTGGGTCAGCGGAACCTCGACCTCAGCCGCCGGTCCCCCTATAGAGATCGACGAGCTCCGACAGGCGGCGAAGCACGCGCCGCTCCGCGGGCATGTACAGGGCCTCGAGCAGCCGTTCGTTCAGCATGTGCACCTCCCCGAGCAGGAAGCCGATCAGCGCCTCGTTGATCGCCGGATGCTGCCCGCGAAGCCGCTCGAAGTCGGCGTGGAACACCGAGAACGTCTCGGCCTCCTCGAGCGCCGCCACGGTCGCCGCTCGCTTGGCTCCCTCGCTGATCACCGCCATCTCGCCGAAGCTGTCCCCGGGGCCGCGGACCGCGACCGTCACCGTGTCGCCGAGCGGCGTCATCGTCCGAACCGCGAAACGCCCCTTCGTCACGAGGTGCATCGAGTCGGCTGGGTCGTGCCGGTGGAAGACGACCTCGTTGCGATCGAACCGTCGACGCCGCGCGATCGAGAGCAGCAGCCGAACCTCCTCGGCCGGGACGCCCTCGAGCAGCCGCCACTCCACCGGGCAAGCGTACTCGGCGGTCTCCTGAACCACTCGAGCGCGTCCGTCCGGAGTGAGCTCTATCCTCGAGTTGTGTTGTCTTCTATGCCAACAGAGACCAGACGTTCGCTGGCCGCGCTGCTATGTCCCCGGCGGTTCCGCGGAACCGGAGCTTCGTTTCTCCCCGGACGGCAAGGCAATCGTCGACGGCTCCTGGAGGCGTCATCTGACCGTGCGCGACGTCTCGACCGGCGAGGTCATGTGGGAGGAGTTCGAAGACGACGGAGCGGTCATGCCGTTCGCGGCGACGCGTGATCGCAGACTCTGGGCCTACGTCCGGACGACGCGCGGCGAGGAACGTGGACCGGGCCGGGTCCTCGTCAGGGGTTGGCCGTTCGACAAAGCCGGGCCGACACTCGTGACGGAGAAGCAGCACGTCGGGACCCTGGCCCTCAGCGATACGGGCGAGCTGCTCGCGCTCACCGACTGGCCGTCGATCGAGTTCTGGCACCTCGCGGGAAAGCCGGTGGGCTCCGCGTCACGGCTGAGGGCGCTCGAGTGGCCGGCGATCTCAGGGACGGGCGAGGCGCTCGACTGGCATCCGCAGTCAGGGTTTCTCGCGCATTCGGGTGCCCGTCGAGCAACGGTGTTCAGCGCGGGGCCCGAACCCTTCTGGTCTGCCGAGTCGGCCTATGCCTCCGACGTTCGCTTCACCTCCGACGGCGCGCTGCTCGCGGTGGGTGACTGGAGCGAAGGCGCCGTGTACGGGTGGCCGCCCGGCTGATGGTTTCCGACGCGGCAGACGCCTCGATCTTCGATCGTCGAGGACTACCCGATCGCGCGGTAGACCTGGAAGACCTCGGCGTACTCACGGTTGATGTTGATCCCGTGGATACGCGCGAGGCTCCAGACGTAGTCCGGATCGGCGTAGCGGCGGTGCTGCTGGGAGGCGTACTCGGCGAGCGCGGCGGCCTTGCGCTCGAGGTGGCGATGCTCGAGCGAGATGTAGGCCTGGTAGGCGAAGTCGAGGTTGTTCCAGGGGATCTCGTAGCCGAGGATCGTCGTGCGCTTGAAGGCGCGAAGGCCCTCGGCCGCGATTGCCTGGTGGTCCTGGTGGATGTCGTGGAGCGAGGGCTGGAAGACGACGTCGGGCTGCCAGTCGTTCCAGATCTCGATCAGGAGCTCGAGGATCTCCTGGCGGTGATCGGGGAACGTCCGGACGTCGAAGTCGTGGACGGTGAGGTTCTCCGACGGGATCCCGAGCTGCGAGGTTGCGGCCGCGACCTCGTGGCGGAGCGTGTCGGGTGGGAAGCCCTCGGGCAGCGACCGGGTGGCGATCGAGAACGCGACGTAGCGCACGTCGGTGCCCTCCTCGACGAGCCGAGCCATCGCGCCGCCGCAGCCGAACTCGCCGTCGTCGGTGTGGGGCGCGAGGACGAGCGCGCGCTTCCAGCCGCCGATCACGCCTTCTCCGTCTCGCGCCAGGCAACTGCCGAGAGGGCGAGCGCCGCCCAGAAGAGGGGGTCTTCGATCAGGGCGTTGTAGAAGAGGCTATGCACGAAGATCGCGAGCAAGGCTAGACCGAAGGCGAGACGGGCGCGGCCGGTGGCGGTCCGGCCGCGATTTCCACGGAACGGAATTATCAGTGCTGCGCCGACGAGCCAGATCAGCGCGGCGAGACCCGGGAGCCCCGTCTCGGCGGCCACGGTGATCGGCGCGGCATGCGATGCCCTTCCGCCTTTGTGGGTTGCTTTCGCGTACGCCTCCGCAAACGCGCCCGTGCCTACGCCGATCAACGGGTGGTGGACGGCGAGCTTGACCCCGGTCGTGACGAGCGGCGCGCGGCCGTCGGTCGCATGGTGGATTCCGGCCTTTCCGATCACGCGATGACGCAGCTGCGGGACGCCGAGGGTGAGCCCGACGAGGACGAGTGCCGCTACCGCGAGCGGAAGCACCGCCCGGCGGCGCCAGAGCACGATCAGCGCAGCAGCGATACCGACCGCAAGCGCGACGAAGCTCGACTGGGAGAACGACGCGAGCAGGCCGACGACCGTCGCCGCAGCGACGCCTGCCGCGAGCCAGGCGTAGCCGCTGCGCTCGAACAGGACGAGCACGATCCCGGCGAGGATCGCGACAACGAGGAAGCGTCCGTAGATGGACGGGTCGTAGAAGACCGAGTTGACACGGAAGTACCAGCCGACCGGCGCGTAGGCGTTGTCGACGTTCACCTTCGGATTCCAGTAGATCGTCCGGGTCAGGTACTGCTCGACGCCGATCGCGGCGAAGACGAGCGCCATCGCCGCGAGCTCGACGTACAGGACCTTCACCCACCCGATCCGCCACGGTAGGCGGGCGAGCGCCGCGGCGATCAGCCCGAGCGGCAGGAGGTAGAAGAGGACGTAGACCGCCCCGTCGTGCAGCCCCTGGCCGGCAACGGGCGACCAGAGCAGGCAGATCCCGGACCAGCCGATGAACAGCGCGGCCGGCCAGGCAAACGGGCCGAGCACCGGCGTCTCCCGATCGGGCGGCACCGGAAGCACAACCTCCTCGCCGGTGTGCCGTCCGCGTGGCTCGAAGATCCGGCCCGCGCGCCACCGTGCGACGCGCTCGGGCATCAGGAGCTCGGCGGCGAGCGCGACCGCCGCGCCGGCAACGACGAGGTACAGCGGCAGCAGCAGGTTGTACTTCGACGAGCCGACCGACACAGGAATGCGCGCCGGAGCACAGGCGAGCACGGCGACCGGCAGCATCCACGGGACCCGCAGGAAGAGCCAGCCGACGAGGGCCGCCGCGAGCACACCGGCGACCGCGGCGCCCGCGTAGGCGCGATGGTGGCCCGAAGGGGCAAGCTCGACCGCGAGCAGCCCGCACCCGACGGCCCACGCCGCAAGCCCGACCCCGCGCCACCGTCGCGCCGGAGCCACGAGCAGGAGCGAGAGCCCGAGCGCGCCGACGAGGCCGCCGAGACGCATCACGTCGGCGTTCATCCGACGGTCACGGTTGCCCTGGCGGTGTGGCCCGACGCGGTGACGTACAGGCTGTAGGAGCCGGGCTTCCGCGGGGCGCGCAGGCGGAGCGTGTGCGACCGTTGAGTGCCGCGGCCGCGGTCGAAGAGCCAGCTGATGTCCTTCGCGTCGGTGACGACGAAGACGGCGAAGCGACGGTTGCGGGTCGCCGAGATCTCGGTTCTACCGAGTGAGATGTAGTGGATCGTGATCACCGCGAACGGGAACGGCTTCGACCGGTTCCCGGCGGCGTCCTGGGCGGCGATCGAGAGCAGGTACCTGCCGGGCGGCTGGAGCACCCCGTCGACCGTGCCCGCCCAGGTCAGAACGCCCTTGGCCTTCAGGCTCTTCGTGAAGCCGGCCTGGCGCGCGTTCACGAACAGGACGGCATGGGCGGGCTGGCTGAGGACGTAGGTGATGCGGATGCTGTCGTTGCGGTGGTCGCCGTCGGGTGAGATATGCCGGTAGACGCGGTGCGGGACGCGGATGACCGAGGGTGGGATCGTGTCGAGCACGATCGGGTTCGGGAGGGTGATCGTGCGGTGATCGCCTGTGAAGCGGATCACAGGCATGTAGGTCCCGTCGGGCAAGATTGTCACCCCGTCGTCGGAGACGCCCGCGAACTGGAGCATCACCTCGCCCTTCGGATACGTCTTGCCGGAGACAATCGTGGCGACCCGAGTCCCGTCTCGCTCCATCCAGACCTCGATGTGCTGCTTCTTGCGCAGCTTGAAGTCGATGTTGGCCGCCTGATAGATGCAGTGCCTCGGATTACAGGTCGGCGAGAAGACCTTCGGAAAGACCCTCGTACCGTAGATCGGGCTGAGCTCGGTCTTCGCGCCCTCGGTCAGGGCGAACGCGATCGCAGTCGCAGCCAGGAGTGCGACGCAGAACGCGGTCGAGAGCACCCGGGCCACGGCCCGTCGATTCTACGCCGCCTCCTGTGCCGCGAGCCGGCGCAAGCGCACGTTGTAGGCCAGCCAGAGGCCGAGAACGACCGCCATCACCCCCAGCATGATCGCGATCACCCAGTTCGCCTGCGGCACCCCGATCAGCTTGATTCCCGAAAGCAGCAGCACTACCCCGAAGCCGATCCGCAGCCCTTGCTCCGGCACCCTGACCGACAGGTGCGAGCCGATCAGCACCCCCGGAATCGACCCGGTGAGGAGCCAGAGGATCGCGTGCTTGTCGACATCACCGTGGAGCAGGTGCGAGATCCCGGCAACCCACAGCAGCACGGCGGCATGGAACATGTCGGTTCCGACCATCTTCGAGGCGGTGAGCGGATAGGCGAAGAGCATCGCGAGCCCGAAGAAGGTTCCGGAGCCGACGGAGGTCAGGCCGACGACGAACCCGCCGAAGGCGCCGATTGCGATCGCGATCAGCTTGTCTCGAGTTGCGAGCTTGAACGGCGCGTCGCTCGAGTGCACCTTGATGAACGTGCGCGCGAGGAAGCCGGTGCCCCCCAGGATCAGGGCGCCGCCGACGATCTTCTGGAAGTTGCTCATGCTGTTGTCGCCGACCGTGTTCGCCACCTCGACTCCGACCAGCGAGAGCGGCACCGAGCCGACGAGCATCCAGGCCGCGAGCCGGGCATGGACAGTGCCGAGCATCCGGTGCCGCGCCGCCCCGAACGATTTGAAGATGGCGCCGTGGAGGATGTCCGTCCCCACGGCGACCTTGGCGTCGAAGCCGAAGAGCAGGATCAGGATCGGGGTCATCAGGCTCCCCCCGCCCATTCCGGTCATCCCGACGAGGATGCCGACGAAGAGACCGGCGAGGGTGAACTGCCAGGTCATTTGACCGCAGCCGGCACGGGGGAGGCGCTCAACGAGCGCGCGGCGGCGCGCTCGAGACCCAGCCAGACCGCGGACCCCCACCCTGGGTGGGGTCGCATCCCCTCCGCCCTCAAGATCAATTCTACGTGCCGAGGTGTAACGCGTTCGAACCAGCTTTGGAACAATCGAGTCGCAGGCACGGCCGATTCGTGATCGCCAGTCCGAGCGGGCCCGGCGGCGGGATGCGTGCCGGAAACCGTGGTCACAACGCCGGGCGGGGCGGGATCGGGCAGGACACGAACGGGCGACCCGTGAGCCGCCGGCCGAGCTTGTAGGCCTCGCAGCCCGTGCAGAAGCCCGTGGTCGCGGCGAGCAGCGCCAGCGCGGCGACGAGCAGCCCGAGCGCAATCCCGACCGTGGTGAGTCCGGCGGCATAGGCGACGGAGGCGGCCGTGAGGACGACGAGCCCCACCATGTTCGCCGCACGCGGCGGGCGCGAGTCCTCCAGCTCGCCCTCGCCGAATCGCGGCTGGATCAGCTCGAAGTAGGCGAGAAACGGAAGGCAGAAGCGACGGCCGAACGTGAGCCCGAGCGCGAGCTGGAGCACGAGCAACACGAGCAGGAACCACCAGCCCGTCACGACCGCGAGCAGGGCGAGCACGCCGACGACCGTCTGGTTGAAGCGCGGAGCGCGCGAGTCGATGACCGCCGAGATCGCGGTAGGGATCTGCGCTAGGGGTCACCGGGCTTCAAGCACCATGCCGGCCGCCACCGTGTCGTTCGTCGACTCGTCGATCAGGATGAACGCGCCGGTTGCCCGGTTGCGCTCGTACGGGTCGACCGCGAGCGGCTCCGAGAGGCGTAGCCGGACGACGCCGAGATCGTTGAGCTCGAGCCGCTCGGGCGCATCCCGGTTTTCGAGCGTGTGCATGTCGACGACCGAGACGAGCTCCTCGACGATCGCCCGCGACGCGCGGGTGGTGTGCTTCACGGCGAGCCGGGCGCGCGGCTCGAGCGGGCGCTCGCTCATCCAGCAGAGCTCCGCGGTGAGCTCGCGGGCGACGATCGGCGGCCGTTCGGGGTCGGCCAGCATGTCGCCGCGACCGATGTCGATGTCGTCTTCGAGCCGGATCGTGACCGACTGCGGCGGGATCGCCGCCTCGAGCGGCCCGTCGAACGTCTCGACCGCCGCCACCCGGGTGCGCCGGCCGGACGGCAGCACGACGACCTCGTCACCGGCGCGCCAGATCCCACCCGCGATCTCGCCCGCATAGCCGCGATAGTCGTGGTGCTCGTGCGACATCGGCCGGATCACCCATTGCACGGGGAAGCGCCGGTCCTCGAGGTTCCGGTCGGCCGCGATCTCGATCGCCTCGAGGTACTCGAGCAGTGTCGGGCCGGTGTACCACGGCATCGAGTCGCCGCGATCGACGACGTTGTCGCCCTGGAGCGCCGACATCGGGATCGCACGGGCGTCGTGAAGCCGCAACCGCTCCGACAGAGCGCGCAGGTCAGCCTCGATCTCGGCGAAGCGCTCCGCCGAGAAGTCGACGAGATCCATCTTGTTGACCGCGACGACCACGTGGGGGATCACGAGCTGAGCGGCGATGTAGGCGTGGCGCCGCGTCTGCTCGACGACGCCGTTGCGGGCATCGAGGAGGATCACAGCGACATCCGCGGTCGAGGCACCCGTGACCATGTTGCGCGTGTACTGGACATGGCCGGGAGCGTCCGCCAGCTGAAACCGCCTTCGCGCGGTCACGAACGACCGGTAGGCAACGTCGATCGTGATCCCCTGCTCGCGCTCCGCCCGCAGCCCGTCCGTGAGCAGCGCCAGGTTGACGTACCCGTCCCCCCGCCGCAGCGAGGTCTCCTCGATGTGCTCGAGCTGATCGGCCAGGATCTGCTTCGTGTCGTACAGCAGCCGCCCGAGCAGCGTCGATTTCCCATCGTCCACTGACCCGGCAGTCACGAGCCGCAACAGCTCGGAGTGCATCATCTGCTCAGAAGTAGCCATCAGCAGCCCAGCAGCTCAGGGCCATTTCCACGAACGCGGGATCGCTCACGTGCGACGCCGAAGCCGGGCTTGCCCCGGCGAGAGGCCCAGCCAACGCCGTCCTGCCACGGAGGAGGGGGCTCGTGGGGGAACCTTGTCGGTTCCCCTGCGTTAAAAATATCCATCGCGCTTCCGGTCCTCCATCGCGGCCTCGGAGACACGGTCGTCGGCGCGGGTCTCGCCGCGCTCCGAGATGCGGGTCGCGGCGATCTCCTCGACCACCTCGTCGATCGTCACGGCGCGTGACTCGACACCGCCGGTACAAGTCATATCGCCGACGGTGCGGAAGCGAACCCATGCTTCGAACGGCTCCTCGTCGGGGAGGCGCTCGACGTAGTCGGAGGCCGCGTACAGCATCCCGTCCCGGCGGAAGATCTGGCGCTCGTGGGCGAAGTAGATCGACGGCAGCTCGAGGCCTTCGCGGGCGATGTACTGCCAGACGTCGAGCTCGGTCCAGTTCGAGATCGGGTAGGCGCGGATCTGCTCGCCCTTGCGGATCCTGCCGTTGTAGAGGTTCCAGAGCTCGGGCCGCTGCGCGCGTGTGTTCCACTGGCCGAAGTCGTCGCGGAAGCTGAAGATCCGCTCCTTCGCGCGCGCCTTCTCCTCGTCGCGGCGGGCCCCGCCCATCGCCGCGTCGAAGCGGTGCTCCTCGATCGCGTCCAGCAGGGTCGTCGTCTGCAGCCCGTTCCGCGATGCGCGCGGCCCCGTCTGCTCGGTGACGCGGCCCTTGTCGATCGAATCCTGGACGCTCGCGACGATGAGCCGCTCACCGAGCTCCTCGACCCGCCGGTCGCGGAACTCGATCACCTCGGGGAAGTTGTGGCCCGTGTCGACATGCATCACCGGGAACGGGAACCTGCCCGGGTGGAACGCCTTCTCGGCAAGCCGGAGGAGCACGATCGAGTCCTTGCCGCCCGAGAAGAGCAGCACGGGCCGCTCGCACTCGGCGGCGACCTCGCGCATGATGTGGATCGCCTCCGATTCCAGCTCGTCGAGGTGGGAGAGGGTGAAGGGAGCGATCACCGCGCTCATGCAGCGACCTCGTCGGCGATCAGTCCGAGCTCTTCGAGCTTCGCGATCACGACGGCAGCGGACTGTTCGGGGGTTCGGCCCTCGGTGGTGAGGCGGAGCTCCGGGTTCGTCGGCTCTTCGTAGGGATCGTCGACGCCTGTGAAGTCACGGATCTCGCCTGCGTGGGCCATCGCGTAGAGCCCTTTTGGGTCGCGCCGCTCGCACTCGGCAAGCGGGGTCGCAACGTAGATCTCGACGAACCGTGCGTGCTCCTCGGTCAGCGCGCGCGCCTTCTGGCGAGCTTCCTCGTACGGAGAGATGACCGAGACCACGACGGCTGCACCCGCCCGAGCGAGCCTCGAGGCGACCCAGCCGATCCGCTGGATGTTCGTGTCGCGGTCGTCCTTCGAGAAGCCGAGGCCTCTGGTCAGGTGCTCGCGAACGACGTCGCCGTCGAGGCGATCGACGAGGACGCCCCTCTGGACGAGATCGGTCGCGACGAGCCCGGCGATCGTCGACTTGCCGGCTGCCGAGAGCCCCGTCAGCCACACGACGAAACCTGGACCTCGACCCTGGGAGAACTGGCTGGATGAACCGCCCGCGTTCGTCAACTCGCTGCCCCCTTGGCCAACTCGTCCGCGCCGGCGGGCGCGGTTGCAACGTGCAGCCCGCACTCGACCTTGTCGGTACCGGTCCAGCGGCCTTCGCGGCCCTCTCCCGGCTTCGTGCAGTGCGTGCAACCGATCGACGAGTAGCCGCGGTCGTGGAGCTCGTTGTACGGGAGGCCGCGGGCCTGGATGTAGTCCCAGCAGCGCTGGTCGTCCCAGTCTGCGAGCGGATTTGCCTTCCAGAGCTCGTGGCTCTCGTCCCAGCCGACCTTCGGGGCGTTCGCCCGCGTGGGCGACTGGTCGCGGCGCATGCCGGTGATCCACGCGTCGAGCTCGCCGAGCGCGCGGTTCAGCGGCTCGACCTTGCGGATCGAGCAGCAGAGGTCTGGCTTGCGGTCCCAGAGCGCGTCGCCGTGGATCTCCGCCTGCCGGGCGAGCGTCGGGCCCTCGTAGATCTCCACCTTTGTGTTGTAGCGGCGCTCGACCTCCTTCCAGACGGTGTACGTCTCAGGGAAGAGCACATGGGTGTCGAGCGCGAACACGCGGGCGTTGGGATCGATCGCGAGCAGCATGTCGAGCAGGACCGACTCCTCCTTCTGGAACGAGCACGCCAACGAGACTCGGCCGGGGAAGGCCGAGAGAAGCGCGCGAAGGATCTCCTCCGCGGGCATCGACTCCCAGTCGAGCTCAGGAAGCTGCGGCCGGCTCGCCACCGAGCAGCATCTCCTTCAGGGTGTCGCCACGAAGCCCGAGGCGGAGGGTTTCGAGAGCAATGACCTCTTCGGGCGGGATGTTCCCGAGGTTCACATCGGCGCCGAAGTGCTTGATGAAATACGCCTGGCTCGACTTCGTCGGCGCCTCCCAGACGAGGTCGTGGAAGTCGATCTCGTGGGCGATCTCGTCGACGAGACCGGTGCGCATCTCGCCGGAGGGCCGGAAGAGCCCGGCGGTGCCGCCCTCGCGGCTCTCGGTCACGACCTTCCAGGCGCCGGCCGCGAGCTCTTCCTTGATCCACTGCACCCACTCGTAGGGGGCGAAGACGACCTCGGAGTCCTTCGAGCCGACCTCGGAGAGCACCGTGAAGTCGCGGGCGAAATCGGCGATCAGCTCGAGCTTGCGCTCCCGTGGGATCTCGATGGTTCCGTCCGAGATCTCGACGTGGCTGATCCCGAGGTCGCTGAGCCAGGTCTTGTATTCGTCGAGCTTGTCGCGGACGTAGACGACTTCGAAGAAGGTGCCGCCGAGGACGACGCGCTTGTCCGAGAGAACCTCGAGCTTGCGGCCCAGGTTCCGGGTCACGTACGCCGTGCCCCAGCCGAGCTTGACGATGTCGATGTAGTCCCCGCACGTCTCGAGGACGTCTTCCCAGCCGGCCGGCCCGAGCCCCTTGTCGATCACGTGGGTGAGGCCGCCGGAGCGGGTGAGGTCGAGGTCAAAAGCGGGCAAAGATCTCCTCCAGCTTCTCGTTGGCAGCGGCCTGGACGTCACGGTAGAGCGAACCGCCATGAGCATCGATCCCGACGGTGAGTGGGCCGAAATCCTTGACCCGGAACTTCCAGAGGCACTCGGGCATCAGCTCTTCCCAGGCGACCTCTTCGATCTCCTCGATCTGGGTCGTCTCGAGCGCCGCCGCCCCGCCGACGATAGCGAAGTAGACCATCCCGAGCCGTTGCATCGGTGCGATCGCCTCGTCCGGGAAGCCGCCTTTGCCGCAGATCGCGCGCACTCCGTAGTGCTCGCCGAGCGGCTCTGTGAAGCGCACCATCCGGGCGCTCGTGGTCGTCCCGATGCAGAGCTTCTCGTAACGGCCGCGGCCCTCGGAATCGGTGCCGACCTTGCGGACGTTCGGTGCGGTGTGGAGCAGGAACGCGCCGCTGAGATCCATCGGCGGCTCGACGCCTTCGTCGAAGATCCGGATCTGGGTGCGGTCGCGGATCCCGATGATGTGCCCCTGCACGATCACCTCGTCGCCGGCGCGCAGCTTGAGGATCTCAGCGTCCCCCGTGATCGGGAAGGTCACCTCATGGACAGCCATGCCCGCTCCTTCCCTCGCGAAGTAACGCCTGTCCGAAAGAGACACCCGAACGCGCGAGCCCCCACCCTGGGTGGGGAAGCCGACCCGCCACCCTCAACATCAATTCTATGGCGCCGCCGGGGCGCTGTCCGTACCAACTTTGCAACGATTTCTCCAACAGCGAGTCGTGGGCGGCGCTCATGCTCAGGCCTCCCGGTCGTACTCGATCTCGCCGTCCGGCGAGAGGTGAGCGGTTGCGCGCCGGGCGGCCCAGCACTGGTAGTTGACGGCGACCGGGTTGAGCGTCATGTGCGTGTCCGCATGCTCGATGTGGCACTGGAGCACGGTCACGTCGCCGCCGAGGCCCATCGGGCCGATGCCCGTCTCGTTCAGCAGCCCGTAGAGCTCGTCCTCGAGCGCCGCGACAATCGGGTCGGGATTCCGCGTCCCGATCGGGCGCATGATCGCCTCCTTCGCCAGGTGCATCGCGTAGTCCGCCGAGCCGCCGATCCCGACGCCGACGATCCCGGGCGGGCACGGCTTGCCGCCGGCGCCGACGATCGACTCGAGCACGAAGCGCTTGATCCCGTTCACCCCGTCGGCGGGAACACACATCTTCAGGAAGCTCATGTTCTCCGAGCCGGAGCCCTTCGGGACGCACTTCACGTCCAGCCCGTCCCAGCCGGTGACGAACTCCCAGTGGACGATCGGCAGGCGGTAGCCGATATTGGGCCCCGTGTTCTCGCGGGTGATCGTGTGCACGGCGTTCGACCGCAACGGGTGCTCGATCGTCGCGCGCGCAGTGCCGGCGCGCAGCGCGTCGTAGATCAGCGCCGGATGGAGCGGGAAGCCGTCGCCGACGCGGCAGTGGTAGACGGCGATCCCGGTGTCCTGGCAGACGAGGTTCTTCTCGGAGTCGGCGATGCTCACGTTGCGGTGGATCGTCTCGAGCACGCGCTTACCCGGCACGGAGGTCTCCCGGTCGCGTGCGGCACCGAGCGCATCTCGCAGATCCTGGGGGATGTCCTTGAGCGCCCAGACGTAGAGATAGGCGGCGGCATCCTCGACGGCGCCCTGAAGGTCGGTCGCGACGGCGTTCATGCCGCCCTTCCGGCAGCGGCACGCCCCGCGCGACGGCCGAAGACGACGCATTCGAGCAGCGAGTTGCCCATCATCCGGTTGCGCCCGTGCGTGCCGCCCGCGATCTCGCCGCAGGCATACATCCCCTCGAGCGTCGTCTCGGCATCGCGGTCGATCACGAGCCCGCCGTTCTGATAGTGGAGCACGGGGTAGGTGAGGATCCGCTCGGCGAGCGGATCGATTCCCGCCGCCCGGTAGCGCCGCAGCATGTACGGAAGCGACACGACGGCGTCGGCCTCCGAGATGCGCGTCGTGTCGAGGTAGACCGCGGGCCGTCCGTCCGGGGTCTCGACGCCGCGTCCCGCCTCGACCTCGTCGACGATCGCCTGCGAGACCACATCGCGCGGCCCGAGCGAGTCGGTGAACTCCTCGCCGTCGGCGTTCAGGAGCACGGCGCCGTAGGCGCGCGTGGTCTCGGGAATCGAGTAACCCTGCATGTTCGCGGGCCACGCGCCGCCGTTCGGGTGGTACTGGAGCGCATCGAGGTCGCGTGACTCCGCGCCGAGGGCGAGGGCCATCCGGGTGACCTCCCCGGTGGCATTCGGATGATTCGTCGAGAGCTCGCCGCGAGCCTGGGCCTCCGCGTAGCAGCGCCCACCGGCCGCGAGGACGACGGTCGACGCGTCGATCGTGTGCTCGCCGCACACGGCACGCCAGCCGTTCGGAACCGACTCGAGCGCCTGGAGCGGAGCGTTCTCGAACGACGTGCCCGAGCCCGCCTGCCAGGCCTCCTTCAATCCTTTGGTGATCGCATGTCCCGTGCGGTCGCCGACCTGGAGCAACCGCTTCTGCGACGCGCCGCCGCAACGGGCGAGCCTGTAGGCGCCGTCCGCCTCGCGGGTGAACTCGACCCCGAGCTCCTCGAGCCAGTGGATCGCGCCGGGAGCCTCACCGGTCAGGACCTCGACGAGCTCGCGGTTGGCCGTCTCGTGCGAGGAGCGCCAGACGTCCTCGGCGTGCTGCTCGGGCGAATCCTCCGGGCCGAAGGAAGCCTGGATCCCGCCTTGGGCCTTCGAGGAGTTGTTCGCCTGCAGCGAGCCCTTCGTCGCCACGGCCACGCGCGCTCCGGCGCGCTCGGCGGAGACGGCGGCGGCAAGCCCCGAGGCGCCGCTGCCGACCACGAGCACGTCAAACGAGACCTCCGGCGCCATGGTGGCAACTTATCACATCGCAATATGAACGAGATTAGCCTGTGTTATTCAGCCAGGGCTCAATAGATCGAGCGGAGCATCGCCTCGATCTCTGCCGCCGTCGCAGGACGGGGGTTCTGCTTGTTGCCCATTCGGCCGGCGGCGATCTCGGCGACAGCGGGGAGCTCCGTCTCGGGCAGCCCGAAGTCGCGGAGCCGTCCGAAGGCTCCGAGACGGGCCAGGGCCTCGACCTTCGAGGCGGGATCTTCCGGGGCGCCGATCGCGACGCCGAACCGCTCGACCTCGGCCGGGACGATCTCCTCGTTGAACCGCAGCGCCGGCGGCAGCGTGAGCGCGTTCATCGCGCCGTGTGGCAGCCCGTAGGTGCCCCCGAGCGCCTGCGCCATCGCGTGGGCCAGAGCGAGGCCGGCGAGTCCGAGCGCCTCGCCGGCCGCGGCCGCGCCAAGGAGGAGCCGTTCGCGCGCGGCCCGGTCGTGCGGGGCCGCGACCACCCGGGGTAGCCACTCGGAGATCAGGAGCGCTCCGTCGAGCGCGCGCTCGTCGCTTCTGTCCGACCGGCCGGGGCAATAGAGGGCTTCCGCGCAATGAGCGAGTGCATTCAGCGCGGTGCCGACGGTCTGTGCGAGCGGAAGCTCGAGTGTCAGCTCCACCTCGTAGACGATTCCGGCCAGCCGGGCGCCGCCGCCGCCCCCGACGATCCGCCGGGCCGGGTCGCGGATCCCGAACCCCGTTGACCATTCGGCTCCCGAATACGTCGTCGGCACCGAGACGAGCCGGAGCTCGGATCTCGCCGAGGCCGCCTTGGCCGTGTCGATCGCGGACCCGCCGCCGAGCGCCAGGATCCCGTCGGCAGCGGGCGGGACCTCGATCCGGTCCGACGGCACCTCGGTCCACCTGCCCGCGAGCGGCACGTCGACGAGGGAGTCCCAGCGCTCGCTCGCGACGAGCAGCGGCTGGGCGATGCCAAGCTCGTCCAGCACGCCCGGAACCTCGGTGAGCGACCAGCGGACGATCACGAGAGCCGCGCGGCCGCGAAGTCGACGAAGGCCCGCGCCGCTCTCGTCTCGGAGCGCCCGGCTGCCCGGACGAGATAGAGCTCGCGATGGAGCTCGAGCCCCTCGACCCGTGCCTCGGCGAGCGTGCCGGCGGCCAGATCCGCTTCGATCGACGTCCGCGAGATGAACGTGACGCCGTAGCCGCCGCGCACGGCGCTCGCCGCGGACTCCTGCAGGCCGAGCTCGAGCTTGACGCCGAGGTCGCGTAGCCGCGTGCCCACACGCTGGAGCTCGTCCTCGATCAGCTGACGGACGCCGGCGCCTTCCTGCATCACGATCAGCCCTGCGCCGCGCAGCTCGTCGAGCGTCACCGTCCGGCCGGCGAACTCGTGCCCGGGCGGGCAGGCGAGAATCACCTCATCGTGGAAGAAGGGCTCGAACACGACCCCACGATGGCGCCGCGCCGCGCCGACGACGCCGAGTTCCAGCTCGCGCGCCGCCACCCGGTCGACGAGCGTTCCGGTATCGAAGACCCAGAGCACGACATGGAGCGCCGGGTGGATCGCCTGGAACTCGCAGAGCAGATGGGGCAGGACGATCCCGCCCGGCCCGGTCGAGGCGCCGATCTCGAACGTTCCCTCGAGCTGCTCGGTGCCGTCGTCTGCGACTTCCGCGATCACCTGCTCCTCGAGCGCGAGCAGACGCTGCGCGCCGCGATAGAGCCGCATTCCCGCCTCGGTCGGTTCCACCCGCCGGCCCGAACGGTCGAGGAGCTTCGTCCCGAGCCGCTTCTCGAGGGCCTGGATCTGAAGGCTCACCGCGGGCTGGGTCACCCCGAGCCGTTCGGCCGCCTGTGAGAAGCTCCGCCGCTCGACGACGGCGCAAAACGCCGCGAGCTGCCGTGTGTCCATGGTGACGTCGGGAACGATGCCGGCGGCGAAGCCGCGGCCAAGCTATTCCCGACGCCTACCTCCCATGAGGGAAGCTTATACGGCGATCTTCACGTGTCGGCGCGGCCGCGACGCCAGGTTCGCACGAACCAGTAGATCGTGCCGCAGGTCAGGGCGACGCCGAACAGCGTGTAGCCGAGGGCGAAGAGGACGATCGCGCAGACTGCCATGAACGCAAACCACCAGCGAAGGAAGCGGGACATGCCCCATTCTCGCACCGGGTCCGGGAGGCTGCGGCCGGTCAGCGGGACTGGTTGCGAAGCTCGAGCCGGTTCCCGAACGGGTCGTGGACGAACAGGCGGTCGACGCCTTCGATCTTCGTGTCGTCCTCCCACTCGACTCCCGCCTCGCGAAAACGGGAGCGCACGAGATCGAGCTCCGACACGACGAGACCCGGATGGGCCTTGCGCGCCGGGGCGAACTCCGCCTCGACGCCGACGTGGAGCTCCTGGGCCCCGGCCCGGAACCAGCAGCCGCCCCGCGCCCGGATCGGTTCGGGCTTCAGGAGCTCCTCCATGCCGAGCAGGCCGCCGTAGAACGACCGGGCCGCGGCCTCGCAGCCCGCCGGCGCGGCGATCTGCACGTGGTCGATCCCGGTTACCGTCATCCCCGAAGCTTTACCATCGACTCGTGGCTGCACAGCTCGAGGACACGCTCGTCGGCGGCTATCGCCGTCTGGCGGCCGAGGCTCCGCGACGTCGCATCGACATCGAGCTCCGCGCGCTCGACATCGCCTTCGCGGCGTTCTTCGGGCTCCTGCTGCTGCCGGTGGGCGCGATCATCGCCCTGGTCATCTTCGTCACGAGCGGCCGGCCCGTGCTCTACAGCGGCGAACGGGTCGGGCGGGGTGCCCGCTTCTTCCGCATGCGCAAGTTCAGGACGCTGACCCGGGACGCCGAGTCGCGCCTCGGCCCGTACCTCGGCGAGGAGCTCGTTCGCCGGACGGAAGAGGAGTACACGCGGATGGGGCGCTGGCTCAAGGCCTCCCAGCTCGACGAGATCCCGCAGCTCTGGAACGTGCTCCGTGGCGACATGTCCTTCGTCGGCCCGCGGCCGATCCGGGCGAGGTTCTTCGCGGAGCTCGCGAGCGAACTGCCCGCCTATTGGCAGCGGCTCGTCGTGCGCCCCGGGCTGACCGGATTCGCCCAGGTCCGCCACGGCTACGAGACCTCGATGGCCGAGAAGCTCGCCCACGATCTCGAGTGGATCGCCGACCGCTCGGTTCCGCTCTACCTGCGGACGCTCGTCTCGACCGGCTTCCGCGTGATCGGGCAGACCCTAGGGCGCGGCGGCTGAGCCGAGGTTCGCGTCGATCGCCGCGAGGCAGCGCGCGAGCGCGGCGAGATCGGACGGGTCGATCCCGGCCATCACCTGCCGCTGAAGCCCGGTCACCGCACCGAGCAGCCGCGCGTGCAGCTCGGTGCCGTCGGCCGTGAGCTCGAGCCGGCGCACACGGCGGTCGTCGGGATCGAGCCGGCGGCGGACGAGTCCCGCGGCCTCGAGACGGTCGACGTGATGGGTGATCGTCGCCCCTTCGAGGTGGACGTGACCCGCAAGCGCAGCCTGGGTCACCGAGCCGACGTCGGCAATCCCGCTCAGCACGACCCAGGTGGGAAGAGATGCCCCCTGGCTCGTGAGCAGGTCCTCGAACGCCTCTCGCATCGCCTTCGCCGTGAAGACGAGCTGGCGGCCGAGCGGTTCGTGCTTGGAGGGCGGCTTCACCATTTCGTTAGATGATAAATGATTTGACATCTCACGACTGCTCGGTATCCTCCCACGCAATGCTGGCCCGTCTCGCGCACCTGATCGTCCGTCGCAAATGGCTCTTCATCAGCGCGTGGATCGTCCTCACGCTGTTCGGCATGTTCGCCGCATCGCAGGTGTCGAACCGTTGGTACCAGAGCTTCTCGATTCCCGGCTACGCCGCGTACGAGGCGAACCAGCAGGCGCTCAAGGTCTTCGGCACGGGCGAGCAGGCACCGCTCGTCGCCGTGTTCCACACGAAGGGCGACATCACCAAGCAGGCCGGGGTCGCCAAGGCGATCGCCGCGGCCGCAGCGGTCAACCCGGGTTCGCGCACCTCGTCCTACTGGTCGACCGGCAGCCGGATCTACGTCTCGAAGGACGGGCACACGGCGTTCGCGGAGATCTACCCGCCGGGGAACACCGGGTTCACCGCCACGACGCACATCCCGCTCGTCCGGGCGAAGCTCCTCGCGAGCACCCCTGCGGACGTCCAGTCCTACCTCACCGGGCGAGACGCGCTCGAGGCTGCGTCCTCCGGCGGGAACGGGCCGAGCGTGCTCACCGAAGCGCTGATCGGAGCGCTCGGGGCGCTCGTGATCCTCTTCTTCGTCTTCGGCACCCTGCCGGCGGTGCTGATGCCGATCGTCGTCGCAGGCGCCTCGATCCTGAACACCTTCACGCTCGTCTGGATCCTGACCTACTTCACGAACGTCTCGATCATCGTCCAGTTCCTGATCGCGCTCGTCGGGCTCGGGGTCGCGATCGACTACGCACTGCTGATGATCTTCCGCTTCCGCGACGAGTTGCGCGAGGGCGCCGGCGTGGAGACGGCAATCGTCGAGACGATGACCCACGCCGGCCGGTCGGTGATCGTCTCCGGGTCGACGGTCGCCGTCGGGCTGCTCTCGATGGTCTTCCTGCCGCTTCCGTTCATCCGCTCGATCGGGATCGGCGGGATGCTGATCCCCGCGGTGTCGGTGCTCGCCGCGATCACCCTCCTTCCGGCGCTCCTCGCCGTGCTCGGGACGAAGATCAACAGCATCCGGGTGCTACCGAAGCGCTTCATCGACACCGGCCACCCCGAGGACGGCTGGTGGGGCCGTTGGGGCCGTGCGGTCACCAAGCGGCCGTGGCCCTACGCGTTGATCGGACTGGCGATCGTCGGCATCCTCGTCTTCTACGGGTTCAAGCTGAATCCCAGCGAGGCGCAGGTGAAGGACCTGCCCGGCGCCGGCGATGCGATCGCCGGCCGGACCGTGCTCGCCGCCGCGGGGATCTCGCCCGGCGTGATGAAGCCGTTCGTCGTGCTCGTCGAGCACGGCGGCTCGACCGGTCCGGTCGTCTCGGCGCTACAGCGGACGCCGGGAGTAGTCGGCGCCGTGGCGCCGACCGGCGAAGGCTGGCGCCGCGGCGGCGACAGCCTCGTCGAGGCGTTCCCGAACGTCGACGGCGCGTCGAAGGGCATCCGGCCGATCATCAGCCAGATCAAGTCCGAGCTCAAGGGCACGGACGCCACCCTCGGCGGGGTCGCCGCGGAGGATCGCGACTTCGTTTCGGCGGTCTACTCGAACTTCCCCTACGTGCTCGCCTTCGTCGTCCTGCTCACGGTGATCCTGCTCACGCGCGCGTTCCGCTCGCTCGTGCTCGCGATCAAGGCGGCCGTGCTCAACCTGCTCTCGCTCGCGGCCGCCTACGGGATCATCGTGATCATCTTCCAGCTCGGCCACGGTTCGGAGACGCTCTGGGGCGTCCATGCGACCCAGTCGATCATCCCCTGGATCCCGTTGATGATCTTCGCTTTCCTGTTCGGGCTCTCGATGGATTACGAGGTGTTCATGCTCACGCGGATGCGCGAGGCCTACGACGAGACCGGCGACACGAACACGGCGATCCAGCTCGGCCTCGCGCGCACCGGCAAGCTCGTGACGAGCGCGGCGCTGATCCTGATGTTCGCGTTCCTCGTGCTCTCGTCGAGCCCGGGCGTGGACATCAAGCAGTTCGGGATCGGGCTCGCGGCGGGAATCATCTTCGACGCAACCGTGATCCGGGCCCTGCTCGTGCCGTCGATCATGACGATCCTCGGCCGCTGGAACTGGTGGCTGCCGTCGGTCGCGGCGAAGGCGCTGTTCGTCAAGGCGAGCTCGGCCAAGCCTCGCACCGAGCCTTCGGCGGCCTGAGCCGTATCCGGATGGGTCGTTCCACGATCTCGCGTGTCCGAATGCGCGATCTGGACGGCCTGGGCCGCTGGCAACCCAGCTCGCGCCCCGAAGCAAACGATCTCGTGGACCTACCCATCTAGACTCGGTCCCGTGTGTGGGATCTGCGGAATCGCCTCCTCGAAGGGGCGCGTCGACCGGAAGCGGCTCGCCGCGATGTCGGCGACGATCATCCACCGCGGCCCCGACTCGGAGGGCACGTTCGTGAAGGGCGGCGTCGGGCTTGCCGCCAGGCGCCTGGCGATCATCGATCTCGCGGGCGGCGACCAGCCGATCTCGAACGAGGACGGGAGCTGCACCGTCGTCCAGAACGGCGAGATCTACAACTTCGCCGAGCTGAACCACGAACTCGAACGGGCCGGCCACCGGTTCCACACCCGCTCGGATACCGAGACGATCGTCCACGCGTATGAAGAATGGGGTCTCGGCTTCGTCGAGCGGCTCCGCGGGATGTTCGCGATCGCGATCTGGGACGCTCGGCAGCGGCGGCTCGTGCTCGCGCGGGACAGGTTCGGGATCAAGCCGCTCTACTACCGGGATGTGGGCGGCGAGCTCTCGTTCGCCTCCGAGCTCGATGCGCTGCCGACCGGTGAGCTCGATCTCGACGCGCTCGAAGCGTTCCTCGCGACGAACACCGTCCCGGCGCCGCTCTCGATCTTCCGCGAGATCCGCAAGCTGCTGCCCGGCCACGTGCTCACATGGGAAGGCGGGACGGTCGCGGTCGAGAGGTACGCACGGCCCGGGCCGCAGCCGGTCAGGGCCGACGACGAGGCAGAGCTCGTCGAGGAGTGCCGTGCACGGCTGCGCGACTCGGTGCGCGCACATCTCGTCTCGGACGTTCCGGTCGGGGTGCTCCTCTCGGGCGGAGTCGACTCGGGGTTGCTGACGGCGCTCGCCGCAGGCGAGTCCTCCGAGCCCGTGCGGACGTTCTCGATCGGCTTCGAGGAGCAGTCGTTCGACGAGCTGACGGGTGCCCGGGCCGTGTCGGCGCGGTACGGGACACGGCACCGCGAGCTCGTGCTCCGCCCGGACGCGGCGCTGCTCCTGCCCGCGCTTGCCGACGTCTTCGACGAGCCGTTTGCCGACTCCTCGGCGCTTCCGACCTATCTGGTGTCGCGCCTCGCTGCCGAGGACGTGAAGGTGGCGCTCTCCGGCGAGGGTGGTGACGAGCTCTTCGGCGGCTACTACACCTACGCCGCCGACCTTCTCGCCGAGCGGTTCGGGCGGCTCGCTTCGCTGGCCGGCCCGGCCGTCGAGCGGCTGCCGTCGTCGTCTCGGCGCGCGAGCTTCGACTACCGGGCGAAGCGATTCGTCCGCGCGGCGCACCTGCCGCCGCTCGAGCGCCACGAGGGCTGGAAGACGATCTTCTCGGCAGATGCCCGCGCCGAGCTGACGGGGCGCGTCCACGGCTGGGACCCGCTGTCGCTCGAACGTGCCCGCTTCGCCGAGACCCAGGGCGCCGAGCTGCTCGCCCGCCTGCAGGATGTCGACCTCGGCGGCTACCTCGCCGACGATCTGCTCGTGAAGACCGACCGCGCCTCGATGGCGTGGTCACTCGAGACTCGCGTGCCGTTCCTCGATCCCCTCGTTGCCTCCTTTGCCTTCTCGCTGCCGACCCGGCTGAAGGTGCGCGGCCTCGACAAGAAGCGGCTGCTGCGGAAGGCTGCCGAGCCGCTTCTGCCGCGCTCCGTCGTGCACGGCCGCAAGCGCGGGTTCTCGATCCCCGCCGCGGCCTGGCTGCGGGGCGACCTCGTGCCGTTCGCGCGCGAGACGCTCGCCCCCGACGTGCTCCGCCGCCAGGGCTACCTGCAACCCGACGCGGTGACAGCCGTTCTCGACCGCCACGTGAGCGGCGGCGAGGATCTCTCGCGCCAGCTCTGGGGACTGCTCTCGTTCACGCTCTGGTACGAACGCCATGTCGAGGGCGTCCGCCGCGACGTCGCGGTCGACGACCTGATCGCCGAACCGGCACCTGCTTCCGCTTCCGGCGCGCCGGCGTGAGACGGGCGTCCGGCCACCCCCGCTCGCAGTTCCACTGCCCGTGACCGGCGTGTCGAAAGACATGTCCGGAATGGCCGGGCGCAACTCGTCCGGGCTGTCTGTTTTCGGGGACCCACCTCCCGCCCCTGATGCCGTCGAGGCTACCGGGAAAGATGCGACGTGTCTGTACCGGTTCGTCCACAGGGCTGACCGGGAGCGTGCGCGGTGAGGGTCTGGATCGACATGACGGCGAGCGCGCATCCGCTCGTCTTCCGGCCGCTCGTCGCGCTGCTCGAGGCGCGCGGTGACGAGGTCGAGATCACTGCGCGCGATTACGCGCAGACGCTCCAGCTGATCGAGCAGCACGGGATGAAGGCGACGACGATCGGGCATCACGGCGGGCGCTCCCGGCTCGGCAAGGCGCGGCAACTCACCTCGCGGCTCGGGGCACTCAAACGCTTCGCCAAGGGGCGCGACTTCGACATCGCGCTCGCACACGGCTCGCACGAGCTGACGATCACGGCTCACCGACTCGGCATCCCGAGCTCGACGACGTTCGACTACGAGTGGGCGTGGCTGCAGCACCAGCTCGGCTGCCGGGCGGCGACAAAGGTCGTCGTGCCCGACTCGATCCCGGCCGAGCGGCTCGCCCGGTATGGGGCGGTGCCGCCGAAGCTGCTCTTCTACCCCGGGCTCAAGGAGGAGTACTACCTGTCGGATTTCGAGGCCGACCGCTCGGTGCTCGACGGCCTCGAGCTCGACCCGGCGCGCACGCTCGTCGTGCTGCGGCCGCCGCCGGACGTTTCGCTCTACCACCGTCAATCGAATCCGCTCTTCCCGCAGACCCTGCAACACCTCGGCCGGCTGGAGGCGGTGCACGCGGTGGTACTGCCGCGAACCGTGGAGCAGCGCGACTACGTTCGCTCACTCACGTTGCCGTCGGTGATCGTCCCCGAGCAGGCGGTCGATGCGCAGAGCCTGATCGCGCTCTCGGACCTCGTCGTCTCGGCCGGCGGGACGATGAACCGCGAGGCGGCCGCGCTCGGCATCCCCGTGTACACGACCTACGGCGGACGCCTGGGTGGCGTCGACGAGGCCCTGATCCGCGACGGCCGCCTGCGGCCGCTGACCGATCCGCGCGCGCTGGAACTCGGCAAGCGGAGCGAGGGCACTGCGGTGAGGACGCGCCGCGACCCGGCGGAGATGCTCGCCCTGTTGCTCTCGGCGCTGCCGGCCTAGGCGACGGCCGCGATGCCCGAGAGGACTTCGAGCACGTCCTCGCCGTAACGGTCGAGCTTGGCCGGACCAACCCCGGGCACCTCGGCCAGCTCGTCGAGTGACCTGGGCCGCGCGTCGGCGATCGCGACGAGCACGCTGTTGTGGAAGACGATGTAGGCCGGTACTTCCTCCGTCTTCGCACGCGCCTTCCGCCACGCGCTGAGCGCCTCGTACAGCGCGGGATCCTCGGCGGCCGCCAACTCGCGGGCGGCGCGGGGCGACCCTGAAGGCTCGACCGGCACGGAACCCAGACCGAGCTCGGCGATGAATGGGCTCGGCCGCTTCGACCATGTGATCGCGAGCGAGCGACGCGCGCGGGTGATCCCGACATAGAAGAGCCGGCGCTCCTCGGCCTCGTCCTCGGCGGTCCGGGCCAGCTTCGAGGGAAGCTCCTTCTCCTCGAGCCGCGGCAGGAAGACCGCGTCGAACTCGAGGCCCTTGGCGCGGTGGTAGGTCATCAGGTGGACTCCGTGCACGCTCTGGCCGCCCGGATCGAAGCGGTTGCGGAGCTCTCCCGCGAAGCCAGAGCACGTGAGCTCGCCGTCGTCGAGCTCTCCCGCGAGCCGGACGAGGCGGGTGAGATCGGACTGGCGCGTCAGCTCGCGCTCGCCGAGCTTGTCGGGGATCACGTGGAGCATCCCGGCCTCCTCGGCGAGCTGCCGGACACGTGCGGCCACGCCGGTCGAGCCGTCACGGTCGAGCAGCTTGAGCATCCGTCGGGCGGCATCGCGCTGCAGGAGCGACGAGCCCTGGAAGGGGATGCGAGCGTCGTGGAACGCCTCCTCGAAGTCGGCCAACCGCGCGTTCGTCCGCGCGAGCACCGCCATCTCCTCGAACGGCGTGCCCTCGGCCTGAAGCCGCTTCGCCTCGGCCGCGATCCAGGCGTCTTCCGCCTCCGGATCCGCGAATCGCCTGGCCACCGGCGCCGGGCCGGCCGGGCGGGTTGCCCGCAGCGTCTTCTCGGCGCCCTCGAGCAGCGGGACGAGCCGGTTTGCGAGCTCGAGCACCTCGGGGCTCGAGCGGTAGTTGCTCTCGAGCCGTACGACCGTCGCCGCCGGGAAACGCGCCTCGACGCCGAGGAGCCAGCGCGGCGAGGCGCCGGTGAAGCCGTAGATCGACTGGTAGTCGTCGCCGACGACACAGAGATCGTCGCGATCGCCGAGCCAGAGGTCGAGCAGCGTCTGCTGGAGCAGGTTGACGTCCTGGTACTCGTCGACCGTAAACGCGCGGTAGCGCTCGCGGAACGTCTCGCGAACCGCGGCATCGCCTTCGTGGAGTCGAACCGCCAGCTCGAGCAGATCCTCGAAGTCGATCTCGCCCCGAGCCGACTTGCGGTGCTCGTACTCGCGGTAGACGCGCTCCATCAGGTCAGCCGGGATCGGAGGCGTGTGCTCGCCGAGCTCGCGGCGGTACCGGTTCGGGCCGACGCGCTTTGCCTTCGCCCATTCGATCTCGGTGGCAAGATCGCCGGCCGGGCGGAACTTGAACGGCGCCGGCAGCCCGTTTGCGATCTGCCGGAGGAGCAGAGCTTTCGTCGGCAGGATCCGGCCGACCGACGAGGGCGCGAAGTAGTGGAGCTGGGCGAGCGCCGCCGAGTGGAACGTCCGCGCGACGACGCCCGAGACGCCGAGCGTTGCGAGCCGCGAGCGCATCACGCCCGCCGCCTTGTCGGTGAACGTCACCGCGAGGATCTCGCCGGGCCGGAACGCCCCTGCCGCCACCTGGTTCGCGATCCGGCGCGTGATCGTCGTCGTCTTGCCGGATCCCGCGCCGGCGAGGATGCAAACGGGCCCGCGAACGGACTCGGCGGCCCGCCGTTGCTCGTCGTTCAGGCCTTCGAGAACCTCCATCCGGTCACCCTACCCATGCTCCCGGCCGGAATCTGTGACAGATGCGTGCTAGTGCAGCGTGTCTTCGAGCACGGCCGGGTTCGCCGTCTCGCGCTTCGGCGCCGCCACCATCTGGCGAAGCTTCGCGGTGACCCCGAGCACGTCGTTTTCGACCACGAGCGCCTCGAGCTCTGCAAGCTCGTCGTACAGCCAGACCGGATCGATCGGCGGCCGGGTGGCGCGCATGATCTTCGGGTGCTTGGTGGCGCCGACCTCCTCGTCACCGTTCCAGAGCTCCTCGTGCATCTTCTCGCCGGCGCGGGAGCCGACGAACTCGATCTTGATCTCCTCCTCGGTCCGGCCGGAGAGCGAGATCATCTGGCGGGCGAGATCGATGATCTTCACCGGCTGCCCCATGTCGAGGACGTACACCTGTCCGCGGCCTCCCATCGCACCGGCCTGCACGACCAGCGAGGCGGCCTCCGGAATCGTCATGAAGAAGCGCGTCATCTCCGGATTCGTCACCGTCACCGGGCCGCCGCGCTCGATCTGGCGGCGGAAGATCGGGATCACCGAGCCGGACGAGCCGAGCACGTTCCCGAAGCGAACCGCGACGAAGCGGGTCGCGACGTCGTCACGATGAGCGAACGACTCGACGATCCACTCGCAGACCGCCTTCGACTGCCCGAGCAGGTTCTTCGGCTTCGCAGCCTTGTCGGTCGAGATGAAGACAAACCGCTCGACCCCGAACTCGACCGAGACTTGAGCAATCACCCGCGTCGCGAGCACGTTGTTCGTCACCGCCTGGATCGGGTTCGTCTCGAGCATCGGCACGTGCTTGTAGGCGGCGGCGTGGAACACGACTTCGGGCGGGTAGCGCTCGAAGACCTGCCGCATGTTCGCCGCGTCGCCGCAGTCGGCGAGCACGGGGATCACAGCCGTGAAGTGGCGCTCGTCGACGAGCTCGCGCTGCATCTCGTAGAGCGCCGACTCGGCCTTGTCGACAAGCACGAGCCGCTTGGCCCCGAGCTGGACGACCTGCCGGCAGAGCTCGGAGCCAATCGACCCGCCGCCGCCGGTCACGAGGACGACGCGGTCGCGGATGTAGCCGGCGATCGCCTCGAGATCGACCTCGACCTGCTCGCGCCCGAGCACGTCTTCGACCTGCACCGACCGGATCTGGCCGGCGAGGTTGGGATCGCCGGCGATCAGCTCGTGCAGGCCGGGGAGCGTCTTCACCGGGAGACCCTCACGGCGGGTGGCCTCGACGATCTTGCGGCGGAGATCGCCCGGCGCCGACGGCATCGCAATCAGGATCTCGTCGGGGCGATACTCGCGGATCACATGACCGAGCTCGTCGGTCGTGCCGAGGACGCGGACGCCGTGGATCCGGAGGTTGCGCTTCGAAGGGTCGTCGTCCACGAACCCGACGGGCGTGTGGGCGAGCCGGGGATTGCGCTGCATCTCCTTGACGACGAGCTGTCCCGCATCGCCGGCGCCGGCGATCAGGACGTTCTTGCCGCGGGCGACGATGCCGCCTCGCGGCCGCTCGATCAGCGTCCGCGTGAGCAGCCGTGTGCCCGTCACGAACGCGAGCAGCAGCAGGTAGTCGAGAGCGACGATCCTCTTCGGAAGATGGAAGAACGTGTCGTGCTGCGGAAGCGCGTAGAGCACGAGGTCTGAGACGAGGCAGGCAACCGTGACGCCCTGGACTGCCCTCCACATGTCGCGGGTCGAGACGTAGCGCCACAGCCGGTTGTAGAAGCCGAAGATGACGAACACCCCGAGCTTGATCGCGATCACGAGCAGGAAGACCTGCCACGAGAGGAAGTGCCGGTAATAGACCGGCACCGTCTGGCTGAAGCAGAGGAAGAACGCGAGCCACCACGCCGCCGCGATCAGGACTCCGTCGGCCATGAGCTGCCACAGGCGGTGCCTCGTGACCGGCAGCGCGATCATGCGCTCACAAGGCTCGAGGCGCGGCGCAACACCGCCACGACCTCGGCCTGCTGCTCCTCGGAGATTCCGCCCCACATCGGCAGGCAGAGATTCTCGCGGGCGGCCTTCTCGGTCTCGGGCAGCTCGCCCTCGGAATACCCCAGGTGGCGGAACGCCGGCTGGAGATGGAGCGGCGGCAGGTAGTAGGAGGCATGCCCGATCTGCGCTTCCGTGAGCGCCGCCGAGAGGCGGTCGCGCTCGAAGGTGCGGACGCAGTACATGTGGTAGACGTGGCCAGGCTCGTCGACGGGAAGGTCGGCGACCTCGGCGAGACCGAGTTCCTCGTAGCGGGCCGCAGCCTCACGGCGGGCGGCGTTCCAGCCGGCGAGATGCGGCAGGAAGATCCGCAGCATCGCGGCCTGGACCGCGTCGAGGCGCGAGTTGTAACCGATGAGGTCGAAGTCCTTCTTGTCGCGCGAGCCGTGGAAGCGAAGCATCCGGATCCGGTCCGCCAGCTCCCCGTCGTTGACCGAGACGAGGCCGCCGTCGCCGAGCGCGAACAGGTTCTTGGTCGGGAAGAAGCTGAAGGTCGAGGCGATGCTCGTGGCGATTCCCGGGGACCCGAACGCCTGCGCCGCGTCCTCGACGATCGGCAGATCGAACGCGCGGAGCTCGTCGATCGCAGCCGGCCGTCCGAAGAGGTGGACGGGCATTATCGCCTTCGTCTTCGCGGTGATCCGGCGCGCGACGTCAGCGGTGTCGAGGTTGAGCGTCCCCGAGTCGATGTCGGCGAAGACCGGTGTCGCCCCGACCCGCGCAATCGCCTCGGCGGTGGCGAAGAAGGTGAAGGCGGGACAGATCACCTCATCGCCCAGGCCGATCCCGAGCGCGTCGAGGACGAGCACGATCGCATCGGTTCCGTTCGCGACGCCGATCGTCTGCTCGACGCCGAGAGCCTCGGCGGCCTCCCGCTCGAAGCCTTCGACCTCCGGACCGAAGATGAAGCGTCCACTCTCGAGCGTCCGCTCGAACGCCGCGGTCAACTGGGGGATCAGAGGCGCATATTGCGCCTTGACGTCAACGTGGGGAATCGGCACCGCTGCTCATCGTAATCGACCGGCGCCGACGGATCAGCAGGACCGCCGCAAAAACGACCACGGCGAGCACCACGACGACGTCCACATAGATGAAATCGTGGTGCACGGAACTCCAGCTCGTGCCCACCGCCCAGCCGATCCCGGCGAGCACGGCGCAGAAGACGGCGATGCCCGCGATCGCAGAGATGAGGAAGCGGCGGAAGCCCACCTCGAGGATCCCGGCCGGGATCGCGACGAACGAACGGACGAGCGGCGTGGCGAAGCCGAGCGGCACGGCGACGTCCTCGAAGCGCGCGAACCAGCGCTCCGCGCGCGCGATTCGCGCCGGCGTGATGTGCACGTACCGGCCGTAACGCTCGAGCAGTGGATGCCCGCCCCGCACCCCGATCCACCAGCCGCCCGCCGCACCAAGGCTATTGCCCGCGAGCCCGGTGATCACGACCGCGAGATAGGCCGGCAGCCCCGACTTGAACTCGTGGCCGAAGAGCGAGATCTGGCCCGGGAGCGCCCCGGAGGCGAGCGCCCCGCCGTAGAGCATCGTGACCTCGCTCGCGGCCGGCAGCACCGCGGCAACCGTCATCAAGAGGAAGATCGCGAGCAGCCCGTGGTTGCCGATCAGCGAGGTCACGGAGCGAGACTAACGGTGGAGGGAGAACGGCGCGCTGTAGGACGCCGTCCCGACCGAGCTCGTGTCGGTGACGACCGCGACATAGGAGCCGGCCGGAGCCTTGGCGCCGCCGGTGATCGTCCCGTCCCAGGCGATCGACTGGGCGCCCGCTGTGAGTTGCGCTGCAGGAAGGGTCGTGACCTGGGTGCCGTTCGCGGCCTCGATCTCGAGCACGACCGAGGCCGGGCGGGAAAGGGTGAACGCCGCGTGCAGACCGGCTCCGACCGTCGACGACCCCGGGACAGTGAGACCGGAGAGCGTCTCGTCGAACGCGAAGGTCTGGTCGGCGGTCGAGGTGTGGTTCTGGGCGTCTGTGGCCTGGACGTTCCAGTGCCACGTTCCCTCGGCCGTGAGGCCGGTGAAGGTGAAGTGGTAGGCCCCCGGCTGGCGCGCGCCCGAGTCGATCGGATGGCTCACCCCGTCGGGCCCGATCACGGTCGCAGTCACGGTCGAGGGATGCGTGAGCCGGTAGGCGAGCTGGACACCGGAGGCGGCGTTGTCCCTGCCGACGAGCGCCGGGACCGGCGCGGGCGCATAGACACCCGCGTACTGGACGAGCAGCGCCTCCTTGACGGGCACCTGGTTCGAGCCCTGGCTCGGCCGCGTGAGCGGCTGCCCGTCGAAGGCGGCCTCGACGAACCTGCCGTACTGCAGCCCCGCCGCGGTCACGGCGCCGAGGCTCGCCATCGTCTTCGCGAGCTCGTAGGTGGTCATCCCGACGCTGTAGCCCGCCCGGCCGCCCTCGACCGCGACGAGCAGGACGTGCCCGTCGGCGAGCTGCCCGACCGCGGCGCGCGGCTGCCTCGTCGTCAGATCGGTCTCGTCGAAGTTCTCCCCGGTTGCGAACACGGGCTTGCCACCCTTGACGAGGAGCGGGCCGCCGCCGAGGGCTGAGACGACCGAGCTCCAGGCATTGGGCAGGATCAGGCGCACGGTGAGCTGCGTGTCCTGAGGTGCTTCGGCCTGGAGCTTCGCGGCGGCCGAGCCGGTGGCGACGAGGACGGCACCGTCCGCCGGGATCGGCGTCGCTCCGGAGGTCACCGAGGTCACGCTCGCGGTGAGATCGGTGCCGATCGCGGCAGAAGGGAACGGCTCGAGAACCACCTCGGTGGCGTTCTGGACAGCGGGCGTGGCGGCGCCCCACGCCGGCGTGAAGAGAACAGTCTGCCCGGAGCGCGGTTGCTGGTTGACGCCGGCGAGCGGGCGGCGCTGGCCGGTTCCCTGCCAGGTGCCGCTGAACGAGATCCGCCCGACGTGCATGCTGCCGCTCGTGTCGAAGCCGATCGAGGAGTGAGCCGGGGTCGGGGTGTGCTCGAGCGCGCCGCCGATCATCACGATCCCCTCCGGCACCGCCTTGGCGCCGCTGAAGAAGTCGCCGTTCACCCCGGCGGCGACGGCGTTCCCCGAGACGGACTCCTCGAGTTGGGTCATCGTCTGGCGCGGGCCCGTCACGGTGCCGCCGCCGAGCACCGGCCCGATCGTCGTCAACCCGACCGGCGCCGGCGCGGTGATCACCGAGTACACGACGGGGCCGTGCGGCGTCAGTTCGACGTGTTGCTCCCACGTGACGCCCGGCGTCAGCGGAACGGGCCCCTGGGCGGAGGCGAGTGGGACGAGCAGGACGGCGACGAGGCCGAAGGCAAGGACGAAACGCATGAACCCCAATCGAGGCTAGCCCACGCCTGCGATGGATTCGTTAGGACGCGATGGGCGCGTCAGTTCCAGACGCGAACGTCGCGGTAGAGCGTGTCGCGCTGCACGGGGATCTTCCCGAGGCCCTTGATCGTGCGGACGAAGTCGTCCGTGGAGGCGCGGTAGGTCGTCCCGGCCGCGGAAACGACGTTCTCCTCGATCATGATCGAACCGAGATCGTCTGCGCCGAACTCGAGCGCGACCTGGCCGATCTTCATCCCCTGCGTCACCCAGCTCGACTGGATGTGGTCGATGTTGTCGAGGTAGATCCGCGAGACAGCCTGGGTGAGCAGGTAGTCGAACGAGGTCGGCATCGTCTCCCGAGGCACGAGCGCGGCCAGGCGGTTGCCATCGTTCTGGAACGTCCAGGAGGTGAACGACCGGAAGCCGCGGGTCTCGTCCTGCAGGTCCCGGATCCGGCGCATGTGCTCGACACGCTCGGCGCGGGTCTCGACGTGGCCGTACATCATGGTGGCGGTCGTCGACATCCCGAGGCGATGAGCGTGTCGCATCACGTTCAGCCACTCCGCCGTCTTCGTCTTCTTCGGAGCGATGATCTCGCGGACGCGGTCGACGAGCACCTCGCCGCCGCCGCCGGGAATCGAGTCGAGGCCGGCGTCGCGGAGCCGCGTCAGCGTCTCGGGGACGGAGAGCTTGGAGCGGCGCGAGATGTGCTGGATCTCGGGCGGCGAGAGCGCGTGCAGATGAACGACGTACCGCGCCTTGATCGAGCTGAAGAGATCCTCGTAGTACTCGATCCCGAGATCGGGATGGTGGCCGCCCTGCATCAAGAGGCCGGTGCCGCCCAGAGCGAGCGTCTCCTCGATCTTCTTGTAGATGACCGGCTTGGGCAGCAGGTAGCCCTCCCGCTGATCGCCCGGCCGCCGGTAGAACGCGCAGAAATCGCAGTCGGTGACACAGACGTTCGTGTAGTTCAGGTTCCTGTCGACGATGAAGGTGATCCGGTCCGGGTCGGTGCGGCGCGCGCGCAGCTCGTTCGCGGCCCGGCCGACGGCGATCAGGTCGCGCGACTCGAGCAGCGTGAGCGCTTCTGCGTCGTCGATGCGTTCCCCGGCGACCGCCCGCTCGAGGATCGCGCCGGTGGTCGCAGTGCTCATACCGTCGCCCCGACCGTGAGGAAGCGGAGCTCCGGCACTTCGTCGAGCTCGCCGGCATCGCGTGCGAGCTCGAGGAACGTGTAGAGGCCGGCGCGCTCGCGCGGGCCGAAGCGGTAGCGGAGCTTCTCGAAGTAGCGCGCCAGGAAGCCGGCCGGGTAGCCGTAGAGCGCCGAGGACTCGAAGGCGAGCGTCTCGGGCTCGCTGCGGGCCGCACGGATCGAGGCGACGAGGGCCTCCTCGAGGTCGAGCAGACCCGGGTGGGCCGGCATCGGCACGGCCCAGACCGCGAACACCATCGGCAGGCCCGTCCGTTCGAGCCAGAGCCGGCCGAGATCGTGATGCGGCGTCGGATCTTCGAAGGCGGACTTGAGCGCCGCATCGCCGATCAGCAGCGTCGCGTCGGCTTCCTCGCCGAGCGGGACGTGCGAGGCGCCGGGGACGAGCACCTTCGTGAGGACGACCGAGGTCGCCGACTCCGGCGTGATCGCAACGGTCTTGATCTCGTCGAGCGGAAGCCGCGAGACGAGCTGGATCGAGTCGACTGCACCCTCGCTCGAGACGCACAGGCGCGGCAGGAGCAGGAGCGTGTCGGCGTTGCGCGCGTACTCGATCGACGAGATCGGCGCCGCGTCGATCTCGCCGGCGATCAATCTCCGGTTCAGCTCGGTCGGCACGCCCGTGACCTCTTCGTACTCCGCGTCGACCCGGTAGAAGACGGGAGCCATGTTGGCGTAGGAGATGCGCCCGAGCCTGATCACAGAGGCATTCCCGCACGGGACGAGCGCCAGAAGGACAACGTGGAAAGAGCCGGCGCCCAAACGGACGGGCCGCGTTCCTCCGAGCTGTCAGTTTTCGGGGACCCACCTCCCGCCCCTGATGCCGTCGAGGCTACCGCGAAAGGTGTGACGTGTCTGTACCGGTTCGTCCACACGCGGTTTGTCCAGACAGGTTTTGTCGATACCCAGCCCGATCCGACCGTCAAGCCTCCCACCTCTGCACCTCGTTGTAGAGCGTGTCGCGCTGCACCGGGATGCGTCCGGCGGCCAGAACATTCCTGACGAGCTCCTCGGTCTTCTGCTCGGTGCCGGTCGTCGAGCCGGCGGCGCGGAAGATCTGCTCGCGGACGATCGTCCCCTGAACGTCATTGGCGCCGAAGTGGAGCGCGACCTGGGCGACCGGCATCGTCAGCGAGATCCAGTAGGCCTTGATGTTCGGGATGTTGTCGAGCATCAACCGGGAGACGGCGAGCATCTTCAGGTCGGCGGCGCCCGTCTGGAACGTGAAGCCGCGGCGCTCGAAGACGGTGTTCGCCGGATGGAAGGCGAGCGGGATGAACGCGAGGAAACCGCCGGTCTTGTCCTGCTGGTCGCGCAGACGGAGCAGATGCTCGATCCGCTCCTCGTAGGTCTCGACGTGTCCGTAGAGGAGCGTGCAGTGCGTCGGGATCCCGAGCCGATGCGCCGTGTCGTGCACGTGAAACCACGTGTCCGGGTGCTCCTTCCCGGGCGCGACGAGCCGGCGCACGCGATCGGCGAAGATCTCGGCACCGCCGCCGGTCAGCGCTCCGAGCCCGACCGCCTGGAGTTCGCGGAGCACCTGCTCGTGCGTGAGCCCGGAGAGCGTCGTCATGTGGTGGATCTCGGAGGCCGTGTAGCACTTGAGGAACACGTCCGGCAACGCCTCGTGGAGGCTGCGGATCGTGTCGAGATAGAAATCGAAGCCGACGTGCGGGTTCTCGCCGTTGACCATGTGGATCTCGGTGAACCCGGTCACCTGCCGCTGTGCGAGCGCATCGACCACGAGCTCCTCCGGCGTGATCGTGTAGGCCTGCTCCTGCTTCGAGGTCGCGGCGAACGCGCAGAACTTGCACTTCACGCGGCAGACGTTCGTCTGGTTCAAATAGATGTTCTGGACGAAGAAGACCCGGTCGTCGCCGCCGCGAACGCGCCGCGCGAGGTCGGCCAGCTCCCCGACCGCGAGCAGGTCGTCGGACTCGAGCAGCGTCAGCCCGTCCTCGAGATCGAGGCGTTCTCCGGCCTCGACTTTCTCGCGGATCAGGCCGAGCGACGTATCCACGGCGTACGCAGTCACGAGGCTCTGTCTACCACGGCGAAGGTGAGTGACTCCAGTTCTTCGCGATGCGCGGCGCCCGCAACGAACGATCGCGCCTTGGCCGCGTAGTCGAGCGCGGCCTCCCGCGACCGCTGGAGCGCGTCAGTGCCGGCGACCCTGACGAGCGCGCCTTCGAGCGGTCCGCCCGAGAGCGCGCGCCGGACGACCTCGTCCTGCTGCGCCGCGAGCAGGAGCGGCATCGTCGGTGTTCCCTCGCGCAGATCGGTGCCCGGGATCTTCCCGGTCTCCTGGGTCTGGCCCGCGCAGTCGAGGATGTCGTCGGCGATCTGGAACGCGATCCCGAGCGCCAGGCCGTACGCAGCCGAGGTCCGGATCGCCGCCCGAGCCGAGCCGGCACGCGGCCTCGAAGAGCTTCCCGGTCTTCAATGCACAGCGCTCGAGATATGCGTCGATCGGCGTCTCCGGCCGGCGGGTCTGCGCGCCGCTGCATCGCCTCGCCGCGGGCGAGCGCGAGGCACGCCTCGGCGAGGATCGCGACCGCCGCCGAATCCTCGGTCTCGGCCAGCTCGGCGAACGCACAGGCGAAGAGGTAGTCGCCGGCCGAGAGCGCCGCACCCGCACCGAAAACGGACCAGGCCGACGGTGCACCGCGGCGCATGTGGGCGCCGTCGACGAGATCGTCGTGGACGAGCGTCGCCATGTGTACGAGCTCGGTCGCGACCCCGGCGGAGAGGAGCAGCTCGCTGTCCCCGTCGGAGGCTGAGAGGAAGCAGAGCAGCGGCCGCAGGCGTTTTCCACCGGCGGCGAGCGCCTCGCCCGCGACGGACGAGACGGCGCCCGGCCTGCGCGCCACGGCCCGCGAGAGACGTGTCTCGAGCACTGCCATGTATCCGGCGAGGCCCGGCGTCGCACCCACCGAGGCGAGCGCATTCATCGTTCGCCGCCTCCCTCGACGGTACGGCCCGTATGGAGCGCGATGATCGAGCCGGCGAGCAGCCGGAACCGGACGCGGTCGAAGCCGGCGCCCGCCATGAGGCTCGCAAGCTCCTCGGCCGGCGGGAAACGCGCAACCGAAGCGGGGAGGTAGGAATAGGCCGAGCCGCCCGGGAGCACGCGGCCGAGCAGCGGCACCGCCCGGTCGAACCAGAGAGAGAAGAAGGGACGGAGTACCCCGCGCGGACGGGTGATCTCGAGGATTGCGAGCCGCCCGCCGGGACGGAGCACGCGGTGAAACTCGCCGAGCGCCAGCTCGAGATCGGCGACATTCCGGACGCCGAAGCCGACCGTCGCCGAGTCGAACGCGTCGTCCTCGAACGGCAAGGCGAGCAGGTCGCCTTCGACCCAGTCGACCTCCGACCCCTTACGGCGTGCCCGATCGAGCATCTGCCGCGAGAAGTCGAGCCCGGTCACCGAGGCCGCGCCGGCGCGGAGGTCTGCGAGCGCCAGGTCCCCGGTGCCACACGCGCCGTCGAGGACGCGATCGCCGGGACGGACGACCGCTGCCGCCGCAAGCCGACGCCAGCGCAGGTCGAGACCGGCCGTCATCACCCGGTTCATCGTGTCGTAGACCGGCGCGATCCGGTCGAACATCGAGCGGACGGAGTCAGGCGCGAGCGTCATGGTTCTCCTGGCCCCAGCGCTCGGAGAGAGCGTTCGGAAGGCCGACCTGGTCGAGGACGCGGGCGACGACGAAGTCGATGAGATCCTCGATCGTCCGCGGATTCGAGTAGAAGCCGGGCTCGAGCGGGAGGATCGTCGCGCCCGCGCCGCGCAGCTTCAGCATGTTCTCGAGCTGGATCGCCGAGAGCGGCGTCTCCCGGGGGCAGAGCACGAGCTTCCGCTCCTCCTTGAGGGCGACGGCGGCGGCCCGGTGGATCAGGTTCTGGCTCATCCCCGAGGCGAGCGCGCCGAGCGTCCCCGACGAACAGGGGCAGATGACGTAGCCGTCGACGGTCGCCGAGCCGGATGCGTACGGCGAGTGCCAGTCGTTCGGGTCGAACACCGAGACCGCGTCGGCGGAGCCCGCGACGAGCCGCGCGAGCACCTCATCGCGAGAGAGCAGCGCATCGCCGTAGAGCTCGGTCGCGAGCACCTGGATCCCGGCGGTCGAGGCGCAGAGGCCGACCTCGCAGCCGCCGGCCGCGAGAGTCTCGAGCAGTCGTTTCGCATACGGCGCGCCCGAAGCACCCGTAATCCCGACGAAGACGCGCACCCCTACAGCCTATGCGCAGCCCGCCACCCAGGCGCGCCGAATTGCGGAAAACGTCCGGATCTAGCCGCTCTTCGATGCGTCGAGGAACACCGCGAGCTCGTGGAGCTGGGCGTCCGTCAGCGCGCCGCCGTACTTCTTGCCGAAGATCGGCATGACCTTGTTCCCCGAGAGCGACGGGTTCGCGACGTACTGCTGGAAGAAGTCGACGCCCTGACCGGAGGCGCCGATCTTGCTGAGATCGGGCGCGCCCTGGTTGCTGCTTCCCGCTCCCAGATAGGTATGGCAGTTCATGCAGCCGACCGAGGCGAAGAGCGTCGCACCCGCGACAGCGGTCGGGTTACCGGCGAAGCCCTGCTTCGCGGCCCAGGCCGGGACGTCCTTGACGAGCTCCGAGCCGAGCGCCTCCTTCGCCGTGGCACCGCGGTAGGTGAGGATTCCCATCGAGAGGATGACGAGCACGGCAGCGACCATCGCGACCGGACGCTTGGCCGGGTTGCGCTCCGGCCGCACGTCGATGAACGGCATCGAGATCAGGAGCAGCAGCAGGATCGTCGGGATCCCGACCGTCCCGAGGATGACCGTCGCGGGCCACTTGAAGATCCGCAGCAGGTAGAAGAGGAAGTAGAAGTACCAGTCGGGGCGCGGGACGAAGCTGAACGTCCCAGGATCGGCCGGCGCGTCGTAGAGCTTCCCGAGGATGCCCGACGAGGTGTTCGCATGGTTGCCCGGGACCGACCACTTCCAGATCACGGCGAGGGCGATGATCACCATGACGACGACGAGCGACATGATCGTGTCGTGCAGCATCGCGCCCGGGAAGAACGGCTTCCCGCGCTCGCGGACGTCCTCTTTGTACTGCTTGTAGACCCGCTGGCGCTCGACGATCCGGTCGTTAGCCACGCGTGCTCCGCCTGACCCTGCTTTTCGTGGCGGCAGGCGACCCGGAGCCGTTCGGGCTCGAGCCGTTCGTCGAGGGGGTGGGGAGCGGGCCGGTGCCGGCGGCCTCCTTCGACCAGGGCGGCGAGGTGACGCCGAGGCGGATCACGAGATACATGTGCAGCCCGATCAGCCCGGCGATCGTCGCCGGCAGGATCAGCATGTGGATCGAGTAGAAGCGGCTGATCGTGTTCGCGTTGATGTAGGTGCCGCCTTGCAGGAACTGGGCTAAGAACGGGCCCAAGAAGGGCGCCGTGCCGTTGAGGTTGATCCCGACCGTGGTCGCCCAGTAGGAGGTCTGGTCCCAGGGCAGCAGGTAGCCGGTGAAGCCCTCGGCGAGGCCGGAGGCGAGCAGCAGCACGCCGATGATCCAGTTCAGCTCGCGCGGGTACTTGTAGGCGCCGAACAGGAACACGCGCCCCATGTGGAGGAACATCAGGATGATGAACACCGAGGCGCCCCACTTGTGCATCCCGCGGACGAGCCAGCCGCCCCAGAGATCGTCCGTGATGAACTGGATCGACTGATAGGCCGTGGTGGTGCCCGGCTGGTAGTACATCGCGAGCACGATCCCCGTCGCTGCCTGAACGGCGAACGCGGTCAGCGTCGCCGAGCCGAGCGTCTGGAACCAGTTGACGTCGCGCGGGACGTTCCGAAACAGGAAGTAGCGGACGGCGCCGACAAGGCCGGAGCGCTCCTCCAGCCAGTCGAGCGGATAGAGGATCTGCTCCTGGGGTGTCTTCTTCGTCGCTGCCATCAGCCGGGATGGGGAGGCTGGATCGGGTAGAGCCACGACTCGAGCCCGGTCACGTGCTCGCCGGGGAACGTGTAGGTGGTGGCGTAGATCTGAGCTTCGGCGCCCTTGCCGACGACCTTCGCGACCGAGAAGGGCGCGCCGACGAACAGATGGTCGTTGACGATCGAGAACGAGTACCGGTCGAGCCCGCGCACCGGCGGCCCGGCGATCCGGTTCCCTTCGGTGTCGTACTGGCCTCCGTGGCACGGGCAGCCGAAGCCCGAGGGCGTGACCGGGATCTTCGTCACGTCACCGTAGTGGGTCTCGCTCGTGAGCTGGGGGACCCGTTCGGCGCGACCGGGCAGCCGAGGTGCGCGCAGTGGTTCGAGATGATCGTGAAGCTCGGCTGCTTGCCCAGGAAGCCGTTGTTGCGGATGAAGGCAGTCCGGCGGGAGACCTCGCCCTCGTCGGGGTTCGAGGTGAAGGTCGTGATCAGGAAGTTGCCCTCGGGGAAGTCCTTGATCGGCCCGAGATCCTGCGACTTCACGCTCTGCTTGAGGAACGCGGGGCCCACCATGAAGCCGAGGACGGGCAGCGTCACGAGCGCGCCGATCACGGCCCCGAGCCCGAGGGTCGTGCCCTCGAGGAACACGTGGCGCGAGACCTCGTGCTCGGTCGCCGCCCGCGGCGCCCTCGGCACAGCCTCGGCGGCGCGCGGCAGCTTCTTCTCGGACTGGACGGCGGGAGCCGCCTTGGTGAGCTCGCTCCCGCGGGTCAGATCCCTGACCCAGAGGAACACGAAGAGGAGGGTGATCGCAGCCCCGAAAGCGACGACCCACCAGGAGACGACGAAGCCCACGAGCAGCACGACGACTCCCAGTGCCAGACCGACGGGCCAGAGGCTGGGGCCTTCTTCGTGCGGGTGTTCGCGGCTCGGTTCCAAGTCGCTAGCGACAAGTATCACAAGCGGTTACTTCGTGACGGAAGCAACCAGGGCCCGGAACTATGCCGAAAACGGGTCCGGCGTGCGTGCGGGATCGAGCTACAGGCCGTATTCGGGCCAGCGGCGCTCGACGAGAGCCTTGATCTCGGCGCTCATCTCGGCCTCCGCGGGCCACTCCCGCGCGCCCTCCTCGGGCAGCTTCGCGGTGGCGTCGATCCCGACTTTGCCGCCGACGAACTGCCGTGCGGTCGCGTGGTCCAGATGGTCGGCGGGCCCCGTGGCGAGCACGAGGTCGCGGGCCGGGTCGACGTTCGCGCCGACGTAGAAGGCGACCTGCTCGTAGTCGTGCGGGTCGACGTGGGCGTCGACGACGATCACCATCTTCGTCAGCGAGAGCAGGCCGAGCCCCCAGATCGCGTGCATCACCTTCTGCGCGTGCGCCGGGTAGCTCTTCTTGATCGCGACGATGGCGCAGTTGTGGAAGGCGCCCGCGATCGGCAGGTCGTAGTCGACGATCTCGGGAACCGTCGCGCGGATCGCGGGCAGGAAGATCCGCTCGGTCGCCTTCCCGAGCCATGCATCCTCCTGGGGCGGCTTGCCCACGACGATCGAGGGATAGATCGCGCCACGTCGCATCGTGAGCGCCGTCAGGTGGAAGACGGGGAACGGCTCGGCCGCGGTGTAGAAGCCCGTGTGGTCGCCGAAGGGGCCCTCTTCTGTCAGGTCGCCCTGCTCGACGTAGCCCTCGAGCACGATCTCGGCCGTGGCCGGGACCTCGAGGTCGACCGTCACACCCTTGACGAGGTCGACGGCCTCGCCGCGCAGGAAGCCGGCGAACATCAGCTCGTCGATGTGCTTGGGCAGCGGCGCGCTCGCGGCATATGCGGTGATCGGGTCGAGCCCGAGCGCGACCGCGACCTCCATCCGCCCGTCGCTCGCGCGGAAGTCGGCGCGGCCGTCCTTGTGCAGCTGCCAGTGCATCGCAGTCGAGCGGGGGCCGAGCACCTGCATCCGGTACATCCCGACGTTGCGGCTGCCGGTACGCGGGTCGCGGGTGATGACGGCGGGGAGGGTGACGAACGGTGCGGCGTCGAGCGGCCAGGCCGTCTGCACCGGCAGCACGCCGAGATCGATCTCCTCGCCGCGGAGGACGATCTCCTGGCAGGCGCCCTTCCGCACCGTGTTCGGGAGGGAGTCCGCGATCGACTTGAGCTGTTTGAGGCCGCGGAGCTTGTCGACGATTCCTTCGGGCGGCTGCATCTCGAGCACGTCGCCGAGCTTGGAGCCGACCTCGTCGAGGTTCGAGACGCCGAAGGCGAGGCACATCCGCCGCTCGGTCCCGAACTGGTTCACGAGCAGCGGATGCTCGCTCCCCGCCGGATGCTCGAACAGCAGAGCCGGACCGCCGGCCCTCACCGTCCGATCGACGATCTCCGTCACCTCCAGGTGCGGATCGACCTCGACCGCCACCCGGCGCAGCTCGCCCTCGCGTTCGAGCAGGGCGATCCACTCGCGCAGATCTGCGACCGGCACTAGATGGGTAGCTCCACAGGGGCCTAGTACGAGCCGGGGCGGCGCGCCTTGCGCCGGTGACCGGCCGCGCGCGTGAGCTCGCCGATGCCGATCACGGCGAGAAAGACGAGTCCGACCACGAGCATCGCCGTGATGATGCTGAGCCCGTCGCTGGCGGCGTCGTAGATCATCGCGGGATCGTACCGGCCGCGCGCCCGCCCATCCGAGCCGAATGTCGGTCGAGCGCGGCGGACACCTCGTCGCCGGAAGAGCGGCCTCCGAGCGAGGTGGTCGCCTCGACCCAGGCGTCCCCGTCGCCGCTCTCGCCCGCGGCGCGAAGCGAGGCGCACCGGGAGATCAGCTCGGCCATCGCCGCGACCGCCTCGACTCCGCCGGCCTCGGAGATCCGGACGAGACCGTGCGCGTAGAGGTAGTCGCCGAGCAGGACGCGCTCGCTCTCCTCGCCGGGAGCGAACAGGCGCGGCTGCCCGTAGTGGACGAGGTAGGCCTCGTAGACCGTCTCGAGGCCGAGGGCGAAGGCCTCGGGCGCGAGCGGGGAGAACACGGGAACGGGGCGGCGCTCGGCAGCAGGCAGCAGCGCGGCCCCCCAGAGCGGGCTCTCGACCTCGGCACCACTCGCGATCGACTCGAAGGCATCCATCCCGGCAGTCTGCCTGCTGCGCGCCAAGGTCGCGCGCCGCCGTCCGTAGACTTGCGGCCGTGGCAGAGACGGGAATCGTGACGTTCTTCCTCTACTTCGACGACGAGGCCCATGCGGCGCAGGCGCACGACGCGCTGGCCGCCGACGGGTTCTCTCCGTACCCCGCCGACGCGCCCGAGGAGGGCGAGCCGTCGTGGTCGGTGCTTGCAGACCGGGAGCTGCACGACTCCGAGGTCGAGGCCTGCATCGGGCGCGTGCGGGCGATCGCGGAGGCCTCCGGCGGCCACCTCGACGGCATCTCGACCCCCTGGCCAGGCCACCCCTCGGCCTCGCCGCCGCGCGGCGGCTGAACCGGCTCAGGCGACAGCCGCCGCGACGGCTGCGATCGTCGCGTCGATCTCCTCGTCGCCGTGTGCCAGCGACGGGAAGAGGCACTCGTACTGGCTGGGCGCAACGTAGATCCCGTCCGCGAGCAGGCCTCGGAAGAGAGCTCCGTAGCGCTCCGTCTCGAGCGGCTGCATCCGCGTGACCGACGGCAGCGGCGTGTCGCCTCGCAAGAAGAGCGTGAGCATCGCGCCGACCCGCTGGACGAGCCCGTGCCGGGCGAGTCCCGCCTCCAGGCGGGCCCCGCGCCGCTCGAGCTCCTCGTAGACCACCGGGTCGCGAAGGCGGCGGAGCACCGAAAGGCCGGCGGCGGTCGCGAGCGGATTGCCGGAGAGCGTCCCCGCCTGGTACACGTCGCCCACCGGGGCGAGCCGGGACATGATCTCCACGGGGCCGCCGAACGCTGCGAGGGGCAGGCCGCCGCCGACGATCTTCCCGAGAATCGTGAGATCGGGCCGGACGCCGTAGCGCTCCTGTGCGCCACCGCGCGCGACGCGGAAGCCGGTGATCACCTCGTCGAAGACGAGCAGCGCGCCGGAGGCGTCGCAGAGTTGGCGCAGCGCCTCGAGAAACCCCGGCACGGGCGGGACGCAGCCCATGTTCCCGGCAACGGGCTCGACGAAGATCGCCGCGAGGTCCTCGCTATGACGCAGGACGGCGGCAGCGGCGAGATCCACGTCGTTGTAGGCAACGACGACGGTCTCCTCGACGACCGCACTCGGGACACCGGGCGAGGCGGGGATTCCCAGGGTCGCGAGCCCGGAGCCGGCCTCGGCCAGGAAGGCGTCGCCGTGGCCGTGGTAGCCGCCCGCGAACTTGATCACCCGCGAACGGCCCGTGTGGGCACGGGCAAGCCGGAGCGCCGACATCGCCGCCTCGGTACCGGAGGAGACGAGGCGCACCTGCTCGATCGAGGGCACCGCGGCGGCGATCTCGGCAGCGAGCTCGACCTCGCGCTCGGTCGGTGCGCCGAAGCTCGTGCCCGCGAGAGCCGCCTCGCGGACGACCTCGACCGTCTCCGGGTCGGCGTGCCCGAAGACGAGCGGCCCCCAGGATTGCACCCAGTCGAGCAGGCGGCGGCCGTCGGCCGTCTCGATGTAGGCGCCCTCGCCGCGCCGCACGAAGAACGGCTCGTCGACGCCGACGGCCCGCATCGCACGGACAGGCGAGTTGACGCCGCCGGGAATCAACCTCCTGGCGTCACGCCAGAGATCGGAGGGGGGAGTCAGCGGCATCGAGGCGTCAGAGCCAGGACGCGAGATCTCTTGCCCAGTAGCTGATCACGATCTCGGCGCCGGCGCGACGGATCGCAGTCAGCGACTCGAGGGCCGCGGCCCGCTCGTCGAGATGACCGGCGGCCGCAGCCGCCTTGACCATCGCGTACTCGCCGGAGACGTTGTAGGCCCCGACGGGCAGGTCGAAGCGCTCACGGACGGCGCGGATCACGTCGAGATAGGGAAGGGCCGGCTTGACGAGCAGCACGTCGGCCCCTTCCGCGACATCGAGCTCGCACTCGCGGAGGGCCTCGCGCACGTTGCCGGGATCCATCTGGTAGCCGCGGCGGTCGCCGACCGAGGGCGTCGAGCCGGCCGCTTCGCGGAACGGCCCGTAGAACGCGGAGGCGTACTTGGCGGCGTAGGAGACGATCGGCGTCTCGGGCAGCTCGGCCCGGATCGCGGCGATGCGGCCGTCCATCATGTCGCTCGGGCAGACGACGTCCGCTCCCGCCTCGACGTGCGAGACCGCCGTGCGCGCGAGCAGCTCCAGCGAGGCGTCGTTGTCGACCTCCCCGTCGCGCAAAACGCCGCAGTGGCCGTGCGCGGTGTATTCGCAGAGGCACACGTCGGTGAGCAGGAGCAGCTCGGGGAACCGCGGACGGAGCGCGCGGAGAGCGCGCTGCACGATCCCGTCCTCGGTCCAGGCCCCCGATCCGTCCTCGTCCTTTGCCTCCGGGATGCCGAACAGGATCACCGCGTTGACGCCGGCGAGGAGCAGCTCCTCGCACTCGCGGACAAGGCCCTCGACCGTGTGGCGCGACATCGCCGGCAGCGCGTCGTTCGGAAGCGCCTCGGGGGCGACGAACAGGGGCATCACGAGATCGTCGGGCGAGAGCGTCGTCTCACGGACAAGCTCGCGCAACGTGCCGTTGCGACGCAGGCGGCGAAGCCTCGTGGCCGGAAACGTGCTCACCGACACAGGGTAACCGCGGGTGCCCGGCTAGACGAGCCGGCGGCTCCGGCGACGGCGGATCCGACCGCCCTCGCTCACCCGCCCCCGGTGTGCGTGGGCGCGACCGGTTCGGGGATCGCCTCGATCTCGACCGGAAGCGGGCTGCCGCCCGTCCACGACTCGAAGTGGATCCGTTCGGCGAAGAACTCCCAGACGGCGCGGCCGATCGCGAGCAGCGGCAGGGCGATCAGGGCGCCGATCAGCCCGTCGATGTTCGTCCCGGCGAGCAGGCCGAAGATGACGAGCAAGGGGTGCAGCCGAAGCACGCTCCCCATCACCTTCGGGACGACGACGTGCCCCTCGACCTGATGGATCACGAGGAAGAGCAGCACGACCCAGATGACCGAGAAGGGATGCACGACGAGGGCGTAGATCGCGGGCGGGATCGCGCCGAGCCACGGGCCGAGGTAGGGCAGGACCTCGGTGAAGGCGACCCACGCCCCGAAGAGGAGCGCGTAGTTGTCTGCTCCGGGCAGGAGGCCCGTGACGCCGAGGATCCACAACCCGATCCCGGCGGTCGAGCCGATGATCAGGCTGAGCAGGATCTGTCCCCGGACGTAGGAGACGAGGGCGTGCTCCATCCGCGAGATCAGCGGGCGCCCGCCGTGCGGGGGGAACCTCCGGTCCACGGCGCGGGCGAAGCGCTGCATGTCGAGGAGCATGTAGATCGAGACGACGATCACGAGCACGGCGTCGAACAGCGCCTTGCCGATCGAGATCGCCGCGCCCTCGACGAAGTTGACGATCCGGTGGGTGTAGCGGCCGACGTCGCGCTGCCTGATCCGCTCGACGAGCCGGTGCCCGCTCTTCTCGATCTTGATGCTCCGGAGGTGGTGGTGGTCGAGCCACGCCTGGAGCCGGTTGACGTCGCGATCGGCCGAGGTGAGGTGGATCCGTCCGTGCGGAACGGTGAAATAGCTGTTGAAGCGCTCCGCGGCGGTCTTCGTCTGTCCGACGACGACCGTGCCGAGCGCGAGCACGATCACGATCAGAGCCGTCAGGAAGGTCAGGTACACGAGTGCGACCGCGAAGCCCCGCCGCAGCTTGAACGCCCCGAGCGTGAGCACGATCGGGTCGAGCAGGAGCGCGATCAGCAGGGCGATCAGGAACAGGAACAGCGTGTGACCGACGGCCTGCCCGAAGACCCACGCGAAGAAGATCCCGAGCGGCAGCCCGACGAGCTGGATCCAGCGCGGGATCTGGACCCGCGGCGGAGGGCCTACCGGAGCGCTCACGCCCTCGATCGTACAACCGGGTCCGGCAGAGGCCGCTCTCGTCCCCCCGACTGGGACTGGTCGGCCGCCGAGGACGGGGCGCTCGCGCTCGATTTCGAGCCTCTCCCGGCACCCCGCCGGACGGCTTCCCGGTTGAACGCCCTACCCGGGTCCGGTACGGTCCTCCCTATGTCGCCGCGCCCGGCCCCAGGGCGGGCAGCGCGTTCCCGCCGTCATCGCACCGACGCTCGGAGGCGCCGTCTCGCTCTCATCGCCGTGATCGGCGCCGTCGCAATCGTGACGCTCCTCGTCACCGCCTTCGGCAGCGGGGGCAATCCGACCGCCGGGATCACGGCCCCGGCAAGCGCGGCGCGGCTCCTTCCGGCCGGGCCCCCGATGCCGCAGGCCGTTGCCCGGCTCGGAGCGCTCACGATCGATCTGCCGGTCAACCAGAGCCGGCTCACCGCGATCGGCTACCACCCGGCCGCCGACGGCGCGCTCGGGCTCACACCGCTCGGCTCTCAGGCGAACCAGGGGCTGCTCCGGCGCTTCGTCCACGCCATCTTCGGCGGCGGGTCGGGCTCGCCCCACTGGTACCTCCTCCCCGGTGGCGGCGGTCCGGCGACCTCGGCTCTCGACGTCGGCGCGGCTGCGGGCAGCGACGTCTACGCGCCGATCGCCGGCACGGTGGTCGGGATCGAGAAGGTCGTGATCAACGGCCGTGTCCACGGCGAGCGAATCGACATCCAGCCGACCTCGGCTCCGTCGCTCGTCGTCTCCGTCTCCGACATCAAGGTCGATCCGTCGCTCGCCGTCGGCGCCTCGATCACGGCCGGTAGCACCCGTCTGGGCACGCTCCTCGATCTCTCGCGGATCGAGACCCAGTCACTCTCGCGCTACACGAACGACGCGGGCAACCACGTCCTCGTCGAAGTGCACTCCGCGGCGACACTCGCGGTCAGATGACCCGGCCGGCTCGCCCGGCACGTGCATCGGCTTGAGGATCCTCTTCGTCGGAGACGTGTTCGGCGCCCCCGGGCGGCGCGCAGTCGAGGCGCGCCTACAGTCGCTGCGCGACGAGCTCGGCGTCGACTTCTGCATCGTCAACGGCGAGAATGCAGCCGACGGCCGCGGGATCACCGCGAAGCTCGCCGAGCGGATCCTGGCCTCGGGCGCCGACGTGATCACGCTCGGGAACTGGGCGTGGGGCCAGCACGGCTTCCCGCCCTATCTGAACGGCACGAACCGGGTCCTGCGACCGGCGAACCTGTCGCCGCACACGCCCGGCCGCGGGCTCACGATCCACGGGGGCGTGGCCGTGATCAACCTGCTCGGCCAGATGACGCTGAACCCCTTCGAAAGCCCGTTCCTCGCCGCCGATCGGCTCGTCGAGGAGGCGCTGCGCGAGACGCCGGTCGTGGTCGTCGACTTCCATGCCGAGGCGACGAGCGAGAAGGTCGCCCTCGCCTACTACCTCGAAGGCCGTGCAACGGCGGTGCTCGGGACACACACCCACGTGCAGACGAACGACGCCCGTGTCCTGCCGGGAGGGACCGCGGCGGTCACCGACGCGGGAATGACGGGACCGCACGACTCGGTGATCGGAAGCCTTCCGGCCGGACCGATCCGCCGTTTCACGACCGGGCTGCCCGTGAGGCTCGAGGTCGCGGTTGGCGACGTCAGGATCGAGGGCGTGCTCGTCGAGTGCGACTCGAACGGTCGCGCGACGAGTTGCGAGCTCGTCCGCGTGCCGGTCGAGCTCACCTGAGCCGACTGGTCACGCGCCCGCGATCGCGATGTCGAGCGTGCCCGGAAGCTCGACTTCCTCAGGCACCGGCACGATCACCTCGGCCGTCCGCGGCATCAGCAGCGCGATCGCGACGAAGGGGAAGAACCAGACGAGGTAGTGGTAGATCCAGTAGGTGAGCACGAGCTCGAAGCCGATCAGGAGCGCCGCGGTGAAGGCCGCGATCTGCAGCGGCGAGCGGTGGCGGGGCCAACGGTACAGGGCGAGCGCACCGACCACGAGCCCGGCCTGAAGCACGTTCTGGACCCAGTGGAGGTCGGGCAGGCCCTTGGCCCGGTACTGCCGCCAGTCCCAGATCGAGAACGGCGCCGAGCGCCCGAACTGGTAGCCGAAGGTGTGGTGGAAGAAGACGAGGGCCGCGTGCGCGGGGTCGCCGTCGAGGAAGAGAATCGAGAACGCGGCCACGGCAGCAACGAGCGATCCACCGACGAAGCGCAGCCGGGAGCGGTTGTCGCGCGAGTCGGGGTAGCCGGACCAGAGCGGTAGCAGGATCAGCGGCGCGAACTTCACGAGCGCGCCGAGCATCCCGAAGGCGCCGCGAAGCCACGGCGAGCTCAGGAAGTAGAAGCCGAACACGAGCAGCGCCGGCTGGATCATGTCGTTCGTGTTCGAGTTCGAGGCGTACTGGGAGAATGGCCAGGCGACCCAGGCGAAGGCGAGGGTCGCAGCCAACTGAGGGCCGCCGAAGCGCCTCCCGACGAACCAGAGCCCGGCGAGGCACACGAGGTCCCAGAGAATCGAGGTCGCGTGCACCGCCGGCAGCGAGTCCCATTTTCCGCTCCAGCCGAAGAGGAGATACCCCGGCAAGTAGGCCTCGTAGGACACCGGACCGTAGGTGTCGCCCTGCGCGTCTGCCGCTTCACAACGGCCGTTCGTCTGGATCCGGTTGCGGATCTCGCCCGAGGAGTCGGCGGGCCCGCACGGCGGACGCGTCCCCTCGATCGGGAAGTTGCCGTAGGGCACCTGCCCGACAGCGATCCGCTCGGCGCCGATCACCCCGGAGAGACCGACGTCGATCACATTCGAGTGCTCGATGTTGAGTCCGATCCGGAAGCCGGCCAGGAAGACGGTGGCGCCGATCATGAGCCAGACCGGCCAGACGGTCGAGCCCGTGGAGCCGCGGCCGCGGCGGCCGATCCAGAGGCAGCGCAGGAGCAGCCACACGAGGCCCGGATAGATGAGCGGCATCGCCGCGAAGACGTTCCCGTGGTTGAAGAACCAGAGCGAGACCGAGAACGAGAGCATCATGAGCAGGTCGAGGTTCCGCAGCGAGAAGAGGCGCCGCCAGTCGACGAGACCGAGCAGGAAGACCGCGCAGAACCCGAGCCAGACCGAGTAGGAGTTGATCATCGTCCCGCCGAACGCGCCCGAGCCGCCTCGCGCCATTCCCCAGGCCACCTGCGGGCCCGTCCAGGCCGAGGTCACGTCGCCGGTCGGGTCGTCGATCGTCCCGGTGGCGATCTCCCCGGCGCGCCCCGAGAACACGTTGACCGTCCAGACGCCCTTCGCATAGCTCGACTCGACGGTCGGATGCTTCGGGTAGCGCTCGAGCCAGGAGGCGACCTTTCCGACGTGCAGGAAGATCCGTTCGGCGCCGTCCCCTGTCAGTCGGGCCTTCGGCTCGGGCGGGGCGGTCAGCGGCGAGGTGACGGTGAACGGCATCGTCGTGGTCGTAGTCGTGGTCGAGCGCGACTTCGCCGCTCCCGCGGGCGGGGCGAGCGCGGCGTTGAGGAGGCAAAGCGCTACAGCCGCGGCCGCGGCAACTGTCAGAGCTCGATTCGAGAGGAGGCGAATCCCGCTTGGACGGCGGGTCATCCTGGATCCCGAATCAGCGGCGGAACGACCAGAGCTTGTTCCCGAGGAAGTTCAACGGCGTCACGATCACGATCGCTATCGCCTGCGCCGAGATCTTCCCGACGCCCGCCGAGACGAGCAAGGTCAGCACTCCGAGATTCGCGATGTAGACGACGCCGGAGACGACGAAGAACCGCATCCCCTGGTAGCCGAAGTGACCGCGCTGAGCCCGGAAGGTCCAGTGCCGGTTCCACCAGTAGTTCCAGCTCGCGGCGACCACGAACGACACGGTCGCCGCGGCCAGGTAGTGAACCCCGACGGCCTCGAGCATGAAGCTGTAGACACCCAGGTTGACGAGGTAGCCGCTCGCCCCGACGATGCCGAACTTCGCAACCTGGATCCAGTTCGCCGGACTCCGGAGGGCCTGAGCCGCGCGGCTTCCCGACATGCGTTTCTCGCTGACTGCCACTCTCAATCGAGGCTAGCAGGGGCATCCTTTGGCATTTGTTAGCGGTCGCTGCGTACGAGTGGGACAAAACGTGCGGGAACCGACGCGAGCAGCCGGGGCCCGGCGGGGGTTCGCTCGAGCACGCAGAGCCGCTGGACGCCCACGCCGAGCCGGAGTGGCAGGGCGATCCGCCCGCCGTCCCGGAGCTGAGCCCAGAGCGCCGGCGGCACGTCCGAGGAGGCTGCGGCAACCGCGATCGCGTCGAACGGCGCGGACGCCGGGAGTCCGAGCCTGCCGTCGCCGACATGGACGTGGACCCGCTCGTAGCCCGCGCCGGCGAGCGCCGCGCGGGCCGACTCGGCGAGCTCCGGGATCCGCTCGATCGTCTCGACCTCGGCTGCGAGCTCTGCAAGCACGGCCGCGCCGTAGCCCGAGCCGGTGCCGACGTCGAGGACGCGCTCGTCGCCACGGAGCCCGAGCGCCTCGCAGATGAGTGCGACCATGTAGGGCTGGGAGATCGTCTGGCCGAACGGCAGCGGGACGGGCCGGTCGTCGTAGGTCGTGTCCCTGAGCTCCTCCGGGACGAATAGCTCGCGGGGCACCTTCGCCATCGCCGCCAGCACGCGTTCGTCCTCGATCCCGCGGCGGATGAGCTGCGCTTCGATCCAGGACGGCCGGGCGGCCATGACCCGATCAGGCCGCGGCTGCGACCGTCACCCCGAAGTGGGCGAGCAGCACGGCCTTGATCGTCGTGATCGAGTCCGGCGGCTCGCCGACGCCCACCGTCAGCATCGGAACCTCCGAATCCGCAGCGCCGAGCGACCCGTGGCTGCCGCCGCCCGCATGGTGGCGCCCGGCGAGGTCGACGAACTCCCAGCCCGGAGCGGCCGAGACGAGGACCTCGCCCGAGTTGGGATTGCGGAGCGCCCCCTCGGCGCGGGCGCGGCCGTCGGGATACTCGTCGAGGATTGCCGGATCCTCGTCACCGTCGCGCCGGGCGACCACGCGGCCGTCCTCGAGGAACAGCGCGACGTCGACCGAGGGCTCGCCATCGAGCGCGAGCGCGAGCCGGCGCGGATCATCGCCGTAGAGCATCGCAGCGCGGTTGGAGGCGGCCACGAGCGCACCCGGCACCTCGAGCCTCGCGGTGTTCGTCACCTGGGTCTGGCCGTGATCGGAGCAGAGGATCACCCCGTAGCGCTCGAGGAACTCGTCGGGCCCGCCTGCGGCCTCGAACAGGGCACTGATCGCCGAGTCGGCGCGGCCGAGCGCCTCGTGGGCGGCGTCCGGGCCGAGCGCGTGCGAGGCGTAATCGTAGTCCGGCAGGTAGTGGACGAGGAGGTCGAAGCCGTCGCGCGTCACGAGCCACCGTCCGATCGCGGCCGCGTACCCGTCGATCGAGCCGAGGGAGCGGTTGAGCCACGCAATCGGGGCGCCGGTCTTGTCGGACTCGTACACGCTGTAGAAGAAGAATCGCTTGGGGCCGTGGACGGGCGGGAATCCCGGGATCGGCGAGACGTGGCGGTTCCGGCCGCGGTAGGTGGTGATGTTGATCGCGGCGGTGGTGAGGCCCGTGTCCTCGAGCGCCTCGTAGATCGTCTCGGCGCTTCGAAGCAGGTGCCGCTCGTTCAGGTTCACGACCGTGTCGCGCACCCCCTGGACGAGCCCTGAAGCTCGCATGGCCGCAAAGGACGAGCCGTACTCGACGAGCCTCTCCTCTTCGCGGTTCCACCAGACGAGGTGAGGGATGCCGTGGGTCTCACCGTGACCGCCGGTCGCGATCGAGGCGAGGCAGACGGGTGTGAGCGAGGGGAAGGTCGAGACCGCCCGCCGGTAGCTGCCGCGTTCGAGCAAGAAGCGCAGTGCCGGCGCGTTCGTCGCCTCGAGCATCGACGGGGTGAGCCCGTCGATGATGATCAGGACGACCGGCTTCGACGGAGCTTGGTCGGAGGACACGGCTCGTCAGTCGCGCGCGAGCGTCCGCAAGCCGGCGTAGCGCTCCGGGGTCTTGCGGCGGAGCCGCAGCGCGATCACCGGCATTGCGACGGCTTCGAGCACGCCGACGACCGGAACGAATGCGAGTGCAGCCCCGGCGATCGAAGCCACGCCGACGAGCAGCGCGACCCCACCGCGAGTTCCCCCGCGTCGCAGAGCACCGGTGGCCACGATCGCGGTGCCGAATGCTCCGGCCACGGCTCCGGCACCGCCGGCAACTGCCTCGGGCCAGGCGAAGACCGCGATCGCGATCGCGACCGCCGCCACCCCGCCGAGCGCCGCCGCAATCGGCCAGCGCAAGACGATGCCGGCGGCGAACATCCCGAGGGCGACGCCGATACCGGCGAGAACGCCGATCCAGTACCAGCTTCCCATCAGGCTTCGAGTGTACCCGGCGGGTTGCCGCAGGCCTCCGGGCCGTCCCGGCTGGGCTGTCCGCATGGGGACAAACCGTTCCAGAGTTGGTACAGACAGGAGCGCCCGAGGCCCGTAGAATTGGCATTGAGGGTGGCGGGAAGGCTTCCCCACCCTGGGTGGGGTCCGCGCATGCTTGGCTGGGCGCTTCCGTCGTGTCAAGTGCGCGAGTGCCGCGGGCCACGTACCGCTGCTTCGGGCGCTCCGACGAGGTTCCCTCGCGACGGGTCCCCGGCTCCACGCCGATTCGGCCATCATCCGGCGGATGCGCCTGCCCGCCGCCCTTCGGCGTCTCCCTCGATATCCGCTCGAGGCGTTCTTCTGGACGCGGGCGCTGATCTGGGCGGGCACACTGCTTGCCTACCTCGTCTTCGAGGCCCAGTACGCCCAGCCGCTGCACACCGGCGGCGCGGAGGACGTGGTCGAGCACGACGTCGGCTGGGCCGTCGATCTCTGGGGGCGCTGGGACAGCGGCTGGTTCCTCGGGATCGCCCACCACGGCTACACGGACCCGTCGCATTCGACGGCCTTCTTCCCCGCCTACCCGATGCTCGTCCGCGGCGTCGGCTGGTTCTTCCTCGGGCACGATCTGCTGGCTGGCGTCCTCGTCTCGCTCGCCGCCTCGGCGGTCGCCTTCGTCCTCCTCTGGAAACTCGGGGTGACGCTGCTCGGCGAGGGCGACGCCGACCGGAGCGTGCTCTACCTCGCGATCTTCCCGACCACGCTCTTCCTGGTCGCCGTCTACAGCGAGTCGCTCTATCTCGCACTCTCGGTCGCGGCCTTCCTCTTCGCCGTGCGCGGCCGTTGGACCTGGGCCGGCGTCGCGACCGGGCTCGCCGCGCTGACCCGCGTCTCCGGGGTGATCCTCCTACCCGCGCTCGCCCTCCTCGCCTGGCGGGCGCCGAACCGCTGGGGCGCACTCGGACGCCTCGCCTTGTCGCTGCCGATCATGGCGCTCTGGCCGCTCTATCTCGGGATCCACTACCACCGCCCGTTCGTGTTCCTGACCGCGCAACGTTCAGGCTGGGACCGCCACCTCTCGTCCGCGGGGCCACTCGGCGGCGCCTGGGACGCCCTCGTCGCCGGATGGCGCGCCGTCCGCCAGCTCGTCGCCGGTTCGGGACACACGTACTTCTCGAATCCGGATCACAGCCCGATGTACTACGCCGGCCTCAACCTCGAGCAGCTGGTCTACGCCGCGGTCCTCGTCGTACTGGGCATCTACGCCTGGCGCACGCTCGGCGCCGCGTACGGGATCTTCGCGCTCGGGAGCCTCGCCCTCCCCCTGTCCGACCCGGTGCCGATCACGCCGCTCCTGTCGATGCCGCGGTTCGCACTCGGGGTCTTCCCGGTCTTCCTCGTTCTCGGCAGCCTCGGCGCCCGACCCCGGGTGAACACAGCGCTGCTCGTCGGCTTCACCCTGCTCCTCGGGATCAACCTGGCGCGGTGGGTGCTCTGGCTCTGGGTGGCCTAGCCGTCGCTCAGCGGAGGACGGTCAGGGCGTTTCTCTCGGCTTCGAAGACGGCCTCTTCGACGTCCCCGAGATCCTCGCCGTCCACCTGAAGGGGAAGCGGCCTGTCACAGACGACCTCGAACCGGTTGAGGTCGTGGCCGGTCAGGACCCGGGAGTCGTGTGCCAGCTTGCCGCGGAAGCCGCGGAAAGCAAGGCCCGGGATCGAGGCGGGTTTGACCTCACGCGGCGCAACGAAATCGAGGCCGGCCTCGAACTCGGCCGCGCCGGCAACCGTGACGGCGAACGGACCGGCATAGGTGTAGGGGCGGCCGTTCGCCACGAGGAGCGAAGCAGCCCGGCCGTATCCGTCGATCGAGAGTTGCGGCGCGAGCCGGAGACGACTCTCGATGATCACCCCGATCACGGTCGCGGCGAAGATCGCGTTGCCGGCGCGCCTGCCGTCGCCGTCGCGGCCGCGGCGGTCGATCCGCCGAACGGCCTCGGCGTCGAACCCGATTCCCGCAGAGAAACAGAAGCGGCGACCGTTGACCCGGCCGAGACTGATCGAGGTCGTCCGGTCACGCTCGAGCGCCTCGCCCGCGCGCTCCGCGGCCGCAACCGGGTCGCGTGGAAGCCCGAGGGCCCGCGGGAAGACGCTCGCGCCGCCACCGGGGACGAAGCCGAACGGGAGCTTGCCGGCAGCCCCGTTGATCGCCTCGTTGTAGGTGCCGTCACCGGAGAAGACGACCAGGGCGTCCGCCTCGCCGGCGGCCTCGGCGGCGAGCTCGGTCGCATGTCCACGCCGCTCGGTCTGCCGAACCACGACCTCGGCGTGCCGTGCGAGCGCGGCCGCCACCTCGCCCACGCGCTGCCGCGTGACTGCCGTCGAATAGGGATTGACGATGAGAACGACCCGACGCACCGCCGAATCGTAAGCCGACTGTCTACTCCGCCGCGCCTGCCCGCTTTGCGGGCCGGTGCTCGGACTAGTGACCCGAGCTGGGCTCGCCGATCGCCCCGTTCGTGTCCGACGTCATCGCCAACCAGACGAGAATGAAGATGTCGAAGACGATCGCGGCGATCGCCAGGCCGAGAACCCATGCCTGGTTGGTGCTGAACGTCAGGCCGACGAAGAAGGCGGCAACGAGGGCGGGAATGCCGAACCAGATCATCCAGCGCTTCTGCTCGTCGGCGTTCACCTGCTGCGTCGTCGAATGGTCGTTGGTCGGTACGAGATGCACAGCTACGGCATCACTCACGGGTGCAGCGGTCGTTGCGACTGCGCTCATCAAACTCACTCCTTCGAAGTCGGCGGTAGAAGGTAGGGCGCAGTCTCCGCGCCGCTATTCGCACTTGAATTCATAGCACAAATCGATATTTCGACTGGATTGGCATCGACTTGAATCGTGCCGAATTGCACGAGCGCGAAAGCTTGTGCGAAAGAGCACGATGGGTGTAAATCGTGGCGAAATGCACAAGGTAATAGTGCGGAATGTCACGAACGCTGCCTCGGGGGTCGCGAAGGCACCTGAACATAGAGTTGGGCGGGTCTCCGTCAGCCCGTTCGCCAGAGGAGGGATCGATGTCCGTTGTGCCTGTCCAGTTCGAGCGCTCGCCGATCGACGCCGGGCGGGCACGGCACTTCCGGGGCGGTCGCGGCCTGATGAGTGCCGAAAGCTGACGTCCGTTTCGTGAGCCACGGCACCAAGGTCTGGACGGCACTCTGGGCCGTCTACATCATCTGGGGATCGACGTACCTCTTCATCGCGATCACGGTGGAGACGCTGCCTCCGCTCCTCGCGGTCTCGACCCGGTTCATCGCCGCGGGGGCGATCATGGCCACCGTCGTCGTGCAACGGGGAGGCACGATGCGCATCTCGAGACCGGCTTTCGTCTCGGTTGTCATCATCGGCTGTCTCCTGCCGGGGGCGAATGCGGTTCTCTTCTACGCCGAGCGCGACGTGCCAACCGGGCTCGCGTCGCTGATCATCGCCTCGGTGCCGCTCTGGGTGGTCGTGATGCGGCTGATCCTCGGCGAACGGGTGCCGACGCCGGTACTCGTCGGGGTGGGCATCGGCTTTGCGGGAGTGGCCGTGCTCGCCCAACCGGAGGGGGGCGCGACCACGGTTGGGATCGGGCTGTGCGTCCTCTCGGCCGTGATGTGGTCGCTCGGCTCCGTCGCCTCGAAGCGGCTGACGATGCCGACGGACGTGTTCGCCGCGACCGCCTGGGAGATGCTCGCGGGCGGGTTCGTGATGCTGCCGTTCGGACTCACGTCGGTGGGCTCGGTTTCGCCGTCGACCTCGTCCCTGCTCGCGTGGCTCTACCTGGTGACGATCGGGTCCGTCGTGGGCTACACCGCCTACACCTGGCTGCTCGCGAACGCGCCGCTCGGGCTCGTCTCGACCTATGCCTACGTCAACCCCGTCGTGGCGATTCTGCTCGGGCTCCTGTTCCGGAACGAGCAGGTGACCTGGCGGATCCTGATCGGCGCCGCGATCGTCGTCTCGGCCGTCGCGGTCGTCGTGCGGCAGGAACCGCCCGCCGCGACCCAGGCCGAGGAGGGTGTTCGCTAGGGCTGGAAGACGATGTCGTCGAGTCTGACCGGCGCCCGCGGCAGCTCCCGCCCGGTCGCGTCACGCAACGCCGCGACGACGGCCGCGGTGGAGACCACGGTCGGCGGCTCCCCGACACCCTTGACCCCGTAGGGGGCGTTCGGATCGGGATCCTCGATGATCACCGTCTCGACCGCCGGCATGTCGAGGGCCGTCGGGATCAGGTAGTCGGTGAAGCTCGCGTTCGTGATCAGCCCGTCGCGAGTCTGGATCTCCTCCATCAGCGCGAGCCCGAGACCTTGCGCGATCCCACCCTCGATCTGGCCGCGAACCGACTGCGGGTCGACCGCGCGCCCGACCTCCTGGGCAGCGCCGATCCAGACGACGCGGGTGAGTCCGAGCTCGACGTCGACCTCGGCGACGACGCGCATCGCGGCGACGGCGAACGAGACGTGCGCCCGCTCGCCCGTGATCTGTCCGTTCACCGGGTCGAGTGGGGTCGTCGGCACATGCCGGTAGATCCGCTCGACGTCGACCTCACCGCCTCCGCGCGCCTCGCGTTCGGCGAGCGCGGCCCGGCAGGCGTCGCGGACTGCGCCCGACACCATCCACGTCTGCCGTGAAGCCGAGGTCGAGCCGGCCGATTCGACGGTGGCGGTCGACGCAGGCGCAAGGCGGACGTCGTCGATTCCGAGCTCCGTCCTCGCAACCTGGACGATCACGTTCGACACACCCTGCCCCGCCTCGGCCGCCGCGCAGTACACCTCGGCCGACCCGTCCGCGAACAGAATGACCCGGGCCGCGCAGTAGTCGTCGAACCCTTCCGAGAAGGCGATGTTCTTGAAGCCGACGGCGAAGCCGGTCCCCCGGCGAACGCCTTCACCTCGGGTCGTGTTGCCCGCCCCGCCGGGCAGGCGGAGCGGATCGCGGGGGAAGCCCTCGGCGGGCGGCGGCTCGAGCGCGGCGGCTGCCCGGATCACCTCCGCCGTCGGGAGCGAGCAGTCGATCCGCTGGCCCGTCGGGAGCGTGTCGCCGGGGGCGAGCGCATTCCGAAGCCGAAGCTCGATCGGGTCGATCCCGAGTGCCGCCGCGAGCTTGTCCATCTGAGCCTCGCCTGCAAAACAGGTCTGGACCGCGCCAAAGCCGCGCATCGCCCCGCAGGGCGGGTTGTTCGTGTAGACGACGGTCGCTTCGAGCAGGGCGTTCGGGACCGAGTAGGGCCCGCAGGCAAACGCCGCCGCGTTGGCGCAGACCGCGGTCGAGCTCGAGGCATATGCACCTCCGTCGAGCAGGATCCGCATCGTCACGGAGACGAGGCGGCCGTCGGCGTCGGCCGTGTGGCGCGCCCAGATCCTCGACGGGTGGCGGTGGACGTGCCCGGTGAACGACTCCTCCCGGCTGTAGACGATCTTCACCGCGCGGTTCGTGTGCAGCGCGAGCAGCGCCGCGTGGATCTGCATCGAGACGTCCTCGCGCCCGCCGAACGCGCCGCCGACACCGGCGAGATGCACCCGCACGCTCTCGGTCGGCAGGGCCAGGCAGGGGGCGATCTGGGCCCGGTCGACGTGCAGCCACTGCGTCGCGACGTGGATGTCGACCCCGCCCTCGCCGTCCGGGACCGCGATGCCCGACTCCGGGCCGAGGAAGGCCTGGTCCTGGATCCCCGTCTCGTAGACCCCTTCCACCGTGAACCCGCCGGCCGCTTCGCTGTCGCCGTGACGAACGAGGATCGTCCGCACGACGTTCGGTCTCGGGTCGTCGCGGTAGCCGTGGCCCTGGGTCGGGCGGTCGGGATGAAGCTCGGGGCCGTCGGTCGCCCGCTCCATGTCGGTCACCGGCTCGAGCGGCTCCCAGTCGACCCCGATCGCCTCCGCCGCCCGCCGGGCCTGCTCTGGATGCTCCGCGGCGACGAGTGCCACCGGCTCGCCGAAGTAGCGGACGCGATCGATCGCGAGCACCGGCTGGTCGCGGAATTCGAGCCCGTAGCGCTTCTCCCCCGGCACGTCTGCGTGGGTGAGCACGGCGTGGACGCCCGGCATCGACACAGCCTGTGAGATGTCGACCGAGCGGATCCGGGCGTGGGCGTGGGGGCTGCGGAGGGTGTGGCCCCAGAGCATCCCGGGGGCACTGAGGTCGCTGGAATACGCGAACTCGCCCGTCGTCTTGGCCGCCCCGTCGGCGCGCGGCACCACCTCGCCGATCCGGCCGAGGCGAAGCGGTTCGGTGGCTGTCTGCGTGGTCGTCGTCATGTCCGACCGCCGACCGCCGGCCGCAGCTCGACCGAGGGCGCGAGTCGAGCGCCTTCACGCCCCGTGGCGACTCTGGCTCCGTTCCCGCCCAGCCCGACCCGAGCAGCCGCCGCCCCGCTCCCACGGCGCGCCCCACCCTGGGTGGGGACTAAAACCACCCTCCACCCGCCAGGATCATGGCCCGTCGAGGGCGACCTGCGCAAGGTGTCCTTTGCACCAATGTCGTCACACATCGCGTTCTGCCGGCTCATTCGGACCCGCCCTGCGCGGCCAGCCGAACGGCGTCGAAGATCTTCTCGTAGCCCGTGCACCGGCAGAGGTTCCCGGACAGCGCCTCGCGGATCTCGTCGTCCGAAGGAGACGGCGTCCGCGCGAGCAGGTCGACCACGGTGACCACGAGCCCCGGGGTGCAGAAGCCGCACTGGACCGCGCCGGCATCGACGAAGGCCTGCTGCACCGAATGCAGCCTCCCGTCGACGGCCAGCCCCTCGACCGTCCTCACGTCGTGGCCGTCGGCCTGCGCGGCGAGGACGAGACAGGCGCAGACGAGAGTTCCGTCGAGGAGCACGGAGCACGACCCGCATTCACCCTGTTCGCACGCGTTCTTCGCTCCCGGATAGCCCAGCTTCTCGCGCAGCGCGAAGAGCAGCGACTCGCCCTCCCAGCAGTCGGCCTGCGCCTCGACCCCGTTCACCTGCAGCTCGATCCTCACGCCGTGGCCTGCTTCTGGGTCAGCGTCCGTTCGAGCGCACGCGCGGCAAGCACCCGGAGGGCGTGGCGGCGGTAGGCGGCACTCCCGCGGACATCGTCGATCGGAGAGGCTGCCGCCGCGACGCGCTCGGCGAAGCCCTCCGCCTCGGCCAGGGGCGCGGTCACGAGCACCGGCCGAGGCCCGGCGGAGCCGAACGAGGCACGCAGCTCCTCACCCGACGAAAGCGCAAGCGAGACGACGGCGATCACCATCGCGTTCCGCGGCCCGACCTTCATGAACGTCTGGGGCGCACCCGAAGGCGTGACCCAGACCGCCGCGATCAGCTCGTCCGGCGCCAGCACCGTGCGCTTCACGCCGGTGACGAACTCGCCGAGCCCGACTCTCCGCGAGCCACGGAGGGACACGCACTCGACCTCGGCATCCTCGATCCGGAGCGGGGGGAGAGCATCGCCGGCCGGTGACGCCGTCGCGAGGTTGCCCCCGATCGTCCCGCGATTCCGGATCTGCGGCGAACCGACGGTGCGCGCCGCCTCGGCGAGCGCCGGCAGGAGTGCAGCCAGCTCCGGGCGCATCGCCTCCGCGTAGGTGAGGCCGGATCCGAGGCGCAGCGAGCCGTTCGAGCGCTCCCATCCTCGCAGCTCGGGCACCTCGCTCAGGTTGAGCACGACGGCCGGTCGCGACCGGGCGAAGTTCAGCGCGACCATCACATCCGTGCCGCCCTGGATCGGCAGCGCGTCCGGGTGCCGGGCCTTCAGCTCGAGCGCGTCGTCGAGGCTTTGCGGGCTGAGGATCTCCACGGGCGAACTGTACGGTTCGCGGCCATGATCTTCTCGGGGGCACGGATCGTGACGATGGACGGAGCGGGAACCGAGCACGCCGACGGCTGGCTCCGGATCGAGGACGGTCTTGTCGTCGAAACCGGTGCCGGCGAACCGCCGGGACTCGCCGAGGACTTGCGCGGCGCGGTCGTGACCCCGGGCCTCGTCAACACGCACCACCACCTCTACCAGACCCTCACCCGCGCCCGGGCCCAGGACGCCGATCTCTTCACGTGGCTGCGCACGCTCTACCCGGTCTGGGCGCTGATCGACGATGAGATGCTCTACGCCGCCTCGCGCACCGGACTTGCCGAGCTCGCGCTCTCGGGCTGCTCGACGATCTTCGACCACCACTACGTCTTTCCCCGGGGCGTCACGGGCCTCGTCGAGGCGGAGATCCGGGCGGCACGCGAGCTCGGGGTGAGGCTCGTCGCCTCGCGTGGCTCGATGGACCTCGGCGTCTCCGACGGCGGCCTTCCCCCCGACAACCTCGTCGAGGAGATCGACGCCGTGCTCGCCGATACCGAGCGGCTCGCCGGCCTCGCCGACGGCGCGATGGTCCAGATCGCCGTCGCTCCCTGCTCGCCGTTCTCGGTCACCACGAGGCTCATGGAGGAGTCGGCAGCCGCCGCCCGCAAGCTCGGACTCGTCCTCCACACCCACCTCGCGGAGACGGTCGAGGAGGACGCCTACTGCCGCGAGCTCTACGGCTGCACGCCGGTCGAATACCTCGAGCGTGTCGGCTGGCTCGACTCCGATGTCTGGTGCGCGCACTGCATCCATCTCTCGCAGCCGGAGATCGAGCGCTTCGGCCGCCACGGCGTCGGCGTCACCCACTGCCCGACCTCGAATCTCCGCCTCGGTGCCGGCGTCGCGCCGGTGCGCGAGCTCCTCGATGCAGGGGTCGCCGTCGGCCTCGGCGTCGACGGCTCGGCGTCGAACGAGCGCAGCGACCTCTTCTTCGAGGTGAAGCAGGCGCTCCTCGTGGCGCGAGGCCGCGGCGGTCCCGGTGCGATGAGCGCGCGGCAAGCCTTGGAGCTCGCCACCCGTGGAGGCGCGCGCGTGTTGGGCCGGGCCGACATCGGCTCGCTCGAGCCGGGGAAGCGCGCCGACCTCGCGATCTGGCGCACGGACGGGCTCGAGCTTGCCGGCGCCGAGGATCCGGTGGCGGGGCTCGTCTTCTCCGGCCCCCACCGGGTCGATCGCCTCCTCGTCGGCGGCGCCGAGGTCGTCCGGGACGGGCAGCTGGTGCACGCCGACGAGGCCGAGATCGCGCGCGCCCATCGCGTTCAGGCTGCACGGCTGCCCGCGTGACCTGGTCGCCCGGCGACATCGTCGTCTACCGGCACCTCTCGATCCACGGCGCCTACCAGTCCGGGCTGCCGCTCTCGATCCTCCACGATGGGCCCAAGGTCGTGGTCGGGGCGCTCCCGCACGGCACGTTGATCTGCCGGCCCGCCGCGGCCGACGGCCGCGATCTCCGCGAGGTTCCGCTCGCCGAGCGCTGGTCGGTCCCAAGGGTGCCGAAGTTGAGCCCGTTCACACTCCGCGGCGCGTCCGGCCCGGGGGGACGGCTGGTGATCGTCTTCCCGCGGGGTCGTGCCCACTCGATCTGGATCTTCCGCGGCGCCGAGCGCGTGATCGGCTGGTACGTGAACCTCGAGGACCCACAGACCTTCGCAGGCCGCACGATCTCGACCAGGGACCACGTCCTCGACCTCTGGGTGCCAGGCGAGACGGGCATCGCGGCCTGGAAGGACGAGGACGAGCTCGAGGCGGCCGTCGCGGCCGGAACACGCACGCAGGAGCAGGCCGACGCCTACCGGGCCGAGGGGGAGCGTGTGCTGTGGGAACGTCCTTGGCCGACGGGCTGGGAGGGCTCCGTGCCCGATCCGGACTGGCCGCTTCCCGAGCTGTTCGACGGCTGGGACGTGGCGTAGAGTCGGAGGATGACCGTCTCGACCCATGTCCTCGACACCGAGCGCGGCGAGCCGGCGACGGGCGTCCGAGTCGAGCTCTGGCAGGAGACCGAGCTCGTAGGCTCGGGCGACACCGACATGGACGGCCGGATCCGCTCGCTCGCGGACACCGGGCCGGGCAGCTACCGGATCGTCTTCTACCCGTACTCGCCGTTCTTCCGCAGGGTCGAGTTCGAGGTCGAGCTCGGCGAGGGCCACCACCACATCCCGCTGCTCGTCTCCTCGTACTCGTGCGCGACCTACCGCGGCAGCTGAGCGTCGAGGAGCTGGCCGGCCTGTTCGAGGGGCGGACACGCTTCGTCGATCGGCTCGCGGCGCTCGACAACCCACTCGGCCGGGCCCGCGAGGTCGCCGCGACCCTCACCGACGAGGAGAAAAAGGCCGTGCTCGACGCCCATCCTGCGATCGGGGCGAAGCGGCTGTCGCCGCGCTCGGCTGCCGAACAGGGAACCGACGAGGCACCCGAGCTCGAGGAGCTGAACCGCCGCTACGAGGAGCGCTTCGGCTTCCGGTTCGTCGTCTTCGTGAATCGCCGGCCGAGGCGCGAGCTCGTCCCGATCATCGAGGCGCGGCTCGAACGGACGCGCGAGCAGGAGCTCGCGACCGCCCTCGACGAGCTCGTCGCGATCGCCGAGGACCGATGGCGGCGTTCCTAGCGCCCGGCGACTACTGGTGGGGCTGGGGCGATCTCGTCTTCCGCTGGCTGCACGTGATCGCCGGGATCGCGTGGATCGGCTCCTCGTTCTACTTCATAGCGCTCGACAACCACCTCGAACCGCCCGCCGAGACGGCCGACGCCGCGCGCGGCGTCGGCGGTGAGGCGTGGGAGATCCACGGCGGCGGCTTCTACCGGGTCGAGAAGTTCCGGGTGGCGCCCGAGCGGTTGCCGGAGAAGCTCTACTGGTTCAAGTGGGAGGCCTACACGACGTGGCTCTCGGGCTTCACGCTCCTGATCGTCGTCTACTACGCGCACGCCTCGAGCTTCCTGATCGACAAGTCGGTCGCCGACCTGACGACCTGGGAGGCGATCCTGATTTCCGTGGGTGGGCTCGCCGTGGCGTGGCTCGTCTACGACGGCCTCTGCCGTCTGCTCGCCGGGAACGACGCGGCGCTCGCGGTTGCGGTCGCGGCCTTCGTCGTGCTTGCAGCGTGGGGCTCGGCCCAGCTCTTGGCGCCGCGCGCTGCCTACATCGAGGTCGGGGCGATGCTCGGGACGATCATGGTCGGAAACGTCTTCTTCGTGATCATCCCGATGCACTGGAAGCTCGTCCGGGCGAAGGAGGCGGGAAAGGAGCCTGACCCTCGCTGGAACGCCCTGGGCAAGCAGCGGTCGGTGCACAACAACTATCTGACGCTCCCGGTCGTCTTCGCGATGCTCTCGAACCACTTTCCGTTCACCTACGGGCACGCGCACGGGTGGATCATCCTCGTCGTGATCATGGCGCTGGGCGCCTGGCTCCGGCACTACTTCAACCTGCGCCACCGCGGCCGCAACGCCTGGTGGATCCCTGCGAGCGCCGCGGTCGGCCTCGTCGTCCTGGCGGTCGCGATCCGCCCGGGGTCGAGCGCCTCGAGCGCGAGCGGCCCGGCTCCCAGCTTCGCGACCGTGCAGGCAATCGTGGCGAGCCGTTGTGCTCCCTGCCACTCGCTGACGCCGACGGAGCCCGGCTACAGCGCACCGCCGGCCGGAATCGTGCTCGAGACGCCCGCGCAGATCGTCGCGAACGCCGGGCTGATCCGTTCGGTTGCGATCGACTCCCACGCGATGCCGCTCGGCAACGCGACCGGGATGACCCAGGCCGAACGCGACACGCTCGCGCGGTGGCTCGCCTCGCGCTAGGCCCGAATCCTGGCTAAGTTGCGGCGATGCTGGAGATCGTCGCCGCCGGTTTCAGCTTCCGCGCCCGCTTCGAAGATGCGGCCGCGCCGGAGACGGTCGCCGCTTTCACGGCGATCCTGCCCTTCGAGGACAGGATCATCCACTGCCGCTGGAGCGGCGAGTCGAACTGGATCCCGTGGGGCGATCGCGAGCTTGGGATCGGCCCCGAGAACGCGACGTGCTTCCCGGCGCCTGGGCAGCTGCTCCTGTATCCAGGCGGTGTGAGCGAGACGGAACTCCTCTTCCCGTACGGCCACTGCGCGTTCGGGTCGAAGGCCGGCGCGCTCGCGGGCAACCACTTCGCGACGATTATCGAGGGCGGCGAGCGCTTCGCAGAGCTCGGGCGGCTGACGCTCTGGGAGGGCGCTCAGCCGATCAGCTTCCGCCTCGGCGCGGACTGAGCTCGAACCGGCGGCACGTTTCAGTCGCCGATGCGAGGCTGTCAACAGGGGTGTCAGAGACCAGTTCGTCGGCCTTCGGAAGCGGGCGGACCGGCGGCGCCACCGCCGGCCATGAGCAGGCCGATCTCCTCGATGCTCGCGCCCGCCGGCACCTCGCCCGCGATCGCGCCTTCGTAGATCACGTCGATCCGGTCGGAGAGTTCGAGGATCTCGTCGAGGTCCTCGCTGAAGAGCAGAACGGCCGCTCCCCCGACGGCGGCTTCGCGCAGGTAGGCGCGGACGGTCTCGGTTGCCCCGACGTCGAGTCCCTGGGTCGGCGAGGCGGCGATCACCACGCGCGGGCCGCCCGAGAACTCGCGCGCGATCACGACCTTCTGGAGGTTCCCGCCGGAGAGCTGACGGGCGGGCAGCGACGGCCCCGGAGTAGCGATCCGGTAGCGCGCGATCAGGCCGACCGCGCGGTCGCGGATCCGCCCGAGCACGAGCAGCGGGCCCCGTGAGAGAGCGGGGTCGCGGTAGGAGCGAAGCACGAGATTCGACGCGATGCTGAGTCCCGGGGCGGCGCCCGTCGCCATTCGGTCCTCCGGGATGAAAGCGATCCCGACGCGGAGGGATGCCTGCGGGTCGCCGAGCCGCAGCTGCTTGCCGGCGACTGCGATCGTGCCCCGTTCGGGCGTCCGCAGCCCGGCGATCGCCTCGGCGAGCTCGCGCTGCCCGTTCCCGGCGACGCCGGCGACCGACACGATCTCGCCGGCGCGCACGACCAGCGAGATCCCGCGCACCGCCGACTCGCCGCGGCTTCCCCCCACCCAGAGCTCGTCGACCTCGAGCATCGGGTCGCCTGGCACCGGCCGCGCCTCCCGCACCGGCTCGGCGAGCTCGCGTCCAACCATTAGCGCCGCGAGCGAACGCGGGGTCGCATCGGCCGTCGCCACGGTCGCGATCGAGCGGCCGCCGCGGAGCACCGTGACGCGGTCGGACACGGCCTTCACCTCGTTCAGCTTGTGCGAGATGAAGATCACCGTCCGGCCGTCGTCGACCATCTGCCTGAGCGTCGCGAAGAGCACGTCGGCCTCCTGCGGCGAGAGCACCGCCGTCGGCTCGTCGAGAATCAGGACGCGCGCGTCGCGGTAGAGCGCCTTCAGGATCTCCACCCGCTGCTGCTCGCCGAGCGAGAGCTGCCAGATGCGGGCGCGCGGATCAACCGACATCCCGTAGCGGTCGGAGAGCTCGGCCACCCTCGACTCGATCCGGCCCGGGTCGATCCGGAACGACGAACGCTTGCCCGGGCGGTGCTCGCCGAGGGCCATGTTCTCGGCGACGGTGAACGTTTCGACCAGGCGGAAATGCTGGTGCACCATCCCGATCCCCGCGTCGAGCGCCTCCCGCGGGTTCGCGAACCGGGCCGGCTCGCCGTAGAGGAGGATCTCACCCTCGTCAGGTCGGTAGAGGCCCGTGAGGATGTTCGAGAGCGTGCTCTTGCCGGCGCCGTTCTCACCGAGCAGAGCGTGCACCTCGCCGACCGCGGCCTCGAAGTCGACACGGTCGTTCGCGACCACACCCGGGAACCGCTTCGTGATCCCGCGCATCGCCACGGCGACCCCTGCCGGGGCCGCCGTGGCCTGCACTGCTTGGTCTGGCTCGTCGCTCATCGGCGACAGGTCGAGCTAGCCCTTCGGGCTCCCGATCACGCCCTTCACGAGCCAGTCCAGCGAATAGAGCTGGTTGACCGTGAGCTTCACCCCCGGCTTGACCACGAGCTTCCCGTTCTGGTCGTAGAGAGGGCCGGTGAACTCGTAGAACTTCCCGGACTCGATCGCCGAGCGCTTCGAGGCGATCAGGGACTTCGTCGCCGAGGTAACCCCGGGCCCGTAGGGAGCGAGCTCCGTGAACCCATCCTTGATCGAGCCGTAGTAGAAGCCCGGCTTCCAGGTTCCCGCCATCGCCTCCTTGACGCGCTTCAGGTAGTACGGCCCCCAGTTGTAGACCGACGCCGTCAGCCACGACTTCGGCGCGAACGAGGAGGAGTTGGAGTCGTATCCGACCCACGGGATTCCGTGCTCCTTGGCCACCTGACCGGTCGCCGTCGAATCGACGTTCTGGCCGAGCACGTCTGCTCCGTTGGCCACGAGGCTCTCAGCGGCCTGCTTCTCCTTCGTCGGGTCGTACCAGCTGTTCGTCCAGACGAGGTGCACCTTCGCCCCCGGGTGCGTCAGCTGGGCGCCGAGCGCGAATGCGTCGGCGTGCCGGAGCACCTCCGGAATCGGGAAGGCGACGACGTAGCCGATGTTGCCCGTCTTCGAGGCGGCGCCGGCCGCCATCCCCGACAGGAACACGGTGTCCTCGGCCGCACCGAAGTACTCCGCCATGTTCGGGGCCGTGTCCGTGCCCGTCGCCTGCTCGAAGATGACGTTCGGGTACTTCGCGACGAACGCCTTCGTCAGGTACCCGTACGAGGTAGCGAAGATCATCTTGTAGCCCTGCGCCACCAGGCTCTGGACGGTCTGGGCGAACTGCGTGCCGACCGCGATGTTCTCCTTGTAGGTCGTCTGCACCTTGCTGCCGAGCGCCTTCTGCACGTAGTTCATTCCGGCCACGTGCGCCTGCGACCAGCCGCCGTCGTTGTGGGGCCCGACGAGAATCCAGGCCACCTTGTACGGCGTCGCACTCTGCTTCGCCGAGCCGGCGCCGGACACCGCAAGCGCCAACGCCAAAACCGCCAGCGCAAGCGCGCCGACTCTCGATCTCCCTCTCATGGTGCTCCCTTCCTGATCCGTCCGCGGTAACGAGAAGCCTCCGCGACTATAGGGAATCGCACGATCGGAGACTAGACCCTTTGACGCAGTGCGACCGAACCGGTTAGAAACGGTCAGACAAGCCGGCGCACGAGGCGCGAGACCGCGAAGAAGAGCTTGCCCGCGATCGGCACGAGGCCGATCGCGACCACGATCCAGGCGATGACTTCGGTCTTCGTGTCCACGCGCTGAAGCCTACAACCCGGTCTGGGCCTCGATCCGCCCCGAGCTCACGGCGGCGACGAGCGCGGCGTAGTCGGTCTCGTTCTGGTCCGCGTAGGCGGAGGCGAAATTGGCGACCGCTTCGTCGAACACCTCGCCCTTCCCGAGGTAGGAGGCGATCGCGATCCGGTCGCCCCAACGGGCATGCGCGCGGGCGAGCGTGGCGCCGCACAGGCGGCCGTAGAGCGTCGCCCCCTCAGGGCGGAAGCTCTCGATATCGGCGCTGCCCTTCCAGTCGTGCAGTTGGCGGAGGTAGTAGTCGCGACTGCGGCCGTCGATGTCCTTCACGCGCACCCAGCCGAGAAAGAAGTCGCTCGCGGCCTGCATCAGCCGCTGGCCGACGACGACGCGCTGGGCATGGTTCTCGTGCTCGCTCTCGCCGGCGAAGCGCTCGAGCACCGATGCCTGGGCCTCCTTCGCCTGCAGGAAGATGACGTCGCGCTCGTCGCGGCCGACCATCAGCAGGATCATCGCCTGGGTGCCGACGCTGCCGACCCCGACCACCTTCCGGGCGGCGTGGACGTACTTGAACTCCTCGATTGGATGGTGGTGGCGCCCGAGCGTGCGCCGGTAAGAGCGGATCAGATCCTCGACCCACTTCTCGATCGCTTCGGTCGCCGCACCCGGGCCCGCCAGGTCCTCGATCGGCACGATCAGCGGCGGCTCCGCGGCGATGCGCGGCGACCCGTCGACGTCGCCGACGCGCTTCCCGAACACGCGGAGATGGTCTCTCGTCCGCGCCTTCTCGAAGTCGTGCGCCGCCTCCCCGGCCTCTCTCTTGCCGAGCCGCTTCGCCGCGACCTCGTTTGCGATCCAGGCCATGATCGCGTCGGCGTCCAGGTGGTCGTACCACGCATCCAGTGTGCTGAGCTCGGCCGACTCGCGCATCTGCGCACGGTACTGGCCCACAGCCGCCTTTACGACGGCCCGCCGGGTGCCGCCGCCGAAGCCGAGGTCGCGCCCCGCGACCTCGAGGCTCGCGGCGAGCCGCTTCACGTCCCATTCCCACGGCCCCGGCAGCGTCTCGTCGAAGTCGTTGATGTCGAACAGCATCTTCCGCTCGGGCGAGCCGAACACGCCGAAGTTCGCGAGATGGGCATCGCCGCAGAGCTGCACGTTGATCCCCGACCGGGGCGTCGTCGCCAGGTCGACCCCCATCAGCAGCGCTCCGCCACGGAAGAACGCGAACGGCGACTCGAGCATGCGCCCGTACCGGATCGGGACGAGCTCCGGCACGCGGCTGTCGGCCTGCCCTTCGAGCAGCGCGACCGGATCGGGGCGATCCGTCGAGGGCCGGAAGGCTCCGTGGATCGACCGCGGGGTGACCTCTCGTGCGGCCCGCCCCCGCGCGACGCGCTCCTCGACGGTCAGGTGCCGGTGGCGACTTGCGCGCGCCGTCGAAGAAGAACTGCGCCCCCCCGGGCGGCTCGAGCCGGGGGGCTCGGGGGGGTCAAGACCGATTCCGGTCGGCTGCGCTTCCATCGGGTCAGCGTACGAGCGCGGCCGTGACCGGCGCCTCGACGCTCCAGGGAAAGTCGATCCAGCGATCGGTCCGCCGCCAGACGTACTCGCACGAAACGCTCGTGCGCGGCTTCTCGTAGAGCACGGCGCAGCGGATCTCGGCGACCTTTCCCCCGAGGAACTCCTTCACGAGAGCGAGGGTGGCGCCCGTATCGGCGACGTCGTCTGCGATCAGGACGCTCGTCTCGGAGAAGTCGACGAGGTCCGGGACCGGAGGCAGGAGCATCGGCATCTCGAGCCGCTCGTCGATGCCGGTGTAGAACTCGACGTTCATCGTGAAGGTGTTCTTGACGTCGAGGGCGTAGGCAAGCGCACCCGCGACCAGCAGGCCGCCTCGGGCGATCGCGAGGATGATCTCGGGGCGATAGCCGTCGTCGTACACGGCCTCGGCGAGCGCGCGGGTACCGGTGCCGAGGTCGGCCCAGCTCATCACCTCGCGCTCGGGGCCGCTCATCCGCCGATCCTAGCGAGCGCCCGGGCAAGAGCCGCGACGCCGAGCTCAATGTCCTCCTCGCTCGAGAGCTCGTCGGGTGAGTGACTGATCCCACCGTTCAGGCTGCGCACGAAGAGCATCCCGCAGGGCACCCCGGCCGCGGCGAGGATCCCGGCGTCATGGCCGGCCCCCGAGGGCAGCTCCGGCGCGTCGGGGGCGGCGAAGCGAAGCGCCTCGAGCGGCGCGCCGCCCATCGCGACCGGCTCGACCCGCCGCACCGGGTCGAAGCCGACCGCAGCGACGAGCTCGTCGAGCTCGGCCGAGGTCGCGGCACGGACGTCGACGGACGCGGCCGCACGACCGGGGATGATGTTCGCGATTCCGGGCTCGACCTCGAGCCTCCCGACCGTCGCGACCGCACCCGGCGGCGTGGCCGCGTGCACGCGCAGCACGAATTCCGCCGCCGCCACGAGCGCGTCCTCACGTGCGTCCATCGGTATCCCCGCATGGCCGGCGCGGCCCGCGAAGACGACCTCGCCCTGCGCCTGGCCGAAGATCGCAGTGACGATCCCCAGCGCGGCGCCGGCACGGGCGAGCACAGGACCCTGCTCGATGTGGAGCTCGAGGTAGGCCTCCGGGAGGCGGCCCCCCGCCGCCACGCAGGCGGTGCTCCCCGCACAGCCGCGCTCCTCGTCGCGGAAGGCGACGACGACGAGCGGGACGTCTGTTCGCTCGGCCGCCTCGACCGCGGCGACCACACCGAGCGCGCCGTCGAAGCGGCCGCCGTTCGGGACGCTGTCCAGATGCGACCCCGTCCAGACCTTCGCGTCTCCGCGGCGGCCGAAAGTGTTCCCGAACGCGTCGACCTCGACCTCGAGACCCGCTTTCTCGAGCCAGAGCGCCAGCACGCGATGCGCCGCGTCCTCTTCGGACGAGCCGCCGATGCGGGTGGCGCCGATCGCGTAGAGCTCATCGAGGCGTTCGAGGACCCTGCTCACGGGTCCCATTCTGTCGCGCTCAGCCCGGAGCCGGGCGGAGGAGGCGCCACCCGGCGAGCGGGAAGATCGCACTCAAGGCAAAACCGGCCCGCCACGAGGTAGCGCCGACGAAGGCTCCGAAAAGAACGGGGAGCACCGAGCCGGAGACTGCGAGCGCCGTCTGCTGCATCCCGAGGGCCGTGCCGCTGCGGACATGGCCCGCGGTCTCGGCGACGGCGGCGAACGAAAGGCCGTTCCAGCTGATCGTCACGCAGCCCATCAGGACGAGCGCGGGCACGAGCAACGCGAGCGGCGCCGACAGCAGCACCGTGCAGCAGAGAACGAGAGCGGCCGAGGCGAGCGCGATGGAGCGCAGCGGCCCGATCCGGTTGCGGACGATGTCCGACCATCGCCCAGCACCGATGCGGGTCGCGATCCCGAAGATGTTCAGAACGGCAAGCACGGCGGCGGCCCCCGCGGTCGACAGGTGGCGTTCGGCGTGCAGGAAGACGACGAGGAATCCGACCAGGCAGACCTGTGGCTCGAGCAGCAGGGCGCTGCCGCCCGAGAGCAGCCAGAGCCGTCGATCGCGAAGCGGCTCGGGTGCCGTCGGCTGGCTCGTGAAGAGGTGCGATCCCGGGCGCTCGCGCAGGACGAGCAGCCCCGTCACGGCGCCGGCCATTGCGACGGCCGCGAGCGTGAGCAATGCCGGGCGTGGATCGTCGCCGGGCGAGATCGCCGGGAGGACGAGCGCAACCCAGGCCCCCGCGATCGGCACGGCGGTCTGGCGCAGGCCGAGCGCGAAGCCCCGGTCGCGGGCGTCGAACCAGTGCATCACCGCCCGCCCGCTCGCCGAGTTGACGCTGGCGCCGAGACCGCCCGCGAGGAAGAGCAGCCCGAGGAACACGTCGAACGACGAGACGAAGGCACTGAGCCCGACGCAGATCGAGGCGGCGCCGAGCCCGAGCGCCAGCACCGTTCGCTCTCCGTACCTGTCGGTGGCGCGCCCCCACGGGTAGAGCGTCGCGATCGAGCCGAGGGACGGTGCAGCGAGCACGAGCCCGATCCCGGTGAGCCCGAGGTCGTAGTGGACTCGCAGCGCCGGCGCGAGGACCGCGAGCCCGAAGATGATCGAGGCGTAGCCGGCCTGCGCGAACGTCCCGGCCGCGAGGACGGCCCACCGGTACCGCGTCGCGCCGCCGCCGGGCTCAGGCGTACGCGGCAGTGACACCCGAGCCGGACCGCCGAAGGAGCTCGTCGACGGCCTGCCGCCCGATCTCGCCGTAGTCGCACGTGAGTTCGTTGACGTACATCGCGACGAAGCGGTCGGCGGTCTCGCGGTCGATCCCGCGCCCGAACTGCTCGGCGTAGGCGAGTGCCTCGTCACGGTGGTCGAGCCCGACCCGGATCGCCTCGCCGAGCACCTCGGAGACGTCCGAGAGCCGGTCGCCGAGGTCCCTCCGGGCGGTGTTGACCCCGAGTGGAAGCGGCAGGCCCGTCTCGTCCTGCCACCACTTGCCGAGATCGAGAACCTTGGAGAGGCCGGAGGCGGCGTAGGTGAGCTGCCCTTCGTGGATCAAGAGCCCGGCGTCGGCACGTCCCGAGGCGACCTCGTCGAGGATCTCGTCGAAGGGAAGCTCGCGAACATGCAGGTCGTCTCCGAGCGCGAGCCGGAGCGCGAGGTACGCGGTGGTGAGCCGGCCGGGGATCACGATCTCCGAATCACGCAGGCCGGCGAGGTCGGTTTCCTCGCGGGTGACGACGATCGGGCCGTAGCCGATCCCGAACGACGCACCGTGGGGCAAGAGCACGTAGCGGTCGGCGACGCTCGCGTAGGCGCCCATCGAGATCGCCGTCACCTCGAGACGGCCTTCGAGCGCCCACTCGTTGAGGGTCTGGATGTCCGACACGACCTGCTCGAGCTCGAGCCCCCGGGTGTCCACCCGGCCGGCCTCGATCGCCCAGAACATGAACGCATCGTCTGGATCAGCACTATGTCCGACGCGGATACGCACGACCTGCCACGCTACCAACGCCCTACCCTTGCCTCGATGACCCGGCCGGCGCTCTCCGACACGATCCAGGACTACCTCAAGGGGATCTACAAGCTCCAGGAGGCTGGCGGCCGCGCCACGGTCACCGCGCTCGCGCGCGACCAGGGCGTCTCGGCCGCCTCGGCCTCGGCGATGGTGAAGAAGCTCGCGGTCCTCGATCTGCTCGAGCACGAGCCCTACCGCGGAGCCCGCCTGACGCCCGCCGGCGAGCAGGTCGCACTCGAGGTGATCCGCCACCACCGGCTGCTCGAGCTCTACCTCGCCCGCACGCTCGGCGTGAGCGTGGAGAACGTCCACGACGAGGCCGACCGCCTCGAGCACGTGATCTCCGAGGAGCTCGAGGAACGGATCGACCGGGCGCTCGGCTACCCGACCCACGACCCCCACGGCGATCCGATCCCCGACGCAAACCTGCAATGGCCGGCCGCGGAGCCGCCCGAAGGGCGGCGGAGCAGCCTGTCCGCGAAGCGGACCAGGGGAGGGGGTCTGGGGGAACCGGAAGGTTCCACCAGCTGAGCTCGGAGCGATCACCGGTGCCGCCGGGAGGTTCTCCCAGCTGAGCTCGGCGAGCGACGTAGAATCGAACGTGGTGGGCTTCCGCGACGTCGTCAACTCCGCATTCTCCTTCGGGAAACCGCGCAAGCTCGACATGGGTGCGGAGCACCTGATCACCGAGCACCACAAGGGACGCACGCTCGACGAGATCATGAACGACTCCTACATCACGAATCTGCTGACGCCGACGCAGATCCCGCAGCTCCTCGAACGTCCCGACGTGCTCGAGGCGTTCGGCGACGACCTCGCCGCCCAGCGCGCAGCCGCCGGGATCTAGTCCCTAGAGCTCGCGCCCGACGCCACGCTCGCGGGCGAGCTCGAGCACGCGCGCGCCGACCGCGAGATCCCAGGCGGCCATCCCGTTCGACTTGAAGACCACGATGTCCTCGGGCGAGGCCCGGCCCTGAAGCTCGCCCGAGACGACGTCCTGGAGCTCGTGGACCTCGAGCCAGTCGAGGACGCCGCGCTCGACGGGCTCGATCAGGTCGCCCGCCTCGAGCAGCGACTGCTCCCGCGAGTCGCAGCAGACGAAGGCCGCGCGTTCGAGCACCGCGTTGTCGAGCTCGCGGTAGGACGGGTCGTTCGCACCGACGGCGCACACGAGGGCGCCGTCTCGAAGCCACTCGCCCCTGACCACCGGATCCTTCGAGGTCGTCACCGTGACCACGATCTCGGCTTCGGCCGCCTCTCGGTGCAGTTCGGCCGGCTCGCAGTCGTTTACCCGGCAGAATTCGGCGAGCCGATCCGCGTTCCGGCAGTAGACGACGACCCGGTCGAGCGCCGGCAGCGCCGTGCGGATCGAGGCGATCTGTGAGACGGCCTGCCGTCCGCAGCCGATCACCCCGAGGCTCGTCGCACCTTCGCGGGCCAGGTGGCGGGCTGCGACGCCCGAGGCGGCGCCCGTCCGGAGCTGCCCGAGCTTGTCTGCCTCGATCACTGCCACGAGGGTCGTCGGCTCCTCGAGCGAGAAGAGCAGGACGACAAACGGCGTTCCGGTCTCCGTCCACGCGTACGACTTGAGCCCCGCGTAGCCGAGCTCAGGGTCGACGCAGGCCATGACGGCGAACTGCCCGTCGTCGAGCGGGAGCCGAGTCCGTGGCCGGTTGTCGACCGAACCCGCTGCAAGCCGTCGAAGCGACGCCTCGACCGCCTCCAGCGCATCGGCCGGGGTGAGCAGCTCCTCGACGTCCTTCTCGTCCAGGTACAGGGGGGCCACGGCCACATCCTGCCTGCACCCCGTCGCGTTCAGGCGGCCGGGCCGCTCAGCCGTCGAGCCGAGCGGTGATGCGCACCTCGGCGCCCGCGTGCTTGAGCAGCGTCGAGAACGGGCAGCCCTCGTCGGCCAGGCGCACGCCCTCGTCGAACCCGGCGGCGTCGATCCCCGGCACCGAAGCCCGCACCGTGAGCCTCGAGCCGACGATCTGATGGCCCTGCCCCTCGACCTCGTCCATCACGATCTGACATGAGGTCTCGAGCCACTCGGGTGGGTGGCCGAGGCGGGTCAGCTCGCCGGCGAGCGAGCTCGTGAAGCACCCACCGTGCGCCGCCGCGAGCAGCTCCTCGGGGCTCGTCTTCCCCTCGGGCTGACCGATCCGGCTCGCGTTCGTGAACGGCAGCGCGGCGAAGGCGCCCGACGAGCCGGCGGTGATCACGCCCGAGCCCCGAGCGAGGTTCCCTTCCCAGGCGATGTCGGCGATACGTTCGATTCTCGGCAACTCAGCTCTCCTCGAGGTCGTGGTCGGGATAGGCGGCAGGTGTGCCGTCAGGGTAGTAGGCCTCGGCGGGCGAGCCGGCCGGGCGGAAGACGCCGAGCAGCCGCAGCTCGGTCTCGCCGGCATTCTCGAGGCTGTGGACGGTGCGGGCGGGAAGATGGACGCACGAGCCCTCCCGAAACGGGGTCGAAACCTCCCCCCCGATATGCAGGACGCCGTGGCCCTCGAGGATGTAGATCACCTCGTCGTAGCGATGGAAATGGTCCGGCGCGCGGCCCGGAGGGACGAAGCCGATGAACTGGGTGACCGAGAGGCAGCCGCAGTCGGGCGTCACCCCGAGCGTGAACTGCCGCGCCGCCGTGGCGCTCAGCCGACCCTCGGCCTCGAGGTCGACGAGCGCGTGTGCGCCGGCCGGGACCGGCTCGGGGTCGTGCACGAGCACGGAGAGCAACTCGAGCGGGGAATCGACCTCGATCCGCCAGGGAGTTCCCTGGCCGACGAAGGCGCCGGTCCCCGCGGAAACGGCGAGCGTGGTGCCGTCGAGGACCAGGCGCCCGGCCCCTTCGAGGACGAAGAGGATCTCGTCGTCTGCCGTCTCGACCCGCTCGCGAGAGGCTCCGGGGCCGAAGACCAGGACCCGCTGCACAAACTTCTCGCAGCCGTGGACGTCATCGAAGAACGGAAGGACTGCGACTGTGTCCCCCGGAACGACTGCCCGCCGGGCACTGTCTCGGGCGATGGAGTACACCACCACACGAATCTAATCGAAGACCCCGCGGCAAAACAGACCCAGGCGCCGGCCGGTTGTACACAACCGCGGCAACCGCGTAGGATCAGGCGCCTGTTTCGAACGCGGCCTCTCGTTGGCCGCGCTGCACACGTCCCACAAAACCGAAACCGCTTCGGCCCGCGGCAGCACCGTCGGGTCTCAGCCAGAAGTTGTTCAAGGAGGCTTGATGGTTAGAAAGGCAGCACTCATCGTCGCCGGAGGCACGGTCGCGTCACTCGCGCTCGTGGTCTCGGGCGTCGCGAGCTCGGCCGTGAAGTCGCAGACCGCGGCTCCTGCGGGTAACTCGTGCGCGAACCCGATCCAGATCGGGATCATGGGCCCCTTCACCGGGCCGGTCGCATCGATCGGCGACGATCAGCTCCACTGGGCCGAGTTCTTCGCGGCGCAGTGGAACAAGAGCCATCCGATCAAGATCAACATCGTGCAGGGCGACACGCAGCTGAATCCTGCCATCGCCTCGACCGTCGCGCAGTCGTTCGCGTCGAACTCGAGCATCGTCGGCGTGATCGGGCCCGCGGGCAGCGACGAGGTCACGGCTTCCGCCCCGATCCTCAAGAAGGCGGGCCTCGCGTTCGCTTCGGGCTCGGCCACGAACGTGAAGCTCACGGCCGGCGGCAACAAGGGCTACTTCTTCCGTGACGTCCCGAACGACGGCGTCCAGGCCCCGACGGATGCGGCCTACATGATGTCGAAGCTCGGCGTCAAGAAGGGCGGCAGCGTCATGGTCGTCGACGACCAGGAGTCATACTCGACCGGTCTCGCCGACATCGTCGAGGCCAAGCTGAAGGCAGCCGGCGTCAACGTCGATCGCGAGTCGGTCAGCCAGAAGTCGACCGATTTCTCCTCCCTCGTGGCCAAGGTCTCGAGCTCGACGAAGGTCGTCTTCCTGCCCTTCCAGCTCGCCTCTGAGGCACAGCTCTTCGCCCAGCAGCTCAAGTCGCAGGGCAAGTCGGCTGTCGTGTTCGGCAGCGACGGCACGTTCGACTCGTCGAAGTTCAACGCGAGCGGCAACTACGTCTCGTTCTTCGCTCCGGACGTGACCACGATCAAGGCCGACGCGGCCACCGTCGCGGCGTACCACCAGCAGTTCCCGGGCGGCACGAGCCCGTTCGGCGCACCGAACTACGTCCTCGCGCAGATGTACGCGACGGCGGCAACGAAGGCGTGCGGCGGCTCCACCAAGGGCACGATCTCGCGCGCTTCGATGCGTGCGGCGTTCGCCAAGGTGAAGCTCGCAAACACGATCCTCGGGACGCCGGTGTCGTTCACCTCGAACGGCGACGTCGCTGGTGCGAAGTTCCACATCTTCAAGATCGTGAACGGCAAGTACGTCACGGTCGCGTAGTTCGTCATATCGTGGGGGCACGGCAGCCGCCGTGCCCCCCGGGCTTTCCCCAGATGAACTGGAACCTCTTCGTCACCGAGCTCGTCTCCGGGATCGTCCACGGATGCGTCTACGCCCTCATCGCCCTCGGCTATTCGATGGTGTACGGGATCCTGAAGCTCCTGAACTTCGCCCACGGCGACATCTACATGGTGGGCGCCTTCATCGGCTACGGCGTCCTCACGATCTTCGGCGGCGCGCTCTCGCTCACGATCCCGATCTTCCTGCTCCTCTTCTTCATGTTCTCGGCCGCCATGCTCGGCGGGGGACTGCTCGGGGTCGTGATCGAGCGCTTCGCCTACAGGCGACTGCGTGACGCGCCCCGAATCGCCCCGCTGATCACGGCGCTCGGCGTGTCGTTCTTCATCGAGAACGCGACCCTGCTGCTCGTCGGCGCCGACTACCAGAGCTTTGACACGTTCGACTGGGGCGGCGGCGTGCTCTGGTCGACCGGGTTCACGCTGCCGTCCGGGGTCCACGTCGCGCTCGCCCAGATCATCGTCGTCGTCGGAACGTTCGTGCTCATGGTCGGACTGACCTACTTCGTCGCACGCACCCAGCTCGGCCGCGCGATGCGCGCCGTCTCGTTCGACCGGCAGGCGGCCGAGATGATGGGCATCGACGTGAACCGCGTGATCGCCGTCACGTTCTTCATCGGCTCGGCGCTCGCCGGTGCGGCCGGGATCTTCAACTGCCTCGTCTACCAGCAGCTCTGGCCCTACATGGGGTTCGCGGCCGGGCTCAAGGCGTTCACCGCCGCCGTGATCGGCGGCATCGGCAACCTGCCGGGCGCGGTCGTCGGCGGGCTCACGATCGGGCTCGCCGAGTCGTTCACGATCGGCTACGTGTCCTCGACCTTCTCGGACGCGATCGTCTTCGCGCTGCTGATCGGCGTCATGCTGATCCGACCGAGCGGAATCCTCGGCAAGCCGGCCCTGCAGAAGGTGTGAGCCGGGTGACGGGGACCGCAGCCGAAGAACCGAAGACACCGGCACCGGCGATCGGCGCCGACGAGTGGGTCGCCTCACACGAGGGCCGGCGCGACCAGGGGAGCGGTGTCTCGGGCAGCGTCCGGCGCGAGCTCCAGCGGATCCCGGTGATCTCGTACTACATCGCGTTCACGATCGCCGCGGCCTGCGTCCCGCTCTTCACGAACAACGGCTACGTGATCCGGGTCGGCTTCGACACGCTGATCTACATGCTGCTCGCGCTCGGGCTGAACGTGGTCGTCGGCTTTGCGGGCCTCCTCGACCTGGGCTACGTCGCGTTCTTCGGCTTCGGCGCCTACGGCTATGCGATGCTCGCCTCGTCCCAGTTCGGACTGCACTGGCCGACCCCGGCGATCCTCGTGATCGTCACCGCGGCCACGGCCCTGCTCGGCTTCCTCGTCGCGCTTCCCTCGAGGCGGCTGCTCGGCGACTACCTCGCGATCGTCACCCTCTTCTTCGGGCAGCTGTTCGTCACGATCACCCAGAACGGCGAGCACATCTCGTTCCTCGGCCTCACCGCCGGCGCCAACATCACGAACGGCCCGAACGGGATCGCGAACATCGACGCGTTCCACCTCTTCGGCCACAGGCTCGAGACGCTCGAGAGCTACTACTACATCGCCCTGATCTTCTTCCTCGTGATCCTGACGATCGTGTACCTCGTCAACATCTCGCGGACCGGGCGGGCGTGGCGGTCACTGCGCGAGGACTCGCTCGCGGCGGAGCTGATGGGGATGCCCGTGAACCGCCTCAAGCTCTACGCCTTCTCCTTCGGGGCGGCCGTCGCGGGGCTCTCCGGCACGCTCTTCGCCTCGCTCAACACCGCCGTCTTCTCGAGCGACTTCGACACGCCGGTGCTGATCCTCGTCTACGCGATCCTGATCCTCGGCGGCGCCGGATCGCTCGGCGGGGTGATCCTCGGCGCGCTCGTCGTGAACGTGTCGCTCGAGCTCCTCCGCACGCCGAACCACGCCACCTGGATGTTCTTCGTCCTCGTCCTCGGAACGCTCGTCGCGAAGCTGCGACCCTGGCGGGTTCTCGGCGCGGTGCTCGCCGGCACGGTCGTCTTCGGCTTTGTCTTCTACGGGATCGTCGATGCGATCTGGCCGTCGGCGACCACCGGCCACGGCGGCGTGGGCGGCGAGCTCGGCCGGCTCCTCGACCACTGGATCCCCGTACCCGGCAATCCGCAGACCCAGATGACCGTCGGCAACTGGGGCTTCGTGCTGCTCGTCGCGCTGATCCTCGTGCTCACGATCGTCCGGCCCCTGATCCGCAACCTGATGCTTCCCGTGGTCCTGTACCTGTCCGCGTTCGTCTGGGACCTTCGGCTCTCGACCGAGCCGAGCACCACGCGCCTGATCATGATCGGCGTGATCCTGATCGTCCTGATGAACGCACGGCCGCAAGGTCTCGTCGGCCAGACGCGTGTGGAGATCGTGTGATGCCCGAGCCGCTCCTCGACCTGCGCGGGATCTCGAAGAGCTTCGGCGGGCTGACCTGCATCACCGAGCTCGACCTCCACGTCGACGAGAACGAGATCGTCAGCGTGATCGGCCCGAACGGCGCCGGCAAGACGACGCTCTTCAACCTGATCACCGGCATCTACAAACCGGACTCCGGCACGATCTCCTTCGACGGCAGGAGCCTGCTCGGGCTCGAGCCGCACGAGATCGTCGGGCGCGGCGTCGCGCGCACCTTCCAGACGCTGCGGCTCTTCCTGAACATGACCGTGAAGGAGAACGTGATGGCGGCCGCCTACGCGCACACGAACTCCGGCATCTTCCGCTCGATCCTGCGCACGCCCGGCATGCGCCGCGAGGAAAAGGAGATCCACCGCCTCGCCGAGGAGCGGCTCGCGTTCTTCGGCGACCGGCTGATGGGCTACCGCTGGAACCAGCCCGCCTACACGCTTTCGTACGCGAACCGCCGGCGGCTCGAGATCGCCCGCGCGACCGCCACCCGGCCCCGGCTGCTCCTGCTCGACGAGCCGGCGGCGGGGATGAACCCGGTCGAGACCCACGAGATCGCCGAGCTGATCGGCCGGCTGCGGACGGAGGCCGGGTTCACGATCCTCGTGATCGAGCACGACATGCACGTCGTCGAGGGCATCTCCGACCGCGTGATCGCACTCGACCACGGGATCAAGATCGCCGAGGGCACATTCGATGCAGTCGCGACGAACGAGCGCGTCGTCGAGGCCTACCTCGGCCTGAAGGCGACGACGGCGACCAAGTGAGCACGAACGGCCAAGCGCCCGCGCCGCTGCTCCGGCTCGCGGCCGTCGACACCTTCTACGGACCGATCCACATCCTCCAGGACGTGGAGCTCCAGGTCGGCGCCGGCGAGCTCGTGTGTCTGCTCGGCGGCAACGCCTCCGGCAAGTCGACGACGCTCAAGACGATCCTCGGCGTGGTCACGCCGCGGAAGGGAACGGTGGAGTTCGCGGGCGAGGACGTGACGAAACGGCCGACGAACTACCGGATCCGGCGGGGGATGGCGATCGTCCCCGAGAACCGCCGCCTCTTCGCGCCGATGACGGTGCTCGAGAACCTGAAGATGGGCGCCTACCTCCGCGGCGGCGGCGAGCCGGACGACTACGAGCGCGTCTACCAGCTCTTCCCTCGCGTCTACGAGCGGCGGACGCAGCTCGCGGGCACGCTGTCCGGCGGCGAGCAGCAGATGGTGGCGATGGGTCGCGCGCTGATGTCGCAGCCGAAGCTCCTCCTGATGGACGAGCCGTCGATGGGGCTCGCGCCGCTCCTCGTCGAGAAGAGCTTCGAGATCATCAAGCAGGTGAACGACGAGGGCGTCGCGGTGCTCGTCGTCGAGCAGAACGCGAACGTCTCGCTCTCGATCGCCGACCGCGGCTACGTGCTCTCGACCGGCCGCGTCGTGCTCTCGGGCAAGGCCGCCGACCTGATCGAGAACGACGACCTGCGGAAGGCCTACCTTGGTCGCTGAGGCATCGGCCTCGGTCGCCGGGTGCCGGTCGCGGTTCCCGATCTTCGAGCGGCTCACCTACCTCAACTCGTGCTCGCAGGGAGCGCTCTCGGGCTCCGTCCGCGCCGCCTACGAGGCCTATCTGACCGACTGGGACGAGAAGGGCGCACCGTGGGAGTACTGGATCGAGCGGGCCGAGGCGGCACGGACGACCTTCGCCCGGCTCGTCGGCGGCAAGCCCGACGAGGTGGCGGTGACGACTTCGCTCTCGGCGGGAGTCAGCTCGCTCGCGAGCACCTTCGACTGGAGCGAGCGGCCCCGCGTGGTCGTCTCCGATTTCGAGTTCCCGACGGTCGGGCAGATCTGGCACGCACAGGAGCTACGGGGCGCCGAGGTCGTCCACGTGTCCCAACACGATGGGGTGATTCCGGTCGAGCACTTCGAACGGCTGATCGACGAGCGAACGGCCCTCGTCGCGATCACGGCGGTCTGTTACCGAAACGGCGCGCGCTTGCCGGTCGAGGAGGTGGTCGAGCTCGCGCACGCTCACGGCGCGCTCGTCCTGCTCGACGCCTACCAGGCGATCGGGAGCTACCCGATCGACGTCGAGGAGCTCGGGATCGACTTCCTCGGCGCCGGCGCGCTCAAGTACCTGCTCGCCTCGGCCGGCCTCGGGTTCCTGTGGTGCCGCGGCGAGCTCTCGCAGCGGCTGCTCCCGACGCAGACCGGCTGGTTCGCCGACCGGAACATCTTCGAGATGGACATCCACGACTACTCGCCCTCGCCGACGGCGCGACGGTTCGAGTCGGGGACGCCTCCGATCCCGGCGATCTACGCAGGGATCGCGGGGATCGAGCTGATCTCGGAGCTCGGGATCGCGGAGACCCGCGTCCACGTGACGGCGCTCAACGAGCGACTGATCGCGGGGATCGACGAGCTGGCCGGAATAGTCGCGACGCCACGCGACCCGGAGCAGCGGGGCGCGCTCGTCTGCATCCGTTCGACCGATGCGCCACGGCTCGTCGACGTACTCGGGTCTGAGGGGATCGTCACCTCACAGCGCGACGGCAGCCTGCGCATTTCGGCCCATGCCTACAACACCGTGGACGACATCGACGTCGTTCTCGCAGCGCTCGGCCGGCATCGCGAGCTCCTGGCGCAGGCCTGACGGCGCGCCCACACCTGACCCTCGATTTGCGCTAGAACCTCGCTGTGCTCCCGCGCGAAGTTGGATATGCAAAGCCGTCCACGCTCGCCGAGGCACTCGAGCTTCTTGGCTCGGCCGACGGTGCCCGTGCGCTCGCCGGGGGGCAGACACTCGTGAGCGTGATGAAGGCCAGAGCGGCTTCTCCGGACGCGCTCGTCGACCTGAACGGGCTCGACGAGCTGAAGGGTGTCGAGCTCGGCGCCGACGGGAGCCTCGAGATCGGCTCGATGACGAGCTACACGGAACTGATCGAGAGTGCCGAGGCCCGGGCGCGGCCGATCCTCGGCGAGGTCTGCGCCCAGATCGCAGACGTCCAGGTTCGTAACCGCGGCACGATCGGCGGCAACATCTGCGCGAACGACCCGACGAACCACCTCCCGCCGGTGATGGTCGCGCTCGGAGCCGAGATGAAGATCTCCGGGCCCGACGGCGAGCGCACCGTGACGGCGGAGGACTTCTTCCTCGGCGTCTACATGACCGCGGTCGGCCCCGGCGAGGTACTGACCTCGATCTCGATCCCGCCCGGGCGCCGCGACGGGTTTGCCTCCGTCACGATCGGCCGCGACGGGACGTGCATCGTCAATGCGGCCGTGTCGCTCGACGGCGGGCCGCGGGTCGCGATCGGCTGCGTCGATGCGGTTCCGCACCGGGCAACCGAGGTGGAGGCGAAGCTCGACGGCGACCACGGGCTCGAGGCCGCGAGAGCGGCTGTGGCCGGGCTCGGTGCGACCCTCGATCCTCCCGGCGACGTGCACGCCCCAGCCGCCTACCGCCAGCAGATCGCCGAGGTGGTCGTCGCCCGCGCGATCGTCCAGGCCGGCGCGCGAGGAGCGGCGTCATGACCGCGATCGAGAGCTCGAAGCGGATCATCGTCGAGGTGAACGGCCACTCCTACGAACGCGAGGTCGAGGCGCGCCGGCTCCTGATCCATTTCATCCGGGATGACCTCGACCTGACCGGGAGCCACATCGGCTGCGACACCGGCAACTGCGGCGCCTGCAGCGTCCTGCTCGACGGCGTGCTCGTGAAGAGCTGCATGCTGCTGGCCGTCCAGGCCGACGGCGCGAGCATCCAGACCGTCGAGGGACTCTCTCCCGACGGCGAGCTCAACCCGCTCCAGCAGGCGTTTCACGAGCAGCACGCGCTCCAGTGCGGCTACTGCACCCCCGGGATGCTGATCTCGGCGACAGCGCTGCTTGCCAAGAACCCCCGTCCCAGCGATGACGAGATCCGCAAGGGGCTCCAGGGGAACATCTGCCGCTGCACCGGCTACTGGAACATCATCAAGGCCGTGAAGGCTGCCTCCGGCCAGGAGGTCGAGGACTGATGAGCCGTAGGCTCGACGGAGGCTCGATCGCGGAGGCGCCGGCTTTGCCGGCGCTGGAGCAACACCTCATGCGGCAACCGAAGGTTGGCCAATGAGCGAGACGACTGTTGCGCCGGAGCGCGTCGAGATCGAGGCGCCGGCCGAGGAGTGGAAGGGCCAGAGCATCCCGCGGAAGGAGGACCGCCGGCTCGTGCAGGGCCAGGGCGTGTTCGTCGACGACATCAAGCGCGCGAACATGGGCTTCGCGCACTACGTCCGCTCGCCGTACGCGCACGCGCAGATCAAGTCGGTCGACGTCTCCGCCGCGCTCGCCGTGCCCGGTGTGTACGGGACGCTGACCGGGGACGAGGTCGCGACCCTCACCGACCCGTTCTTCCAGCTCTCGACCGCTCCCGGCAACGAGATCAAGGACTACGCCCTCGCAGTCGGCCGCGTGCGCTTCGTCGGCGACCCGGTGGCGATCGTCGTCGCCGAGACCCGCGAGCTCGCGCGCGACGCCGCCGAGCTGGTCGAGGTCGAGTACGAGCCGCTGCCCGCGCTCGTCGACGCTCGCAAGGCGCTCGACCCCGATGCGCCCGTCCTCCACCCGGACGCCGGCTCGAACCTCGTCTGGGAGAGCACCTACGAGTGGGGCAGCTGGGAGGCCGCGGTCGCCGAGGCCGACCGGATCGTGAGGATCCCCGAGCTCCACTTCGACCGTTTCAACTCGACCCCGCTCGAGACCGACGGCGCGCTCGTCGAGTTCAACCGCGGCACGGGGCAGTGGACGATCTACTGCAACAACCAGTTCCCCGGCTTCGCGGCGATCATGATGGGGCCGGCCATGCGTACCGGGCTCGACAAGATGCGCTTCGTCACCCAGGACATCGGCGGCGGCTTCGGCAACAAGATCACCTCGCACCCGCAGCTGGTCGCGATCTGCCTGCTCGCCCGGAAGCTGAACCGCGCGATCCAGTGGACGGAGTGGCGCACCGAGTTCCACATGTCGATGTCGCACGGCAACGAGCGCTACTTCCAGGACGTCGAGGTGGCCGTGAAGGACGACGGCACAATGCTCGGCTTCCGCACGAAGGCGCTCGACGACGCCGGCGCCTTCACCCGCTACGAGCCGCTCGGCGGCGTGATCTGGGCGCAGGTCACGCCGGGCATGTACCGCTGGAAGAACATCCGCCTCGACTTCACGCAGGTGGTCACGAACAAGGCTCCGTGCTCGCCGAACCGGGGCTACTCGCGGATGCAGCACCTGTGGTTCACCGAGCGCGTGATCGACATCGTCGCCGGCGAGCTCGGGATCGATCCCGTGGATATCCGCAAGCGCAACTACATCCGCGCCGACGAGATGCCCTACACGACGCCGAACGGCTGCGTCTACGACTCGGGCGACTACGCGGGCATGCTCGATCTGGCGCTCGAGCTGATCGGCAAGGACTCGATCTCCGCGCGGCGCGCCCAGGCCGAGGCCGGCGGGAAGCTGCTCGGGCTCGGGATCGGCTCGACGCTGGACAGCGGCACGAACAACTTCGGCCAGTCACGGCTGATCAATCCGGAGCTCCAGTTCTCGGGCAACAACGAGGTCGCGACCGTCAAGCTCGACATCTTCGGGGAGATCGTGGTCACGCTCGGCACGACGCCGCAGGGCCAGGGCCACGAGACCGTGACCTCGCAGGTGGTCGCCGACATCCTCGGCTGCGACCCGGACTCGGTCAACGTGCGCACCGGCCACGACTCCTACTGGAACTCGCATGCCGGGTTCTCGGGCACCTATGCGAGTCAGTTCGCCGTCACCGGCCTCTCGGCCGTGAAGGGCGCCGCGGACGCCCTGGCGCTCGACATCAAGAAGCTCGCGGCCGGTGTGCTCGGCGCGGACGGTCCCGACGGGATCGTGCTCGAGGGCGGGTTCGCGAAGCGCGCCGACAACCCCGAAGCGGCGCTGCCGTTCTTTGCGGTCGGGGCGATCGTGAACGCGAACAACGCCGTCCTCTCGGAGGAGGGCCGCGAGATCACGCTCAACCAGCGCTACGTCTACGTCCCTCCGTTCGAGCTTCCGGACCTCGAGCGCAAGTACGGGAACCTCACGCTCACCTACGCGACCCAGGTGCACGTCGCGGTGGTCGAGGTCGACCCGGAGACGGGCAGCTACGAGATCCTCGACTACGCGGCCGTCGACGACTGCGGCACGCGCATCCACCCCCAGATCGTCGAGGGCCAGGTGATGGGCGCTCTCGCCCACGGGATCGGCGCGGCGACCCACGAGACGTTCACCTACGACGAGGACGGCAACTTGCTCACGCCGAACTTCTACGACTACCACGTCCCCCACGCGATGGACGTTCCGCCGCTCCGCACCGGCGCGCTCGAGTCGCCTTCGCCGTTCAGCCCGCTCGGCACGAAGGGAATGGGCGAAGGCGGTGGCGCGGCGATCCATGCGGTCTGCGCCGCACTCCAGGACGCGCTCAAGACGGTCGGCAAGCCGATCGTCTCCGAGTCGTGCAACCCGCCGTTCCGCGTGTTCGAGCTGATCCAGGATCCCGAAGCGAGCCGGACCGGCCTCGAGGTAGCACCCGCATGAGAAACGGTGTCTTGTGAAAACCGAAGGGGAGCGGTCGTTCGCGGCCAGACGCGAGACCGTCTGGCGGGTGATGAACGACCCCGAGAAGATGGCCGAGCTGATGCCGGGCGTCCAGTCCTTCGACGTCGCCGACGACCGCCACTGGCGCGCGAACGTGAAGATCCCGCTCGGGCTCGGCTCGCTCGCGATGACGATCGACTTCGAGAAGACCGAGATACGCCCGCCCGAGTACTCGAGCCTGCACGCGAAAGGGAACGGCGTCGGTGCGATGCTCGACATGACGACCTCGTTCACGCTCGAGGAGCTCGAGGAGGGCACGCGCATGCTCTGGACGGCCGAGGTGTCGATCGCAGGCCCGGTCGGCGCAATGGGCCAGAGGGTGCTCCAGCCGATCGTGAAGCAGCAGGTGAACCAGGTTCTGGCGGCGCTCGACAAGCAGGTCACCGCAGCGAGCGTCGAGGCCGGCGAGGGCTCGCCGGCGACGGCGTAGGAGCTCGTCCTGGCCCTTCCGCTCCGCATCGGGCTGATGCAGCTCACGATGGAGCCGCTCGTCGAGATGCTCGAGACGGCGCGCGAGCTCGACCGCGGCGGCTTCGACACGATCTGGCTCGCCGAGGCCTACCCCTGGTGGCGCAAGCACGGCATGGAGGCCCGGTCCTCCACGGTGCTCTCGGCGCTGATGGCACGCGACACCGAGCGGCTGACGATCGGCTGGGGGATCATCTCGCCCTATACGCGCCATCCGGTGCAGGTCGCGATGGACGCGCGGATCGTGCAGGAGGCTGCCGGGCCGGGACGCTTCATCGTCGGGTTCGGAACGTCGAAGATCTTCCTGAACAACACGAAGCAGGGCGGACCGCCGAGCGAGACGAAGCCGCTTGCACACATGCGCGACTCGGTCGCGATCGTGCGCGGCGCCCTCGGCGGCGACCGCTTCGAGTACGACGGCAAGGTCTTCAGTGCCGACCTGCCGGCCGTCCAGGCCGAGGCGCACGCGCCCGACTGGGACGTTCCGGTCTACGTCGCGGCGACCGCACCGATGATGCAGGCGCTCGGCGGCGAGATCGGCGACGGGCTGCTGACACCGTCGATCACGACTCCCGAGTTCGTCCGCTACACGCGCCAGAACGTCGCGAAGGGCGCGGCGAAGGCCGGGCGCGATCCCGCGTCTGTCGACGTCGGCTGCACGATCGTCGCCTCGATCCACGCGACCGACCGCGAGGCGGGACGCGACGGCGCCCGCGAGATCGCGGGCATGTACCTGGCCAACAAGTTCCAGAACATCCGCGGCTCGGCCGACACGCTGCTCGACGTCGCGGGGATCAGCATGGAGGAGCTCCAGCCGGTCGCCGAGGCGATGGAGCGCGGCGGCCGCCTGGCCGCCAAAGCGGAGGTCACCGACTCGCTCCTCGACCGCTGCAAGCCGATCGCCGGCACGCCCGCCGAGTGCATCGCGGCGATCGAGGAGTACAGCGCCGCGGGCTGCTCCCACATCATGCTCGAGCTCTGGGGCGCCGAGCGGCACGAGCAGATCAGGCTCTTCGCCGAGTCGGTGCTGCCGCACTTCCGTTGATGGCAGGAGTCGCGATCAACGAGGAGCGTCTCGTCGACTGGGCCTCGGCGGCGATCGGAACGCCGAGCTTCACCGGCAGCGAGCAGGCGATGGCTGAGCTGATGGCCGCCACGTTCGCCGAGATGGGCGCGCAGGTGCAGTGGCAGCAGGTCGAGGAGGGCCGCGCGAACGTCCTCGGAACCTGGAGTGGCGAGGGCGGCGGGCCGACGCTGATGTTCAACGGTCACATGGACACCTCGTACTCGGGCCGCGAGCCCTGGCTTGCCGAGGTACGCGGATTCCAGCCGAACGCGTTCGTCAAGAACGGCCGGCTGTTCGGGCTCGGGATTTCCAACATGAAAGGCGCGCTCGCCTGCTACGTCGAGGCGATGCGCGCGCTGCGCGACGCAGGCGTGCGGCTGAAGGGAGACGTGATGGTCGCGGCGGTCTGCGGCGAGATCGAGAAGGCACAGTGGGGCGAGGCGCAGGGCGCGGAGTTCCGGGGATATGCCGCCGGTTCGCGCTACCTCGTCTCGCACGGCGGCGTGGCGGACATGTGCATTCTCGGCGAGCCGACCGAGGGCAGGGTCGTGCTCGGCCACTTCGGATCGCTCTGGCTCCGGATCTCGACCAGCGGCAACTTCATTCATACCGCCTTCAGCGAGGGCAAGCGCGACGAGAACTCGATCCTGCGTATGCAGGAGGTACTCGGCGCGGTGCTCGACTGGATCCCGGCGTGGGAGGCGAACCCAGCGAATACCTACCGCGGGGTGCCGGCGATCGTCGGCGTGAGCGCGATCCAGGGCGGCTTCGGCTGGCGGGTGTCCAGGACACCGCATCGCACCGACCTCTTCCTCGACGTTCGCGTCCCGCCCACGAAGGAGATGGCGAGCGCCCGCCGTGAGGTGCTCGACATGGTCCGTGCGCTCGCCGCCCGGTTCCCGGAGCACGGGGTCGAAGGCGAGGTGTACGTCACCGCTCCCGGCGCCGAGATCGCAGAGGACCATCCGCTGATCGCGGCGATCGACGCCTCGCACTCGGAGGTCTTCGGGGCAGCGCCGGAGCGCGACGTGACCCGCTGGTTCTCGGACGCCTCGGCGCTCACCCGCGCCGGGATCGCGACCGTCAACTACGGCACCTCGACCGGCCTCCTCGACACGACCGACGGCGAGAACCTCGACATCTCCGGGCTCGTTCAGACCGCGCACGTCTACGCTCTCGCGGCGATGAGGGTCTGCGAGGTCGCCGAATGAAGCTCGTGAGCTACGACGGCGGCAAGGCCGGCCGCATCCAGGGCGACGAGATCGTCCGGCTGGACGTGCCGGATCTGCGGACATACTTCGAGCGCGGCGGCGCGGCCGACCAGGGCGAGCGCACACCGCTTGCCGAGGCCAGGCTCGAGGCACCGATCGTCCCGAAGAAGTTCTTCCACACCGCCGGCAACTTCCGCGAGCACGAGGAGGAGTCGAAGCAGGTCGGCTGGGAGCACGAGATCGCGCCCTGGATCGTCTTCTTCCAGAACGTCGATGCGATCATCGGGCCGGACGAGCCGGTGGTCTATCCCGAGCACCTGACCGAGGAGCTCGACTACGAGCTCGAGCTCGCGGTCGTGATCTCGAAGCCCGGCAAGTGGTTCTCGGCCGAGGAGGCCGCGGACTACATCGGCGGCTACGTGATCTTCAACGACATCACAGCGCGCGACATCCAGCGGCGCGAGATGCGCTCCGGCGTGTTCTCCTTCTGCAAGGCGATCGACACGTTCTGCCCGCTCGGCCCTTGGATCGTCACCGCCGACGAGATCCCCGATCCGCATGACCTCGCGATGACGCTGCGGGTGAACGGCGTCGAGCGGCAGGTGTCGCATTCGAGCCGGATGTCGGTGACGATCCCCGAGATCCTCAGCCACTACTCGCCGCTCGGCTACTCGGCGGGAGACGTCGTCTCGACCGGCACGGTGTCGGGGGTCGCCGGGTTCAGCCCCGATGCGGCGTCGCTCTACCTGAAGGCGGGGGATGTGATGGAGGCCGAGATCGAGCGGATCGGCGTCCTGCGCAATCCCGTGAGCTCGTGGCAGGAGGCGCACGGCGAGCCCGCGCCTCCGCGCGTCCGCTGGTGAGCTGGCGTCTCGACCAGGCGAAGCTCGACCGCGTGCGCGCGCTGATGGCGGACGCCGAGCTCGACGCGCTCGTCGTCCGGGCGCCCGACAACGTGCTCTACCTGACGAACTTCTGGGGGATGAAGGGCTACGACGCCTGCATCTTCCCGATCGAGGGCGACCCGGTGCTGCTCTGCCTCGAGGCCTCGCTCGACGACGCAGCGCGGACCGCGTGGACCTCGGACGTGCGGTCGATTCGAGGGTATGACGAGTCCGACCCCCGGCCGCCGATGGCGCGGACGCTCGCGCTCGCGGTCGAGGCCGCCCGTCCCTACGGTCGCGTCGGGATCGAGCTCTCGCTCGGCACGCAGGCCTCGGACCGGATGGTCGGCGAGCCGACGACCTTCACGAAGGACTGGTTCGACGCGTGGCCCGGCGCCGCCGACTGCGGCTCGGTGCTCACCCCGGCGCGCGCGATCAAGACGCCGCAGGAGGTCGAGCGGATGCGGCTCGCGAACGAGATCTGCACTGCAGCGATGGAGCACGTCGCGCGGGAGCTGCGGCCGGGGATGAGGGAGAGCCAGGCGGCGGCGGTCTGGCAGGGATTCGTCCACGGCGGCGGCACCGGCTGGCGCGGCAAGGTCGAGCTCGCCCTCGGGTTCTCGCTGGTCTGGTCCGGGAAGGGGATCCGGACGTTCACCGCGACCGGCGACCGTCCCGTCAGCGCCGACGAGCCGACGCTCTTCGAGATCTGGGTCTGCGCCGACGGCTACTGGTGCGACCACACGAAGCTCCTCTGCCCGGGCAATCTACGCCCGGAGTACCGGGAGCTGGAAGCCGGCCTGCTGGACGTGTACGGCCGCGCCGTCGCCCACTGCGTTCCCGGTGCGAGCTTCGCCGAGCTCGATCGCCTCGTCAGGCAGGGGATCGCCCAGCTCGGCTTCCCCGGCCAGCCGACCCATCCGATCTGCCACGGCGTCGGCGCGCGCGCCCACGAGCCGCCGTATGCCCACCAGGCGGGCGGCGGCGAGATCGCCGAGGGGATGGTGCTCGCGATCGAGCCAGGGTGCTACTGGGAAGGCGGCGGCGGCCTCCGAGTCGAGGACAACTTCCTGATCGGCCCGGCCGGTGCCGAGAAGCTCTCGACGTTCCCCGACGGAGTCGTGCAAGCATGAGCCGCGGCCGGATACCGGTCGCGGCGGGTGCCACGCGGGGCTTTCCCAAGGTGCGCCACGACGGCCTTCCTGTGGAGGAGAATTGACAAAGTTGGCACAGACACCGAGCCGCGAGGCCCGTACAATTGATCTCGAGGGTGGCGGGATGGCTTCCCCACCCAGGGTGGGGGACTGCGCTGTGGGGCTGACTCAATGGCCGCGAAATTCGGAACGGCCGGCGTTGCGAAAGGCCGCAATCCCCGGATGAGCGATCTGATCTGGACCGGGAAGCTGAACGACCCCTACCGGCTCGGCGGCCGTGTCGGGCTGTACGACACGACGCTCCGCGACGGCGAGCAGACCGTCGGGGTCGTGCTCGACCCGGAGCAGAAGCTCGAGATCGCCCGGCTGCTCGACGGGCTCGGGATCGACCGGATCGAGGCGGGCTTCCCGCGCGTCTCGTCCGACGACTGGGAGGCGGTCAAGCGCATCTCCGCCGCCGGGCTCGACGCGGAGATCTGGGGCTTTTCGCGCGCGGTCCCGGCCGACCTGGAGGCGCTGACCGAGCTCGAGGTGCGCTTCTCCGTGATCGAGTCGCCGATCTCGGATCTCAAGCTCGACGCGATCGGTGTCTCCCGCGAGAAGATGCTCGACCGGATCACGAGCGCGATGCGGTTCGCCGCAGAGCACGGCATCCATGCGGCGTTCTTCGGCGTCGACTCGACGCGTGCGGAGCCGGACTTCTACCGCCGTGTCTACTCGAGCGCCGTCGAGGCCGGCGCGCGGGAGGTCGTCGTCGTGGACACGCTCGGGATCGCCGCGCCCGAGGCGGTGGCCGAGCTCGTCGGCTCGACGGTCGAGCTCGTCGGGCCCGGGATCCCCGTCCACTTCCACGGCCACAACGACTTCGGCGTCGCCACCGCGAGCGCCGTCGCGGCGGTGCGGGCCGGCGCCTCGTACGTCCAGGGAACGATCAACGGCATGGGCGAGCGCGCCGGCAACGCGAATCTCGGCGAGGTGGCACTCACGCTCCGCGCGCTCTACGGCGTCGAGTCGAACCTGCGGCTCGACCTGATCCGCGCCGTCGTCCGCGCGCGTGCGCGAGCTCTCCGGGTACGAGCTCGAGCCCTGGAAGCCGGTCACGGGCGAGACGCTCTACCGGCGCGAGAGCGGGGCGGTCGCGAGCCAGTTCCACGATCCGCCGTCGATCGAGCCGTACTCCTCGGAGCTCGTGTCGGCCGAGCGGTCGATCGTGCTCGGCAAGAAGAGCGGGCTCGACTCGATCGCGATCAAGGCGGACGAGCTCGGACTCGACGTTCCCGCGGAACGCCATGCTGAGCTGCTCGCCGCGGTGAAGGAGCTCGGCACGAGCAAGCGGCGGCTCGTCACCGACGAGGAGTTCGCCGAGCTCGTCCGGCGGCAGCCCGCGTGACCCGGCGGGTCTGCGTCGCGGGCTCCGGCGTGATCGGAAGCCTGTTCGCCGGGCATCTCGCGCAGGTCTGCGAAGTGTCGGTGCTCGCCCGCCGTGAAGAGCACGCGCAGGCGCTGAACGCCGAAGGCCTGCGCGTCACCGGACGTGCGAGACCTCCACGCCAAGATCACCGCGGCGACCGACGCGGCCGACCTGCCGGACGCCGAGCTCGTGCTCGTGTGCTGCAAGGGCGTCGACCTCGAGGCGGTCGGCGCCGCCCTCGAAGGGTGCTTCCCCCACGCCACCGTGATGACGACCCAGAACGGGCTCGGAGCCGACGAGATCATCGGCCGCCACGGTGACTGGCCGCTCCTCAGCTCGGTGACGTTCATGAGCGGGACCCGCCATACGGACACGAGCGTCGAGTACATCCTCGACACCGCAACCTGGATCGGCCCGAGTCGCAACACGACGGGCGAGGACGCCCGGGCGGTCGCCGAGCTAATCCGCTCCGCCGGTCTGAAGGCCGACGGCTTCGACGATCTTCGGCCGATGCAGTGGTCGAAGCTGATCTTCAACGCAACCGTGAACGCGGTCGCCGCCCTCACCGGGCTGCCCCACGAGCCGCGCTTCGCCGTACTCGAGGAGCCCGGCGACCTCGGCCATCTCGTTCTCGCCCTGATGGACGAGGGCAAGGCCGTCGCCGCGGCGGCGGGTGTCGAGCTCGCGGAGGATCCGTGGGAGATGAACGTCCATGCGACCCGTCGCGGCTCCCGGCACTATCCCTCGATGCTCGAAGACGTCGACGCACACCGCCGGACCGAGATCGACCTGATCACCGGCGCCCTGATTCGCGAAGGCGAGCGGCATGGCTTGGCGACACCCCTCCACACCACGCTCTACCGCCTCGTCAAGGCGAAGGAGGCCTCGTGGGAATGAGGGTGTGCATCGTCGGCTGCGGTGCGGTCGGCTCGCTGTTCGCCGCGAACCTCGGCACGCTCGAGGACGTCGAGGTGTGGGCCTACGACCTCTCGAAGCCACATGTCGATGCGATCAACGAGCACGGGCTCCGGCTCACCGGCGCGGGCGAGGTCACCGGCCGCGTCCACGCAACAGCCGACGCCGCCGAACTGCCCGTGTGCGATTTCGGGATCGTCGCGACCAAGGCGATGCACACCGACGCCGCCATCGCCGCCACCGCGCACGCATTCGCAAGGGGCTCGGTCGCCACCGTCCAGAACGGGATCGGCAACGAAGAGGTGCTCGCCCGCCACGTGGAGCGCGTGATCCGCGGTACCACCTTCCCGGCCGGGAAGATCATCGAGCCGGGCGTCGTCCAGTGGGACGTCAAGGGCGCAACGACGCTCGGGCCCTTCGAGCCGAAGCCGGCCGAGACCGCCGAGATCGAGCGCCTCGCCGAGGCCTGCACGCGCGCCGGAATGCCGACGGGCGCAGTCGCCGACGCGCGGGGCCCGCAGTGGCGCAAGGTGATCTTCAACGCCGCGACCAACCCGCTCGGCGCCCTGACCGGGCTCACCCACGGCCGGGTCTGCGAGCAGCCGGCGCTCCGCGCCCTCGCCTCGCGACTCGTCGACGAGGGCAAGGCGGTCGCCGCCGCTCAGGGGATCGAGCTCGACTCCGACCCGGAGGAGCTGATCGACTACGCCGCCCGTCCCGAGGTCGCGTACGGCCACAAGGCCTCGATGCTCCAGGACGTCGAAGCGTGCCGGCAGACCGAGGTCGACTATCTGAACGGCGGCATCGCGGAGTTCGGGCGGCGCTACGGTGTCCCGACGCCCGAGCACGAAACGATCTGGGCGCTCGTGAAAGGGGTTGAGGCAGGTTGGAACCAGTGAGCCAGACAGTGCCGGTGGACGACGTCGAGCGCCGCTACCGCATGATCCGCAAGGCGCTCGAACGCGACGGCCTCGACTTCGCGATCGTCGCCGGCTCCGAATACAGCGGCTTCGAAGGCGCCGTCGCCTACCTTTCCGGATTCGTGATCGTGCACCGCTACGCGTACGTGCTGCTGCCCCTCGAGGGCGATCCGTCGATCGTCTTCCCACGCGAGGCGCGCTACGTCGGTGAGCACGGCACGACCTGGATCGACGATCAGGTCTTCGTCGATCGCCCCGGCGAGTGGCTGGCAGACCGCGTCCGCGGCAAGCGCGTCGGCGTCTACGGGCTCGACTACGCAATGACCGTCCGCGACTATACGGCGCTCGCGCCCGCCGCCGAGCTCGTCGACTGGGACGTCCAGTTCGATCACGCCCGCGCCGTGAAGAGCGACTTCGAGCTCGCCTCGGTCAAGGAGAGCGTGCGGATCAACACCGAGGGCTTCTGGCGGTTCCTCGAGGAGTTCGAGCCCGGCCGCACCGAGCGCGAGATCCTGGCGCCCTGCGAGAGCTACTTCGTCGCCGAAGGCTGTGGGCGCCAGACGATGGACATGGTTCTCGTCGGCGAGAACGGCTCGGCGCTCCCGGAGTTCAAGATCGCGGGCGCCCGCCCGGTCGCGCGCACGGACATGCTTCTCCCCTCGCTCGAGGTCGCAGGCCCGGGCGGCCACTGGGTCGAGGTCTCCCGCGCGATCTGCGCCGGCGAGCCGAGCAACGAGACGAAGCGGATGATGGAGGCCTACTACGAGTACTACGCCGTGGCGCCAAGCGTTCTTCGCGAGGGGGCGACGGCGCGGGACGTCCATCGCGCGGTCTCGAAGGGCTTCACCGACCGCGGGTGGGCGCTCGGCCACGTCACCGGCCACTCGATCGGGATGACGATGATCGAGTTCCCGAAGATCGGCGAGAACGACGAGACCGAGCTCCGCGCAGGCATGGTCTTCTCGATGCACCCGCACGTGATCTCCGACGACGGCCGGGCCTGCCTGTACATGCAGGACACCTGGCTCGTCACCGCGGACGGCGGCATTCCGCTCGCGGAGCTGTCGATGAAGATCTACGACGGAACCGAGTCGCGGCCGTGAGCGAGCCGAAGCTGAACAAGCCCGTGCTCGAAGGCGAAGGCGGCTCCGACTACGAGCGCTACCTCCGCACCGACGACCTCCTCGCGCTGCAGAAGGCCCCCGACGAATGGGCCCACCGCGACGAGCTCCTGTTCCAGACCGTCCATCAGGCCTCGGAGCTCTGGCTCAAGCTTGCGACCACCGAGGTCGCCGAAGCGACTCGCCTGATCGGCGAAGGCGACATCGCCGGAGCGCTCAGGCTGCTCCGGCGCGGCGTGGACTGCCTGAAGATCGTCACCGGCGCGCTCGACATGCTCGAGCACCTCTCCCCCTGGGAGTACCAGGAGGTGCGCAAGGTGCTCGGACACGGGAGCGGCTTCGACTCTCCGGGCTTCCGCAACGTGCAGCGAACCGCACCGGCGCTCGGCGCCGCCTTCCACGCCGCCCGTGAGCGCGCGGGCCTCTCGCTCGCCGAGGTCTACACCCTCGGCCGCCGGCACGAAGACCTCTATCAGCTCGCCGAGCTCCTGATCGAATGGGACGAACGCGTGGTCGTCTGGCGGGCGCGCCACTTCGTCGTCGTCGAACGGATCATCGGCGGCTCCGTCGTCGGCACGCAGGGAACGCCCGTCGAGGTGCTCGGGAGGCTCATCCACAAGCGCTTCTACCCCGAGCTCTGGGAGGTTCGCAACGAGCTGACCGCGCTCTTCGGATGACCTGGCCGCGAGTCTCGCTCGGCTGCGGGAACTTCGGCGGCATCGGCTCGGCTCCGGCGTTCTTCGGACAGGGAACCGACGAGCCGCGGGCGTTCGAGATCATGGACACCGCGTGGGAGCGCGGGATCCGCTGGTTCGACACGGCCGACGCCTACGGCGGCGGCGCGAGCGAGTCGTTCATCGGACGCTGGCGGGCCGACCGGAGGCCCGAGGGTCTCCTGCTCACGACGAAGGTCTTCAACCCGATGCAGGATGGCGAGAGCCACGGCCTCGCTCCCGACCGGATCCGGCGCCAGGTCGAGTCGAGTCTCGAGCGGCTCGGCGTCGAGCGGATCGACCTCTACCTCGCGCACGAGCCCGACGCGGAAACGCCTCTTGGCAACACGATCGCCGTCTTCGAGCAGCTCGTGGCCGAAGGCCTGATCGGCGCGTGGGGCCTAAGCAACTACGACGCACCGGGGCTCGCAGAAGCACTCCGGTACGGCCGGCCCGCGCTCGTCCAGAACAGCTACTCGCTGCTCGAGCGCGGAGACGAGGCCGACGTTCTACCGCTCTGCGGGGAGCACGGGATCGCCTACGTCCCGTTCGGCCCACTCGCCGGGGGCTGGCTGACCGGCCGGTACCGGCGCGGCGAGCCGTTCCCGGCCGGATCCCGGATGACGCTTCGTCCAGGCCCGTACGAACGGTTCGTGGACGACCAGGTCTTCGACGGGCTCGACCTGCTCGAGCGCGAGGCCCAGGGGCTCGGAGCGGACATTGCGACGCTCGCGTTCGCATGGGTGCTCTCGAGTCCGCACGTGAGCGGCGCAGTGTGCGGCCCGTCACGACCGGCGCATCTCGAACCGGTCCTCGCGGCGCTCGAGCTTCCGCTGTCCGCCTTGCAGCGCGAGCGCGTAGGCTCGTTCTTCGAATGACGGCCCTCGTTCTCGGCGAGCACGACGTCCAGCGGCTCCTGCCGATGGGCGAGTGCATCGCGGTGATGGAAGATGCTCTCGCCGCCCTCGCCCGCGAGGAGCTCCACAATCCGCTGCGCTTCGTCGTGCGGCCGCCGAACACGACGACGCTGATGGGCTTGATGCCGGCCTACCGCGCGGGAGACGGCGCCGCCTACGGGCTGAAGACCGTGTGCGTGGTGCCGGGAAACTCGGCGATCGGCCTCGATCCCCACCAGGGCTTCGTCGCGCTCTTCGACGGCGAGACCGGCCGGCTGCAGACGGTGATGCACGCCGGCGCGATCACCGCGATCCGCACCGCCGCGGTGTCCGGTGTCGCGACCAAGCTTCTTGCCCGACCCGGCTCGAAGACGCTCGCGATCCTCGGTGCAGGCGTGCAGGGACGCTCTCACCTGGAGGCGATGCGCGCCGTCATCCCGTTCGAGGAGATCCGCGTCTGGAGCCGCACCCCGGGCCACGCGTCCGAGCTCGACGGGGTCACGGAGGTCGGCTCGGCCGAAGAGGCCGTGCGCGGCGCGGACGTCGTCGTGACCGCCACGGCGGCCCGCGAGCCGATCGTCGAGCGCGGCTGGCTCGCCGAGGGCGCGCACGTGAACGCGGTTGGCTCGAGCATCCCGACGACCCGCGAGCTCGATACGCAGACGATGGTCGACGCAGCGCTCTTCGTCGACCGCCGCGAGTCGACCGAGAACGAGGCGGGCGACTTCCTGTTCCCTCAGCGCGAGGGCGCGATCGGGCCGAAGCACATCCGTGCCGAGCTCGGCGAGGTGCTGATCGGCGCCGCTCGGGGCCGAAGCTCGGATTCCGAGCTGACGGTCTTCAAGTCGCTCGGGCTCGCGGTCGAGGATCTCGCCGCCGCCGAGCACATCCTCCGTCGCGCCCGGGCCGAAGGCGTCGGCGTCGAGGTCGACCTTTGATCCCACTCGCAGAGATCGAGCTCGCACGCGAGACGATCGCCGGGATCGCGGTTCGGACACCGCTCGTGCGACTCGACGTGGACGCCGACGCGGAGATCTACCTCAAGCTCGAGACGCTCCAACCGGTCAACTCGTTCAAGATCCGCGGCGCCGGGAACGCCGTGCTGCAGGCGACCGACGCGGAGCTCGCCGACGGCGTCGTCACGGCCAGCGCGGGCAACATGGCCCAGGGCGTCGCCTACGCGGCTCGCCTTCGCGGCGTCGCCTCGACGATCGTCGTGCCGGAGGGCGCGCCATCGACGAAGATCGCGGCGATCGAGCGGTTCGGCGGCACGGTCGTCTCGCTTCCCTACGACGACTGGTGGCGTGTGCTCGTCGAGGGCCGCTACGACGGGGCTGCCGGCCTCTTCATCCATCCGGTCGACGACGTCCGCGTGATGGCGGGCAACGGGACGATCGGGCTCGAGCTGCTCGAGGACCTCCCCGACGTCGACGCCGTGATCGTCCCCTACGGCGGCGGCGGCCTGCTCACCGGGATCGCGAGCGCGGTGAAGGCAAGCCGGCCCCAGGTTCGCTTCTACGCGGTCGAGCCCGAAACGGGCGCCGCAGTCACCGCGTCGCTCGCCGCCGGCACGCCGACCGAGATCGACTACGTCCGCTCGTTCGTCGACGGCGCGGGCAGCCGCTCCCTGATCCCCGGCGTTTGGGCCCACGCCCGCGACCTGCTCGACGGCGCCTTCCCGGTGCCGCTCGACGAGGCTGCGGCCGCGATCCGGACGATCGCCGAGCGGGTACGCGTGATCGCAGAGGGCGCCGGTGCGCTCGCAGCCGCAGCGGCGATCGCCGGCCGCGCCGGCGGCGGCAAGGTCGTCTGCATCGTCTCGGGCGGCAACATCGACCCGAAGGTGTTCGCCAGGATCCTCGACGGCGAGACCCCTTAGGGAATACTGAGGCGATGAGCATTACCGTCTTCGATGTCGAAGCTGCCAGGCAGCGCTTCTCCTCGCTCCGCTCCGGCTTCGCGTTCTTCGACGCGCCCGGCGGCACGCAGGTACCCGACGAGGTCGGCGACGCGATCGCGCGGGCGCTTCGCGACGCCTCCGGCAACCTCGGCGCACCCTACGCGACGGGCCACGCAGTCGAGGCGATCCTCGAGGGCTCGAAGGTGGATGCGGCGCGGTTCCTGGGGTGCGCGCCGGCGGAGATCGCCTTCGGGATGAACATGACGTCCCTCAACTTCGCGATCACCCGTGCGGCAGGCCGCGACTTCGGCCCCGGCGACGAGATCCTGACGACTGAGCTCGACCACGACGGCGGCGTCGCCCCCTGGGTCGAGCTCGCGGCCGACAAGGAGATGATCGTGCGCGTCGCCCGCGCCACCGACGGCCTGACGATCGACTACGGCGACCTCGAGTCGAAGCTCACGGACAGGACGAAGGTGATCGCCTTCGCGCTCGCGTCGAACGCAACGGGGTCGGTCGCCGATGCCCGCCGGATCTGCGCGCTCGCCCGCGAGGCCGGCGCGCTCTCGTGGATCGACGCCGTCCACTACGCGGCCCACGAACCGCTCGACGTGCTCGACCTCGGCTGCGACGTGCTTCTCTGCTCCCCGTACAAGTTCTGCGGTCCGCACCTCGGGATCGCCTACCTGCGGACGGAGATCGCCGAGACGTGGCGGCCCTACAAGGCGCGCCCGTCCTCGTCCAAGCCGCTCGGCCGGAGCTTCGAGACGGGCACGCTCCCCTACGAGCTCCTCGCCGGCTTCCAGGCGACGATCGCCTACCTCGACTCGCTCGGCGGCCTCGCCCAGCTGCGTGACTACGAGCGAGCACTCGGCGAGCAGTTCCTCGCAGCCCTCCCGGACTCGGTCACGCTCTACGGCCCTCCGACGATGGAAGGCCGCGTCCCGACGTTCCTGCTCAATGTCGCAGGCGTCGACGCCGAAACCGTCGCACGGACGCTGGGGGAGCGCGGCCTCGGCGTCTGGTACGCAGACAACTGGTACTGCGTCTCGCTTGCCGACCGGCTCCCGCCGACCTCGGTCCGGGCCGGCTTCGCGCACTACAACACGGCCGCCGAGGTCGAGCGGCTGGTCGAAGAGCTCTCGGTCGTCGCCCGCCGCTGACCGGCGAACGCCGTTACTGAAAGCGCCCGCCGCCGCCCGGAGCCGGCCTCGCGGGGAGCTTCGGGCTAATCTCCTGGAATGTCTGCCGTATCGTCGGGGGAGACCGACCCGGCTCGGGCACGCAACCGCCCGGCCGTGCGTGTGGGAGCTGCGGTCGTGCTGGCACTCACAGCCGGCGTCGTCACCTGGCTCGTCCTACGCGACAACGGACACTCTTCCGCCACGCCGCCTGTTGCTTCCGGGGCGTACGGAATCACGCCGCAGGATCTGGGACGGCTGGCTGTCTCGATCCACCAGCCGATCTTCTGGCTCGGCCGAAAGGCCGGCTACACCTACGAGGTGACGAGGGGCGAGAGCGGGAAGATCTACGTCCGCTATCTCCCCGCGGGCGTCGCCGTGGGGAGCGCGAAGCCGTACCTCACAGTGGCGACCTACCCCTTCCCCGGCGCGTACGCGGCACTCGAGCAGCAGGCGGCTGCGAAAGGTGCCGTCACAGCGAAGCTCGCAGATGGAGGCATCGCCGTCCTCGACGACAGCTACCCGGAGAGCGTCCACCTCGCCTACCCGAACGTCGCCTACCAGGTCGAGGTCTACGACCCGACTCCAGCCCGGGCGATGCAGCTCGTCTCGGCCGGGGAGGTCGCGAGCCTCGGCAGCCTGCACTCCCCCGGCACCACCGCGACCAAGAGCAGCTCGGGTCCGGTCGCAGCTTCCCTCGGCGACCTTGACGCACTCGCGGCGCGGCTCGGCCACCCGATCTACTGGGCCGGGCCGAAGCCGGGATACACCTACGAGTTGACGCAGCTCCCATCCGGGAGGGTGTTCATCCGCTACCTGCCCTCTGGCACGAAGATCGGCGACCCGAGGCCGCGCTTCCTGACGGTGGCCACCTATCCGTTCCAGGGCGCCTATGCCACCCTCGCCAAGATGGCGAAGGACTCGGCCAGGATCGACCTCGCACATCGGGGCGTGGCCGTCGTCGACAGCACCTACCCGAAGAGCATCCACCTCGCCTTTCCAGGCGTGAGCTACCAGGTCGAGGTCTTCGACCCGTCACCGAGCACCGGCCGCAAGCTCGTCGCCTCCGGCGCGATCAGACCCGTCCCATAGCCCGGATCGCCAGAGCGCCGAATGGGCTGCTCTCCTGGATTGTCTGCCTCTCGAAGGTAACGCTAGGCCGGTATCACGATGATCTGTCTCGCATTGAACGTCGCAAAGTAAGCGCCGACTAACGCCGGCGACCGGGACGCTCTTATAGACGGTGGTGAAGGTGATCGTGACTCCTGGCGTCAGGTTGGTGATGAGCACCGTCATACTCGCCCGGACTGGATTCTCGCCTGTCACGCGAAGCGAGTTCGCGTCCAAAGCAACGCTGCCGTTGAGGCTGACTGACATGAAACCAGTGGATTGCGGGTCGCCGTTGCTCTTGCTGGTGCCGCTTAGCTCGCCCGTCAGAATCACGAGCAGCTTCCCGGAGGCGGGGACGGTCGCGGTCGCCGATGGCCCGCTACGCGCCAGCGGGACGTACACGTCGAATTCGTTCGAGACACTCGCGTGGCAACGCCCTGGACAGCGACGGCGACCGCTGCCGGCCTGTCGCACCGACGTCGCCTGCGAGATTGATGTTCCAGCTCGTGAATGGGCCGCCGCCGCCGCCGCTGTTGTCGACACCGGTCGGACGCCGTTCCGCGGTTACGGGAGACGCCCCTCCACGTAGTCCCGGTGGACCGGCATCGCCTGTGGCTCACGGGCGCGCCTGACGGTCCGGTGAGGCCGTCGGAGCCCGTCGCCCCGGGCGACCTGTCGCGCCGGTGGCTCCGGCCGCGCCGGTCGAACCAGCGGGTCCGGTCGAACCAGCCGGTCCGGTGGATCCGGTAGCCCCGGTCGAACCCGTCGCTCCGGTGGCTCCGACCGATCCGGTCGGTCCGGTACGGTCCGACCGGACCGGTCGCGCCATTGTTACCGGCCGGCCGGTGGATCCGGCCGATCCGGTCGGTCCGTCGGACCGGTCGGGCCACGGGGCCGGCGTTACCAGCTCGCGCCTGTCGCACCGGCCGGCCCCACGCCACCCGTCTGACCTGTTACACCGGTCGCGCCCGTCGCACCGCTCGTGCCGGTTGGGCCGGTCAGGCCGGTTGGGCCGGTTGGGCCGGTCGGCCCTGTTGGGCCGGCGACTGCCGCGCCTCCAGTGGCGCCGGTCGCGCCGGGTTGACCTGCGGCTCCTGTTGCTCCCGTGGCTCCCGTCGCGCCGGTAGCGCCGGTTTGACCCGCGGCGCCCGTGGCCCCAGTCTGGCCGGCGGAACCGCTCGCACCAGTCGCACCTGTCGCACCTGCGGCTCCAGTCGCGCCACTAGTTCCTGTCGCGCCTGTCGGGCCAACAGGGCCCGACCCACCAGTCGCGCCAGTCGCACCCGTGCTCCCTAGCGCCGTTCGACCCGCTCGCACCAGTCGCCCCTGCGGCGCCTGTCAGCCCCGGTTTCACCCGTCGCTCCCGTGGCGCCGTTCGACCCGCTCGCCTGTCGCGCCAGTCGCACCTGTCGCGCCGTTCGTCCCGCTGCACCGGCGGCGCCGTTCGTCCCGTTAGCGCCTGTTGCACCCGTCGCACCTGCGGCTGGTCCGGCCGAGCCTGTCGCGCCAGCGGGCCCGTCGAACCAACAGGGCCCGTCCCGCCAGTCGCGCCCGTCGCGCCCGTTGCACCCGTAGCTCCCGCCGCGCCGCTTGTTCCGTTAGCGTCCTGTCCCACCTGTCGCACCTGCAGCGCCTGTCGCACCTGCTGCCCCGGTCGCGCCGGTCGGGCCGGTCGGACCGGCAGGGCCACGACCCGACCAGTCGCGCCAGTCGCACCCGTTTCACGCCGTAGCTCCCGTAGCGCCGTTCGACCCGCTCGCACCAGTCGCGCCAGTCGCACCGGTCGCACCTGTAGCTCCGGTGGCGCCGTTCGTCCCGTTAGCGCCTGTCGCACCTGTCGCACCTGTCGCACCTGCGGCCCCGGTCGCGCCGGTCGGGCCCGTCGGACCGGCAGGGCCCGGCCCACCAGTCGCACCAGTCGCACCAGTCGCACCCGTGGCTCCCGTCGCGCCATTCGTCCCGTTCGTCCCGTTCGCACCGGTCGCGCCTATGGCTCCGGTCGCACCTGTGGCTCCGGTCGCGCCGTTCGTCGCCGTTAGCGCCAGTCGCGCCGGTTTCACCCGTGGCTCCCGTGGCGCCATTCGTCCCGTTAGCACCGATCGCGCCTGTAGCTCCAGTCGCACCCGGTCTGGCCGGACGCACCAGTGGCTCCGGTCGCGCCGACCGGGCCCGTCGGTCCTGTCGGGCCGGCAGCGCCCGTCCCACCAGTCGCGCCAGTCGCGCCGGTTTGACCTGTGGCGCCTGCGATTCCGGCTGCGCCGTTCTGCCCGGCGGCTCCCGTGGCTCCGGCTGGGCCCGCAGCACCGGTCGAGCCCGTCAGGCCCGCCGGGCCAGTGGCGCCGGTTGCACCTCTCGGCCCTGTGGGACCTGCGGGACCGGTCGGGCCGGCCGGGGCGCTAGGGGACGGAGGAACGAATGCGGCCGACGGCGGCCAGACGATCTTGCGCTCGTTCTTCGCGCAGGCTGTCTGCCTCAGCTTGAGGTCTCGAAACGTCTGCGGGTTCCCGGTCAGCTCGATGCACGCGGTGTAGACGATCGGCTTCGCGTGCTGGGCCGCATCGGCCGTTCCCGGGACCGACAGCGTGAGGACGAGTGCCGACAGTGCCGCGAGCGGCAGACAGAACGTCGCACTAACGACTCTAGGCATCCTGCTCCCCGTTCGAGGCCCAACCCCCTGGCCCAACCCCCTGGCCCAACCCCAATCAGCAAATCCTAACCTCAAGCTTCCCGACAATCAATCGGGAAACCCGCTCTCGAGGGCGTTCGTGCCCGATCGGGCAGCGCGGGCAGCCCGGGTCGAACCCGTGCTCGCAGCGTTACCGGACGTCGAGGAGGTTCTGTGCCCGGACCTCCGCACCCCCGTCATCGAGGAGGACGACGTAGGGAACGCCGGCGGCGAGCCGCCGAACGTTCCTGGAAGGACGAGCGCGGAAATTCAAGCATTTCCATGAGCGGACTCGACCGATGCGCCCGGCAAGAATCGAACTTGCGACCTCTGCCTCCGCAGGGCAGCGCTCTATCCCCTGAGCTACGGGCGCGGGGAGGTCAGTGTATCCGTGCGGGGCGCCCCGCCACGGTGAGCTCGGCGCCGTCGGGAACCTCGACCCGTACATAGGCGAGCGCGAGGCCGGGGACGGAGCTCGTGACGCGGCCGACGAGGCGGTCGCCGTCATGGACTTCGTCCGCCTGGCGGGCGGGTTCGCCGTCGAGCTCGAGGACGCGCAGTGAGCGGTTCACGTGGCCGCGGTTGTGGAGACGGGCAAGCGGCTCCTGGCCCGGATAGCAGCCCTTTGTGAACGAGACGGCGCGCTCGTCGAGCCCGGCCTCGGCTGGCAGGATGCCCTCGTCGATCTCGCGCCCCCAGCGCGGGGTGCGGGCGAGGATCCGCAGGCGCTCGAGCTCCTCGTCGGCGGACTCGGCACCGAGGTCCGAGTCGAGGACCTCGCACGCCGCGACACCATAGTCGCGGTTCGGGATCCCCTCGGTCTCGCCGAGCACGATCGTCGAGGTGTGCTCCTCGAGCTCGACGGTGCACTTCGAGGCAAAGCGCATCCGCGCGACGTGGGCCCGGACGACCTCGCCGAGCTCCGGCTCGGTCAGGAGCAGGAAATCGTCCTCGCCGCGGCGCCAGACGAGGAGCGGAGCGACGACGCGGCCCTTCGGGGTGAGGATCAGCGCCTGGCACGACTCGGTGGCGAGCACGTCGTTCGAGACGATGCGCTGGAGGAGATCGGCAGCGTCGAGCCCCTCTACCCTGACGTAGGCGCGCGGCCTGATGTAGGCCCTCGTGGCGACCGTTCCCATGCATCTAGTGTAAGGACGGTGTTCCGGTCGAGAGACGAACGGAAGGCCAGGGAGGCAGGAATCGACCCCGAGCGGCTGCCGCCGGGCCAGCACATGACGGTCAAGTGGCCCGTCCTGCACGCCGGCGGCCTACCGCAGGTCGAGCTCTCGACGTGGACGCTCCGGGTCTTCGGCGAGGTCGAGGAAGAGGTCACCCTCGACTGGAAGCAGTTCAACGCGCTGCCACGCTCGAGCAACGTCCAGGACATCCACTGCGTCACCCGCTGGAGCAAGTTCGACACCTCGTTCGAGGGCGTCCACTGGCGAGAGCTCGCGAAGCTCTGCCGCCCGCTGCCGTCGGCGCACTTCGCCCTCGCCTGGGCCGAGCACGACTTCACCGCCAACGTGCCGATCGCCTCGCTCGAGGATCCCCTGGCGCTGCTCGCGACCCACGGCGACGGCGAGCCGCTGACCCTCGAACACGGCTACCCCCTTCGCCTCGTGATCCCGCACAAGTACTTCTGGAAGAGCGCCAAGTGGCTGCGCGGGATCGAGCTCCTCTCCGAGGACAAGCTCGGCTTCTGGGAGCGCTACGGCTACAACAATCACGCCGACCCGTTTGCCGAGGAGCGCTACAGCTTCTGAAAGATCACCCGATCGAGGGACTTCAGGAGCCCACGATTCGCTCCGATGAACTCCTCGACGCAACCCAACCCGTCCGTATGACCAGAAGAGCCGGCCACATACCCGCCGGCTCTTCTGCTGTGGAGGCCCGGATGCGTCGTTAGCATCGAGGAAGGATGACGACCGTCGTACTCCCGACGCTCGCCGTCGCGGCCTCATGGTTCCTGTTCGGGCTCGTCATCCTCGGCTGCGGGTTCGTCGTGCGGATCGCCATGCTCCCGCGCCGCCAGGTCCGCCTGCCGCGGGCGGCGGATCTGTGGATCGGTCTCGGGGCTCTCGTCCTGTACCTGCTCATCTGGAACGAGTTCGCCGGGGTGACCTGGTACTCGTGGCTCGTGCCGGGTACAGCCGCTGTCGCCGGCCTGGCGCTCGCTGCGGCACGGCTGCGCGGGCTCGAGCTACGGCGGCCCCGCTGGTGGCTGATCGGTGTCGTCGCGGTCGCGGTGGCATGGCTCGCCAACCAGGCGCTCGGGCCGGCTCAGGACTACGACCTCGGGCTCTACCACCTGGGGCTGATCCGCTACGCCGAGCACTACGCGGCGATCCCAGGCCTCGCGAACCTCCAGGCCCGCTTCGGCGCACCCGACGGGCATCTGCTCCTCGTCGCGTTCCTCGACCACGGCCCGTGGGCGGGTGCAGCCCCGCATCTCGCGGACGGCCTGCTGGCGGCAATGCTCCTCGCCGACCTCGGTTCTCGTTTCGTCTTCAGGCCGGAAGCAGGGTGGAGCGCCTCGTTCGCGAACCGGATGGCGCTCCTGCTCGCGCCCACCGTGCTCCTCGTCGCCGCGAACAGGCCGACCCACCGGATCTCGAGCCCGAATCTCGACTTCGCCGCGTTCGTGCTCGTGTGCGTCGGGACGCTCTACCTTGCCGAGGCGGTCGAGTCGGGCTTCGTCCCCACGCCGGTCGTCGCTGCCGGCGCAGCGCTCGGCACCGCGGCGGCGACGCGCCCCCTGTACTGGTTCCTCACCGCGGTCGCCGTCGTCCTGCCGGTCGCCGCGGCCGGGAGGCGGAAGCTCCTCCGGCCGGCGATCGTCGCAGGAGCACTCCCGGTGCTGCTCCTCCTCGCCACGGCCGTGCGGGCGACGGTGCTCTCCGGCTACCCCTTCTTCCCGGCGACGGCGCTGCGGCTGCCTGTCGACTGGCGGGTGCCGCTCCGGGTCGTGGTCAACCAGAACACGGCGAACCACATGTTTGCGATCGGTTCCCCGTACCCGGCGAGCGTGGTGTTGCACACCTACCACTGGGTGAAGCCGTGGTTCGACCAGCACATCGCCGATCCGGACATCGTGGTGCCGATGCTCCTGCTCGTCGCGGCGCTGCTCGCACTCGGCCTCGCCCCGAGCTCCGACCCGGGACGCGCCCGGCGAGGCCCACCGATGCTCGCGATCGTGCTTCCCTGCTTCATCACGCTGATCGCGTGGTTCTTCATCGCCCCGGACACCCGTTTTGTCTGGGGCCCGATCTGGCTGATCCCGATCGCCCTCCTCGCGTGGGCCGTTCCCACCAACCCGGGCCGCCCCTCGCCGCTCACCCTCCTACTCGGCGCCGGCGCAGCCTCGCTGATCATCGTCGTGCATCACCACGGCAACGGCCGCTCCTCAGTCCCCGCCGCCGTGGAGGTCGCGATCTGCACGATCATCGTCCTCCGCCTGATCCGCAGACGCCCAGGAGGCGTCACCACCACCGGCGCCCTCACCGCCTTCACCGCAGGCCTCGTGATCATCCTCGTCGTCCGCGGCCTGACCCTGGTCCACGCCACCCCAGGCGGCCCACTAGGCACCCCACCACTCCCAAAGCCAACCCTGATCGCAATCAAGAACAACGCCGGCCTCAACCTCACACGACCCAAGAGAAGCGACCAGTGCTGGGGCGCAATCCTTTGCGTCCCAACCCTTCAAGACCCAGGCCTGACCAACAGAGGAAGCGGCATCAGCGACGGTTTCCGGCCCAAGCCCTAAAAGGCGAGGGTGCCGGCTTGCCGGCACCCTCGCTGAAGCAAACAGACGGTCAAATGACCCGTCCCGAACCGCCCACCCCCGCTCCAAGAGCGGAGGAGGGGGCCCGTGGGGGAACCTCTTGGTTCCCCCGCGCGCTCTACATCATCCCCGACATGTCCGGCATTCCGCCACCGGCGCCGTTGCCGTTCTTCTCCGGCGCGTCCGTGACGATTGCCTCGGTGGTGAGGATGTTCTTGCCGATCGACGCGGCGTTCTGCAGCGCCGAGCGGGTGACCATGGTCGGGTCGATGATGCCGTTCTTGACGAGGTCCTCGACCTCACCGGAGTCGACGTTCAGACCCTGACCCGGCTTGGCCGAACGGACGGCCTGGACGACCACGGAGCCTTCGAGGCCCGCGTTCGTCGCGAGCTGCCGGAGCGGCTCCTCGAGCGAGCGGAGCACGATCTGGGCACCCGTCCGCTCGTCGCCCTCGAGCGACTCGAGCAGCGAGGTCTTGACCTTGTCGGCTGCGTTCAGCAGCGCGACTCCGCCGCCGGGGACGATGCCCTCCTCGAGCGCGGCACGGGTGGCCTGGAGTGCGTCCTCGACGCGGTGCTTCTTCTCCTTCATCTCGGTCTCGGTGGCTGCGCCGACCTTGACGACCGCAACGCCGCCCGACAGCTTGGCGAGGCGCTCCTGGAGCTTCTCGCGGTCGAAGTCGGAGTCGGTGGTCTCGATCTCGGCCTTGAGCTGCTTGATCCGGGCCTTGATGTCCTCGGAGTCGCCGGCACCGTCGATGATCGTGGTCGAGTCCTTGTCGACGACGACCTTGCGGGCACGGCCGAGCTGCGAGAGCTTGGTGTTCTCGAGCTTGAGACCCATCTCCTCGGTGATGACCTCGCCGCCGGAGAGGATCGCGATGTCCTCGAGCATGCGCTTGCGGCGGTCGCCGAAGCCGGGCGCCTTGACGGCGACGGCCTGGAACGTGCCGCGGAGCTTGTTGACGACGATCGTCGCGAGCGACTCGCCCTCGACGTCCTCGGCCACGATCAGGAGCGGACGGCCGGCCTGGATGACCTGCTCGAGCAGCGGGAGGAGATCCTTGATCCCGCCGAGCTTCTGGTTCGCGATCAGGATGTACGGGTCGTCGAGCACGGCTTCCATGCGCTCGGCGTCGTTGACCATGTACGGCGACAGGTAGCCCTTGTCGAACTGCATGCCTTCCGTGAACTCGAGCTCGAGGCCGAAGGTCTGGCCCTCCTCGACGTTCACGACGCCGTCCTTGCCGACCTTCTCGATGGCGTCGGCGATCACGTCGCCGATCTCGCGCTCGCGCGAAGAGATGGTGGCGACACGGGCGATGTCTTCCTTGCCGTTGATCTCGACCGACTGCTTCTGCAGGTTCGCAACGATCGCCTCGACGGCCTTCTCGATCCCGCGCTTGAGCGCGATCGGATTGGCGCCGGCGGAGACGTTCTTGAGACCTTCGCGGACGATTGCCTGCGCGAGCACGGTCGCCGTGGTGGTGCCGTCGCCGGCGACATCGTTCGTCGCCGTGGCGACCTCGCGGACGAGCTGGGCGCCCTGGTTCTCGAAGGCGTCCTCGACCTCGATCTCGCGGGCGATCGTCACACCGTCGTTCGTGATCGTGGGCGCGCCGTACTTCTTGTCGAGCACGACGTAGCGCCCCTTGGGGCCAAGGGTGACCTTGACCGCGTCAGCGAGGATGTCGACGCCGCGCTGAAGCGAACGGCGTGCGTCCTCGCTGAACTTGAGTTCCTTGTGAGCCATGTTCCTCGTTCCTCTCTCTTAGGCCTTGGCCTTCGCCTTGGCAGGCGTTCCGACGACCTTCGCCAGAACGTCGCTCTCGCGCAGGATCAGATAGTCGGTTCCCTCGATCCGGATCTCGGTGCCGCCGTACTTCGAGAACACGACGGTGTCGCCCGCGGCGACGTCCATCGGGACGCGATCGCCCGTCTCGGAGTTGCGGCTACCCGGTCCGGCGGCGACGACGTTGCCGCGCTGCGGCTTCTCGAGCGCGGTGTCAGGGAGAACGATGCCGCCGATCGTGGTCTGCTCCTCTTCGAGGGGCTCGACGATCAGGCGATCTCCCAGGGGCGTCAGATTCATTCCTCGGACCTCCACTGTGTAGTTGAAACTGTGTGTTGAAGCGCCTCGGCCGTCGTTTGTGACGGTCTCGTGACATCTGTTGGCACTCTCTAGTCGGGAGTGCCAGCGAGAGCATAGCCGAGAACATCTGAGTCGCGCACGTTAAGATCTGGCAGGTGCGCCGCGAGTTCTCGGCCGGCGGGGTCCTCGTCCGCCGGCTCGGCGGGCGCTGGATGATGGCCGTGATCCGTCCGGCCGGCAAGCCTCCGGGGCTCTGGGTGCTCCCGAAGGGGCAGCTCGACCCGGGCGAGTCGAGCGAGGCGGCGGCGATCCGCGAGGTGGCGGAGGAGACCGGTGTAAGCAGCCGGCCACTCGCGAAGCTCGGCGACACGCGCTACTGGTTCAGCTGGGACGGCGAGCGCGTGTTCAAGGTCGTCTCGTTCTTCCTCGTCCGCTACGAGAGCGGGCGGATCGGCAATGTGCCCGCCGAGTTCCGCCATGAGGTGGCCGAGGCCCGCTGGCTGCCGCTCGACGAGGCGCCGCGACTCCTGGCCTACCGCGGCGAGCGGGAGATGGCCGAGCGGGCGAGCGCGCTGCTTGCCCGCGAGCAGGACGTATGATCGGGCGCGTTGGCCGCGTTCGCACTCAACTTCTACTCGCCGGTCGTCGAGGCTCAGCTGCGGTCGCATCGCAAGACGGCGACGATTCGCCTTGGCGACAAGTCGCGGAAATACCAGAAGGGCATGATCGTGTCCGTGCTCGTCGGCGCACGCTACGGCCCCCGTCAGCACGTGTTCGATGCCGTGGTCGACAAGGTCGAGGTGAAGCGCCTGGCCGAGCTCTCTCCGAGGGAGATCGAGCATGACAACCCGGAGGTCCGCCGTCCCGAGGAGATGGCGCACTTCCTGAGCCAGCTGTACAACCGGGAAGTGAGCGAGGACGACACGGTCACCGTCATCCGCTTCTCGGCGATCAAAGCCTGAGCTGCTCGCCCACCGGGTCGAGCCCCCGGCGACCTCGGGCTCACGCCGTACCTCACCTACCACGCCCACGTCAACGAGGGCACGGAGCCGGTGATGTGGATCGACCTGCTCGACTCACCGACTGTCCGCTATCTCGAGGCGCTGTTCATGGAGCCGGAGACCGGCGAGACGGCCGTCGACCCCCTTCGGGAGGCCACACTTCCCCTGGGTCGAGAGCTACGCCGAGCTCGAACGCCGTGGTCCCCTCGACCACGCACAGCCACGAGAACCCCGGGAGCGCGGCCGCCGTTCTCGTCTCGACGCAGGGACAAGGCGCTGATGGAGGCGCTCGGCCTGTACCGGATGTCGCCGGGCCAAGAACCTCTAACTCAACGAGCACGGACCGCCTGGGCGTGGCATTGAGCTAGCGGCTCTGAGCGCCCGGCGGTTTCTTGCGGATCGGGACGCCGAAGAGCTCGGGCTCGCGCAGGCGCGCGCCGCATTCCTCGCAGTCGACCGCGAACGTCGACGAGAACGGAGCGGCGCAGGCTGGACAACGGTGGATCATCTCGCCGCCGCAGGCCGGACACTCGCTCGGGATCTCGTCTTCGGAGTCCTCGAACCAGCGGCGGGCGCCACCGCAGCGCAGGCAGATCGCCGTCCAGTCGCCGAGCACCTTGCGGCGCTCCTCGCGGAGCCAGTCGGAGGCCTTTCCCATCCCGGCATCGTGTCAGGAGCAGACACCTTCCGGGAGCATGTGGCATCGCGTTAGAGTGCGGGCGGCATGTCGATCGCGCGCGTTGCCGAGCCGAGCGGCTCGCTTCAGGAAGCGAAGGAATGGGGCCTCGACCGCGAGGATCTCCTCGGCATCTTCAAGAACCTGTTGTTGACCCGCGGGCTCGAGGAGCGCAGCCACATCCTCTACCGGCAGGGGAAGATCCCAGGCTCCTTCTACACGGGGCGCGGGAACGAGGCCTCCGCGGTCGCGATCGCGACCGCGATGGGCCGCGACGACGTGGGCACGCCGCTCCACCGCGACATGGGCGTCCACCTCGTCCGCGGCGTCGAGCCGTGGCGGATCTTCGCCAACTACATGGGCCGCGCAGACGGGCCGGCGAAGGGCAAGGACGGGAACGTCCACATGGCAGACAGCCACCTCGGCCTCGTGGCGATGGTCTCCCACCTGCCGGCGATGATGCCGGTGGCCGTCGGCTGCGCACTCGCCTTCCGGATCAGGGAGGAGAAGCGCGTGGCCGTGACCTGGTTCGGCGAAGGCTCCTCCGCGCGCGGCGACGCCCACGAGTCGATGAACTTCGCCGGCGTCCGCCAGCTGCCGGTCGTCTTCATCTGCGACAACAACGGCTGGGCCTATTCGACCCCGACCTACCTCGAGTACGCGGTCGAGCACCTGGCGGACCGTGCCGCCGCCTACGGCTTCGAGGGCGTCGTCGTCGACGGCACCGACGCGCTGGCCGTGTATCGCGAGGCGAAGCGCGCGATCGAGAAGGCGCGACAGGGTGGCGGGCCGACGCTGATCGAGAGCGTGACGCTGCGGATGGAGGGCCACGCAGTACACGACGACGCCTCATACGTCCCGAAGGAGCTCTTCGAGCAGTGGGCGGCCAAGGACCCGATCGAGCGCTACCGCCGCTGGCTGATCGACCACGCCGAGCTCACCCACGCCGAGGAAGAAGAGATCTCGAGCCAGGTCAAGCGCACGCTGAACGACGCACTCGAGCGCGCCGAGGCCTCTCCGGAGCCCGATCCCGGCACGCTCCTCCACGGTGTCTACGCCGAGCCCGAGGAGCTCGACCACCCGCACCACATGTAGCCAATGGCCGAACGGACGTATCTACAAGCGATCTCCGACGGCCTCCGGCAGGAGATGCAGCACGACAAGCGCGTCTTCCTGATCGGCGAGGACATCGGCGTCTACGGCGGGGCGTTCAAGGTGACGCAGGGCTTCCAGGAGGAGTTCGGCGCCTGGCGGGTGATCGATGCACCACTGTCCGAGACGGCGATCGTCGGCGGCGCAACGGGCGCGGCGATGATGGGCCTACGGCCGGTGGCGGAGATGCAGTTCGCGGATTTCGTCTCGTGCGCCTGGGATCACCTGGTGACGATCGCGGCCAAGCAGCACTGGCGCGCGGGCACGCCGGTGCCGATCACGCTGCGGCTGCCGTCGGGCGGTGGGTTCTCCGGCGGCCCGTTCCACTCGCAGAATCCCGAGTCGTCGTTCGCCCATATCCCGGGTCTCAAGTGCGTCTGCCCGTCGACGCCCGAGGACGCCAAGGGCCTGATCATCTCGGCGATCCAGGATCCGAACCCCGTGCTCTTCTTCGAGCACAAGCACCTCTACCGCCGCATCAAGGGCGAGGTGCCCGACGAGCGCTATACGACGCCGATCGGCCGGGCGCGGATCGCGCGCGAGGGAGACGACGTGACGATCGTCACCTGGGGCGCGATGGTCTACACCGCACAGGAGGCAGCCGACCAGCTCGACGACCTCTCGGTCGAGATCGTCGACCTGCGGACGATCCTTCCGTGGGACCGCGAGACCGTACTTGCGTCCGTGCGCAAGACTTCGAAGGTGATCGTGCTGCACGAGGACACCCACACGGGCGGGTTCGGGGCCGAGATCTCGGCGACGATCGCCGAGGAGGCCTTCGAAGACCTCGATGCGCCGCCACGTCGCGTGACCGCTCCGGACACGCCGGTTCCCTTCGCGCCTGTGCTCGAGGCGGCGTTCCTGCCGCAGGTCGCGGACGTCGTCGCGGCTCTGCGCGAGGTTGCGGAGTACTAGGCCGATGGCGAGCGGCACCGTCGTCGAGGTCGTGATGCCGCAGATGGGCGTCTCCGTGTCCGAGGGAACGGTCACGAAGTGGCTTCGCCACGTCGGCGACACGATCCAGGCCGACGACTCTCTGCTCGAGATCTCGACCGACAAGGTCGACACCGAGGTACCGAGTCCCGCGACCGGCGTTCTCCAGGAGATCCTCGTCCAGGAGGGCGAGACCGTAGCCGTGGGAACGGTGGTGGCGAGGATCGGCGCGGGCGAGGCAGTAGCGCCGGCGAAGCCCGCCGTGCCGGATCCGCTTCCCTCGTTCATCGAGCCGGAACCGGAGCCCGAGCCCATGGCCACCGAGCCCGAGCCGGAGCCGGTCGGCGCGGCGGCAGAGCCCGAGCCCGAGCCGGAGCCCGAGGCAGCGGCGCCGGCCTCGGCCGGCGACAACGGCAAGCGCCACACCTTCGTCTCGCCGGTCGTCGCCAGGATCGCGGCCAAGCATGGGATCGACCCGACGACGGTTTCCGGCACCGGCCGCGACGGCCGCGTGACCAAGAAGGACATCCTGGCCGTCGTCGAGGCGAAGCCCTCGAAGAAGGCCGGCAAGGCCCCGGCCGCTCCGGAGCAGGCGCTCGCGCCGGCAGCGCGGGACAAGGCGCCGGCTCCCCCGGCACCGCCGCCCCAGGCACCGAGAGCCGCACCCGACGAGACGACGACGCCGATGAGCGCGATGCGCCGCGGCATCGCCGATCACATGCGGCGCTCCCTCGACACCGCCGCGCACGTGACGAGCGCGATCGAGGTTGACATGTCGCGGGTGAGCGCGATCCGCGGGAAGCTCAAGTCCGAGTTCGTGGGCTCACACGGCGTGAACCTGACCTACCTGTCCTTCGTCTCACGGGCCGCCGTCGAGACGCTGCTCGAGTGGCCCTACGTGAACGCCGAGCTCCGCGGTGAGTCGATCGTGACGCGCAACTACGTCAACCTCGGCTTCGCGGTCTCGCTCGAGGGCGGCAAGGGGCTGATCGTGCCGGTGCTCAAGCACGCCGAAGGCCTGAACCTGCTCGGGATGGCGCGCGGAATCAGCGACCTCGCCGACCGCGCCCGGACGAAGAAGCTCCTCCCCGACGACGTCCAGGGCGGCACCTTCACGATCACGAACCCGGGCAGCTACGGCACGTTCCTCGGCACCCCGGTGATCAGCCAGCCCCAGACCGGCATTCTCGGCACCTACGCGGTCGTCAAGCGCCCGTGGGTGATCACGGACGAGGCCGACCAGGACGCGATCGCGATCCGGCCGATGATGAACGTCACGCTCACCTACGACCACCGGCTCGTCGACGGCGCCTACGCGGGCCAGTTCCTCCGCGACCTTGCCGCCCGGCTCACCGGCTGGGGCGAGACGGACTATTGAGCGGTGACGACCTCGTCCGCGTCGGCGAGGCGCCGAACGAGCCCGACGCCGCGATCATCTGCGGCTTCCTGGCCTCGCGAGGAATCGAGGCGACTTACCGGCGAAACTCCCCGGTCGGGGGAATCTTCGTGTCCTCGGGAGTCGGCGGCGAAGAGATCTACGTCCGCGCCGAGGATGCCGAGGCAGCGATGGCGGCGCTCGCAGAGGCCGACGGCGATGCAGCCGGAGAGCCCGACCCTTGAGACGCGGCGCCTACCTGATGAACCTCGGCCTCACCGGCTACGAGGAGGCCTGGGAGCTCCAGCGCTCGCTGGCTGCGGCGGTCTCGCGCGGGGCGATCCCGGACACGGTGCTGCTGCTCGAGCACCCGCCGACGATCACCCTCGGCCGGCGCACCGAGGAGGGCGAGGTGCACGTGCCCGACGGCATCGAGGTGGATGTCGTCGAGACCGATCGGGGCGGCAAGTCGACCTTCCACGGCCCGGGACAGCTCGTCTGCTACCCGATCCTCGACCTGAAGCGCCACGAGAAGGACGTGAAGCTCTACTGCCGCAATCTCGAGCAGGCGATCATCGACACCGTCGGCGCGTTCGGCCTCGAGTCGACCCGCATCGAGGGGCTGACCGGCGTCTGGCTCCAATCGCCGCCGCGGAAGATCGCCTCGATCGGCGTCCACATCTCGCGCTGGGTCACGACGCACGGCTACGCGCTCAACGTCGACCTCGACCCCGCGCCGTTCACCGACTGGATCACCGCGTGCGGACTCGAGGATGCGGCCTTCACCTCCCTCGCACGCGAGCTCGGCCGGCCGGTCTCGGTCGACGAGGTTCGCCCGGTCGCGGCGGCCGCCTTCGGGGAAGTGTTCGGGCTCGTGCTCGACGAGCTCCCGGGCGACGAGCCGGGCCTCTGGGCCCAGCCGCTCCACGCATCGCTCGCCGGCTGAGCGGGGTCCCGGTCGCCGGCGCGGCGGACAGCTCGGAGGAGCTGCTGAGGCTCGCGGTCGGGGACTTCTGGCCGAGTGTCGATCCTGACGGAAAGAACTTCCTGTTCGAGACGCTTCGCACGCAGTTTCGGCTCGAGCTCGACGATCGTTCCGACCTTCTCGCCTACGGGCGTTCGGACGCCGTCACCTGGCGAGCCGGGCGACCGCCGTCTACTCCCCGGGCAGCCGTTCGATTACCCGGCGAGGCTCGCCCGCGGCCCGGCGCGTCGAGCGCTTTGGGCTTCTCGACCGGCTCTCCGCTGAACGGCTTCCGGACTGAGGCCGCCGCGTCTCGGTCACGGCCGCATCTAAACTCGGGCGCGTGGAGAGCTCATTGCCCGTCGCCGAGCGGCCCCGCCGGCCTGAATGGATGAAGGTGCGCGCCCCGAGCGCCGAGACGCGGTACTACGACGTGGCGAAGCTGATCCACGGTGCGAGCCTGCACACGATCTGCGAGGAGGCCCGCTGCCCGAACATCGCCGAGTGCTGGGGGCGCGGCACGGCGACGTTCCAGATCCTCGGCGACACGTGCACCCGCGCGTGCCGGTACTGCTACGTCCACTCGGGAACCCCCAGCGAGCCCGTCGATCCGCTCGAGCCGCTGCGCCTCGCGCAGACGGCCAAGGAGATGGGCCTCAAGCACGTCGTCGTCACCTCGGTCGACCGCGACGATGTCCCGGATCGCGGCGCGGGCCAGTACGCGGCCACCATTCGCGCCCTGCGCAACAAGCTGCCCGAGGCGACGATCGAGGTGCTCACGCCGGACTTCCTGGGGGTGGAAGAGCCGGCGCTCGCGACCGTGGTCGGCGCCCGGCCCGACGTCTTCAACCACAACATCGAGACCGTGCGGCGCCTCCACGCCCGGATGCGCGGCGGCAAGGCGAGCTACGACGGAGCGCTCGGGCTGCTCGCGCGCGCCAAGGCGATCGCCGACTACCCGGTGCTGACGAAGAGCGGGATCATCGTCGGCCTCGGCGAGCGCAACGACGAGGTGGTCGAGACGATGCGCGACCTGCGGGAGAACGGCGTCGACGTCGTCACGATCGGCCAGTATCTCCAGCCGAGCGCGAAGCACGCGGCGATCGACCGCTGGGTCCATCCCGACGAGTTCCGCTGGTTCCGCGAGCAAGGCGAGGAGCTCGGGTTCGGCTCGGTCTTCTCGGGCCCGCTGGTCCGCTCGAGCTACCGCGCCGACGAGCAGCGCCACGCTGCCGCCACCGGCCGCGGCGCGCTCGCGTACTGACGGACGCAGCCACCGGTTCGTTGCCTACACTCGGAGGGTGTCGAAAATCGTCGCATTCGTGGCGTCGTGCCTGCTCGGGGCGCTCGCCGGGACCGCTCAGGGAGCGCTGCCGCCCTCGTCGGCTTCGGTCGCCGCTTCGAGCTACGCGCCGAGCGCCAACCCGGCACTGACCTTCAAGCTGACCTACGAGATGCAGTGCGGCCGCCCCGGGGCCGGACCGCTCGTCGTGACGCTTCCCTCCGCGATGAGCGTCCCCGCCTCGATCGCACCGTCGTCGGTGCTCGTGAACGGCGCGCCCGCGGCCTCGGTGAAGATCAAGGGCTCGAAGCTCACCGTGGGCATCCCGCAGAAGGGCGGCTTCATCACCTGCGACGTGATCGCGATGGGCACGTTGACCGTCGTCGTCACGCACAACGCCGGCTTGCACAACCCGAAGCCAAAGGGCATCTACGGCTTCCGTGTCGCGATCGGCCCGCTCGACCTCGCCCCGAAGTACCGCATCTCCTGATCGCTACTGGTTCGGCTTCGCCATGGCGCGAAAGTCGAGCGCCTCGTCGAGCACGGAGTCCTCGACGCCGGCCTCCCGGGCAACCTCGCGCAGCGATCTCCCCGAACGTGATGCCTCCTTGACGATCTCGCTCGCCCGGTCGTAGCCGATGTGCGGGTTCAGGGCGGTCGCCGCCGAGAGGGTCAGCTCGGCGTAGCGTTCGCACTGCTCGCGGTTGGCCTCGATCCCGGCGACGCACTTGTCGGCGAGGAGCCGCGAGGCCGCGGCGAGGAGCCGGATCGACTCGAGCAGGTTCCGCGCGATCAGCGGGATGAAGACGTTCAGCTCGAAGTGGCCCTGCATCCCGCCGATCGTGATCGCCGCGTCGTTCCCGATCACCTGGGCGGCGACCTGGGTCACGACCTCGGGGATGACCGGATTGACCTTGCCGGGCATGATCGAGGAGCCCTTCTGGAGCTCGGGCAAGTAGATCTCGGCGAGGCCCGCACGCGGGCCGGAGCCGAGGTAGCGCAGGTCGTTTGCGATCTTCGTCAGCGAGACGGCGACGACCTTGAGCGCGCCCGAGGCCTCGACGAGCCCGTCGCGGGCCGCCATCGACTCGAACGCATGCGCAGGGGGGCTGACCGTGAGCCCGGTGTCGGCCGCGAGTCTCGCGCGGACACGGGCTGCGAACTCGGGATGGGTGTTCAGGCCCGTTCCGACCGCGGTACCGCCGAGCGGGACCTTCGCGAGCCGCTCGAACGTTCCCTCCACCCGCGCCTTGCCTTCGCGCACCTGGGCCGCGTAGCCGCCGAACTCCTGACCGAGCGTCACCGGCACCGCATCCATCCAGTGCGTGCGGCCGGACTTGACGACGTCGTCGAACTCGGAGGCTTTCGCGCCGAGAGCACGTTCGAGCTTCTCGAGCGCCGGCACGAGATCGGTGACGAGCTCACCGAGTGCCGCGAGGTGTACCGCCGAAGGGAAGACGTCGTTCGACGACTGCCCCATGTTGACGTCGTCGTTCGCATGGACGCCCTCGCCGGCGAGCGTCGCGATCACCTCGTTCGCATTCATGTTCGAGGAGGTACCGGAGCCGGTCTGGAAGACGTCGATCGGAAACTGGTCGTCGAGCTCCCCGGCCGCGATCCGGTCGCCCGCCGCAGCGATCCGGTCGGCCTTGTCCTGATCGAGCAGCCCGAGCTCGGCGTTCACCCGGGCCGCCGCCGCCTTGATCCGGCCGAGCCAGCGCGCGACGGGCGCCGGGATCGGCTCGCCCGAGACCGGGAAGTTGTCGATCGCCTTTGCGGTCTCGCCGCCCCAGAGCTCCATGCTTCGAGTCTAGTGCCAGAGACCTGTTACACCCTGGGGCTGTGGAGCGAAGAGAGGGTGTGGACGCAGAACCCGCGGACCGCGAACTGATCGGCCTCGTCCGTTCCGACGCCGGCGCGCTCGAGACGATCTACCACCGCAAGCCGGACGTGTTATCGCGTTCGCCGCCAGGCGCTGACGCGAACCGCAGGACGTCGCCGATCTCGTCGCCGCCACGTTCGTCACCGTGATCGAGTCGGCCGAGACCTACGACCCGGATCACGGCGAGGTGCTGCCCTGGATCCTCGGGATCGAGGGCCACCTCTGGGCCGATCGCCTCCCTGGCGCGGCGCGAGGGCGAAGTGCTTGCCCGCACACTCGGCCGGCGGCCGCTCGTGGAGGACGAACACGCGAGGCTCGAAGAGCAGATCGATGCCGCCCAGATCGGCGGCGCCGTTGGGCGTGCGCTCGAGTTGGTCGCCCCGCGAGACTCCCCGTTTCACCGACATCTCGGGCGGCACGACGACGACGGCGAGCCACCCCTGACCAACGGGCTTGGTGCGAAAATGCGGCGCGGCCACGAGGCGCCAAGCGCAGGGTCAGGTAACGCCTGAAAACGACACGTAGAACGTGGCCGAGTTCTCGCACTCAGCAGGCGAAAACGCGGGGTCAGGCACCGAAACGAAAGTGTGACGAACCACCCCAGCGGCACGGCCCATTCGTGCAGGCCTGAAAACGACGGACGCCCGCCCGGTGCTAGCCGCTGGACCGTCGTGCGGCATGACCGAGTAGCTCGTCCCAGCTGACGAGCTTGACCCGAGGCCGGCCGTGTGGGGCGCCGAGGGAGCGCTCGTGCTCGTCGATTGCCTCCCAGCCCGAGTACTCGACGAACGGCATCCCGCGCTCGACGAGCAGGGCCTCCAGGTCGCCGCTCCCCGGATGCAGCAGACCTGCCTCGGCGTCGGCGAGGACGTGGGCGGCGGTTTCGGCGGCGTCCTTACGGTTCGTGCCGATCACGCCGCTCGGGCCGCGCTTGATCCAGCCGGCGCAGTACACGCCGGGAAGCCGTGCGCCGGCCTCGTCGACGACGCGGCCTTCGACGTTCGGGATCACGCCGCCGTCGCCGTCGAAGGGGACGCCCGGGAGCGCCACGCCGCGGTAGCCGACGCTGCGGAGGACGAGCCCGCAGGCGATCGTCTCGCGCTCGCCGGTCGCGACGGCGCGGATCGCGCCGCTCTCGTCGGCGACGAGCGTGTTCCGAACGACCTCGATCGCCTCGACCTTGCCGTCGCCGAGGATCTCGACCGGCGAGACGCAGAAGCGCAGATACAGGCGGCGCGGCTTGCCCTCGGGGACGCGCTTGGCGTATTCGGCGAGCAGATCGACGTTCCGGCGCGCCGCCGATCGGGCGTCGGCGAGCGCGGCCTCGCTGGCGGCGTCGAGGACGAGATCGGCGGGATCGACCACGACATCGGCGCCCGCGAGCTCGCCGAGCTCCTTCAGCTCCGGGTTCGTGAAGGCCGCCTGCGCAGGGCCGCGGCGGCCGAGCATCACGATCTCGCGGATTCCGGCGTCGGTGATCGCGTCGATCGCGGCATGCGTCGTGTCGGTGGAGGCCAGCTCGTCGTGGGTGAGCGCCAGCATCCGCGCCACGTCGACGGCGACATTCCCGTTCCCGACCACGACCGCCCGCTCGCCCGAGAGGTCGAAGCGGTGGTGTTGGAAGTCGGGGTGGCCGTTGTACCAGGCGACGAACTCGGTCGCGGGCCACGACCCGGGAAGATCCTCGCCCGGGATCCCGAGTCGCCGGTCGGTCTGGGCGCCGACCGTGTAGACGACGGCGTCATAGAGCAAAGCGAGCTCGGCCGGGCTGACGGTCTTGCCCACGTCGACGTTGCCGAAGAAGCGGAGCCCGGGCTCCTTCGCCGTCTTCTCGAAGACCCGCGAGACGGCCTTGATCTCGGGATGATCGGGCGCGACGCCGAAGCGCACGAGCCCCCACGGCGTCGGCAGCCGTTCGATCAGGTCGACGCCGGCGCCCGCCGCGAGCAGAGGCGCTGCCGTGTAGAACCCGGCCGGGCCGGAGCCGACGACCGCGACCCGCATGGAGTCGCTAGTGGCTGCAGCCGGACGAATGCCGATGTGCCGGTGAAGGCGACTGATCTTGCGCTTCCGACTCGCCGTCTTCGGCGACATGGAAGCTGTGACCGCATCCGCACGAGCCGGCGGCGTTCGGATTGTCCACCTTGAACCCGGACTCGTTCAGCGACTCGACATAGTCGACGGTCGCGCCGGCCAGATACTGGGCGCTCGCCGGATCGACGACCACCTTCACGCCGAAGAACTCGAACTCGGTGTCCTCGCCGGTCGCGCCCCGGTCGAAGCCGAGCGCGTACTCGAAGCCGCCGCAGCCGCCGCCCTGGATCGCGACGCGAAGGACGTCGGCCTCGCCGGCCGGCTCGTCGGCCATCAGCGCGCGCACCTTGTCGGCGGCGCGCTCGGTCAGCGCGACGGGTGCAATCTGCGTGGTCTCCAGCGTGGCCATGGTGGAAGTGTACCCACGACCCCTGGACTGCCCCGTGGTAGCGTCCGAATCGCCGATCTGCGCGGAGGAGACTCGCTTGTTCAACGACTGGCTACCGTTCGCGATCTACGGATTCTTCGCACTCGTGATCCCCTCGACGATGATCATGGCGAGCTTCCTGCTCTCGACTCGGCCGAAGAAGGCGATTCGCGCCCGGACGATCCCGTTCGAGTCCGGAGTCTCGCTCGGACCGCCCCAGAGACAGCGCTTCACCGTCAGCTTCTACCTCACCGCGATGCTCTTCATCCTCTTCGACATCGAGATCGTGTTCCTTTACCCACTGGCAGTGATCCTCCACGACCTCTCGTGGTTCGGGTTCCTCGAGTTCCTCGTGTTCATCCTGATCCTGCTCGTGGCCTATGTCTACATCTGGCGCAAGGGGGCACTCGAATGGCGATAGAGAAGGACAAACGGCTCCGCGACCTCGGCATGCACTCGGAGCGGCTCCTCTGGCCGACGAAGGGCGCGGGCAAGTTCGAGACCGAGGTGCAAGACCTCGAGCAGAAGGTCGGGCTGAGCACGCTCTCCAAGGCGGTCGCCTGGGCGCAGACGAAGTCGATGTGGCCGGACACCTTCGGGCTCGCCTGTTGCGCCATGGAAATGATGGCGATCGTCTCCGCGCGCTACGACATCGCCCGGTTCGGGATGGAGGCGTTCCGCTCCTCGCCGCGCCAGGCCGACCTGTTGATCGTGTCGGGCCGCGTGTCGCACAAGATGGCTGCGCCCCTGCGCCAGATCTACGACCAGATGCTCGAGCCGAAGTGGGTGATCGCGATGGGCGCGTGCGCGAGCTCCGGCGGGATGTTCAACAACTACGCGATTCTCCAGTCCGTGGACAAGATCGTCGCCGTCGACATCTACGTCCCCGGCTGCCCACCGCGACCCGAACAGCTGATGGAAGGCATCATCCGCCTCCACGAAGCCGTCCAGGCAGGCGTTCCGCCCGCCTACAACCTGAGGAGCGTCGCGTCCTGAGCTGGGAGGGAGTACCGGGAGTGGTGAGCGTAGAGGAGAGCCTCGGCGAGGCGACGCTCGTCGTCGAGCCGGCCGACCTGATCGAGGCGTGCGCGCATCTGCGCGACGAGGAGGGCTTCAACTTCCTCTCGGACATCGCTGCCGCCGACTACCTCGGGTGGGGCTCGAAGGGCGTGTCCGGCTATATCGGGACCGCCGCGGGCCGCGACCTGAACACGCCGATGACCCAAGGCCTCCAGGTGCTCCCCAGGCCGAAGGCGAAGCGCTTCTCGGTCAGCTACCACCTGCTCTCGGTCTCGGAGACACCGCGTCGGGTGAGGGTGCAGACCTGGGTCGAGGACGGCGAGCCGGTGCCGACGGTGATCGAGCTCTGGCCGACCGCCGACTGGCACGAGCGTGAGGCGTTCGACCTGATGGGGATCGCGTTCGAGGGCCATCCGAACCTCAGGCGGATCCTCACCGACGACGACTGGGAAGGTCACCCGCTGCGCAAGGACTACCCGATCGGCGGCGAGCCGGTGCGCTTCTCGGAGGACGAGTAGTGACGGTCGCACCCGAGCGGACGCGTGCACCGATCTACGAGGGCACGCGGATTCCGCATCCGATTCCGACGGTGCTTCGCGTTCCGCCCGAGCTCGCGGCGACCGGCGACGTGCTACCGATCAACTTCGGCCCGAACCACCCCTCGACCCACGGCGTGCTCCGCCTGATCGTCGACCTCTACGGCGAGGACGTGGTCGGCCTCGAGGCCGCGATCGGCTACCTCCACACGGGTTTCGAGAAGAGCATGGAGCAGAAGACCTGGTGGAAGGCGATCACCTACCCGGAGCGGATCGACTATCTCTCCTTCCAGGCGAACGAGCTTGTGTTCGTGCTCGCGATCGAGAAGCTGCTCGGGCTCGAGATCCCGCCGAAGGCCTCGTGGATGCGGACGTGCCTCTGCGAGCTCAACCGGCTCCACTCCCACCTGATCTGGCTCGGCACGGCCGCGCTCGAGCTGGGCGCGATCTCGATGTTCTGGTACTGCTTCCGCGAGCGGGAGCAGATCATGGATCTCTTCGAGATGGTCTGCGGCACGCGCATGCACACCAGGTACTTCCAGGCGGGCGGGCTTGCCGAGGACATCCCGCCCGGCTTCTATCCCGAGGCCCGCCGCTTCGCGACCTGGATGCCGAAGGCCGTCGACGAGTACGAGTCGCTCGTCGACCGCAACAAGATCTGGCTCGAGCGGACGGTGGGCCTCGGACTGCTCTCCCGGGAGGACGCGATCGCGCTCGGCCAGTCGGGACCGGTGCTGCGGGCCTCCGGTGTCGACTGGGACCTGCGCAAGATCGAGCCGTACCTCGCCTACGGCGAATGCGACTTCGTCGTACCCGTCTACCAGGAGGGCGACGTCTATGCGCGCTACCGCGTGCACATGGAGGAGATGCGCGAGTCGACGAAGATCATCCAGCAGTGCCTGACCAAGCTGGAGACCATGGAGGGCGAGCCGTGGATCGCTGATGACCGCAAGGTCGTACTCCCGCCGCGCGAGGAGCTGCATACCTCGATGGAGTCGCTGATCCACCACTTCAAGATCGTCACCGAGGGCTACCGGGTTCCCGAGGGCGAGGTCTACGTCACCGTGGAGTCGCCGCGCGGCGAGCTCGGCTGCTACGTCGTCTCTGACGGCGGGCCGAGGCCGTGGCGCGTGAAGTTCCGCGCGCCGTCGTTCGTCGCGCTCGAGGCGACGGCGACCTGCATGACCGACGCGCTCGTCGCCGACATGATCGCGATCGTCGGCTCGCTCGACACGGTGATGGGCGAGGTCGACCGGTGACGACGGCGACGCTCTTCCACCGGATGCAGGCGCTGCGCGAGGGGTTCCCGGAGGGCTCCCGTTCGGCGACGATTCCAGCACTGCGACTCGCGCAGGAGGAGTACGGGTGGCTGCCGCCCGACGCGATCCGCGAGGTCGCCGACGCGCTCGAGCTGACGCCGGCCTACTGCCACGCCGTCGCCTCGTTCTACGACATGTTCCACCTCGAGCCCGTCGGGAAGCACCTCGTCGAGGTCTGCACGAACCTCTCGTGCGCGCTCGTCGGCGCGCAACGGGTCGTCGAGGCGTTCGAAGAAGAGCTCGGAGTCCGTGCCGGCGAGACGACAGACGATGGGAAGGTCACGTTCCGCACGGTCGAATGTCTCGGCGGCTGCGGCTATGCGACGGTGGTCGCAGTCGACAGCCACTATCACGAGCACGTGAAGCCCGAGGGCGTCCCTGCAATCGTGAAGGGGATCGGTGCCCGCGCGTAGCGTTCTCCTCGCCGGCGCCGACGAGCGCGACCTGACGAAGCTCTCCGAGTACCAGGCAATCGGCGGGTACGCGCAGGTGCCCAAGGCGCTGCGGTTGAAGCCCGAGAAGCTGATCGAGGAGCTGCTCGCCTCGAACCTCCGCGGCCGCGGCGGCGCGGGCTTCCCGATGGGGCGCAAGGCCTCGCTGATCGACCGCGCGAGCGAGAAGCCGAAGTACCTCGTCGTCAACGCCGACGAGTCCGAGCCTGGCGCCTTCAAAGATCGCGAGGTGATGGCCCGCGTGCCGCACCGGCTGCTCGAGGGCTGCCTGATCGCAGCCCACGCGATCGAGTGCAAGAACGTCTTCATCTACATACGCGGCGAGTACCTCGCCGAGTACGAGATCCTCGAGCGCGCCGTCGGCGAGGCTCGCTCAGCCGGCCTGTTCGGCGACGTCGAGATCACCGTGTATCGCGGCGCGGGCGCCTACATCTGCGGCGAGGAGACGGCGCTGCTCGACTCGCTCGAGGGGCGGCGCGGGCAGCCGCGGCCGAGGCCGCCGTTCCCGCCGGTGCAGGGGCTCTTCAACGCACCGACGCAGATCAACAACGTCTGCACGATCGCGACCGTGCCGTCGGTGATCGAGCTCGGCCCGGCGGAGTTCGCGAAGATCGGCGTCGAGTCCTCGCCGGGCACCGCGATCTTCTCGATCTCCGGCAACGTCGCGAAGCCCGGCAATTACGAGCTCGAGCTCGGCACGCCGATGCGTGAACTGATCTACGACCACGCGGGCGGGATCGCCGACGGCCGCGAGCTGAAGGCCGTGATCCCCGGCGGCTCCTCGGTGCCTGCGCTCTCGCCCGATCAGATCGACGTGGCTCTCGACTACGACTCGCTCGGCGCAATCGGCACGTTCTTCGGCGCGGCCTCGCTGATCGTCGTCGACGACCGCTGCTGCATGGTTCAGCTGGCGCTGCGCTCGACGAAGTTCTATATGCACGAGTCGTGCGGGAAGTGCACGCCGTGCCGCGAGGGGACGCGCTGGATGGTGCACATCCTCGAGAAGCTCGAGGCGGGGCTCGGGTCGATGGACGACATCGAGCTGCTCCGCTCCGTCGGCTCGCGCATGCTCGGCAAGTCGCTGTGCGCGCTCGGCGACTTCGCCGTGTACCCGGTCGCAAGCTACATCGCGAAATGGGGCGAGGAGTTCGAGCGGCACGTCGAGCTCGGCCGATGCCCCTACGACGGTGAGTCGACGCTCGAGGGGATCGTCGCCCCGAGCGATGCCCATGCCCACGTTCACAACGAGATTCACGCATGAGCGGCACCCGCGCAGCGAGCCGGCGCACGGGCGCCGCCTGTGGAGAAATCGTCCCAAAGTTGGTACAGACGCGCGGTCCCGGCCCGGAGAATTGATCTCGAGGGTGGCGGGATGGCTTCCCCACCCAGGGTGGGGGCCGGCACTGTGGGGGCTCGCACTATGGGGGTTGCGCTGTGACGTGCGCGAGTCCGGAGGCGGCATGACCGATCCGGACACGACCAAGCCCGAGCTCGTCACGCTCACGATCGACGGCCGCGAGGTTTCCGTGCCGAAGGGGACAGGTCTCGTCGAAGCTGCGCTTGCGGCCGGGATCGAGATTCCGGTGTTCTGCTACGAGCCGCGGCTCGGGCCGCCGGTCGGCGCCTGCCGGATGTGCCTGTGCGAGGTCGCGCCGGGCCCGCCGAAGCCGCAGGCCGCCTGCACGCTGACGGCTGCAGAGGGGATGGCCGTGAAGACGGCGCTCACCTCGGCGATGGCGGCGGATGCCCAGAACGCGACGCTCGAGTTCATCCTCGTCAACCATCCGCTCGACTGTCCGGTCTGCGACAAGGGCGGCGAATGTCCGCTCCAGGATCTGACGTTCCGCTACGGCCCGGGATCGACCCGGATGACGTTCGACAAGCGGACGTTCGAGAAGCCGATCCCGATCTCGCCGACGATCGCGCTGGACCGCGAGCGCTGCATCCTCTGTTACCGCTGCACCCGGTTCTCCGAATCGGTCGCCGAGGACGGGCAGCTCGTCGCCGTGGAACGCGGCGCCGCCTCGATGATCGCCACGTTCGGCGACGAACCCTACCGCGCCCCGTTCTCCGGCAACGTGATCGAGCTCTGCCCCGTCGGCGCGCTGACCTCCACGCAGTACCGCTTCGAGGGCCGCCCCTGGGAGATCCAGAACGTGCCGACGGTCTGCGGCCTCTGCCCGGTCGGCTGCAACATCAGCGCCACGACGAGAGAAGGCAAGGTCAAGCGGATCATCTCCCGGAACCACCCCGAGGTGGACGAGGGCTGGCTCTGCGACAAGGGCCGCTTCGCCTACTCGCACCTGCGCGCCGGCGACCGGATCCAGGATCCCCTCGCAAAGCAGTCCGACGGAACCTTCGCCCCGCTCGAGTGGAACGAGGCGCTCGACCGCGCCGAGGGCATGCTCGCAGCCGCGGGCACGGCGATCGTCACCGCATTCTCCGGCTCGGAGACGGTCGAACAGGCCTACGGGCTCGCGCAGCTCCTCCGCGTCGGGCTCGGCGCCCACGGCGCCGTCCTCCCCGAAGACGTCCCTGACGCGGTCGATGCCTTCCGCGCTCCGCTCTCGTCGATCCGCGACGCGAAGACCGTCGTCGTGATCTGCGACGAACCGGTCGTCGAGCGCGCTCCCGTGGTCGACCTCTGGATCAAGGCAGCTCGGCGGAACGGGGCCCGGATCGTGACCGAGCTGCCGACCGAGCCGACCGAAGGCTCGGTGCTGATCTGCGACGACCCCGAGGCCACCGCCTGGCTCGCCCACGAGCTGAACGCGACCGCCGCCTTCTACCTGCCGCGCACCCCGAACGGCCGCGGGGTCTCCGACGCCTGGAGCTGCGCCGCCGAGGGCGAGCCGGGCGACGCGCAGCCGAAGCTCCTGATCGTCTCCGGTGACGAGGCAGCGACCAATCCCGCAGTGCGGGCGCTCGCCCAGCATGCCGACACCGTGATCGGGATCGGGATGTTCGAGGGCTCCTTCACCGGGCTCGCAGACCTCGTGCTCCCCGGAACGAGCTATCTCGAGCGCGACGGCACGACGGTCAACCTCGAAGGCCGGCTCCAGCGCCAGCGCCGCACCGTGATCGCACCGTGCCCCGACGAGCTCGCCTGGATCTCCAAGCTCGCCGAACGGTTCGGCGTCGAGCTCTCGCCCCATGCCGCCGTCGTCTTCGAGGCGGTCTCCGCTGTCTGTTACGGCGGTGTCTCCTTCGGCGAGGTGGGCGAGCATGCACCGCTTCCGGAGCGCACGCAGCAGTCGGCCTCGGTGTCCGCGGCCCCCAAGAAGCCGACTCCGCGCGGCAAGGGCCTTCGGCTCAGGACGTACCGGCCGCTCTTCTCGGGCCCGCAGTCGAGCGCACGCCCGAGCTTGCCTTCCAGCGGCCCGACGGCGAGGTCGAGCTCGCCCGCCACGACGCGCGGGCCAGGAAGATCGCCGACGGCGACACCGTTCAGGTGTCCTCGAACGGCACCTCCCGCAGCCTGCGGGCGCGGATCGCTGCCGACCTCCCCGCCGGGAGCGTGCGCATCCCGAACGCCGACGCCGAGGGGCTGCACGACCACGTCGAGGTGACGAAGTGAACGAACCGTGGTGGATCGCGATCATCGCGGCGCTCGTGATCATCAACCTCGTGATGGCGGCCTTCGCCTACACGACCTGGCTCGAGCGCAAGCTTCTCGGCCGCATGCAGCTTCGCTACGGCCCGAACCGCGCCGGCCCGTTCGGCCTGCTGCAGCCGATCGCCGACCTGATCAAGCTCGTCCGCAAGGAGGCCTTCTACCCGGCATCGGCCCACGAGATTCCCTACATCCTCGCGCCGATCCTGTCCTGCGCAACCGCGCTCGCCGCGTTCGCAGTCATCCCCTGGGGACCCGGCTGGACGGTCGACGGCTACTACATCGCAGGCCAGATCGCGAACGTCCCGATCGCGCTGATCCTGATCTTCGCGCTCGGCTCGATCGGAATCTACGGATTCATCGTCGGCGGCTGGGCCTCAGACTCGAAGTTCGCGATGCTCGGCTCGATGCGCACCTGCGCGCAGCTCGTCTCCTACGAGGTCTCGCTCGCGCTGAGCGTGCTCGGTGTCGTGATGATGGGGCGGTCGCTGAGCCTCGTCGACATCGTGGACCGGCAGTCGGTGACGCTCTGGTTCTTCATCCCCCAGTTCATCGGCCTCTGCGTGTTCCTGCTCGGCGGGATTGCCGAGACCTCGCGCCCGCCGTTCGACCTCCCCGAGGCCGACACCGAGCTCGTCGCCGGCTACCACACCGAGTACTCGGGCATGCGCTGGGGGCTCTTCCAGACCGCCGAGTACATCAACATGATCGTCCTCTCCGGGCTGGCGGTGACGCTGTTCTTCGGCGGCTGGGCCTTCCCGTGGGTACCGTCGCTCGACCGGTTCGGGCCGATCTGGTTCCTGCTCAAGCTCGGCATCCTCGTGACGCTCTTCATCTGGCTGCGTGCCTCTCAGCCGCGCCTGCGCTATGACCAGCTGATGCGATTCGGCTGGAAGGTGCTGCTTCCGGTCGCAACGATCAACGCGCTCGTCACCGCGCTCATAGTGGTCTGGGTCGGCTAGATGAGCGCCCTCGTCCCCAACACCTTCAAGGGCTTCGGCGTGACGCTGAAGCAGGTCTTCCGCAAGCCGATCACGCAGCAGTACCCGGAATACCTGCGGCCCGTCTACCCGCGCTTCCGCGGGCGCCACAAGCTGCATCTGCACGAGAACGGGCTCGAGAAGTGCGTCGGCTGCTCGCTCTGTGCGGCCGCCTGCCCGGCCGACTGCATCCGCGTCGTCGCGGCCGAGAACACCGCCGAGAACCGCGTCTCGGCCGGCGAGCGCTACGCCCGGATCTACGAGATCAACATGAGCCGCTGCATCTTCTGCGGCTACTGCGAGCTCGCCTGCCCGTTCGACGCGATCACGCTCGGAAACGACTTCGAGATCTCCGAGTACAACCGCGACGACCTGATCTACACGAAGGACATGCTGCTCGCAGACCCCGTGAAGCGCATGCCGGTCGCGGATCGCGACCTCTACGACACGCCGATCCCCTATTACAAGTCGAACTCCTAGATGGAAAACATCATCGTCTGGGCCGTCTGGGTGTTTGCAGCCTTTGCGTGCCTCGCAAGCGCCCTCGGCGTCGTCACGTTCCGCAACCCGTTCTTCTCGGCGCTCGCGCTGATCGGGAACCTGGCCTCGCTTGCGGTGCTGTACCTGCTGCTCGGCGGCGAGTTCGTGGCGGCGGCGCAGGTGCTCGTCTACGGCGGCGCGGTGATGGTGATGTTCCTGTTCGTGATCGCCTACCTCGGCGAGAAGACCGACCAGGCGCCGTGGGCCGGCGGGCCCTCGTGGCAGGCGGTGGCGATCGTGCTCGCGACGGGCGCGATCCTCACCGAGGTGATCGTCGCCGTCGGGCTCTCCACCGGCAACTCGCTCTCGCACTCCGCGCCGATCACGCGGGCGTTCGGCTCCCCCGCCTCGATCGGACGGCTCTTCCTCACCGACCACCTGATCGCCTTCGAGGTCACGTCGATCGTCCTGCTCGTCGCCGCCGTGGGCGGGGTCGTGCTCGGCTCCCATGCGCGCGCGATCGAGGCCGAGAAGATCCCGCCGGTCGCCGGGCTCGTCGAAGAAAGCTCCCTCGAGCCGGAAGGAGTGTCCGGTGCACGGGCCTAGCGTCGCCTGGTACGTGATCCTGGCCGGGATGCTGTTCGTCACGGGCGCCGCCGGCGTGCTCGTGCGCCGCAGCCCGCTGATCATCCTGCTCTCGGTGGAGATCATGCTCAACGGCTCGAACCTCGCCCTGATCGCCTTCGCGCGCCACGTCGGCCACGAGGACGGCCAGGTGTTCGCGATCGCCGTGATGGCGATCGCCGCCTCCGAGGTCGTCGTCGGGCTCGGGCTGATCGTCGCGATGGGCCGCCGCAACATCGAGCTCGACGTCGACCGGCTCCGGACGCTCCGCGGATAGCGATGAACGCCGCCGCCTGGATCTGCCTGCTCACGCCGCTCGCGGCAACCCTCGTACTCGTCGCCGGCGGGACGAGGATCTCGCGCCGGGCCGCGGGGTATCTCTCGACCGGAACGACGATGGTTTCGTTCGCCGCGGCGGTCGTCGCGTTCGTGATCATGCTCGGCGAGTCGCCCGACGCGCGCTCACACGTGACCACCTCGTGGACGTGGCTTTCGGCCGGGCAGTACAGCTTCGGCTTCACCCTGCTCACCGACCAGCTGAGCGTGATGATGATGCTGATCGTCGCCGGGGTCGGGTCGCTGATCGTCGCCTACTCGGTCGGCTACATGGAGGGCGAGGACGAGGAGCGTCGCTACTTCGCCTACATGTCGCTCTTCGTCTTCTCCATGCTCCTGCTCGTCCAGGCCGGAAACCTGCTGCTGCTGCTAGCCGGCTGGGGAATGGTCGGGCTCTCGAGCTACCTGCTGATCGGCTTCTACCAGCAGCGGCCCGAAGCGATCGCGGCCGCGAAGAAGGCCTTCCTGATGAACGCGATCGGCGATGCGACGATCGCACTCTCGCTCTTCCTGCTGATCCAGCAGACCGGGCAGCTCGACTACTCGGGCGTGTTCGCCGACGCACCGCACGGCGGCACGATCGCGAACCTGATCGCGCTCGGGCTGCTCGGCGGCGCCGTCGCCAAGTCGGCGCAGATCCCGCTCCACACCTGGCTTCCGGACGCGATGGAGGGCCCGACGCCGGTCAGTGCCCTGATTCACGCCGCGACGATGGTCACGGCGGGCGTGTACCTGATCGTCCGCACGAACGTGCTCTTCGAGGACGCGCCCAAGGTCCAGGATCTCGCCGCGGGCCTCGGCGCCGCGACGCTCCTGATGGCCGGGCTGATCGCGCTCGTCCAGGTCGACATCAAGCGCGTGATCGCGTACTCGACGATGTCCCAGATCGGCTACATGTTCGTCGGCGCAGGCATCGGCGCGTATTCGGCCGCGATGTTCCACCTGATGGAGCACGCGTTCTTCAAGGCACTGCTCTTCCTCGCGGCCGGGATCATCATCCACGCGCTCTCGGGCGAGCAGGACATGCGGAAGATGGGCGGGCTCGGGAAGGCGCTCCCGTACACCCGAAACGTGTTCCTGGTCGGCGCGCTCGCGCTCGTCGGGATTCCGCCGTTCTCGGGCTTCTTCTCGAAGGACTCGATCATCGCCTCGACGCTGACGAAGGGCACCTTCGGCTACTGCCTCTTCGCCGTCTGCCTCGTGGGCGCGTTCCTGACGGGGCTCTACACGTTCCGGATGTTCTTCATCGTCTTCGGCGGCAAGCGCTCGGCCTTCGCTCAGGAGCACCTCCACCACGCCGAGGGCGGCCGTGAGGGCCCGTTCTCGATGCTCTGGACGGTCGGCGTCCTCGCCGTGCTGGCGGCTATCGGCGGGTTCATCCAGTTCACCCCGTTCTGGGAGCCGCTGACCCACTGGCTCGACCCGGTCGCGCTGTCAACCGCCAATCCGAGCGGTACCCAGGAGCTGATCGCCTCGGTCTGCGCGGTCTCGCTTGGCCTGCTCGGTATCTGGGTCGCGTACGCCGCCTACGTCAAGAAGTCGATCAAGGTGCCGGGCGCGGTGAAACTGTTCGAGAAGAAGTTCTACTGGGACGAGCTCTACGACGCCGTCTTCTCGAAGCCCGCCGACCTCATCTCGCGGGGCCTCGGACGCTTCTTCGAACTGCCGGTGATCGGCGGCTCGATGACCGAGGTCAAGCGCGGCTTCGGCCTCGGTGCCGGTGAGCTCTCGCGCGTCCAGAACGGCCTCGTGCGGCTCTACGCGCTCGCGATCGCCAGCGGTGTCGCCGTCCTCGCCGTCGTCTTCATCTCCACGCGATGACGAGCTGGCTGACCACGATCCTGATCTTCCTGCCGATGGCCGGGGCGGCCGTCGTCTGGCTCGTGCCGCTGCCGAAGCCCTGGGTCGCCTCGCTGGCGACGCTCGTCTCGCTGATCGAGGTCGGCGTGTGGATCCTCGCCCTCGAGAAGTTCGACTTCTCGAGCGGCGCCCTCCAGCTCCAGCAGCAACACAGCTGGTTCACTGCGATCGGCTCGAGCTATCACGTCGGATTGTTCGCTTTCTCGCTCTGGCTCGTGGGATTGACCGTGGTGTGCGGCGCGGCCGCCTGCATGTATGCCTGGTGGGCCGGCCGCGAGCGGTCACACGCATACTTCGGGCTCCTGCTCTTCCTGACCGGCTCGGTCGTCGGGGTGTTCGCCGCCCAGGACCTGCTGCTCTTCTACGCCTTCTTCGAGGCGATGCTGATCCCGCTCTACGTCCTGATCGGCGTCTGGGGCGGCGCCGGCCGGCTGCGCGCGACGATCACGTTCGTCGTCTACACCGTCGCGGGGTCGCTGCTGATGCTCGCCTCGATCATCATCTACGGCAGCCAGCAGGGCACCTTCGACCTGACGAAGCTCACCCCGAGCTCGAACAACTGGCTCTTCCTCGGGTTCGCGATCGCGTTCGCGATCAAGGCACCGCTCTGGCCGTTCCACGGCTGGCTGCCGGACGCCTACCGCGAGTCGCCGCCCGAGGTGGCCGGGCTGCTCTCGGGAGTGATCTCGAAGGTTGCCGTCTACGGGTTCCTGCGGATCGCGATCCCCAAGTTCCCCGGGCCCGCGCATCACTTCCACGTGCTGATCCTCTCGCTCGCCGCGATCGGGCTGATCTACGGCTCGCTGCTCGCCTTCCGCGCACCCGACATCCGAGGCGTGATCGCCTACTCCTCGCTCGCCCAGATGGGGCTGATCACCTTCGGGATCTTTGCCTTCAACGGCCTCGGTGCCGACGGGGCGGTGCTGCAGATGGTCAACCACGGCCTGCTCTCGATGACGATGTTCCTGCTCGCGGGGATGGTCGAGCGGCGGACCGCGACCGGCGAGCTCTCGCTGCTCGGTGGCATGGCCCGCGGGCGGCCCGTGCTGGCAACGGTGCTGATGACGGTCGGCGTGATGACGCTCGCCGTACCGCTCTCGTCGAACTTCGCCGGCGAGTTCCTGATCCTGGCGGGCATCTTCCAGGAAGGCTGGGGCTGGGCCGTCGTCGGCGCCGTCTCGATCGTGCTCGCCGCGATGTACGCGCTGCGGCTGATCTCTGCCGTCCTGCACCGTGACGTCGGCTCGGCCGTCAGCGACGCCGCGCTCGACCTCCGCCGCGGTGAGCTTGCCGTCGTCGTGCCGCTCGTCGCGATCCTGCTCGTGCTCTCGGCGTGGCCGAACGCGATCAGCGGTCACTCCTTCGGGAAGAACGCCGCCGGCGCCGGTTACACGACACCTGTGGCCAAGCCGTGATCGCAAAGCCGCACGTCGACTGGTTCGCGATCTCCCCGTCGCTCTCGCTGCTCGCGGCGGCGGGCCTGCTGATGATGGTCGCGGTCTTCTGGCCGAAGGCTTCGAGGCGCGCGGCCTCGGCGGCGATCTGCGCGGTCGGGTTTGCAACGGCGCTCGTGTTCGCGATCCTCGTGGACGAGAAGAGCCCGCACGGGATGACGATCGTGCACGACTCGATCTACCGCGACCGGTGGGCGGCCACGGCGCAGATCCTCGTCGCGGCCTGCGGGCTCGTGGCGGTGTTCGTCGCCTACCGCGAGCCGATGCGCGAGGAGAACATCGCCGAGTACTACGTGCTGCTCGCAGCGGCAGGCGGTGGGATGGCGTTCTTCGTCCAGGCCGCGAACCTGATGACCCTGTTCGTCGGGCTCGAGTGGTTCTCGATCGCGCTCTACGTGATGTGCGCAATCGACATCGACCTCGTCGGCTCGCTCGAGGCCGGGCTCAAATACCTCGTGATCGGCGCGGTCGGCTCGGCGACGCTGCTCTTCGGCTCGGCGCTCGTCTATGGCGCCACGGGCGAGCTCAGCTTCGACAAGATCGCGGCGGCCGGCCACACCCACGACTCGATGCTCGTTCTCGGACTTGCGATGGTGATCGCAGGGTTCGCCTTCAAGGCCTCCGCGGCGCCCTTCCACATGTGGACGCCGGACGTCTACCAGGGCTCGCCGACACCCGTGACGTCCTTCATGTCCTCGGCGACGAAGGTGGCGGCGCTCGTCGTCACCTACCGCATCCTCGTCACCGCCTTCCCCGGCGAAGCGCACCTCTGGACGTGGGCGATCGCCGCAATCGCCGTGATCTCGCTCGCGGTCGGGAACATTGCCGCGCTCGCCCAGCGGAACGTGAAGCGCCTGCTCGCCTACTCCTCGGTCTCGCACGCCGGCTTCCTGCTGATCGCGGTCGCTGCCAACAACAACACGGGCGCGCAGGCGCTCGTCTACTACCTGATCCCCTACTGCGCGATGTCGATCGGCGCGTTCGCCGTGATCGCGACGCGCGAGCGCGAGCTCGGGACACCGGTGACGCTCGACAACCTCGCAGGCTTCGGTTGGGAGCGGCCGTTCTTCGGCGTGTCGATGTGGGTCTTCATGCTCGGCTTCCTGGGCTTCCCGCTCACCGGCGGCTTCTGGGGGAAGATCTACGTATTCGACGCGATCTACCAGGCCGGCTGGTGGTGGCTGATCGTGATCGGCGTCGTCGCGACGATGATCTCGGCCGCCTACTACCTGGCGGTCGTCCGGGCGATGTTCCTGCGCGACAGCGTCGAGCTGCACCTGGCCCCGGCCGGCGGCTCGCCCCCGAGGGAGCTCGTGCTCGGAGCGGGCGTCGCGGTCGCGCTCTTCGTGACGGTCGGCTCGTTCGTCGCTGTGCAGCCGCTCGTCGACGTGGCCAAGGCTGCCGCAAACGCACTGCCGTTGTAAGGCTTGCTCAGGGCTTGGCGGGCCGGAACTCGCCCAGCCGACGCCAGAGCGGCGCGGCGGCGAGGACGCCCTTCAGCGCGAACAGCGCGACCACGGCGACGAGCGACGAGACCGCCGCCGGGGGCAGCCCGTGGGTGGCACTCGAGCGGACAGCACAGGAGAGCACGAGCAGTGCGACGATGATCCCGGAGCAGAGCGCCTGCAGGCCGTCGAAGCGCTGGCGTGAGTCGATGTACCCCCCGAAGGCCACGAGCGCTGCGACCGAGGCGAAGGGAAGCGCGGCGAGCAGCGCGTTGCGGGCGAGACCGTCGGCCCCGTCGAACTGGGCCAGCACAGCGACGGCGACGAAGAGAGCAGGAAGAGTGCGACGTCCCACGGACGATAGCTTCGCCCTTCGGTCGGACGATCCTTCTCTATCCTGGGGCCGTCCGCAACAAAAAAGGAGTGGAGAGGGATGGCAACACTCACCTGGCTCGGCCACGCAACGTTTCTGCTGGTGAGCGACGAGGGGAAGAAGATCTACGTCGATCCGTTCCTGACCGGCAATCCGAAGACTCGCGAGTCGGACCGGAAGCCCGAGCAGGTGGACGTGATCGCGATCACGCACGGGCACAGCGACCACGTCGGCGATGCGGTTGAGCTCTCGAAGGCGTTCCCCGACGCGCAGATCGTGGCGCAGGTCGAGCTGAAGGGCTGGCTCGGGGGCAAGGGCGCGAACGTCGGCCAGATGCCCGGCATCAACAAGGGCGGCCGGACGACGATCGACGGGATCACCTACACGCTCGTGAATGCCTTCCACTCGTCGAGCTCGGACACCGGCGAGTACCTCGGCGAGGCCTGCGGGATCGTGATCGGGCTCGAGGGCGGCAAGACCGTCTACTTCGCCGGCGACACCTGCGTCTTCGGCGACATGGCGCTGATCAAACGGCTGTACGCACCGGATTACGCGGTGCTCCCGATCGGCGACTACTTCACGATGGGGCCGCGTGAGGCGGCACTCGCGCTCGAGTTGCTCGGCAACCCGCCGTGCATCCCGTGCCACTGGGGAACCTTCCCGCTGCTCACCGGGACCCCCGAGCAGCTTCGCGCCGAAGCGCCGGCGGCCAACGTGATCGACGTCGCACCGGGTGGAACGGTCGAGCTCTGATCTCGTGAGGCGAGCACCGCTCGTCGCGACGTACTCGATCGCCGCCTGCGACCTCGAGGCAGGGCACTGGGGCGTCGCGACCCAGTCGAAGTTCCTCGCCGTCGGGTCGGTCGTACCGTGGGCAAGGCCGAACGTCGGCGCGATCGCGACTCAGGCATATGCGAATCCGCGGTACGGGCCCGAGGGACTCGAGCTCCTCGCCTCCGGACTCGGAGCGGCCGAGGTGGTCGAGCAGCTCACCGCGGCCGATGACGGGCGTGACCACAGGCAGCTCGGCGTCGTCGATCGTGAGGGCGGGAGCGCGACCTACACCGGGACGGCGTGCATGGACTGGGCCGGCGGGCTGAACGGGCCGGGCTTTGCCGCGCAGGGGAACATCCTCGTCTCGCGGGCGACCGTCGAGGCGCTCGCGGAGACGTTCACCCGCTCCTCGGGCTCGCTCGCCGAACGGCTGATCGCCTGCCTTGCGGCGGCCCAGGCAGCCGGCGGCGACCGGCGAGGGCAGCAGTCGGCCGCCCTACTCGTCGTCTCGCACGAGGGCGGCTACGCGGGCCTCTCGGACTCGCTCGTCGATCTGCGGGTCGACGACCACGAGGCGCCGGTCGAGGAGCTCACCCGCCTGCACCGGATCCACACCGCCCTCTTCGGCAAGACACCCGACACGCAGTGGCTCGCCGTCGACGACGCGCTCGCCGCGGAGCTCCGCGAACGGCTCGAGCGACTCGGCTTCGACGGCGACCTCGATAGGGCCTTTCGCGAATGGTCCGGCCGGGAGAACCTCGAAGAGCGCGTGGACGGGATCGAGCGGATCGATCCGGTCGTGCTCGAGGAGCTCCGCAGCCGGTGAAGGGCTGGCAGGCAGCCCGGTTCGAGGAGCTCGACTCGATTCCCCTCTTCGAGGGCCTCGTCTGGCATCCGGTGCGCAAGCACTTCGGGATCCAGGCCTTCGGCGTGAACGCCTACACGACCGGCGGAATCGGCGACCAGATCGTCGAGGAGCACGACGAGTCCGGCGGCGGTGCGGGTGGCCACGAGGAGCTGTACGTCGTGCTCACCGGCCGCGCGACCTTCACGCTCGGCGGCGAGACGCACGACGCGCCGGCCGGGAGCTTCATCTTCATCAGCGATCCGGCGGTCAAGCGCAAGGCGGTCGCCGAGGAGAACGGCACCGTCGTGCTCGCCGTGGGCGCCCAGGCGGGCAAGGCCTACGAGGTGTCGGCGTGGGAGTGGTACTTCTCGGCGATGCCGGCGTTCAAGGCGGAGCGCTGGGACGAGGCGATCGCGATCATGGAGGACGGGCTCGCCGAGAAGCCCGGGCATCCGGCACTGCTCTACAACCTCGCCTGCGCCGAATCGCGCGGCGGGCGGCCGCTCGAGGCGTTGACGCACCTGCAGCAGGCCGTGAAAGGCGGGGCGAAGTGGGCAGAGCGGGCGAAATCCGATCCGGACTTCGACCCGATCCGCCGCGAGCCGGGCTTCCCGGCCTAGCCTCCTGCACCAAGCAGCGGGGGCACGACCCGGCAGACACCCGACCCACCCGGGCCGTCGTTTTCAGCCGCGTCCCTCCCAGCCGTGCCGAGCCCCGTTTCGGCACGCTTTGACAACACAACGTGCCCCCACCTTTTCACCTGCTGAGCGCCGGAATCGGGGCCTGGCTCCGAGGGTCCTCTCGGGCGGTGCCTGTCCCCGGTTTTCGAAGCAGAGAGCGCGGCGAGCAACTCGGCGCGACAGAGGCGCTACGAGCGGTCGCCCGGCAGGCGCACGCCGTCTGCCAGTGCCCGGAATGGCGGTACCGGGTCGCTCTCGGGACGGGCGACGAGCATGACCGCGCCGTGGGCGTCGTCCGGAGTCAGGGCGTCGACGAGCAGCTGGAGGCCGACCGCTAGCGCGAAGGCCTTGTGCGCCTGAGGGCCGCCGAACGGCGCGAGCTCATCCTCGGTCGCCCGGCCGGCCAGCACATCGCCGTAGTTGAGATTCGACATCGAGACGTCGACAACGACCGGGTTGCCGTCGCTCGAGGGAATCGCAATCGCGAGCGGATTCGTCCCGGTCAGCTTGGCGCCGCCCTCGGGATGACCGAGCCGCCGCGGCGAGGTGGCGGTGAGCACGGCCACGAGGCCGCCCGCCGCCAGGCGGCGCACCCAGTGGCCGAGCATGCCCGTCGGGAACGTCCGCCCCGCGACGATGATCCTGGCCCGGGTTGGCGGGTCTGCGAGCTGCGCCTCCACGATCGCGTTCAACGTCAGGTAGCCGAGAGCGCCGTTGCCGTTCCACCGCTCGTAGCCCGGCTCGGAGAGCACCCGCAGCGGCCTCGCAGCGGTGTCGAGGTCTGACCAACACTCGAGCCATTCGAGGCGCCGCAATCCGTGGCCGGCACGGCCCGTGTTCTCGGCGGCGAGAAAGTGATCGGCAACCACACGAGCGTCCGCGGCTGAGAATCCGAGCGCGGTGAGCCGCTGCAGCGTCTCGTCCAGCCGGTCATCCGGCTTGACCGCGTCAGGAGACAAGCGGGAGCGTACGGGTGAAGCCGGCGCTCCGGCTGCGGTCGATCGCCTCTGCGATCTCGACGATCGCACGCGCCGGCTCGCAGTCGGGATCCGACACGACGAGCGGCGTACCGGCGTCGGCGGCCTCGCGAATCCGGCTGTCGAGCGGGATCGTGCCGAGCAGCTTCACCCCGAGCTCCGTGGCGAGGCGCTCGCCGCCGCCCGAGCCGAAGACCTCCGAGGTCATGTTCTCGATCACCCCGAGCAGGTGCATCTTCGTGGTGCGGGCCATCTGCGCGGCCCGGCTCGCGACCTCCTGGGCAAGCGGCTGCGGCGTGGTCACGACGACCGCCTCTGCGCGGGGAAGCATCTGGCCGAGCGAGATGGAGACGTCGCCGGTACCCGGCGGCATGTCGACGACGAGGATGTCGAGATCGCCCCAGTGCACGTCCTGCAGGAACTGCTCGAGCGCACGATGGAGCATCGGCCCGCGCCACATCAACGGCTTGTTGTCGTCGACGAAGAAGCCGATCGACATCAGCTTCATGTCGTGCGCGACCGGTGGGATCATCAACTTGTCCACGAGCACGGGCTTCTGGTGGATCCCGAGCATGTGGGGGATCGAGTGCCCATAGATGTCGGCGTCGAGGATGCCGACGCGGCGGCCCTGGGCCGCGAAGGCGGCCGCCAGATTGGCGGTGACCGACGACTTGCCGACGCCGCCCTTACCGGAGGCGACTGCGATGACCCTGGTCGTCGGATCGAGCTGGATCGTCTTGTCGTCGTCCGGCCGGCCGCCGCGGAGCTTCGACGTCAGCGCGATCCGCTCGTCGGGGCTCATCACGTCGAACTCCAGCTTGACCGAGACGACGCCGGGAACCGCCCCGACCTCGCGCGCGACCTGCTCCTGGAACGAGTTGCGAAGGGGGCAGCCGACAACGGTCAGTGCGATCGTGACCGCCACGGCGCCGCCCGCGATCGTCACGTCGCGGACCATGTCGAGCTCCGTGACGGGCTTGCGCAGCTCGGGATCGATCACGTCCCCGAGCGCGGCCAGAATGGCTTCGCGAGAAGGCTCCATGCGCTAGGAGCGTACCGCCGCGGCGATCCTCGACGCCAGCTCGTCGGTGCCCGCAGCGACGATCCGCGAGCGCGCCTCGAGGTCGAGCGGGATCGTTCCGAGCTCCGGCCCGTCGATCGCCTGAATCGCGAACCCGCGCTCGCGGACGAGCAGTTGGCAGGCGGCGAGGTCGACCGGGCGGGAGGCCTTGAGACACGCGACGCCGTCGGTGCGGCCCGCCGCGAGGTGGCAGAACGTGATCGCCTGCGCGCCCATGATCCGGATCCGGTCGGTGATCGGGGCCAGCGCGCGAAGCCGGTCGAGCACGAGCTCTGCACGCGTCGCCTCGATCGAGAGGAACTCGAGTTCGTCCTTCGGCTTCCCGGTCAGCGGCTTGCCGTTCAGAAAGGCACCACCACCGCGAACCGCCGTCCACTCCTCGCCCGAGCCAAAGTCGTGCACGAAGCCGAAGACGACGTCGTCCATCGTCCGGCCCTCGGCGACCGCTACCGAGAGAGCGAAGTACGGGATCGCGCGCTCGGCATTCTGGGAGCCGTCGATCGGGTCGACGACGACCGTGATCTCCCCCTCGCCGCGAATCCCGATCTCCTCGGAGACGATCCGGATGTCCGGCCGGTCGAAATGCGCGAGCACCGCACGCTCGGCCGCCTCGTCGATCGCCGCGGTCATGTCCCCGCCTTCACCGCGCCCGATCGGCCGCTCGCGCTCCTCGCGCGTCGGCATCTTCTCGAGCTCCGCCTGCACGTCGACGACGGCCGCGCGGCACAGCTCCAGCCATTGGTTCATAGAGGCAGCAACAGGAGGCCGGAGGTGAGTTTCGGATAGAAGAACGTCGACTTCGGCGGCATCGTCTCGCCGCGGCCCGCGTATTCGAAGACCTGGGAGACCGACGGCGGGCGAACGAGGAACGCCGCCTCCGCCAGCTCGGCCTCGACAGCGTCGATCGCCTCCTGCGGATCCGGCGTGTATTCGACGCCCTCGAGCCCGTACTGCTCGATCTCGCGCGTATCGAGATCCTCGTCGGAATCGAGGCGGAAGAAGTTGCCCTCGCGGTACATGGCGAGCGAATCCGTGTCCCACGTGGAGGTCACGAAGCCGAACGGCGTCGTAGCGACCGACTGGGCGATCCGATGGGTCGGCAGCACCTCGAGCCCCGGCGAGCGGGACGAGACGAGCACGGCGAGCGTATGCGTGGCGCTCGGCTCCTCCTCGCGGTAGGCGACGGCGGTCTCGTAGCGATGGTGGCCGTCTGCGATCAGGAACGGCACGTCGATCTCGACCGCGCCCGACTCGAGCCGCCAGAGGCTCGTGCGCGAGCCGCGCTCGACGACCTCCAGCTCCGGATCGCCGTCGGGCGCCTCGAGCGGCGCGTCGGCGTCGTAGATCAGGAAGATCGGCTCGAGCTGCGTCTTCGTCGCACGCAGGAGACTCAGCCGGTCCGCTCGGGCCTTCGCATGGGTCTCCTCGTGCCGGAGCACCTTGCCCTCTGAGTACGGCGTCACCTCGATCGAGGCCACGATGCCCTCCCGCGTCCGCGGGGTGCCGTCACGGCCCACGAACTCCTGCGAGATCCACCAGAGCGCCGGTGCATCCTCCTCGTGCAGCACGCCCTGCTCACGCCAGGCCGCGAGCGCGGCGGCCGCGGCCTCGGGAGAGTCCGGACGCGTCAGGTGCACGACGTTGTACTGGTTCGCGTGCCAGAGCGCGTAGAGGTCGTCGTCGTTGATCACGTCGTAGGGCGGCGCCACGAGCTCGCCGAGCGGCCCGGCGACGCTTTCGTCGTAGCGGAGGGCGCGAAACGGGGCGATCTCGGTCACGAGCTGAGGCTACCGAAGCGCGGATTAGACTCGGACGGTGATCGCCGATCTCGTTGCCGACCGCGTCGTCGAGGGCGTCTTCGCCGTCAAGACGAAGCGCCGTCTCCGCACCAAGGGAGGCGCGCCGTACCTCGCGCTCGAGCTGGTCGACCCGACTGGGCACATCGATGCGCGCGTCTGGAACGACGTCGAGCTGCTCGACGGCCGCTTCGCGGAGGGAGACGCGGTGCGGGTGCTCGGGCGGGTCGAGCAGTTCCGCGACCGGCTCCAGCTCGACGTCCGCACGCTGGAGGCGACCGACGTCGATCCCTCGAGCCTCACGCCGACGCTCCGGCGAGACGCCGCCGAGCTGCAGGGGTTCCTCGAGTTCCTCGTCTCCGAGCTCTCCCACCCCGGGTTGGCTGCGACCGTGCGGGCGGTGCTGGCCGATCGCGAGCTCGATGCCTTCCCCGCGACCTTCGACGACCACCACTCCTACGCCGGGGGTCTGCTCGAGCACACGGTCGGAGTGGCCACGCTCGTCCGGGAGACGAGCCAGCTCCATCCGCGCCTGCGCGGAGAGCTGGTGCTCGCGGCGGCGCTTGTTCACGACGTCGGCCGGACGATCGAGCTCGCTCGCGGGCCGGCGTTCACGCCGACCGAGGAAGGACGGCTGCTCGGCCACATCCACCTCGGGATGAGGCTTGTCGAGCAGCGGGCCCAGGGCCTCACCGACACGCAGCAGGCCGAGCTCCTGCACTGCGTCTCCTCACACCACGACCTGCGCGCGACCCGCACGGCGGAGGCGGCCGTCCTGTATCACGCGAACCAGCTCGACGCGAGCGCTGCAACCCGGCCGACCGGGTGAACACCCTCCTGCTCGCGCTCGGCGCGAGCCTCGCCTGGGGCGTCGCCGACTTCGTCGGGCCCTGGCAGGGGCGCGCCCTCGGGACGCTGCGCGTCCTCCTCTGGGCGCAGATCGCCGGGTTCGCAGCGACCGCGATCGTGGTCGCTGCGCGGGGCTCCCGGCCCCACGAATGGGTCGTGGCGCTCGCAATCCCGGCTGCAATCTCGGGCACCCTCGGGCTCTACGCGTACTACCGCGGGATGGCGATCGGGGCAATGGCCGTCGTCGCGCCGATCGCGGGCGCCTCGGCGATCGTGCCCGTCGTCTTCGGCATCATCCGCGGCGACCGGCCCGCGCCGATCCAGTACGCAGGCATCGCGTGCGCCCTCGTCGGCGTGTTCCTGGCCTCGCAGGAGCACCAGGTCGCGGGCCAGCGGAAGATTGCAGCGGGGGTGGGGCTCGCTCTGCTCGCCGCGGTCGGCTTCGGCCTCTACTTCCCGCCGATGCACGCTGCCGGAAAGGCCGACCCCTACTGGGCCTCGTTTCTCTTCCGGTTCACCTCGCTCCTGATCGTCGCGGTGGCAGCCGCCGTCCGCCGGCCCGCGCTCCGTCTCCGGGGCTGGAAGCTCTTGATCATTCTCGGCGTCGGGCTCGGCGACACGCTCGGGAACGTCCTCTTCGCGGCCTCGGCCCACAGCGGCGGCCTCGTCAGCCTCACCTCGGTCCTGGCCTCGCTCTACCCGATTGTGACCGTGCTGCTCGCCGCGATCGTCCTGCACGAGCGGGTGGCGCGGCTGCAGCGCATCGGGGTGGCACTGACGCTCACCGGCGTCGTGCTGATTGCTGCCTAGTGCTCAGACGTTGAAGCGGATGTTCAGCACGTCGCCGTCGCGAACGACGTAGGTCTTGCCCTCGAGCCGCTGGAGGCCGCGGCGCGAGACCTCGGTGTGGGAGCCGGCCTCGACAAGATCCTTCCAGTCGACGACCTCGCAGCGGATGAAGCCGCGGGCGATGTCGGAGTGGATTGCAGCCGCGGCGTCGAGCGCGGACTCGCCGCGGCGAAGCGGCCAGGCGCGGGTCTCCTTCTCGCCCGCGGTGAAGAACGTGATCAGATCGAGCTCGTCACGAAGCCGGCGCGCCACCTCTTCGAGAGCCGAGCCGCCACCCTCGCGGAACACCGCAGCCTCTTCGTCCGAGAGCTCCGCGAGCTCGGCCTCGAGCGCGAGGTCGATCCCGCCGGGGCCGTTCTCCACCACGATCTGGGGCTTCGTGGTCAGCGGCTCGAGGCCCGCCGGCAGCTCGCCCTGGATCTCGGACATCGGCGTCCCGGCGTCGACGGCTGCAAGCACCTCGACGAGCCGCTCGGCTTCGGCCCTCACCTTCGGGTCTCCCGACTTCGCCTGCTTCTCGACGCGCTCGAGGCGGCCCGCCACGTGGTCGCGATCGGCCACGAGCAGCTCGAGATTCAGGTTCTCGAGATCGCGCGCCGGATCGGCACCCGGCGAGTAGCCGTCGAGCACCACGAGCAGGGCGTCAACCTGGCGGAGGTTGCCGAGCAGCGCCGGCCCGGTTCCCGGCACGTCCTGAACCCGCAGCGCCACCGGAGTGATCTTCTTGGCCGAGACGACCTCCGCGAGCGCATCGAGGCGCTCGTCGGCGACCTCGGCCATCGCCACGTGCGTCTTCCCGTACTCGCCGCCGGCCGTCTTCGTGAGGGCGGTGAACAGCGTCGTCTTGCCCGCGCCCGGCAGGCCGACGATCCCGGCTTCGAGTGCCACCCGGTCTAGGAGCCGAAGCCCACGCGGCTCTCGCGCGCGTGACGCTTGACGAACGCGATCATCCGGACCGCCGCGGTGTAGCGACCGTCCTCGGCGTCGAAGGTGATCGCTTCGGCGGCTCCCTTCGCGAGCGCGGACTCGATCTCGTCTGCGGTCGCGGCCGGCACGGTGACGGTCAGCGTCTGGCCGCTTCTGAACGCAATCTCGATCCGGGCCCGTTCGTCAGCCACGCGCCACCAGCTCCGCGAGCACACCGCCGGTGGCGTGGGGATGGATGAAGGCGATCTCGCGGCCCTGAAGGCCCGTCCGCGGCTGCTCGTCGATCAGCTCGACGCCTCCCGCGGCCAGTCGCTCGAGCTCTGCCGAAACGTCGTCGACCTCGAAGGCGACATGGTGCATCCCGGGGCCGCGGCGGTCGATGAAGCGCCCGACGGGCGTATCGGCCTGGAGCGAGGCGAGCAGCTCGATCCGGCCGCCGCCGACCTTCAAGAGCGCCGTCTCGACGCCCTGCTCGTCGACGGTCTCGCGGAGCTCGAGCTCGGCTCCGAAGAGCCGGCTGTAGGTGTCGATCGCCTCGTCCAGATCGGCGACGGCCACGCCGAGATGATGGATACCGGTCGAGCTCATCGGCCCGATGCTACCGGCGTCACTTGTGGATCGGGCGCCGAGCTGCAACAGTCCCGGGTCGATGCGCTCCGGGTTCGCGTGCTGGCTCGCGATCGTTGCCGTGCTCCTCGCCGGCTGCGGTGGCAGCAAGAAGTCCCTGCCCGACAACGGGGTCTCTTCGATGAGCGCGCAGCAGATCCTCGTGCAGATGGAGAAGGCCGTCGGGAACGCGACGAGCGTTCACGTCACCGGCGGCGGCGGCACCGGGAGCTCCGCATTCTCGCTCGACCTACAGCTCGTCGCGGGCAAGGGCGGAGCCGGGCACGTGGAGTCGAGCGGATTCTCCTTCGACCTCGTGAAGACCGGCGGCAAGCTGTACGTCAAGGCCGACAAGGCATTCCTCACGAAGTACGCCGGCAAGGCAGCACCGCTCCTCGAAGGCAAGTGGTTCGTGGTCACGGCGAAGACGGCCGACTTCGCCACCTTTGCATCGTTCACCGATCTCGTCCAGCTCACGGACGGGATCGTGTCGTCGGCCGGGACGGTGACGAAGGGCTCGACCTCCAAGGTCGACGGCCAGCCGGCGATCGGGATCATGAGCTCGAAGGGGGGCACGCTCTACGTCGCGACCACGGGACCCGCCTATCCGCTCGAGCTCCAGCCGGCCACCGGCTCGGGCGGGATCAAGTTCACAGACTGGGACGAGCCGGTCACGCTGACCGCGCCGCCGAACCCCGTGGACTACGCCAAGGTCACGGGGAAGAACCCCTAGTCGCGCGCGCCGACGATCTGCGGCACGCCGACCGACTCCGCGGCACGCGACTCCGGCTGGACGGTCCCGAACAGCTCGAGCAGCTCTTCGCGGTTGAGCGTCTCCTTGTCGAGCAGCGCCGCGGCAACCCGGTCGAGGATCGCGCGGTGCTTCGCGATCAGCCGAAGGGCCTCGCTGTAGGCCTCCTCGGTGAGCCGGGTCTGCTCGGAATCGCGGATCCGCTTCGTCTCCTCGGACAGCGCATAGTTGTCGGCGCGCATCGTGCGGGCGCCGGTCCCCTCGCCCATGCCGTACTCGAACACCATCGCCCGGGCAAGCGCTGTGACCTTCTCGAGATCGTTCGCGGCGCCGTTCGTCACGCGGCCGAAGACGACCTGCTCGGCGGCCCGGCCGGCGAGCGTCACGACCATCCAGTCGACGAACTCTTCCTTGGTGTGCAGGTACCGCTCCTCCTCGGGCAGGTTGAGCGTGTAGCCGAGGGCGGTGCCGCGGGCGATGATCGAGGCCTTCTGAACGAGCGAGACGCTGTTCATCAGGTGCGCCATCAGGGCATGGCCGCCCTCGTGGTAGGCAAGGATCTGCTTCTCCTTCGGCGTGATCACCCGGCGCTGCTGCAGGCCCGCGACGACGCGATCCATTGCGTACTCGAAGTCCTCCTGGTTGATCGCGAGTGCGTTTCGGCGGCCGGCGGCGATCGCGGCCTCGTTGCAGATGTTCGCAAGGTCGGCGCCGGTGAGGCCCGCCGTGTGGCGCGCGACCGTCTCCAGGTCGATGTCGAGCGCGAGCGGCTTGTTGCGCGTATGGACGGCGAGGATGTCCTTGCGGCCCTTGAGGTCGGGCGGCTGGATCAGGATCTGGCGGTCGAAGCGGCCGGGGCGAAGCAGCGCCGGGTCGAGATCCTGCAGCCGGTTCGACGCGCCCATCACGACCACCTGGTCACTCGGCCCGAAGCCGTCGAGCTCGACCAGGAGCTGGTTCAACGTCTGGTCCTGCTCCCGGTTGAAGGAGTGGCCGCTGCGGGCCATGCCGACGGCGTCGATCTCGTCGATGAAGACGATCGACGGTGCGTTGGCGCGCGCCTCTTCGAAGAGCTTGCGGATCCGCGCGGCACCGAGGCCGGCGAACATCTCGACGAATGCCGAGGCGCTCTGGGCATAGAACTTGGCGCCCGACTCGCTCGCGATCGCCTTGGCGGCGAGCGTCTTTCCGGTACCGGGCGGCCCGTGGAAGAGGATCCCCTTCGGCACGCGGGCGCCGAGCGACTCGAAGCGCTTCGGGTCACGAAGGAACTCGACGACCTCCCGGAGCTCCCCCTTGGCCTCGTCCAGGCCGGCCACCTCGTCCCAGGTCACCGCCGACTTCGAGCCCGGTGTGATCGCGGTCGGCTTGACGCGCGGGATCATCTTCATCGTGCGCCAGAGCAGGAAGGCGACGAAGCACATCAGGACGAAGAACATGACCGGAAGCCAGTTCAGCGCGAAGCTTTGAATGCTCGCACTGACGTTGGCCACGAGGTCCATGCCACCTCATCGGCAGCTGAGGGCCGGGACTGAAGGGTTAAGCGTCTTCGAGCTCGAGGCAGGCTGCGAGCGCCGCGCGGGCGACCTCGAGCTGCTCGTCGCTCGGCTCGGCGGTCGAGAGCCGGGCCTGGAGCTCGTGGCCCGGACGCGCGAGCGCGCGGGCAAGGCGGCGGTCGGGATGGCGCTGCATCCAGCCGAAGAGCTCGGTGGCAGTCGCGACCGCTCCGAGCGACGCGGCGAGCCGGGCGGCGGGCCGAAACTCCTGCGGCGCGCGGGACGCGAGCAGGTTGGCGGCGGTCGAGGTCAGGATCAGCGGCCCGACGAGATGCGAGCCGCAGCGCTCGTGCTCCTTGGCGGTTGGCCGGTCGTGTTCGTAGCTCCCGATCGCGACGTGCTCGGCACCGTGGTAGCCGGCAAGCGCGCCGTTGCGGACGGTGAGCACGGCCGGCGCCGTCGCGAGCAGGGCGCCGATGAGCTCCTGTGCGGTCTCGTTGAGCCGCGAGCGGCGCAGCACCTGGACGATGACCGCCGTCCCCGCCATCGCCGCGAACGCCGTACGGCCCTCGAAGGGCATCCTCGCCTCGGGGAGCACCCGCTTGACCCGCGGCAGCACCGCGAAGGCCTCGACGAGCCGCGCGGGGCCGCGCAGCATGGGCGCCGTCACACGCGAGCCGACAAGCCGCTTCCGCTCGGCCGCGATTTTCACTCCGCCGTCGGCGGTGCGGATCGCGCAGGCCCACGCGGTCGGGCCGTGGACGAGCACACCGTTCGAGAGCGCCATCCCACCGAGGCGGACCTTTTCAGCCATCGACCACAGGGTAGTCGTCGGTGAGCTGCTCGAGGAGCGCCTGGAGCTCGGCGGCGGCCTTCCCGCGGGAGAGCTCGCGGCCGTCGACCGCGACCACGGGCATGATCTCGCGCACCGCCGAGCTCGTGAAGGCCTCGTCGGCATGCAGGAGCGACGGGAGCGTGAACGAGCCCTCTCGCAGCCGGTAGCCCGCGCCGCGGGCGATCGAGGCAACGGCGCCGCGCGTCACCCCGGGCAGCACCCCGGTCGAGAGCGCCGGGGTGACGAGGACGTCGTCGTCCCGCCACCAGATGTTCGACATCGTCGCCTCGAGCACCAGCTCGCCCTCGCCCAGGTAGACCGCGTCGTCGGCGCCGGCCCGCTCGGCCTGGGCGATTGCGGCGAGGGCGGTCGCATAGCTCGTCGCCTTGACCCCGGTCAGGAGGCCGGCGCTCGTCGTACGGACGGTGACGACCGCGATCCCGCGGCGGCGAGCCTCCTCGAGCCCCGGCGGGAGAGCGGCGACGGTCGCAAGCAGCGTCATCCCCGTCCGGAAGAGCCGCAGCGCGCCCTCGTCGGTACGGGCCTCAGAGACTGCAAGAGACGCGATCTCTGCGACGCCGTCGGGCGGCGGAAGCCGAAGCGCCAGGCAGGAACGTTCGAGCCGTTCGATGTGGCGACGGGCGAGCACCGGCCGGCCGTGTCTGATCCTGACAGTCTCGAACGCGGCGGCCCCGCGCAGAAGCGCCTCGTCGTCGGGATGGAACACGGGCGCCGATGGATCGACGAGGCCCTTGCCGGCGACCGCCGCTGCGAGCAGGGCGGTCATGCCGTCACGAGGGGTCTGACGGCGGCGAGCAGAGGCCGGGCCTTCACCCACGACTCCTCGATCTCGTCGTCCGGATCGGAGTCCCAGACGATGCCGCCGCCGACCCAGAGATGGATGCGGCCCTCGGCCACGGCGAAGGTCCGGATCGTGAGTGCCAGCTCGAAGTCGCCGTCGGGGCGGACGACCCCGAGTGCGCCCATCGAGGCGCCACGGCCGACCGGCTCGAGCGCGGCGATCAGGTCGAGCGCGGCGATCTTCGGGGCGCCGGTGACGGAGCCGCCCGGGAATGTCGCCACGAGGATCTCGCCGAGGCTCGTGCCGGGCCGAAGCCGGCCCTCGACCCGCGAGACGAGGTGGGTGACCCCGGCGAGCTCGCGCTGGGTCATCAACTCGGGCCAGGCAACCGAGCCGGGCTCGCAGACGCGCGAGAGGTCGTTGCGCTCGAGGTCGACGATCATCACGTGCTCGGCGGAGTCCTTCTCGCCCTCGACGTCGACCCCGGCGGGCCGCGTCCCCTTGATCGGGGCGGTCAGGAGCGTTGAGCCGCGGCGGGCGAGGAACAGCTCAGGCGAAGCGGAGACGATGGCCCAGCCGGTGCCGGCGAGCGGCCGTGGCTGCAGCGGATGGAGCCCCGCGAGCGCCGGCGCGAGCGCCCGCGGGTCACCGGCGAACGGCGCCGAGAGATGCTGCACGATGTTCGCCTGGTAGACGTCCCCGCGCGCGATCGCGGCCCGGACCTCACCGATCGCGGCCGAGTAGCCCTCGTCGTCCCAGCTGCGATCCCATTCGCCTACGCGGAACGACCCGGGCGCGCCGGCGGCCTCCCGGGAAGGGCGGATGCGGCAGACGAGAAGCGGGAGCGCGCAGGGCTCGGGCGGCGCCGGCAGGCCGCTTCGCCGCTGGAGCTCCGAGAGGCCGTAGCCGAGGTAGAGATCCGCGACGACGCCGGCCCGGCCCCAGAAGCTCTCGAGATAGGTCTCGAGCCTCTCGAACGCACCCTCGGCCTCGTACAGCTCGAGCATGCCTCGAGCGTAGCGTTCGGGGCTACCGGCGCGTGCCGAGCGTGAGCAGGTAGCGCCGGGGGGCACGGATGCGGTCGCCGTCGCGGTAGGCCTCGTAGAGCTCGACGAATGCCTCGTGGAAGGCCTGACCCCGATCCGGCGTGAGCTTGGCCATCAGGGCGATCACGGACGGCGACGAGCTCGAGAAGAGCTCCCAGAGCTCCTCGCCGGAGTCGGCGTCGATCCAGAGCGTCCCGTCGGCGAACTCGAGCTCGAAGTCCTCGCCGAGCATGTCCTCGACATGGTCTTCTCGGCCCCACTCGGTTGCTTCGCGCCCCTCGAGCGGCTCCTCGGTGAAGCGACGGAAGAGCTCGCTCAGCTTCGGATTCGGCTTCCAGGCAGTGAAGCCGAGCCTGGCGCCCGACCGCGTGATCCGCGCGAGCTCGCCGGCGACATTCGCGTGGTCGGCGGCGAAGACGAAGCCGAATGCGGACACGACCGCGTCGAACTCGGCGTCGTCATAGGGCAGGTACTCGACGTTCCCCGTGTCGAATCTGATCGAGAGGCCTTCCGCTTCGGCGTTCCCGCGTCCCTGCTCGACGAGCGGCGCAGAGGGGTCGAACGCGGAGACCTGCGCTCCGACACGGGCCGCCCGCAACGCGATCGAGCCCGTGCCCGAGCCGAGATCGAGCAAGTTCTCACCGGCGGCCGGCGCGAGCCGCTCGACGAGCTCGTCGTGAACGGGTTCGAGCACCGCCCCGAGTCGCTCGTACATCTCTTCGTTCCAAAGCTCCATCACCACGCAGCCACGGGAGCATACTGCCGACATGAGCGATCTCTTCGCAGAGGCAGCGGGCAGGCGGCTCGAGACGGGGGCTCCGCTCGCCCAGCGTCTGCGGCCGTCGGAGCTCGACCGGTTCGTCGGCCAGGAGCAGGTGATCGGGCCGGGACGCTCGCTACGGCTTGCGATCGAGGCAGACCGGGTGCCGTCCCTCGTCCTCTACGGCCCGCCGGGGACAGGCAAGACGACGCTCGCGCGGATCGTCGCCGGCGCGACCGGCGCCGACTTCGAGGAGCTCTCCGCGGTGTCGGCGACGGTGGCGAACGTCCGCGAGGTGCTCGCCCGAGCCCGCGAGCGGCTCGGGGCGACGGGCAGGCGGACGATCCTCTTCCTCGACGAGATCCACCGCTTCAACAAGGCCCAGCAGGATGCGCTGCTGCCGGGGGTCGAGGGCGGGCTCGTGACGCTGATCGGGGCGACGACGGAGAACCCGTACTTCTCGCTCAACTCCGCACTGCTCTCGCGAATGCAGGTGTACGAGCTCTCTGCGCTGAGCCCGGAGCAGCTCCGCGAGATCGTCCGGCGCGGCGCCACCGAGCTCGGGGCGGTCTTCGAGCCCGAGGTCGTGGAGCTGATCGCGACGCGCGCCGGCGGCGATGCGCGGAGCGCGCTCGGCATCGTCGAGCTGGTCGTGCAGACCGCGGGGGCCGAACCCGTTACCGTCGAGCTCGTCGAGGACGCGGCGCGGAAGCGGCCGCTGCTCTATGACCGGGACGGCGACGCCCACTACGACACGATCTCCGCCTGGATCAAATCGACACGGGCCAGCGACGTCCAGGCCTCGGTCTACTACCTCGCGGTGATGCTCGAGGGCGGCGAGGACGCGCGGTTCATCGCCCGACGGATGATCGTTCTCGCCTCGGAGGACATCGGCAACGCCGATCCGCAGGCGCTGCTCGTCGCGGTCGCCGCCGCCCAGGCGGTCGAGCACGTGGGCCTGCCCGAGGCCCGCCTGAACCTCGCACAGGCGGCCGTGTACCTCGCGCGGGCGCCGAAATCGAATGCCTCGTACGCTGCCCTCAACGCCGCAACCGCCGATGTTCGCGAGCATGGCCATCTGCACCCGCCCGACGCGCTGCGCTCGGCCGCCTACCCCGGCGCCCGGAAGCTCGGCCGCGGGGAGGGCTACGTCTACCCCCACGCCGACCCGGCCGGCTTCGAGGTCGACTGCCTACCCGACGAGCTCAAGGGGCGCATCTATTACACGCCGTCGGGCAACGGCGAGGAGTCCGACGAGGCCTGAGCGGCCGAGGTCGCTCGCGTCAGAGGATGCGGGCGCCGAGAGCGCTCGCGGCGAGCTCGACCGCGAGGGCGGCGGTTTCGTTCTTCTCGTCGAGGATCGGGTTCACCTCGACGAGCTCGAGCGAGTCGAGGAGACCGGATTCGGCGACGAGCTCGAGGGCGAGGTGCGCCTCCCGGTAGGAGAGCCCGCCGCGGACGGGCGTGCCGACCCCAGGTGCGAACATCGGGTCGACGGCGTCGAGATCGACGCTCGCGTGCAGGAACGCCGCGCCCTGGAGGTAGGCGAGGGCCTCGCGCAAAACGCCTTCGATCCCGCGCCGGTCGATGTCGCTCATCGTGAACACGCGCACGCCGAGCTCGGCGATCAGCGCGCGCTCCCCGTCGTCGACGGAGCGGGCACCCACGATCGCGACGCGCTCGACCGAGGGCGTGGGCCACGCGTCGGTCGCGAACGAGCCGCCGGCAACGCCGAGCGCCTCTGCGAGCGGCATCCCGTGCACGTTTCCGCTCGGCGAGGTTCCCGGCCGGTTCATATCGGCGTGGGCGTCGATCCAGAGGACAGCGCCCGGGCCCGCGGTCTTCGCCATTCCGCCGAGCGTGCCCATCGCGACCGAGTGGTCGCCGCCGAGGACGAGCGGCAGAAAGCCCGCCTCGCGTGCTTCGCCGACGCGGCGGGCGACCTGGGCGCAGGAGCTCATGATCGCCCCGAGGTACCGCGCGTTCGACTCGCCCACCGCGGTTGCCTCTGCGACGCCGACCTCGACATCGCCCCAGTCGACGCACGTACGGCCAAGTCCCGCGATCCGCTCCTGGAGGCCCGCATAGCGGATCGCCGAGGGCCCCATGTCCACGCCTCGACGCCCCTGCCCGAGGTCGAGGCCCGCACCGATGACGGCTACCGGGCGGCTGCTCTGCTCTGCGCTCATCCGCGAAGGCTAACCTCGGGAGCGTGGAGCTGACGTCGCTCACGACCGCGGAGCCGTTCACGACGAAGGACGGCTCGACGATCCGCGAGCTCCACCACACCGCCGTGCAGAGCCTCGCCGAGGCCTCTCTGCCACCGGGGGGCACGACGGTGCGCCACTATCACGCAGTCAGCGAGGAGATCTACTTCATCCTCGAGGGCGCGGCCGAGCTCGAGATCGACGGAGACACACGCGTTGTCAGATCAGGCGACGCAGCACTGATCCCGGCGGGTGCCCGGCACGCGCTTGTCGCCACGACCGACCTGCGGCTTCTCTGCTGCTGCTCGCCGCCCTACTCGGACGACGACACGTACTTCGAGGATGAGTAGCTCCACGAGATCGTGCCGCTCGGGGCGCGAGCTCGGAGAACTACTCATCGAACGACGGCTAGACTGGCCGGGCCAGGCGGGGTAGCTCAGCTGGTAGAGCACACGGCTGAAAACCGTGGTGTCGCCGGTTCAAGTCCGGCCCTCGCCATTCCGAACGTTCGCTACGACGGCTGCGCGGCACGGATCAGCACTTCGTCGCCCACCGCCGCCTCGGTCAGCGCGCCGGCGTTTCCGCCGTTGATCGCGATCGCCCAGGCCCCGTAGGAGTCCTCGTAGAGGATCAGCTCGCCGCGGCCGGTATCGGCGTAGGTCTCGCCGACGGCGGCGTAGTAGGGCGTGAGGGCGAAGCGGAGCTCGACCGTGTGGCCCGGCTCGAGCCCGACCGCTGCGATCTCCGAGGCCGACGCATTCAGCCCGAGGTTCCCGAAGCGATCGATGTCGACGATCGTCGCGACGAGCTCGCCGTCACGGATCTCGGCCCCGGGCAGGCTGAGCCGCACGAGGCTCGGCGGCTCGATTTGCTCGCCGAGATCGTCGAAGCTCGCCCCGGCCGCGAGGTGCGCGGCGACCGGGGCGAAGAGGTCGCGGGCGTGGAACGTCCGCGAGACTGGATCGAGGTGGTAGAGCGGGTTCGTCAGGTTGCGGGCGGCCTCGATCTGCTCGCGGTCGGCTGCGAGGGTCAGCAGGCCGTTGTCGGGGCCGACGAAGACGCGCCCGCTGCCCGTGCGGATCGCAACCGCGCGGCGCTCGCTGCCGACGCCCGGATCGACCACCGCCAGGTGGACGGCAATCGGAAGGTAGGGCACCGCGCGCGCCAGCACGAGCGCGCCCTGCATCACCGCCTGCGGTGCGATCCCGTGGGTGACGTCGAGGATCTCGGCGTCGCGCGCGATCCGCTTCATCACGCCCCGGCAGACCCCGACGAAGTCGTCCTGGAGCCCGAAGTCGGTCAGGAACGTGATCAGCTCGAACATCAGTGCTCGCCGGCGTAGCGCTCGACGGCAGCGACGAGGCCGTCGAGATCGTGCGTGGTCGCTTCGACGGCGACGTCGAGTCCGACCGAGCCCGCGACCCGTGTCGTCTCCGGGCCGATCGAGACCACGGGCGCGTCGCCGCCGATCCAGGCGTAGGCTCGGGCGGCCGAGCCCGAAGCCAGGACGACGACATCGCCCTCGGGCGCATCCGGCTCGAGCAGGATGGTGCTGTAGAGCGGGACGAAGTCGGCCTCGAGCGCGTCGATCGGGCCCCGCCGCGAGTTCTCGGCCGCGAGGTAGAGCACCTTGCCCTCGGGCTTCGGAAATTCGGCGGCGAGGTGATCCGCCGTCGAGGTCTGGGCCACGAACGCAGGCTCGATCCCGTGCCGGCGGAGCGTCTCCGCGGTTCCGGGGCCGACCGCCGCGACCTTGGGCGGCAGGTTGCGGGCCCGGCGTGCGACCTCGTCGGCGCCGTTCGGGCTCGTGACGACCGCCCACTCGTAACCGGAGCAGTCGATCGGCTCGTCCGAGGTGCGGACGATCTCGATCAGCGGGCACTCGACGACCTCGTGGCCGAGCTCCTCGATCCGGCCGGCGAGCGGCTGGGCCTGGCCCCGCGGGCGCGTGACGATGACCTTCACGCGGCCCGCCTACGCGACGCGGCGAGGAGCTCGGCGGCGACGGAGGCGGCATCTGCACCGCTCGCGCGCTCGATCCAGCTGCCGTCCTCGGCGGCGATCAGCGCGCTCAGCACGTTGCCGTCGTGGTTGGCGGCGACCGGCGCGAGGCAGCCGGCTCCGATCTCGGCGACGCAGGCGCGCTCGGCCTCGACGCGCCGACGCGTCTCGGGATGGTCTGCTGCGGCGACGAGCTCTTCCTGACCGGCCCTCACCTGGAGCGCGAGGGCGCCCTGGGCGGCCTCCGGAAGCATGGTCTCGACCGGCAGCCGCAGCCCGATGCGCTCGGCGAGGCCAAGCCGGTCGAGGCCGCAGGCGGCGAGCACGAGCGCGTCGAGGCCACGCTCCTCCGCCTTGCGCAGGCGCGTTTCGACGTTCCCGCGCAGCGGCTCCACCGAGATCGAGGGGGCGAACGCGAGCAGCTGGGCCCGCCGGCGAACGGAGGCCGTCCCGATCCGCATCCCCGGCTCGAGCCGCGCGGCGCCGACCAGGGCGTCACGAGGGTCGTCACGCTCGAGGTAGGCACCGACAACGAGACCGGCCGTGTCCGTCGAGGTCATGTCCTTTGCGGAGTGTACGGCGACGTCGATCCGGTTCGCCAACAGCGCTTCCTCGATCTCCTTGACGAAGACGCCGCGCTCGCCGATCTGGCCGAACGGGCTCGAGCGGTCGCGGTCTCCGGCGGTCGTGATCGGAACGAAGGCCAGCTCGTATCCGGCACGCCGGATCACGGCACCGGCCAGCTCAGCCTGCGTCAGCGCGAGCCTGGAGCCGCGCGAGCCGATGCGAACGACCACGAGCTAGCCGCCTTCGTCCAGCCCGAAGAGGCGGCGGATGACCTCCGCGTCGGCCTGGCCGTCGCCGTCTGCCGCCGCCTGCTTCATCCGCACCGTCGGCTCGTGCAGGAGCTTGGCGAACATCTGCGAGGTCACGGTCTCGATCCGCGCGCGCTCCTCGTCGGCGAGCGGCCCGAGCTTTGCGAGCTCGGCGGCGCGGATCGTCTCGGCATGCTCGCGGAGCGAGGCGATCGCCGGGACGACGTCCAGCGAGGCACGCCATTCGCGGAAGCGCTCGGCCTCCTCGACGACGAGCCGTTCGGCGACCTCCGCCTCGACGCGGCGGCCGCTGATCGTCTCGGCGACGACCGCCTCGAGGTCGTCGATGTCGTACAGGTAGCAGCCTTCGAGATTGTGGACCGCAGGATCGACGTCCCGCGGGACCGCGATGTCGATGAAGAACAGGGGCCGCCGGCGACGGCTCGGAACGTGAGCCGCATCGATCAGCAGGCCGGGAGCGGCGCTCGAGGTGAGGACGACGTCGACCTCGCCGAGCCGCGAGGCAACCTCGTCGAGCGCGAGCGGCTCGCCCCCGAATCGCGCGGCGAGCTCTCCCGCTCCCTCCGAGCTGCGGTTCGCGACGAAGGCGATCGAGGCGCCCCGCGCCGAGAGGTTCCCCGCGGCGAGCTCGCCGATCCGCCCGGCGCCGACGAGCAGCACCTTGCGGCCGTGGAGATCGCCGAAGACCTGGGCCGCCAGCGCGGCGGCGGCGGCGGGGACGGACGCAGGGCTTTCGCCGATCGCCGTCTCCGACCGGACACGCTTGCCGAGCTGGAGCGCCTGGCGAAACACCCGGTCGAGCAGCGGTCCGGGCGAGGCGGCATCGAACGCAGCCCGTACCTGGCCGAGGATCTCGCTCTCACCCGGGATCATCGAGTCGAGCCCCGCCGACACGCGGAAGAGGTGCAGCGCGGCAGCGTCGTCGTGCATCCGGTAGGCGACGGAGCGGAGCGGCTCGCCCGCGAGCTCCTCGAGCGAGGCGAGTGCGCGCGAGCCGTCGTCGCCGGCAAGGTAGACCTCGGTGCGGTTGCAGGTCGAGAGGCAGACGGCGTCGCCGAGCGCCCGCGCCAGGGAGGCTGCCCGGTCGAGCGGCAGCGACACGCGCTCGCGCAGCTCGACGGGCGCGACGTGGTGGGAGATGCCCACGAGCGAGAGCGTCAAAAGTGGCTCCCCGCAAGCACGATCCGGGCGAGGATCACGAGTCCGAAGCCGATCAGCGCCAGGTAGGCGGCACGCCGGCCGGTCGCCCGCATCGCCACGAACGCGGCGTAGACGAGCCAGGTCACGATCGCGGCGGCCATCAGGGCGTCGATCCCGTCGCCCTGCTCGTGGAGTCGGATGAACCCGGCGGCCAATCCGACCGTCAGCAGCGGCAGCGAGATCACGATCGTCCGGACGATCAACTTCTCGAGCACGACGAGCGAGGGTAGGCGGAGCCGCAGGATGCCCGGCGAGTGGTGCTGGAGGCCGTGCTCCTCGACCAGGTAGAGCACTGCGAGCGCCGCCGCGAGCGTGAAGCCGGCGAAGGCGGCGAGGACGAACCCGACGTGGATCGTCAGGAAGAGGTTCGAGTAGTGCGACCGCTCACCGGCGGCCGTCCCTCCGCCGAGCCGGGCGGCCACGAAGAGGCCAACGACGAGCGGCATGACGGAGAGGCCGATGAGCCGGTAGCGCTGCTGGCAGCCCCAGATCAGGTAGGCGCCGACGACGAACCAGACGAAGAGGTTGAGCGAGCCCGCCCAGGTCGACCACGGGAAGCCGTCGACCCCGGCGGCCTGCACGACGAGCAGCGCGGTCTGCGCGAGCCAGCCGACGCGAACACCCCACATCGCAAGCCGCGTGTAGCGCGGCGAGGTATAGGCGAGCGCGGCCTCGCCATAGCCGAGCAATGCGGGCCAGAAGAGCAGCTCGGCCATCAGGGATCAGTCCGTGGGGGCGGCATCGGCATCCCGTTCGCGCACCTGCTCGAGGATCTCGCCGACCTGCCGCTGGATCCGGCCGAGCTTGGCGGCGATGATCAGGACGTAGGCGAGCAGCCCGACGAAGACGACGAGGTAGGCGGCGGCGGTGTACTTCTCGGACGGCGTCACGCGAGGAGCTCCCGCAGTTCGCGGAGCTGGTTGTCGAGCCGCTTGCCGGCCAGTTCGATCCGGTAGAGCGTCGCGAACAGCGAGAGCATCGCGACGAACGAGATGCAGAAGGTCAGGAACTGGGAGTGGGTCATCTGCGGCCCGTGGAGGGTGAAGACCTCGGGGTGGATGATGCTGCGGGAGAGCCTGATCGCAAAGAACGAGATCGGCAGGAGCACGATCCCGCAGAGCGCGTAGACGGCGGACATGTTCGCGCGGGCGGGGCCCGGGTCGACCGAATAGCGGAGCATGAAGTAGGCGCAGTAGAAGAGGAAGAGGACGAGGAAGAGGACGAGCTCGTCGTCGCCCCAGACCCACCAGACACCCCAGGAGATCCGCGCCCAGATCGAGCCGGTGAGCAGGGTAAGGGTGCCGAAGATCACGCCCATATGCACCGAGACGTAGCTCTCGAGATCCGACTCCTCGTTTCGCTTCCAGAGGTAGCGCAGCGCCTTCCACGCACCCCAGAAGAAGGCGGCGTAGGCGGTGAGCGCGATCGGCACGTGGAAGTAGAAGATCTTCTGGGAGAGCCCCTGGCTGCCGTCGATCGGCGCGTAGAAGAAGATCAGCGCGATCGAGAGCGCAAAGAGCCCAGCGGTGATCCCCGCGAGCACGGGAAGCGGGAGACGCGCTGCGCTCGTCACGGTCTCATGGTATCCGCGTGCCTATCGATGCAGGGCGGCCTGTCCTCTGGCGGGCCTAACCCGCCTCGGCCACCACGTACTCGAACGTGGCCCAGGAGACGACGACGAAGATCGCGTCGTAGACCGCCAGGAACTCGAGGTACTTGTTGCCGTGCGGGACGATGCTCGCGCCGACGCCGCCGACGATGATCGGGATCGAGAGCGGCAGGAAGAGCAGCGGCAGGATCAGCTCCCGGGCGCGGCCGGCGACCGCCATCGCCCCGGTCAGCGTCCCGACCGAGCAGATGCCGATGTCCGCGAGCACGATCGCCGCGACGGTACGCCAACCGACACCGAAGAAGAACGCCGAGAAGGCCGGGATCGCGACGAGCTGGGAGACCACCAGGAAGACGAACACCGAGAAGGCCTTCGCGACCCAGATCGCGCTCCGGTCGGCCGGGGTCATGATCAGAGCGTCGAACAGGCTCTGCTCGCGTTCGGGCACGAACGCCCGCGTCAGCCCGAGGAGGGCCGTGAAGAGGATCGCCACCCACAGCAGGCCGATCGCCACCTTCTGGCTCGCGCCGGCCGGCACCGCGAAGTGGAAGACGACGAGCGTCGAGATCACGAACACGAGCATCGCCGGCACCGTCTCCTTGGCCCGCAGCTCGATCAGCAGGTCCTTGCGGGCCAGCGCCGCGACGTCCGAGAAGTAGGTCACGCGAACGCGAGCCTCTGCGTCGCCAGCCGCTCGACCCGCGCCGGATCGTGCGTCGCGACGATCACGGCGCTGCGAGGCGCGAGGTCGTCGAGCGTCGCATCGAGCAGCGTCGAGCCGGCCTCGTCGAGCGCATTGAACGGCTCGTCGAGGATGACGAGCCCGGGTTCGTGCAGCAGGACGCGGCAAAGCCCGAGCCGCTGGCGCATTCCACGTGAAAACGTCGAGACGCGCCGGTCGCGAACCTCCCAGAGCCCGAAGCGCTCGAGCAGCATCCCGATCCGCTCCCCGCGCTCAGGCACCCGGTAGAGGCGGCCGAACAGCTGGAGGTTCTCGAGCGGCGTCAGCTCGCGGTAGACGAGCGGCTCGTGCCCCAGATAGCCGATCGTGCCTCGCGCCGGCAGCACGAGCTCGCCGGCGCTCGGCGCGTCGAGACCCGCGAGCACGCGCAGGAGCGTCGTCTTGCCGGAGCCGTTCGGCCCGGTCACGAGCAGGAAGCCCGGGCTCTCGAGCTCGACGTCGACCTTGTTGAGGACGCGCTTCTCGCCGTAGCGCTTCGTGAGCTTCGTCGCCTTGACCACGGCGGCGAACGGTACCGGCCGCCGGACCGCGGTACGGTTCCGGTATGTTCGAGCGGTTCACCGAGCGTTCGCGCCAGGTGGTCGTGCTTGCGCAGGAAGAAGCACGCGGACTGGGCCACGGCTACATCGGGACCGAGCACCTGCTGCTCGGACTCTTGCGCGTGGAAGAGGGATTGGCGGCGCGGGTACTCGAGTTCCTCGGCGTGGCCGTTGGCGAGGTTCGGGCGCGGGTCGCGCTGATCGTCGGGACGGGCGAGGAGGTGACGAGCGGCCAGATCCCGTTCACGCCTCGGTCGAAGAAGGTGCTCGAGCTCGCGCTCCGGGAGGCGCTCGCGCTCGGTCACAACTACATCGGGACGGAGCACGTCCTGCTCGGGCTCCTCCGGGAGAACGACGGGGTCGCCGCGCACATCCTGCTCGAGTTCGACGTGGATGACGAGAAGGCGCGCGAAGCGGTCATCGGATTCCTGTCCGGCCCCAACCGAGGTCAGTGGGAGACACGTCCGGCCGCGCGGCCGGGTCCCGGGCGGCTGCGCTGGGAATACCGGATCGAGCCGTGGCCTACCGCGGGCGGCACCGAAGGTGTGGAGCTACTCGAGGGCCTTGGCGGGCGAGGCTGGGAGCTCGTCGGCGCGGTGCCCTCGGCGGCCGGCGCCGAGCTCATCTTCAAACGGCGGGGGCATTTTCTGGATCCGGTCACGGTCCGCGCCGGCATCACCGTTGCGGAGTTCGCAACAGCCCTCGGCGTTCCGCTGGGCCGGGTGATCGGAGCCACCTCGACGATCGACGATCCCCTGACGGTCGGGCACGAGCTCACCGCTGAAGAGATCGAACTGCTCGCAGACGTCCTTCGGCGAAAGGTCGTGGTCGAGCGTGCCGAGGCGGACTAGAGCACGTCGGCGAGCACAAAGGCGAAGAACGCGACGCTGATCACACCGTTCATCGTGAAGAACGCCGCGTCGAGCCGACGGAGATCTCCGGGGCGGACCAGGGAGTGCTCCCATCCGAGTAGCCCGGCGACTACCGCAACACCGGCCCAGTACCAGGCATCGACCGTCAGCCCGAGGCCGACGGCGACGAGGAAGACGACGGTGGCGATATGCATGAGACGGGCGCCGAGGAACGCGCCGCGCTCGCCGAAACGGACTGCCCAGGAATGCAGGCCCTGGGCGCGGTCGATCTCGACGTCGAACAGCGAGTAGAAGATGTCGAAGCCGGCGACCCAGGTCGCGACCGCACCGCCGAGCGCCCAGGCCTCCCACGGGAGCTTCCCGGTGATCGCGACCCAGCCGCCCATCGGCGCGAGCCCGTCGACGGCGCCGAGCCAGAGGTGGCAGAGCCACGTGAAGCGCTTGAGGTAGGGGTAGATCACGAAGGCGGCCACCGGAATCGGCCAGAGCCAGCGGACGACGGGATCGAGCTGCCACACGGCGACGAGGAACACGACGAGCGAGGCGAGACAGAGAGAACGACCTTCGTGTGCGTCAATGCGCCCGAAGGGAGCCCACGGCCGGCGGTGCGCGGGTTGCGCGCGTCGATTCCCGCGTCGATCAGACGGTTCAGCGCCATTGCGAGCGCCCGGGCGCCGGCCATCGCGACGGTGATCCAGAGCAGATCGTGAGCCGAGGGAACGGCGTCGATCGCGAGGAACGCGCCGACGTAGGCGAACGGCAGCGCGAAGATCGTGTGCTCGACCTTGATCAGCCTGGCAAACAGGCGGGCATTCGCAACCGCCGACACGGTCATGTGTGGACGTGATCGGTGGCGGAGTGCTGGTCCGCGAGCAGTCCGAGCGCGTGCGTGAGCGCGGGCCGCAGCACGGCATAGCCGTCCCGGCAGGCTCCCGGGGAGCCGGCGAGGTTCACGACGAGCGCCGAGCCGATCGTTCCCGCGAGCGCACGTGAGAGCAGCCCGTGCGGCGTCTTCGAGATCGAGTCCGCCCGGATCGCCTCGGCGATCCCCGGCGCCTCACGCTCGAGCACCGACCGCGTGGCCTCGGGCGTGACGTCGCGCGCGGCGAGGCCGGTGCCGCCGGTGGTCAGGACGAGTGCGTTGTCGGCGGCGAGATCGGTGAGGGCATGCGCGATCTGGTCGCGCTCGTCGGCGACGAGCCGCCTGATCACCTCGAAACCGTCCGCGAGAAGGAGCTCCTCGAGCGTGTCGCCGCTGACGTCGTCTGCCTCGCCGCGCGACACTCGGTCGGAGACGGTGAGCACGCCGGCCCTCAAACAGGCTCCTTCGTCTTGGCCTCGAGCTTGATCCCGGTGATCGTCATCTCCTTGTCGATCGCCTTCGCCATGTCGTAGACCGTCAAGCCGGCCACGGCGACCGCGGTCAACGCCTCCATCTCGACCCCGTCTGCGCCGTCGTCTCGGCGGAGGCGACGATGTCCACGCGGCCCTCGCCGACCTCGAGCTCGACCGACACGTGCGAGAGCGGAAGCGGGTGGCAGAGCGGGATCAGGGTGCTCGTCGCCTTCGCGCCCATGATCCCGGCGAGCTTCGCGGTCGTGAGCGCATCGCCCTTGGGCAGGTCGTGGAGGCGGCTGGCGGTCTCGGGCGCCATCAGGACGGCCCCACGGGCGACCGCTTTCCGGCGCATCGGGGGCTTGTGGCCGACGTCCACCATCTTGACCGTCCCCGACGACTCGTCGACGTGCGAGAGCTCGCTCATGCGGCGATTCTATGCAGCGACCGGCGAGGGGCTACGAACGCGCTCCGAGCGTGACCGGGATCACGAGCGTCCGGTCGTCCCGGATCACCGTGAACCACGCCGCCTCGCCGGGAACCATCCGCTGCGCGACGAGGCGCGCGACGTCGTCGGAGTTCTTCACTGCCGCGCCGTCGATCGCAACGATCGCGTCGCCGCCGATCCTGAGCCGCTGGTCCTGCCAGACCACCGTCCGGGTGCCGGGATGCAGCCCGGCCCGCGCCGCCGGCCCCCCGGGTGCGACGGAGCTCACGAGGGCGCCCTGCCTGACCGGATAGTCGAACGTCCTGGCGATCGCCGCGGTGAGATCCTCGGTCTGGAGCCCGAGATAGGCATACGCGACGTGTCCCGAAGCGAGAAGCTGCGCCAGGGAGCGTTTGACCGAATCGACGGGAACGGCAAAGCCGACACCCTCGAATCCCGACTCGAGACTCGTTCGAAGCTGGGCGTTGATCCCGATCACGTCACCGGCCGCGTCGAGCAGCGGGCCACCGGAGTTGCCCTGGTTGATCGGCGCGTCGGTCTGAATCGCGTCGAAGAGGTTGTAGGGCGTCGTCAGCGACGGAATCGTGCGGTTGACGCCCGAGATGACTCCGACCGAGAGTGACGAACGGGCCCCGAAGGGCGAGCCGATCGCCGCAACGGGCGAACCGACCGCGAGGCCTGCCGAGCTGCCGAGCGGCACGGGCACGAGCCGGTGCGCGGCGGGCGGGACGTGGAGAACGCCGACGTCGTCGTAGGGATCCCAGCCCACGATCTGCGCCTGGACACGGGTGCCGTCGCCGAACTGGACGTAGATCGTCCGTGCCGGCGCCGACAGGGCCGCCGTGCCGTCACGCGAGACGATCACATGGGCTGCCGTGAGCACGATGCCGGCGCGGTTGACCACGAATCCAGAGCCTTCCTCGAGCGTCGTACCGACCGAGGAGCGGCCGAAATGCGCGAAGACCGTCACCACACCGGGCGAGCGCTCGGCGAAGATGCGCTTCGGGTCGAAACCCCTTGCCAACACCGGCTTGGAGACGATCACGGTCGTCGGCAGCGAGGAGCGGACGAGTGGCTCGCGGACGATCACCTGTGAACCGCCGTCGCCCCAGTCGGAGCTCTCGACCGCAAACAGGACCCCTCCCGCGCCGGCAAGCGCGGCAAGGAGGCAGAGGGCGACGACGAGAGTCGGACGCAACGCCCCCGGGATGTAAGCAGGTTCGGCGGGGGATTTCATCCCTTTCGTGCAGGAACGAGTGCGGCCGGCCGGCCGGCCGCGTCCGCTGCGAGCACGAGCGCAAAGCGCGTCGAGCCCTGGCGGGACTCGAGCTCGAGGCGACCTCCCATCAGTTCGGCCAGTTCGCGTGCGATCGCGAGGCCGAGCCCGCTGCCCGAGGCGACCCCGCCGCCGAGCCGGTAGAAGCGCTCGAACACGGCCTGGCTCGACTCGGCGGGGATCCCCGGACCGTCGTCCTCGACGGCGAGCGTGACCCTGTCGCCGACCCGGGCGATCGCGAGCGAGACCGTCGTCCCGGGAGGCGTGTGGACGACGGCGTTCTCGATCAGGATCCGCCCGATCTGGAGGACGCGGTTCTCGTCGGCGCGGGCGTAGATCCCGTCAGGCGCCGAGAGCTCCAGCAGATGCCCGGTCGCAGCGGCGCGCGGCCCGAACTCCGTCGCGAGCTCCTCGCCGACCACCGACAGGTCGAAGCCCTCGTCGACCACCGCGAGTCGGCCGGCATCCATCCGGGAGAGGTCGAGCAGGTCCGTGGCGAGCTTCGTGAGCCGCCTCACCTGCACCCGCATCGAGGCCAGGAACTCCTCGCGGGTCTCGACATCGACGCTCTCGTCCGTGTCGAGCAGCTCGAGGAAGCCGGCGAGCGAGAAGAGCGGGGTCCGCAGCTCGTGCGAGGCGTTCGCGATGAACTCCCCGCGGGCGCGGTCGAGCGAAGCAAGCCGCAGCCGCATCTGATCGAAGGCCCGTGCGAGCTGGCCGAGCTCGTCGGGAGCGGGATCGTAGATCGGCTCGTCGAAGCGTCCCTCGGCGATCCGCTCCGCTGCAGCCTCGAGCCGCCTGATCCTCCGCGCGAACAGCGTCGCGAGCGCGTAGCCGAGCACGATCGCGAAGACGGTGGCGGCGATCGCGGCGATCAGAACGCGGCGGCGCACGACCGAGACCGAGGTGAGATCGCTGCGAAGCGGGGTCGAGACGAAGATCACATCGCCGCCGTGGACGCTCAGTGCCGCCTCCGCGTAGGTCGAGCCGTCGCGGTCGACGGCGCTGCTGACGACCCCGGAGCTGCGCGCGGCGCGACGCACGAGCGGGTCGTGCTCGATGTCGACGGAGGTGCCTCCATTCGAGTCCGCAACCGGCTCGAGCACCGGCGGCGCACTGAAGATCGCCACCCTGGCCCCTCCCGCGAGCGGCAGAGCCTCGTCCTGGATCCACGTGTCGGTGCCGAAGAGCTCACCGGGCAGCTGCTGTGGCCTCGAGGCGATCAGGCCGGCCGCGTGGGTCATGTCGGCGAGCTGGGCGTTGACGAGCGAGGTTCGGTAGAACGAGACGACGACCAGGTAGACGATCGCGAGCGCACCACCGACGACGACGAGCAGCGCAAGCGCAAGCCGGCCGCCGACGGTGCGAAGCGGATTCACCTGTCCCGGAAGCGGTACCCGACGCTGCGCACGGTGAGGATGAACTCCGGGTTGCGCGAGTCCCGCTCGAGCTTCTCTCGAAGGTGCCGAACGTGTACGTCGATCGTGCGCGGATCGCGGAACTCCGCGCTGCCCCAGAGGGCTTCGAGCAGCATCCGCCGCGAGAAGACGCGGCCGGGCCGGGCGGCGAGCCGCGCGAGCAGCTCGAACTCGACATACGTGAGCTGGACGCTGCGGCCGTCGACCTCCACCGAGCGGCGGGGCAGGTCGACCACGAGCCCGTCGACCGTGATCAGCTGGTCGCCGACGCCCGCATCCGGTTCGTGCCGTGGCGCCCGGGCGCGCCGGAGGAGCGCGCGAGTGCGGGAGCGGAACTCGCGGATCGAGAACGGCTTCGTGACGTAGTCGTCCGCGCCGAGCTCGAGGCCGAGCACCTTGTCGAGCTCGTCGTCGCGGGCCGTGAGCATGATGATCGGCACCGAGCTTCGTGCTCGCAGCTGCTTGCAGACCTCGAGCCCGTCGAGCTTCGGCAACATGATGTCGAGCACCACGAGATCGATCGGCCGTTCGTCGAAGCGGCGGAGCGCGTCCTCGCCGTCCACCGCCTGGATCACCTCGTAGCCGTCTCGCTCGAGCGGGAAGCTCAATACCTTCCGCACGGCCTCGTCGTCGTCCACGAGCAGGATGGTGGAGGAGTCGCTCATCTGGGTGGTCCGAACGCCTGCCGGGCGGTCTGACGTTCCCCGCTTCTTACTATAGCTCTCGATGGCGGCCTCTCAGCCTCCGGTACGCCGCCGCCGGCCGCGCCGCGGCTCGGTCGCCCGGCCTGTGAACGGCAGGCTCTTCTGGACGTCCGCGCTGGTCGTGCTCGTGCCGGTGATGCTGCTCGCGGTCACCGTGCAGGCGGCCGCACCGCTCGCGCGTCCGATCCTGCCCGGCTCGTTCGACACGGATGCGGCGCTGTCGCTGGCCCGTGACCTCTCGACCCAGTATCCGAACCGCCCTCCCGGCAGCGCCGGCGCGATCGGTGCGGCCGGCTGGTTCGGCGATCAGCTGCCGATGGGGGTCTACGGGTTGCGGACGCGCGTTTCCACGTGGAAACAGCATGTCGCAGGACTCGGGGAGGTCCAGCTGCGGAACATCGCGGTCGTGGTGCCGGGGCCACCGCACGATCCCGAGACGATCCTCGTGATGGCCCACCGCGACGATGACGGCGCCGGGCCCGGAGCGAACGACAACGCGAGCGGGACGGCGGCCCTGATCGAGCTCGCGCGGGCCTACGCCCAGCCGAGTGCAAAGGGCGCGGCCCCGGTCACCTCCGGTCGCCGGATCGTCTTCCTCTCGACCGACGGCGGCGCCTTCGGGGGCCTCGGCGCCGCACACTTCCTGAAGACCTCGCCGTACCGAAAGCACATCGTCGCGGCGATCAACCTCGACGCGATCGGCGGCAGTGGCAAGCCGGCGCTCGAGATCGGCGGTGACACGCCGAGGTCGCCGAACGCGGCCTTCGTCGCGACCGCGGTGGCGCGGATCGCAGAGCAGACAGGGACGCCGCCCCACCACGTCGGCTTCTTCGGCCAGTTGGTCGACCTCGCCTTTCCCTTCACCCTCTACGAGCAGGGGCCGTTCGTCTCGGCCGGGATCCCCGCCGTGACGATCACGACGGGAGGCGACCGGCCGCCCGCAGCCTTCGGAGACAGCGCCGCGGGGCTCGATCCCACCCGGGTCGGGCAACTCGGCGCAGCTGCCCAGCAGCTGGTCGGGTCGCTCGACACGGGCCTCGAGCTCGCGCCGAGCACCCGCAACTACGTCTGGGTCGGCGGCCGCTTCATCCGCGGCTGGACGATCGAGCTGATCCTCGTCGCGCTGCTCGTCCCGTACGCGGTCGCCGTGGTCGATCTCTACGCCCGCTGCCGCCGGCAGAGGATCTCGATGCAGGCGGCGGGGCGCTCGCTGCGCACGCGGCTCCTCTTCTGGCTCTTTGCCGGGCTCGTGTTCACCTGCTTCCGGCTGCTCGGCGCGTGGCCGTCCGGCGCCGCCCGCGCGCCGAGCCCCGGAACGCCCGTCGCCGACGACTGGCCGGTGACCGCACTTGCGCTTCTGCTCGCGATCCTGCTGTTCGGCTGGGTGCTGGCCCGCCGACGCCTCGTAGTCAGGCGGGCCGTCACGCCCGAGGAAGAGCTCGCGGGGTACACGGTCGCGCTGCTCGCGCTGCTCGTCGTCGGGCTCCTGATCACGGCCTCGAATCCCTTTGCGCTGATCTTCGTCCTCCCTGCCCTCCTCACCTGGCTCTGGCTGCCCCAGCTGCGGATCGCCCGGCCGCCCGTTCGGCTCGGGTTGTTCGCGGTGGGCCTGATCGGGCCGGCGCTCCTGCTCATCTCGCTGGGGTGGCGCTTCGGCCTCGGACTCGACGCCGCGTGGTACCTGCTCGAGCTGGTCGCAGTCGGCTACATCTCGCCCGTCGGATTCGCGATCGCGCTCGCGGCCGCCGCCGCGGCGTGCCAGCTTGCGGCGGCCGCAGCCGGGCGGTACGCGCCGTACCCCGACGCGAGCGAGCGTGGGCCGCGGGGGCCGTTCCGGGAGGCCGTGCGGACGGTCGTGCTCGCGAGCCGCTCGCGGCGGCGGCCGGCAGACGCCGCCGTCCTCCCGCCGGCCTCTACAGGGTGAGGTAGCTCACAGCCGAGCCGGCGGCAAGATCCTCTTCGGCGGCGGGGATCAGCGCCAGCGCGTCCGCGAGTGAGGCCTGGGCGATCATGTGCGACTCCTGACCGGTCAGCGGGTACACGACGACCTCGCCATCCTCGATCGCCGTGCGTGAGCGAAGTAGCGAGTCGCGGTCGCCGAACGCCTTCACGCCCCTCCCGAGCCGTCCCGGCCTGAAGACGGGTCGTGGCTGCGCAAGGCCCTGCAGAGCCAGCAGCGCAGGCCGGACGAAGAGCTCGAAGCCGACGAGCGAGGAGACCGGATTCCCCGGCAGGCCGAAGACGAGCGTCCGCCCCCTGACCCCGAAGGCGATCGGCTTGCCGGGACGGACGGCGACACGCCAGAAGACCTCCTCGACTCCGAGCTCGGCCTCGGTCGCCCGGACCAGGTCGTACACCCCGACCGAGACCCCGCCGCTCGTGACGAGCACGTCGGCCTCGAGTCCGTGGGCGATCGCCGCACGGGTGGCCTCCGCGTCGTCCCTGATCGGGGGGAGGCGCTCGACGCTTGCGCCGGTACTGCCGATCTGGGTTGCGAGGATGAGCCCGTTCGCGTCGTAGATCTCACCGCGCCCAAGCGGCTCGCCCGGCGACCTGAGCTCGCTGCCGGTGACCGCGAGGACGACGGTAGGCCGGCGGGAGCAGCTGACGCTCGTCACACCCGCCGCGGCAAGGGCGCCGAGGTGCACCGCGCCGAGCCGGACGCCGGCCGGGACGACGGGATCGCCGGTGACGAGGTCGCCGCCCCGATGACGCACGTTGGCGCCCACCTGGACCTCGGGAACGACGACGGAGCCGTCGCCCTCCCGGACATCCTCGATCGGAACCACGGCGTCGGCCCCGTCGGGCACGACCCCGCCGGTCGCGATCGCCATCGCCTCGCCCACCTCGAGCGCCCGCTCGGCTGGGCGGCCCGCCGCGATCCGCGCCACCACGGGAAGCGTCGCGGGCGAATCCGCGGCGCGCAGGGCGAAGCCGTCCATCGCCGAGGCGGGAAACGAGGGAAGGTCGACGCCGGCGACCGCCTCCTTGGCGAGCACACGCCCGGCGGCCTCGGCGAGCGGTACATCCTCCGCCTCGAGCCGCTGGACGTGCTCGAGCACGAGCTCGAGCGCCTGGGCGATCGTGAGCAGTTCGGTCACGCCCGGACGATATCCGGGCGAGCCGAGGTCAGTGGACGAGCTGCTCGGGGGAGGTCGGCTTGGGGGCGACGGGCGTCTTCGCGGGCTTCGTGGTGGTCGTCGTCGTGGTCGTCGGGGCCACCGGGATGTCCAGATAGCCCCAGTAGCCGCGCTGGAACGGCGTGTAGGTCGGGTAGGAGTTCGGCGTCAGGAACTGCCGGACCGGCTCGTTCTTCTCGGCAGCCGCCATGTAGAGATGCCAGATCGGCACCGGGAAGGTCGCGCCGGTGACCTCCTCGCCGTGCACGTCGGTCATCGGGATCTCACCGCGCGGATAGCCCATCCAGACGACGGTGGAGAAGTCCCGCGTGTAGCCGTCGAACCAGGCATCGGTGAAATCCGAGGTCGTCCCGGTCTTCCCGGCGTTCGGATGGACGCCGTCGCTCGAGCCGGCGCCCGTCCCGTATTGCGCGTTTGCAGCCAGCACCTGGTTTACTTGCCAGGCAACACCCTGTGACATCACCCGCTTCGACTGGGGCTTGCCCCAACCGGAGTCCGTATCGACCTTGCCGTTCGGCAGGATCACCTTGCGAATCGCGGTCGGCTTCGCGTAGATACCGCCTGCCGCGAAGGTGGCATAGGCGGCGGCCATGTCGAGCGGCGAGACCGAGAGCGAGCCGAGCCCGATCGAGGCGACCGGCCTCTGGCCGGCGAAGTTCACGCCGAGCTTCTGCGCCAGCTTGTAGACCGTGTCGGGGCCGACGTCGAGGGTCAGCTGGGCATAGACGGTGTTGTCCGAGCGAAGCGTGGCGTTCGTGATCGAGATCGAGCCGGCGTAGGTGTGGTCGAAGGTCGTGACCGTCCACGGCTTGCCGGCCTTGTAGTCGTCGATGCACCAGGGCCCCGTCGTACAGGTGAACGGCGCCGACGTGTAGTAGGTGTTGTTCGGGTCGATGCCCTTCTCGATCGCGGCCGTGAGCACGAAGGTCTTGAAGGTCGAGCCCGCCTGGCGCGCGGACTGGGCGGCAAGGTTGAACTGGTTGTTCTTGTTCCCTGGGATCACGGCCGTCATCGCCCGGATCGCCCCGGTGCCGGGCTGGATCGAGACGATCGCCGCGGCCGGGTCGTCGTGCTCGTCGAGCGTTTCGCGGATCGCCGAGTTCGCGTCGTACTGGAGCTTCGGCTGGATCGTCGTGTAGACCCGCAGGCCGCCCTCTCGCACGACGTTTGCGCCGTACACGCTCTCGAGCTCGTCGATCACGTACGAGAAGAAGTACGGCTGCTTGATGCTCGAGTAGAGCTTCCCGGGCTTCAGCCTCAGCGGCTGGCGGACCGCCCAGCGGTACTGGCGCGGCTTGATCACCTGCTCGCCGAGCATCGCTGCCAGCACCTCCTTGCGGCGCGCCAGCGCGGCCTTGGGGTTGGCGAGCGGGTCGTAGATCGACGGTGCCTGCGGCAGACCCGCGATCAGCGCAGCCTGCGCGAGATTCAGGTTGTAGGCGCGTCTGGAGAAGTACGTCTCGGCCGCGGCCTGGACGCCGTAGGCGTGGTTGCCGTAGTAGACCGTGTTCAAGTAGGTCTGCAGGATCTTCGACTTCGACCACTTGTTGCTCAGCTTGATCGCCAGGCAGGCCTCCTTGATCTTGCGGTCGAACGTCTGCTCCCGGCCCGTGTACATGTTGCGCACGAGCTGCTGGGTGATCGTCGAACCGCCCTCGACCACCTTGCCGGCCCCGAGATCGGCCCAGAGAGCACGTGCGATCCCGACGTAGTCGATCCCGCCGTGCTGGTAGAAGCGCTTGTCCTCGACGGCGACGGTCGCCTTCGGGAGCCAGGGACTCATCCGCTTCAACGCGACCGGCTCGCGGTTGTGGTCGGCGGGGATCGAACCGAGAAACGAGCCGTCGGCGGCGTAGACGAACGTGTTGGCGCCGATGTTGACCGGCTTCAGCGTCGAGAGGCTGCACGACTGCGAAAACGCAGCGCTGGCCCCGAAACCGGCGAGCACGATGGCCGCGGCGGCGAACGCGCCGACGATCACGAGCGCGGCGACCGTGCGGCGGCGGCGCTGCTTCCGGGCGAGGCGCTTGCGGCGGCGGCTCCTGACGAGCCGCGTGAGCGCGTCGGAGTCTGGGCCGCGGGCCATGCCGGATTCTACTCCCCGCTGCCCGAGATCCCTGCCGCGCGAAGCTCACCGGCCACATCGAGCCGCAGATCGCTCTGGGCGCGGGCAAGGGGAACACCCGCCTCGACGAAACGGCGGACTGCGATCGTCGCGTTCTCACCGAGGCGGGTGACGACGACCTCGTCGGAGTGCGACTGAAGTGCCGTCACCGCGGCCCGCAGGTCGGCTTCGACCGGCACCTGCACGGTGATCTCGGCGAGCCGCCGGTCGTTTCGGATCGTCGAGTTGCGGACGGTCTCCGAGACGAGCTTCTCGTTCGGGATCACGAGCCTGTCCGCATCGGGCGTGCGAACCCACGTGTAGATCAGCCCGACCTCCTCGACGACGCCGCGGACACCCGCGAACTCGATCTCGTCGCCGAGCCTGATCGGCTGAGTGAAGGCGATCAGCAGCCCGGCGATGAAGTTCCCGATCGTGCGCTGGGCGGCGAACCCGAGCACGAGGCCGATCACGGCCGACGAGGCGAGGATTCCGGCGGCGATCCCGCGGACCTGCGGGATCACGAGCAGCGCCGAGAGCACGCCGATGAAGACGATCGACCAGAGGATCGACTGGCGCAGGATCTTGTACCGCGTCATCGTCCCGGGCGCGAGATGCCGCCTCGCGAGCCTGCGGTCGACGAGCTTCGCAACGATGAACGAGGCGAGGATCGCGATCAGCGCGATCGCGATCCGCACCCAGAGCTCGTGGGTCGTCACGCGAGCCCCGCGCTGTTAACCTCGGAAGGAGTGAACGTGCAGTCGGCCACGGCGCCCGCGCCGAATCTTAGGGTTCCGGTTGCGAGCGCGGGGAAGCTCGCCGCGTGGCTGGCGCTGATCGGGACGATCATCGCGCTCAACTACATCGGGAACTACGCCGTCACGACAAGCAAGAAGACCGAGCAGGACACGCTCTTCAACTACTCGACGGCCGTGTTCGCGACGGTGGTGTACGGGATGATGCTCTTCATCGTCGCCTGGATCGCGGGGTGGCGGCCGGAGCTGCTCGCGTGGCGCCGACCGAAGACGAGCTGGCTCGTGGCAATCGGCCTCGCGGTCGCGGTGCTCATCGGAGCGGCGTTCCTGATCGCGCTGATCGACCCGTTCCTGCATGGCGGCCGCGAGCAGGGGATCGTCCCGAAGCACTTCCTGCACGGCCACGCGGGCGCATATGCGGCGAACTGGATCGTGGTCGCGGGCGTCGCGCCCTTCGTCGAGGAGACGACGTTCCGCGGTCTCGGCTACTCGCTCTTCGTGCGGTGGGGCACCTGGGTCGCGATCGCCGCGACGGGACTCCTCTTCGCCGCGAGCCACGGGCTCCTGCAGGCGTTCCCGGAGCTCGCGATCCTCGGTTTTGGGCTCGCGTGGCTGCGCTCACGCGTGGACAGCGTGTTTCCGGGCATGCTCGTGCACAGCGCGTTCAACAGCTTCGCGCTCGCAAGCGTCTTCTGGCACTGAGCCGAACTGCGCTACGCGGGGTTCGGGTCGTAGGCGATGTAGTCGGGTAGCTCTGCGGCCGCGGCTGCCTCGCCGTGTGCGGGGCAGGTGATGCTGACGAGCCCCTCGGAGTCGTAGACGACGATCCAGCCTTCGCCGTGCAGCTCGGCGGGCTGCGGCGCGATCCGGTCGCAGAGCGAGCAGCCGGCCATCAGCACGGCGAGCCCGTTTCGCCGCTCGACGTTGCGCCGCCGGCCGGCGCCGGTGGGTCGCTCAGTGGTGTCGAAATCGCCGAATCCGCCGAATCCGCCCATCCCTTCCCGTAATCGGACAGACGGCTCGTGTCCTTGAGCGCTACTGCGTCGGCTCGACGATCGTCAAGGCGTTTCCCTCGGGATCCCGCACGCGGAACATCGGTGGGACCGGGTCGCCCCAGCGCGCGATCTCCGGATCGACATCCGCGCCCGCGGCGACGAGCGCCGCGTGATCGGCTTCGATGTCTCCGGAGGAGAGCACGATCCCGGTCTCGGTCGGGACGGCCGTCGTCCCTTCCATCGGCGGCGTGAGCGCGATCGAGGTCGCGGCCCCGGCCGGCGCGACTTCGATCCACCGCATCTTCCCGTCGGCGAACTTCAGGTCGGCCCGGAGCTCGAGCCCGAGCGTGCCGACGTAGAACTCGAGCGCCCGGTCCTGGTCGGCCGTGACGACGGCGACGCGACCCACTTCGGTGATGTGCAGCTTGTCGGACATCTCGCCTCCTCATCCCTCGCTTGGTGAAGTAGTACTGCTTTCGACCGAGGCGGGCGGCGAATCTCATCGGCCCGGGCCTGTCTGTCGAGGTCGGTCCGGCGGGAACGTGTCTAGCGGCCCGGCGGGTGAGCGTGGACGGTGTCGTAGAGGAGCATCTTCCGGATCGACCAGAACCCGGGTCGTGGCTCGGGTAGCTCCTGCCGGGCGCGCAAGAACCCGGTCACCATCACGGCGGCGGCGGAGAGCCAACAGATCACGCCGACGGCCAGCACCCACGGCGTCGATCCCGACAACGTGGTGATGAGACCCACGAGGACGACAACCAACGCCACGTAGCCCACACGAAGCGCCCAGACGGCCATCCTCCAAGATCCACTGCGCTGAAGCTCCGCCGGTTCGTCGATAGCGGAGAGTGTACGGGAGCAACGGCCGCCCGATTTCGGCGCGCGTCTTGGATGTCAGCCGAGCTGCTCGGCCAGCCCGATGAGAATGCCCTCGGGCCCTCGGATGTAGCAGAGCCGATACACGTCGTCGTACTGCACCACTTCGTCGACGAGCTGCGCGCCGTGCCTGCGGAGCCGGGCCAGCGTATCGTCGAGGTCGTCGACGGCGAACATGGCGCGGAGATAGCCGAGTGCGTTCACCGGGGCGTGCCGGTGATCGGCGACAACACGTGGCGTGAGATAGCGCGAGAGTTCGATCCCGCCATGCCCGTCCGGCGTACGCATCATCGCGATCTCGACGCGCTGGTCGTGGAGTCCGGTGACGCGGCCGGACCAGTCTCCTTCGACCATGGCTCGCCCCTCGAGTTCGAGGCCCAGCTCGGCGAAAAACGCAATCGCGGCGTCCGGCGACTCCACCACGATGCCGACGTTGTCCATCCGTCGAAGCGCCATGCCGCCATTCTTGCCAAACCGCAGGCTCGCCCGTCTCCGCGGGACACCAGGGATCAGATGAGCGTAGGACCAGGTGCGCGAGCGTCCTCGCACCCGGCGCCGCGAATCAGTCTTCGTCTTCCTCGAGCTCGGCTTCGGCGAAGTCCTCTGCCGACACGTGGTCGAGGAACTTCTTGAACTCGTCGACGATCTCTTCCTCGCTGACGTCCTCCCCTTCGAACTCGATCGCCGACTCCTCGATCACCTCGTCGGCTGCGTAGATCGGCGCCTGTGCGCGGACGGCGACGGCGATCGCGTCGGAGGATCGGGAGTCGATCTCGACCTCGGTCCCGTCGTGCTGAACGGTGATCGAGGCGTGGAAGGTGTTCTCGCGCAGCTCCGTGACGGTCACGCGGAGCACCTCGACATCGAGCTCGTTCAGGATGTTCACGAGCAGGTCGTGCGTGAGCGGCCGCGGCGCGGTAGCGCCCTGCAGCTTCATCAGGATCGCCGCCGCCTCGGGATGGCCGATCCAGATCGGGAGATACTTGTTCCCCTCGGCGGTCTTGAGAAGGACGATCGGCTGTTTGCCGACGAGGTCGAACGAGACCCCGTAAATCGACATCTCGACCATCGCCCACTCAGCTTACCCACCGATCGGTGCTTGAGACATTCGATGGGGGCACCGCAGCTACACTGGCGGCCGCGGGCGATTAGCTCAGTTGGTTAGAGCGCCGCTCTGATAAGGCGGAGGTCCCTGGTTCGAATCCAGGATCGCCCATGAGCCGCGATCAGGCGTTTCGGCCTGGAAGCGAGCGCGAGAGCCGGCAACCGCCGACCCTCGCGCCCAATCTCCTCGACAGTGCGTCCGGTGCGGCTCAGGCCGCCGGCGGAGCGCCGACCGCGTGCGCGTCGGCTTCCTCGGCGGCGAGGACTCCGACCGCGACCAGGTCGGCCGGGTGGATCCATGCGTCGGCCAGGTGGAAGCCGTTTGCCTCCCCGATCGCCTCGCGCAGGCCGATCGCCCAGCGGTGCTCGATCAGGGCGATCGCCGCGGCGGTGTTGTTCGGGATCGAGTCGTCCACGTACCAGGAGCCGCGCTCCGGATCGTCGATCGCACCGGGCAGGGCGGCCGCGCCGAGAACGGCGCCGGCCTCCATGCTCTCCTCGTCGCCGCCCATCCCGAAGCCGACGAGCGCGCCCACGACCGCGCCGAAGCCCTCGAGCTCTTCGTCGGTCATGTCGGTGTGCTGGTAGCGCTCGAGATTCCCATTTTCGTCCTTGCGCAGGACGAGCAGGTCGATCAGGCGGATCACCTCGTTCTCGCGGAGCGTCTTCAGCTCAGCGAGGATCTTGCCGTTGAACTGCGGTTCGTCGAAGCCGACGACCAGGATCTGAACTGGGCCCAGTGCCATCGTGTTTCCCCTTTCCCGTTTTTCTCAGCCGGAAATGACCTTGGCCTTCGCGGCTTGGAACTCCGCGTCGGTAAGGGCACCCTGGTCCTTGAGCGTCTGAAGTTCCTGAAGCCGCGTCACCATGTCGGTGGACGGTGCGGCCGGCGCCGGTGCGGCGACGGGCGCCGGAGCCGCCGCCGCGGCCTGCTGCGCCTGGAGCTGCGCGATCTGCGCGTTCTGATCCTGCTCTTGCATCTGCGCTTCGGCCGAAGCCTGGCCTGCCTTGTGGGCCACATACGCCGTTCCGCCGATCATCGCGGCGCCCATCAGCGGCCTTCGTCGTCTGAACATCTGGTCTCCTCCTTCAGGGGGCGCGAACGAACGACGGGCACGATACAAGAACCCACCCGGTAGCGCTCACGCCGTTTCTGCAGCGCGGAGCACCGCCCGAACACGGCCGGGCGTCATCGGTGCGGTGCGGATCCGCACCCCGGTCGCGTCGAAGAACGCGTTTGCGATCGCGGCCGGAACGGGCACGACCGGGGGCTCTCCCGCCCCTGTCGAGGCGAGATCCTTCCGCTGCACGACCCGGACGCTCACGCGCGGTGCATCCTGGAAGCGGAGGATCGGATAGCTCACCCAGTCGAGGGCGAGCGACCGGCGGCGGTTGAAGGCGACCTCCTCGCACAGGGCCCGGCTCGTTCCCATGATCAGATTGCCCTCCATCTGGTTCTCGATCCCGGGCAGGTAGACCGAGAAGCCCGCGACCTGGGCGGCGTAGAGGTGGGTTGCCCGGATCTTCCCGGTGGCCCGGTTCACCTCGATCTCGGCGACCACGCCGGCCTGCGAGGCGGCGAACCCGCCGAGCGCGATCCCGCGGCCGGTCGCGACGGTGCCTTCCTGCCGGCGCGAGGCGGAGAGTCTCGGCTGCCAGCCCGAGAGCTTCCCCACCGCGGTCAGTACGTCCCCCCACTGCCCGAACCCGTCGTTCACCTGCGCCGTGGCGACGTTCTGGAGCCGGAACTCGTACGGATCCATTCCGGCGGTGTGGGCGAGCTCGTCGACCATCTGTTCCGAGGCAAAGCACGTCTGCGGGCAGTGCGGCGCCCGCAGCGCGGCGGTCTTGAAGAACGTGTTCCAGGCCGGCAGCGACTTGGCGATCACCCGCCGGTTCGGGACGGAGTACTGGGAGCCGGAGTTGATCGCATCGCCGCCGCCCGGCGCGGGCACGGCGTAGGGGAAGCCGATGTTCTGCATCGTCACGTCGGTGGCGGTAGAGAGCGACGGGAGCGCGAAGGCGTCGTCCTCGAGCGCGGTCATGTTGCCGCTGCTGTCAACCGCGCCGCGCAGATCCGAGAGGATCGCCGGGCCGTAGTTGTCCCAGCCGTGCTCGTCCCAGCGCATGAACTGGAGCCGCACCGGCGCACCGGCGAGCTGGGAGACGACGGCCGCCGCTTCGCCCGCGTCGTAGCGCGACGGACCGCTTCCAAACGTGCCGGCGCCCTCCCAGTACTGCACGCGCACGGTGGCGGTGGGCAGCCCGAGGATCTGGGCGAGCTTGTCGCGCATCACGTAGGCGTCCTGGGTGTTGCAGAGGACGAGCGCGCCCGAGGGGCCCACGTCGGCCACGGCACACGTCGGGCCGATCGGCATATGGCCCTGGAAGTGATAGGCGTAGCTCGCCGAGAGGGTGTGAGCGGAGGCCGCGAGGGCGCCGTCCACGTCTCCCTGCAGCGCCTGGATCCGCGCGTGCGCCTGGCCGGCCGTGTCGAGCGTGCGCATCTGGCCGAAGAGGTCGCCGCTCCCCGAGATTTCCGGCGGCTCCCGGTAGACGACCCGGAGCGTCTGCGCAGCCTGGATCGCGTCGTACTCCTGCGTCGCGACGACGGCGAGCAGGTCGCCGCGGCGAACCACGCGCGCATCGCCGATCCCGGCGATCGAGCGCTCGTCGACCGAGACGATCCCCGCGAGCGTCCCGTCGCCGTAGGCGCCCTGGCCGAGCGGGCGGACGAGCCGGGCGTGCAGCATCCCGGGCACGCGGATGTTCTGGACGTAGGTGTAGGTGCCGGTGACCTTCGCCGGGATGTCCAGACGCGGCGCGCGCGAGATCCCGACCAGCTCGTACTCGGAGACCGGCTTGGCCGGCGACTGGCCGGCCTGCAGCACCGGGAACGGGATGCTCGCGGTGAGCACGCGCCCGCCGACGAGGTCGCCGTAGCCGATCCGGCCCGCGGAGCTCACAACGGCACCGTTGCTCGTCGTGAGCCCCGCGACCGGTACGCCGAGCTTCGCCGAGGCGAGTCCGAGCAGCGCCTGCCGCGCGGCGGCGCAGGCGGCACGGAGCTCCATCCCGGCGATCGCGATCGAGCTGCTCCCGTAGGTTCCGCCCGTGTCCGGGCTGAGGTTCGTGTCGTGACGGACGAAGACGAGCTGCTCGAGCTCGAGATCGAGCTCCTCGGCAGCGATCAGCAGGAGCCCGGTCATCGATCCCTGGCCGAGCTCGACCCGACCGGTCTTGATCGAGGCGGTCCCGTCGGCCTGGATCGCGACGTAGGAGCTCACGGCAGTGGCGTCAGGCGGCCCGACGGAGGCGAAGGGATCGACGGGGGCGCCGGCGGCGCGTGCAACGCAAGGCCCCGCGAGCCCGAAGCCGACGACGAGCGCACCGCCTCGCAGGAACGCCTTTCGCGAGAGCTCTGTCCCGGCGGCCGAGGGCCCGGGAGCCATCAGGTGGTGACGATGAAGTAGGTCTTCTTCCCGACGAAGGTAGGGTAGAAGAACCACTGCCCGGCCTTGAGATCGACCTTCGTCGAGTGCGTGCCGACAAACGACGTGCCGGTGATCGCCTTAGCGGACTTTGCGACCTCCTGCACCTCGAAGCCTGCCTTCTTCGACTTGTCGGTCACCTTGAAGGTGTACTCGCCGGCCTTGAGCGTGGTCACCGGCTTCCCGCGCGAGGTGAGCGTGAGCTTCCCGGTCGAGCCGACCGAGCCGAGCAGCGTCCCGCGGAACGGCACAGACGTCGTGCCGGAGCCGACGATGTCGATCGACGGCGCCTTGCCGCCTGTCGTGGTCGTCGATCCGCCGGGTGCCGAGCCGGAGTTCGCCGTGCCCACGGGAGGTGCGTTCGAGGTGACGAACGTCCAGACCGGACCGGGATTCAGGTCGTCGCGGTAGGTGTAGGTCGAGTTCGCCTGGAAGCTCTCGACCCAGGCCTCCGAGGCCTCCTCGCCGTAGGACATGTTGGTCACGAGTTTCACGCCGGGGCCGGCGAGATCCCAGGTCTGGGTCGCGTTGAACGACGGATCCGAGATCGAGACGTTGTAGGTGCCCGGCGGGATCACCGTCGGTGCGCCGCTCTGCGTCCCCACCGGGCTGCCGTCTCCGAGCGTGACGCTGACCGGGCCCTGGCCCTGCGCGTGGAAGACGACGTAGATGAACGGGTAGTCGGCCGAGTGCGCATGCGAGCCGAGCATCGTCGGAACGAGGCCGAGGCCGAGAAGCGCAAATGCGATGAGTGCGAAGGGAGCGCGTTGCAACATGCTGCGAAGCTCTCTGCCGCGAGACGCGGCGTCGGAATTCTCTACAGCGTATTGCGACGGGACGGTTTGCCCGCCCGGCCACTGCAACGTCCCTCTAGGACTGGCCGGTAAGGCGCTCGAGCGCCTCGGCCAGGCCCTCCAGGTCGTGCTCGTCGTCCCAGGCGAGCTCGACCTTGCCGGGCGCGACGCGGGCCTCGAGCCCTGTGAGGCGCGCGAATCCGTCCTTCACGCGGCGGGCGAGGGCCGGATCTACCGGCGTCTTCGCGCGGGGCTTCGTCTTCGCACCCGACCAGCGTGCCGCCCGCTCGGCCGCACGTACGGACATCCCCTGCGCCACGATCTTGCGCGCGAACCGGCGGCGCTCGCCGTGGTCCGGGACGGCGAGAACGGCCCTCGCATGTCCCTCGGAGAGCTCGCCCCGCTCGACCATCGCAAGTACGTCGTCGGAGAGCTCGAGCAGCCGCAGCTTGTTCGAGATCGCCGGCTTCGAGCGCCCGACCCGCTCCGACACCTCGCCGAGCGACAGCTCGAACTCGTCCATCAGCACGGCGTAGCCGCGCGCTTCCTCGACCGGTGAGAGGTTCTCACGGGCGACGTTCTCCACGAGCCCGAGCAGGAGCGTCTCGCGGTCGTCGGCCTCGCGGATCAGCGCCGGCATCGTCGGGACGCCCGCCTCGCGCGCAGCCCGCCAGCGCCGCTCGCCCGCGATCAGCTCGTAGCCGCCTTCGAGCCGGGGCCGCAGCACCACCGGCTGCACGATTCCCTGGTGGCGGATCGAGTCGGCGAGGCCCTCGGTCGAGGCGTGGTCGAACCGGCGGCGCGGCTGCCTCGGGTTCGCGTGAATCTGCTCGATCGGCACGTGAGCGAGCTCGGCGGAGGCCGCACCGCCGATCAGGACTTCGAAGCCGCGGCCGAGGCCGCGGCGCGGGCTAGCTGCGTTCGACAAGCTCCATCGCCACCTTCCAGTAAGCCTCGGCGCCGCGCGAGCGCCGGTCGTAGTGGGTGATCGGCAGTCCGTGGCTCGGCGCCTCGGCCACGCGAACCGAGCGCGGGACGACCGTCTCGAAGACGAGATTTCCGAAGTGCCGCCTGACCTCGCGCTCGACATCTGCAGCGAGGTTCGTCCGGGCGTCCGCCATCGTGATCAGGACGCCACCGATCGCGAGCCGCACGTTCAGGCGCGCCTTGATCAGGTTGATCGAGCGCATCAGCTGCGCGAGCCCTTCGAGCGCGTAGTACTCGGCCTGGACGGGCACGATCACCCGGTCGGCGGCCGCCAGCGCGTTGACCGTGAGCGGGCCCAGCGAGGGCGGGCAATCGAGCAGAACGAAGCTGAAGCCCTGTGCGGTGGCGAGCGAGCTCGCGAGGAACCCCTCGCCGCCGGCGCGCCGCGACAGCTCGACCGCGGCGCCGGCGAGCTCGGGCTTCGACGGGATCAGGAACAGGTTCGGGAACGCGGTCTGCTTTGCGAGCTCTCCCACCGTCGCCCCGTCCAGCAGGTCGTAACTGGACGTGCCGTTCGCCTTCATCCCGAGCCCGGAGGTGGCATTCGCCTGCGGGTCGAGGTCGACCACGAGCGCCCGCTCGCCCGCCTCCGCAAGGCACGCGGCGAGGTTGACGGTGGTCGTCGTTTTCCCGACGCCGCCCTTCTGGTTCGCAAAGGCGTAGACCTTGGTCATCGTGGCCAGGGTAGAGGCGAGCTAGGACAGCGGCCGCTTACGGGCGGCGCCGGTGCGGCGGGGGAAACCGGCAGGCGTCGGGCCCGTCTTGCGGAGCACGGCGAGGCCGGCAGGCGAGTCCTCGAGCTCCGCCGCGAGCCTGACCGCGACGCGGGCGAGCACCTCGAGGTCGGCGCTCGCACCGATCCAGAGCACGGCGGCCCCACCCGGCCGGACGAGGGGAAGGCACCACTCGGCAGCCACCGGCGGCGGCGCCAGTGCCTTCGCAAGCGCGACGCCGGCCCAGTCGAGCTCCTGCTCCTCGGCTCGGCCGCGGATCACGCGGGCGTTCGGCGGCGCCCACTGCTCGAGGAAGTCGCACTTCCGGCCTTCGGCCTCGAGCAGCGCGACCTCGCGATCCGGGAGCGCAAGCGCGATCGGGAGGCCCGGCGACCCGTTCCCCGACCCGACATCGACGATCTGACCGGGAAAGGCCTCGACGAGCGCCACGGCCTGGAGTGCGTCGGCGAGAAGCGTCGTGCGAGCGGCCGCGAGGTCGAGCGACGTGAGCCCCGGGGTCTCGACGACCGCACGAAGCCATGCCTCCGCCGGCTCCACGGGGAGCTAAGCCGCCGGCTCGACGATCACGCGGCGGTTCGGCTCGTCTCCCTCACTCGAGGTGGTCACGCCGTCTTCCGGCTCGAGCGAGGTGTGGACGATCTTCCGCTCCGCTGCGCTCATCGGCTCGAGCTCGACCCGTGACCCGGTCCGCACCGCTTCCTCCGCGCTGCGGAGGGCGAGCGCCGCGAGAGTCCGGCGGCGCCGGTCGCGGTACCCCGCCGCGTCGATCACGACCTCCCGCCGGCTCTCACCGGTGCCGCCGGCGATCGCAGTCGCGAGCAGCTGCACTGCGTCGATCGTCTGGCCGTGCCGGCCGATCAGCAAACCGAGATCGTCGCCAAAGCAGGTGGCTACGAGCGCGCCGTCGGATTCGTCGACCTCGATCCGGCAGCGGACACCGATCGCAGTCGTGATCTGGACGAGGAGCGCTCGGAGCCGGGCCGCAGCCTCGCTCTCGTCGAGCTCTGCGAGCTCCGCGGGAGCTCGACCGTCCACCTCCTCGACCGCCGCCAGGACGCGGGCCGGTGTGTAGCCGACCCCGAGCAGCCCCCGCTCGCCCTCGGTGAGCACCTGAAACCGCACGGCCGACTTGTCGAGCGCCGGCACGAGCAGCTCGAGCTCCCGAAGGGCCCGCCACTTGGCCTCCGAGACGGTCTCGCCGGTCGCCTCGACCGTCCGCTCGGGGCTCACTTCCCGCCGCGGCCCTTGTTGCGCTTCACCCGCCGCGGCTGAGTCGGGCCCTTGGGCGGCGCCGGCTTCGGCGTCTCCGCCTTCGCACCGTTGCCGCCGTTACCCGATGCCCCATTCTGCCCGTTTTCCGGGGCGGCCGGCGCCCGTGAGGAGCGCTTCGGGCCGGGCTCCGGAACCGGCGGCGTGCGCGGCACGAGCCGGCGGGTGACGAGCCCCTGGCCGACCGTCCACAGGTTGGTCGTGACCCAGTAGATGAGGAGCCCGACCTTGAAGTGCGCGATCACCGTGATGAAGACGAGCGGCAGCAGCATCATGATCCGCCGCTGGGTCTTGTCCATCTGCTGCGACATGAAGTAGGTCGAGGAGATCTGGCTGCCCGCGTAGACGGCGAGCAGGACGTAGCCGGACCAGTGCGAGTCGGCCTTCGCGGTGATGTCCGGCACGAAGTGGAGCCACGAGAGGTCCGAGCCCGCCGGGACGTGCTTGGAGAAGCTCTTGAGGACGAGGTAGAGCGAGATGAACACCGGCGCCTGCGCGAGGAGCGGTAGGCAGGAGGCGGCCGGGTTGATGTGGTTCTCCTTGTAGAACTTCATCAGCTCTTCGTTCTTCTTCTGCTTGTCGTCCTTGTACTTCCGGTTGATCTCCTTCATCTCGGGCGCGTGCTTCTGCAGCGCCTGCATCGAGTGGATCTGCTTCACGGTCAGCGGCACGAGGAGGATCCGGACGCAGATCGTCGTGCCGACGATCGCCCACGCCCAGCTGACTCCGAGGTGGTAGTGGAACTGGTCGAGGACCCAGCGGACCGCGTTCTCGAGCGGCTGGAGGATGCTGAAGACGAGCAGGGCGGCGCCGATCACGGGTGGTCGACACCTCCGTGCGACCACGGATTGCAGCGCAGCAGGCGCCAGGCCGTCTTGGCGGAGCCCTTGACGAGGCCGTGCTTGCGCAGCGCCTCGATCGCATACTGCGAGCAGCTCGGGTGGTACTTGCAGGTGCCGGCGGGAACGAGCAGGCCGAAGGTCCAGCGGTAGAGGTAGACGAGGCCGATCCCCGCGAGCGCGGGGGTGCTGCGCAGGCGCGCAGCCACACCTGAAACTCCCGGAGCCGACGACGCGGTCACCCCGGGGCCTTCCCGAGCGAGGCCTTCCCCAGCACCTCGTCCACGCGCTCACCGAGCCAGTCGTAGCCTCGCGTCTCGGCTGCCTCCGGCAATCCGGGCCGCACGACGAGGACGTAGTCGTTCGCGGCCGACACATCGCCGCCGCAGAGCCGCGCGCGCCAGAGCTCGCGCAGCTGCCGCTTCATCCGGTTGCGAACGACGCTCGAGCCGGCCGCTTTCGGGACGGCGAGGCCCAGCCTCGGCTCGACGAGGCTTGCGTCCTCATTCCTCGAGAACCAGTAGAGCGTCAGGAACCGCGTCGAAACCGACCGGCCGTGCCGGTAGACGGCATCGAAGTCGCGGGAGCGCGAGAGACGATTCTTGCGCTGCACGCCATCTAGGCCGAAAGCCGCTTCCGACCCTTTGCGCGACGCGCCTTGAGGATCGCGCGACCGGCACGGGTCTTCATCCGAGCCCGGAACCCGTGCTTACGCTTCCGCTTGCGGACGTTTGGCTGGTAGGTGCGCTTCATTCTGTCTTTCCAGTGTCGCTGGATGCGGCTGCGGATGCGGCGGCAGGCGACCCCGCGGCCTAGCCGAACGGCCAGTATAGTCGCCGCGGGTCGTGTGCCGGTTGTCCACAGGACACGCGCAGCGGAAAGTCGTGGAAAGTGCGGGCGAACCGCAGAGCCATTTCGGTCTTTCCACAGCTGTGGACAGCCGTGTGGAGAGGGAGAATATCCTGCAAAAGCCCCTCTTCTTGCGACTTGTCGACCTGTGAAATCCTCATTGAATCCGGGGTCGAGACAGTGCTATCCTCGCCGCCGCCCTGCCCGACCGAAGGAGTGCTCTGAACGCGTGGTGAACCCGAACGAGCTGACCGCAGAAAGTCTCTGGAGCGACGTGTCGGCCCGTTTGCGCGGCACCCTCAACGAGAAGACCTTCCGGAACTGGTTCGGCGAGGTCTCCGCGGTGCGGCTCGACGACGAGACCTTCGTCCTCGCCGTCCCGAACGACCTCACCCGCGAGTGGATCGAAGGCCGCTTCGCCGATCTGATCCGCGCCGGGGTGACCGATGCGGCAGGGACCGAGCGGCGGCTCGAGTTCGTCGTCGAGGCGCCGGCGCCGGTTGTCGTGAAGGTTCCGGTCAGGCAGCCGGTCGACGGCGCGCCGATCAACCCGAAGTACACGTTCGACTCCTTCGTGATCGGCTCGTCGAACCGCTTTGCCCATGCCGCCGCGCTCGCAATCGCCGAAGCGCCCGCCCAGGCCTACAACCCGCTCTTCATCTACGGCCACACGGGGCTCGGCAAGACCCACCTGCTGCATGCGGTCGCGAACTACATCGGCCAGCACTCCTCGGGTCTCTCGGTGCGCTACGTGACCTCCGAGACGTTCATGAACGACTTCATCAACTCGCTGCGGGACAAGCGGATCGAGGGGTTCAAGCAGCGCTACCGGGCCTACGACGTGCTCCTGATCGACGACGTCCAGTTCTTCGAGCACAAGGAGCGGATCCAGGAGGAGTTCTTCCACACCTTCAACTCGCTGCACGAGGCCGGGCGGCAGATCGTGATGAGCTCCGACCGGCCGCCACGCGACATCCAGACGCTCGAGGACAGGCTCAGGTCGCGGTTCGAGTGGGGGCTGATCACGGACATCCAGCCGCCCGACCTCGAGACGCGCATCGCGATCCTCCGGCGGAAGGTGAAGTACGACGGAATCGAGATCGGCGACCAGGAGGTGTTGACGCACATCGCAAGCCGCGTCACCACGAACATCCGGGAGCTCGAGGGTGCGCTGACCCGCGTGGTCGCCTTCGCGTCGCTCACCGGCCGGCGGATGGACGTCGAGCTCGCGCAGGACGTCCTGCGCGACGTCTTCCCCCAGGGCGAGCCGGCGGTCGTCTCCATCGAGCGGATCCAGGAGCTCGTCTGCGACCGGTTCGGCGTGACGCTGACCGAGCTGACCAGCGAGCGCCGCTCCCAGAGCATCGTCTATCCCCGGCAGGTCGCGATGTACCTCTCACGCGAGCTCACCGATTCGTCGCTGCCGAAGATCGGCAAGCACTTCGGAGGCCGCGACCACACCACCGTGATTCACGCAACCTCGAAAATCGCCCGTCTGATCAAGGAGGACAGGTCTGTGTACAACCTCGTCCAGGAACTCACAGCTCGTGTGAAACAGGCGCGCTGACCCATGTGCCTGTTCATCACTCCCTTCTCTCCACCGTCCGGTCCCACAGCCAGAATGCCGACCGGTACACGCAAAGCGGGTCTTATCCCAGTGACTCACACCCTTATCACTACTACTGTTTTTCAAATTCATGATTGACTCAGAAACAGTGACTCTCGATGTGTTGAAAGTGTCCGTTTCCCGCGACGCCTTCGCCGAGCGCGTCTCGGTCGTGGCGCGCGCACTCTCGACCCGTGCGTCCGTCCTCGTCCTCGGAGGGATGGAGATCCGCGCGACCCAGGGAGCACTCGAGCTCGCCGCCACCGACATGGAGCTCTCGCTACGCGCGACCGTCGAAGCCGACACGATGGGCGCAGGGACGGTCGTCGTCCCCGGCCGCCTGCTTCTCGACATCGCCCGTTCGCTCCCGGAGGCGGACGCCACGCTCGAGCATCTGCCTGACGAATCGGTGCTCCTGATCACGAGCGGTTCTGCGAGCTACCGCATCCATACCTACTCGGCCGAAGACTTCCCGAATCTCCCGGATCTCGAGGGTGCGGCGCTCCAGCAGGTCGACGGCGAGGCGCTGCTCTCGACGATCGGCCGCGTCAGCAAGTCGGCGTCGCGCGACGAGAGCCGCCCCGTGCTCACCGGCGTCTTCGTCAGCTTCGAGGGCGACAAGCTCGTGATGGCCGCAACCGACTCCTACCGGCTCGCCGTCAAGGAGACCGCGGCCCCGGGCCCGCTTCCCGAGCTCGAGGCGATCATTCCGGCGCGTGCGCTCCAGGAGCTCCAGCGCATCGGCGGCGGTGCCGACAGCATCGAGCTCGCGGTCCAGGAGAATCACGTCGTCTTCGGCACCGACGGTGTCTGGCTCACGACCCGCCGCATCGACGGCCAGTTCCCGAACTACCGTCAGCTTCTGCCGGAGCAGTTCGAGCACGAGCTCGAGCTGCCACGCGAGGAGCTTCTCGATGTCGTGCGTCGCGTCGGTCTGCTCGCGCAGCGCAACTCGCCGCTCCGGCTGCGCTTCGCCGACGGGGAGCTGACCGTTTCGGCCCGGACGCAGGATGTGGGTGAAGCACGCGAGAGCCTACCCGCCCCGTACGCTGCCGACGCGCTCGAGATCGGCTTCAACGCCGAGTTCCTGCGCGACGGGCTCGACTCGATCGACTCCCCGACGGTTCGCGTGAAGCTGATCAGCCCGTTACGGCCGGCCGTGCTCCAGGGCGAGAGCCCGGACTACACGTACCTGATCATGCCGATCCGGCTCGCGGGCTGACCGCGCGCGCTGGTCGTTTCGGACGTCACGCTCAGGAACTTCCGTTCGTACGCGACGCTCGACCTCACGCTCTCACCGGGGATCGTGCTCGTCGTCGGTGACAACGGAGCCGGCAAGACGAACCTGCTCGAGGCGCTCCATCTCGGGACGCAGGGCTTCTCGCCCCGCACGCGAACCGACGCGCGGATGATCCGCTCCGGTGAGTCGGGCGCCCTGGTCGGGCTCGGGCTTTCACGCGGCGGTGTGCGCCACGAGGTGAAGGTGAAGCTCCAGACGGCGGCGGGAAAGTCGGCCGAGCTCGACGGCTCCAGGCTCCCCTCGGCCGAGTCCCTCCGCCGCGAGTTCCCGGCACTCGTGTTCACACCGGACAGGCTCGCCGTGGTCAAGGGCGGGCCTGCGGTGCGACGTGCGTACCTGGATCGCGTACTCGGCCGCGTATTTCCGCCTCGCGCAGGACTGCCTCAGGAGTACTCGGTCGCCCTCGCCCAGCGGAACGCGTCGTTGCGACGCGTCCAGCTGGGGCTCTCGCCGCGCGATGCGCTCGCGCCGTGGACAGAACGGGTTGCGGCGCTCGGAGCGCTCCTCGTGCAGGCGCGCCTCGAGACGGCGCGGCTGCTCGAGCACGGCTTCCGCGCCCAACTCGAGGAGTTCGGGCTTCCCGGCGGCACGCTCGCCTACGAGGGAGAGCCGCCGACTGTGGCGGCGCTCGAGGCCCGTCTCGACGCCGACGTCCAGCGGGGAACCACCGGTCTCGGCCCGCATCTCGACGACCTCGCGATCTCGGCGGGGCGCGACCTGCGCGGCTTCGGCTCGCAGGGCGAGCAGCGCCTGGGCGTTCTCTCGCTCCTCCTCGCCGAGGCAGAGCTGCTCTCGCCGCCGCCGTTGATGCTCCTCGATGACGTCCTCTCGGAGCTCGACGCACGCCGCCGCGGCATCCTTGCGGCCTCGGTCGCAGCACTCGGCCAGACCGTGATCACGACCACCCACGCCTCGCAGCTCCCGTCCGAGCCGAGCCAGATCGTGGAGGTGATCCCTGGATCGGCTGTCTGAGTCGTTTCGCTCGGAGCTGTCGCGCTTCGGGCCGCAGGGCGGTCTCGGCGAGCTGATCGACCGCTGGCCGGCCGCGGTGGGGCCTGCGATCGCGCGCCACGCGTGGCCCTCGAGGATCGGCCGCGACGGGACGCTCCACGTGAACACGTCCGACTCGATCTGGGCGTTCGAGCTGACACAGCAGGGCCCCGAGATCGCCGCCCGGCTCGGCGTCGAGTCGCTCCGTTTCGCCCCGGGCCCGCTCGCAGGCGCGGACGTTCCGGCACCCAAACCCGCGCCCGCGGTACCCTCGGTGGAGAACACGCGCGCGGCCGCGGCGATCGCGGCCGGGATCGCCGATCCGGAGCTGCGCGAAAGTGTCGAAAGAGCGGTCTCTTTGAGCCTCGCCAGGGGCCCGTCAGACCGGCCGCTTTGATACACTTAAGCTCAGCCAGCGAAACAGCCGTTTTGCAGGCTTTTCTTCTTTGAAAGGACACATGTCGGCCACAGCCTCAGACGCCTCCTACTCCGCAAAGGACATCCAGGTCCTCGAGGGCCTCGAGCCGGTCCGGCTCAGGCCCGGGATGTACATCGGCTCGACCGGTCTCCGGGGCCTTCATCACCTCGTCTACGAGGTCGTGGACAACGCCGTCGACGAGTCGATGGCGGGCCACAACGACTGGATCGACGTCGCGATCCATCCGGACAACTCGATCACGGTCGTCGACCACGGCCGCGGCATCCCCGTCGACGATGTCGAAGGCACGGGGCTGCCCGGGCTGACGGTCGTCCTGACGAAGCTCCACGCCGGCGGCAAGTTCGGCGGCGACGGCTACAAGGTCTCGGGCGGCCTCCACGGCGTCGGCGTCTCGGTCGTGAACGCGCTCTCGGAATGGCTCGAAGCGACGGTCGAGCGCGACGGAAAGGTGTACCGGCAGGAGTTCGCGCGCGGCGTGCCGCAGGGCGAGATGGAGATGATCGGCGAGTCCGACAAGACGGGCACGACGATTCGCTTCCTTCCCGACTCCGAGATCTTCGAGGAGACCGAGTTCTCGACCTCGACCCTCATCCAGAGGCTGCGCGAGACGGCGTTCCTGACGAAGGGCCTGCGGATCGGGCTCACCGATGAGCGCGCCGGCGGCACGAGCGTCGAGTTCCAGTACGACGGCGGGATCAAGGACTTCGTCGAGTACATCAACGAGTCGAAGGACGCAATCCACCGGCACGTCGCGTACTTCGAGAACGAGACGGACGACGGATATGCCGAGGTCGCGATGCAGTGGAACACCTCCTACCAGGAGTCGGTGTTCTCGTTCGCCAACAACATCAACACGATCGAGGGCGGCACCCACACCCAGGGCTTCCGCGCCGCGCTCACGACGACGCTGAAGCGCTACGCCGTCGACCACAACATGCTGAAGAAGGACGACGATCTCGAAGGCGAGGACGTCCGAGAAGGCCTTGCAGCAGTGATTTCGGTGAAGCTCACCAACCCGCAGTTCGAAGGGCAGACGAAATCGAAGCTCGGCAACCCCGGGATCGCGCGCCTCGTGCAGACCACCGTCAACGCGAGGCTCGCCCAGTACCTCGAGGAGAACCCCACCGACGCGCGCCAGATCGTGAACAAGGCGATCGCGGCCTCACGCGCCCGAGTCGCGGCGCGCAAGGCCCGGGATGTCACCCGCAAGAGCGCGCTTTCGGGTGGAGGCCTCCCCGGCAAGCTCGCCGACTGCCAGCTGTCCGATCCCGAGCGCTGCGAGCTCTTCATCGTCGAGGGCGACTCGGCCGGCGGCTCGGCCAAGCAGGGCCGCGACCGCAGCTTCCAGGCGATCCTGCCGCTGCGCGGGAAGATCATCAACAGCGAGAAAAACCGGATCAACAAGGTGCTCTCGAACACCGAGATCCAGGCGATCATTACCGCGACCGGCGTCGGGATCGGCGACGAGTTCGACATCGAGAAGCTCCGCTACCACCGCGTGATCGTGATGACTGACGCCGACGTCGACGGCTCGCACATCCGGACGTTGATCCTCACCTTCCTGTACCGCCAGATGCCCGAGCTGATCGAGAACGGGCACGTGTACATCGCGGCCGCGCCGCTCTACAAGGTCAAGCTCGGGAATCAGGAGTTCTACTTCGAGAAGGACGCGCAGCTCGAGGATCTCCTCGCGCGCGAACGGATCCCGCAGGTCAGGGTGACCGATCGTGAGGGCAACGAGGTCAAGTGGACGGAGACGCGCTGGCAGCGGTTCACGAAGGAGTTCGCGCAGTACGACGGGTACTCGGCCCGACTCCGCGGCGACTTCGGGATTCCCGCGGCCGAGCTGATGGTCAAGCACCGGCTCGTCGAATACGCGATCGAGTCCGACGAGCAGCTCGCGGCCGCGATCGCGGCGATCGCGCCGAACGGCTACGAGCTGACGATCGCCGGAAGGGACGACGCCGGCTTCCAGATCCAGGTGGTCGAGACCGAGACGAGCACCGCACGCACGATCACCGTGCCGGTCGAGCTGCTCGGCTCGCCGATCTACGGCCATGTCCGCAAGGCCTACACGCGCCTCACCGAGCTCGTTGGCCTGCCGCCGTTCACGGTCACGGTCGGCAAGGAGCTCGAGGTCGCGGAGACCTTCGACGCGCTGCGCGCGAAGGTGCTCGACGCCGCGAAGACCGGAATCCAGCTCTCGCGGTTCAAGGGACTCGGCGAGATGAACGCCGAGCAGCTCTGGGACACGACGATGGACCCGGCTCGCCGGCTCCTGATCCGAGTCGATGTCGAGGACGTCCCGGCCGCCGACCGGGTGTTCTCGATGCTGATGGGCGACCAGGTCGAGCCGCGGCGCCTGTTCATCGAGGAGAACGCCAAGGACGTCAAGTTCCTTGACGTCTAGGAGCCGGTCGAATGTCTGAGACCGAGACGGGCAGCCTCGGCGGCGGCCGCATCGAGTCGCGCGAGCTCGAGCAGGAGATGCGCACGAGCTTCCTCGACTACGCGATGTCGGTCATCGTCTCGCGCGCCCTCCCCGACGTCCGTGACGGGCTGAAGCCCGTCCACCGGCGCGTCCTCTACTCGATGTGGGCCAACGGCAACCGGCCGGGCCGACCGTACGTCAAGTCCGCCAACATCGTCGGCTACGTGATGGGCAACCATCACCCCCACGGCGACCTCGCGATCTACGACACGCTCGTGCGGCTCGCACAGCCGTTCTCGCTGCGCTACCCGGTGGTCGACGGCCAGGGCAACTTCGGCTCGATCGACGACGATCCACCGGCTGCGATGAGATATACCGAAGCCCGCCTCGCGAAGCTCGCCGAGGAGATGCTCTCCGAGCTCGACTCGAACACGGTCGACTTCGGGCCGAACTACGACGAGTCGAAGCAGGAGCCGCTCGTGCTGCCGGCTCGGTTCCCGAACCTGCTCGTGAACGGCTCGTCGGGGATCGCGGTCGGGATGGCGACGAACATGCCGCCCCACCACCTGGGCGAGACGATCGACGCGGTCGTGGCGCTGATCGATGACCCCGACGCGAACGTCGAGACGCTCATGAAGCACGTCAAGGGCCCGGATTTCCCGACCGGCGCGATCATCGTCGGCCGCTCCGGCATTCGCGACGCCTACCGCACCGGCCGCGGCCGGGTCGTCATGCGCGCACGCGCCCACATCGAGGAGATGCGCGGCGGTAAGAGCGCGATCATCGTCACCGAGCTTCCGTACGGGGTGAAGAAGGGCGGCGACAGCGGCGTGATCAAGAAGATCGCCGACCTGGTGCACGAGAAGGTTCTCACCGAGGTCTCCGACGTCGCCGACCACAGCGACCGCTCCGGGATGCGGATCCAGATCGAGCTCAAGCGCGACGCCGTGCCGCAGGTGGCGCTCAACAAGCTCTTCAAGCACACGACGCTGCAGACCACGTTCGGCTACAACGCGGTCGCGCTCGTCGACGGTGTCCCGAAGACGCTCTCGCTGCTCGAGCAGGTCACGCACTACCTGGCCTTCCAACGCGAGATCGTCACACGCCGCTCGCAGTTCGAGCTTCGGCAGGCCGAGCGTCGCGCCCACATCCTGCGCGGCTACTTGATCGCGCTCGACAACCTCGACGCGGTGATCTCGCTGATCCGGGCCGCGCGCGACACGGAAGAGGCCCGCACGCAGCTGATCGCCCGCTTCGAGCTGTCCGAGCTCCAGGCAAACGCGATCCTCGAGCTCCGTCTCGCACGGCTCACCGGACTCGCGCGCAAGGAGGTCGAGGACGAGTACGCCGACCTGATGGAGCGGATCGGCGAGCTCCGCGAGCTGCTCGGCTCCGAGGCCAAGATCGACGCGCTGATCCGCCAGGAGCTGCTCGAGATCAAGGAGACCTACAGCCGTGGAGACGACCGCCGTACCGAGATCGTCGCCGCCGAGGAGGAGCTCGAGCTCGAGGACATGATCGCCGACGAGAAGATGGCGATCGCGATCACGCGATCCGGATACATCAAGCGTCTCTCACCGACCGCCTACCGCGAGCAGCGGCGCGGCGGGATCGGTGTGATGGGGATGGACCTCAAGGACGAGGACTACATCGAGCATCTGTTCGTCGCCTCGACCCACGACTACCTCCTCTTCTTCACCTCCGTCGGCAAGGTCTACCGGCTCAAGGTGCACGAGCTGCCACTCGGCTCCCGCCAGTCCAAGGGACGCGCGCTCGTCAACCTGCTTCCGTTCAGGCAGGACGAGAAGGTGCGCGCCGTGATCCAGACCCGCAACTTCACCGAAGCCGAGTACCTGCTCTGCGCGACCAAGAACGGCGTCGTCAAGAAGACGAAGCTCGAGGAGTACAACACACCGCTCAAGGCCGACGGGATCATCGCGATCAAGATGCGCGACGGCGACGAGCTCGTCGCCGTTCGCCACTGCTCGACCGGCGACGACATCCTGCTCGTCTCGCGCAAGGGACAGGCGATCCGCTTCTCGGAGGCAGACGCGCGCGCCATGGGCCGGGCGACCGAAGGCGTTCGCGGGATGACCCTCCGCGGCGACGACGCGGTGATCGCGGCCGAGATCGCCAAGGACGACTCCGACCTGCTCGTCGTCACCGAGAACGGCTACGGCAAGCGCACGCGCGTCTCCGAGTACCCGCGCAAGGGCCGCGGCGGCATGGGAGTCCAGACGATCAAGCTCACCAAGGCGCGCGGCTATCTCGCCGGTGCGCGCGTCGTCCGCGACGGCTACCAGGTGATGCTGATCTCCACGGGCGGCACCGTGATCAAGATGCCGGTCGAGGACGTCAAGCGCCTCGGCCGCTCGACGCAGGGCGTGATCGTGATGCGGCTCCGCGGCGACACGGACATCGTCTCCACGCTCGCCCCGGTGGTCGAAGGGGACGACGATCCGGTCGAGCAGGCAGCGGCCGAGGCCCCGGCCGAGGCGCCCAGCGAGTCCTCGCTCGACGAGTCCGAGTTCGACGCCGAGTTCGACGACGCCGAGTTGGAACCGACCGAGGACGACCCGAGCGACGAGAACGTCGTGCCGGACGACGACGAGCCGTCGACCGAATAAACGTCTTCCCGCTTCACTTTCGAGCAGCCACGGTTTATAACCCCTCACACGGCGGCAAGGAGGGCGGAGCTGAGATGGCAGACCAGGAGCGCGTCGAGATCGAGCTGGAGCCGATCGACATGGCCGCCCACCTCGACCGGATCGAGCTCTACCTCGGCCAGGTCTGCCGACTGGTCGGCATCTCGAAGATGCAGCTCGACTACTGGACGAACAGGGCGCAGATCCCGACCAAGGGCAAGAAGCAGCGGATCTACGACCTCGCCGCGATCGAGACCGTGATGCTGATCAAGCAGGGCAAGGACAAGGGCCTCAACCTCGCCGACGCAATCGATGCCGCGCGGCGGTTCCGCGAGCAGACGCCGGTCTAGGAAGCCGGAACGTCCTGCGCGGCGGCCGGCGGGGGCGGGGTACCCGTCGCTGCGGCAACCGAGCCCTTCGGCAGGAACAGCGAGATGATGTCGATCGGCGCCGGGAAGACGATCGTCGTCGACGGCGCCGAGCTGATCTCGATCAGCGTCTGCAGGTAGCGCAGCTGCAGTGCAATCGGGTGCTGCTCGATCACGAGTGCCGCGTCCTTCAGCCGCTCCGAGGCCTGGAACTCGCCCTCGGCCGCGATCACCTTCGCGCGCCGTTCCCGCTCGGCCTCCGCCTGGCGGGCCATCGCCCGCTGCATGCTTTGCGGGATCTCCACGTCCTTCACCTCGACGATCGAGACCTTGATCCCCCAGGGGCCCGTCTGCTGATCGATGATCCCCTGCAGGATCCCGTTGATCTTGTCGCGCTCGGCCAGGAGCTCGTCGAGCGAGTGCTGCCCGAGCACCGACCGTAGCGTCAGCTGGGCGCTCTGCGAGGTCGCGACCATGTAGTTCTCGATCTGCACGATCGCGGCCTTCGGATCGACGATCCGGAAGTACGCCACGGCGTTCACGCGAACCGGGACGTTGTCCTTCGTGATCACCTCCTGCGGCGGGATGTTGAGCGTGATCGTCCGCAGGTCGACCTTGACCATCTTGTCGACGATCGGAATCAGGATGAAGAGGCCCGGCCCCTTCGGCTCCGGCAGCAGGCGGCCGAAGCGGAAGATGATCGCGCGCTCGTACTCGCGGGCGACCTTGATCGCCGCGAACAGCACCACGACGATGATGAAGAGAACGATCGCGATCGCGATGCCGGCGTAGGCCACGAGCTGATCCTACAGCGGTTCAAACAGGATGCACACGAAGCACGAGCCCATCCTGCGCGTCGACCTCGACCGACTGTCCCGCGCGGAGCGGCTCCGCCGCCCACGCCCTCCAGAGCTCGCCGTGTACGTAGACGAGCCCGCCCGGCCTCGCGATGCCCTGCATCCCGACGATCTCGTCGGGCGCGACCGCCGGGGGACTCCTGCGAATCCTGATCACCTTCGCGATCACCCAGGCGGCCGCGCCGCCGGCGACCAGTGTGAACGTGACCACGAACCAGGTCGAGGTCGTGTATGTCCCGGACGAGTCGTTCACGAGCGTGGCGAGGCCGAATCCGAGCGCGATCAACCCCGCCACCGTCAGGGCGCCGTGGGTCGGGACGAACAGGTCGACCACGAGCAGGATGAGCCCGAGCACGACGAGGCCGGCTGCCGTCCAGGAGATCGGCAGGATCGAAAGGCCGAAGAGCGCGAGCAGCATCGACACGGCACCGAGCGCGCCCGGCAGCACGACGCCGGGGTGGAAGATCTCGAACCCGATCCCGATGATGCCCGCGAGGAAGAGCAGCGAGAGCAGGTTCGGATCGAGGATCGTCGACAGGAACCGTGTGATGAAGCCGGGGCTGTCGTTGACGATCTCGGCGTTCGCCGTGTGGAGCTTCAACCCCGCCGGCACGGTCGTCTCGCCGTTGATCTTGTCGAGTAGCGCAGGCAGCGTGGGGGCGATCGTGTCGACCACGTGCAGCTTGAGCGCCTCGGCGGCGGTCAGGTTCGAGGCGACCCGGACTGCCTTGTTCGCCCACGTGGCGTTTCGGCCGTGGGTGCTCGCGAGGCCGCGCAGGGAGGCGGCGGCGTCGTTGATGATCTTGCGCCGCAGGTCGCTGCCGATGTTCGAGCCCGAGCCGTCGATCGGCGTGGAGGAGCCGATGTTCGTCTCGGGCGCCATCGCGAGCACGTCGGCGGCCTCGGAGATCCAGACGCCCGCCGAGGCGGCCCTGGCTCCGTTCGGGGAGACATAGACGATCACCGGCGTGCCCTCGGCGCTCAACTGGAGCTCCTTCTGGACGATCTTGCGCTCCGAGTCCTCGAGTCCGCCCGGCGTGTCGAGGATGATCACAGCCGCGGCGTAGTGGCCCGAGTGGGCCTTGTCGAGCTGGTGGTTGAGCCAGCTCTGGGTGACCGGGTTCACGTCCTGGACGAAGTGGATCGCGAGCACGCGCGGCGTCGAGGCGACGGGAGCCGAGCCGCCCGCCGGCGCCGCGATCACGGCGAGCAAGGTTCCCAGGGCGAGCCCGAGCTTGAGCCTCATCGCCACGCTGCGATCACCGAGCGCCGTCACCGAGCTCAGTGTAGGCCGGAGGAGCGAAACCGTATAGCTCTCAGCCGGCCGCAGCGAGCCAGGCGTCGTAGCCGCACTCGAGCCGCTCGAGGATCTCGACGAGGAGCTCGAGCCGGTCACGGTCGACTGCTCCCGCGCCCGGCCAGGGCGGCTCGCCGACGTTGACGCCGATGCCGAGCACGACGTGGTCGGCGGCCTCGGCCAGGATCCCGGCCACCTTCCGCCCGCCGACGAGGACGTCGTTCGGATGCTTGATCGTGGCGCTCGGCCCGACCGCCGCTGCGACCGCCTCCGCGGCCACCAGTGTCAGCTCCGGCCAGCGCGCAACAGGCGGCGGCGGACGGAGGACCATGGAGAAGGAGAGCCCCGCGCCGGGCTCGTCGATCCACACGCGCCCGAGCCGGCCGCGCCCGGCGGTCTGGTGCTCGGCGAGCGCGACCGTGCCGTGCGCCGCGTCGTCCGGGGCCATCGTCTGGGTCGACGGAGTCTCGGCCGCATAGAGATACGGCCGGCCGAAGCCCCCGCGCAACCGGGGCACGACGATCTCTGGCTGGAGCCTCACGCCGTCTACAGTGTGCCCGCCGTGCAACCCCCGCCTACGCAGGGCCGTCGAACGAGCCGTGGTGAACTGTTCGGCGGCACATCCCTCGTCTACGACCGGCTTTCGGACGTGATCCTCGTGACGCGCGCCAAAGCCGGTGACGCAGCCGCGCTCGCCGCGCTCTGCGAGCGCCACGCGCCACGCGTCGAGCGGATTGCGCTCCACCTGCTTCGCGACCCCGAGGACGCGCGCGACGCGGCCCAGGACTCGCTCGCGAAGCTCGTCGTGAGGATCCGGCAGTTCCGCGGCGAGTCGCAGTTCTCGACCTGGCTGCACCGCCTCGTCGTCAACACCTGCAAGGACTTCGCGCAGGCCCGCGCCGCCCGGCGGACCGAGCCCCTGATTGCCGACGACCGGCCCGCCCGCGACGGTGATCCGCTTGCCGCCCTGACCGCCTCGGAGACGCGCCGGGAGCTCGGCCGCTGCCTGGCCGAGCTGCCTTCGGCCCAGGCGACGGTGGTCGCGCTCAAGGACGCCTTCGACCTCGGCTTCGCCGAGATCTCGTCGGCCACCGGGCTTCCGGTCGGAACGGCAAAGTGCTACGCGCACCGCGGGCGAGCCTCGATGCGGTCGCGGCTCTCGGCATGACGGGCACCCTCGGCAAGGCGGAGATCGAGGCGATCATCCCCCATCGCGACCCGTTCCTGCTCGTCGACGAGGTCGTCGAGCTGACCCCGGGCGAACGCGTCCTCGCGCGCCGCACCGTCAGCGAGACCGACTGTGCGGGCCATTTCCCCGGCAACCCGATCATGCCCGGTGTGAAGATGGTCGAGGCGCTCGCGCAGTGCGGCGCGATCGCCGTGCTCTCGCTCCCCGAGAACGCGGGCCGCCTTGTGCTCTTCGCAGGGATCGACGACGTCCGCTTCAAGCGGATCGTGAAGCCCGGCGAGACGCTCGAGCTCCTTTGCGAGGTCGAGGTCGTGCGCGGCCCGATCGGCAAGGGCAAGGTGCGGGCGACGGTCGGAGGAGAGCTCGCCGTTCGCGGCACGCTCGACGTTCGCCGTGGCGCCGCCCGAAAGCGAGCAGAAGTGATCGGCCGCACCGCAGGACGCCCCGTTTCGATCACGGGGCTCGGTTGCTACGTGCCCTCGCGTGTCGTGACGAACGACGATCTCGCCGAGATCGTCGACACCTCTGACGAATGGATCGCCACGCGAACCGGGATCCGGGAGCGCCGCGTCGCCGCCGAGACCGAGGCGATGTCCGATCTCGCGATCCCGGCAGCACGGACGGCGCTCGAGCAGGCCGGCGTCAAGGCGCGCGAGATCGACCTGATCATCGTCGCGACGATCACGCCGGACATGATGTTTCCGGCGACCGCGGCGCTCGTCGCGGACCAGCTCGGCTCGACCGACGCCGCCGCCTACGACCTCTCGGCCGGCTGCACGGGCTTCATGTACGCGATCGCCCAGGCCCATGCCACGATCTCGGCCGGGCTCGCGAACCGCGCACTTGTGATCGGCGGCGACGTGCTCTCCCGCGTTCTCGACTGGACGGACCGCTCGACCCTCGTGCTCTTCGGCGACGGAGCAGGAGCGGTCGTGCTCGAGCACGTCGAAGAAGGCGGCTTCCTCGGCTTCGAGCTCGGCGCGGACGGCGCCGGCGGCGGGGAGCTCAACTACCCGGGCAGCGGCTCGCGGCTGCCGGAGAACGGCGACCGCCACTTCCTGCAGATGAACGGCCGCGAGGTGTTCAAGTTCGCCACGCGCGTGCTCGTGAGCTCCGCCGAGGCGCTGCTCGAGCAATGCGGGCTCACGGTCGATGATGTCGACGTATACGTTCCGCACCAGGCGAACGTCCGGATCATCGACCACGCTGTTCGCAAACTAGGCTTCCCGGAGGAGAAGGTCGTGATCAACGTCGATCGATACGGAAACACCTCGTCGGGCTCGATCCCGCTCGCACTCGCCGACGCGGCGACCGACGGTCGGCTGCAGCCTGGAAGTCTTGTGCTCATGACCGGAATGGGAGCCGGCCTCACCTGGGGTTCGGCGCTGATGCGCTGGACACATCCGACGAATGGAGCGACGTAGATGAGCAAGCTGGCGTTCATGTTTCCGGGGCAGGGCTCGTTCGAGCTCGGCATGGGCCGCGAGATCGCCGAGGCCTCACCCGAGGCGATGGCCGTATACGAGCAGGGCAGCGAGGCCTCCGGCCTCGACCTGCAGCGGCTGTGCTTCTCCGGCACGGCCGAGGAGCTGACGAGGACAGACATCCAGCAGCCGGCGCTCGTCGCGACGAGCCTCGCGATCGACGCGGCCCTCCGCGCCCGCGGGATCGTGCCGGATTACGTCGTCGGCCATTCGGTCGGGGAGTACTCGGCGCTCGGTTCGGCCGGCTCGATCGGCGTCAGCGACACGATTCGCCTCGTACGCGAGCGCGGCCTCGCCACCGCCGCCGCCGCCGAGGCGCGGCCCGGCTCGATGGCCGCGATCCTCGGCCTCGCCGACGAGGTCGGTCGAGGCGCTCTGCAAGAAGATCCACAACGTGTGGCCCGCGAACTACAACTGCCCCGGCCAGCTCGTGATCTCCGGCGAGACCGACGCGGTCGACGAGTGCTGCAACGAGGCTCAGCGCGAGGGCGCCCGCCGGGCGGTGCGGCTGAAGGTGACCGGCGCGTTCCACTCGCCGCTCGTCGGGCTCGCCGCCGAGCGGCTGCGGCCCGCGATCGACAAGATCGACTTCAAAGTGCCGACCGCGCAGTTCGTCTCGACGGTCACCGCGAAGCTCGAGGACGTCCATCGGTTCCGCTCGCTCCTCGTCGAGCAGCTCACCGCCCCGGTCAAGTTCACCCAGTCGGCCCGCGAGATGATCGGCGGCGGCGTCACCACGTTCGTGGAGGTGGGGCCGGGCAACGTGCTGAGCGGTTTACTGAAGAGGATCGACAGCTCCGTCAAGGCGATCTCGGTCAACGACCTGAAGTCGCTGGACGCTGCCGCGTACGAGCTTGGCTGAGTTCTGCTCCCTCGCAGGGAGGGCGGCTCTCGTCACCGGTGGCTCCCGCGGAATCGGCCACGCGATCGCGGCCGAGCTCGCGCGTGCCGGCGCCGATGTGGTCGTCGGCTACAACTCCGGCGCCGACGAGGCGGCACAGGTTGCAGCCGAGATCGGCGGCCGGGCCGTCAAGGCGGACGTCTCCTCGGCGGAGGATGCGAAGCGTCTTGTCGAGGAGGCCGGCGAGCTCGACATCCTCGTCAACAACGCCGGCCTGACGCGCGACGGGCTGCTCGCGCGGATGTCCGACGAGGACTGGCGCGACGTGATCGAGACCAACCTCAGCTCGGTCTTCTACACCTGCCGCGCGGTGACCCGGCCGATGATGAAGAAGCGCGCGGGCGCGATCGTCAACGTCAGCTCGATCGTCGGCCTGCACGGGAACTTCGGCCAGACGAACTACGGCGCCGCGAAGGCCGGGATCATCGGCTTCACGAAGTCGCTTGCCCGCGAGCTCGGCTCGCGCGGGGTGCGCGCGAACGTGGTCGCACCGGGGTACGTGAAGACGCGTCTGACCGACGTCATCCCCGAAGAGGGCAAGGCGCTGATGCTCGCGAACACCCCGCTCGGACGGCTCGGCGACCCGGAAGACGTGGCCGGGGCGGTACGGTTCCTCTGCTCCGACGAGGCCTCGTTCATCACGGGCGAGGTACTGCTCGTCGACGGCGGACTGGGGATGTAGTTGGCTGAAGCAAACGGCAGCAGGCGCGTCGTCATTACCGGGATCGGGACTGGTCTCGTCGCTCGGGCTCGACGCCGAGACGAGCTGGAAGAACCTGCTTGCGGGCGAGTCGGGCGTGGGCGAGATCACCCAGTTCGACCACGACGGACTATCCGGTGCACTTCGCCTGCGAGCTGAAGGACTTCGACCCGACCGACTGGGTCGACCACAAGTCCTCGCGGCGGATGGACCGCTTCGCGCAGATGATCCTCGCCGCGGCCCGCCAGGCCGAGCAGGATTCCGGGATCGACATCGCAGCCGATCCCGAGCGGGTCGGCGCGTCGATCGCGACCGGCATCGGTGGCCTCAAGTCGTTCCAGGAGTGCTACGACGTGCTCCGCGACCGCGGCCCCGACCGGATCAGCCCCTTCTCGATCCCCTGCATCATCCCGAACATGGGCGCGGGCTGGGTCTCGATCGAGCTCGGCACCAAGGGCCCGCTGATGAGCCAGTGCACGGCCTGCGCGGCCGCGAACATGGCGATCGGCGACGCGCTCGACGCGATCCGTCTCGGCCGGGTCGACGTGATGCTCGCCGGCGGGCAGCGAGGCGCCCGTCACGCGCGTCGGCGTCGCCGGCTTCGACGCGATGCGGGCGCTCTCACGGCGAAACGACGACCCGAAGCGTGCTTCGCGGCCGTTCGACGGTCAGCGGCGACGGCCTGGTGATGGGCGAGGCAGCCGGAGTGCTGGTGCTCGAGGAGCTCGAGCGCGCCAAGGCGCGGGGCGCGAAGATCTACGCAGAGCTGCTCGGCTACGGGATGTCCGCCGATGCGCTCCACATGACCGAGCCCGACCCGACGGGCCAGAGCCCGGCCCGCGCGATGCGCGCGGCGATTGACGACGCCGGGATCGAGCCCACCGAGATCGGCTACGTCAACGCGCACGCGACCTCGACCCCGATCGGCGATGCCGCCGAGACGCGGGTGATCAAGGTCGCACTCGGCGAGGAGCACGCCCGGCGAACCCCGGTCTCCTCGACGAAGGGCGCGACCGGCCACTGCTTCGGCGCCGCCGGCGCGATCGAGGCGATCTTCACGACGCTCGCGCTCCGCGACCGGATCGTCCCGCCGACGATCAACATGGAGAGCCCCGACCCCGCGTGCGACCTCGACTACGTTCCGAACGTCGCCCGCGAGGTGCCAGAGTTGACCACCGCCCTCTCCAATTCCTTCGGCTTCGGCGGCCATAACGCGTCGATCGTTCTTCGGCGGTTCTAGCGTCTGCTTTCGCGCAGTCAAGTCCGCGCATGCAAATCCTAGATTTGCGCGCTCGGCTGTCGCTCGGCAGCGAGTTGGACGGGCACGGGCGGAGCCCGCACCCGTGGCCGATCGCGAAGAGTCGCGACGGGTTACGGCTAATTCGAAGCCCGCTGGATGGCTATCTTTCGGCTCTCTATGGCTGATCGCTGGGCTACTTTCGACTGTTACGGGACGCTGATCGACTGGAACGGCGGGATTCGGGCTGAGCTCGAGCGGCTGTTCGGGGACGACGAGGACGAGCTCGCGAACCTGCTCGCGCGATACCACGCGGTCGAGCCCGAGCTCCAGCGCGACGGCAAGCTCAGCTACCGCGAGGTGATGACCGAGGCGATGCGCCGGCTCGGCGCGCCAGCGGGCGAGGAGGGCGGGCTCGCCGACTCGCTGCCTGAGTGGGGGCCGTTTCCGGAGGTGCACGACGCGCTCGCGGAGGCACGGGAGCGCGGCTGGAGGCTGGCGATCCTCTCGAACTCCGACGCCGACCTGATCGCTGCCTCCAAGGAACAGATCGGCATCCCGTTCGACGAGACGGTCGTCGCCTCGGAGATCCACTCCTACAAGCCCGCGCTGATGCACTGGCTCGAGTTCCAGGCGCGAACGCTCGCCGATCGCAACCGCCATGTGCACGTCGCTGCGAGCATCACCCACGACGTGATCCCGGCCAACAAGCTCCGGATCCCGTGTGTGTGGATCAACCGCCTCGACGAGCATCCGGCGACGAGCCCGGCCAGAGAGCTGCCCGACCTGACCGAGCTTCCCGACACGCTCGACGAGCTCAGGCCCGCCTGAGCCTGGATCCAGGCTGACCGTCTCTGCAACCGGCAGACGGGTGCGCCGGTCTAACATCAAATCGCCCCGATGACCGAAACCAGGATCGACGTCAAGGTCGAGCAGGTGGAGAGTGCCCCGGCCGAGAAGAAGCACCCGAACACCTGCCCGAGCTGTGGGTCGCACTATCGCGACGACGAGCTCGAGGCGGGACTGTTCGTCTGCGGCCACTGCGACCACCACTTCCGTATGCCGGCGCGTGCCCGGATCGCGTTTCTCACCGATCCCGGGTCGTTCGCCGAAGCCGCGGCCGACGTCCACTCCGCCGACCCGCTCGACTTCTACGACCTACGGCCCTATCGGGAGCGGCTCGCCGAGGCCCAGCTCAACACGGGTCTGAGCGACGCGATGGTGATCGGAGCGGGCACCCTCGACGGCAGCCCGCTCGAGCTCGCGGTGATGGACTTCGCCTTCATGGGCGGCTCGATGGGGAGCGCGGTGGGTGAGAAGTTCGTTCGTGCCGCCGACGCCGCGCTCGCGTCCCGACGTTCCGCTCCTGCTCGTCACGAGCTCCGGCGGGGCGCGGATGCAGGAAGGGATCCTCTCGCTGATGCAGCTCCCGAAGACGATCGCCTCGATCGACGAGCTTCGCGAGGCCCAGGTTCCGTTCTTCTGCCTCCTTGCCGACCCGACGACCGGTGGAGCGATGGCGAGCTTTGCCTCGCTCGGCGACGTGACCGTTGCCGAGCCGGGAGCGCTGCTCGCCTTCACCGGCCCACGGGTTGTGCAGGAGCTCGTGAAGGAGAAGCTCTCCGCCGACTTCGGGCGCGCCGAGCAGCACCTCCGCTTCGGCCAGATCGACGCCATCGTCCCACGATCCGGGCAGCGCCCCTATCTGGCGCGCCTCCTCCGGCTCTTTGCCCGGTGAGGCGGAACGCACGCTGCGGGAGCGGCTCGGCAGGCTGAGGAGCCTGCCGCTCCTCCACCGCACGAGCGTCGCGAGCGAGGAACAGCGGCTCAAGAAGCAGCTGGACTCGATCTCGCGCGTGGATGCCTCCGAGGACGAGATCTGGGAGTTCGTCGAGCTCGCCCGGCATCCCGAGCGGCCCTACACCCTGGACTACGTCGACCGGATCCTCGAGGACTGGGTCGAGCTTCACGGCGACCGCGGCAGGATGGACGACGGCGCGATCGTCGCCGGCCTCGGGAAGCTCGCCGGCCGCACGGTCGCGCTCGTCGGACATCAGAAGGGCCGAGACCTGAAAGAGCGCCTCGAGCGCCAGTATGGGATGCCGAGCCCCGAGGGATACGCGAAGGCGATTCGCGTGATGGAGCTCGCCGAGCGCTTCGGTTTCCCCGTCGTCACCTTGATCGACACGCCTGGCGCCTTCCCCGGTGTCGCGGCCGAACAGCACGGCCAGGGCGGGGCGATCGCGCGGTCGCAGGCGCGAATGCTCGCGCTGACGGTCCCGACGGTCGCCTGCGTGATCGGCGAGGGCGGCTCGGGCGGTGCGCTCGCCCTGGCGGTCTCGGATCGCGTGCTGATGCAGGAGAACGCGATCTACTCGGTGATCACGCCCGAGGGCTGCGCGATGATCCTCTGGCGCGACCGGGAGGAGAAGAAGAAGGCAGCGGCTGCGTTCAAGCCGGATGCGTTCCACTGCTACGAGCTCGGCGTCGTCGACGGGATCGTCTCGGAGCCCCGCGGCGGCGCTCAGGACGATCCGGACGCGGCAGCCGCGCAGCTCCGTGAGGCGCTCACGGGAGCGCTCGCAGAGCTCGACGGGACACCGCCGACCGAGCTTCGCCGCGCCCGCCGGGCGAAGTTCCGGGCGATGGGCGTCTTCAACTGATCCCGTAGCCTGCGGCGAGGTTCTCCACAGCATCCACAGGGTTTTCAACCATGTATTGACAGCGTGTTAACGGGGGACGACTGAACGGTGGCGAAGCTCGAGGCCTACAGGGGGAAGCGGGATCCCAGGAAGACGCCGGAGCCGTTCGGCGGCTCGACTGGTGGCGGCGCGCCCGTGTTCGTCGTCCAGCGCCACCAGGCGCGGAGCCTCCACTACGACTTCCGGCTCGAGCGCGACGGTGCTCTCGCCTCGTGGGCGGTGCCGAAGGGCGTGCCGCTCGAGGTCGGGCAGAAGGCGCTCGCGGTCCACGTCGAGGATCATCCGCTCGACTATGGCTCGTTCGAGGGCGAGATCCCGAAGGGCTCCTACGGCGCCGGGACGGTCGAGATCTGGGATCGCGGCACCTACGACCTGATCGAGGAGAAGGCCGACGGCGGGCTGACCGTCCGGCTCCACGGCACGCGGTTCGAGGGCGTCTGGACGCTCGTGCCGGCCCACCTCGACGGCAAGGAGGTCAACTGGCTGCTGATCCGAAGCCGCGACGACAAGGGTGCTGCGCCCGCCGTGCCTCAACGTGCGGAGCCACAGCCCGCGGTGCGCTACCGCCCGATGCTCGCGACGCTGGCAGACAGCCTGCCGTCCGGCCCGGGTTGGGGCTACGAGGTCAAGTTCGACGGCTACCGGGCGCTGGCATACATCCGCGAGGGCGTGTGCACGCTCCGCTCGCGCGCGGACAACGACTTCACCGCACGGTTTGCCTCCGTCGCACTGGCGATCGCCAAGGCGGTCGACGCCCATGACGCGGTCATCGACGGCGAGGTCTGTGTCCTCGACGAGTCGGGCCGCCCGAGTTTCTCTGCGATGCAGCAGGACTCGGGCCCGACGGTCTTCTATGCGTTCGACGTGCTCGAGGCCGACGGCGAGCGCCTCGTCGGCCTGCCGCTCGAAGCGCGTAGAGAGCTGCTCGCCAAGCTCCTTCCCCGTCCGACCAGAACCGTGCTCGTGTCCGAGCAATTCGCCGATGGAAAGGCCCTGCTCGCCGCCGTGACCGCACAGGGCCTCGAAGGCGTCGTCGCCAAGCAGCTCGCGTCGCGCTACGCCGAGGGGCGGCGCACCAGGGACTGGCTCAAGCTCAAGGTGACCGGGAGCCAGGAGTTTGTGATCGCCGGCTACACGCGCGGCTCCGGCGCGCGCGCCTCGACGTTCGGCGCGCTCGTCCTGGCCGTCAACGAGGAGGGCGAGCTCCGGTATGCGGGGAACGTCGGCACCGGCTTCGACGACCGCGAGCTCCACCGGCTGCTCGGGCTGATGAAGCCCCTCGAGCGCGCGACTCCCCCGTTTCGCGAGGTGCCGAAGATGCCGCGCGTCCGGCGCGGGGATGTCGTCTGGATCGAACCGAAGCTCGTCGCCGAGGTCGCCTTCAGCGAGTGGACGCACGACGGCCACGTCCGACAGCCCGCCTACCGGGGCCTGCGTGAGGACAAGGCACCGCCCGAGGTGCGGCACGAACGGCCGCCGGCGGACGTGATCAAGGTGCGCCGTCGGGAGCTTCGCCTCTCGAACCTCGACAAGCTCTTCTGGCCCGACGAGGGGATCACGAAGGGCGACCTCCTCGAGTACTACCGGTCGGCGGCCCCGGTTCTCGTCCCTCACCTCCGCAGGAGGCCGTTCACGATGCGTCGCTATCCCGACGGCGCGTTCGGCAAGGCGTTCTTCCAGAAGGACGCGCCGTCGCACATGCCCGAGTGGATCGCGACGTTCAAGACGGTGGTCACGCCCCGATCGGGCGGCGAGCGCGAGGTTGCGCTGCCAGTGGTCGAGGACGAGCTCGGGCTCCTCTGGATGGTGAACATGGGCTGCATCGACATGAACCCGTGGTACTCCAGGGTGGACAGGCCGGATCGTCCCGACTTCGTCCTGTTCGACCTCGACCCGACGCCCGAGGTTCCCTACGCCCAGACCGTCGAGGTGGCGCTGATCCTCAAGGGGCTGCTCGACGGCATCGGGCTCGCCTCGTTCCCGAAGACCTCGGGCGGCAAGGGCTTCCATGTCCTCGTTCCGCTCGACCGCCGCTCGAGCTTCGACGACACCCGCGGCTTCGCCGAGCACGTCGCGGGCGTGATCGCGGCCGGGTACCCGAAGCTCGCAACGACGGCCTGGTCGAAGGCAAAGCGCAAGGGCGTCCTGATCGACGCCAACCAGAACGGGATGGGGAAGACGATCGCCTCCGTCTACTCGGTGCGCCCGCATCCCGGCGCTCCGGTCTCGACCCCGCTGCGCTGGGAGGAGGTGACGCCGACGCTTGATCCGGCGGCGTTCACGATGGGCGCGGTGCTCGACCGGGTGGCGCGGCACGGCGACCTGTTCGCCGGGGTGCTCACGACCCGGCAGTCGCTCGGCAACGCGCTGCGGGCGCTCCGGTAGCCGGGCGAGCCCTCAGCCCGCGAACGGGTGCGAGGGAAACCCGCGGCTGCCCGTGCTGACCGCGAAGATGTCGCCGCCGTTGCTGCGGCGGAGCCGGCCCGGGTCCGTCCGTGCGGTCGTGATGTAGAGGACGTCCTGCTCGGGGCCGCCGAACGCGCAGCTCGTCGGGCGCGCGGCCGGCACGTCGACCACGCCCGCGAGCTCCCCGTCCGGCGTGTACTTGCGCACGACCGAGCCGTCCCAGAGCGCGACCCAGATGCAGCCGTCGGCGTCGACGGTCAGGCCGTCGGGGTGGCCGACGCCGGGCTCGATGCTCACGACCGGCCGCCGGCCGGAGATCGTGCCCGCGGCGAAGTCGAAGTCGAACGCCTCGAGGACATGCTGCGGCGTGTCCACGTAGTACATGGTGGTTTCGTCGGGACTCCAACCGAGCCCGTTCGAGATCGTGATCCCGGCGAGCATCGGTGTCACCGCCCCGTCCGGCTCGAGGCGGTAGAGCGAGCCAACCGGCTGATCCTCGGTAACGCTCATCGTTCCGGCCCAGAATCGTCCCGCCGAGTCGCAGGCACCGTCGTTCATCCTCGTCTCGGGCCTGTCCGCCTCGATCGGAGCGATCCACCGCAGGGCTCCGCCGCTCTCGTCCACGACGGCGAAGCCGTCCCGCAGCGCCAGCGCGAACCCCCCGGCCGCCCTCGGGACGGCAGCTCCGACGGGCTGCCCCGCCGCGAACGATCGGTCGGCGCCGGTGGCCGGGTCGAAGTTGTGCACCTCTCCGGCCCGGATGTCGACCCAGACGAGCTCGCCGGCGGCCGCGTCCCAGTGCGGCCCCTCGCCGAGCTCCACCTGGCTCTCCAGCACGAGCTCGGCGGCCCAGTGCGGAACCTCGCGGGCGCTCATCGAAGCTCAGGCGGCCGTGACGGGGTTCGTGATCCGGCCGATGCCGTCGATCTCGATCGTGATCTCGTCGCCGGGCGCGAGCCACACCTTCGGGTCGCGGAAGGCGCCGACACCCGCGGGCGTGCCGGTGAGGATCAGGTCGCCCGGCTCGAGGGTGATCGCCTGCGTGATGAACGCGACGATCTCGGCGACGCCGAAGACCATGTTCGCGGTCGTCGAGTCCTGCATCGTCTGGCCGTTCAGGATCGCCCGGATCGGGAGGGACTGTGGGTCGGGCACCGCGTCCGCCGGCACGAGCTCGCCGACGGGCAGAAACGTGTCGAGCGACTTCCCCCGCACCCACTGGCCGTCGCCGAACTGCACGTCTCGGCCCGAGACGTCGTTGGCGACGAGGTACCCGCGGACATAGCCGAGGGCGTCGGCGACCGAGACCCCCGAGGCGCGACGGTCGATCACGACGCCGAGCTCGGCCTCATAGTCGACGTTCTTCGAGATCGCGGGCAGGCGGATCGGCTCACCGGATCCGATCAGCGTGTTCGGCCACTTGGCGAAGAGCAACGGCCGCTCCGGAAGAGCAACGCCCTGCTCCTCGGCGTGGTCGCGGTAGTTGAGCCCGACGCAGACGATCTTCTGGGGGCGGTTGATCACGGCTGGGAGCTTACGTGGTCAGCGCTCGGCCGCACTCTGTACATACGACCGCGGGAACGCGCCGACCGAGGTCCAGCCGCCGTCGACGTAGATCGTCTGCCCGGTCACCTGCGCCGAGTCGTCGGAGGCCAGGAACACGGCCGGACCGGTCATCTCGGCGGCCTCGGCGATCCGGCCGAGCGGGATCAGCGGCGCCCAGGCCTTGGCGTAATGCGGATCGTCGCGGAGATTCCGCTCGACGTTCGTCGCTCCGGGTGCGATCCCGTTGACGCGGATTCCGAGCGGTGCGAGCTCGCAGGCGAGCTGGATCGTCAGCGAGTCGATCCCGCCCTTGCTCGCGGCGTAGGCGGAAAGGCCCGTGAGGCCGCGGATTGCGACGACGCTCGAGATGTTCACGATCGAGCCGCCGTTTGCCCGGAGGAGCGGCACAGCTGCGGTGGAGCAGAAGAACGTGCCCTTCAGGTTCGTGCCGATCACGCGGTCCCACGTCTCCTCGTCCGGCGCGGCGAGGTCGATCCAGCCCGTGACACCCGCACAGTTGACGAGCACGTCGAGCCGGTCGAGACGGGCGAACATCTCCTCGATCCGCGCCGTGCTCGAGATGTCGTAGCCGAGCGCCAGCCCGCGGCGCTCGTCGGGAAGCTCGGCGAGGGTTGCCTCCGGCGGTTCGAGGTCGTTGGCGTGAACCGTCGCGCCCTCGGCGGCGAGCCCGGCCGCGAGCGCACGGCCGATGCCCGTTGCGGCGCCGGTGACGAGGGCGACCTTGCCGGCCAGGCGGGCGCTCATCGGGTCACCGCTCCCTCGGAGGCCGGACCGACGCTGCGCGCGTACTTCGCGAGCACGCCGCGGTCGACGCGGGGCTTCCGTGGCGCGCGCGTCTCCGCCCGCGTCGAAAGCTCGCCCGCCGTCAGGTCGACCTCGAGCCGGCGGGCCTCGACGTCGACGGTGACGACGTCGCCGTCACGGAGTAGTCCGATCGGACCGTCGTGCGCTGCCTCCGGCGTCACGTGACCGACCATCAGCCCTCGGGTGGCGCCGCTGAAGCGACCGTCCGTTACGAGCGCGACGCTCTCACCGAGGCCGCGGCCGGCGATCGCTGCCGTGATCGAGAGCAGCTCCGGCATTCCAGGTCCGCCCGCGGGGCCCTCGCCGCGGACGACGACGACGTCGCCCGGCTCGACGCGGCCGCCCTCGACCGCGCTGCGGCACTCGGCCTCGGAATCGAAGACCCGTGCGGGGCCCCGATGCACCGGCCGCTCGTGGCCTGCGAGCTTCACGACGGCTCCGCCCGGGGCGAGGTTTCCCCACAGGACCCGGAGCGCGCCGCCCTCCTGGAACGGCGTTCCGGCGAACGCGATCACATCGCCGTCCGGCGTTGGCGCGGCGGCGGCGATCTCGCCGATCGTCCTGCCGTCGACCGTCACCGCCTCGCCGTCCAGATGTTCCACGAGTCGCCCGATCACCGCGGGCGTGCCGCCCGCACGCTGCAGGTCGGCCGCGACATGCGGTCCCCCGGGCGAGAGCCGGGTCACCCGCGGTGTCGAGTGCGAGAGCCGGTCGAAGTCCTCGAGCCCGAGCTCGACGCCGGCTTCCGCCGCGATCGCGAGCAGGTGGAGAACGGCATTCGTCGAGCCTCCCGTTCCCGCGACGCCGACGATCGCGTTTGCAAAGGAGCCGGATGTGAGGTAGGACGAGGGCCGCGCAGACCGAGCGACCACGTCCATCACGAGCCGGCCTGCGGCTTCCGCCGCGCCGGTCTTCGCAGGATCCTCGGCGAGCATTCCGCCGGCTCCGGCGGGCGCGAGGCCGAGGAAGTCGCTCGCAACGGCCATGGTGTTCGCCGTGAACTGGCCCGCGCACGCGCCGATCCCGGGGCAGGCGTCGTGTTCGAGGCCGTCGAGCTCCTCGCGGGAGATCGCCCCGGCCTCGAAGGCGCCGACGCCTTCCCAGACGTCCTTGATCGTGACCTGGCGGCCGTCGTGCGTCCCGGCGGCCGCTGCGCCGGAGTAGAAGAGGAAGCCGGGAACGTCGAGCCGCACGAGCGCCATCAGCGCCCCGGGGACCGTCTTGTCGCAGGCCGCCAGGCAGATCAGGCCGTCGAACGGCTGGCTGCGGCCGACGAGCTCGATCGAGTCGGCGATCACCTCTCGGCTGACGAGCGAGGCCCGCATTCCCGGCGTGCCCTGGGTCAGGTTGTCGGAGACCGCGATCGTGTTGAACTCGACGGGGGTGCCGCCGGCGGCGCGGATCCCGTCTGCGACGTGGGCGGCGAGGCGGCGCTGGCCGAGGTTGCACGGCATCGTTCCCGTCCAGGTGGTCGCGATCCCGATCAGGGGCCGCGCCCAGTCATGCTCGCCGAAGCCCATCGCCCGGAGATGCGCCCTCGCTCCGGCCCGGCTGGGGTCGGAGACGAGGTCCGCGTTGGCGAGCTCGGGCACACCGCGATCCTATTCGGCGCCGCCGTCTAGGATCGGCCGCGTGGGCAGCGCGTACGGGAACAGAGGATGAGCGCCCCGATCCTCGTGACCGGCGCTCATGGCTGCATCGGCGCGTGGGTCGTGCACGAGCTCGTCCGGGGCGGCCGCGACGTTGTCGCGTTCGACCTGTCGGCCGATCCGCGGCGGCTGCGGCTGCTCCTCGGCGACGAAGCGGACGCGGTTCCCCACGTCCAGGGCGACATCGCCGATCCCGCGGCGCTCGACGGCGCCGTCGCCGCGCACGGCGTTCGCAGGATCATCCACCTCGCGGCGCTTCAGATCCCGTTCGTCCGCGCCGACCCGCTGCTCGGGTCGAAGGTGAACGTCGTCGGGACGGTGAACGTGTTCGAGGTCGCGAAGGAGCGCCGCCTCGACCCGGTCGTCTACGCCTCCTCGATCGCCGCGCTTGCCCCGGACGGGAGCGAGACGGCCCCGCCGAGCACGCTCTACGGCGTGTTCAAGCGCGCCAACGAGCAAGCGGCCGGCGTGTACTTCGCCGAGAACGGCGTCTCGAGCGTCGGGCTTCGCCCGCACACCGTCTACGGCATCGGCCGCGATCAGGGCGCCACTTCGGCGCCGACCACCGCGATGCTGGCCGCCGCGGCCGGTGTCCCCTACCGGATCCCCTACGGCGGGGCGTGCCAGTTCCAGCTCGCCCGCGACGTCGCGCTCGCGTTCATCGCCGCGGGCGACGCAGCCCCCGAGGGCGCGTCCGTCCACAATCTGCCGGGTCGCCGGACGGAGATCGCCGAGGTCGTCGAGCTGATCGCTGCTGCCGGTGTGGGCTTCGACGACGTGGCGCTGCCGCTTCCCGAGGAGTCGGATTCGAGCTCGTTCGCCGCGCTCGTTCCAGGTTTCGTCGAGACGCAGCTTGCCGAAGGGGTGGAGCAGACCATGGCCCGGTTCCGCGAGCTGCTCGCACTCGGGCTCGTGACCGCGCCCGCCGGCTGACGGCCGCCGTTCGAGGCGCTCGCGATCGTGCGAAACCTCCTGATCGGTCTGGCCGTGCTCGCCGCGCTCTTGCTGGGAGTGGCGGTTGGCGCCGGCGTCTTTCCGAGGACTGTGACCCACACCTCCACGGTCTACGCGACGACGACGACGGGACTTCCGGCCGGCTGCCTCCAGGCGATCGCGCTGACGCGGAGTCTCGAGAACGCGATCGGGCAAAAGCAGGTGGAGGAGCTCACAGCGCAGTTCCAGGCGGCCGCCGCCGGCTGTGAGATTCCGCCCGCTTGCAAGGAGGCGTTGACGTTCTTCCGCCAGGTCGCGAGCGTCCACTCGCGGGAAGAGATGCTCGCGCGCGCCCGCGGGTTCTCCGCGGCCGCCGCGGCCTGCCGGAGCGGCTGACCGACGTTCGCGCGTCGTTAAAGCCCCCACCCCGGGTGGGGAATCAACCCGCCACCCTCGAGATCAATTTGTATTGGCCGGTCGGCTTGGCGTCTGTGCCAACTTTGGAACGATCTCTCCACAGCCGGCCCCTTCGGACACGCCGCCTGCGGCTCAGGTCGCGTCGGTCAGGTCAGGCTGCGGATGCCGTTCACGACGAGCTGTACGGCGATCGCCGACAGCAACAGGCCGAAGACCCGCGTCAGGAACGAAAAGATCGAGGGCCCGACCGCACGGGTGAGCCGTTCGGCCACGACCAATGTGAGCCCGACGCAGACGACGACGGCGAGGATCGCGAGAATCACAGAGGCGTGTCCGCCGTCGCCGGGATACCTTCGCCAGAGCACCATTGCGGTTGCGATCGCACCCGGTCCGGCGACGAGTGGGGTGGCGAGGGGGACGAGGGCAATGTCTTCCGACTCGCCGGTCGGGAAGTCGGTGCCGCGCAGCATCTCGAGTGCGACGATCAGGAGCAGGAGGCCGCCGGCGATCGAGAGGCTCCCGATCGAGACGCGCAGGTAGCGCAGGACGATCTCGCCGAAGATTGCGAATCCGAGGATCAGCGTCCCGGCGAAGAGGCAGGCGCGCAGCGCGGCGCGGCGACGCTCGCCCGGGGTCAGCTTCCTCGTGATCGCAAGGAAGACCGGTGCGTTGCCGAGCGGGTCGGTGATCACGGCCAGCGTGACGAACGTCTCGCCGAACGCCCGCCAGCTCATCGCACGCCCGGTCTCACGAAAGCGTCACGAGGCGATCCTAAGGCGCTCGAGCAGAATCCGCGCCCCGGCCTTGTCGAGCATGTCGTTCAGGTTGCCGCACTTCGGGCTCTGGACGCAGGATGGGCAGCCGTCGTGGCAGGGGCACGCCTCGAGCATCCGGGCTGTGTCGGCGACCCAGTCCTCGAACCGGTCGAAGCCGCGCTCGGCGATCCCGACGCCGCCCGGATGGCCGTCGTAGATGAAGATCGTCGGGCGGCCCGTGTCGGCGTGCAGGTTCGTCGAGAGTCCACCGATATCCCAGCGGTCGCACATCGCCCACAGCGGGAGCATCGCGATCAGCGAGTGCTCCGCCGCATGCAGCGTCCCGAGCAGCTTGGGCATCGCGTCGAGCTCGCGCAGCTGCTCGGGCTCGGGACAGAACCAGATCGCCTCGGTCTCGAACGTGGTCGGCGGGCAGTCGAGCGGGACGAGCTCGATCCGCTCCTGTGAGGCGATCGTCTTCCGTTCGTAGCCGACGACCTTCTCGGTCACCTCGACCTCGCCGAAGACGAGCTCGAGGCCGGCCTGCCGCTCCTCCCGCCGGGGACCGAGGATCGCCGTCTCGGTCTCGCGCTTCGGCTGCGTGTACCAGTCGCCGCGGAACGGCTCGACCACGGCACGCAGCGAGACCTCGTCGAGCTCGTGCACGAGGTAGGACTCGCCGCCGTGGAGGTAGACGGCTCCGGCGTGAACCGTCGAGTAAGCGCGCGACCGCTCGACATAGCCGAGCACGGTTCCCGAGCTCGCATCGAGGACGGTGAAGGACTCCGGGTCGGCGGAGCGCAGCGCCACGCTTGCCGCGGGCGTCGTCTTGCCGGCCCAGACGGTGCCGCGTGCGGTCTGGCGAAGCTCCGGGTCGTGCGCCGCCGCCTCAAGGGCCTCGCTCCCGAGCAGCTCGCGGTCGCGCTCGTCGATCGGAGCCTCGTACGCCGCCGCCCGAACGTGGCCGGCGAGGACACGCGGATTCGTATGGTCGAGGATCGCAGCCTCGACTCGGCGGCCGAGGAGCTTGTCGGGCTCGCGCATGAAGTACTGGTCGAGCGCGTCTTCGGTCGCGACGAGCACGGCGAGCCCATGGCCGCGCCGTCCCGCCCGGCCCCACTGCTGGCGGAGCGAGGCGACCGTGCCCGGGAAGCCGACGGAGATCACCGCGTCGAGGAGGCCGATGTCGATCCCGAGCTCGAGCGCATCGGTGGAGGAGACGCCGAGCAGCTCCCCCTCCGCCAGTCGCCGTTCGATCTCTCGCCGTTGAGCCGCCGTGTAGCCGGCGCGATACGGTGAGAGGCGCGAGTCGTCCCCCAATCGCTCGGCCGTGAAGCGATGCACGAGCTCGGCAGCCTTGCGGCTTTTCGCGAAGGTAAGCGTTCGCAGGCCTCGCTCGACGAACCCGGCCTGCAGCTTCGCTGCCTCTGCGAGCGCCGAGCCGCGCAGGCCGAGCTCGGCATCGAGGAGCGGCGGGTTCCACAGTACGACGGTGCGGTCGGCCCGCGGCGCGCCGTCGTCGCCGATCACGGTCACGGGTTCGCCGAGGAGCTCCTGTCCGAGCTCCCCTGGGTTCGCGATCGTCGCGGTGGCGAGCAGGAACTGCGGGTCGGAGCCGTAGATCCGCGCGATCCGCCGCAGCCGCCGGATCACGTTCGCGACATGAGAGCCGAAGATCCCGCGGTACACGTGCGCCTCGTCGAGAACGACGTAACGCAGGTTCGCGAGGAGATCGCCCCAGCGCTCGTGATTCGGCAAGAGCCCGATGTGGACCATGTCGGGGTTCGTCAGGATCGCGTTCGCCCACTTGCGAATCTGCCCGCGCTGCTCGGTCGGCGTGTCGCCGTCGTAGATCGCCGGCCGCAGCTTCGGGACGCCGAGCGCGTTCAGCGTCCGGAACTGATCCTGGGCGAGCGCCTTCGTCGGGTAGAGGTAGAGCACGCGGTTTCGCGGGGTGCGCGCGAGCGAGTCGAGGACGGGAAGGTTGAAGGCGAGCGTCTTCCCGGAGGCGGTGCCGGTAGTGACCACGACGTGCTCGCCGCGTGCGGCTGCCTCCCACGCAGCGCGCTGGTGGAGGTAGAGCGCATCGATGCCAACCGCGTCGAGTACCCGGGGCTCGAGCTCGTCCGGTACGGGCGCAGTCCGGGCGTCCCGGCTCGGCTCCTCGCGGCGGTGGGCGAGCTCTTCGCCTTCGAGCAGGTCTTCGGGGATGCGAAGGCCGACGCTCAGAGCGCGAACAGTACGCGGAGCCGGTCTTCCACGGACGCAAGCGTGCCCTCGGCTACGGCGCCCCAGCGCTGGATCAGGCGTCCGGTGGAGATCGAGCGAGTGCCCTCGCAGATCACGAACGACGGCTTCCTCAGGCCGCCTTCAGGTGGCCTCACGAGGACCCAGAGCGACATGCCGCGCTCGCGGGAAGTCAGCGGTGCGGCGAGCGCGAGTTGCGCGGGCCCGTGGTTGAGCCTGTCGTTCGATACGACGAGAACCGGTCTTGTCCCGCCCTGCTCACGACCCACAACCGGGCTCATGGTCGCGAGCCACACCTCCCCACGTGACGGACTCGCGAGTTTTGGTTCGCCGGTCAGTTCGATGCCGCTTCGCCCTCGATGTCCCCGCCCAACCCAGTGTCGTCCGGGCCAACACCCATGAAGTCTTCCTCTTCCAGACCATCCATCAGCGTCACGTCCCACTCTCGGAGCTCGTCGAAGAAGTCGCTGCCTTCGGCTCGGAGCTGCGCGTAGACCTCGTTCGTCTGGGTCATGATCACCTCGCGTCGATAGGCCTCGACGGCTCGCGCGACGAGTTCCTGCGGGCCCTCCCCCGTCAACTGCTCGAGCTCGCGGAGCCCGGCGCGTGTCTCTTCGCGGATGCGGATCGTTGTTCCGGCCATGACCGCCTGCGCTTCATCTGCGCACAGTTTAGTCTACAGATTCGTCGGCACAAGTGTCCGCAAAGGCCCCGATGATCCTTCGGCAGCTAAGCTGCGCGGTCCGGGGTGCCCCGCGTGGGGCTGAGATCACACCCGTCGAACCTGATCCGGGTCATGCCGGCGAAGGGAGCAGCTTGGGCGTTCCACGGGCACTGACGATTGCGACCTCCGACAGCGGGGGCGGGGCGGGGATCCAGGCCGACCTGAAGGCCTTCGCGGCGGCCGGGGCGTACGGCACCTCGGCCCTCGTTGCGCTCACGGCGCAGAACACGCGCGCCGTCACCGCGATCCACGAGCTGCCGCCCGAGTTCGTCGTCGCCCAGCTCGACGCGATCTTCACCGACATCGGCGTCGATGCGGCGAAGACGGGGATGCTCTACTCGCGGAGGTTGATCGAGACGGTGGCGGGCTACCTCGAGGAGCACCCGGTCCCGCTCGTCGTCGACCCGGTGATGGTCGCGAGCTCGGGCGCGGTACTGCTCGAACCCGACGCCGTACAGACGCTCGTCGAGCGGCTGTTCCCGCTCGCGACCGTGGTGACGCCGAATCTCCCCGAGGCGTTCGCGCTCTCCGGCTTCGACGGCGGCCGGCGCGAGCTCGCCGAGCGTTTGCACGAGCTCGGGGCGGCCGCCGTGATCGTCACCGGCGGCCACGGCGAGGAACCGGTCGACCATCTCTTCGACGGGAGCCGTCACGTCGAGATCCCGGTCGAGCGCTACGAGCCCGCCGCCACCCACGGCGCCGGCTGCACGCATTCGGCGACCCTGGCGGCGCTCCTTGCCCGCGGCGAACCGCTGGAAGCTGCCGCCCGCGGGGCTGCCGCTGCAGCCTCGGCGGCAGTCGAGAACGGCCTCGCCGAGCTCGGTGCCGGCGAGGGGCCTGTCGATGTCCTCAACCTGAAGGGAGCCCGATGAGCGCCGGAGAATCGCTGCGTCTGCTGCGCGAGCGCAAGCCGCTTGTCCACCAGATCACGAACTACGTGGTCATGAACGAGACCGCGAACGCGACGCTCGCGCTCGGCGCGCTGCCGGTGATGGCACATGCGCCGGAGGAGGTCGCCGAGATGGTTCGCCATGCCGGTGCACTGGTGCTCAACATCGGGACGCTGTCGTCGGACTGGGTCGAGGCGATGCTGAGCGCCGGCTGGGCCGCGAACGCCCGCGGAGTGCCGGTGGTGTTCGATCCCGTCGGAGCGGGCGCCACGGCGTTCCGGACGGACGCCTCCAAGCGGATCCTCGACCAGATCGAGGTGGCGGTCGTGCGTGGGAATGCGGGCGAGGTGGCGACGCTCGTCGGGGTCGCGGCGGAGATGCGGGGCGTGGAGTCGATGGGTGCCGCCGCCGAGCCTGCCGAGCTCGCCCGGCAGGCGGCACGTGCCCTCGGTGTCGTGGTCTCGGTGACGGGGGCCGTCGACCATGTCTCGGACGGCACGCGAACCCTTGCGATCTCGAACGGCGACCCGATGATGGCGACGATCACCGGCACGGGCTGCATGTCGACCGCGCTCACCGGCTGCTTCCTGGCTATCTCGCCGACGCCGTTCGACGCGGCAGTCGAGGCGCTCGTCGCCTTCGGTGTTGCCGGCGAGGATGCTGCGCGCGATGCCAAGGGGCCGGGCAGCTTCCACGTCAATCTCTACGACGCGCTCGCGGCCCTCGATCCCGACACGCTCGACAGGCGGGCGCGGGTGGCGTGAGAGTGCACGCGATCGTCGAGGAGCTCGAGGCGGCTCGCCGGGCGGTCGAGGCCGGCGCGTCGGTCGTCCAGCTGCGCATGAAGGCGCCGACGGCGGAGGTGATCGAGCGGGGCCGGGGATTCCGCGAGCTACCGGCGGTCTTCGTCGTGAACGACGATGTCCAGGCCGCGCTCGCGCTCGGTGCCGACGGTGTTCATCTCGGACAGTCCGACACCGGCGCCGACGAGGCCCGCCGTCACGGCCTGATGCTCGGGCGGTCGGCAACGACGTACGAAGAAGCGGTCGAGGCCGAGGCCGACTATCTCGGGGTCGGGCCGATCTGGAGCACCCCGTCCAAGCACGATGCCGCAGAGCCGATCGGGCTCCCCGAGCTGAGCCGGATCTGCGACGAGATAGGCGTGCCGGTGGTCGCGATCGGCGGGATCGACGTCTCGAACGCGGCCTCGTGCATCGCGGCGGGTGCCGCGGGAGTTGCCGTGGTCAGGGCGGCGGGCGACCCCGAGCTCAGGCGGGTGGTGGATGAGGCTCTCCGAGCTCGGTGAGCTCGGCCTCCTTGCCGAGCTCGAGCGGCGCGGTCTCGTCTCCGGAGTCGAGAGCGATGCGGCCGACCTCGGCGGCGGCCTCGTGGTCACGCAGGATGCCCTCGTCGAAGGGGTGCACTTCCGGCTCGACTGGCTGTCGTGGCGCGAGCTCGGCTTCCGCGCCGCCGCGGTCAACCTCAGCGATCTTGCGGCGTCGGGAGCGGAGCCCGAGGCGCTGATCGTCACCCTCGCGCTTCCGGCGGATACGGATGCAACCGACGTCTACGCCCTCTATGAGGGGATCGGGGAGGCGGGGGTGCCGGTGGCCGGAGGCGACACGACGGCCGCGCCGGTTGCGCTCCTCTCGGTCACCGCACTCGGGCACTCCTTGCGGATCCCGGGCCGCGCAGGGGCTCTCCCGGGGGATCTTCTCGTGGTCACGGGCCCTCTCGGCGGAGCGGGTGCGGCTTTCCGCGCCGGGGGCTACGTGCGGCCGCCCCTTCGACTCGCCGAGGGCAGGCGCCTGGCGGCGCATGCGAACGCGATGCTCGATCTCTCGGACGGCATGGCCGTCGACGCCGGACACATCGCGCGCCGCTCGGGTGTCCGCTGCGTCGTCGATCTCGATCGCGTTCCGCTCGCAGTAGGCGCAACGCTCGACGATCTCGGTTTTGGTGAGGACTACGAGCTGCTGGCTGCGGTCGCTGATCCCGCCGGGTTCGCCGTTGTCGGGTCGGTCGAAGCCGGGGAAGGTGTCGAGCTGCTCCACCACGGGCGCAGCTACGAGCTCTCCGGCTGGGAGCACTTCGGCGGTCGGCCCGCAACCTGACGCAGGCGCCGCAGGCGACCTACATCGAGTCGAGCTGTTCGAGCTCGAGCATCAGCTTGCGCAGCAGCGTGTTCAGCTGATGCTGTTCACGCTTGGTGAGCGCGCTCGCGATCAGCTTCTCCTTGATCGCCTGCGCGTTCGTCGACTCGATCCAGACCTGCTCGCCCGCATCCGTCAGCGCCACACGCACACCGCGCCGATCGTGGGGGTCCGGATGCCGGGCGACGAGGCCCGCAGCTTCGAGCCGGTCGAGCCGGTTCGTCATCGCGCCGCTCGAGAGCTCGAGGGCTGCCGAGAGCTCGCCCGGCGTCGAGGTCCGGTCCGGTGCGGGACGGAGCTTGCACAGCAGCTTCCACTCGCCGTAGGAAAGGCCGTGATCCTCGAGGGTGTCCTCCATCAGGAGGCGCACGCGTCGCTCGATGCCTTGGACGCGCTCGATGATCCCCTCGACGTCGAGATCGAGATCCGGCAGCTCGCCGCAGAGCTCCTCGAGGCGCCTGTCGACGTGGTCGTGCGTGGGCCGGAGCGTCGTTGACATGTTTCCAGTATAAACCTCTTGACGTGAAGATACAAGAGCAGTAGTATCTCGATCTAAAGTCACTTCAGATCGAACGAGAAAGATGCGTTGGAACGAGCGGAGGGAGAGAGAAAATGACGAGCATGCTGAACGAGCCGATCGCCTTGAACATCCTGATCGACGCTCGCATCGAGCAGCTTCGGGGCGGCCGGGTTCAGGCCCGGCGAAGTCGCTTGCCGCGCCGGAACTAGAGAACGGCTAGAGAAACCGCTCGAACACGCGGCGGAAGTGCGCCGCCGGGCGGGCGCCGATCACGGTCTCGCAGGGTTTCCCGTCGTCGAACAGGATCACCATCGGGATCGAGAGCACGTCGTAGCGCGAAGCGATGATCGGGTTCGCGTCGATGTCGAACATCACGAACTCGATCCGGTCGGTCTCGCCGGCGAGCCCCTCGAGCGCCTTCGTCACGGCCTTGCAGGGCCCGCACCAGGGTGCCCAGAAATCGACGGCGACCGGGCGGACGGCCTGGAGGACGTCGGCCTCGAAGCTCGCGTCCGTCACCTGGCGCATGGAAGCCAGGCTACAGACGTCCGCTGAGCGCGCGGATGCGCAGCAGCGGCACCTTCCAGACGGCCTCGAGCACGATCGTCCTGCTCATCTTCGAGTGGCCGCGCTCGCGGTCCGTGAACGAGATCGGCACCTCGACCACCTTGAACCCGGCCCGGAGCACACGGTAGGTGGTCTCGATCTGGAAGGCGTAGCCCCGCGAGCCGATCGCGTCGAGATCGACCGTCTCGAGGACGCGGGCGCGAAAGCACTTGAACCCGCCGGTCAGATCCCGGAGCCGGCTCGAAAGCCAGAGCTGCGCGTAGACGTTCCCGCCGAGCGAGATGAAGCGCCGGCCGGCGCCCCAGTTTGGGATCGAGCCGCCCGGGACGTAACGCGAGCCGAGCACGAGGTCTGCGCCCTGCTCGGCGGCGGCGATCAGCCCGGGCACCGCGCTTGGGTCGTGGGAGAAGTCGCAGTCCATCTCGAGCACGAGCTCGGCGCCGTCGGCGAGGGCGCGGCGGAAGCCCGCGACATAGGCCGGGCCGAGGCCTTCCTTGTGCGGGCGATGGAGGACGGAGACGAACGGAAGCTCGCGCGCGAGCTCGTCTGCCAGCTCGCCGGTGCCGTCGGGCGAGGCATCGTCGATCACGAGGACGCGGTCGCCCTCACGCATGACCTGTTCGAGCGCGCGGACCATTGCCTCCAGGTTTTCGAGCTCGTTGTAGGTCGGGAGGCAAATCGTTGCTCGCACCGCCGGAGTGTGGCTGAAACGAGCGTGTCTATGATCGAGCAGTGGCTAAGGCTCCGCTAAGGAACGGCGAGCTTCCACGGAACGTGGAGCTCGCGGAACAGTTCGACCTGCTTGCAGATCTGATGGAGCTCGAGGGCGCCGACTCCTTCCGGATCGCCGCCTACCGGCGTGCGGCGGCGCGGATCCGCGAGACGGGGAGCTCGGTTGCCCAGCTCGCCCTCGACGGGCGGGCCAAGGAGCTGCAGGGAATCGGCAAGACGATCGAGGAGAAGATCGTCGAGGTGGTCGAAGACGGTGAGATCCACGCCCTGACCAAGCGCAAGGCCGAGGTTCCCGAGGAGGTCGCGAGCTTCCTGCGGCTTCCCGGCCTGGGGCCGAAGACGGCGCGGCGGATCTGGAAGGAGCTCGGGATCACGACGGTTGCGGGCCTGCGCGCGGCGGCCGAGGCGCAGCAGCTCCGCGACCTCGGCGGCCTCGGCGCGAGGACGGAGGAACGGATCCTCGCTGCGCTCGCGAAGCCCGAGGCCACGGAAGGACCGAGGCGCACTCTTCTCGGCTCGGCGCTGCCCCGTCTGCGCGCCGTCGCAGAGACGCTCGCCGACCACCCCGCAGCGGTCGAAGTCTCGATCGCCGGCTCGGCCCGGCGGTACAAGGAGACGGTCCGCGATCTCGACCTGATCGCCACGGCCACCGACGCGCCGGCTCTGATCGAGGCGTTCTGCAGGCAGCCGTGGGTCGTCGAGGTGGCCGCGCGCGGTGAGACCAAGGCCACGGTGATCGGGCAGGACGGGCTCCGCTTCGACCTGCGCGTCGTCCCGCCCGAGGCCTACGGCAGCCTGCTCCAGCATTTCACGGGCTCCAAGGACCACAACGTCGCGCTACGAGAGGCGGCGCAGCGGCAGGGCCTTTCGGTGTCGGAGTACGGGGTGACGGAGGTCGAGACCGGAACGGTGCACGCCTTCGCGACCGAGGAGGAGGTGTACGCGTTCCTCGGCTACGCCTGGATCCCGCCGGAGCTGCGCGAGAACTGCGGCGAGCTCGAGGTCGCCCGCGAAGGAAAGCTTCCAGACCTCGTCACGCTCGCCGACCTTCGCGGCGACCTCCACACCCACACGACATGGTCGGACGGGAAGGACACGCTCGAGGGGATGGTCGCCGAGGCGATGTACCGCGGGTACAGCTACTACGCGATCTGCGACCACTCCCATCGCCTCCGCGGCGGCCTGCTCGCCGAGCAGGCGGAGGCGATCGACCGTCTGGCAAAACGTGTCTCGATCAAGCTCCTGAAGGGGATCGAGGTGAACATCCGCGTGGGCGGGGACATCGACGTCCCCGATGACGAGCTCGCGGGGCTCGACTGGGTCGTCGCCTCGGCGCACAGCTCGTTCGACAAGGATCCGACCGAACGGGTCATGGCGGCGATGGAGAACCCGTACGTCGACTGCATCGGCCACCTCACCGGCCGGAAGATCGGCCACCGCGCGCCGGCGGCGATCGATATCGAGCGGGTGATCGAGAAGGCGATCGAGACGGGCACCTTCCTCGAGATCAACTCCCAGCCCGACCGCCTCGACCTGACCGATGTGCACGCGCGCGCCGCCCGTGAGGCGGGTCTGAAGCTCGTGATCGACTCCGACGCCCATCAGACCGCAGCGCTCGGCTATGTCGAACTCGGCGTCGGGCAGGCCCGCCGGGCCTGGCTGACCCGCGCCGACGTGGTCAACACCCACACCTGGAAGCAGGTCGAGCGCATGCGGAAGCGGCGGCCGTGACCTTCCGGGAGGATCTCGAGGCGGCGTCCGGCTGGGCCGCTGCCTACCTCGAGACAGCCGGCGAGCGGCCCGTCCGGGCAGATGTCCGCCCCGGGGAGATCAGGGCGCGGCTTCCGGCCTCGCCGCCCGACAAGCCTGAGCCGTTTGCCGACATGCTCCGCGATCTCGACGAGTTGATCCTGCCCGGCCTCACTCTGTGGAACCATCCGCGCTTCTTCGCCTACTTCGCGAACACCGGCTCGGAACCCGGGATCCTGGCCGAGCTCCTGACCGCCGCCCTGAACGTCAACGCGATGTCGTGGGGCACCTCGCCGGCGGCGACCGAGCTCGAGCAGGTGGTGCTCGACTGGCTCGCCCAGTTGCTCGGCCTGCCGGCCGGCCTGCACGGCCACATCGAGGACACGGCCTCGACGTCCACGATCGCCGCGCTCGCCGCGGCGCGTGAGCTCCGGCCCGGCGGGGTCGTGTACGGCTCCGACCACGCGCACTTCTCGGTCGAGAAGGCGGCGCGGATCCTCGGTCTGGAGTTCCGTGCGATGCCTGTCGACGACGAGTTCCGGATGCTTCCGGACTTCCCGCTCGACCACGCGACTGCGGTCGTGGCCACGGTGGGAACGACCTCGTCCGCCTCGATCGATCCCGTGCCGGCGCTCGCCGCGCGGTGCCACGACGCGGGCGTCTGGTTGCACGTGGACGCGGCCTACGCCGGCTCGGCCGCGGTGTGCCCGGAGTTCCGCTGGTGCCTCGAAGGCGTCGAGCACGCCGACTCGGTCGTCGTCAACCCGCACAAGTGGCTGTTCACGCCGATGGACTGCTCGGCGCTCTGGACGCGCCGCCCCGAGGCACTCCGGGCCGCCTTCGCGGCGCACGGCGACTACCTCGCACCGACGGAGGGGGCGATCGACTTCCGCGACCACGGTCCGGCGCTCGGGCGCCGCTTCCGGGCGCTCAAGCTCTGGATGGTCATGCGCTGGTACGGCCGCGAGGGTCTCGAGGCGCTGATCCGCGAGCACGTGCGCCTGGCCGAGCTGTTCGAGGGGTGGGTGCGCGCCGAGCCCGGGTGGGAGCTCTCCGCGCCGCGCCACTTCTCTCTCGTCTGCTTCAGGCACGAGGACGCCGACAACGAGGAGCTGGCGCAACGGGCGACCGCGACGGGGCAGATCTTCGTATCGACCACGAAGCTGCGCAGGCAAACCGTGATCCGGCTTGCGATCGGGAACGAATTCACGACCGAGGACGACGTCCGGACGGCCTGGGAGGTGCTGCGCACATGCGTGCGGTGATCTTCGATCTCTGGGACACGCTCGTCGAGTGGCCGGTGGCCGAGGCGGCCAAGCTCCGCGCGCGAATCGAGTCGCTCGTACGCGTCTCCGAGGCGGAGTTCGAGCGCCGCTGGGTGGAGATCTACCGCACCTCGCAGACCGGTCCGCTCGCCGCCGCCTACTCCGAGCTCGGCGTCCCGGCCGAGCATGTCGCGGCCCAGGTGGCGGCCCGGCATGCGTTCGGCCGGCGCGTGCTCCGGCCTCGGCCGGGTGCGGCCGGCGCGCTCTCGGAGCTCCGGGCCGACGGGATCAAGCTCGCTGTGCTCTCCGTCTGCTCGGAGGAGGTTCCGGCGGTCTGGCCGCAGACCGAGCTCGCCGGCCTCTTCGACGTCGAGACGTTCTCCTCGGAGTGCGGCCTGATGAAGCCGGAGCCCGAGATCTACGTCCGTACCGCGAGCGCGCTCGGCGTCGAGCCGGCCGAGTGCCTCTTCGTCGGCGACGGCGCGAACGACGAGCTCCGCGGCGCCGAGCGCGTCGGGATGACCCCGGTTCTCTTCCTGCCCGAGGGCGCCAGCTCGCCGTGGCCGGAGCTGCGAGCATGGACGGGTCTGCGGGTCACATCGATGGAGGAGGTGCGAGCGCTGTGTTGATCACGACGATGAACGAGATCCCCGGCTACGCGATCGACGAGGTCTACGGCGAGGTGTTCGGGCTCACCGTCCGCTCGCGCAACGTCGGCTCCACGTTCGGCGCCGGCCTGAAGTCGATCGTCGGCGGCGAGCTCAAGGGGATGACGAAGTCGCTCGTCGACAGCCGCATGGACGTCATCGCCCGGATGACCGAGGAGGCAGAGGCCAAGGGCGCGAACGCCGTCGTCGCGATGCGCTTCGACACCTCCGAGATGGGCGGCACGTGGACAGAGATCTGCGCGTACGGAACGGCCGTGCGCGCCCACAAGCTCTAGAAAAGCGACGCGGCCCGGGCCCCCGAAGAGGGTCCGGGCCGCGTGGACGATCGGTGTACCGCGGTTCCTATGCTATGCCGGCTGCCTTGAGGCTCGCCCGCACCTTGGCCGGAGTCAGCGGTGCGCTCCGCATCCGGACGCCCGTCGCGTCGAAGAACGCGTTCGCGACCGCCGCCGGCATCGGGGCGATCGGCGGTTCGCCGGAGCCCGTCGAGGCGAGGTCGGTCCGCTGGACGACGGTGTAGGTGACCTTCGGACTGTCCACGAACCGGATGATCGGATATGTGATCCAGTCGAGGCTCGTGACCTGTGCCTTGTTGAAGATGACCTGCTCCATCAGTGCGCGGCTCGCGCCCATCACGAGGTTGCCTTCGAGCTGGCTCTCGATCCCCGGCAGGTAGACCGAAAGCCCGGCCACCTGCGCGGTGTAGGCGTGATCGACGGTGATTTTGCCGGTCTTCTTGTTCACCGTGATGTCGACCACCACGCCGGCCTGCGAGTTGGCGAAGCCGCCGAGGGCGATACCGCGGCCCGTGACGACGTTTGCCGACGACAGGTTCGACGCGGACACCTTCGGCTGCCAGTTCGCGATCTTGGCCGTCGCGACGAGCGCGTCGTGCCACTGGTTGGCCTGGGTGGTCGAGATGTTCTGGAGCCGGAACTGGTACGGATCCATCTTCGCCGCGTAGGCGAGCTCGTCGATCATCTGCTCCGAGCCGAAGCACGTCTGCGGCGCCTGAGGGGCCCGCAGTGACGACGTCTTGAAGTAGTTGTCGAAGAGCGGCAGCGACTTGCTGACGATCCGCCGGTTCGCGATGTTGTACTGCGTGCCCGAGTTCGAGGTGTCGGCGACGCCGAGCCCCGGGGTCGGGAGAGCGATACCGACCTGCTGGCGCGTCGGATCGTCGAGCGTCTGGGAGATGCCCGGGATCGCGAACTGCGTGTACTGGAGCGCGGTGATGTTGCCGCTCGCGTCCACGCCGCCCTGGATGTCCATCATCTGGGCCGGGCCGTAGTTGTCCCAGCCGTGCTCGTCCCAGCGCATGAACTGGAGCCGCACCGGCGCACCGGCGAGCTGCGAGATCACCGCGGCCGCCTGCGAGGAGTCGTAGCGGGCCGGGGAGTTCCCGAACGAGCTCGCCCCTTCGTAGTACTGAACGCGGATCGTGTTCACCGCCAGGTTTGGCAGCACCGCCGCGAGCTTCGTGCGGACGGCGTAGCAACTCTGCGTGTTCGCCATGACGAGCGCCCCGTTGGCGGTGACGTCGGCGACGGCGCAGGCCGGCCCGATCGGCATGTGGCCCTGGTAGGCGTAGTTGTAGCTCGCGCTGACCGTGTGCGCGGCCGAGGCGAAGGCAGTGTCGAAGTTCCCCGCGTTCGCGGAGATCGCCGCCGGCACCTTGCCCGCGCTGTCGAAGGTGCGCATCTGCGACCAGATCTCGCCGACACCCGAGATCGGGGGCATCGCGGCCCACGTGACCTTGAGCTGCGCGGCCGCCTGGATCGCGTCGTATTCCTTCGGTGCGACGACGGCGAGGAAGTTGTTCCGCTGAACCGTCCTCGCTCCCGTGATGTGGCTGATCGAGGCCGGGTCGTAGCTCAGGATCTTCGGCGCCGAACCGTCGCCGTAGGCTCCCTGGCCCCGCGGCCGAACCATCCGCGCGTGAAGCATTCCGGGAACGCGCACGTTGTGGATGTAGACGTAGGTGCCGATCACCTTGGCCGGGATGTCGATCCGGTTGACCCGCGAGATGCCGATCAGCTTGTAGGAGCTGACGGGCTTCGACGGCGCGACGCCCTGGGCGAGTGTCGTACCCGGGGTGATGATGTTGAAGAGCTTGCCGCCGACGAGCTGGCCATAAGTGACGGTCTTGCCGCCTCCCGAGACGACACCGCTTGCGACCGAGAGGCTCGCGACCGGCACGCCGAGGTTCGTCGAGGCGAGGCCGAGCAGCGCCTGGTGGGCGTAGGCGAGACCGTTGCGCATCTCCGGGCCCGCGGTCGAGATCGAACTCGAGCCTGCCGTGAGGCCGGTGTCCGGGGTGACGTTCGTGTCGTTGCGCGCGAAGCTGAGCTGCGACATGTCCATGTCGAGCTCCTCGGCCGCCATCAGCAGCAGGCCGGTCGGAGCGCCCTGTCCGAGCTCGACACGGCCGGTCTTGATGATGGCCGTGTTGTCCGGGTTGATCGTGACCCAGGTGTCGACCGAGTTGAGCGGGGTCGTGCCCGGGTTTGCGCCGTCGGAGGGCATTCCTCCGTTGGAGGCAAACGGGCTGTCGATCGCGCTTGCCTTGCCGGCGGCCGCCGCCGCGGCCGAGGCCGTGATCACGAGCGCCCCGGCACCCTTGAGGAACTTCGTGCGGGAGAACTCCTTCTCGTGGATCAGTCCTGTCATCACGCACCTGCCTTTGCCATGACCTTGGCCGCCTGCTGGATCGCGGTCAGGATTCTCGGATAGGTGCCGCAGCGGCAGAGGTGTCCGTTCATTGCCGTGCGGATCTGGTCTTCGGACGGGTTCTTGGTCGTCGCGAGCAGGTCTGCGGCCTGGATCATCATCCCGTTCTGGCAGTAGCCGCAGTGCGGCACCTGAACGTCGATCCATGCCTGCTGCAGCGGATGCAACGCCGGCGCTGCTGCCGTCGTCCCACGCTGCGACGCCCAGAGGGCGGGAAGCCCTTCGAGCGTCGTGATGCTCTTCCCGCTCACTGCGGCGACCGGGGTCACGCAGGAACGAATCTCCTTGCCGTCCAGGAGCACCGAGCAGGCGCCACACTGCGCAAGACCGCAGCCGAAGCGCGGGCCGTGCAGGTGGAGCTCGTTGTGCAGGACGTAAAGGAGAGGTGTGTCAAGGCTGGCGTTCACGCCGTGCGTGAGCCCGTTCACCTTGATTTTCAGGCTATTCGCCATGCTCCCTCCGTTTTCGGTGGCACTCGAGTTGCGCCCAGCCCTCGGGGGTCAGACATTCACCCCGTGGACGTTCCGAGACTACGCGGAGCGCGGCCGAACCGCAATAGTCCGGCTCAGACGTATGGCCGCGATTTATGCGGTGACGATGAAATACGTCTTCTTGCCGAGAAAGCTCGGGTAGAAGAACCACTGGCCGGCCTTGAGGACGACCGTCACGGAGCGCGTGCCGACAAACGTCGATCCGGTCACCGTCGTGCCGTTCTTGCGGATCTCCTGGAGGTTGAAGCCGCTCTTCCTCGACCTGTCCGTGACCTTGACCTTGTACTTCCCGGCCTTGAGGCTCCCGACCGGCTTGCCGCCGTCGTCGAGGACGAGCCGTCCGGTCGGGCTCACCACTCCGAGGAGCGTGCCGCGGAACGGGACGGTCGTCGAGGCCGAGCCGATGATGTCCGTGCTCGCCGGGGAGCCGCCGCCGCTGCTCGTCGTTTTCGTCGGGGGCGACGAGGAGCTCGAGCTGCTGCTCGAGCTCCCGCTTCCCACTGTCGCGCTCGAGGTGGCGAACGTCAGGACGGGTGAGTTCTGCTGGGAGTCGTCCCTGACCGTGTAGGTCGAGTTCGTCTGGAACGTCTCCACGTAGGCCGCGGCCAGATCCTCGCCGTTCGTCATGTTCGTGTTGATGCTGACGCCCGGGCCCGAGAAGTCGAGCTGCATGATCGCTCCCGAGGTGTCGTTCAGGAAGACCTGGTAGGTGCCGCCGGGGATGACTGTCGGGGCCCCGCTCGTCGTGCCTACCTGCGTCCCGTCTGCCAGCGTGATCGTGAAGGTGTGGTTCGCCTGGAAGGTGACGTAGAGCCCCGTGTAGGTGTCGGCGCGCGCCGACGAGCCGGGCCCGAGCAGGGCAATGACGGCCAGGAGGGCGAGCGGGGCCAGAAGGAGTGGGAACCGATGCGACACGATTCGAGCGGCGGAGGCGAGCGACGTTCCGCTCACTGTACGCCTCGGGCAGCGCCGTCGGATTGCGGCTGGCTCCGACGCGGCCGCAATAATGGCCGGGTCGTGTCGATTCGCACCAGGTCAGGGGCGGCGGCCCTCCTTGCCGTCGTCGCTGTGGGAGGAGCCTCGGCCGCCACCGCCCCGGCTCCGCCTGCCGGTCCGAGCGCCTCGGGCAAGGCGCTCGCCGTCCGCATCGTCTTTCCGACGGGCCGTGTGGTCGGCTCGGAGGTCGCCGGGGTCGCGGGAAAGAGCTCGGCGGCAGCGGGCGGCTTCTCCTACCCGTCCGACGGATCGGTGGTCGTCACCGGGGCGGTCAGCGCCTCGACCGTGGCAGGGGGGGGCAAGACCGCCACGGCGGCCTCGACGAGCTCGGCGGCGAACATCTCGCTCTTCGAGGGCGAGATCACCGCCGATTCGGTCGCGTCGCACGCCTCCGCGAGCGGCGGTTCGAAGCTGGCCGGCGGTGGGTTCGGCGGCACGAGCGTCGCGCATCTCCAGGCCCTCGGCCGCCCGCATGCCTTCGGGCGGGCCGGTCTCTCGAACTGGGGCTATCTCGTGATCGGCCACCATTCGTCGACCCATTCGACCGGCTACCAGACGAAGGGGTACGAGGGGATCTCGATCGCCCTCGACGTCCACCTCGTGACCGGGCACGGCGGACTGCCGGCCGGCACCGAGATCGAGGTCGGGTATGCCGAGGCCTCTTCCGAGACGGCGCCGCCGGTGGTCGCCGACGTCGGGCCGGTTGCGGGCGACGCGCCGAGCCTTCTGCCGCCGGTGAGCGGTCCGCTCGTCGGGGTCCCACAGGAGATCGAGCCACCGCTGACCGCCGCCCCCTACATCTACCCGGTCTACGGCTCCACCGTCTCCGTCGACGGCTTCGGCAACGCCCGGGAGGGCAACGCCTACCAGCACGGGATCGACATCTTCGGCGGGCTCGGTCAGCCGCTCGTCGCCGCTGCGACGGGAACGCTCTATTCGGTGGGCTGGAACTACACCTCCGGCAACCGGCTCTGGCTCCGCGACCGCCAGGGGAACGAGTTCTTCTACGCGCACCTCTCCGCGTTCTCGACGCTCGTCTCGAACGGCGCCCACATTCGGGCGGGCCAGGTGATCGGCTTCATGGGCGACACCGGCTACACCGCCGGCGAGCCGACGCACCTGCACTTCGAGGTGCATCCCGTCTCGATGCTCTTCCTCGGCCCCGACGGCGCCGTCGACCCGATGCCCTACCTCGAGTCCTGGCGGCACCTTGCAAGCCTTGCCTTCCCGGTCGCGACCGGCTGGGCGCCGAAGGTGCCCGGCACGATCCGCGCCCCGGATCCGGGCGCGGTCCTGCTCGGCGGCACCGACATCTCGACCGCGAACGGCCTCGACCCAGCCTCCCTGCGCCGCGCCCTCAAACCCGGCGGAGCCGGTTAGCCCTTGCCGTTCGACCCGTGCGAGTGGCCGTCGTGTCCGCCTCCGGAGGAGACGAGGTCGCGGATGAAGCGTCGCGTCTCGGCGCCGGTGATCGGATTGAAGAGGATCCCGAGCGCGATGCCCGCGACGAGCAGCGTCGAGGCGCGCGAGCTTGCGCGTTCGCGCTTTCCCTGGAGCCGGTCGCCGGCGCTCTTCAGATCGTCGACAGCGTCGCGGAGCTTCTCGTGGATCTCGTCGTCGGTGGCGACCCGGCTTGCGAGCACGATTGGCCGGTCCTTGTCCTCGATCAGCTGGCCGTACAGGCTCCGCGCGGTCGAGAAGGCACGGAACACCTCGGCACGCAGCTTCTCGTCGTTCATCGCCCGCTCCACGTACGGCCGCACCGTGTCGGCCTTCGTCAGCAGGGACTCCTTCGCGTTTGACTTCGCCATGCGTTTCGGCTCCTTTCGCAGTCGGGTCCGGAAACGATGTTCCCGGACATGGCCGGTTGCGGCCCTCTGCGTCCTGGTCTACCCAATCCTGACAGGATGCGGCGGCTCGTCGTCGAGCGATGTGCAGACGGTGCGTGGATCGGGCTTCAGCTTCCAGGCTCCGGCGGCCTGGCCGGTTGCGGGCAAGGGCGACTCGGTGGCGGCGAGCTCCGGGCCGGTCGACCTCCTCCAGGCCCGGCGCTTCGCGCTCGAGAAGGCCTACCGGCCGGCGAAGTTCGCCAAGGCAGCGAAGGAGCTCGACCGCGATGCCTCCGCCCTTGCTGCACAACAGAAGGGACACATCGCCGACCGCGCGACGAAGCAGATCGCCGGGCGCAAGACGCGCTACTACAGGATCGTCTACGGCGGCGGGAAGACGGAGGAGATCGCGTTCGTGCTCGACAACCGCAACGAGTTCCAGCTGCTCTGCCGGCGCTCCTCGACCTCGTCGGACGCCGACTGCGCCCGCCTCTTCACGAGCTTCGCGCTCGGGTAGGTCAGTCGCCGCTCGACCGAGCGGCCTGGCGCTCGACGGCGCTCAGCCCCCGCCTCGACCGTCCGGGTCGGGCACCGGCGAAGGCCGCTGCGAAGACGTCCTCGATCGTGTCGGCAGGAATGAACTCGAGTCCGTTGCGCGTCTCCGGCGGGAGCTCGCCGAGGTCGCCGACGTTCTCGCGCGGCAGGATGATCCGCTTGAGCCCGGCGCGCTGGGCGGCGAGCGACTTCTCGCGGATGCCGCCGATCGGGAGCACCTGGCCGGTGAGGGTGATCTCGCCCGTCATCCCGACGTCGTCGGCGACCCGCTCGTTGCGCACGAGAGAGGCGAGGGCGGTCGCGATCGTGACTCCCGCAGAGGGGCCGTCCTTCGGCACCGCGCCGGCGGGCACGTGGATGTGGAGATCGTGGGTCTCGAACCAGTCCTCGGGCACGCCCAGGTCGTCTGCATGCGAGCGGACCCACGAGAGGGCGGCGCTCGCGGACTCCTTCATCACGTCGCCGAGCTGGCCCGTCACGGTCAGCTTGCCCTTGCCGGGATAGGCGGTCGCCTCGATGAAGAGGACGTCGCCGCCGGCCGGGGTGTAGGCGAGCCCGGTCGCCACGCCCGCCTGGGAGGTCCGGCGGCGTACCTCGCCCGAGAAACGCCGCGGCCCGAGCCATTCGCGGAGGCGCTTGTCGTCGACGCGGGTCTTCTGGGTCTTCCCCTTCGCCACCTGCGTCGCGGCCTTGCGGCAGACGTCGGCGAGCCGCCGTTCGAGGCTCCGCACACCGGCCTCGCGCGTGTACTCGCGGATGATCGTTCGCAGGACTGTGTCCGAGAGCGTCAGCTGCGAGCGCTTGAGCCCGGCCGCGGCCAGCTGCTTCGGCAGCAGGTAGCGCTTGGCGATCGCGAGCTTCTCCGCCTCGGTGTAGCCGGTGAGCTCGATCGTGTCCATTCGGTCGAGCAGCGGCCCCGGGATCGTGTCGAGCGTGTTCGCGGTGCAGATGAAGAGCACCTTCGAGAGGTCGAACGGCAGGTCGAGATAGTGGTCGCGGAAGGTCTTGTTCTGCTCGGGGTCGAGCACCTCGAGCATCGCGCTCGACGGGTCGCCGCGGAAGTCCGAGCCCATCTTGTCGATCTCGTCGATCAGGATCACCGGGTTGCGCGACTCGGCGTCGCGCAGGGAGCGGACGATCGTGCCCGGCATCGCGCCGATGTAGGTGCGACGGTGCCCGCGGATCTCGGTCTCGTCGCGCACGCCGCCGACCGACATCCGCACGTACTTGCGCCCGAGCGCCTTCGCGATCGACTGGCCGAGCGAGGTCTTGCCGACGCCAGGGGGGCCGACGAAGCAGAGGATCTGGCCCGAGATCTCGTTCCGGAGCTTCGCCACCGCGAGATGCTCGATGATCCGCTCCTTCACCTTCTCGAGGTCGAAGTGGTCCTTGTCGAGCACGACGCGGGCGTTCTCGAGGTCGAGGTTGTCCTCGGTCGAGACCTCCCACGGCAGCGACTGGATCCACTCGAGGTAGGTGCGGATCACCCCGTACTCGGCCGCGGCAGTCGGGAGCCGCTCGAGCCGGCCGAGCTCCCGGTCTGCTGCCTTGCGCACGTCGTCAGGCAGCTTGATCTCGGCGAGGCGCTCGCGGAGCTCGTTGACCTCCGCCTGCTCCGGATCGCCTTCGCCGAGCTCGGCCTGGATCGCCTTCAGCTGCTGGCGCAGGAAGTACTCGCGCTGGCCCTTCTCCATCTCCGACTGCACCTGCGACTGGATCTTCGAGCCGAGCTCGAGCACCTCGACCTCGCGGGAGAGGATCGCCGAGATCCGCCGGAGCCGCTTCTCGACGTCGGCCTCCTCGAGCAGCTCCTGGCGCTCGTCGGTCGGGATCGTCCGGAGCGTCGAGGCGACGAGGCTCGCGAGCGCGCTCGGGTCGTCGACGTTCGTCGCGGCGAGCTGGAGCTCGGCCGGAAGGTACGGGGCGAGGCCGATGATCTGGCCGAACAGGCCCTGCACGTTCCGCGTCAGCGCCTCGACCTCCTGCGACTCGTCGTTCGTATCCGGCGCTGCCTCGAACTCCCCGACGAGGTAGGGGTCGGCGTCGATCGGCTCGACGAGACGGATCCGGTGCAGGCCGCCGACCAGGATCCGCAGTGTTCCGTCGGGGATCTTGATCATCTTGTGGACGACCGCGACCGTTCCCACCTGGTAGATGTCGTCGAAGCCGGGCGAGTCGATCGCGGCGTCGCGCGCGGTCACAAGCGCCAGGAAGCGGTCGCCGGCGACCACGTCGTCGATCAGCTTGATCGAGCGCTCCTGCCCGATCGCGAGCGGAATCATCGACTGCGGAAAGACCACGGTGTCCTTCAGCGCCAGGATCGGCAGCGTCGCCGGGAGGTCGATCTCCGTGTGCGTGTCGTCGGGGATCTCGAACCCGAAGTCGCTCAACGCCGGCTTACCTCGCGCGGCGTCATGCCCACTCGACCGCGATCGCATGGCGCTTGGCGGGAGCGGGCTTCGCGGCGATCGGCAGGGCGATCGTGACGATGCCGTGCTCGTAGCGTGCGGTGGCCGCGTCCGGGTCGACGTCCTCGTTCAGTCTGACCTGCCGTGAGAACGGGCCGTACTCGATCTCCATCTGCTGGTAGACCCGGCCGCCTGCACGCTCGCGCAGGCGCTCCCCGGCGACGAGCAGCATCCGTTCGCTGACGGCGATCGTGAGCGACGCCGGGTCGATCCCCGGTACCTCGACGATCACGGTCAGCTCGTGCGGCTCGTGGGTGTGGTAGCTGTCGACGTTCGGACGGAACCCGCGGCGCAGTCCGGCGAAACGCGGCACCTGCCACAGCTCGGAAAAGAGCTCTTCGATCTCCGCCTGGATGCTCTCGGGGCTCGGCTTGTTCCGCGGCGCCATCGCCGTAACCTACCCGCTCCCGGTGCCGAGAAAGCCGGCGCCTCCGCTCGATTGTGAGCTCCGTCGAGCCCACGCTCATCTCGGTCGATCGGTACGTTTGAGCGCGATGGCCGGCTGGACGCGATTCGTCGTTTCGCACCGCCGCGCGGTGCTTGCGCTGTGGATCGTGGCGCTGGTCGCGGGCGGGTTTGCGAGCTCGAAGCTCTCGGCGATCCTCTCGAACACCTTCTCGGTGCCCCGCACCCAGTCCGAGCAGGTGCGCGAGGTGCTCCAGCAGCATTTCGGCGACCGCTCGGACGGTGCGTTCACCGTCGTCTTCGAGCTGAAGCCGGGTGCGGCAGCGAATCCGGTCGCGGTGCAGGCAGGGCTCACCGCCGCCGTCAAACGGGCCGCCTCGGTCGTCCCGAGCGGCTCGCCGGCCGAGTTCAACCTCGCGCGTACCCCCGACGGCACGACAGTCATCTACGGCGACGTCGAATCGACCCTGAACCTCGCGCAGGCGAAGGGCTACACCGACCAGGTGCGCGCCGCGCTCGGTCATCCGCCGGGCGTCGAGCAGGTCTACGTCACCGGTGCCGCCGCGATCCAGCACGATCTCGACCCCGTCTTCAACCGCGACCTGAAGCACGGCGAGCTGCTGATCGCCGTCCCGATCGCCCTCGTCGTCCTGCTGTTCGTCTTCGGGCTCTCGTGGGCCGTCTCGATCCCGCTCATCTTCGCGGCCTGCACGATCAGCGCCACGCTCGGGATCGTCTACGGCGTCGCGAGCGTGTGGGCGACGCCGACCTACGCAACGAACCTCGTGCAGCTGATCGGGCTCGGGATCGCCGTCGACTACTCGCTGCTCATCGTCTACCGCTTCAGGGAGGAGCTCGCCCTCGGGAAGTCGGTCGACGACGCCGTCGTGCGGACGATGGAGACCGCAGGCCGGGCGGTCGTCTTCTCCGGGATCGCGGTCGCCCTCGGGCTTGCCCTGCTCGTCGCGATGCCCCTGCCGTTCATTCGGATGCTCGGTGTAGCCGGCTTCCTGATCCCGATCGTCTCGATCGTCGGCGCCGTCACGCTCCAGCCGGTGCTGCTGAGCTTCTACGGCGGCCGCGGCACCGAGCGCCACCGAGTGATGCGAGGGAAGCCGGCCGACCCGGAGCACGGCTTCTGGGCTCGTCTGGCCGGCACGATCATGGCGCGGCCGATTCTCTTCCTGCTCGCCGGAACCTCGGTACTCGTGGCGATGGCGATCCCGGCGTTCTGGATCCAACTGACCCCGGGGTCGACCTTCGGGATCCCACGGACGTCCCAGTCGGTGCGCGGCTTCGACCTGCTCCGCCGGGCGGTCGGCGACGGGGCGGTGGCGCCGGCACAGATTCTCGTCGAGGCGCAGTCGGGCTCCGTGCTGGCCCCGGCGACGCAGGCCGCGGTCAAGCGCCTGGTCTCCTCGCTCGACCAAGACCCCGAGGTCGCGAAGGTCTACAGCGGCCTGGGCCCCCGCTTCGTCGACCCGAGCCGCCGCTTCCGGCAGGTGCTCGTCGCCGGCCGCCACGATTACGGCTTCCCGCAGGAGCAGGCGCTCGTGAAGCGGATGCGCAACACACTCATTCCCGCGGCGGGCTTCCCCGACTCGACGCAGGTGCTCGTCGGCGGCGGCCCGGGGCAGGGGGTCGACTTCCTGCACCAGGCCTACACCTACTTCGTGCCGCTGATCCTGGCGGTGCTCGTGCTCACCTACTTCCTGCTGATGCGGGCGTTCCGCTCGCTGCTCCTGCCGCTCAAGGCGGTGCTGCTGAACCTGCTCTCGGTCGCCGCGGCCTACGGGATGCTCGTCGTCTTCTTCCGATTCGGCCTCGGCCATACGCTCTTCGGCCTCTACCAATTCGGCCAGGTCGAAGGCTGGATCCCGATCTTCCTGTTCGCGATGCTCTTCGGGCTCTCGATGGACTACGAGGTGTTCCTCGTGACCCGGATGCGCGAGAGCTGGGACGAGGGCGCATCGAACGACACGGCGGTCGCCCACGGGCTCGAGCGCACCGGGCGGATCATCACCGCCGCTGCGATCATCATGTGCGCCGCCTTCTCCGGCTTCGTCGCCGGCAGCATCGTCGGGCTCCAGGAGTTCGGGCTCGGGCTCGCGGTGGCGATCTTCGTCGACGCGACGATCGTCCGCTGCATCCTCGTCCCGAGCATGATGGCGATTCTCGGTCGCTGGAACTGGTGGCTGCCGGTCTGGGCGGCCCGGATCGTGCGCGTCCCGCCCTCTCCGCTCGACGAGCGCTCCCGCGCGCCCAAGGCGGTGCCGGGTCGTCTCGGCGAAGCGCCGCTGTAGCATCGCCACGGGTTTTCGATGAAGGGTCTCATCTGCGCAGGCGGGTCAGCCACTCGGCTCGAGGAGCTCACCCGCGTCACCAACAAGCACCTGCTTCCGGTGGGCCGCTGGCCGATGGTCTATTACCCGCTGCAACTGCTGCAGCGCGTCGGCGTGACCGAGGTGCTGCTCGTGACCGGCAAGCAGCACGCCGGCGACTTCATCGACCTGCTCGGAGACGGCCGTGTCCGGTCGCGCTCCTCGGACGAGATGCTCTTCGAGCTCGATCTGAGCTACAAGGTGCAGGTCGAGCCGGGCGGGATCGCGCAGGTGGTCGGGATGGCGCGGGACTTCGCGCGCGGCGAGAAGCTCGTGGTGTGTCTCGGCGACAACATCTTCGAGCACGCCCAGGCGGACGCGATCGCGGACTGGGGTGACGGGGCGCTCGTCTTCGTCTCCGAGGTGGACGACCCGGTGAGCTTCGGGGTCGTCGCCTACGGCGCGGGCGGAGCCGTCGCGGACATCGTCGAAAAGGCGGGAGTGGTCGACATGCGCTACCCCGAGCCGCCCTCGCGCGATGCGGTGGTCGGGCTGTACTGCTACCCGCCGGATGTCTTCGAGATCATCGACTCGCTCGAGCCGTCCGGCCGCGGCGAGCTCGAGATCACCGACGTCAACCGGGCCTACGCCGCCCGCGGCGCCTTGAACGTGGAGCGGGTCGAGGGCTGGTGGCACGACGGCGGCAAGCACTGGGCCGACTTGGCCGAGGTTGGGCGCCTGATCGAGGAAACAGGCGTGAACAAGCTGGGACCGGCGTGATCGTCCAGCGCTTCCCGCTCCGCCGCCACGAAGACGAGCGGGGCTGGTTCAGCGAGCTGGCGCGTGCAAGCGGGCTACCGAAGCCGTTTTCCCAGGCGAATCTCGCCTCCTCGCGCCAGGGGGTGATCCGCGGGCTGCACTTCCACGAGCGCGGCCAGGACGACCTGTTCGTGTGCCTGCAGGGAATGGTGCGCGTCGTCGTGCTCGACCTGGGAAGCGGCGAGCACTTCACCGAGGACATCGGCGACGACAACCCGGTTGCGATCTACGTGCCCGGCCGCCACGCCCACGGCTACGAGGCGCTGACCGACTGCCTCTTCTGTTACCTCGTGACGGAGGAATACAACGCCGCCGACCCCGACGAGCACGGTATTCCCTGGGACGATCCGCGCGTCGTCGACCTCTGGAGCACGAGATCTCCGCTTCTCTCCGAGCGGGACAGGGCCGCGGCGTCCTGATCACCGGCGCAGGCGGGCAGCTCGGGCACTCACTCGCCCGGCAGTTCCCGCTGGCGGCGGCGCTCGATCGCGAGGCCTGGGACGTCCGGTTTCCGGCACCCGCCGGGGTCGCCGCCGAGCTCGTGCTGCACGCTGCGGCCTGGACGAACGTGGACGGTGCGGAGGACGATCCGCAGGGTGCGGCGGCGGTGAACGTCGGGGGCACAGCGAACGCGGCCGCTCTCGGTGCGCCGCTCGTCTACTTCTCCACCGACTACGTCTTCGACGGAACGAAGCGGGAGCCGTACCTCGAGTCGGATTCGCCGCACCCGCTCGGCGCCTACGGCCGCACCAAGCTGCACGGCGAGGCGGCAGCGGGCGAGCAGGCCTGGATCGTCCGTTCGTCGTGGCTCTTTGGCTCCACGGGCCACAACTTCGTGCGAACGATGCTCGGGCTTGGCCGCGAGCGCGACGAGGTGTCGGTCGTCTCCGACCAGCTCGGCTGTCCCACCTTCACCGATCATCTGGCGGCCGCCATGGACGAGCTCTGCGAGCTGCCCTTCGGCGTCTACCACCTCGCTTCGGCGGGCGAGTGCAGCTGGGCCGAGTTCGCAGCCGCGATCTTCGAGGAGGCCGGGATCGCCTGTCGTGTCCGGCCGATCTCGACCGCCGACTTCGGCGCCACGGCGCAGCGGCCCGCGTACTCGGTGCTCCGCTCCGAGAAGGGCGCACCGGAGCTTCCGCACTGGCGGGAGGGGCTGCGCGAGTGCCTGGCCGGAATCGCCTGACACCGTCCGGCTAGAAGAGAACCCGTGATTCCGCAGGTTCTTCGCGAGCGCGAGTTCCGGCTGCTCTGGGCCGGCCAGACCGTGTCGGTGATCGGGGACGGGATCCTCCTGCTCGCGCTCTCCTTCGCGGTTCTCGACCTCACGGGCTCGGCGACCGACGTCGGGCTCGTCCTCGCGGCCTCGCGGGCGCCGCTCGTCCTGACCGTGCTCGCCGGCGGGGTCGTCGCCGACCGGGTCTCTCGCCGGCGGCTGATGGTCGTCGCAGACCTCGTGCGGATGGGCGGGCTCACCGTCTCGGCGACTCTGCTGATCGCCGGCACCGCCGAGCTCTGGGAGCTGCTCGTCCTGCAGGCGATCGTCGGCACCGCCGCGGGGTTCTTCTATCCGGCCTCGACCGGCCTGCTGCCGCTCGTCGTGCAGCCGCGGCTGCTGCAGCAGGCGAACGCCTTCCGGGGCATCTCCGACGGCGTGGCCAAGATCGTCGGGCCCGTGCTCGCGGGGCTGATCGTGGTGGTGGCGTCGCCGGGGTGGGCGCTCGCGGTGGATGCCCTGACCTTCGGGGTGAGCGCCGCGAGCCTCGCGCTGCTTCGGCTGCCGCCTCACGTGCGGCCGCCGCGCCGGCGCTTCCTGCACGATCTGGCCGACGGCTGGCACGAGTTCACCTCACGGACCTGGGTGTGGGCGACCGTCGTCGTCGCGGGCGCCGGCGGGAACCTCTTCACGGCCTTTCTCGCCGTCCTCGCCCCCGAGATCGCGAAGGATCAGCTCGGTGGCGCGGGCGTCTACTCCCTGATTGTGGCGGCTCAAGGGGTCGGTGGGCTCGTCGGCGCCTTCTTCGTCCTGCGGCTGCGGGTGCGAAGGCCTGTGGTCGCCTCGAACCTCGCCTGGACGCTCCTCGTCGTCCCGAACCTCCTGCTCGCCTTCGTCGCGCCGCCCGCCGTGATCGCCGCCGGGTTCTTCGTCGGCGGGATCGGCCTCGCAACCGGCCAGGCGCTCTGGGACACGGCGCTCCAGCGCCACATTCCGCAGGCGGCGCTCTCGCGGGTCGCCTCCTACGACTGGTTCGGGTCGCTCGTCTTCAACCCGCTCGGCTTCGTGATCGTCGGGCCGCTCTCTGCTGCGATCGGCGCGAAAGCGACCCTGTCGCTGGCCGCTTGCTACTTCGTCGCATCGGCGGCGATCCTGATCTCGCTCCCGTCGGTGCGGGCCGTACGGGACGGATAACTTTCTCCCGATGCGCGTACTCGTCACCGGCGGCGCCGGCTTCATCGGCTCGCACTTCGTCCGGCGGCTCGTGAAGGCGGGAGACGAGGTATCGGTGCTCGACAAGCTGACCTACGCGGGCGACCGCGCCAACCTCACCGGCGTCGCCCATGAGTTCCACCACGGCGACATCGCCGATCCGGCGGCCGTCGAAAAGGCTGCCGCCGGCTGCGAGGCGATCGTCAACTTCGCCGCCGAGACCCACGTCGACCGCTCCATCGTCGGGCCGGCCGAGTTCATCACGACCGACGTGCTCGGGACGCAGGTGCTCCTCGACCACGCGCTGCGTACCGGGATCAGGCACGTCCAGGTGTCCACGGACGAGGTCTACGGCGATGTCGCGGAAGGCGCCCCGGCCTGCACCGAGGACTCGCCGTTGCGGCCTTCGAGCCCGTACTCGGCTTCGAAGACGGGCGGCGATCTCCAGGTGCTCGCCTACGTCCGAACCTACGGCGCCGACGCCTGCATCACCCGGGGCGCGAACAACTACGGCCCACGCCAGCATCCCGAGAAGTTCCTGCCGCTCTTCATCACGAACGCCTTCGACGGCAAGCCGCTGCCCGTCTACGGCGACGGCAAGCAGCGCCGCGAGTGGCTGCATGCCGAGGATTACTGCTCGGCGATCGAGCTCGTCCTCCGGAAGGCGCCGGGCGGTGAGGTCTACAACGTCGGCGGCCAGGACTGCGAGAACATGGAGGTCGTCCGGCGGATCCTCGACCTGACCGGCGCATCGCCGGACCTCGTCCAGCACGTCACCGACCGCCCGGGACACGACAGGCGCTACGCCGTCGACTCCTCCAAGATGATGGCGCTCGGCTGGAAGCCGGAGCACTCGTTCAACTCGAGCGGCCTCGCCGAGACCGTCCAGTGGTACCGCGACAACCGCGACTGGTGGGAGCGGATCAAGTCCGGCGAGTACCGCGAGTGGTGGGACAAGCAGTACGGCGATCGCCTGTCCGAAGCAGGTTAGGCCTCTTCTCCCGACTGCAAACGGCCGATGAAGATGGCGTGCAACGCGTCCGCCGTCGATCCAAGGCCGGGAGGACCGGTTGCTACGGTGCCTCGATGGTTGGGCGGGCGCTCGTAGCGACGGCCATTGCGGCGCTCGGCCTAGGCGGCGCTTCCTCGGCGGCCAGGCTCGCCACCCCGGCGCCGGCTGCGACCGCCGCGCCGATGTCCAGTACCGCCGCGAGCGTTCTCGTCTTCAGCGGCCACGGTCTCGGCCACGGAATGGGGATGGGTCAATGGGGGGCCTACGGCTACGCGCTGCACGGCTGGAGCGCCGAGCAGATTCTCGAGCACTACTACACCGGGACGACGATCGGCCGCGACTCGACGAAGTCCGTGCGCGTGCTCCTGGCCGACGCCGCGCCGAGCGCCGCCCTCGGGTCGGCCGCCCCCTGGAAGCTCGTCGACGGCGCCGGAACGCGCGTCAAGCTGCCCGCCGGTGCGCTCCTCGTTCCCGCCTCGCTCGAGCTCGAAGGACGAAAGCTCGTTTCACCCCTCACGCTGCGGCCGGGTGCCGCGCCGGTCGAGGTGGGCGGCCAGGCCTATCACGGCTCGCTCAGCGTCGTCTCGAACGGCACGACGCTCCAGGTGGTGAACACCGTCGGGATCGAGTCGTATCTCGACGGCGTCGTCGCCGCGGAGGTGCCGCCGAGCTGGCCGGAGGCGGCGCTCGAGGCACAGGCGATCGCGGCGCGCTCGTTCGCGATCTCCCAGATCGAAACGGTCGACACCGGGAGCCCGTTCGACGTCTACGCCGACGGCCGCAGCCAGGTGTACGGCGGGATCGCAGCGGAGACGCCGTCGACGACGAGCGCCGTGGCTGCGACCGCGGGCCGCGTCGTCCTCTACCGCGGCAAGGTCGCAACGACCTATTTCGGGTCGAGCTCGGGCGGCGAGACGATGTCGGCCGCCGAGGGAAGTGGCGTCGCGGTGCCCTATCTCGTCTCGGTGACCGATCCGTGGGATGTCTATGCGCCCGACCACGACTGGGGGCCGGTGCTCGTGAGCGCAGGCGCCGCCGGCAAGGCGCTCGGGCTCGGCGGCGCGCTCTCCCGGCTCGAGCTGACGGCAGGGATCACCGGCCGTGTCGATTCGGCGACCGCGGTTGCGGCGGGCAAGAAGCTCGTGCTCACGGGGGCGCAGCTGCGAGCCGACCTCGGCCTCGACTCGACCTGGTTCCAGCTGGGCTGGCTCGCCCTGAAGGCGCCTCCCGAGGCCGTGCCGCCGGGTACGCCGGTCGAGTTGACGGGCCTGGCACGAGGCATGCTCGGTGTGACGCTCGAGTCCCGCACCGCCGACACCCCGTGGCAGCCGGCCGGCGGGGTCGCGCCCGACGCCTCCGGAGCCTTCTCGGTCACGGTCAGCCCGAGGGTGACCACCTGGTATCGCCTCGCCTCCGGCACCATCGACGCCGGTGTCGCGACGGTGCGGGTCAGCCGCTCCTGACCGGCCGTTCGACGGCCGGACTGGGCCGACCGCCGGCGGCCGGCGGCACGTACCGTGTCTTGTGCACGCCGTGATCAAGCCGCTCGCCGCCCTCCTCGTCGTCTCCCTCTGGCTTCCGGCGCATGCGTTCGGGGCCGACTGGGCCGTGGGTGTGAAGTCGGGCGGCATGGCAGCGCTCCGGGCGCAGCTTCCGAAGGCCACGATTCTCGTGCCCGGCCGTGCGCTGCTCGTCCACGGCGCCCGACCGCGGGTTCGCGGCGCCGCCTACGTCTCCGACCTCAGCAAATCGCAGCGCTCGCTCGCGTTCGACAACACCGAGCCCGACGCCTCGCAGCAGTGGTACCTGACGGAGGACAACGCCTGGTCGCACTGGGCGAGCCCGCCGAACCTCGCACCGGTCAAGGTGGCGGTGATCGATTCCGGTATCGATGCGTCGCATCCCGAGTTCGCGGGCCGCGTGCTCGGCGGCGTCTCCTTCGTCGGCGGCAACTGGCGAACCGACACCTGCGGCCACGGGACGTTCGTCGCCGGCGAGATCGCCGCCAACCCGTTCAACAACATCGGGATCGCCGGGCTCGCGTTCAACGCCGAGCTGCTGGTCGCGAAGGTCGTCCTCCCCGACTGCAACGTCTCGACCGAGGGCGAGGTCGACGCGATCAGGTGGGCCGTCAACAACGGCGCACGTGTGATCAACCTCTCGATCGGGGGGATCCGCGATCCGCAGCAGCCCGATCTCGACTCGTACTCGCCGGCCGAGGAGTCCGCGGTCGAGTACGCGAACTCGAAGGGTGTGCTCGTCGTCGCGGCGGTCGGAAACGGGACAGAAGCGCCGAAGATGCCGTGGAACTACGCCGACTATCCGGCCGCGCTCCCGCACGTGCTCGGTGTCGCGGCCGTGCGGGAGGACGGCGCCGTTCCCGACTACTCGAACAGGGACAAGCAGTTCGTCGACATCGCGGCGCCCGGCGGCCCGATCTTCTCGACGATCCCGCGGAACCTCGTCGACGCCTCCATCGGCGGCTGCGCCGGGGTTGCCTACTCGAGCTGCGGGCCCTCGCAGTTCCAGGCCGGGATCGGCACCTCGTTCGCAGCGCCGCAGGTCACCGCGGCCGCCTCGCTGCTCCTCGGGGTCGATCCTCGGCTCAAGCCCTCCCAGCTCGAATGGCTGCTCGAGCGCTCGGCAACCGACGCGAGCCCCGCGACCGGCTGCCCGATCTGCCCGGTCGGGCGGGACGAGTACACCGGCTGGGGCAGGCTCGACATCGCCTCGGCGATCGATCTGCTCGGCAACGAGCACGATCTCCCGACCGCCGACATCATGGAGCCGAACGACGACGCCGGCAGCGCCGCTCACCCGTTCGGGCCGCCGCGGACGATTACGGCCACGCTCGACTACTGGGACGACCCGGTGGACGTCTACTCGATCACCCTGACCGAAGGCGACAAGCTCTTCGCTCGTCTCGGGACGGGCACGGCGGCGCCTACCTCGCTGCTTCTGTGGCGGCCCGGAACCGTCCACGTGGCAGGCCCCCCGAAGTCGATCCTCCCGAACCGCGCCGCGCTCTCGGCCTCGGTCGGCGGGCAGCAGCGGCTCGGCTACACGGCGCGCGAGGCCGGGACGTACTACCTCGAGGTGAAGGTCAACGGGCCGTCGCGGCCGCCCGACCGCTACCAGCTCTCGGTCGCGATTCGCAAGGCCACGGCGGCGAAACCCTAGTCCGCGTCGAGGAGCTCCTCGGCCGCGACGTCGCGCAGCCGGCGGGCCGGGTTGCCGACGACGAGCGTGCGCGGGGCGACGTCCTTCGTCACGACGGCCCCGGCGCCGACGAAGGCCTCCTCGCCGATCTCGACCGCCGGGCAGAGCACCGCCCCGGCCCCGACGCGGGCTCCTCGGCGGATCGTCGGGCCCTCGATCAGCTCGCGGCGACGCTCGGTCCGGCCCATGAAGTTGTCGTTCGAGGTCACGACGCAGGGCGCGATGAAGACGTGCTCCTCGAGCGTCGAGTACGCGGTGATGTAGGCCCCCGCCTGGATCTTCGTCATCGCCCCGACCGTCGTGTCGTTCTCGATCAGCGAGCCGCGGCCGAGGACGACATCGTCGCCGACGGTCACCCGCTCGCGCACGCACGACTGGTCGCCGAGGATCACCCGGGCGCCGATCGTCGAGCCGGCAAAGACGACGGCGCCCGTCGAGACGATCGTCCCCTCGCCGAGCTCCGCCGGCGGGAGCGGCTCGCGCCGCGCGGTCGAACGCGGGGAAAGGGTCGGCTGCTTGCCGACGACCGCCCCCTCGAGCACCTTCACGCCCTCGCCGAGAACCGTGCCCGGATACACGATCGCCGTCTCGTGGATCTCAGTCATACGGGGCGACCGGACTCGAGCGAGTTCTGCAGATCCTCGAGCACCCGGACGACCGCGAGCCCGTCGCGCGCCTCGATCCCGGTTCCGCCTTCGCGCACGAGCCGCAGGAAGTGCGAGAGCTCGAGCCGCAGCGGCTCGTCGCTCGGGATCTTCGGGCTGAGGATGTCGCCGGTGCGCGTCTGCCACTCGCCGAAGGTGCCGGCGGGCTGCTCGGGCCACTTCTCGTAGATCGTCACCTTGCGCTCGAGCTCCATGTCGTCGAACACCGCCATCTTGTCGCGGCCGACCACGGTCAGCTTGCGCATCTTGTGAGGGTCGAGCCAGGAGAGGTGCAGGTGGGCGATCTTTCCGCTCGGGAAGCGCAGGAAGCAGAAGACGACGTCTTCGACCCCGGGGTTCAGGAACGCGTTGCCGCGCGCCCAGGTCTCGGACGGCTCCTCGCCGACGAGGTGCAGGATCACCGAGAGGTCGTGCACGCCGAGCGACCAGAGCGCGTTCTCGTCCTTCCGGATCGTGCCGAGGTTCTGGCGGTTGCCGTAGATGCAGAGCACGTCGCCGAGGTCGCCCGTGTCGACGAGATCCTTCAGCTTGCGCACGCCCGGGTGGTAGAGCAGCAGATGCCCCGGCATCAGCACGAGCCCGCGCTCCTCGGAGAGTGCGACGAGCTCCTCCATCTCCGCGGCGCGCATCGCCGGCGGTTTCTCGACGAAAACATGCTTGCCGGCCTCGAGCGCCTGCTTCGCGAGCGCGTAGTGGGTCGGCACCGGCGTCGCGAGCACGACCGCCTCGAGGTCCGAGTCGGCGAGCACCTCCTCGTAGGAGCCGGTTGCAAGCGCGTTCGGGAAGCGCCGGGCGAAGCTCTCTCGCCGGGCCTCCGAGGCCTCGCAGATCCAGGTGAGCTCGGCCAGCACGTCGAGGTTCCGCACGAGGTTCGCGCCCCACGCGCCGAGCCCGACCTGGGCGACCCGTACCGGGTCTCCAGCTACAGCTTCCATACCTTCCCTTCCACCTCATGTCCGCGCGTGGCGTTGCGGAAGTCGACGACGACGTTGGCGCGGCGCACGAGCTCGCCGTAGTCGACCGCCGTGTGGGCGGTGACGATCGCGACGCAGTCGTAGTCCTCGGGAACGAGTGCGGCGGAGGTCATGCCGTCGAACTCGGGGACGTGCGGGTCGTGGTAGGAGACCTCGGCGCCGGCCGTCCGGAGCAGCTCGATCAGCTTCTGGGCGGGCGTCTCGCGCGAGTCGCCGATGTCGGCCTTGTAGGCGACTCCGGCGATCAGGATCTTCGCGCCGGAGACCGAGCGCTGCAGCCCGTGGTTCAGCGCCTGTGAGATCACCGACCGGCAGAAGTACGGCATGTTGTTGTTGACCTCGCCGGCGAGCTCGATGAAGCGCGCCGAGAAGTCGTACTCGCGCGCCTTCCACGAGAGGTAGTAGGGGTCGAGCGGGATGCAATGGCCGCCGAGTCCGGGGCCCGGCTGGAACGACTGGAAGCCGAACGGCTTCGTCGCGGCCGCCTCGACGACCTCCCAGACGTCGATCCCCATCCGGTCGCAGAGCTGTGCGAGCTCGTTCACGAGCGCGATGTTGACCGAGCGGTAGATGTTCTCGAGGAGCTTCGTCAGCTCGGCCGATTCAGGCGCCGACAGCTCGAGGACGGTGTCCACGGCAGTGCGGTACAGCTCCGCGGCGGCCTTCGTGCACGCCGGCGTGAGCCCGCCGACGACCTTGGGCGTCGTCTTCGTCGTCCAGTCGGTGCGTCCGGGGTCGACCCGCTCGGGCGACATGGCGAGGTTGAAGTCCTTCCCCGCCTCGAGCCCACTCTCGGCCTCGAGGATCGGCTTGACGATGTCCCGCGTCGTACCCGGATAGGTCGTCGACTCGAGCACCACCAGCTGTCCGACCTCGAGCACGGCGCCGATCGCGTGCGAGGCGGCCTCGACGTAGCTCAAGTCAGGCTCGCGCTGGCGCGTCAGCGGCGTGGGGAGCGCGATCAGGATCGCCCCGGCATCCTTCAGGTCGTCGTAGTTCGAGGTGGCGGCGATCCGGCCGGCGGAGACGTGCTCGGCGAGCGCGTCGGAGGACACGTCCTCGATGTGGCTTCGGCCGGCGTTGATCCCCGCGACGAGCTCCGGGACCACGTCGACGACGAGCGCGCGCTTGCCCGCTTCGGCGAAGGTTTGGGCCAGCGGCAGGCCGACATAGCCGGCGCCGACGATGGCAACGTCCCAGGTCCGGCTCACGGCGAGGAAGCGTACAGAGCGGCTGCGATCAGGCCGCTCGCCTTCCCGTCGCCGTAGAGCGGCGGGGCGTTCTCCGGGAACCGGGCGTGGTCGAGCGCGTCACCGAGGGAAACCGGGTCGGCCGGGTCGACGAGGACGTTTGCCCCGACGCGAACGGTGTCGACCCACTCGGTGCTGGCGCGCAACGTCACGCAGGGCGTACGCAGCCAGTAGGCCTCCTTCTGGAGCCCACCGGAGTCGGTAACGACGGCCTCGGCGCTCTCCACGAGCGCGAGCAGGTCGAGATAGCCGAGCGGCTCGGTCACGAGAACCCCGGGTGCCGGCTCGATCCCGTGTGCATCCATCACCCCCCGTGTCCTCGGGTGAGCGGGGAAGACGAAGGTGCCGCCGAGCTCGTTGATCTCGGAGATCAGCCGCCGGAGGCGCTCGGGCTCGACGTTTGCCTGCCGGTGGATCGTCAGCAGCCGGAAGCTACCGGGTTCGAGCGGTGCTGCCGTCCGGTCGCCGAGCCGGTCGAGCACCGCGCCGAGCCGAAGCCGCGCCACCGGCGCAAAGAGCCGCGTGGCGTCGGCCATCACGTCGCCGACGACCTCGATCCGGCCCGAGCTTCCCTCCTGGCGGAGTTGTGTGGCTGAGCGCTCGTCGGGGCAGAGGAGCAGCGCCGAGAGCCGGTCGACCTCGATCCGGTTTCGCTCCTCGGGCATCGAGAGGTCGAAGCTCCGCAGCCCGGCCTCGACGTGCGCGATCGGCGTCTCGCCCGCGGCTTCCGCCCCCGCGAGCGTCGAGTTCGTGTCGCCGAAGACGACGACCCAGTCGGGCGCTTCCGCCGCGATCGCGTCCTGGATCCCCGGGATCATCGCCTCCGGATCCGACGAGCCGGCGGCGAGCCGGTAGCGCGGCTCGTCGAGGCCGAGCTCCTCGAAGAAGACCTCCGAGAGCTCGCGGTCATAGTGCTGCCCCGTGTGCAGCACGATCTCGTCGACCCCGGTCTCCGCGAACGCCGCCGAGAGCGGCGCCGACTTGATGAACTGCGGCCGGTTCCCGACAACCGTCAGCACACGCATCCCCGCTACACTACGGCCCCCTGCGGGCCGTTAGCTCAGTTGGTAGAGCAGGGGACTCTTAATCCCAAGGTCGAAGGTTCGAATCCTTCACGGCCCATCCTCGCAACAACGCTGACCAAGCCGAATAGCCTCGGCGTTGGATGATTGACCCGCTACGAGGCGCAACAGCCGGGTTAACAGACCGGATCTGCTCCACGAGCCCGCCATCGGGCGACTGCTCGCAGCCCATCTCGTTGATTCGGCGTGAGAACCCCGCTAGATTTTTGTCTAGGTGTCTCTGGGTGTCACTCAGCGGGTGACTTTCGCTGCAGCAACTTTCGTCGTCCTTCTGATGTGCGCCGCTCCTAGTTTGGGCGCAGCGACGAAACCAACCGGGAAGGACAGGCTCGCGGCCGCTATAGAGAATCGCCTGAACGCGCTGGGCGACCCGACCAGACCGATGACAGCCGCCCAGGGCTTCTTCTACCGCAACCCGATACTGCCCGTGCGCGCATTTCAGACGACTGCCAGCTGTGGCCAAACGTTCCTGTTCTCAGTCTCGATCTATATGACGACGGCACAGGCGGTCACTATGTACGACTATTTCCACCAGCACGTCCTCAGCATTGGCGGAACTTCAGCGACTTCAACATGGTTCGCAGAGGGCGCGTGATCTATACGGCGAGTACGGCCTCGAGTCCCAATCAGGGCGTCGCGGCCGTTCCGACAAAGCAATTCCAGTCGCTCGCAGGCCGAGTGAGTCAGCAGCTCCCAGCTCATCCGGCCGGCTGTCCACCTGAGGTGTAGTCGATTGGAAGCGCGCCAGGCGTAAAAAGGGGACGTTCGCCCCGTTTATGATTCGGGTCGTGCGAGTCGTCGTTCTCACCGGCTTCCTTCTTCTGATGGTTGCTCCAAGCGCGCTCGCTGCGACGCCGACGTTGAGGCTCGGACAGAGCCGAACCTTTCTGAAAGGCCAGATCGTTCCGGGCCAGAAGATCGTTTGCGTCGGTGGTGGCAAGAAGATCAGCGCTCGTGTTCCTCAGCCGCGGGCCCGCACCCAGCACCCGGCCCTTACCTTCGGCATCACATGGATTCGAGGGATCTCGATCGAGATCGATTCCACTGCGAACGGCACGTACTTCGTATCGTGCGTTTGATTGCGACTACCTCACAACGTCAGAGCGCCTGGGCGCACTCGTGCAGGGGGAGCGACCGGCTGTACTCGAATCAGGACCCCGGAGTCTCGGATGGCCAAGACCTACCCCGCGTATGGCTTGTGGGCTCCCGGCGCTCGTCTTCGTCGGTTTACGAAACCCTTTAGTTGGTCGCAGCGATGCGGGGCTACGCTGACTCTATGAAAGGGATCGCGCTCTTCGCCGCGGCCATCGCCATCGTTGCCGTAGCCGCCGTTGTCGGTTCGGGGTCGTTCGCGCATCATAAGTCTGCGCTCAACTGGGGGCCGCCCGTGACGGCCTCAATGGTGGTGCATAGCAACTGGGCTTCGCCTGTCACCAAGTCGATGGTGCATCCGGAACCGAAGCACTAGCCAGTCTCAAACGGCTCCTCCACGCTGGAGCAGGTTGCGCTATTAGGGCAACGTCACCATCACTCGCCTTGAGCTTAGGGCTGACCTGCTATCCGCGCCGTGTCCGACCGGTGCCCCCACGAAGCAGACGCCGAGAGGGCGTATAGTTCCGGTGCGCCGCCGAGGGCGCGACCGGTCCGCGGGAAGGGCTGAGCCCACCTCGTTCGAGCATTCCAGGTAGTGACGACCACCTTCTGCCCGGAGACCCGGACGCTGGGCCCGAATGAAGGAGGTCGTGGATGCGAATCGACGTCGAGCAGGCGCGGAAGCGCGCGAAAGAGCGCGTGAAGTCAGGTGAGGCTTCGACTCTGGCGGAGGCGCAGCGGGACATTGCGCGCGAGTTGCACTTTTCGAGCTGGCCAGAGTTCGTGCGCACGCTCAGTCGTCTTCCCGAAGGTGCCGAGTGCGTTTTTTGCGAGCAGCCCATCAAGGGTCGCGACTGGCTTCGTCTCGGACGGGGTGTGCCAAACCAGTTCGCACACGGGGAATGTCTCCTCGCTGTGACCAACAAGCCACCGCTCGCCACCGTCGGCGTCGCGGAGCACGACTCGGAGACCGACCGGCTGACGCCGCGGGCTAGGAGGCTCTGGCTCGGGGCCGTGACCGTCTCGCGGGAGTTCGGCCATGACTTCGTCGGCACGGAGCACTTGCTGCTCGCGATGGTGCGGGAGCCGGGCGGATGGGCGGGGCGGGTGTTGTCCGAACTTGCGGGCCGTGAGCAGCTGGAGGCCCGGTTGACCGAGCTCCTCAGCTCCGACGACTACAACAGACCACTCCGGAACAGCGGCGCTCTGTGACGGGATTTCCAACACCCGAGCAGGCGGCTCGCGGCTCGACGCCGGCGAAGTACGTGCAGGTCGTCGCCACGGTCATTCGCGGCGACAGGGCCATCGTGGCGCAACTCATGAACGACCGCGCACCCTTCGAGGTGGAGACCGCCTTCTGTTTCAGACAGGCTGACGGCTCCTGGGCCGAAGGGTCGAGCGGGAACTCAACCGCGGGGTTTCTCCCGACGGGCGATGGCGTGGGCACCTTTGTGATCTGGGACGAAGCGCCCGATGGAGCGGTCGCGGCTCGGTTTGTGTGTCGCGACAGCACGCAAGAGGTCGCGGTCGCCAAGGGCTGTGCGGTTGCCGTCTTTGATGGGATCACAGTGGAGGACGAATACATGGCCCTGTTCGACGGTCCGCGGATCGTCGCGTGGATCGACGCTGCCGGCACCGAGACCGAGCGTCCTTACCATGAGCCGCCCGGATGGATACGGGAGCGGATGCGCGAGAAGCTCGAAGCTCTTCGTCGCGGCGAGGATCTGGACGACGGGGGGTCCGACGCGTTTATTGAAATCCACCGCATCGAAGGACCGCAGGACTGACGCGAACGGAGGGTCGATGGCTGCGCGTGAGTACGGTCAGCCGAGCGTGACCAGGTCGCCGGGGTCGTCGCCAGGCAGTTCCCCGTCCGAGCTCGCACGGACCTCGAGCTCGACGAGCTCCACGTTCGCGCCGTGGCTCGTGAGGAACGCCGTCGAGGCGGCGTCCGCGCCCGTCGCGATCCGCAGCATCGTCTCGCGCGGAGCGAGCAGCGTCGGGTCGACGACCCGCCAGGCTCCGCCGAGGTAGGCCTCGGCAACCGCGTGGAAGTCCATCGGCGAGAGGCCCGGCGCGTACACGGCGGCGACGCGCGCGGGCACCTCGAGGCCTCGAAGCAGGGCGACGGTCAGGTGCGCGTAGTCGCGGCAGACCCCCCGGCCCGCGAGCAGCGTCTCGACCGCCCCGTCCGTCGGGAGGCTGCTCCCCGCCACGTAGGAGAGGTGCATGCCGACCCACGACGAGACCCCGTCCAGCAGGTCCTTTCCCGCCAGGCCGCCGAACTCCGTCCACGCGAGCTGCGCCAGCCGATCCGACTCGCCGTACCGGCTCGGCTGCAGGTAGGCGAGCAGCTCGAGCTCGCCCGAGGAACCCGGCACGGCGCGGCCGGTCACCGTCGCCGAGTACTCGACCACGAGGCGACCGGCCGGGGACTCGACCAGGTGAACCCGGCCGCCGTGGGCGGCGACGAGCTCTCTGGCCGGCACCGGTTCGTGATCGAGGCGCGCCGTCAGCTCCTCGAGCACCCCGAACGTCGAGCACCGCTCGCCCGCGACGGCGACCTGGAACGCAAGTCGCGCCGGCCCTGTCACTTGCAGTTCGAGCCTGCATCCCACGTCGCGGATCACGAGGGAGCCATCAGACCACACATCCGGCGGGCGAGGAGACACGATTTCACTCCCGGCGCCGCTACGGTTCGCGGAAGATGCGCACGCTCGACGCCGAAGAGCTGAGAGCCTTCCTGCTCGCGGGCACGCGGACGGCAAAGGTCGCGGTCGTGCGAAAGGACGGTTCGCCGCTCGTGACGCCGGTCTGGTTTCTTCCGGACGAGGACGGTGCGATCATCTTCGAGACCGGTCGCAGCTCGGTCAAGGGTCTCGCATTGCGCCGCGATCCCCGCGTGTCGATCTGCGTCGAAGATGACGAGCCCCCGTTCGGCTTCGTTCGCCTCGACGGGGTCGCGAAGCTCTCACACGATCTCGACGAGCTGCGACGCTGGACGATTCGGATCGCCGCCCGCTACATGGGCGAGGACCGTGCCGAGGAGTTCGGCCGCCGTAACGCCGGTCCGAGCGAGATGCTCGTGCGGGTGCGACCCCGGCGTGTGATCGCGCAGGTCGAGCTCGCCGACTGAGGAGCCCGTTGTTGCGCCGGAGCCCGGCTAACCGTCCGACTCGTACCGGCCGATCCGAAGCTCCGCCGGCTCGCCCGGCCGCGGCCTCGAGAGGAGCAGCAGTTCCTCACCCGCCTGCGCCATCGCGAGCTCCCCGCCTGTCTCGCAGCGCGCGTCGAAGATCGGCTCCTGGTGGCTCCAGCCGGCCGCTGCGAGCGTGCCGAAGCCGTTGCTCGCCTTCTCCGCATCCGTGCTCTTGTACGAGACGGGCTTGGAGGGGGTGAGCAGGCCCGGGATCGAGAACGTCTCGGTCAAGAGCACCGGATTGGCCGGGCCCGGGTGGACGAGATGCATGACACCGTCGAGCGTGGCGAGAGCCAGCGGCCCCCTCGACTGGTACGGAAGCGAGTCGGGATGTCGCTCACCGACTGCGTCGGGCCGGTTGGAGAAGTGCGCGACCGGGAACGCCGACGGCGACCAGGCGTCGATCGAGGTGTTGTCCTGGGCACCGCTGTATTTGCTCGTCGGAGCGGTGATCACGTTGAACGGTGCCGAGTTGTAGGTCACGGCGTTGAGCTGGGCGCTGTCCGGTGCCTGCGCGACCAGGAAGAGCGACGACCCGCGCGAGGCGAGCGCGATCGAACCGCCCGGCGCGCTCGCCGCCGCCGGCACCGGGGTGGGCTTGCCCCAGGCGCCGCCGCTCCAGACGCGTGAGCTCACCGCTCCGCTGGAATCGCCGATCGCGAGCATCACCTTCGATTCGTCGTCGAACGCCGTGAGCGCGATCGAGGTTCCGTCGCCGAGCTGCTCGGCGGCTTTCGACCAGCCGTGCTGGAGGTCGTAGGTCAGGTAGCGCACGACCCCATCGGTCGACCGGGCGACGAGGATCAGCTCAGCCTCGGTCGCCGCGAGCGCCGCGCCTCCCGAGCCGTCGATCGGGAGCGACTCGACCGGCGACCACCGCCCGTCGAGGCCGCCCTTCGGGTCGGCCGTCCGCATGCACATCCGCATCGTGCCGTCCTCGACCGCATACCCGGCGAACAGCGCCCCCTCGTAGCCGCCGGCGCAGAGTCCGCCGCGTCCGTCGGCGCCGAGCGGCGGGGCCTGCGGCGGACTCCAGCGGAAGCGGCGGCCCCAGAGGAACTGGAACCAGTTCGCCCGCGCATCGTTCTTGCCGAGATGGTCGAGCCCGAAGTTCAGCTCGATCGTGCGGAGCAGGCTGTAGTGGTTGAACCCCTCGTGCTCGATTCCCGGCTCGATCCCGTCGCCGAGGAGGACCGCGTAGACCTGGTTCGGCCCGTCGTAGACGCACGTCAGCCCCTCGACGTGTTCCTGCTCGAAGTCGGCTTCGTCGAAGACGAGGACGACGAGGGTCCGGGGCGGAAGGTGCGAGCTCGGCCCGGGAAAGCGCAGGCGCCCGAAGAAGCCCTCGAGCCAGTGCGCGAGCTGGTCGACGAGCGCGGGGGCGCGCGGCTTACAGTCCTCCTCCGTCCCGTTGATCCAGTGCCCGTCGTTCCAGACGTTCGGCGTGAACCAGGCGTACTCGGGGAACTCGCCGTTGAGCAGGTCGGCGAAGAGAGCCGCCACGCTGTCGACACGACGCCAGCGGGCCTCATTGCGCAGGATCCCGGTGAACGCGGAGAACGGGTTGTGCTTGATGTAGTACGGATGGGCGTCCTGCGGCGCGAAGTCCGGCGCCCACGGCGTCGACTCCGGGATGTAGCTGTCCATGTAGGCCTTCCAGCGGAGACGGCCGGGCGCCTCCTCGATCAGGTCGACGATCGTGCAGGCATCGATCGGCTCGAGCCGATCGTCGCTCGTGACGTTGCAGAGCTCGCCGGCGATCGAGGCGATGTAGTTCGTCTGCGACGGATGCATCACGCCGAAGTAGTTCCGCAGCTCGATCCCTTGCTTCGAGAGCTGGCGCATGAACGGGTTCCCGAGCACGTAGCTGCGGTACTGGTTCTCGAACATGATCACGAGCACGTGGTCGAAGGCCCGCGGCGTCGCCACCCCGTCTCCGGCGGTCATGGGCGACGGCCGGTCATCGCCCAGACCCCGTCGTGGCCGATGCCCGAGACGTCGAGCGGCAAGACGATCGTCAAGCTGTCGGTGCGCTCCTCGACCACCTCGACCTGCAGGCGATCGGGCAGCTCGAAGCCGAGCTCCTCGGAAACGGCCGCTCGCGGGCTCGAGAGCAGCCGCGCGCGGAACTCCGGGTCCTCGGCCGCACGCTCGACGATCCTTCGCTCGAGCTCGAGCCGCTCAGCCGGTGCGACCCCGTATGACACGCCGGGACGATAGCCCGCGCCGGCCTTCGGTGTGTCGAGCCGACTAATAGCCGAGCCGGGTCGCCAGCTCGAGCGCTGCGAGCTGCAGCCACGGCTCGAGGATCCACTCGGAAGGGAAGTCGAACGCGCCCGGGAGCTCCGCGGCTCGCAGCACCGGGTCGCTCATGAAGCCGGTGTCCCAGCCCCCGAGCGCGCCCTCCGGGCCGGTGCGGGCATACGGCGAGCGCTCCGGGTGGCGCATCGCCTCGAGAGTCTCGGGCTCGCAGTCGAGCCCGATCCAGCGGCAGATCCGCCGAAGAGCCGGCTCGGGGTCGTTCAGCACGTCCTCGGAGCGCGCCTGGAGCCCCCGGTCGGGCGGCAGGCTCTCGACGAACCGCTGGATTCGGGCGTGTTGGTAGTACCAGACCCCGAGGCAGAAGTGGTGGAAGAGCGCGGGCGGGACAGTCCAGTAGCCCTTGCCCGACCAGACGCGGTGCATCGAGGTGACGCTCGGCACGGGATGGCGTGTCAGATGCAGGAAGCGCGCGCGAGGGTAGGCGGCGCTGAGCCTCGCGAGGTACTCCTCCCGGCTCGAGTTCTCGGGAGACTTCTCGAGTCCGATCCGAGGCGCCGCCAGCCCGAGCAGGTGATCGAGCAGATCGGCGACCGTCCACGACCGGCGCCCCTCGACCCAACGGGCCGCGGCCTCGACCGTCTCCGGCGACTGGCGCCCGTCGTGATGCTCGGCAAGCGCGCGGAAGACACCCGCGAGTCGAAGCCGGGTGGCCGGGCCCTTCCAGCCCGGCGGATCGGTCAGGAGCTCGTCGATCGTCGCCTTGCGGAACAGGGCCAGCTCCGGGAAGACACAGAGCCCGGGATGCTCGCCGAGCATGGCGGTGACGACCGAGGAGTTCGAGCGCGCGGGAGCCAGGACGAACACCGGCGAGAACCACGACGGATCGCGCTCGGGAGGTGCGGCAACCGGTTGCGCGAGCAGGGACACGTCGCCTTCGGATCTGGGCCTGTCGGATCTGGGCCTGTCGGATCCGGGCCCGTCGGATTTAGGGCTCTCCACCGCCTGCTTCACCTCTCCTCGAGAGACGCCGCCCGAGCCGAGAACTTATCGCGCCCGCGGTGGGGTCGCCGACGGCGCTCTGTCAGCGGCCTCCGCTACGGTCGTGGCGGTGCTGCTGGCTGTCAGCGTTCTCTCGGACCTCCTGGTCCCGATCGTCCTCGCGTTCGTCGGGACAGCTGTCGCCGCGCTCTGGCCGTCGATCCAGTCCTACCGGCGGCGGGTGCGGCTGACCGCCCTCGTCAAGCGCGAGTTGCGCGAAATCGGCCCGCTCGAGCCCGCCGAAGGCAAGGAGTGGTGGGAACATCTCGACAAGCGGTTCATCCACGAGGAGTTCTTCCGGCGTGAGAACGTGATCGAAAACCGCGACTTCCTGCTCAGCCTGCCGCCGAGCCTCGTCTACCACGCAAGCCAGCTCTGGATCGCCTTCGACAAGCAGGACCTGGACGAATGGCGCTGGCATCTGCGGCGGCTGATCGAGGACAAGGAGCTTGCGGGCGACCTCTCGACCAAGGAGTCGAGGCACGCGCTCGAGCGCTGGGATCACTTTGCCAAGGTCGCGCCGGCGACGCCGGATGCGAAGGTCGCGCCCACCGAGGCGAAGGCGTAGCCGAGGTCAGGCGGCGCGTCGCGTCGTCGCGAGCAGGGCGTCGAGGGCCCGGTCGTACGCGGCCGCGATCAGCCGTTCGGCCTCCTCGGCCGCATCGAGCACAGCCGCAGTGCGGGCGCGCTCCGCATCGCCACGGTGGTCGTGCACGAACTCCTGGAAGCTCTCGATCGCCCGCTGCTCGACGGTCCAGAGCGCCTGGTCGATCGACTGGGCCAGCAGCGCCTCCGCGTAGGAGGCGAGAGCGTCGACCGAGCGAGCGTCGCGGTGACCGCCGGTGACCGCCCGCCACGCGAGCTCGCGGGCGAGCCCTTGCCAGCTCCCGCCGCGACAGCGGTCGCGAACAGCCTCGGCGAGTGCCTGCTCGGCAATCTGCTCGCTCATCCCCTGGGGCATCGTGGCCGTCGGCGGCTGCAACGCGCCCATCATCCCCGCCGGTCCGGACGGACCACCTCCGAGAAGGGCCTGATTGCTCGGGATTCCCGCCGTGCGGGCTCGACTACGTGACGTTTGAGACAACCGAAGCGCTGCATTCGACGGTTCTCGGAAAGCGGTTTGTGACAATCCAGTAGGGTTCCGATCGGTGCGTCGGGGCTCCATCTTCCAGCTCGTCCTGATCGGTCTCGTTGCGGGTGCAATCGCAACGGCCGTCGCGGTTTTGGTCCCGTGGATGCCGACCCCGGCGTCGCGCCAGGCAGGGCGGATCGACTTCGTCTACTGGTTCGCGACCGTGCTCTCGCTGATCATCTTCTCGGTCGTCTGCGCGATCATGGCCTACGCGGTGATCAACTTCCGCGCCGAGCCGGGAGACTGGTCGGACGGCCCTCCGGTGCACGGCAACACGAAGATCGAGATCATCTGGACGGTGATTCCGGCGGTGATCGTGACGGCGATCGCGATCGTGAGCGCAATCGTGCTCGCCCAGAACAGCAGTGCGGGCTCGAACCCACTCGTGGTCAAGGTCTACGCCGAGCAGTTCGCCTGGCAGTTCCAGTACCCGAACAAGAAGTACTACCCCATCTTGCGCCTGCCGATCAATCGTCCGGTCAAGCTCCTGATCACCGCCGACGACGTGATTCACTCGTTCTGGGTTCCGCAGTTCGGGCAGAAGCAGGACGCGCTTCCCGGCCAGGTGAACGACCTGATCATCACGCCCGACCGGCTCGGGACCTACCCGGTGATCTGCACCGAGCTTTGCGGTCTCGGCCATTCGCTGATGCGCAGCCAGGCCGTGGTGATGAGCACCGCGTCCTACGCGTCCTGGTACAAGGGCACGCTCGGGTCGCCGACCTCGCCCACGGGCGGTGCGGGTCCGAACCCGGCAGCCGCGATCTTCACGCAGAACGGCTGCAGCGCCTGTCACACTTTTACGCCGATTCCGGCCGCGAGGGGTAAAGTCGGACCCTCGCTCGATGATCTCAAGCAGGCCGCGCAGAAAGCCGGGCAGCCGTTGGCGGCATTCATCAAGGAGTCGATCGTGAAGCCGGACGCGTACATTGCGCCCGGATACCAGCCCGGCGTGATGCCTCCGAGCTTCGGAACGACGATCCCTGCGAGCCAGATCAACCTGCTCGTCGCGTACCTGGCGAAGAACACGAACTGAGGAAGCCGAGATGACAGAGACCGCCACCGTCACCCCAGAACACGCAGACTCGCACTCCTCGAACGGGCACCATGCGCCTCCGCCCCCGCCCACCGGCATCCATCGCTTCACGGGTCCGGGCTGGCTGAGAGCGCTCTGGACGACGCCGCTCGTCGGCTTCGCCGGGCTCGGACTCGTCGTTCTCGTCCGCTATCTGGCCCACTGGCAGCCCTACTGGTACAGCGTCCCGCTCGTCACCGTGGCGACCGTCACGTTCCCGATCGGGCTTCTGATCGGGATCGGCAGCTTCGACTACTGGGCCTACTACTACTCGGGCAAGCCCACACGCGTCGATGACCACGCCGGCCACGGCGCGCGCAAGTGGCAGGACTACTTCCGCCCGAACACGGACCACAAGGTGATCGGCGTCCAGTACCTCGCGACGACGATGACGTTCTTCGTGATCGGCGGCTTCCTCGCGATGCTCTTCCGCGCGGAGCTCGCCCGCCCGGGCGACCAGTACTTCAACCCGCAGACGTTCAACGTGCTCATCTCCGAGCATGCGGCGCTGATGATCTTCGGGGTGGTCGTGCCGGTCTTCGCCGGCCTCGGCAACTTCGTGATCCCGCTGATGATCGGGGCCGCCGACATGGCGTTCCCGCGCCTGAACGCGCTTTCCTTCTGGCTGCTCCCGATCGGCGGCATCGTCATGCTCGTCGGGATGGTCACGCCCGGCGGCGGGCCCTCCGCCGGGTGGACGTGCTACGCCCCGCTCTGCTCGCACCAGCCGCTCGGCCAGGTGTTCTTCAACATGGGCGTGCAGTGGGCCGGCGCGAGCTCGATCCTCACCGCGCTCAACTTCCTCGTGACCATCATCACGATGCGGGCGCCCGGCATGACCTTCTGGCGGATGCCGCTGCTCGTCTGGGCGAACTTCTCCACCTCGACGCTCGTCGTGCTCGCGACCCCGTTCATCGCCGGCTCGCAGTTCTTCGTCCTCTTCGACCGCGTGATGCACACGAACTTCTTCGAACCGGCGGGAGGCGGCTACGCGCTGGGCTACCAGCACATCTTCTGGTTCTACTCCCACCCGGCGGTCTACATCATGATCCTGCCCGGGTTCGGGATCATCAGCGAGGTCGTCTCGGTGATGTCGAGAAAACCGATCTTCGGCTATCGCCTGATGGCGCTGAGCCTGCTCGCGATCCTCGTCCTCGGCTTCTCGGTCTGGGCGCACCACATGTTCGTCGCCGGAATGGCGCCGTGGCTGCGCGTGCCGATGATGGTCACGACCCTCCTGATCGCGGTGCCGACCGGGATCAAGATCTTCTCGTGGGTGGCGACGCTGTGGGACGGCAAGATCCACTTCACGACCCCGATGCTGTGGGCGATCGGCTTCATCGCGATGTTCACGATCGGCGGTCTCTCGGGCATCTACCTCGGCTCCGTGCCGATCGACATCCACGCGAGCGACACGTACTTCATCGTCGCCCACATCCACTACGTGCTCTTCGGCGGCTCGATCTTCACCGTGTTCTGCGGGATCTACTACTGGTTCCCGAAGATGACCGGACGGATGTACAACGAGAAGCTCGGGAAGCTCCATTTCTGGCTGACCTTCATCGGCTTCAACGTCACGTTCTTCCCGATGCACTACATCGGCCTCCAGGGGATGCCGCGCCGTGTCGCCGACTACGCCGACCGCTTCGCCGACTTCAACCTCTTCATCTCGATCGCCTCGTTCGCGCTCGGAGCCTCTACCGTCGTCTTCCTCTACAACATGATCTGGTCGTGGAAGTACGGGCCGAAGGCCGGGGACAACCCGTGGCACGCGATGACGCTCGAGTGGCAGGTCAGCTCCCCGCCGCCGATCTTCAACTTCGACGAGATCCCGCAGGTCGTCGGCGGGCCGTACGAGTACGGCGTCCCGGGTGCACGTCACGCGATCCTGCACGGCGCCAACGTCCCCGAGCCGGTGCCCACCGGGCATTGACGCTTGACCCACGTGCTCGTGATCGCGAATGAGACAGCCGCCTCCGCCGCCGTGCTCGACGCTCTGCGGGAGCGCGCCTCCGACGACGAGGTGCAGGTGACGGTGATCGCACCCGTGACCGCTCCGCGGCACGGCTATGTCGTCTACCAGGACACGCGCCGGGCCTCGGCCGGCCGCCGGCTCGAGAAGACGCTCGCGCTCCTGCGCACCTCGGGGATCCCGGCACAGGGCTTCGTCGCCGAGTCGGGTCCGGTGCAGGTGGCGAAGGACGCGCTGACCCAGCTCGAGCCGCCACCGGACGAGATCATCGTCTCGACCCATCCCGAGCAGCAGTCGGGGTGGCTGCGCCAGGACGTCGTCCGCGACATCACGAAGGCCGCAGGCGGCGTGCCGGTGAAACACATCGTCGCCGCCGGCGAGACCGCAGAGCTCGAGCGCAACGTGCTCGTGGTCGCGAACGAGACCGTGATCTCGAAGGAGCTGCTCGACCGTGTTCGCGAGCGCGCCGCCGCCGGCCCGGCGAGCTTCCTGATCGTCGCGCCTCAGTCGAGCGACGTCCCGAGCCCCGAGGCCACACGCCGGCTCCGTCGCGCGCTCTCCGAGCTTCGCTCCGAGGGCATCGACGCGCACGGGCAGGTCGTCCATCCGGATCCGTTCACGGCGACGATGGACGCGACGCACGACGAGCGCGTCGACGAGATCATCGTCTCCACGTTCCCGAGCGCCCGCTCGGGCTGGTTGCGCCGCGATCTCGTCGGGCGGCTGCGGAGCGAGACGGGGCTCCCGGTCGAGCACATCGTCTCGGAAGGAGCCGCAGGATGAGCGCACACGCCGAGCCTCTCGGTCACGGACCGGCTCCGGCCCCTCACGTCGGGAGTGCGAACGACCATCCGCCGCCGATTCACTTCAGCTCCCGGATCCACCCGGTCATCGTCGGGATCTTCCTGTTCATCGGCTCGGAGATCATGCTGTTCGGCTCGTTCTTCACGGCCTACTTCTTCGTCCGCGTCGTCGAGCGGCAGACGAATCCGGGCCCGTGGCCGCCGTACATGCCGGGCACGCACATCCAGTTCGAGCGGCCCTGGTTCCTGGCGCTCGTCAACACCTTGATCCTCGTCACCTCGAGCTTCACCATGCATTGGGCTCTGACCGCCTGCAAGCGAGGCAATCGCGCCGGCCTCTGCGCGGGGATGGTGTTGACGCTGCTCCTCGGCTCGACCTTCCTGCTCACCCAGATCGTCGAGTACCACCGCATCGGCTTCAACACGAGCGACACCGCGTTCGCGGCGACGTTCTTCGGTCTCACCGGCCTCCACGCCTGCCACGTCTTCATCGGCCTCCTGATCCTGCTCTGCATGACGATCCGCTCGTTCCGGGGCCATTTCAGCCCCGAAGCGCACGAGGGGCTCGAGGTCGGCGGGATCTACTGGCATTTCGTCGACGTGATGTGGATCGTCGTGTACGTGACCGTCTACCTGCTCTAGCCCGGCCGGCGCTCCTCGGCACCGCGCTTCTGCAAGACTTTCGGCAGGATGCGCAATCCGTTCAAGAGCGAGGAGGCGGCCTTTCGCTTCCTGATGCTGATGATCGTCTACTTCGCGCTGATCGCGGTCGCGTCGGTCATCAACAAGTGGGCCGGGCTCGCCGTGTTCCTGCTCGAGACCGGCGCGCTGATCGCCTGGTGGCTGACGACGCGCGGCGCTCGCGAGCAGCCGCTCAAGCAGTCGGCTGCGTCGCATCCCCCCGGGGAGAAGCGGCTGCTCGTCGTCGCGAACGAGACGGTCGGGGGCACCGAGCTCCTGAACCGGCTCAAGCAGGACGCCGCCGGGGCGAAGACCGCAGTTCTGGTCGTCGTCCCGGCGCTGAACACACCGGTGAAGACCTGGGCCTCGGACACAGACGGCGCCCGTGCCGCGGCCGAGGAGCGGCTCGGGGCCTCGCTGACGGCGATGCAAGCGGTGGGGATCGACGCGCGCGGGGAGATCGGCGACGGCGACCCGCTGCAGGCGATCGAGGACGTGCTCCGCACGTTCGCGCCTGACGAGCTCGTGATCTCGACGCACCCTGCAGGACGTTCGAACTGGCTCGAGCGCGGCGTGGTCGAGGCGGCGCGCGAGCGGTTCGACGTGCCGGTAGTGCACGTCGTCGTCGATCTCGGCGCGCCGGCGCCTACCGCTTCGAACTAGACCGCAACTCCGGCGCTCCGGCGCTCCGGCGCCCGACGGTCAGGAGTGGATCTTGATCGTGCCGGGCGGAATCACGCACTTCGGCTCCGCCGAGCAGAGCGCGACGTAGACGGAGATGTTCGTGGCGTCCTGCCCTTTGGCGAGGTTCGCTGTCATGCCCGGGACGCCGGTGCTCGGCTTGGTATCCGGATAGGCGATCTGCCCGCGCACGACGTCGGCGATCGTCGACATGTGGAAGCCCTGATCCTTGTCCGAGCCGAACGCGTCGTCGAGATTCGGCCCGATCGTGCCCGTGGTGTTCGCGTTCGCGAGCGTATGGCAGCCGCCGCACCTGGAGACGAACAGCACCTTGCCCGCTGAAGGGTCACCGGAGGTGATGTGCTTGACGGCGCCACAACCGGCAAGGATGACCGCCGAGGCGGCCAAGAGTGTCAGTATGGCTGGGCGCACGTCTGAGAAGAGTGTCTGTCGGTCGAAGTCGGTGCCAAAGAGCGGATGAACGGCGCGGATACGGTCGCCAACGCGACAACCCACGCCACGGCCGTGAGTCTAGCCAGGGCCCGAACCGCTCGTCCGGAGAACCGTCGGCGACGGTCAGCCGGTGGTCGTCGTCGCCGCGTTGTTCTTGCTCTTGCTCTTGGCCGCTGCCTTGCCGGTCGTCGTCGTGCCTGTTGCGGTTGCCGTCGACGGCGCCGAGGCCTTCGCCTGGGCCTCGAGCTGCTTCAGCGCCGCGCGGGCCGACGGCGCCTCCGAGTCGCTCGGAGCAAGCCTCAGGAAGGCCTTGTACGCGGCGATTGCGGTCGTTGTGTCGACCGCCTCCGCGGCGGCCTGGGCGAGCGAGAGCTGGGTCGTCGGATCGGCAGGCGAGATCTTCGCGAGCTTCTTGTAGATGTTGACCTGGTCGGTGAGATAGGTGACGACCTGGTTGTACTCGTTGCTGGTCGCGGACGAGGTCTGGCCCGTCACGGCGCTCGAGAGCGGATTCGTGACGTCCGCGATCGCCTTGCCGAGCTTCGAGGTGGCGCTCGGATTGAACAACGGTGTCGGCGACAGCGCCTGCGTGCGCTCCTGCGAGGCCGTGTACAGGTTCTCCCAGTCGGTCGCGCGCTGCAGGTAGATGCCGGCGAGCTGGTTCAGCGCGTCCTTGTCCTTCGGCCGCAGCGTCGTGTAGGTCGTGAGCGCGGCCGCCGCCTCGTCGAGCTTCTTGTCGGCCTGGAGCTTGTTGGCGTAGGCGAGCCACGCAGCCGCGTCCTTCGGCTGCTGGACCGTCTTCTTCTGGAGCGAGGAGAGCGAGGAGCCGCTGGCCGAGGTGCCGCTCAGGAAGTTCTGGACGATTGTGCTGATCCCGGTCGAACCGGAGCCGACGCCGAGGAAGACGAAGGTGAAGACGAAGACTGCGGCCATCAGCACGAACAGCACCTTGGCGTGCGTGCGGAGTCGGCCGAAGAAGAGCTGATCCTCGTACGCCGGCCGCTTGTGGCGCTTCGGCGCGACGGTAGCGTGAGCTACGCCAACATTTGCCGGCGGGCGGCGCTTGCGATGTTGCGTACCTCTGGCCACGGGATCTCCTCTTGACGGTAGCGGATCTGCCCCTCCACGACGGTCTCGATCACGCGAGCGGGGGTACCTGCGTATACGGCAGCGACGATGGGATCTTCAATGGGATCGTAGGGGCTTCCTGCAACTGAGACGACGGTGAGGTCGGCGCGTTTGCCCGGGGTGAGGCTTCCGAGCTCGGTTTCGAGCCCGAGTGCGGCCGCCGCGCCCCGTGTCGCAAGCCATAGCGCCTGCCCGGCACTCAGGGCATCGGGCCGCCGTTCGCGGGCGCGAGCGGCGCTCACCGCGGCCCGCAGCTCGTCCCACGGGTCGAACGAGGGCGTCGAGGCCGGCGAGTCGGTACCGAGGCCCACGCGCACGCCGGCCTCGAGGAGCGCGGAGAGCGGGGCGATGCCGCAGCCGAGAAGCGCGTTCGAGCGGGGACAGTGGGCGACCGGGACATCGGCGGCGGCGAGCATCGCGATCTCGCCTGCGTCGAGGGCAACGCAGTGGGCGCAGAGAAGCTCGGGGCAGAGCACCTCCGCAAGCGTCGCCACCGCGCGCTTTCCGGTGGGCGGCACGAGCACCGGGCTCGCCGGTGAGAGCGGTCCCGTTCCGTGCTCGAGCCACTCGTTCTCGCCGTCGTTCTCGGCCAGGTGCGTTCCCACCGGGATTCCGAGCGAGAGGCAGTAGCGGTAGACCTCGAGCGAGCAGGTGTAGGGGGCGTGGGGCGAGATGCCGATCCGGACGAGCTCTGTCTCCTCGAGCCCGCCCCGGAGCGACTCGAACCGATCGGCCGCGGCGGCCGGGTCGGAGCCGAAGACCTCGAGATAGACGATTGCACGTAGCCCGAGCTCGTTCGCCGCCGTCACTGCGGCGCCCGAGAAGCTGTAGTCGGCCGTGGTGGTGATCCCGGCGGCGAGCGAGTCGGCCGCGCCCCGCCGGGCGATCGCGACCATGTCCTCCTGGGTCAACTTCCGCTTGCGCTTCATGTGGGTGTCGAGCCAGGAGCCGAACGGCGCCCCGTCCCCGAATCCGGCGTAGACGGCGTACTCGAGATGCGAGTGGGCGTTGACGAGCCCGGGCAGGATGATCGCATCGTCGTGGTGGCGCTCGGCCCGCCCGTGGCCGACCTCGACGATGCGCCCGTCCTCCCAGGCGACGTAGCCGTCTTCGAGCGGAGGGCCGTCGACCGGGACCACCCAGCCGCCCGAGACCGCCTGCCTCACGTCTGTAACGCTGCGCTCTTGAAGCGCTTGGCGCGCTGGTGGTCGAGGTAGGTCGACACCCAGATCGACGCCTCGAACAGGATCACGAGCGGGGCCACCTCGAAGAACGTCGAGACGAAGTCGACGCCCGGCAGGCAGAGGCCGAGGACGACGACGGCGAAGATGCCGGTCCTCCGGTTCTTCTTCAGCTTCTCGGTCGGCACGATCCCGAGCTGGGTGAGCGCGACGATGAAGATCGGCAGCTCGAACACGAGCGCCATCGCGAGCAGCATGTTCACGCAGAAGCTCAGGAACGGCTTCGCCTGCGGGATGTAGTGGAGCTGGGTCGAGTCGAAGCCCGTGAGGAAGTTCTCGGCGGCCGGCAGCACCACGAAGTAGCCGAACGTGACGCCGATGATGGCTAGGAGCGTGCCCGCGAGCACGAACCACCGCATCAGCCGGTGGTGGACCGAGTCGACCGCGGGGATGAAGTACGACCACGCCTGCCAGAGCAGCACCGGCAGCGCCACGAGCACCCCGAAGTAGATCGAGATCCAGATCGTGGTCGTGAACGCCTCGAACGGCGACAGGACGGTCAGGTGCCCCCGGTACTTCTCGGGGAGCGTGAGCTCGAGCCAGCGGATCAGATCGGCATGGATCGCAAAGCCGATGACCGACCCGATGACGAGCGCGCCGATGCAGAAGAACAGCCGGGAGCGAAGCTCATCGAGGTGCTCGACGATCGACGCTTCTTCGCCGTGGTCCAACCGGCGCGGAAGCCGTGGCCGCGGTAGCCGCACGGCGGGCTACGAAACGTGTTCGGCTTCGCGGCCCGGATCTGACGCTGCAGCTGCCGGAGCCGTGCTCTCGGGAGCGGCAGGCGCGGCAGCCGGAGCCACAGGCGCGGCCGGGGCGACAGGCGCCGGCGGCGGAAGCTCCGAGTGCGTCTCCACCTTCGTCGCGTCCTGGATGCCGGTGACCGAGTCCTTGAACTCACGCATCCCGACTCCAAGCGAACGGCCGATCTCGGGAAGCCGCTTCGCACCGAAGAGCAGGAGCGCCACGAGCAGCAAAACAACCAGATGCGTTGGCGAGAAAAGTCCTGATCCCATGTGATCGATCGTACCACACCACTTCTGGCTACCCGCGCTGCGAAAACGGCCGTTCTTGTCAGGTCCGCCTGAGCCCGCACGAGTGCCAGAGCGGGCTACGATGGGTTGGTCGCTCGCTGAGCGTGCCAGGCCGTATCCGGGGAACGGCGCTGTTGCCCGGGTAAGAACGAGAGCCTGGCGAACTATTCGGAGGAGCTCTCTTTGCCGCTACTGGAACTGAAGAATCTGCACGTCTCGCTCGAGGACGGAACCGAGATCGTGAAGGGGGTCGACCTTGCCGTCGACACGAACGAGGTGCACGCGATCATGGGGCCGAACGGCTCGGGCAAGTCGACGCTCTCGTACGCGATCGCCGGCCACCCCGCCTACAAGGTGACGGAGGGCCAGATCCTGCTCGACGGCGTCGACATCACCGAGGCCGGCGCGGATGTGCGCGCGCAGCAGGGGGTCTTCCTCGCGTTCCAGTATCCCCAGGCGATCCCCGGAGTCCGCGTCACCGAGTTCCTGCGCACCGCGATCAACGCGATCCGGCGCTCGAAGACCGGGGCCGAGGATCCGATCCCGGTCAGGGAGTTCCGGGAGGAGCTCTTCAAGCAGATGGACCGGCTCAAAGTTTCGCGCGAGCTCGCCTCGCGCTATCTGAACGACGGGTTCTCCGGCGGCGAGAAGAAGCGGGTCGAGATCCTCCAGATGGCGATGCTGAAGCCGCGCATCGCCGTGCTGGACGAGACCGACTCGGGCCTCGACATCGACGCGCTCAAGGTCGTGGCGAGCGGCGTCAAGGAGCTCGTCAGCCCCGCGATGGGCGCAGTCGTGATCACCCACTACAAGAGAATCCTGAACTACATCCAGCCGGACCACGTCCACGTCTTCGTCGACGGAAGGATCGTGAAGTCCGGAGGGCCGGAACTCGCCGATAAGCTGGAAGAGTTCGGCTACGAGGAGTGGGGCGGCAACGACGCTCACAAAGCTGGCGCCCACACCAACGGAGGGGACGCAAATGGCAGCCATTGAGGACAGACGGACGGAGAGCGACGAGCCCGACGAGGCGCGTGGTGTCTCGAAGGCGAACGGGGCCCTCGAGGACGAGAACGAGATCGTTCGCGAGATCGGCTCGGACTACGCCGAGAAGTACGGGTTCCACAACTCGGACAACGCCGACAACTACTTCTTCAAGTCCGGCCGCGGCCTCTCGCACGAGCTCGTCGAGGCGATCTCGGAGCACAAGAACGAGCCGGAGTGGATGCGGAAGTTCCGCCACGACTCGCTGGACTACTTCAACGCGCGCGAGCTCCCGACCTGGGGCGGCGACGTCTCGGGGATCGACTTCGAAAACATCTTCTACTACATCAAGCCGACCGAGAAGCAGGCGAACTCCTGGGAGGATCTGCCCGCCGACATCAAGGACACCTGGGACAAGCTCGGGATTCCCGAGGCGGAGAAGAACCACCTCGCCGGCGTCGGGGCCCAGTACGAGTCCGAGGTCGTCTACCACAAGATCCAGGAGAGCCTCTCTGCGCAGGGCGTGATCTTCCTCGACATGGACTCCGGCCTGCGGGAGCACGAGGAGCTCGTCAAGGAGTACTTCGGGACGATCATCCCTTCGAACGACAACAAGTTCTCCGCCCTGAACAGCGCCGTCTGGTCGGGCGGCTCGTTCATCTACGTCCCGAAGGGCGTCAGGATCGAGCTGCCGCTGCAGGCCTACTTCCGGATCAACGCCGAGAACATGGGCCAGTTCGAGCGCACGCTGATCATCGTCGACGAGGGCGCCTACGTGCACTACGTCGAAGGCTGCACGGCGCCGATCTACTCCTCCGACTCGCTGCACTCGGCGGTCGTGGAGATCGTGGTCAAGAAGGGCGGCCGCTGCCGGTACACGACGATCCAGAACTGGTCGACGAACGTCTACAACCTCGTCACCAAGCGTGCGGTCGCCTACGAGGACGCGACGATGGAGTGGGTCGACGGGAACCTGGGCTCGAAGCTGACGATGAAGTACCCCGCGATCTGGCTGATGGGCCCGCGGGCCCACGGCGAGGTGCTCTCGATCGCCTTCGCCGGTGCGGGGCAGCATCAGGACGCGGGCGGCAAGGTCGTCCACGTCGCGCCGGATACGACCTCGGTGATCACCTCCAAGTCGATCTCGAAGAACGGCGGCCGGGCGGGTTACCGTGGGCTTCTCCAGGTGGCGAACGGGGCGACCGGGTCGAAGTCGAAGGTCGTCTGCGACGCGCTGATCCTCGACGAGGACTCGCGCTCCGACACCTATCCCTACATCCAGATCGACGAGGATAACGTGGACATCGGTCACGAGGCGACCGTCTCCAAGATCGGTGAGGAGCAGCTCTTCTACCTGATGTCGCGCGGGCTCACCGAGACGCAGGCGAGCGCGATGGTGGTCTCCGGATTCGTCGAGCCGATCGTGAAGGAACTGCCGCTCGAGTACGCGATCGAGATGAACCGGCTGATCGAGCTGCAGATGGAAGGTTCCGTCGGCTAGCGCCGGCGGAACCCGCGAAAGGCGCGAGCTCGATGGGTAACGCGCATGCGCTCGAGCAGTACCGCGCGCTCCCGGTGCCCGACACGACCGAGGAGGCCTGGCGGTTCACGAACCTGCGCGGCTTCGATCCAGACTCCTACACGGCAAGCCCCAACGGGTCGGTGGCGGGTGCCGTGCCCGCGCAGCTGCTCGACCTCGACGTCGCCGGGATGGCCGTCGTCACGGAGGCCGGGATCGAGATCGAACGCGCGCCGGAAGGTATCCGCTTCGAGGTGCTCGGCGAGGACGACCCCCGGCTCTATTCGCTCGTCGGCTGGAACGAGAAGTTCGCGGCGCACAACGCGGCGGTCTGGACGCACGGCCTGCTCGTCCACGTGCCGAAGGGCGTCGAGCTCGAGAAGCCGCTGTACGTGCGGATCGCCAACTCGGTTGCCGAGGGCGCGCTCTTCTGGCGGCTGCTCGTCGTCGCCGAGGAGCGCTCGCGTTTCACCCTGATCGAGGAGTACTCGTCGTCCCGGCCCGACCTCCCTGCCTACTCGAACGCGGTCGCCGAGCTGTTCGTCGGCCAGGCGGCGAAGCTCGAGTACGTCTCGATCCAGAACCTCTCGCGCGAGACCTGGCATTTCGCCACCCACCACGCCCGGGTCGACCGCGACGGCGAGCTCGACTGGGTCGCGGGCGGATTCGGCTCGAAGAACGGCAAGATTCGCATCCAGAACGACCTGAGCGGCCCCGGCGCGACCTCTCGCGTCACCGGCGCCTACTTCGCCGACGGCAACCAGCACCTCGACTACGACACCTTCCAGGAGCACATCGCGCCCTCGACCGAGTCCGACTTCGCGTTCAAGGGTGCGCTGCGCGAGCACGCCCACGCGGTGTGGCGCGGGATGATCCGCGTCGAGGAGGATGCGCAGAAGACGAACGCCTACCAGGAGAACCGGAACCTCCTGCTCTCCGAGGACGCGCACGCCGACTCGATTCCCGGGCTCGAGATCCTCGCCAACGACGTCCGCTGCACCCACGGGGCGACGATCGGTCGCGTCGACCGCGAGGAGCTCTTCTACCTGATGGCGCGCGGGCTCTCGCGGGCCGAGGCAGAACGGCTGATCGTCCGTGGGTTCTTCCAGGACATCCTCGACCGGATCGAGCTCGAGCCGGTTCGAGAGGCCCTCGGGGCCGCGCTCGAAGCGCGGATCCCCCAGATCGTCTAGTTCCTTCCGGCCCGCTCGCGTGCTGCGCCCGCTGAGTCGTTGATCCAGTCGGCGACCGTTTCCGCCTCGGCGCACGAGAAGACGAGCCGCGCGAACTCGAGGCCGACGAGGTCGACGACGAGGCCCGGGCCGCGTCCGTGGATCGCGGCGAAGTCCTTGCCGCCCGAGAACCGCCACGTCCCGACGGCACTCCGCTTGGAGAGGCGTGTCCCGGGCGAGCGCCGGCCGCGCAGCTCCTCCCAAGGGTGCTCGACGACACGGGCCCTTCGCACCGCGGTGAGCGGGATCCGGGCGTCGCCGCGCACGAACCCGCCGAGCCGCTCCCACAGTGAGAGCTGCAGGAGCAGGGTGTCCTCGAAGATGTCGACCCTGGCCAGTGCGCTACCTCTTGGGGTGCGGTGGGGTCGGGTGAATGCCCTTCTGCATCGACGGATACCCGCAGCCCGGCGCGACGGCGACGCCGCCGAGGCCCTGTACCGAGCCGAATCGGTGCATCTCGGTCCCGTTCGGGTGGACGTAGATCGCGACCGAGACGATCCGGTCGACCCGTTCCCGGTGGACGAAGGCGATGATCTGCGCCGGAGTCGGCACGCTGTGCCCGGCTGCAAGGATCTGGATCGTCGGGTCGTTGTCGATGTCCTTGGCCGGCGGGCTCGGCTGGAGGTATCCCTCCGGCATCCGGAACCAGAAGTTCGTCTCGGCCTGCCAGAGTGTCGAGTTGTCCCAGGAGCCGAACGGGAAGATCGCGACGTTCTCGTTCTTCGGGATGCACAGCTTGTAGAGGCCCTGCGTGAAGAACGGCCACCGCTCGGGGTGTTCGCGATAGTCGGTCCGGGAAAGGTTCGGGACGAGCGCCGCGATCGCGAGCGCCGGCAGCGCGTAGCGAAGGAAGCCGTGGCGCGATACGGCCCAGAGCGCGACGATCAGCGCCGCCGCGAGCGACAGGTACACGGCAAACCGGGCCGGAAGGACGTTGTCGAAGATCGGCAGGCTCGCGAGCTCGCGCCAGGGGAGCCAGGCCTCGATCCGCCCCTTGACCGCGATCCCGGTCCCCAGCGTGAGCACTGCCGCCACCGCCAGCGCAACGACCAGGAAGCGGACGGTTCTCGACCGCCGAAGCCCGGTTGCGTACCACGCGACGATCACGAGCGTCGGAATCCCGAGGTAGGCGCCCGCTTCGGAGGGCCCGCCTCGGAAGTGGTAGGAGATGCTCGTGAAGCTCGAGCCCCCGGCCCAGATGAATTGCGTGGGGATCAGGAAGTTCGCGAGGTCGCCGTCGAAGATCCCCGGAGAGTTGATCGACTGCGACTGAAAGCCCGTCACGGCGTAGTAGAGGAGCGGCGCCGCGACCACCGCCGCGATGGCTATCGCGGCAAGGATCGGCTTCACCACCGTGCGAAGCCGCCCGCGCGTCGCCGGAACGAGCCAGTAGGCGAGCGCCAGCGAGACCGCAAGCACGAGCCCCGCTGTCGCGAGCAGCTCGGTCGAGAGCCAGAACTGGAGCCCGAAGAGCACGCCGAGCCGCCACGCGAACCCGCGACCGGCGAGCTCGCCCTGGAGGTAGCGGACGCTCGTGAGCGCGATCAGCGGCAGCAGGAAGACCGCCGTCATATGCAGATGGCCCTGCAGTTGACCGAGGATGTAGCTCGAGAAGCCGAACAGGTAGCCGCCCGCGAGCGACGGCCAGAGCGACCGGGTCAGGTGCCGGCAGAGCAGGAATGCCGTCCAGGCCGAGAGGGCCGGGGCGAGCAGGGCGGCGACGTTGTAGGAGACGCCCGGCCCGAACAGCGCAGTGAGCGGCGCGAACACCACCGCGAGGCCGGGTACGTCGGTCGCCCAGGCGAGGTTGACCCCGACCGGCGCGTAGATCGCGTGGCTGACGAACGGGTTCTGCCAGGTCTCGAGCGCATGCAGCCACCAGGCGAACGACCAGACGAAGATCTGTGGGTCGCGGCCGTAGCCGATCTCGTAGCGGCCCGGATGGGAGGCGATCGGCAGGCCGAAGTAGAGAAACGAGACGAGCGCGTACCCACCGAGCACGACGGTGTTCGTCAGCGCTCGGCGTCTCACCCCTGGATGCTAGACGAGTAGTTCCACGATCTCGCGTGTCCGGATGCGCGATCTGGCCGGCCTGCGCTTCACCGCGGCAGTGTCTCGCCGGTACGTCTTGTATCGCCGAGGCACCGCCGCGGCGCCCCAGACCGCCCAGTTCGCGCCCCGAAGCAGACGATGTCGTGGAACCACTCGTCTAGGGCTAAGCGGTGCGCGTCAGCGGCTTGTACTTGATCCGATGCGGCTCGAGCGCCTCGGGGCCGCGCGTCTCCGTGACCCAGTCGACGTATTCGCCCCACGTGCCCTCGAACCAGGTTGCCTCCGAGTCGCCCTCGAAGGCGAGGATGTGCGTCGCGACGCGGTCGAGGAACCAGCGATCGTGCGTGATCACGACCGCGCAGCCGGCGAAATCGAGCAGCGCTTCCTCGAGCGCACGCAAGGTGTCGACGTCGAGGTCGTTCGTCGGCTCGTCGAGCAGCAGCACGTTGCCGCCGCTCTTCAGGAGCTTCGCCAGGTGGACGCGGTTGCGCTCCCCGCCCGAAAGCTGGCCGACGGGCTTCTGCTGGTCTCCGCCCCGGAAGTTGAACCAGCTCGTGTACTGGCGCGAGTTGATCTCCTTCTTCCCGAGCTCGATCATGTCGTGCCCGCCGCTGATCTCCTTCCACACCGTGTTCTTGGGGTCGAGGTCGCCGCGCGACTGGTCGACGTAGGCGAGCTGCACGGTGTCGCCGAGCTTGAGTTGGCCCGCGTCCGGCTGCTCCTCGCCGGCGATCATCCGGAAGAGCGTCGTCTTGCCGGCGCCGTTCGGGCCGATCACGCCGACGATTCCGGCCGGCGGAAGGGAGAAGGACAGGTCCTCGAAGAGCAGCCGGTCGCCGAAGCCCTTGCTGATCCCGTCGGCTTCGATCACGAGGTCGCCGAGGCGCGGCCCGGGCGGGATGTGGATCTCGACCCGGTCGAGTCTCACGTCCTGCTCGTCGGCGAGCAGCTTCTCGTAGGCGCCGAGCCGGGCCTTGGACTTGGCGTGGCGTGCTCTCGGGCTCATGCGCACCCATTCGAGCTCGCGCGCGAGGGTGCGGCGGCGTGCCGATTCCTGCTTCTCCTCCACAGCGAGCCTTGCCTGCTTTTGCTCGAGCCACGAGGAGTAGTTGCCCTGGAACGGGAGCCCGCGGCCACGATCGAGCTCGAGGATCCAGCCCGCGACGTTGTCGAGGAAGTACCGGTCGTGGGTGACCGCGATCACGGCGCCCTTGTAGTCGGCGAGGAAGCGCTCGAGCCAGTAGACGGACTCGGCGTCAAGATGGTTCGTCGGCTCGTCGAGGAGCAGCAGATCGGGGGCCGAGAGCAGCAGCCGGCAGAGCGCGACACGGCGGCGCTCGCCCCCCGAGAGCGTGGTGACGTCGCGGTCGCCCTCGGGAAGCCGCAATGCATCCATCGCCCGGTCGAGCGTGGCGTCGAGCGACCAGGCGTCGCGGCGGTCGATCTCGTCCTGCACCTTCGCCTGGTCGGCGAGCAGCTTGTCGTAGTCGGCGTCGGGCTCCGAGAAGGCGGCGGAGATCGCGTTGAAGCGGTCGAGCAGGTCGAGCAGCTCGCGTACCCCGTCCTCGACGTTGCCGCGAACGTCCTTGGCCGGATCGAGCTCGGGCTCCTGCTCGAGCAGGCCGACGGTCGCGTTCGGCGCGATCTGCGCCTCGCCACTCGAGGTCTCCTCGCGCCCCGCCATGATCCGCAGGAGCGTCGACTTCCCCGAGCCGTTCGGCCCGAGCACGCCGATCTTCGCCCCGTGGAAGAACGAGAGCGAGATATCCGCGAGCACCTGGCGATCCGTTCCGTAGAACTTGTTCGCCTTGTACATCGAGTAGATGTATTCCGACATTCGGTGCCAGGTTACGTAAGGGAGGCGGCGCGAGAGTCGTACGACCGTCGCGGCGAAGCGGGCCGGGTCGGGGCCCGAACGCGCCGCTGTACAGTGGTTCCATGGCCGTCAGGGTGCAGCCGATGCTCGATGCCGCGAAGCTCCGCGAGGACTTCCCGATCTTCGAGCAGAGGTTCCACGGTCATCCGCTCGCCTACCTCAACTCGGCCGCCACCTCGCAAAAGCCTCGCCAGGTGCTGGAGGCGATGACCGAGTTCTACGAGACCTCGTACTCGAACGTCCACCGGGGCGTCTACGCGCTCGGCGAGCGGGCGACCGCGGGTCTCGAGGGCGCGCGCGAGAAGGTCCGCGCGTTCGTCAACGCGCCGACCGAGCGCGAGATCATCTTCGTGCGCAACGCGACCGAGGGCCTGAACCTGGTCGCCTACGCCTACGGTCTCGCGCGCCTCGGGCCGGGCGACGTCGTGCTCGCGACCCAGCTCGAGCACCATTCCAACTTCGTTCCCTGGCAGTACGTCGCAAACCGCACCGGCGCCGAGTTCCGGATCATCCCGATCGACGACAACGGCGATCTCCTCCTCGACGAGGTCGCCGACCTCGAGAACGTGAAGGTCGTCGCGGCCAACATCGTCTCGAACTCGCTCGGCACGATCGCCGATACGCGGCGGATCGCCGACTGGGCCCATGAGCGCGGCGCGATCCTCACCTGCGACGCCGCTCAGGCCGCGCCGCACGTGCGCCTCGACGTCCAGTCGCTCGGCGCCGATTTCGTTGCTGCCTCGGGACACAAGATGCTCGGGCCGAGCGGGATCGGGTTCCTCTGGGGCCGGTCGGAGCTCCTGCTCGAGATGGAGCCGTTCCTGCTCGGCGGCCACATGATCCGGAACGTGGGCGACGAGAAGACGACCTGGGGCGAGCTGCCCTCGAAGTTCGAGGCCGGAACCTCGCCGGTCGCCGAAGCGGTCGGCCTCGGCGCGGCGATCGACTACCTCGAGGCCGTCGGCCTAGAGGCGATCGAGGCGCACGAGCACAGGCTCGCCGCCTACGCGCTCGACGTGCTCGCCGACGTACCCGGGATCACGCTCTACGGGCCTCCACCGGAGCGGCGCGCCGGGATCGTGATGTTCAACGTCGAGGGCGTGCACCCCCATGACATGGCGCAGATCCTCGACCTGGACGGGATCGCGATCCGCGCCGGCCACCACTGCTGCCAGCCGCTGATGCGCAAGCTCGGCGTTCCCGCGACGAACCGCGCGAGCTTCTACCTCTACACCGTTCCCGACGAGATCGACCGGCTCGGCGTCGCCGTCCGCAAGGCCCGGGAGCTGATGACATGACTCTGAGCGGAGGCTTGACGGAGCTCACAAAGGAGCGAAGGCCCCGGCTTTGCCGGCGCCGGGACCGACGACCATGACTCAGTTCGACGACTTCTACCGCGAGAACATTCTCGACCACTACAAGCACCCGCACAACTACGGGTTGCTCGGCGAGCCGGACGCGCAGGCGGAGGGACAGAACCCGCTCTGCGGCGACGAGGTCACCGTCTCGATCAGGTTCGCCGAGGACGGCGAGACGATCTCGGAGATCGGCTTCGAGGGCCGGGGCTGCGCGGTCTCCCAGGCGGCGACCTCGATGCTGACGGATCTCGTCAAGGGCAAGACGGCCACCGTCGTCGCCGCGCTCCCCAAGGAGGAGCTGCTCGAGGAGGTCGGGATCCCGCTCACGCCGGTGCGGATGAAGTGCGCGATCCTCGGGCTCGGTGTGGTCAAGGTGGCGCTCAACCGCTCCAAAGGCACCCTGCTGCCGGAGGAATGGCAAGGCCTCGACTTTGGCTGAGCTGCCCGTGGCTCCGCTCGAGGAGCTGCCGCCCGGCGCGATGAAGCTCGTCGAGCACGAGCCCTACCGCGTCGGCGTCTACAACTGTGAGGGCACGCTGCACGCGATCGAAGACCGCTGCTCCCACGACGACGGCCCGCTCTGCCTCGGCAACTGGGACGAGGAGACCTGCACCGTCGCCTGTCCTCGGCACGGCGCGAGCTTTGATCTCCGGAGCGGCAAGGCTCTCTCGCTTCCGGCGTACCTGCCCGTGAAGACATTCCCGGTGCGGGTCGAGGACGGCGTCGTCGTGGTCGAGCTTGGCGCCTGAACCCGTCCGCTGCTGGCCGACCAGCGACCCGGAGTACATTCGCTACCACGACGAGGAATGGGGCCGTCCTGTGCGGGACGAGCGCGGCATCTACGAGCGGCTCTGCCTTGAGGGGTTCCAGTCGGGCCTCTCGTGGCTCACGATCCTGCGGAAGCGCCCGGCCTTCCGGGAGGCCTTCGCCGGCTTCGAGCCGGATCGGGTCGCGGCGTTCGGAGAGGCTGACGTCCTGCGGCTGCTCGCCGACGCGGGCATCGTCCGCCATCGGGGCAAGATCGAGGCGGCGATCGCGAACGCCGGGGCGACCGTCGCGCTCAGGGAGACCGGTGAGCCGCTGCACTCGCTTTTCTGGAGCCACGCCCCGGCCGCCGCCCCCGCTCCCACCACGACGGCCGACTGGACGGCGACGACGCCGGAGTCGACGGCGCTCGCCAAACGACTTCGTGCCGCGGGCTTCCGGTTCGTCGGCCCGACGACCGTGTACGCGGCTATGCAAGCATGCGGCGTGGTCAACGATCATCTCGCCGTCTGCTGGGTTCGAGACGACGTCGAACGGGAGCGCGCGTGATCGACGATCGTGTCCGCGCCGTCCTTCGTCGGCTCGAGGCCGAGACCGAGGCCGAAGAGGGCACCGGGCTCGAGATGGACCAGCGCTCCCTCCAGGTCCCCCCCACGAGCGGGGCGTTCCTCTTCGCGCTCTGCTCCGGCCGGCCCGGGTGCGAGGTGCTCGAGATCGGCGGCTCGCGCGGCTACTCGACGATCTGGTTCGGGGCCGCCGTCCGCCTGCACGGCGGTCACGTCACCTCGCTCGAGGCGAGCGCGGTGAAGCTCGAGGCATCGGCGCGGAACATCGCCGACGCCGGCCTCTCGGACTGGATCGAGGTCATCCCCGGAGACGCGTTCGAGACGATCGAGCGGCTCAGCGGGCCCTACGACGTCGTCTTCATCGACGCCTGGAAGGACGACTACGAGGCCCTGTTCCAGCTGGCGCGCGCCCGGGTCGAGGCCGGTGCGGTCATGGTCGCCGACAACGTTCTCTCCCACGCCGCCCTGGCCGCGTACTCGGCGGCACGACAGGACGATCCCGGTCTCGTCAGCGTCACGATTCCGATGGACAACGGGTTGGAACTGACGTCCGTCTTGACCGACGGGCTACTATCGGATTAACCGCGGAAAGGAGGTGGTCCGGTAGATGGAGATTTCCAGTACGGGCAGTGGAGGTACTGGCTCGTAGGGGCGTATCCCCGGGACCTGAGGGGGAATCGTCTAGCCAGCGTGGGGGATATCGCGCCTGAGATATCGCACGAGCGCGCCACCGAGTAGTGAAATCGGTTGGAAGCGCCCCTACGAATACCAAGTCAGTAACCGAGATGAGGCCGCCCGACCGGGCGGCCTCATCTTTTTCACGGGTGCGTTCGCTAGGCTGACCGGATGGCTGCGACCCGCACGATCGAGTTGAAGACGGAGATTCCGGGCCCGCGCTCGTCCGAGATCGGCGAGCGCATCGCGGCCGCCGTGGCGAGTCCGCTTGCGATCACCTTCCCGGTCGTCGCTGCCTCGGCCCGCGGCGCAACCCTGACCGACGTCGACGGCAACACGTTCATCGACTTCGCGGGAGGCGTCGGGTGCCTGAACGTCGGCCACGGCCACCCGGACGTGCTCGCGGCCGCCCATGAGCAGCTCGACCGGTTCGTCCACACCGATTTCACGATCGTCCCGTACGAGTCGTACGCGACGCTCGCCGAGCGGCTCGCCGAGCGCGCGCCGATCTCGGGTCCGGTCAAGGCCGCGTTCTTCAATGCAGGCACCGAAGCGGTCGAGAACGCGGTCAAGTTCGCGCGGGCCTTCACCGGCCGTCCGGCCGTGATCGGCTTCGAGGGCGGCTTCCACGGGCGCACGCTGCTCTCGCTCTCGCTGACCTCCAAGGTGCACCCGTACAAGGCGGGGCTCGGGCCGTTCGCGCCCGAGGTCTACCGCGTGCCGTTCCCGCACCCCTACCGCGGCATCTCGGTCGAGGACGCGCTTGCCGCGCTCGAGCGCGCGTTCACCACGGTCGTCGCCGCCGAGTCGGTTGCGGCGATCGTCCTCGAGCCGGTCCAGGGCGAAGGCGGCTTCATCGTCGCGCCGCCCGAGTTCGTGGCCGGCGTCCGCAACCTCTGCGACACGCACGGGATCGTGCTCGTCGCCGACGAGGTGCAGACCGGGTTCGGCCGTACCGGGCGCTTCTTCGGAATCGAGCACTCGGGAGTCGAGCCCGATCTGATCTGTGTCGCCAAGTCGATCGCGGCGGGCCTGCCGCTCTCGGGTGTGATCGGGCGCGCCGAGATCATGGATGCGCCGGTCGTCGGCGGCGTCGGCGGAACCTACGTCGGCAACCCCGTTGCCCAGGCCTCGGCGCTTGCCGTCCTCGACGTGATCGAGGACGAGGGCCTCGTCGATCGGTCGGCGTCGATCGGCGAAACGATCCGCGCGCGGATGCTCTCGTGGCAGGACCGATGGCCCGCGATCGGCGACGTTCGCGGCCTCGGCTCGATGCTCGCGATCGAGCTCGTCGCAGACCCCGCGACGAAGAAGCCCTCGAAGGAGCTCGCAAACCGCGTCACCGAAGAGGCGCTCCAGCGGGGCCTGCTCCTGATCACCTGCGGCGTCTACGGCAACTGCATCCGGGTGCTCGTCCCGCTCGTGATCGAGGACGCGCAGCTCGAAGAAGCGCTCGGCGCCTGGGAAGAGGCGCTGGAAGCCGTGCTCGGGTAGTCCCACCGCCACAATGAGCACGGTGGTAGCGGCTCCGAGGAGGATCCCACGACCCTGATGGCAGGCGACGTGGTCGCGGACCGCTACGAGCTCCAGGAGGTCGTCGGCTCCGGCGGCATGTCGAGCGTCTATCGCGCGCATGACCGGGTGCTCGAGCGGACGGTCGCCCTCAAGGTGCTCCACGACCGGCTCGTCGCGCAGAAGGACGTCGTCGAGCGGTTCAGCCGCGAGGCGAAGCTCGTCGCGGGGCTCTCGCATCACAACATCGTCGCCGTCATCGACCGCGGCGAAGACCACGGGAGCCCGTTCATCGTCCTCGAGTACATCTCCGGCGAGAACCTGAAGGAGCTGCTGAAGCGCGACGGCCCCCTTCCCGTCGAGCGCGCGCTCGAGCTGACGATCGAGATCGCGAGCGGCCTCGCCTTCGCCCACCAGAAGGGCTTCGTCCATCGCGACGTCAAGCCGCAGAACGTGCTCCTCAACGGGAAGGGCGAGGCGAAGGTCACCGACTTCGGAATCGCGCGGCCGATCGAGGCGCACGAGGGCGGTCAGACGCAGACCGGGACGGTGCTCGGCACGTGCGACTACATCTCCCCCGAACAGGCCCAGGGCCGGCACGTGGATGCGCACACCGACGTCTACTCCCTCGGGATCGTCCTGTACGAGCTCCTGGTCGGCGAGGTGCCGTTCACCGGCGACAACTTCGTCGCGGTCGCGATGCAGCACATCAACGCGCCGCCGCCGCCGGTGACGCTGAAGCGCCCCGAGGTGCCGCGCCGCGTCGAGGCCGCGATCGAGAAGGCTCTCGACAAGGACCCCGAGGCGCGGTTCGCGACGATGGCCGCGTTCTGTGCCGAGCTCGAAGCCTGTCTCGCCGAGGTCCGGGCGAACCAGAACACCGGGGCGACCGGGGTGCTGCCGGTCGTCGCGCCGCCACGTTCGGGCGCGAAGCGGGCGCGCGCGCCGCGCCTGCGCCGCTGGGTGCTCGTGGCGGTCGTGGTGCTCGTGGTGGCGCTCGTCGCTGCCGGCGCGGCGTTCCTGATCGGCTGGGGCTCCGGCGGCTCGGGCCTCGACGGAGGCGGAGGAGTCGCGGTCCCGCTTCGGCTCTCCGCCGCTGCAGCCTGGGATCCCTACGGCGACCACGTCGAGAACTCGGGCTCGATCGGGAACGCCACCGACGGCGATCCCGCCAGCTACTGGTCGACCGAGACCTACTACCAGCCCTCGACCGGCCCCTTCGGCTCCAAGCCCGGCGTCGGGATCATCCTCGCGGCGCCCCGATCGGCGAAGGCGAAGACGTTGACCGTCGTCTCGACGACGCCCGGCTACACCGCGGTGATCGAATCGGGGCAGAGCCAGACGGGGCCGTTCACCGACGACTCGGCCTCGCAGCAAGGCGGCACGACGACCACCTTCCACCTGGACGGAACCGAGGCGCGGTACTACCTGATCTGGCTCACCGACCGGGGCGACAACGGCGCCGTGCGCATCAACGAGGTGACGGCGACGCAGCAGGGTTGAGGCGCGGGGAACGAGCGCCGGCGGTCGGGTCGAGCCCGGCTTCTAGGCTCCGCGGCTCCGAGGCTCGGCCGTGCGGGTCGCCCCGCCCGCCCGAATGGGCCGAACGGGGAATGGATCGCCCTAGCGAGCGCTCGTAGAATGGTTGTCGAGGGTGGCGGGGATGGCTCCCCACCCAGGGTGGGGGCGTGCTCTGCCGGCGGTTTGGGCTGGCGCTTTCGGGCCGTGGCTCGGACGTGCGGAGTGGGCCCTACCGACAGGTCTCTCAGTAGGCGAGTCGACTGCGGCGTTCGTGACGTTCGAGGGCCAGGTCGATCAGCCGCTCGAGGAGGTCGCCGTAGCCGAGGCCGGCGGCCTCGAAGAGCTTGGCGTAGACGCTCGTCTCCGTAAAACCGGGAATGGTGTTCAGCTCGTTGACGAGCACCTCGCCGTCGCGCCGCGCGAACATGTCGACGCGTGCCATCCCCTCGCACTCCACGGCGACGAACGCGCGCACCGCGAGCTCCTGGGCCCGCGCGAGCTGCTCGTCGGGCAGGCGGGCCGGCACGATCAGCTGCATCTCGCCCTCGTCGTACTTGGCGGCGTAGTCGTACCACTCGTTGCGCTCGACGACGATCTCGCCGGGAATCGAGGCGATCGGGTTGCGATTCCCTAGCACGCCGATCTCGATCTCGCTGCCGTCGACGAACTCCTCGACGAGCACCTTCTCGTCGTGGCGAAACGCGAGCGCGACGGCGGCGGTGAACTCCTCGTTGTCGTGGGCCTTCGAGATCCCGATCGACGAGCCGAGGCGGGCGGGTTTGACGAACACGGGGTAGTCGTAGGGGTTCGAGACGGCGTCGCCTGAGCGGAACGTGGTGTTTGCGGTGACCGGTATGCCGTTGTCGCGGAGGACCGACTTGAAGAGATCCTTGTCCATCGCGAGCGCCGAGGCGGTCACGCCCGCGCCGACGTAGGGCACCCCTGCGAGCTCCAGGAGGCCCTGCACCGTCCCGTCCTCGCCGAACGGCCCGTGGAGCACCGGGAAGACGACGTCCACGTCCGCGAGGCTCGCAGCGACGGCCTGGCTCGGAAGCCGCCCGTCGAGGGCGGTGCCCGGTGAATCGCTCGAGGTCGGCGCGGCCAGCTCCCAGCGGCCGCTCGCTCCGATCTCGATCGCGAACACCTCGGCACCCTGCGCGGCGAGCGCGGCCGCGACACTACGACCGGAGGCGATCGACACCTCTCGCTCGCTCGAGCGGCCGCCGGAGAGAACCGCGATCCGCCGGGTCACAGCAGGCCGCTCAGTGGGGCGCCCATCACGGGGGCGGTTGGGGTGTACCCGTCGTGGTGGTCCCGGCGGGCGTCGTGGCCGGCGGTGTCGTCGAGGTCAGAGGCGTAGTGGTGGTCCCCGTCGTCGGAGTGGTCGTCGGCGTCGTCAGGGGCGTGGTCGTCGAGGTCGTGGTGGTCGTCTGCGCCGGCGGCGCCGTCACGAGGTGGCCGACCGTGATCGTCACCGTGGTTCCCTGCTGGAGCTTCTTGCCCGAGGGCGGATCCTGGGCCAGCACGAGCTTGTCCTGCGTCGGGTCGGTCACGTCCTGCGGGACGACCGAGACCGCGAACCCGGCCTGCTGGAGAAGCTGCGTGGCCGTGACCTGGTCGTCCTGGGTGACCGACGGGACCGTTGCGAGCTGCGGGCCCGTCGAGACCTGGAGCGTCACCGTCGAGCCCACGGCGGCGGAGGTGCCGGCGGAGGGATCCTGCGAGATCACCTGATCGACGGGCGCGGCGTTCGCGACGTCCACCCGCACGGGCTTGAAGTGGATGCCCTCGAGTGCGCTCGCCGCGTTCGCGTACGGCTCGCCGACGACGCTCGGCACGCCGCTCTGCTTCGGCCCGGTCGACACGTTGATCACGACCGACGAGCCCACGAGCACGGTCGTGCCGGCAGAAGGATCCGAGGCCGTCACGCTGCCGGCAGGGACGGTGTTCGACGTCTGGTTGTGTTGCGTGTACTTCAGCTCGCGGCTCGTCAGCACCGCCTCGGCCTGGGCGACGGGCAGGTTCACGAGCGGCGGCACGGTCGTCTTCGGCTTGCCGGTCGAGACCACCAGGGTCACCGTCGTCTGCTTGGCGACGCGGTCGCCCGGGCCCGGGTTCTGACTGATCACGAACGTCGCGGCGACCGTCGAGCTCGGGGTGTGTTCGAGACGGGTCAGGAGGCCCTGCTGGTGCAGGATGAGCTCGGCGTTGTCGACGGGCGTCTGCACGACGTTCGTGACCGCGACGGTCTTGTTCGAGCTGATCGCGGTGTTGACCCGCTGATAGATCAGGAAGCCGCCGACCGCGATCACGGCGATTGCGAACAGCCCCAGGATCATCGGCCAGCGCGAGCGGCGACGCGGCCTGTCGTCGTAGTAGGACGGCGGCCGGTAGGCCGGCGGTGCCGGCGGTGGCGTGAGCGCCTCGCGCGGGACGATCGAGGTCATCGCCGAGGAGATGCCGCTGCCGGCGAGCACGCTCGTCATTGCCTCCTCGGTGCTGCGCGAGACCGCCGCGCCCCGGGCGACGCGGGCGAGGTCGGCGTCCATCTCCTCGGCGGAGGAGTAGCGGTCGGCCGGATCCTTTGCGAGGGCGCGCATCACGACCGCGTCGAGATCGTGCGAGATCTCGGGACGGAGCTTCGACGGCGGGTCGGGGATCGCCGAAAGGTGCTTCATCGCGATCTCGACCGCTGCATCGCCGGTGAACGGCACCTTGCCGGTGAGCATCTCGTAGAGCACGATCCCGAGTGAGTAGAGATCCGAGCGCTGGTCGACCGGCTTCCCGCGCGCCTGTTCGGGTGAGAGGTACTGCGCGGTGCCGACGATCGAGCCCGCCTCCGTCATCTGCGAGGCGCCGGAGCGCGCGATCCCGAAGTCGGTGACCTTGACCGTCCAGTCCGGGCTGACGATCACGTTGTGCGGTTTGATGTCGCGGTGCACGATGTCGTGCTTGTGCGCCTCGGCGAGCGCGCTCAGGATCTCCCGCGCGAACTTGATCGCCGTCAGCGGCGGCGTCGGCCCCTTGCGGACGAGCAGCTCCTTCAGTGTCGGCCCGTCGAGGTACTCCATCGCGATGTAGTAGGTGCCCTCGGCCTGCCCGCGGTCGTAGATCCGGACGATGTGCGGGTGGCTGAGGCCGGCGGCATTCCGCGCCTCGCGCTTGAAGCGCTCGACGAACTGGTCGTCTCGGGCGTGCCGCTCGTCGAGCATCTTCAGCGCGACCTTGCGTCCGAGCTCCTCGTCCTCGGCAAGGTAGACCTCGGCCATGCCGCCCGAACCGAGCTTCCGCACGATCCGGTAGCGGTTGTCGAACAGGCTGCCGATCAGGGGATCCTCCACCTCAGTTGCCATTCTTGTTCTCCTTCGACGCAACCGGAAGGATCGCCTGCATCAGCTGCTTGGCGATCGGAGCGGCGATCGCCCCACCGAAGCCGTTGTTCTGATTCTCGACGAGGACGGCACCCGCCACGACGGGGTTGTTCGCCGGCGCGAAGAAGATGAACCAGGCGTCGTAGACCGTGTTGCAGGAGCAGGTCTCCGCGGTGCCGGTCTTGCCCGCGACGACCACTCCCGGGATCTGCGCCTGCGTCCCCGTGCCCGCCTGTACGACCTCGACCATCATGTTCTTGAGCGCCCCGGCCGTCGACGGCTTCGTCGCCACGCGCCACACGTGCGGGTGGAGCCGCTTCACCGTCGAGCCGCTCGGCGAGACGATCTTCTGGATCAGCGTCGGCGCCATCTCGACGCCCTTGTTCGCGACCGCGGCGGCGACGAGCGCCATCTGGAGCGGCGTCGCGAGCAGCTTGTCCTGGCCGAAGGCGAGGCGGCCCGGGTCGACCCGCGAATAGCCGGCGGGGGTCGAGGGGTCGAAGAGCTTCCCGCTCGAGTAGAGCCCGGAAGCGGAGATCGCGTCCGATGGAACCTCGAGCGGCGGCACCGAGTAGAAGCCGAACTTCTTTGCCTCGTCGAGCACGCGCTGCGCGCCGAGCTTCTGGCCGATGTTGCAGAAGACGGCGTTGATCGAGTGCTGGTAGGCCTCCACCAGGTTCACGAGGCCGAAGGCCTCGGGGCCGCTCTGGTCGAGCGCGTTCTTGACCTCCTTGCCGTACTCGGTGCAGTACCCGGGGTCGTCGAACGTCGAGTTCTGCGTGTAGATCCCGTCGTCGAGCGCCGCTGCAGCCGTGATCGTCTTGAAGGTCGAGCCCGGCGGGACGAGGTCCTGGGCTGCCCGGTTCACGAGCGGCGAGGCGGGCTGGGGTGGGCACGGGCTCTTCGTCGCCGTCACCTTCTCGTACCCCGCCGTCTGCTCGATCAGGTTCGGGTCGAAGCCGGGCGAGGAGGCCATCGCGTACACGGCACCGGTCTTCGGGTTCAGGAGCACCGCGGCCCCGCAGGTGCCCTGCAGCAGGTGCTGGGCGAGCCACTGCGTGCCCGGATGGATCGTCAGGACGACGTCGTTCCCCTTGATCGTCGTTCCCTTGAGCCGGTCGCCCACCGTGGAGAGGATCGTGCCGAGATCGGTGTTGGAGCCGGTGAGATAGCTGTTCTGCGTCTCCTCGATCCCGGTTCGCGACCGGCTCTGGGTCGAGTAGCCGACGATCTGCGACGCGAGCCCGTGCGAGGGGTAGACGCGGAAGTAGAGGGTCTGGCCGCCCTCTTTCTTCTTGATGTTCGTCGCGAGCACCGTCTTGCCGTTCGAGGCGAGGATCTTGCCGCGGTCGATCGAGAACTGCGCGACCCGCTGGATCTCGTTGTCCTGACGCGCGGCCAGTCCGGCCGAGGCCCAGGTCTGCCAGTAGGTGGTCATCACGATCAGCGAGGTCAGCAGGACGAGCGCGACGAGCGCGACCTGGGAGATGCGGCGATTCATGTTCACGAGACGGAGTTCGCCCGGTGGGAGACGAGGAGGAGGCCCGCGAGCAGCAGGAAGTTCGCCACGATCGACGAGCCGCCGTAGGAGACGAACGGCAGCGTGATCCCGGTCAGCGGGATGATCCGGAGGATCCCGCCGACGATCGTGAACGTCTGGAGCGCAAAGCCGAACGTGAGCCCGGCCGCGAGGAGCTTCGAGAACCCGTCGTCCACGCGGAGCGCCACCTTCATCCCGCGTGCGACGAACACCATGAAGACGAGGAGCAGCGCCGACACGCCCACGAGGCCAAGTTCCTGCGCGAGCGCCGAGTAGATGAAGTCTGTATTCACGTCGGGGATCAACGGCGTGCCACCGGTCGTCGCGAACGTCCCCTTGCCGAGTCCGGTGCCCCCGAACCCTCCATTCGCGATCGAGTAGAGCGACTTCACGAGCTGGTAGCTCTGGCAGTCCTGCCGCAATGCCAGGGTACCGGTCGAGGGGCAGAAGACCTTCTGGGTAGACCACGGCGACAGCCAGTTCGTGATCCGCTCGGCCACGTGGGGGATGCGCTGGTCGGCGATGTAACCGCCGGCGGCGAACAGCCCGAGTCCGAGGAGCACGTACATCAGCCGGCCAGTTGCGATGTAGAGCATCGCGATGAAGATCCCGAAATAGAGGAGCGCCGAGCCGAGGTCGTTCGTCGCGACGAGCACGAGCATCGTCGCCGCCCAGATCACCAGCAGCGGCCCGAGGTCCTTGAGCCGGCCCTGTGCGAGCACCTCGCGTTTCTCCCGCAGATAGCCGGCGAGGAACACGATCAGGAACACCTTGGAGAGCTCGCCCGGCTGAAACTGGAGGCCGCCGACGTGCACCCACAGCCGGGCCCCGTTCACGGTTTCGCCGAGCCCGGGCAGCCGCGGCAGGAAGAGCAACGCGATCGCGCCGACTCCGAACAGGTACTTGTACGACTCGAGCACGCGGTAGTCGCGCCGGAGACCGATCAGCGCCGCCGCGAAGACCGCGACGCCGATCACGACCCACAGGCCCTGCTTGAACGCGTCGCTCGGGCCGAGCCGGTAGATCTCGGTGAGCCCGACCGCGGTCAGGAGCCCGGTCATCGGCAGCAGGTAGGGGTCGGCCCGCGGCACGGTTGCCCGCGCGACCAGGTGGGCGAGGAAGTAGAGGCCGATGAAGAGGCCGGCGTAGGTGAGCGAGCCCCAGCCGATCACAGCCTGCCGGGCGATGTAGACGCTCGCGAAGCCGAGGCCCGTCAGGATGCCGACGGCGACGAGATATCCGAGCTCGCGGTTCCTCTCGGTCATCGGTGTTCCACGGTCATCGGGTCCCTCTCCAACGAGCATTCGAGGGTCGCCACAACTCTCGTTGTAGCGAAGGAGCTCATCGTGGTAACGCGTCTAGTACGAGCAGGACGATCGCCACGATCAGCAGGATGATCACGAGCACCGCGATCGAGACCCGAAGCGGCGAGGCCCGCTCGACCGGCGCGGCGTCGGATTCGTGGGCCGCCGCCTCCGCCTCCGCCTCCGCCGGCCAGGCAGGGGCAGGGGCAGGGGCAGGGGCCGAGACCTCACCCGGGTCGGAGACCCCTCCCGGAGCGACTGCGGCCGTGGCGCCGAGCGCGGCCACTGCAGGCAGCGTCGTCGTCGGCGGCTTGGCGTCCTCGGGCTGTGCGACCGGCACGGCAGCCGCTGCGGCAGCGGCCTCGGTCTCATCCGGCGCCGCGCTCACCTCGTCGGGGGCCTCGGACCCCTCGGCAGGAGCTGGACCGGGAATCGGAGTCGGCGGCGGAGGAGGAGCGGGCGGCTGATTGGCCTGGAGGGCCTTCGCAAGCTGGTCGGCCGAGACGACCATCGTCACCTCGGCAGGAACGATGTCCGGCAGCCTCACCCCGTCTTCTGGGTGGAGCGTGTCCTCGAGATCCGGGTCCGGAACGGGCACGACGACGGGCAACTGCTGGGTGAGGTCGGAGTCGCCCTCGGCAACCGCGAACAGGATCGCAGTGATGTTGTCGTCGCCGCCACGGTCGTTCGCAGCCTTGATCAGCGCGTGCGCGGCAGTGTCCAGATGCTCTCTGTGGCGCCGCAGGATCCCGGCGATCGTCTCCGGATCGACCATCGAGGTCAGACCGTCCGAGCAGAGCAGGAAGACGTCGCCATCCCGAGTCTCGACGGTGAACGCATCGACGTCGACGTCGGGCTCGGTGCCGAGCGCCCGTGTGATCACCGAACGCTGTGGGTGGACCGCGGCCTCCTGCAGGGTCAGCTCGCCGCGACGGACGAGCTCGCCGACCAGCGAGTGGTCGTTCGTCAGCTGCTCGAGCTCGCCGTCGCGCAGCCGGTAGGCGCGCGAGTCGCCGACGTGGCCGATCACGACCGAGCCGTCGTCGTCGAGCATCGCCACCGTCATCGTCGTGCCCATCCCCGAAGCCGCCGCATCGACCGCCGCGCGGTCGTGGACCCGCAGATTCGCGGCTTTGATCAGCGTCACCACGCGCTCGATGCCGCTGGCCGAGGGATCGAACTCTGTCTCCCGCACGGTGTCGGCGGCGAGCTCCGAGGCCACCTCACCGGCCTGGGCGCCACCCATTCCGTCGGCGACCGCGAACACGGGCGGAGCGGCGACGAAGTTGTCCTCGTTGTGGCGCCGCTTGCGGCCGACATTCGACTCTGCCGATGAGCTCGCGATTCTCATGTACGCCACAGCTTTTCAGACTCTACGGACACAGGGCGTCTCGGCCCCAGAACCTGCATCATCTTTCGAACCTCAGCTCGGTCTCGCCGATGCGCACGACGTCGCCCGGCACGAGCCGCCGGCCGCCGGCAAGCCGGATCCCGTTGACGAAGGTGCCGTTCGTCGAGCCGGCGTCCTCGATCCAGACGCCGTCGCGGCGCGGCTCGAAGCGCGCGTGACGCCCGCTCGCGAACTCGTCGCTCTCGAGTGGGAGGTCGTTCTCGTCGCTGCGGCCGACCGTCAATGCGGTCGTGTCGATCGTGTAGACGTCGCCCTCGGAGAGCGCGCTGCTCTCCACGACGACGAGCCGGCCCTGTTCCCGGCCGAGCGGCTGGGCGAGCAGGGCCGAAGCCTGTTGGGGCGAGAGGATCATCGATTCCTGCGGCAGCCGGAGGTCACGTGACGCCGAACGGACGATCCGCCAGATGAAGAGATACAGGAGAACGAGGAAGGCAATCTTGAGGACGAGGAGGGTTGTCTCGACTCCGACGGACGCCGCGGGCACTATCGTCAGTCGGCGCTTTGGGAGTAGAGGATCTCGGTCGTTCCGAGCGTGAACCGCATGCCGTCGGTCAGCTCGAGCTCCTTGACCCGCTTCCCGTCGATCTCGATCCCGTTCGTGGAGTCGAGGTCGACGACTTCGTAGCCCGCTCCCTTCGGGCGCACCTCCGCGTGGCGTCGCGAGACGTTCGGGTCGGAGAGCCGGATCTCGCAGTCCTTGGAGCGGCCGAGCACGAGCGGCCGGTTCGAGAGCGGGTGGACGTCGGCACCGATCGTCAGCGTCGCGACCTCGCCCGGCGCCTCCTCGGGCTCCTCGACCGGGGGCGGAAGCGGCGGCGCCTTGTAGACCATGGTCGCGCCCACCGGCTCCGTGGCCGGCGCGCCCACGGCCGGCTTCGCGCCGCGCACGAGGCGCGTCGCGATCCCGAACTCGCCGACGTCGAGGTCGGCGTCGGTCTCGAGCTTCACCTGTGGCGGTGTCAGCAGCACGTAGCGCTCGCGGCGGGCGTGCTCGGTCAGGTAGTCGCCGAGCTCCTCGCACAGCTTGTCCTCGTAGTCGTCGAACTGCTCGCGGTCGGTCGGCGAGAGATAGATCGTGTACTCGTTCGGCACGTAGACACGTGATACCGAGACGTTCCGGTGGTCGTCCATCTCCTTGACGAGCTTCCGCGCCAGCTCGACCGGCTGCACGTTCGAGCGGAAGGCACGCCCGAAGACCCCCTCGAACAGGGATTCCAGCTTCGATTCGATCGACCGCAATACGCTCATCTCAGCAACCCATTCCGTTGCCGACAAGTGTAGTGGGGCCATCTGCGGCCCCGGTTAGGCTCCGGTTCTTGATCAAGTACATCGGCTCGAAGCGGACGCTCGTACCGCTGATCGCGAGCGTTGCGGCGCAGCTGCCGGTGCGCTCGGCCTGCGACCTCTTCGCGGGTACGACCCGGGTCGGTCAGGCGCTCCGCACGCTCGGGCTCGAGGTCCATTCGAACGACCTCGCCACCTATTCCGAGGCCCTCGGCCAGGCCTACATCGCCGCCGACGAGAGCCTCGACCGGGGCCGCCTCGCCCGGATCGCGGCAGAGCTCTCGGCGCTCGAGGGCAGGGAGGGCTACTTCACCGAGGCCTTCTGCCGCCGCGCGAGGTACTTCCAGCCGGCGAACGGCGCGAGGATCGACGCGATCAGGGAGGCGATCGACGACTACAGCCTCGATCCGGTCGAACGGGGCGTGCTGCTGACGATGCTCCTGGAGGCCGCCGATCGCGTGGACAGCACGACCGGGCTGCAGATGGCCTATCTCAAAGCCTGGGCGCCCCGCTCCTACAAGGAGCTCGCGCTGCGGCTCCCCGAGCCCGTCGCGGGCCCCGCCGGAACGGTCTCGCGGCTCGACGCGAACGTGCTCGCGCCCCAGCTCGACGTCGACCTCGTCTACGTCGACCCGCCCTACAACCAGCACTCGTTCTTCTCGAACTACCACGTCTGGGAGACCCTCGTCCGCTGGGACGCACCCGACACCTACGGGGTGGCGATGAAGCGGTTGGACTGCCGCGAGCGGCGGAGCGCCTACAACTCGAAACGGGCGGCGCCGGCGGCCTTCGCCGAGCTGCTCGCGGCGATCCCGGCCCGCTGGCTCCTCGTGTCTGTCTCGAACGAGGGCTTCCACGACGTCTCGGAGCTCGGATGCCTGCTCGGGGAGCTCGGCTATGTCGGGCGGGTCGACGTCGACTCGAAGCGCTACGTCGGAGCCCAGATCGGGATCTACAACCCCTCCGGCGAAAAGGTCGGCACGGTGTCGCGTCTCCGCAACCGCGAGTCTCTCTTCCTCGTCGGGCCGGACCGCTTGCTCGTCGAGAGCGCGACCGGCGCTTCGGCCTCCGGCGGCGCGGGCTTCGGGGGAGTCGTCGTCCCGGTTGCGACGAGGTAGGCGGCGGTCGCCCACGCGGCGAGCACGAGGGGCAGGAACGAGGCATCCGGCGCGCCGAGTGCGGTGAGTGCGAGCAGCCCGGCGCCGCCCGCGACGGCGATCCAGGGCCCGCGCCCGCGCAGGTACGGCAACGCGACGGCGACTGCGGCGAGCGCCGCCGCCTGGCCGAGCACCACCGGGTGGGCCTCGAGCGGGCGCCAGAGCGCCCAGGCGACGGCAGTGGGCCGGTTGCTGCCCGTGATCCCGAGCCCGAGCGGCGGTGCAGTGCCGACGAACGGCAGGTTCTCGTGGCGGAGCCCGGCGACGAGGACGGCAAGGAGCGTCCCCGCGGCGGCCTGGACCGCGCGACGAGCGGGTCCACGGGCGAACTGGGCAGCAAGCGGGAGCAGGGCAAGAGCCGCGAGCGGACCGAGGAGCGGCGCCGCCACGAGCGCGATGTTCCCCCGTGGGTCGTTCCAGGTGAGCGCCATCCACGCCGCTCCGAGCACGGCGAAGAGGATCGCGAGGCCGATCGAGATGTTCGCGAGCGGGAAGAACGAGACGGCGAGCGCGAAGGCAAAGGCGACCCGCGGGAGGGCGAGCCCGATCGCGGCGGCGATGACCGTGAGCCCGAGCGGCCAGCCCGCCGGGTAGAACGGCAGCACCCACGCGACCCAGCCCGTCCAGGCCGCGGCGGCGACGGCCGGAGCCAGCCGCTCCTTCGCCGCGTCGAGCAGCCGGGTCGTCGGGACCTCGATTGCCGCCTTCTCGACGATCTCGCCCGGGGCCCGCCGGCGCTTCTTCGGTCCGCCCCGCAGCTCGGCCGCGAGCCGGCCGGGGGATGGGCGCTGTTCGGGGTCCGGGTGGAGCGCGCTCGCGACGGCGTCGAGCAGCGCTCTCGGAAGATCGGGCCTGACCGACTCGAGCGGCGGCGCGCCCGCGCGGATGCGCCGTGAGGTATCGGCGGCGTTGGCGCTGCGGAACGGATGCCGGCCGGCGAGCGCCTCCCAGAGCATCACGCCGACGCCCCAGACATCGGCCGCGGCGGTCGCGGTCTCGCCCTCGAGCCGCTCCGGCGAGACGTAGGTCAGCGTGCCGGGCACGTCGCCGATCGCGGTCAGCGTGTCGAACTCGGCCATCTGGGCGAGCCCGAAGTCGAGCAGCCGCACGTCGATCCCGTCCGACTCGGCGAGCAGGACGTTCGACGGCTTCACGTCGCGGTGGACGATCCCCTTGCGGTGCGCGTGTGCGAGCGCATCGAGGACCTGCGCCGAGGCCTCGACCGAGGCCTCGTCGTCGAGCTCCCGCGCATCGAGCGCGTGGCGCCAGGTGCGGCCGGGGACGTATTCGTAGGCGATGTAGATATGGCTCGAGTCGCGGGCGAGCGCGTAGATCCGCTGGCAACGTGGGTGGCGCAGGGTCGCGGCCGCACGCGCCTCGCGCTCGGCTCGCTCGGCCACCCGGCCCTCCCGGACGACCATCTTCAGCGCCACGTCGAGCCCGTTCCGCTCGTCGCGTGCGAGCCACACGTGGCCCATGCCTCCGGAGCCAAGTGGACGGAGCGCGCGGTATCGTCCGAGTATCAGCTCGGTGGCGAGGGCGGATGAAGTCACGTCCGTGACTACTTCGCGCCGAGGAGAAGTCCTTTCGCAGCCGAGCGACCCGGTAGATTCGGCATGGGCATGGATCCTCCCGACGACGACATCCAGTTCGACTTCTTCGACGAGGAGCCACCCACCGCTGAGGCGGCCGCTCAGCCCCGGGTCCGACTGCCCCAACGCGCGAGTCGGCGTGCGCGCGCCGCGGCCGCTGCGGGCGGCCCGCCGCACTCGCTCGCGCCGGTCGTTCGCCTCGCGTTCGTGATCTTCGTCGTCATCTTCATCGTGCTCCTGTTCTCGCTCCTGATCTCGTCGTGTGCGGGCCAGTCGAAGCACGATCTCTACGGCAACTACATGGACAAGGTGAACACGATCGCGACACAGTCGACGAGTGACGGCAAGCAGACGATCTCGGCACTGACAACGCCGGGGCTCACGCCGAAGGCGATCGCCGGGAAGCTCTCGAACATCGCCACCGAGGAGCAGCAGAACGTGACCGCCGCCCAGAAGCTCTCGCCGCCCGGCAAGCTCCGGAACGAGGACGCCAATCTCGTCCAGTCGCTGCAGCTGCGCGAGAGCGGCGTCAGCGGACTCGCGCAGGCCTTCTCGCAGTCCACGTCCAAGACCAAGGAGTCCGTCGAGGCGCTCGACATCGTCAAGCAGACCTACCGGCTGCTCGCGAGCGACGTGATCTGGGACGACCTCTTCCAGGCGCCGTCGGTGACCGTGCTCACGAACGAAGGCGTCCGCGGGGTGACCGTCCCCTCGTCTCACTTCCTGGCCCAGCCCGACCTGGTGATCACCGAGCATGCCGTCGCCGCGCTCCTCGCGCGGATCAACAACACCCAGGGGGCAACGGGCGGGGGCACGACGCCGGCCGGCCTGCACGGAACGAACATCGTCTCGACGGCCGCGCTCCCGAACGGCACCGGCGGGACCTCGGAGGTGCTCTCCACCTCGTCGCTGAACACCGTGACCACGAGCTCGAGCCTCGTCTTCCAGGTGACGATCCACAACGGCGGGATCTCGCAGGAGGTTCAGATCCCCGTCACGCTCGTGATCAACCGGCCGCCGCCGAAGGGCCCGATCACGAAGACCGAGAAGGTGCAGCTGATCGACCCCGGTCAGGATCAGACGGTCACCTTCAGCGACCTCGAAGGCGTCCCGTTCGCCTCCCAGACGAAGATCACGGTCGACGTCGCGAAGGTCCCGTATGAGCTGAACCTCTCGAACAACTCGGCCTCCTACCAGGTCATCTTCTCGCTGCCGTAGAGATGAGCGTGTCGGGGAACGTCGCCGCGCTCGTCGCCGTTCTCGGGATCATCCTCGGGGGAGCCGGGCTCGTCATCGCCTGGATCGCTTGGGTCCGCGTCCGCCGCCTGCGTGACGCCCAGCGGACGCTCGTCGGGGGCGGGCGGAAGGACCTCGTCGAGTTCACCGTCTCGCTCCAGTCCCGGATCGACGATCTGCACCGGGCGGTCGACGAGGTCGCCGCGGGACTCGCCCGCGTCGATCGGCGGGTCGACGACACCGTCGCGAACACCGCAATCGTCCGCTACGACGCCTACGAGGACACGGGCGGCCACCAGTCCGCCTCGCTCGCGCTGCTCGACGCGGCGCGCACCGGCGTCGTGATCACGGCGATCCAGGGCCGCGACTACGCACGGATCTACATGAAGGAGATCGACCGCGGCGCCCCCGCCGTGCCGCTCTCGCCCGAGGAGCAGCAGGCGGTCGAGCGCGCGATGGGCCGCTAAGGGGCTTCCGCTACTTTTCAAGAGCGGTGCAACAGGTTCTCGTGCTCAACGCAAGTTTCGAGCCGCTCAACGTGTGCTCGCTCCGTCGCGCGCACGTGCTCGTCTACAAGGGGAAAGCGGAGGTGGTCGAAGAGCTCGACCGACCACTTTGCTCGGCCGCGGCGCGGTTCCCGTGGCCACACGTGATTCGACTCCTCTCCTATGTCCGGGTTCCCCGCATCGTCCAGCGCAAGATCTCCAGGCGCGCGCTCTTCGCGCGTGACGGCTGGCGCTGCGTCTACTGCGGCACCTCGAGCGGGCGCCTGACGCTCGACCACGTGATCCCCCGGTCGCGCGGCGGCGGCTCGGTGTGGGAGAACGTCGTCACCTCGTGCGCCCCCTGCAACCTCCGCAAGGGCAACCGCCTGCTCCACGAGGCCCACATGGAGCTCCCGCAGCCGCCGAGGCCGCCCGCACCGGTGCTGTTCATCCGGCTCGCGGCGCCGAAGATCCCGCAGCGCTGGGAGCGCTACCTCGCCGCCTACGGTGCGGCGGGCGCGACGGCGGCCTGAAGCGCGGTTCGGCCGCGTTCGGCGACTTCGCCGACCGGGAGCGCCCAGAACGAGCCGTCATGGTTCGAGCCGAAGGTGCCGTCGTCTGAGAAGAGCTCGAGGTCGTAGAAGCTCCGCCAGCCGGCCCGATCGAGGGCCTGGACGATCGGCGCGAGCTCGGCGACGCCGTCGCCGGGTAGGAGGCGGTCGGCGAAGCTCCGGGTCGGAATGCGGACGTCGCTGACGTGGACGCCTACGATCCGGTCGCGGTAGGCCGCGATCTCGGCGAGGAGCGTCGGGCAGTTCCAGAGGTGCCAGACGTCGAACTGGATTCCGAGCGAGGGCTGCCCGCCGGCGGTGTCGATCAACTCCATCGCCTCGCCGATCGTCGAGGCGATCGACCATTCCGCGCCGCTGTCGGACTGGTAGGGCTCGACCCCGATCCGCACTCCGGCGCGGTCGGCTGCCTCCGCGAGGCGCTTCAGGCCCTCGACGACGGTCGCTCGTGCCTTCGCCGGCTCGACCCCGAGGCCCGAGCCGGTCAGGCACACGATCCCCTCGGCGTGGAATGCCGCGAGACGCGGGATCGAGGCGAGGAGCGCCTCGACGCGTTCGGCCGGGTCCGTGGGCCCGCCGAGGAGCGGAAGGGGAAGGATGGAGGGGACGAGGGGAACGGCGCTTGCCGTGCCGAGCCCGCTGCGCTCGAGCAGCTCGCGCGAACGGGCGTCCTCGCTCGGGTCGCCGAGCTTCAGCTCCCAGATCCCGATCCCGTCGAGCCCGGCGGCGCTGTAGGCGGCGACGTCCTCGGCGAACGAGGCGTGCAGGGTCGAGATCTCGGAGATCGAGAGGAGCGGCTCGGTCACCGGCCGAGCCTCCTGGCGATCCGCTCGGTCGCGGTCGGACGCAGCAGCTCGTTCGCGACGATCGTTCCCGAGCCCGCGCCGAGCCCCGGGCCCGGCCAGGTGCTCGCGCCGATCTGCCAAAGCGCCTCGACGGTCGTCCGGTGGCCTGCCTGGCCGGGGAACGGCCGCCAGAGGAAGTTCTGGTCGAGTGCAAGCGAGCCGGCGTAGGGGTCGCCGCGTTCGAGGTTCTGGTTGGCCGCCTGGAGATCGGCAGGCGAGAGGGAGGTCCGGCCGAGAACTGCCTCGTCGAGGTTCGTGATGTGGGAGGCGAGCCGCGCCTGGATCCGGTCGGCATAGGCTTCGCGCAGCTCCTCGGTCCACGTGCCGTCGCCGGTGTCGACCTCGCCCGCGGCATCGCCCTTCACCAGCCAGGGCAGCTCCTGGAGCTGGATCCAGAGCAGCCCTGCGCCGTCGGGCGCCCGGCTCGGGTCCATCGTCAGCGGCTGGCCGCAGACGACGGTCGCCTCGGCCGGCAGCAGCCCGCGCTCGGCTTCGTTGACGGCGCGCGAGACGCCGTCGAGGCCCGGTGTCAGGTGCACGATTGCCGTCTCGGCGAGCCGTGCATCGCCCCGCCAGCGAGGAGGTTCCGAGAGCGCAAAATGGATCTGCATCTCCGAGCGGCCGTACCGGAAGCGCCTGCCGGCGTCGGCGACCGGGTCACGGGGATGGCCGAGCAGTACGCCATAGAGCTGCGTCGGCGTCACGCCCGCGATCACCGCCCGCGTCGCCGAGATCGTCTCGCCTTCGACCGTCCGGACGCCCGTCGCGCGCCCGCCCCCGACGGCGATCGAGGCGACCTCAGCTCCGAGCCGGCACTCGCCGCCGCGATCGCGGATGAGCGAGACGAGCGCCTCGGGGAGCTTCGCTCCGCCGCCGCGCGGCACCGGCATTCCACCCTCCTGCACCGCGAAGGCGATCACCTGCGCCATGAAGCCCGAGGAGGCCGCATCGGGGCCGAGGCCGGTGTGGAGCACCCAGGGTGCGATCAGGCCGCGGACGGGCTCCGACTCGAAGTCGGCGGCCAGCCAGTCGCGCGCCGAGACCAGCATGTTCCCGGCGAACTCGTGCAACCCGCGGCGGCCGAGCCGCCGGAGCGCCCGCGCGAAAAGAGCACTGCCGGCGCGTGACCAGAGCTCGGTCCCGAGGACGCCGAAGGCGAGGTCGACGTTCGGCACGAAGTCGTCGAGGAACGCCTGCCAGGCCGCGCCGTCCCCGACGGCGTGCCGCTCGAACTCCTCGCGGTTGGCCGAAGCCGACCGGAGCAGGAATGCAGCCTCGCCGCCGTCGGCGACGCTCGCCGTGGGCAGCTCCGTGTTCAGGTATTCGAGCCCCCGGGCGGCGAGGTCCTCGCCGAGCAGAGCGTGCGCCGGCCCGCCGACCCAGAGCGGATGCCAGGCCGAGAAGACGTCGTGGTGGAAACCCGGCTTCGTCAGCTCGGCAGTCTTCACGGCGCCGCCGAACCAGTCGTTGCGCTCGAGCACGCACACACTCCAGCCCGCGCGCGAGAGGAGCGCCGCGCAAGCGAGCGAGTTGATCCCGCTCCCGACGAGCACCGCATCGAACGCCGGCCGAGGGGAGCCGCTCACGGTTCTAGCCTAATCCCGCCGGCGCCGTCCGGGAAAACCGGGAGCGGCCCCGTCGCCGAAACGAGTGGGATGAACCGTTTGCTCCTCGGCCTGGGCGCGCTCGTGGCGTTCTCCGCGCTCAGCACGAGCTCGGCGGCGGTGCCGCTGCGGCACGCCGGAACGACGACGATCCAGGTCACCCTCGGAACGCCGAAGGAGCTCTCCGTCAAGCTCTCGCGCTCGTCGAACATCCCCGCGGGGACGGTCGTCTTCGCAGTCACGAATCGCGGAAAGCTGCAGCATGTGTTCGTGCTCTGCTCGAGCCCTGTGTCGGGCCTCGCGAACTCCTGCCCGGGCAGGTCGGTGACGCTGACGAAAACCGGCCAGAGCGCCAGGCTGACGGTCACCCTGAAGAAGGGCAAGTACGAATACTTGTCGATCGTCAGGGGCCAGACCGCCGCGGGGACGAAGGGCGCGGTCGGCATCGGCCTCGCGGTGCCGGGGGCGACTGCACCGGTCCCGGCGACGGGAACGACCACGGGGTCGACGACCGGCACCGGTTCGTCGGGCACGGGCTCGTCGGGCTCGGGCGGGGGGACCGGTGCGGGCAGCGGCTTCCCCGTGTTCCCGCCCGGGAACGCCAAGAACGGCGCTCTGGTGTTCCAGACAGCCGGCTGCGCAACGTGCCACACGCTCGCCGCAGCGAACGCCACGGGAACCGGTGGGCCGGATCTCGACGGCGTTGCACCGAGCGTCAGCGATGTCGAGAGCCAGGTCTTCAACGGCGGCGGCCCGATGCCCCCGTTTGCCGGCCAGCTCACGACCCAGGAGATCGCCGACGTCGCCGCCTACGTCGCTGCGTCGACCTGACGAGGTCTGGCGCCCTCAGGTGGGCGGCCCGAGGTGGCGCCAGAGGTTCTCGACCATCTGGCTCACGCCCGGATTGTCCGACGTACCGCCGAAGTTGAGTGCTCCGGCGTCGAAGACCTCGGCGCCGTTCGGCGCCCGGTAGTGGGTCATCTGCCCGGTCTGCCCGCGGCCGAAGATGTCCTTCGTCTCGGCGAGCACGTGCACGCCGGACGGTGAGGCCGGATCGAGCGCGTCGACCTCGATCCCATACGTGCCGAAGCTCGAGCCGTTCGCGAAGCCGGAGCCCTCGAAGAGCCACGGGGCGTGCTCGGCGCCGGTGACGGTATAGGGCATGTTCTTGTACTTCCCCTGGTACCAGTTCAGGTACTGCGCGCCGATCATCCGGGCCTCGGGGCGGCCGAGGTCGCGCCAGCGCCAGCGGCCGTGCATCACGTTGCCGTGCTTCTCGACCTTGTAGAAGAAGTTGTTCGCCGAGAGGAACATCAGGTTTCCGCCGAGTGCCTGGTAGCGCTCGACGATGTCGAACGTGTGCTCGGTGACGTACTCCTCGTGGCCGGAGAAGACGATCAGGTCGTAGAGGCGTCGCAGTTCCTCGCCCGTCGGCATCGCCTCGAGGTCGTCGTCCGCGACGACATCGGCCGGGTGTCCGCTGTGGGCGAACCAGCGCATGAAGCCCATGTCGTAGCCGTGGTAATGGGGCGGCGGGCCGCCCAGGAACGGGCGGGTGAGGTCGACATGCTGGACGTCGAGGTTCGCATACCACGTGGCCGCGTACCGGAGGTTGTAGGCACCCCAGGTGTTCGTCGGGTGGACGACCAGCGTCCGTGCGGAGCCGAGCGTCTTCGGGCGCACGACGAACGGGGCGTACCCGATCTTGCCGTGCCGGTCCTGGAGCTGGACGAAGTGGAGCCCGGTCTTCCAGTCCTCGATCCCGATCTGGAGAATCCCGCGCCCGCCGTGCCACGCAACCGTCTTCGGCGCGCTCACGGCGCTGCCGGCCATCCCCTTCGGTGTCCGGTGGGGCTCGCTGCCCGCGTGCATCACCTGGAGCGCGAGCCTCCGCGCCGGGGTCTGAAGGAGCAGTTCCGCGGTCGTCCCCGGGGCGTAGCTGCGCGCCAGGAATCCCGCCTCGATCGTGCCCGGCGGGTCGGTGAATCGCGGAGAGTCGGCGGCCTCGCTCGTCGCGCCCGCCTCCAGAACGACGAGCCCCGAGACCGCGATCGCTCCGGCCAGGAAGCTGCGCCGGCTGAGAGTGCCCTTGCTGTGGCTCGCTTCTGAATCCCGGTCCATCACACGTTGCCCCCCATGAACCTTAGATGACCGCTCCCGGCCCGGGGGGAGCCGGAAGCCCCCGCGGTAAGCTCCGAACGACCGACGAAGGGGGTAGCTCATGGGTTTGCTCGTGGTGACCGGAGGGATGCTCAGCTGCACGATGGGGGCGATGCCCGCCACGTTCGACGCAACCGGGGTCACGGTGCAGAGCGGCACGCCGGCCGGTGTGATCACCGACATCTCGATGGCCAGCATCCCCACCTTCGGCATGTGCATGTCGCCCGCGAATCCCCAGGTTGCCGCGGCCACGAGCGCCGCGATGGGCGTGCTCACGCCACAGCCCTGCCTGCCGGTGATCGCGAGCCCGTGGGCGCCCGGATCGCTGAAAGTGCAGATCGGTGGTGTCCCTGCGCTCGACAGCGACTCCACCTGCATGTGTACGTGGGCCGGAATGGTGAGCGTCAGCTCTCCGGGCCAGACGACCGTAACCGTCTAGTCGGGAGCCGTCCTGCATCCGCCGCCAAGCCGCGGAGTGAGACAGTAGGTTCTCGGCGTGCGCAGGACCTGGACGTTCGCCGCCCTCACCGCGGTCGTGACCATTGCCGCCGGCGTCGCGCACTACGCGCATGCGACCTCGCTCCTGACCTTCGCCCTCTCGACGCTCGCGCTCGCCGGGCTCGCGTGGCTCGTCTCGTTCTCGACCGAGCAGGTCGGCGAGCGCTTCGGCGCTGCCGCGACCGGCGTGCTCCAGTCGACGCTCGGAAACCTGCCCGAGTTCTTCGTGGTCATGTTTGCGCTCTCGGCGGGCGAGATCGTGATCGCCCAGACCGCGATCATCGGCTCGATCTTCGCCAACGCGCTCCTTGTGCTCGGCCTCGTCGTGATCGCCGGCTGCCGGGCGAGCAGCGACGGGATCATGCGCTTCTCGGTCACGCTCCCCAAGGACAACGCGATCCTGATGATGCTCGCGAGCTTCCTGATCGTGATCATCGGCATCTCGAGCGCGACCAACGACCGCGCCTCGCACCATGTCGAGGCGATCTCGATCGCAGGCGCGGTCGCGCTGCTCGTCACCTATCTCGTGTGGATCGTCCACTACATCCGGTCGGACGACTCCGCCCAGCCCTCGCACGGCGAGCCGGCGATCTCGATGACGCTCTCGCTCGTGCTACTCGGGATTGCGGGGGTCGGCGCCGCGTTCGTCTCGGACTGGTTCGTCGATTCGCTGACGCCGTCGATGGCGCGGCTCGGGATCCCGCAGGCCTTCGCCGGCCTCGTGATCGTCGCGATCGCCGGGAACGCCGTCGAGAACACCACGGGCATCATCGTCGCGCTCAAGGGCAAGTCCGACCTCGCGATCTCGGTCGTCAAGAACTCGGTCGCCCAGATCACGGCGTTTCTCTTCCCCGCGCTCGTGCTCGCGTCGCTCTTCTTCGCGACCCGTCTCACCTTCGAGCTCGCCCCGGTCTTCATCGGCGCGCTCGCGCTCACCGGGATCGCGCTCTGGCAGATCACGAGTGACGGCGAGGCGACCCCGTTCGAAGGCGTCGCACTGGTCGCGCTCTACACGATCCTCGCCGTCGTCACCTGGTACGAGTAGTCGAGTAACCGCCGCCGCCGGGCGTCTCGATCGTGATCGTCTCGCCGGCCGCAAGCTCGAGCGTGACCTTTGCACCGATGGGTTCTCCATTTCGGAGGTTCCGTCCGGCCAGGCCCGGCGCTCCGCCCGCAGCGCCGTGGGGCGCATGCGTCCGGCGGTCGGTGAGCAGGGAGCAGCGGCAGTCTTCGAGCACCCGGATCGTCCGGATGACGCCGTCCCCGCCCCTGTGGGCGCCCTCACCGCCCGAGCCGAGGCGCAGCTCGTGACGCTCCACGCGGAGTGGGTAGGCGAGCTCGAGCGCCTCGACCGGTGTCGTCAGCGTGTTCGAGATCGCGACGTGGACGCCCGAGGGCCCGTCGGCGTCCGGGCAGGCGCCCTGGCCGCCGCCGATCGTCTCGTAGTAGGTGAAACGGCCGTTCCCGAAGGTGAGGTTGTTCACCGTGCCCTGACCCTGCGCGGGCACCGGCATCAGTTCGGAGAACGCGGCGAACACGAGATCGACGATCCGGCTCGAGGTCTCGACGTTGCCCGCGACCACGGCCGCCGGCGGTAGCGCGTTCACGAGCGACCCGGGCGGCGCGAGCACGGCCACCGGCGCGAAGGCGCCGCCCGACGCGGGAACGTCGGGCCCGGTGAGGCAGCGCACGGCGAGAAAGCACGCCGACCGCGTCACCGAGAGCGGGCAGTTCAGATTGCCGCCGTGCTGGGGTGCGGTACCGGAGAAGTCGATCTCGACGCTCTCGCCGCGGATCTCGACCGCGACCCGAAGCTCGAGGTCGCCCTCGACCGCCTCCAGCACGTCCGCTGCCTCGCCGCGCCCGTCGGGGAGGCGGCCGATCGCATGGCGCACGACGCGTTCGGAGTAGGCGTAGAGCTCGTCCATCGCCGCCTCCACCCTGCCGAGCCCGCGGCGCTCGACGAGCTCCGTGAGCCGTTGCTCGGCGAGGCGGTGGGCCGCGATCTGGGCCCGTAGGTCGCCGCGCCGCTCGTCGGGGTTGCGCGTGTTCGCGAGGAAGATCCGGACGACATCGTCGGTCAGCTCGACGGGCGGCAGCACGAGGCCCTCCTGGAAGAGCTCACGCGAGAAGGCGGGCAGGCTCGCGGGCTCCATCCCGCCGACGTCGGCGTGATGAGCCCGGCTGACCGCGAAGCCGACGGGAGTGCGGGAGACGAGCGTGACGTCGGGGAGGTGCGAGCCGCCGGCGAAGGGGTCGTTGAGGATGTAGAGCGCCTCGCGCTTGGGGCCGAGGCGCATCACCGCGGCGACCGAGTCAGGCATCGCGCCGAGGTGGATCGGGATGTGCTCGGCCTGCGCGATCATCCGCCCGCGCTCGTCGAAGAGAGCGGTCGAGCAGTCCCGCCGCTCTTTGATGTTCGGCGAGAACGCGGCCCGCACGAGCGCCGCGCCCATCTCCTCGGCGACCGCCCGCAGACTCGCCCCGATCACCTGGAGCTCGACGTTCATCGCTCGAGCACCAGCGTCCCGGTGGCATCGCCGCGGCCGCGCCAGCCCTTCGGCACGAAGCAGCTCGCGCCGGGCAGCGTGATCACTGTGGGGCCGCTCAGCTTGCGGGTGTCCTGGCTCGACAGCTTCAGCTCCGGGCCCGGCCGGGTCTCGGCCGTGCGCACGGCGACGAGCTCCACGGCCCGTTCGCGATCGGCGTAGCCGTAGCGCTCCGCGTGGGCCGCGTGGAAGCGCTCCCGAAGGTCGGGACCGAGCGGGACGGCGAGCTCGAACGACTGGCCCACGTAGCGGAGGTCGGCTTCGCCGACACCGGGAAGCTCGCCTGCCTCCTCGAGGAGGCAGACGAACGAGCGGACGTGGTCGCGCCGCTCGTCGCTCCCCGCGAGCCCTACCGCGGAAAGGACGCCTGCGAGCGCCGGAACGAGCACCTTCCGGATCTCGAGCTCCTCGGCGAGCGCGCAGGCGTGGAGCGGGCCCGCGCCGCCGAAGGCGACGAGCGCGAAGTCGCGCGGGTCGTACCCGCGCTCGACCGAGACCACGCGCAGAGCCCGCAGCATCTCGGCGTTCACGACCTCGATCACCGCGAGCGGGTCGATCCCGTCGAGCGCCCGCTCCGCTGCCTGCCTGTCGAGTTCGACCCCGCCGGGAAGCTCGGCAGGCAGCCGCCCGAGCATCAGGTTCGCGTCGGTGACCGTCGGCTCGGTCCCTCCCCGGCCGTAGCAGGCAGGCCCGGGATCGGCGCCCGCGCTGCGCGGGCCGACGCGCAGCGCCCCACCGCTGTCGCGCCACACGATCGAGCCGCCGCCGGCTCCGATCGTATGGATGTCGACCATCGGGAGCCGCATCGGATAGCCGCCGACCGACCGCTCGTGCGAGCGGCCGGCCTCCCCGTTCGCGATCAGGCAGACGTCGGTCGAGGTGCCGCCCATGTCGAGCGTGATCGCGTTCTCGACGCCGGCAGCGCGCGCGATGCGGGCTGCCCCCATCACTCCGCCCGCCGGCCCGGAGACGAGGATCAGCGCCGGATGGGCCGCTGCCTCCTCGAGCGTGCAGACGCCGCCGGACGAGCGCATCACGAGCGGCTCCGGTAGCCCCGACCGGCGGGAGGCCTCGCCGAGTGCGCGCAAGTACCGGGCGCTCCGCGGCGCGAGGTAGGCGTCGGCGGCGGTCGTCGAGGCGCGCTCGTACTCGCGTAGCTCGGGCGCGAGCTCGTGAGAGGCGACCACGTGGGCCTCGGGGTAGCGCCGTCGGAGCTCCTCGGCGACGGCGTGCTCGTGTCCGGGATCGCGGAAGGCGAAGAGCAGGCAGACGGCGATCGCCTCGGCGTCGATCTCCGGCAAGGTCTCGAGGTCGAGGGGCAGGACGACTCCCTCGGGCCCCATCCGCTCGCTGACCCCGTAACAGCGCTCGAGCGGCACGAGCGGCTCCGGGTGCTGCTCGCAGAGCCGGTAGAGGTGAGCGCGATCCTGGCGGCGCAGGTGGAGCATGTGCTCGAATCCGGCCGTGGTCACGAACGCCGTGCGGGCGCCCCTCCGTTCGAGCAGCGCGTTCGTCGCCACCGTCGTGCCGTGGGTGAAGCGCTCGATGTCGGTCGCGCCGAGCGCACCCGCCGCCGCAAGCACCGAGTCCTCCTGGCGCGCCGCCGTCGGCACCTTGACGCACGAAACCTGACCGTCGCGAACGAGCACTGCATCGGTGTAGGTGCCGCCGATGTCGATCCCGAGCAGCACCATTCACTCGAGTCTAAGGGGCCGCTGTGACTTGCGCCCGGACCGGATGGCCTCGAACGATTTAAGCGTCTCGTAAGCACTCCGACACCGGATCGCAAGCCGCGGCGGTGAACCTCCGGAGGGAAGTTCGACGAAGGAGGAGAGATGAGGAGGATTGTTTTCGGGATGGCGACAGTCGCTTCGGCCTGCGTGTTCGTCGCGGCTTCGAGCGGCGCCATGATGCATCCCGTGCTCGCAGCCAAGTTGACGGGGATGGGCGAGCACGGGGTGGTCAACTTGCAGTCGAACGCGAGCAAGGGACAGCTCTGCTGGACGTTCGACGTGATGACGAGCGGGCTCACGGGCGCCACGATCCGTGACAGCGGCGGGATGGTCGTGGCGAAGCTCGGGCCGGCCTACAAGACGAAGAGCTGCGCGACCGTGTCGGCGAAGGCACTCGACCTGATCGAGTCGAAGCCGGGCGCCTACAAGGTCTGGGTGGACACGAAAGCGCACATGGGCGAGCTCCGGGGCACACTGTTCTCCGGCATGGCCCATATGTAGGAAACGCATGGACGACGCGCACGCCGAGGATCGGGGCACGAGGAAGGTCGGCAGAGCCGTCTTCCTCGGCGCGGTCCTCGGCGGGGTGTCGACCCTGTACTGGGGCAAGGCGGGCTGGGGCAAGGTCTCGGCGGCGATCGCCCCGTTCGAGAACCAGATCCCGCTGATCCCGACTGGCGGATGGCGGATCTACGCCGTCTCGGGCTCGCTCCCGAAGTTCGACCCGAAGACCTGGCGGCTCGAGATCGGCGGTCACGTCGACAAGCCCGCCTCGATCGACTACGAGCAGCTGCTCTCGTTCCCCAAGGTCGAGCAGATCTCGACCTTCCACTGCGTGACCGGCTGGACCGTGAAGAACGTCCACTGGGGCGGCGTACGGCTCAACGACGTACTCGGCCCTGCCTCGCCGAAGGCAACTGCTCACGGGCTCGAGTTCGTCTCGGCCGAGATCCCCTACGTCGACTCGCTGACGACGAAGCAGGCGGGGATGCACGACGTGATGCTGGCGTACGAGATGGACGGGAAGCCGCTCTCTCGCGCCCACGGCGCCCCGGTGAGGCTCGTGATTCCCGAGATGTACGGCTACAAGAACGTCAAGTGGCTGAAGGGGATCAACCTCGTCCCGAAGCCCGCGGCGGGTTACTGGGAAGAGCTTGGCTACGACGAGGACGCCTGGGTCGGCCACTCGAACGGGTACGGCACGTGAAGCCCGGCTACCGCCGGCGGTTCTCCCGCACCGAGCGGACACTTCACTGGGCGAACGCGGTGTTCTTCCTCTTCCTGCTCGCGACGGGGCTCGTCCTCTACCTGCCGAGCCTCTCGGTCGAGATCGGCCGCCGGCCACTGATCCAGAGCCTCCACTTCTGGTCGGGGATCGCCTGGGTCTGCGTGCTCGGGCTGATCGTGATCGCCGGGGACCGCCGCGGGATCGCCCGGACGGCCCGCGAGCTCGACGGCTTCGATCGCGACGACTTCCGCTGGCTGACCGGTCGCAAGCCGGCACCGCAGGGCCGCTTCAATGCGGGCCAGAAGCTCAACACGGCGCTGACCGCGGCATACACCGTGCTCTTCCTCGTCTCCGGTCTGCTCCTCTGGTTCGGCGAGCGCGACACGCAGCTTCGCTTCGCGAGCACCGTCGTGCTGCATGACGGCCTGATGTACGTCTCGCTGGCGCTGCTCGTCGGTCATCTCTATCTCGCCGTCCTGCACCCCGCCACCCGCCACGCGCTCCGTGGGATCACGGTCGGGACGGTCAGCGACGAGTGGGCTGCGCGCCATCACGCCAAGTGGAAGCCAGAATAGGCGGATGACGGTGACTGTTCTCGTCGTCGACGACGAGCCGATCGTACGAGACGTGATCGTCCGCTATCTCCAGCGAGACGGGTTCGAGACGCTCGAGGCCGGCGACGGCGACCGGGCGCGCGAGCTGATCGAGACTGCCGATCCGACGCTCGTCGTCCTCGACGTGATGATCCCGGGCACCGACGGGCTCGAGCTCTGCCGCTGGATCCGCAGCCGCTCCGACCTGCCGGTGATCATGCTGACCGCCCGCGGCGAGGAGTCCGACCGGATCGTCGGACTCGAGCTCGGGGCCGACGACTACGTGACGAAGCCCTTCTCGCCCCGCGAGCTCGCCGCTCGGGTGCGGACCGTGCTGCGCCGCACGAATGGCGCGGCGGCCCGGCCCGAGCGGATCGAATTCGGCGAGATCGTCCTCGACGGCGCGAGCCGGGAGGTGACACGCGCCGGAGAGCCGGTGACGCTCACCGCGCGCGAGTTCGATCTCCTCTGGTTCCTGGCATCGAACCCGCGGCGGGTGTTCTCGCGCAGCCACATCATGGACAGCGTCTGGGGTCATTCCCCGGCGCTCGACACCGGCACGGTCACCGTTCATGTCCGCCGGCTTCGGGAGAAGCTCGAGGCGGATCCGGCCCGGCCCACCCATCTCCAGACCGTGTGGGGCGTCGGCTACAGGCTCGACCCGTGATCCTGCTCGCGCTCATCGTCGGCGCGGCGAGCCTCGCGATCGGGGTCGCGGTCGCCTACGCGCTCCGCGCAGCCCCGACGGTGCGCCTGCAGCTTGCCGGCCTCGCGCTCGTGTCGGTCTGCGTGCCGCTGATCGCCGTGCTCGCATCCGGCTGGGTGATGTTCCACATGGGGGCCGACCGGAAGGTCCTCGCCGTCGCTGCCGGTTCGGCGACCGCCGCCGTCGGCGCCGGGATCCTGCTCTCGCGCTGGATCTCGCAGTCGATCAGCCGCGTCGGTGACGCATCGGCGCGACTTGCCGCGGGCGACCTTTCGGCGCGGGCGCCGGTGGGCGGAGCGAACGAGATTGCCGGCCTGGCCGCCTCGTTCAACACGATGGCCGCGAGCATCGAGCAGCTCTTCGACGCCCGGCGCGAGCTCGTTGCCTGGGCAAGCCACGACCTGCGCACACCGCTTGCTTCGATGCAGGCGATGATCGAGGCGATCGAGGACGGGCTCGCGACCACCGAGGACTACCTGCCGATCCTGCGGGAGCAGGTGCGGACCCTCACCGTTCTCGTCGATGACCTGTTCGAGCTCGCGCGGATCGACGCGGGCGCGCTCACGCTCGAGCTCCAGCAGCTTTCGGTCTCGGCCCTCGTCGATTCGGCGCTGCGTCTGCTCCAGCCCGAGGCGGCGGCCCGGAAGGTGGATCTCGTCGCCCATTCGGACGGGGAGACCACCGCGCCGGTCGCGCCGGACAAGATCGAGCGCGTGCTGTTCAACCTGGTCACGAACGCCCTGCGTCACACGCCGTCCGACGGGTCGGTCGCGGTGAACGTGGCGCGCCGCGACCACGAGGTGCTCGTCTCCGTCGAGGACACCGGCAGCGGGCTCGAGCCCGAAGCAGTGAGCCGCATGTTCGAGCGCTTCTGGCGCGCCGACCGGGCGCGCTCCCAGGCCGGGATGGGACTCGGGCTCGCGATTGCCCGCGGCCTCGTCGAGGCGCACGGCGGGCGGATCTGGGCCGAGAACCGCGAAAGCGGGGGCGCCCGGGTCTCGTTCACGCTCCCCGCTTCCTAACCCACGCTCAACACGGGGCTGCCTAGCGTTACCGGGTGCGTCCGTCGCCGTCTTCACCCGCTGTCGAGGTGCGCGGACTCGTCAAGCGCTTCGGCGAGACGCGAGCCGTCGACGGTCTCGATCTGGAGGTGCGCCGGGGTGAGATTCGCGGGCTCGTCGGTCCGAACGGCGCCGGCAAGACGACGCTTCTGCGGATGCTGCTCGGCCTGGCGCGGCCCGACGCCGGCTCGGTCAGCCTGCTCGGGCACCGGCTCGACGTCGAGGACCCGAGCGTGCCGGATGAGGTCGCCGGCTTCGTCGAGGAGCCGCGCTTCTACCCCTACCTCACCGTTCGGCGCAACCTCGAGCTGCTCGCGAAGCTCGACGGCGGCGGGGCGCGGGGACGGATCGGCGATGCACTCGAGCGCGCGGGACTTCCAGGCAGCGAGCGGCGGCGTGCGGGCGGCCTGTCGACGGGGATGCGCCAGCGGCTCGGCCTTGCCGCCGCGCTGATTCGCTCGCCGCGGCTGCTCGTGCTCGACGAGCCTGCGAGCGGCCTCGACCCCGCCGGCTCCCGCGAGCTGCGGGCGCTCGTGCGGGAGCTGGGAGCAGCGGGCGTAACCGTGCTGATCTCGAGCCACGACATGACGGAGGTCGAGGAGCTCTGCGACGCTGTGACAATCGTCAGCTCGGGCCGCGCGGTCTGGGACGGCCCGCTCGCTGCGCTCCGGGCCCAGGCGCCGCCGCCGGCCCACCGCCTGAGCACGAGCGACGATGCGGGCGCTCTCCGCGTTGCCCGCTTCGAGCGGATCGACGTCGAGCCCACTCGCGACGGCGACCTCGTCGTGTCGACCGGGGAGGAGCAACTCGACCGGTACGTCGTGGCGCTCGGCGAGGCGGGGATCGCCGTGCGGCGGCTCGAGGTCGAGCGCTCGCCGCTCGAGTCGATGTACTTCGCGCTGACGGGTGACCCGCGTTGATCGAGTCCGCGGCAGTCGGGGCACTGCAGCCGCGGGCGGGGCGGCGCGGCTCGGGGGTTGCCGCGGTTTGCCGCGTGGAGCTCGTCAAGCTCGGCGCCCAGGCCCCGGCCCGAGTCGCACTCGCCGCGTGCCTCCTCGCCCCGTTTGCCTTCGTGGCGATCCTTGCGACCCAGCCCGCGGTGCCGGCGGACACGCTCTTCGGCCGCTGGGTTCACACCTCGGGCTTTGCGATCCCGCTCGTCATCCTCGGCTTCGCAGGGTCGTGGGGCTTCCCGGTGCTCGCAGGGCTCGTCGCGGGCGACCTCTTCTCCGCGGAGGATCGCCACGGCACCTGGAAGACGGCGCTCACCCGGTCGCGGAGCCGCTTCGAGTTGTTCGCGGGGAAGGCGCTGGCTGCCGCGATCCTGGCGACCGGGCTCGCGGTGGTGCTCGCGGTCTCGAGCATCGCCGCCGGTCTCGTCGGAAGCGGCGCGCAGCCGCTCGTCGGGCTGTCCGGCACCGTCATTCCCCCGGGCCGCGCGCTGGCGCTCTGCGTCGAGGCCTTCGCGCTCGCGCTGGCGCCGCTCCTCGCGTTCACCGCGCTCGCGCTCCTGCTCTCGGTCTGGAGCCGCAGCGGCGTGCTCGGCGTCCTCGGCACCGCCGTCGCGGGGCTCGTGATGCAGCTGCTCGCCCTGGTAGGAAGCGGCGAGACGCTTCGGTCGGTGCTCCTCTCGAGCGGCTTCGATGCCTGGCACGGGCTCTTCGTCCACCCGGAAGCGCTCCGTCCGGGTGAGCAGGCCCTTCTCGTCAGCGCAGCCTGGGGAACGTCCTGCGTGGCTGCTGCATGGTTCGTGTTCCGCCGCCGCGACTTCGCGGGCTCCGTCCCGGCTGCAGCGAACCCCTGGCCGGCCCGGGGGCGCTATCTGGCCGTCTCGGCGGCCGCGGTCACGGCCCTCGCGCTCGGCGCGGGCTGGGGGCCGCCCTTCGTCACGGCCTCCCGGCTGAACTCGGCGATCGCCCCGGAGTTCGAAAACCTGGTCGTCCTCCAGCAGCACGAGCTCGGCCGAACCGTTCCCGCCGGCTCGACGCTGAAGCTCCTCTCCACCTGCCGCCGCCGCGGCGCCGCCACGCCTTATCGCGGAAGCGGTGACTGGTTCTGCACGCTCACCGCCGTCGCCGCGAACCTCAGGCAGCTGCCGCTCAACTACGACGTCGACGTGAGGCCGAACGGCTGCTTCACCGCGCACGGGCCGCCCTCCGTCGGTGGCGCCGTCCTTCGCGGCCACCGTGCCGCCGGAACGCCAAACCCGCTCTATGCGTTCGACGGCTGCTTCGAAACCTAATAATTCATTCGCATCGAGGCGCGATCCCCGCCTTGTCTGGCTTGTACCTTGTCCGGGATGAAGCACCGTTACGTCTCGGCGGCGCTGCTCGCGGCACTCGTCGCCGCGGGTGTCGCAAGCGCGGCCGGCACGCCTGTGCACGCAGTCCTGACCGGGAAGTGCGTCGAGGTGAAGAACCTCGATGCGCTCGGGGCGCTCAAGTCGCTCAGCTACACGTGCACGGCCAGGAGCTCGAAGTTCGCCTACAACGCCAAGGCCGCCGAGCCCGGCACCGGCGCTTCGGGACACGAGACCGGGACACTCGTCGCAACGGGCCCCGCCGGCTCGGTGACGCTCGAGTTCAAGGGCACCCGGACGGCAGACGGAGTGAGCTCGGGAACCTGGCTCCTCGGCAAGGTGACCGGCTACAAGGGCGTTCGACTGACGAGGCACGGGAGCTACCAGACGAGCACGAAGACGCTCTCGACGACCCTCGGCACGCTCGACTCGGTCGTCAGGATCACGGCCACGATCGGCTGCTGGAGCTGCGCGAACGAGTGAGCTGAGCCTGGATCCACCGATTCGCCCGGGCGGTGCGTCCGTCCGACCCGTCCTGATGGCCCAGCCGAACGCACCGCGATCACGCGCCTTGGTGGATCCAAGGTTGCGCGCCGACGCGCTACCGTCGGTGCGTGCGACATCGCGTCGCGTCGTTCCTCGCACTTCTCGCCGCCGGCCTCGCCGCGGCAGGGGCGCTCGGCGGCTGCGGCGGGAGCGCTCACCCCGCGCCGGCGCCGCCCCAGCAGCCCGCGGCCGAGCGCCTCTGGGTTGAGAACGCCGACCGCTTCGTCTCCACCCTCAACTCGGATATCGGACTGACGACGGGCGGCGGCCCGACGATCGCCGACGCCCGGCGGACGATGACCAACACCGACGGGATCTACACGCTCCTCGTCGCCTACAGCCTGTTCGGCGACTGCGGGCCGGCCCTGGCCGCGGTCGGCACGCCGGGTCCGCCGGCGGGCCGGACCCTCGCGACACTCGTCGCAGCCTGTACGAGGCTCGAGCACGCCTCTGCGCTCTTCCAGCAGGCGATGACGCGCCACGAGCCCTCGGTTCTGCTGGCCGCCACCAGGGCTTCGCTCGCCGCGGCTCCGCTGCTCGCCCGCGCCCGCCTGGAGCTCGCCGCGCTCGGCCACGCGTAGAAACCCGGCCGCGGCGATACTCATTCCGTGCAGACCGGGTCTCGCCCGAGCGCCGCGTTGCCCGTGCGCACGCAGTACTCCCGTCTCCGGCTCGAGCGCCTCGTCGCCGGCGGGGTCATCTGGGCCTTCGTGCTCGGGAACGTGGTCGCGATCGTCTGGATCTGGATCGCGAACCGAAACCTCGACTTCAGCTTCGCGCCGGACTACTGGGCGACGCTGATGGCGAGGCTCGGCGGGCTGACCGGCCTGCTCGCCGCGTTCACCGCGCTCGTCCAGGTGCTCCTGCTCGCACGGCTGCCGTTCCTCGGGCGCCTGATCGGCTTCGACCGCCTCACCGTGTGGCACCGCTGGAACGGCTACCTGTGCCTGCTCTTCGTCCTCGCCCACACGGTGATGGCTGTGCTCGGGTTCTCGCTCGACGGCGACCGGTCGTTCTTCGGCGAGTTCTGGAAGCTCGTGTCCGACAACATCCTGACCGGGATGGTCACGGCCACGATCGGCCTCGCCCTCTTCGTGCTCGTCACGGTCTCGTCGGTGACGATCGCCCGCAGGCACCTTCCCTACGAGCTCTGGTACGGGGTGCATCTGACCGCCTACGCGGCGATCGCGCTCGCCTGGTTCCACCAGATCCCGACCGGCGGCGACATCAATCCGACGTTCCATCCGAACGCTGCGACCTACTGGCGCGTGCTCTTCTTCGGCACGCTCGCGCTGCTCGTCTTCCGCGTGCTCACTCCCGTAGTCTCCGCGTTTCGCTACCGGCTGCGGGTGGCCGAGGTGATCGCCGAGGGGCCGTCGGTCACGACTGTGCGGATGACCGGCCGGCGGCTCGACCGGATGAACGCCCTGCCGGGCCAGTTCTTCCTCTGGCGGTTCCTCACGGGCGGGTTCTGGTGGACGGCCCATCCGTTCTCGCTCTCGGCGGCGCCCGACGGCCGCTCGCTGCGGATCAGTGTGAAGGCCTCGGGCGACCACACGACGAAGCTCCGCTCGCTCCCGGTCGGGACGCGCGTCGCGGCCGAGGGCCCGTACGGCTTCTTCACCGAGGTGGCACGCCGCCGTAGCAAGGTGCTGCTCATCGCCGGTGGGATCGGGATCACGCCCGTCCGTGCCCTCGTCGAGAAGATGGAGGGGAACGTGGCCGTGATCTACCGGGTGCTCGCCGAGGAGGACGTCGTCTTCGGGAGCGAGCTCGCCGAGCTCGCGCAACGGCGCAGGCTCGACCTCCGGTACGTGGTCGGCGACCATCTCTCGGCCGAGGGACGTGATCTGCTGTCGGCGTCGCACCTGCGCGAGCTCGTGCCCGATGTGGCCGAGCGCGATGTCTACCTGTGCGGGCCGCCTGCGATGGTTGCGGCGATCGAGCAGGACGTTCGCCGTGCCGGGGTGCCGCGCGGCGCGCTGCACGTCGAGCGGTTCGCGCTTTGACGCAGCATCACCCGGTGGACGAAATCGGCAGGACGGTCTAGAGTCTTACCTAGGTATGAGATCCAGGGTCACCTGGGGCCTGCTCGCCCTGCCTGTCATCGCCGCCATCGTGATCTTCGTGCCGGTCGCCGTCGGCGCGGGCAATCACTCGACCGAGCCGGGCAATGCGACCGCCGGCAAGAAGGTCTACATCCAGTTCTGCGGCAAGTGCCATGCGCTCAAGGCGGCAGGCGCGCAGGGAACGCTCGGCCCGAACCTCGACCAGGACGCGGTGACCTACACGCGCGTGGTCACGGCGATCGAGGAGGGCGTCGGCGGCATCCAGGCCGAGTACGTCCTCCGCTCGGTCACCTTCAAGCAGGTCTACGACGTCGCCAAGTACGTGGTGACCGCCAGGGCATCCGGCGGCACCAAGGGCGAGTACGACTCGAAGCTGTCGCACTGAACACCTTCGACCACGCGGACTCGCTCACCCCCGTCCAGATCTGGCACGGCGTCACAGGCCGGCCTGTCCACGGGGAACGCGTGACGCTCGCGCTGCTCGAGCTCGAGCCGAACGCCGAGGTGCCCGAGCACAGCCACGAGAACGAGCAGCTCGGGGTGCTGATCGCCGGCTCGCTCTCCTTCGAGATCGGCGGCGAGAAAGGCGAGGTCTCGCCCGGCGGCACGTGGCGCATCCTCGCGAACGTACCCCACTCGGTGGTCGCGGGCTCAGAGGGCGCGGTGCTCGTCGAGGTGTTCTCGCCACCGCGCCACGACTGGGCTGCGCTCCCGACGCTCGAGCCCGGCCCCGGCCGGTGGCCGTAGCCCGACACGAGCTTCTCGAGAGCGCCAAGGCCCGCCTCGACCGGCTCGAGCTCTACCCGCGGCCGGTGCGGATCGCACGAGTGCGGGTGATCGTCTCGCCGAGACTATTCCGCCTTCCCTGGTTTCGCCGCTTCGACGGCTACGCCGCCTGGGGCACGATCCTCCTGCGGGAACGCCCCGTCGGGCCCGACGACGACCTCGTCTGTCACGAGCTCTGCCACGTCTGGCAGATGCAGCATCACCCGGTCCGGATGCCGCTCTCCTACCTGCGGTCGGGCTACGACGCGAATCGCTACGAGGCCGAGGCGCGGGCAGCCGTGGAGGCGACACGATGAAGGAGCCGATCCGGCTTGCGACCGGCGCCGCGCTACGGCTCACGGGCGATGCCTCCGAGCACACCGTGATCTGTCTCAGCGGCGGCCGGGCCAAGGAGCTTCCCGGGACGTGGGGCTCGACGCTCGAGTGGCTCGTCTCGCGGCTCGCGCCCCGGTACCCGGGGATCTGCTTCGCCGAGGTTCGCTACCGGATTCGCTCGTGGCGGCGGCTCGAGCTCTGCGTGGAGGATGCGCGTGCGGCGATCGACGCGACGGGCCCGGGGCGGAAGCTGCTCGCGGGCTTTTCGATGGGCGGCGCGGTGGCTATCTCCGCGTCCGACGACCCGCGCGTCGCGGGCGTCCTCGGGCTCGCGCCCTGGATTCCCGACCGGCTCTCGCTTTCGCCGCTCGCCGGCAAGCGCCTCGACGTCCTCCACGGTTCGCTCGACCGCTCGCTGCCCGGCATCCCCGGGGTCTCGGCCGCGCTGTCGAAACGCGGCTTCGGGCGCGCGCGGGCCCTCGGGGTCGAGGGCAGCTACACGCTGATCCACGGCGGCGTCCACGGCCTTGTCCTGCGGGTCTCCGACGGACGCTTCGTCGAGTTACCGCGCGCCCGAACCTGGACGCGGCTCGTTGCGGCTCAGCTCGATGCGTTCGTCGGCTGAATCTGGCGCCGCAACATCTGCGCCTCGCTCGGCAGGCGGACGTTCGAGACGAGCCGGAGCTTCTCGAGCCCGCGGATCACCCACCAGGAGACGTCGAACTGATAGCGGCGCAGGCCATGGCGTGCCGAAGCGGGGAAGGCATGGTGATTGTTGTGCCAGCCCTCGCCGAACACGAGCAGCGCGACGAGCCAGTTATTGCGTGACTCGTCGCGCGAGCGGTAATCGCGCCGGCCGTACATGTGGCAAATCGAGTTGACGCTGAAGGTCGCATGCTGGAACAGGAAGATCCGGATCAGACCGCCCCACAGCAGCCCCTCGATCCCGTACCGCCAGCCCCCGAGCGCGTAGCCGATCGCGAACGGGATCCCGAGCGTGAGCAGCACCCACAGCAGGTACATCCGGTCGATCGCACGGACGAGCCGATCCTCGTAGAGATCCTTGCCGTACAGTCGGCCCTGCTCCATCCCGAGGCTCGAGAACATCCAGCCGACGTGGGCATGGACGAAGCCCTTGAACGTCTCCAGTGCGCCGTCGCCGTGCCCGGCGTGCGGCGAGTGCGGGTCGCCCTCCTGATCCGAGAGCGCGTGATGCTTGCGGTGGTCCGTGACCCACTGGGTCAACGGGCCCTGCATCGTCATGCAGCCGAGGATCGCGAGCGTCGCCTTCACCGGGGCGCGGGCCTCGAAGGCGCGATGGGTGAAGTAGCGGTGGAAGCCGATCGTCGTGCCGAAGGCGCAGACGATGTACATCCCGGCCATGATCGCGAGGTCGCCCGGATGGAAGGCGACCCCCCAGAGGGCGCCCGCCGCAAGCACGATCCCGAGCGGCGGAACGATCACCGCGATCAAGGTCACGACCTGGCTGATCCGGCTCGTGCGAGGCCGCACCGTGCCCAGGGGAACGGCCGAACCGACGGGGAGAGGCGTCGGAAGCGGGGCGGGAGAATCGACCACGACAACCCATCTTCGCACTTAGACGAACTATGGTTCTCCTGTACCGGTCCGCTTTCTGCGAAGCTGCATGCCGGACACGCAGTCTCCGCCATGTCCTGTCGCTGCCCAAAGCGTTCGTATCACCTGTGAAACGACCCTTCCTCTACAGCGTTCTCGAGTGGACCGCCTTCAGGTTCTGGTTCCGGCACCTCTACCGCGTCGAGCTCCGCCACACCGAGAAGATGCCGGCCGCCGGCCCCGTGATCCTCGTCGCGAACCACGAGTCGATGATCGACCCGTGGCTGCTCGGACTCGCGACACCACGGCCGATCCGGTACATGGCGAAGGCCGAGCTCTGGCGCTCACGGCTCCTCCACCCGGTGATGGAGGCGTTCGGCTGCTTCCCCGTCGAGCGTGGCAGCGGCGACCGGAACGCGGTCGGAGCGGCGGCGAAGCTGATCGACGAGGGCGAGGTGCTCGGGATCTTCCCGCAGGGCACCTGCCTGCCCTACCGCGACCGGCCCTGGCTCCGCGGCGCCGCGCGGCTCGCGCTGACGACCGGAACGCCGATCGTCCCCGTCTGCATCGTCGGCAGCGAACGCGCCCTGCGCCCCGGCAAGTTCAAGGTCGGACTCCCTCGCGTCAAGGTGATCGTCGGCGAGCCGATCCCCGTCGAGGCAGCGAAGCCGTCGGTTGCGACCGCCAAGGCTCTCACGGCCCGGATCGAAGGAGCGATCGAGGCCGCCCGGGCGCCGTACGGCCCGCCCGCCCACGCCTGGTACGCAGAAGGAGTCACACCGAAGACCGCGTGAGGGTGGCCGTTCGCGCGCGACTGTTCGCGCACGACCATGCCGTCCCCGTGCGTATTCTGTTTCTGTGGCCAACAAAAAGCCGCGGACGCCGACCCCGCCCCGCAAAGTCCAGGCGCCCCAGCGGCGCGATACGAAATCCTCCTCGCACCCTCTCTCGGAGGTGCCGCGCTGGGTCTGGTTCGTGAGCGGCGCCGTCCTCGTCGGTGCCCTGGTGATCATCGGCGTGCTCGCCTCCAGCGGTTCGAGCAAGGCCGCCAACGTCAAGGCCGCCATGCTCGCGGCCGGCTGCACCTACCGCGACGTGCTGCCGAAGCCGCCGAAGAAGGACCCGACGAACTACCACGCTGACGTGCCGACGCTCGCGACGCCCACCGCCGGCCTCTGGAGCACCTCACCGCCCTCCGGCGGCGCCCACTACGGGCTCTGGGCCGTCTGGGGCTTCTACACCTCCCCGGTCAACCCGCGGCAGGTCGTCCACAACGAAGAGCACGGCGCCGTCGTCATGTGGTGGGGCCCGAAGGTGCCGAAGTCGACCGTCAGCCAGCTCCAGGACTTCTACAACCAGCAGTCCGACGGGATGTTCGGCACGCCGTACGCCGGGCTCGGCAACAAGATCGCGCTCACCGCCTGGACGGGAAATCCGGCCCGTTACTACCACAACGGCTACTACGGAGTCGGCCACATCGCCGTCTGCCCGAGCTTCAACCAGAAGGCCTTCGCAGCCTTCCGCAGCGCCTACCGCGGCCAGGGCCCAGAGGGAATCCCGCTCTCGGATGACGAGGCGGGGATGGGACCCCAATAACGGGGGAAACAGGAACGGGGGAAACAACGAGTTTCCACCAGCGGCCCCCTTCTCCCTTGCCTTGACGAGCGGGCCTTGGTGATGGTTCGGGGCGGCGCTTTTGGCTCTGTTTGCTCTAGCGGAGACGCCGACAAGCCGGCATCTCCGCCTTCGATCGCTTGGACTGACGGGCCCCGGTTGGGGTCGGTGAGGACCTCTTCTTCGGCGCCGTCGATGTCCAGCTTCAGGAAGTCGACGGGGCCGCCGCCGTAGGTGGCGATCAGGTCGTCGATCGTGGTGGTCTTGGCGGTGTGGTCGCCTCTGCGGATTGTGGCTGCATGGTGGCCGGCGGAGGGGATCGTGTAGTTGACGGCGCCGTGGCCGGCCCCCCGAAGGGTCTTATGCGGATCGTCGCCCGGTCCGAGCCGCGGCGCCGGAACACGCGCCGTTGCGAGCAGGATCTTCAGCCTCACCAGATCGCTCGAGATCCGGATGGCCTGGATCGTTCCGGCGACCGGGGGCCGTCCGGCGCCGCGGTTGGCCGCCGGGATCCACGCGTCGGAGTCTCCCAGCCGCCAAGGAAAGGGGCTGCCGGGGGAAACGCATTCGTTTCCCCCGGCTCGTCTCCCTGTCTCAGGTTGCCTGGAACTCGCCGAGGGTCAGCTTGACGCTCTCGGGAGTGCCGTTCTGGTGTGTGTACTTGATCGTGACCGTCTGGCCGGGCTTCAGGCCCGCGAGGACGGTGCCGAGATCCGAGGACGTGGCGGTCTTCGTACCGTTGACCGCCGTGATCAGGTCGCCGGAGGCAAGGCCCGCCTTGGCGGCGGGAGTGCCTGCGAGCACCTGAGTCACGAGAACGCCCGTGGACTCGCCGGTATCGGCGATCTTGACGCCGAGATACGCGCGGCCCGAGTTCGTGACCTTGCCGGCGATCAGCTGGGTCGCGATGCTCTTGACCGTGTTGCTCGGAATCGCGAAGCCGATGCCGGCTGCCGCACCTCCGAGCTGCGGGTCGGCGGCCGCGAGGGTCGGGATGCCGATCACCGAGCCGCCGATGTCGACGAGGGCGCCGCCCGAGTTACCCGGGTTGATCGCCGCGCTCGTCTGGATTGCGTAGGGCAGGATCACGCCGTTGCCTTCCGGCTCCTGGCGGTTGAGGGCGCTGACGATGCCCTCGGTGAAGCTCGAGCTGAGCCCGAGCGGGTTGCCGATCGCGAGCGCGAGGTCACCGATCCGGAGCTTCCCCGAATCCGCGAACGCCGCGGGGTGAAGCCCGTTCGTGGGCACCTTGATCACGGCGAGGTCGTCCTCGACGAACGTTCCGACGAGCGTGCCCTTGAGGGTCGCGCCGGTCGAGGTCGTGACGGTGAACGTCTTCGAGCTACCGACCACGTGGTCGTTCGTGACGATGTCGCCCTTCGAGTCGAAGACAATGCCGGAGCCGAGGCCCTCGCTCGTCCGGATCTGCACGACCGACGGGGATACCTTCTGGTACACGCTCGCAAACGCGTTCTGGAGAGCAACAGCGGCCGGAAGCGAAGAGGCCGAGTTCGTCGCAGCTTTGCTCGAGGCAAAGCCCGCTCCAACGGCCACGAGGGCCGAAGCGACGAGGACCGCAAGGGGAATTCTGAATCGTCTCATGTGAACCTTCTACCCCGCGACTTCGCGCCGAATCCTAAAAATCGCTCTAGAGCGTCGGTCGGAGCGGGACCTTCGACTCAGCGAACGGGGTCGTCGTCGGCTGGGCGGAACCACCTGCCGGCTCGATCGTGACCGCCACCACCGAGCCCCGCTTGACCGAGCCGTGGATCGGGACGAAGGTCGTTGCGCTGCCGCCCGTGAAGAGGCCGGCCGGGGCGGGGGCCTTCCTCCCGACTATCACCCAGGCCTCGTAGGTCTTCCCGGCGGGAGCAGCGTCGAGCCGGTAGAGGACGAGCGCGGCCGAGCCGCTCGGGGAGACGACGAGAGAGCCGGGAGCGCCGCTCACCGGCACCTGCTCGAGCGCCTCGCTCTTTCCGTTCGAGAGCTGATTGTGCAGCGACACGTTCCAGATCCCGAGCGCCAGAGCCGCGCAGGCAGCGACGGCGGCGACCGCCACGAGCAGGTTGCGCCTGCGGGACCGGAGCGGCATGACGTTCGGCCGCTCGGCGCGCGCCGCCTCGAGAATGCGCCCACGGAGTGCGGGCGGCGGACTCGCCGGTGCGCCCGCGAAGGCGAGCTCCGCGGCCACCGAGCTGAAGTCGGCGACGGCGTCCTGACAGCTCTCGCACGTTGCGAGATGCTCCTCGAACGCCTCGGCCTCCTCCGGCCCGAGCGCATCCAGCGCGTAGGCGGCGCTCAGCTCGTGGATCGGCTCGTCCATGAATCCTCGTCGGTCGACTTGTCGAGCAACTCACGCAGCCGCGCGAGGCCCGTGAACATCCTGCTCTTGATGGTGCCTAACGGCTCGCCCAACCGGTCGGCCAACTCCGATTGCGTGAAGCCGCCGTAGTAGGCGAGCTCGATCGCCTCCCGCTGCTGGTCCGGGAGCTGGCGCAGCGCCGCCTGGACGCGCTCGCGCTCGAGCCTCAGCCAGACGAGTTCCTCGGCCGAAGGCGCGCCCGACTCGAGCTCGACCTCGGGAAGCGGATCGGCCCGCCGGCGCTCCTCACGGCGGACGAGGTCGACGGCACGGCGGTGGACGAGCGTCATGATCCAGGTGCTTGCCTTGGCGCGCTCGGGCAGGAAGCGCGAGGCACCGCGCCAGACCGCGAGGAACGCCTCCTGCACCGCGTCCTCGGCCAGAGCTTCGTCGCGCAGGACACGCAGGGCCAGGCCGTACGCGGCCCGCCCGTAGCGGTCGTAGAGCTCGGCGAGCGCGACATCGTCCGACCTTGCGGTCAGCGCGACGACCGCTTCGTCGGAGAGATGGGCCAGGTCGCGGCGCGGCATGGGATCGCTCCAGTCGGAGCTCGTCCAAGACCCTACCAAGCTGAGTGCGGCACTCATCGCGATTTGGATTCGCCCCCGGTCAGGCTTTGGTTCAAACGAAGCGCCGTTTCGGAGTCGCCGAACCGGATCGGCCAGAGGCGCGAATAGACGGCACGCTCGCACCTCAGGCGGGCATCGACCAAGGAGGATCTACCGATGAGCGCTACCACTCGCGCACAGTTCCTGAGCCGCGGCGCGAAGGGCGGGCTCGCCCTCGTTGCCGGCGGCCTCGTCCTCGGCGTCGCAGAGGGAACGGCCTTCGGCGCCGTCACGGCCGACAGCGACATCGCGAAGCTCGCCGCCACCGCGGAGCTGCTCGCGATCGACTTCTACTCGAACGCGATCTCGTCCGGCAAGCTCAAGGGCGACGAGCTCTCCTACCTCGCCGGCGCGAAGGCCAACGAGGTCGCCCACTACAACGCGCTCAAGGGCGTGCTCGGCAAGGCCACACCCGCCGGCCTGAAGTTCAAGTACCCGGCCGGTTCGTTCGGCTCGCGCCATTCGATCGGTGCGCTCGGTATGGCTCTCGAGACGGCGTTCGTGGGTGCCTACATGGGAGCGGTCACCGCCTTCAAGAGCAACGACCTCAAGGGCGTCGCCGCGGAGATCGGTGCGTGCGAGTCCCGCCATCTGAGCGTCCTCACGAACATCGGCGCCAACTCGATCGTGCCGGCGCCGGACCTCCCGAAGGTGTTCACCGCCGCGCAGGCGACGGCGGCCGTTACGCCGTTCATCGCCTAGTAAGCCGTTCGGCCCGCCGGGAGCGCGAGCACCCGGCGGGCTTCTTCCCTACGCCACGGGCTTGACGATGAGCGTGGCCTCCATGCCGAGCTGCCGGTGGTTGGCGATCCCGCACCAGAGCTCGTAGCGGCCGGGGAGCAGCTTGACCGCGAGGTTGTAGATCCCGCCGGGCTGCATGATCGGCGTGCCGAAGGTGCGAGTGCCTCCGACGCGCTCGACGCGCATGTCGTGAGGGTCCTCGCCGTAGTTCACGAACTGGATCACAGCAGGCCCCGACTTCACCGTCCGGCTGGAAAGGATGTAGTAGTACTCCTTCGCCGTGACCTGGATCCTCGTCGGGAACGTCCTTGCGGATGCCGAGGCCGGTGAGAGGATCGCGGCCGCCGCAACGAGCGCGGCGAGAACCGGCTTCACTTCAGCAGCGTCGGGCGCTGGAAGCCCGAGACGGCCGGCAGGATCCGATTCGCGTCGGCGCCGAGCCACTGCTCGAGGATCGAGGAGTAGATCGCCCGGAAGTCGGCCGTCGGCGCGAGGTTGCCGAGGTTGTTGAGGCCGCCCGTGATGCCCGGGAAGCCGCCGATCTCCGTCCCGAGCACCTTTGTGCCGATCAGGAAGCCGATCCCGGCCGATCCGTGGTCCGTCCCGGTCGAGGCGTTCTCCTGGGCGCGGCGCCCGAACTCCGACCACGCGTAGATCATCACCCGGTCGGCCACGCCACGCGACTCGAGATCCCGCTGGAACGAGAGCAGCGAGTCGGAGGTCAGCTGGAGGCCGCTGTTCAGCGTGGCCGTCTGGCCTGCGTGCGTGTCGAAATGGCCGGGCGAGGTGATGGTCGCAACGCGGAGCGGCAGGCCGGCGGCGATCATCGCGGCGAGACCCGCGAGCCGGTGGGGGAACGGGTCGGTGGTCGCGGGATAGGGCACCGGGCTCCCGAAGCCGTACTTGAAGTTGCCGAGCTCGTTGTAGAGGTGATGGGACTCGAGCGCGGTCGCACCGGCGGTCGAGAGGCCCGCGTCGCTCGAGGCGGCATGGAGCGCACCGAGGTTCGCCGCCTCCTGGAACATCGAAGCCTCCAGCGGATGCGCCGGGATCCCGGGCGGAGCGAACGTGTACTGATCGGCCGCGGTCAGCGTCGCGACGGGCATCTTCGCCGTGGCGAGAGCCGGCTGGAGCGCGGTGTCGAGCGAGAGCCCTTGCAGCGGGTTGTCGGTCGCGCCGACCGTGTCGAGATACCGGCCGAGCCAGCCGGTGCGCAGGGTCGCGTCGGTGGCCCCGACCTCCCAGTAGTGCCGCGAGGTGAAATGCGACTCGTCGTTGTTGACGTAGCCGATCGCGGGGATCACGGAGACCTTGCCCTCGTTGTGGAGGGTCGAGAGGCCGCCGGCGGTCGGATTCCAGCGCAGCCGGGCATCCTCGCTGTAGGGCGTGCCGGCGGTCTGGGCGAGCGCGATGTTCGGGCGTAGCGAGTAGTACATCGGGTCGCCGGCCGGGAACAGCACCGAGAGGCCGTCGATCCCGCCCGAGAGGTAGACCACGACGAGGACGTTCCCCGGAGGCGTGGAGGCCGCAGCCGCGATCCCGTCGTCGAAGGCCCGCCCGGAAAGAGCGGCGCCCCCGTAGATGCCGAGCGCGAGCCCCGCGGTACGCGACACGAACTCGCGCCTGCTGAGCCCGGTTCCGGCGGGAATCGGCATTCCCGGCTCGATCCCCGGAAGGCCGCGGCCCGCTTCGGCGACCGCGCGGCGGAGGACTTCTGTCTGGTTGCAGTCGCGGCAACCGATGGTGTTCCTCATTGGAGAACCTCCGGGTCGGCGTTCATCACGCGGTCTGCAGGTCGGGGGAGGTGGCGACCAGCCGGTAGAGGGCCGTCTCGACATCGGTCGGGTCGACGTTGCGCTTGAGCTGCGCCTTCGCAAAGGCCATCAGCAGCGTCGTCGTCTGCGGCGAGAGGGTCGGGTCGCCCCAGAAGTCGGCCGCGTTCTGGACGAGTTGCGCCGGGTTGCTCGGGCTGTTCGCCGGGTTCTGTGTCCCGATCACGAGCGCCGCGATGAACCAGCGTGCGCGCCACGTGGCGGTGTCGAGCCAGCGGGTGTAGTCCCAGCCGCCGACGTCCGGCGGGTAGAAGAGCTGCTGGCCCGCCCCGGCGTCCTGCGTGAACCACGCCGCAGTGTCGATCGGCCGGCCGATCGTGCGCAGGAGCCCCGCATTCAGCACCACGGGCGACTTGATCATCCGCGGGCTCGAGTAGAAGGTCGGATGTTGGAGGATCGCCTCGACGACCGGATGGACCTTCCAGTCGTTCGCGACGTAGAGGGCCGAGAGCGCCGACAGCGAGCCGGCATCCGGCGGCGTCGGGATGAAGTAGCTCCAGAGCTTGTTGACGAAGAACGACGGGTGCAGCGGATGGGTGATGCAGAGGCTGCAGGAGTCGGTCCACATGTAGTTACCGGTGTGGCCGAAGATCGTCTTCGAGCCGGTGTCGTGCTGGGCCGCGTTGAAGAAGAAGTTGCCGATGATCCCCTTGTTCACACTTCCCGACCAGCCCGTGAGCGCCCGCGCGTTCTCGCGCACATCCGTCTCCGTGTAGGCGCCGCGGTCGGCGCCCAGCGTGAAGAGCTCCATCATCTCGCGCCCGTAGTTCTCGTTCGGGTGGGCCTTGACGTTCTGGTTCCCGTTCAGCCAGATCAGCATCGCGGGATCCTGGGTCACCCCGACGAGCAGGTCGCTGAACGAGCCGAGTGCGAGCCCGCGGAAGAGGTCGTTCTGCTTCAACATCAGCTGCTGCGAGGCGACTGCCTGGTTCGAGGTCGCAAACCACGAGTGCCAGATGAGCGTCATGCGCTCGATCAGCGGGGCGTTCGTCCGCACCATCTTGTCGAGCCAGAAGAGATGGTCGTCGCCGACGACGGCCGAGGGTGCGAGCGGCCGGCCCTTGTCGGCCGTAGGCGTGGGGCCGATCAGCTGGTAGCTCGGCGGCCGCGTCAGCGCGTGCACGGCATGCTTGAAGCCGAGCTTCGCGAGTGCTTCCGCCTCGCCCGGCTTGGCGCCGAAACCGGCGCGCCAGAGCAGTCGCTCGGCCTGCGGCTTGCCGAACGGTCCGCTGTATTCCGGGATGCTGGTCATCTGCTCGCGCCCATACGCCTCACTGTCGACCCTCCCCCCGCTTTCGCATCATGCGGCAAGTAGGCAATCCCGGACGTAAATTCCTCGCAAAGCCTCGAATCCGCGGCGTACGATCGAGGGGTGACTCTTCTGCCGGCACGTCTCCTGCTCGTGGGCGCTTCTTTCCTGATCTGCGTCTCGGCTGCCGCCGCGGCGAAGCCGAAGACCGAGGCGCAGGCCGATGCGGCCGCGATCAAGGCCTCGATGGCGAAGACCTTCGCCCACACGAGGTCGCTCCAGGGCCTGAAGATCGGGAAGGTCGTCTGCGTTCTCCCGAAGAACGGCGCGACCTTCCACTGCACGGCCTACACGAGCTCCGCCGCCGCGCACGAGGACATCGTCTTCAAGATCGCGGCCACGCTGCACGACAACGACGCCACCTCGGTCACCTGGAGGATGACGTCGGATGCGTGCTCCGACTCGACCTCGCACGCGAAGATCGCCTGTTCGGGGTGACAGCTCAGCCGAGCGCGAGCTCGGCCGAGTCGAAGCTCTCGGAGTCGCGGGCCGCGAGTGCGGCGAAGCGGCCGCCGAGCGCGACGAGCTCGTCGTAGGTCCCCGTCTCGACGACGCGGCCGCCGTCGAGGACGACGATCTGATCGGCGTCGCGAACGGTCGAGAGGCGGTGGGCGATCGCGATCGTCGTCCGGCCCTCGACGAGGTTCGAGAGCGCGGCCTGGACTGCGCGCTCCGTCTGGGTGTCGAGCGCCGAGGTCGCCTCGTCGAGCACGAGGATCGGCGGATTGCGCAGGATCGCGCGGGCGATCGCCATGCGCTGCTTCTCGCCGCCCGAGAAGCGGTAGCCGCGCTCGCCGACGACGGTCTCGTAGCCTTCCGGTAGCGACGAGATCAGGTTGTGGATCTGGGCCGCCTTCGCCGCCTCCTCGACCTCCTCGTCGGAGGCGCCGGGCTTCGCGAAGCGCAGGTTCTCGCGCACCGTCGCATGGAAGAGGTAGGTCTCCTGCGAGACGACGCCGACCGTGGCCGCGAGCGACTCGAACGTGAGCTCGCGGATGTCGATACCGTCGATCCTCACCGCACCCTCGGTCGCGTCGTAGAGGCGCGAAACGAGGTAGCCGAGGGTCGTCTTGCCGGCGCCGGTCTCGCCGACGACGGCCGTGGTCGTCCCGGCCGGGATCGTGATCTCGACGCCGGAGAGCGCCCAGACCGCCTTCGGGCCGTAGCGGAACGAGACGTCGTCGAAGCGGACGTCGCCGCGGACGTGCTCGAGCGTACGCGTGCCCGGGACGATGTCGATCTCGAGGTCGAGGTACTCGAAGATCCGGTCGAAGAGCGCCAGCGAGCTCTGGATGTCGACCGAGATGCTGAGCAGGCTGCCGATCGGTGCGAACAGCCGCACCTGGAGGGTGGTGAAGGCGACGAGCGTGCCGATCGTGGAGTACGGCGCCGGGCCGCTCGAGTGCTGGACGGCTATCCCGCCGAACAGGTAGATGAGCGCCGGCATCACCGCGAAGGTGATCTGGATCGACTGCATCAGCCAGCGCCCGGTCATGCGGCTTCTCACCTCGAGCCCGGCCAGGCGGGTCGATTCGTTCTCGAACCGTTCAGCCAGCTCGGGCGAGCGGCCCATCGTCTTCCCGAGCAGGATCCCGGACACCGACAGCGACTCCTGCACGAGCGAGGAGATGTCGGCCATCGACTCCTGGCGCGTCATCGAGATCTCGCGCCGCGCCGAGCCGACCCGCCGCGTGATCAGCACGAAGATCGGCATCAGCCCGAGGGCGATCACCGCGAGTTCCCACTGGATCAGGAACATCGCGATCACGGTTGCGATCACGGTGGTCACGGTCGACATCACGGACGTCGCGGTCGAGGTGAGGACGTTGTCGACGCCGCCGATGTCGTTCGCGATCCGGCTCTGCACCTCGCCGGTGCGCGTCTTCGTGAAGAACGCGAGCGACATCCGCTGCAGATGGCGGTAGACGGCCGTGCGCAGGTCGTGCATCACGCTCTGCCCGACCTGGGTCGAGAGGTAGGACTGAAACACTCCGCAGACCCCGTTGACGAGCGCGATCGCGATCATCGCGAGCACGAGGCCCGCGAGCAGCTTGAGGTCGACCGTCACGTACTTGTTGTGGATCCCCGTCGGCTTGAAGGCATCCGAGAAGACGGCCTGCTGCAGGAACGCCGGCACGACTCCGAGCGCGGAGACGAAGACGATCAGCACCGTGACGACGGAGAGCTTCGCCCAGTACGGGCGGAAGAGCCTCCCGATCCGACGCAGGTTCGCCTGCCGCACCGCCTTGTCGGCGGGGCGTTCGACCTTTTCGCGCGGCGTGAAGCCGCCTGAACGTCCGCCTGGCACTCCCTACAACGGTAGCGGGGCGTCGGCCGGTGAGGCGAGCCGCGCCCGGGTTCCCGGCTAGGGCGGTCCCATTCCCTCTTTGTCGTCGATCAGCGGGATGCCCTCGGGGCCCTTGCCGAGATAGGCGTCGCGGAAGGTCGTGAAGGCCTTCTGGTCGAAGCTCGGGCAGACCGCGATGTGGCCCGTACCGAAGTAGCCGTCGCGGTAGTACCGGGCCGGGTCGCCCGTCCAGGCGGTGAGCGCGATCTTGTCGCCGAGGCCGGCGTACGGCGTGCCGAACATGCCGATCGACTGCTCGCCGTAGAAGGCCCGGAGCTTCTCGACGGTCGCCTTCGGGACCTTCGGGCCCCACCACATGACGACGGCGCCGTGTTCTTCGTTGTGGACGACCTGGCGTGGGTTCACGGGGGAGGTGTAGAAGCCCCAGACGGCCCAGAGCTCGTAGTGGGAGCCGCCGGAGGGCGGTGAGGTGCTCCAGAGGCCGGCCGTCGGGCTCGAGAGTGTCGGGAAGTCGGCGTGGTAGTTCGTCGGGTCCTTCTTCGGCGGCTTGGGCAGCACGTCGCGGTAGGTGCAGCCGGCCGCGAGCATTGCGGCCTTGACCGCGGCGGGGGTCGGGACGACCCTCGGGGCCGGCGGCTTCGAGCTCACGGCGGCAGCGACGGCGACGGCGACCAGGATCACGACCGCAGCGAGCAGCCCGAGCGCCATCCAGAGCCGCGTCCGCCGCGAGAATCCGGGTCGCCCGGGGCCGAGCTGCAGGCGCGGGGCGACCGGGGGGGCGTCGTCCGGCTCGAGCTTCACGCGGTCCTCCTACGCCTCATGACCAGCCAGATCCCGCCTCCGATCAGGCAGAGCACGAGCGCCCCGCCGGCAATCTCTGCCCGCTCTGTCCAGGCCGAGCTACCGCCGGAGGAGCTGCTGGAGGAGGTGGCGAGCGTAAGTCCACGCCGCGCCGCGAGCGCCGTCACGGCCTTCTCGGCGGCCGCCATCAGCGCCGGCCCGGACGAGCCGATCTTGGCCGGCAGCTTGGCGATCAGCACCTTGTCGCCGCCCGGGAGCTTGGCCGCCTTGTAGAGGCCGTAGCCGTTCGGCATCACGACGAGCAGCTCGCTCTTCCAGTAGTAGAAGTCCTCCTGGGAGAGGAACTTCGCATAGAGCTGCGGCTTCTTGAAGAGGATCGGGACCGACCCGAGGTCGTAGCGCGTCGCGATCACGGCCACCTTGAGCGGGAATCCCTGCTTCTTCGCGCTCGCGAGCATCGCTTCGAGCCTCGCCTGGTCGGCCGTCGGGATGTGCCCGTCGTAGGGCGAGAGGAACGTCGGCCCCGAGAGCAGGTAGTCGCTCGCCGGGTCGCCGTCGGCGAGCGCGGTCGGAGCCGCGGCGCCGAGCAGAGCTACGACGAGGCCGAGGAGCGCGAGACGCCGTCCGGCCTTCATCCGAGGACAGTCCGCAGGAGCAGGAGCGCGATCACGACGGCGACTGCGCCGGCGCCGAAGGCGGCGGTCGAGGCGAGGAGGCGGAACGTGGCGAGCGTGGTCATCCGGCTGCGTGGTCGACGACGAGGGCGGTGAACGGCTCTCCATCCTTGGGCGTGACGCTGAACGACAGTCCCCAGTGTCCGACCATCACGAGGGCCGGAGCCGGGTGCGAGTAGACGCCGGGAGAGGTCTCGGAGAGTTGGTAGGTCTGGTTCCCCATCTCCATGTCGAGCATCTCAAAGGTCACCGTCACATCTGCACCGGTGACCGGCTGGCCGCCTTTCGTGATGTGGAGCGCGAAGTCGTTAGGCGCGGCGGCCTTGTTCGGCGTGACGACGACTTTCAGCGTATACCCGTCCTGGGTCACGACGGTCGCGACCGGGCCGGGCCCGACCTTCGCAAGGGCCGAGCCCTCCTGCGAGAGGTACTTCGACGGGGGTGGGAGGCTCGAGAGCACCGCGGCAGCGAAGACGGCGGCGATCACGAGCAGCGCCTCGGCGGAGATGAGCGTGCGCAGGAGCCGGGCCGCGGACGGGGCGAGCTCGGGATGGCTCCTCGCCGCGGCGAGTCGCGGCTTCGTTCGTAGGAGATTGACCGACGCGAGCACCATCGCGAGCGCGAGCAGCGTGGCCTTGACCAGGATCGCCTGCCCGTAGGAGGTCGTCCAGAGCGCCGAGAGCAGCGGCAGATGCAGGACCGAGGCCCAGATCCCGGATCCGAGCAGCACGGCGACCGAGACGAGCGCGACGTTCGAGAAGCGAGGGACGACGACCGAGAGCACAGCGACCCGGCGGCCGGCGGGCACGCTCGCCCAGAGCACGAGCAGGCCGACGAGTCCGCCGAGCCAGACCGAGCCGGAGACGAGATGCAGCCAGTCGAGCGCGACCGCGAGCCCCCGCGGCGCCGTCTGTGCCGCATGGCCGGAGGCACCCGGTACCACGAGCACCGCGGCGGCGGCAGAGATCGCGCCGATCCCGGCGAGGATCTCGGCGATCGAGCGCTGCTCGCGCTCAGGCCGGTCGACCCAGAGCGCGATCCAGCCGGCGAGGCAGAACAGGGCGAAGCAGATCCAGAGATCGAAGTAGCCGCGCCCGAACGCGGTCGTCCGCCAGAGCGGGACGAGCGCGCCGACGTCGGCGAACGATCTCAAGGAGTCGATCGCGGTCGACTCCTCGAGGTAGATCGGGATCGCAATCAGCCCGAGCGTCGAGACGACGCCGAAGCCGATCGTGAGCGCCCGCAGGCTCGTCCCCTCCACGCGCATGACCGCGGGTCGCGTGACTGCGAGGCGCAGCGCCAGCAGGCCGATCGCGCTCATCACCGTCAGGAACATGAACCAGCGCGCGATCAGGAGTGGCGTCGTCGTCGCCGTCTCGGCGATGTGCGGGATGACGAACTGGGGCGCTGGGCCCGCATTCGGGCCGACCGCGAACGTGAAGGCGCCCTGGACCGGATGTCCGTCGACCGAGATCGCCCGCCAGTAGACGAGGTACCAGCCCTCGGGCAGGTGTGGCTTGAGCGGGACGATCAGCGTGTCCGGGTTCGCCGGCGAGCGGGTGACAGGGCCCGTTGTCACCTGATGCGCGTCCTTGTCGGTGACCGAGATGATCGCGAAGCGGGGTTCGACCGCCTCGTCGAAGGTCAGGGCGACGTCCGGGGGCGGGCTGTCCAGGATCGCGCTCGCGACCGGTGAGGTCTTCGTCAGGTACGCGTGCGCCGAGGCGATCGCAGGGATCACCAGCGCCGCGACGAGCGCGATCGAAGCAAGGACGACCCGCCCCCGGGTAGTCAAGCGAGGGCCCGCTTCCCGTCGCCGCCGCCGGCGGCACCGGAGACGAGGGCAACGATGGCGAGGATGATCCCGACCGCCCCGACGACGAGCGCGACGATCGTCAGCAGCGGCGTGCCCCCGCCGCCGAGCGAGGCCTTCGCCTGGATCGCGGGTGCCGGGTTCGCGCCCGATTCGGCGTCGGCCCAGTTGACGATCTGGTTGTCGGAGTAGGTCTGCTGGACCTGGAAGGTGAAGGTTCCCGCCTTCGAGGGCTCCGCGAGGAACTGGAAGAGCGAGTCCTCCTCGGTCGGGACGTGACCGCCCGTCCACGTCACCTTCTGAATCACGGCGTTGTCACCCGACCCGGTCTGCTGCAGGACGCGCGTCCAGCCGGGGCTCGGCACGAACGAGTCGATCGAGAAGCCCTGCGGCACCGTCATCACGATCTTCGTCGTGTAGGCGTTTGCCTTCTCGGTCGGGACGGCGAGGCTGTAGAGCTGGAGTTGCTTGGCGAGCGACACCGGCGGGCTGATCCGAGCGTGTGCCGAGGCAATGCTCGTTACGACGAGTGCGGCCACTGCCGCGCACGCCAATGTCGATGGCAGGCGGTGCCTGCCGCGAGGTTGCACGTTCACCGTTTCTCGACTCCTCTCAGCTGACTTGACAGAGTTGGGGACGGAGAATGCCGGGCGGCCCGCGGGCGCCGTTTCCGGATTCGCGGCGATCGGGTCGGGGAGCGTCGAGGGCAGGGAAACCGCGTGGCGTCACGCGCTGTGGGAGCAGATGGCTGTCGAGCTGCGCGTGAAGCCGCCGTGCCCAGGCGAGGAGATGCTCGACGGCTCCGTGAATCGCGACCGCGAGCAACGACAGTGCCGCGAGGACCGGGATTGCGTCACGGTGGACCGGGCCGGTGAGGCAGTGGAGGCCGTGCCAGCCGAGTCCTTCGCGCCAGTGGATCGTGGACTCGAGCATCGCGAAGGCAAACGAGGTTGCCGCGAACAGCACCAGGGCCCGCACGACTAGGAGCCGGGGGCGGAACCGGGGGCGGGAGACGAGCCGCCGCCCCTCGAGGACAAGCCGCTCGCGGACTGCGAGCGCCGAAAGCAGCAGCACGGCGGCGGAGACGGCCGCGGCTACGAGGACGCCGACGACGAGCGGCATCGTCACATCCGGCCCGACCTGGTTGTGGGCAAGCGCCGCCAGGAGCACCGACTGCGGTGCGAGCGCATAGACGAGCGTGCGGGTCGCGAGTACGACCGTCAGCCCGATCAGCGCCCAGATGCCCAGCCCTGCCTTCATCTACGCGCCGACCTCGAGCGTGAAGGGTGCGGTGTAGACCTTCCCGTCCAGCTTGCACTGGAGAAACAGCCGCCAGGTCCCGGGTGCGGGGACGAGCACGCCGACGTTGAGCTTGCCCGGCGTCGTCGACGAGCCGGTCACCTTCGTCGGGCCGAGCACGCTCGTGCAGCCGGTCACGCCCGCCGCACAGACGTGCGTATGGAAATAGTCGAGGCTGTCCTTCCGGAAGAAGATCGCGTGGGCGAGGGCCCCGAACCAGGGCGTGAAGATCGGCTTCTCGCCGCCCGGCCCGCGCACCTGCACCGTCACGAGCTGGGCCTGGATCGCCTTGAGATTCTCCGCGCCGTGCAGCGTGAAGCGGTACTTGCCGACCTTGACCGAGCTCGACGGCGGCGGCAGCGCCTTCGGCCGGTAGGCGCCGCGAACGTGAACGGAGCCGAAGAGCTGGAAGTTCGTGTTGACGAGCTGCTGCGAGCTCGCCGGGTAGACGTCGACCACCATCCGGTAGGGGCCGGGCGCCGGGAACACGACCGTCTTCGAGATCACGGCGCTATGGCCCACCGGCGGGTGCTGGTGGATCATGTACGCGAGGTCCTTGCGGACGAGGATCAGGTGGACGCCCGTATGCGGGCCCGGGCCGGTCTTGAAGTGGACGAGCGGCTTGCCGTCCGGCTGCTGGATCGTGAAGGAGATCCGGACCGGCTTCCCGGCCACGACCGGCCCCGCGGGCTGGAAGTGGATCAGCTTGTAGACGGCCGCGGGCTGGATCAGGGGTGTGGAGACGGTTGCCGAGCCGCCGCCGCAGCCTGCGGCGGCGAGCACGAGCCCGGCGGCCGCGACGGGTGCGGCGAGAGAGCGGAGCAGCTTCACGAATCACCTCCGGCGAACAGGAAGAAGGAATGAGGGGCGAGGTAGGCGCCGAGCTCGACGACGATTTCGGCGTGCGGCGTGAGCGGGATCGACCCCGCGGCCGTGTGGACGAACCGGCCGTCGACGTAGACGCGCACGGGCGTTGCAGAGGAGAACGAGGCGAGCCGATGCCCGCCGAGCGGCTGCCCCCAGACCTTGAAGATGTCGGCAAGGCGAAGCTTCGAGGCGCGCGCGACCTCGACGATCCCGCCCGGAGCGAGTGTCCGGACGGGGTAGACGCGGCCCGGCCCCGTGACGCCGATCCCGGCCGGGACGACGACGACCTTGCGGTTCACGAAGAGTTCGAGATGGATCCTGAAAGCCGGCCCGGGAGCCGCGCTCCCGAGCGTCCCGACGGGCTTGCCCGCGGTGACCGCAGCCGGCCTGGGGGGCGGGAGGTAGCGCGGGCCGGGGCCGATCGGCCACGGATGGACCGACGGAACGAGCGCGAGCGCCAGAAGTGCCGCCTTCATCGCCCTAGCGCCCGCGCCCGCACCGGCTCATCGAAATCGGGCAGGAAGCTCAGGGCCGTTGCCGCGATCCCGGCTGCGATCGCGAAGCCGCACACCGCCCGGGCGGCGGTGCCGGGAAGCGCCGAGATCACGACGCCGTGCCAGAACACCGGGAGCGAGCTGAGGCTGACCGCTGCCGCAACCGCACCGACGACGCCCGCGGCGTGCACGCGGGCGCGGCCCCGCAGGCGCACGAGCAGGCCGGCGAGCGCGCCCGCGACCACGACCGCCGCGCCGAACTGAAGCCAGGCGACGCCGCCCGTCGGGGCATCCCGCATTGCGAACGTCGTGACCTCGACGAGCGCGGCGAGCCCTGCTGCCGCGCCGAGCCCGATCGTGAGCGGGGCCCGGATCGACCGGCGCCGCATCGCCGCCACGATCGCGATCCCGAGAGCGGCGGCCGCCAGGAGCCAGGGCCAGACCGTGGGCCGGGAGACCCGGTAGAAGGTGCCGGAGATCGTCGCCGGCCGGCCGTTCACGTCGAGGCCGACGACGAACCGTCCGGCCGGCCCCGGCTTGCTCGTGCGGGGCGGCGCGAGCCGATGGTCGTGCCAGACGACGGTCCTTCCGCCGCTCAGGCGAACCCAGCCGCGCTTCCTGCTCGAGACCAGCAGATCGGCGGTAGCGGTCGGCGAGCTCGCGTTGACCCAGACCCCGCTCGAGTCGATCCGCAGGAACGGCTCCTGCACCTCGCCGCGCACCAGCACGTTCACGCCCGGGTTCGCACGCACCTGGAAGTCCCGGTCGCCGTCGAGCACCCGCACGTGCACGCCCGGCAGCGCGAGCGTCGCCCGGTCGAGCGTCAGCCTGTAGTCGAGCGCGACCGTGGGGCCACGGCCGTGGGCGGCTGCCTGCCCGGGCAGCGCGAGCGCCGCGAGCAGGGCGGGTGCGACGATGCGGAGCCAAAACGGCCCGCGCATGCTGGTCTCCTTTCGTTGCGCAACGGGAATCTGAGCGGAGAGACCGGCGCTGGCGCCGGCGGACTTCTCCTAGGAAACGCAGATTCCGGCGGGAGGCGCACGACCCGCGGAGCGGCGGGCGAGAGGGGAGAGCCGAACCGGCGCAAACGCCGATGGGCGGAGAGCAGCGCGGGCGAAGCCAATGGGCAGCCGGGTCGCCTTGAGCCGCGCCACGACTTCGACGGCCGCAGAGGCAAGCCGGAGCAGGGCGGCGACGACCAGGCCTGCGAGCAACGAGAGCGGGACGGCCCAGTAGCCGCCGTGACCGAAGACGCCCCCGAAGCCGCCCGGGTGGCCCGCGGCAAAGATCCCCTCGAGCCATTCCTGCACCGAGTAGGTCGCAAGCAGCGCCACCGAGGCGAGCGCGGCAAGGCCGGCGAACGATCGCCGCGGACGCAGGTCGGGCCGTCCGGCGGCGGCGCGGGCGATGCGCGCCAGGAACGCCCCGAAGCCGAGTGCGACGAGGACGGCGATCCATGGGGCCATCGAATCCAGGTAGCCGTGCCCCTGTGCGGCGAGCGCAGCACTCGTGTGCGAGCCGTAGAAGAGCTCGTAGCGGAGCTGGTGGACCGCGAATGCTGCTGCAGGGAAGAGGATGAACCCCCGGCCTGCCAGAAACCCGCGCACGCTGCGGTGCGTCATGGCCTAAAGACTAGCTCGCAGCGGCGTCGGCCTGCGGCGCCGCGAGCGTCGCGACCATCCGCCGTCCGTTCAGCGAGTAGACGACGTCGATCGTGTCGTTCTTGCGATAGGTGCCCGCAATCCCGAGGCCCATGCGCAGCCACCGCCAGGCGCCGATCTTCCCCTCGCGCGACAGCGTCTCGGCGAAGCAGAGCGTCGAACCGACGAGCTCGAAGTCCGTTCCGTCCTGCTGCTGCACGCCGTTCACGAAGACCTCGAAGGGTCTCGTGACGTAGGAAGGCAGGTCGATCCGCGTTCTGACGTCCACCGGCTATACGATGCCAGCCGGCGTGCGAAGGACAGCCCTCGGACTCGGAACGGCATGTGTGGGGGCACTCGTGCTCACCGGAGTCGCGCTCGCCGGCAACGGCGGACTCGCGCCCCAGTCGGCCTCTTCGCCCGGTGCAAACAGCATTCGCGAAAGCTACTTCTTCGTTCTCGTGTTCGCGGCGATCGTGTTCGTCGTGGTCGAGGGTGCTCTCGTCGCGCTGATGATCCGTTACCGTCGCGGCAAGCGGCCCCGCAACGCGGACGGGCTCCAGATCCACGGCTCGACGCGCCTGGAGATCATCTGGACGGTCATTCCGGTGCTGATCCTTGCGACGATCGCCGGGTTCGTCTTCTACGAGCTGCCGAGCATCGCCAACGCCCCCGCGGCGAACGCGGCCGACGAGACGACGATCGCGGTTGAGGGGCGCCAGTTCTACTGGACGTTCCGCTATCCGAACGGTGCGATCTCGGTCGGGACGATGATCGCCCCGGCCGGAGACGTCGTGCACGAGGACGTCTATGCCCCCGACAACGACGTGCTGCACAGCTGGTGGGTGCCGAAGCTCGGCGGCAAGATCGACGCCGTCCCCGGCCGGACGAACCACACCTGGTTCGAGGCCCCGGCCGGCGACTACCCGGCGCGCTGCTCGGATCTGTGCGGGATCCAGCACACGTTCATGCTCGGGAACGTCGAGGTCGTCCCGCGGAGCCAGTACGAGACGTTCATCGCATCCCGGAAGGCCGATCCGGTGGGGACCGGCCTCGGCAAGGAGGAATGGGAGCACGTCTGCTCGACCTGCCACAAGCTGGACGAGCCCTACGTCGGCCCGGCGCTCGGCAAGGATCCGTCGCTGACGAGCGCGAAGGACCTGGAGCCGATCCTCCGGAACGGGGTCGGCCAGATGCCCGCGGTCGGCAGCGACTGGACGCAGGAGCAGATCGACGCTCTCGTCGACTACACGACGACGCTCGTGAAGGGCGAGGCAAGTGGCGGCTGAGACTCCCGTCATCGCCTACCGCGCCGACTGGAAGCGCGGCCGGATCACCTCCTGGCTGACCACGGTCGACCACAAGCGGATCGGGATCCTGTATCTCTGGACCGCCCTCGTCTTCTTCGGGCTCGGCGGACTGCTCGCGCTCGCGATCCGCTACCAGCTCGCAGTCCCGAACAACACGTTCCTCACCAAGGCCTCCTACAACGAGGCGGTCACGATTCACGGGACGACGATGATCTTCCTGGTCATCGTCCCGATCCTCGGTGGCTTCGGGAACTACCTCGTGCCGCTGATGATCGGCGCGCGCGACATGGCCTTCCCCCGGCTGAACGCCCTCTCGTACTGGCTCTACTTGCTCGGCGGCCTGATCCTGTACGTCAGCTTCGAGGCCAAGGGCGGCGCCGCTCAGGCGGGCTGGACGTCGTATGCGACCCTCTCGACCCTGCACTCACCGGGGCGCGGCCAGGACCTGTGGATCTTGTCGCTGCACATCCTCACGCTGTCCTCGCTCGCGGGGGCGATCAACTTCATCGTCACGATCACGAACATGCGCACCCGGGGCATGACCTGGACGCGCATGCCGCTCTTCGTCTGGACGATCCTCACCTACGCGTGGCTGCTCGTCCTCGCGCTGCCGACGCTGTCGGCGGGGCTGACGATGATGCTGCTCGACCGCCACGGCGGCACGCACTTCTTCGATCCCGCGCACGGTGGGAGCCCGATCCTCTACCAGCACGTCTTCTGGTTCTTCGGGCATCCCGAGGTCTACATCATGGTGCTGCCGGCGATGGGGATCATCTCCGAGATCATCCCCGTCTTCGCGCGCAAGCCGATCTTCGGCTACAAGGCGGTCGTCTACTCGACGGTCTCGATCGCGTTCCTCGGGTTCCTCGTCTGGGGCCACCACATGTTCGCGGTCGGGATGCCGACGAGCGTCGACTCGTTCTTCATGGTCAGCTCGATGGTGATCGCGATCCCGACCGGGGTGAAGATCTTCAACTGGCTCGCGACGCTCTGGCGGGGGAACATCTCGTTCGACACGCCGATGCTGTGGGCGCTCGGGTTCATCGGCCTGTTCACGATCGGCGGCCTCTCGGGGATCTTCCTGGCGGCGTTCCCGGTCGACTGGCAGCTCACCCAGACCTACTTCGTCGTCGCGCACATCCACTACGTGCTCTTCGGCGGCTCGATGTTCGCGATCTTCGGCGGTCTCTACTACTGGTGGCCGAAGATCTTCGGGCGGATGTTGGACGAGCGCCTCGGGAAGCTGCACTTCTGGCTGGTCTTCATCGGCTTCAACCTGACCTTCATGCCGCAGCACCTCCTCGGCATGCTCGGGATGCCAAGGCGCATCTACACGTATCCTGAGCATGGACTCTGGGAGGTCTACAACATGATCTCGTCGATCGGCGCCTTCACGATGGCGCTCGGGATGCTCGTTTTTGCCTTCAACATCCTCAAGACGTCCCGATCGGGGCGCCGGGCGGTCAACGATCCATGGCTCGCCGACACGCTCGAGTGGTACACGACCTCCCCGCCGCCACCATGGAACTTCGACCGCGTCCCCTACATCATCTCCGCCAGGCCGCTTCGCGACCTGCGTCGGCGACTGACGCAGGAAGGGCGGCTATGACGGCCGGGCCCTGGGCGAGGGTGCTCGCCGCGGCGGCCGTGGCGGCGACCTTGCTCGCGGTCGTCTCGGGCGCAGCCGACTGGCACACGGCCCATCGCCTCCTGGCGGCGGTGGCGCTGCCTCCGCTCGTCGGCCTGCTCGTCCTCGCCTGGGTGGCGATGCGGCGGCTGCTTCCGGCAGCGGTTGCCTCGCTTGCGTTCTTCGGCGCGGCGGCGTTGCTGACGGGTCGTGACATCCACATCGCCATGGCCTCGCTCGCCTTCGGCGCCACGGCGGTGCTCGCGGCGCAGGCGTTCCGCGGCGAGCCGGGGCCGGCCGGCAGCCTCCGCGACCTCGTGACGCTGACAAAGCCGCGGGTGATGTCGCTGCTCCTTCTCACCGGCGGCGCCGCGATCTTCGTCGGGGCCGAGGGCGTCCCGGCGTGGGGGACGTTCACGGCGACGATGATCGGGCTCGCGCTCGCCTGCGGCGGGGCTGCGACCTTGAACCACTACCTCGATCGCGACATTGACAAGCTGATGGGCGAGCGCACCGCCGGCCGTCCGGTCGCCTCGGGCCGGATGGCCCCCGAGCGGGCGCTGGAGTTCGGGATCGCGCTCACGGCGGCCTCGTTCGTGCTTCTCGACTCGCTCGTCAACCTGCCGACCGCGCTCCTCGCGCTGCTCGGGAACCTGTTCTACGTCCTCGTCTACACCCGCATGCTCAAGCGCTCGACGGCGCAGAACATCGTGATCGGCGGCGCCGCCGGGGCCGTGCCGCCGCTCGTCGGCTACGCGGCCGCGACCGGCCACCTCGGCTGGGCGGCGCTCGTGATGTTCGGCATCGTCTTCCTCTGGACGCCGCCGCACTTCTGGGCGCTCGCCTTGATGATCCGCGAGCACTACGCGAACGCGAACGTGCCGATGCTCCCCGTCGTCCGCGGCGAGCGTGAGACCGCGAGGCAGATCACGCTCTACAGCGCGGCCCTCGTCGTCGCCACGCTCGTGCCGGTCGCCTTCGGGATCTTCGGCCTCTTCTACGGGGTCTCCGCGCTCGTCCTCGGGCTGGCCTTCATGGCGCTCGCGGTCTCGCTCTGGCGGAACACCACCCGCCCGCACGCGGTCAAGCTCTTCCACTTCTCGATGATCTACCTCGCGCTGCTCTTCGTCGCCATGGCTCTGGACGCCGTCGTCTGATGGCCGAGCCGCTGCCCCCGGCCACTGCGGCCTCGCACCCGCCCGACCTGATGTACGACGCCGTCGGCCCGAGCCCGGAGCTCGCCAGGAAGAACGCGCGGATCGCGATCGGACTCGTGATCCTCTCGCTGGCGCTCTTCGCCGGGACCTTCGCGATCGCGTTCCTCTACAACAGCGCGAACTAGATCCCGGGCGAGCCGCCGCACGCATTCGTGGACGGCATCTTCATCACCGAGATCGACGATCCACCGCCCGGAATTCGGCTCGCGGTCAAGGATCTGTTCGACACCGCCGGCGTACGGACGACCTACGGATCGGCGGTGTTCTCCGAGCACGTGCCGGCCGAGACGGCCGAGGCCGTCCGGTTGCTCGAGGGTGCCGGGTACGCGAACGTCGGGAAGGCGAACCTGCACGAGTTCGCCTACGGGACGACCTCGCAGAACCTCCACTACGGGACGGTTCCCAATCCGGCCGCGCCCGGGCGAACCTCGGGCGGGTCGAGCGGTGGATCGGCGGCGGCGCTCGCGGCCGGCCTCGCCGAGGCGGCGCTCGGGACGGATACGGGCGGGTCGATCCGGATCCCGGCGGCCTGCTGCGGGATCGTCGGCTTCAAGCCGAGCTACGGGCTCGTTTCGCTCGACGGGGTCTTCCCGCTCTCGCCGAGTTTCGATCACGCCGGGCCGATGGCGCGGGACGTCCGCGGCTGCGTCACGATGATGGAGGCGCTCGTGCCCGGCTTCTCGGTCGGCGACGCGGCGCTTGGAGAGCTCCGGGTCGGAACCGCGTGGTTCGCCGACGCCGACCCGCTCGTCGCGGCGAGGCTCGACTCGGCGGCGGCCCACTTCGGCGAGCGGGTCCGGGTGGACCTCGCCACCGCCGAGCCGATGCAGCACGTGATGATGCGCGAGCTCGGCGACGTGCATCGCGAGCTCTATGCCGAGCACGCCGAGCTCTACGGGGAGAACATCGCGCCGAAGATCGAGCGCTGCCTGGCGGTCACCGACGCCGAAGCGGCCGCGGCGGCCACCGCCAGGGAGGCCTACCGCGCGGAGGCGCTCGCCGCGTTCGAGCCGTTCGACCTGCTGCTGGCGCCGACCCTCGCGTTCGGGGCGCCGCCGGCCGACGTCGACGAGATCGCCGTCCGGGCCTCGATGATCCGCTTCACCTTCCCGTTCAACGTTCTCGGCTGGCCGGTGCTCGCGCTTCCGTGCGGTGCCGCCGAGCAGGGGCTTCCGGCCTCGATCCAGATCGTTGGCCGCCCCGGCGAGGACGAACGGGTGCTCGCCGCCGGGCTCGCGCTCGAAGCCGCGCTCGGGTAGCGGGGATCCGGATCGGGCCTCTCCGTCGCCCTCGACGGCCGGAGTGGTTAGCATTGACAACTACCATGGCGAGCGACACGTCCTCATCGGCCTCAGGACCCGCGAACGACTCAGCGGTTGTAGGCGGGCGTGACGCCGCGAAGCGACTGCCAGAGCACGTCGCACTCGGCGACGATGTCGTCGGGCAGCGGGCCGGCGTCGAGCGCCGCGAGGTTCTCGGTGAGCTGCTCGGGGCGCGAGGCGCCGAGGATGATGCAGTCGACCGGGGTGTGATGGAGGATCCAGCCGAGCGCGAGCGCGACGAGCGAACGGTCGCAGCGCGCGGCGAGGGCCCGCAGCTCCTCGACCGCGTCGAACAGGCTGTCGTACCAGTAGCGGCTGAGGTACTGATCGCCCAGCCGGTGCGTCGCGCCGTCGAAACGCGAGCCGGCAATCGGCGCCTCCCGGCTCTGCTTTCCGGTCAGCAGGCCGCCGGCGAGCGGGTTGTAGATCACCGTCGCGACATCCATCCGCTTCGCCATCGGCAGGAGCTCGGCATCGAGCCCGCGGGCGAGCAGGTTGTACATCGACTGGTTCACCGCGGCCCGGCGATAGCCCTCGCGATCGGCGATCGCGAGCATCTCGACGACCTGCCAGGCCGCGTAGTTCGAGCTCGCCGGATACCTGACCTTCCCGGCGCGCACCGCCTCGTCCATCGCCTCGAGCGTCTCCTCGATCGCGACGTCGTAGTCGGGCTGGTGGAGGTAGTAGAGGTCGACGTGGTCGACGCCGAGCCGGCTCAGGCTTTCGTCGAGCGCCCGCCCGATCGCGGCCCGCGAGAGCCCGCCGTCGTCGGGTCCGTCGCCCATCGGGTACCTGACCTTGGTCGCGAGCACGATCTCGTCGCGGCGGCCCCTGATCGCCTTGCCGACGATCTCCTCGGAGAGCCCGCGGTTGTAGATGTTCGCGGTGTCGATGAACGTGACGCCCGCGTCGATCGCCTGGTCGATCATGCGCAGCGAGGTCGCTTCGTCGGTCTGGGTTCCGAACGGCATCGTCCCGAGCGCGGCGCGCGAGACGTTCAGGTCGGTGCCCGGAAGAACGCGGTAAAGCACCGACGCGAGTATACGGCGGCCGACCGCGGCCCCTCGAGGAGCGGCTCGTGAGCGCGACGCGCTACGTCGTCTGCGGCGCCGGCGCAGTCGGGGGCATCCTCGGCGGCAAGCTCCACGAGAGCGGCTGCGACGTCGTGCTCGTCGCCCGCGGCGCCCACTTCGACGCGATTCGGGACAGCGGGCTCGTGCTCCAGGAGCCCGACGGGAGCCGGACCGTCCACCGGATCCCGGTCGTCGAGCGGATCGCCGACGCCGAGCTGACCGCCGGCGACGTGGTGTTCCACTGCATGAAGTCCCAGGACACCGAGCAGTCGCTGCGGGAGCTCGCGGCAGCCGCCCCTGAAGAGATCGCCGTTTCCCAGCTCTCGAGTCAGGAGGTGATCAGCCGTGGCGCCTAAGCAGTTGCTTCAGGAAGCTCCGACCGTCGCCGAGCGCGTCGAGGCGGCGGCCCAGCTTCGCATCACGCTCGCCCGAGCCGCCCGCCGCCTGCGGCAGCAGGCGGGCGACGAGCTGCCGCCGTCGCGTGCCTCGGTGCTCGCGACCGTCGCCTGCCACGGCCCCCTGACCACGAGCGAGCTCGCCGAGCGGGAGCTGATCAGCCGGCCCACGATCAGCCGCCTCGTCGCGAAGCTCGAGACCCAGGGACTCGTCGAATTCCATCCCGATCCCGACGACGGCCGCTCGTTCTCCGTGTCCGTCACGCCCGAAGGGGCGGCGCTCTTCCTCGATCAACGCAGACGCAAGGACACCTACCTGACCCGCCTGCTCGCGGAGGTCGACGGCGAGGAGCTCGAGCTCGTTCACCGCGCGACCGAGCTGCTGCTGCGCCTGCTCGCCGAGAACGCGTGAAGTCGAAGCTCCGTCTCGTCCTCAGCTCGCTGAGGGTCCGCAACTACCGGCTCTACTTCTTCGGCCAGATCGTTTCGGTCAGCGGCAACTGGATGCAGCAGATCGCGATCGCCTGGCTCGTGCTGAGCCTCAGCGGGTCGGCGTTCCAGCTCGGGCTCACGACCGCACTCCAGACGCTCCCGTTCCTGTTCTTCGGCGCCTGGGGCGGTCTCCTCGCAGACCGGCTGCCGAAGCGGCGGCTCCTGATCGTCACCCAGGCGTTGCAGGTGCTTCCGCCGGTTGCGCTCTGGATCCTCACCCAGAGCGGCTCGGTCCGCATGTGGATGGTCTACCTGATCGTGATCGTCCGCGGCCTCGTGAACACGGTCGACAACCCGGCGCGACAGAGCTTCGTCGGTGAGATCGTGGAGCGCGACCAGCTCGTCAATGCCGTGTCGCTGAACGCGTCGGTCGTGCAGGCGGGGCGCCTCGTCGGGCCCGCGATCGCCGCGGCGGTGATCGCCACGCTCGGGCTCGGCCCGTGCTTCCTGCTGAACGCACTCACCTTCGTGTTCATGATCGCGATGCTGCTCTTGATGCACGCCTCGGAGCTCCATCCCGGCCCCGTGACGCCTCGCGGAAAGGGACAGCTGCGCGAGGCGCTCTCCGAGGTCTCGCGCACGCCGAACCTGCGGCTGCCGCTGGCGCTGATGGGGGTGGTCGGCCTGCTCTCGTTCAACTTCACGGTCGTCCTTCCGGCCGTCGCGAGGTTCAGCTTCGGTGGCACCGCGACGACGTATGCGGTGATGGTCAACTTCCTCGCCCTCGGCGCGCTCGGCGGGGCGCTGATCTCGGGTGTTCGGACGACCGTCGGGCCGCGGTTCGTCTCGCTCGCCGCGGTCGCGTTCGGCGCGGCGCTCTGCGTGACGGCTGCGGCTCCCGATCTGAGGCTCGCGCTGCCCGCGCTCGTCGCCGTCGGCGCCACGAGTGTCCTCTTCTCGGCCTCCGTCCAGGCCTCGCTCCAGCTCGCCGCTGCCCCCGAGATGCGGGGGCGAATCCTCGCGCTCTACGCGATGGTCTACCAGGGCACGACGCCGATCGGCGCGCTGATCGTCGGCGGGCTGGCGGCCACGGCCGGGGCGCGCTCCGGACTCGTGGTGGGGGGTGTCGGGGCGGTGCTCGCGGGTCTTGCCGGACTCTGGCTCTCGGGCCTGAACCAGCGCACACACCGGATGCAGCCCACCCTTGCCGAGCGACCCTGAGCGGCGTATGCGCGATGATCGAGCCGATGGCAGAGACCCTCACGGACCTGCTGGCCGGAGGAGAGGACGGCCGCCCGGCGCTCGTCTCCGCCGAAACCGGAGGGACGCTCAGCTACCACGAGCTCCGGAAAACCGCGACGGCGCTGGCCGGGAAGCTCGCCGCGATCGGTGTCGGACGGGGAAGCCGCGTCGCACTCGTACTTCCGGACGGGCCCGACTTCCTGCTCGTGCTGCTCGCCCTCGTCTCGGTGGGAGCGACGACAGCACCGCTCAACCCCGCCTACAAACGCGACGAGTTCGAGTTCTACCTCGACGATCTGCAGCCCGAGTTGCTGCTCGTCCCGGTCGGCGACCTGCAGACGGCGCGCGACGCGTTCGGTGGGAAGCTGCGTACGCTCGAGGTCGCTTCCGGGGAGGCGAATCCGGTTTTCCTGGACGCCGGCGGGGAGCTCGAGGCCACGGCCCCGTTCGAGGCGGCCGGGCCCGACGATGTCGCGCTTCTCCTCCATACGAGCGGCACGACAAGCCGGCCCAAGCAGGTGCCGCTCCGGCAGCGCAACCTCGCCGCTTCGGCGCGGACGATCGCCGCCTTCTACAAGCTCGGTCCAGACGATGTCTCCTACTCCGCGATGCCGCTCTTCCACGTGCACGGGCTCGTCGCCTCGACGTTCGGCGCGCTCGCCGGGGGCGGAACCGTCGTCGTCCCGAAGCGCTTCTCGCCTCGGGCGTTCTGGCCCCAGCTGCGACGGTACGGCGTCACCTGGTTCTCGGCCGGGCCGACGCTCCACCAGATGATCCTCGAGCGCATCGACGCCGAGGGCGCCCCGGCGAGTCTCCGGTTTGCCCGCTCCTGCAGCTCGGCGCTCAGCCCGGCGCTGATGTCCCGGGTCGAGGAGGCGCTGGGTGCGCCCCTCGTCGAGGCGTACGGGATGACCGAGGCGAGCCACCAGATGGCCTCGAATCCGCTGCCGCCGCTCGAACGAAAGCCCGGCTCGGTCGGCTTGCCGAGCGGTGTCGAGATCCGGATCGTCGACCAGGCCGGCAAGACCGTCGCTTCCGGCGCCGCCGGTGAGGTCGCGATCAGGGGGCCCGGCGTCACCGACGGCTACCTCGCGAACCCGGAGGCGAACGCGTCGTCGTTCTTCGACGGCTGGTTTCGGACGGGCGACCGGGGGTCGCTCGACGACGCCGGCTACCTGCGCCTCGAGGGCCGGCTCAAGGAGATGATCCTCCGCGGCGGCGAGAATATCTCCCCCTACGAGATCGAAGAGGTGCTGCTCGCCCATCCCGCCGTCACCGACGCGATCTGCTTCGGGATCGACGACGAGAAGTACGGCGAGCGCGTCGGAGCCGCCGTCGCGGTGAGCGACCCGGTGGAGCCCGGCGAGCTGATCGCCTACTGCCGCGAGCGGATGGCGCCGTTCAAGGTGCCCGACGTCGTCCACGTCCTCGACGCGATCCCCCGCACGGCGACCGGCAAGGTCCAGCGCAAGCGGGTGGGCGAGTCGCTGTCTGCGCAATGAGGATCGCGATCCTCGGCGCGGGCGCGATCGGCGCCTATGTGGGAGCAGCGCTCGACCGGGGCGGAGCGGACGTGACGCTGATCGCCCGCGGCGAGCACCTGCGGGCGTTGCAGGCAAACGGCGTCGAGGTCAGGAGCCCGCGCGGCGACTTCCACGCCCACCCCGCGGCGACGGACGACTTCGACGCCCTCGGCGGCGCCGACGCGATCTTCATCGGGCTGAAGGCCGGGAGCCTGCCCGGGCTCGCCCCGCGCATCGCGTCGGCCCTGCGTCCGGGCACCGCGGTGATCGCGGCCCAGAACGGGCTTCCCTGGTGGTACTTCCAGTCGCACCCTGGCCCGCTCGAGGACACGATCCTGGAGGCGGTCGATCCGGGCGGTGCGATCGCGGCCGCGATTCCGCCCGAGGCGGTGATCGGCTGCGTGATCTACTGCTCGACCGAGATCGTGGCGCCAGGGGTCATCCGGCACATCGAGGGCACGAGATTTGCGATCGGCGAGCCGAACGGCGAGGTGAGCGAGCGCTGTCGCGAGCTCTCGAAGGCCTTCGTCGCCGGAGGGCTGAAATGTCCGGTCGAGCGCCGGATCCGCGAGCAGATCTGGCTCAAGCTCATCGGCAACGTCGCCTTCAACCCGGTCAGCGCGCTGACCGGAGGCACGCTCGGGGAGCTCGGCACCGAACCGGAGCTCGTCGTCGTTCTGCGGGCGATCCTCGAGGAGTGCATGGCGGTCGCGGCCGAGCTCGGGATCGAGCTGCCCGTCTCGCTCGAGCGCAGGCTCGAGGCGGGTTTCGAGGTCGGCGACCACAAGACCTCGATGCTCCAGGATCTCGAGGCGGGAAAGCCGCTCGAGCTCGACTGCATGACCGGCGCAGTGATCGAGCTCGCCGGGAGGCTGGGACTCGATACGCCGCACACCCAGACGGTGCACGCCGTCGCGAAGCTGCTCGACCGGCTGAACCGCGAAGCCCGGCCTAGCTGAAAGCAGGCCGGGTGCTCAAACGGCCAGGGCCCGCGGCGCGACCGGCGTCAGCGGTGGGAGGCCGGCGAGCACGGCGAGCACGTTCCTGGCAGCGAGCGTCGCCATCGCCGTCCGGGTCTCGACCGTCGCCGAGCCGAGGTGAGGGAGCAGGACGACGTTCTCGAGCTCGAGCAGGCCCGGATGGACGATCGGCTCGCGCTCGAAGACATCGAGGCCCGCTCCCGCGATCGTCCGGGTTGCGAGTGCGTGCACCAGGGCCTCCTCGTTGACGACCGGCCCGCGTGTCGTGTTGACGAGAAATGCGCTCCGCTTCATCGCCTCGAGCTCGGACGCCCCGATCAGGTGGTGCGTCTCCACGGTGAGCGGGCAGTGGAGGGAGACGACGTCGGCGGTCGCGAGGAGCTCTTCGAAGGGCAGGAACGTCGCTTCGAGCTCGGCCTCCAGCTCGGGGGCCGCACGCCTGGGTCCCGAGTAGGCGATCTGCATCCCGAATGCGCGCGCCCGTCGCGCGGTCGCCTGGCCGATCTGGCCGAGGCCGACGATGCCGAGGAGCTTGCCCTGGATCCCGGTGCCGAGGTGGAACCACATGTTCCACGACCACGGTTGGCCCGATCGGATCAGCCGCTCGCCTTCACCGAGCCTCCGGGTCGCCATCAACACGAGCGAGATCGCGATGTCGGCGGTGGCGTCGGTCAGCACGCCCGGCGTGTTCGTCACGGTCACCGACCGCGCGGAGCAGGCGGGAACGTCGATGTTGTCGTAGCCGACTGCGACGTTCGCGACGACCTGGAGCTGCGGCCCGGCGGCGTCGAGGAACGGGGCGTCGATGCGGTCATGGAGGAGGGTGACGACTGCGTCGGCGCCGCTGACCGCGGCGTAGAGCTCCTCGACCGGCAGGGGAGCATCGAGCGGCGAGACCCAGAGGTCGGTCTCGGCGCGGAGGAGCTCGAGTGCTTCCCCGGGGATGTCTCGCGTGACGACGACCCTCATCCGACCGCCGTCTGTGCGAGGAGCTGGTCCATTGCCGCGAGCGCCTCCTCGATGTTCTCGAGCGAGTTCGCGTACGAGAGGCGGAGGTAGCCCTCGCCGTAGGAGCCGAAGGCGGTGCCCGCGAGGACCGCGACGCCGGCCTCGGCGAGCAGGCGGTCGGCGAGCTCCTTGGCCCGAAGGCCGGTCGCCGAGATGTTCGGGAACGCGTAGAAGGCTCCACGCGGCGTGATGCACGAGACGCCGGGGATCTCGTTGAGACCGGTGACGACCGCGTCGCGGCGGCGGCGGAACTCGGCGAGCATCTCGTTTACCTCGTCCCGGGGGCCGGTGAGCGCGGCGACGCCGGCGAGCTGAACAGCCGGTGCCGTGCAGGAGACCGAGTTGATCAGGAGCCGCGTGACCGGCTCCACGAGCTCCTTCGGCATCGCCGCGTAGCCGAGCCGCCAGCCGGTCATCGCGAAGGTCTTCGAGAAGCCGTCGAGCAGGATCGTCCGGTCGAGCAGGTCACGGTGGGAGGCGATCGTGTCGTGTTCTGCGTCGTAGAGCATCTCCGAGTACACCTCGTCGGAGAGGATCCAGCAGTCGTGGCCCGCGAGCACCTCGGCGATCTCGGCATTGAGCTGCCGGTCGACGATCCCGCCGGTGGGGTTCGCGGGAGAGTTCAGGATCACGAGCTTCGTGCGGGGCGTCAGCCGGTCGGCGAGATCCTGCGCGCTGAACGCGAAGCCGGACTCCTCGGTCAGCGGCAGCGGGACAGGTGTCGCACCCGCCCAGTTGATCACGGACTCGTAGATCGGAAACCCCGGGTTCGGGTAGATCACCTCGTCGCCCGGGTCGCAGGTCGCGAGGACGCCGTAGAAGAGGAACGGCTTGGCGCCCGGCGCGATCAGGACGCGTCCCGGCTCGATCGGCAGGCCCCGGTGGCTCGAGAGGTGCTCGGCACAGGCCTCGCGCAGCGCCGGGATCCCTGGGGCCGGGCAGTAGTGGGTATTCCCGTCGAGAAGCGCCTGGGCGCCCGCTTCGATGATGTGGCGGGGCGTCGTGAAGTCCGGCTCGCCGATCTCGAGGTGGATGATCCGCCTGCCCTGGGCCTCGAGGTCGCGGGCGCGGGCGAGCACCTCGAACGCGGTTTCGGTGCCAAGCCGTTGGAGGCTGGTCGCGAGGTCGCGGCTCATCGGCGGGTTCTCGGCGGCGTGGCCCTCATCGTGCAGGGCAGTCTGCACGATTCGGCACCGCCCGGGTGGGGCCTTGATTTCGTCGGATACGGTCTCCGCGTGAGCCTCGATCTCGTCTTCGCCCACCGCTTGGCGGACGCCGCCGACGCGATCACCCTCGGCCGGTTTCGGGCGCTCGACCTGCGGGTGGAGACGAAGCCCGATCTGACGCCCGTGTCGGAGGCGGATCGCGTGGCGGAGGAGGTGATCCGGGAGCTCGTCGCCCGGGAACGGACGGGCGAAGGCGTGTTCGGCGAGGAGGGTGGCGACGACGGCGGGGAGGTGCGGTGGATCGTCGACCCGATCGACGGGACGAAGAACTACGTCCGCGGCGTCCCGGTGTGGGCGACGCTCCTCGCGCTCGAACAGCGCGGCCGGGTCGAGGTGGCTTTGATCTCGGCACCCGCCCTCGGCCGGCGCTGGTGGGCCGTCCGCGGCGAAGGGGCATGGCTGCGAGCTGCGGATGGAGCCGCCGAAGGCGAACGGATCCATGTCTCGGCGGTCTCCCGGCTCGAGGACGCGGTGATCTCGACCACCTCGCCGCGCGGTATGCCGGCCGGTTGGGATGCGCTCGTCGAGGCAGCCTGGTCGAGCCGCGGCTTCGGGGACTTCTGGCAGCACTGCCTTGTCGCCGAGGGCGCCGTCGAGCTCGCCACCGACGCCGAGCTTCAGCTCTGGGACTACGCCGCGGTCCAGCTGCTCGTCGAAGAAGCCGGCGGCCGCTGCACGACCTTCGCCGGCGCGGAACCGGCCCCGGGTCAGTCGTACCTTTCAGCCAACGACGCGCTCCACGAGACCGCCGTCGCGCTCCTCGGGCCAAACCCGGGGTCAGAGCCCCTTACGTTCGAACCCTCGTAGGCGCGCGTCCCCCGAGAGAGCAAAGCCGCATCGCCAGAGGACTTCTCGCGCAGATGCTCGGCGGTCTGTTGCCAGGCCGCCGCCGACGCGCTTCGCAAAGGTGCCAGACCCCTTTACAGTCGTAACGAGAGTGGAACAGTTGCTTAGGGACACTGGCGGCGCCGCTTCCGAGCCCGCACACTGCTTCCCATGCCACGCCCGCTCCACCACGAGGAACCTGGCGCGATCTACCACGTGACGATTCACTCGGTGGCCGAGGCGACGATCGTCCGGAGCGATTACGACCGCCAGCAGCTCGTTCGGGCCATGCATTTGACCGTCAAGCGGTTCCGTTGGCGCTGCCTCGCGGTGTCTGTTCTGGATACGCACTACCACATGCTGGTCACGACGCCCGAAGCGAATCTGGCGGCCGGGATGCAATATCTGAACGGGACGTACGCACAGGCGTTCAACCGGCGCTATGGACGCCGCGGACACCTGTTCCGTGAGCGCTACCGCCGCAAGCGTGTCAAGACAGACGCGCACCTGCTGCTGACGATTCGCTACATCGCGCGAAACCGCATCGAAGCCGGCATCAGTCGTGACCCCCGCAGCGATCCCTGGAGCAGCTACCCGGGCGTGATCGGCAAGGCCCGCTGCTGGCCGTTCATCGCCCGCAGTCAGTTACTCGGCTACTTCGGGAGGCCCGACGGCGCAGTCGAGAGACTGGCGGCGTTCGTCGAGACTCAGTTGGCCGAACCGACCGCGGCCTCGTAGATCCGGTCGCGGGCCAGTCGGTCGAGCTCTGCGCTCAGCAGGTCGCTCGCAGTCCGCGGCTCGTCGTGCGGCGGTGGAAGCTCCTCGCCGTCGAGCGCCACCCCGAGCTCTCCGGCCGGCTCGGGCGGGCCGACGGTGCGCTGGAGCCGCGAGGCGAGCCAGCCTCGCAGGAGCTCTGCCTCTGCTCGCGGCCCGCGGATCGCGATCTCCTGCTCGGCGATCGCCGGCCAGCGGGACGCCAGCTCAATCCGCCAGGCGTCCGTTCGCGCCCAGGCGATATCCGACACCGCGGTGCGCTCGAAATCCTCGGCGAGCGCGTAGTAACGAAGCTCCGACCACTCGGACGAATCGACGATTACCCGGTCGGCAACCGTCACGAGCTGCTCCCACTGCGTGTCGCCGAACGGCGGCTCCCCACGCCAGCGCAGGAACACCGGCAGATCCGAGATCGCCAGCGGCAGCACGATCGAGGCCGGCGCGAGCGACCGGTCGCCGCGAAGCGAGAGCTCGATCACCTCACCGACGACGGTCCTCTCGCCGACCGGGAACGACCGCACCGAGAGCTCGGCGTCGATCCCACCCTCGAGGTCGGGGCACGGCACGAGGATTACCGTCCGCGACGGATGCCGCTCGGCGAGGCCCTCCAGCGTCCGTTCGGCGGCGTCGAGCCACTGCGGCGGCACCCACGCGACGTGCGTCATCACGCTCGTGCGCTGGGTCGGCTGGTCGATCGCCCCCGCCGTCTCGCCGCGGAGCCGTGCGAGCTCGGTCTCGATCTGGGCGATCGAGACGTCGATTCCGGACCAAGCCTCGACGACCGGCGAGCTCACCGGGTCAGTGCCGCCGCCAGGAGCGGCCGTCGCGGTGCAGCAGGTCGTCCGAGGACGGCGGCCCCCACGTTCCGGCGGAGTAGTTCGGGAACGCGACGCGGTCCCGTGCCCAGCCCGCGACGATCGCATCGACGATCGCCCACTGCTCCTCGATCTCATCCGACCGCGTGAAGAGCGTCGCGTCGCCGAGCATCGCGTCGAGGATCAGCCGCTCGTAGGCCTCGGGCAGGCCGTCGCGGAACGCGCTGCCGTAGAGGAAGTCCATGTGCACGGTGCGGATCGACATCCCCTGACCCGGCATCTTCGCGCCGATCGCGAGCGAGAGACCCTCGTCGGGCTGCACGTGGATCAGCAGCACGTTCGGCCGCAAAGCCTCGACCGCGGTCTCCTCGAACGGCGGATGCGGCGCGCGCTTGAACTGAATCGCGATCGTCGTCTCGCGCCGCGGCAGCCGCTTCCCCATCCGCACGTAGAACGGCGTGTCGGCCCAGCGCCAGTTGTCCACGAACAGCTTCGCGGCGACGAACGTCTCGGTCGAGGAGTCGGGGGCGACACCCTTCTCCTCGCGGTACCCGACCACCTCGGCGCCTTCGATGAACCCGCGACCATACTGGCCGCGTACGACCGACTTCGGTCCAGGCGTGTGCAGCGAACGCAGCACCTTGACCTTCTCGTTGCGCACGGACTCGGCCGTGAAGTCGCTCGGCGGCTCCATCGCCGTGATCGCGAGCAGCTGCAGCAGGTGGTTCTGGAAGATGTCGCGGATCGCGCCCGCCTGCTCGTAGAACGCGGCACGGCCCTCGATCCCAATCGACTCGCCGACCGTGATCTGCACGTGGTCGATGAACTGGCGGTTCCAGATCGGCTCGAAGATCCCGTTCGCGAACCGCAATGCCAGCAGGTTCTGCACGGTCTCCTTGCCGAGGTAGTGGTCGATGCGGAAGATCTGGCTCTCGGTGAAGTGCTCCTCGATCAGCGCGGTCAACTCCTTCGCCGAGGCGAGGTCGTGCCCGAACGGCTTCTCGACGATCAGCCTGTCCCAGCCGTTGCCCGACGGGACGGTCGCGACCATCGAGACGAGCGGCTCGAACGCACCCGGCGGGACGGCGAAATAGTAGAGGCGGTTTCCGCCCGTGCCACGGTCGCTCTCGACGTCGGACAGCGTCGTCGTCAGGCGCGCACCGGCCGTGTCGTCGGCGGCCGGGTCGAGCATCAGGTACCGCATCCCCTCGGCCAGTTCGTCCCACACCTCCTGCCGGAACGGATCGCGGGCGTGATGCTCGACGGCAGCCTTCATCGCCTCGCGGAAGCCGTCGTCCGACCAGTCGGAGCGGGAGATGCCGATCACGGCGAACCGCTCCGGGAGCAGATGCCTGAACGCGAGCGAGTACAGCGCGGGCATCAGCTTGCGCTCGGTCAGGTCGCCCGAGGCACCGAAGATGACGAGCGTGCACGCCTCCGGGCGACGCCGCAGCGGCAGGCCCTCGAGCAAGGGGTTCCGCTCCTCGACGAGCGCGCTCATTCCGCCGACTTCACGGCGTGGCCGCCGAACTGGTTGCGGAGCGCTGCGCTCACCTTCGCGGCGAACGACTCGTCCTGGCGGGAGCTGAACCGGGCGAAGAGCGCGGCGGTGATCACGGGCACCGGCACATCCTCGGCGATCGCCTCGGCGATCGTCCAGCGGCCTTCGCCCGAGTCCTCGACGTAGCCCTTGATCTTCTCGAGCTTCCCGCCTTCGAGCTCGAACGCGTCCACGAGCAGCTCGAGCAGCCAGGAGCGGACGACCGAGCCGTACCGCCAGATGCCCGCGATCTCGGGCAGGTCGAGGTCGAACTCGGACTTCTCCATCACCTCGAAGCCCTCGGCGTAGGCCTGCATCAGGCCGTACTCGATCCCGTTGTGCACCATCTTCACGAAGTGCCCTGCGCCCGACGGGCCCATGTAGGCATACCCGTCCTTCGGCGCGAGCGACAGCAGCAGCGGCTCGAGCCGCTCGACCGCCTCCTTGTCGCCACCGGACATCAGGCAGTAGCCGACCTCGAGTCCCCAGACACCGCCCGAGACGCCGACATCGACGAAGTGCACGTCCACCTCGGAAGCGGCCGCGTAGCGCCGCTGCGAGTCGCGGAAGTTCGAGTTGCCGCCGTCGACGATCGTGTCGCCGGGGCTTGCGACGCGAAGCAGCTCCTGGAAGGTGTCCTCGGTGATCTTCCCCGCCGGCACCATCATCCAGAAGGCACGCGGGGCATCGAGCTGGTCGCGCAGCTCCTCGATCGTCGAGGCGGTCGAGGTGACGCCGGGGTCGTAGGTCTTCAGCTCGTGCCCGTCGGCCTCCAGGCGCTTCGTCATGTTGCCGCCCATGCGGCCCAGTCCGATCATTCCGAGCTGCATCGCTACGAAACCTCCTCGAGTTGGACACGGGCAACACGCCTGCCGCGCTCGCGCAGCGACTCGAAGTCGCCCGTGGCCTGGGCGCGGATCAGCTGGGCGAACCCGAACGGCTTGCCCGGAATGGGCAGCTCGGGCCCGTAGTCCTCGACGACCTGGATGTAGAGGCCGGTGTTCGGGCCTCCCTTGTGCAGCTGGCCGGTCGAGTGCAGGTAGCGCGGGCCGAAGCCGTGCGTGACGACGCAGCCCGTCTCATTCCCCAGGGATCGCGCGAGCGCGTCGACCACGATCGCCTTGGCCGGGGTCGGGTCGATGAACGCCTGGATGCAGATGTAGTCCGGCGGCGCCGCCCCGGCGAGCAGCTCGTCGATCGAGCCCTCCTCCTCGAGCGAGCGGTCGCCTGCCGCGAGCACCTCGTTCGTCTTGTCCTTCGCGGCCTGCACGTCGGGCTGGTCGAAGGGATTGATCCCGAGGATCGAGCCCGCGACCGCGGTTGCGAACTCCCACCGGAAGAACTCCTGGCCGAGCTCGAGCGGCTCGGGGAGCCGGACCTCGTGCGCCTGCCGGTCGGCCCCCTCGCCCGAGACGCCGGGTGCAGGGACGAGCCCTTTCCCCTCCTTCCCCGTCGACTCGGCGATCAGCTGCTCGACCCAGAGCCCGAATACGCCGGCGTCGGGAAGGCAGACCTTGTCGCGCCCCTCGCGCCACGCCTCGCCGAGTGCCAGCCCGAGCTCGAGACCGGGGTTGCCCTCGTCGAGCCGGCAGGCGTCGGCCATCTCGACCGCACGATCGAGCAGACCTTCGAGATCGACGCCCATCAGCGCCGCCGGGAAGAGACCGAACGGCGAAAGCGCCGAGTAGCGGCCGCCGATCGTCGGCTCGGCCGGCACGACCGCCGCGAACTTGCGCTCGTGCGCGAGCGCTTCGAGCGACGATCCGGGATCCGTGATCGCCACCCACTGCTCGCCGCGCGGAGCGAGCTTCCAGAAGTAGTCCGTATGCGAGCGCGTCTCGAGCGTCGAGCCCGACTTCGAGGCCGAGACGAAGAGCGTCCGGTCGAGGTCGAGCTGCGAGCCGAGCGTCCGGATCGCGGCCGGATGGGTCGTGTCGAGCACGTGAAACGCATCCGCACCAAACAGCGTGCGAAGAACCTCGGGAGCGAGCGAGGAGCCGCCCATCCCGAGGAGCACCACAGCGTCGCTCTCCTCGACGATGTCGGCGGCCAGGCGCAGGAACGGCCCGACGTCGTCCCGCATCCGGCTCGGCTCGTCGAGCCAGCCGAGCCAGCGGGCCTCGTCCTTGCCTGTCCAGACGGTCGGGTCGCGCGACCAGATTCGGGCGACGAGCTCGCGCCGCTCGGTGCTCAAGTCGCCGCCAGCTCGCCGCGCCGGGCCTCGATGCCGGCGATCAGCTCGTCGAAGGCGTCGGCGAACTTCTTCACGCCTTCGGTCTCGAGCTGCGCGACGAGGTCGTCGTAGTCGACGCCGGCGGCGGCCAGGTCGGCGAGCACGGCCTCGGCCTCCTCGACGCCTTCGGCGACCGTGTTGCCGCGAACCTCGCCGTGATCGGCGAAGGCCTCGAGCGTCTCGAGCGGCATCGTGTTCACCGTGTCCGGGCCGATCAGCTCCTCCACGTACATCGTGTCGCGGTAGGCCGGGTTCTTGGTCGAGGTGGAGGCCCAGAGTGGGCGCTGCTTCGAGGCGCCGCCCGCGGCCAGCCGATCCCAGATCGGGCCGACGAACGTCTCCTCGAAGTGCTTGTAGGCGAGCTTCGCGTTGGCGATCCCGAGCTTGCCCTGGAGCTCGCTGTTCCCGAGCGCCTCCAGGCGGGCATCGCCCTCAGTGTCGAGGCGCGAGACGAAGAACGAGGCGACCGAGTGCACCGTCGAGAGATCCCCGCCCGCGACCTGCAGCCGGCCGAGCCCCCGCAGGTAGGCCGAGACGACGTTGCGGTAGCGCTCGAGCGAGAAGATCAGCGTGATGTTGATCGGGATCCCCTGCGCAATGCAGTCCTCGATCGCCGACAGGCCTTCGACCGTCGCCGGGATCTTGATGTAGACGTTCGGGCGATCGACCCGCTGGTGGAGCTCGACCGCCTGCTCGAGCGTTCCCTTGGTGTCGAACGCGAGCGTCGGATCGACTTCGAGCGAGACGTACCCATCGGCGCCGTTCGTCCGCTCCCACACCGGCCGGAGGACGTCGCAGGCGGCCTGCACGTCGGTGATCGCGAGTGAGGTGAAGATCGCGCGAGCGTCGTCCGTCTCCTCGAGGAGCTCGCGGATCTGGCCGTCGTAGTCGCCGCCGCCGGAGATCGCCTTCTGGAAGATCGACGGGTTCGACGTGAGCCCGGTCACGGCGTCCTCTTCGACCATCCGCTGGAGCTCGCCGGAGGAGACGAGCTCCCGCGAGAGCAGGTCGATCCAGACGGATTGCCCCTGTGCTGCCACCTTGTCGAGCCGCGATTCAGTCACCCTTCATGCTCCTTTCCATCGATGCAACCTTCTGGAGGCGCTCGACGTAGCGCTCGCCGCCGTCGAAGCGCGCCCCGAGGAACACGCTGACGAGCTCGCGGGCCACCGAGGCGCCGATGATCTCGGAACCGAGGCAGAGGACGTTCATGTCGTCGTGCTCGACGGCCTGGTGGGCGCTGTAGAGGTCATGGCAGATCGCCGCGCGGATCCCGGCCAGCTTGCAGGCCGCGATCGAGGCGCCGGCTCCGGAGCCGCAGACGATCACGCCGCGCTCGGCCCGCCCGTCGAGAATCGCGTCGCCGACCTGCTGCGCCTTGTCGGGATAGTCCACCCGCACCTCGGCGCTATGGGTGCCGAGATCGAGGATCTCGTGGCCCTCGAGCGCGTCCATCACTGCCTCGCGCAGCGCGACGCCGCGATGGTCGAACGCAACCGCTACCTTCATCCGCGGATCTCCTCCTTGGGGGCGAGTTCCCGACTTCGTCCGTCGAGACGGGACGGGCTGACTGGATCATGCCAGCCGCCGCTCCTCTTGAATATCAGCCGTGGCCATTCTCATCGCATCCAATCTCCGCAAGGAGCTGGCGGGAGCCCCGCTCTTCGACGGCGTCTCGTTCAAGGTCGAGCGGCGCGACCGCCTCGCGCTCGCCGGGGCGAACGGCGCCGGGAAGACGACGCTGCTGCGCGCGCTGACCGGTGAGGTGACGATCGAGGGCGGCGAGCTCGCCTGGGAGCGCGGCGCCCGAGTCGCGCTCCACGACCAGCGCCCGCCAGCCTCGAGCGAGCGGCCGCTCCGCGAGTACGTCCTTGCGGGCACAGCCGATCTCGTCGGCTTCGAAGCCGAGCTGCGCGCGCTCGAGCGGCGGATGAGCGAAGGCGACCACGAGCCGCGGACGCTCGCGCTCTACGCCGCGGCGCAGGCGCGGCTCGAGCACGCCGGCGGCTACGACTGGCGCGAGCGGGCCGCCTCGGTGGTGCGTGGGCTCGGTTTCAGCGAGGGCGACCTCGACCGTCCGCTCTCGACCTTTTCCGGGGGCGAGCTGACCCGGGCCTCGCTGGGTCGCGCGCTCGCCTCACAACCCGATCTGCTGCTCCTCGACGAGCCGACGAACCACCTGGACATCGAGACGCTCGAGTGGCTCGAGGGCTTCCTCGGCACGATCGATGCCGGCGTGATCCTCGTCGCCCACGACCGCTGGTTCCTCGAGGCGGTCACGACCGCGGTGCTCGAGCTCGACCGCGGGCGCTCGGTGTACTTCCCGGGGAAGTGGCACGTCTGGCGCCGCGAGCAGGCGGCCCGAGCGCAGCATGCGGCGCGTACCGCCGAGCGGGACTCGGAGAAGATCGCGCAGCTCGAGCGCTTCGTCGAGCGGTTCGGGGCGAAGAACACGAAGGCCAAGCAGGCGAAGTCGAAGCAGAAGCAGATCGACAGGCTCAAGGCGGGGATGCCCGAGGCGGCTGCAGGGCCGCGCCGTACGCTCGGGTTCGAGTTCCTGAAGCCGAAGCGCTCCGGTCGAGTCGTGGTGGAGGCCGAAGGGCTCGAGGTGCGCGCCGGCGACAAGGAGCTGCTGCGCGACGCATCCTTCGCACTCGAACGCGGCGAGCATGTGTCGCTCGTCGGCCCGAACGGCTCCGGCAAGACGACGCTGCTCGAGACGGTGCTCGGCCGTCGCGAGCTCGCGGCGGGCCGCGTCAAGCTCGGGCACGGAGTCGAGGCGGCGTACTTCTCCCAGCACGAGGCCGAGCTCGACGAGCGTGGCTCGGTGCTCGACGCCGCCGTGTCAGCAACGGGTCTGCGGCGGCCCGAGGCCCAGAAGCTGCTCGGCCGCTTCCTCTTCTCGGGCTGGGAAGAGCACGAGAAGCCCGTGACGGCGCTCTCGGGCGGCGAGCGCAGGCGGCTCGCGCTGGCGCTCGTGGTCGCGAGCGGGGCCAACCTGCTCGTGCTCGACGAGCCGACGAACCACCTCGACCTTGAGAGCCGCGAGGCGCTGGAGGACGCGCTCGCCGCGTTTCCGGGAACCGTCCTGCTCGTGACCCACGACCGGGCGCTTCTCGACGCGGTCTCGGGTCGGCTGCTCGCGATCGAGGGCGGCCGCCTCGTCTCCTATGCCGGCGGCTGGGCCGAGTACCTGCGCCGCGGCGATCCCGTGCCGGAGCCGGCGCAATCCCCGAAACCGCGCCGCGAGAAGCCGGCGCGGGAGCGCCCCAAGGGGCCGACCCCGATCGAGCTCGTCGAGCGGGAGATCGCACGGACTGAGGAGCGCGTGGCCGAGCTCGAGCGGCAGCTCGCCGACGACTGGACGAACGTCGATCTCGTCACCGCACACCGCGCCGCGCGGGACGACCTCGCCGCGCTGCTCGAGCGCTGGGAGGGCCTGTTCGAGCAGGCGCAGGTCTGAAGAAAGCGGTTACTGCTCGAGCGGCGCCATCGTGAGGCCGAAGCCCCCGAGCTGTGCGTGGTAGAGCTCCGCGGCTTCGCGGTGGCCCGACCAGACCATTGCCTGCCCCGAGTTGTGGATCTTGTTCGCGAGCTGCATCCCGCGGTCGAAGTCGACGCCCGGGAGTGTCTTTGAGAGCGCGAAGGCGACCCCGTCGAAGGTGTTGTGGCTGTCGTTCAGGACGATGACGCGCCAGGCATCACCCGTTCCCGAGCCCGTGCCTCGGCCCAGGCGCTCCTTCGGCGCGGTGAGGGTTCCCATCGACACGGTTGTCGTCACGACGGCTCAAAGGTATCGATCACCGCCTCGGCGATCACCCGCAGTGGCCTTCCGGAGACCTGGCTCGCTCGGCGTAGCCGCGCGAACGCATCCGCCTCCGAGAGCTTCTCCTTCTCCATCAAGAGCCCCTTTGCGCGCTCGATCGCCTTCCGGGCCGCCAGCGCCTCCGAGAGCGAGTCCGCCTCGGAGCGCACGGCCAGGAGCTCCTCGTGGCGCGCCCGCGCCGTCTCGATCGCCGGCACGAGATCCTGCTCGCGGAACGGCTTCACGAGGTAGCCGTACACACCCGCTTCCGCAGCACGGTCGACCAGTTCGCGCTGGCCGAAGGCGGTCAGCATCACGATCGGGATCGGCCGCTCCTCGAGGATGCGCCGGGCGGCGTCGATCCCGTCGAGGCGTGGCATCTTCACGTCGAGAACGGCGAGATCGGGTTCGTGCTCGCGCGCGAGCAGGATCGCCTCCTCGCCGTCGTGTGCCTCGGCGACGACCTCGTAGCCGGCGCTCTCGAGCAGCCCGCGCAGATCGAGGCGGATGATCGTTTCGTCTTCGGCAACAAGGATGCGCATCGTCCCGCCGAGTGTAGTGGCGAGGCTCAGGCCGGGAACCGGACCTCGGCCCGCGTTCCGTCGTTCCCGCGGAGCTCGAGCGTGCCGCCGAGCTCGTCTCGGACGAGCGCGCGCACGATCGAGAGCCCGGTCCCCTTCGAGGGCTCCTCCGGGATTCCCTTGCCGTCGTCGACGATTGCGAGCACCACGTCGCCGTTGTCGGCGCGGAGGGAGACGCGCACGTGCGGTCCGCCGTGCTCGAACGCGTTCCCGAGGAGCTCCGAGAAGACGAGCGCGAGTGCGGTCGCGCGCTGGCCGGCGAGCGTGATCGGCTCGAGCTCGGCTGTCACCTCGTGGCCCGCCGCACCGACGTCCTGGACGAGCATCGCCCGTAGGCGTCCGAGCAGGTCGGCCAGATCGACGTCCTCGTCGCGCTGCTCGGTGAGCAACTCGTGCACGGCGGCGATCGCGAGGATGCGGTTGACCGAGTCGTCGAGGGCCTTCCGCGGATCGACATTGTCGACGTCGCGCGCCTGGAGCCGTAGGAGCGAGGCCACGGTCTGGAGGTTGTTCTTGACGCGATGGTGGATCTCCTGGGCGAGCACGCCGCGCATCACGGCGCGCCCGTGCTCCAGTGCCACCGCAGCCTGGCCGGCGATCGAGGTGAGAAGCTCGCGGTCCGCCTGGTCGAAGGGCGTCGCCCGGTCGGCGACGAGCTCGCCGATCTGGCGGCCCCGCCAGCGAAGCGGCTGGCGGATCGCGTGCACGTCGGCCTTCCCCTCCGGCCAGGCGATCGCGCCGTCCTCGAGGACGAGCGCGGCGCCGGTCGCCGAGAGCGCGTCCATCGTCGTCTTCACGATCGCTTCGAGTGACTCCTCCAGGTAGAGCGCCTCCGACACCGCCTCGGAGATCCGGGCGAGCGCCTCGAGCTCGTGCACCCGCCTCTGGGCCTCCTCGTAGAGCTTCGCGTGCTCGATCGACTGGGCGACCTGTGCGGCAATCGCGAGCAGGAGCTCGATCTCCTCCTCGGTGAAGTCGCGCGACACCCGGGTTCGGATGTTGAGGGCGCCTTCGAGCCGCTCGCCGCGGGCGAGGATCGGCACCGCCAGGATCGACTCGTACTCGTCCTCCGGCAGGTTCGGGAAGTTCTTGAAGCGCGGATCGAGGTTCGCCTCGGAGGCGATCATCACCGGCGCCCGCTCCTCGGCCGCCGAGCCCGTGATCCCCTCGCCCGGCCGCATCCGCGGGCGCTGGGTCATCTCCTCGACGCGCGTCCCGTGGGTCGCACGCAGCACGAGCTCGCCGGTCCGTTCGTCGTAGAGGTAGACGAAGCAGGCGTCCGCGCGTAGGGCGTCGGCGACCTTCGTCGCCACCTGCGAAAGCACTTCTTCGAGATCGAGGGTCGAGTTGACCGCCTCGATCGTGTCGGTCAGCAGCTTGAGGTGCCGTTCGCGGGCGTCCAAGAACGAGAGCGTACGCTTCGCGCCCGTGACAACCCTTCAGTGGCTGCTCGGTTTTCACGTCACGGGCGCGTTCCTGTTCCTGGGCGGGATCGTGATGGCGGGGATCTTCGGCGTGCTCGCCCAGCGGGCGCAGCGGCCGAGCGAGGTCGCGGCGTTTCTCGGCCTGACCCGCGTGGCGGTCCCGTTCATCGTCCTCGGGGCGGTGATGAGCCTCGGCTTCGGGCTCTGGCTCGTCAACTGCGCCGGCTACTCGTACACGTCTCCCTGGATCGTGGTCTCGCTCGTGCTGCTCGTCGCCTCGGCGGCTGCCGGCCGGGTGGGCGGCGCGCGCGAACGCGAGACGCGGCGACTTGCACTCCGGCTCGCTGCCGACGGGGACGAGCCGAGTCCCGAGCTGCGCGCCCGCATGCGCGACTCGCTGACGCTCGCGCTCTCGTGGGGCGCCGGGTTCGGCGGGATCGCGATCCTCGCGCTGATGATCTGGAAGCCCGGCGCATGAGGCCCGACCTCCAGCTCTTCCTTCACGTCGCGGCGGCGACTGCGCTCTTCGGTGCGATCGCGGCGCTCGGCGTCCTCGGGCTCGCCACCCGCAGGCTCGTCGACCACGCTTCCGTGGCCAAGGCGGCGCTCGCGACGACGATCGCGGTCGCGGTCCCCGCCTGGATGGCGATGCTCGTCTTCGGGTCGTGGACGAAGTCGAAGGAGGGCCTGCCCGGAAGCATCGACTGGGTGCGGATCCCGAACGCGATCGCGCTCGCCGGCATCGCCGTCCTGCTCGCGGCGAGTGCGCTCGCCTACGCGTGGCTGCGGCGTCCCGCGAACCGCAACCTGCCGCTCGCGCTCGGCCTGCTCGCCACGGGGTACCTGGTCGCGCTCGGCGTGGCCTGGTGGATGATGTCGGCGAAGGTCTAGGACGTCGGCTTCCAGCGGCGCGCGGTTAAAGTGAGCGCATGTTGTTGCGTGCGCGAGCATCTCTCTTGGGGCTCGGACTGCTCTTCGCGCTTGCGCTGGGAGGCGCGGTCGTGGCCGGCGGCAGTGCCGCGAGTCCGATCCCGATCTTCTCGACAACGGTCGTGATTCACGTCACCTATGCGCCCGACTGCACGTTCACGATGACGATCGACGGCGGGATCACCGTCGATAACTCGCCTGCGCCGGGCGTCACGATCCCACCGGGCCCCTACCAGATCGCGATCCGGACGCCGCTTCCCGACGCCGACTTCAACCCGGCGTTCTGCACCGGGCCGCTCTTCTCGCTGACTGGGCCCGATGTCAACTTCTCGCCGAACATCGGCGGCGGGACGGGCATGACCGCGAACGTCACCTTCTCGCCCTCCACCACCTACGAGGCGGTCGACGGGAACCGTCCATCGCTGCAGAAGTTCTTCACGACTGCGGCCACGGGCTCGAGCAGCTCGCTGCTGCCGCCGGTCCCGGCCGACACCGGCACGGGCACCTCGACCCAGCCGGATCTCGTCGGCTCAGGGGTCGTGCCGATGCGTGGTTCGCTGCACGCCTCGGTGAGCCCCTCGGGCGCGGTGACGCTTGCCGCCGCCGGCAAGAAGGCGGCGAAGCTCCAGGCCGGCCGTTACTCGATCGTCGTCGACGACAGATCCGCGCAGCGAGGGTTCTTCGTCCAGAAGCGGGGGAAGAGCGCGGTTGCCGTCGCGGGCGTGCGGTTCACCGGGAAGCGCACGGTCGTCGTGAATCTCACTGCTGGGACGTGGAGCTTCTACGCCCAGGCGAGCCACGCCACCCCGTTTCTCGTCAGCGGATGATTCGCCGACCGGAGCGCGGGCTAGTGTCGGATGGACATGTGGATTTACAAACTCGTTACCGCCAGGCGGGAATTCCAAGATGAAGCGGGAATAGGTTCCCCAGCGTGAGTGCACTCGCCCTCGATCTCCGCAACACCGCCGGCTATCTCGTCGCCGATGCGCGTGGACGGATCGTCGGGAAGGTGGAGTGCCCGATGTACGGCACCTCGCCGGAGATGCCCGATGCGCTCTCCGTTCGCTCGGGCCTGATCATGCGCAAGCGGCACCTCGTGCCTGCCGAGACGATCGAGCAGATCGACGGCGGCTCGAAGGTGATCGGCCTGCGGATCGACCGCGAGTCGATCCGTACGTTTCTCTAGCGCCGCACAGTTTCGCCCTTTGTTCGGCGCCCGAAGACCGTTAGGGTCGGCGGGACAATCTCGAGCGAGCGGGAGGGCGGCATGTCCGATGAGAAGCAGTACCTCGGAGCGAGCGGCGGGAAGGCGCCGACGCCGGCGGACGTGCTCGAGTGGGCCGCCGAGTCGGGCGTCCAGCTCGTCGACCTGAAGTTCACCGACCTGCTCGGCTCCTGGCAGCACATGACCCTGCCGCTGACGACGCTCGAGGAGGATCACTTCGAGGAGGGCCTCGGCTTCGACGGCTCGTCGATCAGGGGCTGGCAGGGGATCTCCGAGAGCGACATGCTCCTCGTGCCGCAGGCCGACGCGGCGATCCTCGATCCGTACACCGCGCTTCCGACGATGTCGCTGCTCTGCGAGGTGATCGATCCGGTGACGCTCGAGCCCTACGGCAAGGACCCGCGCCGGCTCGCCAAGCGCGCCGAGGAGTACCTGCAGTCGACCGGACTCGCCGACACCGCGTACTTCGGTCCTGAGAGCGAGTTCTTTGTCTTCGACTCGGTCTCCTACGACCTGACCGTGAACCACGCGCACTACGAGGTCGACTCGGTCGAAGGGCACTGGAACTCGGGCGCGACGGGTCTCGGCTACACGATCCGACCGAAGGAGGGCTATTTCCCGCCGTCGCCGTCGGACACGCTGCACGATCTGCGCAGCGAGATGGTGATGACGCTCGAGTCGCTCGGGATCGCGTGCGAGTTCCACCATCACGAGGTCGCGACCGGCGGCCAGTGCGAGATCGACATGCGCTTCGGGACGCTCACCCGGATGGCCGACCAGGTGATGATCTACAAGTACGTCGTCAAGAACGTCGCACGGCTCTACGGCAAGACCGCGACCTTCATGCCGAAGCCGCTCTTCGGCGACAACGGCTCGGGGATGCACTGCCACCAATCCCTCTGGAAGGACGGGGCGACGCTGATGGCCGACCCGGAGGGCTACGCCGGACTCTCCGAGCTCGCGCGCCACTACGTCGGCGGGATCCTGGCGCACGCGCCGGCGCTGCTCGCGTTCTGCGCGCCGACGACCAACTCCTACCGCCGGCTCGTCCCGGGCTACGAGGCGCCCGTCAACCTCGTCTACTCGCAGCGCAACCGCTCGGCGTGCATCCGCATCCCGATGTACTCGCAGTCCCCGAAAGCCAAGCGCATCGAGTTCCGCTGCCCCGACCCGACCGCGAACCCCTACCTGGCCTTCTCGGCGATGCTGATGGCGGGCCTCGACGGCATCGAACGGAAGCTCGATCCGGGCAAGCCGGCCGACTTCGACCTGTTCGAGGAGGGCCATGGAGACATCGCCCAGGTGCCGGGCTCGCTCGAGGAGTCGCTCGCCGCGCTCGAGTCCGACCACGCCTTCCTGACCAAGGGCGGCGTCTTCGGCGAGGAGCTGATCTCGACCTGGATCGACTGGAAGCGGACGAACGAGGCCGATCTGGTGCGGCTCCGCCCGCACCCGGCCGAGTTCTTCCTCTACTACGACGCTTGAATCGTGTGGGAACCAGATCGTGAGGCACCAACGAGGTTCCCCACGGGCCCCCTCCTCCGAACCGCCAGGCCGGCGGCGGCTGGGCCTCCCGCCGGGCGGAGCCCGGCTTCGGCGACTCATGGTGCGGATCCATGGGTCCGGGATCACTGCGGTTAGGTTGAGGGGGTGCGTTACGTCTTCGCGGATTGCCGGTGGGCGCTTGATGATCCCGGGCTCGGGCGGCGGGAATATGAGGCGGGGCATATTCCGGGCGCGGTGTTCGTCGACGTCGAGCGTGAGCTCAGTGCGCCGGCCGGGGCGGGTGGGCGACATCCGCTGCCCGCGGAGGGCGACTTCGCGGTCGCGATGGGCGCGGCCGGGATCGGGGTGGGGGTCTTCGTTGTGGCGTACGGCTCACTTGGCGGGGCCGAGCGGCTCTGGTGGCTCTTGCGCCACTTCGGCCACGAGCGCTGCGGTGTGATCGAGCTCGACAGCTGGCGCGGGCCGCTGGCCTCGGGCAACGAGACGCCCGAGGCAGCTGTCTTCGAAGCGGTCACACGGACAGACGACACGATCGAGCTGGGTGAGCTCGCATCGCGACGTGAGGAGCTCGTGATCCTCGACGCTCGTCTGCCCTCGCGATTTCGCGGCGAGTCGAACCCGGTCGACCGCGTCCCGGGCCGGATCCCCGGAGCAGTGAACGCTCCGTGGCCCGAGCCGCCTACGGAGCTTCCATCCGGCGAGCTGGTCGCGTACTGCGGCTCCGGGGTTACGGCGTGCGTATCGCTCCACCGGCTGCATCTCGCCGGACGGGAGGGGCGCCTCTATCCCGGCTCCTGGTCGGAGTGGGAGCAGCATCCCGAGCTGCCACTCGAACGCGGGTGACCGGCCGACCCTTGGGGCTAGAAGGCCTTTGCGTACGGCTCCACGTTGCTGTGGACGATCCGGCCGTTACGAACGACGACGGTGAAGGTCTTCCCGGTGGTGCTCGTCTCCGAGAAGGTGATGCCGTGCGGGCCGAGGGCGAAGCGGATCCGGCTCCGGGCGAGCGCCGGTCCGTAGGCGGCGTTCAGCTCGCGCAGGAGCTCCTTGCCCGGCTCGTGGCGAATCCTCTGCATCCGGCCGGAGCGGACGAAGAGCGCGAGGTCGCGCGCGGCGGCGCGATCGGCGAAGTAGGCGCGGGCCTTCGAGGTGAACGCCAGCTCGACCGGGCTGTGCGAGCTGAGCGCATCGGGCCAGCGATGACCGCGCGTGCTGTCGATCTCGCAGCCGTCGAACAGGCCGATGCTCCCGTGGAGCGTGAAGCCGACGGAGCGGGCGAAGTCGCCGCTCCGTGCTTCGCCGAACACGGTTGAGATCCCGAACGCGTGGGCGAGCCTGAAGCAGTCGTAGGTGACCGCGCGGCCGAGCAGCTTCGCGGCGGCAGGCGTGAGGGTTCCGGCCGTGAGCTGCACGGCCCCGTTCGAGCCCGCCACGGCAGTGACGCCCGAGGCGGTTGCACGGCGGAGCGGCACGGTCGGGTGAACCGCGCCGGCGGCCGGGAGCGTCTGTGGCCGGCGCACGAAGTGGAGGCCGGGACGGATGGGCAGTGGGCGCGGGGGAGTCTCCAGGCTCTTCGTCGCGATCACCGCCCCCGCCGCGTTCCGGGCGACGACGGCGACCGGCCGGTGCCCGGCCGACTGGTGCGGCGCCGGCACGCCGTAGAAGTAGAAGCCGGCGTCGATCGGGCTCGAGACGTAGACGAACGGCAGCGGCAGCGACGTCCCGTCCGCGAACTCGAGCGTGAGTGCGGCGACCGCCGGCGAGAGAACGACGCCGTTCACCTCGCGCATCAGCGGGGCCCGGCCCCTCGCCTCCGAATAGCCGCCGCCGACCGTCAAGGGCCCCGCCGTCGCCCGCTCGGCCTTCGCGAGGCAGCCGCCGCTCGCGACCCCGATCGAGCAGAAGCCGCCGCTGCTCGTCGGCGCGACCCACAGCACGTGCTTCTGGCCGCCGGCCCCGCGGAAGGTGATCGACCTGGCCTCGTCCGGCAATGGATGTGGCGCCATCCCGGCCGGTGCGCCCTGGTCGAACTCGAGGAACTCGAGCTTGATCTTTGCCGGCGCGCCGGGACTCGAGACGAACGAGACGTTCGTCCGTCCGATCAGCCCGAGGATCAGGCCGCGCACACCCAGCGCTGGTGTCGCGACGAGCGTGCCGAGGACCGCGAGCGCCGCGACGGCCGCAATCAGCTGCCGGCGGCTCGGGCGCCTGGCGCGCCGCGGCTTCACGCCCGCTGCTGCGAGTACCCCGGCCCAGTCGCCGGTCTCGTGAGGTCCGGCCGGGACGAGCTCGTCGAGCGCGTGGAGCATCGGGTCGCTCATCGCGGCACCTCGATCGATCGCCGTAGGGCTGCGTGCGCCTGGGTGAGCGTCGCCGCCACGGTGCCCCGCGCGATTCCGAGCACCTCGCCGATCCGCTCGTAGTCGAGATCTGCATAGTGGCGCAGGAAAAGCACCGAACGCTGCCGCTCCGGGAGGACCGCCACCGCGGCTCGCAGTTCGTGCCATTCGTCGGGATGACCGTTCGAAACCGCCGCGACGTCGGGCAGTTCACCTCCCAGAGCCTGGAGGCGGGTTGCCCGCTGGCTGAGCGAGACGTTCAGCACCGTCCGCCACACCCACGGCTCGAGCGCGTCGCGGTCGCGCAGGGAGTCGCGGCTGCGCAGCGCACGGACGAAGGCCTCCTGCACGGCGTCCGCCGCCGCCTCCCTGCTCCCGAGTACCGCATAGGCGAGCCGGAGAAACCGCGGGTACCTGTTCCGGTAGAGCTGCTCGAGTGCATGGACAGACTCCTCGTCATCCCCCATCACAGAAACGACCTTAGAACCCCGCGGAACGCTTAGTCCGGAATGCGAGCTCCGACGACGGCGTTCTCGCGTCTGTGAAGGTCGAGGTGTGGTCCGATGTCGTATGCCCGTGGTGCTATCTCGGGAAGCGGCGGCTCGAGCGCGCACTCGAGCGGTTTCCGCATCGCGACGAGGTCGAGGTCGTGTGGCGGAGCTTCGAGCTCGACCCGAACGCACCGCGCCGCCGGTCGGGCTCAGCCGCCGAGCATCTCTCGCAGAAGTACGGGATGAGCGAGGAGCAGGTCGAGGCCTCATGGGCGCGCCTCACCGCGCTCGCGGACGCGGAAGGGCTCGAATACCACCTCGACCGCACGCAGGGCGGCTCGAGCTTCGACGCTCACCGGCTGATCTGGCTCGCGGCCGAGCACGGGCTGCAAGACGAGATGAAGGAGCGGCTCCTTCGCGCCTACTTCACCGAGGGGGCCGCGATCGGCGAGCCGGACGTCCTCTCGGCGCTTGCCGCCGAGGTCGGGCTGCCCACTGCCCAGGTCGACGAGGTGCTCGCGACCGACCGGTTTGCCGACGAGGTGCGGCAAGACGAGGAGCGCGCCCGACTGCACGGAATCCAGGGCGTCCCGTTCTTCGCAATCGACGAGCGCTACGGCGTGTCGGGCGCACAGAGCGCAGACCTGCTGCTCGAGGCGATCACCGCCGCGTGGGACGAGCGCGTCCCCGCGGCTTCCTAACCCGACCCCCTCCGCAGCACCGGCGATACTTGGGCGGCCCTGCCGCGGGCCTCCGCCGATTCGCGCTGACTACGGGAACGTCCAGGTGACGCCGGCGCCGCCGGCGTAGGCAGGGCCGCCACCCTGGCCTTGGGTCGTGTTCGCCCCTCCCTGAACCTGGGCGAAGACCTGGAGGTTCTTGTTCACGTTGTAACTGACCTGTGCCCCGCCGGCGACGCCCGCCGTCGCATGCTCGCCGGCGGCGTCGGCGGAGGTACCGGCAGACCCCTGGACGTAGAGCTGCGCCTGGACGTCGCGAAACACGTTGGCGACCAGGGCGACCTGCGCCTGGGCCTGAATGCCGCTGAACTGGCCGGTCGTCGGATCGAAGCTGCCCTGGACGCCGACCGACGGTTGGACGGGGCCGCCGAAGCCTGCCGCCTGCTGGATGTTCAGGTTGACCGCGACCTGCTGGGCCATCTGGTCCTGCGGCGGCTGGCCGTGCCCGAGGAACTGGCGCTGCCCCTGGTAGTTGTACTGGAGCTGCCAGGGACCGGGCTCCGGATCCGCGTGCGTTCCCGAACCGGAGCCGCCGCCGGCCGGAGCCGTGTCCGGAAGCCCCGTCGGCGCCGCGGTGCCGTTCGTCGGTGCGGCGGCCGTCCCGCCGGTGGGAGCCGCCTGAGCGCCTGTCGCCTGAGCCCCCGCGGGCGGCGGTTGCTGAACCGCGGTGATCTGGATCGTGGGCGGCGGCCCGGGGGTCGCGGTCGCCGGCGTGCCTGCCTGAGCGCTCCCGTCGGCCGGCGTCGGGTCGCGCTGCAGCATGCGCGCAACCGCGGCGTTCCCGGCCGTCTGCTGCATCCCGAGCAGGGCCGCGAGCTGAGGAGAGTGCTCCGGAGCGTCCCGCGAGTCGTGGACGCTCCCGGCACGCGCAGATGCTGACCGATGCCTCCGATCGCGCACAGCGACGTCCGCTGAGCCCCGCATGGCGAGAGCCTAGCGCGCGCTCACGTCCACGGTGAAGAATCGGCCCCAGATCGACTCGGCGAACGGGCCAGGGAGCTTCGACTCCGGGATTCTGGGTACGCCTACTGAGTTCGAGACCGCAACGCGGTTCGATGCGGCACGGAGGTGAGCTTCCCACGACGATGCTCCAGAAGGCTTCAGAGCGCTATCTCATCGAACGAACGCTCGGCCGCGGCGGAATGGCGACCGTGTACCTCGCTCGTGACCGAGCGCTCGAGCGCGACGTTGCGTTGAAGGTTCTCGCCGAGCATTTCAGGGCCGACGAGGCGCTTCGGCACCGGTTTCTGCGGGAGGCGCGAGTCGTCGCGAAGCTCCTTCACCCGAACGTGGTTCGGATCTACGACGTCGGCGAGGACGAGCGGGGCCCGTTCATCGTCATGGAGTACGTCGAGGGCGAGACGCTCGCCGACGAGCTCCACCGGCGGGGTCGGCTCCCGGCATCCGAGGTCGTCTCGATCGGCTTGCAGCTGTGCTCGGCGCTCGAGGCGGCTCACTCGGAACGCCTGGTGCATCGGGATCTCAAACCGCAGAACGTCCTTCGCGGAGAGGGTGGCCAGGTCAAGCTCGTCGACTTCGGGATCGCGAGATCGCTCACCGGCACGAGCCACACCGAGCTCGGCACCGTGCTCGGCACCGCTGCCTACCTTGCGCCCGAGCAGGCTCGCGGCGAGCCGGTCACCGCCGCCGCAGACATCTACTCGCTCGGCGTCGTGCTCTACGAGTTGCTCACAAGCCGCACCCCGTTCGGCGGGAAGAGCCTGTCCGAAGTCGTGTTGAACCGCGAACAGGGCACGATCGAGCCGCCAAGCGCTCTCGTGCCCGACGTGCCGCCGAGGCTCGAGGCGGTTGTCATGCACTGCCTCGCACTTCGTCCGGAAGATCGTCCCGATTCGGCTGCAGCGGTTGCCCGAGAGCTCGCCGCGTCGCGCGGCGACTCCGTCCGCGATCCGGCGACCGCAGTTCTCCCTGCCGAGGCGGCCACGGTCGCGCTCCGGCCGGAGCCCGCCGATCCCGCTCGGCAATATCGGGGATCGCGCCGTCGGCGCTGGGTCGCCGCAGGGATCGCGGTCGCGGGGCTGCTCGCGTTGGTCGCCGGGGCCGTCATTGCCTGGTCGGGTTCCGATCGCCCGGCCCGGGTCTCGGCCCCGACCGCGAAGGCCCGCCCCCCGGCCTCGTCTCCGGTTACGACTGCCTCCACAGCCGCGAGGAGCACCGCCGTTCGTTCCACAGCCGCGACCGGCACCAGCGCCACGACCGTCGTCGCGCATCGGCCCGCGACGCCCGAGCAGGCGATCGCGGCACTCCGCGCGGCGATCTACCGGGCCGAACTGAACGGCTCCCTCCCTCCTGGGCCGGCAAACGATCTCGATCATCGCCTCGACGACATCTCGCAATCGCTCGTCCAGGGAAACAGCGACGACGCCGGACACAAGCTGGCCGACTTGATCCATCAGGTGAGCCAGCTAGCGGCGCAGAACCTGCAACACGGCGGCGACGACCTCTCCGGGCTCGCCGGGCCGTTGAATGAGCTGGCGGCACTCCTGCCCGCCCACCAACCGCCTCGAGGACATTCGGCTGCACCGGACCACCACGGCAAGGCCAAGGGTCGGGACAAGCATTCATGAGGGCAAGGCCCGCCGCGCATGCGGCCTCACCGAACGGGGTGATGGGGCGTCCCTACAAGTGATGCGCCTTGCGGCGCGGCCCGCCTACTGGCAGGGGGACTCTGTTGCGGCGGTCAGCGCGAAGCCGTAGATCGTGCCGCTGGCCGAGTAGAACGACGTCGTCGTCTGCCCGATCCTGACCGTGAGTGCGCTGTAGCCGACGCAGTTGGCCGTACCGGGACTGCCGAAGAGGTTGTAGATGTTCGAGACCGGGTCGCCCATCATCACGCCCTTGAGCCCCCAGCCGACCGGCGAGCCGAGCGTGAAGACCGCGACGCTGACCCCGCCCTTCGTGGTGCTGGCGAGGGCCACGGCCTTTGCCGCAGCTGCCTCCGCGGCCCTGGCGTTCGTGGTTGCGAGGTCGGCCGCCGTGGCCGCCTTTGCCGCAGCAGCCTTCGCGGCCGGGGTTTTCTTCGCGTCAGCGACCTTCGCTGCCAGAGCGGCGGCCGCGTCGGCTTTCGTCTCTGCGGTCAGAGCTGCGTCGGCTGCGTTCTCCGCCTTGATCGCCGCCTTGGCCAGCGGGCTGCCGCCGGACTCGGGACTCGGCACGTTGAACTTGACAGCAGCGCCGAGCGGTTCGGGTCCCGGGTACACGTAGAGCCAGACAAGCTTCTTCCCGCAGCTCTGGCAGACGGTGAAGTTGTTGCCCCAGCGCGCCCGCACCTGATCCTGGCTCATCCCGATCCCGACACCGCCGATCGTCTGCCCGGGAATGACGATTCCGCGCGACGGGAAGTTCGTGCTCCGCGTCGCCGCAGCAGTGTGCGTCGAGGTCGCCGTGCCGTGTGACAGGGCTCCGACAAGTACCGAAAGGACCAGCGCCAGCAAGGTGATTCAAATCGTAGCGTGACCGAGGCGCCGGGTGCTCGCTCGAATGCGACGGCAAACCCATGGATCGAACGCCGGCATCCGATCACCCGAGTGCGGCGACCCGGGCTGCGAAGTCCTCGATCCTCTCGGGGCCGTCCAACGCCCCGAGCTCGAGCTCATAGACACGGCTTTCGCCGGCACCGAGCTCGACGAGCTCGCCGCGTGCCCGCGCGTCGAGGCGGCTCTCGGGGCGGTTCGTCGACGGCTCGATGCCGACGACGTATGTTCCCTCGCCGAGCATCCGCCAGACGAAGTGGCGGGGTAGCTGATCCTGGCTGAAGACCTGATACGCCCCGAGGCCGAGCGCTCGGTTGACGACGGCGACGGGAACCGAGCCATCGTCCTCGGCTGTCAGGTCGTGCTCGAAGACCTGCTCGACATAGCCGGAGACCGGGCCGTGCAGCTGGCGGTAGCCGTCGGCCGGATAGTCGCCCCGGGCACGCACGGCGGTTGCGGGCGCGAGGAGCTCAGACCCGTCGTCGACGACGGGCCAGCCGAGGTTCACGTGGTAGAGGAGCATGTGAGGCGTCGTGTCGTAGCCGACGTTCACGACCCGGTCGCGGATCGACAGCCGCGACTCCCCGACCCGCGCTTCGATCCGCCGCCGGAGGAGCAGTTGCTCGCCGAAGACCGCCGCCTGGAGGACTTCACCCTCGGCGTAGAGCACGCACTCGTCGCCGCGCCACTCCTCGCCGTATGCCGTGAGTCGTCCAGGGATGCCGGAGAGGCGGCCGTGAAGGCCGTAGCGCTCGAGCGGCTTGGCCGGATAGTGGTATTGCTCAGCGGTGTCCTCGGCCGGGGCGAAGGCGTGGTCGAGGCCGCAGGTCGTGAGCAGGCCGGCGCCGAAGCTGCGGAGAAAGCCGAGACCCTCGGGCTCGTAGAACGAGGGCGCGGTGAAGCCGGGCTGTCCCATCCAGGCGAGCGACCGGCCCTTGTGCTGACAGCGGCCGATGTCGAAGGCGCGGTCGACGATGACGTCGAACTCGAACCCTGACCCTGTCCGGAACTCGAGCACTCGCACCCCGCGCTCGCTCCCGTCCCCGAGGGTGGTCAGGCGCACGCCGGCGACTTGTTCGAGGCGGCCGACCCTGCGCAGCAGGTCTGCGCGGGAGTAGAACGTGCCACCGAGCTCAGGCATCTGGAGTTCGAGCCTCTAGCTGTTCGCAGATCGCCGCGAGGAAGCGCGCGCCCTGGGCGCCGTCGACCGTGCGGTGATCGACGGTCAGGGTGAGGTCGAGTTGCTTGACGGCGACGATCCCGGCATCGGTGACTGCCGGCCGCTCGACGACTCGCCCGACCGCGAGGATGGCGGTCTGGTCCGGATCGACGATCGCCTCGAAGCGATCGACGCCGAACATGCCGAGGTTGCTGACGGTGACCGCTGCGGGCTCGGTGAAGGCGGCCGGCAGCCGGTCCGCCCGGCCTTCGTCGACGGCGTGGCGCACCGTCTGGACGAGCTCCTCGAGGCTGAGCCTGGCGGGCTCAGGGATCGTCGCGACGATCAGGTTGTCGTCGGAGGCGATCGCCAGCCCGACGTTGTGCTTCTCGAGCTCGCGCAGGCGTGGGCCCTCTTCGATCCAGATCCGGTTGACGCCCGGGACACGATCGAGCGCCGCGCCGACGGCCCGCAGCAGGAGGTGGGTGAGCGTGAGGTCCTCTGTCAGCTCGGTGAGCTCGACCGCCGCCCCCGCGTCGATCGTCCTCGAGAGCGCGAACTGCGGAACGGTCGTAGTCCGCGCCAGGCGACCGGCAATCGCACGTCGATTCCTCGGGACCGGCTGATCCTTGGCGCTCGTAGTCTCCGACTCGACGTCGCGCCGCTCGATCCGGCCACCCGGTCCGGTTCCGGTCACGAGTGCGAGGTCGAGGCCGAGTTCCTTCGCGAGCGTTCGCGCGGCGGGCGTTGCGAGCACGCGGTGCGCCGTGGTGCTCGGCGGGGTCGCCCGTGCCTGCTCTGGCAAGGCCGCAGGCTTGCCTCCGGTCTCGTCGGCGTCCGGGAGAGGCTCGCCCGGCTCGCCGATCCAGCCGACGAGTGTTCCCGCGAGGACGGTTTCACCCTCTGCGAGCACCCTGCGCAGGAGCGTTCCCGAGACGGACGCCTCGACCTCGAGCGTTGCCTTGTCCGTCTCGACTTCGAGCAGAGGCTCCCCCTCTGTCACCGTCTCCCCCTCCGACTTCAGCCACGCACTCAGGCGCAGCTCGTCGCTCGTCTGGCCGAGCGGCGGCATGCGGATCGCGGTCGCCATGCCCTAGACCAGCATGGCGTTCACGACGGCCACGATCGTCGCCACCTGAGGGAGGATGGCTTCCTCGAGCGTAGGTGCGGCCGGCGCCGGCACGTCGGGTGTGGCGACCCGCTTGATCGGCGCCTCGAGATAGCCGAGACAGTCGTCGGCAACGCGGGCGGCGACCTCTGCGCCCCAGCCGCCGGTGATCGTGTCCTCGTGGACGATCATCAGCCGGCCCGTTCGTCTGACCGACTCGAAGATCGTCTCGTTGTCGAGGGGAAGCAGCGTCAGTGGGTCGATCACTTCGCATTCGATCCCGTCCGCGGCGAGCTCCTCGGCCGCGGCGAGCGCGCGGTAGAGCGAGATGTGGGTGGCGACGATCGTCACGTCGGTTCCGGGTCGTTTCACGACGGCCTTGCCGATCGGGACGGTGTAGTCCTCCGTGGGCACCTCGGCGGTGAGATCGAGGCCGCCGGCGGCTTCGCGCCCCTTGCTGCCGTAGAGCAGCTTGTGCTCGAAGATCAGCACCGGGTTGTTGTCGCGGACGGCGCTCTTGAGGATCCCCTTGGCGTGGTAGGCGTCAGAGGGGGCGACGACCTTGAGGCCGGGGACGTGGACGAAGTAGCTCTCGGGGCACTGGCCGTGCTGGGCCCCACGTAGCGTCGCGCCGACAGGGGCCCGCATCACCATCGGCACCGACAGCTTCCCGCCGGACATGTAGCGCAGCTTTGCCGCCTGGTTGACGAGCTCGTCCATGCACTCGAACAGGAAGTCGGCGTACTGCATGTCCGCGATCGGACGCATCCCGAGGACGGCGGCCCCGACAGCCGCTCCGGCGATCGCCTTCTCGCTGATCGGCGTGTCGATGATCCGCTCGTGGCCGAACTCCTCGACCAGCCCCAGGTAGACGCCGAAGGCGCCGCCGAAGCCGCCTTCGATCCCGATGTCCTCGCCGATCAGGAAGACGTCGTCGTCCCGGCGCATCTCCTCGGCGATGCCCTCGCGGAGCGCCTCGGAGATCGTCAGGCGCCGGGTTTCGGTCGTGGTCTCAGGCATAGACGTCCTTGAAGGCGTCGGCCGGATCCGGGAACGGCGAGTCGCGGGCGAACGCGACCGCCTCGTCGAGCTCCGCCCGCACCTCCGCCTCGAGCTGCTCGAGCGTCGAGGCGGGCAGGGTGGCGCCGAGAACGGTCAACGGATCACGTGAGGCCCACTCCGCCTCCTCGTCGCGGGTGCGATAGCCGCGCGCGTCGCTGCGGCTGTGCCCGGTGAACCGATACGTCTTGCATTCGAGCACCGTCGGGCCGTTCCCGGCGCGAGCTTCAGCGACGGCTTCGGCCGTGGCCTCGCGAACGGCGAGCACGTCCATCCCGTCCACGATCCGCGCGGGCACCCCGTAGGCCGCGGCGCGGTCGGCGACATTCGGCACGCGCGACACCTGGGTGTAGGAGGTAGAGGCGCCGTAGAGGTTGTTCTCGCAGACGAAGACGATCGGCAGGTCCTCGACCGCCGCGAAGTTGAGCCCCTCGTGGAAGGCGCCTTCGTTCGTTGCGCCCTCGCCGAAGAAACAGGCGGCGACCTGATCGCTCCGGCGGAGCTTCATCGCGAGCCCGAGGCCGTTGACGACCGAGTTGCCGCCGGCCACGATCGCGATCGCGGGCAGCATCCCGACCGCCGGATCGCCGAGGTGCATCGAGCCGCCCTTGCCCCCGCAGCAGCCGGTCGCCTTTCCGTAGAGCTCTGCCATCGCGGCGCTCGCGCTCACTCCTTTGGCGAGTGCGTGGCCGTGCGGGCGGTGGGTCGAGGTGATCCAGTCGTCCCGTCGAAGGACGTCGCAGACCCCTGCGGCGACTGCCTCCTGACCCTGGTACTGGTGGAGCGTGCCGGGGATCTCGCCGTCGAGGAAGAGCCGGTAGACGCGGTCCTCGAAGCGGCGGATCAGGAGCATCGTCCGGTAGAGCTGCGGGTGGTCGGCGGTCATGCTCGGGGCGGATGTTCGCAAAGGATCACCCGGCCCGCCCGGTGGAGCCGTAGAGACGCATGAGCTCACGCACCTTGTCCGTCAGTCCCTGCGTCGCCTGTTCGAGGAGATCGGCGTCGCGATGGGAGCCGACGAGGTCGTGTGGGCTCAGCTCGGGTGGCGAGGAGGCGATCGCCGCTCCGAGCCCGCCGAGGAAGGTGCGCTTCAGGATCGTGCCGACGTTGAACTTCGCGACCCCTCTCTCGATCGCGCCGGGCACCGCCTCCGGTGGAAAGGCGGTGCCGCCGTGGACCACGAGCGGCACCCCGACCGCACGCCGGATCTGCTCCACCCGCTCGAGGTCGACCTTTGCGAGGCGTCCCTCGAGGGTGTGCACGTTGCCGATCGAGACCGCGAGCGCATCGACGTCTGTCGCCCCGACGAACGCGGCAGCTGCGTACGGATCGGTCAGCGCGGCATGTGACTCGTCGATCTGGCCGCGGCTGTCGCCGTCGGGCAGCGCGCCGAGCTCGGCCTCGACCGCGACTCCGCGCGCATGTGCGACCCGGGTGAGCTCGGCGATCGGTTCGACCTCGCTCGTGCAGAGCATCACGGCGTTGAAGCCCGCGTCGATGCCCCGGAGCGCATGCTCCAGGGTGTGGGCCTCGTTCAGGAGGAGCGAGACCGGAACCCGGCTGCGCTCTGCAGACACCCGGCCGATCGCGCCGAGCGTCTCGATCCCGCCTCGGTCGAGCCAGTCCTGGTCGATGAGCAGACAGCCGAAGCCGATGATCACCGGCGAGCGCTCGAGCTCGGCCGCTCTCACGACCGCATCGAGCGAGTAGCCGTCCCAGGCTTCGAAGTAGCCGACCGCGTACCCGCCCGCGTGCGCATCGGCGAGCAGGCCGGGGAACGGTACGAGTGGCACTAGGCGCCGGTCCCGGCGCGCAGCGGCAAGGGGTGCCCCGCGAGGTACTCATCCGCCTCCGCGCGTGTGAAGACACCGTCGGCGCAACCGAGCGCCGTGCAGGCCGAGGCGCCCATCACGCTTGCGAACCGTGCTTTGCGCTCGAGCTCCCAGTCTTCGAGGATCCCGAGCGCGAGTCCGGCCGCGAAGGCATCGCCCGCCCCCGACGGCTCGACCACGTGCACCCGTGGAGCGGCGAGCTCGAAGGAGCCCTCCTCGCTGCGAACGTAGAGGCCTTTGTCGCCGAGCTTGACCATCACGGTGTGCGCACCGTGAGCGATGAGCTCCTCGGCCTGAGCCGCCGGATCGTCACGGCCGGTGAGCGACCGTGCTTCGTCGAGGTTCGGGATGAAGTAGTCGGCGAGCGGAAGGAGCCGGCTCACGGCAGAAAGCGACAGCTCGGTGCGCGACGGCGCGACGACATCGAGGATGACCGTGGCGCCGCGGGCCCTGGCTTCTTCAAGCAGTCGGGCGAGCTCGTCCTCGCGCAACGCCGGAAGGATCAGGTACCCGCCGATGTAGATCACCTCGGCCGTGGCGAAGGCCGTCGCGGCGAGGTCGTCGGCCGCGAGCGCGGCATTGGCGCCGAACGTGTGGAGGTAGCGTCGGTCCTCTCCGACGACCGGGATGATCACGGTCTTCGAAGTGCCGATCCCGGCTGTCGTCAGGATCCCGGTGGTGTCGACGCCGCGCGCGTCGAGATCGCGCTTCACGAGCGCTCCGAAGACGTCGTCCCCCACCCGACCGCCGACTGCCGCGGGCACCCCGAGCTTGCCGAGCGCGATCGCGACGTTCGCTGCGCAGCCACCCGGCTCGATCAGGAAGTCATCGGTCGTCAGCAGCTCGCCTGCGTCCGGCAATCGCTGCAGCGGCGGCACGAACACGTCGGCGACGACGACCCCGAAGGAGACCACGCGCGGACTGCAAGCTGGATTCGGCGCGGTCACCGCCGCACAGCCTATTCCCGTGCGGGCCTCAGGTCTGCGAGACGATCACCGGCGCGCCCACGGGCAGCCAGTCGTACAGCCAGGACATGACCGAGTAGGGCACGTGGACGCAGCCGTGGCTGGCGTAGGGGCCGAGGTTGGAGCCGGCGCCGAAGGCGTCCGTCGGCTCGCCCGGGTCGTCGTGCAGGAAGTCGTTGTCGTAGAAGTACATCGCCCAGGTGACCGTGGTCGGCGGGTAGTAGTAGGCGTTGCCGGGCGGCCACGGGGAGGTGAAGGTGTAGGGACTGGCGCGGTAGTGGACGAAGTAGCTCCCGACCGGGGTCGGCAGCGCCGGCCGGCCGGTCGTGACCGGCGTCACGCGGATTGCGCGGCCGTTCAGGTACGCAGTGAGGGTTTGCGACCCGAGCCGGACGACGACTGCCTTCTGCGCCAGGCTGCCCGAGTTCGGCGGCGGCTTTCGTACGACGGCGAGCGGGATCACGCCGTGCTCGCCTGTGGTGAGTTGACGCGTGATCAGGCCGGCCATCTTCTTCGCCTGGATCAGAATGGCCCCCTGCACCGGCGTGATCACGGCGTGCGTTCCCGCCAGCTCGACGCCGGGCGCGCTGCCGGCGCGACTCCAACGCTTCTCGAGCGAGGCCACGTAGGCGGTGACGCGTGCCGGATCGACTGCGACCGTCGCCGGCGGAAGCAGCACCCCGGGCGACGCGGTGAGCGCGGCCGTCAACGTGCGCCGAAGGTCGATCCGTGCCCCGACCTTCGCACGACTCACGCCCCAGTAGGCGCCCGCATAGCTCAGGCGGAGTTCACTCGCGAGCGGCCGGCTGAGCACTTGGCGCGCCTGGTCGCTCGACATGCCTCCGATCGCGACTGACCCCACCTTGACCCCCTGCGGCACGTGACCGGCCGCGAGGGTGCGGAGAGTCCGGCCGCCACCGAAGGCGACGCCGGCCCGAGTCTTCGCGACGACCCGGAAGCGATAAACCGTGTCCGGGAGAAGTCCTTTGACGAGCACGTCCTGATCACCGTCCTGCCTCGCGTGCTCGACAGCGCTGCACGCGAGGTACGAGCTCCCTCTGCCGTACTGGAGGACAACAGCCGCTCCGGCGACCGGAGCAACGTGTGCCGTGACCCTTGCTCTCGTCGGCCCGACGGCGACTCCCTGCGGCGGGTAGGAAACAGAAACGGGCGCTTTCGCCCGCGGCGCGTTCACCCAGATCGGGCACCGCTGAAAGGCGGTGTAGGCGGCCCGCGATGCCGGTACGGCCGCCGAGCCTGCCGAGATCGCGAGCAGGGTTACGGCGAACGCTGTGGCGCTGACCTTCAAGGAACATCTTCTCATCAGGCGCATTTTTCGCGACCGAGTGCCATCATCCTCGGGCTGATCGTACGAAAGGCAGGAAGCGAGCGGAGCAGAGGACGCCGCGGTGAGCTCGCTCGAACGGCCCCGGCGGGGGCGCGGCGATCTTTCCGGCCCGCCGCGGCGCCCTGATCGTCCCCCGATCACGCTTGGCACAGGCCGCCATCACGCAAGTTGCTCTTGCCGCGCCGCTCGACGCCGGAGCTCTACCGCGGCTCGGTCGCCGCGGTCTTGTGGCGCCGCGGTCGAGCGACAGCGATCGCGGCGAGCGTCACGACGGCGAGCCCGATCCAGACGGCCAGCAGGTTTGCCGACCACGCCCAGGGGAGCACGAGCGAAAGCGCATGGGAGAACGAGGCCGGCCCGACCGAAGGGCCGTGTTCGACGGAGCGCGGCTTCCTTGTGGCGGTCGGCGCGGTTCCGCTCGCCGGCTCAGTCGCCGGCGTGGTCGGCTGCGGGGTGACGGCAGGGGGTGCGCCGTAGGCTGAGGAGGTCGCAACCTTCTCGAGCGCCGAAGCTGCACTGCCTGCCTTCGCGCGGATGTGCCGCACGATCGCGGGTGGCAACGTCGTCGCCCGCGTCGGGCCGACTCCTACGGCCTGCCCGCCACTTCGCAGTCGGAACGGTCTCGACGTACTCGGCGATCGCCGAGGACGGCGGCTGTGAGGGGGCTGCCGCACTTGCGCTTGCGGAAATGGCACCTATGGCGCAGACACCACAGAGGAGCAGCAGCCTTCGGCCGAGAGTCATTTTGGAGTCGTCAGGTCTCTCAAGGTCGAGTGCGAGCGGAACTTCAGGGATAGGCTACCCGCCCATGACGGCGCGCGAACGCTTGTCTTCGCTCCCGCTTCGCCGTCATGGCATCGCGGCCGTGCTCGCCGTGGTTGTGTTCGTTCTTGCCTACGACGACGGCGCCTACAGCCTGAAGACGCAGGCGACATCGGGAGTGATCGTGTGGTGGGCGATTCTGCTCGCCGGCCTGATCGGTGTTGCCAACGTCAAGAGGCTCGGGTTCTCTGGGGTCTGCGTGGCTGCGGCGCTGACCGGCTTCGCCGTGTGGACACTGTTCTCAGCGTGGTGGTCAGCCAGCGCCGAAGCGTCGGTCGCGGACCTCGACAGAACCCTCCTCTACCTCGGAGTCTTCCTGTTCGTCGGGCTGGTCGCCCGCGCGGGAAGCGGTGGAACCTGGGCCGACGGCCTCGCGGCAGGCATCTCGGCAATCGCGGTCGTCGCGCTCTCGAGCAGGCTCTTCCCGACTCTCTTCTCCCATCGTGGGCTCGCGACCTTCCTGCCGGGGTCGCAGAACAGGCTGAGCTTTCCACTGGGCTATTGGAACGGCCTCGGCATCTTCTGCGCGCTGGCAGTCCCGCTCCTGCTCCGTCCCGCGATCCTCGCTCGAAGGCCACTGGTTCGTGGATTGGCGCTCATGCCGGTGCCGATCATTGTCGCCGACATCTACCTCGCCTCTTCCCGCGGAGCGGTTGCGACGCTGCTCGTCGCGACGATCGTCCTCCTGATCGCCTCCCCCCGCCGGCCGGCGCTGATCGGCGCGATCGGCGCCGCCGCGTGCGGGTCGGCGGTGACGATTGGCATCCTCCTCGCTCGCCGTACGCTCGTCGACGGCCCACTCGAAGGTGCGGCAGCCCGCAGCGAAGGCAGGAGCGCCGCCTGGTTGATCGCGCTCGCCTGCCTCGCGACGGGCGCCGGTTACGCGCTCGCCTGCCGCTACTGGCCACCGGCGGCGTCGCCGTCGCGGCGATGGGGCCGGGTCGCGTCGATCTTCGCGGGCGTCCTCGCGGTTGCGCTCGTCGTCGTGTCGCATCCGGTCATGCGATTCAACGCCTTCAAGCAATCGCCCGATCAGGTGTCATTGTCTGGTTCTGGCGGCTTCGTCCGGGCGCATCTGCTCAGCGGAAACGGGAGCGGTCGCTGGCAGTTCTGGACGTCTGCCATCGACGAATGGCGGACGAGACCCTGGACCGGCCGGGGCGCAGGCTCGTTCGAGGCCTGGTGGGCCGCGAATGGCTCACTGGCGATGTTTGTCAAAGATGCACACTCGCTGTACCTTCAGACGCTCGGCGAGCTCGGCCTGATCGGACTTGCTCTCCTGCTGGCCGTTCTACTCGGGGGCGTCGCGATGGGCATTCGCCGGGTCAGACGATCTGAGGGCGACACCCGCGTCACGAACGCGGCCCTCCTGGCGGTTCTCGTTGGCTATGCCGTTGCCGCCGGCATTGACTGGATGTGGGAGTTGACCATCGTTTCGCTCGTGGCGATGGTCTGCCTCGCGCTGATCGTCGGGGCCGCAACCACCGAGCGGGTCCTGGACCCGGCCCCGCCGGCGCCGACACCCGGTGAGTCGCCGCCCCCTCATTGTCGCGGCCGCCTTGGTTCTCATCTTGTTCGCAGTCGCTGCCGAAGGCGACCAGGTGCTCGTACAGGGCAAAATCGAAGCGAGCCAGGCGGCGACGGGGCATCGTGATCTCGCGTCCGCATTCAACGATGCCCTCGATGCGCGTGACCTCGAGCCCTGGGCGGCGACTCCCTACCTGCAGATCGCACTTGTTGCCGAGCAGCGAGGCGAGCTCCGCACGGCCTCCCAAGCCATTGCGCAAGCGACCGTGCGCGCGCCGGACGACTGGCGCCTCTGGCTCGTCCGCGCTCGGATCGAGACAAAACGCGGCATGATCCGTTCAGCCGTACGTGCACTCGAGCGGGCGCGGAGCCTGAATCCGAGATCGCCCTTGTTTGCACTCGGAAAGTAGTCACTTCGGGGCAATGGTCCTTTCCCCCTTTACGCCACGTCTGATTTCGCTGTAGGTTTAGCCAAGGTCGGTTTACGGGCTTCACGAGCGGGGGACAGTCGCGAGGGAAGGTGCTGGCGCGTGAGCTTTGGTAACGCTGAGATGCGGGATGCGAGGCTGCGCGGCGCGAATGGCGACGGCGGTGTCGGGACCGGAGTTGCCTCTCATCGCCCCCTCGCACCTTCGGCGAACCGTGACAAGTTCTTGCGGCGATTGCTCGCGGTCGGTGATCTCGCCACTGCGCTGATCGTGGCCGGCCTCGCTGGCCTTGTCTTCACGAGCCGTCTGGAAGTTCTTCTCCTGGGGGTGCTGATCGCTCCGGCCTGGATCGTGCTCGCGAAACTGTATGGGCTCTACGATCATGACCAACGAACGATCCGCCACACGACTGCAGACGAGTTTTCGGTGATCCTCCTATGGATTACCACCTCCATCACAGTGTTTGCGGTCTGGATCGGCCTTGCTTCCGGGGGCGGTCTGACGTACCAGGTGGCCGTCACCTGCTGGGCTACGGCGATGGCGTTTGCAGTCACGTTCCGTGCCGGGACTCGCGCAGCATGGGCCCACCTGACACCGCCGGAGTCGGTGATGATCGTCGGTGACGGCTCGGTGGCGGACGCGGCTCGCCGCAAACTAGAGCTTTTCCGCGACGCGCATGTCGACTTGATCGCGACGTACGGAAAGCTCTCGTACGAGGATCTCGAGGACGCGCCCGAGTGGGCCTTTGTCGACCGAATCGTCCTGGCGTCGCAGACGATCGACGAAGAGCTGCTCGCCGCGCTCATCGCGTTCTGCCGGTCCCGGCGTATCAAGCTCAGCGTTGTCCCGCCCGCGCGCGGGATGTTCGGCACAGCCGTACAGCTCAATCACCTGGCCGACCTTCCGCTCGTCGAGTACAACACGTGGGACGTCCCGCGTTCGACACTTCTTCTCAAACGCCTGTTCGACGTTGCCGCAGCGGCGATCGGCTTGCTGCTGCTCCTGCCTCTCTTCGTGCTCATCGCGGTGGCAATCAAATTCGACAGCCGCGGAAACGTATTGTTCAGTCAGAGGCGCGTTGGGAAGAACGGCAAGCTGTTCCGAATCCACAAGTTCCGCACGATGGTCGCTCAGGCCGAGGACATGCTCGCCGACCTCGTTTCGTTCGACGACCTCTCGAGCCCCATGTTCAAGCTCCGGAACGACCCGCGTGTCACCCGTGTAGGCAAGGTCCTGCGCCGAGCGAGTCTCGACGAGTTTCCGCAACTCTGGAACGTGCTCGTGGGGGAGATGAGCCTCGTCGGGCCGCGGCCCGAGCAGGTCGAGCTCGTCGACCGTTACGCCGATGAACATCGCTTCCGGCTTGGCGTCAAGCCCGGGATCACCGGACCGATGCAGGTGTACGGCCGTGGCGAGCTGGACTTCGACGAGCGCCTCACCGTCGAGCGGGAATACATCGAGAACCTGTCCTTGCGCCGCGACCTGCACATCCTCGCCCTAACGGTCTCTGCCGTCATAAGCGGGAGAGGCGCGTACTGAGGGAAGAGTCTCGGGAGGCTCATCTCGCCTGCGCTAGCCGAGCCAAGGGTAGGCACCGCCGGTGTGGCTGCGCGTCTCGAGACCGATCTGCGTTGCTGAGCCAACCTGACATCCAGGCAACGCTGAAGGTAGTAGACGGGATGATCATCGAGGCCTTCAGGCGCAAAGGCGGGTAGCGGATGCGCATTCAACTCTGGAGCTGGAACTACACGCCCGAGCCGACTGCGATGGGCCCTATCGCCACGCTCTGGGCCGAGTCGATGCGCGATCGGGGTCACGAGATCGAGGTCGTCGCCGCACACCCGCACTATCCGAGGCCGCAGTGGGGACAGCGGGCGCTCCCCTACCGCGAGCAACGAAACGGCATCCGGATCATCCGTCTGCCGCTGCTGATCGGGCACGCAAACACGACGAGGCGCATCGCCGAAGAACTGACGTACGCGGCCAGCGCCGCCGGGGCCATGGCCGTACTCGCCCGTCCGGACGCCGCAGTTGTCGTATCACCGGCGTTCCTCGCGCTCGGCCCGATGATTCTCCGGACGAAGGCCCGCCGCCATCCCTGGGTGCTCTGGCTGCAGGACATACTCCCGGAGGCAGCCACGACGACAGGCCTGATGCGTGCCGGCGCGGCCGTCGGAGCGGCTCGACGGCTCGAGCGCGCCGCCTACAGATCGGCGACCCGCATCGTGGTGCCGTCCCAGGCCTTCCGCAGGAACCTGATGGCGAAATCGGTCGACTCGGCGAAAATCGAAGTGATTCCGAACCCGGCGACGCAGGGGATCGCCGGCTCGACCCAGCCTTCGGACAGTCCGTCGCCGCGCCTGCTCGCGATCGGGAACATCGGGCACTCGCAGGGTCTTTCCGGCTTCGTGCGCACGATCGAGGAGACCAACGAGAATTTCCAGCTGCGGATCGCCGGAATGGGCGAGCTCGGCGCCGAGCTGGGTCGCGAGGCTCCGAACTTCGCGCGTGCGGGTGCTCGGGCTCGTGTCCGACGAGCAGCTCCGCTTCGAGCTCGACGCCGCAGACGTTGGCGTCGTGACCCAACGAAGCGACATCGTCGAGTTCAACGTCCCGTCGAAGCTCTCGACGCTGATGGGCCGCGGCCTCCCGGTGCTTGCATCGGTCAACCCTGACTCCGAGGTCGCAAGGATCGTCCGCGAATCGAGAGGCGGATGGATCTGCGACAGCGCGCGCCCCGAGGAGCTGGCGACGCTGCTCGGCGGCGAGCTGCAGAACCCCGAGGAACGCGCTCGGCGTGGTGCGGCTGCGCTTTCCTACGCCCGGCGACACCTCAGCGTGGAATCGATCGCAGATCAGTTCGAACGCGTATTGCTAAGCCTTCCGGGCAGAGAGCCGGGCGTCTGAGCGCGATGCGTTCCGGCCCCTCCTCGGAAGGCTCGTCCCGCAACGACTCGCACGATCGCCCGGTCCGGAGCACGGGTCGAAGTTGGGAGGACCGCGCGAGGACCTCGCACATGGATTTGGTGTGGAGATCGGCCGTTGGAGGCCACCCGAGCGGCGACTGGCGGGCTACCTCGAGCGCCACGAGATCCGCACCGTTATCGACGTCGGCGCAAATAGCGGGCAGTTCGGACAGATGCTGCGGGCAGCCGGCTTTCACGGCAGGTTCGTCTCGATCGAGCCTCTCCAGGCGCCCTTCGAGATCCTTTCCCGTGTTTCCGCTTCGGACTCGATGTGGGAGGTTCATCGCCTGGCGCTCGGTGACGAGCGGGGTCGACGTCAGATGAACGTCTCCTCGAACACGACGTCGAGCTCATTCCTGGCAATCGAGGAAGCTCACACCGACGCTTCCGCGGCATCCAGGTTCGTTACTCGCGAAGAGGTCGAGGTGGAGCGGCTGGATCAGGTGAGCCCGGGTCTCGGACCGTGGGCCCGACGTTGTTGAAGATCGACGTCCAGGGTTATCACGTGGCCGTGTTGCGCGGCGCGGCCGGGATGCTCGGCGCCGTCACGGCCATTCAGTGCGAGCTCTCGGTGCTGCCGCTCTACTCCGGCGAGCCTGTCCTGCTCGACATTCTGGCCGAGCTCCGTTCAGGCGGATTCGAGCTGGACGAGCTGGAGCCGGGCTTCTACGACCCGCGAACCGGCCGGATTCTCCAGTTCGACGGCCGGTTCTCCCGGCCCAGGGCGAACGGCTCGCCGACGGCAGCTGCGACCCGCTCCTCGGAGTGAGCGGCGTGAATCGTTCAGCGCCGGCTCGGGGTGCCCTGGTCCGTCCCTCTACAGTAGAGCCTTATGGCTTCGCCAGGTGACGACGCGTCTCTGAGCCTGTCACGCGGTGAGGCGAGGTCATCCGCCGACGAGCCGTCCCCGACTGTGGCCGAAACGAGCCTCGCACGGGACGGTCAGCGTGACGCCGCACCGTCGAGTTGGTTGCGCGACGCGCGCGGACGCGTCGGCCTGATCATCGTCGGCGACCTCGCGATCATGCACCGGGCCGGCCTCGCCGGACCGAAGACCCTCTACCTGGCAGTCGTCCTTCTTGCGGCGGCCGCCGCATTGCCGGCTGTTCGTGAGCTCTTCCGTGACCCGAGCCGCGCGGCCGACCGGCGACTGGTCCTCGCAGGTGCCGCGATCGGGGCAATCGCCGTGCTTTCCCTGCCGGTCGCGATCTACAACCACAATGGGCTGACGAACTGGATCCGCGACGCCTCGACCTACGGGTTGATCGCGGTCGCTCCTGCCCTCGCGATCGATCTTCGACGCTCGGCCGGGCTCCGCTGGGTCTCATGGGCCCTGATCGCCGCCGGAGCAGTGGCCACCATCAGCTTCGCGGTCTATTGGATGACCGTGCGCGGCTACGCAAACCTTCCCGGGAACCGGGACATCCTGCTTCCCTCGTGGTACCTCAGCGCGGCGCTCTTTGCGTATGCGTCGGCTCAGGCCATCGGGGCGGTTGGTCGCGCACGCGTGACCTGGGTCCTCGTGGCATTGGCGGTGGCGCTCTCAACGGTCGTGACGGGAACGCGCTCGTCGATCATTCTGCTGGCCGCTCCGATCGTCCAGCTCCTTCTGTCACGGCACGGTCGAGCTCTGGCCTTCGTCATCTGCGCCTTCGCGCTGATCGTCGGTGCCCTTGCGGTCGCCCAGAACCAGGGCGCCGATCTCGGCAGCCTCGGAAATCGGCTCGTCCTGGCCGAGAACTTCGTCCGCCACCCGGCGAGCGACCCGAGCTGGCACCTGAGGGTGACCGAGACAAATACTGCCCTGGACGCGTGGCGCGGCTCACCATTGGTCGGTGTCGGTGCCGGGCACAACTTCGAGTGGACGGAAGTGGGAATTCCGCAAAAGCAAAGAACATTCCTCATCGATTCACCGGCGGGGTTTCTCGCGAAGTTCGGCCTCGTCGGCGTTCTCGTGCTGCTGGGTTTTCTCGTGGCGGTGGCACTCGTCGTGAGACAGCGAGCGAGGGACGGAGAGTTGCAGAATGTTTTGCCGCTGGCCGGGCTGGGCGCCGTCGTGCTGTGTGGATTCGTCTTCGGCATGCCGCTAGAGGACAAGGGGTTCCCAGTCGCCTTTCTCTTGTCGTACGCCCTCACTCTGCCGGGCGCAAGCGACGTATCCCTCCCCGGAGACGGTGTCCGACGGCGCGCATGGGCCCTGGCAGCCGTGATCGGTGCAGGGTGCGTGCTGGCCGCGGCCGTGGGTGATCGAGTCGTCACGGGATCGGCGAGCCCGTCGATTCAAGGTCCGACCTCGCCTGCCGTCAGGGTGATCGCCGCGTACGAGGAGGCGTTGTGGGCCGGCGACGGTAAAAGTGCGTGTAGCTTGCTCACCCCTTCGATGCGAACGCGTTACTGGGGTTCGCTCGAACGTTGCCGCGCAGCCTTGTCGATTGCCGCCCCTGGCGGCACCGTTTTCGCCGACAGTCGAGCAAGCGCCCCTTTGGTCGTTCGCACGAATCCGAGGACGCTCAGGATCGTGGTCAGGCGCCGCGACGGGAGCGCGTCCCTCTACCTCGTTGTCCGGAGCGGCAGTGAGAAGTGGATCATCCTCGATTCCAGATCGCTACCTAAGGGCGAATTGCCTCGCGAGACTTCGCAGGACCTGGCGAAGGCGCGGCAGCTCCAGTTTCACCATGCACCTTGAGCGCACGCCTGCCGCTCCACGTTCGCCAATCGAGAGACGCGAGGCCAAGACGAACACGTCATTCGGCGCGCTACGCCGCCACAATGGTAGCCGCGCCGCCGCATGACGCGGCGATACGATCCCTCGTTCAACAGGTTCTCCACGATTAGACCGTAGGCCGGAAGCGGTCGAACGAGAGCCCGTCGAGAACCTCGAGCTCCCAGCCCTCGACATCGACGCTGACGACGTCGAGATGCTGCAGGTCGGGGACATGCTCGGCCAGGATCGTGTCCAGCCGACGGACTTCGACAGTGATTCGTGTGACATCGAGGTCCGGCTTGAGGGCACGGTAGGCGGGTTTGATTGCGAGCGCAGAAAACGACTCGTACGAAACGGCGCCTCCCTCGTAGACTTGGCCGTGCGAATCGACGAGCTCGAAGTCGGCGCCGTACTCATCGTGGTCGGAGCACGCATACTGGAGCACGTCGAGGCCTGCGGACCGGTACGCGTCGCAGAACACCGGATTCGGCTCGATCGCGATCACACGCCAGCCGAGCTCCCGGTAGATGCGCGCTCATCGACAGGAAGTCGGGCCGGCCTGCGCCGACGTCGAGGAAAACGCCGTCGCTCACGCCGGGAAAGAACCGTTCCGAAACGGCTCGATCGAGTCCACCCTCGCCCTCGCTCACCATGTGATCCGGGACACTACCGGCGACCGCGAAGCGCCCTTTCCGGGAGAAGGATCCGGCCTGTCGGGGTACGCGCTCCACCCGAGGGCCGAACTGCGCGTCCGCGGTTGATTCGAATAGGCTGCGCCTGTGAGAACCGGGTGGCGGGCCTGTTCGTTCCCGTCCTCCTGCCACAGATCGAGCGACGAAATGAACGCAAGGCGATGAGAAGCGAGGAGTGGCACATGCCCGGTCGTGCAACGTCGGTCGAGGGCGGCAACGAGCCGAGATCCGACACGGTCGATGATCTGAGGACCCTGGCGAACAGGCTCGAAGGCTTGGGGCGGCTGCACGACCTCTCGACGCTCTCACAACAGGGCCGTTCACGGGAGCGATACAGACGCGTAGCGCTTGCCGGCGCGACGTCGGTCGGTGTGCGGACCCTCAGCATCATGATCGGACTCGTCACGCTGCCGATAATGTTGAGGTACCTGGGCCCGGAGAGATACGGGCTGTGGGTCACGGTCACCTCCTTCGCTGCGTTGCTGGTCTTCGCCGATCTTGGCCTTGGTCAGGGGCTCGTCAGTGGGCTCTCGGCCGCGGATGGAAAAGATGAGCGTTCGGCAACGCCTTCGCTTGTCGCGAGCGCGTTCTACATGCTGGTTCTGGTAGCCGGATTTCTCGGTGTCATCTTCGCCGTTCTCTATCCCGTCGTGCCGTGGAACGAAGTCTTCAACATCAAATCCGCGAGTACCGCGGACATCGCCGGTCCGGCAGTCGCGGTGTTCGTCGCGATGACGCTCGTCGGCGTTCCGTTCGGGCTCGTGGTGCGGGTCCGGCAGGGTTTTCAGGAGTCGTACATCGCCAATCTCTGGACGTCGGCTGGAAGCGTGGTTTCGCTTGCGGCTCTCGGCGTCGCCATCTGGCTCGGTGCAACGCTTCCCTGGCTGGTGTTCGCGCTTGCCTGTGGCCCGCTCGCCGCCTCGCTCCTGAACGGTGCGTCGATGTTGCGGGACCCGCCCGTGGCTTGCCCCCCGGCCGCGACAGGCGAGCGTCTCTCAAGGCCGGCGGTTGCTTTCGCTCGGCCTGCTCTTCTTCATCGTTCAGGTGGCGGGCGTATTGGCGTACCAGACAGACAACCTCGTGATCGCCGGCGTCATGGGCGTCGCGGCTGTGACCCAGTTTGCCGTTCCGATGCAGCTGTTCATGCTCATCCCGACGGTGGTCGGCGCCCTCGCATATCCCCTCTGGCCTGCCTATCGCGAAGCCTTGGCGAGAGGAGACAACCTGTGGTTCAGCCGAACGGTGCGGCTTTCGCTCATCATCTCGGTCGCCGGCGCGGCCGTCCTCTCCGTCACCCTGGCGCTCGTCGCCACACCGGTGATCCAGGTGTGGGCTGGATCCAGCGTCACGCCGAGCAGATCTCTCTTGATCGCTCTGGCGCTCTACAGCACCCTATTCGCCGCCTCCACGGTCGTGGCGATGTTTCTCTACGCCGTCAACGCGGTGGGATTTCTTGCTGTGTCGTCAGCCGTGTTCGTCCTCGTGAACCTCGGCTTCTCGATCGCGCTGACACGGTCGATTGGTGTCTCGGGGCCCGCCTGGGGATCCGTGATCGCGATGGTCCCCATTCTCGTGGTTCAGCTCATCTACATCCGCTGGTGGATGACTTCGCGCCTCCCTTCCGGCGGTCAGCGCTAGGCACTTGCACGTGCTCGGTAGAGAGATCACACAATGCCGAATTTGTCGGAGCCGGAATATCCTCACGGTGCTCTCGCTGAATGAGCAGTATCTGACGGGAGTCTTCCCAAGAACTCGCGGTGAATCCATCACGAAAGGCCCACTGGAGCTTGCGTGGTGCAGCGACTGCCGACTGCTCCAGCTCAAGCACTCGTACGATCCCGATGAGATGTACGGCGCAGAACTACGGCTATCGATCCGGCCTGAACATGTCGATGGTCGAGCACCTGACCGACAAGGCGCGTGGGCTCGTCGCCATGGCGAGCATCGAAGCGGGCGACGTGATACTCGACATCGGCAGCAACGATGCGACGCTGCTAAAGGCCTTCCCGGCCAACACGCGTCGGGTCGGTATCGATCCAACCGGCTCGAAGTTCGCCGAGCACTACGGCGATGTCGAGCTCGTCCCGGAATTCTTCAGCGCGGGCGGAGTGGATATGCGCTCTGGAAGGCACGAGACCGCGTCTCATCACGTCGATTGCAATGTTCTACGACCTGGAATCGCCCGTCGCCTTCGTCGACAGAGTCGTCCGGCTCCTGGCCGACGACGGAATCTGGCATTTCGAGCAGAGCTACATGCCATCGATGCTACGAACCACCTCCTACGACACGATTTGCCACGAGCATCTGGAGTTCTATTCGTTTGCGGTCGTCAAGGATCTGCTCGAAGCGTGCGGGATGAAGGTGTTGGAAGTGGAGATGAACGACGTGAACGGCGGGAGCTTCGCCGTCAGCGCCTCGAAGACACGCGCGCCGTATACGCCGGACTATCCCGTCATCGATTGGCTGCTCCGGCAAGAGGCGGAGATGGGACTCCACACGCCGGGTCCGTACCGCGAGTTCGAGAAGAAGATCTTCGACCATCGGAAGCAACTCCTCGAACTGATCGAAGCGATCGTCGGCTCGGGCAAGGTGGTTCTCGGCTACGGCGCTTCGACGAAGGGCAATGTCCTGCTCCAGTTCTGCAACATCACCGAGAACCTCATTCCGGCGATCGCGGAAGTCAACGAAGACAAGTTCGGCTGTTTCACGCCTGGCACGGAGATTCCGATCATCTCCGAAGCCGAAGCGGCAGCGATGCGGCCCGACTATTACCTCGTGTTTCCCTGGCACTTCAAGCCGTCAATCTTGCAGCGCGAGCGCGAATACCGCGCACGGGGTGGCAAGCTGATCTTCCCGCTCCCAGAGATCGCAATTGTCTAGCCGGCAGGCTGAGCCCGCCGGGCCACGCGGCAGTCAGGCGCCGGTCGGAACAGCCCAGCTCAAGCGAGCGTCGCGGTACCTGAAGGCAGTGGTCGAGGCTCGGGTCCATCGCCACTACACGGCAACCGGCGAGGACGTCATCCTCCGGTACCTGTTCGACTCCGTCGGCATTCCCAGGCCGGACTATCTCGACATCGGGGCCAACGACCCCGTGAACGGCAACAACACGTATGTCTTCTACCGCGACGGGTCGAGTGGTGTGTGCGTGGATGCGCACCCCGATCTGGCGTGGAAGATCGCCACGATCCGACCGCGCGACGTCTGTCTCAATATCGCGGTTGGCGTCGCCGAGGAAGGGTCCGTCGACGTCTACCTCTTCGACGTCGCCGGGCTGAGCACGATCGACGCCACGGAAGCTGCCCAGCGAGAGGCGCTGGGGACGTACAAGGTCGTACGAACCGTCTCGGTTCCGCTGCGGACGATCAACGATGTGATCGCTGCAAACTTCGCCGCATATCCGTTGCTCCTGTCCCTCGACATCGAGGGCATGGACTACTCCGTTCTTCATTCGCTCGATGCCGAACGCTTCCCGATCCCGGTGATCTGCGTGGAGACGGTCGCCTATGGCGAGAGTCACGTCCGCAAGAAGGAGCACGCGATCGGCGATCTTCTGGAGTCGCGAGGGTACTTTCTGTACGCCGACACGTTCATCAACAGCATCTTCGTGCGTGACGCTTGGTACAAAAGCCAAGCGTCGCCCCGCCTGTACTGAGTGGGCGCGCCCAACGCCATAGTGTTCGGCGCCAGTGGTCAGGACGGCCACTACCTGTGCGGGCTTCTGCGCGAGCAGGGCTTCAACCCGATCGGGGTTGCACGGTCACCCGGGACGTGGACGCGCGGAGACGTCGGCGACTTCGCGTTCGTCGACGAGCTCGTTCGCTCGACGATGCCGACACACATCTTTCACCTGGCCGCGAACTCGACCACAAGCCATGGTGCGTTGTTCGAGAACCACGAGACGATCTCCACCGGGGCGCTCGCCGTGCTCGAAGCGACTCTTCGTCGAGCACCTGATGCGAAGGTGTTCATCACGGGCAGCGGCCTCCAATTCGCCAACACCGGGGCGCCGATCCGGGAAACGGACGAGTTCGAGGCTGGCAGCGCCTATGCCGTGGCGCGAATCCAGTCGGTCTACGCCGCACGGTATTACCGCACGTTAGGGGTCAAGGCATACGTGGGCTACCTCTTCCATCACGACAGCCCGTTCCGTGGCGGGCGGTATGTCAGCAAGCAGGTCGTCGAGGGGCTGAAACGGATTCGGCAGGGGGACACAGACGTGCTCGCGATCGCGGATCCGACGGTGCGGAGAGAATGGCTGTTCGCGGAGGACGTTGCGCGCGGGATCCTCGCGCTGGTCGGGCAGGATTCGACGTTCGAGGCGACGGTTGGAAGCGGCGAGGCGCGCTCGATCGGTGAATGGGTCCGTGCGTGCGCGAACGAGTTACAGCTCGACGAGCAGGAGTTCTCGATCGTGAACGAGCAGGACTTCGTTCCGCCGTTCAGTGTGCTCCTGTCCGATCCGAGCACGCTGCGGGCGCTGGGATGGGAGCCGCGTGTGAGCTTTGACGAGCTCGCCGCGAAGATGGTGCATGGCCGCTGAGGTCGGGCCACCGAGCACGGTCGCGATCGTGCACCCACCGGGCTACGTCGGCGTCAACCCGACGATCCAGAGCATGATCTCGTTTCTCGCCGACCGGGGCCACGACGTCCGGTTGATCACCCTCAACCCGCCCCCCGACGACGCCGGCGGTTTTACCAGCCACACCCTCCGTGTAAAGCATCCCTGGCTTGCCAGGCGGTGGGGGCGACCGCTCGGCCGGGTCTGGATGCCCGTTTTCACCTGGCTCGAGGTGCGGCGGGCGCGAGCCGATGTGGTCATCGTGGTTGACAATGCCGGCGCGCTGGCAACCGCTGTCAACGTCCGGTTCGCTCGCGCCCAGCATGTCTACCTGTCTCTGCACATAGAATCTTTCGACGAGGCCGTGCAGCGCCGACAATACGGCGCAGCGGTGAGGTGTCTCGTCGAGCGGCGCATCCTCAAGCGCATGGACGCGGTGATCACACAGGACGACTACCGGCGCAGGCAGCTGCAAGTGGAGAACGGCCTCGGGGACGAGGCGATCGCGTGGTTTATCGTTCCGAACTCGTACCGGGGTTGCGCCCGTCCTCACGCGTCGACCTTCTATCAGGAGAAGCTGGGCCTTCCGCCGGACGAGCCCGTCGTTCTCGTCGCAGGAGCGATCGGCGCCGACTGGTCACATACGGAATTCCTGTCCGAGTGCGCGGCAGGCCAGACACCCCCCTTTTACACGCTGGTGATGCAATCGCGGGAACCTCTGACGGACGCAGAGCTCCGCAAGCTCTCGGCGCTCTGCCATAGCCATGCCGTGCTCTCGCCGGAGCCCGTACCGGCGGCGGAGCTCGCTACCGCATTTGCTTCTGCCACGGTCGGCGCCGCGATCTACACGAACATGTTCCACTCCAATCAGACGTTTGTCGGCGGGGCCTCCGGGAAGATGATGAGCTACTTGCAGGCCGGGGTGCCGGTGATCATGCACGACAGTCCCGGAGTCACCGAGGTCATACGTGCGTTCGATTGCGGTGAGGTGCTGAGCGGGTTGGACTGCGACGAGTTCAACGACCTTGTGCGCAAGATCGCCTCGGACCATGATCGCTATTCATCGAATGCAGAGCGGTGCTATAACGAGATGTACGAGTTCGACCAGGCGTTCTCCGCGGTCGACGACTTCATGAGCCGTCAAGTTGGTCTCGGCCCGCAGGTATAAGGCCAGGCCAATCGGCCGGCCGAGGGCTGTTCGTCACTTTCGCTTCGGTAATGCCCGCGTCGTCGACGGGGCTGACGATGGATCGCTACGTCCCACACCACATGTCGCCTTCAGCCTTTGAAACGCGAGCTTGGCCAGCGCCTTTCGCCTCCGTCGGGCTGACGATCGCCGGAACTCGCTGACGGCATCGAAGACCTGCGTCTTCTGTGGGCTCTCCACAACCTCCGTCGGAAAGTCGAAGGAAGCGCCCGTTTCGACCAGATCCTGGCGTGTCGGCGTCGCCAGCCGATGATGTGTACCACTGCCGTCGAAGCCCGTGTTGACCACGAGCGTGCGTGGCGGAAAGACGACGAGGCCATCATGTGCGAAGACGGTGTAGTACCACCGAATCGCCCATGAGTCGATCTGCCCGTTCATCTGTCGTCTCAGGGTGTCGAGGTAGTCATACCTACCATCGAGGTTGTATCGCTTCACCTCCGCAGGGTCGGCCAGTCTCTGACGCCATCCAGTCGCAGAAGGATCGAAGAGGTCCCAGGATCGCTTCCACGTCGCCCAACCCCAGGAGGTCGTCACGGGGAGCAATAGTGCCTCTCCTCGATTCGCAATCGAAGGGACGTCGAAGATGTGGCCGGAGATCTGCATCACGCTCGGCTCATCGCGGTAGCGCTCCAGACCCTCATTGAGGAACCGAAGGAAAGCGGGCGCGAGCACGAGGTCATCTTCGACGACCACGACGCCACCGTAGCGATCGCAAAGCTCAGTGGCTCCGGCGATGATCGAGTCGGCCAGGCCTCGATTCCTGTCCCGCTCGACGAAAATGGCGTCGCTTCCGAGAAGCTCTCGTGCGACGGCACGAGTCTGCTGCACGGCCGGGACATCTGCAGCGGTCTTCGGTCCGTCCGCGAAAACGTAGATCGGACTGGATTGGGCACCATCACAGGCCTGCAAGCTTGCGATTGCGCGCCTCGTGTGCTCCGGACGCTTGTAGATGAAAAGAGCTACCGGCGCCCATTGCGTGAAGTCACTGCTCATAGATGCTCGCCCTTGATGCAGGTTCGGAGCCAAAGCTCCGTTGTCAGGATCCGGTAGAGGTGGTTGCCGGCTCCTCCACGGCCCGACGCATGATGTTCGATCAGGCGCTCGATCCGCTTCGGCCGGCAGAAGGACCGGATCTCGGCATTGGGCGACAACAGCAGATCCTTGAGGGCCGCCCCGCCGTCTTCGGCCATCCACGTGTTCGCGGGAGTGGGGTAGCCGTGCTTCCGGCGTCGATTCGCGATGACCGACAGATCGACGGTACGGAGGTGGTCTCGCAGGACCCGTTTCGTCTCCCCCGCGCCGACCTTGAACTCGCTCGGCAGTGAGGACGCGAACTCGACCAGGCGGTAATCGAGGAAGGGCAACCGGCTCTCGATCGAATGGGCCATGCTGATTGCGTCCCCGTACTGAAGGAGACCGGGAAGGATGTCGCGGGTGAGATCCGCGCTCAAGCGAGCGTTGACGCTCCTCGGGACCGGCGCGCGGGGCGTGCTCTTGAAGGCCTCGACGAAATCCGGGTCCAGCGTTCCGAGGGCACCGACGCGCCGACGATACGCGCCAATCACGAAGGCCATCCGCTCCCGCGCAAGCCACAGCGTGAGCTGACGGATCGAGAAGGTTCTCGCATACGACCTGAAGTCGTGCCGAAGCGAGGCGAGTCGATTGGCCCGGATCTGTTCCCAGAGTGCCAGGGCCGCATATTGCGGATAGCCGGCCAGCAGTTCATCGGCTCCTTGACCCTCGAGCAGGACCGGGATCCTGGCGGCACGCGCGCGCTCCATGATCCGCCACAGCGGAAACACGGCAGGCGAGTTCCCGGGACCGTCCATGTGCCAAACGACGCGGCCCAAGACCCCCAGCCAGTCGCCGTGCTTGGCGTCGACTGGTTGGAAGTCCACTCGCTCGTACTTCGCGGCGACTTCAGCAGCCCATCGCCTCTCGCCAACATCTCGTGCGCCTGCAGACGACGTGTACACCGAGGTGAACGCCTGGAGGGTTCCGCCCCTCGACGAGGTCGCCGCGACTGCCGACTGGAGGATGGCCGAGGAATCGAGCCCACCAGACAGTGTGAAGCCCACCGGTACGTCACTGCGCAATCGCAGTGCAACGGAATCATCCAGGAGATCGCTGAATGTTCGCACGGCTTCGTCGTACGAAAGCGCGGAGCGCGCAGCGTCAGGTGGCGCCCAGTAGCGCCGAATGTCAGGCGATCCGGCACCCTCCCCGAACGTCCCGTAGTGGGCCGGCTGAAGGACGTGGATCCCGGCGTAGAAGCTCCGGTCGCCCGAGTAGAGCTGACCCTCGGCCAGGAACGCGTACAGCGCTGCCTCGTCGACACGCCGCAACTGGGGGTCGATTGCCAGCAAGGCCTTGGGCTCCGATGCGATCGCCAGCCCACCGCCCGCCATCGCATAGTAGAGGGGCTTGACACCAAAGCGGTCCCGCGCGAAGAACGCGCGCCGGGTCCGAGGGTCCCAGATCACGAATGACCACATGCCGTTGAAGCGGTTCAGACAGCTCTCGCCCCATTCGAGATACGCAGCGAGAAGGACCTCGGTGTCGCATTTGGTCCGAAAGACGTGTCCATGTCCTTCAAGTTCCGCGCGCAACTCGATGTAGTTGTAGATCTCCCCGCCGAACGTAAGGGCGACTCCGCTTCGCTCGTCGATCATCGGCTGGTGGCCTCCCTGCGTCAGGTCGATGATCGCCAAGCGCCGGTGACCTAGCCAGGCAACGCCGTCGCTCCACGATCCCTCGTCGTCAGGTCCACGGTGCGCGATCGCGGTAAGCGCATCAGGGCCGAGTTCGGCGATGAGGACCGGATCGACGCCCACAGTCGCGACGATGCCGCACATCAGGTCTGCCCTCCGGGGCCGAGGGCGAACAGCAGGGAACTGTCGCGATCTCGCGGGAACGAACCGGTTAGTAGACCGTTCCATCCCAACGACGGGCGTCTGTTCACGCGGCCGCCGGAATGCTGGTGATAACTCGACGAAGCACGTCGTCCAACTGCTGGCGCGAGTTGAGCTCGCGATAGTCTGAGAATCGCCGAAACACGTCACCCCGTTTCGGTTCCCCCAGTAGTTGTTGTAGCGCGACGCGGGCAGCATGGATATCCCCCGCGCGAAAGCTGGCACCGAGCTGATACTCCTCGACCATTGAAGCGATGTATTCCCCATCCGTTGCGAGAACCACCTTCTCGAAGTACGCGGCCTTGGTCAGGATGTTGCTGCTTCCCTGAAAATCATCGTACGCAGCCCAGGCAACGTCGAAAGTCCGGAACGCAGCATTGAATGATGCCTCGTCAGGAATCAGGCTGCCGGTGAGGTCCAGGTAAAGGGATTCATCGAGGCGTAGGCGCGCCTCCTTGATCCACGCGAGCTCGGCCGCTGAGAATGTTTCAGCCACAAACGGGCCGACCGCCGCGAAGAACCACGGATCATGCCCCTGACAAGCCTCGGCGACGCGGAGCAGGGTAAGCAAGCCCTTGCGTCTCTCGAGGCTACCCGCGACTCCGATGATCGGCCGGCCCTTGGCGAGATCACGGAGCGATTCCGACAAGGTCGTTGGGAGGGCCGGCAACGTCTCGTCGGTGACGTCCGGGAACACCAGCGCTGTGCGGCCAGAGCGCGCCGCGAGCTCTGTGTTGAAGCGGTCGTCCAGCACGCCGACGAAGGGCAGGGTAGTCGGACTTCGGAGAATGCGATCGCCTTTTGCGAGCCGTTTGAGCCACGCGCGTGTCCCGTCTGCCGGCCACGAGAGGTGATGGTTGCGGAAATAGAGACCACTCCAGGGTCGACCCAGCAGGAGCTCGGGCGCCATCCGCAAAGGGAGGAAGCGCAGGTAGTTGTCGAGATACGGAAAGAAAACAAGATCGGCTCGTCGACCACACCGATTCTCGGTGGCTTCCAATGCCCTCCGTGTGCGCCGCCAGCGGAGCACGGTCAGCACAGGATCATTGGTGAGACCGTGACGCAGTGGGCTGCGATCCGGTACGAGCAGCTGTCCGGTTGCCAGGCGGGGATGCGGGGTCAGGTCCTCCGGTTGCGGGCAAAGCGCGATCACAAACACGCCCAGCCGTTCGAGCGAGGCTATGAATTCGCGAAAGTACATGCGGTGGTGCCCCACCCACAGGGTGTCTGCAAGCCCGACCGTGATATCCGCAGCGTCAACGGGCATGAGGCCGGCCCCGACGCCGGTCACGCCCGGGTCACCTCGAGGACGATGTCCTGGTAGGTCTGGGCAAAGTCCTGGACGCGTCCTGGGAGCTCGGCTCGGGCGCGTTCTGAGCGCACGCCCTCGAGCTCGGGATCAAATGTGGTCGAGACAAGTTGCATGGCGTCGGCAAGGCCGCTCGAGTCGTCCGGGTCGATGTAGATGGCATCGCGTGGTGCCTGCTCTCGATGAACCGGGAGATCCGAGAGAACGATTCGCTTCCCGAGGGACTTCGCTTCCTCAACGCTCGTACTCCAGCCCTCCGACCGGGAAGGGTTGATGAGGGCGAGTGAATTCGTCATGAGCCCGAGGAGGTCGTCGCTGGGAACCACACCGAGCACTCGGAAGGACTCGATGACCCCGAGCGACTGCGCCTCGCGCATGAGCTGTTCGAAATACCGCGGTTTTCGGTAGTCCTCGGTGGCACCGGTCGCGATCACCGTGCGAGGGTCACCGCGCTTCTCCAATGTTGCTAGAGCATGGAGGATGAGCCGGTGGTTCTTGTGAGACCAGAACTGGTTCGGGACGTGGAAATACGCACCCGCGAAGCCGTACCGCTGCTGGAGGTCACGGAGCTCGGCGGGTTGGCCGCCGAGACCGGGTTGAGCGACGAACTGGAGGACACGCGACTTCTTCAGGCATGAGGGCCTGGATGTTGCAAGAGCATGTTGCGCATCGTGAGAGCTCATGATGACCCGGGTCGCGTGGCCGCATTTGAGGTTCACGCTCCGATCCCGATACCAGCGCTCCGAGGCTGAGAAGAACTGAGGGAGCTGTCGGTGCTGGAAGTCGACTACCCAGCAAATCGCCGGGATCGAGGAGCGGCTTCCGAGAATGCCAGAGTGTGAGAGAACCGCGATTCGATGCGAGCGCAACAGACGCTCCAGGAACGGATCGCCGATGAACGTTTGTTGCCAGATTCGGCGACCGATCCAGCGTGGGGTCAGGCGATCCAACAAGTTGCTTCGGACGACCTCCACAGGGGGAAAGTGGACCAGGATGTCGCGGTCGGCACGCTCGCCGAGCAGCAGCACGGGCTCGATCTGCCGGTCTGGAAGAGCGAGGATGGCGTTCAGTAGATTCCGGAAATAGTTCAGGCCACCCAGCCATGATCCATCGACTGCCAGTCCGACCCGGATCATCGCTCTAGCTCGCGGTACCAGTGGGCGTACTCGCGAACGCCTTCCTGCCACGAATGCTCGGGTGCCCAGCCCCAGGACGATGCGAGTGAGCGATCACCGACGTAACGCTCAGGGTCGCCTGCCCGTGCGGTGCCGGTGAACTCGGGTTCTAAGTTCACTCCGAGAGCTTCGAACAGGACCCGTAGCAGTGCGCGGTTCTCGATTTCACTTCCTGAAGCACCGTTCACGATCGGTGCGTCCGTCTCCGCATGGTCTGCCGCCATCAGCAGCAGCCTTGCCACATCTTCGACGTTCACCCAGTCACGTGTCTCGCGGCCAGTCCCACCAAAGCGGCAATCGGCGGCGAGCGCCTTCCGCGACGCGTCCCAGAGAAGCTGTTTCCGCAACTCGACACCATAGGCCGAGAAAATCCGAACGATTGCAACTTGCGTTCCAAATGTCCGGGCGTATGACCGACAGAGGTCCTCGGTCATCATCTTGTGAACGCCGTATGGTGATATGGGCGCGAGCGGGGTGTCCTCGGAGATGGGAAAAGCGCCGGCCCGTCCGTAAACCGCGGCACTGGACGGATAGACGAGCGCCGTCTCGGGCGCGCACGTACGCAGGTACTCGAGCACATCGAGCGTCGTCACCACCGTTCGCTCGAAATCCTGTGCCGGATACTCGAGCGAGAAAGCGACCGAGCTGCTGCCCGCACAATGCACGAGGATGTCGGGCGTCCCGGCATGGGCGAGGAGGGCGGCGAGCGTGACGTCGAGCTCATGCCAGGCCGCGAGGCCCCAGCGGCGCCAGTCCTCCTCCCCCCAGTCGCCGTGTCCGATGCCCGTCACCACATCGCCGTCGAGAGCGGCGGCTCGGCTCACGTGCCGGCCGAGAAAGCCGTTGGCTCCCGTTACCACAATGGTGCTCATCGGGCCTCGCGGACGCCAAGGAAGGGGTAGTCGCCCCGTGCCGCGCCCACAGCCCACGCGGGCATGTTCCCGCAACGCAACGCCAAGCGCTGCCGGCGTTCGGCCTTCGCCGGCCCGTGTTCCACCAACGCCATCAGGCCCTCCCTCGTCGCTGATGAAGAGGCCTAACGGGCAACCAACTGACGAAATTCCCGCGTGGCCACGAACCTCTGATGGAGGACACTAGCCCAGCGATCTGCAAGCACCGAACGCGAACCGTTGGTCGCGTCCTCAGGATGGTGGCTGGGCGTCGGCCGGGGTTGGATAATCCGTCCCCGCAGCGATCAGACTCGTCGGTCGCCTCGGAGTTGGCCGCGGAGCGCCGCCCCAGCAGCCGGTGGAGACTTGACCACCAAGCACGAAACGTTGCCGAGCACGTTCGAACCTCGCAGCGTTTCGTTGATCACGCACACTCACGGACAGTCGTCGTGGCCCCAGTTTCGACCTCAACCAGCGGCCGGTCGGCGATGACCGCGATCCTGTCGCTACGCGGTCCGATATACGTCAGGTTTCCGTTGCGGTCACGGCTCTCGCGGAATCGCGCGTCGACCCAACCGTCCTCGGGCGTCACGGTAGCCAGATCACCGAGTACATCACTCCGCACGAAGAACGCGTTGTTACCGGCGCTATTGCTGCCGACGAAAGCCATGCTCTTTCGCTCCGCCGCGAGACAGATCGCCGCGAGAGAGGCTCCCCAATAGAGGTTTGAATGGTGCGCACGGGTACGGTCAAACTCTGGGTCATAAGGGACGCTCACAGCAGCCTTTGACCCGAACGTGCTGTTGTACTCCACGACCAGTATCCGCGGCATGACAGCCGTAAGTGCCTCGAGAACCCAGTAATCATTGCCATCGATGTCGATCGAGAGGAGACCGATGTCACCCGCGATCCCAGCCTCGGCAATCACTTCGTTGACGTTGTCGGGGCTGACGAACACGGAACGCGCATCAATGCTATGGCGCCAGCCAAATGGATTCGCGCGAACGAAATCGATATGGGCCGAACCTCGGTCGAGGATGAGTCCGCTCCAGTTGTCGTTACAAAGCAGGAACCGGGTGTTCGACTCGCGATAGTCCTGTACTCCGAACTCGATGAAGATGTCATGTGTTATCGGCACCCTGCCTAGGAGGTATTGGATGATGCCGTCCTCCCCGAACTGCGAAAAGATGCGGAACTCCGCGTCGCGAAGCTGTTCGTAACGCACCGATTTTACGATACGACTCTCGTGACGCCCCATGGCTAACAGCACGCGCTCGGCGTCCATACTTCGACTCCTACGATGAAGCATTCGGCGGACCTTATGTTCGAGCGCACCCAACAGTCGATCAGTTCTTTAGCCTCTAGGTGGGTAGCAGCCAGACAACGGACGCCAGCTTAATGCTCATCCGGTGACAACTCCCGGATTATGCGAGCGGGATTCCCCGCCGCAATGACGAACGGCGGCACGTTCGCAGTTACCACGGCCCCGGCACCGATAATGGCTCCTCGACCAATCGTGACACCCTTAAGTATGACTACGTTACAACCGATCCATGCATCGTCCTCGATCACGACCGGCTCTGCTCTGAGATCGAGCTCGGATGGGTGTCCCTTCGTGATGATCTCGATATATTGACGGTGCCGGTCGCCAGCGTTCAACGGATGGCTGTCACAGTCGAAGATGCTGGAGTTGTGCGCAATAAGGACACGATCTCCGATCGTCAGTCTGTCGGCCGACCAGAGTTTCGAACCATCCCCGACGTAGCAGTAGCTTCCCATACTAATTTGCCCTCCGTGGCCGAAGGTGAGAAGCTGCCCTCGGATGTGGGTGCCTGGTCCGACTGTGATGCTGTCTGAGCGATGGACATTGTGCGCACAGATCTCACCCCCCGAATGAAGCCGACACGAATATCGTCTCTCGAATGCCCGGTGGCGCAAATGTTTTCCGGCGCTGCGAACGACGCTCATTGATTCCTCACGTCTTTCAGACTGCTCTCAGCCGGGTCGGCATCCTCGGCGGAGAGCAAGAGCGCAAGCAGAAGGATCATCGCCAGGGCGAACCCGTGGATCAAGGCTCCCGCCTTTACCAGGGGCCGTAGCCGCTCGGGTGCCTGCGCGGCGAAGTCCGCACGAAGGACGGCAACACCGGCCTCTATCTGCTCCGGCGTAGGCGGAGAGTCCGCGCGGAGGTGTCGCGTCGCCGCGACCTCGGGAACGCCCTCGGCGTCGCGCGCAAGCTCACGTGCCTCGTCGAGGGTGGCCAGAGCGTCGTCGACTCCCGGCAGGGTGTGGGAGCGAAGATCGATCACACTCGAGAGACCGTACCCAATGAGCAGCGCTCCAGATTACCGAGGCCGTATCCTCCCGCCTCCCTCTCGGAGGGCGTGATTCATCGTCGAGCCTCTCGGTAAGATGCCAGGGTGCGTGTCGGCCTCGCGATTGTCGTCGCACTCGCCATTACGAGCGTCGGAGCCGCAGCATCCTTCGCCTCACAACCATTACAGACCGGTGTTTTCGATCCATTTGCGTCGGCGAATGCCCTGGTCAGAATCAAGGCGGCGGGAGCGAACGTCGTGCGGCTCTCCGTCGACTGGAGCGCCGTCGCTCCGGACGGAACCGCGCAACCGGATGGCTTCAATGCTGCAGACCCGTCCGATCCCGGCTATCGCTGGGAGGCCGTCGACGCCAAGATCAAGGCTGCAGTCGCAGCGGGACTCGAGCCGCTCGTCGATGTTGTCGGCGCGCCCCAGTGGGCGCAGAAGGGAATCTCGCCTTCCGGGCTCGGCCCCAGCTACCCGAATGCTGCGAAGTTCGGTCAGTTCGCAACGGCGCTCGCACGCCGCTTCGGCGGAGGCTTCGCCGGGCTACCGCGTGTCCGCTACTGGCAGGTGTGGAACGAGCCGAACCTCTCACCCAACCTCTGGCCCCAGCTCGTGAACGGAAAGCCGGTCTCTCCAGGCGTGTACAGGACCATGGTCAACGCGTTCGCCGCGGGCGTAAAAACCGTGCATTCAGACAACCTGGTCGTCGCCGGAGGCCTGGCGCCGTTCCGCGATATCACCGGCGCCACTTACGCCCAGAACCAGGACTGGGGGCCACTGTCGTTCATGCGTTCGCTCCTGTGCCTCTCGCCGTCGCTCCGGCCGACCTGCCACGACCCGATCCACTTCGACATCTGGTCGACCCACCCCTATACGTCAGGGGGGCCAACGCACCAGGCCGCGCTCCCAAACGACGTTTCGCTCGGTGACCTGCCGAAGATGCGGAAGGTGCTCGATGCGGCGGTCGCGGCGCACGAGATCGTCTCGCGCGGGGTCGTTCGTTTCTGGGTGACCGAGTTCAGCTGGGATTCGAGCCCGCCGGACCCGAAAGGCGTCCCGACCGCCCTGCTCGAGCGCTGGGTGCCGCAGGCGCTATATGAGATGTGGACCGACGGAGTGAGCCTCGTGACCTGGTTCTCCGTTCGCGACGAGCCGCTCGACACGAGCTTCTATCAGTCCGGTCTCTACTACCTGGGCGGCAAGGCCAAGCCATATCGCGAGGGGTTCAGGTTCCCGTTCGTCGCTTTCCCGCGCGGCCCCGGCGTGTACGTGTGGGGGCGGACGCCGTGGGGGAAGGCCGGTCGGGTGGTCGTCGAGCAGAGCGCGGGCGGCGCGCATTGGAAGGCGATCGGAACGTTGCAGAGCAACTCCGCCGGGATCTTCCAGGCGACCTTCCAGGGCCTATCGGGCGGCCCCCTCCGCGCCCGTCTGGTGGGCACCGGCGAGCGGTCGCTTCCCTTCTCGCTCACAGCGGTCCCCGACCAGTTCTTCAATCCCTTCGGCGAGACTACGCTGCTCGAGCCGAAGCAAAAGAGCAGGTAACGAGCCGAACGTCGGTCCCGCAGCGGCAGAGCCGCGGCCGCGTCCACCCCGCTGGCTACCGTGAGCCGGTGTCCAAGTATCGGATTGTCGCGGCTGTCTTCGCCGGCTTGTTCCTCCTCATCGCGGGATCCGGAGCAAGCGCCGGCACGAATCAACCTCTTCAGACGGGCATCGCCCTTCCGGGCTCCGACTCGACGACGATGAGCCGCGTCGCCGCGCTCGGCACTTCGACCGTGCTTTTCGATCTCTCATGGTCGTCAGTGGTGTCACCGGCAGCAGGAAGCGCGTCCGACTTCGACCCGACCGACCCGGCGAGCCCCTATTACGACTGGTCGTCCTTCGACAGCGAGGTCCAGGCGGCGGCGGCAAACCATCTCGGTGTCATCGGGCTGATCTCCAATGCCCCGAGTTGGGCGCTCGACACTGCCCCGGGCGCGTCGACCCCGACATTGCCCGACCCGCAGAAGCTGGCGGATTTCGCCTCGGCCGCTGCAAGCCGCTACAGCGGAACCGTCACGTCGTGGGAGGTCTGGAACGAGCCGAACATCAGCTTGTTCTTCCAGCCTCAGTTCGTCAACGGCGAGCCGTTCTCGCCCGACTGGTACCGGACGATGGTCAACGACGTCTATGACGCCGTGAAGGCCGTAGAGCCGAGCGACCTGATCGTTGCAGGCGGCCTGGCGCCGTTCTACGACAACACGTCATCGGTCCTTGCGATCAACCCTGACTGGGGCCCGCTGAGCTTCATGCGCGCGATGCTCTGCCTCTCGGACACGCTCCAACCCACGTGCTCGACGCCCGCGAAGTTTGACGTCTGGGCGACGCACCCATACACCGAAGGGAGCCCGTATCACCACGCCGTGCTACCGAACGACGTGTCGTTACCCGAACTTCAGGAGATGCACGACACGCTCGAGGCAGCAGTGACCGCCGGCCACGTGATCTCGTCGGCACCCCCTCAATACTGGGTCACCGAGTTCAGTTGGGACTCGAATCCGCCCGATCCGGCCGGCGTTCCGGAGTCCGTGCTGGAACGATGGGTGCCGGAAGCGCTGTACGAGATGTGGCAGAGCGGCGTCTCCCTCGTCACCTGGTTCACCCTCAGCGATTCACCGCTCTCCAGCCCCTACCAGTCCGGGCTGGAGTTCAACGACGGGACAGACAAGGCCTACGCGCGAGCCTTCACCTTCCCGCTGGTCGGGATCAGCGACGGGTCTCAACTCGACGTCTGGGGCAGGACCCCCGGCGGCCAACAGGGAACCGTGACGATCGAGCAGATCGTCGGGGGGAATACGACGACGCTCGGGACCGTGCCGAGCGACTCGAACGGCATCTTCCAGGCCAGCTACACCACCAATGCGGTGGGCGACATTCGAGCATTGGCTCTCGGCGAGCAGTCCGATGACTTCCCGCTCGGGCCTGACCCCAACATCAACGACGTCTACTCCGAGTTTGGAGGGCCGCTGCTCGAGCCGACCCCGACAACGTCTGGCGGTGGCGGTGGCGGTGGAGGCGGTGGCGGTGGCGCGCCGCCGAACCTCAACGTCAATCTCGCCGGCCCGGCAACGGCCGCCGTTGGCACGCCCGTCACGTTGGACGTAAATATCGGGAACAAGGGAGATGTTGCCTTCGACACCACGTTGACGGTAAGCACCAACGGGCTCAGCAATGTCTCCGCCCTGTCGACCTGGGGGCTCGGTGGAGGATGCACCGTTTCCGGAACGACGGCGACGTGTGACCTCGTCTCCCTTCCGACCGGCCCCGCTGCGACCGTCGCGATCATCAGCGGGACAGTGGCCGGATCTCCGGCGTCGGCTACGGCTTCGGCGACAACGGTGCTGGCCGACAGCGATCCCTCGGACAATTCGTCGACGTGGTCGCCGGTCGCGCCGGCCCCGGCGTCGAACTCGACCCCGCTGCCGATGCGTTTCTGCACGGCCGCGAACGACGAGCGGGGAGAACGTTCCCAAGCTCGTGAGCTTGACGGTCACGGTCGGCGGCAAGGGATCGGTCAGCAGGAGGCCGTCGGGGACAGTGCCGGGGTCACGGAGGACGACTCTTGGTACCGTCAAGACGGTCTCCTCCTATACCCCCGGGGCGAGGGTCACGCTCGTCGCCAAAGCGAAGGCAGGGTGGCGCTTCTCCGGATGGCAGAGCGCCTGTAGCGGCAAGAAGCTGAACTGCGTGGTGAAGTTGACCAGGTCTCGGGCAGCGACGGCCCACTTCGTGAAATTGACGGTCGCGAAGCGGAAGACGAAGTAGCCGGAACTCACCCGGGCCGGCGCGCCGCTCGCAGCCAGTCCGTGCACCAGCGCCGCGTTCGGCGTATGAACGTCGCGGCACCCTGGGAGGCGAGCACGCTCAGGCCGCGCAGCACGAGGTTGCGCGGCGGCTCGCGCCGTTCGGCCTGCCGTTCCGTGGCGAGCTGATACCGCAGCGTTTCGTACGCCGCGGCGAGCTCCACCGCGTCGACAGGGCTGCGCTCGAGGATCATCGCCTGCGGGGCCACGAGCTCTCCGCCCGGGCCCGGAACCGGCAGAAAGCCGCGTTCGCCGAACTCTCGCACCCACTCGGCGATCGGGCGAACGTTGACATGCGTCGGCTCGTCGAAGTCGTCCGGCGAGGACGAGAAGAGTATGCGACTCGTGCGGGCAGTCAAGTTGTCGAGCGCGTGTGCCGTAACGGCGGACGGCACGTGCTCCAGCACCTCGATGCAGGAGATCAGGTCGGGGTCGCCGTCGATCTCGTCGGTGATCGAGCCGAGACTGCAGTAGGGCTGGAGATGGGCCGGCACGTGGGCAATCGCGTATGCGGAGACGTCGATCCCGCGTGCGTCGACCCCGCGGTCCCTCAGAGCGTCGACGAGGAAGCCCACGCCGCAGCCGACGTCGAGCACAGTGCGCGGCGCGAAGGTCGCAACCAGGAAGTCGGCGATCCTGCCGAAATGCCGGGGCCAGACCGGATTGTCCCACCGGTACGGTTCAGCGCCGACTCCGTGCGCGTAATAGGAGGCATCGAAGCGCCGAGCGAGCTCCCAGCTCGCGTCGCGGCCGCCACTCCCAGACAGCTCGCGAGGCGACACGAGGACATGGTAACCCGCCTATGGGTGAGCGGCCCGGTCGCCCCGGGAGGCACGGACGGCTCCGGAGACAATCCGCCGCGCAAGTCCGATCGCCCCGCGGGTCGCGAGCGCAGACCGGCCGCGAAGCACAGAATAGGACGCCGTCCGCGCCAGGCGCGCGTGCGCGCGTGGCTGGCCGCCGGGCCCAGCCTCGAGCATCCGCGCCAACGCCTCCACCGCGCGTGGCCACTCGAGCCCCGATCGCACCGAAGCGAACGCCGCCGCGAAGCTCTCGCGCCGGCGGTCGAGGAGATTGTCCATCGCGGCGGCGTAGCCGTCGACGTCCCCGTACCCGACCACGCGCCCGAGGCCGTTATCGCTCACCACCTTCGCGAGCACGTCGCCCTCCGTCGTCACCGCCGGCAGCCCCGCCCAGAAGCAGTCGAGCAGCCGCGTGCGGTAGGCGAACCTCGCCTCGAGCTCGTCGAAGTGCGCCGATACGCCCAGGTCAGCCTCGAGGAGATAGGCGCCAAGCTTCTCGTACGGGACCCATCCCACGTTGAAGAAGACCGACGTCCCGGTCAAGCCGAGCTCCTCGGCGAGCGCGACCGCGCGGCGCTGCATTGCCATCTCGGGAATTCCCGGATTGGGCCGTTGCGTCCCGAGGAAGAACAGCTTCAGCTCCGGCCTCGCGAGGCGGTGCACAGCGCGGATCACGGTCAGAGGGTCGAGCCAGTTCCAGAGACCTCCACCCCATAGCGCCACCCGGTCGTCGGCCCCGATACCGGGGACGACGCCCTTCAACACGTGGCCGCTCGAAGAGGGAGGTGTCGGGTCGATGCCGAACGGGACGATCTCGACGAGGGAGCGAAACGACGGGTCGCGTCGGTAGCTCTCCGGATTGATGCGCCCGACCGCCGCGAGCGCCCCGAGCCACATGTCCCGCTGTCGCTCGCTCGCGCAGGCGAAGGCGTCGCCGTTCTCGAGCGCGACGCGGAGCATGAGGTGATTGAGCTCGGTGTCGGCCTGCGGCTGGTAGTCGGCCTGGGCAAACGCCGCACTCTCGATCGGGATCGGCGAGTAAAAGTCGTAGACGACGCGCGTGGAGGATCCTGCGAGGGCGAGGATGGTCGGAACCGGAAGCCGCTGAGCCACCACCGCCTCGTGCTGTAAGGCGAGCTTCGTCATTCGGCCGGAGTGCCATGGGTTGTCGACGATCAACTCGAACCCGTCGGCCTCGAGATCGGTTTCGAACGGTACGACAAGCGTCACCTCGTGTCCGAGCCGCGTCAGTTCTCGCGCGAACCAGAGGTAGCGGATGCCGGGCCCGGCCATGCTCGAGCCGACGTGGTCACTCGAGACCACGAGCACAGAGGTCACAGCGCCAGCAACTCCTCGAAGACACGCCGGCTCGGTCGAAGAGCACGCCGCAGGCGAAGGACGTCGGTCAACTCACGCGTGACCGTGTAGAGCCCGGAGGCGACCGGTCGCGGGTGGCGGGGCAGGCGAAGGATCTCCCCCGCGATCACGACCGCCGCGTTCGCCGCCGGCAGGCACTTGAGGGCGAAGCGAACGAGGTTGTGGTGTGACGAGGCGCTCCGCCGTGGCTGCGTCGCCTGGGAGGTGACACCGCCGACCCGATGCCGCAGTCGCGCCTCGGGGACGTAGACGCTCTCCCATCCGCGTAGCCAGGCTCGCCAGCAGAGGTCGAGATCCTCCCATTCCATGAAGAACGTCTCGTCGAACCCGCCCAACTCGAGCAGTTGCGAACGCCGCACGAGCATCGCCGCGCCGTTCGCACATACGGTCGGGGAAATCGTCTTCGCCGGTACGAGGTCGTCGAGATGAAGTCCGGGCAGGTACTCCCGAAGCACGCGGCCCAGTCTGAGCGTCGTCCGCGCATGAATCACACGAGTCCCTCCCCAGTCGAGCTGGGTCGGATCGGCAGCGAAGCGGCGCTCGTCGGCCTCGAGCACTTCCACCAGCAGCTCGAGGCACTCCGGCTCGTAGGCGACGTCGTTGTTGGAGAACAGGACGTAGTCGCAGCCGGTGGCGCGCGCACCCAGGTTGTAGAGGAAGCCAAGACCCTTGTTCGCAGCGGGCATGAACCGGGCGCCGAGGCCCTCGGAGATCTCACGGCTACGATCGGTCGAGGCCCCGTCGACGACGATCACCTCCTCCGGGCGGCATGTCTGGCTTGCCACGCTCTCGAGGCAATCCCGAAGGAAATGCTCGCCCTGGTGATTGCCGACGACGACGGCGACGTCAGTCATCGAGATCGTGGAACGCCTCGGCGAGGAGCCCGCGAAACCGGGCAGGCGCGTGCTCCCGAGCGACGTACGGCCGTGCGGCGGCGCGTGCACGAGCGAGCAGGTCGAGATCGCCGAGCAGCTCGAGCACGCAGTCGGCGAGGTCCCGCGCGGCCCAACCGGGCGTGACGCGCCCGGCCCCCGAAGAGCGCACGAGATCTTCGGGCCCGCCGCATGGGGTCACGATCACCGGGACACCCGAGGCGAGCGACTCTGCGACCACCACGCCGAACCCTTCCTGAAACGACGGCAGGACGACAATGGAGCACCGACGCACGAGGGACGCGACCTCGGGAACCGTCCCCGTCGACTCAACCCCCGCACCGGTCGGTCCGGCCGAAGGTTGCCCGATCAGACGGAGTCGAGCGGTTGGTAGCTCCTCGCGCACGAGCGCGAAGGCGCGGAGCAGCATCCCGACGTTCTTGCGCGGATCGTTAGCCCGGCCGACGAAGCCGATCACGGGTTCGAGCTCTGCCCTGCGAAGCCATGGCTCGTCGTCTTCGGGAGCGAAACGTTCGAGATCGACCGGGATGGGCAGCAGGCCGATCTCCGCCGGGGAGCAATCGGCGGCGGCGGCGACTTGGGCGAGGCTCGCCGGGCTGGTGGCGTAGAGCCGCGACGCTCGAACGAGTACGTGCTGCTCGATTGCCCGAAGAATCGGGAGGCTGGAGCCCGCGGCGATCCGTCTCGACCGGCTGAGGCCCCTCGCTCGGCCGTGCCATTCCGAGGCGATCGTCGTACCGAGCCAGCAGCCGTAGCTCCGGCCCGATCGGGGGGCGGCGGCGCCGTGGTGGGCGACCGTAGCTACAACCCAGCACGAGCGCGCATCATGTGCCTCACGCGCCAAGGCGGGCGCCGCCTGGATCTGTCTCAGAGCTTCGATACGTCGCCAAGTCAGGGTCGACGCGGCCAGTCCGGGATTCGGCGAGTAGAGAAGCTTCGGCTGCCTGCCAAGCTCTTCGGCAGCGGTCAGGAACGCTTCGGTCTGCGCGACCGCGCCGCCGCCGAACCGCGGATCCTGGCTGAGGACTGCAAGATCGAGGGGCACCGTCGAACGGTATCTGGGAGGAAGCTCTCCACGGGCACGGCGGTGACTCCCTGCGAGGGGTCGGAAACCGAGGCGCGGGGCCGGACCGCGCTCGACCGGAATCGAACCTTTGCCGGTCAGGGGAAGGGGATCCACGGGATGCCTCCGCCGGAGTCGTACGGGTTCGCGTTCGCATCCGACTGCTTCACCGTCCAGCCCTTGCCCTCATAGAAGCGCTGGTAGTCGCGGCAGTTCGGCCCGCCGGTGAAGACCCGGTCGTCGGACGGGCTGTTGCGGGCGCTCGGCTCGTTGTCTTTTTCAAGCCCGACCCAGCAGCCGTTCGTGATGTGAATCTTCGCGGAACTCGCGACCGCGACGGCACCGTGTTGCGGCGCCAGAACCGCTCCGGGATGGGCGACAACCGCTCCGTTCGCGTTCGCGGCCGAGAAGGCGACGGCGTTGCCGAACCGCCCTGTCGCCGAGGTGCCCAGGATCGTGGCGTCCAGGCCGTTCCCGGAGCTGTCCGGAGTCACGACCAGATGGCCCGGCGTCGACTGGGTCGTATCGAGATGCCATTCGCCAACGGGGCTGTCACGGGCATCAGTCCGCGTAGAGGTGCGGTCAGACCGCTCCCCGCCATCACGCCGAGGGCGCCGAGCAGTGCCAGTACGAGCGGGCCGGCGCCGCGTCTCGCATACCAACTCGCCACGCTGACTCCTCTCCGAAGCGCCCGCCCAGCCGCCTGGCCGGGCAACGGCGGTGGAGGCTATACGCCTGCCGGTCGTCCCGCTCGATCTTCTTCTTCTCCGAGCGGCGGCGCGTTCGAAGAGACGCCGCCACGCACGAAGGAGCGTCGACTCCGCCGGGAACTACGCCGACCTGGTGACGCACGAACGGCCGCCGGAATCTACCGCGAGACGCGTTCGAGTCCGAGGCGGTGCAGCGAGCGCTCGAGCTCGGGGACATCTCCCCGGATGCGTTCGAAGTCCGGGCCGGAGAGCGCGAGGAGTCGCATCGGTGTCCGGGCGACGACCGTGGCAGTTCGCTCTCCCGTCAGTAGGAGTGCGATCTCGCCGAAGGTGTCGCCGGGGCCGAGGGTCACGGGTGTCGGGCCGGCGACACCTACTACATCGGCCTCGCCGCCTTCGATCAGGTAGACGGTCGATCCGGATTCGTCGACCGTGACAACCTCGGTGCCCGCGTCGACCTCGGCTTCTCCCATCGCCGCTGCAAGCGTCTCGAGCTCGGCGGCGGGGAGGTCGCCGAACAGCGGCGCGCTCGCAATCCGCGACACATCGATAACGACGGCCGGTGGGATCGGGTGGTTGGAGACGAACAGCTCGTCGGCGTCGTGCGCGGCCCTGATCTTGCGCAGCCGCTGGTAGGTGTAGGTCTTCAGCGGGTAGAGCCGGTGGCCACCGACCTGCCGCTCGGCGAAGTTGAAGTACGTTCGCTCCGACTCCCAGGGGGCGAGGCCGGCCTTCACCCGATCGACTGCCTGATGGACCGCGGCGGCGGCCTCCGGGCTCGGCGCCATCCCCACCGCGAACGCCACGTAGGCGGCATCGAGCGTGCCGACCGCGCCGTGGTGCTGCGCCTCGCTCGCCAGCGCGCCGCCGAGCTGCCGGAGCTCGAGTGAGATCAGCGGCGGGACGGCGGTCTGGACGAACGCGTCGATCGCCTCGTCGGGCAACTGCTTCAGGAACAGCCCGTCGCCGACGCCTGGAACGGGGCGGGGCGGGTCCATGTGCAGGTGCTGAAGAGCCTTTGGTCCCACCGCGGCGAAGGTGTCGATCGCCGGACCGAGCTCTCGCATCGGCGCGACCAGCGCAGCGCCCGTGTTCTCCGAGCCGACGAAGACTCCCTCGAAGATCACGAAGCTCTTGCCGCGCATCGGCTCCGGAACGTCGGGGAAGGGCGGAAACCGAAGGATCCGGCCGACCGACGTGATCTCGTCCGGCGCTGTCTTGGTCCAGTCGCGCCAGGCTCGCAGAACCTCGGCTGCCCGCTCCACGGGCCAGAACATTGCGCCTGCGTACAGCTCGGGCGTGGGGTACAGCTCGAGCTCGAGCGCCGTCACGACCCCGAAGCTGCCACCGCCGCCCCGGACGGCCCAGAAGAGATCGGGCTCGTTCTCTTCGTCCAGCCGCACGAACCTGCCCTCGGCGGTGACGAGCTCGACCGCGGTCACGCTGTTGGCCGCGAGCCCTCGGCTCCGCGCGAGCCAGCCCATGCCGCCGCCAAGCGTGTAGCCGACCACCCCAACATCGGGAGAGGAGCCGTGGAGAACGACGAAGCCCTGGTCAGCAGCCGGCTCGACGACATCCTCCCAGAGCGCTCCCGCCTCGATGCGGGCGCGATGGGCGTCGACGTCGATCTCGACGCCGCGCAAGCGGGTCGTCTTCACGAGGATCGTGTCATCCAGCACCGCGAGCGCCGAGGCTCCATGACCGGTTCCCTGCGGGGCGATCCGAAGGCCATGCGCGCGCGCGAACTCGACGACCTTTACGACATCGTCAGCGGACTCGACCAAAGCGACCGCGGACGGCCTTTGATCGACGGCGAGATTCCAGGCCTGGCGAGCCTCGTCCCACTCAGGATCGCCCGGAAGCACGAGCCGGCCGGTGAGACCGTCCCGCAGGGCGTGGAGTCCGTCGAGTTGACCGTCAGGAGGTATCCCGGGGTTATCCACCGGGTCCCCGGAGTGAGCGCCGTCGGCCACGAGCGTGATGCTATCCCGTCGATGTCTGGCGTGTTACGGCATCGTCACCAGCACGATTCTGGAAGAGCCATGCCGGTTTGGGAGTCGAAGGCCCCGATCGAAGGCAGTGCGCTGTTCAGTACGGACGATTGACTCCTCGAGGGATGGGCAGACTTCAGCGTCAATGGTTGCGGAGACTCGACTTTGACCGGCGCGCGCCGCGAGCGGCTCGGCTCGAGGCCCTGGGCGGACGACGCAGTCGCACGTCTGGAAGCCGACGCCAACCGGACGGCAGACACCCATCTCCACACGTTCCCGCTCCCGACCGAGTGGGGCATCGATCTCTACCTGAAGGACGAGTCGGTGCATCCGACGGGCTCCCTCAAGCACCGCCTCGCGCGCTCGCTGTTTCTCTACGGGTTGTGCAACGGCTGGATCACCGAGCGGACGACGATCGTAGAGGCGTCGAGCGGGTCGACCGCGGTCTCCGAGGCGTACTTCGCGCGGTACCTCGGACTTCCGTTCGTGGCCGTGATGCCGGCGTCGACGAGCCCGGAGAAGATCGCGCTGATCGAGGCGCAGGGCGGGACGTGCCGCCTGGTCGACGACCCTACGACGGTGTACTCGGAGGCGCAGAGGCTCGCGGACGAGTCCGGGGGTTACTTCCTCGACCAGTTCACGTTCGCCGAGCGGGCGACGGACTGGCGCGGCAACAACAACATCGCCGAGTCGATCTTCGCCCAGATGGCGCGGGAGCGGCATCCGGTCCCGGCGTGGATCGTCGTCGGCGCAGGCACGGGTGGGACGAGCGCGACGATCGGGCGGTACGCGCGCTTCGGCCGTCACCCGACGCTCATGTGCGTCGTCGACCCCGAGGACTCGATCTTCTACTCGGCGTGGACCGGCGACCCGGCGGCCTTCAGCGGGAGGGCGTCCAGGATCGAGGGGATCGGCCGGCAGCGGGTCGAGCCGTCATTTCTCCCCGATATCGTCGATCGGATGATCAAGGTCCCCGACTCGGCGTCGATCGCCACGATGCGCCTTGTTCGCGACCGGACGGGCCGGAGCGTGGGAGGCTCGACGGGGACGAACGTCTGGGGAGCGCTACTGCTGATCTCCGAGATGCTCTCCCGTGGCGAGCAGGGGAGCGTGGTGACGCTCATCTGCGACGGCGGCGACCGCTACGCCGGGACGTATTACAACGACGAATGGGTTCGCGCCCAGGGGCTGGATCTCGCGCCGTACAGGGCTGCGGCGGAGACGTTCCTCGAACGCGGGGCGTTTCCGGCGGGCGGTTTCGGCACCTAGAGGCTTGATGTGGATCAGCGGCCGTCGTAGGCGGCGAGCGCTCGTGCGGGGCGGCCGCTGATGGTGTTGAGGAGGATGCCGATGGTGAGCGCGAGGAGGCGTTGTGCGATCCGCTGTGCGAGTCCGCTTGGGGTTTTCGCGAGGTGGTGTTCGAGTCTCATCTGTTGTTTGAGGTTCGCGAAGACGCTCTCGATCGTGAGCCGCCGCGACGCGAGGGCGTGTTCGCGGGCGTGGTTTTCGGCCGTTCGTTTGCGTGAGGGTGTGAGGAGTCGGACCTCGGCGCATTCCATCCGTGCGTTGTAGGCGCGACCCCAAAGGCCCTTGTCGGCGATCACGGTCTCGCCGGGATCGACCAGGTCGAGGAGCGGCTCGTATTCGTGCTCGTTCGCGGGCACCAGCGTGTAGCTGAGCGGCAATCCCCGCCTGTCGGCTCGGAGTACGAGCCGGACACCCCATACCCACTCGCTTTTGGCGGCGCAGTACCCGTAGGCGGCGGTGCCAGCGAACTCGCTCCGAGCAGCACAGCCGGCGTAGTTCGCGACCCCGATCAGCGTCCCATCAGCGAGGCGGGCACCGCCCACGTCGAGCAGCTTCGCAAGCCGCTGCTGCACCGCGGTCAGGAGCCCTGTGAGGCTCCGCAGCCGCCGGTTGTACTGCGACTGCGACGGCAGAAACGGGAACCAGCCCGGCAGCCGCCAACCGATAAGACCAAGGAACTGCCGATCAGAACTGATCCCCATCGCCGCCTGACAGACCGCGAGCGCGACCAGCTCCGCATCGACGATCTTCGCTGGCGGCCCCGACCTCGCAGGGACCGGGTACTCATCCGCGAACACATACGCTGAAACGACAAGGGCTTCCAGATCCGGCGTCATCTCGAGCTCCTATCTCGAGGGGACAACTCTCTGGAAGCCCTTCGTCGTACAACCGCCGGTCCCTACCGAATACGCATCAAGCCTCTAGAGCCCCTTTCGAATCACGCTTCTCGGAACGACGCTAGGCTTGGTTCTGGAAAGGGGCGCGTTCCTTACGCCGGGACTTCGGTGATGGCGTCCCGGATCTGGTCGAGCACCTCCGGGGGAACCTCGTGCATGCCGTGCGCGTCGCGGGCATGGTCGGCGATCTCGACCCAGAGCGTCTCGTCCTGCTCGTTCTGCCCGACCCACGCGCAACCAGGCACGACGTCCCCGCAATTGAACTGCTTCATCGACCCCTCCTTTGTACTGACCCTCCGGTCATCGTAGCCCGGCCGCGTCTACGATCGAGCGGTGTGCCGCGTGCTCGCATACCTGGGTGAGCCGCTTCCGGTGCGGAATCTCCTCTTCGACCCGGATCAGGGGCTGGTCGCCCAGTCGTACAACCCGAAGATGATGAACACGTTCCTGAACCTCGGCGGGTTCGGGATGCAGGCCTGGGATCCGGCCTCGCTGCGGCCGGACGAGCCGTTCACCTACCGGGCGACGACCTTGCCGTCCTTCGACCGAAATCTCCGCTCGCTGTCCGGGAAGCTCGCGCCTTCGTGCCTCGTCGCCCACGTACGGGGAGTGACCTACGGCGAGGAGGCGGTGGTCGCGGACACGAACCTCCATCCGTTCCGCTTCCCGGGCGCGCGCGTCGTCCTGGCGCACAACGGTCATCTACGTCGGTTCGGGCATATGCGGTACGCACTCATCGAGCACGTTCGTCCCGACCTTGCGGAGTACATCGAGGGGACGACCGACTCGGAGTGGATCTACGCGCTGGTGCTGTCGCAGCTCGACGATCCGTGGGGGATGCCGGAGGCGAGCGAGCTGGCGGAGGCGACCGCGGCGGCGTTGCGGATCCTGAGAAAGGTGCGCGCGGACCACGGGATCGACACGTCCTCGCCGGTGAACCTTTGCCTGAGCACCGGCCGCGCGGTGGTCGCGACGCGGTTCTCCTTCGACTACGGCTGGTATCCGCCCGAGGACGAGTACCTCGAGGTCGACCTTCCGTTCGTGAGCCTCTGGTACGCGCTCGGCGGCGCGTACGTCGAGACCGACGCCGGCTGGGAGATGACCACGGCCGAGGCGCCGCGCTCCTTGATCATTGCGTCGGAGCCGTTGACGAGCGACCACTCATCGTGGCTCGAGGTGCCGGAGTACTCGATGCTGACGGCCGAGGTCGGCTCCAACGGTGTGCTCGAGTTCGAGGCGCGAGACCTGGATGCCTGAGCCGGAGACGGTCTCGTTTCTCGCCGGGTTGCCGTTGCTCGAGGGCCGCGACCCGGAGGACCTCGAGGAGCTCGCCGAAGCACTTCGGCGTCGGACAGCGAAGACCGGTGACGTTCTATGGAGCCAGGGCGCCGAGGCCCGTGAGCTGCTCTTCGTCCTGGACGGAGAGCTCGGCGTCTCCCTGCGGGTGCCGGGCGGCAAGACGGTCGAGATCGGCCGGGTCGGCTCGGGCGGAGTGGTCGGCGAGATCGGCGCTCTCGAGGGCGGCCGGCACACGATGTCGGTGTGCGCGACCGAGCCGACGACACTGCTGGCGCTGAGCCGCCACGACTTCTCGGCGTTGCTCGTGCGCCCGGATGCGACCTCGTTCGAGCTGAAGCGAAGGCTTGCGACGCAGTTCACGGCGCGGCTCCGGAATCAGCTCGAGCAGCTCGCACTGACACTCGGCGACGCGGTTGCGACCCCTACTCGCTCGACTCCCGAGTTGACGGCCTGCGGCCCGCCCGACAGCAGATACCTGAGCCGCATGGCGTTCTTCCATGACTTCGATCCGGTCGGGCTGTGGGGCTTCCTCACGTCGGGCAGCTACGCGATGTGCCCGCCCGGCAGCACTCTGCTCGCGGAAGGAGAGCAGTCGGACACCTGCTGCCTGACGATCAACGGCGCGGTGGAGAAGGTCATCGTTCGCGGCGACTGCCGGGTCCGAGTCGGTCTGGCGGGCCCGGGAAAGGCGTTCGGATACGAGGGCCTGATCGACGGGCTCCCGAGTCCTTTCACGGCGATCACGCGCGAACGCACGCTCCTACTGATGCTGCCCCGGGAGCCGTTCAGCCAGCTCTACAAACGGAACGACACGATCGCGCGGGTGTTCCTCGACGTTCTGTTGCGCGACCTGGTTACGACGCTTCGGGTGACGCTCCGGCCGCACGCACGGCTTGCCGCCAGTGTCCGGTGGCGCTCCTCGACCACGCAGGGTGCTCGGTGGGCGCCGAGGGTCAAGTGTAGAGCCACGCTGCGAACCCAACAGGAGGCGCGGAGGCGGCCGCCCGGCTCCCCCCAGTGGGGCATCAAATCCGGTGGGCTCCCGCCTAAGGTCAAGAGGACTGTTCTCTCCGCGGAGGTTCCTCGGCATGGATGCCACTACGCGCCGCGATGCGCGGACGCTGCTCGGTCTTCTCGCTCTGCTCGTCGCTCTCGACAGCGTTGAGCTACGCGGTGCAGGCCGGATACGCGGCGCCGACGCCCGTGCCCAGATCCGCGTCGTTCCCGGCAGTTGAGCCGACGAAGGACACCGGGAACCCCGACTGGTTCCGCGACGCGTGCAGCGAGCCGGCGCAGGCGCAAGCGGGATCTGGGGTGCAGCTCGTGAGAAGCGCCTCCGGGACGCCGCTTGCCGCGGACGGCGCGTATCTCGGCCGCCTCTACACGAGTAGCTGCGGGGCACACACCGGGAGCTCGGCGCTCAGCTCCGGCTCCTGCCCCTTCCGGCTCTCCTCGACCCCGGGCGCCTACGACCCGCGGCTCTTCGCGAACAACGGCTCCACGGTGCCTGCCTCCGCCGTGATCACGACCACCTGACTCTTCTGTTTGCGGGAAGGCTCCCGCGGGTGGACGATGTCGGGATGGCGAGGCGGGTGCGATGGCGCAAGACGGTGACGGTGCTGCTGATCGCGGCCTCGATCGTCGTCCCGCCGGCGCTCACAGCGGTCTGGGTCCGCGGCGAGGTGCTCTCGACGCCGCGGTACGTCCACACCGTGACGCCGCTCAGCTCGAACTCGGCGATCGTCTCGGCGGTCGCCGGCGAGATCACCGATGCGCTCTACGCCCAGGTCGACCTCTCGCAGCAGACGAAGAACGACCTGCCGAAGAAGGCGAAGTTCCTGGCCGCCGGCCTCGGGCTCTCGCTGCGCTCCTACACGCAGGAGACGATCGAGAGGTTTCTGCGGACGCACGCGTTCCAGGCGCTCTGGGTCGTCGCGAACACGCAGGCGCACGAGGCGTTCGTGGCGGCACTCGACGGCGAGCCGAGCCCGTTCATCCGCCCAGACGGGAGCATCGACATCGACCTCTCGAACGCCGTCCTCGCTGCGCGGACGACGCTCGGCGAGGCCGGCATCCACGCCTTCGACAAGGTCGACCCGAGCTCTCTGCAGAGCGGGATCGTGATCGCACGGCCTTCCTCGATCGACCGCCTTCGGCACGGAGTACGGATCGTCAAGCTGCTCGCCGTCGCGCTGCCGATCCTCGCGCTCGTCCTCTACGGCCTCGCCTTCGCGATCTCGCGCGAGCGGCGGCGGACGCTCGTTCGCGCCGGAGTCGGTCTGCTCGCAGGCGCCGCCGTCGGGCTCCTGGCTATCGCCGCGGGCCGTTCCTACTACCTCCACCACGTTGTCGGACCGGCGGTTCCGACGGCCGCGGCGACCGCGCTCTACAACACCGTGCTCGCCGACCTCCACCTCTGGCTCGAGCTCGCCGCGCTCGGAGGGCTCCTCGCCGTCGCCGCCGGGCTCGTCTCGGGCCCCTCGCGGGTCGCCGCCGGCATCCGGGGCGCCACGCTCCGCACGACCGGCGGGATCGCCGACGGGGCGGTCGGGGCAAGCGCCACCTCGAGGTGGGTCGCCGCGAACAAGCCCGTTCTGCGAACGGTCACGGTGATCCTCGGGCTACTGCTCGTCCTTGGCTCGCACCACATCACGAGCCGCCTCATCGTCGAGTACGCGGTCGGTGTGCTCGTCGTGCTCGGGCTCTTCGAGATTCTCGCTAGACCCGCTCGTACTTCTTAACGCTGCAACCAGGCGGCGCAGGGCGGAGTACCGTGGACGCATGACTCCCGAGTCGGGATCCAAGCCGTACGGGAGACGGGCGTTCTTCCTGCTCCTCGCGGGGGGCGCCACGTCGTTCCTGTGGGCCTCGCGCGTGAGCAACGTCCTCTCACCGGCCACCTCGGCGTTCTCGCAGCTCCTCGGGAACCTGTTCCCGATCGGCGGGTGGCGGATCTACACGATCTCCGGGTCGATGCCGATCTTCGATCCGAAGAGCTACACCCTCGAGATCAGCGGGCTCGTGCGCAAGCCACGCACCTTCACCTATGACGAGCTATTGGCGCTGCCCCGCTCCCACCAGGTCTCGACGTTCCACTGCGTGACCGGCTGGACGGTGCACGACGTGCGCTGGGGCGGAGTGCGGTTCCAGCATCTGCTCGACCTCGTCGAGCCACTGCCGGCGGCGAAGGCGCTTCGCTTCGACTCGATGGAAGTGCCCTACAACGACTCGCTGACGATGAAGCAGGTCGAGCTGCACGACGTGATGCTCGCGCTCGAGATGGACGGGCAGCCGCTGTCGCGCCCGCACGGCTCGCCGGCGCGGGTCGTGATCCCCGAGATGTACGGTTACAAGGGCGTCAAGTGGCTGCAGAAGATCGAGCTCGTTGCCCACCAGCCGACCGGCTACTGGGAAGGCCTCGGCTACGACCAGGACGCCTGGGTCGGCCGCTCGAATGGCTACGGCGTCTGACGGGTCGCGGCGCCTCCAGCGCTGGAGCCGCACCGAGCGCGCCGTGCACTGGGTGCACGCAGCCGCGTTCCTGATCCTGCTCGGCTCCGGTCTCTGCCTCTACCTGCCGAGCCTGGCCGAAGCCGTCGGCCGGCGGCCGCTCCTGAAGACGATCCACATCTACACGGCGATCGCGTGGGCGATCGCGCTCGTGCTCCTCGTGATCGTCGGCGACCGGCGGTCGCTCCGGCGCACCGTCCAGGAGGTCGAATACTTCGACGGGGACGACCGCGCCTGGCTCGCCGGCCGGCACGCGCCGCAGGGCCGGTTGAACGCCGGCCAGAAGTTGAACACCATCGTCACAGCCGCCTTCGCGATCCTGTTTGCGGTCAGCGGCTTCTTCCTCTGGTATGGCGAGCGCGACACGCGCTTCCGCCTCGCGAACGCCCTGCTCGTCCACGACTACCTGATGTACGTCTCGCTGATCCTGTTCATCGGCCACCTCGGCTTGGCGGTGATCTGGCCGCGCACGCGGCACTCGCTGAACGGGATCACCCGCGGCTGGGTGCGAGAAGACTGGGCGGCGCGGCGGCACGCGAAGTGGGTCGAGGCGGTCGAGGCCGGCGAGCCCGAATAGCTAAAGCGCGTCGACCGGCTGCCACCGGAACTTGCGCAGCGCCGCGCCAAGCCCGATCAGACCCCAGACGAAGACAACCGAGAGCGTGGCCGCGTCCGACCAGATCGGCTTCCCGTGCACCATCACGTCACGCGTCGCCTCGGTGTAGTGCGTGAGCGGCAGGATCTCCGCGATCACGCGCAGGAAGTCGGGATAGTCCTTCGGGGTGAAGAACGTTCCCGAGATGATCGCCATCGGCAGGTAGACGGCGTTGACGACGGCCGAGGAGCCCTCCGCCGAACGCACGAAGCCGGTGATTCCGAGGCCCATTGCCGCGAAGCAGAGGGCGCCGAGGACGAGCAGCACGAACAGCGAGAGGAGATTCTCGGGCACCTTCACCGAGAAGAAGAGGCGGCCGCACGCGATGATCAGCCCCGCTTCGATCAGGAAGACGACGAAGGTCGAGCCGAGTACCGCCATCAGGAACGTCGGGGCGGGAAGCGGCGTCGCCCGGATGCGCTTGAGGATCCCCGACTCGCGGCGGATCACGAGCGTGATCCCGAGTCCGGCGAAGCATGTGGCGGCGACGCCGTAGCCGATCATCCCGGCCTCGAGGAACGCGGCGGCCCGGATCCCGCCCTCCTTCGTGATCCGGTCGTTGCCGTAGACCGACGCGAAGATCAGGAAGAAGATCACGGGTAGAAAGAACGTGAAGATCGCAGCCTCGCGATTGCGCCAGAAGAGCAGCTGCTCGGCGCGGAACTCGTGGAGGAAGAGCCTCATTCGTCGTCGGCGACCGGCTCGGCGGTGAGCTCCAGGTAGACGTCCTCGAGCGTCGGCCGCCGGACTTCCAGTTCCTCGAGCTCCTCGCCGCGTTCGACCGCCTCGGCCGTGAGCTCGTACAGGCGCTTCGTCGGCTCGGTCGTGTGCTCGAGGACGAGCTCGCCCTCGCGCCGGAAGCGAATCTCGGTGAGGCTGCCCTCGCCGGTCAGCTCGGCCGGCGAGCCCTCGCGCACGATCCTGCCCTCGCGCAGCACCGCGACGCGGTCGGCGAGCTGCTCGGCCTCGTCGAGGTAGTGCGTCGTCAGGAGGATCGTCGTCCCCAGCGACCGCAGGTTTCGGATCGTCTCCCACGCGGCGCGTCGCGCGCCCGGGTCGAAGCCGGTCGTCGGCTCGTCGAGGAAGACGAGATCCGGCTTGCCGACGAGCGCCAGCCCGAGGTCGAGGCGGCGCTTCTGGCCTCCGGAAAGCGTGCGGCAGCGCGAGTCGGCCTTGTCGGTGAGCCCCACGATCTCGATCACCTCGTCGGGGTCGCGGCGTTCGTCGAAGTAGCCGCCGAAGACGCGGAGGCTCTCGCGCACCGTCAGGTTCGGGTAGAGCGACGAGGACTGGAGGACGACGCCGAGCCGCTCGCGCCAGGCGCGGCCGGCCGTGCTCGGATCCTCGCCGAGCACCTCGACCTCGCCGCCGTCACGGTCGCGGTAGCCCTCGAGGATCTCGATCGTCGTCGTCTTCCCGGCGCCGTTCGGGCCGAGCAGCCCAAAGACCTCGCCGGTGCCGATCTCGAAGTCGATCCCCTTGACCGCCTCGTGCGAGCCGTAGCTCTTCACGAGGCCCGAAACCCGGATCGCCGCCGTCACAGGGTGATCTCGGCGAAGCCGGCGGTGGGGAACGAGACCTCGCGGCCCGTCAGCGCGAGGACGATCTCGCCGCAGTCGGGCTGATGGCCGACCGCGATCACCGTGTCGCCCCGTCCCGCGACGGCGGCTTCGAGGCTCGCCACGGTTGCGCCGGGCGCGAGCTCCTCGCGCACCTCGACCTCGATCCCGGCGGCCGAGGCGAGTGCCTCCGCGGTCTCGCGGGCGCGCAGGAGCGGACTCGAGACGACCGCGTCCGGGTTGCGTTCGGCGAGCAGCGACCCGAGCAGGCGCGCGGCCTCGTTTCCCGAGGGCGTGAGCGCGCGCAGCTCATCCGGCTGGCCCGGTGCGGCCTTGGCATGACGAACGAGGATCACGAGCACGCCAGCAAGCGTAGTGCGCGGTAGCCTCGAGGTCGTGCGCCACCTTCGCTACGTCGTCGCGGACGTCTTCACCGACACCCCGCTCGCCGGAAACCAGCTTGCGGTCTTCACCGATGCGCGCGACCTCGACACGCTGACGATGCAGGCGCTCGCGAAGGAGATGAACTTCGCGGAGTCCGTCTTCGTCCTCCCACCGCACGCTGAGGACGCGGACGTGCGGATCCGCATCTTCACGCCCGCAACCGAGCTGCCGTTCGCCGGCCACCCCATCCTCGGCACCGCCTTCGTGCTCGGCCTCCCGCTGCAGAAGGTTGTGATCCGGCTCGAGACCGGCGCCGGCGTCGTGCCGGTCGAGCTCGAACGCGAGGGCGCCAGGATCAGCTTCGGCTGGATGGAGCAGCCGATCCCGCCGTGGGAGACATTCGAGCGTGTCGACGAGCTCCTCGCCGCGCTTGGCGTCGAACGCTCCGGGCTGCCGGTGGAGCTCTACCACCTGGGGCCCAAGCACGTCTACGTCGAGCTCGACTCCCCCGAGCAGGTGGCGGGCCTTGCTCCCGACTTCCGCGCGGTCGCGCAGATCACGGGCGCGGGGGTGAACAGCTTCGCGCGCGAGGGATCAGGCTGGAAGAACCGGGTCTTCGTGCCGGGCGCGGGTGTACCCGAGGATCCGGCCACGGGCTCGGCCGCGGGCCCGCTCGCGATCCATCTCGCCCGTCACGGCCGCATCGCCTTCGGCGAGGAGATCGAGATCAGCCAGGGGGCCGAGATCGGCCGCCCCTCGAAGCTCTATGCGCAGGTCGAGGGTGAGGGCGACCGGATCGATCGCGTTCGCGTGGGCGGCTCAGCGGTGATCGTCGCCCGCGGCGAGTTCAGGATTCCGTAACCGCGACCGCCGAGATCTCCGGCAGCTCGGCATCGAGCGCCGTCCAGAACACCCCGCCGTTCCACGAGACATAGAGCCTGTTCCGGGCCGCGTAGACGAGCAGGTCGGGGTTCGACCCCGAGATTGCGATCGCCGTGCCGGGCGGAAGCCCCCGACCCGAGTCGCGCCACGTGGTGCCCGCATCGTGTGAGATGAGCATCGGTGGCTTGGTATCGACGACCGCGACCACCGTCGATCCGGCCGCCGCGGCTGCGACCACCCGCGGCAGGTTGAGACTCGGCGGCACGGCCGGCTCGAACGCCTCGCCGTGCTCCACCTCGCCGGTCTCGAGATCGACGGCGAAGATCCCGGCCGCAGTCGCCGTGAGCGCGATCATCCGGCGGCCGCCAGCATCGCCGCGACGACCGCCGTCGCGCGCCGAGCGGCCGTCAGCGGGCCGAGCCCGGCCGCGCGTCCGGCGACGTAGGCGATGCAGAACCCGTCGCCCGCGCCCGTCGGGTCACCCTCGAGCGGGAACGCCGGGACCTCGTGGACGCTGCCGTTCGCGACCACCGTCGCGCCGCGGGCCCCGTGCGTGAGCAGCAGCTCGCGGACACCGAGAGCCGTCGGATCGCCGATCACCTCGGCCTCCTCGTCGTTCAGCTTCAGCACGGTGACGTGGTGAAGAAGCTCGGGGTCGAACTCGGCATCGAGCTCGAGCGGCCCGGTTCGCGACACCCGCACGAGCCCCTGGCCGTCGAGCGAGAGCCGCCTCCCGCGAGCTGCCGCGGCGGCGAGCGTCTCGGCCGGGAAGTCGCTGCGGGCAAGCGGCGCCACGTGCACCCACCGCACCTCTTCGTCGAGCGGCGGAATATCCCCGGGTAGCCACGTGTCGCCGAGCGCGAGCACCGTCATCTGCCGCCGGTCGCCCTCGTACGACATCCCGAAACTCGCCGTCTGCTCGCCCGGGACGTACGGAACAGGGGTTCCGAGCGCCGTGAGCGCTGGCAGCAGCTCGGCCCGGTCGACCTCCGCGCAGCGCGCGTAGAGGACTGCGGGGGCGTCGAGATGCTGGAGCGCACGGGCAGCGTGGTACGGGCCGCCGCCCGTGCACGGCGGCCGCCCGGGCAGGAAGTCCCGCGACAGATTCCCGAGGAGTGCGATCACGCCTGGGCGAATGCTGGCCTACGCGCGAGCAGTCCGCCAGCCGACGTCAGCACGAACGCGGCAGCGAAGCTCGGCAGCGAGGCGCCGCCCCACGGCAGCGAATGGGGATCGGTGTGCGCGACGATCCGCGTCCACCACGCCGGGCCGTCCGGATAGAGCCATTGGTAGAGCGCGAAGCCGGCGAGCCACGCAAAGAGCGGCCACAACCGAAGCGCCGGCGCCGAGAAGACGTCACGCGGGGCGTAGTGGCGGCCCGCGAGCAACCAGTCCGCGAGCAGCACGCCGAAGAGCGGCACGAAGAAGGAGCCGAGTAGGAAGAGGAACGGCTGGTAGTTGCGGAGGTCGACGAGCAGCGCCCCGACGGTCGCCACGCCTGCCGTCGCGGCCACGAGCAGGCGCTGCGGCACGCGCGGCATCAGGTTCTGAAGGGACACCGCCCCCGAGTAGACGTTCGCGAACGCCTCGTCGCTCTCGTCGACGGTCAGTGCCAGGAGCGCGAGGATGCTCGCCGCACCCCCGGCCGCGATCGCGGTCAGGAGTCCCGGAGCGTCCGCGATGTTGCGCGACATCGCGATCACCGTGCCGAGGCCGAAGAGCGGGATCGTCGGCACGAAGTAGCCGAGGCCCGCGCTCCAGAAGCCGGCCGACCGCGTCGTCGAGAAGCGTGTGTAGTCGGCGACGAGCGGTGTCCACGAGATGATGCTCGCGAGCACGAGATCGAACCCGGGCCAGAACGCGTGCGACCCGTGCTCGTGCCAGAGCGCATTGACGTGCTGCCCGTGCAGCGACCACCACGACAGGTAGAGCAGGGAGGCGATCACGACCCACACGGCGAACTTGCGCACGTACCGACGCACGAATCCGACCGGCCCGAGCAGGGCGAGCGCGGTCGCGACCACGCCGAACAGGATCTTCCAGAACGCCGTGCCGCCGAACCCGAGCACCTGATGTGAGAGCGCACTCGCTCCGGTCGCGATCACGATCAGCTCGAACACCGACCAGCCGAGACACTGCAGGATGTTCAGTGCGGTCGGCCCGTACGAGCCGCGATGGCCGAGCGGGGCGCGCAGCAGCACCATCGTCGGCACCCGCGCATCCGCTCCGATCAGCCCGCCGAGTCCGAGCATCACGTTGCCGATCACCGCCGCCGCCACGATCGCCGCCATCGCCACGGGGAGCGAGAGCGCGAGTCCGCCCTGCGAGAACGGCAGCACGAGCAGCGCGCCCGCGACGATCACGAGCAGCGAGACCGAGAGGTTCGCCCACAACAGGAAGCCGTCGAACGTCCCGAGCAGACGGAGCCTTTGCGGGACGGGATCGATCCCCCATTGCGGTGCGTCTTCCACGGCTTCTCCCTTCGCCGGCATGACCCGGATCAGGTTCGACGGGTCTGATCTCAGCCGCTTTGCGCGGCACCCCGGTCGCGCCAGACTACCGTCAAACGGAGGCACGAGATATCTTGTTCGCGGCCGTGAGTATTCGTCTGCGCATGGTTGTCCTCGTCCCGATGGTCGCCGCGCTCGCAGCAGTCGCGGTCGGCTGCGCGCTCGTAGCCCACGCCTCGTCGGGGACGGCCGCCGCACCCGGCTCGCTCGCCGTCGGAAAGCAGCTCTATCGCAAATACTGCGGCCAGTGCCATGCGCTGACCGAGGCGCTCGCCGTCGGCTCCGGCGGTTTCCACGGGCTCGGGCAAGACGGTGGCCCAAGCTTCAACGACCTCGACGTCCCGTATGCGCTCTCGGTCGACGCGGTCACCGGTCAGTTCGGCGGTCACGAGATCGTGATGACGCGGATGACCTGGCCGCAGATCCGCGAGGTGTCGTCGTTCATCGCGCTTGCGACCAAGTCGCACCCGTACCTCGCCCGAATCTCCGACGGTTGACTCCGCGCGTAGGGCGAGCGACAATTGGTTGCCACCCGCTATCTTGTCTTCGGATTGACTCTGCGCCTGCGTGTCGCCGTATTCGTCCCGATTGCCGCCGTGCTAGCCGCAGTGGCCGTCGGCTGTGCGATGGCCGCGCACGCTTCTACTGCCTCAAGTACAGCATCGGCGGCACCGAGCTCACTGGCCCAGGGCAAGCAGCTCTACCGCAAGTACTGCGGTCAGTGCCATGCGCTCACCGCGGCGCTCGCAGCGGGCTTCGGCAGCGACAAGGGCCTCGGCCAGGACGGCGGGCCGAGCTTCAACGACCTCCACGTGCCGTTCAACCTCTCGATCGTCGCCGTCACCGAGCAGTTCGGCGGTCACGAGCTCGTCGTCAAGCGCATGACCTGGCCGCAGCTGCGCCTCGTCTCCGCATTCGTCGAGGCCGCGACCAAAGACAACCCGTACCTCGCTCGTATTTCAGACGGCTAGAAACCCGGGGTGAAACCTTGGGGTTTCCCCCCGCGGCCTCCCTTCCGAAACCACTTCGAGCCTCGGGCACCCGTGGTTCGCTGGGTGTACAGTGAGCGGGTCTTTTCTCCGGTTGTGGCGCCGGCAAGCCGGCACCGCACCCTTTCAGTCGTCGCCTGAGGGGTGAGAGGCTTGTCGTCAGCTCCGCTGCGCGTCGCTAACTCCGAGCTTGGCTGCTGATCTTCCGAAGAACGTATTTCAGGATGCCGCCGTGCTTCAGGTAGTCGCGTTCTCTCGGGGTGTCGAGCCGCAGGGTCGCTGAGAACGTCTTGCCGTCGGCGGAGACCGTCACGTCGCGCGCGTCGCCGCCCTCGATGCCCGAGATCGAGAACTCCTCGCCGCCCGTCAGGCCGAGGCTCTCGGCTGTGTCGCCGGCTCGATACTGGAGCGGGAGGATCCCCATCATCAGCAGGTTGGAGCGGTGGATGCGCTCGTAGCTCTCGGCGATCACGGCCTTGACGCCGAGCAGGTCGGGACCCTTGGCCGCCCAATCGCGGCTCGAGCCGGACCCGTATTCCTTGCCCGCGAGGATGACGAGCGGCGTCCCTTCGGCGAGGTAGCGCTCGGAGGCCTCGAAGATCGTCATCTCCTCGCCGTCCGGAAAGTGCTTCGTCCAGCTGCCTTCCGACCCCGGGACGAGCCGGTTGCGCAGGCGGACGTTCGCGAAGGTGCCGCGGACCATGACCTCGTGGTTCCCGCGGCGGGCGCCGTAGGAGTTGAAGTCCTTTCGCTCGACGCCGTGCGCGGTCAGGTAGCGCCCGGCCGGCGAGTCGAACTTGATCGAGCCGGCCGGCGAGATGTGGTCGGTCGTGACCGAGTCGCCGAGCGAGACGAGGCAGCGAGCGCCCTCGATGTCCTCGACCGCCGCCGGTTCGAGACCGAGGCCTTCGAAGTACGGCGGCAGGCGCACGTAGGTCGAGGGCGGGTCCCAGGCATACAGATCGCCCGAGGGTGTCTCGAGGCTGCGCCAGGTCTCGTCGCCGTCGTACACCCCGGCATAGGTCTTCGTGTACATCTCGCCGCGAACCGACGAGGCGATCGTCTCGCCGATCTCGGTGGAGGTCGGCCAGAGCTCGCGCAGGAAGACCTCGCGCCCGTCGGGAGTCACTCCGAGTGGCTCGTTGACGAGATCGAGGTCGATCCGTCCGGCCAGCGCGTAGGCGACGACGAGCGGCGGCGAGGCGAGGTAGTTCGCCTTCACTTCTGGATGGATCCGAGCCTCGAAGTTCCGGTTCCCTGAAAGCACCGCGCAGGCGACCAGATCGCCCTCCGCGATGGCCGCCGACACCTCGGGAAGCAGCGGACCCGAGTTGCCGATGCAGGTGGTGCAGCCGTAGCCGACCGTGTCGAAGCCGAGCTGGTCGAGGAAGGTCTGGAGGCCCGCGCGCTCGTAGTACTCGGTGACGACCTTCGAGCCGGGGGCGAGCGATGTCTTCACCCACGGCGCCCGCCGGAGCCCAAGCTCGACCGCGCGCTTCGCGAGCAGCCCGGCTGCGACCATCACCTGGGGGTTCGAGGTATTCGTGCACGAGGTGATCGCCGCGATCACGACGGCGCCGTCGCCGAGCTCGTGCTCCTCACCGTCGAGCGAGAGCCGCACCGTGCGGGTCCGCGGCGCCGTCGCGACCGCGACCGCCGGCTGCTCGTGCTCGGGTAGCTCGTGGCCGCCGGGTGCCTGCTCGGTCGTCGAGTCGCTGGCCGGGAAGGTCTCCGCGCCGGCACCGTCCTCGTCGATCTCGACGCCGAAGGTCGGGAGCGCTTCAAGGAACGCCTCCTTCGCTTGGGCCAGCGGCACGCGATCCTGCGGGCGGCGAGGCCCGGCGATCGATGGTTCGACGTCGCCCAGATCGAGCTCGACCACCTGCGAGTACTCGGGATGGGCGTCAGGCTCGTGCCAGAGCAGGTTCGCCTTGCAGTAGGCCTCGACGAGCGCCACGTGGCCCGTCGGCCGGCCACTGAGGCGGAGGTAGTCGAGCGTCAACTCGTCCACCGGGAAGAACCCGCAGGTGGCGCCGTACTCCGGCGACATGTTTCCGAGCGTTGCCCGGTCGGCGACTGTGAGCCCGCCGATGCCCTCGCCGAAGTACTCGACGAACTTCCCGACCACGCCTGTCCGGCGCAGGAGCTCGACTGCGGTCAGGACGAGATCGGTGGCCGTCGTGCCCTCCCGCAGGCGCCCGGTCAGACGGAAGCCGACGACCTGCGGCACGAGCATCGAGAGCGGCTCGCCGAGCAGCGCCGCCTCGGCCTCGATCCCGCCGACGCCCCAGCCGAGCACGCCGAGGCCGTTCACCATCGTCGTGTGCGAGTCCGTGCCGACGACCGTGTCGGGGAACGCAAGCCCGTTCCGGCTCTCGACGACGCGCGCCAAAAACTCGAGGTTCACCTGGTGGACGATGCCGGTGCCCGGCGGCACGACCTTGAACTCGCCGAGCGACGCCTGTCCCCAGCGCAGGAACGTGTAGCGCTCGCGGTTGCGCTCGACCTCGAGCTCGACGTTGCGGGCGAAGGCGAAGCGCGAGGCGAACTCGTCGACCTGCACCGAATGGTCGATCACGAGCTCGGCAGGAATCTGCGGGTTGATCAGCTTCGGGTCGCCGCCGAGATTCGCGATTGCGTTCCGCATCGCCGCGAGATCGACGACTGCCGGCACGCCCGTGAAGTCCTGGAGCAGCACCCGGGAGGGGAAGAACGAGATCTCGTGGGCGGGCTCGGCGTGGGGGTCCCACCCGGCGACGGCGCGCGTTCCGGCCTCGTCGCCAGAGCGGAGGACGTTCTCGAGCAGCACGCGCAGCGAGTAGGGCAAACGCCTCGGCTCGGTGCCGGCGAGCCCGTCGATGCGGCTGATCTCGAATGATTCCCCCGCGACTTCGAGCGCGCTCATCCCGAGAGTCAAGCAAAGGTTGCGCGCTCGAGTGGCGAAGCGTCCGTTGCCACTGAGCGGTGGCGTACTTAACCCACGCTTAATCGAGCCGTCGCCGTGCCGCCGAAATACGCCGATATAACGGCAAGGGATGCAGCAGGGGGACCTCATCCGGACGGGCGTCTGGATCGCAGCAGCAGGTGTGGGCGCTGGGCTGGCGCTCGCCGGCGCGGCGCTCACGGGCCATCTCGACAACTCGACGACGATCGAGCAGATCGCCTCCGGACCGCCTTCGGGCGCGGGCGCACCGTCGACGCCGAAGGGCAACCTCTCCGTGGAGCAGATCTACCGGCTCGACTCGCCCGGCGTCGTCCAGATCAACGGACTCGCGGGCAGGGCGCCTGCGGCGCGGCGCCAGGCTCTCGGCTCCGGGTTCGTGATCGACAAGGCCGGTCACATCGTCACGAGCAACCGGGTCATCTCGGGCTCGCCCGGCCTGAAGGTGAGCTTCTCGGGCAACGACGAGCTCGACGCAACCCTGGTCGGCCAGGATCCTTCGACTGACGTTGCGGTGCTCCAGGTCGACGCCCACTCGCGCTCCTTCAGCCCGCTACCGCTCGGCGACTCCGACCTGGTTCAGGTCGGCGACCCGGTGGTCGCGATCGGCAACACGCTCAGTCTCGACCGGACGGCAACCGTCGGCATCGTCAGCGCCGTCCAGCGGGGCGTCGACTCCACGCGCTCGGTCTCGCACGCGATCCAGACCGATGCGGCGATCAATCACGGCAACTCGGGCGGCCCGCTGATCAACTCCAGGGGGCAGGTGATCGGGGTCAGCTCGCAACTCGGGACCCGTGTTGCTGCCAGCGGCGCGGCCGGGATCGGGTTCGCGATCCCGATCGACACCGTCAAGACGGTCGTTGCCCAGCTGCTCGCGACCGGCAAGGTGCAGCACGCTTTTCTCGGAATCGACGCCGCGGCGGTCAGCACGAGCCTCGCACGTGCCTACGCGCTCCCCTGCAACTACGGCCTGATCGTGCAGCACGTCACACGGGGTACCGGCGCCGCCCGCGCCGGGCTCCGCGCCGGTCGCACCGGCGTGGTCGTCGCCGGTGAGTCCTATCTGATCGGCGGGGACATCATCGTCGCCGCGAACGGCACGCCCGTAACGAGCGTCGCGCAGCTTCGGGATGTGATCGAGACGATGAAGCCGGGCGAAAAACTTGCCCTCCAGCTCTGGCGGGGGGACACGAAGAAGACGGTTCACGTGAAGCTGGGGCAGCCCCCTGGCTGAGTGAGGCGAAAAGTTTGGGCCCCTGCAGCGCTTGGGGCCCGACCCCGGCGGAGCCGTCTAGCCAGCGCGGCCCGCCGGACGAGATGGCCGCGACCCGCATGCCTGCCCGGGTCGCGGCCATTTTTTTCTCGATCGCGGCACCGGGACGCGTCGCCTACGCTTCCTGCCGATGAGCGGATCCCAGGAGGCGCTGGCCGAGAAGATCGCCGCCACGAGCGGAGGTGCGGTCGAGCTCGTGGCGTGGACGCTTTCGGAGGACGCCGCGTGGGGGGCCGTGCTCCTGCACGAGCGAGGCACCGACAACTGGCTCGAGGCGGTGTACGAGTTCAAAGACGGTTCGTGGACGGAATGGGCGACGGGTGCAGGCAGCCAGGTCTGGACCGCGATCGAGACGAGGGACGGCGTCGTGGTCGGCGCGTTCCGGCTCTACGGCCCGGCGCCGCCGGGTGCGGCGCGGGCGCTCGTCTCCTGGCGTGGGGAGACGCACGAGCTGCCGGTGCAGAACGGATTCTTCGCCTTCGCCTCGTGGGATGCGAGCGACGTGGAGCTGATCAGGACGCCCCCCGAGGTGACCGGCTTCGTCGACGACGCCGGCGATCCGGTCGCCCTAGACGAATGAGTCTCGTGAAGGCCGTCGTCTTCGATGCCGGCGAAACCCTGTTCGACGAAACGCGGCTCTGGAGCCGGGCGGCCGGCGACGCCGGTGTGCCGGGCTTCACGTTCATGGCCCTGCTCGGCGGTCTGATCGCGCGTGGGGAGCATCACCGGCGCGTCTGGGAGCTCCTCGGACGGGAGCCACAACTCGGCCACTTCGAGCCGGAAGACTTCTACCCCGATGCGTTGTCGTGCCTTGCGCGCCTGCGCGAGGCGGGCTACGCCGTCGGGGTCGCCGGGAACACGCCGGCCTCGACGGAGGAGCTCGTCCGGCCGCACGTGGATTTCGTCGGCTCCTCCGCCCGGCTCGGTGTCGAGAAGCCGTCGGCTGCCTTCTTCGAGGCGGTGGTTCACGAGTGCGGTTTGCCGCGGGCAAGGATCGCCTATGTCGGCGATCGCGTCGACAACGACATCGCACCCGCCCTCGCGGCCGGGCTCGTGGCGGTGCACCTCCGGCGCGGGCCGTGGGGATACCTGCACACGCCGCCGGCCGCCGCGATCGCAATCACCGGGCTCGACGAGCTGCCGGGCGTTCTCGCCGCATGATCGAGACCGAGCGGCTCCTGCTGCGGCTTCCCGTTCCGGCCGACGCCGAGCAGCTGCTCGAGAGTTTCGGCGACCCTGAAGTGATGCAGTACATCGGCCGTGGTGAGACGGGAACGCTGCTCGACGCGGTGGAACAGGTCGACAAGATGGTCCGGGCCTGGCGCGTGGACGGGTTCGGCCGCTTCGTCGTCGTGCGCAGAGACAACCAGGCGGTGATCGGGCGGGTGGGGCTGCTCGCATGGGATCCACGGAGCTGGGCGAGCGGCGTGCGGAGCGAGATCGGCCCGGACGCGGAGATCGAGCTCGGCTGGACGTTGGCGAGGAGCGCCTGGGGGAACGGCTACGCGACCGAGGCGGCCGTGGCGGCTCGCGAGTGGACGCTCGCCGAGATTCGACCGCGCCGGCTGATCTCGCTGATCCATCCGGACAACGAGCGTTCGAAGCGTGTGGCAACCAAGATCGGAGAGAGCTTCGATTGCGCCGTCACGACGACCCGCGGCCTGCCGGCCGAGGTCTGGGCGCTCCCGCCCGGCTGATTCAGCTGGGACCGAACGTCCAGTCGAGCATGACGAACGCCTCCGGGATCGCCGCGCCTGCCGCGCGATAGGTGGCGAGGGCGGCGACGTTGTCGGTCTCGGTCGCGACCCACATCCCGTAGCACCCGTTGCGCTGTGAGAGGTCGGCGAGCGCCTCGACCAGCGCGGTCCCGACTCCGCGCTTCCTGTGGTCCGGGTCGACGCTCAGCTCGTAGAGGAACATCTCGGTGCCCTTGTCCGGGTGCGTCGTCTCGACGCCGCTCACGAATCCGATCGGTGTTCGATCCTCTCCGAAGGCGACCAGGAGGTGATGGCCCTGGCTGGACAGGAACTTTTCCGTCCACGAGGCGGTCGGCGGCTCGTCGAAGAGGCCGGCTCCGGCGAGCACGACATCCTTGTCGCCGGTTTCGAGGCGCACGATTCTCACCTGACAATCGTACGGGCTCCGTCGATCCGCCTTTTCGGGCAAGAGCGATTTGCCTCGATTGGGGGACCCCCCGTTCGACCTTCGGCCGGTACCCTGTCCGGGTGGAGAGGGGCACGATCGTGTTCGAGGAGACCGCCGTTCGGTCCGAGGACTCGGAGCTATGGATCGACGACGACTCGGACGGTCGCGACGGCTGGTTCTGCGTCAAGACCGACCCGTTTCCGTGCCCTGCCTCCGGCTGCACCTACGTCGCGGAGTTCATGACGGCGGCGCACCTGATCCTCGTCTGGCAGGAGAACGACGATCCCAACCTGCTGCGGCACGCGGGTCAGGCGAAGAACGTTGGCCGCAACCCACGGATCGTCGGCTACCGCTCCGATTACGGGCCGTCGGCCTCGTACTACGCGTGGATCGCCGCCGGGCGTCCGGTGCACGGCGTCCGGGCCCAGTAGCTCCCCTCACAGCTCATCGAGGTATGTCAGGCTGAGCCGCTCGGCTTCGGCGTGCCGGCGCAAGCTGCCGTCATCCAGGTGGTCGCGCAGTGTCCGGTAGAGGTCGGCGCAGGCGCGGAGCGCCTCGCGGCAGCCGGGAGCGTTCAGGTCTCCGACGGTTCCGGCCAACGCGGCCGCGTGCTCGCCGGCGTGCCGTTCGAGCCGGCGGGAGCCTTGTTGGTCGAGGCCGGCGGTCTCGGCGAGCATCGGCCCGAGCACCAGCCGGCGGAGTGCTGCGAGGGCATCGAGCGCCTCGTAGAGCTCGCCGCGCCCGATCTTCGCCGCCGTGTAGTGGATCCACACCCAGAAGCGATCCTCGATCCATTGCAGTTGCGGCGCGGGCCAGACGGCAGGGTTCGCGACCGTGGCGTTGGCGATGAGCCGCGCCTCGCGTTCCCAGAGCACGATCGGATCCTCGACCCGGCTCGCGAGGTCGGAGAGGGCGACGAACTTCAGGTCGACGTGAAGGAGGGGCGGCCCGTAGAGGCAGATCAGGAGTCGCGGCTCGCCGACGTGCTCTCCGGTGAAGCACACGAGGAGCGGGCCGAGCCGAGCCGCGAACTCAGGGGAATCGGCGAGAGCCGTGCCATGGTCGGCGTCGCGGGTGGCGACCACGAGATCGAGGTCGGAGAACTCGTCCGTCTCGCCGGTCAGCGACGAACCGCCGAGCATCAGGCCCACGAATCGCTCGTCGGCGCTCACGGACTCGACCGCACGCTCGATCACCGCGGGCCCGAGCGGGTGGAAGGAGCCGGGGCCGCTCACCGGAGAGACGGTATCCGCTCGCTAAGCTTCGGCCATGGCCACGGTGAGCGAGACGTTCCAGGTGAGAGGAATCCGCTGCGAGCGCTGTATGGCGCGGCTTGGACACGTCCTCAAGGGCCACGAGGGGCTCGAGTCGGCGAACGCGACGCTCGCCGGCGAGGTCACCTTGAGCTGGGACGACGAGCAGACGACACGCGACTCGCTCGTGGAAGCCCTGGCCCGCGGCGGGTTTCGCGAAACGCAGCTCGCCTGATCCTGCGGGAATCGCGAGCCGCCGGATGTCGTTAGACCCATTGATAGGGTGGCCGACGGAGTGAGCGAAACCGCGCCCTCAGCCGCCGAAACTCGCCGCATTGCGGAGGTCGAACGTGACCGTGTCAGGTTCGAGGAAGAGGCTCTCGAGTTGAGTGACCAGGTGTATCGCGTCGCGCGCCGGCTCTCGGGCTCGCGCGAGGAGGCCGAGGATCTCGTGCAGGACACCTATGCGCGCGCGTTCCGTGCGTGGCAGCAGTACCAGCCGGGGACGAACCTCCGAGCCTGGCTGCTCCGGATCCTCACGAACCTGAACATCGATCGCGGCCGCCGGTCGCAGCGCTCGCCGGACACCCAGCCGCTCGAGGAAGGCGACTACTTCCTCTACAACAAGCTCGAGTCCTCGATTCCCGACGAGAACCCGGACGAGGAGCGCGTGATCGAACGCCTCTCGCAGAACTCGGTGGTCGAGGCGCTCGCCGAGGTGCCGCACGACTTCCGCGACACGATCGTCCTCGTCGACATCGGCGAGTTCTCGTACGCCGACGCCGCCCAGATCCTCGACATCCCGGTGGGAACCGTGATGTCGCGCCTGCACCGCGGGCGCCGGATCCTGAAGCAGCGCCTCGCCGAGAAGGCGGTGACCGCCTGATGGGCTGCGGTTGCGGGGACTGCGAGACGATGATGCAGCCCTACATGGACGGCATGCTCACGGACGCCGAGGTGGCCGAGGCGAAGGAGCACCTGGAAGCTTGCCCGCCGTGTGACAAGCGCTACCGCTTCGAGGAGAAGCTCCGGCACTTCGTCCGGGTCTCCACGGACGAGCCGATGTCCGACGGGCTGCGCGACCGGCTTTCGGCACTGCGCAGCAGCTAGCAACGCCGAGCAGAAGCTAGAGGCTTCAGCGAGCAGAGCCGACGGGTAGCGAAGCCGCGGCAGCCAGGGATCCGGCCACGAACCCGTGGTTCGAGCCGACGCGAGGCGTCCGGAGCACTGTCCAAACCAGCCGGGCGCCGGGCTTCCGACCTGTCAGTTTTCCGGGGACCCACCTCCCGCCCCTGATGCCGTCCAGGCTAACGGGAAAGGTGTGACGTGTCTGTACCGGTTCGTCCACAGCGGTCGGTCGGCTCTTGTCGGCTAGCGTTTGCTTGTGAGCGCTGCAGTCGTCTTGATGGCATACGGGTCGCCGGAGCGGCTCGCTGATGTTCCGGCCTACTACGCCGACATCCGCGGCGGGCGGCCGATCTCGCCGGAGAACCTCGAGGATCTCGTGAGTCGCTACCGGCGGCTCGGGATCGAGGACTCGAATCCGCTCAACGCGATCACCGAGAAGACGCGCGCGTCGCTCTCGGACAGGCTCGCGCTGCCCGTGTTCACCGGGATGAAGCACTGGACGCCGCACATCGACGAGGCTGCCGATGAGGCTGTCGGAACGGGCGCCGCGACGATCGTCGGCCTCGTGCTCGCGCCCCATTACTCGGCGCTCTCGATCGCCGGCTATCGGGATCAGCTCGAACGGGCGCTCGACGGCCGAGCGGCGCTCGAGTTCGTCGAGAGCTGGTACGACGATCCCGGGTTCATCGCATTCCTCGCCGAACGCATTCGCGGCACGAACCGGCACGTCGTCTTCACGGCCCACTCGCTGCCGGCGCGCATTCTCGAAATGGGCGACCCGTACCGCGACCAGCTGCTCGAGACCTCCCGCCTCGTGGCCGAGTCGGCCGGGGTCGCGGACTGGTCGTTCTCGTTCCAGAGCGAATCCCCGACCGGCGAGCCGTGGCTCGGCCCGGACATCCTGGACCATCTCACTGCGCTGCACGACGCTGGAACCGACAGAGTGCTCGTGTGTCCCGTCGGGTTCGTGTCCGATCATCTGGAGATCCGCTGGGACATCGACACCGAAGCGCAGGAACGCGCGGCCGAGCTCGGGATGGATCTCGAGCGAATCGCGATGCCGAACGCCGAGACGGCCTTCGTCGGCGTGCTGGCGGAGATCGTCACCCGTGCCCTCGCCCGCACCGTTTCGTGATGACCGCCCCCGGCAAGATCGTCGTCGATCGCGTCTCGCAGCGCTTCCGGGTCTCGGAGCGCCCGTACCGCACGATCAAGGACGCGGTCGTCTCGCGCCGACGCCGCGCGCCCGTGAGCGAGGTCATGGCGCTGACCGATGTGTCGCTCGAGGTCGAGCCGGGTGAGGCCGTCGGGCTCGTCGGGCGCAACGGCTCCGGGAAGACGACGCTCCTCAAGCTCGTCTCGGGGATCTTCAAGCCGACGTCGGGCAGGATCGCGGTCGGCGGCCGGATCGGCTCCCTGCTCGAGCTGGGCGCCGGCTTCCACCCCGACTTCACGGGACGCGAGAACGTGTATCTGAACGGCTCGATCCACGGGCTCTCGCGGGCGCGGATCCGGGAGTTGATGGACGAGATCGTCTCGTTCGCCGAGCTGGAACGCCAGATCGACGTTCCCGTGCGCACGTACTCCTCGGGCCAGTACATGCGGCTCGGGTTCTCGGTCGCCGCCCATATCCAGGCCGACGTGCTGCTGCTCGACGAGGTGTTCGCGGTCGGCGACGAGGAGTTCCAGCGAAAATGCTTCGGGAAGATCCACGAGTTCAAGAGCCGCGGCGGCACGATCGTCTTCGTCTCGCATGACGCCCAGGCGGTCGAGCGGCTGTGCGACCGTGCCGTCCTGCTTCACCACGGCGTGGTCGAGTTCGACGGGGACGCGCGCGACGCGATCTCCGACTACCGCCGCCTGCTCGCCGGTGAGCGAAGCCCCGACGAGCTCGCGGCCGGGCTGCGCGAGTGGGGAAGCGGCGAGGCGCAGATCGTCTCGGCGCGGCTTCTCGATGCGGACGGTGAGGCGAGACCCGCCTTCGCCGCAGGCGAGCCGGCCACGCTCGAGCTCATCGTCAGGTGCGAGGCAGGGCTCGCCGCTCCACGCGTCTCCCTCGAGCTCCGGGACAACGCGGGAGCCGTTCTCGGCGGTGTGACCGCGACGACCGAGGATCTCGGCTGGGGATCGGCGCCGGGCGACCGCATCCTCCGGTTCGAGATCGACCGTCTGCCGCTCGCCGACGGCCAGTTCCACCTCCGCTGCGCATTGATCGACGCCGGCGGCGGCCTGCTCCACCTGCTCGACGACGCGGTGCGCTTCTTCGTCGTTCCGGCCGGGACGGAAACCGGATCGGTTCTGCTGGAAGGCCGCTGGAGCGTGCAGGAAATTGCCGCCTCCGCGCCAATCGGATAGCCGAGATGAGCTCGCGCACCTGTCCCGAATGGCCGCAGTTGATGGAGCTCGCGCCCGAGCTCCAGTTCAAGCACTTCACGCTCCGGGAGATACAGCTCCCGGCTGACGCGCTCGTCAACCTCGAGGCGGTGAACCACGACGCGGTCGCGATCTGCTGCGATCCCGACAGCCACGTCTTCTTCGCCGAGCACACCGAGCCGGCGGTGGTCGAGGCGCTGCGTGCATCGCACTGGTTCGACCTTCGCGAGTGGGTCGAGCGGTCGCCCGGCGCCGACCCAACCTGAGCGGAGTCCCCGGGCCCGCCGGCGTGGTGGCACCCACGCCGTGCTGCCACCCACCATCGGGGCGGTAGTGTCCGCGCGGATGCCGTCGCTAGTCGTTCCCTTCCGCGGGGCGAAGGGCAAGAGCCGGCTCGGCCTGTTGCCACGCGAGGACCGCGAGGCGCTCGCCGCGGCCATGCTCGAGGACGTCCTCGCTGCCTGTGCGGCCGTCGGGCCGACCTTTGTCGTCGGGCCCGAAGGCACCGATCCTCACGGGGCAGTCTTCGTGCCCGATCCCGGCGGTGGCCAGGGGCCCGCGGTCCGCGCCGGACTCGAAGCCGCCGCGCTCGCCTCCTCGGGCGTAGGCCCCCTGCTCGTCGTCAATGCCGATCTCCCCTGCGTCACCGCCCGTGACCTGTTTGCGCTCGCCGGGGCGGTCCCGGACCACGGGCTCGCGCTCGCCGCAGCGGCCGACGGAACGACGAATGCGCTCGCGCTCTCGGCGTCCGTGCTCTTCGCGCCGGTCTACGGCCCCGGTAGCGCCGAACGCTTCGCTGCGCTCGCGCCCTCGCTGAGGGTGGACGCGCCGAATCTCGTAGATGACGTCGACACGGTCGCCGATCTCGAACGTCTGCGGACGCGGGTCGGCCCGCACACGCGCCGCGCGCTGGCTTCCGCGGCACTCAAGGCAACCGCATGAAGACGACCGTGCTCTCGGGGGGCGTCGGGGGAGCCCGGTTCCTGCGAGGCGTGGTCGCTGTAGTCGATCCAGAGAACGTAGCCATAATAGGCAACGTGGGGGACGACATCGAGGTGCTCGGCCTTCACGTCTCGCCGGATCTCGACAGCGTCCTCTATGCGCTCACGGGCCTCGCCGACGACGAGCGTGGATGGGGCCGAGCCGGCGAGACGTGGAACGCGCTCACCACCGTCGGCGAGCTCGGAGGCGAGGACTGGTTCCGGCTCGGAGATCGCGACCTCGGCCTGCACCTCGTCCGAACCCAGCTCCTGCGCGAAGGCACTCCGCTCTCGGAGGTCACGGCGCGAATCGCAACTGCGCTCGAGCTCGGGTGCGCCCTGTACCCCGCGACCGACGATCCTCTGCGGACGTTCGTCGAGACCCCGGCAGGCACCTTTCCCTTCCAGGAGTGGTTCGTGGCCAGGGGGCATCGCGACGAGGTGAACGCGCTGCACTACACGGGCTCGCACGTCGCCCTTCCGGCGCCGGGCGTGATCGAGGCGATCGACGCGGCCGAGCTGATCGTGATCGCGCCCAGCAACCCGTACGTCTCGATCGCGCCGATCCTCGCCGTCGAGCCCATCCGATCGGCGCTCGAGCAGCGCCGCGTTCCCTGTGTGGCCGTGAGCCCGCTGATCGGCGGCCGGGCGGTGAAGGGGCCCGCCGACCGCATGCTCGCACGGCTCGCGGGCGGCACCGGGCCCGACGCCGTCGCGAGCTGCTACCCGGGCCTGATCGACGCGCTCGTGATCGACGAACAGGATGACCCGGGTTCTTCCGACCGGCTGGAGGGCGGAGCCCGGCTCGTGGTCGCAAAGACGCTGATGTCCGACGACGACGCGCGGCGCCGGCTCGTCCACGCCGTCCTCGACGCTGCATCCGCCGCCGCATGAAGGTCGCGATTCTCGGCGGCACCGGGAGCTTCGGTCGCGCCCTCGCGGTCCGGCTCGTCGCGGCGGGCGACGACGAGATCGTGATCGGCTCGCGCGACGAGGAGCGGGCGAGGGCGGCCGCCGCCGAGCTCGGCCCGCAGGTCCGCGGGGCGACGAACGAGGGCGCCGTCGAGGGTGTCGAGCTCGCCGTCCTGGCCGTCAAGGCAGACGCCGCACTCGAGACCGTCCGATCGGTCGCCGCCGCACTCGGCTCGACCCCGCTCCTCACCGTCGCGAGCGACCTCCGGTTCTCGCGCAGCGGCGTGCGGCCCGATCCGGATGCGCGCTCGCTCGCAGAGCGCATCCAGGAGGTCGTCTCGGGCCCCGTCGTGGCGGGACTCCATTCGATCGCCGCGGCGAACCTCGACGATGCCGCTCCCGAGGAGGACGCGCTCGTCTGCGGTGACGATCCGGCCGCCAAGGAGCTTGCGCTCACGCTGGCGTCCAAGATCGTCGCCGGCCGTGCGCTCGACGCGGGGCCGCTCGCGAGCGCCAGGACGCTCGAGGGGCTGACAGCGGTGATCGTGAATCTGAACCGCCGCTACCGCGCGCACTCGGGCATCGTCGTGACGGGCGTCTCCGCCGAGTGATCGAGATCTTCCCGGTCGACGGGCTCCCGGAGATCGGCGAAGGGGATGACCTAGGCGCACTGATCGTCGCCGCCGCCGAGCTTCGCGCGCACGACGTGGTCGTGATCGCCCAGAAGGCTGTCTCGAAGGCCGAGGGGCGCGTTGTGCGGCTCGATGGGATCGAGCCGACCGCCCGCGCCCGTGAGCTCGCCGGTCCAGACACGGACCTTCGCCAGCTCGAGGCGATCCTGCAGGAGACGGTGCGTGTCGTGCGCGCGCGTCAGGGGCTCGTGATCGCCGAGACGCGCCACGGGTTCGTGTGCGCCTCGGCCGGCCTAGACCACTCGAACACGGCCGAACCCGACACGGTGATCCTGCTGCCGCTCGACCCCGATGCGAGCGCCCGCCGGATCCGGGCGGCGATCAGAGCGCTCACCGGGTTCGATGTCGCCGTGATCGTCACCGACTCCTTCGGACGCCCGTTCCGTCGGGGGACGACCGACGTCGCGATCGGTCTCGCGGGGCTCACGCCGCTGCTCGACCTGCGCGGGACCCGCGACCGGGCCGGGCGGGCGCTGCGGACGACCCAGGTGGCGCTCGCCGACGAGCTGGCGGGCGCGGCCGACCTCGTCCGGACGACGAAGGCCGACGGCCTACCCGTGGCGATCGTGCGCGGTGTGCCGACCGCCGGCGACGGCGCCGCCACCGAGCTTGTGATCCCGGCCGACCGCGATCTCTTTCGCTAGACCGCCGATCAGGCGGTCGTCGGGCTGATGATCAGCGCCTGTGTGCCGTCGCCGAGGTTCTTGTACTGGATGAAGCTGAACTCGACGGGCAGCGTCAGGTTGTCGATCGTCTTCTTCTCGAGCGGGTCGGGCGAGGTCGGTAACGGCGGTGACGCGAGCGGCAGCGTCTTCGCGAGCGGCCGGGAGAGCTCGGGCTGGAGGTTGCTCCGCTCGAGGTAGAGCATCGTGAAGGTCTTCGCGCCCGGAACCGGAGGCATGTAAGCGATGATTGCGTTGACCGTCGGAACGTACTTGAACGTATAGAGAGCGAGCTCCAGAGCCTCGCGGCGCACGAGGCGCCCGCGAGTGAGACTCGCTGTGCCGCGCGTGATCGCGCAGGCGGTGCCGAGCCCGCAGAACTGATCCTGGAGGTTGCCGGACGTCGCCACGACCCGGGTGCAGCACGAAGACGCGGTGGCCGACGAGAGGAAGCCGATCGTGGAGACGGGAGTGACGGTTGTCCCGTGCGTACCCTCGGGGGCGCTCGGCACGATCGCAACGAGCGGTGCGCCCGCCTTGTCCAGCTTGTACTGGGCGGCAACATGGTTCGTGATCGCTGTCTCCATCGATGCCGAGCTTCCGGCGGCCGGCTTCCAGGTGGACCAGGCCGGCGGTGGCGGCGGCGTCGGCTGCCGCGCGATCAGGTACACCCCGACGATCGAGGCGATCAGCACGGTCGCGAGTCCGCCGTAGAGCAGTGCGAAGCGGAACTCGAGCCCGGTTCCGGAGGCTCTACCGGTGGACGGAGGGGTCGGAGCCGTAGGCGAGGGGGCGTCCACACTCCAATGATGCCCGTCGGGGCGCCGGTCTGTCTTAATCTATTGCGAAAGAGACATTGACGTAGGCTTTCTGCGTGCGGCTGCTCGTCCTCGGCGGAACGGCGTTTCTCGGCCGTGAGCTCGTCGTGGCGGCACTCGCCGCCGGTCACGAGCCCACGCTGTTCACCCGGGGACAGACGAATCCCGGGCTCTTTCCGGCCGTCGACTTTCCCCAGGTCGAGCACCTGCTCGGCGATCGCGACTCCGATCTCTCGCCGCTTCGCGGCCGCGAGTTCGACGCCGTCCTCGACACGAGCGGCTACCTCCCGGGGGTCGTGCGTGCCTCGGCCGAGTTGCTCGCGGGCCATGCCGGCCGCTACCTCTTCGTCTCGACCATCTCCGTCTACGAGGACGCGCCGGTGCTGACCGAGGACACTCCGACCCGCCGGCCGGACGACCCGGAGAGCCGAGACCTGAACCGAGACTACGGAGGCCTGAAGGCTCTGTGCGAGGAGGTGGTCGAGGAGTCTTTTCCTGAAGCCGCGATCGTCGTCAGGCCCGGACTGATCGTCGGTGCTCACGACTACTCCGGCCGCTTCGGCTACTGGCCGCGACGGGTGGCCCGAGGCGGCGAGGTGCTGGCGCCGGGGCGTCCCGAGACGCGCGTCTGGCTGATCGACGTGCGCGATCTCGCCGAGTGGGCGATCCGCCTCCTCGAAGGCGGGGCCGCCGGTGTGTTCAACGCCGCGGGTCCGGCCTCGCCGCTGACGATGGGCGAGCTCCTCGCGGAGTGCCGGACGAGCTCCGGCTCGGATGCCCGCTTCACCTGGGTCGAGGACGCATTCCTGGTCGAGCGCGGCATCGCTCCCTACACGGAGCTCCCGCTATGGATCCCGGGTGGCAACGAGGCCTACCCGGCAATCGACATCTCCCGGGCCCGCGCGGCAGGGCTCACCTTCCGGCCGGTCGGTGACACGATCCGCGCGGTGCTCGACGAGGAAGAGGCTCCCGTGGCCGCTGCACGGTTCGGCTGGAACCGACCCCCGGCAGGCCTCGACCCGGAACGCGAGCGCGCGCTGCTCGAGGAGTGGTCGGCCTGAACTAGACGACGAACTCGTCGGCGACCGAGAGTGCTTCGTCGAGGATCGCGATTCCCTCGTCGAGCTCTTCCCGGGTGATCGTCAGCGGCGGGCAGACCATGACGACGTTCCAGTGGCTCATCAGGTAGAGGCCCTTGCCCAGAGCGTGCTTGGCCAGAGCCGCCACCGGCTTTGCGGCCTCGCCGGAGCCGTTGAACGGGACGAGCGGCTCGCGGGTCTCGCGGTTCTTCACGAGCTCGAGGCCCCAGAAGCAGCCGAGCCCACGGACTTCGCCGATCGACGGGTGCTTGGCGGCGAGCCGGTCGAGCTCGGCGCGGAAGACGGATCCCATCGCCGCGGCGTTCTCGACGATCCCCTCCTCCTGGAAGGCCTCGATCGAGGCGACGGCGGAGGCGCAGGCAAGGGGGTGCCCGGAATAGGTGAGCCCGCCGGCGAAGAACTTCGGGCGGATGAACTCGGCGAGCTTCGGGCTCACGGTCATCGCGCCGAGCGGCACATAGCCGGAGTTGATCCCCTTGGCCATGGTGATGATGTCGGGGACGACGTCCCAGTTGTCGACAGCGAACCACTTGCCGGTGCGGCCGAAGCCGGCCATCACCTCGTCGGCGATCAGCAGGATCCCGTAGCGGTCGCAGACCTCGCGGATCGACTGGAGGTAGCCGTCGGGCGGGACGATGATCCCGTTCGTGCCCGTGATCGTCTCGAGGATGACCGCGGCCACCGTCTCGGGGCCCTCGTACATCAGGATCTCCTCGAGGTGCGGCGCGCCGGTGCAGACGGGACACGGATCCGGGTGGCCGGCCGGGCAGCGATAGGTATAGGGGTCGAACATCCGCACGACGCCGGGGATACCGGGCTCGGCGGGCCAGCGGCGCGGATCGCCCGTCAGGGTCATCGAGCCTGCGGTCGCGCCGTGGTAGCTGCGGTAGCGGGCGACGATCTTCTGGCGGCCGGTGTACCAGCGCGCGAGCTTGATCGCGTTCTCGTTGGCCTCGGTGCCGCCGTTCGTGAAGAACGAGTAGGACAGGTCGCCCGGCGTGACCTCGGCGAGCAGCTTGCCGAGGCGCGAGCGCGATTCGGTCGCCATCGGCGGCCCGATCGTCGCGAGGGTCTCGGCCTGCTCCTTGATCGCCGCGACGATCTTCGGGTGACCGTAGCCGATCGAGACGTTGACGAGCTGTGAGGCGAAGTCGAGGTACCGCTTGCCGTCGTAGTCCCAGAAGTAGCGGCCTTCGCCGCCGGCCACGGCGATCGGCGAGATCGCGTCCTGCACCGACCAGGAATAGAGGACGTATTGCTTCGCGTCCTCGGCGATCTGCTGCCCGAGCTGCGGGTTGGTCTCAACGGTGGCCATCGCGGGATCGTACCCGCCTCCGCCCAAACGGCTCTGTCGAACCGGGCTTCGGCGACCGCCGAGCGTCCCAAAATCGGTGCCTGACACGGGTTTAGGCTCTACCGGCGCCCGACGGGACCTTCGGCGTGACGTCTGGCACCACGACGCGTTCCAGCGGGATCAGAGTCGTTGGCGGAAGAGGCGCACGCGGCCGATCGGCTCGAAGCCGAGCTTCCCGAGGATGGGGGCCGACATCGGGCCCGCGCTCACGGCGATCCGCGGCGTCCTGCGCTCGACTGCCTCTGCCCAGCGCGCGTGGACGATCGAGGTGTAGACGCCATGCGCGCGCGCGGCCGGCAGCGTCGCGCCCCCGAGCAGCATCGCCGCCCAGGGCGTGAAGACGGCTCGACCGAAGCCGACGGGCTCGCCGTCGAGGTAGGCGAGATAGGTGCTCTGGCGCCCATCGGACTGGAGCACGGGCCATGCGTCCTCGGCCTCCTTCCGCCGCACCACCCGCTCGGCCTCCGGCACGCCGAAGCACTCCCAGTCGAGCTCGTAGGCAAGGAGTGCCTGCTCGACCGTCTCGGCGCGGCGGACCTCGACGGTCGGCTCGCCCGCCGGACCTTTCCCGATCGTCAGCGAGGTCATCTCGGGCGGGTCGTCGGGCTCCAGCCCGAGCTCGAGCAGCTCCGCCTCGAGGCCCGAAGGCGTCGTCAGCTCGCCGGCCCACCAGGTCACCTCGTTCATCCCCGCCTCCCGTAGGAGCTCGCCGACGCGGTCGACCGTCGCGGCAGCCCCACCGCGCCCGAGCCGCAGCCGATGCACCCACGCCGCGCGGCCGTAGGTCACGAGCGCAAAACCCTCCTCGCGAATGACCTTCCGCTTGGGCTCGTCCGGAAGCCAGAGTCCCGGCTCTTCGGCCAGCTCTAGCAGCCGTGCCACGGTCGCCGGGTCGAGCTCGGCTTTGCCGCCCACGCCGAGAAACTACCCGCGCGATACGCTGCGCGAGAGACGACGGAGGAGGAGACGATGACGGAGCTGATCGACGCGCCGCAAGCGACGAAGGCCATCAACCACTGGATCGGCGGCAAGCGCCAGGCGGGAGAATCGGGCCGCTCCGGCCCTGTTTTCGATCCGGCGACGGGTGTCCAGACGGGCACCGTCGACTTCGCCTCGGCCGAGGAGATCGACCTAGCGGTTACGACGGCCAGGGAGGCCTTCCCCGCCTGGCGTGAGCTCTCGATCGCCCGCCGCGCGGAGCTCTTCTTTCGGATCCGCGAGCTCTTCAACGCCCACCGCGAGGATCTCGCACGCCTGCTCACGGCCGAGCATGGCAAGGTGCTGAGCGACGCGATGGGCGAGGTCGCCCGCGGCCTCGAGGTGATCGAGTTCTGCTGCGGAATCCCCACCCTGCTCAAGGGGGGCTACACCGAGCAGGCCTCGACGGGCGTCGACGTCTACTCGATCCGCCAGCCGCTCGGCGTCGTCGCCGGGATCACCCCCTTCAACTTCCCCGCGATGGTGCCCATGTGGATGTGGGCGCCCGCGCTCGCCTGCGGGAACACGTTCATCCTGAAGCCGTCCGAGAAGGACCCCTCGGCCTCGCTCCTCACCGCCGAGCTGCTGGCCGAGGCGGGAGTTCCGGCCGGGGTGTTCAACGTCGTCCACGGCGACAAGCTCGCTGTCGACTCGCTGCTCGCCCATCCCGGCATCGCCGCGATCTCGTTCGTCGGCTCGACCCCGATCGCCCGCTACGTCTACGAGACCGCGACCGCCGGCGGCAAGCGCTGCCAGGCGCTCGGCGGGGCGAAGAACCACATGATCGTGCTCCCGGACGCCGACATCGACATGGCCGCGGATGCCGCGGTGTCGGCCGGCTATGGGTCGGCCGGTGAGCGCTGCATGGCGGTCTCGATGCTCGTCGCCGTCGGTGGGATCGCCGACGATCTCGTCGAGGCGATCAAGGCGCGGATCCCCGCGGTCAAGGTCGCCCCGGGCCTCGAGGCCGGCGCCGAGATGGGGCCGCTCGTCACCCGCGAGCACCGCGACAAGGTCGCCTCCTACGTCGAGCGCGCCTCCGGCGAGGGCGCGACGGTGGTCGTGGACGGCCGCGAGAGCATCCCTGCGGGTGACGGCTTCTTCCTCGGGCCGTCGCTGATCGACCACGTCGAGCCGGGAATGGACAACTACCGCGACGAGATCTTCGGCCCGGTCCTCGGGGTGACGCGCGTGGCCACCTACGAGGAGGCGCTCGAGCTCGTGAACAGCAACCCCTACGGCAACGGCACCGCGATCTTCACCCGCGACGGCGGCGTCGCCCGGCAGTTCGAGTTCGACGTGCAGGCCGGAATGGTGGGAATCAACGTCCCGATCCCGGTGCCCGTCGCCTACTACTCGTTCGGCGGCTGGAAGGCGAGCCTGTTCGGCGACCGCCACATCTACGGGCCCGAGGGCATCGACTTCTACACGCGCACGAAGGTCGTCACCTCGCGCTGGCCCGACCCGGCGACCTCCAGGGTCGACCTCGGTTTCCCCCAGACGCGGTGATTCGCCTCCTCGCCGTAGCCGCGATCGCCGCGGTCGTGCTGGCCGGCCCGGCGGGTGCGGCGACGCCGCCCGCAGCCTGGTCGCCGGTCGTCCAGCACGCGAGCCGCGGCGGGGTCGATGCGACGCTCAGCTTCCAGCGCCGCAAGGAGCGCTACGGGGCCTACGAGTTCCGGGACATGCAGCTCGTCGTCAAGAACGCCGGGAAGACGATCTACGACCACGACCTCTGCTCGCTCGACCGCTGCGGGATCGCCTCCCACCACACACTCTCGCTGCAGAACGTCTGGGGCGACAGCACCCCCGAGTCCGTCGTCGACTTCTACACGGGCGGCGCGCACTGTTGCTTCGAGTCGCTGATCGTGCTCACCGACGGCGCCCATCCCGGGCGGGCGGTCTTCCACAACTGGGGCGACCCGGGCTACGAGTTCAAGCACGAGGCTGGGAGCACGCTGATCCTCTCCGCCGATGACCGCTTCGCCTACGCCTTCACGGCCTTCGCCGCCTCGGGGCTGCCGGTCCAGGTCTGGACGATCAACCGAAACGGCGTGCTCACGAACGTCACGCGTACCCAGCCCGACCTGATCAAGAAGGACGCCCAGGTCTGGTGGAAGGCCTACGTCTCCCAGCGCGGCAAGGGAGTCGAGTCGGACGTGCGCGGTGTGGTCGCAGCCTGGTGTGCCGACGAGTACCTCCTCGGCCAGGGGCCGGCCTGTACCGCCGAGCTCAAGACCGCCGTCGCGAAGGGCTACGTCTCCGGATCGGGCTTCTGGCCGAGCGGAGCGAAGTTCGTCGCCGCGCTCCACAGGTCGTTTTCGAAGTGGGGCTATCTCAGGAGCTGAACGCGTCGAGCAGCGGGGCGAGCAGGGGCGCCCACTCCCGCCCGCGTTCGAAGAGGCCCTCGGTTCGCTTTCCCTGCGGGTCGAGATGCGTGATCAGGTTCGCGCCGAGGTACCAGACCACCGTCCCGTAGGCGAGATCCGCGGTCGGAACTCCCGGCGGCAGCACACGTCTGAAGGTCTCCTCGGCGAGCTCGATCCACGGCTCCATCAGTTCGACGACGGCCGCGGCAAGCTCCGGACGGTTCGCCGAGCCGGCGATCACCTGGGCGACGATCCTCACGTGTCCCGCGGCGTTGTCCTCGGCCCAGAGGTGGGCCATCGCCGGAACGAGCTCCTCGAGCGTGGAGATCGGATCCACGAGCTCGTGATAGTGCGCGAGGCGTTCCTCGCTGGTCTGGCGGAAGGCCCTGAGCAGCAGGTTTTCGAGCGAGCCGAAGTGGTAGAAGATCAGCGCCTGGTTGAAGCCGCCGCGGCGAGCGATCGCCCGCGAGGTGGCTCCGGCAAAGCCCTCGTCGCGCAGCGTGGCGAGCGTGGCCTTGACAATCGCTTGATCAGTTGCTTTAGTCATATGATCAAATCAACCGCTCAAACGGAGGCAAGTTAGCAGTGAAGGTGGTCGTAGGAGGTGGGGCGGGATACGTTGGCAGAGCGCTGGTCGCCTCGCTGCGGGGCGATGGGAACGAGGTGGTCATCGTCTCTCGGAACCAGGCGGGCGCCGTCTCATGGGATGACGTCGGGACGGCGGTCGACGGCGCCGACGCCGTCGTGAACCTGGCCGGTACCTCGATCGCCAGTCTTCGCTGGACCGGCGGCCGGAAGCACTCGATCCGCTCGAGCCGCGTCGAGACCACCCAGGCGTTCGTCAAGGGGATCGAGGCCGCGACGCAGCGCCCGAGCGTCTTTGTCACGGCGTCGGGAATCGACTACGCCGGCGATACGGGCGATGCGATCGTCGACGAGTCAGTCCCGCCGGGCGATACGTTCCTGGCTCGCGTTTGCGCGGCCTGGGAGGCGGCCGGGGCGGAGGCGCCGGTGCGTCACGTGGCTGTCCGGACGCCGCTCGTGATCGGGCCGGGCGCGGAGGCGGTGCGGTTGATGGCGCTCCCGTTCAGGCTCTTCGTCGGCGGTCGGGCCGGCGACGGCAGGCAGTGGTTTCCCTGGGTGCAGCTGGACGATCTCGTCCGCATCTACCGCCTCGCAATCGATGAGCCGAAGCTCAGCGGCCCGCTCGATGCCGTCGCGCCGGAGCAGCTGCGCCAGCGAGATGCCGCGCGCGAGCTCGGCTCCGTCCTCCACCGGCCCGCGCTCGCTCCGGCACCCGCCGTTGCGCTCAGGCTCCTCCTCGGCGAGCAGGCAGACCTCCTGCTTCACGGGCAGAGGGCCGTTTCGACCAAGCTCGGCTGCTTCGAGTTCCGGTACCGCGGTCTCCGAGCGGCCTTCGAGGACGCCTTCGGTCGGAGCTGACCCGGCCGGGAGGCACGCAAATCCTTACACCGAAGTAACGGACGGCCGTCGCGCTGCCGCAATACTGGAGCTATGAACAGAAGACCACTCTCGAGCTGGTCGGCAGGCCAGCGACTCCTCGGTCTCGTTGCGGCCGCGGCGCTTGCAGTCGGCGTACCGGCGGCTGCGTCGGCCGGGGGAAAGGCGGCGATCATCGGGAACGCGAAGGCCGGGAAGCCGATCTTCGTCCAGACCTGCGGCGTCTGTCACACGCTGCTCGCAGCGAAGTCTGTCGGCAACATCGGCCCGAACCTCGACAGGACCTCGCTCCCCGAGGCGACGATCATCAAGGCCATCTCGTACGGCGGGTCGACGGTCATGAGCAAGGCCGCCGCGGCCAAGTACTACACGACCATGACCGCGTACAAGAAGGTGCTGTCGACGACGGTGATCCAGAACGTCGCGGCCTTCGTGTACAGCTCGACCCACAAGTAGCGGCAGCTCTTCGGGCTCGGCCCTCTGGCGCCCTCGGCAACGCCTGGGGCGTCAGAGAGCCGTCTCGGCCGCGTCTTACGCCGTGACCGCCCTCCCTGTGGTCGCGAGTTCCTCGCCGAACTTGGCCCTCGCCACGTACTGCCCGATTCCCGGAGAAGCGACGAGCTCGCCGCCGTCGACGAGGACGTTGCCGCGAAGCAGCACGATCTCCGGCACGCCGATCACCTCGGTTCCCTCGTACAGGGAGTAGTCGACCCGGGAGTGATGGGTCGAGGCGGAGATCGTCGCCCGCTTCTCGGGGTCGAAGATGACGATGTCGGCGTCCGAGCCGACCGCGAGCGTGCCCTTGCGCGGGTAGAGCCCGAACAGCTTCGCCGGGTTCGTCGCGAGCAGCTCCACCATCCGGTTCAGGCCGATCCGGCCCTCGCGGACGCCGAAGGTGTGGATCATCTGGAGTCGGTTCTCGAGTCCCGGGCCGCCGTTCGGGATCTTCGAGAAGTCGTCGCGCCCGAGCGACTTCTGGCCGTCCCAGTTGAACGCGCAATGGTCGGTCGAGATCGCCGAGAGGACATCGGTGCGCACCGCGTCCCAGAGCACCGCTTGGTTCGCCTTGTTCCGCGGCGGTGGGGTGTAGACGAACTTCGCGCCCTCGAAGTCCGGCCGCTCGAGGAACGTCTCGTCGACGAAGAAGTACTGGGTGCAGGTCTCGCCCCAGACCTTCCATCCGTTTGCGCGTGCAACGGCGATCGGTGCTACGGACTCGTGACAGGAGACGTGCACCACGTAGAGCGGCGAACCCGCAACGTGGGCGAGTTGGATCGCGCGGTTCGTCGCCTCGCCCTCGGTCTCGGGCGGCCTCGTCTTCGCATGCCACGAGGGATCCGTGTGCCCGGCCGCGAGCGCCTCCTTGACGAGCACGTCGATCGCATCGCCGTTCTCGGCGTGCACCATGACGAGCGCTCCGGTGCGAGCGGCCACCTGCATCGTGCGGAAGAGCGTCTCGTCGTCCACCATCAGCGCACCCTTGTAGGCCATGAAGAGCTTGTAGGAGGTGACGCCCTGGTCGGGCAGCCCTGCGAGCTCGTCGAGTGCGCCCGGCGCCGAGAGATCGGTGACGGCGATGTGGTAGCCCATGTCGATCACCTGCTTGCCTTCGGCCTTCGCGTGCCAGTCCGCGAGCGCCTCGGCGAAGGTCTGGCCCTTCGCCTGGATGCAGAAGTCGACATGGCAGGTCGTTCCGCCGAAGGCCGCCGAGGTCTGCCCCGACTCGACATCGTCGATCGTGACCGTGCCGCCGAAGGGCATGTCGAGGTGGGTGTGGGGATCGACGCAGCCCGGCAGCACGAGCTTGCCGCGGGCATCGATCACCCGGTCGGCGTCGTGGTCGAGCGTCTCGCCGATCAGCGTGACCCGCTCGCCGTCGACGAAGACGTCGGCGATGTAGTCGTCGGACGCGGTGACGACGCGGCCACCTTTGATCAGCACGGACACGGCTCTCCTTTCGCTCGACCGGAGGGAACTCTAGACCGGGGGCCGCTCGGCCGCGACCCCCGGTCCAGTGAACGTGGGCTTACTTCCCGCCGGCGGTCAGCTTGACCGTCGCGGGCTTCCAGCTCTTGCCGTTCACGTCGACGCCCGCGGCCTTCAGCTGGGCCACGGCCTTCGCGGCCAGGTCGGTGCGATAAGCGCCGGACGGCGTCTTCGAGATCACGCCGAACTGCTTGGCGATCGAGGCGGTCCGGGTGTAGTCGGCCTTGTCCATGATCCCGATCCCGGAGGTGTTCGGCGAGATCAGCGCGTTGATCTGGTTCATCTGCCAGGTCTGGTGCCCGGCCGGGAGCGTCGGTCCGTAGCCGAGCGTGATCTTCACGCACGCGGCCTCGTGGTCGCGGCAGTAGATCCAGCCCTCGAGCGAGGCCTTGATGAACTTCACCGCGGTCGCCTGGTTTGCCGGGTCGGAGAGCCACTTCCCCGTCGAGAAGAGTCCGTCCTCGAGCATGCCGGTGCCGACGTTCTGCATCTTGATCACGTTCAGGTCTCCGAGCGTGTAGAGCTTCCCGGTCGCCGGATTCTTCGTCTCGAGCACCTGGGCCAGCTCGTTGTAGGTCATCGCAGACGCCGAGTCGACCTGGTGGTTCAGGAAGAGGCCCATGTCGAACGGCTGCTGCACGATCGTGACGCCCTGGTTCTTGTCCGGGTTCATCCCGTTCTTGACGAGGGCGGCGAAGAGCTCGTACTGGTTCCCTCCGAGCCAGTTGGCGACCTTCTTGCCCTTCATGTCGGCGATCGTCGTGATCCCGGAGTTCTTCCAGGTGAGCTGTGTCATCCCCGAGCGCGCGAAGACCTGTGCGACGTTCACGAGGTCAGTGCCCTTGTCACGGGCGGCCAGCAGGCTCGGGAGCCAGTCGACGCCGAACTGCGCCTGGCCGCTCGCCACGACCGTCTCCGGGGTGATGTCGGGGCCGCCGTTCTTCAGCGTGACGTTCAGACCCTCCTTGGCGTAGTAGCCCATCTTGACCGCGGCGTAGTAGCCGGCGAACTGCGCCTGCGGGACCCACTTGAGCTGGAGGGTGACGTTCGTGGCCTTCGCCTGATGCGAGGCGGCCGTCGCTGCACCGAGGCCCACGGTCAAAGAAACCGCCAGCCCAGCTGCCCCGAGCCACACGACAACGCGTTTCTTCATTGCTGCTCTCCTTCTCCTCGGGTGTGACATTGCCGGGGATTGTGGACCTTCTGCGCCCCCGGCTCAACGTGTTCCGATCACGCAGGGTCCCCGGTCAGGAGCCTCGAACGTCGGGCGCCCAGCGGACGAGTAGCCGTTCGGCGATCGAGACAGCAAGGTAGAGCGTGATTCCGAGCACCGAAGCGACGACGATCCCGGCCCAGGCGACCTCGAACTCGAAGATCTGGGCGTCGGAGCGGATCAGGACGCCGAGCGCGTTGAACGAGCCACCGAAGTACTCCCCGACGACGGCCCCGATCATCGCGAGCACGCTCGCGACCTTGAGGGCGGTGAAGAGGTAGGGCAGGGCGGTCGGTACCCGAACCCGCCGGAAGATCTCCCACTCGCTCGCGGCGTAGCTGCGCATCAGCTGCACCTGCGAGGAACTGACACTCGTCAGCCCGCGCAACGTATTCACCATCACGGGAAAGAAGCACAGCACCGCCGCGATCGCCATCTTCGAGTGCGGAGAGAGCGGGTTGAACCACGCGTCGAAGATCGGGGCGAAGGCGATGATCGGCACGGCGTTTGCGGCGATCGCAAACGGCATCAGCGTCGCGCCGACCCGTTGGAAACGCGCGACGAACACCGCGAAGGCGATCCCGACGAGCGAGCCCGACACGAAGCCGCCGAGCGCCTCCTTGAACGTGTACCAGCCCGCCGAGGAGAGGGTGCTCCAGTTGTCGTACAGCGCGCGGCCGATCGCTGTTGGGCTCGGGAGCAGGAACTGCTGCACGTGGAAGGCGGCGATCGAGCCCTCCCAGATCAGGAGCCCGGCGACGAGCACCGCCGCGGCCGGGACCCACTCGCGGGCTCGCTGCGTCACCGGGGCCCACCCCCAATCGCTGCTTCCTCTTCGGGGAGCAGCTGCTCGCCGCCGCGGCGCAGGAGCTCCCGCACCGCGGTCACGAGCTCGAAGAAGTGCGGGTCCTCGCGCGTCTCGACCGTCCGGGGATATGGGAGATCGACCGGCACGATTCCGCCGATCCGGCCCGGCCTCGGGCTCATCACGACGACACGGGTCGAGAGGAACACCGCCTCCGAAATCGAGTGCGTCACGAAGACGACCGTCGAACGGAGCTGCTGCCAGATTGCGAGCAGCTCCAGGTTGAGCCGCTCCCGGGTCATCTCGTCGAGAGCGCCGAACGGCTCGTCCATCAGGAGCAGCGCCGGCTCGAAAGCGAGCGCGCGAGCGATCGAGACGCGCTGCTGCATGCCGCCGGAAAGCTGCCACGGATGGTGGTCGCCGAAGCCGGAGAGCTCCACCAGGTCGAGCATCTCCTGCACACGGGCGGTGCGGCGGGCCTTGCTCCAGCCGAGCATCTCGAGCGGTAGGCCGATGTTCCGCGAGACGGTTCGCCAGTCGAAGAGCACCGCGTCCTGGAAGACGATCCCGTAGTCGCGGTCGTTCCGCGCCTGCATGGCCGGCTTGCCGTTGACCGAGACTGCTCCCGCAGTCGGCTCGACGAGGTTGCCGATCACGCGCAGGAGCGTCGACTTCCCGCAGCCCGACGGCCCGATCAACGACACGAACTCGCCCGCCTCGATCTGCAGGTCGATGCCGGAGAGCGCGGTGACGTTGCCCCGCGGAAAGGTCTTCGTCACCTGCTCGACCGACACCACGGGCTGCTTCGAGGGGCCTGCGGTCGCCGTCATTCGGCCGTCTCCGGCGCGCGCCGCACGGCGAACCGCTCGGCCACGACGACCGCCGCGAAGAAGAGGATGCCGAGCGCCGCCGCGACGATGTTCGTCGCCCAGAGCTCCTGCGGCTCGAGTGAGTAGTACTGGTTGAAGTTGAGGATCGCGCCGCCAAGTCCCGACTGGAGCCCGGAGGGCAACTCGCCGATGATCGCGCCGACCACGCTCGCAGTCGCGGCGATCCGGAGCGCCGAGAACACGTAGGGCATCGAGGCCGGCACCCGCAGCTTCCAGAGCACCGCCCGCCGGGGAGCGGCGTAGGAGCGCATCAGCTCGAGCCCCTGGGGATCGGCCGACTGGAGACCACGGAGCGTGTTCACGACGACCGGGAAGAACGTGAGGTAGGCGGCGATCACCGCCACCGAGCCCCAACCCTGGAAGCTCCCAGGCAGCTTCGGGTTCACCCAGATCACGACCATCGGAGCGACCGCGAGGATCGGGATCGTCTGGCTTGCGACGATGTACGGCATCACGCCGCGCTCGGCGATCCGTGACTGGCCGAGGACGACAGCGAGCCCGAACCCGACGATCGCCCCGAGCGTGAACCCGACCGCTGCCTCCTTGGCCGTGAACAGCGCCTTGTGGAAGAGGATGGTCGCGAGCGCCGGCTGGTTGACCTGAGCCGGCTCCCCGAACGCCTTGAAGATCGTCCAGACGTGCGGCATCGAGCTCGCGTTGACCACGAACGGCCACGTCCAACCGGTAGTCGTCCAGACGAGCCGATAGAGCTCCCAGGCGAGGATCAGCCCGAAGACGAGGGCGATACCGGTCAGGAAGCGCACGGCTGCCGTCGCGTAGATTCCGCGCCCCGATGGGTGCGCAGCGAGGGCGCCGGCCACGCTCGATTCTTACACGGACCTCGCGATAGGATCGGCGCGATGCCGCTCGATCCCGCCAGGACGGTTGCGGAGCTCGTGGAGCTCGCCGAGCTGACGAGCGACGGCGACGGCGCCCAGCGGGTCGCCTGGACGGATACCTGGGAGAGCGCGCGGGAGTGGCTGCGCCGGGGGCTCGCCCGGACGGGCGCCCGCGAGGAGATCGACGAGGCCGGCAACCAGTGGTTCACCCTCGGTGAGGGTGAGCGGCCGCTCCTGATCGGCGGCCATCTCGATTCGGTGCCGAACGGCGGCTGGCTCGACGGGTCGCTCAACGTCGTGGCCGGGATGGAGGTGCTGCGGCGGATCGCCGAGGAGGGCACGCCGCCCGTGCCGGTGCGCCTCGTCAACTGGGCCGACGAGGAGGGTGCGCGCTTCGGCCGCTCGCTCTTCGGCTCGTCGGCCGCGGCCGGCTCCATGCGCGACCAGCAGGAGCTGCGCAACCTCACCGACCGCGACGGTATTCCGCTCCCGGTCGCGCTTCGCGACCACGGGGTCGACCTCGACCGCGCAGTGGAAGCGCGCTCTCAGCTCGAAGGCGCCGGCGCCTACCTCGAGCTGCACATCGAGCAGGGCCCGGTGCTCGAGGCGATGGACCTCCCGCTCGGCGTCGTGCTCGGCACGTTCGGAGTCGAGCGATCGCGCATCACCTGGCGCGGCCAGGCGGCCCACGCCGGCTCGACGCCGATGGACGCGCGCCGCGATGCGCTCGCGGGTGCGGCGAAGCTCGCCCTCGAGCTGCGCAAGATCGCGGCAGACGCCGGCGGCGGCGCGGTCTGCACGTCGGGCGGCGTCGTCTGCAAGCCGGGAATCGTCACCTCGGTCGTCGAGACCGCCGAGCAGCTTCTCGACCAGCGCCAACTCGATGCGGCCACGCTCGCCTCGATGCTCGCGGCCGCCGAGGCGGCCTGCGGACGGTTCGCCGAGGAGGAGGACCTCGAGGTCGAATGGGAGCGCATCTGGAACATCGAGCCGATCCCGTTCGACGAGACCCTGATCGGCTTTGCCGAGGAGGCGATCCTCGAGATCGCGGGCACCTCGCACCGGCTTCCGTCGGGCCCGCTCCACGACGCAGCGGAGGTCTCGCGTGCCGGCGTGCCCACGGTGATGCTCTTCGTCCAGAGCCTGCGCGGGCTCTCACACACGAAGCTCGAGGACACGAAGCCGGCGCATCTCGAGCTCTCGGTCAGGGCGCTCGACCGGCTCGCGTCGAAGACGCTTGCCTGGCTCGCCCGCTGAGACACGGCCCGAACGGCGCCTTGTGCACCGGAGGTGTCACAGGCAGAATTGGAGCGTGAACGACGAGCTGATCTCTCGGAGCGAGATCACGGCGCTAATGTTCACGATCAGCGACATCTCTCAGACGCTGTCGAAGATCGAAGTGCACCTCGGAGGAGGTGACGAAGATGGCGAAGAGGAAGCCGAGTAAGGAAGACCTCGAGAGGCGCGAGCGGACGCTGAAGAACGCGGCCCACCTGCGCGAGCTTGCGGAGAGGCGTGTCGCGGAAGACGAGAGGCGGGCGAGGGAAAGGGAGGGAGCCTGAAGCTACTTCGAGAAGTGAATCGACTTCGCGGCGCTCGAGAACGCTCCGGCCTCGCTGCCGAGTGACGAGCCGTTCGTGAAGAACGTGAAGTGGTAGGTGACGCCGTTGTGGAGCAGCGAGAAGAGATCGATCGCCGTCGGCGCGCCACCGTGGTGGACGGTCGCCTTGATCTGGACGGCGGGGCCGGAGGGGAGCGTCACCTGCTTGCCCGAGACGACGGCATGTGGATCCTGGGCCCGGTAGGCCTTGCGAGCCGCGGTGGTCTCGGTGTTCACGAAGAGGTAGAACGGCAGCCCCGAGGGGTACGAGCCGCCCGTCGTGACCGCGAGGCGGCCGCCTGACGAGCTGCTCGCGTTGAAACGCGCCGCCGGGGTCGCACCCGTCGCCGTCCAGCCGGCGGGCAGCGTGATCGTCGCGGGCAGCGTTCCCAGCTTCATCGCTCCGGTGCTCGCCCCTGTGGCTACGAACGGCACAGCCAACGCAACTGCGGCCACCGCCGCCGGCAGGAGGTAATGGCGCATCGGATTCCCATCCACGCAGGGAGTTTTACAGGTCGGCGCGCCCACGGCAACGGGCAAACCGCGCTCAACGCTCATCGATGACCGGATTCGCGAGCACGCCGATCCCCTCGATCTCGACCTCGACGAGATCGCCGGCCCGCAGCGAGACGGGAGGTGTGCGCGCAAAGCCGACCCCCGAGGGTGTGCCCGTGAGGATCAGGTCGCCCGGCTCGAGGGTGAAGACCGCCGAGGCGAACGAGACGAGGCGCCGGACGCCGAACACGAGGTCGGAGGTGTTTCCGTCCTGGAAGAGCTCGCCGTTCAGCCGCTGTACGACGCGCAACCCGGAGCCGTCGCCGAGCTCCGACACGGGCACGAGGCGGTCGCCGAGCGGGCAGAAGGTGTCAAAGCCCTTTCCGCGCGTCCACTGCTTGTCGCCGTACTGGAGGTTCCGCGCCGAGACGTCGTTGGCGCAGCGGTACCCCGCGACGAAGTCGAGCACGTCGTCCTCGCCGATCCGGCGACCTCTGCGGCCGATCTCGACGGCGAGCTCGGCCTCCGCGTCCACGTGCGTCGCCTCCGGCGGCAGTACGATCGCCTCGCCGGGGCCGATCAGCGCGTTCGGGAACTTCCCGAAGAGCAGCGGCTCGGCAGGTGGCTCCATCCCCTGCTCGCGGATGTGCCCGGCGTAGTTCAATCCGGTACCGAGTATTTTCATCGCCGGCCCTCCACACGTCATCCGCGGAACGTTAGATTGCACGCGTGGCGATCAGCTTTGGAGTCACCGTTCTTCCCGATCCGCCGTTCGGGCGCTTCCTCGAGCTCCTCGTGTTGGCGGAGAAGGAGGGGTTCGACTACGGCTGGACCTACGACTCCCACATTCTCTGGCAGGAGTCGATCCCGCTGCTCGCGCTCGCCGCGAATGCGACGTCGACGCTGAAGCTCGGCCACTTCGTCACGAACCCTGGCACGCGGGAGCCGACCGTGCTCGCGAGCGCCTACGCGACCCTGCACGACATCTCGGGCGGCCGGATGGTAATGGGGATCGGGCGCGGCGACTCGGCCCGGCGCGTGATCGGTCAGCAGCCGGTGAAGATGGCCGAGTTCGAGGAGGCCTGCCGGATGATCAAGGCGCTGATGAACGGTGAGCAGGTCGAGTGGTGCGGCAAGGAGCTCGAGCTCACCTGGGCCCTGAAGGAGCCGCCGATCCCGATGTACGTCGCCGGCTACGGCCCGAAGGCGCTCGCGGTCGCCGGGAGGGTCTCGGACGGCGTGATCATCCAGCTCGCAGATCCGGTGATCGTCGAGTGGATCATGTCGACGGCGCGCGCGTCCGCCGAGAAGGCCGGGCGCGACCCGGCGGCGCTCGAGTGCATCGTCGGCGCCCCGTCGAAGGTCTCCGACGACCTCGCCACCTGCCGCGACGAGGTGCGCTGGTTCCCGGCCATGGTCTCCAATCACGTCATGGACCTGATCGAGCGCTACGGGTGGGACTCGGACATCCCTTCTGAGCTGACCGATTTCGTGAAGACGCGCAAGGGCTACGACTACAAGGACCATTCGCGCGTCGGCGCCGCCCACGGCGCGTTCGTCACCGACGAGATCTGCGACCGCTTCTGCGTGATCGGCTCGGCGGATGCGTGCACGAAGAAGCTGCGCGAGCTCGAGGCGGTCGGCGTCGACCAGTTCAACGTCTACCTGATGACGAACGCCCAGGAAGAGACGCTCGGCGCCTACGGCCGCGACGTCATCCCGAAGTTCGCGACCGCCTCCGTCTAGAGACGCTCGAGCCCGACGTAGTTCTCGGCGAGGCTCGTCGCCGCGGCGGTCGAGGTCGTGAGGTAGCGCAACTGCGAAAGCTGGAGCGCGCGGCCGAACTCGCCGGCCTCGTCGTCTCGGTGGAGCATCGAGGTCATCCAGTACGAGAACTGCTCGGCCCGCCAGACGCGGCGTAGACACGTTGTCGAGTATGTGTCGAGCGCGCGGCGATTGCCGGTCGCATACCACGCGACGATCGCCTCGGCGAGCACCTTCACGTCGGCGATCGCGAGGTTCAGCCCCTTGGCGCCGGTGGGCGGGACGATGTGCGCCGCGTCACCCGCGAGGAACAGGTTCCCGTGCTGCATCGGCTCGGCGACGAAGCTCCTCATCCCCGTGACGCTCTTCTCGAGGACGGGCCCCTCGGCGAGCGTCCGGCCCTCGACGCCGAGGCGCGTCTGGAGCTCGGACCAGATCCGATCGTCGGACCACTCGGCGATATCCTCGTCCGGACGGCACTGGAGATAGAGCCGCGAGAGCTCGGGCGAGCGAAGGCTCGCGAGCGCGAACCCGCGCTCGTGGTGGGCGTAGACGAGCTCGTCGCTCGAGGGTGCGACCGCAGCGAGGATGCCGAGCCACCCGTAGGGATAGCCGCGCTCGTAGGTGCGGAGCGCGCCGGCGGGGATCGCTCTCCGGGAGATGCCGTGGAAGCCGTCGCAGCCCGCGACGAGGTCGCATTCGACCTCGCGACGTGCGCCCTCGTGTGTGAACCCGATCCGCGGCCGCGACTCGATCGCCTCGACCGTGACGTCGCCGACCTCGAAGTGCAGGGGCGCGCCCGTCTCGAGTCGCGCGGCGATCAGGTCCTTGACCACCTCGGTCTGGCCGTAGATCACGATCGAGCGACCGCCGGCGAGGTCGCTGAGCGGGATCCGGTGGCGCTCGCCCTCGAACTGGAGCTCGATCCCGTGATGAACGATGCCCTCGGCCTGCATCCGCGCGCCGACCCCCGCCCGGGCGAGGAGGTCAACCGTGCCCTGCTCGAGGACACCCGCGCGGATCCGGTGCTCGCAGTAGTCGCGCGAACGCGCCTCGAGCACGACCGCTTCGACCCCTGCCTGCTCGAGCAACCTGCCGAGCACGAGGCCGGCGGGACCCGCGCCGACGATCCCGACCTGGGTGCGCATCAGCTGACAGCGCGCTCGAAGAGCGCCGCCTGCCCCTGGCCGACGCCGACGCAGAGAGTGGCGAGGCCGTAGCGCCCGCCGCGGCGGCGGAGCTCGTGCAGGAGGCCGACGACGAGGCGGGCGCCGCTCATCCCGAGCGGATGGCCGATCGCGATCGCCCCGCCGTTCACGTTGACCTTCTCCGGGTCGAGGCCGAGCTCGCGGATCACGGCGAGGCTCTGAGACGCGAATGCCTCGTTCAGCTCGACCAGGTCGAGCTCGGCCGCGTCGATTCCCCGTCGCGCGAGCAGCTTGCGAACCGCGGGAACCGGCCCGATGCCCATCACCGTCGGATCGACCCCCGCGACGGCACTGCCGGCGAACGTCCCGAGCGACTCGGCGCCGAGCGCTCGCGCTCGCTCCTCCGAGGCGATGACGAGCGCCGCGGCGCCGTCGTTGATCCCGCTGGCGTTGCCGGCGGTGACCGTGCCACCCGGCCGGAAGATCGGCTTCAAGCCGGCGAGCTTCTCGAGCACGGTATCGGGGCGAGGATGCTCGTCGCGCACGAGCTCGCCGACCGGGACGAGCTCGTCGGCGAAGCGGCCCGCTTCCTGGGCCGCGACCCAGCGCCGCTGCGACTCGAGAGCAAAGGCGTCCTGGTCCTCGCGCGAGACGTGCCACTGCTCGGCGACGTTCTCGCCCGTCTCGCCCATCGACTCGAGCGGGAAGATCGCCTCGAGCCTCGGGTTCGGGAAGCGCCAGCCGAGCACGGTGTCGTAGACCGTGCGATCGCCGCGCGCCCAGGGCGCGTCGGGCTTGGCCATCGCCCACGGCGCCCGCGTCATCGACTCGACCCCGCCGGCGACGAAGAGGTCGCCGTCCCCTGCGGCGATCGCGTGGCAGGCACCGACGACCGCAGAGAGCCCGGAGGCGCAGAGACGGTTCACCGTCACCCCGGCGACCGACTCGGGCAGGCCCGCGAGCAGCGCCGCCATCCGTGCGACGTTCCGGTTGTCCTCGCCGGCCTGGTTCGCACAGCCGAACCAGACGTCCTCGATTTCGCCGGCGTCCACGCCCGCACGTTCGACCGCTGCCGCGATCGCGACGGCCCCCAGGTCGTCAGGACGCACTCCCGAAAGCCCGCCGCCGAAGCGCCCGACCGGGGTCCGCACCGCCGAGATGACCACGGCTCTCGGGCTCATTCCGGCGTCTCCTCGCCGAGCACCCGCTGAGCGATCGCGAACGCGGCATTCGCTGCGGGGACGCCGCAATAGATCGCGCTCTGCAGGAGCACTTCGGAGATCTCGTCGGGCGTTAGCCCGTTCCTGAGCGCGCCGCGGAGGTGCAGCTCGAGCTCCTCGTCACGGCCGAGGGCGACGAGCGCGGTAAGCGTGATCGCGCTTCGCATCCTGCGGTCGAGGCCGTCGCGCGACCAGATCTCGCCCCAGGCATACCGCGTGATCAGATCCTGGAAGTCGGCGGTGAGAGGCGTCGTCTTGTCGATCGCGCGGTCGACGTGCGCGTCCCCGAGCACCTCGCGGCGGGCTTTCATCCCACGCTCGCGGGCATCGTCGGTCATGGCGCCTCCCGCCACCGGTGGAGCGCGAGCTCGACGAGCTCGCCTGCCGGTTCCTGCCGGGCCGCCGGATCGAACGCGGCGTCGAGTTCCCCGGGCTCGAGCCCGCCGACGTTCGGTTCGAGCTCGTCGCGGAGCGTCCGCCCGGAAGCGGCGGCGCGCTCGAGGGCTGTGTTCACCGCGGCGAGTGCCTCCGTTCGTCCGACCCGCTCGCCGAGCAGGTAGACGAGGCGCTCGCTCATCACGGCGCCGCGGGTCAGCCCGAGGTTCTCGAGCATGCGACCCGGGTCCACCTCGACCGTCTCGAGCGCACGTCGCGTCGCTGCCGCCCCGCCGCCGCAGTGGGCAAGCGCCTCGGAGAGCGCGCCCCATTCGGCCTGCCACGAGCCGAAGGCCCGCTCGTGCTCCTGCGCGAGTGCGCTCGTGAGCAGCCCGGCGGCTGCCTCTGTGCGCCGCGCGCACGCGACGGCGAGCGCCGCGTCGACGGGGTTTCGCTTCTGGGGCATCGCCGAGGACGGCCCCGCGCCCGCGCGAACCTCGCCGATCTCGGTCTGTGCGAGCAGCCCGAGGTCGAGGCCGATCTTCGCGCAGGCCCCGGCGGCGATCGTGAGCGCGGAGCCGAGGCTTGCGATCCGGCTGCGCTCCGTGTGCCACGGAAGACCCGGGTCGGCGAGCTCGAGCTCAGCCGCGAAGGCGCCGAGCACGGTCAAGCCCTGCGCTCCGAACACCGACAGCGTCCCCGCGGCGCCACCGAGCTGCGCCGGGAGCTCGGCCCGCACGACACGAAGCTGCCTCCGCGCTGCGGTCACTCCCGAGAGCCACCCCGCGGCCTTCAGCCCGAACGTGGTCGGCACCGCTTGCTGGAGCAGCGTCCGCGCCACCATCGGCGTCTCGCGGTAGGCCACCGCCAGCCCGGCGCAGGCCTCGCCGACGCCGTCGAGCATGGTGAGGATCAGGCCGACGGCCCGGTGCGCAATCAGCATCGCCGCGGAGTCGACGATGTCCTGACTCGTCGCGCCGTAGTGCACGTAGCCGGCCGGCTCTCCGTCGACCGCGTCGCGCAGGGCCCGGACGAGCGGCTCGGCCGGGTTGCCCGCGGCGCGGCCTGCAGCCACGATCGCCGCCACGTCGAACCGGTCGACGTCGCAGGCTTCGGCGATCGGCCCGGCGACGTGCGCGGGGATGACGCCGACCAGAGCCTCCGCGTTCGCGAGCGCGCGTTCGGCCTCGAGCATCGCCTCCACCCAGGCTCGATCGGAAACGAGGCGACGCAGTTCGTCGGGGACGAAGATCGCATCGAGGCTCATGGCTCGAAGCACACCGTCTCGCCGGGGCCCTGGAGCCTGATGTCGAACCGGAGCGAGCCGTCGGTCTCTTCCACCGCGACGAGCGTCGAGCGCCGTTCGGGGTCGACTTCGGCGAGCACCGGGTCAGCCGCGTTCGCGTCGGCTTCGTCCGGGAAGTAGACGCGGGTCACCAGCTGCTTCAGGAGCCCGCGGGCGAACACTGCGACCTCGAAACACGGTGCGCCCTCTGTGGCCGGCGGCTTCCTGACCTCCACGGCAAAGCGCCCGTCGCCGCGCGTGTCGCTCCGAACGAGACCGACTCCCGCCGCCCAAAGCTCGACGACGGCGTCCCGCACGGGATCGCCCGCGCCGTCGAGAACGCCCCCGTGCAGCCGGATCCGTGCCGCGTCGAGCTTCGAGCCGAAGCTGTCCGAGAGCCCGATATGCAGGAAAGGCCCGACGGTCTGGGAGGGCGTGAGGCCGCTCAATGCTCGTCCTCGAACGGTGTCGCACCTGCGCCGCGGAGCACCACGTCGAAGCGGAAGCCAAGCGCGTGATCGGGCATCGTCGTCTCGAGATCGAAGCGCGAGATCAGCCGCTCGCGCGCCGCCGGGTCGCGGATCGAGCCGAAGATCGGGTCGTAGGGGAACAGCGGATCGTCCGGGAAGTACATCTGGGTGACGAGCCGCTGCGAGAAGGCGCGCCCGAAGAGGGAGAAGTGGATGTGCGCGGGACGCCACGCATTCGGGTGGTTACCCCAGGGATAGGCGCCGGGCTTGATCGTGACGAAGCGGTAGCGGCCCTCGGAGTCGGTCAGGCAGCGGCCGCCCCCGTCGAAGTTCGGGTCGAGCGGCGCGTCGTGCCGGTCGGCGTCGTGCCGGTAGCGGCCGCCGGCGTTCGCCTGCCAGATCTCGATCAGCGAGTCGCGCACCGGGCGGCCGTCCTCCTCGACGACCCGGCCGCTGACCACGATCAGCTGGCCGAGCGGCCGCCCTTCACGGCCGGCGGTCAGATCCGCGTCGGCGGGATCTACCGCGAGCTCGCCGTAGACCGGAGCCTCGGGCAAGGCCGAAGCAGGGAGCACGAGCGGCGGCCGTGAGGGCGCGCGCAGGCGCGTCGCGACGTACGGCTCCCACAGGTAGGGCGGCTCGATCACGCCGCATTCTCCTCGCCGAGCGTCGTGAAGCTGCGGAGTGTCTCGAGCTCCGCGGTGGTGGGCGGCTCGACAGACCGCAGCGCCGGTGCGAGTCGCAGGTTCCACCCCGTCGCCGCCTGCGCCTGCTCCGCCTCGATCCCCGGGTGCAGCTCGGTCAGCGTGAGCTCGCAGGTCTCCGGGTCCGGCTCGAGCACGCCGAGATCGGTGATCACCACGGTCACCCCGGCGCCCGAGAAGCCGAGCGCTTCGCGGCTCCCCGGCCCGTCGCCGAACCCGACCGTCGAGCGAAAGTCGAGCCGCTCGACGAACGTGCGCGGCGACTGGCTGAGCATCACGTAGGTCTCCTTGCACGACGCCGCGATCTCCGGTGCCCCGCCACCTCCGGGGAGGCGGACTGACGGCTCGTCATAGGGGCCGATCGCGGTGCTGTTGAGGTTGCCGAAGCGGTCGATCTGCGCCGCGCCGAGGAAGCCGACGTCGATCCGTCCGGCCTGGAGCCAGTACGAGAAGATCTCCGGCACCGAGACGACCGCATCCGCGGTCTCGGCAAGCTCGCCGTCGCCGATCGAGAGCGGGAGATGCGCCGGCTTCGCACCGATCGTCCCGCTTTCGTAGACGAGCACGCAACCGGGGGCGTGGCTGCGCCGCGCCAGGTTGGCCGCGCGACTCGGCGCGCCGATCCCGACGAACACGATCTGCCTGTCGCGCAGCCGGCGCGCGGCCGCGACCACCATCATCTCTTCACGGGTATAGGTCATCGCACCACCGCTCCGGCCTCCGCAAGCGCGGCGTGGTACTCGTCGATTCCGGCGGTCTCGAGCACGTATCGCTGCATCCAATCCAAGAACCGGTCGCGGTCGCGGCTGATCTCGTCCCACTCGACGTAGAAGCCGTTGTCGCGCTCGTAGTAGCCGTGCGCGTAGGACGGATGCGCACCGCGCGGGGCAACCGCGACCGCGTCGATCGCCCACCCGGGAAGCACGACGCCGCCCGGCCGCCGCTCGAGCTCGTCGACCACCTCCTCGACGGTCACGAGCGAGCGGCGCGAGGCGAGCACGACCTCCTTCTGCACTCCGGTGATCCCCCAGAGCTGCACGTTGCCGGCCCGGTCGGCCTGCTGTGCGTGGACGATCCCGACGTCCGGCCGAAGCGACGGCACCGCCGAGAGCTCCTCGCCGGTGAACGGGCACTCGATCGACGCAACCCGCGTCCGCGCGGCCAGGTCGGTGCCGCGGTAGCCGCGCAGCACGCCGAAGGGCAGGTTCGCCGCCCCCGCCGCGTAGGCCGCCGCCATCCCGGCGTGCGAGTGCTCCTCCAGCTCGAGCGGCCCCGGCCAGCCGTGCTCGACGGCGTCGCGGAACCGATGCAGTGAGCCCACGCCCGGATTCCCGCCCCACGAGAAGATGAGCTTCCGCGCGCAGCCTGCACCGATCAGCTGGTCGTAGATCACATCCGGGGTCATCCGCACGAGCGTCAGCTCACGCCGCCCCTGCCGCGCGAGCTCGTGCCCGGCGGCGTGCGGGATCAGGTGCGTGAACCCCTCCAGCGCGACGGTCTGCCCGTCCTCGACGAGGGCGGCCACCGCGTCAGCCAGCGTGAGCATCTCTGCCATCGGTCAGAAGGGGAACGGGTGGGTTCCGCTCTGGACGGTGATCCAGCGCAGCTCGGTGAACTCGTCGACGACGGCCTGGCCGCCGAAGCGCCCGAAGCCCGAGTCCTTGACCCCGCCGAACGGCATCTGCGGCTCGTCGCCCACGGGCTGATCGTTGACGTGGACGATCCCGGCCTCGATCTGCTGGGCGAGTGCGAAGCCACGGTCGGGATCCGAGGTGATGATCCCCGACGACAGCCCGTAGCTCGTGGCGTTCGCCCGCTCGACCGCCTGCTCGGGGCTGTCGACGATCTCGATCGCCGCAACCGGGCCGAACGTCTCGAGCCGCGCGAGGTCGGAGTCCTCCGGAACGTCGGAGACGAGCGTCGCCTGGAAGCACGGCCCGGCAGTGGCGCCGCCCGCAAGCACCTTGGCTCCACCGGCGACGGCGTCGTCGACGCGCTGCTTCACGGTCGCAAGCGCATCGGCGTTGATGAGCGGGCCGATGATCGTGTCCATTTCCTTTGGATCGCCGGCCTTCAGCCCGGCCGCCTTGGCGGCGAGGCGCGAGGTGAACTCCTCGGCGATCGGCCGCTCGACGATGATCCGTCGCGCCGACATGCAGATCTGCCCCTGATGGAGATACGCACCGAAGGCGGAGGCCGAGACGGCGTAGTCGAGATCGGCATCGGCAAGGACGATCAGCGGATTCGAGCCGCCGAGCTCGAGCACGACGCGCTTGAGCTGCCGTCCCGCGGCCTCGGCCAGGCGGCGGCCGGTCGCAGTCGAGCCGGTGAAGTTGATCCGCCGCACCGCCGGGTTCTCGACCAGCTCGTCGCCGATCTCCGCAGCCTCGCCCGGCGCGTGCGTGACGATGTTCAGCACCCCGGAGGGCAGCCCCGCCTCGGCGAAGATCTCCCCCCAGAGCAGCCCGCCGGAATAAGGCGACCACTCTGACGGCTTGAGGACGACGGTGTTTCCCAGCGCGAGCGGCGCCGCGATCGAGCGCGCCGAGAGGATCAGCGCGGCGTTCCAGGGCGCGATCGCGCCCACGACTCCCACGGGCCGCCGCAGGCCCATCGCGAGCGTGCCCGGATGGTCGGACGGGATCACCTGCCCGAGCGGCGCGTAGCCCAGCGCCGCCGCCTGCCTGAAGAGGCCCGGCACGAAGCCCATCTGGAACATCCCGAAGCCGAAGGTGCAGCCGGTCTCGCGTGCGAGCCAGGACACGACCTCGTCGCGGCGCGACTCGAGGATGTCCGCGGCCGCAAGGAAGATCCGCTGCCGCTCGGCCGGTGCAGAGACGGCCCAGCCCGGCGCGGCTGCCGCAGCAGCCTCGATCGCCGCCTTCGCCTCGGCCCGCGTCCCCGACGCAACTCGCGCAACGGTCTCGCCCGTGAACGGGTCGGCATCCTCGAATGTCGCGCCGCTCCCGACCTGCTCGCCGCCGATGAAATGCTTGAGCTCCGGCACCGCTACCTCGACGCTCGTCATGTCCGACTCCTTTCGTTGCGGTCATCTTTCACGTTGCCTCCTCGGTCTGCACGGGCGGTGAGACGCCGCGCAGCTGATGGCCGACCGGCAGGAGCTGGATCGCGTACCGGTCGCGCACCGTTCCCCAGAGCCCGCGCGGCAGGAAGAGCGCGAACAGGATCGCGGTGATCCCGAGCCCCACGAAGTACCAGACGCCGTTGTTCTGGAAGTGATTCTGGATCAGGAAGAGCACCACCGCACCGATGATCGGGCCCTCGAAGGTGCCGAGCCCCCCGACGAGCACCATGAAGATCATGAAGGCGGAGTAGTTCACGCCGAAGACCGAGTCCGGCTCGATGAAGAGCGTGTTCGCGAGGATCAGCGCCCCGGCGCCGCCGCAGCCCGCGCCGGCGAGCACGAACAGCACCCGTTTGCCGGCGACGACGCGGACGCCGACCGACGCTGCGGCCTGCTCGTCGTCGCGGATCGCCTGCAGCGAGGCCCCGAGGCGGCTGCGGAGCAGGAGAAACAGCACTGCCAGGAAGAACGCCGTCATCCCAAGTGCGAGCCAGAAGGTGTAGGACTGGCGCGCCTCGGGCGAGTAGTAGTTGAGTGCGATCAGCGAGGTGCCCGTGCCGGCGCCGAGCGAGGAGTCGAACGAGACGAGGATCGCGGCCACCTCGGCGAGCACCCACATCCCGATCGCGAATTGTGCGCCGCGCAGCCGAAGCACGAGGAACGAGACCGGGATCGAGACCGCGCCGCAGAACGCCGTCGCGACGATCATCGCCTGGTAGGGGCTCATGCCCTTGTTCACGAGCCAGACGGTTCCGTAGGCGCCGATCCCGATGAACCCCTGCTGCCCGATCGATACCAGGCCGCCGTAGCCGGCGAGCGCGTTCCACATCGCCGCGAGCAGCACGAGGATCAGCAGCGCAGTCATCTTCTCGGTCGCGTTCTGCGACAGCAGGACGGGGACGAAGACGAGCGTTACCGCGAACACCACAAAGACGCCCGTGAAGCCTGCAGAGAGGCGATTCCAGCGCTCGACGCGCATGCTCGAGCCTTGTTCGGGGCTACGGGTCATGCGGTCGCCGTCCTCAGCCGGAAGATCCCGCCGCGTGGCGAGGCGAGCACGACCAGGAACACGATGTGCCCCGAGAGCTCGAAGTACTGCGGGTTGATCTGGGCGCCGATCGTCTGGGCGACGCCGAGCACGATCCCTCCCGCGAGGGTTCCCCAGAGCGAGCCGAAGCCGCCGATCACCACGGCCTCGAAGGCGAAGATCAGGAGCGTCGAGCCGGTGAACGGGTCGAAGGAGGAGCGAATGCCGAGGAACATCCCCGCGACCGCGGCGGTCGCGACGGCGATCGCGGTGGCTCGCGCGTACACGGCGCGAGAGTTGATCCCGACGAGCTCGGCCGTGTCGGGATCCTGCGCGGTTGCCCGCATCTGGCGGCCCTGCTGGGTGCGGGTGAGGAAGAGCTGGAGGCCGCCGAGTGTCGCCACCGCCGTCCCGAGGATCAGCGCTCCGATCGCCGAGATCGAGAGCTCGTTCGTGATCTGCCAGCTCGCGGTTGCGACCCGGCCCGCCTGACCGCCGAGCGAGCGCACGTCGGGCGAGAACTTCTCGAGCAGCAGGTTCTGGATCACGATCGAGAGGCCGAACGTGGCAAGCAGGGGCACGAGCATCCCCGAGCGGAGCGAGCGGTCGAGCACGGTCCGCTGCAGGCCGTAGCCCAGGATCAGCATCACCGGCAGCACCGGGACGAGTGCGAGGAACGGGGTCGTGTTCCAGTGATCGAGGACGACGAGGATCAGGTAGGCCCCGAGCACGGCGATGTCTCCGTGGGCGAGGTTCACGATCCGCATCACCCCGAACATCAGCGCGAGACCGGTGGCGAGCATCGCGTAGAAGCCGCCGAGCAAGACGCCCTGGAGCACTGCATTGACCCAGGTCACGCGGCTCCCTTCCCCGCGTCGGCGGTCCCGTGCAGGCCGAAATAGGCCTCGGTGATCTGCTCGCGCGTGAGCTCGCTGCCCGCGCCCTCGAGTACGAGTCGGCCCTCGAGCATGCAGACCACGCGCCCGGCAACCGAGGTCGCCCGCTTCAGATCCTGCTCGACGAGGACGATCGTCGCCCCCTCGGCGATCAGCGTTTCGAGGGAGCGGTAGACGGCCTCGACCGCGATCGGAGCGAGGCCCAGCGAGACCTCGTCGAGCAGGAGCAGCCTCGGGTTCGTCATCAGCGCCCGCCCGATCGCGGTCGCCTGCTGCTCACCCCCCGAAAGCGCCGCGGCCCGGCGGTGGCGCAGCGGCTCGAGCAGCGGGAACGCCTCGAGCACCGATTCCACGTTCCACCGGCCCGGGCGGGAGCGATGGCGTGCGACGAGCAGGTTCTCCTCCACCGTCAGGTCGGGAAAGAGCCGCCGCCCCTCGGGCACGAGTGCGATTCCGAGGCGCACTCGGTCGTAGCTGCGCAACTTGGTGATCTCGCGTCCGTCGAAGACGACGCTTCCCGCTGCGGGCTTGTGCGCACCGGCGATCGTCCGCAGAAGCGTCGTCTTCCCGGCGCCGTTCGCGCCGACGAGCGCAACCGTCTCGCCCTCGGCGACCTCGAGCGAGATCCCGCGTACGGCGGGCAGGAGCCCGTGGCGGGCCTCGATTCCCGTGAGGGAAAGCAGGGCCGTCACGTCACCATGCCTCCGAGGTAGGCGTCGACGACGGCGGCGTCGCGCATCACCTCGTGCGGGTCGCCGTCGGCGATCACGCGGCCCGCGTCGAGGCAGACGAGCCGCTCGACCACCTGGACGAGCACGCGGACGATGTGCTCGATCCAGACGATCGCGACGCCCTGCCCCCGGACCTCCCGGATCGTCCCGACGAGCTCGTCGGCCTCGGCGTCGGTCAGCCCCGCACCGATCTCGTCGAGGAGCAGCACGACGGGATTCGTGCCGAGCGCGCGGGCGAGCTCGAGCTTCTTGCGGTCGAGCAGCCCGAGGCTCTCGGCGCGGCGGTTCGCAACGCCGGTGAGCTCGCAGAGCTCGAGCACGTCGATGCAACGGGTATACGCGGCCCGTCCGCGTAATCCGCCGCCGGTCGCGCTGCCGACGTAGACGTTCTCGAAGACCGTCATGTCGGCAAACGGCCTCGGCACCTGGTGGGCGCGCCCGATCCCTAGCCGGCAGCGTTTGCTGACCCCTGTCCGCGTCACGTCCTCGCCGCGGAACGCCACCGAGCCCTCCGAAGGGCGAAGAGCGCCCGAGAGGACGTTCAGGAGCGTCGTCTTCCCGGCGCCGTTCGGGCCGACGATGCCGATCGCATCGCCGGCCGAGACGGCAAAATCCACCCCGTCGAGCACGACGAGCGCGCCGAAGCGCCTGCGGATCCCGGCCGCGGCGAGGATCGGTTGTGCCTCCGATCCCACCATCCTCTTGGTCTAGGAGTACGGCTTGAGCTTCGCCTGGATCGGCACGTTGTGGTCGTCGGTGTGCTCGCAGAAGACCCACTCATACGGGAACGGGCCGCTCTTCGCCTTGATCCACTGGCCGCCCGGGATGGGCGTCTGGACGACGTTCGGCACCGGGCCCTTGCTCCAGTGGAGGACGCCGACCGGCGTCTCGACCTTGAGCGTCTTCATCGCGTTCGCAACCGCCGTCTTGTCCTTCGGATTGCCGCTCGCCTTGAGCGCCGCCACTCCGACGTCGAAGAGTGCGAGGCTCGGCCCCATCTGCTGGTTCCACTGCTTGTGGCTCTGGGCGGTGTAGCCGGCGGCGAGCGCCTTGTTCGAGATCCCGGTGAGCGAGGAGTGGTAGGGCCAGGTCGGCCCCCAGTAGGCGCCGCTCGCGAGGTTGTAGCCGAGGCTCCCGAGCGCGGAGACCTGTGAGGCGAACAATCCCGTTTTCGCAATCTGGGCGATCTTCACCTGCTTGGTGAGCCCCTGCTGGGCGGCCTGGCGCCAGAACGTCGCGAAGTCGGGCGGGATCGGGAACGTGTTGAAGATCTGGATCCCGGCCTGCTTGAACTTCGTGATCTGCGCGGTGTAGTCGGTCGTCCCGTCGGTGTAGGCGCCCGGGTCGATGATCTTGTATCCGGCCTTCTCGAGCAGCGGGCCGAGCGCGCCCCGGATCGCGTTGCCGTCGGCGTCGTTCGGCCACATCACGCCGACGACCTTGTTCGTCGGCACCTGCGGCCACAGGTGCGTGTAGGTGTCGAAGAAGTTCGCGACCCCGAAGCAGAAGTGGTACGTGAAACGGAACGGCGAGGGCTTGCCCGGCTTCGCGCCGCGGCCGAAGTACCAGGCCTCCCAGGGCACCACGGTCGAGACGCACGGCACGCCGGCGGCCTCGCAGGCGTCGGAGACCGGGTTCACGACCTCGGGCGTCGAGGTGGTGAGCATCAGGTCGACGCTCTCGGAATGGATCAGGTCGCTCGCGACCTGGGCGGCGATGCTCGGCGTCGACTGGGCGTCCTTGTCGATCACCTGCACCTGGTAGCTCGTGCCGCCGATCGTCAGGCCGCTCGCGAGCTTCTTCTTGGCCAGTCCGAGCACGTAGGGATCCGGCTCGCCGAAGCCCGCCGCTGGTCCAGTCAGCGGGCTCACGAAGCCGATCTTGATCGTCTGACTCGCTTCCGAGACTCGCGGTGCCGCCCAGATCTGCGGTGCCGCCGCGCCTGCGACTGCAAGACCGCCCGCGCCGACTCCGGCGCGCTTGAGCAGGTCTCGCCTCGTGATGGGATTTCCTTCAGCCATGCAGTCCTCCTACTGGCCCCGTGTTGGGTGGTGGTCGTCGGCCCCGTATTGGCGAAAGCAACGCGCCAAGCTACGCTTGCGCCGTCCCGCGTGTCAAGACGCTGTCCCGAAGAGCGGGATACTTCATGCTGAGCCCCGTCACCACACACGAGACGAGCCGTTCACAGTCGCTCGAGCGCGGCCTCGCGATCCTCTCGGCCTTCAGTGCAAACCGCCCGCTCTTCGGGGTCAGCGAGCTCGCCCGCGAGGTCGGGATCAGCCGCTCGAGCACCCATCGCTACATCGCGACGCTCGCCTCGCTGGGCTACCTCGAGCAGGACAGAGCCACGCGCCGCTACCGGCTCGGCCCGCGCGTGCTCGACCTCGGGTTCTCGGCGCTCAACTCGATGGAGCTCCGCCAGATCGCCGCGCCGGGCCTCCAGGAGCTCTCCGACGGCACAGGACATACGGTCAACATGGCCGTGCTCGACGGCCTCGATGTCGTCTACATCGAGCGCTGCCGCAGCGCGAGCCAGGGCCAGCGCGAGATCGACCTCAACCTCCACGTCGGCTCGCGCCTCCCTGCGTATTGCACCTCGATGGGCAAGGTGCTCCTTGCCGGCCTGCCGCTCGAGGAGCTCGAGCGACGACTCGAAACCTCCGAGCTCCTGAAGCGCGGACCGAATACGATCACGACGCGCCCGCTGCTTCTCGACGAGCTCGCCGGGGTTCGTGCGAAGGGGCTTGCCGTCAACAACGAGGAGCTCGCCTACGGCCTGCGGTCGATTGCCGTTCCGATCCGTGGGCCGGAGGGCTCGGTGGTGGGCGCGATCAATCTCGCCGTGCACCGCTCGCTCGTCTCGATGGAGGATCTCGTCGTCCGGCTCGCGCCAAAGCTCGCCGCGACCGCGAAAGAGATCTCGATCCGCATCGGCTACCGCCCGGCGGGTTAGTCGCGATCGGGCCGGTGGACCTCGTCCGGATCGGCCGCGCCGTAGAGATCGAGCGACTGCACCCAGACGGCGAGATCGCTCACCTTCACGGTCTGTGGCACGACAGGGGAGCCGTCGCTCGCCTCCTGCCAGAAGAACGCCAGCTCGCCGTCACCGTCACCGGGCCTGGCGAAGAGCGCGCGGGTCGGGCTGCTGAGCGACAGCACCCACTCCGCAGGTCCGTCGGAGGCGCTCCCGTCGTTCACCGCCTGGAGGTAGGCCTTGAGGCTCGATGAGATCGCTTCCGGGACGCCGGAGCCGAGCAGGGTCCGGGTCTGTCCGTCTTCGCCCTCCCACGAGAGCGAGATCCACTCGGGCTCGCCGTCGGCCCAGAGCGCGGGCGCTCCCTCGAGGCGTACCTCTCCATGATTCGACACGACGACCTCCAGGCTGGCTTGTCAGGGACGAGTTCGCGCACCATCGTACGTGGCCCGACCCAGACCCTCCGGCGGCCGGTAGGCTCGGGCTCCGTGAGCACGGACGGACACGTGGCGCCTACCGGGCCCGTCGTCACCGCCACCGAGGTCACTCGCCGCTACGGGCAGGGAGAGACCGCGGTGGACGCGCTGCGCGGGGTTTCGCTGGAGGTGAACTCGGGCGAGCTTGTGGCAGTGATGGGGCCGTCAGGCTCGGGGAAGTCGACCTTGATGCACATCCTCGCGGCACTCGACGTCCCGACAAGCGGGCGCGTGACCATTGCCGGCCAGGACATCGGGTCGCTGAGCGATCGCGAGGTGACCCTGCTCCGGCGAGAGCACATCGGTTTCGTCTTCCAGTTCTTCAACCTGCTGCCGATGCTGACCGCGGAGGAGAACGTCGTCCTGCCCCTGTCGATCGCAGGCGTGAAGCCGGAGAAGGCCTTCCTCGAGGATCTACTCAAACGGCTCGGGATCGCCGATCGACGAAGCCATCGGCCGGCCGAGCTCTCTGGCGGGCAGCAGCAACGGGTCGCGATCGCGCGTGCGCTCGTCTCTCGGCCTTCGGTCGTGCTCGCCGACGAGCCGACGGGAAACCTCGACTCGGCCACGAGCCACGAGATCCTCGAGCTGCTGCGCTCGGCGACCGAGGACTACGGCCAGACGACGGTGATGGTCACACACGACGCCGCGGCCGCCGCGATCGCGGGGCGGATTCTGTTCCTGAGCGACGGGTTGATCGCCGACGAGCGCGCACGCAGCGAGCCGGCGGCGATCTTGGAAGTAATCAACAACCTCTCGAAGTGATCCGGGTCTCGCTGAAGGGTCTCGCCGGGCGGAAGCTCCGCGCCCTACTGACGGCGTTCGCGATCATCCTCGGCGTCGCGATGGTTTCCGGGACGTACGTCCTGACCGACACGATCAAGAAGGGCTTCGACTCGATCTTCACGGTGTCGTTCCAGAACGCGGACGCGGTAGTGAGTGGCAAGACACTCTTCGGCAACTCGAATGACACGACTGCCCCGACGATCCCCGAGTCGCTGCTCGCCCAGATCAAAGGGCTCCCAGGCGTGCAGGATGCGGTTGGCGGCGTCGAGTACGACCAGACGCACCTCGTCGGTAGCGACGGGAAGTCGATCTCGAGCGGCGGAGCGCCGAACCTTGGCTTCAGCATCAATCCTCGGGATGAGCTCTTCAACCCGTTGACGCTCGTCAGCGGACGCTGGCCGGTCGGGCCACACGAGATCGCGATCGACTCCGGGACGGCGAACACGAAGCATTACGCGATTGGCGAGACGATCGGAGTCTCGGTTCACGGGCCCACGCGGCCGTTCAAGATCGTCGGAATCGCCGAGCTCGGCGGCGTGGCCTCGATCGGAGGGGCAACGATCGCGATCTTCGATCTTCCCACGGCCCAGCAGCTGTTCCAGAAGGAAGGCCAGCTCGACGAGATCCGGGTCTCGAAAACGGCTGCGATGTCGACGCCGAAGCTCATCGCGGAGATCCGGGCGATCCTGCCGTCGACGGCCCAGGTCAAGACCGGAGAGCAGCAGGCCAAACAGGAGGCCAGTGATACGACCTCCTTCCTCTCGATCCTGCAGAAATTCCTGCTCGCTTTTGGGTTCGTCGCCCTCTTTGTCGGCGGGTTCGTGATCGTCAACACGCTCTCGATCACGATCGCCCAGCGCACACGTGAGCTCGCGACGCTGCGGACGATCGGGGCGACGCGGAACCAGGTCCTCGGATCTGTCCTGCTCGAATCGCTCGTAATCGGCGTGCTGGCATCCGTCGTCGGGCTCTTCCTCGGAGTCTTGCTCGCGCAGGGGCTGAACTCGCTCTTCAAAGCTGCCGGGATCGACCTGCCGTCGAGCGGGATCGTGTTCGCTCCGCGCACGGTGGTCGTGTCGCTCGGGATCGGGATCGGTGTGACGCTGCTCGCATCGCTCTGGCCTGCGTTCCGTTCGACGCGCGTGCCTCCGATCGCGGCGGTCCGCGAAGGGTCGATCCTGCCGCCGAGCCGCTTCGCGGGCTACGCGCCCCTGGCTGCGGTCGTTGTGATCGCGATCGGGGTGTTCGGGATCCTCGGCGGCAGCCTCGGGTTCGTCTTCTCCGGCGGTCTGCGTCTGGTGGCCCTGGGCATCGGCGTGCTCTTCGTCTTCGTCGGCGTCGCGATCGTTGCGCCCAGGGTGGTCAAACCGATCACGAGGGCGGTGGACCCGGTGGCGACCTGGTCGGTGGTCGTACTCTCGATCCTCGTCTACCCGCTGACGCTCCTCTTTTGGCTGATCGCAAGACCGTTCCGGAAGCGGCCCGCGTTCCCGCGCGTCCTGCGTGATCGGACCGCGAATAGCCTCGCCGAACGGAACGTCCAACGGAACCCGAGTCGTACGGCTCTTGCCGCCGCCGCGTTGATGATCGGACTTGCCCTCGTAACGTTCGTCGCGGTCCTTGCTTCCGGGCTGAAGTCGACGTTCGAGAGTGCGGTCACGAAGCAGTTCAACGCCGATTACGCTTTGACCTCGCAGAACGGCTTCACGCCCACGGATATCGCCTCCGTGGTCGCGGTCAGGAAGATTCCGCGCGTGACCACCGCGGCAGGGGTGCGCGCCGGCCGGGGCAAGGAGTTCGGCGACCAGTTCGACGTGACCGCGGTCGACCCGGGGATCTCGCGGGTGCTGAAGCTGAGCTGGAAGGACGGATCGCAGGCGACGCTCGAGACGCTTGGGAACACGGGCGCTGTCGTGAGCGAGTCGTTTGCGAAGAAGCACGACCTCGCCGTCGGCTCGCCGCTCCACGTATTGACTCCGTACGCGAAGATCCTGAATCTCCGGGTTGACGGCATTTTCAAGGTGCCGGCCGGCGGCTCGCCGTTCGGATCCGTGACGACCTCAGCGGCCAAGTTCGACGCGAACTACCCGAACCCGCAGAACGTGTTCACGCTGATCAACATCAAAGGCGGCGTGACCCCGGCGAATACTGCGCTGCTCAATGCGTCGCTCGTCAACTTCCCCGACGCAAAGATCCAGACCGAGCAGGAGTTCGAAAAGTCGCAGGAGCAGGGGATCGACATCCTTCTGAACCTGCTCTTCGTCCTGCTCGGGCTCTCGATCGTGATCTCCATCTTCGGGATCGTGAACACACTCGTCCTGACGGTGTTCGAGCGGACGCGTGAGCTTGGGATGCTGCGGGCCGTGGGCATGACCCGCATTCAGGTGCGACGGATGATCCGGCACGAGTCGGTTGTCACCTCGCTTATCGGCGCGGCGCTTGGACTCCCGCTCGGGATCGTGCTCGCGGTATTGATCGAACAGGCAATCGGTTTTTCTGCATTTTCGCTCCCGATCGGGCAGCTGATCGCTTTCGTCGTCGCCGCCGTGATCGCAGGAATCGTCGCCGCAATCTTCCCGGCGCGGCGCGCCTCGAAGCTGAACGTGCTCGAGGCGCTCCAATACGAGTGAGCCCAGACGAGTGAACACCGCCGAGCTCGTGGCGCTGCTCGCGGCGCACGAGCCCGCCGACGCGAAGGAGGCCGAGGATCTGGGGCGGATGCGCGCCTACGCGCTCAGCCTCGAGGAGCCGTTCTCGCGAGAGCAGCCCGAGGCGCACTTCACGGCCTCGGCGATCGTGGTCGACGAGGCCGGCGAGCGGACGCTCCTCGTCCATCACCGAAAGAGCGGATCGTGGTTCCAGCCGGGCGGGCACTTCGAGCCCGGCGACCGCTCGGCCGGCGAGGCGGCGTTACGCGAGGCCGCGGAGGAGACGGGGCTGACCGTTCGCCTCGCTTCGGCCGAGCTCCTCGACGTGGACATCCACTGGGTTCCCTGGGACGAGCACTTCCACCTCGACCTGCGCTTCGGCGTCATCGCCTCGGGAGAGCTCGCCCCCGAGGCGGCCGAGGTGCACGCGGCCGAGTGGCTCGGCTGGGACAGGGCGTTCGCCCGCGCCCCGGAGCCGGCTCTGCGCCGAGCGCTCGGCAAGGCCCGCCGACAGCTCGATTAGCGTCCCAGTGATGGACGAGCAGGTCGAGATCCGGCGCTCGCGCCAGGCGCGGCGCTGGCGGTTGACGGTGCCGTGGGGCGCCCCGGTGAGGCTGACCGTGCCCTACCGGATGCCGCAGGGCTCCGTGCTCGCGGTGCTCGACTCCCATCGCGACTGGATCGCTCGCGAACGCTCCCGGCAGGTGCCCCGACTCGCGCTCGACGAGCGCGGGATCTCCGAGCGGGCTGCCCGCAGGGCCGCACGGGAGCTCGTGACGCGCATCGCCGAGACCGAGGCGGCGGCGCTCGGGGTCGCCTACGAACGAATCGCGATCCGGGGTCAGCGCACACGCTGGGGATCCTGTTCGGCGAGGGCGACCCTGTCCTTCAACTGGCGACTCGTACTGGCGCCGGTCGGGGTCCTCGACTACGTCGTCGTGCACGAGGTGTGCCACCTGCGCGAGCCGAACCATTCGCCGCGCTTCTGGCGTCTCGTCGCGGAGCGGCGCCCCGAGTGGCGGCGCCACCGCGACTGGCTGCGCGTCCACGGCGCGGAGCTGCTCGCCTACCGGCCCGACGCCTGAACGAGCGGCCGCCCGGACGGTAAAAGGCCTTGATCGGGGCCGGGGAATCGACCCATCCGCTGGTAAACTGTCTGTTCCAGTGCTCTGAGTTCTCGGCTACTCGGAGGTTCGCATGCACGTTCATGGGAGATCTGCGCCTACTCGGCGCACGCGGGTCGTTCTCAGCTTCCTCGTCGCGCTCGCGGTGACGGTCGTGCTCGTACCGGCCGGCAGCAGCCGCGTCGCCGTCCCACCGAAGGTCTATCCGACGCTCTCGTTCGTGTACACGAACGACTGCACGTTCACGATGCAGAACGAGGCCGGCGGCGTCATCACCTCGCTCGCCCCCGGCGAGTACACGGTCGTCATCCAGACGCCCGAGGCGTTTGGTGCGGTTCCACTCACCTCGCTCGGAGCAAGCGGGCTCCAGTACTGCAAGGGACTTGCGCAGTTCCAGCTAAGCGGGCCCGGCGTCAGCCTCAGCACCTCGGTCTACGGCGGCTGCCTGAGCAACGAGCAGTACAACGTGACCTTCCAGCCGAACGCCACCTACACGGCGCAGGACAACAACCAGCCGTCGGTGACCCGCACCGTGTTCAACACCCTTTCGGCGGCGTTCACGGTCGTTCCGACGACGGTGACGAGCGGCTCCTCCGCCGGAACCTCGGACACCGACATCGTCGGCTCCGCGGTTGCGCTCGAGGGGACGCTGTCCGCGTCGCTGAGCGCGAAGGGCATCTCGTCGCTCACCCTCGGCGGCAAGACCGTGTCGCGCCTCGCGGTCGGCCGCTACAAGTTCGCGATCACCGACCGTGACCCGAAGGGGAGCGTGATCATCGTCAGCCCGAGGAAGACGGCGACGAACCTCACCGGGGTCAGGTTCGTCGGCAAGAAGACGGCGACGGTCAAGTTGACGGCCGGCCGGTGGACGTACTCTGCCGGTGCGAAGACGTTCGCTTTCACCGTCGCCGGCTGACGGGCCGCCGGCACGGGCGGGAAGTGAGGTTCTGCCGCCCGGGTGATTCCGGCGGCATGACGGCGGAATCCCAGAAATCGCTGTCGTCGGCAGCAATCAGCCGATCGGGTTTTTCGAGGCAGAAAACAGTTCGGGCCCGTTGCCGGGCCCGAACCGTCAGCTTGTTGCCGGTCTGGCTAGATCGCGCCCGCCGCCTTGAGCGTTGTCCGGACGCGAGCCGCCGTCATCGGCGCCTCCCGGATCCGAACGCCAGTGGCGTCGAAGAACGCGTTCGCGACTGCCGAGCCCGGCGGAACCGCGCCCGGCTCACCTGCGCCGGTCGTGCTCCAACCCTGGGCGATCGCTGCCGTGTTGCCGGCGATGTTCGCCTGGTTGGCGCCCGGATCGATCACGATGTTGCCCGTCGGTGAGACGATCGTCACCGTGACGAGCGGCGCGTCCGCGAACCTCAGGATCGGGTAGGTCACCCAGTCGAGGCTCGTGATCCGCTCCTTCGTGAACGTGAGCTGCTCGAAGAGAGCCCGGGAAAGGCCCATGATCGCGCCGCCGGTCATCTGGTTTGCGACCAGGCCGGGGCTGACCGTGAAGCCGGTGTTGCTCGCCATGTACAGATGCGTGGCGGTGATCTTGCCGCTCTTCATGTTGACCTGGATGTCGGCGACCATCGCGGCCTGAGTGCTCGCGAAGGTTCCGAATCCGAAGCCGCGGCCGGTGCGGATGTTGCCTGTCTGCTTGACCGAGTTGGCCACTTTCGGCTTCCAGTTGGACGAGGCGACGACGGCATTCAGCACCGCCAGCCACTTCTGACCGGTCACGACCGTTCCGTCGATGTTCTGTGTGCGGAACGCAACCGGGTCCATGTTCGCCGCGTGGGCGAGCTCGTCGACGACCTGCTCGCTGGCGAAGTGCGCCTGCTGTGCGTTCGGGGCCCGCAGGTACGAGTTGCGGAGGCCGCCGCTGTACAGCGGGATGTTCTTCGCGAGCACGCGCTTGCCGCTCGTCGCCACCTTGTAGATCGTGTCGGTGGTGCTTGCGGCACCGGCCGGCTGAGCAGCAGCCCACGAACCGGCGCCCGTCGCCTCGAAGGTCGGCGTGACCGCCGCGCCTCCGATGATGTACGTCGTCCAGTCGAGGGCCGTCATGTTGCCGTTCGCATCGACGCCGCCGACCACGTCCATCATCTCGGGCGGGCCGTAGTTGTCATAGCCGTGCTCGTCCCAGCGCATGTACTGCACGCGGACGGGTGCACCGACGAGCTTCGACATGATCGCCGCGGCCTGCTCCGGATCGTGCAGCTCCGACGGGGCGGCACCGTACGTGCTCGAGCCCTCGTAGAACACCGCCCGGATCTGGGCGTTCGTCAGACCGAGCACCGACTGGCCGTTGATCACCATGCCGGTCCCGAGGTTCGTCGGGATGCTCTGGATGCTCTGCGCGTTGCAGTAGATCGTCGCCCCGGTGGAGGTGACGTCGGCCACCGCGCAGCTCGGGCCAATCGGCATGTGGCCGTTGTACTGGTACTTGTAGGTGGCGCTCACCGTGTGCGCCGACGCAGCGAGCTGCGCCGGAACGTTGCCGGTGTCCGTCGTGTACCGGGCGGGCTGGGCATCGGCCTGAGCGCGGCTCGACTTCCAGAAGTTGCCCGAGCCGGACAGCTTCGGATCGCTCTTCCAGGTGACCTGCAGCTGGGCTGCCGCCTGGATCGCGTCGTACTCCTTGGGAGCGACGACGCCGAGGAAGTTGCCGAGCTGGACGACCTTGGCGCCCGGGATGTGGCTGATCGACGCAGCATTGACCGTCAGCGGGACGTAGTTCGTGGAGGTGACTCCACCCTGTCCGCGCGGGCGCACGACACGGCCGTGCAGCATCCCGGGAACGCGGATGTTGTGCACGTAGGTGTAGGTGCCGTTCACCTTCGCCGGGATGTCGATCCGCGGCGGCGAGGTGCCGACGATCGTGTAGTTGGCCATCGGCTTCGACGGTGCCGTGCCCGGCAGGAGCGTAGCGCCGGTCGTTGCCGTGTTACCGGGGATCGTGGCATTGATCAGCTTGCCGCCGACGAGCGCGCCGTAGGTGACGGACTTGCCGCCGCCCGAGACGACACCCGACTTGACCGACAGGCTCCCGACGGGAACGCCGAGGTTCGTCGAGGCGAGGTTGAGCAGTGCCTGATACGCCGTGACCGCCGCCAGGCGAACCTTCGGGCTGCTGCCTGAGATTGCGTTCGAGCCGCCCTCACCGCCCGTGCTTGCGATCACCCAGGTGTCCTGGCGGGCGTAGTGCATCTGGCTCATGTCCATGTTGAGCTCTTCGGCAGCGACCATCAGGAAGCCGGTCGTGATGCCGTTCCCGGTCTCGATCTGGCTCGTCTTGAGCGTTGCCGTGTTGTCGGCGTTGATCGAGAGCCACGAGTCCACCTGCGACAGGTCGGGCAGGTAGCCGGCCGCCGTGGGCGGTGCCGCCGCGGCCTTGCCGGCGAGCAGCGAGCCCGCGAACGAGAAGCCGACGACGAGTGCGCCGCCTGCCTTGAGGAAGGTATTGCGTGAGAACTCTTTCTCATGCAGAAGTCCTGTCATCACGCACCTGCCTTTGCCATGACCTTGGCCGCCTGCTGGATCGCGGTCAGGATTCTCGGATAGGTGCCGCAGCGGCAGAGGTGTCCGTTCATTGCCGTGCGGATCTGGTCTTCGGACGGGTTCTTGGTCGTCGCGAGCAGGTCTGCGGCCTGGATCATCATCCCGTTCTGGCAGTAGCCGCAGTGCGGCACCTGGACGTCGATCCATGCCTGCTGCAGCGGATGCAACGCCGGCGCTGCTGCCGTCGTCCCACGCTGCGACGCCCAGAGGGCGGGAAGCCCTTCGAGCGTCGTGATGCTCTTCCCGCTCACCGCGGCGACCGGGGTCACGCACGAGCGAATCTCCTTGCCGTCCAGGAGCACCGAGCAGGCGCCACACTGCGCAAGACCGCAGCCAAAGCGCGGGCCGTGCAGGTGGAGCTCGTTGTGCAGGACGTAAAGGAGAGGCGTATCAAGGCTGGCGTTCACGCCGTGCGTGAGCCCATTCACCTTGATCTTGAGGCTATTTGCCACGTCGATCCTCCCATGTATTTGCTGCTTTGGGTCAACGCGAAGACGAGGGAGCGCGGTTTTCCGCTGCCGAGTGGAAGTTGCCTAGCGCCGCAATCCCCCCAGCGTTGACCCCTCAAGCGTATCCCTCCTCGGGGAGGAGGAGCAATAGTTAGCCGGAGACTATTGTAGGTCGGAAACGCGCCTGGAAGCTCAGGCGACGACGAAGAAGTAGCTCTTCTTGCCCACGAAGGTCGGGTAGAAGAACCACTGTCCGGCCTTGAGGTTGATCGTCACCGAGCGCTTGCCGACGAACGTCCTCGCGGTGACGGTCGTCGCGTTCGCCCGGACCTCCTGCACGGTGAAGGCGCTCTTCTTCGACTTGTCGGTGACCGCGAAGGTGTAGCGGCCCGCCTGGATCGACCTCACTGGCTTGCCGCGGTCGGTGAGCGAGAGCGCACCCGCACCGTTCACCAGCCCGACGAGCGTTCCGCGGAACGGCACAGTCTTGATCGAGGTGCCGATCGCCGAGGTCTTGCCCGTCGAGCTCGACGACGAGCTCGACGAGCCGGTGGAGCTGCCGCTCGGGGCGGCGACTGCGCTCACCGGCGTGGACGAGGTCGTGAAGGTGGTGATGCCCGTGCTCGGGTGGTTGTTGTCGACCGCGTGGTAGGTCGCGTTCGGCTGGAAGGTGGCTGTCTCGTACTCCGAGGAGGCATCCCCGAGGGTCAGGTCGGTCGAGATCGAGACGCCGGGGCCAGTGAGCTGGAACTCGACGTTGACGCACGAGGCCTGTCCGCCGGCCGCGAAGGGGAAGACCGTGTTCACGTACACCTGGTAGGTGCCGTAGGGGACTGCCGAGCCGACGAGAGAGCCGTTGTCCTCGGTGATCTTGAAGTTGCACGAGGTGTCGTAGGTCACGTACAGCGTGGGCTCCGCCGTCGCGGCGGCACGGGAGCTCCCGGCGCCGAGCGTGAGCATGGCCACGGCGGCAAAGGCGCCGAGCACGAGCAGACGGCGTGCCCGACCGTCGAGATTGGCGTTCTGGACCGTCGTCATCAGCTGACCTCCCGAGACAGACTTCGAACTGGTCAGGGTACTCCCGGTCGGCCTCGGCCGGTTTGCGGCGAAACGGCGAGGATCGCTTTCGCCGCCTGAACCCGCGTATGGACGCCGAGCTTCGAGTAGGCGTGCTCGAGGTGCGTCCTGACCGTGTGGGGGGAGAGCCAGAGGCGATGTGCGATCTCGGCGTTCGTGAGGCCTGCGGCCAACATCCGCACGATCTGGGCTTCGCGGTGAGTCAGCGGGCCGGGGACATCCCTCGACGGCGACCAGCGGTTCCGCGCCGCCACGAGGTGTGTTCGCACGCAGTCGAGCAGCTCGCGCTCTCCCCTCCTAAGACCCCAGACCGGGCGGTCGAGGAAGAAAAACCGGGCCTGGTCGCGCGGTGCGGGGAGATACAGCCGGATGCTGTCTTCCATCCCGAACGGCTCGAAAATCGTCTCGTACATCGCCGTCGTGCGGAACGACCGCCTGCCGGTGAGCTCCGAGATCGCCACGGGCGCCGGCGAGTCGCCGCGGAAGACGGGGTGGGTCGGGTCCTCTCGCGCCAGCCGCCGTAGTGCCTCGCGAAACCAGCCGGGGCGCTCGCGGGTCACGACCTCGTACTCTCCGAACCCGTCGCTGCGGGGTGTCTCGCAGTACCCGACGGTCTCCGCGCCGACGAGCTCGCCGAGCAAGAGCAGCGTCTCGGCGCCGAACGGCTCTGGCCTTGCCGAGTCACCGACGGACCCCACGACCTCGAGCGCGCGCCTGACGTCATCGCCGCTGTGGGAGGTCACCCGGGACAGGATACGACGTTCGTCCTATGGCCGAGAGGCGCGGGACCGGTGATCATGGCGCGATGTCGGGAACTGGAAAGACGGCCGTCGTCGTGTTGCTCGCGCTCATCCTCGCCTTGGCGGCAACTGGCTCTGCGGGTGCAAAACAGTCACCAGAGGTGGCGTTCGTCCACCGGTGGTCGGCCTCGTACGACACCTTCGCCCGGACGTTCTCTGCCAGCGTCAGCGCGTGCTTCCCGACGAATCACCCGCACTGCGCCCCCGCACAGCTCCGAGCGAGCACGCTCGTCGCGCCGCTGATCACGGCGCTGCGGGCTTCGGTGCCGCCGCCGGCTCTCGAGGCCGATGTCTCGAAGCTCGAGTCGGGGCTCCGGACGCTCCGAACGCGGCTGGTCGCAAGCGCCCGTCATCCCGCCTCAGGGGCGTTCTGTCGAGGGGAGATCGGGCCGTGCACGCCGGCCGTGGCCGTGATCACCGACGCGATTACGGACCTCACGAACATCACGCAGCTCCAGCTGCCGATTCCTGACTAATCAGCTAAAGACGGCCGAGGGCCGTCTTCGCGAGCGACTGCTGGGTCGCGACGAACGGCTCGACACCGGCAAAGGTCATCGTGATCTCGGTGCCGTTCTTCCAGACGAGGAGCAGCGTGCCGTTGGCCGACCACGCGTCTGCGCCGATGCCCTGGATCGGGACGACGATGCCCTTGTTCGCCCTCGCGCTCTTGTCGAAGGCCGACTGGCTCGAGAGCTTCCGCGTCTGCACGGTCATCGTCTTCTTCTTGACCGCGTAGGTGCAGCTGCGATAGCTGCCGACCGTCTTCGCTCTGGCCTTCGGCGGCGTCCCGCCGAGCGCCGTTGCGGCGTCGCTCGTCGTGATCAGGACACACGGATCGGGCGGCTCGGCCACGGCCGACGCTGCGGCCACGCCGCACAGGCAGAAAACCACGGCCAGGAGCAGGACGCGCACTCGGGCTCAGGATACCGAGCGCCTGAAGCCGGTCGGCGCCGGGCTCGGGTCGAGCGGGCTTTCGGGCAGACCGGCGAGCGGTTCGGCCGAGTTGTAGCCGCCGGGCGCGACGTCGTTCGAGCCGTCGGGGTGGAAGAGCCCCGCGAGCAGCTGGATCTGGCCGCGGCCGACGCCGAGCTCGAACTGGCCGCCGCCGTAGAGAGCGATCCCGTGCTCGGCGCAGCGGTCGTAGAACTCGAACAGCCGCTCGACCGGGCCGAAGCGCGAGGGCTTGCTGTTCAGGCAGCGGGGTGCGAACGGCAGCCCCTCGACATCGGCCCATGAGTGGATCGGCGCGTCCCAGGTGATCCGGTCGCGGTGCGGCTCGAGCACGCCATCCGTCTCCGGGTCGAGCGCCGGATCTTCGATCCAGGCGGTCGGGAAGGCCTCGGCGACCCGGCGGTAGAGGTCGGGGTTCGGCGGATTGTCCACCGACGTGCCGTGGTAGGCGCCCTTGAGGTCGACGACGTCGACCTTGCCGAGCGCCGCGAGCTCGGCGATGTGATCGTCCGTCCACTCCGGAAGCGGATCGAGCTTGAACCGCAGTCCGGGGTAGAGCGCGAGCCAGCCGTCGAGTGAGGAATCCCGCGTCGAGGAGACGAAGGTGAGCGGACGCGCCTCCCGGCCGACGGCCTCTCCGAGCGAGCGCCCGGCCTGCTGGAGCGCGAGATCGAGCGCGGCAGACTCGAAGGCCCAGCGGCGATAGTCGAGGTAGGCGGCCTGATTCGGCGCGCCTGCCGGGAAGAGGTCGAGCTCGTTCAGCCGCCGCGAGAGCGAGTCGAGCGTCCAGCTGCCCGCAAGCTCGAGCCGTGGGAGGCGCTCGGGGGCATGCTCGTCACCGTCGTAGGTGACGTCCTCGCCGAGGCCTTCCAGTCCTCCGCCCGCGAGCTTGACGGTCGTCGTCCGCCGCGTGAACTGGGCCGAGACGGCGAGCTCCGCGGGCTCGAAGGAGACGGTTTCGAGCTCGAGCGGAAGGCCGGCGACGAGGTCGTAGAGCGCCATCGCGCGAAAGCTACCGCTCGCGGTCGAGGTGACGGCGCAGGGCATCGAGCCGCTCGTCCCACTCCGAGCCCGCCACGGTCAGCCGGTATCGCGTCTCGCGTCCCGCGCGCTCCCCGGAGACGAGGCCGGCGTCGCTGAGGGTCGTCAGATGCTTGGCGACCGCCTGCCGGCTCATCGGCAACTCGCCGGTCAGCTCGGTGGCGGTTGCGGTTCCGTGGTCGGCGAGGAAGCCCAGCACGTGGCGCCGGCTCGGGTCGGCGAGCGCCGAGAACACCTGTCCAAGGGGATCCTGCCCCAGGGGCTCAGGCATACGCCATGGCGCTCGCCTGCAGGCCGAGCGCCGTCGACCACGCGGGCGAGGTCTCGACGACCGTCAGCAGGGTGCCGTCCGCGTCGTCTTCGAGGGTGAACTCGACCTCCCCTTCGCCCTCCCATTCGAAGGCCAGCCGCTCGCCGGGCTCGACCTCGGTGACCGTCGCGCGCCGCGACTCGCCGTTTCCCCAGCGGAAATGCGCCCCGCCGCCGGGCCGCAGGTCGAGCTCGACATCGTTTGCGAACCAGCGCTCGAGCTCTTCGGGGTCGGTCAGCGCCGACCAGACCTCGTCGCGGCTCGCCGGGAGCAGGATCTCCTTGCGGATCATCGACACCTCCGATCATGCGCAACTGTCAAGTTGCGCTACAGTGGGCAACCCTGAGGTTGCACGTTACAGGAGGTGCTCATGCTGGTCGGTCAGGTCATCCCGATGGTGCTCGAGGCAGACGGTGCCCGCGAGCGCTCGTTCGACATCTACTCACGGCTCCTGCGGGAGCGCATCGTCTTTCTCGGCCAGGAGGTCGACGACTCGGTCGCGAACCTGATCGCGGCCCAGCTCCTGTTCCTCGAGGCCGAGGATCCGGACAAGGACATCTGGCTCTACGTCAACTCGCCCGGCGGCGTCGCCTACGCCGGGATGGCGATCTACGACGCGATGCAGTACGTGAAGCCCGATGTCGGCACGGTCTGCCTGGGGATGGGCATGTCCGCGGCGGCCATGGTGCTCTGCGGCGGCGCCGCGGGAAAGCGGTTCGCGCTTCCGAACGCGAAGATCATGATCCACCAGGGCTCCGGCGGCTTTCGCGGCACGCCCGCCGACATCCAGATCGCCGCCCGGGAGATCCTCGAGCTGACTCACCAGATGGCCGAGATCATCTCCCGCCACTCGGGGCGCGAGGTCGACCAGGTGCTGGCCGATATCGATCGCGACCGGTTCATGACGCCGGAGGAGGCGATCGACTACGGCCTGATCGACGGGATCATGGAGCAGCGCGGCTCGTCTGCCACGCAAGCAGCCTGACCACGGCGCGGCACGCGACAACGAGCACGGCGATCGTTACGAGCGAGACGATCAGGAACGCAAGCTCGTTGTCCCCGAGGTGCCGTCCGAGGACGAGCGCGCGGACGAGCACCGCCGCCGTGACGCCGACCACCCAGGTCGCGGCGAGCCGCCACCAGCCGGCCGCCCGGTAGAGCTTGAAGACGGCTGCGGCAGCGAACCAGCAGCCGAGGAACGGCAGCGCGTCGCGCGCGTACCCGCGAAGCGAGACGCCGCCGTGGTGGGAGAGGAGTCCGATCGTGACGAAGACGAGGATCGCGGCGGCGTCGGAGACCGCCAGATAGAGCGGGCGCCCGGTCTTCCGGGCGCCCGCAGGAACTGCCTTTCGCCGGCTACGAGCGAGGTTCGACGATCAAGCCTCTGCAGGAGGTTCAGGTGCCGGATCCGCGGGTGCTTCAGGCGCGACCGCTTCGGTTACGGGCGGCGCGAGAGGCTCTGGTGCCGGAGCCGGGTCGGCCGCGGGCGGCGGGGGCGGCGGCGCGGCCGGAGCTGCGGCGGCCCCGGTCGATGCGGCTGCTGCGCCGCCTCTATTGATCGAGACGTTCGCCGGCATCGCCGGCATTCCGACGCCTTCCTTCTTTGCGCGCAGGAACGCCAGCACCGCGATCGCGATCGCGAGCAGCGTGCCGACGTATTCGGGCCAGGCCCGGAAGTCGCTCCAGTCGAGGAAGATGATGATCGTCATGATCCCCAGGAGGAGTGCAAGCCCCGTGGAGATCGCTCCGGGCTCGATTCCGCCGAGCTCGATCTTCACGTCGAGCATCCTGATGATCTCCCACGCGAGGAGAACGATCGCGACCAGTACTACGAGGAGGCCGAAGCCATGCCACAGGTTCTTACCGACGGTGTGCGTCCCGAGTGAGCCGAGGTCGAACGAGACCGACTGCCAGTCGAGAAACGAGAGAAGAATGAAGAGAACCGTCCCAACGAGCACGCCCTGCGCCTCGCGGGAAAGCTTCATCAGCGCATCCATGGTTTTGTCCTGCTTTCCGTGTCGTTGCCGGCCATGCCCGCCCGGTCGGGCGGGTACTCGCGAGCATAATCCGAACGGCGGCCGGATGAGGGCAAAAATGAGGGATTCCCCCGAATCAGGGATCGGCCGGCTCCGAGCCTGAACCGCGCCAGCTGGAACAATCGAGAGGTGACCGGCCTGCGGCACCGAGCAGTGACCTTCGGAACGCTCTTGACGGCACTTGCGGTCGGCGTGCTCGTCGCTGGGCTCGCTGCCGCTTCCGGGGCCGGGACGCAGTCCTCACCGGAACCGACGCTTGCCCGGCTCGTCGGGCAGACGTTGATGGGCGGGATGGACGGGACCACCCCGAGCAGCGACCTGCTTGCGCGGATCCAGCGCGGCGAGCTCGGAGGGGTGATCCTCTTCGGCGGCAACATCACGACCCCGGCCGCTCTGAGCGCAGTCGTCGCTCGACTCCAGCAGGCTGCGAAGGCGGGCGGAAACCCGCCGCTCCTGATTGCGACCGATCAGGAGGGCGGCATGGTCAAGCGGTTCCCAGCCGGGCCACCTGTCGCCTCGGCCCAGACGATGGGGGCCACGCTCGGCACCGCGGCTGTCCGGCTGCAGGGCCGCGCAACAGGGAGCTACCTCCGCGCGCTCGGCGTCGACGTCGATCTCGCCCCCGTCCTCGACGTCGGGGACGCGGCGAGCTCGTTCCTCGGCAGCCGCATCTTCAGCTCCGATCCGGCGACGACGGCGAGGCTCGGCTCCGCGTTTGCAACCGGCTTGCAATCGGCCCGAGTCGCCGCGACTGCCAAGCACTTTCCGGGTCTCGGGACGGCACCCGGGAACACCGATCTCGCGGTCGTCGTCGTACCGACGCCGAAGGCCGCGCTCGAGCGCCGGCTCGTCTCGTTCGGAGCAGCGGTCCGGAGCGGCGTCAAGCTCGTGATGGTCTCGAACGCCGAGTATCCGGCCCTCGACCCGGCGCGGCTTCCGGCGGCGCTCTCCCCGGCGATCGTCACCGGGATCCTGCGCAAGCAGCTCGGGTTCGGCGGGGTCGTGATCACCGACACGATGGGCGCACCCGCGATCGTCCGGTTCCCCGACGCGCCTGTGCGGGCGCTCCGGGCAGGGGTCGACGTGCTGCTCTACTCCGACAGCGAGGCGGCGAGCAAGCAGGCATTCGCCGAGCTGATGCAGGCGGTGCAGTCGCATCGCCTCGGCCGGGCCACGCTGCTTGCCCACTACCGGCGCGTCCAGAGGCTGAAGGCTTGGCTGCCCGCAGGCCGCTGAGGCGGATCGCCGCCGTGCTCGTGGTGGGCGCGTGCGTCGCGTGGCCGGCGGCGACGGCGGTCGCCCGTCCCGTGTCGGCTGTCCCAAAGCCGAGAATCGTCTGGAAGCCGATTCCCTTCGGCGCCAAGCGACGGGCCGAGATGGCCGCGTACGCCAAGCGCCACTACGGGCTAGACACGTGGCGGCTCGTCGCGCCGAAGGTGATCGTCGAGCACTACACGGCAGACGATTCCTTCTCGTCCACCTGGAACACGTTTGCCGACGATGCGCCCGACCCCGAGCTGAACGAGCTGCCGGGCGACTGCGCCCACTTCGTGATCGACACCGACGGGACGATCTACCAGCTCGTTCCGCTCGACACGATGTGCCGCCACACGGTGGGGCTCAACTACACCTCGATCGGGATCGAAGACGTCGGCGAGAGCGACGCGCAGATCCTCGGCGACCCCCGGCAGCTGGCCTCCTCACTCGCGCTCACCGTCTGGCTGATGCATACGTTCCACATCCAGTTGCGGAACGTGATCGGCCACAACGAGAGCCTGACGAGCCCCTACCACCACGAGCTCTACCCGGCGTGGCGCTGCCAGACCCACGGCGACTGGACCCACGCCGACATGGAGCTGTACCGCGCCGCCCTGCGGAAGCTGGCAGTGCGCTACGGCGTCCCGCTCGGGCCGTCGGCCCGGCCGGCCGCTACTGCCTGCTCATAGTCGCAGCTCGACCGTCAGCGGTCGTTTTCAGGCCTGCCGGTTCGGGCCGCCTCCGAGGGTGTTCCGTGACACGTTCGTTGCAGTACCTGACCCCGCCTTTTTTCCTGCTCGGTGCGGGAATGTGGACTTTCGCCTCGTGTCGTTTCAGGCGTTACCTGACCCCGCCTTGAGCCTCGAGGCCGGATGCGCGCTTCAGCGAAAGCACCTAGGCGGGCGGCCCGCCTTCGGCGCCGGTGTCTCTCGACCCCGACGATGGCGCACCGCCCGCGCCGCCGCCTCCGTCCGAGCCCGACGGAGGCGGACCTCCTGCCCCTGTGTCGCCCGAGCTCGAGGGCGGCGCCGCGCTGCTTTCGGACGGCCCGCTCTGCGGTTCGTTCGTCGCCTGGCCGCCCGCGTCGTCGCCTCCCGCGTCGGGCTCCTGTCCTGCGGGCGGCTCGGCTCCGGGCGGCATCGGGGGCGGGGTCGGCGGGATGTTGACCTCGGGCACCGACGCCATCGAGTCGAGGTAGCCGGACCACCAGATCGCCTGGGCTCCGTCGCGGTCGGCGATCATGATGTTCCGGACCGGGCCCGAGAAGTAGTTGTAGCTCTTGAGCACGTAGACGTATTCCTCGCGGCTTCCGTAGATCAGCGCCGCAAGCAGGGCAGGCCCGCCGTTCGGCCCCGTGGCGAGGCGGTGCAGCAGGCCGATCGCGCCGTCCTCGAGCGTCTTGAAGGCGGCATAGAACGCGGTCTTGGGGATCTTCTCGCCCGAGGCCTGGCCTTCGCCGGCGGTGCGCTTTCGGTAGTCGCTGTCGGGTGCGGCGGGCTTGCCGTCGGATCCGGTCGGGAGAGTGAGGTTCCCCAGGTTGTAGTCGACGATTCCCGTCTTGCCGCCTTCTGCCTTCCACTGACCGACGAGCGTGCCGAGCGCGTGCCCCGGAATCGGCACCGAGAAGACCGAGCTCCACGCGCTCGTAAACGCCTCGCGGACGTCCTGCTCGCTGATCGTCGCGTACAGGGGTGCGGTCACCTTCGTGATGTCCTCGGGGAGCTTGTCCGACTTGTTTTTCGCCCAGTTCGACTTCATCCCGCCGATCAGCTTCGTCGCCTGCTGGTCGTACTTCGCTCGCGCCGCGGAGACGAGCGGCGCATGCTTCGCCTTGTCGGCCCGGACGCCGGCCTCACCGAGGTGTTTCTCCTCGTCGGTCGGCGGCTGCTTCACGAACTTCCGCGCGAGCAGCCGTCCGGCAGCCGCGTTCCCGAGGCCGCGGATCGCTGCGCGGGCGAGCGCGGCGGTCATGCCCGGTCCGCTGTTCAGCCGCCTGACCCGCGCGACGCCGCCGGCCTGTGCGCCGAATGAGAGGGAGCCGAACGAGCTCTGGCCCAGTCCGGGACTGTCGAACACGGCGGCCTCCTTCGCCGCCTCGCTGACAGTCGCTTCAGGGGCCGAGGCCACCTCGTGCTCGGACACACGGGGATCTTAGGGCGTGCGCCTCAGTTCGAGGAGCGCGCCCGCGACGGCGCCGAGTAACCTTGACCGCAGGATCGGCCTGTGAACTTGCTCAAGCGAGACAGCGTTCGCGTGGTCACGATCTGGATCGTCCTCGGGTCGATCCTCGGCACGTTCGCAGCCCGGGTCCGCGACTTCATCGATGTCGACTCGGAGCGCTACCAGCATCTCGCGATGGCGATCGCGAAGACGCATTCACTGGTGCCGCGGATCGACGGCGTCGACATCCACAGCTACTCGCAGCTCTACCCGCTCCTGATCGCGCCGTTCTTCGTCCACGGGACGATGGTGAGCGACCTGGAGCACTCGAGCGTCGCGAGCGCCTACATCATGGCCTCCGCCTGCATCCCGGCCTTCCTGCTCACACGCCGCGTGACACGGCTCCGCTGGGCTCCGCTCGTCGTCGCGGTGCTCTCGGTCTGCATGCCGTGGATCGTCACCTCGATGTTCCTGATGACCGAGGTGGCGGCGTATCCGGCCTGCACCTGGGCGGTCTACGCGCTGGTCGTGGCGATCGCGTCTCCGTCGGTGAAGCACGATCTCCTGACCCTGCTCGCGATCGCGGTTGCCTTCTTCGCCCGCGGCGAGCTGATCGTCCTCGCGCTCGTGTTGCCGCTCGCGGTGGCGGCGTTCGAGTTCGGCCGTGCGCCCGCGGGGCGAATCGGCGCGCGCCTCCGTGGCGGCGGCCGGGCGTTGCTGCGCGGCCATCCGGCGCTCGCGGCGGTCTACCTCGCAGGCGGCGCGGTGGTGCTCACGCTCTACCTGGCGCATCGGCTCTCGTCGGTGATCGGCATCTACAGCGCCTACTCGAACTCCGCGCACCCGGCGTATTCGCGGCTGCCGCGCTCGCTCGTCGAGCACCTCGCGACGTTCTCGCTCGGAGTCGGCGTCGTCCCGTTCGTGATCGCGCTCGCCTGGATCGGCGCGAACGTGATCCGCCCTTCCACGACCCGGGAGGCGCACGCGTTCGCCTGTGTCAGTGCGTTCATGCTCGCGCTGCTCTTCGTGCAGGCGACGAACTTCGACCTCGTCGTCAACTCCTACGTCCACGACCGCTTCCTGATGTATTTCGTCCCGGTCGTCCTGATCGGGGTTGCGCTCGCCGTCTCTGATGCGCGCAAGCCGCGCTGGTCGCTCGTCGTTCCACTCGTGCTCGTCGTGGCGGGCTTCGCGTTCGGCGCGATCCCCTCGGTGACCTGGCAGCGGTTCCCGTGGCTCGATCTCGACACGCCGATCGCCACCGTCTACCGGGTGCTCGCCCTTCACCTGGGCGGCATCTGGGCCGCGCGTGCAGAGCTGATCGTGCTCGCGGTCGTCGGGACAGGGCTCTTCGTGCTCGGTACGAGGCGGCTGCGGCCCGCCCGGCTGATGGTCGTGGTGCTCGTGTTCTGCTGCGTCGTGATGCCGCTCGTGACCGCGGCGGTGTTCGTTCGCACCTTCGCGAGCGCGGACAGGAACGCGAGGCCGGTCACGCAGTCGCAGCACGGACTGCTCGACTGGGTCGACGATGCCGTCGGGCCGAACGCGAGGGTCACCGCGATCCCGTATCCGATCTCGAGCGACTGGTTCGTCAACCGGCAGCGCTGGGTCGACTTCGAGTACTTCAACAAGTCGATCGTCCGGGACGCACGAATCGTCAACCAGGACCCGTTCGACTACCTCGGGTTGTGGTTCCCGAAGCTCGACCTCCACTTCGATCCGGTGACGGGTGCGGTCGCCGAATCGCCGACCCCATGGATCGTCGAGAGCACCAAGGAGACGCGATTCCGGATCGCGGGGCCCGCGAAGGCCTACGCCGAAGATGGAGCGCTCATCGACGCCGGCACGCACTGGCGGCTCGCGTGGCTCACCTCCGGGCTCTACGACGACGGCTGGACGAAGCCCTCGGTGCCGATGCGGATGCGCCTGTATCCACGTCCCGGTCAGACGCGGCCCGAGCTCCGAGGGGTCGCGATCATCCTCCGGGCGGCCACGGGCTCGCATGCTTTCACCTTGCGCACGGACGGCCGGTCTGTGAGCGGGGTCGCGACCCCGGACTCCGACACCTTCAAGGTCATTCAGGCCTGTGTGCCGGCACACGGTTACGGAGAGCTCCGCCTCGACGTCCGCGGCTCGTCCGAGATTCCGGGCGATCTTGCGACCTACAACCAGTCCGTGCTCCCGCGGCGCGGCGGGGTCTTCATCGCCTCGCTCAGCGAAGCCGACGAGATCGGCGGCCCGTGCACGCCTGCGTCTGACTAGGGTAGGAGGGTCGGAGCTCAGTTGGCGGAAGGAGAACGATGGTCGAGCCTCGGGCAGTGCTTGCGGTTGACGTCGGGGGGTCGCACATCAAGGCGCTCGTGAGCAGCGAGACCGAGCGTCGCCGCGTCCCGTCGGGGCCGACGCTGACGCCGACCGAGATGGTCGAGCAGACGCTCGAGCTCGCCGCCGGCTGGGCATGGGACGTCGTCACGGTCGGCGTCCCGGCTCCCGTCCACGAGGGGCGGGTCGCGATCGAGCCGTTCAATCTCGGCGACGGCTGGGTCGGCTTCGACTTCGCGGCCGCATTCGGCGTGCCGACGAAGGTGATGAACGACGCCGCGATGCAGGCGCTCGGAAGCTACGAGAGCGGGACGATGCTCTTCCTCGGGCTCGGCACCGGGCTCGGCTCCGCGCTCGTCACCGACGGCGTCGTCCAGCCGATGGAGCTCGCGCATCTCCCCTTCAAGAAGATGACCTTCGAGGACTACCTCGGCGAGCGCGGACGCAAGGAGTTCGGCCGCAAGAAATGGCAGGAGCTCGTCGCCGAGGCCGTCGAGACGCTGGCGGCCGCCTTCGAGCCGGACTCGATCGTGCTCGGCGGCGGCAACGCCACGAAGCTCGACGAGCTGCCGCCGAACGCGCGCCTCGGCAACAACCTCAACGCCTTCGCCGGAGGCTTCCGCGCCTGGGAGGCCGACGCCGCCGGCTGACGACCCGCTACGCGCGTTCGGTAGCTGGTGAGTCGGCGGCCGCCGATCGTCCAGACGGTTGAGAAGTCGGACGGCGGGTACACCAGTGCGGATGTCGGATCCCCGTCAGGTAGCGGCTGCGCTCGCCGGGTCGCGCGCACCGCAGTGGGCTCGGATCGGCGGTTGGGCGCTCTCGGTCCTGGCCTGGGCGATTGCCTCGGACGGCCGCCCGCTGCTCGCGCTGCTCAGCCTGGTTGCGGCGGCAGCGATCCGGTGCGCATACGTCGTCCTGATCGCGGCCGGCCGGGCCGTGTTCTGGTCGGCCTGGTTCTTCGCGGTCGCGGCCGTCTGCGAGCTCGTCTGGCTGCTCGGTAGCGCCGCGGTCGGCTAGATCCACTGGCGGTTTCGAGCCAGGGCCAGGGTTGCGACCGCGATCGTGGCGATCGCTGCGAGAACGCCCCAGAAGAGCGGGGAGGTCGTGAAGGTGTGCGCCGCAAAGTTGACGTTCATCCCGGCGATGCCGGCGATCAAGGCCCCGGGCAGGAGCAGGATCGAGGCGATCGTCAGCACCTTGATGATCTCGTTCGTCCTGTGCTCGGTGCGCACGATCAGGACATCGAAGGAGCTCGCGATTCCGTCCCTCGTGTCGCGCGCGACGGAGAGCGCAACCTCGACCTTCGCGCCGAGTTGGGCGAATCGCTCGGCTGACTCGGCCGACGAGATCGGGTCGTACTCGCTATGGCTCAGGGCTGCGAAGAGCTCACGGTGGGGCGCCAGCGCCCGCCTGAGCCGGCCCAGCCGGCTGCGTGCCTCGACAAGGGTCGTGATGTGCTGCTCGGGGTCGCGGCTCGGTGCTTCGAGCGCCCTCACGTCGAACTCCTCGAGCGACTCGTCGATCTCGTCGAACGCACGGAGATAGCTCGTGACGACCCATTCGAGCACCGCCGAGAGAAACGACGGCGCGTCGAGGATCCCGATCTCGCCCTGCCCTTCGGCGATCTCCCGGAAGTCGTCGAGGGCGGCGATGCCGGCGCTGTGCACGGTCAACACCCAGCTCGCACCGACGAAGCAGTCGACGACGACGGCCTCGAGCTCCGGGCGCTTCTCCGCGTCGGAGACGCCGACCACCGTCACGCGCAGGTAGTTCTCGTGCTGCTTGAGCCGCGCGGTTCCCTCGGCGTCGCCGGCCTTCCGGAACGCGCCGTCTTCGAGCCCGAGCGCTTCACGCGCGGTGCGCTCCTCGTCCTCGGAGGGATCCTCGAGATCGATCCACAGCACCTGACCGTCGGTCAACTTCGGGACGAGCTCGACCCATGCCTCGACGGGCTTCCCATGGCGATCGTCGAACAGCTGTGCGGTGACCACGCGTCGTCCGCCTACGAAGCCTCAGCCGGGATCGCTTGCGAAGGTGAGAACCGGAGGCACATGACGACGACGTCGTCTCGACGCTCGGTGGCGACTCCCATCTCGACCAGGATGCGTGTGCAGGCCTCGTCGACGTGAACGTCGTCCGAAAGGCCCGAAACGACCGCTTCGAGCCGTGAGAGGCCGACGGTGATCGTCTCGCCGCGATGCTCGATGAGGCCGTCCGAGTAGAGGACGAGGAACGCGCCGGGAACCAGCACGTCCACCGCCTCGGCTCGGTTCATCTCGAGCAATGTTCCAAGCGGTGGCGAACGTCCCTCGAGCAGCCAGCGCGTCCCTTTGCCCGGCTCGCGGAGGAGCACCGGGGGATGGCCGGCGGAGGCGTAGCGCAGTTCTCCCCCTGCGGGCTCGAGGATTGCGTAGCACGCCGTCGCCAGCTCGACACCGTTCGGGCTCCCGGCAAAGGAATCGAGGTGCGAGATCAGCTCTCCGGCGCTCTCAGTTCGCGCAGCCAAGGCCGAGAGCGCTGTCCGGAGGCGCCCCATGCTGGCCGCGGCATCGATTCCGTGGCCGACCACGTCCCCGACTGCGAGGCCGATCCGGCCGTCCGGAAGCAGGAAGCTGTCGTACCAGTCGCCGCCGACCTCGAGCGTTTCGCTCCGGGGCTCATACCGCGCGGCGATGACGACGTCCGGATGCTCGAGCACCCGGTTCGGGAGCAGCGCACGCTGCAGGCGAACCGCGATTCGACGCTCCCGCTCGCGAATGTGGGCGCTCGCGAGCAGCAGCCCGGCGCGCTCCGCAAGCTGCGCCAGGAAGGTGTGCTCGGCCGTCGGCAGCAGCGCCCCCGGCTTGGAGAAGCCCAGCGTGAGCGTCCCGGGGAAGACGACGCCGAACTCGAATCTCGTCGTCACCTCGGGGACGCCCCGGCCGCGCTCGACCGGGGCACCAAGGTCGGGTACCTCGACCGCGGCATGATCGGCGATGCGCGGGACGATCTGCCGGAGCAACTCCTCGACGCGCCCTCGCACCCCTTCGACCACCTCAAGCGCCTGTGTGAGCGTGTCGAGGAGCTCGACCTGCTCTCGCCGCCGCCGCTCGTTGGACTCGCTTTCCCGCAGCGCGCTCTCGGCGCGGGCCCGGTCGAGCGCCGCCCGGGTCCGCTCCGCGGTCTCCTCGATCAGGATGATCTCCTCGGTCGTCCATTCGCGCGGCGAGTCCTGGTGGACGGCCAGGATCCCTGCGAGCCGGCCCTCGTCGAGCAGGGGAACCGCGACCTGCGCGCCCACCCCGATCGCGGCGTAGGCGGCGCGTTCGTCAGGCGAGAGCTCGGGGTTCGAACCGACATCGCGATCGATGACGGTTCGGCCCTCGCGGAGGGCCGCGAGCACCGACGGGCCGTGGGTCTCGAGCTCGATCGAGCCGACGAGAAGGACGACGCCGTTCGAGTAGTTGTCGGCGGCGACCACATACTCCGCGCCGGGCAGCGTCTCGCAGTACATGACCCGTTGAGCCCGGAGGTGCTCGCCGAGGACCCGGGTGATCTCACCCTGGAGCTCGCGGGGGTCGGTGAGCCGGCGGAGCGCGTCCGAGAGCGCTGCCCGCACCGCATTGCGTGCGGAGACGGCCGCGATGACCCGCTCGGCCGCCTTGGTCTCGCTCACGTCCTCGGCGACACCCGCCATGCGGACGGCGCGTCGCGGGATCCCGCCGAACTCGACGCGGGCGGTCACGACCAGCCAACGCATGCTTCCGTCGGGATGGACGACCCGGATCTCTTCGCGAAGCAGACCGTCGCCCTCCGGCACGATCGCAGCGCCGACGCCTGCTGCGTAGCGATCGCGGTCGTCCGGATGGATGAAGGAGGCCATGGCCTCGGCGAGCGTGAGCTCGGCTTCGGAACCGAGGCCAAAAAGCTCGAGCATCTGGCGATCGGACTCCGCGCGGTCCTCCTGCGGGTACCAGAGAAACGAGCCCATCCCGGCGGCGTCGAGGGCCAGTCGGAGCCGTTCCTCGCTTCGGCGGAGCGCTGTCTCCGCCCGGGCCTGCGCGACCGCGGTCCACGTTCGCTCCGCCGCCTCATCGAGCAGCGCGATCTCGGTTGCCGTCCAGGCTCTCGGCGCGCTGTCGCGCACGCCGAAGAGTGCGACGACCTCCGCGTCCTTTCGCAGGAACGTGGTCGCATGGGACCGGATCCCCAGGTTCTCGAAGGCCGCTCGCTCGTCTCCGGTCAGCGAGAGGTCTTCGGCGATGTCTTCGACAACCAGCGTGTGACCGCGCCGGAGCGCGTCCAGTACGGCCGGTCCGAACTCGGCGAGGCGGTACTGCCCGACGGCGCTCTCGAGCCCTTGGTGGTAGTCCTCGACGATCGCGACGTGCTCGCCGTCCGCCTCGACTGTCCCGTAGAACGCGCGGTTGACGCCGAGTCTGCGCGCGACGAACCTGGCGGCCGCTTGTTGGATCGCGCGCGGATCGGCCAATGGGCGAAGCTCGTCCGCAAGCTCGGAGCCGGACCGATCGAGCCCGACGGCAGACAAGCTCGTTGCCATCACCTACGCACGACGGCAACGACCCCGGACCCGGCTCGATCGAACTGTCGCCGTGAGGTCATCGAGTCCATCTTAGGCCCGTCTGCCGGGCCGCGGCTGCGAATCGGGATTTCCATTCCCGACGTTTGCCCAACCGGAAACACAGAGAAACATCCGTACGGCGAGCGGCATGCCCGCGCAGGTTTCCGCCGTCCGATCACGGGTACCAACCGCGTCGATTCGAGAGCCACGAGAAGGGAGAACCAAGATGACGGTCGTTGAAATCTGGAGCTACCGCGACAATTCGCTCGGTTCGCTCGATCTGACGGGGTACGGAGTCGAAGCCCTCGACGGTTCGATCGGAGAGATCGACGAGACGAGCAACGATGTCGGCACCGCCTATGTCGTGGTCGACACAGGACCATGGATCTTCGGCAAGAAGGTGATGCTCCCGGCCGGTGTCATCAGTCGGGTCGACAGTGACGAGGAGAAGGTCTACGTCAACCGGACGAAGGACCAGATCAAGAACTCGCCGGAGTTCGATCCCGACAACTACACCGACGACTCCTACCGGAGCGAGCTCGGCTCCTACTACGACCGGGGAGGCTCCGGCTGGCAGGACTGGTAGCCGGTCGGCCGGTTTCCGACGGTCGAGTGGCCGCGCTCATCCCCAGCGGGATGCGCGCGGCCACTTCCCACCTCGGGGCGGGAGCGACCGGGCCGAGGATTGGAAATCGGTCAGGCTGGCTACCTCCCGGTTTGCACCCCGTTCCAGCCACTCCGAGGAGGTACGAAATGGCGCTCAACAGGGAGAAGCTCAAAGAAGTCCCAGTTTGGCCTTCCGGGTAAGCGGAAGTACCCGATGCCGGACGCACGGCACGCGGCGAACGCCAAGGGACGCGCGAAGCAGCAGCTGAAGAAGGGGAAGCTTTCGCGCAGTGCCTACGAGAAGATCGTGGCCAAGGCCAATCGCGTGCTCGGTCGCACGAAGAAGACGAGCACGAAGAAGCGCAAGAAGTAGGCCGTCGACCTGTCCTGGGTTAGGGAGGGACGGTTCGGGGAACTGATCTGCCGATGGCAGGCTCATGATCGAGACGGATGGACCGGCACTCCAGCTCGTAGACGAGGAAGGGTCGCTGCTCGGGCGGGCGTTCAAGGTGACGGTGGTCGTGATCGCCACGATCGTCGGCGCGATCGCGCTCTGGAAGCTCAAGGTTGTGGTTGCCCTGCTGCTGGCGGGAGTCACGATCTCGGCGGCCATGCGCCCCGGCGTGGAGTGGCTCGCACGGCGTCACGTCCCCCGGCCGCTCGGGGTACTGCTTCATTACTTCGTGTTGCTCGGACTCGTGGCGCTCTTCCTGGCCTTCGCCGTGCCGCGCATGACCTACGAAGTCCAGGCGGCGCTCAAGCTGAAGCACGCCCACACCTCCAACCGGCTCGAGGACCGTGTCCTGAACGCCCTCGCCTCACGCCTCCACCATCTCCCCGCGGCGGGCCAGCTCGTCCACCCGGCGCTCGCAGCGGGAGAGACGGCGATGGAGGTCGTGGTCGGGATCCTCTTCACCTTCGCCGCGGCCGCCTACTGGCTCTTCGAGCGCGACCGGGCGATCGATCTCGTCGCAAGCCTCGTCCCGCGGCCGAAGCGAAAGCGGCTGCGGGACACATGGGACCTGATCGAGCAGAAGCTCGGCGCGTTCATCCGCGGCCAGATCCTGATGATCTCGATCGTCTCGACCCTGGCCTCGCTCCTTTTCTTCGCGATCGGTGAGCCCTACTGGCTCCTGATCGGGATCGCAACCGGCCTGCTCGAAGTGATCCCGGTCGTCGGCCCGTTCATCGCGATCCTGCTCGCGGCCGGGGCCGGCCTCACCGTGTCCTGGCAGACCGGAGCCCTGGCCGCCGGCGGCCTGCTCACGCTCAGGCTGCTCCAGGACTACCTGATCTCTCCGCGCGTCCTCGGCGGCGCAGTCGGGCTGCCGCCGCTAATCGTGCTGATCTCGGTCTCCACCGTAGGGATCCTGCTCGGGCCGTTCTACGTGCTGCTCTCGGTGCCGATCGCCGCACTCGTCGTCACCGTGGTCGACGTGACGGTGCGCGGTGCCGATCCGGCCGAGGCCGAAGTGCCCACCGTGCTCTTCTCGCCTCGAGACACCGAGTAGGCCGCGTCCGATCGTTAGATCCGGACGAGCAGGAGGTGCGCTTGGGTGACCGCGACGGCGATGTCGCTGAGCTTCTCGCCGGTTCGCTGCGAGTGGGTCTTGAGGAGCTGGTGGGCGGCGTCCGCGTCTATCGAGTTGCGCGCCATGAGGATTCCCTTGGCCTGCTCGATGATCGCGCGGCGGCCGAACGCGCCCTCCAGGTTGTGGAACTCGGCAAAGCGGCGCAGCGTGATGTCGAGTGCGTTCTGGAGGTCGCCCGAATCTCCGTCCATCACGACGTAGGCGAAGACGCCGCGCTTCGCCGCTTCGTCGACGTAGCCCTGGTTCGTGGCGTCGAGCAGGGCGATCACCGGGCAGGCGGCTTCGTGGACGATGTTGCCGATCATCTCGAGCGCGTGCTCGCTGTCGAGGCCAAGGCCGACCAGTGCAACGTCGGGCAGGTATTGACGGCTGAGCGGCCCGACCTCCTCGACGTCGAGGACACGCGCCACGATCTCATGGCCGAGTTGCTCGACGACCGCCGAGGTCGCATCGAGGCGCTCGTCCGTCTCGTTGGCGATGAGGAGCTGCAGGCGGGGCGGGACGCCGGCTCCTGGGTCGTTGACAGACATCGGCTTGATCCAGCCTATAGAGTGAATGGGTTCGCGACGCCAGACCCGCGCCGCGAGAACGAGCGAGGCCGCTTCCCATTGACTGAAGCGCCGCTTTCTTGCCTATTGCGTTCCTCATTGACCGGGGCGGGCTGGTTCGGCTGCCCGTTTTCGGGCGGCCGGGCCGGCTATTTCGCCCATCCGATTCAGGAGGAACGACATGGACGCACAAGAGCCCGTAGGTTCGAACCCGCCGACAATCGAGATTCGTGCGCCCGCCCCAGACGTCGCCCAGGTGGTGCTCGGCGGTGAGCACGACCTCGGCTCGGCCGACCGGTTGAGCGCCGTCCTGACCGACACACTCGGGGGCTGCTCTCACCTCGTCGTCGATATCAGTACGGCGGAGTTCATCGACTCGAGCACGATCCGCGTTCTGATCGCGACGAAGGAACGGGCAGACGGCGGGGGTCGGGAGTTCAGCCTCCTGCTGGGAACCGCGCCGATCGTGGAGCGCATCCTCGAGATCACCGGCGTGCTCGTCGTCCTCAACCGCGTGCACTCCCTCGACGAAGCGCTGGCCGGCTCGCGCGACCTGGCTCACGACTGCGTCGACGGCCGCGTTTAGTGGTCAGGCTGCCAGGAGCTCGAGCACGTACGGGTGGCGCTCGTCGAGCTCGAACACGACGAGGCAGCGGCTGTCGATCGTGATCTCCTCGATCACCCACGTTCCCCCGCTGCCATCGGGGATCACGTCGCCCACGCGGAAGGCGAGCTCGATCTCGCCGGCCAGGCGAGTCACGGAAACCGAACCGTCGGTCGCCACGATCGTCAGGCAGTCGCGAACCATCGAGTTGACGATATGTCCGGTAGCGGATGACGGGCGACCGGTCAGTCGGCCTGAACGCGATTGGCCGCTCCCGTGATCGCCGAGTATCCGGCCTGAAGGAAATCGTTTGCGCCGTCGACCGCGAGCGCCCAGCTCAGGGTGCGACCGAAGCGGGGAGCGACGACGTCGATGGCCGTGATCCCGGCCGCGACCCAGGTGCCGACGCAGCGGGAGCACGTCACGAGCTCGCTGAGCGCCTGCTGCAGGTCACCTGTCGAAACCGGCTCCTCCTGCTCGGATCCCGCCGGCGTTCCCTGGACGAACGGCTCGCGGATGAAACTCGTCACGTCGTCGCGGGCCAGCGTGCGCGCCGCCTTGAACGTTGCGAGGCCGAAGACGGCGAGGTCGAGCCACGACTCCTCAGCCGGCGCGCGGCGGAGGCGGTAGCTCACGAGGCCTGTCGCGGCGATGCCCCCGACGAAGGTCGCCAGCACACCGGCATACGCGCCGTACGGCGGTCTGCCTGTCGTTGCCGTTGCCTTCGTGGATACGACCATCGAGCGAAGCCGTACCCGGACGGCACCGGCCGAAACCACGAAGAGTGGAGTCTCCGCGTCCGGGGTAGAAGCCAGGCGTCAGATTTTTGCTCGCCGCTCAGGGATCGCTCCGTGTCCGTCTGCTCGTCACGTTCGACGCGAGCAGCGGCACGTCCGGACACAAGCTCGTCACCCTGAACCTGCGTCGATAGCGACGCAGGTTCAGGTCGGGGCAGGACTCGTGCTACGCCGGCTCGCCGGTTGCCGAGGCCGGCACGGCGGCTTCCGTCGGCCGCCACGTGTCGTGGTCGCAGCTGACGTTCAGGCCGCCGACCGTCCTCGTTGCCTCCTCGTGGAGGTGCTCCATGCAGAGCCCCGCTCCGCACCCCCGACACACGACTACCGCTGACACATCACGACTCTGCTTGGCGCACTCGTAACACTCCATCACGACCTCCTTGGCATGCCTCTGAACTCGGACCGATCCTGGTCAGTCCCGATACCCGCGTCCGGCGATCCCGAACCAGACTTCTCTCCGTGCGCGGACCCGCATGTTCGCCTTCGGGACGGTCTGGGAATACCGCCGGATGCAATGCTCCGGGATGCGAACCCAAACGACTCGGTGAGTGTGGAGATCGAGCTCGTAGGGACGTCCTGTCTGACGATGTCGAGACACCTCGGAAGCCTCGCGGAGCGCCACGGCATGCGGATGGAGGTGGTCACGATCACCGCCGGGATCGAGCCGAGCGTTCGTGCCGAGGTCTCCGTCCCTCGCGCAACGAATCGCACCGAGGCTGAGGAGACGGTTTGGTCGCTCCTCGAGTGGATCGGGCCCGGCGAGAACGTCCCCTGAGCTCGAGGCGTCGTTTCGCATCCGCTGACCGCGCTCCGATAACCTCCGGCCGATGAGGCCTGCTCGTGTTCAGCAGGGCCACGTCCCGGCTTGATTCTTGCGTCGGACCTGGGAGTGGCGCGGAGCCAGATGGCGTTCACGCTCGGCTTCCACATCATCCTGGCCTCGCTCGGCGTCGCGCTTCCGGCGCTGATGTTGATCGCCAACTACCGGGGGCTGCGCCATGACGATCCCGACGCGCTGAAGCTGGCCCAGCGCTGGTCGAAGGCCGTGGCGGTGACCTTTGCGGTCGGTGCGGTGACGGGGACCGTGCTCTCATTCGAGTTCGGTCTCCTGTGGCCGGCATTCACGGGGCGATTCGGTGCCGTGTTCGGGGTGCTGTTCGCGATCGAGGGGATCTTCTTCTTCCTCGAGGCGATCTTCATCGCGATCTACATCTTTGGCTGGAAGCGCCTGTCGCCGTGGGCGCACTTCTGGACGGGGGTGCCGGTCGTGATCACCGGGCTCGGTGGGGCCTTCTCGGTCGTGGCGGTGAACTCGTGGATGAACCAGCCGCAGGGATTCTCGCCGACGAGCGGGAAGGTCACCTCGGTCGAGCCGCTGAAGGTGATCTTCAACCCGGCCGTCCCCTACGAGGTCCCGCACATGATCCTCGCGGCCTATCTCGTCACCGGGTTCCTGGTCGCCTCGATCTACGCGGTCGGGATGCTTCGCGGCCGGCGCGACCGCATCCACCGGCTGGGCCTACTGATCCCGTTGACGGTCGCGTGCATCGCGACGCCGATCCAGTTCGTGGTCGGCGACACGGCGGCGCGAGAGATCGCGGAGCACCAGCCGATCAAGTTCGCCGGCATGGAGTGCGTCGAGCAGACATCGACCGACGTCACGGAATACATCTACGGCCGCTGCACGTCGACCGGTGTCAAGGGTGGAATCGGCATCCCCGGTTTCGACTCGTTCCTCGTCGGTTGGAGCACGAGCACGCAGGTGACCGGGCTCGACTCGGTTCCGGCCGACGACCGCCCGCCGGCCAACACGATGCTGCACTGGTCGTTCGACACGATGGTCGGGATCTGCTCCGTGTTGATCCTGCTCGCGCTCTGGCTCGGCGTCGGCTGGTGGCGGCACAAGGACTTCCCGCAGTCTCGCTGGTTCCTGCGAGCGACCGCAGTCTCCGGTATCGCCGCGATTGTCGCGCTCGAGTGCGGCTGGATCGTCACCGAGGTCGGTCGCCAACCCTGGATCGTCTACGACGTGATGCGAACCTCGGATGCAGTCACGAACGCAAGCGGCATCTGGGTCACGTTCGTCGTGCTCGTCGTCCTCTACATCGCACTTGGCGCGACGTTGATCATCGCGCTGCGGGCGATGTCCCGACGCTGGCGCAGCGAAGACACCGACGATGACGCCGGGCCGTATGGCCCGGAGCCGGCTCCGCCCCCCGACCTTGCTGCAGGGGCGGCCGGATGAGCAGCGCCACCGCGGTCGCCGTCGTGCTCTGGACCGGGGCAACGATCTATGCCGTCTTCGGGGGCGCCGATTTCGGCGCCGGGCTCTGGAGCCTGCTCGCCGGCGGAGGCGACCGCGGCCGCCGGCCGCGCGAGCTGATCGACTGGGCGATCGGGCCGGTGTGGGAGGCAAACCACGTCTGGCTGATCTTCGTGGTGGTCGTGCTCTGGACAGGATTCCCCTCCGCCTTCGAGGCAATCTTCTCGACGTTGTTCATCCCGCTCAGCCTGGCGGCGCTCGGGATCGTGCTCCGGGGGTCGGGATTTGCGTTCCAGCACACCGCACAGCGGCCGTGGGGCCGCGTCGTCGCGGTGACGCTCTTCGGGCTGGCCTCGGTGCTGACGCCGTTCTTCATGGGCACGGTCGTCGGCGCGGTCGCCGGCGGTCGCGTTCCCGTCGGCAATGCGACCGGGAACGACGTGACGAGCTGGCTCAACCCGCTCTCGCTCGTGATCGGCGCGCTCTTCGTCGCGACCAGCGCCTATCTGGCGGCGGTGTTCCTCGTCAGCGACGCTCGCCGCGCCGGCGCTCCCGACCTCGAGCATTACTTCGGCAACCGCGCCCTGATCGCCGCGCTCGTCGCCGGCGTCTTCGCGGCCGTAGGCCTCGTCGCCCTGCACCACGACGCGAGCTACGTCTTCGGCCGCCTCAAGTCCGACGCCCTGCCGCTCGTGATCCTCTCGGTCGCCTGCGGGGCCGGCGTGCTCGTGCTGCTGCGTCGAGGCGCTAGACGCGGGGCCCGCCCGCTAGCCGTCGGCGCCGTCGCAGCAGTGATCTGGGGCTGGGCCATCGCGCAGTACCCATACCTGCTTCCGCAGACGCTCACGATCGCCCAGGCGGCCGCACCGAGCGAGACGCTCACGAGCGTGCTCATCGTCTTCGCGGTCGCCGTCCTCGTCGTGGTGCCGTCGATCGGCCTGCTCTACACGCTCGTCCAGCGCAACCTCGTCGAAGAGACAGCCTCGCCGACGAGCGACGGCGGCGCCGCCGGAGCCGGAGCACCGACGAGCTGACCGGGTACGACCGGACTTTCTGGGAAGAGCGGTGGTCGCAGGCGCTCCGCGAACACGCGGATCGCGCCGCGCAGCGCCCCCCGAACGGCCGGTTGGTGGCCGAGGTCGCCGACCTGCGGTCCGGCCGCGCCCTGGACGCGGGCTGCGGGCACGGATCCGACACGCTCTGGCTCGCTGCACGCGGATGGCAGGTCACCGCTGTCGACTTCGCCGCCACAGCCCTCGACGCCGGCCGCTCGAGGGCCGAGGCCATGGGGCCGGCCCTGTCGGAGCGCATCGAGTGGGTCGAGGCCGATCTCGAGACGTGGGCGCCTCGGCCCGATGCGTACGACCTCGTAGTCTGCCTGTATCTCCACGCAGCTGGGTCGGTCGAGGAGCTCGTGCAGCGGCTGGCGGCCGGGGTCGCCCGAAACGGGACACTGTTCCTCGTCGGCCATCGCCCGATCGATCCGGCCACCGGAGCGGCGACTGCCGCCGCGGGGCAGGTGCAGGTCTCCGTCGAGGCAGCGTTCGCCGCGCTCGATCCCGATCGGTGGGAGCTCGTCGTCGCCGAAGACCGTCCACGGCTGCAGGCGGGTAGCGGCGTCGATGCCGTGATCCTGGCACGACGCCGCTCCTGACGGCACTACCCCGTTCCCGAGCCGGCCGGGTTTCGTCATCCTCCGAGCGATGAATGCTTCGGGAAAGAGCGGCGCCGATGATCTTGCGGCCCTGCACCGCGCGTACGCGGTCATCCTCAACGAGGCTCGCGCCGCGATCGCCGCCGGGCGGGAGCCGCCGCTCGCCGCACTCGAGAAGCGCCTCCGGGCGGCCAGGGGCCATGAGCGCGAAGGCGCACCGAGCGCGGCGCTCGAGCAGGCCGAGAGCAACGCACTCAAGCAGCTCGCCCAGATCGCCTCGATCTTTCGCGCTCGCGCCCTGCTCGATCGTGAGCGCGAGCCGGCCCCTGCACCCGAGCAGGCTCCCCGGCCGTCGCAGCCGCTCAGGTCGCTCCTGAAGATCCGCCCGACGATCACCGCGAACATGGATGTGCGTCGAGGCACCGACGGCGATCGGCTGACGCTCGAGTGGGACACCGCTCCCGCGGTCGTCGAATGGGAGGTTCGCTTCAGCGAGAGGCCGGATCCGCGCGGGAGCTACATCGAGCTCGAGAGCGTGACGCAGCCTGCCGCCGAGACAAAGGTCGACGTGCCGATCGGCGAGCACCTCTTTCGCGTCAACATCCTCGGCCGCTCCCGCGACGGACGGCTGCTACGCCGCGCACTGATCTCATCCCTCGCCCGGGAGACCTGGAACGACCGGTGGGAGCGGCGCGCCAGCGCGTCGTGAGCTGACGCCGCCGGCTCAGGCGGGCCCGGGCCCCGAGGTCGCGGGCGGGGGCGGTGTCGCGATCGACATGGTCGCGAGGGTCGCCCCCGAGCTCGACTGCGCGACCAGCGAGGCTGCCGCCGACGCCGCGTCGGCCGGGAGCGTGAGCAGGAACCACCCGTCGGCGGCAGCTGCCTGCCCGAGCACCGTGCCGGCCGGGTCGACGACCTCCACCTTGGCGACGTCGTTCGGTGCCTGCCCGAAGAGCGTGGCGGCGCCGGTCGCGCCCACCTGGAGCTGGGCACTGAGGCGCCCGTCGCCGGCCAGGTTGCCGAGCGTGAGCGTGCTGCCGGGTGAACGCGACCCCGCCTGTCCCGACACCGCCACCTCGCCCATCCTCCCGTCGCCGGCGAGGCTCACCGCACAGCTGATCGGGCCGGGGTCGGTCGGTGTGCCGTCTGCAGCGAGTTGGCGGAGGTACGCGCACGTGCCGCCACCGGTCGTCGGCGCGGTCCAGAGCTCGAGCGTGCCACCGCCGGCCGTCGGAGCCGAGGTACGCTCGACCGCCTGATCGATCTCCGGCGCGAGCGCTGCATCCGGGCTGTGTGCGGCGGCGAGGCCGAGCGCCTGCTGGACGTCGCCCGGGACGATCCCGGCCGCGGTCGCGGTGCCGACGACGGCCACGAGGGCAATGGCGATCCCTAGCAGGACGCGACGAGAACGCGGGCGCGGCAGCCTGCGGGGCGCTGCGGTCGGAGCGTGGGCGAGCGTTTTCATGAAGGCGGTCCTTTCCTGGAGCTGAAGGGCATCGGTCGGACCGGCGGCCTCCGGGCGGAAGGAGCGGAGCGTCTCGAGCTCGTCGTTCATGATGAGGTGGCCTCCTTTGCGATCGGAATGGGCCGGTCGTCTCGAGTTCTCCCGTACGGCTCGAGAAGTTCCCGCAGCCGTGCCTTCGCCCGGTGCAGCTTGGAGCGAACCGTGCCGAGGGGCAGCTGGAGCACGACCGCAGCCTCCTCGTAGGAGAGGCCGTCCCAGGCAACGAGGAGAAGGAGTTCCCGGTCTGTGTCGGCGAGTGCGAGCAGCGCCGCGTGCATCCTCGCCCAGCCGGCCGGTGCGTCGAGCCGTCGTTCGGCCGCGCCGAGCTCGGCTTGGGAATCCACGGTGCGAAGCTCGCCCGAGGCGCGCTCGACGGCGGCGAGATACCGGACGAACCGGCGCCGCTCGTGGAGGATCAGCTTGGAGGCGATCCCGAGCAGCCAAGGCCGTGCGTCGACCGCCTCCGGCCGGAACGACCCGCGCTTGGCGAACGCCCGGACGAAGGTCTCGGATGCGACCTCGGCCGCCTGATCGCGGCCGACCCGCCGCTCGGCGAAGCGGAACACCGTCGCGTAGTGGCGATCGAAGATCTCCGCGAACCGATCGGGCTCGGCCAGCGAGGTTTCGATCACCGACGCGTCGCTCGGCGGAGGCTTCATCTCCTGCTCTTTGCCGATCGGGCCGAAAAGTTCCATCCGTGGGATCGTGCCGGTTCGAGCCGGTGCGCGATCCGGAAGTCGAGGCCGGTATCGGCAGCGGCGAACAGGCCTCCCGTCCGTGCGAGCGTGGTCGACCGCTGTTCTACTCGGGCGACGATTCGTGGGCCGGCGCCTGTTTCGCCCGCCGGCGTGCTCCCTCCGGCTCCAGGGTTGCTCTACACTCGAAGGACTCCGCGGTAGGGCGTGTGCGGCCGAGTGGCGTTTCAGCCCGGTCGTGATGGTTCGACTCACGTCTCCGTCTAGGCGGCTTCGTCCGCAGAATCGATGGTGTGACCATGACCGAGACTCCGAGCGTCGAGCCGGACGCCGCTGCTCCTGTTGCGCCGGCGCCCATCACGACCCCAGTGAGCGAAACGAAGGCCGTGCCGTTTTGGAAGCGGCTGCTTGGGAAGGCCTGATCTGCGATGGCGACGAGGAAGCAGAAGCTCAGGGCTCAGGCCGCCGGAACACCGCTGAACCCGGCGGCGAAGGCGACGACGAAGAAGACGTCGAAGGTGAGGAAGACCTCCCGTGGCAAATGAGGCATCCCCCTGACGAGTTCCGGAACGGGCCCGGCGAGAGGAGCGGGGTGAGTGCCTCTGCCCGCGTTTGACCTGAGCGCGCTCGGGTGGAGCGCGGAGTGGCGTGCCGAGCTGGGTCCCGGCCTCGAGCCGGCACGCGTGATCGCTGTTCACCGGGGTGAGGTCGACCTGTACACGGCGGCCGGAGTCGTGCGGGCACCAACGCCCACGGCGTCGAGCTTCGCAACGAACGATGTCGCCGTCGGCGACTGGGTGGGCGTCGCCGACGGGGCGATCTGGTCGGTGCTGCCCCGGCGCACGGCCCTCGTTCGGGGTGCCGCCCGCGGTTCGAGACGCTCGCAAACGCTGGTTGCGAACGTCGACGTTGTCCTTCTGGTCGGCTCGCTCGGCACCGAGCTCGATCTCGATTGGATCGAGCGGTGTCTCGTGGCGATCTGGGGAAGCGGCGCCAGGCCGGAGATCGTCCTGACCAAGGCCGACCGGATCGACGATCCGCATCGGTTCCTCGAGCAGGTGGAAGCGGTCGCACCTGCTGTGCCGGTCCACGTTGTCAGTGCCCTCTCGGGTGCCGGCTGCGAAGAGCTACGCCGGCGAATCGAGCCTGGAGCGACTGCCGTGCTGCTCGGCGCGAGCGGCGTCGGCAAGTCGACGCTCGTGAACCGCCTTGCCGGCCGCGAGCTGATGGCAACCGGCGAAACCGGCGCGGGCGACCAGGGGCGGCACACGACGAGCCTCCGTCAGCTGATTCTCCTGCCGGGTGGCGGCACGATCATCGATATGCCCGGACTGCGCGAGTTTCGGCTCTCCGAGTCGGCAGGCGGCCTCGACCAGGCCTTCGCCGACGTCGACGAGCTCGCGGCGACGTGCCGCTTCACCGACTGCGGGCACACGAACGAACCTGGCTGTGCCGTCGTCGCGGCGGTCGAGTCCGGTGAGCTCCTCCCACAGCGCGTGGAGAGCTGGCGGAAGTTCGAGCGCGAGCTGGAGGCAAACACGATTTCGGCGTGACTAGTTGTAGTTCCTGAGGACGTTGTTCATCCGGGCCTCCTTGGAGGCTGGTGGTTGTCGAAGACCATCAGTCCAAGGAGGCGCACGGATGAAGATTCACGGTAACGCTCGGAGCTGCCCGCACTCGAGGCTTCTGTTGTGTCAGCGTGTGATCGTTGAGGGCTGGTCGCTCACGGCGGCGGCCGCGGTCGCCGGCGTGAGCGAGCGGACGATCGCGAAGTGGTTGGCTCGTTATCGGACCGAAGGTGAGCTTGGGCTTGTTGATCGATCGTCGGTGCCGGTCGTCGTCGCGAACCGGACTGGTCAGAAGCGCGTCGGCCTGGTCGCGGCTCTACGGCGTCTGCGGATGACGGCTGCTGAGATCGCCGAGGTGCTGGGGATGCCGCTCTCGACGGTGTCGGGGATCCTGACACGGATCGGTCTTGGCCGTCTCTCGCGGTTGGAGCCGTTCGAGCCGCCCAACCGCTACGAGCGCGCCCGTCCGGGCGAGCTCGTTCATATCGACGTCAAGAAGCTCGCTCGGATCGCTGGGGCAGGCCATCGCGTTCATGGCGACCGCACAACGCGGAGGCGCGGTGTTGGTTGGGAGTTCGTCCACGTTTGCGTCGACGACGCCACCCGGATCGCCTACGTGGAGGTGCTCGAAGACGAGAAGGCAAAAACAGCGATCGGGTTCCTTCGCCGCGCGGTGGCCCACTTCGCCGCCTATGGTGTCCGCGTCGAGCACGTCATGACCGACAACGGATCCGCCTACGTGGCCGCCATCCATGCGCTCGCCTGTCGCGCCCTCGGGATCAAACACCTACGCACCCGCCCATACCGTCCCCGAACCAACGGCAAGGCCGAACGGTTCATCCGCACAATGCTCGGCGGCTGGGCCTACGACGCGATCTACGGCACCTCCCAGGAACGCCGAGCCGCCCTCCCCGGCTGGCTCGACTTCTACAATCGACGAAGACCCCACGGCAGCCTCAGCCACCAAGCACCCATCACGCGCTTACACGCGCTCATGAACAACCCGCTCGGGTCCTACAACTAGTCCGACTCGCACCACCCGAGGACGTCGGCGAACCGGCGGTCGGCGAGCGACCCGAACAGCGGATCCCGCGTCAGGCGTGCCCGGCTCGTCGCCGGGCTGGTGATCCCGGCGAGAAACCGAGCCCGCTGTCTTGCGGTTCCGAGCGCGCCGGGATGGCTCGCGACGAGCGCCGCGAGGGCGCCCGTGTCGACGCTTGCTTCGATTGGTGCTTTCGGCTCGGGGGCGGCGAGTAGCTGGGCCTTGCCGGTCAGGCAGTAGGTGCAGTGCCCGCAGGGCTCCGCCCGCGTCTCGCCGAAGTACCCGACGAGGACGCCGACCTGGCAGCCGTCGTGGGTGACGAGGTCGAGCACGCTGCCGATCCGCGCGGTCTCGGCTTGCTCCCTCCGTGCGAAGCGCTCGAGGAGCCGTTCGACGAGCGCGGCCTCGGAGCCGGGGCGGGCGAGCAGCGTGTAGCGCTGTCGCACCTCGGCGGGCTGCAGCTCGACGAGGCCCTGCTGGTCGAGGTATTCGAGCGCCGCGACGATCCGGCTGCGCTCCTCGCCGAGCGCCGCTGCCGCGTCATCGGGTGCGAGCGTCGTCCAGATGCGTCCCGTCTTGCCGGTGGCGAGCAGGCGTCGCAGGAAACCGGCGCGCGCCTCGTCGAAGCTTCCGGCGACCTCCTCGAGCGACGCCTCTCCGAGCGGACGAAGCCGGTAGCCCGCGTAGAAGGGCGTTCCCTGCCGGAGCACGCCGTCGAGCTCGAGGTAGGTGAGCACCGTCTTCAGCACGAGCGGGCGCACGTCGTGGCGCGTCGAGAGCTCGTACTCGGAGACCGCGAACTCGGCACCCTCGGGGCGATCGAGCACCTCGGCGAGCAGCCCCTCGAGCGCCTCGTGCGTCGGGGTGTCGCCGAACACGAAGTTCTCGAGCGTCGGCACGTCGTCCGGGGAGGCAAGGAGCTCGCACACGCTCTCGGCGCCGTCGCGGCCGGCGCGCCCGATCTCCTGCGAGTACGACTCGAGGCTCTTCGGCAGGTTGTAGTGGTAGACGTAGCGGACTTCGGCCTTGTCGATCCCCATCCCGAAGGCGATCGTCGCGACCACGATCGCGTTCGGCGAGTCCGTCCACCACTCCTGGACAGAGACGCGGTCTTCCGAGCTCATGCCGGCGTGGTAGGGCCGGGCCGGAATGCCCGCGGCGCTGAGGAGCCCCGCGACCCGCAGCGCCGTCCGCTGCAGGGTCACATACACGATCGTCGTCCCGGGCGGACGGTCGCGCAGCCGTTCGACCAGGAGGCCGTCGTGCGCGGGCGCCGCGACCGGGGTCGTGAGCAGCGTCAGGTTCGGCCGGTAGAAGCCGGTCACGACCGAGTCCGCCTCCTCGATCCCGAATCCGGCACGGATATCCGCGACGACGGCAGGCGTTGCGGTCGCTGTGAGCGCGAGCACCCGCTCGGCGCCGAGCTCGTGGGCTCGCTCCGCCAGCTTCAGGTAGTCGGGCCTGAAGTTGTGGCCCCATTCCGAGATGCAGTGCGCCTCGTCGACCGCGAAGAGGGAGATCCGCGCCTGCGCGAGCCGTGAGAGGAAGCGCTCGTTGTTGAAGCGCTCCGGCGCGACGTAGAGGAGCTTCAACGAGCCCTCCTGCAGCCGCTCGAAGATCGCGCGCTGCTCGGCGGCGTCGAGGCTCGAGTCGAGGCGCGCGGCCTCGATCCCGCTCCGCTCCAGGAAGTCGATCTGATCCTTCATCAGCGCGATGAGCGGCGAGACCACGACTGTCATCCCGTCGAGCAGCAGCGCGGGAAGCTGGTAGCAGAGGCTCTTCCCAGCTCCGGTCGGGAAGACCGCGAGCGCGGAGCGCCCGGCGAGGAGCGCCTCGATGACCCGTTCCTGGCCGGGCCGGAAGCCGTCGAATCCGAACCGTTCCGAGAGCACCTCGAGCGGACGACGGCCCGCGGCTGCATGAGCGACCATCGCGCCAGGCTAACCGCGTCTGCCCGTCGCCGGCTCGCCTCGGGAGGTCGAAAGTTCCCGAACGTCCCGAAGAAACGGCGAGCGGAGGACGATGGGAGCTGAGGAACCCTTATTCAGCGGCGCCCGTCCCTTTGTCCCGGATGAGGCGCTCGCTCGTCAGTTCGCCGACCGAGGCGCAGCCTGCAAGGGCCATCGTCAGGTCGAAATCGGCGACGAGGTTCCGGATCACCTCACGGGCCCCCTGCTCGCCGGCGATCGCAAGGCCGTAGGCATACGGCCGCCCGATCAGAACGGCCTGGGCCCCGAGCGAGAGGGCCTTGAACACGTCGGCGCCGCCTCGGACGCCGCTGTCGAGCAGGATCGGGACGCGTCCGGCGACCGCCTCCACGATGCCGGGCAGGGCATCGAGCGAGCCGATCGCCCCGTCCACCTGGCGGCCACCGTGGTTCGAGACGATCAGGCCGTCGATCCGCCGCTCGACCGCCAGCCGAGCGTCGTCGGGGTGGAGGACGCCCTTGAGCAGGAGCGGCAAGTCGGTGAGCTCTCGGAGGGCGGGCAGGTCATCCCAGCGGAGCGAGGGGCGCGAGAACGTGTCGAGGAAGAGCCGGATGGCCGCGCGCGGCCGGGGCGAGACCAGGTTCCTCCAGAACGAGCCGGGGTACGCGCTCGCAAGCTGCGAGAGCGTGCGCAGGGCTGCTCGCGTCGGGCGACCGGCAGCCGGGACCGGGGGCGCCTCGTCAAGCAACCGCTGGAAGACGGGATCGCTCGTGTACTGGGCAATCCCCATCCCGCGCAGGAACGGCAGGTAGGCGAGGTCGAGATCGCGCGGACGCCATCCCAGCATCGTCGTGTCGAGCGTGAGGACGATCGCCTCGCATCCGCAGGCCTCCGCACGCCGGACGAGGCTCCCGACGAGGGCGTTCGAGGTACTCCAGTAGAGCTGGAACCAGCGCGGAGACTCGCCCATCGCCGCGGCACACTCCTCCATCGCAACCGAGGCCTGGCTCGAGAAGACCATCGGCACGCCTTCGGCAGCGGCGGCACGCGCGACGAGCAGGTCGCCGTGGGCGCGTGCCAGCTCGAGCACACCGACCGGAGCAAGCAGGAACGGCGACGGCAGCGTGCGGCCGAACAGCTCGACCCTCAGGTCCCGGGCCGAGACGTCGCGAAGCACGCGCGGGACGATGCGCCACTGCTCGAACGCCTTTCGGTTCGCACGGATCGTTTGCTCCTCGCCGGCGCCTCCGGCCAGGTAGGCGAACGACTCGGGCGACAGGACCGCGCGGGCGCGCTCCTCGAGTGCAGCCGGGTCGACGGGAACTGCCGGCGACCTGCCGCGCGCGCCGCTCAGGAAGACCTCCGCCTGCCGCTCTCGGCCCTTGCCGGGTTGTGGCAGCACGAGTCCGAGTAACGCATCACGCGAGCGCACTGTCAAGTGGTGCGCCGTCCGGGCGATCACGACGCTGAGCCATTGATGGCTCACCTCTCTTGACTTGGCACATTTTACGTGCCATAATGGCACCCATGAATTTGAACCCGTACATCGAGAATGTGCAGCGGCAGCTCGAGGCTGCAGGCGCCACGGGAGGTGAGGAGGCCCGGGACCTGGCCGAGCGGCTTGCACCGGCACTCGAGGCGGCGGTTCGGCTCGCGCTCCAGGACGCTCTCGCGGCCGCGGTCGACGAGATCACGTGCGAGCTCGCGCCTGGGTCGGTCGCGCTGCGACTGCGCGGCCGCGATCCCGAGTTCGTCGTGTCGGCGCCGCCGGCCGACGCGCAGACCGGCGCGTATGAAGCACCCGTCGCAATCGATCCGGCTGACGCCGGGCAAGGAGCGATGTCGCGGATCAACCTCCGCATGCCGGTCGAGCTCCGGATGAGGATCGAGGCTGCCGCCGGTACGGCCGGGCTCTCGGCGAACGCTTGGCTCGTGCGCGCGGCCGCTGCAGCCGTGGAGCGATCCGGGCCGGAACCTCACAAGCGCGCCGCCGCACAGGGATCTCAGCGCTACACCGGCTGGGCGCGCTAGCCGGCGCCCCGCGGGAACGAGTCAACGAAGGAAGGAGTGCACGTGACGAGCTACGAGACACCCGAGCCGATCTCCGTCAGCCTCGAGCTGGGAGTCGGCGTGATCCGGATCGCCGCGAGCGACCGCAGCGACACCGTGGTCGAGGTACGGCCGAGCGATCCGGCCAGCAAGGACGACACAGGCGCTGCCGCGCAGACGCGCGTCGAGTTCGCCGACGGCCGGCTCTCGATCAAGGGGCCGAGAGGCTGGCGGCAGGTCCCGTGGAGGAGTGGGCGCGAGTCGATCGACGTCGAGATCGCCTTGCCGGCCGGCTCGCAGCTCGACGGGGAGGCAGGCGTGGCCACGTTGTCCTGCACGGGCCGTCTGGGTGAGGTCCGCTACAAGGCGGGAGCCGGCGCGATCCGCCTCGACGAGACCGGGCCCCTGCAGATCCGAAGCGGCGCCGGCGACATCAGCATCGAACGGGTCGGCGGTCGCGCCGAGATCGCAACCGGCTCCGGAGCCATCGAGGTCGGTGCCGTCGATGGGCCGGCCGCGGTCAAGAACTCCAACGGCGACACCTGGATTGGAGACACGACAGGGGAGCTGCGCGCGAACGCCGCCAACGGCCGGATCGCCGTCGACCGCACCCGCGCGGCGGTCTTCGCGAAGACGGCCAACGGCGACATCGTCCTCGGCACGGTCGCGAGTGGCGAGGTCATCGCCGAGACCGCATTCGGCACGCTCGACATCGGTGTACTCGACGGCGTGCCGGCGTGGCTCGAGCTGAAGACGAGCTTCGGGAACGTCCGCAACGAGCTCGAGTCCGCCGATCGCCCCGAGTCGGGCGAAGAGGCGGTCGAGATCCGTGCCCGCACAGGCTACGGCGACATCACGATCCACCGGTCCGTGGTGGCGGCAGAGCCGCTCACATCGATCGCCGTTCAGTAAGCCACGATCGCGGAGGCGAGCGCGACCCGGTGGTCCTTCGTCCACGGTGGTCCCATCGCTGCTCGATGTCCCTGCAGGATCTCCTCGGCCCGGTCGCCCAGCATTGCGACCGCTTGATCGATCACCGCCCTGGCGTCGTACAGGTGCACGTCCCAGCCGCGTGCGTGCGCGAGCTCGGCGAGCTCCTGGCGGTACATGATGGCGTCGGCTCGGGCCTCGTAGGGTGCGCGGCGCTGGACGGCGATGTCGTCGGGAAAGTCGAACGGCCACGTGCGAAGGGAGATCGACAGCACAGGTGCCGGCAGCGCAGCCGCGATCTCCTCCAGCGCCGCCGAGCTTGCCCGGGCGACCGACGCGCGCACCTCCCCGACCAGCGCGGCCGTGCGGGCGGGATCGAGACGCCGGCTCTCGTAGTGAATCGGTGCCGCCGACACGCCGGGTTCGACGAGCTCGATCCGCCGGCGGTCGACCACCTCGTAATCGGCCGACACCGTCACCGCGACTGCCCAGCCGAAATGATCGGCAATGCCTACACGCATGCCCGGTTCGTACACCCGCCGTCTGCCTGACCGCAAGTCGCCGTCGGGTTGGTGCTAGTCGTGGGAGCGAGGCGCCTCGGGACGGTGTTCGAGCCCGGGGCAGTCCCAGCAGACGGCCTGCCGGCCGGCTTCGCCCTCCGTGATGCTGATTAATCGAGTTCTCACAACCGGTCGTTACCGTGGGCCTGAGTTCGCGCTTCGTGCCCGAGGGGATCGAGTGATCAGGTTTCGAGCCCGTGCGACCGACAACTCCTCCATGATGTCGATTCCCGTCATTCCCTCGACCGAGGTCCCGCCCAGGGGCCGGGGTCGGCTTCGCGTCGGGATGGGGATCGGTTTCGCCCTCGTCACGATCGCCTCTGTTGTCCTGCTCGGCAATCGATTCACGCATACGAACTGGCCGTTGCAGCGCGCACACATGCCGTTCGTCGGCGCCGCCATCGTCTTCTACTTCGCGAGCTACGTCCTGCGGGCGCTCGGTTGGCAGAAGCTCTTCCCGGCGAGCGAGCGCCCGGACCGGGCCCGCTGCCTGGCAGCGTGCGGCGCCGCAGCGGCGAGCGGTGTGGTCTTGCCATTTCGGCTCGACTATCTCGTGAAGATCGGGACGCTCCGCCGGATGCGAGGGATCACGTTGGGTCTCGAGGCGATCGCGCTGTCGATCATCTCGCTCGGCCTGGTCGATGCGGTCGCGTTCCTGCCGCTCTCGATCTCGGCGACGGCCACCAGCTCCTCGACATTCCGGGGCCCGCTGATCCTCGTCGTGCTCTTCGGGATCGGCTCGTGTGGGATCCTCGTCGCCGGTCAGCATCTTCTACGCCTCCCGCTCGTGGCGCGCCGGGCGCGGTTGTCGAAGCTTCTCGGGCGCGTTGCCGACCACCCGCGCGGCACGACGCGCGAAGCGATCGCCGCCTGGTTCTTTCTCCTCGGCTGCTGGAGCACCCGCGCTTTTGGCAGCACGCTGCTGCTGGCCGCGCTCGGGGTCGGGTTCTCACCGACGCTGGCGCTGGTCGTGCTCTGCTTCTCCGCCGCGGCCTCGCTGATCCCGATTGCCTCCGGCGGCGCCGTCGCGAATGTCGGCGCGACGGCTGCGGTCCTGCTCGCACTCGGCGTCCACAGCGGCCCGGCGATCAACTTCGGCCTCGCCTCCGGGCTGCTTCTCTGCGGCAGCGCTGCGGCGGCCGCGGTCATCGGGCTCGCCACCTCGTTCGTGCTCGGGCTGCGCACCCGGCCACTCGGCGCTCTCTAGCCCGGGAGGTTCGGTTCGCCTGGTCGGCGATTGCGCCGACCATTCTCGTAGCCGCGGTACAGGTCGTCGATGAACTGGGAACCCCCGACCAGGCGGTGGTCGAGTCGGTAGGTGAGAAGGTCGATCCGTTGGGCGAACGGCGCCTCGAGGTGGTAGGGCCCCGGCACCATCGCGACCCGAATGTCGCCCCCGCCGCCTGCGATCACCGCGACCACGTCGTAGCACCGCCCGACGAGCCCGCTCGAGAGCTCCACCATCCAGGAGGCGCCATCGACCGCCCCGAACATCTGAGCCACCCGCAGCCGCCGCGCCGATGCATGGGACATGTCGGCACGGTCTATGAGGATCGATGCGATGTCGGCTTCCTCAGTCGTTGACGACGCCGAGACGGCGCTCCTACAATCGTTGCGACCGGCCCGCGGCGTCACGCTCCGCGCGTCGGGTCGGCCGGAGGGGAGGTTTCGGTGGAGGGGACTCACGACATGCGAGACGGCCGGGGTCCGTCGCCTTCCTCGACGCGGACGCAGGAGCGCCCGGAGTCGGAGCCCGACTCCTTGCCGATCGGCAGAGCGAACAACGACTCGCGCTACGTCGCGCTTATCGAGCTGCAGCGCCTGGCCGGCAACAGGGCGACGAGCAGGCTGATCGGCACGGGAGCTGTACAGCGAGACGCGGCGGTCGCGACCCCCGATGCGCCCCCCGGCGGCGGGCCTGCACCAGCCGCGGCTGCGGGAGCCCCGGGGCCGGAAGGCGCGCCTGCTCCTGCCCCGGGCAAGGAGCGTCGGATCCTGGACCGGGCCACGAACGCTCCGATCGTCGTGGACGAAGCGCGGTGGAAGGAGGAGGGCCAGCACCTCGTCAAGCGGGTCAAGGGAGCGCTCAAGCTGATTCCGGAGGACTCGGCGCAGGTCCTCGACGACTACCCCCTCGCCGAGGTCCGCGACATGTACGCGGCTTGCATGGACGCCGTGAAGGACGCGATCGAGGCGCTTCGGCTGGGGTCGCTCGTCGAGGCGAGCAGGCAGATGCACAGCGCCGACCAGTGGACGGGAATCGAGATCAAGGCGCACAAGCTCCTGATGGACATGGGCGTGCTGAAGTACGTCGGCGGCCAGCTCGACCATGCGGTGATCGGGTTCTTCCAGGGCGCGGCCGACGGGTTGCTCGGGCTCGTCGACGGCGCCGCCTCGCTCTTCGACGTCGACGCCGGTCTCGTCGCCTGGAACGACAAGCAGTACCACCAGATCCAGGAGGCCTACACCGGGGTCAGCGGGATCGACATCGACCACGTCATGGCCGGGTCGATCGGGAAGATGGGTGGGCAGCTGGCGGAGGGGTTGGCGACGTTCGAGACCCTCGGCGGCGCCGGCGACGCGGGCAAGGTGGTGATGGGGGTCGAGGCGGCTGCCGGCGTGAAGTCGGTCGGCGAGAAGATCGTCAAGATGCGCGCCGGCGGAAAGTCGTGGGGCGCCATCTTCGGCGACCCGTCGTTCCTGGCCGAGTGCGCCGGGGCGATTGCGGGGGCAGCCGGGGCGGGAGCGAGCTTCGGAGGGCCGTTGAGCACGTTCCTCAAGGAGGCCGGCATGCTCGCCTCCGAGGCCCAGATCGCGGTCACGGTCGATGCCATCGTCGATGTCCAGCTCGACAGGAGCCTCAGCACGCAGGCGCGCAACGACAAGACGATCCAGCTCCTCGGACAGGGTCTCCAGACACTCGCCGCGGTCGCCGACGGGGCCGCGAAGGCCGGCGGCCCCGAGCCGCCGAGCGGCGCCGGAGGTGGCGGCGAGCCGCCGGCCGGCGGCGGTGGCGGACCCGAGGGGGGCGGCGTGCCGACTCACGTGGGGCCGGAGGGCGATCAGACCTACGTCGGGCCCGCGGCCAACGAGGGCGTGCCGACTCACCTGGGGCCGGAGGGCGATCAGACCTACGTCGGGCCCGCGGCCAATGACGGCGTGCCCACGCCGGTCGGGCCCGAAGGCGACCAGACCTATATCGGGCCCGCCCCGAGCGACGGTGTCCCCGTACCGGGCCCCGGCGAGGAGTCGACAGGTCGCCAGCCCGCAAGCCCCTACGAGCGCACCCAGCCCGTCGATCCGGCCGTGCCCACTCCGGTCGGGCCTGAAGGCGACCAGAGCTATATCGGCCCCGCGCCGAGCGACGGCGTCCCCGTGCCGGTCCCGGGCGAGGAGTCCACCCGAGCGCAGCCCGCGAGTCCCTACGAGCGAACCCAGCCCGTCTCGACCCCGGCCGAGCCGGACGCCGCTCCGGCTCCCGCCGAAGGGCCCACGGATGCCGGGGTACCGGGGGTGCCCGGAGCTGTCCCGGAGCCGATCCGCGACTGGGCGCAGGCGATGGATCTCGGCGACCTGAGCGGCAGCGAGCCGCTTTCGTCGGTCGGTGACCCGGGTTCGCTCACCGAGGCGGGCGGCGGCGTCCACGACGTTCCGCTCCCTGACGGCACGACCGGTGTCGCCAAGCTGTTGCCCGACACGCCAAGGCGCCGCGCCGCGCTCGAGCGTGAACTCGAAGGCGCCTACCAGGCGTCCCGAACGGGCATCGCCGGGCGCGCCTACGGCCTGGCGCGCGCGGTGATCAACGGGAACCAGAGGATCGGCATCGTGATGGACAAGGCAAGCGGCGGCTTCATCGACGTCGCCCCGCGGGAGTCCTGGACACCCGAGGTCGCCGAGGCCGCCACGATCGAGGCCGCCCACTGGCGCTCCGCCGTGAACGAGACCACGATCGAGGCGCTAGACGCCTACGGCCAACGGCTGCTCGACAATGGCCAGCACTACTCCGGGGAGCTCCAGTACTTCGTCGATGAGAACGGCCGCTTCCAGCCCATCGACTTCCAGGGCATCGAGCCGTTGCCCACGGAACCGGAAGCGCGGCAGAAAGCGATCGACGAGCACAACGAGCAGTTCACGAAGGAGCACGACAAGCTGGAGAAGATCGCGGCCGAGAACGCAGCCGGGCACGGAACGCCCTAGCTCAGCCGCGGGCCTCGAAACCCGGCTGCTCAGTCGCCGCGAGCAGACCGGCCGGCCGATCCAAAACGGGGTGCATCTAGACTTGGCGCCGGTGTCTGCCGCGGACGTTGACGCGTACCTGCGAGGTGTTGAGGAGCCGAAACGCAGCACGCTGTCGGCGCTCCGAAGAACGATTCTCGAGATCGTCCCGGAAGCCGAGGAGGTGATCTCCTACCGTGTGCCGGCCTTCCGCGTCGAGGGCAAGACGATCGCCGGCTTTGCGGCCTTTCAGCATCACCTGAGCTACTTGCCGTTCAGCGGCTCGGTCCTTCCCCAGCTTGCAGATGAGCTTCGCGGCTACACGATGACCAAGGGTGCGCTGCACTTTCCGATCGACGAGCAGCTGCCAAAGACGCTTGTGCAGATGCTGATCGCGGCGAGGATCGACGAAACTCGGTGGCGCAGCTGAGGTAGTGCGCTATCGGCGCGGGGCCTTCAGCGGAACCTTGTTCCTGAGCCGAGGGCGAGCGGCCCAGACAGAGCGGAGCGTGTCGCCGAACGGCCGGTGCCGACTCCGGAACGGATCAAGCTCCGTACCGCAGATCGCGCACCCAGCAGCGAACATGCTCACGAGCTCGCCGCAGTTGGGACATTGATTCGGCTTGGTCATTACTGCCAAGTGAAGCAGGCGAACTTCAGGGCGACGTGAGAGCAACGTGCGGTTAATGCAGACCTAACGGCTTCGGCAGCAACGGGACGAGTGAGGTCACCTCCTTCTCGGAGAGTCAGTCGGCACGCAGATTTCAAGGGAGGCTGTAGGGCCGCCTTGCGGACTCGAGCCGAAGACCCCTTCGTGCGGGGAGCCCGTTCGCTACTGCACGTCGGGACCGGGCCAGGTGTCGGAGAGGACGTACCCCTCCGGAAACGGATCGGCTGCGTCGAGCACGAGCTGGTTGAAGCCGGTGATCCACGCGCTGCCGCGTATCGCGGGCACGATCGCGGAGCGGTCGCCGATCGTCGTCTCCGACACGATCCGCCCTTCGAAGACCGACCCGATCACGGACGCGTGCGACATCGTCCCGCCGGGTCCGAGCAACCCGCGTGCGTTCAGCGCAGCCATGCGTGCCGAGAGGCCGGTGCCGGTCGCCGACCGGTCGAGGCGGCCCGGGGCGATGACGACCGCGTTCTTCGACACCGCACCGGGCCCCTGCCAGGGCTCCGCGATCTGGACGATGCTGACGCCCGCGATCCCGGGGGTCTCGGGATGGACGCACGGCAGCTGCTCGCGCGCCGCGACCCGGATCAGCTCGCCCACACGAGAGAGCTCAGCAGCCTCCGACGGCTCGAGCGCAAAACCGAGCGCCGCCGCATCCGCGATCGCGTACCACATCCCTCCGAAGGCGATGTCGACCGTGAGCGTGCCGAGGCCCTCCACTTCGAGGGGCGCGTCGAGCCGGTCGGCGAACGCCGGCACGTTCGTCAGTTCGACGCTCTCGCACTTGCCGTGCGCGCAGCGCGCCGTCACCTCGACGACGCCTGCAGGAGCTTCGAGCCGCAGGATCGTCTCGGGCTCGCGCATCTCGACCATCCCGGTCTCGAGCAGCACCGTCGCGACGCAGATCGTGTTCGATCCCGACATCGCGGGATACTCCGTCGGCTCCATGATGATGAACCCGGCGTCGCAGTCGCCGCGCTGCGACGGGACGACGAGGTTCGCGTGGACGGCGACGCTGCCGCGTGGCTCGTGCAGAAGGAGCTTCCGCAGCGAGTCGTCGGCGCGGAGCGCCTCCATCTGCTCGAAGACTGTGGCGCCCGGCGGCGGCAGGACGCCGCCCACGACGACGTTCCCGACCTCGCCGCCCGCGTGGCAGCCGACCACGGAGATCACACGGCGCCCCGACACAGGTGAACCTTACGACGTTGGCCGCCAGAGCGCTCGTCATCATGCCGTTGTCGCCGAATGTTCAGCTTCGACTTCCAGGGGTACGGCGTGCGCGCATGGTCCTGTGAACGCGGTGATAGGAGTCGAATCGGGACGTCGAGCACGAAGAGTGTGCTGGCCGCATCGGGTCGAACGCGCCATCACCGCCGCACGCCGTAGACCCTCGTAGGCCCCTCGGCCGCTGAAGCCGAGCTCCACGCGGCCGATGAGACCGGAAAAGCCCTGCAAATCAAAAGAGCCGACGCGCGGATTCGAACCGCGGACCCCTTCATTACGAGTGAAGTGCTCTACCAGCTGAGCTACGTCGGCAGGTCGCTCAGTGTATCGGCGGCGTGGTGCTCGGCTTTGAGGCTCCGTGCGGCACCGGCAGATTAAAAGGGTTCACCGAGCCGGTAGCGCTTTCATCCCCCGCCTCCATTGACCTTCCGCCCTCCGGCCTTGCGGCCTTCTGCGTACTGGTCCTCAGAAGCGGCTTCGACTTACTTGCGCTCCGTACTCGGTGCGAGGGGGAAGCTACGCGCTCCCGGGCAGCCGGGCAAGTGCTGCGCGAACGGGAAGATCGCACATTGCGGCGATTTCGTTTTCAGTCGTCGCGGGCGGCTGCCGCGGTGGCTGCGGCGTTGCGGCAGGCGACGATGACTTCCTCGGCCTCGGCGCGGTTGCCGAAGCCGCGGGTGACCACGGATCCCTTGTGATCGAGGTCCTTGTAGACCTGGAAGAAGTGCTCGATCTCGTCGCGGAGACCCGAAGGGATGTCGTGGATGTCGGCGAGGCGGCCCCAGGTCGGATCGTTCAGGGGAATGCAGATGACCTTCTCGTCGGGGCCCTTCTCGTCGGACATGTGGAAGATGCCGATCGGCTTGACGCGGATGCGGCAGCCGGGGAACGTCGGGTCGCTGACGAGCACGAGGGCGTCGAGCGGGTCGCCGTCCTCGGCGAGCGTGCCCTCGACATACCCGTAGTCGGACGGATAGCTCATCGCGGTGAACAGGCGCCGGTCGAGCACGATGCCGCCGGCCTCGTCGTCCCACTCGTACTTGTTGCGTGACCCGCCGGGGATCTCGACGAAGACGATGGGCTCGGTCATGCCGGCTCGCTTTTACGTGATGCCATGGCGCTGAGGCTACCTTCCGGGCCCCGACCCTCCGTTCGGTTCCCTACGCGTGCAGCTCGCGGGCGACCTCGACGAAGAGCGCTTCGAGCGCGAGCTGCGGTGCGAGCTGGAACTCCTCGAGGCGCCGCCACGTGTCGCGGACGGCCTCGGCCGCCCGCTCGGCGCCGAGCAGCCGCTCGCGCGTCGCGTCGACGCGGAGCTCCTCGAGCATGTCGACGTGCATTGCCGCCGCCTCGGCACCGACCCCGACGGCGACCAGGTCGCGGTACCAGGCCGCAAGCTCCTCGAGCTGGGCGAGGATCTCCTCGCGCTCTGCGCCCCGCTGGGCGCGGCGGACGCGCTGCTCGGCCTCGCGCGTCGGCAGCTCGAGCCCGCGCACCTTCACGTCCTCGAGCTCCTTCGCCTCGTCGCCGCGCTCACGGGCGGACTCGAGGAGGACGCCGGCGGCGTCTGCCGGCTCGAACTCGGGCTCGCGGTAGGTGGCGCGGGCCTGCGCGAGCAGCAGCTCGCGCCGGTGGGCGGCGTGCGGGTCGAGCAGGCGCTCGAGCCGGTCGAGCCGGCCGCCGGCGACGCGGGCGAGCGCGATCCGGCGGGCCTCGTCGAGCTCGGGGGCGCGGGCATCGATCACCTCGCGAATCGCGCGCTCGGAGAGCCGTGTGAACGGCACGAGCTGGCAGCGCGAACGGATCGTGATCGGGAGCGGGCCTAGGTCGTCGGCGACGAGGACGATCGTCGCGTAGTCCGGCGGCTCCTCGAGATCCTTGAGCAGCGCGTCGGCCGCATCCTCGTTCATCAGATGGGCGCTGAAGATCAGGTAGACGCGCCGCGAGGCTTCGAACGGGCGCATGTGCAGGTCGCGGCGCAACTCGCGGATCGCATCGATCCGGATCATCTCGCCGAGCGCGTCGAGCTCGTAGATGTCGGGGTGAACCGTCCGGGTCGTCCCGATCACCTCACGCGCGAAGGCGCGCGCGAGCTTTCGCTTGCCGACTCCGGCAGGCCCGTAGAAGAGGTAGGCGTGCACCGGGCCCTCGACGACTGCGGCCTCGAGCAGCCGCTTCGCCTCGTGCTGCTCGCTAGCTGCCTCGAACCTGCTCACGAACCTGCTCCGCGATCTGCTCCGGGCTCTGCGCCGCGTCGAGGACGACCACGCGGCCCGGAAAGAGGATGCCGAGCTCCCGGTAGGCAGCTGCGACCGCGCCGCGGAAGGCCTCGTCCTCCCGCTCGATCCGGTCGAGATAACCGTTCTGGCGCTCGCGCGCCGCGTCGGCGTCGAGTGCCAGAACGAACGTGCGCGCGGGCATCAGCCCGCCGGTGACCGTCGCGTTGAGCTCGAGTACGGGCTCGACGCCGAGGCCCCGTGCGATCCCCTGGTAGACGATCGACGAGTCGACGTAGCGGTCGCACACGACCCAGGCGCCGAGGTCGAGCGCGGGCCCGATCACCCGGGCGACGTGCTCCGCGCGTGCCGAGGCAAAGAGCGCCGCCTCAGTCCACGGGGTCATCTCGAGTCCGTGGAGCACCACATCGCGGATCGCCTCGCCAACCGGCGTTCCGCCGGGCTCCCGCGTCGAGACGACCTCGTGGCCCTGCTCGCGGAGCCAGCCGACGAGCAGCTCCACCTGCGTCGTCTTCCCCGATCCGTCTTGTCCTTCGAAGCTGATGAACATCGACGCCCTACGATACGGCGTGTGCACGCTGCGGTAACCGGAGGCGCCGGCTTCATCGGCTCCAACCTCGTCGACGCCCTCATCGCCCGCGGCGACAAGGTGACCGTCATCGACGACCTGTCGTTCGGCCACCGCGAGCAGGTCGACTCGAAGGCGTCGCTCGTCGTGCGGGACATTCGCGACGGGGTCGACTTGACGGACGTCGACGTTTGCTTCCACCTCGCCGCCCAGACGGACGTGCAGACCTCGGTTCGGGAGCCCGCGCGTGATGCGGAGCTGAACGTCGTCGGCACCGTACGCGTCGCCGAGGCGGCGCTCCGGGCCGGAACGCGGATCGTCTTCACCTCGACCGGCGGGGCGATCTACGGCGAGTGCCAGGCGCCGGTCGACGAGGACAGCTCCCGCCGCCCGCTCTCCCCCTACGGGATCGCCAAGCTCTGCGCCGAGGAATACCTGTTCGGGTTCAACCGGATCCACGGGTCGAGCCACGTCGTCGCGCGGCTCGGGAACGTGTTCGGGCCGCGCCAGGCGGCGAGCCTCGAGGGCGGCGTCGTCTCGATCTTCCTCGACCGCCTGGCCAAAGGCGAGCAGGCGGTGATCTTCGGCGACGGTCTCCAGGTTCGCGACTTCGTCTTCGTCGGCGACGTCGTCGAGGCGCTGCTCGCGGCGGCCGGCCACGACGGAGGCGTCTTCAACGTGGGGAGCGGGGTGGAGACCTCGGTGCTCATGCTCTATTCGGCGTGCGCCGAGGCGGCCGGTGTCGCGGCCGAGCCCGTGTTCGAGCCGGCGCGGCTCGGCGACCTTCGGCGCTCCGCGCTCGACGTGTCGCGCGCGGCGGCAGAGCTCGGCTTCCGGGCCGGCACTTCGCTTGCCGCCGGGATCGCGCAGACCTGGGCCTGGGCCGCGGCCCGTCCGGCCTAGTCAGTCCTCCGGAGGAATCCGCGGGCCTCCGGCGAACCTGGAAGCCCCGTGGATGCACCGCTAGCAACGCCACATGAGCTGATCCGCCCGTGGAAGCGCGCGACCCTCGTCGCCGGCACGGTTGCGGCGCTCGAGCTCGCGGTACTCCTGGTGCTCGCGGCGCTGCTCGTTGCGAAACCGCTCTCGCATGCGATCAGGCAGCAGGCCGCCGCCGCCGTTGCGAGCACCCCGGCGCCGAAGCAGCTCGTGCGGGCGATCCATCGGATGAACGCGCCGGCCGGAAAGGCGCGGCCGCGCGGCCACGTGAAGATCATGGTCTTCAACGGCAACGGTCTCGCGGGTGCGGCCGGTCACACCGCCGGCAGGCTCCACGGTCTCGGCTACAAGATCGCCGGCACCGCCAACGCGAGCCACCAGAACTACGCGACGAGCGTCGTCATGTACCGCCCCGGCTTCCGTGCAGAGGGCATCAGGCTCGCGCACGACCTGAGCATCAAGGTGGTCGGCCCTCTCGACGGGATCCACGCAACGGCGCTCCACGGCGGCGAGCTCGCCGTCATCGTCGGCGCGTAGCGCCTCTCAGCAGCGCGGCCGGCCGGAGTTCACCTTCGCGAGCGTCTGCGCATACGCGGTGATGTAGGCCTGGTTCTGGCCGTCGAGCACCGTCGAATGGCTGAAGTCCGGCAGCGCCGCCCGCGGGCATTTCCGGGTCAGGAGCTGGAACGTCCCGAGCTGGTACCAGGCGTCCGCGTCCTCGGGCTGCACCTGGGTCGCCCGGTTGTAGAAGCCGTAGGCGAGCCGGTTTGCCGCCCGGTAGCCGGCGAGCCAGCCCTTCGCGTGGGCCTGCTTGATCCCGGCTCCGATCAGGGTCTCGGCGATCGCGGCCTGGATCAGCGGGTCGACGGCCACCGGGTTCACGGACCGGGCACGCTGCGCCAGTGTGACCGCGCGTGCGTTGTCGACGCCGACCGCTGCCGCCGCCTGGCCGTCCCAGCGGGCGCCGAGCCACACCGCAAAGAGGGAGAACACAACCGCGAGCAGCACGCCGCTTGCCGTCACGAGCGTGAAGACCCGCGGCCGCGGCCGACGCTCGGGTTGCACGACGAGGGCGCCTGCGAGGAAGAAGACGAGGCCGGAGACCGACAGGAAGTCCCAGTCGATGTCGAGTAACCCGTGCAGGAAGTACGCGGGCAGCGCCAGCGCCAGGGCGAGCTGGGGCCCGGGTCTCCGCCGACTGCGGACGATGAGCCAGGCGATCGAGCCGACGAAGAGAAGGGCGCCGATCACGCCGGTCTCGCTCAGGAACTGCAGCGGCAGGTCGTGCGGCTCGATCGTCTGGTCGAGGTTCGATGTCCGGTACCGCAGGTTCGTCACCTGGAACGTCCCGGCGCCGGTCCCCTGCAGCGGGAAGCGCTCGAAGCCCTTCCAGGCCTGCTGCCACCACGCCCAGCGGAAGTTCCCGCCCGTCGTGGCGAGGTGGCCCGGCGAGTTCGTCAGCTCCGCGCCGCTCGACGAGGTGAATGACCGCCACCACGTGTGCGCATGGGCGACCCCGACGCCGATCACGGCGGCGATCAGGATCGCGACCACGACGAGCGCGACTCGCTTGACTGCCGTCACCTGGGGCAGCGGGAACCGGGAAAGGGCGACCGCGATCCCGGCATCGGCCAGGAGCACGACGCCGAAGACGATCCCGGCGTGCACGCGCGAGGCGTGCGTCTGGCCGTCGCTCGTCAGGCCTGGCAGCGAGAAGGCGACCGCGAGGGCGCCGACCGCTGGAAGCCCCGCGGCGATCAGCGTCGAGAGCGACTCGATCCAGGCGTTCGAGAGCGCCATCCAGAGGACGACGACGACCACCGCGACGATCACGCCGCCGCGCGAGTAGGTCATCCCGATCACGACGAGCCAGCCGAAGACGAGCAGCGTGCCCGCGGCACGCATCCGGGTCGCGAGGCAGAGCCCGATCGGCAGCGCGATGTCCCCGAGAAGTGCGAGCGCGTTCCAGTAGCCCACCGGGCTGCGCAGGCGCGCGATCCGTCCGTAGTCCTCGTACACCCAGGGCACGACCTTCCCTAGGAGCGCCCAGACGCAGACGGCGCCGAGCAGGACCCCGCAGCCGTAGAGGAGCCGGCGCGGCTCGGCGCCGAGCAGCGCGCCGACGAGAGCGAGCGCGAGGTAGACGAGCGAGCGGTTCGCGTAGCTCCAGGTGGCGTCGGGGTCGATCGACCAAGCGATCGAGACGGCGCACCAGAGCGCGAGCGCCGCGAGCGGGATCAGCGCCGACATGCCGTACGGCGCCCCCTTGGTCGCAAAAAGCCAGGCCGCCAGGAGCAGGGCCGCTACCCCGACCCACGGCAGCGACGAAATCCCCGGATCGTGGGCGAGGAAGAGCGTCACGCCGACGAGAGCCAGTGCGAGGGTAAGCGGCGACCATAGTTCGCGCGCCAGCCGCATTCCGTTCGACGCTAGCATCCGGTCCTGTCTGCCCGGCGTCTCTAACAATCGCCTTACACAGTCGCAACCGGGCGCATATGCTCGTCCGGAAGACTCGTCAGTATTCCCCCGGACCGTTGTTTGCCCCGAATCGCTTGAGCCCAGCCAGTAAGTACCTCCTTCGCTTCGCCGTGCTCTTCGGCGTGCTCGCTGTGCTCGCGCCGCTGCCCGCAGTGGCCGCCAGTTCCACGAAAACCGCGGTGATTCCGTGCTGGAAGCGGCTCCTGAACGACTGGTACGACGGGACGATCAACAACGTGTATCCGATCGCCTGCTACGGCGCGGCGATCAAGCATCTTCCCGCCGACCTGCAGATCTACGGCAGCGCGAAGGACGACATCCTCGCTGCCGAGCAGTCCGCGATCCACAACAAGCCCGCGCCGCCCGAGCAGGGCAATCCGGCCGCCTCGACCGACACGACCTCCTCCGGGGGGGCCGTGACCACCGAGACGACGACGGTCACGACGAACGGCACGACGACGACCGCGGTGATTGTCGTCTCAGCTCCGACCTCGTCCAAGAAGAAGGGCTTCGGGCTCGTGCTCGCCAAGATCACGCCCGGCGACTCGCAGTCGTTCCCCCTCCCGCTGCTGATCCTGGGCGCGCTGGCGATCCTGCTCGTGATCGGCGGCATCGCCGGGATGTTCTGGCAGCGCTCGCACCCGCGCGACGAGCCTCCCCCGGCGTAAGCCGAAGGGGAAATAGCCGTAAATACCGGCATTTCCAGGCTTTTTCCCGTTCTTGGCGCGCTATAATGGCTCCATCCGACGCCGTCTCTAGGGTCCTCCGTTCGCCCGTCAGTGGGCATAGCGACCGTAGGCGACCGTTAAAGGGAGAAGAGAGATGGCGTCCGTAGAGAAAGCGTCGGTGATCGAGGAGACCGTGAAGACAGAGGGTGTGACCAAGGATTCTGTGATCGAGGGTTCGGTGGCGGTAGGTGCGGTCCAGATCCGGCCCGACGAGCTCCAGAACAACGTCGCCCGCGAGGACGCCAGCCTTGCCGTTCGCCGGTACTTCACGATTCAGGGGCGCGACCCGTTCGACGAGATCGAGTGGGAGCTTCGCGACGCCTTCATTCCCGGCAAGGACAAGCCCACGTTCGACCAGAAGGGCGTCGAGTTCCCCAAGTTCTGGTCGCAGACCGCGACGAACATCGTCGCGCAGAAGTACTTCCGCGGCCGGATGTCCTCACCCGAGCGCGAGCACTCCGTCCGGCAGATGATCGGCCGTGTCGTCACGACGATCGGCACCTGGGGCCGGAAGGGCGGCTATTTCGCGAACGACGACGAGGCGCAGACATTCGAGGACGAGCTCAAGGCGATCCTCGTCAACCAGCTCGCGGCCTTCAACTCCCCGGTGTGGTTCAACGTCGGCTTCGAGGAGAAGCCCCAGTGCTCCGCGTGCTTCATCCTCTCGGTCGAGGACTCGATGGACTCGATCCTCGACTGGATCCGGCGCGAAGGAGTCATCTTCCGCGGTGGGTCGGGCTCGGGCGCGAACCTCTCGCGGCTCCGCTCCTCGAAGGAGCAGCTCTCCAAGGGCGGCTATGCCTCGGGCCCGGTGTCGTTCATGCGCGGAGCCGACGCCTCCGCCGGCACGATCAAGTCCGGCGGCAAGACGCGCCGCGCGGCCAAGATGGTCGTCCTCGACGTCGATCACCCGGACATCCTCGAGTTCGTCTGGTGCAAGGCGAAGGAAGAGGAGAAGGCCCGTGTCCTCGAGGCCGCCGGCTACGACATGTCGCTCGACTCGGCCGACTGGTCGTCGATCCAGTATCAGAACGCGAATAACTCGGTCCGCGTCTCGGACGCGTTCATGGAGGCAGCGGCAGCCGGCGCCGACTGGAACCTCACCGCCCGCACCGACGGCTCCGTGATCGAGACGATGCCGGCCCGGGAGCTCCTTCGCCAGATCGCCGACGCCGCCTGGCGCTGCGCCGATCCCGGCCTGCAGTACGACACGACGATCAACTCCTGGCACACGCTCCCGAACTCGGGGCGGATCAACGCGTCCAACCCCTGCTCGGAGTATCTGTCGATCGACGACAGCGCCTGCAACCTGGCCTCGCTGAACCTGATGAAGTTCCGCCGCGAGGACGGCGAGCTCGACGTCGAGGCGATCGAGCATGCGGTCGATGTCGTCTTCCTGGCGCAGGAGATCTGCGTCGGCTACTCCTCGTATCCGACGGAGGAGATCGACCGCAACGCGAAGGCCTACCGCCAGCTCGGGCTCGGCTACGCGAATCTCGGAGCGCTGCTGATGGCGCGAGGGCTGCCCTACGACTCCGACGAGGGCCGTGCCTATGCCGCTGCGATCACGGCACTGATGACCGGCCGCGCCTACCGCAAGTCGGCGGAGATCGCCGGGCGGATGGGCCCCTTCGCGGGCTACCGCCCGAACGCCGCGGCGATGATCGGCGTGATCGCCAAGCACCGCGCCTCCGTCGGCAACATCGCCGAGCCGGAGACCGTGCCGGCCGACCTGCTCGCCCACGCCCGCAAGGCGTGGGACGACGCGCTCAACCTGGGCGAGGTCAACGGCTACCGCAACGCGCAGGCAACCGTGCTCGCCCCGACGGGGACGATCAGCTTCATGATGGATTGCGACACGACCGGGGTCGAGCCCGACTTCTCGCTCGTGAAGTCGAAGAAGCTCGTCGGTGGCGGCGAGATCACGATCGTGAACAAGACCGTCCCGCTCGGGCTCGAGAAGCTCGGCTACTCGCCGAACGAGACCTCCGAGATCGTCGCCTACATCGACGAGCGGAACACGATCGTCGGCGCGCCCTACGTCAAGACCGAGCACTACCCGGTCTTCGACTGCGCGATCGGCGAGCGGGCCGTGCATCACACGGGCCACGTCAAGATGATGGGCGCGATCCAGCCGTTCATCTCCGGCGCGATCTCGAAGACCGTGAACCTGCCCGAGGCGACGACCGTGGACGAGGTCGCGCAGGTCTACCTCGACGCCTGGAAGCTCGGCGTAAAGGCGGTCGCGATCTACCGCGACAACTGCAAGGTCGCCCAGCCGCTCTCCGGTAAGGCCGACAAGAAGCAGGGAGTGCTGGCACCGATCGCGATGGCCGCGCCGTTCCGCCGGCGTCTGCCGGACGACCGCAACGAGATCGGCCGCAAGTTCCGCGTCGGCGAGTACGAGGGCTACATCCACGTCGGCGTGTTCGACGACGGCACCCCGGGCGACATCTTCGTCGACATCGCGAAGGAAGGGACCACGCTCGCCGGGCTGATGAACTCGTTCATGATCTCCGTCTCGCTCGGGCTCCAGTACGGCGTGCCGCTCGAGGTGTACGTCTCGAAGTTCGCCCACATGCGCTTCGAGCCGTCGGGCGCGACGAACGACGCCGACATCCGCAACGCCAAGTCGATCGTCGACTACGTCTTCCGCTGGATGGGCAAGAAGTTCCTCACGGTCGACCAGCAGGAGGAGATCGGCATCCTCTCGCAAGAGGTGCGCGCCCGCCTGTCTGCGGCCTACGCCGCCGGCGCTCCGACGGTTCCGGAGTTCGAGCTTCCCGCCCCCTCCGCGGGCCAGACCGCGCTCTTCAACACCCACGAGGATGCGATCGAGTGCTCCCGCTGTGGCGGTCGGATGGTCCGCGCCGGCACCTGCTACACCTGCCGCGACTGCGGGACGTCGACCGGCTGCGGCTGAGCGGAGCTGACGCGCCCGATCCGGGCAATGGGACTGTGCTTGCGTGAGGCCGCCGAAAGGCGGCCTCACCTGTGGACCGCCCGGGCCCGCCCGGCCCGCTGCTTCGCTCGCCTCGAGACTGGAAGGGACTCGGCTCAGGCCGAGCTGAGCTGGGCTTCGAACTCGGCCTCGTCCGGCGCCGACTTCGGTTGCTCGGCGGGAATCCCGCCCGCGAAGAACAGCCCGAGCAGCGCGACCAGGGCGACGACCCCGAGCGCCGCCTGAAGTGCTGATAGTCGGGCATTGCTGTTCTCGGCGACGATCGCGTCGGCGGTCTTCGGTGCGACATGGGCATCGTCGAGCGCCGCCTTGAGGTCGGCGTCGGAGACGAACGGCACGCCCGATGAAAGCTCGGTGCTCGCCTGCGTGCTCACACGGCTCGGCACGTCCGGGTTCGACGCGATGCCCGTCAGGAAGACCGAGGTGAGCGTGACGATCAGAACCGACCCTGCAAGCGCCGTTCCGAGCGAGGCGCCGATGTTCGTCGCCGTGTTCTGGATTCCGCCCACCTCCGGGCTCATGCTGTCGGGCACCGACGAGACCGTGACGCTTCCGAGTTGCGAGGCGAGCGCGCCGATCCCGAGCCCGAGCAGGAGAAGCGGAACGGTCACGACGGCCGCGGTCGCCTTCGAGTCGATGCCGGCAAGCAGCACCACGTCGCCTGCGAGCATCGCGAGCAACCCGAGCCGCACGACCCGGCGCGGGCTCACATCCGGGAAGAAGCGCGGAATCCCCGCGGCGGCGAGCAGCAGCGTGATCGACAGCGGGAGCAGGCGGATGCCCGTGTCGATCGCCGAGAGCCCGAGCGACACCGACAGGAACAGCGGCACGACGAAGAACACGCCCGACTGCACGAAGTACTGGAAGAAGAACATCGCGAGCCCGGCCCGGAGCTGGGGCGTCCTCAAGATCTTGAGCCGCACCAGCGGCTCCTGCCCGAGTCGTTCCCGCCGCCTCTCCCACCGGCCGAACAGGTACAGGAGAAAGCCGCCGCCGAGGATGCACCAGATCGTCGGCGACAGCCCCCAGAGCGACGGGCCGTTCTCCTTGGCCGTGATCCACCCCCACGTGCTCGAGCGCAGCACTCCGAAGACGGCGATCGCGAGGCCCGACGCCGAGAGCACGACGCCGACGACGTCCAGTTGCGGGCGCTTGCCGGGTGGCTCGTCGGCGATCCCTCGGCTGAGGATCAGGATCAGGATCACGACCAGCACCTCCGCGGCGAACACGTACCGCCACGACCAGTAGGTGGTGAAGAGGCCGCCGATCAGCGGCCCGACCGCCACCGCGACGGCACCGGCGGCCATCACCAGTCCGTAGGCCTTCGGGCGCGCCTCGGCCGGGAAGTTCGCGGCGACGAGTGCGACGACCGCGGGCAGGATGAGGGCCGCGCCGATTCCCTCGAGCAGCGACCAGCCGAAGATCAGGACCCCGAGCGACCCGGCGAGCGCGGTCGTCAGCGACCCGGCGCCGTAGATCACCGAGCCGATCGCGAATGCCCGCTTGCGGCCGATCAGCCCGCCGATCTTCCCGCCGGTGATCATCAGCGCCGCCATCACCAGCGCATAGAGGGTGATCGCCGTCTGCACGCCCGAGACCGTCGTGCCCACGTCCTTTGCGACCGTAGCGATCGCGACGTTCATCACCGACGTGTCGAGCGTCATCAGGAACTGCGCCGCCGCGAGCGTCACGAGGACGAGCGACGCGCCGGTGATCGCCTTCTCGCGGGCGCCCATCGCCTTGTCGCCGGGAACGGCGCCTGCCATCGTGCCAGCCTAATCCGTGGCGACGGACCGTGCTTTGCGGTCGGTCGGCGGAGCGCTTGCGGCGCGTTCGCGCTGTCGCAGGCTCAGTGAGTGGTGAGGCCGGGCAGCGCGCCGGACTGGGCGAGGCCCTGGAGCGAACCGACGAGGTTCGTCGCATCGAGCGTGTCGGCGGCGGCCGGGGCGGTGACCGTCACGGGTGTGCCGTAGTCGCTGATCTCGAGCGTGACGCCGACGTGGCCGCCGTTGGTGCTCTGGTCGAGCGTGAGCTTGTGGACGAGCCCGTCGTCACCGATCCAGACATCGACGGGGATCGTGGACGGAGCACCGTGAGCGAGCAGGTGGTTCAGCGCTTCCTGCCCGTTGCTGCCGAAGTTCGCAGCCACCTTGGCCAGATCGATCGTTGCGCGGTAGTGGGTCGTCGAGACTCCGTCGACGGTCTCGGTGCCGACGGTCTCGACCGAGCCGTTGGCCTGCAGGAGCGCCAGCGCCGAGGCCGGGTTCTGAGTGGCGGTGGCCGCCAGGCCCGAGAGATCGATGCCGAGCTTCTGGGCCGCCTGCTCAACGTCGAGGCGAACCCAGCTCTTGCCGCCCGGAATCAGGGCCGAGAGCGCGGGGACATTCGCATAGAGCACGTGGTCGCCGTTCTCCTGGAGGTAACGGAGTTCGATCGGACCGCCGGCATCGGGCAGGTTCGCGGCAGCGAGTGCGCTCGAGGCGTCGACCGTGATGTCGGCGCTCGTCTGGTCGAAGACGCCGTTCGCGGTCACGGTGCCGGAGTGTCCGGAGCCGTCGTCGGCGGTGATCGTCAGCGCGAGCTTCGCGCCGCCTGCGTCTTCGGACTTCGCGACCGCGGCGGAAACCGGGTTGACCGACTTCGCCAGCGCGATCGCCGCAACTACGGCAACCGCTGCCAGTGCGACGAGCCCGAAGATGAGCCACCTGGAAGGTCTGCGATCGACGGCCATCTTTAAGAAGGTACCGGACCGGTAGCCGCTAACGGCGTTCGAGGGCCAGCCGCACGCTGAAGCCGATCAGGACGACCCCGGTGAAGCGATCGAGGGCGCGCCTGACCGACGGTCGCCGGAGCCAGCCGGATGCGTGACCGACCGCGAGCGAGTAGGCCGCGAGCCAGAACAGCGTCAGCACCGCGAATAGGCCGCCGAGAAAGGCGAGCGGCACGAACGCCTGACCGTCCCCATGGACGAACTGCGGCAGGAGGCTCGTGAAGAAGACTGCGATCTTCGGGTTGCCGAGGTCGCTGAGCAGGCCTTGCCGCAGCGCCCGCCAGCCGCTCGCGGCGCGCCCGGCCGCTGTTTCGGGCACGACTCCGCGTGACCGGAGCATTCCGATCCCGATCCAGGCGAGATACACGGCGCCGGCGATCTTGAGCGCGTCGAACGCGACGGAGGACGCTCGCAGGAGAGCGGCGATCCCGAGCGCGGCCGCCGCGGTCCAGATCGTCAGCCCGATCGCGACGCCGACCGAGGCGAGTACGCCGGAGCGCCGTCCGCCGACGAGGGCGTTCTTGGTCACCATCGCCGTGTCCGGGCCCGGAATGACGATCAGCAGCACGGAGATCGCGAGGAAGGGGAACAGCGCTACATGCATGGCGGCGAAGTATGCCGCACGCAACTAGTGAGATTGAGAGTGAGTCTCATTTATCTGTTACAGTCTCCGCCGTGAGAACCGCCGGACTCGCCGCGCTCTGCGTTGTCGTTCTCGCCCTTGCGGGCTGCGGCTCGACCCGCTCGAGCGGCAACCGGCTCGACGTCGTCGCCGCAGAGAACTTCTGGGGCAGCATCGCCGCCCAGCTCGGCGGTGACCGGGCCGACGTGACGAGCATCGTCACGAACCCCGACACCGATCCTCACAGCTACGACCCGACGGCCTCGGATGCAAGAGCGATGGCGAGCTCGCGCGTCGCGATCGTCAACGGGATCGGCTACGACGGTTGGGCCGCCCACCTGCTCGCCGCGAATCCGGACTCGAGCCGCGTCGTGCTCACCGTCGGCGACGTGCTCGGCCTGAAGGACGGAGACAACCCTCACCAGTGGTACTCCCCGCCTGCCGTGCGCAGGATCGCAGCGGCGATCGCGGCGGCCTACACGAAGGCCGACCCGGCCGACGGCGCCTACTTCACCGCCCGGAAGCGCCGCTTCGAGACCGCCTCGCTCGCCCGCTACGACGGGCTCCTCAGGCAGATCCGCCACAGCTATGCGGGCACGCCGGTCGGCTACTCGGAGAGCATCTTCCAGCCGCTCGGCAGCTACCTCGGGCTGCGGCTCCTCACGCCTGCCAGCTTCGCGAAGGCCGTCGCCGAGGGCGGCGATGTGAGCGTCGAGGACATCCGGACGGTCGAGAGCCAGCTCCGGAACCACCAGGTGAAGGTCTGGGTGTTCAACAGCCAGAACGTCACCCCGCAGATCGACCAGCTGAACGCGCTCGCCCGCTCCGAGCGCATCCCGATCGCGACCGTGACCGAGACGTTGTCACCCGCCGGCCTCGACTTCGAGCAGTGGCAGGTTGACGAGCTCGAGCAACTTCGCGCCGCGCTCGAACGCGGGACCGGCGGATAGGGAATGCCGGCCGCGATCGAGCTGCACGACGCTGCCGCGAGGATCGGCGAGGCGACGATCTGGAGCGGGGTCGACCTGACGATCGAGCCCGGCGAGCTCGTTGCCGTGCTCGGGCCGAACGGCGCGGGGAAGTCGACGCTGCTGCGCGTCCTGCTCGGGCTCCTGCCGCTCAGTGCAGGCTCCGCCTCGGTGCTCGGGGCCTCTCCCGGCCGGCGCAACGACGCGATCGGCTACCTCCCTCAGCGGCACGGCTTCGATTCGTCCACCCGCATCCGCGGTGTCGACCTCGTCAGGCTCGGCCTCGACGGCGACCGCTGGGGCCTCCCGCTCTCCGGCGGGCGCGCCGCGCGCGAGCGAGTGGACGAGGTGATCGCGCTCGTCGGCGCGAGCTCCTACGCACGGCGGCCGATCGGCCGGCTCTCGGGCGGCGAGCAGCAGCGCCTCCTGATCGGGCAGACCCTTGCCGCGCAGCCCGAGCTCCTGCTCCTCGACGAGCCGCTCGACAGCCTCGACCTCCCGAATCAAACCGCCGTCTCGGCGCTGCTCGCCCGCATCTGCCGCTCCGAGAGCGTCGCGGTATTACTCGTCGCACACGACGTGAACCCGATGCTCGGCGAGCTCGATCGGGTCGTCTACGTCGCGGGCGGGCGCATTGTCTCCGGGCCGCCCGAACAGGTGATCACGAGCGAGACGCTGAGCGCGCTCTACGGCGTGCCGATCGAGGTCCTACGCACCTCGGACGGGCGGCTCGTCGTCGTCGGCCAGCCCGAGGCGCCGGCGCACCACTCCGACCGCCACGCCCATTGAATCCGCACCTTTCCTTCGATCCCATCACGGATGTGACGGAGCTCCTGACCTATCCGTTCATGGTGAACGCGCTCGAGGCCGGGACGATCGTGGCGCTGATGGCCGCGGTCGCCGGCTGGTTCATGGTGCTGCGTCGCCAGAGCTTCGCCGGCCACACGCTGGCCGTGATGTCGTTCCCGGGCGCGAGCGGCGCGGCGCTCGCTGGGCTGCCGCTGGCCGCGGGCTACTTCGCGGCGTGCGCGGTCGCATCGCTTGCGATCTCCGCCGGCTCTCGCGGTCCCGACGGCCGCGACCGCTCGCAGGAATCGGCGGTGATCGGGACTGTGCAGGTAGCCGGGTTCGCCCTGGGCTTCCTGTTCCTGAGCCTCTACAACGGCATCCTCGAGAGCCTCGAATCGATCCTCTTCGGCTCGTTCCTCGGAATCACGCATGGCCAAGTGCTGACACTGCTCGGCGTCGCCGGGGCAACGCTCGTCTTCTTCGTCGTCGCCGGGCGTCCGCTGCTCTACGCGTCGGTCGACCCGGCCGCGGCTCGTGCCCGTGGCGTGCCGGTGCGATTCCTCGAGCCGGCATTCCTGCTCGTGCTCGGGCTCGCCGTGGCGGCGACGGCGCAGATCACCGGCGTGCTGCTCGTCTTCGCGCTCCTCGTCGCTCCCGCCGCGGCCGCACAGCAGCTCACCGCTCGCGTCGGACTCGGCCTGGTGCTCACGGCTGCGATCGGGCTCGCGGTGACGTGGGTGGGGCTCGGGCTCGCCTACTTCACCGACCTGCCTGTCGGGTTCTTCGTGACGTCCCTCGCCTTCGGTGTCTACGTCGCCGCCTTCGCCGGGCGCGCTGGTCTCAGGCCCGGGTTCGCCTGATGCTGACGCAGGAGTTCGTCCGCAACGCCCTGCTCGCCGGCTCGGCGATTGCGCTCGCCTCGGGTCTCGTCGGCTACTTCGTCGTTTTGCGCGCCCAGGTGTTCGCCGGCGACGCGCTCAGCCACGTGGCCTTCACCGGCGTGCTTGCGGCGGCCCTCGCCGGCATCGATCTCCGGCTCGGCCTGTTCGCAGCGACGATCTCGGTCGCGCTGCTCTTCGCCGCGCTCGGTGAGCGTGTGCGGGTCGACGATGTTGCGATCGGCGTCATCTTCGCCTGGGTGCTCGGCCTCGGCGTGCTCTTCCTCGACCTGTTCGACCGGGGCGCGGGAGGGGCGAACGGAGTTATCGCCTCACGGGCGCTCTTCGGCTCGATCTTCAGCCTCACTGCGGGCGAGACCGCAGTCGCCGTCGCGATCGCGCTCGGCATCGCCGTCGCGCTCGCGACGATGTCCCGACCGCTTCTCTTTGCCACGATTGCACCGGCATCCGCGGCCGCACGCGGCGTGCCGGTTGGATTGCTCGGTGCGGGCTTTCTCGTGCTGCTCGGGATCGACGCCGGTGAGGCGACCCAGGCGGTCGGGGCCCTGCTCCTCCTCGGTCTCGTCGCAGCCCCCGCCGGTGCCGCGGTGCGCCTCACCGCCGATCCACGGCTCGGCCTCGCGCTCTCGGCGAGCTTCGGGCTTGCTTCGGTCTGGGCAGGGGTGACGATCGCCTACCTCGTCCCCTCGCTTCCGCCGAGCAGCGCGATCGTCGGTGTCGCCGTCGCGATCTACGGCGCGGCGTTCCTGCTCACAGCTCGCCGTTAGCCCGACTGGCAGGTGCCGCAGGCACCGTGCAGAACCACGTCATGGCCCGCAACCGCGTAGCCCGATGTCTCCTCGAGCCGGTGGATTGCATGCTCGAGCTGGGGATCCTCGAAGGCCTCGACCTTCCCGCAGGTGTCGCAGACGAGATGGTGATGGTGGTCTCCGCCCGAGTGGGCCGGCTCGAAGCGCGAGATCCCGGAGCCGAGGTCGATGCGCTGGACGAGACCCTCCGAGCTGAGCAGCTCGAGCACACGGTAGATGCTCGCGATCCCCACCTGCCGCCCCGAGGCGCGCAGGCGGTCGAAGATCTCCTGCGCGGTGAGGCAGCAGTCCTGCTCGGCCAGCAGATCGATCACCACGCGGCGGGCACCACCGTTTCGGAGCCCTTTTCGAGCCAGCGCCTGGTGAGTCGCCTCGGCCCACTCGGAGTGCGCAACGGCGGCATCCACGCCAAGATGATAGCGATTCTCAGGAAGGGGTCATAACGGCGTGACGTACGACGCGGTCAGCCCGCCGTCGACCAGGAAGGTCGAGCCGTTCACATACGACGACTCGTCGCTCGCCAGGAAGAGGGCGCCGTTCACGATCTCGCGCGGCTTCCCGAGCCGGCCCGTCGGCCAGTGGATCCGCCGGCGTTCGAGGGCTGCCGGGTCATCGCCGAAGATGTTCAGCAGGAGCGGTGTCTCGACCGGCCCCGGGCACAGCGCGTTCACGCGGATCCCCTCCCGCGCGAACTGGACGGCGAGCTCGCGGCTCATCGAGAGCACGGCGCCCTTGGAGGCGGTATAGGAGATCTGCGAGGTGGCGGCGCCGAGAATCGCAACGAACGAGGCGACGTTGATCACCGATCCGCCCCCGCGCTGCTGGAGATAGGGGATCCCGTGCTTGCAGCAGAGGAAGACGCCCTTCGTGTTCACGTCCTGCACGCGCTGCCAGGCCTCGACGGTCGTGTCGAGGATCGAGGCGTCGTCGTCCGGGGAGATGCCCGCGTTGTTGTAGAGGACATCGATGCCGCCGAACCGCTCGGCGGTCGCCGCCATCATCGCCGCGACCTGGGTCTCGTCGGCCACGTCGACCGAGGTCGCGAATGCGTTCTCGCCTGCGAGCTCGGCGGTCTCCTCGGCGGCCGCCAGGTTCACGTCGGCGGCGCAGACCTTCGCGCCCTCGGCGGTGAAGAGGATCGTGGCCTCGCGGCCCATCCCGCCGCCTGCGCCGGTGATCACGCAGACCTTGCCTTCAAGCCGTCCCATCAGCCTCATCCTTCCGTCGAAAAGAAGACGTTCTTGATCTCCGAGTAGCCGTCCATCGCGTGCATGCCGAGCTCGCGGCCGAAGCCGGACTGCTTGAAGCCGCCGAATGGCGTCGTCGGTCGCACCGAGCTGTTCGAGTTCACCGAGAGGACGCCGGTCTCGAGGGCGCGGGCGACGCGGATCGCGCGGGCGCCGTCGCGCGTCCAGATCGAGCCCGAGAGGCCAAAGGGCGTTGCGTTGGCGATCCGGATCGCATCGGCCTCGTCGTCGAACGGGATCACTGCGACGACCGGGCCGAACACTTCGTCCTGGGCGATCCGGTCGTCATTGCCCGCCTCGACGATCGTGCACGGGTACCAGTAGCCGGGCCCGTCCGGCGTATCGCCGCGATAGGCGGGCTCGCCCTCGACGAACGAGGCGACGGTCTCGCGATGCGCGGCGCTGATCAGCGGCCCCATCTCGGTCTCGTCGAGCGTCGGATCGCCGACCTTCACGCCGGCGGTCGCCTTGACGAGCAGCTCCAGGAACTGGTCGTAGGCCGAGCGCTCGACGAGGATGCGCGAGCGGGCGCAGCAGTCCTGGCCGGCGTTGTCGAACACCGCGTAGGGCGCCGAGGCCGCGGCCCGCTCCAGGTCGGCGTCGGCGAAGATCACGTTCGCCGACTTGCCGCCCAGCTCGAGCGTGACGCGCTTGATCGTTCCGGCGGCGCCTTCCATCACCCGGCGGCCGACCTCGGTCGAGCCCGTGAAGCCGATCTTCGCCACATCCGGGTGCTCGATCAGGCGCTTTCCTGCGACCGACCCTGGGCCGACGAGCACGTTGACGACGCCTTCCGGGATCCCGGCTTCGAGGCAGAGCTCTGCGAGCCGGAGCGCCGAGAGCGGTGTCAGCTCGGCCGGCTTCAGAACGACCGTGTTGCCGCAGGCGAGCGCCGGCCCGAGCTTCCAGCTCGCGATGTTCAGTGGGAAGTTCCAGGGGACGATCGAGCCGACCACCCCGAGCGGCTCGCGGAAGGTGACGTCGATGCCGCCGGCGACGGGGATCGACTCGCCGTAGTGCTTGTCGACGGCGCCCGCGTAGAAGTGGAAGACGGCTGCGACCATGCCGACCTCGCCTCGTGCGCCGGAGATCGGCTTGCCGACGTTTCCGGACTCGATCCGGGCGAGCTCTTCGGTGTGCTCCTCGACGAGGGCCGCGAGCCGGCGCAGGAGCCGAGCGCGATCCGCGGGCGCGACGGCGCGCCAGGCCGGGTAGGCGGCCTTCGCGCGGGCGACGGCGGCGTCGGTCTCCTCGATCCCCGCCCGCTCGAGCTCCGCGATCGGCTGCTCGGTGGCAGGGTTGATCACCGTGAGGCTCATGGGATGATTCAACACCATCAGCTCGTCCCCGAACAAGGAGGCCCATCATGAGGGACTTCAAGGCGTTTCTCCTGCGCGGCAATCTCGTCGACATGGCGACCGGGATCGTGATCGGTCTCGCGTTCGCCGCGGTCGTGACGGCGTTCGTCGCCGACCTCGTGACACCGCTCATCGCCGCGATCTTCGGCAAACCCAACTTCGGCGCGCTCAGCTTCACGATCAACGGCAGCGAGTTCCACTACGGCGACTTCCTGAACGCGCTGATCGCCTTCGTGCTCGTCGCGCTGGTCTTGTTCTTCGTGGTGATCAAGCCGGTCAACGCTCTCGTCGCGCGCTCACGCAACGAGCCGCCGGCAGACCCGACCACGCGCAACTGTCCCGAGTGCCTGAGCGAGATCCCGCTCGAGGCGAAGCGGTGCGCGTTCTGCACGACGGAGGTCGCCCCGCTCGCCGCGTGACCTTTCATGCCTGCAAATCCGTCCGAGCAAGGCGAAGCGTTGCCCGACGTGACGTGGGCGGTTTCGGTCGCGACCCGGGCCGCCCGCGACGGCGCCAAAACCTTAAGTGCCTGGCACCAGGTGTTGCCTGGCGGTTCGCGGGGTGCCAAACCTTAGGTGCCTGGCACCGTCGTTGTCAGCGCGGCCGGTCGGCTCGATAGGCAGCGGCCTGCGAGACGAGCTCCTCGAAGAGCCGCGCGTCCTCGCCTGCCTCGGGGTGCCAGAGCACGCCGACCGCGAATCGGCTCGCGGGGTTCCAGATCGCCTCTACCGTGCCGTCGTCGGCGACCGCGGCGACGCGGAGTCCCTCGCCGAGCCGGCCGAAGCCTTGATGGTGATGCGACTTCACGGAGACGCGCTCGCCGAGCACGGGATAGAGCCGTTCGTCGGAGACGACGTCCACCGGATGCTCGGCGAACGTGCCCGGCACCTGCTTGTGCGTCCCGTCGCCGACCGTGTCGGGCAGGTGCTGGTCGAGATCCCCGCCGAGCGCGATGTTCAGCACCTGGGAGCCCCGGCAGATCGCGAGCACCGGCAGATCGCGGGTGAGCGCAGCCTGGAGGAGCGCGAGCTCGGCGCCGTCTCGCTCGGCGACGATGCCGTTCGTCTCCGGATGGGCCTCCTGGCCGTAGAGCCCCGGATCGAGATCCGAGCCGCCGGAGAAGATCAAACCGTCGAGCGCGGCGAGCGTCTCCTCGATTCCCTCGAGCGCGGGCGGCACGAGCAGCGCCCGGCCCCCGGCCCGTTCGACTGCGGCCACGTAGTCGTAGGGCACGAGCGCGGCGTCGAGGTCCCAGGCCCCGAACGCCGCGCGCGTGACGTATGTCGTGATGCCGACAAGCGGTCTGGACAACGTGCCTATGCGCTCCCGAAGCCCGTGTCGGCGGGAACCGCGAAGCCGCTCTCCTGCTTCGCCTCGAGCTGCTCCAACTCGAGATCGGTGCCCATCCGCACCGGGCCCTTGAACCACTTCTTCGCCGACAGCACCCACCAGCCGCCGAAGAGGACGAACGCGCCGAGGATCGTCACCGGGGCGTAGTTGACCGCGTTCCAGGTGAAGCCCGAGTTCCCCGGGATCCCGGCCGGTGAGGTCGGGAGCATGAAGATCACCGAGATGAAGACGACCCAGATGATCGCGATCGCGTTGATCCACTTGTAGTGGTTGCCGAGGCTCCAGGCACCGTGCTCGAAGCTCGATCCGGCACGGAACCGCAGGATCACGGGAAGGATGAAAGCGATATAGAGCCCCGTCGTTCCGACCGACGTGCCGACGTAGTAGCCGGCGAGGTTGTTCCACCAGGTCGGGATCAGGAGCACGAAGCCGAGGACGCCGGCGCCGACGGCAGCCCAGACGGGCACCCGGTGACGTGAGACGAACCGCCAGATCTGGTGGCCCGGCACGGCCCGGTCGCGCGAGAACGCAAACAGCATCCGCGAGCCGGACGTCACGCACGCGGTCAGGCAATAGAACTGTGCACACACGACGATGAAGAGCAGGAACTCCGCCCAGTGCGTGCCCATCGAGGTCTGCCAGATGTAGGTCGTGATGTAGGTGAACTGTCCCTGGACGCCCGTCTGGCTCGGGATCGCGAAGGTGATCGCCACGAGCAGGATGAAGCCCGCGATCACCGAGACGATCACCGCCCAGAGCATCCCGACCGCCGCCGACCTCGACGCCTTGTGCGTCTCCTCCGACATGTGGGCCGACGCGTCGTAGCCGGTCAGCGTGTACTGCGCCATCCCGATCGACCCGATCAGGAAGACCATGAAGAACGGCGACTGGCCCCAGGAATGGCCGCCGAAGCCCGAGTTGTTGATCGTCTGGGTGAAGACGTAGCTCGCCGACTGATGATGGTCGGGAACGAAGATGCAGGCGCCGACGATGATCAGCACGCCGATCACGTGCCAGTAGGCCGAGATCGCGTTCAGGAGCGAGGTCCAGCGGACGTCGAGGATGTTCACGAGCGTCGCTGCGAGCATGAAGGCGGCGAAGAGATAGAAGATGTGGTGGATGTCGTTCGGGTACTGCCACAGCAGGTTGAAGAACGCCGTCGCGTAGATCGCGAGGCCGTAGCCGACCGCACCGATGATCCCGATCAGCCCGATCAGGTTGAACCAGCCGGTGAACCAGCCCCAGGCCGGGCTGCCGAGTTTCGACGACCAGTAGTAAAGACCCCCGGCGGTCGGGAAGGCCGAGGCGATCTCTGCCATCGAGAGGGCGACGAACGTCGTGAACGTGCCGACGATCACCCAGCCCCAGGTCACCGCGACCGGGCCGCCCCACTGGAACGCGAGGTAGTAGGAGGTGAGGCAACCGGCAAGGATCGAGATGATCGTGAAGCTGATCGCGAAGTTCCGGAACGCGCTCATCGCGCGAAAGAGCTCCTGGGCGTACCCGAGCTTGTGGAGGATCTTTTCGTCCTCGTTCAGATTCGGTTGCGCCGGAGCAGAGGCCTCACTCATTCGCCCTCCTCGTCGATTGGCTGGGCGGACAACCCCGGTGGGGAGGCCGACCAGGAAAACGGATTGCGCATGTATACAACTCTGCGATCGGAAAAGCTATGTCACCCGCAGAAGCAGCAACCTCCGTCAGCCGAGCGCTTTGCGGAAACGCGGCTCGGAGGCGGTCCGCTCGAGGCGCTCGAAGTGCTCGGTGCTGTACCCCTCGAAGTCGAACTCGATGTCGGCGACCGCCTGTTGCACGAGGCCCCACATCGCCTCGCGGAAGTCCGACATGAACCGCATCAGCACATGCGCGACGAGGCCCGCCGGGCCGTAGGCTGCGAGCAGCTCGTGGTCGCCGCCGTCGTCCAGCCCGTTGTTCACGGCGAAGTTCGCGAGGTCGAAGGCAGGGTCGCCCATCCCCGCGTACTCCCAGTCGACGATCCAGAGCCGGTCGCCGTTGCCGATGAAGTTCGCCGCCAGGAGGTCGTTGTGGCACGGACTGAGCGCGAAGGGCCCACGCCGCCTCTCGATCCGGTCGGCAATCGCCTTGGCCTCGGCGTACCCGGCGGGCGGAGGGGCTCCGCGGGAGCGGGCGATCTCCGCATAGCCCTCGACGACCCGAAAGGCGTTGAACCGGCCCGGGATCGGCGGACCTACGTGCAGTCGCCGCAGGAGCGCTGCTGCCCCCGCCGTCGTCACCTGCCCGGCCTCCCCCTCGACGAAGCGCGTCACGAGGTAGCCCTCGGGCTCCAGGAACGCCACCACCTCGGGCCCGATCCCGAGCTCGAAGGCGGCGAGCGAAGCCGCGTGCTCCACGTCTCGGTCGATCCCGAGCAGCGCGGTGTCCTTGCCGCCGACCCGGAGCACGAAGTCCTCGCCGGCGGCCCGAACCTTGAAGTTGCGGTTCGTGATCCCGCCGCCGAGCGGCTCGACGGACTCGACGCCGGCAGGCCAGACACGGGCGACGAGGGCGTCGATCACGCCCGCGCGCGCTCTCCATGCGGGTCGAAGAGAGGCTCGGCCGCCACCTCCCCGGCGATCCAGGTGCCGAAGATCTCGACCTCGACCGGCCGGCCCGGCTCCGCCCGGTCGGCGGGCAGGTACGCGTAGGCGATCGAGCGCTCGACCGAGTAGCCATAGCCGCCGCTCGTCACCCGGCCGACCGTCGCTCCGTCGACGCGAACGGGCTCCGAGCCGAGCGCGACGGCCCGCGGCTCGTCGAGCACGAGGCAGCAGAGCCGCCGGCTCGATTCCTGCGCCGCGAGCAGCGCCTCGCGCCCGAGAAAGTCGTCCTTGTCGAGCTTGACCGCGAAGCCGAGGCCGGCTTCGAACGGCGTGTCGTCGGGAGTGATGTCCGAGCCCCAGACGCGATAGCCCTTCTCGAGCCGCAGCGAGTCGATCGCGCGATACCCGCCGGGGACGAGGCCGAGCTCGCGGCCGGGCGCCCAGATCGAATCCCAGAGCGCGGCGCCGAACTCGGTCGGGCAGTAGAGCTCCCAGCCGAGCTCGCCCACGTAGGTGACGCGAAGGGCGAGGCAGGGAACGTTCCCGACTGCGAGCTCCTGGGCCCGCATGTAGGGAAAGTCGAGCGGCGTCGTCGTCAGCGGCTGGAGGATCTCGCGCGCGTTCGGCCCCCAGAGGCCGAAGCAGGCGTAGGCGGAGGTGACGTCGTCGACAGCGACGCTTGGCGGCGCGTGCTCGCGGATCCAGGCCAGGTCGTGCTGTCCGAACGCGGTGCCGGTGACGATGCGGAAACGCTCCTCGCCGAGCCGCGTCACCGTGAAGTCGCACTCGATCCCGCCACGGGCATTGAGCATCTGGGTGTAGGTGATCGCGCCGATGTCACGCACGACCCGGTTGGCACACAGGTGCTCGAGGAGCTCCGGTGCGCCCTCGCCGGAGATCTCGATCTTCGCGAAGGAGGTCTCGTCGAAGAGTGCTGCGGTCCCGCGGCAGGCCAGATGCTCGGCGCCGATCGCGGGTGACCAATGGCGGCCTGCCCAACCGCCGGGCCGCAGCGACTCGTCGCCCCGGGCGGCGTTCGACTCGAACCAGTTGGCCCGTTCCCAGCCGCTCTTCTCCCCGAAGGAGGCTCCGAGCGCGTCGAGGCGCGAGTAGGCGGGCGAGACCCTGAGCGGTCGTCCGGCCGATCGCTCGTGGCCCGGGTACTTCACGTCGTAGTAGGTCTCGTAGATCTCGAGCGTGCGGGCGAGCGTGTAGCCGGGCGAGCGGTAGGCGCGGCCGAAGCGGCGCGAATCCATGTGCCAGACGTCCAGCGAGGGAACGCCCTCGACGATCCACTCGGCGACGAGCTGCCCGAGCCCGCCGGCTCCTGCGAGGCCGTGCGCGCAGAAGCCCGCGGCGGTCCAGAGCCCGCGCACCTCGGTCGGGCCGAGGATGAACTCGCCGTCGGGGGTGAAGGCCTCCGGGCCGTTGATCAGCTTGACCACCTCCATCTCGCCGAGTGAAGGCACGCGGACGAGCGCGTTCGCCATCAGCTCCTCGAAGCGCGGCCAGTCCTCGGCGAGCAGCTTGCCGTTGAAGTCGGGAGGGATGCCGTCGAGTGCCCAGGGCGCCGGATGGCGCTCGTAGCCACCCATGATCAGCCCGCCCGACTCCGGACGGAAGTAGACGAGCAGCGACGGATCGCGGATCTGCGCCATGTCGGTCGGGAGTCCCGACGGCTTCGTCACGAGGTACTCGTGGGCCATCGGGACGATCGGCACGTTGACCCCGGCGAGCGCGCCGATCTCCTTCGCGAACATCCCGCCCGCGTTCACGACCACATCCGCCTCGATCTCGCCCTGGTCGGTGACGACGCCGGTGACCCGGCCCCGCTCGACCCCGATCGCGGTCACCCTGGTCTGCTGGTAGATCTCCGCGCCTCCGCGCCGCGCGCCCTCGGCCAGGGCGAAGGTCAGCTGCGAGGGATCGATGTAGCCGTCGGTCGGCAGGTAGGCCGCGCCGAGGACACCCCCCGTGCTCATCGGCGGGAAGAGCCTCTGCGCCTCGTCCGCCGAGACCAGCTCCAGCGGGAGCCCGAAGGTCTTCGCCCAGCCCGACTGGCGCGAGAGCTCCTCCATCCGCTCGGGCGTGGACGCCAGGCGGAGCGAGCCGACCTCGCGCCAGCCTGTCTCGAGCCCCACCTCCTCACCGAGCGTGCGATAGAGGTCGACCGAGCTCATCATCATCTTCGTGAGACTGAGCGAGCTTCGAAGCTGCCCGACGAGGCCCGCCGAGTGGAACGTCGAGCCGCTCGTCAGCTCCGCCCGCTCGACGAGGACGACGTCGTTCCAGCCGAGCCGAGTCAGCCAGTAGAGGATCGAGCAGCCGCCGACCCCGCCGCCGATCACGACCACCCGTGCGCGCGTTTTCAAGGGGCTAGCCGCGCTCGTAGAGCCGCTCGCGCTCCCAGCAGGTGACCACCTGATCGAACAGCCGCTGCTCGGTGCGTCCGTAGTTGAGGTAGTGGTCGACGACCGCGTCGCCCATCGCCGCCCGCGCCATCGTCCCAGTCTCGAGTGCCGCGATCGCCTCGCGGAGGGTTCCGGGGAAGCGCTCGGCGTCGGACTCATAGGCGTTGCCCTCGAGCGGCGGCGGCAGCTCGAGCCCTGCCTCGATCCCGGCGAGCCCCGCCGCGATCAGCGCCGCGAAGGCCAGGTAGGGGTTCACGTCGCCGCCCGGGAGCCGGGTCTCGACGCGCTTGGCGCCGTCGTGGCCGACGACGCGGAAGCCGCAGGTGCGGTTGTCGTGCCCCCAGGCGAGTGTGGTCGGCGCCCAACTCGACGCGGCATACCGCTTGTAGGAGTTGATGTTCGGGGCGAGGAACAGCGCCAGCTCGCGTCCATGGGCGATCCAGCCCGCGAGGAACGGATCGAAGACCTCGTCGCCGGCGCCGAAGACGTTCTTGCCGCCGTGCCAGAGGCTCGCGTGGATGTGGCACGAGCTCCCGATCCAGGTGTGATCCGGCTTCGCCATGAAGGTGATCGAGCAGCCGTTCGCGTGGGCGATCTCCTTGGCGCCGTTCTTGTAGATCACGTGGTTGTCGGCCATGCGCATCGCGTCGGAGTAGCGGAAGTTGATCTCGTGCTGGCCCGGCCAGGCCTCGCCCTTCGAGCTCTCGACCGGGATCCCGGCCGCCTGCATCCCGTTTCGGATCTGCCGGATCAGCTTCTCGTCGTAGGTGGTCGCGAGGACGTGGTAGTCGAGGATGTAGGGCACCGACGGGGTGAGGTTGCGGTAGTGCTTCTCGGCCGCCTCTGCGTAGCTCTCCTGCAGGAGATAGAACTCGAGCTCGGAGCCGAACATCGGCTCGAAGCCAACGGCATGGGCCCGCTCGATCTGCGCCGCGAGGATCTGGCGGGGGGAGGCGACCACAGGCGAGCCGTCGGGCCAGGCGATGTCGCAGAGCACGATCGCGGTTCCGTCGAGCCACGGCACGCGGCGCAGTGTGGCGAGGTCGGGAAGGAGGTGGAAGTCGCCGTAGCCGCGCTCCCAGCTCGCCATCTCGTAGCCGGGCTGCGGGTCCATCTCCATGTCGAGTGCGAGCAGGTAGTTGCAGCCCTCGAGCCCGTGTCCAAGCGTGTCCTCGACGAAGTAGTGGGCCTCCTCGCGCTTGCCCATCAGGCGTCCCTGCATGTCGGTGAAGGCGCAGACGACCGTGTCGATCGTCCCGCTCTCGACCTCCGCCACGAGCTCTTCGCGTGTCAGCAACTTCCGCTCCTCCTCGCTCGAAAGAATCGTTGCGGCGAGTCTATGCCGCTCGTGACGGCGGGGCCGAGCGCCACGACAAGTGGTCGAGATCCTGCAACGGAGCGGTGAACGACCCTTGTCGCGGCACGCGGGGTCGGTAACACTCGAACCGGCACTCGCTAGGCTCGTTGCTCGCGGGGTGGATAGGCCGGACGACAAGGAGCACGTCCCCCGGCCGCGGTGGAGGAGGGGTTCGCGGGGCGAGCCTCTCCTCACTCGTTCAGGCACGATTTCTGTGAAAGACGCTGTCCCGAGCCTTGTGGAAAACGGTGCCAGGCACCGCGTTTTTCGGCTCCCGGTGGGGCTTGGAGCTAGAGGGTGAGCGTGATCTTCGAGAGCCCCTCGGGGCTATCGAGATCCTTGCCGTTCAGCCGCGCGAGCCTCATCGCCGCGAGCTGGCCCGGAATCACGGCGGTGAGCGGGCTCAGCCACTCGGGCACGCCGGGGACGAGCCGCATCGGGGCGACGCCGCGGGCGAGGACGTCGTCTCGGTCGGCGATCACGATCACGCGGGCGCCGCGCTCGGCGAGCCCGTCGATCGCGGTCTGCATGCTCGCGAGGGCGGGGCCGGAGGGCGCGACCGCGATCACCGGCCAGCCGGCACCGATCGCCGCGACCGGGCCGTGCATCAGGTCGGCCGACGACCACGCCTCGAACAGCAGTCCCGAGAGCTCGCGGATCTTCAGCGCGATCTCGAACGAGGTGCCGTAGTTGATCCCCCGTGCGACGACGGTCCCGCCGCGAATGCCCTCGTACTCGCCGAGCGCGGCGATGTCCCCGAACGAACCCTTGAGCTGCGCCGCGATCCGGGCGGGCATCAGTTTGAGCTCGCGGAGCGCCTCGGCGTCCCGCGTCGAGGTGGCGAAGAGCAGTGCGATCGCGGCGAGCGAGTTGAGGTAGGTCTTCGTCGCCGCGACGGCGAGCTCGTCGCCGGCTTCGAGCGGCAGCACCGCTTCGGCAGCGAGGCCGATCGGAGACTCGGCGCGGTTCGTGATCGCGATCGACGGTCGCCCCTGCAGCCGCGCCTGCTCGATCACGGCGCGGACGTCCGGCGACTCGCCCGACTGCGAGATCCCGATCACGAGCGCGCCCTCGAGCCGCGGCGGCTGCTGGTAGAGCGTGTAGAGCGACGGCGTCGCGAAGGCAACCGGGACGCGGTTCGCGCGGCCCAGTAGGTACTGGGCGTAGCGGGCGGCGTTCGACGAGCTGCCGCGCGAGGCGATCAGGAGGTACTTGACGTCGTCGCGCCGGAAGAGCGCCCCGAGCCGCTCGGCGTGAGCGCCCTGGGTCTCGAGCAGGCGGGCGAGGGCCTCAGGCTGCTCGCGCAGCTCGAGCTCGAGGCGCGTCATACGCCCGGTCCGCTGCCGTTCGTCTCGCCGGCGAGCAGCTCCGCCAGGACGTCGTAGCTCACGCGGCTGCCGCCGAGCGTCGCGACGTAGCCCTGGGACAGCGGCCGCCAGACTGGGAGACCGACCTCGACGACGATCGAGTCCGGCACCGACGAGACGAGGCTGTCGGTGGCCTCGCGCATCCATTCGTAGCGGTGGGCGTCGCGAACGACGATCACGAGCTTGCGACCGTCCCGCACGCCGAGCGCGCGGCGGACGTCCGGCGAGTCGCCCTCGAGCACGAGCTCCTCCGTACCGGGGACCCGGCGGGCGAGAACCGCGCCGAGCGAATGCTCTGCTTCGCCCGCCGCGCTGTTCGCGCGAGGGCGCAGCTCGACGACGAGCGGCACGTCGCCGTCGAGCGTGACGTGGCCGACCGGCTCGAGCGCGCGCTCGGCGGCCACCCGTCCGCTGCTCGCATCACCCATGCCCTTCCCGTGAACCCGACCTGCCCACTCGCCGGTCTCGGCGACCCGTCCCGCCGCCTCGCGCAGGCGGGCCTCGTCGAGTGCTCCGGAGCCGACGGCACCGAGGAGCGCTGCCTGCACGGCGGCGACCGCGTCCTCGCCCAGGTCGTGCCCGACGAGCAGTGCGTCGACGCCGGCGGCAATCGCGAGCACCGCGCCCTGTTCGATCCCGATCGTGTCGCTCAGCCCCTTCATCTCGAGCGCGTCGGCGATCACGAGTCCTTTGTAGCCGAGCTCCGCCCGCAACAGGCCCTGGATGATCGCCGGGCTCACGGTCGCGGGCGCCCCATCCAGCTCGGGAACACGCACGTGCGCGGTCATGATCGACCGGACGCCTGCCTCCATCGCAGCGCGGAAGGGAGCAAGGCCGTCACGGACATCGCCGATAACGACGGGCAGCTCGAGATGTGAGTCCTGCTCGGTCGACCCGTGGCCGGGAAAATGCTTTGCGCACGCGACGATGCCCGCGCTCTGAAGCCCGGAGACGAACGCGGCGACATGACGGGCGACGAGCGCGGGGTCGGCTCCGAACGACCGGATGCCGATCACCGGATTCGCCGGATTGACGTTGACGTCGGCCACGGGCGCGAAACCGAGGTTCACTCCGACCGCGGCCAGGTCGGCCCCGATCGCGGCTGCGACCCGGCCGGTCAGCTCCTCGTCGTCGACGGCGCCGAGCGCGCCGTTCCCGGGGTAGGAGCTGCCGCGGTCGACCTCCAGCCGCGTCACGTCGCCGCCCTCCTCGTCGATCCCGATCAGCAGCTCGGGACGAGCGGCCCGGAGCGAGGCGGTCAGGGACGCGAGTTGCGCGCGGTCGCCTACGTTGTAGGCGAAGAGGCAGATCCCGCCGAGCCCGGCCTCGATTCGCCGCAGCGCCCAGTCCGGCGCCTCGTAGCCCGGGAAGCTTGGGAAGATGCAGGCCGCGGCGAGGCGCTCGAGTTCCGGGCTCATCCGGCGCTCACCCGCGGACGGCGCCCGCGGTCAGCCCGAAGGCGATCCGGCGGTGGACGATCAGGAAGAAGATGACGACGGGGATCGCAGTGAGGGTTGCACCCGCCATGAGCCCGCCCCAGTCGGTGCCGCGGCTCGTGCCGAGGTAGCCGGAGAGCCACACCGTCAGCGTCTGCTTCTGCTGGTCCGAGAGCAGGATGTAGGCGAAGATGAACTCGTTCCAGGCCTGGATGAACGCGAAGATCGCCGTCGCGACGAGCCCGGGGGCGACGAGCGGCAGCAGGATCTTCAAGAACGCCCCGACGCGGCCGTCGCCGTCGACCATCGCCGCCTCCTCGAGATCCTTCGGGATCCCGATCACGAAGCCGCGCAGTACCCAGATCGAGAACGGCAGCACGAAGGTGAGGTAGGTGATGATCAGGCCGCTCAGCTGGTTCACCTGGTGGTACTTCGCGAGCACGACGTAGAGCGGGATGATGAGCGCGTTCGCCGGGAGCATCTGGATCACGATGATCAGCACGATGAACACCTTCAGCCCGTTGAACCTGAACTTGGCGAGGGCGATCGCGGCGAAGAACGCGAGCACCACTGCGAGCAGGACGACGACGCTCACGACGATCAGGCTGTTGCGGACGTCGTCCCAGAAGTAGGGCCGGTGGATCGCGTCGGTGAAGTGCTGCAGCGTCGGATGGAGCGGGATCCACCTCGGCGTGTAGCTCGTGATCTCGACGCCCGGCTTGAAGGCCGTCGCGACCATCCAGTACACGGGGAAGACCATCACGAGGAAGACGAAGCCGCCGGCGAGGTTGAGCGCACTGCGGTGCACGACGCTGCGGACGTTCATCCCCCCGCGCCGGCGCCCGGCTCCGAGACCCGCGGCGCTCATACCTCTCCGATCCGGATCATCTGCCGGACATAGAAGAACGTGACGCCCATCATCAGCACGAGCATCACGATCGCGATTGCCGATCCCAGGCCGTACTCGCTGACGCCGAACGACTTCTCGTAAGCGTAGATGCTGATCAGCCAGTAGTCCGGATCGGGCCGCTGGAGGCGGAGCAGGAACGGCTGCGTGAACGCCTGGAAGTCCCAGATGATCGAGAGGCTCGTGAGGATCACGAAGATCGGCTTCAAGATCGGGAAGGTGATATCGCGGAAGCGCCGGAACGCTCCCGAGCCGTCGATCTCCGCCGCCTCGAGTAGCTCGCCCGGCACCTGCGTGAGCCCGGCATAGAGCGTGATCGCGACGAACGGGATCGCGCCCCAGACGATCAGCGAGGTGATCACCCCGAAGCCGACGAGCGTGTTCGCGAACCAGTCGTACTGGATGAAGTTGCCGAAATGGAGTCTGGTGAAGAGGTAGTTGAGGACGCCGTTCTCGTAGTTCGTCATCCACAGCCAGAGCTGGGCCGCGACGACGACCGGCATCGACCAGGCGAGAACGAGTGCCGCGGTGACGGCAGTTCGCATCACCGGCCGCAGCTCCTTGAGCAGGAGCGCGATCAGCGTTCCGAGCACGATCGTCAGGCCGACGTTGACCGCGGTGAAGAGCACCGTGCGCAGGACGACGCGCCAGAACTCACCGTCGGTCAGGATCGTCGTGTAGTTCTTGAACCCGATCCATTTGCCCTTGTGGGCGATCAACTCGAAGAGGCCGTACTGCTCGAACGAGAGGCGGACGAGGTAATAGACCGGGTAGCCGAGGATCGCGACGATCACGATCACGGCCGGGGCGATCAGCGCGTAGGGCACCGCCGCCTGGGCGATCCGCGCACGCCGAAGGCGGCGCTGCCGCCGGAGCGGCCCGAGGGCTGCTCCGGCGGCATTCGAGGCCGCTGCTACGGGAACCGGATCGCTGCTGGGCACCGTGTCGGCGACCGGCTTGGGCTCAGGTCCCGGAGTTCAGGATCTTCGTGATCGTGTCGCTGGCCGAGGTTGCAGCCTGCGGCACGGTCTGCTTGCCGGTGAGGATCTTCGTGAGCATGGTGCGCAGGACGTTCGAGCTCTCGACGTTCGCCCAGTTCTTCGCCGTCGGGACGAACCAGGTCGACTTCGCAGACTGCGCGAGCGCCGAGCCGGGCGTGCCCTTCACGAGGTTCAGGAGCGACGTCGTGTTCGGGAGGTTCCCCGCCTTGACGATTCCGGCCTCCTGCGGGCTCGCCGTGAAGTCGGCGATCCACTGCTCGGCGAGCGTCTTGTTCGCGCTCGACGCGGGAATCGCCAGGTCCGAGCCGCCGAGGAAGGCCGGCATCGTCTTGCCGGCGACATGGCTCGGCATCGGGAAGGCACCCATGACGGGCTTCAGCTTCGGGTTACCTGCCTTCGGATCGAGCGCGTAACCGAACTGCCAGCCGGGGCCGACGAACGATGCGGCGTGTCCCTGCGAGAACGGCGTGGTCGGGAACGGGTTGGCCTCGTCGGTTGACTTGCTCGCCCGCGAGAGCGCCAGGAAGGTGCTCTTGAAGGCGTTCAGCCCCGCGAGGGCCTTCGGCTGGTCGAGCGTGCCGGCCCACTTGCCGCCGGTCTGTGCCGCGATCTGCCCGCCGAAGTCGTAGACGAAGGCGAGCGCCGAGTACCAGTCCTGGCCCGCGACGTAGAACGCCGAGAACGTGGGATCGGAGCTGTTCGCAGCCATGAGCTTCTTGCCGTCCGCCGTGAACTGCCCGAGCGTGGCCGGAGTCGTCGTGATCCCGGCCTTCTTGAACATGGCCTTGTTGTAGATCACGATCCGCGACCCGGCGTAGTAGGGGACGCCCATCAGCTTGCCGTCGTAGGTCGCCGAGTCCTGTAGGCCCTTGAGCCAGGTCGAGGAGTTCGGGAACATCGACTTGTCGGCGGTGAGGTCGGCGAAGGCGCCGGCCGCCATGTACTTGGTCATCTCCGTGTTGCCCATCTCGATCACGTCGGGGGCGGTGTTGCCCGCGAGCGTGGCGTCGAACTTCTGGAGATGCGTGTTCCACTGCTGGTACTGCACGTTCACCGTGACGCCGGGGTTCTGCTTCGCGAACGCGGCGTTGGCGGCGGCCACGACTTTCGGCCACCCGGACTGTGCGTCGACCTGCAACCAGACCGTGATGCTGCTGGCCGTCGACTTCTTGGTCGCCCCCAGGGTCGACGCTGCGATTGCGGCCGCGACGACAGCGGAAAGGAAAAGAGCGACGATGATGCGTCTCTTCATCTGGAATGCCTCCAGGTCAGGCGGCCCGGCCGCTCGCTCGCGCCTGACGGCCGCGCGAGAGTCCAGCTCCGCTGAGGTTGCTTGGGACGTTGTGGTCAGTACCACACTTCATAGCCGGGGATCCTGGCACACAGGAGCACAAGATGTCAATACCAAAACATCAAGTTCTTCGTGCTGATGTGCCAAATCGTGTGTTCCGCCCATGAAAATCCTCGCGTTGGTGGTACGAACCAGTTCGCTTGGGGGCGTTCAGGCGAAGTCGTCGAGGGTGCGCGTCGCGAGCCCGATCGGAATCGCGGAACGGCCACCTACACCGAGCTCCGATACCAAACGGTACCGATCGCCGCGGTAGATCGAGCTCGTGAACTCGACTGCGTCGCCGGCGGCCGAGCGCGTCACGCGCTCGAATAGGAGCGCGGGCGAATGCAGCGGCACGCCGAGTGCCTTTGACTCCTCCTCGTTCGTCACCGTCGGCTCCACGGTCTGAGTCCCGCCCACGATCTCGAGCTCGTAGCGGTGCTCGAGCAGGTCGTAGAACGAGCTCTCCTCGAGGTCGCGGGCGGTCAGGCCGGGGAAGAGCACCTCGGGCACGTGCAGCAGCTCGAGCGCCATCGGCTCGCCGTCGGCGAGGCGGAGGCGCTTGACCGAGAGGATCGGCTCCGAGGGCGAGACGTGCAGGATCCGCCCGAGGCGGGCACCGGCCGGGACGGTGCGGAACTCGAGCGTGCGGCTTCCCGGTGTCAGGCCCCGCTGGCGCATGTCGTCGCTGAACGAGGTGATCGTCATGCCCTTCGCGACCTTCGGCTCCGCGACGAACGTCCCGGCGCCCCGGCGGCGCGTCAGGTGGCCTTCCCGCACGAGCTCGTCGAGCGCGGCTCGCAGCGTGAGGCGCGAGACGCCGAGCTCCTGGCTGAGCAGCCGCTCGGACGGGATCGCGTCTCCGACCTCGAGGGTCTCGATCAGCTCGAGCACCTGCTCGCGTGTCTCGCGCTGCTTCGTCATCGCAGCGCGGCGAGCTCGGGCGGCGCGCCCGTGGCGGTCGCGGATGTCTCCAGCCGAAGCCCGGACTCGTGGTCGAAGAACTGAAAGAGCGACGGATCGACCGCCATCGCGATCCGGTCGCCGACCCGCGCGGCCGTGCGGGCGTTGATCCGCGCCGTGAAGAGCGAGCCGCCGGTCGCGATCAGTCCGCGTGCGTCGTCGCCTGCCTCGAGCACTTCGGCCGTGATCGAGCGCCCCTCGACGGTGAAGAAGACGTGCGCGTCGGAGCCGAGGTCCTCGAGCACCTCGACGACGACATCGATCGTCGGCAGGCCGGGTGCGAGGCTTGCGTCCTCGAAGCTCTCGGGCCTGATCCCGAGCACCACGGGCCCGTCGGCGAGGGCGCTGCCGGCGGGAAACGGGACCGAGTACTGTCCAAAACGGACGGTGCCGCTGTCGATCGTCGCCTCGACGAGGTTCATCGCCGGCGAGCCGATGAACCCGGCCACGAACAGGTCGCGCGGCTCGGCGTAGAGCCGGTGGGGTGTGTCGACTTGCAGGATCCGGCCGTTCCGCATCACGGCGACGCGCTGTCCGAGCGTCATCGCCTCGACCTGGTCATGGGTTACGTAGACCGTCGTGACGCCGAGCCGGCGGTGCAGCTGCGCCAGGGAGGCGCGCATGCCCACGCGGAGCTTCGCATCGAGGTTCGAGAGAGGTTCGTCGAGCAGGAAGGCCTTGGGCTCGCGCACGATCGCCCGGCCCATCGCCACGCGTTGGCGCTGGCCGCCCGACAGCTGTGCGGGCTTGCGCTCGAGCAGGTCGGTGAGTCCGAGCAGCTCGGCGACGTCGCCGACGCGCCGGGCAATCTCGGCCTTGTCCGTCCGCCTCGCCTTCAGGCCGTAGCCGAGGTTCTGCCGGACGCTCATGTGCGGGTAGAGCGCGTAGGTCTGGAACACCATTGCGATGTCGCGGTTCTTCGGGGAGAGGTCGGTGACGTCGCGGTCCCCGATGGAGATCTGCCCGTCGGTCACCTGTTCGAGCCCTGCGATCATGCGCAGCAGCGTCGATTTCCCACATCCGGACGGCCCGACGAGGACGAGGAACTCACCGTCCGCGATCTCCAGGGAGACGCCGTCGACGGCGGTCACGCCCCCGAAGGCCTTGCGGACATGCGCGAGCTGGATCCCGGCCATGTCCGGGGATGGTATAGACCGGAAGCCGTCACGACAAGATTTAGAAAACTGGTATTGACCAAATGGGTGCGAGGTCCGTAGACTCTCGACCATGACGCGAGGAGCGGCATGAGGCTGGGGGTCGAGGCGGCTCTCGTCGACGGGCAGGTCGTCGCAGGCGATGTGGAGGTCGAGGAGGGGCGGATCCTCCGTTGCGGCCTCGGCTCGCCCGGGGGGCGCGGCCTTGCCGTCCCCGGGTTCGTCGATCTCCAGGTCAACGGGTTCGGCGGCATCGACTTCCTCGAGGCGGACGCTGCCGGGTACCGCCGGGCGGGCGAGGCGCTGCTCGAAACCGGCGTGACCGCCTACCTGCCGACGCTGATCACCTCTCCCGAGGAGAAGTTGCTCTCGGCGCTCGCCGAGGTGCCGGTGGACGCCGAGTACCCGCGGATCCTCGGGGTGCACCTCGAGGGCCCGTTCCTCTCGGCCAACCGGCTCGGAACCCACGACTCGGCGGCTCGGCTCGATCCCGACCTCGAGCTGCTCGAACGGCTGCTCGACGGCGGGCCGGTCAGGCTGATGACGCTCGCGCCGGAACTGCCCGGGGCGTTCGCGGCGATCGAGCATCTGCTCGCCCGCGGCGTCACCGTGTCGCTCGGCCACACCGATGCGACCGCCGAGCAGGCCAACACGGCCTTCGACCTCGGTGTTCGCTCGGTCACGCATCTCTTCAACGCGATGCGGCCTTTCGGTCACCGCGATCCGGGGATCGTCGGCGCGGCGCTCGCGCGCGACGACGTGATCGTCCAGCTGATCCTCGACGGCGTGCATCTAGCCCCGGAAACGGTCCAGGTGGTCTGGTGCGCCGCGCCCGGGAGGGTCGCGCTCGTGACCGACGCGATCACCGCTGCCGGCGAGAGCGACGGCGCCTATTCGTTTGCGAGCCTCGATGTGCAGGTCCACGACGGCGCCGTTCGCGGCCCGGACGGTGTGCTGGCCGGAAGCGTCCTGACGATGATCGAGGCGGTCCAGAACCTGCACGCGCTCGGCGTGCCGCTGGCGGACGCAGCCCAGGCCGCGACCTCGGTTCCGGCGCGCGTGCTCGGCCTGCCGGAGCTCGGCCGGCTCGACGTCGGCCTCCCTGCCGACATCGTGATCCTGGACGACAACGTCGCGATCGACCGCGTGCTCGTCGGCGGCCGCGTGCACGTGGCCGTCTGAGCCACCGCCCGCCTTCGCGTCGAACCCTGATCGAACCTGGGTTTCCGGTGATGCTAACGCACATCCCCGTCACACTGTTGTCATTTGGCATCGACTCTGGCAGAGTTTCGGCGTGCCCGACCGGCTGCTCCTCGTCACGAGCCCGCTCCTCTCGGGCGCTGACGTGCTCACCGTGCAACGCCGCCTCGAGACGCTCGGGTTTCCACCCGGGCCACTAGACGGCCGGTACGGCCCGGCCACCGAGAGCGCCGTCCGCGCATTCCAGGCAGCGGCGGGAATCGAGGTCGACGGGGTCGTGGGGCCGCAGACACGCGCCGCGCTCGAGGGCGCGCATCCGCGCCCGAGACCGACCGGCGGAAGCGTCATCGGTCGCAAGGCTCTTGGCGAGGCGCGTCGCTGGCTCGGCACCACCGAGCAGCCGCCGGGCTCGAATCGGACGCGGTTCGGGGTGTGGTTCGGGCTCGACGGCGTTCCCTGGTGCAACATCTTCGTCAGTTACTGCTTTTCGATCGGCGCGGGGTACACCATCGCGGCAGGTTTCCACGGCGCCGGCTGTGCCCCGCACGGCTGCGCCTACGTCCCGACCACCGAGGCGTGGCTGCGCGCCACCGGCATGTGGCTGGGGCGGGTCGACCCCGAGCCGGGCGACATCGCGATCTACAACTGGGACGGCGGTCCGCCGGACCACATCGGCATCGTCGAGAGCGGCGCCGGCGGTACCTTCACCGCGGTCGAGGGCAACACGGCTGTTGGTGCCGACTCGAACGGCGGCGCGGTAATGCGGCGTGAACGGTCGCTCGAAGACGCCGACGGCTTCGGACGGGTTCACAGTTCCCGAACGGCCCCCGTACCCGGGTCTTAGACCGCCGCTCTACCCTCGGACGGTGGCGATCAGCGCGAGGAGCGCCGCCCCGCGCGGCGAAGTGGGTCGCATGCGCTGGCCTATCGCAGCGCGTGCTCATGCTCTGGGAGCTGCACGGGCGAGGACACGTATCGGCGGCGTCGCGCTTGCGGCGGCGCTGGCGCTCGCCCTGACCGCGGGCGGGCACGCCTCCTCGCAAGGAGCGAGTGCCGGCAAGGCCTCCGCGTTCAACGGCTACGCCTTCGACTCGTGCAACGCGCCGAAGGCGTCCTCGCTGAGCGCCTGGCTCGGTTCGCCCTACCGCGCCCTCGGCATCTACATCGGCGGTGCGAACAGGGCCTGCCCGAACCCCGAGCTCACTCCTGACTGGACCGCGAACGCCGTCTCGATCGGGTGGAGCCTGATCCCGCTCTACGTGGGGCTGCAGGCCCCGTGCGTCGGCCGCTCCGACCTCGCGAAGATCTCGCCGGCGATCGCCGCCAGCCAGGGCACGGCCGCCGCCGACGACGCCGCGGGTGACTCGAGCGCGCTCGGCCTCGGCCCGGGAAGCCCCATCTACTTCGACATGGAGGGCTACGCGATCAACAACGCCGCCTGTTCGCAGAGCGTCGAGGCCTTTGTCTCGGCCTGGGTCGACGAACTGCACGCGCTCGGCCATCTCGCCGGGGTCTACGGCAGCGCCGAGTCGACGATCCGTGATCTCCAGGCGCTCGCGCCGACCGGCTCGTCCCCCGACGACGTCTGGATCGCAGACTGGAACGGCGAGGCGACCGTCTTCGGCGACCCGTACGTCTCGGACTCGCTCTGGACGAACCACCAGCGGCTGCACCAGTACCGCGGGGGGCACAACGAGACCTGGAACGGGGTCACGATCAACGTCGACTCGAGCTACGTCGACGCAGCGGTCGTCGGTTCGGTGAACTCGCCGCTGCTTCCGGCGGAGGCACCGTCGGTGCCGCTCGCGAACCAGTCGGCGGCCGGCTCGGTCAGCTCGGTCGACGGGCTCTCGACGGTGACGTGGCCCGAGGGCGCGTTCAACCAGTCGGTCGTCGTCTCGCTCACCCCGGCGCTGCCGACAGCGCCCGTCCCCGGCTTCGGCGGTGGAGGCTACGGCGTCCAGCTCCAGGTGCAACAGACGGTGAATGCGGTGCTTCGCAAGGGATATGCCGCTCCGCTGACGATCCACATCCCCGCCCGGGCCGGTTCGCTCGCCCCCATGGCCTCGAGTGACGGCGCGACGTGGCAGCCGCTCGAGCCGCTCTATTCCGGCGAGCTCCCGGCCGGTGTCCGCTCCGGGTACACGCGCAACCACGACGGCTCGGTCGACATCGAGACGACCGTCGGCGGGTTCTTCGCACTGCTCCCCGAGACCACGCGTCCGCCCGCGCCCGCCGGCCTCGACGGCCACTTCTCGCACGGCCAGCTCGTGCTCAACTGGCCGAAGAGCGAGGGAGCGAGCGGCTCCGCGATCTCCTACGAGGTCACCCTCGCGAATCATTCGCTCCTGACGATTCCAGGCCAGACGACGGCCGCGGTGAGCTCGATTCATCACAGCGGCCCGAGCGTCTACCGGGTGATCGCGACAGACGCGGCCGGCAAGACCAGCGAGCCGTCGAACCCGCTGGTGCTGGTCCCCTCGAAACGCCCCGCGAAGCTTCCCAAGGCGCTGCCGCACTGGGCCTTCGATCTCTTCGCCTGGCAGCAGAGCGGCAAGGCCGGCCCGCGGCCGGCCGCGCCGAAGATTCCGCCGGACTGGTACTGGCGCTGGGCGGCCTGGCACGCGGCCCCGTTCCACGTGCGCGACTGAGCCCGCCACCCTCGGATCTCGGGAACAACGACCGCCGGTCCCGCGTTTTGAAGGGAATGCAGCCGGGGAGTATGATCGCCGGATGAAGGGGTTGCGCCGGAGGCGGACCGAAGTCGCGGTCTTCGCTCTGCTCGCCCTGGTCGCAGAACTCACCGGCCGGAGCATCACGGTGAGGCTCGACGGACGGTTGCACGTCTCGCCGCTCGCCGCGTCGGTTGCGCCCTACTACCCGTTCCTGCTCGCCGGGATCCGCCTGCTCGCGGCCCTCGCACTTGCCGCGATTGCCTGGCGGCTCGTCCGCGCTCACGCGACGGCGCATGCCGGTGAAGCGCTAATGCGCACCTTGGGCCAGCGCGGTGCCCGGGCGCCGCAGCTCCGCTTGAGACTGAGTCCGAGGCTCTGGCTCGCCGCGTTCGGGGCAACGTCGCTCTGGTACCTGCTCCAGGACGATGCCAACCGGGCTTCCGAGGGGCGCTGGCCGCTGCTCGCTCCCTGGCTCCACACCTATGCGCTCCCGGTCTTCGCCGTCCTTGCCGTCTTCCTGGCAATCGGCTGGGCCGCCGTGCGCGACTGGCTGCACGACGTCGAGCGCTACGCCGCCGCGACGCTCGCGTTCGCCTACCGGGTGCTGCGCAGAGAGGCGCCGGCGCCCGCCTACCGCCGGCCGCGCGACGACCGCGCCCCGCGTGATCTTTTCGGCGCCTCCTTCGAGTCGCGCCCGCCGCCTTTCCCCGCCTGACCCGCGGCTGAAGCCGCGCCGCGGGCCATTGTCCCGCACTCGCGTCTCAAGGGGGAAACGTGGAAACACATCTCGACACGCATGTCTCTGCCCGAGTCGGTTACACCAGTACTCGCGCTCGGGTAATCGCTCTGCTCGGTCCGCTGACGGTGGTCGCCGGACTCATCTGGGCGATCGTCCAGCCCTACCGGCTCACGCTCCTGCATCCGCGTCACGAGAGCTTCTGGTGGCTCGTCGCCGAGCCGCCGCTGCTCGTTGCCGCCGCCGGCCTCGTCTTCTCGCTCGCGGTCGCGCGGCCGCTGCTCGCCGATCTCGAGGAGAGCGATGCAGCCGCACGCTGAGTTCGTCCACTGGTTCTTTGCGACCGGTGTGCTGCTGCTCGGGCTGATCCTCGTCGCGCAGGCGGTAGTCGGGGAGGAGGTGTGGAAAAAGCGCCGGTGGCGGATCTATCTGTGGCCGGGGATCGCCTTCGGTCTCGGCGTGCTCATGTGGCCGGTGATGACGTTCTTCACCAACTCGGCGATCCACATGGTTGCCCATGGCATCTGGGCGCAGGCGCTGATGGTGATGGGCGCGGCCGAGCTCGGGCTCGCCAAGGGCAAGCTCCACAGCCGCTGGTGGCGCCTCGCGGCACCGATCGGGATCGCGTTCTCTGGGGCGGCGTTCCTCGTGCACGAGCAGAACTCGTGGTACTTCGCGCGTGCCGCGTTTCTGCACCATCTCCTCGGCTGGACGCTGCTCGGCGCGGCCCTGTTCCCGCTCGGGCTCGTCTTCCGGCCGCGCTCGCTCGTGCTCCGCTACGCCTTCGGCGTCTGCGTGCTCGCGATCTCGGTGATGCTCTTCTCCGATCGCGACATCGCCCCGATCTTCGGGCATCTCTCGCCGCTTGCCGGAGCCCCGCACCGGTGAAACGAGCGGTTCTCTGGGTTGCGGTCGCGGCGCTCATCGTGCCGGCGGCCGCGTGGGCGCACGCCACGCTGCGCGCAGAGTCGCCGGGGTTCCAGCAGGAGCTTCGCGTCGCCCCGACCCGGATCACGCTGAGCTTCGATCAGTTCGTGCAGTTTCCCTCGATCCAGGTGTACGACGCGAACGGGAAGACGTTTGCCGGCCAGGCGGTCGCGCACGGGCTGAACGTCGCGGCGCCGGTCAGGCGCCTGCCGCGCGGAACCTACACCGTTCGCTGGCACGTGCTCTCGGCCGACGGGCACGTCGTTTCCGGCGTCTGGACATTCGGCGTCGGGGTGAAGGCGCTGCCGCCGACCGAGGCCTTCGGCGCCGGTGGGCCTACGCGGACGGAAGACGTGGTGCGCTGGCTGTACTTCCTCTCCTTCGCGGTGCTGATCGGCTCGCTCGGATTCCGGCTGCTCTGCCTGCGCGGCTGGACGCTCCCGCCACGCGTCGAGAAGCGCCTCTACATCCTCGCCGGAATCGGGGTCGTTGGCTCCATCGAAGTCGGGATCGTCGCGTTCTGCCTCCGCTGCGAGGACGTGCTCCAGCTGCCGTTCGGGCGTTATGTCTACGGCGATCTGACCCCGATCGCGAACGGCACGCGCTTCGGCCAGGCGTTCATCGTGATGACGCTCGGCTTCGCCTACGTCGCGGCGATCATCTACCTCGCCTGGCTGCTCGACCGCCCGAGCCTGCTCTTCGTCGCGCTCTCTGCCTCACTCGTTCTGCTCTCCGGGCTGTCGCTCTCCGGGCACGACGCCGTCGATGCGGGCTCCTCGAAGTTGACCGAGCTCGCCGACTGGGTGCACATCTCGGCGGCGTCGCTCTGGCTCGGCGGGCTGCTCGCGCTCGTCGTGATCTGGCCCGTCGCGGCGGAGCTCCGCCGCGAGGCCTTCTTCCGATTCTCGCGACTCGCGACGGTGCTCGTCGGTCTCGTGCTCGTCGCAGGCACCTACCTCGCGCTCGTGCGGGTGCCGCATCTCCGTGATCTCTGGACGCAGAGCTACGGCGTCGTTCTGCTCGTCAAGGTCTCACTCGTCGCGGCGGCGGTGGCGTGGGGCGGTTTCCACCACTTCTTCGTGCGCCCGCGCCTGGCTTCCGCGGGAACGGGGACGCTCACACGCGTCGGGCACAGCCTCGCGGGCGAGAGTCTCCTCGGTGTCGCGGTGCTCCTTGCCGCAGCGGTGCTCGTCGACTCGAAGCCGCCGCCACGGCCGCTTCCTTCGGCCCCGGCTATCGAGGCGGCGGCGCACCGCTGAGCAGCTCCCGGAGCCGTTCGGCGTAGGCCGGCGCCGTGGGCTCGTCCTCGTGGCGCAGGTAGACGTAGGCCGGCGCGCGGAGCTTCGTCGCGAGCCCGGAGAGCTCCGCGTCGGAGTAGGGCGGCTCGCGCAGCCGGATATAGCGGAACGGCTCGGCGTCGAAGTCGTTGACCCGGACGACTCCGTCGACATCTGCCCAGGACTCGTGCCTGAAGTCGAATGCGAGTTCCTTGCCCGCCGCCGCGGCGATCACGGTCGCGAGCGCCTCGTCGTTGCGCGCGCTCTGGACGACGACGCGGATCGGCCCGAGCCGGTCCCCGAGCTGCGCCACCCGCTCGAAGTAGACCCCGACCCGCTCCGGCCGGGCGAGTGCGAGCTTCGGCGTGAACGTGAATCCGTCGGGCACGGTTTCGGCCCAGCGTGCGAACTGCTCCGCGGCCGGCAGCCGGTAGGCGGTCGTGTTCAGCTCGACCGTGTCGAAGTGGCCTGCGTAGTACTCGAGGAATCCGCCGGGCTGAAGCCGCTGCGGATAGAAGCCTGGCCGCCAGGTCGGATACGACCAGCCCGAGGTGCCGATCCGGATCAGCGGCTTGCCGGGGTCGGCGCCTTCACGGGTCATGGGCTAGTCCGCCCGCGCCTCCAAAGGCCGCGTTCCGAGGGTGGCGGGCGGTCTCGAATACTGTCCGGTCTGAGGGCTACGATCGCGAGCCCGATGACGACCATGCCGGACGTGACCTCCGACCAGACGATCCAGCTCCTCGACCATGGGTTCGTGCGGCTCGACGACGCGATGGCCGACGACCTCTCGGTCGTCAACGGCGCCCGCGTATCGTTCGCCCGCCGCAAGACGGAGATGGAGGAGTCCGACGAGGCGCTGATCCGGTTCCTGATGCGCGACCGCCACGGCTCGCCGTTCGAACACAACGCCTTTCGCTTCCACGTCCGCTGCCCGATCTTCGTGGCGCGCGAATGGTTTCGACATCGGGTCGGGAGTTTCAACGAGTTCAGTTTGAGGTATGCGAAAGCGACAGACGATTTCTATATACCAGAGGCTATAGATGTCCGGACGCAGGTCGGCAAGCCGGGCGCCTACACCTTCGAAGCCGTCGACCCCGAGCTTGCCGAGCACACACGCGAACAGCTCAAGGCCGTCTACGAGACGGCGTTCGCCGCCTACGAGGATCTCGTCGAGGCCGGGGTCGCCCGGGAGCTCGCCCGCTCGGTGCTGCCCGTCGGGGCCTACACCCAGTTCTACTGGACCGTCAATGCGCGGTCGCTGATGAACTTCGTCTCGCTGCGGAACTCGGAGTTCGCGCAGCTCGAGATCCGCCGGTATGCGGAAGCGGTCGAGGCCTTCTTCGCCGAACGGATGCCCGTGACGCACGCCTCGTTCGTGGCGGGCGGCCGAATGGCCCCCTGAGCCTTCCCGGCGCCTAAGAAGGTTCTAAGAGTTGGCCCGCGGGACCGAATAGTGCGCCAATAGCGGCGTTTAAGCAGGTGTACGGCGCGTCGAGTACGGATAGGACAAAACCGCGCGCCCCTGAATTAGCGAATAGAGGAGCACATGAAAGAAGACACCATCATGCAGGACGAGGCAGCCGACCCGGTCGCACTGACCGATGGGGACACGTACGGCGCCGGCGCGGCGGCACCCGCGTACGTCCTCGACGAGATCGACGAGGTACTCGCCGCAGAGGAAGACGACGACGACTTCGAGCTCGACCTCACCGCCGAGGCGCCGCTCACCACCGACTCGCTTCAGCAGTTCCTGAACGAGGCCGGCCGCTACCCGCTGCTCACCGCCGCCGAGGAAGTCGAGCTCGCGAAGCGGATCGAGCGTGGAGATCGCGCCGCCAAGGAGCGGATGATCACCTCCAACCTCAGGCTCGTCGTCTCGATCGCCCGCCGGTACCAGACGCAGGGCATCACGCTCGGCGACCTGATCCAGGAGGGCGTGATCGGGCTGATCCGCGCCACCGAGAAGTTCGACTGGCGCAAGGGATTCAAGTTCTCGACCTACGCGACCTGGTGGATCCGCCAGGCGGTGCAGCGCGGCGTCGCCAACAAGGCACGCACGATCCGCATCCCGGTTCATGTCGTCGAGCGCGAACAGAAGGTCACGCGCACCGAGCGCGAGCTGTCGGCCAAGCTCGGCCGTGCCCCGAGCGACGAGGAGATCGCCAAGGGTGCCAAGCTGCCGCTCACCCAGGTTCGCGAGGTCCGCGAGGCCGCCCGTGCGGTCGCCTCGACAGACGCTCCGATCGGCGCCGACGGCGACACGAGCTTCGGCGATCTGTTCGCCGCCACCGGTCCGACGACCGAGGACGAGGTCGACGCCACGATCCGCGGCGACGCAGTCCGCCGCGCCGTCGCGAAGCTGCCCGATCGCCAGCGCGACGTGATCTCGCTCCGCTTCGGGCTCGTGGGCGACGGCCCCAACTCCCTCGAGCAGATCGGCAGGCAGCTCGGCATCACGCGCGAGCGCGTCCGCCAGATCGAAGCCGACGCTCTCCGTCGCCTCGCGGCGGACGACGCGATCGCCGACGCCGCCTAGGAGACGCGCGGGAACGAACGAGGTTCCCCCAACGAGCCCCCTCCTCGGCTTTTGGTTACCGGCGGGCGCGGTTCGACCGTCGGCTGAGGGATGAGGTTCGCTTTCGTGGGGTTGCCGGCAAGCCGGCAACCCCGCCACCCGTCTTGGTTCCTTTAGGCACCAAGCGTCTCCGGCCAAAGAATTGGGGCCCTTTCGTCGATGTTCAGTGCATGCTCAAGAGCGCCTCGGTGCTCGAGGCCGAGGAAGCCTCTGCAGACGAGGCACCGATGGACGAGGACGGGATCGCGGAGCAGGAGGAGGTCGCGGCTACGACGACTACCTCGTGAAGCCTCCCTCTCGAACCCGCGGAGCCGTCGAGGCGCTGTCGAACGAACCGGACGAGCCCGTCGAGGTGTGCGAGCCGCTTGAGCCGTATGAGCCGACGCTCCCTGACGTTCCCGCGCCTGACCCGAAGTCCGTTGCGATCGTGAACCCGGCCTCCGACGAGACGGCGACCGTCATCGAGTCGATCGACATCGCCGCGGCAGGTCCCGGCCCGGGTCAGGAGAGAGGTCGGCCGGCTCGGGGAGTCGCTGCGATCGAGCCCATCCTCAGGCTCGAAGACGAGTTCGCACACCGAGCCGACCTGTTCGCGAAGTTGACAGCGCAGATCTCGACCCTCACAGAAACGGTGGGAGGGCTCCGTCGAAGGCGGCGACCTGCCGCCCCATTCCTACAGCTGAGCCCGACGCCTCGTGCCGTCCCGCGGCTTGTGTCAGCTGGCGGCGGTGCGAACGGTGGTCATCACGACGTCGCCAGGGAACTTCACACCCGGAGTCAGCTTGGTCACGACCCAGCGGGTCGACTTGGTGATCTTGTAGGCGACGCTGAAGGTGACGTCGGTCGAGCCGGTCTTGCTGACCGCGAAGGTGCCACAGAAGGCCGCCGGCTTCCCGTTCTGCCACACCATCAGGTAGTAGCGCTGGTCTCCGTGCAGCGGCTGCAGACCGCTTACTCTCAGCTGGAGCGGCCAGTTGCCGTTGCCGTCGGCGGAGCCGACCCTGAGTGAGGCCTCGGAGTTCTGTTGCGTCCCGCTGCCCTGCATCGGGACGACCCTGATCGCGTGGATCGCGCTCGAGTGAGCTTGGTTCGCGAGCACGTAGCCGCCGCCGAAGCAGGCCGCTGCGACCGTGGCTGCGATCAGTGCGCCGACCGCGGTGCGCCGGCGATACCGCGTCGGCAGCGCGACGACATTACTGCCCTTCTCGGCCTCGGGTGCGGCCCCGAGGTCGGCGGGAAGCTCCGCCGGCGGTCCGGCCGCGACGAGCATCTCGTGCACGCGCTCGAGACGGCTTCGTTCCTCGGGGCCGAGGCTCGTGAGATCGATCAGTTCCTCGAAGTCGGGATTCACTCGAGCTCACCCTCCAGGATCTCGGCGAGATGCGTGAGCGCTGCGCGCGTCCGCGTCTTCACGGTACCAAGGGGAATTCCGAGTCGGGTGGCGACCTCGCTCTGGGAAAGGTCGCTCCAGTACGCGAGCGCGATCACCTCGCGCTCCCGCTCCGGCAACCGCTCGAGGGCGGAATGGACCTGCCACTGAGTCCACGACTGCTCGGCGCGCTCGTCCGGGCCCAGGTCTCGCGACGGTTCGTCGGTCGCCTCCGCCGGAGGCTCGTTACGGGCCCGGCTGCGGTCGACGATCGCGTTCCGGGCGACGCCGTAGACCCACGGTGCGCCCGGCCCCCGCTCGGGCTTGTATGTGCGCGCGGAGCGCCAGATCGAGACAAATGTCTCCTGCACGGCGTCCTCGGCGCGCCCGCGGTCCCCGAGCCGCCTCAGGGCGAGCCCGAACACCGGCCGCGAGTAGCGCCGATAGAGCTTGTCGAACGCCGCCCGATCGCCCTCGCCTGTCCGCTGAATGAGCTCTGCGTCCGAGCACACGAGCGCAATCCTAGGGATACCGACTGAAATCGCCATCAATCGTCCTTCGGTCTTCCGGCCGAAGTCGGTTTTTCGCCACCGGTGAGAAAGAACGCGGAGTGTGCTTACCCGCCTGCGGCCTCGAAGCGCCGGCCGACCTCGTCCCAGTTCACGACGTCCCACCAGGCGGCCAGGTAGTCGGGGCGGCGATTCTGGTACTTGAGGTAGTAGGCATGCTCCCAGACGTCGATGCCGAGGATGGCCGTCTTCCCGTCCATCAGCGGGTTGTCCTGGTTCGGCGTCGAGACGACAGACAGGGCGCCGCCGTCGACCACGAGCCACGTCCAGCCGGAGCCGAAGCGCTTCACGCCGGCGTCGTTGATCTGCGCCTTGAGCTGGTCGGGGTCGCCATACGCGTCGTTGATCGCGACCTCGAGTCCACCGGACGGGTCTCCCCCGCCGCGCGGCTGCATGATCTGCCAGAACATCGAGTGGTTGAAGTGGCCGCCGCCGTTATTGCGGACCGCCGCGCGCTTCTCCTCCGGGATCGCCGAGAGGTTCGTGATCACGTCCTCGAGCGAGCGATCGGCCCACTCCGTGCCGTCGAGCGCCGTGTTCAGGTTCGTGACGTAGGCCTGGTGGTGCTTGCCGTGATGGATCTCCATCGTCTTCGCGTCGATCGTCGGTTCGAGCGCGTCATAGTCGTAGGGAAGGGGGAAGCTCGAATGCCATCGGGTCTCCTTCATCCGTTGCCACTGGTTGTGTGCGTCGCCGTGAGGATATGCTCCCCGCCGTTCCAGCCGTAAGTGGAGGATCAGTGGCGGTCGCGTACAACCTCGAGAAGACAACCGTGCGCGGGCGGCGAGGAACGTCCAGTTGACCTTCGCCGGGATTGTCGTGCTCGGATACATCCTCGGCTCGTGTCCGTGGGGGTACTGGCTCGTACGGATCTTCCACGGTGAGGATGTCAGGCTCAAAGGGAGCGGCGCCACGGGAGCCTCGAACGTCTGGCGCGCCTACGGCCCCCGGCTCGGGATCGCCGTCGTCGCACTCGACGTCGCGAAGGGCTTCATCCCGGCGCTGGTCGGGGTTCACGAGGTGTCGTCGCTCTGCGGGATCCTCGCCGGCGCGGCTGCCATGGCCGGCCACGCGCGGCCGTTCTTCCTGCGATTCAGGAAGGGCGGGAAGATGGTCGCGACCGCGGCGGGTGTCGTGTTCGCCGTCGCGCCCTGGGCCGCGCTGGCGGTGGCTCCGGTCTGGATCCTGACCTTCGCACTCTGGCGCTACACCTCGCTCGCGTCGATCGCGGCGGCCATCGCCCTGCCGATTGCCGCGGTGGCGATCGGCTACCCGCTTCCGGTCATCGTCTTCTCGCTGATCGGCGGAGGCGCGATCATCTGGCTGCACCGGGCGAACCTGAAGCGCCTCCGGGCGGGCACGGAGCACCGCATCCATTTTCGCCGTCCAGCGGCCCAGTCCTGAGCGATGGCCGACGAACGGTTCGCCGACCTCGTCGGCCTCGCCTGCCATGACCTCCGAACGCCGCTCGCCACGATCGGCGGCTTCGCGAAGACGCTCGTTCGTTCCGGCGAGCTCCCCGAGCGCGAGGAGCGCTTCGTCGGGATGATCGACGAGGCCGCCGAACAGATCCACGAGCTCGTCGACCGGCTCAGCCTCGCGACCCGTCTCGTCTCGGGAGCCTACGAGCCGACCCTCACCGTCGAGGACACGCTCGAGCTGGCATCGAGCTCGCTCGTCGAAGGGATCACGGTCGAAGGCTCGGGCGCGGCGGTCGAGACCGACCGCCCACTGCTGTCTGGCGCGCTCGTCTCGCTCGGCGCCGCCGCACTGCGCTTCGGGCAGAGCGAGCAGGCGGTCTGGCAGGTCGAGGGCCGGGCTCTGCGGCTGTCACCGATCGAACCCGGCGCTGCGCCCGTTCTCGACGGCTCTACTCCGCGCGACCTCGGAGCTCTCGTCGCGCGGCTCGTGGTGGAGCGGCTCGGCGGCAGCCTCGCCGTCGAGCCGGGAGTGCTCGAGATCCGGATTTGACGCGGCAGGCGTCGGGCATACTCGGTTCGACTTGACCGAGGAGCTGTCTGGCGAAGGCGATCGCTGGCGGGGGCCGTCGCGGCGTCTGTTGCTCCTACGCAGGCTGGAGACCGGCGCCGCCGCTCTCGTCGTGGCGGCAGCGTTCGTCGCCTTCTCGCTCTGGGCGTCGTGGGGTGCCGAGGTGGCTTCGGCCGGAGCGGCCACCGCGCTCGTTGCGGGCCTCGTCGCGGCGTTTCTGATGGGCCGCCGCTTCCGGGCCTGGGGCTACCTGGAGCGTGACGACGACCTGCTCGTGCGCCGCGGCGTGCTCGTGTCGCGACTCTCGGTCGTCCCGTACGGGCGGATGCAGTTCGTCGATGTGATCGCGGGGCCGCTCGAGCGCTCGTTCAAGCTCGCGACGGTGCATCTGCACACGGCCGCGGCCGCGAGCGATGCGCGCATCCCCGGCCTCGAGCGCGACGAGGCGGCGCGCCTGCGTGACCGGCTGGCGGCTCTCGGCGAGGCCCAGGCGGCCGGCCTGTGAACGACGAGGGCTGGCAGCGGCTCCATCCGCTTTCGGCGCTCGTCAGAGGCGGACGGGGCACGATCACGCTCGCGGTCGTGCTGTTGCCCTCGCTGCTCGTCGGCCACGTCTCCGGACGGGCGTTCGTCGATCTCGGGCTCGTCGGCCTCGCCGTCCTAGTCGGTTTCGTCGTCTGGCTCGTGACCCGCTGGCGGGTCGACGGCGACGATCTCCAGATCGAGTCGGGCCTCCTCCGCCGCCATTCGGAGCGCTTCCCGCTCTCGCAGGTTCAGGCAATCGACGTCGCTCAGCCCGGGCTCGCCAGGGTGTTCGGGGTCGCGGAGCTGCGGCTGCGAATGGCCGGAGCGACCGGGTCGCACGCCCGTCTCGCCTATCTGCGTGCCACGGAAGTCGAGCCGCTGCGCCTCCGACTGCTCGCGCTCGCCGAGCGGGCCCGCGCCGACCACGAGTTGCCGGCCGAGGAAGCGCCGGCCGAGGAGCACGTGCTGACGTTCCTGCCGACACGCCGGCTGATCGCGTCGATCCTGATCAGCGACATCGGCCTCGTCGCCGAGGCGGTGATCGTCGCGTTCGCGGTCACCGCGGTGCTCTCGACCCGCGCGGCGTTCGGCATCGTCAGTGCGGGGATCGTCGCGGTGCTCGCACTGGGGAGCGCTCTCTGGTCGCGCTTCAACGGCGAATACCGGCTGACCGTCACCGAGAGCACCGACGGGCTCCACGTCCGCTCCGGCCTGATCGGCCTGACCGCGGAGACGATCCGGCCCGGACGGGTGCAGGGGGTGCGGCTCGTCGAGCCTCTGCTCTGGCGCCGGCTCGGTTGGTGCAGGCTCGAGCTCGACGTCGCAGGGCGCCAGCGGAAGAAGGGCGAGAACCGCGCCGAGTCGGGCCGGCTCCGCGCGATCCTGCCCGTGGGCAGCCGCGCCCTCGCCGACGAGTTGCTGGACCGTCTCCTGCCGGACCGCCCGCGCACCCAGTCGCGCCCTCCCCGGCGCGCCTTCTGGAAGAGCCCCCTTCGCTACCGCTGGCTTTCCTGGGGCCACACCGACACGTGCGTAGTCGCGACGAGCGGCCGCCTTCGCCGCGTCACCTGCTGGGTGCCCCTCGAGAAAGTCCAGAGCCTGCGGCGGATCCAGGGGCCCGCGCAGCGGCGGCTCCGTCTGGCCACGATCCACCTCGACACGGCAGGCCGCAGCCTCCATGCGACGCTCCGTGACCGGGATCTCGCCGAGACCGACTCGGCCCTCGAGGAGCTCCGCGATCTGGCCGGCCGGGCTCGGCGGGCTCGGCGCTACGCCGCGCTGACCGCGGCGGCGACATCTGCGCCGGGCTCGTAACAGGCCCGGCAGCGCGCTTCGTACGAGTCGAGTGCCCCGATCTGGACCGTCGCGCCGCCGAACGGGGCCGGGCGCCCGTCGAGCAGCCGCTGGGTGAGCGTCGCCGGGCCGCCGCAGCGGTGGCAGACGGCCTCGAGCTTGTCGACGAACTCGGCCAGGCAGAGCAGCGTCGGCATCGCGCCGAACGGCTGGGCGCGGAAGTCCTGGGCGAGGCCGGCGGCGACGACGCGGGCGCCCCGGCCGACGAGTGCCGCGATCGTGTCGACGATCCCCTCGTCGAAGAACTGCACCTCGTCGATCCCGACCGCGTCGTAGCCGTTCGCGAGCCGAAGCACCTCGGCCGACGAGGTGGCCGTGACGGCGCGCATCTTCGCGCCGGCGTGCGAGACGACGTGCCCGACATCGTAGCGGTCGTCGACGACGGGCTTGACGATCAGCGCGCGCTGACCCGCGATCTCGGCACGCCGCAGGCGCCTGATCAGCTCCTCGCTCTTGCCTGAGAACATCGGGCCGCAGACGACCTCGAGCCACCCGCCGCGATGGGGCTGTATCCGGATCACGGCCGAGAACCTACCGGGGCCACCAGACGTACACATTCGTCGGCTTCCGGACGAAGCCGAGTCGCTTGTACAGCCGGTTCGCGGACTCCCGGTAGGGCATCGAGGTCAGCTCGAGCATCAACACCTTCGCCTCGTTCGCCCGGGCCATCCCCTCGCGCACGAGCGCGTCGCCGATGCCCTGGCCGCGCGCCGAGTTGTCGACGATCACGTCCTCGATCCGGCCCTTCAGGCCCGACGAGACGCGGTACATGATGAGCGTCAGCGTGCCGATGATCGAGCCGTCCTCGGCACGAGCGACGAGCAGCGTCTGACCGGCAACCGTCTCCTGGAGCTCCTCGAGGGTGGGCGGGGTGCGGGCCTCGGTCAGCTGTGGCAGGAGCCGGTGGATCGCCTCGAGCAGCTCGGCGTCGGCCTCGTGAACCTGCTCGATCCTCATCGCAGGAGCCTCGACATCCGTCGGTCCTTGAGCATGCGGCCGTCGGTCTGGCATTCGGGGCAGTAGTAGATCGTGTGCTCCTCGAAGTCGACGCGCGCGAGCGGCGTGCGGCAGTTGGGACACGGCTCGCCGAGGCGGTCGTGCACGCGGTAGACGGCCGCATTGGCCGCGCCCTGGAGTCGGAGCTCGAGACCGCGGGCGAGCTCCTCGCGGATCGCGAGCGCCAGGCGCTCGGTCTCCTCCTCGGAGAGCTGGGTCGAGAGCGCATAAGGCGACAGCCGCGCGGCGTTCAGGATCTCGTTCGCCCAGGCGCGGCCGATCCCGGCGATCGCACGCTGGTCGCGCAGGAGCGAATGGAGCCGGCGCGAGTCGCCCGTAAGGATCGGCGCCAGCGTCTCCGGTGTGAGCGTGTCGGCCTCCGGCCCGAGGTGCGCCAGTTCGGCCTCGAGGGCGTCCGGGCGCAGCAGCCACACGCCGGCGCGCTTCTTGCTCCCCGCCTCGGTGAGGACGAGCTGGCCGCCGTCGGTGAAGCGGAGCCGGAAGACGGGTGTCTTCGGGCCCTTCTCGGGCGGGGGCAGGTAGCGGAGCCTGCCGGCGCTCATCAGGTGCACCATCAGCACGAGCTCGCCGTCGTCGGTTGGGAAGAGCAGCCGCTTTGCCCGTCTGCGGGCGCCCGCGAAGCTTTCGCCGTCGAGCGCGACGAGCGGCGGGTCGAACGTCTTGAGCGTGGCGATGTGGGCGGGGCCGGCCTTCTCGATCGGGCTCTGCTTCACGACCGGGTCGAGCAGCTGCCGCCACGCCTCGACTTCGGGCAGTTCTGGCATCCAGAGAGCGTAACCGCGCGCGTACGAGCCGTCAGGCCGTGAAGACCTTCGTACCGCCGATCGCGATGATCGAGCGGTAGGCCTTCACGAGCTGTCCCGAGGCCTGCTCGAACTCCGCCGTCCCCTGGGCAATCAGCGTGTTCGTCTGCTTGGCCTTGCCTGCGGTGTAGGCGATCATCGCCTCGGTGAACGCGTGGGCTCCGCTCGCATCGGCGGTGCACGCCGAGTCGATTGCGGCGGCGAACGTCCGTAGCCGGCGAGTCGGCGCCTTGCCGGCGGCGGCGATCTGATCCTTCGGCTTCTTGCACTCGAGCAGAGTCCCAAGCACGATCGCAAGCTTCTTGTTGTTCGCCGAGTTGATCAGCAGGGCGTTCTTGGCTGCGGCGGTCTTGCCGACGAGCTGGATCCCCGCGTTCTGCAGCGACCACACCTTCAAAAGCGGCGTCACCCAGGTCGACTCGGCGTGCGTGAGCGCGGTCGTCCTCGCGTCGCCGGCACCGGCCGCGATTCCCGCGATCGCGACGACCAGTACGAAGGGCAGCAGCCGTCTGATCATCCTTTCGAGTGTAGCGCTGCGTTTTTGGCTTAGAAGAGCCGGAGCTCGTCGTCGGCCTGCTCGATCACGAGCGCGTCGTGAGAGGCGCACACGACCGCCGCGCCGGTGTCTCGGGCGAGCCGGGCGAGTAGGAGCGCGACCGCGAGAGCGTTCGCGCCGTCGAGCCGCGAGGTCGGCTCGTCGGCGAGGAGCAGCTTGGGACGGGCAGCGACGGCCCGCGCGATCGCGACCCGGGCCCGCTCGCCGTGCGACAGCCGCGAGACGCGCTGCTTCGTCCGCTCGGCGAGCCCGACGGATTCGAGTGCGGCGTAGGCAGAGGGGCGCGGATCCGCGACGCCGCGGATCGTGAGCGCGAGCTCGACATTCTCGAGCGCGGAGAGGTGGCCGACGAGCCCGGCCTGCTGGCCGACGTAGGCGATCGAGGTCCGGCGCTTGGCCGCGCGGGCGGTCCGGTCGAGGGCGGTCAGGCGGGTCCCGTCCACCTCGATCTCGCCGGCCTCGGGCAGCTCGAGTCCGGCCAGCAGGTGCAGGAATGTGGTCTTGCCGGAGCCGGACGGGCCGGTCACGACGTGCAGCCGGCCGCCCCGGAACTCGGTGTCGAGGCCGTCGAGCACCCGCGTCGCGCCGTAGCTCTTGACGAGCCCGCGCGTCGAGGCGACGACGCCGGCTTTCGCGTCTGCGGGTGCCGTGATCGTCACTGCCGGGGCCGCCAGTGCCTGCGCGGCGACTCCGACCGGCGAAACGACGATATGCCCCTGCTCGAGCTTCGCGGCCGCCCGTTCGGCGATCCCGGCCCGCTGCAGCAGCTCCTCGGGCAGCCGAAGCCATCCTCCTCGGCCGACGACGATCGTGTCCGAGCTCGTGTCGTCTCGAGTCCACTCCTCCGAGAGCCTGCCGTCGCGGATCCGCACGATCCGGTCAGCGACCTTCGCCGATTCGGGGTCGTGGCTCACGATCAGCGTCGTGCAGCCGTACTCGCGCACGAGCTCACCGATGAGGCCGTAGACGACATCGGCGGTCTGGGCGTCGAGCTCGCCGGTCGGCTCGTCGGCGAGGAACAGCCCCGGTGCGTGGGCGAGCGCGGCACACAGAGCGACCCGCTGCTGCTCGCCGCCGGAGAGCTCGGTGGGGCGGCGGTCGCGTTTGCCGCCCAGGCCGACTCGGTCGAGCAGCTCGTCGGCACGCGCGAGCCGTGCGGGCTGGCGCTCGCCGCGCAGCCCGAGCTGGAGGGCGACGAGCGCTCGCGCGCTCAGCTCGGGTGCGAGCGTGCGCGTGTAGTGCTGATCGACGTAGCCGAGCCGCGTCGCCCGGTAGTCGGCGAGGCGGCGTGGCGGGAGCTTCCCGATCTCCTCGCCGAGCACACGGACCGTTCCCGCCGACGGCGGCTCGAGTCCGGCGAGGATCCGCAGGAGCGTCGACTTGCCCGCGCCGCTCGGGCCGAGCACGGCGACGACCTCTCCTTCGGCGACCGAGAGCGAGAGACCTTGCAGCGCGGCCGCGTCGCCCTCGGGCGTCGAGTGGACGCGGAAGACGTCGCGCACCTCGACGGCGTTCATGCCGCGACCGCCTCTTCGGTACGCCGTAACGATCGGCCCGGCAGACGGGTCGCGAGGAACACGAGCACGGTGCCGACGACCGCGTAGCCGAGGATCGCCGCGGCGAGGAGGGGCGGATCGAAGACGAGACGCAGCGGCGGCTCGGGCTGGGTCGATGAGGCCGTCACCTCCACCAGCGAGAGCACGAGCGCGGAGAGGATCGCACCCGTGATCAGGCCCCCGACGAGCCCGAAGGCTCCGAGCAGCAGGGCCCGCACGCGGAGGTGCGTCCGGATCGTGGCGGGCGAGGCGCCCTGGGCCTCGAGGTCGAAGAGCTCGCCGCGCTCGTCGCGCCGGTCGGCGACGATGCCGAGGAAGAGGCCGAGGAGCGCCAGTGCGAGTGCGAGGGCGGCAGTCGCGCCCAGCGTGGCCAGCGCGCCGCGCGCGAGCGGGTCGGCCTGGAGCGTTGCCAGCAGATCTGCGCGGGAGGCGATCGCCAGCGTGCTCGGTGCGGGTGTGGGCAGCGACGAGGTCCAGAGCTCGTTCGTCGTCCCGAGCCCGGGCGACACGGTGTCGAGCATCGTCTCGGCGGTGAGCCGGTCGGCGATCACCGCGTCGCCGACGACCGACGGGAACCGCTGGATGATTCCGGCGACCCGGCCCGTGATGTTCTCGCCCTCGATGTCGAGCGGGACCGTGCCGCCGACGCCGGCTCTCGCCGCAACCGCCGGCGTCACGAGCACCGGCAGCTCGTAGCCGTCGGTCGGCTGCGGCGGCCGGAAGGTCGTCGTCCGGTCGGTGTCCATCGAGTACGCAAGCCGTACCTGGGCGCCGCGGCTTCCGCACGCCGCCGTCAACCCCGATCCAGCCCGCGAACGGCGCTCGCACGGGGGTGCCGTCCACGCGCGGCGTGCCGAGGGTGAGCACTCCCCGGGCCGAAGGCTGGATTCCCGTCTGCCCGTTCGAGGCGGCCCGACCGCCGTTCAGGAGATAGAACTGCAGCGAGGTCAGCGTCGCCGCGGCGAACGGGATGCGGCCGTGGAGCACGGTGGTGTGTGCCCCCGGCGTCGCCCCGAGCGTCACTTCGGCGAAGTCGCCGAGCGGCGAGCGGAAGTAGGCGCGGATCCCGATCCGGTCGCCGAGGTTCGAGACGGGCAGCGTGAACCGGTTGCCGGAAGGGAGCTTCGTCGAACGAAGAGCGGTCGGGAACCCGGGCCGGATTGCCTTCGCGAGCGCGGGCAGCGATTGCGAGGCGAAGTCCGAACGCCAGCCGCCGGTGGCCGGTAGCGCCGACGAGGGCATCGCGAGGAACGTGAAACCGGCCGCCGCAGGCACGTTCCCCGAGAGCCGGATGAGCGGGGTCGCAGGGGCGCCGTTCCAGCCGTGCAGGACGGGGACGAGCTCGGCGAGGTTCTCGTCGACCACGTAGGGCGCCGGTGCGGCGTAGGCGGCTTCGTCGTGCTGGCCGGTCACGAGCGTCGAACGGTAGGTCGTGGCGAAGATCGCGAGCCCGAGGCTCGCAACGAGGAAGGTCGCGGTCACGGCGGCGCCGCCCGGATTGCGTGCGAGCGAGAGCGCCGCCAGCCGCAGCGCGACGGGCCCGCGGCGGCCGAGGCGCCCGAGCCCCCGGAGCGTCGGGAGCAGCAGGCGCGCCGCGGCGACCGCCGCGGCGAACGTCACGAGCGCGGGCACGAGCAGCACGAACGCGCCGGTGCCGCCCGTCGAAAGAGCGCTTGCATTCACCGAGCCGCGCGCATAGCCGACGGCTACGACGATCACGGCCGCGATTGCCGCAACGTCGAGCGGCGTGATCGCGACACGGCCGAGCTGGAGCGCAGGGGCGCGCACGGTCAGGTAGAGCAGGAGAGCCGAGGCGGCGAAGGCGAGAACCGCGACGGCGAGGCCGTCGCCGGAGAGCAGCGAATGGCGCACGACGGCCCACGCCGGCGACCCGGCGGCGCGGGCGACGGCCGCGGCAAGGAGCCCCCCGAGACACCAGCCGGCGACCGTCCCGAGTAGCGCGACCGTCGCGGTCTCGGTGAAGGTCTGGAGCTCGACCTGCCACCGCCGCGCCCCTGCCCAGAGGAGCCGCCGCCGCGACTCGCCCACGTCGTGGCGCAGCGCCGCAGCGGCGAGCACGGTGAAGGCGAGCAGGAGCGCACCGGCTTCGCCTCCGAGCAGGAGCAGCCGGCGGGCGGCCACGCGCGAGGAGGCGACCGCGGCGGCAAGCTCGTCGGTCGGTGCGGTCACCTCGAAGCTGTCGGATTTGGCCGTGAGCTCGGCCCGGACGTCGTCGACCTGCCGTGTGTAGGAGCCGACGCTCCAGGGGTGGACGTCACCCGGCCGTACCGGCAGGAACCACGCATACGAGCGGAAGAACGAGGCGAGCTCGGGCGTCCGCGAGACACCGTCGACCCCTTCGGCGAGCACGACGGGCGAAGGCTGGGGCCGGTGGTACTGGACGGCGGCGGAGACGATGCCGGTCGTCGCCGGCTGGATGAACGAGGCGAATGGTGCGTTGGGGTCGAGCGTGGCCCGCCCGACCTGGACGAGCCGGATCGTCGGCTTCGACGGAATCGGTCCCGTTCCCTGGATCCGCAGCACCTCGCAGTAGCGGGGGGTACAGGGCTTCGGCAGCCGACCGGATTCGAGGTGGACGTAGCGGCCGAGGTCGACCGCACCGCGCAGGTTGATGAAGCGGCCGCCGACGGAGGCCTCGCGGTAGAGCATCGCCCGGGCGGGCTCGCGGCCGGTGAGTTGCGTGAGCTCGGCCGTGACCTCGCGGTCGAGTCCCTGCCAGCTTCCGCCGTAGGCCCCGAACCAGGCGACCGAGAGCGACCGGTCGGACGAGGGGAGCGCTGCGGTGGCCTGCGCGAGCGAGCGGTCCTGCATCACGAGCCGGCCGCCGAGCACCGCGGCGATCGCAGCGGAGCCGGCGACGATCCCGACGGCGACGAGCGCGAGCCGCTCGCCGCCGGCTCCGAGCCGCGCCCGCGCGAGCTCGATCGGGAAGAGGATCCGGCGCAGGGTGGCCGTCATACCTCGGCCGTCTCGAGCTCGCGGCTGTGAGCGATCTCAGCGCAGACGGCCTCGGCGATCGCCACGAACGCCTGCGCGGCGGGCGGATAGAGCCGGTCGCGGTGCCGGGCGATCGCAAGCTTGCGGGGTGGAATCCCGGGTAGCTCGCGCATCACCGTCGTCTCGTTCACCGGATCGACGCCGAGCGCCGGCAGCACCGCGGCGCCGACGCCTGCACCTGCGAGCGCCTGGATCGTCGCGTTCACCGTCGAGCGGAACGCGAACTCGGGTTCGACGCCACGGGCGCGCAGCTGCGCCTCGACACGTGCGAGGCCGCGGCAGCTCGGGTGCCCGACGAGTGGCACGCCGCCGAGATCGTCGAGATCGAGCCGTCCGCGCGCCAGGGGTGAATCGGGCCGGATCACGAGCACGTAGGGATCGGTCAGGAGCTCGAAGGTCTCGAACGGGCCGGCCGGCGCCGGCAGCTCCACGAACGAGAGCTCGAGCGCGCCACGCTCGACGCCGCCGTAGAGGTCGAGATCGGACGCTGATGCCTCGGTCGGGCGGATCCGTACCTCAGGCCATTCCGCACCGAAGCGCCGGAGCAGCTCGGGCAGCACGCGGATCCCGACCGACTCGGTGATCCCGACCCGGAGCAGCGATTCGCTCCCGTCGGCGAGCGTCGCCACGTCCGCCTCGGCCACCTCGAGCCGGCCGAGGATTGCCCGCGCGTGGACGATGACGACCTCGCCCGCCTCGGTCAGCGCGACGGGCCCCCCGCCACGCGAGCGCTCGACGAGCCGCTGGCCCGTGATGCGCTCGAGCGTGGCGATCTGGCCGCTGATCGCAGACTGGACGAACCCGAGCTGCTCGGCCGCCCGCCGAAACGATCCCTCCCGGGCAACGGCGTCGAGCGCCGCCAGATGTCGAACCTCGATCCCGAGCCAATGATCGGACTCCATGATTCATCGAGAACAATAGTTCACCAACAGTGACTTTGCCAAGTCGCCTCTCCTGTTCAATTGGGCTCGGCCATTCGGGCCATGTCCAGGGGACTGTCCCCCTCGTGTCTCGGACGGCCAGGTCGCTAGAGTCGTCGGCCGTGAGCGAGGCTGTCCGTTTCGAGCAGGTGGCGCTCTGGCGCACGGCGCACGGCGTGCGCAAGACGATCCTCGACCGGATCGACTGGACGGCGCGGACGGGCGAGCACTGGGGAATCGTCGGCCCGAACGGAGCCGGCAAGACGACCCTCCTCCGAATCGCCTCGGCACAGATGCGCCCGAGCGACGGGATCGCCTGGGTGCTCGGCGGCCGCCTCGGCCGGGTGCCGCTGCACGAGCTCCGCCGCAGGATCGGGCTCGTCGAGCCCGCGCTCGGGCGGCGCTTCTACCCGGAGCAGCGCGCAATCGACGTCGTGCTCTCGGGGTTGACCGGCTCGATCCTGCTCGTGGAGGAGCTACCGGCCGGGGCTATCGAGCGCGCGGGTGCAGCCCTCGACGCCGTCGGCGCCGGCCCGCTCGCGCTCCGCACCTTCGCGAGCTGCTCAGAGGGCGAGCGGGCGCGGATCATGCTCGCGCGCGGACTGATCTCCGACGCGCCCCTCCTCACGCTCGACGAGCCGGCCGCGGGTCTCGATCTCGGCGGCCGGGAGCTCCTGCTCCAGGCCTTCGAACAGGTGCTCCGCGAGCGGCCCGGGCTGACCACGCTGACCGTCACACACCACATCGAAGAGCTGCCGGCGAGCACCAGCCATGCGCTGCTGCTCCGAGACGGCCGCATCGTCGCCGCCGGGCCGTTGGCCGAGGCGTTGACCGACGCGTCACTCAGCGAGTGCTTCGGACTCCCGTTGCGCCTCGAACGGGTGTCGGGCCGGCTCTTCGTGCACACAGCCGGCTAGTCCCCAGCGGATCCAACATTCCGATCTTGGATCCGCTTTTCTGCTAAAGTGGCAGAAAGCGCTGCCGATACTCCAGTATCGGATCCAGGTCTTCGTGATTCTGGATACAACAGCGAGATTCTGGAGACAAGAGCCTGTCATGTCGATCGCAGCCGAACATTCCAGCCCCACCCAGACCACACCCCGTCACCTCAAGGTGACCGGTGCGGCTCCGGCGTACGGATTCGAGCCCTGCGAGGACATCGGCTGCGCGGTCGGCCACGAAGGCCACGCCTCGTCGTGTGGCCGCGTCGCCTGCCCGGCCTGCGGATGCAGCGGCACGAACCTGTCGACCATCGAGCTCGTCGACATCTCCGCCCGCGTGAGGATCCGCTGCAGCTGCGGGTTCTCGTGGATTCGCACCGAACAGCGCGCGTTCTAGTCCTCGAGCGTCCAGGCGTAAACTGTGCCCGTGGATTCGGGCACGAAAGCGGACGAGATCGCCCTCGCACTCGAAGAGGCGATCGTCTCCGGTGAGCTCGCCCCGGGGGCCGTTCTCCGGCAGGAGCAGGTCTCGGCCCAGTACGAGGTCAGCCGCACTCCCGTCCGCGAGGCGCTGCGGAGGCTCGCAGCGCTCGGGCTCGTCTCCTTCGAGGCCAACCGCGGCTTCCGCGTGCGCACGCTCTCCCGTTCGGAGATGTGGGAGGCCTTCCTGCTGCGCGCCGAGCTCGAGAGCCTCGTCACGGCCGTCGCCGCCGAGAGGATCACCGAAGCCGGCCTCGAGGAGCTGGAGGCGGCCGAGCAGCGCTTCTCGCGCCTGACCCGCGCACTCAGGGCGCGCGAGCCCGGCGACGACCGCCGGTCGATGACCGTCGAGTGGATGCAGGCAAACCACGGGTTCCACGACGTGATCTACCGGATCGCCGACCTGCCCTACATCGAGCAGGTGTCGAAGAGCGCCCGCCGCACCTTCTCGGGGCCCGCGGTCTGGGCGCCGGGCGACGCGTCGATCGACACGCTCTACCTCGCGAACGAACGCCAGCACGAGGCGATCCGTGCTGCGCTTGCTGCCGGCAGCCCCGAAGGCGCGCGGGCGCTCGCGCGGGAGCACGTGCTCGCCTCGTTCCGGCTGCTCGAGACGATCCTCGAACAGGTCGGCCGGGCGCTGACCGACGCGCGGCCCGCCGGCCGCCGCCGCGCTTCGTGACCGCACCGGCGGTCCAGGCCGCCGGCCTCTACGCTGCCTCCGCTCGCCGCGTCCTCCGCGAGCGAGGCCTGCGCGACCTCGGCGAGCGTCTTCGCCGGGGCGAGGACAGGCTCGTCTTCGTCGTCGGCTCGCCCCGCTCGGGAACCACGTTCCTGGCGCGGAGGATCGGGGCCCTTCCCGGGTTCGTCGACCTGAGCGAGGTGAACCCGCACAAGGCAGGAATCTCCCAGCTCGTCGACCTTCCGGAAACCGAGGCGGCCCAGAGGATCAGGGTCGTGCTCGAGCGCGTCCGCCGGCTGGCACTCGTCAAAGGTCTTCGGGGTGTCGAGCAGACGCCGGAGACGGCATTCGTGCTCGCGGCCGCGCTGCGCGCCTACCCGCACGGCCGGGCGGTTCATCTCGTGCGTGACGGCCGGGACGTCGTCTGCTCGCTGCTCGAGCGCGGGTGGCTGAGCGCCGGGAAGAGCGGCGGCGACGATGCCAAGCTGGCCTACGGTGCGCGTGCGCGCTTCTGGGTCGAGCCGGATCGGGTTTCAGAGTTCGAGAGCGCGAGCGACGCCACCCGCGCGGCGTGGGCCTGGCGCTCCTACCTCGAGGCGGCGCGGCGCGGCGCCGGCGACCGCACGTTCGAGCTCCGCTATGAGTCGATCGCCGCCGACCCGACCGCTGCCGCCGAGACCGTGGCCGCGCACCTCGGCGTCGCGCCCGAGCCGCTCGTCCGCGGTCTCGGGCATTTCCACGACGGTTCGATCGGCCGCTACCGCCGCGACCTCTCCGCCGAGCAGCTGGCCGACGTCGAGCGCGAGGCCGGTCCGCTGCTCGCCGAGCTCGACTATCGGTAGAGGCCGCGACTCTTATCGTTCTCTAAGGTCGCTCTAAAGAACCCGGCTTAACCTCGCACCGTCAATCCAGGCACCGGACGACCTGAAAGGTGGTGGACATGCGGCGGACTCTGATTCGTGTGGCCTCGGTAGGAACTGTGGCCATACTCGTCATGGCAGTCGTGGCCGGCTCGGCTCTCGCAGCTCAGCGCCATGCCAGGTTCGGCGTGCGCGGCGGGCTTCACGGCTTCCGCGCCGCGGGCATCGGGCCCGGCGGAATGGGTGGCGGGATGATGGGCGGCGGCCCGGGCTTCGGCTTCGGGGGCGGCGGCCCAGGGTTCGGCTTCGGCGCCCAGGGCTTCGCCGGCCCCGGCGGTCCGGCTGGCCCCGGTGGGGGCGGCGGCATCCTCGGCTCCGACGTTCTCACCCCGGCGGCCGCGTTCCTGAACATCTCCGTCTCGACGCTCGCCTCCGACCTCGCGGGTGGCAAGACGCTCGCCCAGGAGGCCATCGCGAAGGGCAAGACTGCGGCCGACCTGATCACCGCGATCGTCGCGGCCGAGAAGACGAATCTCGACAACGAGAAGGCGGCCGGCTGGATCACCGCCGACCAGGAGACGAATCTCGTGTCCCACCTGACTGTCGAGGTGACTGCGCTCGTGAACAACGGCCCGCCGGTCCCGCCGAGCGGCGACAAGGGCAGCGGCGGCCTGCTCCAGACCGCGGCCACGTTCCTCGGTCTCTCGGTCTCCGATCTCCAGACGGCGCTCAAGGGCGGCAAGACGCTCGCCGACGAGGCAACCGCTCAGGGCAAGAACGTCGGCGATCTGATCACCGCGCTCGAGGCCCCCGCCAAGACGAACCTCGATGCGGCCGTGACCGCAGGGAAGATCACGCAGGCCCAGGAGACCGCGATCCTGGCCAGCCTGACGACCCGCCTCACGAACCTGGTCAACGGCACGAAGCCGACGAACGCACAGATGAACTCGGTGAAGAAGGCCCTGATCAAGTACTCGACGCTGAAGCGGTTCGGCAAGCGCCACTAACCGCGGCGTTCCAGCAATTCCCTCCCTCCGAAGCCGGGCCGAAAGCCCGGCTTCGGACGTTTCACCGACTACGCAGTGACGCGGCGCTTGCGGGCGGCGCCGGTGGACTCGGCGGCGGCCGCGACGGCGGCCGCGACGGCCGGGGCGACATCGCGGTTGAAGACGCTCGGCACGATGTATTCGGGGCTGAGCTCGTCGGGCAGCACGACGGCCGCGATCGCATGGGCGGCCGCGAGCTTCATCTCCTCGTTGATCTCCGACGCCCGGACGTCGAGCGCTCCGCGGAAGACACCGGGGAATGCGAGCACGTTGTTGATCTGGTTCGGATAGTCCGACCGGCCCGTGGCGACGACTGCGGCGAGCCCTTCGATCTCCTCCGGCATGACCTCCGGCGTCGGATTGGCCATCGCGAACACGATCGCGCCCTCCGCCATCGATGCGATCGCGTCGCGCGACACGGCTCCCGGGCCCGAGAGCCCGAGGTAGACGTCGGCGCCGGCGAGGGCCTCGTCGGCGGTGCCCGAGAATCCGCTCGGATTCGTCCGCTCTGCATAGATCTGCTTCCAGGGGCCGAGGTCGTCGCGTCCGAGGTGGATCGCGCCCGTGCGGTCGCACCCGACGATGTCGCGTACGCCGAGCCCGAGCAGCATGTCGGTGGTGGCGACGCCGGCGGCGCCGACGCCGGTCAGGACGACGCGCACGTCGGCGGCGTTCTTCCCGACGAGCTGGAGCGCGTTCAGGAACGCCGCGGTCACGACGATCGCGGTCCCGTGCTGGTCGTCGTGGAACACAGGAATGTCGAGCAGCTCCTTGAGCCGGCTCTCGATCTCGAAGCAGCGAGGGGCAGAGATGTCTTCGAGGTTGATCCCGCCGAAGCCCGGGGCGATTGCCGCCACGACCGCGACGATCTCGTCCGGATCGGTCGTCGAAAGGCAGATCGGCCACGCATCGACCCCGCCGAACTCCTTGAACAGCACGGCCTTCCCTTCCATGACCGGCATTGCGGCCTCGGGGCCGATGTCGCCCAGGCCGAGCACGGCCGTGCCGTCACTGACCACGGCGACGGTGTTCTGCTTGATCGTCAGGTTCCAGACCTTGCTCACGTCCTCGGCGATCGCGGAGCACACGCGCGCCACGCCCGGGGTGTAGGCCATCGAGAGGTCGTCGCGGGTCTTCAGCGGCGCCTTCGAGACCATCTCGATCTTCCCGCCGAGATGCAGCAGGAAGGTGCGGTCGGAGACGTGCTCGACCTCGACGCCGGGCAGGTGACGAACCGTGGCGACGATCTCGTCGATGTGATCCGCGCTCGCGGCGTCGACCGTCACGTCGCGCACCTTCAGCCCCTGCTCGACGCGAACGAGATCGATCGCGCCGAGGTTGCCGCCGGCGTCGGCGATCGCCCGTGCAAGCTCGGCAAAGGCGCCGGGCCGGTCGTCCAGATGAACGCGAAGCGTCGCACTGAAGGACGCTGACGGATGCGCGCGATCCATTTCTGCATGCTTGCAGAAATGCCCTAGAACCGGCGCACCTCGGCTTCCGTCCCGGTGACGACGAGCGGGTGCGCGCCGGGTCGCAGCCAGCGGAGAAGCGTCACGAGCTCGCTCGGAGGCAGTGAGACACAGCCGTTCGTCGGATGGCCGAGCTCGGCATGGATGAAGATCGCCGAGCCGAGCCCAGGGACCGCGGGGCCGGAGTTGTACTCGACGAAGGCGAGGTGGGCATACGCCCGGCCCGATTTCCAGAGCGGCTCGCTCGCCCCGCCGAACGGAGGCGCTGTGCCGCACGGAACGTGCTGGAAGGTGTTGTAGCCGGGCGAGCTCGGATCCTCGTCCCACCAGTCGCCGCAGACGAGCTGGTGGTAGGCGTAGTGCACCCCCGGATTCCGGGCGACGCCGTAGATGACGGGGCCGATGGCGAACGCCCCGGCCGGCGTCGTCCCGTCACCTTCGTGATGGTGCTCGGAGAGCCCGGCGAAGCCGAGGAAGGCACGCGAAGGCCCGCCCGCCTCGCTCCAGCACCCGGTCGTGCGCGCCCAGCGCCTCACCGTGCCCGTCGTCGAAGTCACGTCGCTCCCGACGACGGTCACGAGCTGTGTCGCCGAGCCGGTCGAGGCGAGGCCCGAGGCGAGGTTGGACGGGCACGTGCGGGCCGGCGCTGCGGGTGCCGCCACCGCAGTCGCGAGCGCGGCCGAGGCGGCGAGAAGGCAGGCTGTGCGCGCGGCGAGTACGCTCGAACGATATGGGCCGCGCGCGCCTCGCCGCCACGATTGCCTTCCTCGCGGCCGTGCTTCCGGCCTCCGTCGAGGCGGCGTCGCCGCCGTTCTCCTCGTCGGTTCATCCCGTCGATGCCGCCACGCTCGGGCATTCCTATCGTCCCGGCTGCCCCGTCGGCCCGAGCGAGCTCCGTGCCGTTCGTGTTGCCTACTGGGGGTTCGACGGTCACCGTCATCTTGGCACGGTCGTCGTCAACTCGGCGGTCGTTCCGGCTGTCCGTGAGGTCTTCGCGCGGCTCTACTCCGACCGGTTCCCGATCCGGCGGATGGCACCGATCGCGGCGTACGGAGGGAACGACAACCGCTCGATGGCGGCCGACAACACCTCGGCGTTCAACTGCCGCTACGCGGTCGCAACCGGGCCGAAGCGCTGGTCGGTGCACGCCTACGGCGAGGCGATCGACGTCGATCCGCTCGAGAACCCCTACCTGCTCGGCACGACGGTCTATCCCCCCGCCGGTCGGCCCTACCTCGACCGGGCAGACGCCCGCCCTGGGATGGCCGAGCCCGGCGACGCCCTCGTCGAGGCGTTTGCCGCCTCCGGCTGGCAATGGGGAGGACGCTGGAGCGGCTCCCCCGACTACCAGCATTTCTCGTCGACCGGGTGAGTCCTCACGCGTGGCCGTCTCCTCGCTGGGCAGTTCCGGCAAGGGGCGCTACGCTCGATCCCAGGCAGAGTGGACTGATGCGACACCGACGCGGAGCGGCGCTGGTCTTGATCATCCTCGCGCTTGCGCTGGGCGTCTCGGGCTGCGGTGGGAGCAGTGGACACAAGCCCTCGGCAGCGGCCGAAGCGGCCACCGAGGCTCGCTGGCGCTCGGGGCTGCTCCACTGGCGGCTCTCGATGCAGAACGCGCTCAACGGGATCTCGATCATCCTCGCGACCGACGGGTCGATGGGGCACCTGAAGGACACGCATTCGCGGACCTCGGCCAAGCTCGACGACCTGACGGCGACGCTCGAGGGTTGCGCCTCGGTGGTGCAGAGGCTCGGGCGAGCTCCCGAGCCGTTCACGCTTTCCCACCACCTCGCGCTCATCGCCTGCAAGACGCTCCACCAGGCCGATGCGCTCGTCGCGGGCGCGGTGGTCAACATCAGGAGCGGCAAGGGAGTGAACTCGCTCAATCCGGTGCCGGGCGCGGGCGACCTCTTCTCGACGGGCCAGAACCAGCTGACCACCGCAACACGGGCGCTTCGCCCCTCCTACGCCTGACTCCGTGTCCTTCGCGACTATCGTCCCGGGATGCCGCTCTCGACCGAGTTCCGCGCCGCCGTCGCCGCCGCACTTCCGCCGGCTGGGATCATCAGCGAGCCCGAGCGCCTGCGCACGTATGAATGCGATGCGCTCACGGGCCGCCGCGCCGTTCCCGAGCTCGTCGTGATCCCGGCGACGGCCGACGAGGTTCAGGCGACCGTCCGGCTCTGTCACGCGCATCGCGTTCCGTTCGTCGCGCGCGGGGCAGGGACCGGCCTCTCGGGCGGGGCGCTTCCGGTTGCCGACGGGATCGTGATCTCGCTTGCCCGCCTGAACCGGGTGCTCGAGGTGGACCTCGAGCACGGGCGTGCAGTCGTCGAGCCCGGCGTCACGAATCTCGACATCACGAAGGCGGTCGCGGCAGACGGCTACTACTACGCGCCGGATCCGTCGAGCCAGCAGGTGTGCACGATCGGCGGCAACGTCGCCGAGAACTCGGGCGGTGCCCACTGTCTGAAGCACGGGTTCACCGTGAACCACGTGCTCGCAGCCGACGTCGTCCTCGCCGACGGCACGCTCGTCACGCTCTCCCGTGACGACGAGGGGCCCGACCTGCTCGGGGTCTTCGTCGGCTCGGAGGGAACGCTGGGAATCGTCGTTCGCGTCGTCGTCCGCCTGCTCCGGACCCCGGAAACGGTGCGGACGCTGCTCGCCGGCTTCCACACGACCGACGCAGCCGGAGATGCCGTCTCGCACACGATCGCCGCCGGGATCCTTCCCTCGGCGATCGAGATGATGGACGCGCTGACCGTCGAGGCGGTCGAGGCCGCAGTCGGTGCCGGTTACCCGGCCGGCGCCGGTGCGGTGCTGATCGTCGAGTTCGACGGGCCGGCCGCCCAGGTCGCCGAGGACTCGGCGGCGGTCGAGGCGCTCTGCCGCGAGTTCGGCGCGTTCGAGCTGCGCTCGGCCGACACGCCGGACGATCGGGCTCTGATCTGGCGCGGCCGCAAGTCGTCGTTCGCCTCGATGGGCCGGATCGCCTCGAGCTACTACGTGCAGGACGGCGTGGTGCCGCGGACGAAGCTGCCGGAGGTGCTCCGTCGGACGGCCGAGCTGTCCGCCGAATACGGACTGCGCGTGGCCAGCGTCTTCCACGCCGGCGACGGCAACCTCCATCCCCTCGTGCTGTACGACGACAAGGTCGCGGGCGAGCCCGAGAAGGCAGAGCAGCTCGCGACGGCGATCCTCGACCTCTGCATCGATGCGGGCGGCTCGCTCACGGGCGAGCACGGAGTGGGTGTCGACAAGGCATGCTCGATGCCGAAGCTCTTCAGCGAGCACGACCTGGCCGCGATGCAGCTCCTGCGCGCCGGCTTCGACCCGGACGGCCTCGCGAACCCCGGCAAGATCTTCCCGACCCCACGGCTCTGCGGCGAGGTGCCGGGCCCCTACCGAGCGCACCCGCTGGAGCGGGCAGGACTTGTCGAGCGTCTCTGAGCCCTCCACGCTCGTGGAGGCCTCCGAGGTGCTCGGCTCCGGCCGGCGCGTCTCGATCGACCGCGACGGGGGCGAGGTTCGCCTCTCGACGGCCGGCCTCGGCCGGGTACTCGAGCACGAGCCGGGCGACCTGACGGCGATCGTCGAGGCCGGGCTCCGGCTCTCCGAGCTCCAGGGCTACCTCGCAGGACACGGGCAGATGCTCGCGCTCGACCCGCCTGGCGACCCGACGATCGGCGCCTGTCTCGCCGGAGATCTCTCGGGCCCGCGCCGGCATCGCTACGGCGCGATGCGCGACCTCGTAATCGGCGTCACGGTCGTCCTGGCAGGCGGAATGGTCGCGAGCTCGGGCGGGAAGGTGGTCAAGAACGTCGCCGGGTACGACCTCGGGAAGCTGTTCTCCGGTTCGCACGGCCGGCTCGGCCTGATCGCGCGCGTCGCCCTGCGTCTGCATCCGCGGCCGCCGTCGGAGGCGACCGTCGTCGTCGAGGGCGACGACCCGCGGGCGCTATGGGACGAGCTCCGCCGCTCCCAGCTCGAGCCGAGCGCCGCCGACTACCTGCCCCCGGGCCGCCTCGCGCTGCTCTTCGAGGGCGGGCAGGCAGCCGTCGAGGCCCAGGTCGCTTCCTGTCCCGGCAAGCCGGCCGGTGCTTCGGTCTGGGCCGAGAGCGCCGGGCTCCAGGCCGGGGCCGGCGGGCGCGAGGCCTTCAACTGGCAGGATTGCGTGCTCGCCCGGCCCGGCGCCGGCATCGCCTACGTCGCGGGCGCGTCCGATCCACGGTGGTCGCCGCTCGCCGAACGGGTGCGCGCGTCGTTCGACCCCGAAGGGATCCTTGCCTGATGGACGCGAGCCTGATCGACGACTGCGTCCACTGCGGCTTCTGTCTGCCGACATGCCCGACCTATGAGCTCTGGCACGAGGAGATGGACTCGCCGCGCGGGCGGATCTGGCTGATGAAGGCGACGCTCGACGGGACGGTCGAGCTGAACCACACAGTCGCCGAGCACTTCGACCGCTGTCTCGGCTGCATGGCCTGCCTCACGTCGTGTCCCTCGGGCGTGAAGTACGACACGCTGATCGAGCTCGCCCGCGAACGCGTCGAGCAGGAGGTACGCCGGCCGCTCCGTGACCGGTTGCTGCGCTCGGCCGTGTTCGCGGTCTTCCCGCACCCGAAGCGCCTCCGTTTCGCCCTCCGCTTCTCCGCGCTGCCGGCGCCCGGGCCGTTCAGGCCGCTCAAGACCCTCGCCCCGCGCTGGCGCGAGCCGGTTTCGCCGCCCGCCGAGACGCCCGCGACCGGCGAGCGCTTCGCCCGCGTCGGGTTGCTCACGGGCTGCGTCCAGTCGGTCCTTTTCGGCGAGGTCAACCGCGCCTCGGCGCGGGTGCTCTCGGCCTACGGCTACGAGGTCGCGGCCCCGTACTCCGGCTGCTGCGGCGCGCTCGCTCTCCACTCCGGCAAGCGCCAGGAAGGACTCGCCCTCGCCCGCCGCACCGAAGCGGCGTTCAAGGAGGCAGGCGTCGAGACGATCGTGACGAACGCCGCCGGCTGCGGGTCTCACCTGAAGGAGGCGGGGCTCGACCTGCCTGTCGTCGACATCTCCGAGGCGCTCGTTCGCGCCAACGCGCCGGAGCCGAGTGATGGAGCTGTCCATCAACATCACTCAGAGCCGAGGCTTCATCCGCTGCCGCTGCGCGTCGCCTTCCAGGAGTCCTGCCATCTCGGCCACGCGCAGCGCGTCCGCGACGAGCCCCGGGCTCTCCTGCGCTCGATTCCCGGGGTCGAGCTCGTGGAGCCGGCCGAGCAGCATCTCTGTTGCGGCAGCGCCGGGATCTACAACCTCGTCCAGCCGGAGGCGGCGCTGGAGCTCGGCGACCGGAAGGCGCGTCAGGTGATCGCGACCGAACCCGACCTCTACGTCAGCGCCAACCCGGGCTGCCTGCTTCAGGTTTCGGCGGCCCTGCGCCGGGCGGGCAGTCCGACTCCAGCGGCTCACCCGGTCGAGCTCCTCGACGCCTCGATCCGTGGCGTCGCTCCGCCGCACCGGCTCTAGCCGCTTCCCCGGGCTCGCAATCACTCGATAGTTCGATTCGCCCGCGCTGGAAACGCGGGCCGATACTCGAGTCGAGTCCCGATGCGCCAACGGTTCGCGTCCGGCCATCTTCCCCGGGGCGGTGCGAGAGTTCGCGGCGGTAGAGCAGCACCAGAGATCGGCAAGAGGCACGGCGAATGAACTGAACGGCCTGAAGACCGTTCCCGGTACCTACACCGCCCCGGCCGGCGCCCCCGGTCACGATCGCCGTTCAGCCCGAGGCCGGGCTCTCGCTCACCGGGACGACGAGCTTCACGCACACCGTCGCCCCGACGCCGACGTGCACAACGACGATCTGTCCGCGTGTCCCGGGTCTCGGCGACTTCCGGCTTCGGTACGCGCCGTCGCCTGGCCGGCGGCACGATCGCGGTCGCCCTCGCTCGAACGAGCGATACGAACGCTCACACGGGACGAATTCCCGCGGCCATCGCCAGGGAGCCGCCCGGCGTCCCCGGTGCCGTACGCGAATAGACTGCCCGTATGCCAGGCCCCCTCGCCGAGCCTCTCACCGGCGCTTGCAACTGCGGCGGTGTGCGGTTCGAGGTGAACGCGACGCCGATCAACGCCAGCTGGTGCCATTGCACGCGCTGCCAGCGCCGGACCGGCTCGTCAGCCTCGCCGCAGGCCAGGCTGGCGCCGGGCTCGTTCCGGATCGTCCAGGGCGAGGAGCTCCTTGCCGCCTTCCAGCCTCCGGACGGGTTCGCGAAGGTCTTCTGCTCGGCGTGCGGCTCGAGTCTCTGGAGCCGAAGTCCCGACGGCGAATCGGTGAGCGTGCGCTTCGGGGTCTTCGACTCCGATCCCGGCATCCGCCCGAGCTGCCGCCAGTTCGTCGCCTACGCCGCGCCGTGGGATCCGCTGCCCGACGACGGGCTGCCGCGTTATCCCGAACGTCGACCGGCGTAGAACGGCCCAACCATCGGCTCGCTCTCGACAGCCATCCTCGCCGGCGTCTTCGTCATCGCCGCCGCCGTCACGTGGATCGCCGGGATCGCACTTTCGAAGGCGACCGACGCGATCGACCGCCGCTACGACCTCGGTGAGGCCCTCGGCGGGGTGATCCTGCTCGCGGTCGCGGGGACGTTGCCGGAGATCGCGATCACCGTCTCGGCCGCGAGCAGCGGGCATCTGGGGCTCGCGGCCGGGAACCTGATCGGCGGAATCGCCATTCAGACGATGGTGCTCGTCCTCTGCGACGCGGCGGCGTCGCGCTCGCAGTCGCTGACATTCCTCGTCGGGTCGCTCGTCCCGGTGCTCGAAGGGCTGTTCGTGGTTGCGGTCGTCGCTGAGGTGACGATGGGCGCGCTGCTGCCGGAATCGATCAGCATCGGCCCGGTCAGCCCGGTCTCGATCGCGATCGTCGTCACCTGGCTCGGCGGGGTCGCGCTCCTGAACCACGTACGGCGCGGCTCTCCGTGGGAGTGCGTGATGTCGAGGTCGAAGCCGGGGCGCTCGCACCGGCGGGTCCCGCATCCGGAGGAGAAGCCGAGCCTGCTCACGAGCTCGCCCAGGCGCGCGATCGCGGTGTTCGTCGCCGCCTCGGCGGCGACGCTCGCCGCCGGCGTCATGCTCGAGGTCACCGGGAACACGCTCGCCGACCGCGCCAACATCAACGGTGTGATCTTCGGGGCGACGGTTCTCGCCTTCGCCACCGCACTGCCGGAGATCAGCTCCGGCATCACCGCAGTTCGGCTCGGCGACCACCAGCTCGCGGTCGCCGACATCTTCGGCGGCAACTCGTTCCAGGTGTCGCTCTTCCTGCTCGCCGACCTGATCGCGGGCGAGCCCGTGCTGCCGTACTCCGGCGACCTGAACGCCTGGCTGGCAGGGCTCGGGATCGTGCTGACGGCGATCTACTGCACGGGCGTGATCGTGCGGAGGGAGGGATGCGTCCTTCGGCTGGGGCTCGATTCGGTGCTCGTGGTCGTCGTCTTCGCGCTCGGGATCGCGGGCCTGATCGCGGTTTCGAACGGCTGAGGACCCTGCCGGGATACAGTTCGACCCATGTTCGGGCCGATCTACAAGGGCATCGGGCTGGCCGCGAGCCCCAAGGGGCGGCGTGCGCTCCGAATGGCGATCGTACTCGCCCAGAGCGAGCAGGGACGCGCCGCGATCAAGCGGGCGGGGCGCTTTGCGACCGGCCCCGAGGGCAAGCAGCTGCTCGATCATGCGGTGAAGGCCGCCGCGCGTGCGGGCAAGGCCGCGGGCGCACCCGAGAACCGGGACCGCGTCAGGGACGCCGCCCGCGTGCTCCGCGACAAACGCCGGCATTGAGCACTCGCGTAAACGGTGACGGCCCGAGGCCGGGCCCCTCCGCGCCGCCGCCCACGCCGCCCAAGCCGCGGTTCCGCTTCAGCTGGAAGTTCCTCGTCCTGATCCTGGCGCTCTTCGCGGTCAACTACTACGTCGGGGCGAAGGCGATGCACCAGGCGGGCCGCCTCCGTGTCCCCTACAGCCCGTTCTTCCTCGATCAGGTCAAGAAGGGGGATGTCGTCTCGATCACGTCGAAGGGAACGGCGATCCAGGGGACGTTCAAGGACGCCACGGCTTATGCGGGCTCGAAGCCTTCGACCCGGTTCAGCACGGAGATCCCGACGTTCGCCGACACCAAATCGCTCTCGAACCTGCTCGAGTCGAAAGACGTCGTCGTCAATGCAAAGCCGCTCACGGGGAGCGTCGCCTGGTGGAAGAGCCTCCTGATCGGCTTCGGGCCGACGATCCTCTTCATCGGCCTCCTCGTGCTGCTGATGCGCCGCGCCGGGAACGTCCAGGGCATGCTCGGCGCGTTCGGGCGCTCGCGGGCCCGGCGGTACGAGCCCTCGGGCGCCAAGGTGACCTTTGCCGACGTCGCCGGGATCGACGAGGCGAAGGCCGAGCTCACCGAGGTCGTCGACTTCCTGCGCCATCCGGAGAAGTACGTCCGCCTCGGCGCGAAGATCCCCCACGGGGTCCTGCTCTCGGGGCCGCCCGGCACCGGCAAGACGCTGCTCGCGCGGGCGGTCGCGGGGGAAGCGGAGGCGCCTTTCTTCTCGCTGTCGGCATCGGAGTTCGTCGAGGCGATCGTCGGGATCGGCGCCTCGCGCGTCCGCGACCTGTTCGCGCAGGCAAAGGAGGCGGCGCCGGCGATCGTGTTCATCGACGAGCTCGACGCGATCGGGCGCGCGCGCACCTCGGGGACGGCAGGCTTCAGCGGCGGGAACGACGAGCGCGAGCAGACGCTCAACCAGATCCTGACCGAGATGGACGGGTTCGACTCGTCCACCGGAGTGATCGTGATCGCGGCGACGAACCGGCCCGATGTGCTCGACCAGGCATTGCTGCGTCCCGGCCGCTTCGATCGGCGCGTCGCCGTTCAGCCACCCGATCGTCGAGGCCGCGAGGCGATCCTCAGGGTCCACACGCGCTCCGTTCCGATCGGCCCCGACGTCGATCTCGGCCGGATCGCCTCGACGACGCCGGGGATGGTCGGCGCCGACCTGGCGAACCTCGTGAACGAAGCGGCGCTCCTTGCCGCGAGGCGCGGGCACGATCAGGTGCTCGGCGCCGATTTTGCCGACGCGCTCGAGCGGATCGTGCTCGGCGCGGAGCGGCAGGTGCTGATGGGCGCCGAGGATCGCCGCCGTACCGCCTACCACGAGGGCGGGCACGCGCTCGTCGGCATGCTCACCCCGGGTGCCGATCCGGTGCGGAAGATCTCGATCATCCCGCGCGGGATGGCTCTCGGCGTGACGTTCTCGGCGCCCGATGTCGACCGCTTCAGCTACTCGCGCGACGAGCTGATCGCGAAGATCAAGGTCGCGCTCGGCGGCCGGGCGGCGGAGGAGCTCGTCTACGGCGACCCGACCACCGGAGCGGAGTCGGACATCCAGCAGCTCACATCGATCGCCCGCCAGATGGTCGGGCGGTGGGGCCTGAGCGACGCCCTGGGCCCGATCCTGCTGCTCGCGCCCGAGGGCTCGTTCCCCGGCACCTCGGAGGTGTCGGCACGAACCCAGGAGCACATCGACGAGGAGGTGCACCGGCTCGTCGAGGAGGCGCACAAGGCCGTGCTCGCGCTGCTTGCCGAGAACCGGGCGAAGCTCGACTCGCTCGCGACGGCCCTGATCGAGCACGAGACGCTGGACGAGGACGACGCCTACGCCGCGGCGGGGGTCGACCACGCCCGCAGCGTTCCCGAGCCGCTCGTGCCCGTGGCAGCGGCGCTCGAGCTCGACTCCGGCGAGTCGTAGCGCGCGCCTCGCTCAGTTCCGGTCGATCCCGGTGAGCTGCCCTCTGGCGCAGAACGCCTGAACCGCAGGAAGACGGCGAGGCGCTGCCGCTCCGGAAGGCGGGCGATCCAGCCCCCCCACTGCACCAACGATCTCAGGAGGGTGTGAATTTGTTTAGTCGGCCTCAGTCCTCGAAGGCGCGGCACGCTGAGCAGAGGCCGAAGAGACTCAGCTCGCCCGCCCCGAGCAGGAACCCGGCCGCGCGCTCGACGCGGTCGGCGAGATCGCCGAGCACCTCGTCGTGGATGTGGGCGACCGTGCCGCAACGCTCGCAGACGAGGTGGTGATGCGGGTGCTCACGGCACGGTTCGTAGAACGAACGGTCCCCCCCGAGATCGGTGCGGAGCAGGAGCCCTTCCTCGACGAGCAGCCCCAGCGTGCGGTAGACGGTCGACGGGTTGACGGCGGGAAGGTCCTTCCGCACGCGGTCCGCGACGTCCTCGGCGCTCAGATGCTGGTCGGGCTCGGCGAGGAGCGCATTCCAGATCGCCTCCCGCTGGCGTGTGAGCCGCCTGCCCGGAGAGCGGAGACGGGCGGGACTCGCAGGCGCGCCGTGCCGGTGCTCGTCGCTCGGCATGACACGATCATGCCAGCTGCGGGGATCGAACCGATCCGCGGCTTACGGCGAATGGCTCGCAATAACGGTCACGGGAAAGGACGGGACGATGGCGGCAGCGACGGTTGGGGTCAGGCAGCGCCACAGGATCCCCGGCTTCTGGGCCCAGCTCGACCGGGGGCAGAAGCGGGCGCTCGCAATGATGGCCGCGGTCGTCGCCACCCTGCACGTGATCGGACTTCGGGACGCTCTTCCTGCTCGTCGCACCACACCGGTACTCGCTCGGGTCGGCCGGGGCGTTCACGGTCGGGATCGGAGTCACGGCCTACACGCTCGGGATGCGCCATGCGTTCGACGCCGACCACATCGCGGCGATCGACAACACGACCCGGAAGCTGATGTCTGAGGGCAAGCGGCCGCTGACCGTCGGGTTCTGGTTCTCGCTCGGCCACTCGACGATCGTCTTCGGGCTCGCGTTCCTGCTGTCGATCGGCATCCGGTCGCTGGCCGGCCCGGTCACGAACGGGAGCTCGGGCCTGCACGAGGTGGCGGGCTGGATCGGGACGCTCGTCTCCGGCACGTTCCTCTACGCGATCGCTGCGATCAACATCGTGATCCTGGTCGGGATCACGAGGGTCTTCCGTGAGATGAAGAGCGGCCTCTACGACGAGGCGGCGCTCGAGCAGCAGCTCGCGAACCGCGGCCTGATGAACCGCTTCCTCGGGCGTCTGACGAGGACGGTGACCAAGCCGTCGCAGATGTATCCGATCGGCGTGCTCTTCGGGCTCGGGTTCGACACGGCGACCGAGGTGGCGCTGCTCGTGCTCGCGGGCGGCGCGGCCGGGGAGGGGCTCCCCTGGTACGCGATCCTCACGCTCCCCGTGCTCTTTGCCGCCGGCATGTCGCTGCTCGACTCGATCGACGGCTCGTTCATGAACTTCGCCTACGGCTGGGCGCTTTCCAAGCCTGTCCGCAAGGTCTTCTACAACCTCACGATCACGGGGCTGTCGGTTGCAGTCGCCCTCGTGATCGGCACGATCGAGCTCGGTGGCCTCGTTGCGTCCCAGCTGAGCCTCTCGGGAACCTTCTGGGACTCGTTCGAGAACATCGACATCAACCTGCTCGGATTCCTGATCGTCGGGATGTTCGTCGTCACCTGGCTGATCGCCCTCGCTGTCTGGCGGCTCGGGCGGATCGAGGAGCGCTGGACGTTGCATCTGACCGATACGGAGGCACCGAGCTAGCGGGGACACAGGGCCGGCGGGCGCCCATCGCCCGCCGGCCCGAAGCTCCCCTCAGGCCGCTTCGTCGAGGATCTCGACGGGCAGGCCCTCGGCCGCCGGGACGGTCGAGATTGCGCGCCGGCGCGTGGTCATCGCGACGATCCCGACGAGCGCCGCGGCGACAGAGACGTAGAGCGCGGCGTGGAAGCCGTCGAGCACGGCCTGTGCTCCGGCGCCGCTGCCGGTGTTCGCGTTGTTGACCGCGGTCACGATCGCGAGCACGACGGCGCCGCCGAACTGGAACGAGGTGTTCAGCAGGCCTCCCGCCAACCCCTGCTCCTCGGCCGCGACGCCGCTCGTCGCGGCGACGTTGAGCGGGCCGAACGAGAGCGCGAACCCGATCCCGGCGAGCACGAAGGTCGGGAGCATGCCCCACACGTAGGTCGACTCGAGGCTGATCGGCAGGAACAGGACGTAGCCCGCCGCAAGCGAGATCAGGCCGGCAACGACGAGCCGCGTGACCCCGAACCTGCCGATCAGCGTCCCCATGCGCGGGGACACGATCGCGACGATCGCTCCTGCCGGGAAGATCGCCAGGCCGGTCTCGAGCGCCGACCAGCCGAGCAGGTCCTGCAGGTAGAGCGTGACGACGAACTGGAAGCCGATCCAGCTCCCGAACAGCGACATCGCGGCGAGGTTCGCCCGCACGAGCGTGCCCGACCGCAGGATCCCGAGCCGCACGAGCGGCGAGGCGGTGCGGCGTTCCTGGGCGACAAACAGCCCCAGGATCACGGCCACGCCGACGAAGGAGCCGATCGTCCGCAGCGAGATAAAGCCCGCGCTCGGTGCCTCCACGAGCGTGAACACGAGCAGCAGCATCGCGCTCGTCAGGCTCACCGCCCCGAAGAGGTCGAAGGCCCGGCGCGCACCCTTGACAACGCGGTCCTTCGGAACGAGGCGCAGGCCGCCGATCAGCACGACGAGCGCCACCGGCGCAGGCAGGAAGAACACCCAGCGCCAGCCGAGCTCGGTCAGCAGGCCGCCGATCACGAGCCCGAGCGAGAAGCCCGTCGCGCCCGTGGCGGTGAAGATCGCAAGCGCCCTGTTGCGGGCCGGGCCCTCGGCAAATGTCGTCGTGATGATCGACAGAGCTGCCGGCGCGGTGAACGCGGCGCTCACGCCTTTGATGAAGCGGGTGATGATCAGGATCGTGCCGTCGTCGGCGAGGCCGCCGAGCATGGAGGCAACGATGAAGACGGAGAGCGCGATCAGAAAGACGCGCCTGCGCCCGAGCAGGTCGGCGGCACGGCCTCCGAGCAGCAGGAAGCCACCGTATCCGAGGACGTACGCGCTGACGACCCACTGGAGGGAGCCCGTCGACATCCCGAGGCTCGAGCGGATCGAGGGAAGCGCGACGCCGATCATCGAGACGTCGAGCGCGTCGAGGAAGAGCGCGCCGCAGAGGACGAGCAGCGTTCCCCAGGCGAGCTTCGTCAACTTGTCGGTGCTGCCGACGGACGGCGGCGAGGCGGTTGTGAGCGATCGAGACATGAGCGACTTCCTTTCGGCTATTGTTCGATCGGCACCGTACATCGATGTTCGACGATTGTCAAATAAGACAGTTATCAAACAAAATGGAGAAACGGTTATGGGACAGCTGAAGGCAAGCCGTGTCGCGCTCGACGAGCCCGTCTCGTCTGATGCCCCGGTTGACGGCATGGCGGTGCTCCAGGCGCTCTCCGATCCTGTGAGGCTCGAGATCGTCCGCCAGCTCGCGGGCTGCCCGGACTCGGTCGACCTGAAGTGCGGCCAGATCGAGCTACCGGTGACGAAGTCGACCGCGAGCCATCACTTCAAGATCCTTCGCGCCGCCGGGATCGTGGCCGAGCGCGAGCAGGGGACGAGCAAGTACATGCGCCTCCGCCGGGACGAGCTCGACGAGCGCTTCCCGGGCCTGATCGACTCGGTGCTGCGCGCGACCGCCGTCTAGCCGGGAGAGGTGAGACCCGAGGCCGGCGGCGAGACGCTTGACGCCACCGACCCCCGGATCTCTGGTGAGGGCATCACGCCTCGTCACGCTGGGCAACTATGGGCGAGACGCGATACCTTCGGCACCGTCGCAGCATTGGATGAGAGGCGCGTGAGCGGCGCGTTTCCCCTGGTTCGGCGGCGCGCTTGACTTCGGCGAGCGATCGGTCGACGCTTGCCTGATGCAGGGCGACCGACCGATCAGAGCGTTTGCGCTCTGGCCGGTGCTGGCGGTCGTCGCCGTCAAGTGCGTGCTGACCTTCTCGGTCGCCGGGCGCTATGGCTGGCACCGCGACGAGCTGTACTACGCGGTCGCCGGGCTCCACCTTCAGGGCGGCTATGTCGAGTTCCCGCCGGTGACAGCGCTGCTCGCTGCGCTCGCCCGCGTGCTCTTCGGCTGGTCGCTCGTCGGCCTCCGCGCCTTTACCGTCCTGGCCGGCGCGGGCATCGTGATCGTCGGCGCCCTCGTCGCGCGCGAGCTCGGAGCGACCCGGCGGGCGCAGTTGCTCGCCGCGATCCTCGTCGCGTTCGCGCCGGGGATGATCGCGACCAACTGGTTGTTCCAGCCTGTCGTTTTCGACCAGCTGGCGACGATGGTCGTCCTCTGGCTCGCGCTCCGGCTCGCGCTCGGCCGCGGCTCGTGGATCCTGCTCGGAGTCGTTGTCGGGATCGGGCTCGAGACGAAGTACACGCTTGCCGTCCCGCTCGTTCTCCTCATCGCGAGCTTCCTCGTCTGGCGCCGCGAGGTGCTACTGACCCGGGGCTTCCTGCTCGCGGTCGCGATCGCCACGGTGCTGCTCGTTCCGAACCTCGTCTGGGAGGCAGCACACGGCTGGACGAGCGTGCGCTTCTTCCTCGATCCGCCGCCGAGCGGGAGCGACGAGACCCGGCCGCAGTTCGTGATCAACCTGGTGCTGCTCGTGATCGTTGCCGTTCCGGTCGCGGTCGCCGGCGTCGTGTCGCTCGCCAGGGATCGCGCCCTGCGCCCGTTCGGATGGACGGTGGTCGGGACGGTCATTGCGTACTTCGTGCTCGGCGGCAAGTCGTACTACGCCCTGCCTGTGGTCGCCTTTGCGCTTGCGGCAGGTGCTCTCCCGCTCGATCGGTGGCTGACTTCCCGCAGGCTCTGGATCGCCGCCGGGGCATTCGTTCTCGTCGATCTCGTGGCCTTGCCGATCCTGTTGCCCGTGCTGCCGCTCCACACCGCCGAGCGACATGGAGTCATCTCGGCGCGGGGCGGCGACTACGAGTCAGAGATCGGCTGGCCCGCCTTCGTGCGCCTCGTCGAGCGGCAGGCGGGCAGCGCGGACGTGATCGTCGCATCCAATTACGGCGAGGCGGGAGCGCTGCGGCTCTTCGGCAGAGGCCTGCCGCCGGTCGGCTCGGGCCAGGTGACGATGCGCTACTGGCGTCCTAGCGTCACGGGACGCCGGGCGCTCGTGATCGGCTTCTCGCGCGCGGCGGCGAACTTCTGCACCGGCTACCGCGTCGTTGCCCGCGTGTCGACGAGAGACAGCGACGAGCGAGGGACGGAGCTCGCCCGCTGCACGCTCCGCGGTTCACTGGCGAGCGTCTGGCCGCAGATTGTCTCGCTCTCGAACTAGGGCTACGCTGGGATGCGTGAGGTCGGTGGCTTCGCTCGGGAGTAGCTCGGTCCGGCTCGCGGCGGCCTGTGTGCTGGCGACTGCGGTGCTCGTGGCCGCTCCGGCCGCGCGGGCCGCGAACCTCTCGCTCGATGTGACCTTCACGCCCGCCGGCCTGATCACGGTCACCCTGCCGGACGGCACACCCGTCGGCACGGTCAGCGGCCCGCCGACCGTGATCCCCGCCGGCTACTCCACGATCTTCCTGAACGGACAGCTCGACACGACCGGGATGCCCTACTTCAACCTCACCGGTCCCGGGGTCGACGTGCTTTCGAACATGAACGAAGGGGGCATCGCGAATCTCGTCGACGCCGCCTACCTCAGCCCGAACTCGACCTTCACCTGGACGAACGACGCCACGCCACAGGTCGTCCACACGCTCGCGACCTCCTCCGTGATCCTCGGGAGCGCCCCGGCGATGGCCGTGTCGCCGAAGTCGGGGCCGCCCGCGTCCTCGCAGGACATCGTCGGTTCAGACGTGGGTTCGCTCCGGGGAACCCTGGCGGGCGCCGTCAGTCCGGCCCGGGAGGTGAGCCTTGCGCTCGGCGGTAAAGCAGTGACACGGCTCGCTGCGGGCCGCTACCGGATCGTCGTCACCGATCGGAGCCGGAAGAGCGGGTTCGTGCTCGAGAAGCGCGGCGCCGCGGCGCTCAGCTTGACGGGCGCGACGTTCGTCGGGACGCAATCACGGACGGTCGACCTCACCGCGGGTCGCTGGCTCTACGAGGCGCTCGACGGCGGGCGGGCGCGGACGGTCACCGTCGGCTGACGTCGTGGGGGACTCGACGCAGCGGCTCGCCCAGCTCGCAGCATTGCGCCGGGTTCGCGACCGGATCGACCGCGAGTACGCCCGCCCGCTCGATGTCGAGGCGCTCGCACGAGGCGCGCACGTGTCGGCGGGGCACCTGAGCCGGGAGTTCCGCGCCGCCTACGGCGAGGCGCCCTACCGCTATCTGATGACACGTCGCATCGAGCGCGCGATGGCGCTCCTTCGCCGGGGCGACTCGAGCGTGACCGAGGTCTGCTTCGCGGTCGGCTGCTCGTCGCTCGGCGCGTTCAGCAGCCGGTTCACCGAACTGGTCGGCGTTCCGCCCAGCGTGTACCGGCGTGTGGCCGTGCGCGCGACCGCGGGGATGCCGCCGTGCGTCGCCAAACAGGTGACGAAACCGGTCAGGAATCGAGAAGCGGGCTCGTCGCGGCCGCGCCTAGCATGACTCTCATGGACACCACCATTCACGCCACGTTCCTTTCCCACGACGACCCGGACGCATCCCTCGCCTTCTACCGCGACACGCTGGGCTTCGAGGTCCGCAGCGACGTCGGCTACGGCGGCATGCGCTGGATCACGGTCGGCCCGGCCGACCAGGCCAACATGTCGATCGTCCTCGAGCCGCCGGCCACGGACCCGGGCATCACGGACGACGAGCGCCGGATGATCACCGAGATGATGGCCAAGGGCACCTACGCCCGCATCATCCTCGCCACCGCCGACCTCGACGCCACCTTCGAGCGGCTGCAGGCCGCCGGCGCCGAGGTCGTCCAGGAGCCGACGGAGCAGCCCTACGGCGTTCGCGACTGCGCGTTCCGCGATCCCGCGGGCAACCTCGTCCGGTTCAACGAATTGCGTTAGTCGCCCGACCTACACTGGGGATCGACCATGGGCGGTCTTCAGGCTCTTCTCGAGCGCGCGGTCGAAACCGGTGCGGCACCGGGTGCGGCCGCGCTCGTCGCTCACCATGGGGACGTCGAGCTCGCGAGTGCGGGCGACGTCCGTCAGGACTCGATCTTCCGGATCGCCTCGATCACGAAGCCGATCACGGCGGCCGCGGTGATGCTCCTCCTGGACGACGGGCTGGTCTCGCTCGCCGATCCGATCGCCCGCTGGCTTCCCGAGCTTGCCGCTCCACGCGTCGTCCGTACGCCGGAGAGCCCGATCGACGACCTCGTCCCGGCGGTCCGGCCGGTCACGGTCGAGGACCTGCTCTCGTTCCGCGCCGGCTGGGGCTTTCCCTCCGATTTCTCGCTGCCCGCGATCCGCGTGCTGTTCGATCAGCTCCCGGTATCCGGCTGGCTTGCGACGCCGGAGGAGTGGGTCGCAACGCTCGCCGCCGTGCCGATGCTCCGCCAGCCGGGCGAGGCCTGGCTCTACAACACCTGTTCCGACATTCAGGGAGTCCTGGTGGCGCGGGTGGCAGGGCGTCCGCTGCCGGAGTTCCTCGACGAGCGGCTCTTCGGGCCGCTCGGGATGAAAGACACCGGCTTCCACGTAGCCGCCGACGAGCTCGACCGCCTCGCGCCGTCGCACGGCCCCGAACTCGGGGCGCCCCGCGAGCGGAGCTGGACCGAGCCACCGTCGTTCCCGTCGGGCGCGGGCGGCCTGCTCTCGACGCTAGAGGATTTGCGGCGGTTCGGGCAGATGCTGCTCGCGGACGGCGGGGAGATCCTGTCTCCGCACTCGGTGCAGGTGATGACCACGAACCACCTGACGGTCGAGCAGCGCGAGGCCTCGGTGTTGTTCCTCGAAGGAGCCGGCTGGGGCTTCGGCGGCTCGGTCGCAGACGACGGCCGCTACGGCTGGGTCGGCGGTACCGGCACGACCGCGCACATCGTGCCGGGCACGGGGTCGATCGGCGTCCTCCTGACCCAGGAAATGATGACCGGCCCGGCGTCCACTTCGTTGATGCGCGAGTTCTGGAGCTACGCCTTCCCCGCTGCGCGGTAGAGGGACGCCCTAGCGGGCGGCGAAGGGTTCGGTCGTGCTTCGGTCGGTGATCAACCACGTTCCGGTCAGCGTGCTCGTGGTGGGCACGATCCTGATCACGGTCGGGCTCGTTCTGCTCGGCGTGTGGTTGATCCGGCGGCTCGTGCCGGTGACCCGCGAGGGATTCGACGCCGAGGTCTCGTCGCAGATGCTCGGCGTCGTCGCGTCGCTCTTCGGGCTGCTGCTCGCGTTCGTGATCGTGATCGAGTACCAGAACTTCGGTAGCGCCCAGGACAACGTCGGCCAGGAGGCCGACTCGCTCGCGGCGATCACCCGCGACAGCGACGCGCTGCCCGCCGCCCAGGCGGCGCGCGTGCGTGCGGCGATCGGAACCTACGTCCGCGCGGTCGTGACCGACGAGTGGCCGAAGCTCCGTGAGGGCCACGAGAGCCCGCAGGCCTCCGACGACGTCGACCTGATCTACAAGGCGCTCGAGGCAGCCAAACCGACCACGCCGCAGGCGACCGCGTTCTACAACGACTCGGTGAAGCAGCTCAACGAAGCCTTGATCGCGCGGCGAGAGCGGCTCAGCACGGCTTCGGGAGGGATCCCCTCACTCGTGCTCGCACTCATTCTCGTAGGGGCGTTCGTGATTCTCGGCTACGTGATGCTGGTCGGGTCACGCAGCTTCTGGTTCCACACGATCGGCGCCTGCTCGATCTCGCTCGTCGTCGTGCTGTCGCTTGTCGTCCTCGTCGACCTCAGCTATCCGTTCTCGGGCAGCCTGGTGGTCAGCTCTGACCCGTTCAGGGCCGGCGTGCTCTCCCACTTCTTCCCGCACTAGCGCTCAGGCTGCGCGCCTGTGAGTCCACCAGGCCGCGAAGGCGATCAGGATCAGCGCGGCGCCGCCGAACAGCGCGGTCTCGAGTCCCTGGAGGGGCCAGAAGTGGCTCGGCGGCTGGTAGACGGCGTGCATGATGCTCGGCCCGAAGCCGGCCCTGACGTGGACGTGTGCTCCGAGCGCGCCGGATCCCTGCCTGACGACGATGCCGGGGCCGCCTCCGTTCTCGCTGATGACGTTCGCGTGATCGAGGTTCGCGGGCTGCGTGGCGGCGGCGCGCCAGGTGGCCTTCAGCGGTGCGACGAGCCGGTTTCGAAGCCAGGTGTCCACGAAGATGCGCGCGACGAAGTAGCCGACGAACGCGACGGTGACGGCCGCGACTGCCCGGCGCCAGACCGCTCCGACCGCCAACGCGAGCCCGAGCGCGAACAGCGTGTAGCCGAAGACGACGGTGCCCTCGGAGTCGTAGGTTCCCGTCTCCATGCGTCCGTTCAGGTCGACGAACGGCTCCCGCCACCAGGTCGTGACCAGGATCAGCGCCGCGGCGATGAGGAGGGCGGTGGCGACCGGGACCGCAAGCTTGGTGGCGATCCAACGGCGGCGGGTGATGCTCTGTGTCCAGGCGAGCCGGTAGGTGCCGTTCTCGAGCTCGAGGATGAACGGCGCCGCAAGCAGCACCCCGATCAGGCCCGGGATCAACGTGAACCAGTCGAGGAGGCCGAAGAGCGGCCGGAAGCGCAGCTGGAACCCGATGATCGACTGATTGCAGCTGTACGAGGGGTTCGTGCCGAGGCACGCGGCGAGGCCGTCGTGGTGGTAGGCCGAGGCCATCGTGATCCCAGTCGGCACGAGCAGCGCGACGACCAGCGCAAGGATCCCGGCCGCGATCAATGTTTCGCTGCGCTGGAGGCGCCAGCTGACCCAGGTCACGACCCCACCACCTCGGGAAAGCGGGCGGCGGCACGCGCGGCCGCCGAGCGCCCGTGGCCGAGATAAGCCAGGACGATCTCCTCGAGGTCGATCTCGTGCACCTCCCAGCAGGAGTCGTAGACGTGCCCGTTGACGCGCACGATGAGCGTCGTCTGCCGTTCGGTCTGGCTCTCTCGGATCACCTCGTGAACCCGGGCGACGCCGGCCGCGTCGCTGCGCGGCCCGGTGAGGAGGCGGTGGCTCGCGACGATCTCGTCGATCGACCCGACAAGCTGCGTCTCGGCCTCCGCGAGGATGATCAGGTGGTCGCAGACCCGCTCCAGGTCGGCGATGATGTGAGAGGAGAGGACGACCGTCATCCCGGTGTCGACGGCAGCCTCCATCGTCGTCTGCAGGAACTCTCGACGGGCGAGCGGGTCGAGCGAGGCCACCGGCTCGTCGAGCACGAGGAGCTTCGGGCGCTTCGCGAGGGCGAGGGTGAGGGCGACTTGCGCCTGCTGGCCGCCGGAGAGCTTTCCGACCTTCTGTCCCGGAGGCAGCCCGAGCCGGTCGATCCGCTCCTGCGCGAGAGCCGCATCCCAACTGGGATTGAGCTTGCGTCCGAGCTCGAGCGTCTCGGCGACCGTGAGGCTGCGGTAGAGAGGGTGCTCCTGCGCGACGAAACCGAGCTGCGGCAGCAGCCGGGCGGATTCCCGGCGCGGGGAGTGTCCGAGCACCCGCACCTCGCCGGAGCTCGGTGCGCCGAGGCCGACGGCGAGCTGCAACAACGTCGTCTTGCCTGCGCCGTTCGGCCCGACGAGAGCCGTCACCGACCCGGCCGGCACCTGGAGCGTGCAATCGCGCAGCGCCCATTTCGCGCCGTAGCGCTTGCCGAGCCCGATGGTCTCGATTGCGGGCGCAGCGGTCATGCCGCCCTCACCGAGGCCGGGGGCCGGAGCGTGTCAGCAAAAAGAGCAGCCATGTTCTCCTCGTCGAGTCCGGCCGCGCGCGCCCGCTCGATCCAGCGGCGAAGCCCCGATCGCAGCTCCTTCCACTCGTCCGGCGGCGGCGAGGGCAACTCGCTCGACACGTAGGTTCCGAGGCCGCGGCGTCCCTCGACCAGGCCTTCGTGATCGAGCTCGCGGTAGGCCTTCAGCACCGTGTTCGCGTTGATCGCGAGCCCGCCGACGACCTCCTTCACCGTCGGCAGCTGATCGCCGGGCCGCAGGATCCCGAGCCGCACGGCCTGACGCACCTGCTGCACGAGCTGGAGATAGGTCGGAACTCCCGAACGCCCGTCCAAGTGAAACTCGATCACGCTACGAGCCTTTCTCTAGTCAGCTAGATAAAGGGAGTAATAACGTAAACAGACGCCTCCGTCAAGTCGGAGGACGCGCCCTTAGCCTGGGCTATTCGGCGGCGGCGGCGGCCGGCGTGGCCGCGGGGGAGGGGCGGCGCCGCTGAGCGAGGCTTCGAGCTTCTCGAGCAGCCGGGCGAGCAGGTCGGCCTCGGGCGGGGGCAGCTCCGTGAAGAGCCCGGCGAGGCGCTCGCGCAGCATGGTTTGTGCCGAGACGAGCGTCGTCTGTCCACGCTCGGTCAGTGAGAGAGGGTGGCGGCGGCGATCGTCGGGTAGTCGCCGGCGATCGAGGAGTCCGGCGCTCTCGAGGGCTGCGAGGAGCTGCGAGACGGCGGCGGGTGAGACGGCCGTGCGCCGGGCGAGCTCGGCCCCGACGACCTGGCCGTCGCCGACAGCCTGGAGGGCGAGGTACTGGGCAACGGTCAGCGGCGGGTCGTGGGCGGCGAGCAGACGCTCGATCCAGCGGCTGACGAGCGGCGCCGTACGGACGAGCGCCTCTGCCGCCCGGTGGCCGTTCTGCCGGTGTCGTGGGCGTGGCATTAGTTAAGTATGCTTCACTGTTAAGAATGCTTGTTCATCAGATCCTAGCGGTGGGGCGACAGTCTTGGCCACCGTTCGTTCTCGTCGCCGGGCTGCTCCTGATCGGCAGGGTCGCAGCGGCGGACGGCCTCTTCGAGGCCACCGGGGCATGGCTTGCCCGGGCGCCGCTTCCCCCACGCGCGCTGCTGATCGTCTTGCTCGGCCTCGTCGCACTGGTGACGGCGGTGCTCAACCTCGACACGTCGGTCGTGTTCCTCACGCCGGTGCTCGTCCTCGCGGCACGCGCGCGCGGGCTCGACGAGCGACCGTTTCTCTACGGCGCCGTCTTCATGTCCAACTCGGCCTCAGTCCTCCTTCCCGGCTCGAACCTGACGAACCTGCTCGTGCTCTCGCATGACCCGATCGACGGCGCCGCGTTCGCGGCGCGGATGCTTCCGGTTTGGCTGGTCGCCTGTGTCGTCACCGCCGCGTTTCTGGCGCTCGCCTACAGGCTCGAGGCGGGGGCCGGGCAGAAGCGTGTCAGCCCGCCGCTCCGGCTCGGTGTCGGCGCGGCGGCGGCCGTCGCCGCCGTTGCACTCGTCCTCGTGCTGCCCGACCCCGCGTTGCCCGTGCTCGCGCTCGCGCTCGCCGCCACGACGTTCCGGGGGCTCCGTCCACGACTCGCCGTCGGCGTGCTCGCCTCCCTGTTTCTGCTCACGGTCTCCGTCGGCACGATCGGCCGCGTCTGGGACGGCCCCGCACATCTTCTCGGCTCGAGCGGACAGTTGACGACGGCGGCAATCGCGGCGATCGGCTCGGTTCTCGTCAACAACCTGCCGGCCGCGGTGCTCTTCTCGGCCCAGCAGCCCGCGCATCCACGCGCGCTCCTCCTCGGGCTCGACCTCGGCCCGAATCTCGCTGTCACCGGCTCGCTCTCGGCGTTCCTGTGGATTCAGGCCGCGCGCACGGTCGATGCCGATACCTCGCTCGCGGCCTACACGAAGCTCGGTCTGCTGCTCGTCCCGCTCACGCTCGCCGCAACGCTCGTGGCGCTGGCGCTCCTTCCGCACGCGCTTTGAGGGCGCCTCGGCGACCCGATGCCGCTCGGCTCAGTGGTGGCTGTGCAGCACGCCGGGCGAGCCGTCATCGATGTGGTCGACGTCGATTACGGCGTTGCGGACGGTGTGCCAGGAGTCCCAGGTGATCTTGAGGATGACGAGGGTGATCGCAAGGCCGATGATCGGGTCGGCGATCGGGACGCCGAGTGCGACGAAGAACGCACTCGCGACGACTCCGAGCGAGACGAAGCCGTCCACACGGGCGTGCCTGCCGTCCGCGGTCATCGCGGCGCTGGCAAGCCGGCGTCCTGCCGAGAGCCTCACGAGGGCCGCGAGCTCGTTGCCGGCGAATCCGATCAGGCCGGCGGCCGCGAGCGCCCAGAGGTGGGTCAGATGCTCCGGATGGATGAAGCGCATGATCGTTTCGTAGAGCGCGACGCAGGCCGAGATGAAGATCACGGCGACGACGACGAGGCCGGCGAACCTTTCGCCCCGGGCACTTCTCAGGAAGAACGCGATGCCGAGCGGAATCGCCGTGAGCGCGTCGCCGAAGTTGTGGATCAGGTCTGCGAGCAGCGCGACGGAGCTCGAGAGCGCGAAGATCGCGAGCTGCGCGCTCGCGGCGACGGCGAGGATCGCGAGGCTCGCCGCCACCGCGCGGATTCCGGCGCGCGAACGGAGAATCGAACGGTCGACGAGGCCGTGCGTGTGCCCGTGCCCCTCCGCATGCTCATGGGCGTGCGGGTGCGAGTGCGGGTGATCGTGGGTGTGCTCGGCGTGGGTCAGGATGCGCCTTCGATCCGGTCGGCTTGGCCGAGCCTGAGGTGCTCGATGTGGAAGACGGCCTGGTCGAGCAGGTCGGCAACGTGCGAGTCGTGCAGGGCGTAGACGACGCTGCGGCCCCGCCGATCGCCGATCACGAGGCCGAGATGGCGGAGGATCCGGAGCTGGTGGGAGACCGCCGACTGCTCCATCTCCACGGCGAGTGCAAGCTCACCCACGGAAGCAGGCGATTCTCGGAGAAGTCCGAGGATCCGGACTCGGCTCGGCGTTGCGAGGGCCTGCATCGTCTGTGCGACTTCGCGAGCGGTGGCGGCATCGAGCGTGCCCGCATGGCTCGTTCCCCGGATCCCGTGGCTCATCGATAGCAGGATAGCCTGAACAGGTATTCATGTGTTCGGCCCAGCAGGAACCGTCTCGGCCTGTTTCAGGTTCCCGGTCGCGTCACCCCACTCGTGGCAGACGTGTCGAGCTGATTCAGCGCGCCGCGGATGCGGGTACCTAGCCGGCCCACCAGTCGCGCTCGCCAACGACGTCTTCGCGCGGAGCCTCGCCTAGGCTGGGCGCGCCGACGACGAGGATCTCGAGGCCCTGTGGCCCGGCCTCGTAACGTCTCCAGGTACCGGGCGGGACGCGTACCGCGTCCCATTCCTTGAGCTCGACGATCCGGTCGTCGAGCTTCATCCGCCCGCTCCCGCGCACGACCACGTACACCTCCTCTTGCTTCTTGTGCGTGTGGCCGTATGGGGGAAGCGGTAGCCGGGCGGGACGCGCTGGTAGGTGAGGCCGGATTCTTCGAGTTCGAGTGCCTTGGTCGCCGCGCGGAACTCCAGGTCGGGCGCGCCGTCGAAGTTGGAGCCGATGTCCTCCAAATCGTCCTTGAGGTTCCTGAGTGTGAACGGCACGGCGCCCTTGTGAGCGGAAAGGTCGGCCTCAATCGATGAACGATCAGGAGGTGCCAAACCGGACGTAGCTGCGACTGACTATAGGCCCCACGGACGAAGGCGCTCGCCTGCGCGAACGTCCTTACGTCTGACGCAAGCTCTGGCATCCGGTCTGTTGCGCCATCTGTTGCCCCATCGCAGTCCGACCGGGAGCTCGCAGGTCACGAAGTCGGCTTCGTAGGGGCATATTCGTATATGGGCCGGACAGGGCTCGAACCTGTGACCTTGGGATTAAAAGTCCCCTGCTCTACCAACTGAGCTACCGGCCCGCGATACTTCGGGAATGGGGAAAGGGTACGCGGAAGGATCTGCGGTCGAGGAGCGGCTCGCGGCGCTCGAGCGCGGAGACGATGCAGGAACCCGTTTCGATGCGGGACGGGCGGCGGTCTACGCGAGCACCGACGCCGAGCCCGAGCGGCATTTCGTCGGGTGGGCAGACGAGGTCGACGCCGACGCGCTCTTCGCCTCGGGTCAGGCCTGGGGAATCCAGGTCGTCCGGCGCCGCGACTGACGCGCGGTCAGCAGGTGAAGCTGCCGGTGACTGTCCCGCCTCCGCGCTCGAGGCTGCCGCTGAAGGTGCCGCGCGTGCGATCGTGGGTCAGCGTTACCTTGGCGCCGAGGATCAGGTAGCGCGTGGTCGTCGAGTTGAAGCCGATCATCGTCGGGTAGCTCCCGTCCTTGCCGGCCGTGCGGCCGCCGGTCTGGCCCGGGAGGCGTCCGATCGCGATCCCGAAGTAGGCGCGGCCCGGGTCGGCGCCGCCCGAGCCGATCAGCGCCGAGCCGACGTTGATCGTGAAGTACTTGCTCGTTTTCGTGCACTTGCCGCCGGTGAAGGTGAGCGTGTCCGCCCCGTTGTCGAGAGCCACCTGAGCCGGGCCGCAGAACACCTGGTAGGTGTCGCTGCCGACGGTCACGTCCCCGGCGGTGCAGGCAGCCCGTGTGGGTGCCGCGGTCGCGACGGCCGCCATGCCGAGTCCGGCGACGCATGCTGCTGCAGCCAGGCGGAGCATCGGCTCAGCCTACCCCAGGTCGCGCTCCCATTCGTCGAGCAGACTGGCGACGTGGCGCTGCTGCGCCGCCGAGAACTCGAAGCGCGCGACGATCCGGCGCGCCTCGGCGACGTCGTCGTTCGCAATCGCCGCCTCCAGGTGCTCCCGAAGCGGCTCCGCCTGCCGGAGTTGCCGCCGCAGCCAGCGAAGCAGGCCGACCCGAGCCGACCCCGTCACAGCCTCGAGACCCAGACGGCCTCGCTGCTCGCCGTGACGAATCCGAGCCGCTCGTAGAGGGCGATCGCGCCGGTCGGGTTCCCGGCATCGACCTTCAGCCCGACGCGCCGGAGCCCGCGTCGCGTGAACTCGGCGAGTCCGAGCCCGACGAGCGCCCCACCGAGCCCGTGGCCCCGTTCGGGCTCGGCGACACCGAGATCCTTGAGCCAGCCTGAGCTCCAGTGGAGCGCGCATCCCGCGAGCACGCCGTCGCGTTCGGCGAGCCACCAGACCGAGGGGTCGAACTCGGCATCGCAGGTCATCCGGGAGACCCAGTCCTCGAGCGGAAGCGAGGCGTAGGTGTCGTCCCAGGCGCCGTAGGCCGCGTCGAGCAGGGAATGCACAGCCTCCGCGTCGGTGCCTCGAAACGTCCTGAACGCAGTACCGACGGGCGGTTGCGGCTCGTCGACCCGCTCACCGAGCGCTCGCCACATGAGCAACGTCTCGCGCTCGAGCCGGAAACGCTGCCGCCGCGCGAGCCGACCGAGGAGGCCCTCCGCGCTCAGGACGGTCACACGCAGCTCACGGTCGCCGCGCTCCCGTGCCCGGTCGAGCACACGGCCGAGCAACTCGTCGGCAACGGCGTCATCGCGCGCCGCCAGCACCAGCCCCGACGTCGGCGTCACGGCCGCGTAGCCGATTAACCGCCCGCCGTCGTCGGCGACGAAGTTGTCAAGCCCGACCGCGAACCCGGCAGCCTCCCACTCGCTCCGTACCTGCTCCACCCGAACACCGGCAAGCCCCACCACCGCCCGGTTCTGGACGCCGATCAACTCGACCGCCTCGCCGAGATCGCCCCACGTCGCCGCCCGAACCTGCATGGCGCTGATTGTCGCGACCCGCCCGGTACTCTGCCTCCGTCAGGCCCCCATCGTCTAGTGGCCTAGGACTCCGGCCTTTCACGCCGGCAGCACGGGTTCGAATCCCGTTGGGGGTATCAGATGTTACTAAGTAGAGCCGTTTTGGCTCTACTGCGTGTGTCACTTGTGACAGATGGAGCAGGAACGTACGTCGCGTGGATACACCGGTGCATACACGCGCAGCCGTACCCAATCGATGATCTTCTAACGAGAACGGCTCAACCAAACGGTTGAGCCGTTCTTCCTACCGCATTTTTCTACCGTCGTGGCGGGCGTCAGGTGCGTGCAGCCGTCATGTGCAGGGCGACGTCGTACTTCGTGACCGACGTTCGCCGCCCCGGGGTATCCCCACGAGGCATTGCACTCAGAAACGCGTCGCCAACCCGGTAGTCATCCTCCGTCTGGAAGATCATAAGCACGAGCGACTTGTCGTTCTCGGCGTCGTGGAGCATGAGCATCTCGGCAGCGGGAAGCCCTTCCGGCGGCTCCCCATCCTGCATTTCGCGCTTCAACTCCTCGATGCGCTCCTTGTCGACTCCTTCGAAGGCAACAACACGTGCTAGCGCCATCAGAATGCCTCCTCATTCAGAAGTGAACCACCAACAGTACGCCCCGAGCGACCTCTCCGCATCGCGCGAATGCAACCTGTTGCCAGATCCTTCACAGCTTTGTCACCGGGCGCCGTGATAGGTCGCTTTCCCGCTCCCTGCCGGGCTCCCGTGACCCACAGAACTGTCCGGAACTGCCACGTGCGGCCAGGCAGTCAGAGATCCGTCAGGGTTCGGTGCGGGCCGGGTTGCGCCGCGGCGCTGGCGAACTCTCAAGCCGCCGGTCCGCTTCTCAGTCCTCTCTCGGTTGTCGACCGGCGGCGCTGTCTACCTGCCGCCGCTCGACAACAGCTCGGGAGGGGAGCTGCTGCAGCGGGGGCCGCGCTCCCCTCCCGAGTGCACCAGAGTTAGCCGCAGTTCATGAGGGCTCGATGAGCGGGTTGGCCTGACTAGGCAACGGCGATCTGCCAGGATGCGTCTCGGCGGGCGCCAGCGGTCTGGATCTCCTACAGCCCAGTGGACGGGTCGGGACCTCCTTCAGCCACTACAGGTAACCGATTTGGCGCTCGCCCCTATGCTCGCTCGGGGCCCTTGCGGGTGGCCGGGCGAGCCGCAGAAACTCCGCTGCGGCCCCCGCAAGGGTGAATGGCCCCAGATGCACAATAGAACGGCGTCGGGACGTCTGCATAGGCACAGCGTCGCCCTTCAAAGCAAGGGCCTTGACGTTCCAGGTACCCGAGCGGCGGTGCCGTCTTCATTACCGCCGCCCGGCAACAGAGCCTATCCGGGCGCCGGCGAAGGCTACGGGCGATTGGACCGAGCCGGACGACGAGACGGGGATGCACCGTCGCCCGGCTCGGGGATCCATGGATCGGCCAGCACTCAAGACGTCGTGCACTTGGGGAGGACACCGACGTCGAGCGGAGTCTCTCACGCCATCGAGGCCATTTGCAACCGGGCTCGTGACGACGTATTTCTCGCCGCTGCCCTCGACGGTGTCGCCGACGTCGAGCAGCTTCGGGCGTGTGCGCATGCCTGAGCCTCCGTCGTCGAACGTGATGAGGTATCGCTTGTCGGTCATCCCAGGTTCCTTTCGGTTCGTCCTGGGGCCGGACGACACGCCGAGGCCGAGCCACGTCCCCGACGCGATGCTGTACCCGATCAGCACCAGCCCGCTCACGGCCACAACGGCGATGAACCCAAGAAGCAGCAGGTTCCGATCGCGTCAGCGAAGTCATCGCTGTCCATGACCGTTCCAAGTCAAGCATCGCCGAAAGATGTCGCGCGGCAAGCCGCATGACCAGGGGGCGGTCGGACGGCCCTTTCCGCCGTTCAGGGGGCAAGATCCGCCGAATAAGGGATAGCCGAGGGCGCCGGGGTCACTTAGGTTTCGTCCGAGCCAAGTCGCCTACCGGTCCGGTTGCCGCAAAACCGGTGGCCGCAGGTGACTTGGCTCACCTTGAGCTGGTTATGGCCTAGCCGCGCAGCAGGAAGCGTACGAGCAAGATCAGCAGGAGGAGCGCCACGAGGGCGAAGATGACCATCCCGTGCCAGTCCAGGAGCACTCTTCCTTAGATCGGAGGTCATTGCGGGCTCCCATATCGCCCGAACGGGCGTCGTTCGGGGCCTTGCTCCTGCGCGTTATTCGCGGCCAGTCGCCCCGAACGCCGTTGAGTCACGGTAGGTCGGGACAAACCACTCCTCGGGCTCCGGGTCCCGGTCGACCTGGCCGTGCTCCCGCGCGAGGTCGAGCCCGCGGCCCAATTGCTCGCCGCCGTCCTTGAGCGCACAGTGGATACAGATCACGCCGCTGGCAGCTTCGCGCTGGGCTTCCTCGCCCGGGTTCCGGGGTTACTGTTCCAGCCGTGGAAGCGCGGTTGCTCGAGCGCAAGCATCTTCGTCGACACCGTCGAGAGGATCAGGTCGAGCAGCAAGGTTACGAGCAGGCTCCGGAACACGGTCTGCTCACCCTGCAGCGAGCGGCCGGCAACCGGGCCGTCGCGCGACTTCTCCAGCGTGAGCCCGAAGCAACGAACAAGGAAAAGAAGAAGAAGTTCTTCTCCCCGAAGGTCGCCATGGCGTTGGCAGAGGACATCTACGAAGGGAAGTGCGATGCCGATCTCTCGGCTCCGTCCGTCCATGTGGACGGGTCGCATCACCTGCTGGGAAAAGATCGCGATATCACCTTCGAGTGCGGGCACCTATCCTTCCACTTCCACAGTTTCCGCCCGTATTTCGACGACAGTGGCTTCCCGTGGGACATCGAGCTTGCGAAAGACGGAACCGCTTGGGTGACGGAGGAGGTCAAGGCCGCACTCGAAGACATCAACGACGACCACGAGGACGCTGGCGCCAAGTTCTGGAGCGGCTACCACACGATCAGGGACGCCCTGAAGGCAGACCTGCTCGAGTACTGCAGCGACTGACGCGCGCAAGGCGCGACGGGCTCTTTCTCTCGAGAACGGCGGCCGAGAGCAGATCCCGGGAAACCCTCGCTGGGAGTGCAGGGAGGCCCGCGGGTGCGGGCCTCCCTGTTTCTCCGTTGCGAACCGCCGCCGGCTTTTAGCAGCCGAGCGTGGTCTCGATGTACTGCGCCTGCGCGACGAACGATGCTGCCTGAGTAGATGTGAGTTTCTTACCCTTCTGCGCGTTGACGAGCCCGATGAAGTTGACCAGGCCGCCGCACGCACCAGCCTTGTTGCCGGCCGCAACGTTCGCCTGAATCTGCTTCACCTTGTCAGCGAGGCTCGTTCCGGGGCCTACGCCGGTTACCTGGGTGAGCAGGCTCACGAGCGGATCGACAATTGAGAACGATTGCTGCTGCTGTGTCGCTGCCACGAAAATGCTACTACCGGGTTGGTTGGCATCGACGACGCATTGTCCTGGGCCGGTGAAGTCGACTGTCGACCCGTTGAGCGAGCACGCCCCGACGGTAGACGTAGAGTCGACCGAGATCGCGACCGGCAGCCCCGATGTCGCCGTCGCCGTTGGCGTATAGCTACCGCCTACCAGGGAATTGGCGGGCGCCGGAGTCGTGAAGCTGACTGACTGGGCGCACGCGGCAGGACCTGAGGGGACAAGAGTCAGTCCCGCATTCGTGAACGCTCCAAACGTACTCCCGAACGCCGTGGTATCGCCGGTGAGTACGAGGATGCCGGTAATCACAACGAGATGTGTTGCCGGCGAGCTCGCGTCGGTATTCACCCACTGTGGGGTGAGGGAGCCGGTGCCTCCGAGCGACCAGATGGACGACTCGAACGTCTCCGGTATGCCGGTGGCGGCGGTAAACGAGTTTGGCCCGCTCGTGGGCGTGGCCCCGGGCGCCGTGTGCGTCGTTCCACCGAGATAGGCGTAGTTGAAACTCCCTGCCCCAAGATTTGCGCTCGTGCTCGCGAATCCCTGAATCCCCCCGACTTGCGGGAAGGTGGCATTGGGACCGTTGAGCGCGGTCACGTCGACCGCGTTTCCGACGGGCACCGACACTGACAGGTACTGGCTTGGCGTGGTCGTCGACACGTACTCGCCAAACGAGTTCCAGACGTTGCTGACGAAACCGATCGACGTGTTGCTGGACGTGTCAGTGATCTGGACCGTGCCGGTGACGGTGCACCCAGGTGTCGCGCCCGCAATCGGAGCCAAAACCAGGGTGGACACCCCCGCAGCCAACACTGCCGCGCACAGCGTCCCTACCAGCACTCCAACCCGGACACCGCAAAGCCTGATCAATCCTCGCATCGCTTCCCCGCTTTCTCGTGAATGGCCGCCGAAACGCCTACGGATGGGTCAGCGATGAGGAGAGGAGCTTGGCGTCGCCCAGACGACAAAGCGAATGTGGCCGCCTGCCGGGCGCTTCGCGCGAGTCAACCCGCTGACACCACGACCCTACGACGGTGCGTAGGCCAGGTCAAGGCTGTGTCACCGAACCGTCACGCGACGTGCCTCCTCCAAGCGAACCGCAAAGAGGAAACCGTCTAGGCGATTTCTCACCCGACCGTTTCACGCGGACTCGGGTCGGCGTGCCTCTCCAGCAAGGATCTCTCGGAGCGACCACAAGGCGTTCTCGCGACTCGATCCGCCGGGCGCGGCGAGGCAGCCGGCGACCATCAAGGTGTCGTCGATCGTCGGTGTCTCGGTCTCGACGAGCCGGCGTTCGAGCCACCGTGCGGCCATCCTTCGGGACCGTAGCCAGTCTTTCTTCGCGATGAGCGCCGTCGGGATTAGAAACCCCAGTTTTGCAGGGGTGTTTGATTCCCGTTGGGGTATATCGGCACTTGGCACTGAGCCAGCTTGGCTTGAATCCTCGGGTCAGGTGTGCCAAACCCTGGGGGTAGCCAGGATCGCTCGACCCCCAGGGTTCACACATGACCTTTAGCCTTGCCGGTCAGCCTCGCTAGTGCGACACCTGGAAGCAGGCGACGTCGTACTGCGAGACGGCCTTGGGATTGCTGTTCCCTGCGTTGGGTCCTCCCCCGGGGGTAGTTCCTGGGTTGGCGTAGACGCCGGCAGACACGCCGGGAACGGTTGCGAACGGTGAGCCCGGGCTTTGCGACGAGTTGCCGCCGCCCGGCGCGTTCGTCTGAACCCCGCAGTTCTGGCCGGGCTGACCTTGGGTACCGGGGTTGTTGGCTGAGGCGACCCCGACCAGGCCGAACAACAGGACGGAGGCCATCGTCATGACCGCGAGCAACTTGCGTGCCACTTCTTCCCCTTTCGTCGTTAACCTAGGTCCCTACGCGAGGCGGGCCAGGCTGGATTGCTCCCGGCCTCAGGGAAACGTGGGGGACGCATTCATCGTCATCACGATCGTGACGGCAGGGGTGTACAGCGCGGGCCGGCCGAAGTCGATCAGGTAGGGGCCTGGACCGATGACCTCGAACGAGTAGTCACACGTGATCCGATGTGGGTTGAGGAGCAGTTTGCAGGTTCCGCCGTTCGTCGGGCCGCTCACGCGGGACTCGCCGGGAGGGTTATGTTTGGCGCGAGCGTCGACGCTGAACTCGAAGCCAGGGATGGTCACGGTGTGGAGAACGATCGTGTAAGTGGCACGCGGAATCACGAAGGGAACGGGAACCGAAACCAGCTTCGCGCCAGCGCCCACGTGCACTGACAGGTGGGTATCAGCGCCCGCCGCCGGGGAGAGCGCGCACAGCGGGATTGTCGCGAGCAGGAGAGGAAGCTTGAGGACCCCGGCGGCTCGGATCATCACGCGACCGTACTCCGACTCGGCTCGGCCTGTCAACGTGGTCGGATTCCCGGTGAGCACGCGACCAGCGCAACACCTACAATTTCGGAGAATGAACGGGCGGCGCGCGCCTACACCCGCGCATCCATCGCCCAGCGGTAGTTGCGATGCTCGGCCGCGACCCCCTGCGGCCGCGACCGTGCATCCACTGCCGAGCATTCACTCAAGACGCCGTGCGCTTGGGAGGACATTCGACGTCGCTCGGGATCGTCTCACGGCGCTGGGTTCGTCGCAAGCGGGTCGGTGCAGTGTCGGCGAAGCCTCCGGACGTCCAGTCCGATCGAGACCTGTCCAGCTCGAGGCGCGTGGCTCAGGGAACCTCCCTAGATTTTACAATCCGGAAATCATCCGAGCACTGTCCGGTGACGGGGATGCGGGATATAGAGGGAGCAAGAGCTTGGGATTTCTTCCAATTTACTCTCAAACCTCGGAGGTACGGTAATGCGGCTCAAGAAAATCGCGTTGATCGGCGGACTCGCACTCGCGGTCCCGGCTGGCGCCTTCGCAGCGAAGCCGACGCACCCCACGCATCCCGTCACGCCCGCAAGCACGAACGCAAAGTCGGGCGCGGCGAAGGTGCAGTTCATGTTGCGTGGTTCGCTCAGCGCCTACACGGCCGGTAGCACGGTCTCGATCACGGTCAAGGGCGCGAACCACGACTCGTCGACGCTGAAGGGCACAACCCAGATCTTCATCGTCACCTCCGCCACGAAGATCGTCCTTCACGACGGGAAGGCGATCGCGAACGGCGACAAGGGCATCGTCAAGTTCCGCGCTGCGAAGAACAACGGGACGTGGACAGGTCTGACAGCCACCCAGGTGATCGACCAGGGTGCACCGGCAACGACGTAGGCAGACGCACCTTTTCTCTGGTGGATCCGTTCGGCGCGGCGCTGCACCGCTGCGGCGCTGCAGCGTCGCGCCGAACGGAGCGTCCCGGGCTTGCCGAGTATTGGCGAAACGGTGACGAGCTCCGGACGCCCGGGAGGGTTTCGTGGTCTTCGCTCGGGCCGTTCGAGTCGAAACGAGAGCGGTGCGTGACGACCCTGAGAGCTCGGTCACTCGCCTCGCCCCGTGGCATGCACCGCGTTCGCGCAAGGGAGTCCCCAGCCTGACGGCTGTCTACGGTTCTGCGTGGAGAGCGCCCGCGTTTCCACCGACCGAGTTCGGGGGCCCTTCTCGAAAGCTATCGGGCGACACCGACCGCCGCATTCCCTCCCCACTGACACGCGGGATCGGCGTCTGACCGCCGTCGGGGCTTCTTCTAAGGGCCACCATCGCGGTTCCGCGGAACCATCGCTATTTTCAAGAGAGGCAACGCGATAGGAGCATGAGTGCATTCCGGACGCTACGAATCGCGGCGCCCTACCGGCCTCAGGCATGCGCCACGCGCGGCCGGCGGGCCTCCCCGGCGAGGATCTCCCTGAGCGACCAGACGGCGTTCTCGTGAGCAGCGCCACCGAGCGCGGCGAGGCAGCCCGCGACCATGACGGCGTCGTCGATCGTCGGTGCCGAGGTTTCCGCGAGCCAGCGCTCGAGCCAGCGGGCGGCGAGCTTCCGGGACCGCGGGCGATCCTTTGCGGCGATGAGCGCCGTGAGCTCGAGCGCGTCGACGAGACGGAGGCTGCCGAGCTCACGCGCCGAGGCTTCGGCGGCGATGACGTTGCCCCGCTCGATCGCCCGTGCGAAGTTCGCGTGTGCCGATCCGTGGTCTCCCAGCATTCCTCCGGTCTGGGGCCGGGCGGCGAGCACGAGCCTATGCGATCCGCCAGACGCCGCCGAGTTATGCAGGCCGAACGAGCCGACCTTGGGGCCGGCCGGGAACGATCTGCTGCCCCCGCAGGAGCGTGGCCACGACGCGTCCGCGGAGCCGCCGTCCGACGTACGGGCTGTGCGGATGGCGGTAGCGGAGATCCTCGGCTCGGATCTCGGCTTCGACGGAGAGATCGACGAGCGTGACGTCGGCATCCGCTCCCGGCTCGAGGCGGCCTTTCGCCGGCAGGCGGAAGCGAGCGGCGGGACCCGCAGTGACGAGCGCGGGCGAGAAGCCCTCGGTGAGCGTGAGGCCGAGTAGCGACTGGCAGCCGGAGATCCCGCCCCAGACGGCGAACGCGTTGTTGCCCTCCTTCATCGCAAGCGGCGCCGGAGAGTGGTCGCTCGACAGGAGATCGACGTCGCCGGCTGCAACCGCCGCCCGGAGCTCGTCCCGCTCAGCGCGTGAGCGGAGCGGCGGCGCGCACTTCGCGATCCCGCCGAGGCGCTCGAGATCGTCTTCGTCGAGCACCAGGTAGTGCGGACACGTCTCGCAGGATACGTCGACGCCGCGCGCCCTGGCCGCCGTGACGAGGTGCACCCCTCGAGCTGTTGAGACGTGGACGATGTGGAGCGCGCAGCCCGTCTCTTCCGCGAGCAGGATCGCCCGGCCGATCGCCTCCAGTTCGGCGAGCACCGGCCGTGAGGCCAGGTAGTCGGCCCAGCCCTGACCCGTCGCTCGGCTGCGAAGGCCCTCGGTGATCGCGGCGCTCTCGGCATGTACGGCCACGGGGAGACCGAGCCGCGCCGCCTCTGCCATTCCCTCGTACAGCGTGAGATCGTCGGCTGCCTCGAAGTCGTCGATCCCGCTCGGCGTCATGAACGCCTTGAAGCCGACGACGCCGAGCTCCGCGAGCTCGGCCAGGCGGGAGACATTCCCGGGCACCAGTCCGCCCCACAGCGCGAAGTCGGTCAGCGCGGTGCCGCTCGCCGCTGCGAGTTTCGCCTCGAACGCTTTCGCATCGATGGTCGGCGGATGCGCGTTGAGTGGCATGTCGAACACGCAGGTCGTGCCGCCGGCTGCGGCTGCCGCGGTGCCGCTCGCCCAGCCCTCCCAGTCGGCCCGTCCCGGATCGTTGAAGTGCACATGCGCATCGATCGCGCCGGGAAGCACGAGGAGCCCCGTGGCGTCGATCGTCTCTGAGGCGGCGAGGCTGAGCTCGCTGCCCGCGGAGACGATCCGCCCACCGTCGACGGCGAGGTCGACGGGCGTCCCGCCGCGGATCAGCAGATCGATCAATCCGGTCGCCGGGTTTCTGCGCTGCTCACGCTGCGAGCTCCGTCCCGGTCATCGACCCGGAGATCGTAGGTTGCAGCGGTCGGCTGCGCGTCGTGATGAATTGCGGCGGCGTCCAGGATCACTCGAAAGAGCCTGCCGAACGATCAACCTCGCGACTCTGTGCGCCGATTGAGAGAAGGTGGCGTCGTTACCACTCCCTGTGTACACGGGACAGTTCGGGCCCGAGCAGGCCGAGAGACTTCTCTGGCGCGCCGGCTTCGGGCCGCGGAGCGGGGAGGCCGAACAGCTCGCCGCAAAAGGCCTCCACCGTGCGGTCGACTCGCTCGTTCATCCACCGAGGGTCGACACGCTCGTCGGCAAGACGCCGCTCAACAATGGCCACCCGCTCGCGCCGAAGGACAACTACGGCGACGACCACCTCTGGTGGCTCGACAAGATGGTGCGGACCTCACGGCCGCTCGTCGAGCGGATGGCGTTGATCTGGCACGACTGGTTCGCGACCTCGAACGAGACGGTCGGCAGCCAGAAGCTGATGCTGGAGCAGAACCAGCTCTTCCGTCAGATCGGCCTCGGGTCGTTCCTCGGCCTGACGATGCGCGTGACGATCAACCCGGCGATGTTGCTCTACCTCAACGGCCTGAACTCGATCAAGGGCTCGCCGAACGAGAACTACGGCCGCGAGATGATGGAGCTCTTCACGCTCGGCGTCGACGCCGGCTACACCGAGACCGACGTCCGCGAGAACGCCCGCGCGCTCACCGGCTGGACGGCGAACTGGAAGCAACGGAGCCGGCTTCGTCGACTTCCACTTCAAGGCCGAGAACCACGACGCGGCGATGAAGGTGATCTTCGGGCACGTCGGCCCGTTCAACTGGAAGAACTCCGTGCACCTCTGCGTCCAGCATCCGGCGCACGCCGGCTACTTCGTGAACCGGCTCTGGAGCTGCTTCGTCCCGGTCGAGCCCGACCCGAAGACGGCGGCGGCGCTCGAGAAGCTCTACGTCGGCTCCGGCTGGCAGATCCGCCCCGTCGTGGCCGCGATCCTCCGCCACCCGACGCTCTACGAAGGGCCGAGGATGGTGAAGTCGCCAATCGTCTACACCGCGGGCCTCCTGCGGACGCGCGGCGACCGGGTGGAGACCGGCGACTGGGTCTGGCTCGACGCGATGGCCGGCCAGCAGCTCTTCTACCCGCCGAACGTCAGCGGCTGGGACGAGACCCGCTGGCTCGACACCTCCACCTTCCGGGCCCGCTGGCTGATCGCGCGCCGCGCCCTGCAGAAGCACGCGACGAACCCGGGCCACATCAGCGCCGCCGACCGGCAGCCCGCCGACGCCCAGAAGCTCGTCGACCGCGCACTCGGCTGGTGGGGATCGCTCCAGGTCTCGCCCCAGACCCGCAACGCGCTCCTCGACTACGCCCAGAAGACGATGGACGCCGCGATCGCCGACCCGAACAGGCAGAAGCAGTTCCCGGTGATGGCCTACAACGCCCTCAGACATCTCGCGGCCGTCTCGCCGGAGATGCAGACGGCATGACGACGGAGGTCCCTCGATGACGCACCACTGCCGCGAGTTCTCCCGCTCCGCGCTCCTCCGGCGCAGCGTCGCCGAGGCGGGACGAGGCCTGCCGGCAATCGAGGCCGGGATGCCGCTTCCCGCGGGAACGGGTCTCGACCGGCGGACCTTCCTCTCGAAGACACTCGGCGCGGCGCTTACGGTCTACGGCGCGACGGCGCTCGGGCCCAACGTCTTCGACGCCTACGCCGCCCGCGCCGCCTCCGCCGGCGCAGGGAACCGTGTGCTCGTCTCGATCTTCGCCCCCGGCGGCTGGGATGCGCTCTCGCTGCTCTACCCGAGCGGCGATCCCGCCTACCGGAAGCTCCGCCCCGAAATCGCGTTCAAGCCCGACGACGGGCCGCCGCTCGTCACCGACTCACGCCTGCACTGGCACCCCTCGCTGAAGCCGCTCGCCGGGCTCCACGACCGAGGCAAGGTCACCGTCTTCCCGGCGATCGGGTACTCGCACCCCGACCAGTCGCACTTCACCTCCCGCCACTACTGGGAGGTCGGCGCGCTCGACCCGCAGCTCGGGACGGGTTGGCTCGGGCGGATCCTCGACGTGATCGGCGACGACTCGAACCCGATGCAGGGTCTGTCGCTCGACGAGACGCTGCTGCCGTCGCTCGCGACCGCCAGAGTGCCGGTCGCGACGCTCGACGATCCGACGGACTACGGGTTCGACTCCCAGAACGTCTGGGACGTCCCGGGGGCGCTGCTACCCGACGCGATCGGTGCGCTCGGCACACTGAACGATCCGAGCGACCCGTTTCTCACCCAAGCGAGCCGCACGGCGGCCGAGTCCGACCAGCTGCGCCGCCAGCTCGCGCGCTTCATCGGCCCCGACGGGCAGGCCCACTACCACACCAAGGTCGCCTATCCCGGCGGCGATTTCGGGAACAGGCTCTCCGGACTCGCCGCACTCCTCCACGCGGGTTTCCCGATCCGCGCGATCGCGCTCCAGGCGCCGGGCGAGTTCGACACGCACGAGGACGAGAGCGGCCCGCTCACCGACAGCCTCTCGCAGGTCGCGCAGGGCCTCGCCGCTTTCCAGGCCGACCTCGAGCAGCGCAACCTCGGCTCCCGGGTCGTCACCCTCCTCTGGAGCGAGTTCGGGCGCCGCGCCGCCCAGAACGACTCGAACGGGACCGATCACGGCGCCGCCGGCGCCGCGTTCCTGATCGGCGAGGGGCTGAGGCACAAGATGGTCGGCGAGTTCCCCGGCCTCGGCCGCGGCGGGCTCGACCGCGACGGAAACCTGAAGGAGACGGTGGACTTCCGCTCGGTCTACGCCTCGCTCGCCGAGGAGTGGTTCCACGTCGATGCCGGGCGCGTGCTGCCCGACGCGGCGAAGATGCCGAGACTCTCACTCGTCTGAGATGCGGCTCGCGCTTCCCCTGCTCGCGGTGCTCGTCACGACTCAGATCGCCGTGGCCTCGTCCGCCGGTGCAACTCGCCGGTCACAGGTTCAGGTCGTCGAGAAGGAGTACTCGCTCACGCTCTCACGGCTTCGCGTGCCGAGCGGAACGGTCATCGTCCAGCTCGTCAACTTCGGAATGGACGACCACGATCTCGTCCTCCAGGGGAACGCCCCGGGTTCGAAGCGCTACAGCTTCGCCGTCCTCGCGCCGGGCAAGCTCGAAACGAAGACGCTCTCCCTCACCCCCGGGCGTTACACGCTCTTCTGTGCGATCCCCGGGCATCGGGCGCTCGGGATGGTCGCCGCGCTGACCGTGGCGAAGTGACGGCATAACCGCGTAGCAACCCGACCGCCCATTGACAGATCAGGCAGAATGCCCGGCTCGATGTGTTGCCTCGTCCTCTCCGCCGGCTTCCTCGGGCCACGGTTCGCCTTCTTGCTCCTGTGGATCTTCGACACGAGCCGGGTCAACGCGGCATTCTCGACCGTTCTCTGGCCGATCCTGGGCATCCTCTTCGCGCCGTGGACGGCGCTGATGTACACGCTCGCCTGGGGGCCGTTGAACGGTGTGTCGGGCATCGGCTGGGTGGTCGTCGCAATCGGCGTCGTCCTCGACCTCGCGACGTACTCCTCGCGCGCGGCGTCGAAGCGGTACCAGACCGGCCGCGCGGTCTAGTCCTCCAGCGAGGTACATTGGCAGGCATGGTCCTGGCCGGCGATGCCGACCGCGAGCGTGCCGCCGCGTCGCTCCGCGAGCACTTCGTATCCGGGCGCCTCACGCTCGAGGAGTTGGCCGAGCGGACCGACTTCGCGCTCCGGGCGCGCTCCACGCGCGAGTTGCGTCGCGCCCTCGACGGCCTGCCGTACGGGACGGTCCACGGCATCGTGCGCAGCGTCGGCCGCGGGGTCGCGCTCGTCGTGTTCACCGGGGCCTGGCTGCTCTTCAGCTTCGTGCTGCTTCTGCTCTTCGGGCTGACCTTGCTCATTCACGGCACCTCCGGGATCGAGCTCGCTCTCTTCGCGCTCGCCTGGGCGATCCCGACGTTCTTCGTCGCGAGGCTCTGGCGCAGAGGGCTCGCGCATCGGCCTCGTCGCGCAGTACGCGGTTGACAAGCCGTCTCGGCCCCGCGAAAGTTCGTTGGTCGGACTAGAGGTGGCGTGACCTATGAAAGGACAGATGACGCGTAGCCTCGCCGGCTTCGTTCCCGTGGCGGCACTCGTCTTGCTGCTTACCGGCGTCGCGACCGCAGCCGGATCGAAGTCGATCGCCTCCGCGCCCGTGGTCAGCCCCGGCGCGGCCGTTTCGGGCAATACGGCGAGCGACCCGACGATCCAGCCCGGCGCAGGCGACGAGACCGGGTGCTGGAACGACCTCGAGTACTGGGGCGTCCCGCTGACGGTCGGGGACGCGGTCGTGATCAAGGGCGCGGCGATCACGCCGGGTTACAACATCGAGCTCGGCGTGTTCCCGGACGGGACGACCGACGCGAACATCGCCATGACGGACGCGGTCAAGACCGTGCTCCTGAGCCATGTCCCGCTTCGGTTCACCGCGACCGCGACCGGCAGCTATCCGATCGCCGTGGGCCCGAACTGCTACGACGGCGTCGACGGGCCGTTCAGCTTCACGGTCGCGGTGACGCACAACAGCTCGGGCGCCACCGCTGTCGTGGCGCTCCCGAAGCTCGGCAGGCTCGCGCCGAGCAGCGTTGTCACCGCTTCGGTCAGGACCTCGAGCGGAGCCGCGATCACGGACCCCAAGCTCTCGCTCACGCTGTACGGCACGTGGAACGGCACGCGTCACGTCGTCGCCCGCGCGACACCGGCCGGCGGCTCGGCCAGGTTCGCCGTCCACGTTCCGGCCGCGTTGAAGGGGACGGCGATCGAGCTCCAGGTGACCGCCCCGGCGAGCGACTACAAGCCCGTCTCGAGCGCGACGCTGCAGGTCAGGATCGGCTAGCGCCGCTTGCGGCGCGGGTGCGCCTCGACCATGCCGTACATCCGGCCGAATCCGACCAGGTACAGGCGCTTGGTGTCGGCGACGACGGGCGAGTACTTCCCGTCGGGATAGCTCCAGACGAGCTTGCCGGTACGTGCGTCGAGTCCATAGGTGCGTTCGTTGAACGTCGAGAAGTAGACGATCCCGTCGATCACGCTCGGCGCACCCGAGATCGGCCCGTTCGCCGCGAACGTCCAGACGGTGTTGCCGGTCGCCGCGTCGAGGGCATAGAAGGTGCCGTCGTAGGAGCCCGCGTAGACGCGCTGGTTCCAGACCGCCGGTGACGAATAGACGTAGCCGCCGGTCGAATGCGACCAGACGAGGTCTCCCGTCTTCGCGCCGTAGGAGTAGATCTTCCCGTCGGTGTTCCCGATGTAGACGCGGCCGTACGCGACAGCCGGCGTGGCGTAGAAGGTGCCGAGCGAGAACGAGCCGAAGCGCGTCTGGGCCGAGCCCCGCCAGACCTCCTTGCCGTTGAGCGCGTTCAGCGCGTAGACGTGCCCGTCGTAGGAGCCGACGACCACGTCCCGCCCGTCCACGGCCACCGAGCCCTTGACGGGGCCCCCCGTGTGGAACTTCCAGCGGACGCGGCCGCTTCGCATCGAGAGCGCCCAGATGTCGCCGTTCCAGTCGCCGACGTAGACGAGGCCGTGTGCGACGAGCGGCGAGGACTCGTTCGGGCCGGTCGTCCGCCGCCAGAGCACGCGGCCCGTGAGTGCGTTCATCGCCACGACCTCGCCGTCGGTGCCCGGCACGCCGCGGTTGCAGCTCGGATGGCCGATGAAGGTCTGGAAGACGATGTGCCGCGCGACCGCGGGCGACGACCAGCCGCACCGTCCCGAGCGGAACTGCCAGACGGGCTTGCCGGTCTTCGCGTCCAGCGCGAAGAAGCGCCCCCAGAACGTCGTCAGGTAGAGCCGCCCATACGCCACGGCCGGAGGGAACTCGAGCAGCGTGTGTCCGTGGAACGTCCAGATCTTCCGGAACGGCGGCCTCAGCGAGATCCCGGCCGGCGCCCGCAGGCGCGCCCCGTCGTATCCCCACATCGGCCAGACGATCCCCTCGGGCTTCGCGGTCACCTTCACAGGCGGCAGCGCGGTCGTCGTGAACTGCACCGAGGAGGAGCCCTGGATGTTCCGGCTCTGATGCAGCCGAAGGGCGACGAACAGCCCGATCGCGACAGCGAGGATCAGGACGGCCACCGCACCGCCGATCAGGAGGCGTCTTCTCAACCGGGGCGAGGATAGCCGGGGCGGCGGCCAGGGCATCGCGGTTGGTGGCGCGGACCGACCGAGGCCGGGACGTCTCGGAGCCCTCGATGGCTACCTTGGTTTCAGAACGGACGGACCCTCCGACGATGGCTGCGACCGACACCACGACCGGCGAAGGAGCCTGCGAGCGCGAGGCCGCGTCCGGGCTCGCCGTCGAGGCTTCCGGCCCGCTCCGCGACCCCGACGGCTGCGTCCTCGCCTGTCCCGGTTGCACCTGCAGGGCGCTGCTCGAACGGCACAGAGCCGAGATTTTTCGGGCCCGCTCGGACGAGCTCAGGTAGACTGCCCCGCAGAGCAGCCCGTCGAAGGGTTTGTTTGGGCAATGGGGCCTTCGGGGATTCTCTCCGGAGGCTTTCTGCTTAAGGAGGGGATGGCATGGCCGTATCGGCGTATTCGTCCGGAAATCGGCAGCGGCTCTCGCTGCATCCGCGCCCGCTATTTGCGGCGGGTTCGCGGCCGTCGATCGGCTTCGTGAGCACCTTCCCGCCCACGCGGTGCGGGCTCGCCACGTTCACTGCCTCCCTCGCGGCTGCGCTTTCGGACGGAAGCCGGATCGGAGTCGTCGCCTGTGTGGATACGCCGGGCGAGGCTGCCGGCGCCCCGGAGGTGGTCGCCGAATGGGTTCGCGGGTCGGGCGAATCGCTCGACGAGGCGGTTCGGGTGCTCGACACGTTCGACTCGGTCATCATCCAGCACGAGTTCGGCCTGTTCGGAGGCGAGGACGGTGCGGACATCCTCGAGCTCGTCCGCCGGCTGGAGACGCCGGTGATCGTCGTCCTTCACACGGTGCTCGAGCATCCCTCGACGAGCCAGCAGCGGATCGTCGAGGAGCTCGGCCGGAACGCACGGCAGGTGGTCGCGCAGAGCGCGGTCGCCCGCGACCGGCTCCTCGCAGCGCACGACATCGACCCGGGCCGCGTCACCGTGATCCAGCACGGCGCCACTGCGAACATCGCGCCCGAGCTCGTACCGGACGAACCGGGGCGGCGGCCGGTGATCCTCACCTGGGGCCTGCTCGGGCCCGGGAAGGGAATCGAGTTTGCGATCGAGGCGCTCGCCGGCTTGCGCGACCTCGACCCGCTTCCCCGCTACATCGTGCTCGGAGAGACGCACCCGAACATCGTCCGGCGCTCCGGCGAGGCCTACCGCGCCTCGCTCCAGGCGCTCGCGGTCGAGCGCGGAGTGGACGGGATCGTCGAGTTCGACAACCGCTACCGCAAGACGCCCGAAGTGCTCGCCGAGATCCGCAAGGCCGACGTCGTGCTCCTTCCCTATCTCTCCCGGGACCAGGTCGTCTCGGGCGTGCTCGTCGAAGCGATCGCCTCCGCCAAGCCCGTCGTCTCGACGGCGTTCCCGCATGCGATCGAACTTCTGGCGAAAGGCTCCGGGATCGTCGTGCCGCACGAGGACCCGCCGGCGATCGCCGCCGCCCTCCGCCTGCTCCTCACCGACAGGCGCGCCGCCGCGGTCGCCGCCGCGGTCGCGAGGGTTCAGGCCTCCTCGTTGACCTGGGAGAACGTCGCCCGCCGGTACGAGGGCCTGACGCGCCGCCACGCACGCGCCAGGGTGCTGACCGGCTGACCGTTCCGGCTCCCTGCTTCGCGCACCTGGCCGCGCTTACCGACGGCATCGGCCTCTTCGAGCATGCGCTTCTCGGCTCCTTGCGGGTCGATCACGGGTACTGCGTCGACGACGTCGCCCGCGGGCTCGCCGTCGTCTGCTGCGAGCAAGAGCCGCCGGCCGGGCTAGCCGGCATCTACCTCGGGTTCATCGAGCAGGCGCAGCTTCGGGACGGGCGTTTCCACAACCGCCGGTCGGCTGGGCCCTCCGGTGTCTTCACCGACGAGGTCGGCTCCGACGACTCGCAGGGTCGCGCGCTCTACGGTCTCGGCGTTGCGTACTCGCACGCTCCGGACGACCTCGCGGAACGGGCGCTCAAAGCCTTCGAGCGGGGCGCGGCCGTCTTCGCTTCGCAGTCCCCGCGGTCGAACGCCTGGGCCGCGATCGGCGCGGCCGAGGTCGCGACGAAGCAGCCGGCGAACGCCACTGCGGTCGCGTTGTTCGCACGCACTCGCGTTCGCCTCGGCGAGGTGTCGGACGTCCCAGCCTGGCCATGGCCGGAAGCGCGCCTTACCTATGACAACGCGAGGCTGGCCGAGGCCCGGATCGCCGGTGGAGTCGCCTTCGACGAGCCGGCGCTGCTCGCGGAAGGCCTCATGCTGCTGCGCTGGCTCGCCGCTGCCGAGCTGCGCGAAGGGCATTTCAGCTTCGCCCCGGTCGGCGGTTGGGAACCGGGTGAACCGCGCCCGGGGTTCGATCAGCAGCCGATCGAGGCAGGCACGATGGCGGACGCCTGCCTGCGGGCCTACGAGGCGACGGGAGACGAGCACTTCGCGGCCCTGTGCGTGCTTGCCGCGCGGTGGTTCCTCGGCACCAACGACACCGGCGCGGTGCTGCTCGACGAGGCCACGGGCGGGTGCTGCGACGGACTCGAACGCGACGGCCGCAACGAGAACAAGGGGGCCGAGTCGACCCTGGCGGCCCTGAGTGCGCTTCAGGCCGCGGCGCGGAGCGCGCGCAGCAGCTCGTCGGTCGAGACGCTCGCGGCGCCGACCGCGCGATCGGCGGCGCCGTATGTCATGTAGACCGACCCGTCCGGGCGCGGAATCGCACCCTGGACGAACACGACGTTGTTCACGTCGCCGACCCGCTCCCATTCCAGCTCGGGGCTCATGATCGGATCGGCAAGCACGGACTTCACCTGGCCCGTCTCGTGATCGAGCAGCGCCGCCTTCGTGCTGTAGCGCTCGTGCCCGTCGCGCTCGTGGAAGAGCAGGAGCAGCCCGTCAGCCGTCACGACCGGCGGCGCCCCGGCGCCGACTCCGAGCGCCGTCGGCAGCGGACGGATGATCGTGTGCTTCTCGAGGTCGGCCATGTGCGCCTCCCAGTACCCCGGGGGCGGGTCGAGGAGCTCGGCGAGCGAGTCGAAGATCGCGAGCTGCATGTTCGGGTAGATGCGATGGATCATGGCCACGCGGCCGTCGCTGAGGTTGAAGACGATCCCGTCCTTGTCCGGCTCCCCCGGTGGCCCGACGACTCGTCCCGAGCTTTCGTCGAGCGAGAAGCGGCCGGCCGCGTAGACGAGGCGATGGATGCCGATCCGCCAGAACTCCTTCGTCTCCGGCGGCGGCAGGTTCGTGTAGGACATGACGAAGTGCCCCTCGCCGCCCGAGCTCACCCAATGCACCCGCGGGTCCTCCCAGGCGTAGATCCCGTTCGTCGCGCCCTCGGCCAGCACCTGCTGAAAGCTGTAGCTTCGGCCGTCCTCGGAGGTGAACACGAGGATGTCCGAGACGTAGTTCAGGAAGCGCGCACCGCTCCCCTCGTTGCGGCGGTAGATGTCGCGCACCGCGCGTGCGAAGAGGTGGAAGTGCCCGTCGTGGAACACGGCGCCCGCGTTGAAGATCGGACCGTAACCCGGGACGGAGCCGTACGCGATGACCGGCCCGTTCCCGATCCGGTGGATCCCGGCCACCCCGGATGCGTCCTTCAGCTGACCGGCCATCGAAGGGTCAGAGCCTAGTGGGGTCGCCTGACGGCGCTGTGGAGGGGGAGAAGCCATGAGTGAGCTCTTCCAACGGTATGACGCCAATCCGGTGCTTTCATCAGCTGATTGGCCGGGAAGAGTGAATACCGCCTTCAATCCGGCCGCGGCGATGGTCGGTGACGAGACGCTGCTTCTCGTCCGGGTCGAGGACCGTACCGGGCGCTCGTACCTCGGCGTGGCGCGAAGCGCCGACGGCCTCGGCGGATGGACGGTCGACCCCGACCGCTCGTTCCGGCCCGACCTCGAATCGGAGCCCGAGCGCCACGGGATCGAGGATCCGCGGGTCACGGAACTCGACGGCGAGTACCTGATCGTCTATACGGGTTTCTCCGCCGGCGGCCCGCTCGTCTGCCTCGCGGCCACGACCGACTTCCGCACCTACGAGCGGCGCGGGGTGCTGCTGCCGCCCGAGAACAAGGATGCGGCGTTGTTCCCGGAGCGCTTCGGCGGACGGTATGCGTTGATCCACCGCCCGGTGGCCGCAACGCCGAGAGCCTCGGGCGACGTCTGGCTCTCGTGGAGCCCGGATCTCCGCCACTGGGGTGCCCACCGCTGTCTCTTCCGCGCGGGCGCCGCCGGCGCCTGGGACTCCGGGAAGATCGGCCTGGGCCCGCCGCCGCTTCGCACCGACGAAGGCTGGCTTCTTCTCTACCACGGCGTCCGAACGACCGCCTCCGGGTCGATCTATCGCGCCGGCCTCGCCCTCCTCGAGCTCGAAAACCCTGAACGGGTCCTCGCTCGCTCGAGCGGCTGGGTCCTCGGCCCCGAGGCTCCCTACGAGCGGATCGGTGACGTCGGGAACGTCGTCTTCCCGTGCGGCTGGCTGCTCGGCGACGACGGTGACACGCTGCGGGTCTACTACGGCGCCGCGGACTCGACCGTGTGCGTGGCGACGGCGAGCCTGGCCGCGCTCCTCGCACACGTTCGTGTGTAACGCCGCGGCCGGGGCGACCCTCGACCGGTCCGAGCACACCCCCGTGGGCTCGCTAGCCGAGAGTCGCCGCGACCGCGTCGGCGATCACTTTCATCGGACGGCCCGACTTCTGGCTCGCACGCCGCAGCCGGGCGAATGCCTCATCCTCGCTGATCCCCTCCTTCGCCATCAAGATCCCCTTCGCCCGCTCGATCGCCTTTCGGGCTTCGAGCGCCTCCCGGAGGGATGCGGCCTGGAGCTTGACCTCGGCGAACTCGGCATGACGGGTCTGCGCTGCGACGAGCGCCGGGACGACGTCCTGTTCGCGAAACGGCTTCGCGAGGTAGCCGAAGACGCCGGTGTCGACCGCACGCGAGACGAGCTCCTCCTGGCCGAAGGCCGTCAGCATCACGATCGGCACCGACTGTTGCTCGAGGATCCGGCGGGCCGCCTCGATCCCGTCGAGCTTGGGCATCTTCACGTCCATCAGGATCACGTCGGGCTCGAGTGAGGCTGCGAGCTCGATCGCCTCGACCCCGTCGGCCGCCTCCCCGCAAACCTCGTACCCGCTTGCCTCGAGCATCGAGCGCAGGTCGAGACGGATGATCGTCTCGTCTTCGACGATCAGAATCCGCTTCTTGGGGGCGGCCGAGACGGTGTTCATGCGGGTGGCAGCTCCGAGACCAGGCGTACACGACTGCGGAGGAGCGTCGCCTCGTGCAGCGTCAGGGTGGCTGCGGCGACCCGCATCAGCGCCGCGAGGCGCTCCAGCTCGACCAGGACGAACGGCGCATGATCCTCGCGTACGAGCGCGAGCGCGAGCGAACCGGCCGGAACGACCGCGACCGATCCGCCGGGCAGGCATTCGCGCAGGCTCATCGGCGCCCACGGGATGCGCCCGTCTGCAGTCAGGCATTCGCCGCTCGCGAGCGCCGACTCGAGGAGCGAGGCCGACCGGCTGTCCACCGCCGCCGGCATCCCGGCCACCGTCGAGGCCGAGATCGCGAGGAGCCCTTCACGACGGATGCAGAGCACGCCGGCCTCGGCGAAGACGAGGCCGAGCGCGGAGCGAACGATCTGCCGGTGTGCCTCGGTCGCATCGCGTGCCGAGCTGACACCTTCGCAGGCCGCCGCCATCGCTAGGCCCGGATCGCGCACGTCGATTCCTGCCCTGCGGCCGAGCACCATCGCCCGAGAGCCGAGCGAGGCGAGCGCGGCGTCGAGCTTCTCGCCCGAGAGGAGAAGGTCGTCGACCGCGGCCCCCGGGCCGCGGTCGACAACCTCGAGGGCCAGGACATCCACCTCGTGGGCAGCGAGGTGGGCCGTGACGGCGGCGAGGCTCCCGGGGCGATCGGGAAGCCTCAGCCGCACGAGCTCGGCCCCCTTGGGTGCGCGCGGCCGGGGCAGTTCGACCGGCGCGGGTCGGCGGGGATCGCTCCCCGCCGAGGTCCAGCTAGACGGCGCTGACAAGCCGGTCATACGAGATGCACTCGCCTTCGAGAAGGGCCTGGATGGTGTCGCGGAAGACATGCGGGTTCGACTTGTTGACCGACCGCCACCGCCGCTCGTCGATGTAGGCAGGCAGGTACTTGACGCTCAGCTGGTGGTGTGGACCGCCGACGAGCCGGCGCATCCGCGTGAGCACCGTGCCGTTCGCGCGAACGAGCTCGGCATGCTCGGGTGGCGAGTGGGCGCCCGCCTCGCGCAGCTCGGCGTCGATCAGCGTACGCAGTAGCTCGGCGCCGTGCCCGCGCATCGCCGCCCGGATGCGGTGAGCCGCGAACCAGGCGGTCTTGTAGCTGCCGCCGATCGTGCGCCGAAGCTCGTTGGCCGACAGGCCCTCGGGCGTGTCGAGCATCAGGTGGACGGCGACGAACCACTTCCAGACCGGCAGATGCGAGCTGTGGAAGAGCGTGCCCGCGGTGACGCTGAACTGGTAGCGGCACGAGTAGCAGTGCCACTTCGAGCGGCTCGTGAGCCAGAGCAGCCGCGTGCTCTCGCTGCAGCGCGGGCACTCGACACCGCCGGGCCAGCGGAGATCGGAGAGGTACTCGCGGCACTCCCGCTCGAAGGCGGTGTCGGTCGCCTCCTCGGCGAGTCCGAGGCGGGTGGCGACCTCGGATCTGAGAACGGCAAGATCGGATGAATGGTGGGTGCGCATGGTGCATAGCTCCTTGGGATCGAAAGAATCAGGACACGGATCCAGAGCCGGAAACGGCTCGTGAGCTACGTCGCTCGCATGAGGCGCACATCGCCTCCCCGGCACCGCGTGGAGCGCGGCACGTGCCGGCGTCAACGCCGGCCGGCGACTCGGTCATCCGTAGCCGCCGACACCGAAGGTAGCCCAAAGGGCGGTCGGTGGCAAATCCGTACCGATTCGCACATGCCGGAACGGGGAGGGGCCGCCGGCTGCGCCCCTCCCCGTGAAACCGATTCGCGCTAGGCGCTCGGCGGGCCGCCAGGCCGCCGCCGGGCCGCCTGCGGGCGGGCCGGTCGAGTTCACGATGTCGGCCACGTGCGAGGAGAGGCCGGCGAGCATGGTCGACTCCTGCGCCGAGGTGAGCTTGCCGGCCGTGACGGCCGCGTCGAGGTGCGTCTTCGCGTCGGCGAGAATCGCCGCCTCGAGCCCTGCCACGGTCTTGCCCTGCGCCGTCGCGACCTGGGCGAGCGTCTGACCGCCCTTCAGGTCGGTCTGGAGCGCCGAGACCGTGAGGCCGAGATAGTCGGCGATCGCCTGACTCGCCGGCCCACCTCCGGGCCCGCCGCCGGGACCACCGGGACCGCCCTTGGCGCCGGCCGGCGGTCCGGTCGAGTTGACCATGTCGTCGACATGGGCCTTCAGGTTCGCGAGCATCGTCGCCTCCTGGGCCGAGGTGATCTTCCCGGCAGTGACCGCGGCGTCGAGGTTCGTCGTCGCGTCGGCGACGATCGCCGCCTCGAGCCCGCTCACGGTCTTGCCCTGGGCGTTCGCGATCTGGGCGAGCGTCTCACCCGACTTGAGGTCGGTGCGAATCTGGTCGCTCGTCAGGCCGAGGTAGGTGGCGATCGCTGCCGCACCGGGCGGCCCACCGCCTCCGGCCGGCGGGCCGCTGTCGGTCTTCGCCGCGGTCGCGATTCCCGCCCCTGCGGCGCCGAGGACGAGTGTGGAGCTGATACCAAGGGCGATGCGATTCCGTCTGTTCATGGTGACCTCCTTCGGTTGGGATCGAACAGGCCACATCTCACTCGACCCGCCTGAGCACCCCTTGGGGGCGCGGCACGAAACGGCTAGGGATCTCCTGTGAGCCTCCTGTGAGCCGACCGCCTGCCGGCTCGGGCACACTTCGTGTCCCGGGCGGTTAGCTCAGCTGGGAGAGCACCTGGTTTACACCCAGGGGGTCGGCGGTTCGAGCCCGTCTACCGCCCATCGTGGAAGACCCTGCAAAAGCGGGGTTTTCTGTTTTCCGGAGGCAACACACTCGACGGGCTTCCCAGGTTTTTTCCCAGGTGCCGAGCTTCTTGTCCAGCTTCTAGCGTTCGGTTCCAGTGCCCGAAGCCAGCTACACGCATGGCCTCGGCAACGCGTGCTGCCTGCTCGGCGGGCGATCCGATCGCGTGTCTGTAAACCCGGGCTGTGATGGCGATGTTGGCGTGTCCGATGTAGCGCGCCACCGTGGCGAGATCGGCGTGCTGGAGCATGTTCGACGTCATCGTGTGCCTTAGGTCGTGCGCGCAGACGTGCCCGAGTCCTGCCTCCTGGCCGCTGCCTCGATGCGCCCGACGCACGTTCCGGTAGGCGCGGGGAGCGCCTTGCTCTCGGCGCGAAGACGTAGTCCTCGTTCGCCGACCACCGTGCTTGCATCCTCGCCTCGCGACCGAGGAACGGCATCGAGGCTTGGGACCAGCGCGTTTGTCCGCTTCGCCGACGGGTTTTCAGATCCACGAGATCCATACCGGCTTGTCGATCTGGTGCGTGATTTCGAGCAGCTTCGTAGTCGTGTCCACGTCCTCCCAGCGCAACCCAAGGCCTTCGCGAGCACGACAACCCGTGTAGGCGAGAACGGCGATGATGCCCGCGTAGGCTGGCGTCTTCTTGCTTGCGGCATCGACGAGGGCGTCCAGCTGATCGCTACTCAGGACGCGCGGCTCCCGGCTGCTCTTCTGCTTCGGTCTCGTATGTCGCTGGATGCGGTCGCAGGGATTCGTGGCGAGCAGATCGTCGGAGACGGCTGAGGCGCAGATCAGCCGGAGCGTCCCGAACGCCTGCCCGACCGTTCTCTCGGCGAGTGCGTTCCCGGTGACGGCGCCCGATCTCAGCTTCGCGAGGAACTGCTCGACCTGGCGGGCTCCGAGGGCTTGGAGTCGGAGGGAGCCGAAGTGCAGGCGGATGATCTTGACGTTGCGTTCGTCAGCCTCATACGTCCGAGACCTGACCCGGCCCTCACGAGTGCCGAGCCAGTCGTCCGCGAAGTCGGCGACGGTGATCGTGTTCGGCGCCGCGATCCGACCGCTGGCGAGGCCCTCGATCAACGCTCTGCGGGCCTTCACCGCCTCGGTCTTGTTGCGGGCACCGCTAAGGACGGCCGGTCGTCCAGGAGCCGGTCAGTGGATGGGTGTAACCAGCGACGTAGCTGCCGCTCTCGTAGTAGATGCCACTGGCCACGCGCTGCGGCGCGTGGAAGGATGCACTTGCTTCAAGGGCTTACCTCCTTGGAGCCACGGCCCCGGCCGTTGACGCGGTCGCGGGGGCACTCAGTTGTTGTCGGGCGGCAGGGTAGCGCCCGTTCTGGTCGTCGTGCCGGACGTGCCGGTCGAGTTCGTCGCGGTCGAAGAGGAGCCGGTGTTCGTCGCGGTGGGCCGGGACGGTGCCGCGTCGGACGCGGGCGCGGAGGGCTTCCGGGGTGAGTCGGAGGTAGTGCGCGGCCTCGGTCGTCGTGAGCCACGGGTCGGGTTGCGGCGCGGCGAGGGCGACGACCCTCCGTTCCACCATCTCACTGACATGCTTCTCGATCTCCGGGAGGAGGCGTTCGAGGAGCAGGGCGACGATCGGGTCCGTCATCGCGAGTCGCCGTTCGGGGTCAAGGCGGAGCGATGTCCGCAGACGAGCCAGACGAGGCTGGGGTAGTCGGGTTTAGTGTGAGTCTGCTTCCAGGCGCGGCAGGTCGAGCACCAGGCGAGCGCTGGGTCGCCGTTTTCGGTTTCTGACGCGCCACCTATATTGGGCGGCCTGAGGTCACCTATCTCGGGTGGCGGCTCGCTACCTATCCGGGGTTGCGTGCGGTCACCTGTAGTTATTGCGGGGTTTGTAGCGGCAGTCGGTACCGGAGGGATCGGGACGGTACGAGCGATGCGAGAAGCGACACGATCGCGGGCGTGTGGGCCGCTGCCGCTTCCGCGTTCAAAGCTGCTGAGGAGCCCGAGTTCGTAAAGAAACTGAAGGTGGTGGCCGACGTGGGCGTGGTCGCGGTCGGCGAGTTCCGCCAGCTGCTTGTAGGTCGTGTGGAGGGGTGCGCCCGCGACGAAGCCGTACTTCTCTTCAAACTCGCAGAGGGCGTGGTAAACGTCGGCCGCTGCCATGTGACGTTGCCGTCTGAGCAGATGGGTCCAGCCGAGCCTCTTGAACCGCTCGTAGCCTTGACCGCGAGGACCATGGTGGAGCGAGACGTAGGGAGGGCAGTTCTGCGGACAGCCAACGTCCGCGCAGGTCGCAGCGAGACGCGCTCATAACCCGTTCCGGGCCTCTTCGTGATGCCCGGCGGGAAGTACTGGTAGCTGTTGTTCTTCTTCGCGTAGGCGTTCCTGATTGCGCTACAAGCCTTACCCGTGCCATATCCGATCTTTGTCGCCCACCTCGTGAGGATCGCTTCGGTCTCGTGCTCGGTGAGGCCCATACGTCGGCAGTCGATCGCGATCACGAAAGCCGCCTCGTGCCGGGTGGCACCGCCGATGTTCCCGTCGAGCAGGAACGCAATGCATGGCTTCAGGCTGGCCGTCCGAAGCCCGTACTCGACCTCGACGTGCCTGACCGCTTCCAGCGCCCGCAGTTGCCGGTCCTCGCTCACGGGTCGGACCTCGCAGGGGCATCCTCAGAAGCGGACGGTGGCTCCGACTCGGCGTCGGACGGTTCGGCTCGACCGGGTCGGCCAGGCGAGCGAGCGGTCGCCCGCCGCTGAGACGAATCACGCCGCGCCCGGCGCCGCCGCGGGGTACGCCGGTACGCCGCCGCCCGAGAGCGGGGTAGCCCAACGGCACGACGGATAATCCGCCGCCAGGGCCGAAGATCACCATCGTCACCCATGCGGGTTCGACGGATACCGGCCCCAACCAACATCACATCCGACGCGGCGACCGCGGCCTCATCTCCAGCCCGAGTCGGCGAGAGGAACGGGAGGTTGGCCTGGGAGGCGTCCTCGAAGTCACGGCGAGCGCTCTCGACGCTTCCGTAGGCCGATGACCCATCACGGCTCAAAGCCCCCACCATCAGCGGCCAGACGGCCTCACGATCGAGTAATCCGATCGCGTCTGGAGTCGCGGTCGCCCTGAGCAGCCACACGACCCCGTCGAGGTTCTCGTGAGGGATCGAACCGAGATGCAGCACCACGGCTTCGACATCAGCACGCTCCGGCGCTTCCATCACGTCCAGCGCATCGGCGAGGGCCATCAGACTGGCCCGAAGGTCGGGTGCAAACGTCGGCGGATCGGACACTCCAACCGTGCCGTTGCAGTCCTCACCGGAGTTAAAACCTCGCTGCAAATCGAACCTTTCCAGTTCGTGAAACCGACGAAGACTCTACCGCGAAACCGGTAGGCTGACAAGGCACCGGGACCGAACCTCCCGGAGTTCGTGAAACGAGATCAGGGCCGTCTTCGGACGGCCCTTCTCATTTGCAAACCCCCGACCCCGCAAGAGACCCTCCCGCGCGAGTAACCCCAAGTTGCAGGAGTTTCCGAGTCGCCGATCGCGTGAGCAACAATAGGCATGTGGCCCGACTCAGTCCCACCGAGCTTCACGCCGCCCGCGTCCGCTCCGGTCGCCTAGGCGGCAGACCTCGTAAGCCCACCGTGACCGAGGCCCGCGAGGCCGCGCTCGCCGAGCTAGTGCCGCCCGCGATCATGACGCTTCGCGCCCACATCGAGTCGGGCGCCCCGGACGCCTGGAAAGCCAGCGTCCGCGTACTCGAACTCGCGTTCGCCAAAACAGACAACGTCGAAGAGATTCGCCTCCCGACCGACCCTGCTGAGATCAAGGCGATGGACTGGACCCACATGCGACTGCTGGCGATGCAGTTGACCGCTCCCTATGCTCGAAGACGAGAACGGCGCCGCCGCCGTCGCGTCGATCGGTTCGACGCAGTAGCTTCGGAGCGTGCCAACACGGTCGTCCTCGACCTGATCGAAGACGATCGCTCAACCCCGTTTTACTGGCCTTAGACCTGGGAGCCGACCTGGGATGAGAGCGACCGCGACGAGCCAGATCAAGGATTCATGCGGGTTGCAGGGCAGGGTGACCTCCTGGTTACGAGCCAGGTGATGCGTCGATCGTGACGGCGGCAGGCCCCGTCGCGGGCGTGGGAACCACGGCCATCCCCGCGCCATCGATCGTGATCGTGGGGCCTCTCTCCGTACTGTCTCGGCTGCGCGAGCCCTCACGCCTGACCGCCCATCGGCTCTACCGGAACGGCGCGAGCAGACGGCCAAGATCGACGGTGCGCCAGCTCTCGCGAAGACACCCGACGCCGAAGCCGAGGGTTCCCAAGGCCCGAACCCTGCGCTCAGGGAAGCTAGCTTTGCCGGATGACCGATGAGACTGAACTGAGCGAGGCCGAGCAATGGATCGGAGCCCTCACTGATCCGAGTAGGCGGCTGGTTGCTGCTTCGCACTTAGGAGAGATGAAATGCCGAGAGGCGGTGCCTGCCCTTGTCCGCAATCTTGGGGTTTCGAACGATCTCGACCGCCAGGCAACGGTCACCGCTCTCGGGCGTATCGGAGATCCGTCGGCAGTTGATCGCCTGCTTGAGGTAGCTCGTGACGATGAAGCAGCGGGCGTGAGGGTGAACGCGATCAACTCGCTTGCGATGCTCGGGGCTCCCGAAGGAATCGCGATGTTTGCGGTGCTCGTGATCAACCCGCGGACGCTCCTGGGAACGTCGTCGAGGCATCTGGATTTGATGTTCACGCGTAAGTTGAGTGGCCGCCAACTCCGTCGCTACAGCCAATGGGCAGCCTCACGGCTCCAGGAACTCGGAGCGACTGAGGCTATTCCGACGCTAGAAGCTGCGATTGGGACGAACCGGCGGAGTTGCGACCGGCGGCTTCGCCGAACGGTGCGAGCGCTCCAGCAATAGTCGAAACGACTCCGAGGCGGCGTGACGGTGACTTGCCCCACCGTTCGCAAAGTACGCCTGAATGAGGATTGGATTTGGACGGGGCGCGAGCGACGGAAAGCCTCGATGACCGACGCCCGATCGCCCCGCTTTGCAGCGCCGAGGGCGCAGCCGTCCAGAACGGTACCCACGGAATGGCGCTGACCTGCGCGAGTGCGCCCTATGACGCCCGACGGTGCGGCAAGGGGCGCCGGGTCTGTGCCTCTCAGCGAGACGCGGAGAGAGAGGGATTTGCGGCCGGAGGGTGCCTCGGTGTGGTTCGGGAGCACACCCGAGCAGGGCGGGTGTTCACGCGCCGTGGCGCAGAGCGACTACTGCGCGAGCGACGCGCCACGGAACGACGGGGAGAGGGCTGCTCTTCGCGACGTACTGCACATAGATCAGGACGGCACCGACACGGATCATTCTCGTTCGCGGCGCGGGACTGTAGAGAGCTGTTTCCTTGAGCCAGGCGACCGCCTTCTCTGGGGATCGGTAAACCGCGATCGTCACCGAGAAGGCGCTTGCGGACCCAAGGAGCGTCGAAGTGCCGTCGGGTGTTGTACCGAGTGAACGCACCGGGAGTCCGTTCTGCTTGAACAGGTGCCTCACGTGTCGCGCTGCGGGGGTTGTGAATCGCGGGTTCGACGGTGGCGCGACTCCGGGCCGAAGCGTGGACGGTGGCGTTGCGGCAGACGCGACAGATATGACCACCATGAGCGCTGCGAGCACGGGCACGAAACGAAGCACGTTTCCAGTGTGCCGGATCAATCCCTGATGGTTGATCGGCGAGTCGAGGTCGGTCAAGGCGTAGCCGACCCCGGAGGGGTTGACGGGCCTCGGGTCGTCGGTCAGGCTGCGATCGTTTCCGGCCGGGGTTGGCCGAGGCGGAGGCCCGCCGCTCCACCCCCGCAAGCCGCTCGATGCGGATCGGTACCCCGAACGGAACCGGACACTCCGAGCAGGATTCACCAATGGTCGAGGCCCGGCGTGTCCTTTATCAGGGTCCGCATCTCGTGACACAGTGGCCTCGGGCCTCAGCCAAACGGTGAGGAGAGACCGCGCACAAGCAGTCGTCGCGTCAGAGCTTCCGTGAAGCTTGATGCTGAGCGTCGATCGCGGAACGCGTTTGTTCGGCGGGCCTTCATCGAAAAAGGCGGTTCGATGTCCTCTTCGTTATTGACGTCGGGAAAGCTCAGGAGGCCCGCGGCCCAGTCCTCGACGTGGGCGAAGATCGTCGCCGTCTCGGTATTCGAAGGAAACTGCTGGATGGAAAATGACCGGTCGAGAAGCCACGAGCGCCCATCACAAATGGATACGTCCTCGCGCGGGATTGGGGTAACCCCGTCCCCGTAGAGCTTCATGCTCGGCGCTCGGCCACTCGTCTGTCTGCCCTAGGGAAACGAGGAGGTCGTCTACGAGGGCCCGCCAATAACGCTCCCCCGCGCCCAAGCCTCATCATCGAGGACAGGCTGCTCATCAGAATCAGCCACTCGGACGTAGGTTAGAGCCGCTCGGGCGATGCTCCTCTCGGCTGCGCCAGAGTTTCTAAATCACACCGGAGCGCTTCCGTGAGCGTTCACCCGCAACAGCCTGTCGCTCAACACGTTCGCTGAACAGTACAAGGCCGTGCCAGGAAAGGTGCCGGGCGTGAGCCGCCTGGGCTGCCGGAGCGTCCCGGAAGACACTCAGAGCCGCTCTGCCTGAAGCACCATCTGTTCGACCAGTTCGACCGGGACGTTCACGGCAACGTCCCACGTCTCGTCGTCGTGTCCGATCGCCAACGTCACGACTTCGCCTGCACAGGCCCAGAAGACGTGGGAACCGGCCGTCTCCCCGGCTCGGATACTCCGACGGGCGTTCCAGTCCGCCGACCGGATGTCCTTTAGCCGCATCAGGTCAGCCTGTGAGGCGCGAACATTGACCTCCCACTCGTCGGACTGGACCTTGACCAGGAGTCGGCCATCCGCTTCGCGATCGAGTGTTACGTCCATGGGTCGAGCGTAACGATGTCGGTCTGCGCCGAGCGTCCGCGAATAGCCTCAGAGCGATTCAGTCCTAACTCCGTAGAGTCCGGGTATGACGAACGAACCGAAGGCGGGTCGGGCGCATCCATGTTGACAGCGGTCAGATCCTGATCCTTGACCCCGTGCGACTGACGGAGATTCAATACGACTCGGTGGTTCGCGCCCCTCGCCGCGAGCGCGCCGCGGAGGTGTGGCCGGAGAGCGAAGAAGGCGAGGTCACGGTCGAGAACTTCCTCGACCCGCCGAAGCGCACGAATGACGGAGTTGTTGTCGAGATCGACGATGGAAGCTATTCCGTGTGGATCGAGTACGGCGACGACGGTCGGCCCTCGTCCATCCGTCTCGATCGACGCTGAACTGCAGGGTCAGGCGACGGCGAACTCGGCTGCGCGAGCGTTCTTAAAGACACTCAGAGCGACGGTCGATACTTCCGGCGTGCTGCCTCCAAGTTTCTCACCTGGGTTCACTGGAAGGTGCTCGACCTCGCGTTTGACGAGACACCGCTCCCCGATCTGGTCGAGGCGCATCGGTACGTCGGTGAAGGCGAAGAGCGAACTGTGCCCGCGTCTTCGCGAGCGGAGACACTTCAGGCGGTACAGGATCTTCTCGGGATGGGCGCTATCAACGTCGTATGGGACAGCGTTCTTACAGCCCCTGAGGTAGCCGCGGTTCTTGAGAATCCGGCGTCGTGGCGCCGCGACTCAATCCACGTGGTCTCGTACGCGATCGTTGACGCGCCTGGAGCGATGGATCTACTGCGTTCGCGTTCGTCGAACGGCTGACCTGAAAGTCAAGGCTGGCGGGAGGGCACTGTCCTGCGCCAGCGTGCAGAAAGTACGCCTGATGAAATCTGCCCGTAGTGGCGGACTACGCTCTGCTGGTGCCCGATGCCGAACAACTCGTCACTGATCTGCTCTCGGCGTTCGCGGTCCTCGAACGCGCTCTCGTCCAGAAGGCCGTCGAACTCGGGCAAACGCCGTATCGAGAGGTTCGTGAGGGACATCGAATCGAGCATCGAGTCGAGTTCTTCGATAACGCGGCGCATGTTGCCATCCGCGAAGCCCATGGCCAGTCAGAGGCCCAACGTCTCGCTCAGGGAGGATGGGAAGGAGTCACCGTCACCGGCTCAATCGACGCTCACCTTCCAGGAACCGACGGCGTCATCTGGGATATCACACTGGAGCGACGCGCGAGCGGATGGGCGATCCATCGGTGGCTAACCCTCTACCTCGATGGAGACCCCGCCATCTACTTCCGAGGCAGAAGAGAGGTGTCCGCCTATTTCCCTGAGATCGAGGTCGCGGACTCTCCCTCTCTGATCGCAGCGCTTCCGTCGGCGGTCGACGAGCTGCTTGAACCCCTGTTCCGTATCCAGGCTCGACTCAAGAACACGTCTAGCCGCAAGTCGAGGGTGAGCACCGTCGGCTGAGCGAGGGTGCGTTGTGAGCGCCTGAGGGTTTTCCCTCCGTGCCGGGATCCCTGATGGTTGATCGGCGAGTCGAGGTCGGTCAAGGCGTAGCCGACCCCGGAGGGGTTGACGGGCCTCGGGTCGTCGGTCAGGCTGCGATCATTTCCCGCCGGGTCGGCCGAGCGCCGTGAGGCCCGCCCGGGCACCCCGCGAGCGCTCGATCCGGATCGGGGCCGCAGCAGGGATCGCGACGGCGGCAGGCCCCGTCTCGGGCGTGGGTACCGATGCCACCCCCGCGAGGTCGCGGAACGTTGCGGGCCCCGGATGCGTCGCCCAGCGTTCCGCCAGACACTCTGACGGCAAGCGACCGTCAGTCGTGCCTGAACCGCGCGAGCACCCGCCCGGACTGGTCGTAGGCGATCAACGAGTACACGGGCAGGTGACCGTAGAGCGCTGCAGATCCCCCAGCGAACCAGCGTCCGCGGAGCCCGAGAGTGGTAGCGCCGCCGCTCCAGCGAAGCACGACCCGAGCTGGCGGTGTCGCCGTCATCACTTCGCCAACGACGTGAGGTGGACCCACCTGGCCGGATTGTGATCCTTCGTCAAAGGCGCCCAAGAAAACAGGCTTCGAAACGGACTGGCTCCGGCAGGCATGGCCGAGTTCCGAGCAGGCGACCCGAGCGAACAGCTACCCGCTCCAGAGCCGACGGTTCGGTACTGCGCGAGCGTCAGGTTCGGCCCCGCTGCGAGGCTGTGGCTGACGGTTTCGAAATGACAACGACCGTGACCCGACGAACTAGGCGAAACCCAGTAGTGAGCGAAGAACCCGTTGCCGACAGCGCCTGAGACCAAGAGGCGAGCCTTCGACGGGACGGGCATCACCGACAGGCCGAGGTTCGGTGGCGCACCGCTCGCGTCTCCGGTCGCGCCAAGAACGGCGACAACTGCAACAACAGCCAGCGTCCTTCCCATCGCCACCAAGACTACCGCGTGCTCCTCAGGCGGAAAGAGCGTGGGTTGCCCGAGCGTTCCGGAAGACACTCCGAGCGGCCGTGGGCTAGTCGCCCCAGTTCACAACAACGACGTGCGGATGTTCCTCGTCGTAGTCGGTCGCGTCGCCGACCACGAATGGCTTGCCGTACGCGCTCTCGTCCGACAACTCTTGCTCAACGGCCCGGCGTGCCCCTTCGGCGTCATCGGCCCACGCGACAGCAGTCCCTTCATGTTTGTCGAGCAGGCCGTCGGTGATCGGGAGTCGCCAGAGTTTCATCGCGCGAAGCGTTGCACACAGGCGCTGGCGTGACGAACCTTGGCTGCGCGAGCGTTGAGAACGTACGCCTGACCGGATCCGCTTTACTGCGCACATGGCGGCCATCGGGGCGTCGGAGAGGAGCGGTGAGTGGGGACTTGGGGCAGCCGAGCGTTCGATGACGACGCTGCGATGGACTGGGCAGATTGGACATTGGTGGGAACGGCGGACTGGGCAGAGGTTGAGCGTGCACTGCGGCGTGCGGTCGTCACTGAGCCGACCGCTGAGCTGGACCAAGAAACCGGTCAGATCGCGTGGGCTGCGGCCACAGTGGTCGCGGCATCACTCTCGCCCGCGAGCGTTCCCCTTCCGGATCAGGTTGGTCCAGTGGGTCGACCGTCATCGGGGCATCTGTCCCGGCGAACTCCGTGTGCTCGGCAGAACGGCGCTGGAACGTGTTCTCTCTGACGGGTCAGAGCTTGCACGCGCGTGGCACGACCTCGGTCCTAGTGGCGTGCGAGAGAGGGTCGAGAAGGCTGCGGCGGAGTGGCGGGCAAATGTGCAGCTGGTGGCGGCTGTGCTCTCTGACAACTGACCGAAGCCGCTGAGGACAACTCGGGAGAGTCTGCGGTGGGGTGGGCGAGCGTCCCTTACGCCTGACCGGCCACCGCCCACCCTCGCAAGCGCTCGATGCGCCTCGGGACCCCGATCAGCGCGGCCCTCCGAGCGGCGCTGCCGTCCTAGGTTTTTCCTAGGTCAGGGGCCTGCAACTCGACGAAACAGCGCGTGACGGCTTCTGGCCGATCTTGCGAGAAACACTGCGTTCATGCCGCTTTCGTCACATCGTGTCGCATCCAGTTGCGGCGCTCAGCCCACCGCCCATCGGAAGACGGTCCAGGGCAGGCGGCGCGAGGGCGCACCGGCTTGGCGTTAGCATGCGTCCGATGCCCCGGTCGATCATCTCCATCTCGTATGCGGACGGGGCCGGTGGGCCCGAGATCGCGGAGCTCGTGGCCGAGCGGCTCGGGCTTCGGTACGCCGACGGGGCGATCATCGTGGCTGCGGCGCAGAGCGAGGGGATCTTCCCGGAGGCGGTCTCGCTCGCGGAGTCGCGGCAGGCGGGGCGGCGAATCGAGGTCGATTTCAACCGCTCCGAGACGACCGAGTCGCTGCGCGCGCTGATCCGCGAGGCGGTCGTGAACGAGGCCGACGAGGGCAGGGTCGTGATCAGTGCGCATGCGGCGTCGTTTGCGCTCGGCGGCCGCGACGACGTGCTCCGCGTGCTCGTGACCGCCTCCGACGAGACGCGGCTCCGCCGGTTCGCCGAGGAGGAGGGCGCGGACGGGAAGACCGCCGCCAAGCGCCTCAGCCAGTCGGACAAGGGCCGGGCCGACTACCTCAAGCGCTTCTACGGCGTCAGCAACGAGGTACCGACGCACTACGACCTGATGATCAACACCGACAATCTCTCGCTGGCAGAGGCGGTCGAGACGATCGCCGGCGCCGCGAAGTAGCCGGATGGACGCGGGGCAGGCCACGTTCTACCGCTGGGACGAGCTCGACCGGGAGCGGCTGAACCCGCTGCTCGAGCGGCGCATGATCACCGGCGAGCGGATCATGCTCGCGCACGTCTACCTCGACAAGGGCTGCATCGTCCCGAAGCACTCGCACGAGAACGAGCAGATGACCTACATCCTCGAAGGCGCGATGCGCTTCTGGGTCGGCGAAGACGAGACGAAGGTTTTCGACCTGGCCGTCGGCGACGTGCTCCACCTGCCCTCGAACGTCCCGCACAAGGCCGAGGCCCTCGAGCGGACGCTCGATCTCGACATCTTCTCCCCGCTGCGCCAGGACTGGCTGACGAGCACCGACGCCTACTTGCGGACCTAGACGTAACCCTTCCGCTGCAGCCAGCGCAGCGAGACATAGCCCCAGATCGGCGGCAGGTAGTAGGTGCAGAGGCGGTGCGTGAGCGCGATCGCGAAGGCCGTCGTCTCCTGCACCCCCATCGCGACGAGACCGGCCGAGATCGCGGCCTCCGCCGCGCCGATCCCGCCCGGCACCGGCACGAGGCTCGCGAGCGTCGAGGAGATCACGTTCACGAGCAGGAGCTGCGCCAGCGAGAGATGGACGCCGTAGGCGAGACACGCCGAGCCGAGCGTGAGCGCGAAGAAGAGCTCCTTGCCGAGGCTCCCGCCGAAGAGATCGAGGAGCTTCCGGCGGTTGCGCGCGATCGTCCAGAGGCTCGTGAGCGCGGAGCGGATCTGCGGCAGCACCTTCTTCCGGAGGGCGGGAATCGCGAACACGGCTCCGATCACCACAGCCAGCGCGATCGCGATCAGGGCGATGAACCGGCCCGAGGGGATCGCGCCGTGGAGCTGGCTCGTGTCGAGCTGGATGTGCACGATCGGGAGCAGCGCGAGCACGAGCAGCAGCTGAAGGATCGTGTCGGCGAGCCCGATCACGGCGCTCGCCGCGACGGCCTCACCGGTCTTCGAGCCCATCCGCTGCAGGAAGCGGATGCTCGCGGCGATGCTCCCCGCCGACGCCGGCACCGTGAGGTTCAGGAACTTCAGCGCCGACTGCAGCACCACACACGGAAGCAGCGGAAGCGGGGTGGGGACGGCGCCGCGGAACGCGATCGCCTGCGGCACATAGCTCAGCTGGGCGAGGAGCAGCGCGACGCCGACCCAGACGAGGTCGGAATGGCGGAGCTCGGTCGCGATCGTCCCGAAGCCGATCTTCGCGAGCTTCGTGATCAGCAGGTAGGCGGCGAACGCGATCAGCCCGGTGAAGAGGAAGTCGCGGGCGCGAACGCGGTGCACCTGGGCGAGCTCCGGCACCTTCTCGTTGGTCGCCGCGGCGGCGCCCTGCCGGAGCGACTTGAGCGCGACGTCGTGGTGGCGCGCCAGATCGCGGAGGTGCGGGGTGAGCGCGGCCCGCTCCATGTACGGGAGGGCGCCCGCCACCGCCTGCATGCCCTTGCGATCGCATGCCGCCCGCAGCGCGCGCTCGGGCCCGACGAGCACGGTGCAGGCAACGAGCAGCTCCGCGATGTCGATGTCGATTGCCGACTGCGGCGCGCCCAGCGTCGCAGCCGAGAGGTCGTGCAGCACGGGTGCTCCATCGACCACGATCACGTTGCGCAGGTTGAGCCGGCCGTGGGAGATCCCCGCGGCATGGAGGAGCGCCGCCTGCTCCCACAGCTCGTCGAGCAGGTCGTCGGAGACGTCGCCGGCAGCCGCCTCCTCGAGCGGCGGCGTGTCGGGCTGCCGCGTCACGATCAGGGCATCGCCTTCGGGGCCGAGGGCCGCCGTGACCACCCCGGGCACGGTGACGCCCGCCTGGGCGGCCATCAATGTCGCCAGCGCCTCGTGCTCGACCTGCTGCAGCCGCCCGATCGCCACGCTCCGCGGTGGGTCGCGGTAGGCGAGCTGGCGCCAGCGGCGGGCGAAACGCTGGGTGTCCTGGGCATCCCGCCCGAGCACGCGCGCCCTGAGCGGCTTCCCGCTCGGGTCGTGACCGACGTAGGCGGCGTATCCGACCTTCTGTTCCTGGGCAGGCTGCAGGTCGGCGACCGCCACGCCGAGCGCCGCCAGCTCGGTGCGGATGCGCGCAGTCGGCGGGACGCCCGCCGCGGTGCCGAAGGCCAGCCGGACGATCGCCCCGACGCCGAGACCGAGCGAGAGCGCGCCGAACGCGGCCGACGGCAGCGCCGCGCCGAGCGCGACGACCGAGACCGCAGCGAGCAGGACGAGCGCCGCAGCGAGCCGCCGGGCGGGGCGGACGAGCTCCGGGCCCGCGACCACGAGCACGGCGGTTGCCGCGGCGAGCCGCAGCTCGGGGAAGCCCCACCGGCCGAGCAGATGCGATCTGACTGGAGTCCAGTCGGACTCGACCGCCCAGCCGAGGAGCGCGCCCACTCCGAGCGCGAGCAGGAGCGCCACCACGAGATCGCGCGCGAGCGCGAAACGGCCACGCAGCAGGACATCCACCAGCACGAGCGCCGCGAACACGACGGTGCCGACGAAGATCGTGCGCCACGCCGGATCGGCCCAACCGAGCACGGTGACGATCGCCTGGGCGACCTGCTCGTCCTGCGTCTTCGCCTGCGAGGCCGCCGCCGCTGCGAGCCCCAGCACGATCGCGCCGGCGCCAAGGAGCACACCGTCGATCGTCCGCCGGTTCCGCCGGCGCGCCTCGGCCACCGTCAGCAGGCGGAGCGCCTCACGCATCTCCTCACCCCGCCTCTTCGGCGGAGGTTCGGGGCCGGTCGCAGCCACGGTGCTCATCGTGGTCCGACCCTACACCGCACCAGACGCGGCTTCAGCCGGACTTGCCGAAGGAAAACCCCTCAACGAGGCCGGTGAAGGTTCCGATCACGAGTTGACGGCCGACGATCGTCGGCGCGGTGAGGGTCGTCCCGCCGAGCTGCGCCGTGAAGACCCTCTTGCCGGTGGTGGCGTTGAACCCGGCGAGCGTCGGCTTGCCGTTGACCGTGACCCAGACGGTATTGCCGGAGATCGTCGGCGAGCCGTTCTCGGTCTGGGTTCCGAGCGGTTCCGCCCACGTCTCCGCGGCCGAGCAGTCCGCTGCGACGGTGATCCGGACGAGCTGGGTGCCGGTGGCGGTGTAGAGCGAGTCGAGCGCGGGCGACCAGGCGAGCTGCGCGAGCATGGGGTCGGCGGAGTTGTAGGTCTGCAGATGGATCTCGGCGACCGGGCCGGCGGCGATCGCACTTGCACGCCAGAGGTACACGGTGTCGTCCTTGTCGGTTGCGGCCACGAGCTGACCGCAACCCGCCCTGCTCACGACGACCGGCGAGCCCACGAAGTCGAGATCCATCCGGTCAGGGAGGTCGGCGGGATGGCTCGAGGCGGCGACGGTGAGGCCGGGAGCGAGCTCGACGAGTTGGTCGCCGTAGCCGACGAACTCCGAGTACGCGGAGCCGGTGTTCGTCCCGGCGCTAAACGCGCCCGACGTCGCCGCGAACAGCTCGTCCAGGGTGGGGTCGTAGGCGACGCCGCCCCAGCCCCACGGCCCGCCGCCGCCGCCCGAGGCGAGCGGCACGGACAGCCATTGGCTGACCGCCCGGCTCGCGGTGTCGATCCGATACAGGGCCCCCGGTGTTCCGGCCGTGTCGCAGTACGACGCGGTCGGGACGTAGACGGCTCCGTCGGCGAGCGTCAGCGCGCCCCAGTCGAGCTCCTTGCGGTCGTCGGTGTACACCTGCACCGGCCAGCCGGCTTCCTCGGTGCCGGTTGCGAGCGAGAGCGCGTGGAGCCGCCCGAAGGCGTCCATCAGATAGAGCGTGCTCGAGGCCGGGTCGATGACGCCGGTTCCGGTGACGCCGTAGCCGTCGAGCTGAGGACACCGGGTCGAGAGCTGTCCCAACTCGACACGCCAGCGAACGACGCCCTCCGCGGTGAACGAGACGACCGAGCCGGTCGAGGTAGCGACGAAGTAGTCCCCGCCCGCCTCGAGCACCTGGTTCGTGATCCGCCCCGAGAGCGGCAGCACGAAGGCCCGGGTGAGCGAGGCCGGCTCGCCCGGCGCAGCGGCCGTTCGCGTAGGGCTGTCGCCCCACGTCGTCCAGGCGGCCGGCGAAGGCTGCCCGCCCGCCGACGCCGAGACGGCGAGCGCGCAGCACGTGAGAACTGCTGTCGGTACTCCCCACCGACGCATGAGCTCAGTCCCCCCGGTCGGCGGGGATCTCCGAGGCTCGGGATCGGTGAGAGCGGCGAACGCGCATGCAGCCGCGCCATCCTGTCGAAGCTCCCTTAACGACTCCTTAGAGGTGGTGTAGTGTGGCCTGGGACCTCATGGGCTTCTCGGACTGGATCGGACGGATCTTTCGCGGCACCTCGGACGACGACGAAAGCGCCGAGCACGAAGAGTACGGTGGCCCCGATCGGGGCGACCAGGCTCTCGCCCAGCCGGAACCGAGCCTCTTCGGAGGCGTTCCACCCCTCACCGAGGGCGAGTTCGAAGACCACGGCCACGACCCGAATCCCTGATGGAAGCCAGCCTCAACAATCATCATCGCGACACGCTCGCCAAGATCTTCGAGCACCCCCCGAGCGAGAACGTGGAATGGCGCGCCGTCGTTTCGCTGCTCGACGCCGTCGGTACGACGAACCAGGAGCACAACGGGAAGCTCCACGTCACGGTCGGAACGGAGACCCAGACGCTGCATCCGCCTCACGGCAAGGACGTCGACCGGCAGATGCTCGTCGACCTCCGCCGGATGCTCGAGAGCGCCGGCTTCGGCCCGGACGCCTAGGACGTCCTAGGCCCCGCGGTCGTAGCGGTCCTGCTCATCGGCAGTCCGCTCGGCAGTCGGCTGAGCTTCGAGGCGCTCGTCGGGGATCGCCTCGCCGCTTTCGATCGACAGGCCGTAGGTTCCGTCGGCGAGTCGCTGCTCGGCCCGCTCGACGGCCTCGAGCTGCTCTTCGAGGTCGTCGGAGAGGCCCTCGTCGAGCTCGGCCTCGAACGTGTCGGAGGCGCGGTCGGCCGGGTCGGTGAGCGTCGCGTCGTCGCTCGGGTCGGCTGCACGGCCGCTCAGGAGCTGCGTGATCCGTTCGCGTTCGGCGGCGAGAAGCTCACGGGCGCGGTCGGCTTCCATGCTTCCGAGCATACAGTCGCCGCGGCGGTGCCAGACTCAGCTCTCTTCGCGGACGCCCTCGACCGCGAGCGCCGTCTCGTCGTCGACGGCGGTGAAGCTCGGCGCGTAGGCCTGGTTCATCAGCGGGCTCGACAGGACGAAGTCCGCGGTCGCCCGGTTGCACGCGATCGTGACGTTGTGGACGACGGCGACGCGCAGCAGCGCCTTCACGTCGACATCGTGCGGATGGGGCTCGAGCGGGTCCCAGAAGAACATCACCGCGTCGATCTTCCCCTCGGCAATCGCGGCGCCGACCTGCTGGTCGCCTCCGAGCGGCCCGCTCAGATACCGGTGGACGGGAAGCCCGAGCTCCTCGGAGATCAAGGCCCCGGTCGTGCCGGTCGCGAGCAGATCGTGCTTGGCGAGCGTGCCCCGGTTGAAGCGCGCCCACGCGAGCAGGTCGCCCTTCCGGTTGTCGTGCGCGATCAGCGCGATGCGCTTCCGCGCGCCGACCTCATGACTCTGGGCGATCTCCACTGGAACCGTCAACGGTAGCTCAGCTGGACCGGCTCGACTTGCCGATGACGATGAAGCCGATCACGAGCGCCATGATTCCCGCCCAGAGCCCGGTGAAGCCGCTCCTCAGGCCGATCGTGCAGAACGGTCCGGTCGAGCAGGTCTCGCGGATCGGCGGGCCGAAGCTGCCCGCCACCTCGCCGACGAAGCCGCCGACCGTGAGATGGAATCCGAGAGCGACGATCAGGAGGCCGAGCAGGCCGAGGAAGAAGCCGGCGCTGCCGACCGGACGGTTCCCCTTCGCCACCGAGCGGACGAACCAGCCGAGGAGGAGCACGAGCACGATTGCAGCCACGACCAGCAAGATCACCGACCACGGCGCGATCCCCTTTGCCCCGACGAACGAGGCGCCGCCGAGCTCGGCCTGGGTGAAGTCGACGTCGCTCAGGTTCGAATGGTCGAAGGTCGCACGGTCGAGCGTCGCCTGCGTGAGGTCGGAGTGGCTCAGGTTCGCATGGTCGAAGTTCGCGTCCGTGAGCGTGGCCTGGGTGAGGTCCGCGTGGACGACGGTGGCCCCGACGAAGCTCGCGCCGTCCGCGGTGGCCTGGATCAGCTGCGCCTTCGTGAGGTCGGCGCCGTCGAGATCGGCGCCTGAGAGCGTCGCCTCGGAGAGATCGGTGCCCTGGAGGTTCGCGTTCTCGAGATTGGCGCCCGACAGGTCGACCTGGCCGAGATCGAATCCTGCGAGATCGTCCTCGGCCAGGTAGGCGCACCGGACGTCGGCCGGGGCCCGGAAGTCGGCACTCGTGAGCTTGTGGTGTGCGAATCGCGGGCCGGAGCCGGGCTTGCAGGGCGGCTCGCCGTGGGAAGCTCCGCTGCTCGCAGGAACGAGGACGAAGGCGGCTACGAGGGCGAGAGCGAGGGCGGCGCGGGATGACCGGCGGGCAGAGGTCAACGACTGACCTTATCTCGCACCGCGGCGGCATCCGTCGAGCGGAGCCGGCGGAGCCCGGAAATACACTGCGGTGATGTCGGCACCAATGCCTCCCGGCTCCGGGGCTCCGAGGTCCGAGCTCACAATCGACCGCGCGGCCCTTCGGACGAACCTGAGGCATCTGCGGGAGGTGCTCGGCCCGGCCGAGCTCTGGGCCGTCGTCAAGGCGAACGGGTACGGCCACGGCGCGGCGGTCGTGGCGGAAACGGCTCTCGAGGAGGGCGCGGCCGTCCTCTGCGTCGCGACCGTCGGCGAGGCGCTCGAGCTCCGCCTCGGCCAGCCCGAGGCGCGGATTCTCGTCTTCGGGCCGGCGACCCCCGACGAGGAGCGCGAGGCGCGTGCAGCCCGCCTCGAGCTCGTGGTCTCCGACGGGCCGCTGCCGGAGGGGATCCCGCTTCACGCCAAAGTCGATACGGGGATGGGCCGCTGGGGGCTCAAGGACGCAGTCGCCTCGAGCCCCGACGTGATCTCCGTGATGAGCCACCTGGCTTCGGCGGACTCCGACCCTGCGTTCACGGAGCTCCAGATCGCTCGTTTCGCCGAGCTGGCCGCCGGCTTCCCGGGCCTCACCCGCCATCTGGCGAACAGCGCCGGCATCCTTCGCTATCCGGCCTCGCACTTCGACGCGGCGCGCGCCGGCATCGCGATCTACGGGCTCTCGCCGTTCGGTGGGGATCCGGCCGCCGACGGGCTTCAGCCCGTGCTCTCGTGGCGAAGCCGGGTCGCGCTCGTCAAACAGCTCGATCCGGGTGAGAGCTCCGGATACGGCCGGCGGTTCGTCGCGAGCGGGCCGACCTGGATCGGGATCGTTCCGGTCGGATATGCCGACGGGTTTCGCCGCGACCTCACCGGCACCGAGGTGCTCGTCGGGGGCGTTCGCCGGCCGGTGGTCGGGACGATCTCGATGGACGCCTTCGCGGTGACCCTCGAGAAGCCGGTCGAGCCAGATACGCCTGTGACGCTGATCGGCGACGGCCTCCTCGCCGAGGAGCATGCGTCGCATCTGGGCACGATCACCTACGAGCTCGCGTGCGGGATCGACTCCTCGCCGGCCCGCGCGACGCGCCGGGTTACGTGATGGGAGTCAGTTACCTGATCGCGTACGTCACGGTGACGTCTTCCTCGGTCTGAACCGTGCCGGGCTCGACCGGGGTGGACGCGATCGCCGCCGCCTTCGGGGCGGGGCTGAAGGTAACGGGCGTGCTCGAGCCCTCGGTCACCGTCAGGACTGCACCGAGCCCGACGTGTGCGGCCCCGGCGATTGCGAGCGCGCGCGCATGCGCATCGGCGACGGCGGCCTTGAGGGCGCGACGCTCGAGCAGCAGCTGATCGGAGGGGCCGAGCGAGGGGCCGCTGACGAGGTTCGCGCCCGCATTGACCGCGGCATCGACGATCGAGCCGGACTTGGACACGTCCTTGGTCGTGACCGTCAACGAGTTGGACGCGGTGAAGTCGATCACCTTCGTCCCGTTCTCGTTCGTGTTCGGGGAGAGCGAGACCTGAGCGGTCTGGATCGCCGCCGTCGGCACCCCGAGTGCCTTGAGCGCGGCGATCAAGGTGTTCATCCGGCGGGCGTTGGCGGCGAGCGCCGTCTTCGCGTTCGACGCGGTCACGGACACCCCGAACGAGAACTGCGCCTCGTTCGGAACCGTGGTCACGATCCCCGTTCCCTGGACGGTGATCGTCCGGTTGACCGCCGCGGCCTGGCCTGCTCCGACCGCGCAGGCGGCGACGGCGAACGGGAGCACGATCTGGAGCCTTTTCACTGGCGTTTTTCCACCATGTCGACGACTGTACGCCGCCGACACCGTCACGCGTCACAGGACTCGACGCCTCTTTACATCGACTTGACTCGATTCGGTTACCGTGGATTTTGCCGTTTTCGTCCTGAGGGAGGTTCTTATCGTGCGGAAGCTTCGTGTGGTCCTGTTCGTCGGAGTCGTGCTCCTGGCAATCCCCGCAGCGTCCGCCAAGGCAGTCGCGCGGATGCCCGTCGGATTCTTCGACGACCCGAGCTTCCGTTGGTCGACGGTGACGACGGCCAACCTCGCCTCCGCCCAGAGGGCGAACGGGTCGATCATCCACATCCTCGCGAACTGGTCGACGATCGCTCCCACGAAGCCCACCAATCCGCTCAACGGCAACGATCCCGCCTACAACCTCTCCGATATCGACGCACTCGCGCGCTCGGCGCAGCAGTACGGCTTCGAGGTGCTGCTGACCATCTTCGGCACGCCGAAGTGGGCGAACGGCGGCAAGACCCCGAACTACCCGCCGACGAACATGTCGAACCTGACGCAGTTCTCCCAGATGCTGGCCACCCGCTACAACGGCCGGAGCCCGGGCTACGGGCTGATCACCCGCTACTCGGTCTGGAACGAGCCGAACCTCGTGCTCTTCCTGGCTCCGCAGTTCTCGGGCTCGAAGATCGTGAGCCCCGGCATCTACGCCAAGCTCTACATGGCCGCCTACCAGGGGATCAAGAAGGGCAATCCGAACGCGCTCGTTGCGGCGGGTGAGACCTCGAACCGGGGGCACAACCACCCAACCGGCGGCGTGAGCGACTCCGTCGCCCCGGCCACGTTCGCCCACGATCTCTCGGTGATCGCGCCGAACCTTCCGTTCGACGCGTGGGCGACGCACCCGTATCCGAGCGCGTACCCGCTCGGCCCCGCGCAGAACGTCTCCTACCCGAACGTCGGCTTCTCGACGATGAGCAGGTTCGGGGCCGATCTCCAGAAGTGGTTCCACCGCCGGGTTCCGATCTGGGTGACCGAATACGGCGAGCAGACGAAGCCGGAGTACACGATGCCGCCTGGCGGTGTCAGCTACGCGCAGCAGGCGGTCGACGTGAAGAAGGCCCTGCAGTTGGCGGCCGCCAATCCGTACGTCGAAATGTTCGTCTGGTTCATCTTCAGGGACAGCACCTCGCAGACCTGGTTCAGCGGCATCGAGACGAAGTCGGGTTCGAAGAAGCCGGCCTACTCGGCGTTTGCGGCAACCGCCAAGGGCATCGTCGGGCACGACCAGGTCGTCACCGCCGGGAAGAAGATCGCAGTCACGATCGCTGTCCCGGTCATGACCTACCACAACCCGATCGGGGCCAAGGTCGGGATGACCTACTACCTCTACGACGGGAAGAAGCTGGTGGCGATCGGCCAGCCGCTCGTGCCGATCAAGGCCGGTGGCCTGATCACGATTCCGGTCAACTTCAAGGCCGTCGCCGGCAAGAGCTACACGCTCAACGTCAAGATCAACGACAAGCACGGCTACACGGAGTCGACGGTCGTGCTGCTCTTGCCGAGCTAACCTGCGGCTTTCTTGCTCCAGTAGCGCCGGAGGCCCTGCCAGGACTGGCTGTACGGCGCGACCGCGTCGTACAGCAGCGCGTCGGCACCGGCGCCGACGCGCGCCTGGGCGACGAACTCGTCGACGTCGAGGCCGCTTCGCACGAGCTCCGCCCAGCGGTCGAGCTCGGTCCCGAGGCGTTCGAGATGGCCGACGACGTCCGTCGCCAGGCCGAAATGGATCAGTGCGAGCCGCTCGGGCGCCCGGCGGCCGATCTCTGCGATCGTGCCATGCCACGCTTCGAGATCGATGTCGGGCGGCGGTGCGACCGGCAGGACGTACGGCGAAGGTTGGATCCGGACGCCGCAGGCATCGCCGGCCAGGAGCGTCCCGTCCTTGAGGTAGCAGACGTGATGAGAGGCGTGGCCGGGCGTCGGGAATGCATCCCAGCCGAGCACGTCCCCGTCGGCGACCCTCACGTTCTGGGCCGGGATAGGAGTCAGGGCGCCCCAGAGCGTGTCGAAGCTCTCGCCGTACAGACGCCGGGCCGAGGCCTCGAGCCGCGATGGATCCGTGAGATGCGGGGCTCCGATCGCCGAGACCCACACGGTCAGCCCGGGATGCTCGGCGACGATTGCCCCTGCAGCTCCCGCGTGGTCGAAATGGATGTGGGAGAGGAGCAGATGCCGGATGTCGCGGAGCTCGAGGCCCCGCTCGGCGAGCCCTTCGCGGAGCCGGGGCAGCGTTGTCGCGGGCCCGCAGTCGAAGAGCGCGGGCCCGTCGCTCGTCTCGATCACGTAGACGCCGACTGCGCGCGCGAAGCCGAGGAACTGGAGGTCGATCGGTTCGAGCATGGTCGGTTCGCCGCTCAGGCGCGGGCGCGGGCCGGTGTCCCGACGAGCGCTGCTTCGAGATCGGCCACGAGATCGCCGACAGCCTCGATGCCGACGGACAGCCGCAGCAGGTTGCGCGGCGCTGCGAACGGGGCATCGGCGGTCGAGGCGTGCGTCATCCGCGCCGGGTGCTCGATCAGGCTCTCGACCCCGCCGAGAGATTCGGCGAGCAGGAACAGCTTCGTCCGTGCCGCGAGCGCCACCGCCTCTTCCTCGGACTCGACGAGGAACGAGACCATGCCCCCGAAGTCCCGCATCTGGCGCCGCGCGACCTCGTGGCCGGGATGGCCGGGGAGTCCCGGATAGAGCACGCGCTCGACGGCCGGGTGGCCTTCGAGAAACGCCGCGACGGCGCGGGCGTTCTCGCAATGTCGCTCCATCCGGAGAGCGAGCGTCCTGATCCCGCGGAGGATCAGCCAGGCATCGAACGGACCGGGAACCGCACCGAGGGACTTCTGCAGGAAATGAAGGCGCTCGGCGAGCGCCGCATCGTTCGTCACGACCGCGCCGCCGATCACGTCGGAGTGGCCGCCGAGGTACTTCGTCGTCGAGTGGACGACGAGGTCGGCGCCGAGGTTGAGCGGCTGCTGGAGATATGGCGAGGCGAAGGTGTTGTCGACCGCGAGCAGCGCGCCGGCCGCATGGGCGACGTCGGCTGCGCGGCGGATGTCGACGATGTTCAGCAGCGGGTTCGACGGTGTCTCGACCCAGACGAGCTTCGTGTCCTCGTCCAGATAGGAGGCGAGGTTGTCGTCGAACTCGTCCGCGGGGACGTAGGTGAAGTTGTAGCCCTTCGGCTCGTAGACCTGGGAGGTCATCCGGTAGACGCCGCCGTAGACGTCCGCGATCAATACGACCCGGTCGCCCGGGTTCACGAGGTGCATGATCGTCGTCGTCGCTCCGAGCCCGGAGGAGAACGCGAGGCCGTACTCTCCCTCCTCGAGGCTCGCGAGCGCTGTTTCCAGCGCGGTGCGCGTCGGGTTCGAGACGCGCGAGTAGTCGTAGCCCTTCGTGTGGCCGACGGCCTCCTGCACGTAGGTGGAGGTCTGGTAGATCGGCTGGATCACCGCCCCGGTCGCGGGGTCGGGCTCCTGCCCGTCATGGATCGCCCTCGTCTCGAACTCCACGGGGCTAGCGTACCCGGCAACCGGCCTAGAGCTGGGCGATGAGGCCGCGCAGCATCCGGTTCAGGAAACCCGGCTGCTCGATCCAGGGGAAGTGCCCGGCTCGCGGAACCCGGCCGACCTTCGCGCCCGGGATCAGCTTGGCCGTGGCCGTCGAGCACCCGAGCGGCAACGGGTCGGCCATCCCGTGGGCGAAGAGCGCCGGGATCGCGACGCTCGGCAGTCCTTCCCGGAGCGTCCCGCGCTCGAAGTGCTCCTCGATCGAGCGCGTCGTGTCGGTGTGGCACTGGACGCCGAACGCGTGCACGAGCGGCGGTGGCGCGGTTGCCGGGTCGAAGAAGTACTGCGGCCAGAGGATCCCCAGGCTCTCCAGGAAGTCCTCTTCTCCGGCTTCTCCGGACGCTTCGAGCTCATCGAGCTCCGCGATCCGCGAACGTTCCGCGTCGGTGAGTCCCCGCTTCAGCGCGTCGGCGAACTCGGGGAGCACATCGCCCGAGGCCCCGAGCGTGTCAATGCACACGAGGCCGTGGAAGCGGTCGGGGTGGGCAACGGCGAGATGCAGGGCCAGGTGGCCGCCCCAGGAGTGGCCGATCACCCAGGCGCGCTCGAGCTCGAAGGCATCGAGGACGGCGAGGGCATCGGCCATGTGCGTCTCGATCGTGAAGGGCGCGCCGACGGTCGACGGAGGCGTGCCTCGCTGCGTGTAGCGGATGGTGGTGAAGAGGTTTTCGAGCTCCTGGGCACAGCCTCCGAGATAGTCCGCGAGGCCGGGCCCGCCGTGGAGGAGCAGCGCCGGCGCGCCCCGTCCCACGGTGTGGCCGAGCAGCAAGCCGCCGCTCGTTGCGACCTCGAACGGGGTTTCCGCCATCTTCGGGAATCTACGCGGCCCGCTCGACCCCGGTGAGGCCGAGTGCGGTCGCGAGCCGGGTGGCTGCGCGCTCGAGCGGTTCGTCGAGACGCCGGCGGATCCCGGCCTCCAGGGTGAATCTCTTGATCTGGAGGATGCCGCGGGCGCGGTCCGCCTTCAGGTCGGCGCGGCCTGCGAAGCGGTCACCGAGCAGGAGCGGCAGGACGTAGTACCCGTAGGCGCGGTCATGCTCCTTCTTGTAGACCTCGATCAGGTGGTCGAAGCCGAAGACGCGCCGGACGAACGGCCGGTCCCACATCAGGTTGTCGAACGGGCAGAGGAGCACCGGGGCCGCGGGTGCTCCGTCGAGCTCCGCGCCGGCGGGAACGATCACCGGGGCCCCGCCGTCGTCGACGCACACCCGCTCGACCAGGCCGTCGGCCTCGAGTGACGCGACGTGCGACCCGATCCCTCGCGCCCCGCCGGCGAGGCGGCAGTGCTCGGCGATCCCCGCCTCGGTCAGCGCGCCACGGGCCTGGACCGCCCGAAGCGCGTAGGCGCGGCGGAACTCCTCCTCGGTCGGCACGGGCGCCTCGAGTGCGGTCCTCGGGATCACGCGCTCGGGCAGGTCGTACACCCGTTGAAAGCCCTGCCGGCCGGCGATCGCGACCTCGCCCGCCGCGAACAGATGCTCGAGCGCGCGCTTCGCCGGCTTCCAGCCCCACATCGCCTCGCTCCGGCCCTCGAACGCGCGCACGGGAAGCGCGCCCTCGTCCCGGAGCCGGGCCAGCACGTCCCGCTCGACCGCGCGTCCCTCGTCGGTGCGCTGCCTGCCCCACCAGTGGTGGTCGGCGAGCTCGACCATGCGCCGCTTGAACAGCGGATAGTCGTCGATCGGCAGCAGGCACGCCTCGTGCGCCCAGTATTCGAAGATGCGCCCTTGTCCGAGCAGCCGCGACACCGCGCGCTCGTCGAACGCACCGATCCGGGTCGCGAGCGTGATCCGGTGGGCCCGGTCGACGGTCGAGATCGAATCGAGCTGGACGGCACCGAGTCTTCCGATCTCGGTCGCAACCTCGCCCGCGGTGGCGCGCCTCTGCCGCGGCGTATACCCCTGCCGGGCGACGACGTAGCGCCTGAGCGCGGCAAGGGAGACCGTTCTCACGGCGGAGACCGTAGTCGAGGGCGTGGGTCAGACGGGTCGGGGAGCGGGCTGCGGCTGCGGACCGCCGCCGAGCCCGGTTGACGCTCCGCCGAGTGTCCCGTGGAAGAACCGTGACGAATCTGGCTCGGTTTCGTTCCCGCCACGTTCCAGTTCGGCCCGTACAATTGGCAGTAGAGGGTGGCGGGGCTGCCCCACCCAGGGCGGGGGTCCCGCAGGTCGGGGGCGGCTGTGAAGGCCAGGTTGTTTTCGGGCAGAGGGCTTCGAGGCGGGCCGGGTACGGTCAGCGGCCGCGCGCGAGGTACTCGAGCAGATCCGAGCGGGTGACGACGCCGGTCGGGCGGCCGGCGTCGGCAACCAGCACGGCGTTCGTGCCGGACGTGAGCGCGGCGACGATCTCGTCGACCGAAGCGGAGGCATCGACCGTGGCGAGCGGGGGCTGCATTGCGGTTGCGACATCCTCGTGCAGCGCATCGGCGTTCCGGAACACGCGGTCGAGCAGGTCCCGATCCTGAAGCGAGCCGATCACGTCGCCGAGCGTCCCGAGCTCGCCGCCGCGCACAACGGGAAGCTGCGAGATCGAGTAGCGGTGCATCGCCTCGATCGCCTCACCGACCTTCTGCTGGGCGGAGATCGTGACGAGGGCCGGGGTCGGCTCCGCCTCGGCGCTCTTCGCCCGAAGCAGTTCGGCCACGGTCGGCACCGGCGCGCTTCGCTCGAGGAAGCCGTGCTCGAGCATCCATTTGTCGTCGACGAACTTGGAGAGGTAGGAGCGGCCGGAGTCGGGAAGCATCGCGAGCACCCGGGCGTCGGGCCCGAGGCCCGCAGCGACCTGCAGGGCCGCATAGACCGTCGTTCCGGACGATCCGCCCGCGAGCAGGCCCTCTTCACGGGCGAGCCGCCGCGCAACCCCAAACGAGTCCCGGTCGGACACGCGAACCCACTCGTCGACGACCGCGGGGTCCATTGTCCTCGGCCAGGTGTCCTTGCCGATACCTTCGACGAAGTACGGGTGGAGGTCGCCCGGCCCGGTCGAGGTGTACACCGAGCCCTCAGGGTCCGCGCCGACGATCAGCGTCTTCGAGCCGCGCTCCTTGAAGTAGCGGCCGACACCGCTGATCGTTCCACCGGTACCGACCGAGATCACGAGCGCGTCGAGCTCGCCGCCCGTCTGCTCCCAGATCTCCGGCCCGGTCTGCCGGTAGTGCGTCTCGGGGTTCGCCAGGTTCGAGTACTGGTCGGGCTTGAACCCGCCGGGGATCTCCTCGGCGAGCCGAGAGGAGACGGAGTAGTACGACTCGGGTGAGTCGTGCTCGACGGCGGTCGGCGTGATCACGACCTCGGCCCCGTAGGCGCGGAGGATCGAGATCTTCTCCTGGCTCATCTTGTCGGGCATGACGAAGATGCAGCGGTAGCCCTTGAGCGCCGCCGCGATCGCGAGCCCCACGCCCGTGTTTCCGGAGGTCGGCTCGACGATCGTGCCGCCCGGCTTGAGACGGCCGTCGCGTTCGGCGGCCTCGATCATCGCGATCCCGATCCGATCCTTGACCGAGCCGCCGGGATTCATGTACTCGAGCTTCGCGAGGATCGTCCCCGGAACCTCGCGCGAAAGCTGATCGAGCCGGACGATCGGCGTCGAGCCGATCAGCTCGAGAACGTTCGGATACTGGCGTGGCATCCCGGAAAGCTAGTGCACTCGCTACGAGGTGGAGTTCTAAACCCCCGCGGGCGCCGTCTCCACGGCAGGGGCGAGCTCGTCGCTACGGATGAAGACGAACGTCGCCACGAGACCGGCGATCGCGAGGCCGAACATCACCCAGAACGCCCAGATCGCGCCGCTCGTATAGGCGACCGCGAACGGTACCGGTGGCTTCTCGCTGCTCAGATGGTTGAAGCGGGTGAGCAACACTGACGATGCGACCGCGACGCCGATCGCTCCGCCGACCTGCTGCGTCGTGTTGAGGAGGCCCGAGGCGAGGCCGGCTTCTTCGGGCTGGACACCCGCGAGCGCCGCGATCGAAACCGGGATGAAGGTGAACGGCAGCGCGAAGCCGACGAGCAGGTATCCGGGCATCAGGTCGCTCGCGAAGTGCGAGTCGGGGGGTATCTGCGTGTAGAGGTAGATCCCCGCCGCGAACACCGCGAAGCCGATCGCAAGCACGATCTTCGCCCCGATCTTCGTCACGAGCCCCTGAGCGAGCGCCGCCCAGAGGACGGCGCTCCCGGCAGTCACAGCGAACGTGAGCCCTGTCCTGAGCGCTGAGTAGCCGATCACGTTCTGGACGTAGAGGGTGAGGATGAAGAAGCTCGAGAACGTCGCCGCGCCGAGGAGGAACGAGCAGATGTTGGCGCCGGCGACCGTTCGTATCCGGAAGATCGAGAAAGGCATCAGCGGATCCTTCACCCGCGACTCGATGAAGAGGAACGCCGCGAGCAGCGCGGCAGCCGCCAGGAGGCAGCCGATCGTCCAGGCGGAGCCCCACCCTCGGTTCGGCGCGTTCGAGACGGCGTAGACGAGCAGCGCAATCCCGGCCGTGACGGTGACGGCGCCGCCGATGTCCGGCGAGCTCGTCTTGGCGCTGCGGCTCTCGCGCACGTAGCGCGGCGCCAGCACGAAGGCGAGCACGCCCACGGGGACGTTCACGAAGAAGATCCACTCCCAGCCGAGGTACTTGGTGAGCACCCCGCCGGCGAGCACACCGACCGCGGCGCCCGAGCCGCCCATCGCGCCCCAGATCCCGAGTGCCTTGTTGCGCTCGGCGCCCTCTTCGAACGTCGTCGTGACGATCGAGAGAGCGGCGGGCGAGATGATCGCGGCGCCGAACCCCTGCAGCGCGCGGGCGGCGATCAGCACGCCCTCGGTCGGCGCGAGTCCGCAGATGAACGATGCGGCCGTGAACACGACGACTCCGACCAGGAAGACGCGCCGGCGTCCCAGCAGGTCTGCTGCGCGCCCGCCGAGCAACAGGAAGCCGCCGAAGGTGATGGCGTAGGCGGTGATCACCCACTGCAGGCTGTCGGCCGAGAAGTTGAGCGACTTCCCGATCGAGGGGAGGGCCACATTCACGATCGAGACGTCCAGGATCGTCATGAAGAACGCGGCACAGACCACGGAGAGGGCCTTCCAGCGAAGCGGATCGAGCTCGGGCATCAGTGGAACTCCCTCGAGATGTGGTTGGCCTGCAGACACGGTCAGGCGAAAGCTAGTTCACGCGGGTGGCGTCGCGCCAACCATTTTCAGTGCCGGAAATGCCGGCGGCCCGTGATCACCATCGTCGCGCCGGCCTTCTCGACCGCGGCGAGCGTCTCGTCGTCGCGCTTCGAGCCGCCGGGCTGGATGATCGCGGCGATGCCCGCGTCGAGTGCGAGCTGCGGCCCGTCGGCGAAGGGGAAGAACGCGTCGCCCGCGAGCACCGAACCCGCGAGCTCATGCCCGAACTCGCGCGCCTTCTCGATCGCGATCCGCACCGAGTCCACCCGGCTCATCTGGCCGGCGCCGATGCCGATCGTCTGGCGATCCTTGGCGAGCACGATCGCGTTCGAGCTCACGTGCTTGCACACACGCCAGGCGAACAGCAGGTCGGCCCAGCGATCCTCCGTGACAGTGCCCGCAACGACTTCCATCCCCCGGCGCTCCTCGGCGCCGGCGTCGCGCTGCTGGACGAGCAGCCCACCCACGACGCGCTTGTAGTCGCGCTCGTTCGGCGTGTCCACGCGCCGCTCCCGGTCGCGGAGGATCCGGAGCGCGGGTTTGGCCTGGAGCGCCGCCAGGGCCTGGTCGTCGTACTCGGGGGCCAGGACGACCTCGACGAAGTGCTCCGCAATCTTCCGGCCGAGCTCCGTTCCGACGGGCCGGTTGAGCATCAATACGCACCCGAACGCCGACACCGGGTCGGCCGCGAGGGCGCGCGTGTAGGCCTCCTCGATCGTCGCTGCGAGCGCGACGCCACAGGGGTTCGCGTGTTTGACGACGACCGCTGCGGGCCCGTCGAACTCGCGCATGAGCCGCCGCGCGCCTTCGAGGTCGGCCAGGTTGTTGTAGGAGAGCTCGCGGCCGCCGAGTTGGTTCACGCGCGAGAGCAGGTGCTTGCGCGATCCGACCTCCTCGTAGTAGGCGGCCGTCTGGTGGGGGTTCTCGCCGTAGGCCAGATCGGTCACCTTGCGGAAGGTGAGCGTCAGCTGGTCGGGGAAGAACTGGTCCTCGGCGAACCAGCGGGCGATCGCCGCGTCGTAGGCGGCGGTAACCGCAAAGGCTTCGGCCGCGAGCGCACGTCGCGTCTCCGCCGAGAGCGGGCCGTTCTGGAGCTCGGCCAGCACCGGGTCGTACTGCTCGGGCCGGCAGACGGGGGCGACGTTGACGAAGTTCTTGGCGGCGCCGCGCAGGAGTGCCGGGCCGCCGATGTCGATCATCTCGATGATGTCGGCCTCCTCGACATCGAGGCGGCCGGTCAGCGACGTGAACGGGTAGAGGTTGACGCAGACGACGTCGAACGGCTCGATCCCGTGCTCGGCGAGCGTGGCGCGATCCTCCTCGAGCTCGAGCCGCGCCAGGATCCCCGCGTGGATCGCCGGGTGGAGCGTCTTCACGCGGCCGCCGAACATCTCCGGCGCACCGGTCACGTCCTCCACGCGCGTCACCGTGAGCCCCTGCTCTTCGAGGAAGGTTGCGGTGCCGCCCGAGGACACGAGCTCGAAGCCGAGCTCGGCCAGGCCCTTCGCGAAGCTGTCCACGCCCTGTTTGTTGTAGACGGAGATCAGCGCTCTCATCGCGCGACGCTCCCGGCCGATTCGAGCAGCCCGGCCACGACCTCGGGAAGCAACCGGTGCTCGATCGCGTGGATCCGCGCCTCGAGGGTCTCGCGAGGCTCGACCGTGACCGGCTCCTGTTGCAGGACAGGCCCGGTGTCGATGCCTTCGTCGACGAGATGGACGCTGACGCCGGTGGTCGCGACGCCGGCCGCGAGCGCGTCCTCGATCGGGTGGGCGCCCGGGAACGCCGGCAGCAGCGAGGGGTGGACGTTCACCACGCGTTGCGGGAATCGGGCCAGGAACGGCTTCGTCAGCAGATGCATGTAGCCGGCGAGCACGACGAGCTCGACATCGTGTTCCTCGAGCCAGGTCGCCATCACGAGATCCCGCTCCTCGCGGTCGGCGTGGCAGTCGAGCGCGAACACGGCAGTCGGGATTCCAGCGGCGCGAGCACGAATCAGAGCGTAGGCGTCGTTCCGGTTGGAGGCGACTGCTGCGACCGGCAAGCCGTTGTCGACGAGGGCCTGGAGGTTCGTCCCGTTCCCCGAGACGAGGACGCCGATCACCGGATCCTTCCGATCACGAGCTCGCCCGGTGCCGGGTCGGACACGATCGCGCACCAGCCGATCCCGAGGTTGAAGACACGGCGCAGCTCGTCCTCCGCGACGTGCCGTGCGAGCCAGTCGAAGACCGGGAGCCGCGGCCAGGAGTCCCAGTCGATCTCCGCCTCGAGCCCCTCGGGAACGACCCGGCTGACGTTGCCGAGGATCCCGCCGCCGGTGACGTGCGCGAAGGCCTTGGCCCGGCCGCGGAGCGCGTGCGCCTCGTCGAGGTAGAGGCGCGTCGGCGCGAGCAGGTCGGGGCCGTCGTAGTCCTCGGTCTCCAGCACCCGCCGGACGAGCGTGAAGCCGTTCGCGTGCACGCCTGCCGCGGCGAAGCCGATCACGCCGTCTCCCGCGCAGACGGTGCTTCCGTCGACAAGGTCGGCCCGGTCGACGATCCCGACGCACGTGCCGGCGAAGTCGAGCTCGCCGTTACGGTAGATCCCGGGGAGCTCGGCGGTCTCGCCGCCGACGAGGGCAACACCAGCGGTGCGACACACCTCGGCTGCGCCCTCGACGAGCTCGGCGACCTGCGCGAGCTCGATCTCGGACGCCGCGACGTAGTCGAGCAGCATCAGCGGGGTCGCCCCGGTCGTGAGCACGTCGTTGATGCAGTGCGCGGCGAGGTCGCGACCGCAGTCCCGAAGACGGCCGCGCTGCCGCGCGAGGATCAGCTTCGTTCCGACCCCGTCGGTCGAGGCCGCGAGCAGTCGCCTGTCGTCGATCGGCTGCAACCCGGCAAACGTTCCGAACCCCGATGCGCCCGTCGACTCGACGGCAGCGCGAAGGCGCCCGACCACAGCATCCGCGACGGCGAGCGACACCCCGGCTTCGGCGTAGCTCTGCCGTTCGGCCACCATTCCACTGAGTCTACGACCGCAGGCGGAGCTCGTCGGACGAAGTGATGTAGCCGTGCATCACCATCACCACGAACGTGACGTCGAGTCACGCCTACGCCACCCCGCTCCGGCCGTGCGTCGCGCAGGAACACTTCAGGGGTGATCGCCTCGGCCGCCACGACCTGGAACCTCGAGCCGCTCCAGCTCGTCCCGACGATCGTCGTCGCAGTTCTCTACCTGCGCCGGACACGGCATCTAGCCCGCCGTGGGCGGCCGGTGCCGGGCTGGCGGCAGTTTCTCTTCTGGCTCGGCATCGCGCTCGTCGCGGTCGCACTCAACTCGCCGATCGACGAGCTGGGCGAGAAGGATTTCTTCTTCATCCACATGGGCCAGCACGTGATCCTCGGCGATCTGGCACCGCTCTGCTTCGTCGCCGGGCTCACCGGTCCCGTGCTGCGGCCGGTGCTCGCCCTGAAGCCGGTCGAACGGCTCCGGATCCTCACCCATCCGCTCGTCGCCCTCCCGGTCTGGGCCGTGAACCTCTACCTCTGGCACCTGCCGGTCCTCTATCAGGCAGCTCTGCATCACAGCGCGATCCACGCACTCGAGCATTTCCTCTTCTTCACCTGCGGCTGCCTGATGTGGTCGCCCGTCCTCGAGACGCTCCCGGCGCCGGAATGGTTCGGCACCGGCTGGAAGCTCGCCTACATCGTCGCCGTCCGCTTCATCACGACGATTCTCGCCAACGTCTTCATCTGGTCGACCTCGGTCTTCTATCCCTGGTACATCCACCCGACGGCGATGTGGGGGATCACCGCGGCGCACGACCAGAACCTCGCCGGGATCGTGATGCTCGGCGAAGGCGGACTCGTGACGCTCGGCGCGCTCGCCTGGCTCTTCCTGCGTCTCGCCCAGGAAGGCGAGCTGAAGCAGGAGCTGATCGAGCAGGGCTACGACCCGGTCCAGGTCGCGCGGGCCGTGCGCTACGGCCGGGCCAAGGCGCTCGGCGAGGGAAGCAGCCCCGGCCGCGCTCCCGAGCCGGCTCCGGCGCACTCGAGCTAGATGACGGCTACCGAACGGGCTCGAAGCGGAGCTTCTCGGCGGCTGCCGGGACGCTCGTCGGATACTCGCGCGTCAGGCACGCGCGGCAGAGCGCTGAAGCGGGCCGCTCGGTCGCGGCCTGGAGGCCCTCGAGCGAGATGTAGGCGAGCGAGGTCGCGCCGATCGCCTGCGCGCACTCCCTCGACGTGTTGCCCGCGGCGATCATCTCGTCCTCGCTCGCGAGATCGATGCCGTAGTAACAGGGCGAGACGACCGGCGGCGAGGAGATGCGCACGTGCACCTCGGCTGCGCCGGCGTCGAACAGCATCTGCACGATCTGGCGCGTCGTCGAGCCTCGGACGATCGAGTCGTCGACGATCACGAGCCGCTTGCCGGCCACCTCGGCGAGCGGATTGAACTTCATACGGATCCCCTGCTCGCGCATGCCCTGCTCCGGGCTGGATGAACGTCCGGTGCACGTAGCGGTTCTTGATCAGCCCCTCGCTGAACGGGATGCCGGTAGCGCGGGCGAAGCCGATCGCGGCGGGCGTGCCGGAGTCGGGGATCGGCAGCACCAAGTCGGCCTCGACCGGAGACTCGGCTGCAAGCCGCTCGCCCATCCGCACCCGGGCGCCGTGCACCTCGACGCCGTCGAGTCGCGTGTCGGGCCGGGCCAGGTAGAAGAACTCGAAGATGCAGAGCGCGCCGCCTCCCGAGCGCGGCAGCACCTGCACCGACTGGAGGCCGTCCTGCGTCTGCGACCATAGCTCGCCGGGGCGAACGTCGCGCTCGAACCTGGCGCCGACGAGGTCGAGGGCGCAGGTCTCGGACGCGACCACCGGGTCGTCGCCGAGCCAGCCGAGCACGAGCGGGCGGAAGCCGTACGCGTCACGGAAGGCGAAGAGCTTGCCGTCGGCCAGCCCGACGATCGTCGCCGCGCCTTCGATGCGTTCGAACGCTGCCGCAGCGGCCTCTTCGAGCGGGCGGCTCGTCGGCGGCGATCATCGCCGCGATCACCTCGCTGTCGGAGGTCGACGCGAGCTTCGGCGCGAGCTCGCGGCGCAGCTCGTCGGCGTTCGTCAGGTTGCCGTTGTGGCCGAGCGCGACCGTTCGGACCGCGCCGTGGTGGATCAGCGGCTGAGCGTTCGCCCAGGCGTTCGAGCCGGTCGTCGAGTAGCGGGTGTGGCCGATCGCGAGCTCGCCGTGCAGCCCCGAGAGCTTCTGCTCGTCGAAGACCTGCGCGACGAGCCCGAGGTCGCGCAGCCCGGTCAGGCGGCCGTCCTCGCAGACGGCGATCCCGGCCGACTCCTGCCCGCGGTGCTGGAGCGCATGCAGCCCGAAGTACGAGAGGCGCGCAACGTCGCGGTCGGGCGCGCAGATGCCGAAGACGCCGCACATTCAGACGCGTCCCGAGTCTCGACTCGACGCACTCGGGCCAGTCGAGCGGCGCCGTGTCGTCCGGCGCGAGCGCCGACGAGCACGCCCGGCCCGTCCGGGCAGCCGAAGCCCGCCTCGATGCCGCTCCAGGCGCCGGCCTCGCGCAGCGCGAGCACGCCGCCACCGTCGGAGACGTCGTGGGCGAGCGTGAAGCGCGCCGCGTTCTGCCAGACGAAGTCGACGAGCTCGGCGCCCTCCGCCGCAGCAGGAACACCCGGTCGCCGGGCTGCCAGCGCGAGGGATCCGGGTGACGTCGGCGACGAGGCCGACGCAGCCGACGACGGCGTCGGCGGGATCGGCCCGCCGCCGGTCTCGTTGTAGAGCGAGACGTTGCCGGAGACGACCGGGATCCCGAGCTCGTTGGCGGCGGCGGCGATGCCGTCGATCGCCCGGGCGAGCTCCCAGGCGATCTCGGGGCGCTCGGGGTTGCCGAAGTTGAGGCAGTCGGTGAGCGCGATCGGCTCGCCGCCGGCGCAGGCGACGTTGAGCGCGGCGTCCATCACCGCGCTCCAGCCGGCGCGGTACGGGTCGCGCTCGCCGAGCGGCGGGCCGTCGAGCGAGACGGCGAGCCCGCGCGTGCCGTCGAGGCGCAGAACGGCGGCGTCGAGGCCCGGCCGGCGCACCGTGCGCGACCCGACGAGGTGGTCGTACTGCTCGAAGACCCACGTCTTCGGCTCGTCGTTGACCGGGTCGGGCGCGGCGAGGTGCACGGGCACGCTCGGCGTGCTCGAGGTCGTAGCGCGGCGTCTCCTCGGTGAGGAGCGCGGCGGGGATCGCGCCGACGACCTCGCCGTCGTGTAGACGCGGAGCTCGCCGTGGCCGGTCACCTCGCCGATCACGGTGCACGGCAGCTCCCACCGCTCGCAGGCGGCGCGGACCTCGTCGAGCCGTCCGGGCGCGACCACGGCGACCATCCGCTCCTGCGACTCGGAGATCATGATCTCCCACGGCTCCATGTCGTGCTCGCGCAGCGGCACCCGGTCGAGGTGGACGTCGACGCCGGCGCCGCCCGCGGCCATCTCGGCGAGCGAGGAGGCGAGCCCGGCGGCGCCGCAGTCCTGCAGGCCGACGACGAGCTCCTGCTCGACCAGGTCGAGCGACACCTCGATCAGCGCCTTGCCGCGGAACGGGTCGCCGATCTGGACGGACGGCCGCTTCTCGTCGGAGCCCTCGAGATCCTGGCTCGCGAGGACCGAGGCTCCGCCGATGCCGTCGCGGCCCGTCAGCGCGCCGTAGAGGACGAGCAGGTTGCCGGTGCCGATCGCCTTCGCGCAGCACGCGCTCGGCCGGCAGGGTGCCCTTCGC
>CAVYAR010000004.1:0-419444 GCA_963766575.1 uncultured Actinomycetota bacterium | reverse complement strand
GCACCGCGTAGAGGACGCGTGCGCGGGTCGGCTCGACGTCGCCGGCGAAGTGGTCGACGAAGTCGTCCTCGGAGAGCCAGCCGTAGCCGCGCGAGTCGGTGAACAGATGGGCGAGCGCGGGCGTCACCGGGCCTTGCGAGAGCAGCGCTCCGAGCGACTCCCCTTCGTCGAGTGCGAATGCGGCGATGTAGACGAGCCCGACGACATTCGGCGCGTCCGTACCGAGCGCCGTGATGATCTGGCCGCCGTAGGAGTGCCCGGCGACGATCGTCGGGCCGTCCTGGAACTCGAGCACCTGCCGAAGCCGCGCGACGTCGTCGGCGAGCGAGCTGAGCGGGAACTGCGGCGCTCGCACCTGGAAGCCATCTGCCTGAAGGCGCTCGATGACGCCACTCCAGCTGGACCCGTCGGCCCAGGCGCCATGGACAAGAACGATGTTCGGCCGTCCGTTCATCTGTCGTCCACTCCTTCATCGAGTTTGTGAAGGCGGCAAGTGTGGTCAGCTCGAGCCGCGTGCGCATCACACGGTCGTGCGGTTTGAAAAGCGCGCAATACGACTCGGATATGCTCGCGGGGGAGGAGCGATGTCGAAGAGTCCCGCGCGGGAGTTGCACGGACGCGGCGCGGAGCTCGCGCTGATTCGAGCCGAGCTCGAACCGCTCGCCGATGGTGGCGCCGAAGCGGTAGTCGTCGTCGAGGGGGCCGCGGGCATGGGCAAGAGCCGCCTGCTCGCCGAGGTCGCGGCGATCGCTCGCAGCCTAGGCATCCGAGTCGGGCGCAGCGCAGCCGATCCGAGCGAGACGATTGTCGAGCTTGCAACGCTCCTCGCGGCCCTCTTCGACGGAACCGAACCGCTGCTCGACCCCGACGAGCTCAGCACTCTGCACGCAGGGCCCGAGCAACGGTTCTGGCTGCTGCGAGACCTGCAGCAGCTGCTCGAACGGGCAGCCCTCGAGGCGCCGCTCCTGATCTCGATCGACGACGCCCACTGGGCAGACAGTGGAACGATCGCGGCGTTTCGCACCCTGCCGATGCGACTGATGGGATTGCCGATCGCCTGGGTGATCGCGCTTCGCCCGCCGCGCGAGGCGACACCACTCGTGCACGCGCTCGAACAGTTGAAGCAGGAGGGGGCGCGCCCGATCACACTCGGCCCACTCGATGACGCCGCGATCGCACAGGTAGCCGCGGACGTGCTCGCTGCTCACCCCGATCAGTCGATCCTGAAGCAACTTGCGGAAGCCGGCGGAAGTCCGTTCCTCGTCGTCGAGACGCTCCTCGGACTGCAGGAAGAGGAGCGTATCCGGCTGGTCGACGGCCGCGCCGAGCTGGTCGACGGCGGAATGCCGCGTCGAGTACAGGCAAAGATGCGCGAGCGGCTTGGACGGCTCTCCGACGAAGCAAGCGACGCCGTCACCGTCGCCGCCTCACTCGGGCGAACGTTCAGCTTCGACGAGCTGGCGCGGACCCTCGGCCGGCCGGCCTCGGACCTACTCGCGCCGGTCGGCGAGCTGCTCGAGGCAAACCTGCTCGTCGAGCGCGACGAGAAGCTCGCGTTCTGGCACGACCTCACACGCGAGGCCGTACGCGCCAGCGTGCCCGTGACCGCCCGCCGCGCCCTCGACCGCCAGGCGGCGGTTATCCTGCTCGAAGCCGGCGCCCTGCCGGTCGAAGTTGCGATGCAACTCGCGGCAAGCGCCGAGGTCGGTGACGAAGTAGCGATCGCAACGCTGCTCGAGGCCGCAAAGACACTGGCCACGACCGATCCCGACGCAGCCGCACACTTCGGCCAGCGCGCGCTCGAGATCGCACCGGCACACCATCCACAGCGCGGGGAGATCGTCGCGACGACGGCGATCTCGTTGCACATCGCCGGCGAAAGCGAGCAAGCGATCGCGTTCGCCGACCGTGCCCTCCGCGAGACCCTCCCCACCCTGCAGGAGGCAGAAGTCCGCCTCAGTATCGCCGGCATGTTCGCGATCTCCCCGGAGATCAGAATCAGTGCCGGCCGCCTCGCCCTGAACCTCCCTGACCTCCCCGCAGACCCTGCGCGCCCGCCATCTCGCCTGCCTCTTCCACAATCTCGTCACCGCAGGTCGCCTCGAGGAGTCCCGCGAGGTGCTCGAGGAAACCCGTGCCTCTGTCGAGTCCGCCGGAGACGCTCGAGCGGCGTTCACTCTCCGTGTCGCCGAGAGCGCGCTCGAATACACCGACGACCACTTCGGACCGGCTCACGAGCTGATCACCGAGGCCTATCGCGACGGCATCTTCGCGGGCGACGACCAGCGCCTGCGGCTCGCGCACATGTGGCACGGCGAGCTCCTGAGCGTCGCCGACCGACACGACGAGGCGATGGCAATAGCCGCCGACGGCCTCGCTGCCGCCCAGCGCGACCATCAAGGATGGGCATACCAGATGTTCGAAACCTGGCACGGACGCATGCTCCTGCGAACCGGACGAGTCTCCGAGGCGGCAGCCCTGCTCGAAGGCCGCTTCGCCCTCGAGGACGGAACGCGTGCGGCGGCGGTGCTCGACGCTGCCGGCATCGTCGCGCTCGGGCGACTCGCGATCCACACCGGCGACACCCGTCAGGCCCGCCGCCTCGGCGACATCGCGCACGTCATGCTCGAACAGGGCACACCCGCAGTGCGGCGCCACGCAGGCTGGCTGCTCGCGCTCTTCGCGATGGCCGAAGGAGACGCTGAAGCAGCACGAGGCTGGCTCCGCGCACCGACCGAACCGGATGGGCGAGCGATCCTGCCCCGCTTCCCATTCGACGTCGCCGACGACGTGATGCTCGCCCGCATCGCGCTTGCCACACAAGACGACGAGCTCGCGCAGCTCGCGCTCTCCAACAGCGCCCGGCGATCGGAGCTGAACCCAGGCATCCTCTCGATCGCCGCCACGGCAGCTCATGTCCGCGGACTCCTCGCGCAAAACCAGGCCGACCTCCGGGCCGCGGTCGATCTCTTCGAACGATGCACTCCGGCCGCTCGAGCTCGCGGCGGCACTCGAAGACCTCGGTGCCGAGCTCAACCCGACCAATCGCGAATCCGCCGTCGACGCTCTCGACCGTACCCTCGAGCTCTACACAGAACTGGGAGCGACCTGGGACGCCCGCCGCGTCCGAAGCCACCTACGGGAGCTCGGCGTCCGACGCCGCCTCGTCAACGCCGAGCCGGAAACGAACGGTTGGGCAGCGTTGACGGCGGCGGAGCTCGCCGTCGCGAGGCTCGTCGCCGAAGGGCTCACCAACAGGGAGGTCGCCGACCGCCTCTTCGTCTCACCCCATACCGTGAACAGCCATCTCCGCCACGTGTTCTCGAAGCTCGGGATCAACTCCCGGGTGGCGCTGGCACGACTCGCACGCGACTACGAGATGGCGTGAACGTGTGATGCCGCGAACGCCGCTGTCGTTCAGTCTCCGTGCCGGCTGATCAGCGACATGAGCAGTGACGTCATCATCGGGCACGACGGGAAGCCGCGCTGCGGCTGGATCCGCGCCGACGACCCGGCTACCGCCAACTACCACGATGAAGTGTGGGGTGCCCGCACCTACGACGAGTCCGCACTGTTCGAAGCCCTCACCCTGGGCGTGTTCGAGGTCGGGCTGAGCTGGGCAACCGTGTTCAGGAAGCGAGACGCGTTCCGCAGGGCATTCCAGGGCTTTGACGTCGCCAAGGTCGCGGCCATGATCGGGCGGGACATCGACCGGCTGGTCGAGGACCCCTCGATCATCCGCAACCGCTCAAAGATCCAGGCCACCATCGACAATGCCCGAGCAATGTCGACCGCGTCGCCGAGCCTGGCGGAACTCGCGAAGTCACACGCCGTAAGCCGCAAGCGGTCCCCACGGTCGATCGCAGACCTTCCTACGTCGACCCCGCAAGCGGCAACTTTCGCAAAGCAGTTGAAGTCACAGGGCTACCGCTTCGTCGGCCCTACCAGCGTGTACGCGTTCATGCAGAACGTCGGCGTCGTCAACGACCACGTTCACGGCTGCTTCCGCGCGACCGATTACTCCGCTACATCTCGAGGCCGGACCCGCGCTTAGGTCTCGTTTGAGGTGAGATCCCGGCGTGGCAAGAATGGCAAGTTCAGCGTTCGTTCGCGTTCGCTCAGACGTTCGGTCGAGGAGGTGTTTCCGCTTAACCATGCTGGTTGAGCGAACCCGAGCGAACTGACGCGAACGCTGCCCCGAATCGACAAGCTAGCGGTCACTGGTTCGAGCTCAGTACCGCCCATTCCTGTTGTCGATAAGACAACAAGCTCTAGTTGTGCGCTCGCGTAGGTAGTTAGGACCATTGGCTTACCGACGGGGCTCCGGTCCGCGGGGCTCAGAACGACGCCTGGTCGTGAGTGAGGCGATGTGTTCGAGACTGGTATCCAGTGCCGCCTCGAGTGGGTCGACGTCACGGCGGACCTGTGAAAGGACTAACCCGCCTTGGACGGCGGCTAACAGAGCCGTGGCCAAGCGGTCGGGATCGGCGCTCCGACGGAGGTCACCCCGCTGATGCATGGCCTGCAATCCATCTCGAATCGCGCCCTCCCACCGGTCAAATCCGTCGACCAGATCCTCGCGACACTCCGGGTGTGCCTCGAACAGCTCTCCGGCGAGGCTTCCCAGGGGGCAGCCACCTTGGCATTGGATTTGACGTCGGCCCTCAACCAAGAGATCGCGCCATGCCCGTAGGGCTTCCAAACTGTCCAGGCTTGCGAGAAGAGGTTGTTGGCTCGCGAGGATCGCCTGGGTCTGATGTGCGATCACGGCACGGACCAGTCCCTGCTTGTCACCGAAGTAGTGGTAGAGCTGCGAGGCGCTTACGCCGGCCGCATTCTGCACGTCCTCCCAGCTGGTGCCTGCGACACCGCCCGAATACATCAGCATCGCCGCGGCTTCGACGATCCGTTCGCGGGTGGCTAGCCCCTTGGCTGTGAACGTTCGCTCACCAGAGCTTTCTGCATCGCTACCAGTCGCGGACATCGGCATACCCACCTACCACACCAATTGGAGTTGACACTTCATTATAGTATGACATACTGGAGTGAACACTTCAAACTTTAGGAGATCCGAACTCAATGAGCGCACTCCCAGCGAAGACGGTACTCATCACGGGCGCCAACGCCGGGATCGGTAAGGAGGTGGCCCGGCAACTCGCAGCACGTCCCGAGATGGCGCGGATCTACCTGGCGTGCCGGAACCAGGATCGGGCGACAACGGCAAAGGCCGAGCTTGAAGCGGAAACCGGCCGGCGCATCTTCGACATCGTTGTCATGGACGTTGCCGATCTGGGTTCGGTCCGCGCTGGCTTGGCGGCCATCGACGGATCCCTCGACGCGCTGGTCATGAACGCCGGCGTCATTGGCCCGAAGACGATGGACTTGACCGCTGACGGGGTCACCACCGTGTTCGCGACGAACGTCCTTGGCCACGTCGTCCTCCTCGAAGGGCTCCTGGCCGATGACCGGCTTGGCGAGGTTGCGGTCCTCGCCGGAAGTGAAGCAGTCCGCGGAGTTCCGAAGTTGCGGATGAAAGGGCCATCCTTCGTCTCGACCTCAGCCGATGAACTCGCCACCGTCATCGACGGCAGCTACTTCGCCGGCAGAAAACCTGACTTCAACCTAGCTTTCGGCCAGGCCAAGTACATCGGGGCCCTCTGGATGGGCTACCTGGCCCGCCAACACCCCGACCGCCGATTCATCACCGTGAGCCCCGGGAACACCACCGGCACCCAAGCCCCCAACGACCTTCCCCTACCGATGCGGGTAGCCGCCAAGTACGTCATGCCCGCCCTAGGTCTCGCCCACAAACTCGACGTGGGAGCGAAGCGGCTCGTCGACGGCGTCACCGACCCGACCCTGTCCAGCGGCGCGTTCTATGCCAGCGCGGCCAACAAGCTGAATGGCCCGATGGTCAACCAAGCCGACTTCCTCCCCGATCTGGCCAACCCGTCGTTTCAGGACCACGCCAACGAAGCCATCCACCGCTTCATCAGGTAATAACGTTTGCGCGATACTGCGCCGACTGTTTGGTGTGCTTGCTTTGGGCGTCGAGGTGTCCAGAGTAGACAGGTGCTAGGGAGCGTTGCCTCGTAAGGCAATACGCTGTTATTCTGGGAGCGCTGCCTGTCGAGTTCGCGGATCGCGATCGCCGCGCTTGCGCGAGCCGCGCTTGACGCACGATGAACCCACTGGCCGCCCAGACGGCCGATTCGTGTCAGACGTGCTCGGATGCGCTCATGTGGTGACCGCTCGGTGCTCACGTTTTCCGAAAAAGTGCCTATTTGCAGGGATGTTCGAGCCCCGTACGGGCCTTACCGTAAAAATACCTGCATATGAGCACCTTTCCCGGGTTCGATTTCCGGCGGAGGATTCGAACTAAATTAAAGACTGGCTTGGAAGCACGCATTTCGGGGATTCGCGGTTGGTTAGTCCTTGAGGTGGTGCTCACTCGGTGCTCACGCTCTACGTCGTTGGCTTGGGGCTGACCCTGCTTGTCGCACCGGAGGCGCATAGAGTCAAGAGAAGAGGGTTGAGGTCAATCAAGTTGTTCAGGGAGGGGCCGTCCGGAACTTTCCGTGTAGGCCTGATGAGGGCCGACTCGACGACACGGATCATTGGTTCGAGCCCACTACAGCTGATAGCAAGAGGCATAGCGACGGACGCTAGCTGGCCAACTCGAGGTGCAGTAACACTTCCTCAGGGCCAGGAGCCTTTCCAAGAATCGTTCGATGCCTTCGAGGTCTAGGGGACGGGCGAGTAGGAAGCCCTGGCCGAGGTCGCACTCGGCCTTGCGTTGTCCCAGGTTGACTCCCGGTGGGGTGGATGTCAGACTCGTTACTGCTCTGGAGAAGGATGTGAGGGGGGCCCGGCGACGGTGGCGGGCGGCCAGCTTTTTCCTCTTCGGAAGCGTCTCTCGAGCATGAGGTTCGTTCAACCACGAGTCTGAAGGAGGCATTATGCGTGGAAGCCGCCGGCTTGTAATCCTCGCCGTTGCATTGCTCGTGCTCGTGGCCGTAGCTACGGGAGCTTCGGCTTCCCACACGGAAAGCGTCGTCGACGACCGCCACACCGTCTTTCCAACTCAGGCTCGGCGGCATTTTCCCGCTTACGGGAGATCTTTCATCGGTAGGGCCCTCGATCAATGCCGCGACACAGCTCGCGGTCGACACGATCAATCAGACGCTCGCCAAGATGGGGTTGAGCAGCAGCATCTCGGTTGACCTCGTCGACACCCAGGACGACCAGACCCAGACGCAGCCGGCGATCGAAGCCGCGACGAAGGAGGTCAAAGTCGACAAGGTCGACGTGATCATCGGGACGATGTCGAGCACCTCGACCATCGCGATGGCGCAAGCCGTCACGATCCCGAATGACGTCGTCGTGATCTCGCCCACCGCTTCGGCTCCTCAGATCACCGATCTCAAGGACAACAACACGGTCTGGCGGATCCTTCCTTCGGACGACTTCCAGGCCAAGGCGCTTGTTACGGCGGCGGCGGCCGCGTTCGGTCCGCATGCAACGATCAATGTCGGCGCCCGCAACGACGATTTCGGCAGTGCTCTTCAGTCGATCTTCGTCAAGACGTGGAAGGCCGACGGAGGCAAGATCGGTCAGGTGGTCAGCTGGGACCCGACCGCGGCAACCTTCGACACGGAGGCTCAAAAGCTCTCGTCGGGCAACCCGAATGGTTGGGTCATCATCGACTATCCAGAAACGTTCGCGAAGGTCGGCCCGGCGCTCGTCCGGACCGGGAAGTGGTCACCTTCGAAGACGCTCATGACCGACGTCATGTCGATTCCCGCCTCGTTGAAGCAGGTCGGACAGCAGGCCACCGTCGGGCTCCGCGGAACAGCCCCGGCGGCGCTGGGGACAAGCGTTCCGCAGGTCGGGGCCTTCTTCAAGCTGTTCAAGGCCAAGGAGAGCAAGCTCCCCGTGACCGGCTATGAAGGAACGTCTTTCGACGCGGTGATGCTCGCCTTCCTCGCCGCGCTCCAGGGGCATTCGGCGAGCCCGAATGCGATCAAGGCAAATCTGCGGTCGGTCTCCGGACCGCCCGGCGTGAAGGTCACCTACCTCCAGCTCGCGAAGGCGATCAGGCTGATCCTCGCCGGCAAGCAGATCGACTACCAGGGCGTCTTCGGGCCGGTCGACTACGACAAGAACGGCGATGTCGGAGCTGCGCTGTTCAAGATCTGGAAGTACAACGGTAAGACAGTCTCGACGCTCAAGACCTTCACGGCCGGCGCGTAGTCGAGCGCCGGCGTCACACGACGTGACCCAGAGGTACCGTGACGGCGGCGGCGCCGAGAGCGCCGCCGCCTACTGCAGGGCTGTCCGCCGCGGCTCGTTCATCGCCGTCAGCGGCACTGCTGCGACCGGTTCCGACGGGCGCGCCTTGCACGAGAATGACACCTACGCCCAGACAAGCGAGTGCTTCAAACGAGCGCTCGCGGCGCTCACCGCGCTCGGAGGCGAGCTCGACGCCATCATCCGAACACGGATCCTGCTGACGCCCGAGGCTGACGTGGCCGGGGCGATCCGGGTGCACAAGGAGCTCTTCGAGGGACACGAACCGGCGAACACGACGTTCTTCGTCGCCGGCTTCATTCCGGAGGGTGTGGTCGTCGAGGTCGAGCTCGACGCTGTGATCCTGGAGAAGGTGTGAGAGAAGTCGAAGTTGCGATCGTGGGCGCCGGCGTGACGGGCCTCTCGATCGCGTTTCGCCTACGCGAGCGTCGCATCGGCCCTGTGGTCGTGTTCGAGCGTGCCGGCGTTGGCGCCGGCGCATCCGGTGTGCAGCCCGGCGGCGTTCGCCGTCAGTGGAGCACGCGGGCCCACTGCTTACTCGCCCAGCAGTCCTACGAGTTCTACCGTGAGCTCGAGCTGCGTCTCAAGCCGGCGACGAAGCCCGTGCTCGAGCACTGCGGTTATCTCTTCGTCGCACATTCGGCACCGGCACTCGCTCAGCTCGCTGCCAACGTCGCCCTCCAGAACGAACTTGGGATCCCGTCGGAGATCCTCGACCCCGAGCAAGTCGCTGACATCGTCGAAGGGCTCGACCCCTCGCCACTCAGCGGTGCGGCCTGGTGTCAGACCGACGGCTATTTCGACAAGCCACAGGCGGTCGTCGAAGCCTTCGGCGAGGCCGCCTGGCGGGAAGGCGCGACGCTCGAACTGGCCGAGGTGAAGGGAATCACCCGCGACGGGACAGGCTGGCGGCTACATCATCACGACGGAGAGCTCCGCACCCAGCACGTCGTTCTCGCCGCAGGCTACGACAGCCCGCCGCTGCTCGCTCCGCTCGGGATCGACTTGCCGATCGTGAAGGAGCACCGATTCCTCTTTCTCAGCCGTCCCATCAGCGAGCGGCTCCTCGAGCCGTTGCTCGTGGCCCCGGAACGTCACTTCGCTGCCAAGCAGCTCGCGAACGGCCGCGTGCTGGCGAGCGATCTGAGGGCCAACGGCGACCCCGAGCATCGTGAGGCCGGGTGGCGGCGAACGATCCGTTCGGGCGTCGAAGAGCTGACGCCGATGCTGTCCTACGTCGATTTCGACCTCCTGATCGACGGGTTCTACGACACGACGCCCGACCACGCCGAGATTCTCGGCCCCGTCGATGGGTTCCCGGGTCTCTGGCTCGCCGCAGGTTTCAGCGGCCACGGCTTCATGCTCGCGCCCGCGATTGGGAGAGCGCTCGCAGCCTGGATCACGGGCGACGACCCGGGCGAGCCTGCAGCGTCGCTCACGCTGGATCGTTTCGAGACTGGCAGCCTCGAGCTCGAGACCCAGATCGTCTAGGTAGCCGCATGACCGAGCTGCTCCAGTTGATCGTCAACGGGCTCGTCGAAGGCTCCATCTATGCACTCGGCGCGGCCGGGATCTCACTCGTGTTCGGGCCGTTGCGGATCGTGAACTTCGCCCAGGGCGACTACCTGACCTTCGGAGCCTTCGCGGCCGTGCTCGCCAACGTCGGCTGGCGCCTCGACATGGTCTTCTCGACCGCGTTCGCGATGGTGGCGACGGCGGCGCTCGCGGTGGCGATCGAGTTCGCGCTCTGGAGGCCGATGCGCAAGCGAGGGGCGAAGACGATGAGCCTCTTCATCACCTCGATCGGGCTAGCGTTCATCCTGCGTGCGTCGATCCTGTTCGTCGCCGGCAGCGGTGAACGGCAGTACCGCGTAAACGTCTTCCAGTCCTACTCGATCGGCGGGATCCGGATCTCCGAGCCCCAGCTGATCTCGCTTGTCGTCGCTCTCACCGCGATTGTCGCGACGGCGTTGTTGCTGGCGAGGACGAGCTTCGGTCGCGCCATCCGGGCGATCGCAGACAGCGTCGATCTCGCCTCGGTTGCCGGTGTCAACGTCGACCGCATGGTCGTCTCGATCTGGATTCTCGTCGGGATCCTCACCGGCTTGTGCGGCGTCCTTGCCGGGCTGATCCAGAGCTCGTTCGATGCGAACCTCGGGTTCAACCTCCTCCTGCCGCTCTTCGCGGCGGTGATCGTCGGAGGCGTCGGCAGTCCGTACGGCGCGCTGCTCGGCGGCCTCGCGCTCGGGCTGGTCGAAGAGGTCTCGACCTGGAGCGGCTTCCTGGGCGGCGTCAACCCGATCTGGAAGCCGGCGATCGCCTTCGTGGTGCTCGTCGCCGTGCTGCTCTGGCGGCCCCAAGGGCTGCTCGGAAGGGCGCGCATCTTATGAGCCAACTCTTCAGCCTCGAGTTCTGGTCGCTCGTCGGCGCGGTGAGCGGCATCTACGCCATCTTCAGCCTCGGCCTCCAGCTCCAGTTCGGATACACCGGACTGCTGAACTTCGGGCATGTCGCCTCGATGGCGATCGGTGCGTACACGATGGCGATCCTCGTCGTGAAGGCAGAGTGTTCCACTCTGGGCTGCCTCGCTGATTGCGATCGGAGCCGGGATGCTCTTCGGGGCAGCGCTCTCAGCTGCCGACACTTCGCCTTCGGGCCGACTACTTCGCGATTGCGACGATCGCGCTCAGCGAGACGGTGCGCTACGTCGCCCTCAACGAGCAATCGCTGACCGGGGGCGCACTGGGGACGAGCAACCTCGCCGGGCCGACGCAGGTGGCCGAGTACAACACCGACTGGGTCTCATTTCAGTCGAGAGTGCAGAGCTGGCTCCACGACGTCGTCGGCCGCTACGCGGGGTCGGACTTCGCCATGCTCGTGATCGTCTGGACGGTCGTGCTCGCTCTGCCTGCTCGTGCTGACGCCGATGGTGCGCTCGCCGTGGGGACGCGTGCTGCGGGCGATCCGCGAGGACGAGGACGCGGCTGCGGCGCTCGGCAAGCCGGTCGGCTGGTACAAGCTTCAGTCGCTCTCAATCGGCGCCGGCTTCGGGGCGCTCGCGGGTCTGCTCTACGCGTTCGAGTTCCAGTTCTTCAGCCCGGACGATTTCGATCCGCTGATCACGTTCTTACGCGTGGCTGATCATCCTGATCGCCGGAGCGGCGCGCATCTGGGCGGTGCCGATCGGCGCGCTGATCTTCGGGCTCATCTTCTCCGGGACGCGCTTCTTCAACTTCAAGCCGTTCACCTACCTCGACGCAGCCCAGCTCGCCTACCTCCGCTTGATCGATCATCGGCGCGATCCTGATCGCGCTGATGGCCTGGCGCCCGCAGGGTCTGTTCGGGAAGCGCGAGGAGATGGTGCTCGAATGACGGCGGTCCTGCTCGAGGTCCGCGACGTCGTCAAGCATTACGGCGGGATCGCGGCCGTGAACCGAGCGTCGCTCGACGTCGAGGAGCGGTCGATCACCGGGCCTGATCGGCCCGAACGGCGCCGGCAAGACGACCCTCTTCAACATCATCTCGGGCTTCTACACGGCCCGAACACGGGACGGTCCGATTCGCCGACGAACGAGATCGACGGACGCTCCGCCCGACCGAGTGGCGCGGAGCGGGCTCGTGCGGACCTTCCAGCATCACGAAGGCTCTCACTCGGATGACCGTGCTCGACAACATGATGCTCGCTGCGCCGCGACCAACCCGGCGAGGGCCTCACGCAACTGGTCGTCTGCATCCGCGCGCGTACTCCGACGGCGCGAGCGGGAGGTCGAGGCGTAAGCGCAGTGGAGCTGCTCGCCGTCGTCCGCCTCGAGCGGCCACGCCGACGACTACGCCGGCACGCTCTCCGGCGGCCAGCGGAAGCTGCTCGAGTTCGGCCGGGCCCTGATGGCCGAGCCGCGGATGGTGATGCTCGACGAGCCCATGGCCGGCGTCAACCCCACGCTCGGAATGGAGCTCCTGGAGCGGGTGCAGGAGCTGCGCGCATCCAGAGGGATGACCTTCCTGCTGATCGAGCACGATCTCGAGGTCGTGATGGCCGTCAGCGACCGTGATTCACGTGATGAGCAGCGGCGGCGTGATCGCTTCTGGCTCACGCCGGCCGAGATGCGCAGGGAACCAGCGACGTGATCGACGCCTATCTCGGCAAGTACGGTGAGCCCGCAGCACCACCCGCCGGTGGTGCGGCACCGCGTGACGCGACCTCGTGCTCTCGGTTCGACGGCCTGGGGCCGGCTACGTGCGAGCAGGACATCCTCGCACGACGTGTCGACTCGAGCGTCCCCGCGGGAGCCTTCGTCTCCGGTGATCGGCCCGAACGGCGCCGGCAAGTCGACCCTGTTGAAGTCGATCTACGGTCTGCTCAAGCCACGCGCGGGCGCATCGTCTTCCGTCCTCGGACGGCGGCGAGCACGCGATCACCGGGTGGAAGCCCTACCGACTCACGGGCCTCGGGCTGAACTACGTCCCCCAGCTCGCACAACGTCTTCCCGAACATGACGGTGATCGAGAACCTCGAGGTCGGAGCGAAGGTCGTACGGGGCAACGATCCGTCAAGCGGGTTGAGCGGATGATCGAGATGTTTCCCATGCTCGGTGAGCGACGGCAGGCATCGCGCCGGCACGCTCTCGGGCGGCGCAGCGGCAGATGCTCGCGCTCGCGCGGGCGCTGGTGACCGATCCCCGGGTCATCCTCCTCGACGAGCCTTCGGCGGGGCTCGCCGTCACGCGTCGTCGACGATCTGTTCGACCGGCTCGCGCGAGATCAACCGAGCAGGCACGGCGATTCTGCTGGTCGAGCAGAACGCCCGCCGCTCGCTTGCGATGTCTGACTACGGGTACGTGCTCGACATGGGCCGCAACCGCTTCGAGGGCCCGGGCCGAACCCTCGTCGACGATCCGAAGATCGCCGAGCTCTACCTCGGCGGCCATGGCGACGGCCTCTCTGCCATCGGTTTCGGGTCGACACCACCCGACGCGCCCGAAGGTCTCAGGCCGGTGGAATGACCGGAGCGGGAAGCCCGGCGGAGAGGCGCTCGGCAAGCTCGGTCGGGTCGAGCTCGTTCATCTTCCGGACGTAGGCGTCGCGAAACTGTCCGCCGAAGGCCTTCGCGTTGATCGGGCAGACCTGCAGGCACACGGCGCAGGCGAAGTGCTCGGCGAAATACGGGCGCACTTCTCCGTATCGACGATCCACCGCTCTGTGTCGCGGACGACAGACCCGCTCATCGCTGATCGCATCGCCGGGGCAATAGGTCGAGCACATGCGGCAGTTGCGGCAGAAGTCCTGAATCCCCTCATCGCGTGGCTGACCCTCGGTGAGCTCGAGCTCGGTCGTGACGATGCCGACCCTGAACGAACATCCGAGCTCCGGTTGATCAACGAGCCGTGCTTGCCGAGCTCCCCAAGCCCAGCCTTGTGAGCGTGTGGGAGCATCGCCAACCGTTCATCGCGGACCGTATACGCACGGCGAAAAGCCCGCAGCACGGATCTCCGCCGCCAACTGCACGCCGAGGCGTGCTCAGCGCCTCGTAGATGCGCAGATACTCCACATGCGACTCCCTTCGCGGCACCTGCAGGATCTCTCCCTCGTAGTCCATCGCTATCGCCGTAACGACCGCGTAGTCGTTGGTGAGGTCGAAGCCGTCATACACATAAAACGGGTCAACCCGCGTGATCCCGACCATGTCAGCCCCGAGCTCGCGGGCGCGTGCCGTGATCCAGGCGGTCGCATCGCGCACGCCCAGGTCTCTCCGCGAAGCGGCGACCTCGCCGTCCTGCAGCGGCACGCGTGCTTCGATCTGCGAAGAGAGATCGACCTCCTCGGGCGAGATGTCGTCGCGTTGCGAGAGCGACGTGTAGCCGAACCGGTTGATCGTCTCCCGGGGGCTGACGTAGACGAGCTTTTCGCCCTCCCACTCCGCAAGCACCGGCCGAACCGACATGGGACGCAGTCTATTGTCGGGAGATCGAGTGGTTGTTGACTCGTCGCCTCTGTCGGACTGAGTACCGACCATCGAATGAGCTCGGCTCGGGTTCTAAGGTATGAGGCCTGTCCGGATTTGTGTCAGATGTGCTCGGATGAGCTCATATGATGACCATTCAGTGCTCAGGCTTTGCGAAAAAGTGCCTATTTGCAGTGATGTTTGAGCCCCGTATGGGCCTTACCGTAAAAATACTGCATATGGGCACTTTTTTGAGTTCGATTTGCACATGTGGGATTCGCACCGCTTGGGACGAGTTGAACGTCGAGCGAGGTTCGATTTTCGCCGAGCATCGGTGACAGGAGGCATCGCTCGCCGGGTTGTTCATCAATCAGCGGTGCGGCGCCAATGTTCCGTCGTTGCGGTCGTGAACGTCGGTAGATGTCCACAGCCGCTGATCGAGATTGCCGCGGCGCGAGGAGCCGGGTGGTATGTATGAAGCCACGGTGACGACACCAAGTCCTCCGTCGTCGGGACACGTCGACGAGTTGCGTGCGGTGCGTGGGCGCCTCGTCGCCGCGGCCGACGGCGAACGGCGCCGGATTGAGCGGGCCCTCCACGACGGCGTTCAGCAGGACTTGATCGCCGTCTCGGTCGGTCTGCAGCTCGCGCGGCAGCTCGTCGGCACGGACCTTCCGGCGGTTATCGCGGTACTCGACGAGGTCGGGCGGGATGTGCGAGATGCGCTCGATCGTGTGCGTGCCCTTGGGAACGAGATCTACCCGTCGCTGCTCGAAGCCCGGGGCCTCTCCGACGCACTCCGCGGAGCGGTGGCCGGGGCGCAAGTCGTTGCGACGATCGAGTCGACGGGAGTTGGACGCTACGGGGCGGAGGTTGAGGAAGCCGTCTACTTCTGTTGTCGTGCCGCGCTCGAGGCCGTCGCGGCGCAAGGGGGTGCCGATTCCATGGTTACGATCCGGGTCCGTGAGGAGGAGCGCGCGCTCAGGCTCGAGGTCGACGCCGATATCGTCGATCACGACGCCGTCACGGATCGGCTGGGTTCGACGCGTGATCGGATCGACGCCCTTGGCGGCGTCATCTCGGTCGACTCGACGCCGGGCCGCGGCATCCGACTCGCTGCGACGGTGCCGCTCGCCTAGCCACCTTCGGCGAGGTAGAGGATGACTGCCTTCACCCGCTTGTGCACCGACGGCTCGAACCCGATTCCGAGTTTGAGGAATATCGAGTGGATCACGTTCTCAACCGATCGCGCGCTGAGAAAGAGCGCTCCGGCGATGGCGGTGTTGTTCTTGCCCTCCGCCATCTCACGCAGCACGTCCCGCTCGCGCGCGGTCAGCGTATGGACCGGCGAGGCCGCGGCGCGCGCCTTCTCCGCGACGAGGCCCTCGACGACTTTCGGGTCGATCACCGAGCCGCCGCTTGCCACCGCTCTGATGGCGCCGACGAGCTGGGTGAGGTCGGATACTCGCTCCTTGAGCAGGTAGCCGCGTCCCGCGGTACCAGCCTCGAGCAACGCAAGCACGTATCGCGGCTCGGAGTATTGGCTGAGGACGACGACTCCGACCTCGGGATGTGTCGTCCGAAGTCGCGCCGCGGCCTGGATGCCCTCGTCGACACCTGTGGGAGGCATGCGGATGTCGGTGAGCACGACGTCGGGGACCTCGACCTCGACCGCTGCGAGCAGCGAGTCGAGGTCCTCGCAGACCGCGGTGACCTCGATCTCTGGCTCTGTCTCGAGTAGACGGCGCACACCCTCGCGGATGAGGTAGTGGTCTTCTGCGAGCACGACCCGGATGGCCACGAGTCTCTTAGGATGACGCAATGGCCGAGCTCGTGCTGATCGTCGACGACAACGAGCGGAACACGAAGCTCGTCCGTGACGTGCTCGAGCTCGCAGGGATGCGCACGCTCGCGGCGGGGACCGCCGCCGACGGCCTGGGGCTCGCGCGCGCGCATCTGCCGGACGTCGTCCTCATGGATCTCAGCCTCCCCGATCTCGACGGCAGCGATGCGGCGCGACAGCTCGCGGCAGACGAGCTCACCGCTCGTATCCCCGTGCTTGCGCTCAGCGCGCTACGAATCGAGGAGGCGAGCGCCTGGTTCCGCGACGCGGGCTTCGTCGCCTATATCGAGAAGCCGATAGACGTGCGAGAGCTTCCCGAGCAGGTGCGGCGGTACTGCACCGCTGACTGATCGAGAGGCAGACCCCCTGGAAGGCGGGTGCAGGCCCCGTAGACGCAGCCTGCGATCCATGACACGATCGCCGGGTAAATGACGGTGACGAAAGGAGGCGCGGCGTGAAGCGCAGACTACTCATCGGATGCGCATTGGCGGTGGTCATCGCGGCTCTGGCCGGATGTGGCGGATCGAGCAAACCGTCGGCTGCCGAGCTGTTGATGCAGAAGCAGGCGACCCTCTACCAAATCGACCAGATCGAGAGGGCCTGGCATCGGGCCGGGTCCACCCACAACGTGAACCTGATCATGTCTCTCTTTGCGCCGGGCGCGGTTTTCAACCTCGGCACGAAGACATTCACGGGGAAGGCCCAGATCAGGAAGTTCTTCGCGACCGAGAACCCAGCGTTCAAGGCACAGAACCATTGGCTGGATGACACGCCGACGTTCAAGATGCGGGTGACTGTCAACGGCGACAAAGGCACTCTCTACTTTCAATGCCACTACATCGATGTCAAGACCGGGAAGGTGATGTCGGTCGTCGGGGTCGACCACCAGGTGCAGAGGATCGACGGCAAGTGGCTGATCGTGGACGCGGCCGGATCGACAGCTGTGCTCAGTCAGTAGCCGCGTGACCTGATGGTGCAAATCGAAGCGGCCGACGCCCCGACCTCTCCGCGGAAACGGGCGGCACTCCTCGGGAACGACAACCCACTCGTGTGTGCAGTCGGAGCCGCCCCGGTGACCGTGCGTACGAAGCTGCTCGTTGGGTTCCTTGGGATCGCCGCGCTCCTCGTCGTCGTCGGAGTGCTCGGGTTGCGCGTCCTCGGTCAGGCGAACTCCCGCGTCGAGGGACTGGGCACGCTGCAGCTCCGATCGTCGACTTACCAGACCATCCAGGCTCAGGCCAACGTTCTGCGACAGTTGATCGGGTTTCGCGTCGGCGGCGAGGCCGGCGCCGCCACCTTGACCGGGACGAAGAGCTCACTCGGGGGACGCCATTGGTTCCTCGTCGACGGGACGATGCGCTTTGCGCTCTCGCAGCTCGGGCCGTCCACGAGCGAGGCGACGTACGGCTTCGTGCCTCCGGCCGCAGACGAGCTTCTGCTCCAGCGGATTCGGCGTGACTACCACGGCTTCGACCGTGCGCTGATGACTGTGGCGAAGCTCGACGGATCGAACGTGACGGGACCCAGGTCTCGGCCGTTCCTGACGGCGGCGATCAACGCCGACAACGACCTCTTTCAGGCCACGAACACACTCGCCGAGCGGACGAATACCCAAGCCACGGCCCTGATCGCCGCGAATCGGAGCGCCTACGCGTCGTCGCGAAACCTTTTCCTCGGCGTCGCGGCGATCAGCATCACGCTGGCGCTCGGCCTCGGGCTGATCCTCTCGTGGTCACTTATCGGTCCGATCCAGAGCATGGAGACGCGACTCGCCGAGATCGCCGCCGGCGACTTTTTCGGGAGACTCGACGTACCGAATCGTGACGAGCTCGGCTCGCTTGCCGTGAACGTGAACCGGATGAACGACGAGCTGCGACGCCTCTACGGCGAACTGGAGACGGCGAGCAGGCATAAGAGCGAGTTCCTCGCCAACATGTCCCACGAGCTCCGAACGCCGCTGAATGCGATCATCGGATTCTCACAGTTGCTCCAGCAGCGCCTGGTCGGCGAGATCAATGAGAAGCAAGAGGAGTACCTGGACGACATCCTCTCCTCCGGCGAGCACCTGCTATCGCTGATCAACGACGTGCTCGACCTCTCGAAGGTCGAGGCCGGGCAGGTCGTGCTCGAGATCGAACCGTTTTCACTGCGCGAGGCGCTCGAGCGCGGCGCCGTGACGGTGCGCGAGCGGGCGACCAACGGAGGCGTCAACCTCTCACTCGAGCTCGCACCTGACGTCGACGTCGTCCGCGGCGACGAGCGGCGAGTTCGCCAAATCATCTTCAACCTCCTCTCGAACGCGGTCAAGTTCACGCCGGAGGGCGGGACGATAAGCGTCGCAACGGCGCGGACCGACGGGCAGGTTCACGTGTCGGTAACGGACACCGGACCGGGCATTGCGCTCGAGGACCAGAAGCGGATCTTCGACGAGTTCCAGCAGACCGATGTCGGCCTCGAGCAGCGGGAGGGTACCGGGCTCGGTCTTGCGCTCTCAAAGCGCCTCGTCGAGTTACACGGCGGCCGGATCTGGGTGGAAAGCGAGCCCGGACACGGCAGCCGCTTCGTCTTCACGCTGCCGGGGAAGACCTGACGGTGGCGGGCGAACGGGTGCTCATCGTCGAGGACAACGAGAAGAACATGAAGCTCGTCCGTGACGTGCTGCAAGCAACCGGGTACCGGACGCTCGAGGCGGTCACGGGCGAGCAGGCTCTCGAAATGGCCGCTTCAAATGCACTTGCGCTCGTCCTGCTGGACGTGCAACTTCCGGGGATCGACGGCGTCGAAGCGCTCGGGCGGCTACGCAGTGACGAGCGTACCGCGTCAATCCCGGTTCTCGCGCTGACGGCACAGGCGATGCGCGGCGACCGCGAAAGGTTTCTTGCGGCGGGTTTCGACGGCTACCTCTCGAAGCCGGTGAACATCGTCGAGCTGCTTCGAATCGTCGAGGAGCACTGCGGACGTGAGTGAACGCTCGGCCAGGATCCTCGTCGTCGATGACGTCCCCGAGAATGTCCGCCTGCTCGAGGCCGTGCTCGCTTCACGCGGTTACGACGTGCTCACCGCAACCAACGGACTCGCTGCCCTCGAGATCGTCGCCTCCGAGCAGCCCGACCTGATCCTCCTCGACGTGATGATGCCCGGCCTGGACGGCTATGCCGTCTGCCGCCAACTGCGCGCGGACGACGACACCGCCGTGCTGCCCGTGATCATGGTCACCTCCAGTGTCGGCGAGGAGAAGAGACGGGCGATCGAGGCCGGCGCGGACGATTTCATCCCAAAACCCTTCAACCACGAGGAGCTGCTCACTCGAGTGCGCTCGCTGCTCCGCATCAAGCGCTACCACGACACCATCAAGGCACAGGCAGTCGAGCTCGCCGAGCTCAACCGAACGCTCGAGGAGCGTGTCCAAGAACAGGTCGGGGAGCTCGGCCGGTTGCGGCGGCTGCGACGCTTCCTTTCCCCCCAGCTCGCCGACGCCCTCGTCTCCTTCGGGGACGAGAAGATCCTCGCGAGCCACCGCACGCAGGTCGCGATGTTCTTCGCCGATCTCCGCGGGTGGACTGCCTTCGTCGATACTGCCGAGCCGGAGGAGCTCATGCGAGTTCTGCGCGAGTTCCACGATGCGATCGGACGCCTGGTCAAGCGCTTCGACGCAACCGTAGGGTTTCTCGAAGGCGACGGGGTTCAGCTCTTCTTCAACGACCCGATCCCGATCCCGGACGCGCCGCTGCGGGCCGTGCGGCTCGGCTGCGCGCTACGCGAGGAGATGGCAGAGTTGACGCCGCTCTGGCAGAAGCGCGGCTACGCCCTAGACTTCGGCGCCGGCATCGCCCTCGGCTACGCGACCTGCGGCGAAGTCGGCTTCGAGGGGCGCTCTGACTACGCCGCGATCGGCGCGGTGACAAACCTCGCGTCGAGGCTTGCGGACGAGGCGGAAGGCGGCCAGATCCTGATCGCCCAGCGCCTGTACGCCGAGGTGGAGGACGCCGTCGAGGTGGAGCCTGCCGGGGAGTTCACGCTCAAGGGCTTCCAGCTGCCGGTGATGGCCTTCAACGCCCTTGCGGTACGCGAGTCAGCCACAGAGCTGTCGCGTACCTAGCGGCCGAAAGAACGACCCGGAAGGTGGAGAGAAAGAAAGCAGGCAGCGGGAATCGAATCCGCACGACCAGCTTGGAAGCGCGGAACCAGTTCCTCGGCCGAACTAGGACCTCCTACCGGATTGAAGTCGACGTCGAGGGCTTCAGCCAAGACCATGTCGATGCAGACGTCCTGTCCAGTCTGGCCTCGCATACCGTTCGGCCGACTCCCGTTCGCAATGGCTGCGTCGGGCCCGAGCCGGCAGGCCGATTTCGGGCGGCCGAAGCGTGACGCTTCGCTCGATCGACGCCCGCGGTTACTCCGCATGATCGACACGACGGCGGAGAATCGCGTCTCCAACGACAGCACCCTGCGAGCGAGGTCGACCTACGCGAGTGGCCCGGCATGGCGGGCCACTCGCGTGCGATCGGCTTTTGGTTATCGATTGACCGGCTGGAAGGCCTGGTCGAGATCCCACTTAGCCACGTCGTTGCCAAGCTGTTCGCCTTGCTCGACGGAGTTGCGAAAGTGGAATCCGATCCAGACGCGTGCGTCGACGATCTCGTTCTGGATGTCCTGGACGTTGTTGTATTGGCGGCTGGTGGTGAGCGTGGTGCCGCCACCGGTGGCGCCCGGGATGGTGAGGTTTAGGTGGTTGGTGTGGAGCGCCGCGGCGAGCGCGTCAGTGAACGCCGCGGTGAGGCAGCCGTGTGCGGAGGGGTATTCGGGGTGGGTCGGGGTCGCGACGAGCGGCTGCCAGGTTGGGTCGGCGGTGGTGTCGGGGTTGCCGTCGAGGTCGGCGTGCTGGATCGCGGTGATCGGCCGCCAGGCGAGGTAGAAGTATTTTGAGTCGAAGCAGCCGATTCCGGCGTCGGCGGTGACGAGCTCTCCCATCGCGATGAGGTGCGCGGCGTCGACGAGGTCGAGGCTGTTCTCGGTGACTGCGTTCTGCATTGCGCCGTTGTACAGATTGACGGCGTTCGCGTTCCAGAAGTAGGCGGTCGCGGTCTCGTCGGGGGTACGGACGGTGCTGTCGGCTGCACCGTAGGCTTCGGTTTCGTTCAGATCGTCCGCGTACTGCTTGCTCGTCAGCGCCGGCGGCGGGCCGACCCGGAACTGCGAGGCCTGGTCGAGCAGGAACGGCCGCATGGTTGCGACCCAGGGCGTCTGCGCGGTCTGGCCCGGCGACTGCAGCTGCCATTGCCCGGGCAGGATCGGCCCGATCGTCCCGTAGGTCGGCGTCACAGCGTTCCGGCCGTCGCCCGTCCGCAACGCGATGATGTCGTTTGCCGCCGCCTGGCCGACCGTGACGCCGTCGGTGACGTCGCCGGTGAGCGTCGCCAGGTACGCGTGGTACTCGGCGTCCACCGCCGGTTGCTGGTCGGGAAGGTAGTTGTCGAGGATCGTCTGCGCCGCGGCCGCGACCGCGGCCTGCGGCGAGGCCCCCGGGACAACCGTGACGTTAAAGTCGTGGTACGGCACGTAGCGGCCCTCGAGCTTGGTGACCGCGTCGTATACGGCCGCCTGCACGTATGACATGTAGATCAGGCCCTCGACCTGGAACTTCGACGGCGACGAGTTGCGAACCGCGTTCACCGCGTTCGTGTTCCACGTCAGCACCGCATCCGGCGGGACCGGCGGAACCGGCGCGGGCTTGTTCGCCATCGCCGAGGACACCGACAACGCCGCCACGGCAGCAACCGCTACGACCCCCGCGATGATCGGCAGCGCCTTCACGCGAACTGTGACCCGTTTCATTTCTCCTCCGTTTCGCTGACGACCGCCTGGTGCGATCGGTTCCTGTAGACGCTAGGAAGGAGCCGCGCGAAGCGGAACCGTGCCCACACCTGTCAACGACACAGTGCTAGCACCCCCATCTGCGACTCGCGTCCTCGGTGAGAGAGGAACGCCGAGCCGGTCGCGTATTCGTTCGCTTGAACTCCGATGCCTGGGGATGGGGTATTCCTTGAACCGTGTCAGACATGCTCCGATGAGCTCATACGGTGACCACCGGGTGCTCATCCGCCGCGAAAGCCCGTATGAGCTTAAAATGCTGATCGGAGTGGGGGTGATGCTACTGCTGTCCTCATTGCCGCTCCGCGGATGAGGCGTGCTGATCGGAGGCCATTCGTTCCGGCTCGAAGCACAGTTGCCTGGAACATGTCTCTGAGTTGTCGTCGGAGCCGCCGTGGACGGCGGCTACCACGCGATGGGCATGTAGAAGCGCCCGCTCGTCGAGGCACTTTGGCACGACCGTGCATTGGTCACTGCCGTGTACGCCACAGAAGTTCGTGCCGGTGTTGCCGCGGTGGTGGCACGAGGCGATGTAAGGGCGAGCGCTTCGAGCTCATGGTGGACGTGATCGTCGACAGGTTCGCGACTCAGCGGTAGCCACGCCCCGTTCGAGGGATTTCTACGGCATCCATGGAAAGGGTGATGACGGCTTGACGGGCGCCTCCTACGATTGGCTCAGTCAACCGGGGGTGCCGACCTTGAATAGCTCGAGACCCGGGGTGGCCGCAAGAGCGGCCGGCCGGATTCTGACGTCAAAGCTCGCGACCGCGCTTGTGGCAGGGGTGATCGTCGTCGTGGTCGCGGCCGGAGTGGGGCTGGCGGTGACGACGCAGTCGAACCCGATCCAGGCGTGCTACAAGCAATCGAACGGCGCGCTGCGGATCGCCTCGTCGTGCAAGCCGGACGAGAACCCGATCAGCTGGAACAAGTCTGGGCCGAAGGGCGAGACGGGCGCTACCGGGCCGAAGGGCGAGGTCGGCGCGACCGGGCCGAGAGGCGCCACCGGGGCCGCCGGCGTAGGTGTCACGGGCGCCACGGGCGCCACGGGCGCCACAGGCGCCACAGGTTCACCGGGCGCGACCGGCCCTGCCGGCCCGGCCGGCAACGACGGAGCCAAGGGCACCACCGGCGCCACTGGCGCGACCGGACCCGGCGGAACCGGGCCGGCCGGCGCGACCGGGCCGAGCGGTCCGAGCGGGCCCACGGGTGCCACCGGCGCGACCGGCGCGGATGGAGCGACCGGTCCACAAGGTCCCACCGGTGCGACCGGGTCGGCCGGCGCGACCGGCGCGACCGGTGCGACCGGTGCGACCGGTGCGACGGGACCGATCGGTGTGACCGGCGCCACGGGCGCGACCGGCTCTGCCGGCGCGCAGAGTCTGACAGGAGCGGTCGCCTTCCTCGACGCCCTCGATACGACCGGTTACGCTGGGACTGCCGGGTCGCAAAACGTGTTCACGAGCGCCGCCGAGGCGGCCTCGCCGGTTCCCGTCGGCGGCAGCCTGAGGGATTTCTCGGCCCACGCCGGCTCGGCCGTCGGTGGAAGCGGCGTGACGCTCACAGTTCTGAAGAACGGCAGCGCGACGGCCATCACCTGCACGATTGCGAGCGGCGGCACGTCCTGCTCCGACGCGACCCACTCGGTCAGCCTGCTCACGAGCGACGTGATCGCGGTCAGGATCGACAACGGCTCGGGCACGTTCGTTCGGGACGTCGCGTGGACGGCGCAGCTCGGCTGATGGACGAGTCGCCTCAGAGAGCTCTCTCGCGGGGCCGCCTGCTGAAGCTCGGGGCGGCCGCCGCCCTCGGCATCGGCGCCCTGCCTGCGGCCGCTGCCGCCATGGGAGAAGCGGCAACGGAAACGAACCTGCGCGTCACCGGCCGCTCGGTGGGCGGCCCGCGTCAGCTCCGGCTCGCGACGTATCAGCCGCTCGTAGGCGACATCTTTCAGATCCATAGGGTCGGCGCGCAGCCGCTGCCCGTGACGCTCATCGCAGCCGACACCCTTCCGGGTGCCGGCGAGACGTTCTCGCTCGTGTTTCGCGGCCGCTCGAATGCAAAGCTCGAGCAGTCGACCTACACGTTCGAGCATCCGCGGATCGGCGCCTATCCGCTCTTCCTCGTCCCGATCGGTCGAGCGGTTCACGGGCAGGACTTCCAGGTGATCGTCAGCCGGCTCCCGGCAGCCCGGGGCCCCGTTGGCTGATACCTACCTCGGCGCGATCGTCGCGGTCGCGTTTAACTACCCGCCGAAGGGATATGCGTTCTGCGCCGGGCAGCAGCTGCCGATCAACCAGAACCAGGCTCTCTTTGCACTGCTCGGAACGACGTACGGCGGCGACGGCGTCACGACGTTCAGGCTCCCGGATCTGCGGAGCCGCGTCGCGATCCACGTGGGTAACGGCCACAACCTGGGCGAGATCGGCGGCGAGGAGTCGCATACGCTCACGGCGGCCGAGCTCGGCGCGCATTCGCACGTCGTGACCCGGCAGGCGAGCAAGGACGAGGAGACGACGAACCGTCCGGACGGCGCCTATCCGACCGTCGGTGGGGCCTATTCGGGGTCGGCCGACCCCGACCTGCCGATGGCTGGAACCCAGACCGCCGCTGCCGGAGGGAGCCAGCCGCATACAAACCTCCAGCCGTCCCTGGCGCTCAACTTCGTCATCGCCCTTGTCGGCATCTTCCCGTCGCGGAGCTGAGGAACGATGAGCGAGTCAACTCTCACTTCCACGAGCCTCGTGCACGACGGCGTATACCGCCGTGGGAGCTACGAGGCTCTGCTCGGAAGCAGCTTCGAGCTTCTCGACGGGAGCGGGGAGAGGCTCGCGGTCGAGCTCGTCTCGGCAGAGGAGCTTCCCGGCGCCGGCGAGTGCTTCTCGCTGCTCTTCCGTGCGCCGGAAGGGGTGCCGCTCGCCCAGGGGACCTACACCGTCGAGCATCGAGCGTTCGGTGAGTTCCTCCTGTTCCTCGTCCCGATCGGAGCCTGCGCCGGCGGCGGCGCCGGGCTCGAGGCCGTCATCAACCGCCCGGAGGGATGAGCGATGGGGGCACCCTTCGTCGGTCAGATCATGGCCGTTCCGTACAACTTCGCCCCTAAAGGCTGGGCCTTCTGCAACGGCCAGCTGCTCGCGATCAGCCAGAACACGGCGCTCTTCTCGCTCATCGGCACGTACTACGGCGGGAACGGCACGAGCAATTTCGCGCTCCCCGACCTTCAGGGCCGCATTCCGGTTCATACCGGCAACTCCGAGGGGCCCGGACTCGGGCCGTACGAGATTGGCGAGTCGGGAGGCGGGGAGACGGTGACGCTCACTGCCGCCGAGCTCCCGTCCCACAGCCACAGCGTGGCGCCGCTCACGAGCGACAACCGGCGAACGACCGACCGGCCGGGCGGCGCCTACCCATCGGTGGGCGGGATCTATGCGGCAACTCCCGACAGCAACGCGCCGATGGGGCAGGTCACGACCTCGACCACGGGCGGCTCCGCGCACAACAACCTCCAGCCCTACCTGACGCTCTCGTACGTGATCGCCCTGTTCGGAATCTTCCCGGCTCGGTCATGAGGATCGGAGCCTGATGGCCGGCGGTCTCGGCACACCCTGGGTCGGCGAGATCAGAATGGTCGGGTTCAACTTCCAGCCGCAGGGATGGATGCTCTGCAACGGCCAGCTGCTGGCGATCTCGCAGAACTCCGTGCTGTTCAATCTGATCGGGACGACCTACGGCGGGGACGGCCAGTCGACCTTCGCGCTGCCCGACCTGCGCGGCCGGGTGCCGCTGGGCGCCGGGCAGGGAGCGGCGCTCAACAATTACGCGCTCGGTCAGCCGAGCGGCGCCGAGACGGTGACGTTGACCGTGAACCAGATGGCCGCCCACACGCATCTGTACAGCCCGGGCGCCGGGACGGGGGAGCAGACGACGAACCGCCCCGACAGCGCATACCCGACAGTCGGCGGCTACTACGACGCGACGCCGAACGGCAGCGCGCCCATGCCCTCGCCGTCCGTCGCGAACGCCGGCGGCAACCAGCCGCACCCGAACCTCCAGCCGTACCTGGGGATCAACTTCATCATCTCGCTGTTCGGCATCTACCCGACCCAGAACTAAAGGCCCAGCAGATCGTAGGCGGGTCTCGCCCATCGGTCGACCGCCTCGCGCAGCGCCGGGGTCGCCGCGTCGGCCTTCGCCTTCGTGTCGGCCGCGAACGGCCTCGACGGAACCTTCGCGTCGCGCCGGCTCGCCGCCTGCATCAGTGCCGTTGCGTCCGGATCCGCCGCGAGCACGAAGAGCTCGAGCACCCGGTCGTACACCGCGCCCGGTAGCTCGCGGTAGTCGAGAAAGAGCGATGGCTCGTCCCGGTAGGCGAGCGCGTCCCGACAGGTCGCTCCGAGCACGCGAGCTCCGTACTCCTCGAAGGGCATGGACACGGCGGACATGAAATCGAGCCCGAACAGGGCGGGGGAGACGACGCTCGGCAGCATCTGGTAGCCGGGCTGCCGCCGGTGCGAGACGAGCACCTCGAGCGGGTCGCGGGAGAGGAAGAGCCAGGGCGTCTCCGGGAACGCGCGCCGGATGAGCGGCAGGTCGTGCGTCGCCCACGGGTCGAGCTTGATCACATAACCGCGCTCAGAGCCGGCGCGGGGGCGGCCGAGCGCCGCGACCGCGAGCCGCAGCCGCCTGATGCGCTCCTCGTCCGGCGCCGGTGCGCGCAGGACGTCGTTCACGAGCAGCGGCTCGGACAGCACCAGGTACTCCGGTACCGCCGCGAGCATCTGGGAGACGAGCGTCGAGCCGCAGCGCGACATGTGCAGGATGAACCCGTCCGGCTCGAGCCCTGGCTCGAGGGCCGCGAGCTCGTCGATCGTCGTCAGCCGCGGGAAGAGCAGGCTGAACGGACGCTCGAGCGCGCGCTGAACCGTCTCGGTGAAGAACGGCTCCCGAAACGGCGCGTCGTCGAGCCAGCGCCACTCGACGATCAGCTCGTCCCCCTGTGGGCGGGCCCGCACCGGTGTCCACCCCGCGAGGTCGGGACGGCCGGCGGTCATGCCCACCGTGCGAGCCAAGTGAGTAGCGCTTGCCGGCGCTCGGCCTCGAGATCGTCCACGCTCAGTTCGATCCCGTGCTCGTGCGCCAGGCCGATGAGCGCCGCCGAGAAGCCGGGCCAGTCGGCAAGGTCGCGAAGCCTGAGCTCGAGCGACGGGTCGTCGAGTACGAGCCGGCGGCAGCGTTCGAACGGGGAGGTCACCTCCATCTGCACGTGAGGCATAGCGCACAGGGCGGCCAGCTGCCGTTTGACGGACGCTGATGTCATCGCGGCTGTCAGGTGCCAGACGCGCGACCGTCCCTGTTGCGTGTCACGTTCGTCGGAGCTCCAGAGCCCCGTCTAGGTGCCGGCTCGATGATGTCCGGAGCCGCGTATCGTGATCTGTGTGTGCTGGTCCAGACGACGTCGAACGAGCCCAAGATGAACGGGAGGTTGAGTGCGTCGGCGTGCACGACGGTGACGCGCTCGGAAAGCCCGGTAACGCGATTGAGCTATTCGGCTGCTTCGCAGTAGTCGGCGGTCAGATCGACGGTGTGACGCGGCAGCCGTAGTTCTGTGCGAGCCCGCATCACGAGGCGCTCGGATGCTTCGTCCGGGCTCATTTCGTTGTCCCCAGGGCTTGCTCGGGCGCGAGGTCCGAGGAGCGCTCGTAGAGTCGCTTGAGGGGGCTCGGCGCCCACCAGTTCCACTTGCCGAGGAGTGCCATCAGCGAGGGCACGAGCAGGGCGCGGATCACGAATGCGTCGATCAGTACTGCAAGCGCGATGCCGAGGCCGAGTTCCTTGATGAAGACGAGCTCGGAGGTAACGAACGCGCCGATCGCGACGGCGAAGAGGAGCGCGGCCGCGGTCACGATGCGTCCGGTGCGCTCGAGCCCGATCGCGATGGCTCGGTTGTCGGGCAGACCTCTGTCGTGCGCTTCCTTGATGCGCGAGATCAGGAAGACGCCGTAGTCGGTGGCGAGGCCGAAGGCGATCGCGAAGAGCAGGATCGGTTGGGTCGCGTCTAGGGCGCCGGTGCTCCGGTAGGAGAGCAGGCCCTGCAGGTGTCCGTGCTGGAAGATCAGGACGAGGATTCCGAATACGGCGCTGAGGCTGAGCGCGTTCATAAGGACTGCCTTCATTCCGAGCACGAGCGAGCCGGTCATCAGGAAGAGGACGGCCAGGGTTGAGGCGATGACGAGCGCGATCACGAGGGGGAGGTGCGTGCGGAGGCTGTGTTCGAGGTCGACGAATCCGGCCGTATCGCCGGCGACGCCCAGGTAGAAGGGCACTTGCAGCGAGCGCACGTCATGAACGAGCTGTCGGCTGGCTCCGCTGTAGGTCGGCGTCGACGGCGCAACGTCGATGAGCGACAGCCGCCGCCCGGCTCGCCGGCCAGGCGCGACCGCAGACACATCGGGCAGTGCGCGGATCCGCGCGGCCAGGGCGATCACCTGGCGCGAGCCGGCTGGGGCTCCGACCACGACCTCGAGTGGCGAGGTGCGGCCGGGCGGGAAGTCCCCCCGCAGTGCGGCGTCGACCCGATAGGCACTCGCGCTTGATGGAAGCTCACTCGCGTTGGCGGGCAGGAACTTGATCGACGCGAATGGGAGCCCGAGCGCAATCAACCCGACCGCGGTGAGCAGGGCGATCCTGCCTGGGCGCGCGATCACGAACCGTGACAGCCGATACCAGAAGCCTGACTCTTCGGCTCGCGCGTCCCGGTCGGCTGCGCGCTGGAGCCACCTGGGTGCGAGGGCGTTGATCCGCGATCCGAGCAGTGCGAGCATCGCTGGCAGCACGACGAGTGCGAGCGCGGCGGCGACGAGCGCGACGACGGCGCCTGCGAGACCCATCGAGAAGAGGAAGTTCTGAGGGAAGATCGTCAGCGAAGCGAGCGCCGCCGCGACCGTCACCGAGCTGAACGCGATCGTCCGGCCCGAGGTAGCGACCGTCCGGCGAAGAGCGTCGACGCCGAATCCAGTGCGAACGGCCTCCTCGCGATAGCGGGAGACCATGAACAGGCTGTAGTCGATAGCGAGGCCGAGCCCGAGGCCGGTGACGATGCTTTGGGCGAACACGGATAGGTCGGTGAAGTTCGAGACGATCCGCAGGACGAAGAAGGTGAGGAGGATCGCGAGGCCGCCGAGGAGCGGCGGCAGCAGCGAGGCGACGAGCGAGCGGAAGAACAGCAGGGAGAGCAGGAAGATGATCGGGAACGCGAACAGCTCGGCCCGTGCAAGGTCGTTGCCGACCTGCGCGTTGACCTGCGCGCCGGCGATCGCGCCGCCGCCGAGCTCGACGTCATGCCGGCCGGCGAACTCGCCCTCGAGGCGCTTCGCGTCGTCTTGGATTCTCAGGTCTGACTTCGGCTGGAAGTAGGCGACGACATAGGTCGAGCCTCCGTCGCGGGAGACCATCGCCGAGTCGTGGCTGTCGTAGTAGCTCGAGACCGTCGCGACGTCGCGACTCGAGCGGAGCTGCGCCTCGACCTCCCGCACGCGGTGCTCGGCCGTCGCGGTGTGGACGTCGCCGACGGTCACGAGGGCGACGACGCCGGGGTCGATCTGCCTCCCGGTAGCGGCCTGGAAGCGGTTCGTCGCCTGGACCGACTGAGTCGAAGGGTCGGTGTCGCCATACGGGCTGAGTCGTTTCGCCACGCCCAGCCCGAAGACGCCGGCTACGGCGATGCCGAGCAGGGCGACGAGCAACACTCGGCCCCGGTTCCGATACACGAATGACGCGAACACGTCGAACATCTCTTCCTCCCCTTAACTTGGAAGATCCAAGTAATAGCATGCTTGGACTATCCAAGTCAAGTTGGGTATACTGGGGGCATGGCTGCTCCGGTCGGCTACCAAATCTTCTGTCCCGTGGGGGCGGCGCTCAACGTCGTCGGAGAGCGCTGGGCGCTCCTGATCGTCCGCGACCTGTTCCTCGGCCCGCGCCGCTACTCCGACCTGCTCAAGGGGCTCGGCGGCATCCCAACCGACATTCTCGCGACGCGGCTACGGACCCTCCAGGCAGACGGCATCGTCAGGCAGGTCGGGGAAGGGCGCGCCCGGCGGTACGAACTGACCGAGTCCGGTCAGGCGCTCGGCCCGGTACTCCGCGAACTCGGCCAGTGGGGAGCCGACCGGCTCAGGCTTCCCGCCGACCCTTCCGAGATCCCGACGCGAGTCCCGCTCACCTCCCTCCTGCTCGGCGGCGCGCCGTATCCCCGCCGGGCAGACGGCGAGTACGAGGTTCGCGTGGGAGAGGAAACGGTCCGAGTCGAGGTCGTTGCAGGGCAGATCCGTGCCGTCCCAGACAGCGAGCCGGACACCACGATCGAGCTGAACCGCCCCGGAATGAGGGCACTGATCCTCGGCGCCCGCGCCTCCGAAATCGAGCAAGCCGGCGACCTATCGATCCAAGGAAGCCGTCGACGCGCGCATGCCTTCCTCAATACCCTCACCGGACCGCCACGACTCGCCGCGATCCGCGAACAACTCGAAGCTGCCGCCGCGGGCGCATAACAACCGGCTTTCGAAGAGACGTAGCAAGAATGGCAAGTTCGGTGTTCGTTCGGGTTTGCTCAGGCGTTCAAAGGTGATTCCTCTCGACGAAGCCGTGTAGGCGAACAGGGGCGAACTGACGCGAGCGCATGCGCCAAGTCGACAAGCTGGGAGTCGCTGGTCCCAGCCCAGTACCGCTCATAGAGAAGCCTCGCACAAGGGGTTTTGTGTGCGCGCGTGAGCAACGGCTGACGGAGATCGGTAACACCCTTCGGATTGACTCCGCAAGAGCGGATCTCCCTACGAGCGAGAGCGCGCCGGGCTGAACGAGCGGATTGCTCAACGCCCCGGGGACTTCGCCAGAGGCGAGGTCCCGGTTGCCGGTGGGAACACCGTCAAGGCCGTCGAACTTCAGGCTGCTACCTTGGTTGTCGTGTGGTCGAAGCTCCTTGTAGTGGCAGCGATGGTCGGGCTCGCCGTGGTTCCCATCGCCTCTTCGCAGAGCGTGACCACGGCCCCTGACGTCTACATCTCCATCCATGTGACGCTCACGGACTCGAAAGTCGTCGTCTCGCCAAAGACGGCGCCACGCGGCGCGGATGCCCGGTTCATCGTGCGCAATGTGGGCACGAAGGTGCACACCTTTACCGTGCGCACCGGTTCTTTGACCGGGTTCAGCCGCGCGTTCCGGCCGGGAGAGCATGCCATCCTGCTGCTCTACCTCTCGTATCGGGGCATCCTGCCCTACTACAGCGGTGCAACGTTCGGCGGCACGCCGAAGGCGATGAAGGGGACATTGCTCGTTGGCCAGGCATGCGCGGCGTGCATCCAGGACTAGCAGGCGACGTGTTTCTCCCGGCGTCTCTTCGACGGTGTTGCGAAGCTGTCGCGGTGCATTTCTACGGCTGATCTGCTGACGCGGCGAACGCGCCGGGTGCTTGCGATTCTCGCTGCGACCGGCGTCGCCTGCCTTGCCGGCTGCGGCGGAGCCGGCGACGCGAAGACCAAGGTGATCTCTGCCGCCGCGACCACGCTTTCGCAGAGTGCGGCATCGTCTTTGACCATCCAGCGCGGAGGGCTGTTCGCCGGTGCACCGACGAGGACGGTCTTCGCGCGAGCGGGCTCGCTGTTCGATCGGGCGCTCGGATACGAGGCGATCGACGTCCCTGACCTCGATCATCATCACGGGGGAAGGGTCTATCTGGTCTTCCTGCCGTCATCTGTCTACATCAGCCCCAGCTCGGGGGCGCGAGCGGTTCTTCCGTCGGGGAAGAGTTGGGTGGCAGTTCCGATCAACGCCTCCGTCGATGTCGTCTTCCCTCACTCGGTCGAGCAGCTCGAAGGGCTGAACCCCCAGTTGCTGCTGGATGAGGTCGCGTGGGGCACCGTTCGTGCTGCAGCGGCGGGACAGGACGTGATCAATCACGTTCCGTACGCCACGTACCGGCTGCTGGTGAGCTTGCCCCGAGCGCTCGCGATGGCGAAGGGTCCCGGCGCGCAGGCTATACGGCTCGCGCTCGAAGGCCAGATCGCGGCGCTGAGGTCGGGGCACCCGACGAACCCGGCCGCCGTTCCTCTCACTGTTTGGCTCGACGGCCCCGGCCATGTCGCCCAGGTACGCGGGGTCGTGCCGGGATCGGGGCTCGGCACGGTCGAGATCGCGCTGTCGGGGTTCGGGAACCCAATCAGGACAAGTCTGCCGGACGCCTCGTCGCTTGTCCCGGTCACCGCCCTGCCGCGTCCGGTGGGCGGCATCCGATCACGTTCGCCGCTCGTCGCGCTCGCCGTCGCTCCCTGAGGTCGTCAGCCCGCCGTGAGCCCGGCCTGCTCGATGAGCTTCGTCGTCGTCTGGTCGGTGCCGAGGGAGGCGACGTTGACGGCGGAATGCGGAATCGTGTCGAGCGGGGCCACGGCGGGGTTTGGCGCAACCCCGGGTCGCGTCGGGTACTCGAAGTCGTCGCCCTTGGCAATCAGCTTCTGCCCGGCGGCGCTGACGACGAAGGCGACGAACCGTTGGGCGTTCGCCTTGTGCTTGCTCGAGTCGAGCACGCCGATGCCGGAGATGTTGACGATCGAGCCCGGATCGTCGTGGGGGAAGTAGTAGAGCGCGCTATGTGTCCCTTGCTTCCCCGCTTCAAGCTGCAGGCGATACCAGTAGTACTGGTTGATCACCCCGACCGCCACGTCGCCTCGGTTGACTGCCGCGACCACAGCCTCCTCGTCCTGGTAGGTCTCGGCGTTCCGCTTGATCCCCGCGAGCCACTCGCTCGTTGCCTTCTCGCCTTCTCGTGCTAGCACCGCCGCGACGACCGGTGGGAAGTCGGAGTCCGTGGGCGCCAGCGCAATTTTCCCCTTCCACTGGGGTTGGGCAAGATCCAGGATCGAGGCCGGGAGCTGCGAGGCCTGGATCCGCCCGGGGTTGTAGACCAGGCTGCTGACGCGCAGCGCCACCCCGATCCAGTCACCAGTCGGAGATTCGTACTTCGCCGGGACCTGGCTCAGAATCGATGGGTCGAGCTTCGCCAGCAACCCGTGCTGTTCGAGTGTCATGAGCTCGGGTGAGTTCTCGGACAGATAGACGTCGGCGGGTGAGTCTCGCCCCTCCTGGAGAATCTGGGAAGCAAGAACGATCGTGTCGTTGCTTCGCTCGCCGACCTTGACACCGCTCTCCTGCTCGAACGCGGATACCAGTGCGGCGGCGAGCTGCGGATGCTGGCCGTTGTAGAGGACGACCGAGTTCTTGCCGCCTCCGCCGCAGCCGGAGAGGGCGACGGCGACGACAGCGACGGCGGCCGAAGCAAACGCCCGGGACAAGCCGGCCCTCGTCATCCTGCCGGTCCCTGTTCGGGATAGATCGCAACCGCCCCGGCGACCGAAACCTCGACGATCTCGCCCACCAGAGGAACCTCCTCGTCGAACGAGCGAGCGAAGACGGGAGTTCGCGCGCCGTCGTCCAGCTCGAGCTGGACCACGGTGTCCGGCCCGAAGTAGCTGTGGCCGACCACCTTCGCCATTCTGCCAGGTCTTCCAGGCTCGGCCGCTGGGGGACGGCGGGACGAAAGCCTGATCTGCTCGGGTCGAATCATCGCGTGCACCGGCCCCTCGAGCTCGCTGTTCCGCGCGATGAGGCTTCCGAGCGCGCACTCGACCCGGCCGGAGTGCGCGCTCGCGGGCAGCACGACCGCCTCGCCGACGAAATGCGCCACGTCGAGGTCGACCGGAGAGCGGTAGAGGTCGGTGGGCGCCGCCACCTGGACGAGGCGGCCTGCCCGGAGCACCGCAACCTCCCGTCCCATCGAGAGCGCCTCTGACTGATCGTGCGTGACGAGCACCGCCGTCGTCCCCTCACGAGCCAGCGCGTCCACGACGGCCCCTCTGGTCTCGGCACGAAGGGCCGCGTCGAGACCGGAGAACGGCTCATCGAGAAGCACCATTCTCGGGCGCGGAGCGAGCGCCCTTGCAAGTGCCACTCTGCGCTGTTCGCCACCGGAGAGCTCGTTGGCTCGCCGGTCGGCGTAGTCCCGTTCCAGTCCGACCAGGTCGAGCGCTTCGCCGATCCGCGGCGAGCGTTTGCGCTCGGACCGTGGGAGCCCGAAGGACACGTTCTCCGCGACGGTGAGATGTGGGAAAAGAGCACCCTCCTGGGCCACGTAGCCGATCTCACGCTTGTTCGGTGGCACATTGACCCCACGCGCATCGGCGACGACTTGGCCGCCGATCGAGACGACTCCGGCATCGGCCGGGATGAACCCGATGATCACGCGCAGGAGCGTTGTCTTGCCGCTCCCCGACGCGCCCAGGATCGCGGTCAGCGTCCCTTCCGGAACGACGAGGTCGATGTCGGACAGGACCGGACGGTTTCCGTAGGACTTGGCCAGCCTCTCGCAGCGCAACTCGGCCACCCGTCAATCTCCCCCGGAGCCACGCACGCGGCCGAAGCGGCTCATCAACAGGTAGGCGGCGGCCATTGCCAGAACGATCAGGACGGCCGCAAATGGCGCGGCGGCGGCGAAGGCGACGCTCGAGCTGTTCGCCTGGAACTCGGTTCCAAGGGTATAGCTGTTCAGGGGAAGGAGCACCTGGGTCGTGGAGAGGTCTCCGAGGGAGAACGCGAACACGAGCACTCCTGCAGCGACGAACCCGGGCCGCGCCAGCGGCGCCGTCACCCGCCGGAGAGTCTCGAGTGGGCCCGCGCCGAGCGACCGGGCGGAGTCCTCGAGGGAAGGCTCGATCTGCCCGAGCGTCGCTCGGGCAGCGACGATTGCGAACGGCACGAACAGCACCGCTTCGGCGAGGACGAGCAGAGCGAAGCTGCCGTAGGCGAAGGAGGCGTAGTGGCTCGCCGCGTACGCAATCGCGATCGCCCCCACGAGGTCGGGGAGCGCGTACGACAAGTAGGTGGTGCGTTCGATGAGAGTCACCGATTTGCTGCGGTAGCGGACGGCGAGCACGGATACCGGGAGCGCCAGCGCCACTGCCACGACCGCGGAACCGACCCCGAGGCTGACCGACGTGAGCGTTGCCGGCAGCAGGTACTGAAGGTTCCCTGACGCATTCGAAAGTCCGGCCTGGCTGCTTGTGGCGAACCACTCGACGAGCATCCCGATCGGGATGCCCGCGCCCATCCCGACCACGATCGCCAGGCCGAGGAGGACGGGAATCGCCGTTCGTCCGAGGGGATAGCGCGTCGGTGTACGCCGTGTCCCCTGGCTCACGCGGGTGTAGTTGGCGTTCCCGCGGAGCCGGGCCTCGCCGAAGAGGAGGATCACACACAGCGCGATCGAGAAGAACGACAGCGCCGCCGCCCCCGACGCGCTGAAGCTCAGACGGTACTGGTTGTAGATGGTGGTTGCGAACGTCTGGAACTTGAGCGCCACGAACGCATCGAACTCGACCAGGGCATCGAGGGCGACGAGCAGCATGCCGCCGAGCACCGCCGGACGGATCTGCGGAAGCACGACCCGGAAGAAGATCCGCCACGTTCCTAGGCCGAGCGATCGGGCGGTCTCCTCGAGCGCAGGGTCCAAGCCCCGAAGGGCCACGGCGACGAGCAGGAAGACGATCGGGTAGTAGGAGAATATGACGATCCCCGTCCCGCTCAGGAACGAACCCTGGAGTCCCGGCGCCAAAGCCGCCCAGGCATAGCTCGTGACGAACAGTGGCACGGTGAGCGGCACCACCAGTAGAAGCGCCCAGAGGCGCCGCACCGGCAGTTCTGTCCGCTCGACGAACCAGGCAGCCGCGACGCCGATCACGCCGCAGACCGGAGTCGCGATGCCCGCAACCTCGAGCGTGTTGAAGAGCAGTGTCGAGGACGAGGGAGCTCTCAGCGCGTCGGCGGCAGCCGCGAACCCGCCCTGGAACGCCTGGACGATGGTCACGCCGACCGGAAAGGCCACCACGACCGCAATGACCCCGCAGATCGCCAGGAGCCCGCGCGGAATATCTTCTGCAGAGCCTGATAGACGGCGTCTCACCCGACGTATCCTCTCAAGTCCGACGTTCGCCATGAACGCCCTCGCCCGTGTTCGCGACCGGGTTTCCGGCCAAGTGCTTCACCGCGCGACCTAGGGTAGGGGCCGGGGCGGTCTCGCCCGACCCGAAGCGGGCCTAGAAGCTCGCCGGCTTTGCGCCTGTCAGTGCAGGCAAGCCGTGACCCGATGGGTCAGGATGATCGAAACCGGGCCGTTCGGCGAGTAATAGAAGACATTGCCGCGTTGCCGGACCCCGGCGAGCACCGTCTGGCGATCGAGATTCTCATGGCTCACCGCGAGCGTGATTGCCCGATCCTCGAGTGCCTTTGCCTCTGCGGTGTCCTTGCCGAACGCGATGTAGATCTCGCTTGTTCCGTACTCCGGGAACTGCACCTTCAGGTCACCGAGGCTGCCTGAGATCGCCGAATTCTTGACCGGCGCTGCTGTATCTCCCAGCTTGTTGAAGCACGCCTTTGTCGAGGCGAGGGAGTATGACGGCGGGGTTGTCGAGCCGGCGGCGCCCGTTGTCGACGAGGAGCCGCCACCCGAGCCACAACCCGCCACGGCGACGCTGACGAGCAGTACGAGAGCGATGCCGGTGGCGTAACGCAACGACGGGCATCCTAGCGATCGCCCAACCTGATGCAAAGGCCCATGCTTCTCGCGGCCGCGAGAGCGATGGCTCGAGAAGCGTCGTCCGGGGCGCGTACTACGCTCGCGAGGACTAGTCGCTTGGTAGGGCTATATGAGTCTCGGCCCAGGCGTCGAGTGCATGTATGAAATGCCTCTTGCTGTTTGCTGCCGCAAGGGGGTAGACTAGCCTCTTTCCGCGTTCTGTCTCCGGGGCGTTCATCGTTTTTGAGGGAGGGATAAATGAAGTTTCGTGCGATTATCGCACCACTTTTTGTGCTTACGGTTGTACTCGCGGTGGCGGGAGGGTCATCCGCGTCGCACTCAGCATCAGCAGTCGTGATCACGCCGTCACCGGCGTATTCGGCAGCGCAATTGGATGCCTATGCAGGGAACGACTGGCTTTCGAACGGCGGTGATCTGAAGGACGATCGCTACTCGACGCTGACGCAGATCACACCCGCAAACGTCGGCAAGCTCACCCAGTCCTGGACAATGAGCTTCGGCGATTGCGCCGCGTTCCGGACGGCGAGCAACAACCCGACGGCGACGTGTCCCGGCCAGGAGGAGAACGTGGTCGAGTCCGGCGGCGTCATGTACCTCGCGACGTCACTGGCGAACGTCTTTGCAATCGATGCGACGAACGGCAACGTGCTCTGGCACTACACGCCGACCTTCGACCCCGGCTATACCCTCGGGTCCGGCGGACGTCAACCGGGCGTATCGATCGGCCAGGGGCTCGTGTTCCTGGGTCGCGCCGACGGCAAGATCATCGCGCTCAACCAGACAAACGGGGCTGTCCAGTGGACGGCGACGGTCGGGCCATGGCAGAAGGGTGTCAGTCTCCACGAGACGCCGATGTACTACAACGGCGAGGTGGTGGAGGGCACGAGCGGCGGGGACGGCGGCTCGACCAGCGCTCAGATGATGGCCTTCAACGCTACGACCGGCGCCCTGATCTGGGCCTGGAACATCATCCCCTACCACAACCAGCCCGGTGGTAACACCTGGCCGTGGTCCGGAACCGGCTCGAACTACGGCGGCGCCGCCATGTGGCAGAACCCGTCGATCGACGCCAAGGACGGCATCGTCATCTTCGGCACCGGAAACCCCGTGCCGTGGAACTCACGCGGTCCCGGCAACGACCTCTACACCGACTCGATCGTCGGGCTCGACGTCAACACCGGCGCCTTCAAGTGGGCCTATCAGACGGTGAAGCACGACCTGTGGGACTCAGACCTTCCGAACGGGACGGTCCAGTTCAACATGAAGGTCAACGGCCAAAGCGTTCCGGCAATCGCCGACGTCACGAAGTACGGCTGGACGTGGGTCCTGAACGCCAAGACCGGCAAGCCGCTCGAGCCGGTCAAATCCGTCTCGGTCCCGACTCTGCCGAACTCGCCTGACGTGAACGCGGCGAAGACACAGAACATCCCGCAGACACCGAACACCCTTCCCGGGTGCATCGCTGGGGATCCGACGAGCAATGGCGGTGCCTCCGCGTGTTACGACCAGCCGTTGAAGAACGGTGGCGGGCGGCTCTGCACCAACGCCCTTCGCTGGTCGGGTCTGACGGCTCCCGACGGGAAGCCGTACAAGATCGGCTGCCACATGGATCCGTATGACACCACGCAGTACGTCACCGCGCCGTTCGAGTCGATGGACTGGCCGTCGAGCTCGTACAGCCCGCTGACGAACTCGTTCATCACCTGTGGTGTGACGAACAGGACGTATGGCAAGGAGCAGGTTCCGGCGGCATCGCAGATCGTCGGCTCGGCCGGCGGTATCGGTTCCGGCATCCTCTCCGTCGCCGATTCGCAGATCGACCCGCTCAACCTGAACGACTTCGGCAACTTCTCGTCCCTGAACATGGGCTCGGTGTCGCCGACGTCGGGAGGGAAGTTCGCCTGGCATCAGACCTGGCTTGCTCCGTGCTACAGCGGTACGGTCGACACGGCCTCCGGGCTGACGTTCGTCGGCCACCTCGGCACGAGCACCGCACAGGCCGGGAACGGGTATCTGGCGGCGGTCGACACGAAGACCGGTAAGGAGCTGTGGACGTCGGGCACGATGCTCGCACCGGCCGCGGCACCCCCGATCACGTACTCGGTCAACGGCACGCAGTACGTCACGATCGTCTCCGGTGGCGAGAGCCACAACGATCCGACGCGGCCCAACCCGGCGGTCCCGAGCCAAAGGGTCAGGGGCGACTACATCTACACCTACGCTCTCGGTAACTAAGAAACCGAGAACTCGATCGTGTGACGGCGGCCGCATTGCGCGGCCGCCGTTGCTCGTTAACGGCCTGGAACGGGAGCCGCTGTCGGCGCCCCTTGGTTTGGCTTCACGGGGCGCCCGCTATGCGGCGAAGGAAGGGAGGGGGCCCCGCGCTCGTGACGGGGCACCGAGGTGACCTGAAAGCAGGTCGGTGTGACCGCGGGCGCACCGAACGGCACCGACCTCATGCGGAGTCGAAGCTCAGGACCGTTGGAGCGAAGCTGACCGCGGAGTTGGCAGGCTTTCGAGGGCGCCCCCTCTGCCCGAGGCCACCTTCCCGGAAGCGCCGACCGGATCAGGCGCCGGGGAGCGCTCCGAGTGCTGCGAGTACGAGCTTCGGCATCGGAAACGTCCTCGCCTTCTTCGTAATCGTGGCGCCACTCGGCACGGCCGTTACGACGAGGTTCTTGAGCCTGAGTGCGGCGATCCCGCTCGCGCTCCATTGCTTGGTCCCGCCCAGGAAGGATGCCTCGGCGAACTTCGTGGTGGGATAGACGTAGATTCCGAGCTTCCAGCCGTCGTGTGGTTTCACCGAAGAGAGGACCTTCACCGCGTCGGGCTGACCGAACGCCGGGTCGAAGAGCGGGAGACCCTGGCTCTTGAAGGCCTTGATCACCGCGCCTTCCTGGTAGGACGACGGTCCGCTGCTACGCGGCGTGGCACCGGCCTTTGGGACGAGGAAGAGCATCGAGAGTGCGGCGCACGCCCCGATGGCGAGCCTTCGCTCTCGCGAACTCCTCGTCTCGCGAACCGCGTATTCGGTTATGAACGGCGACGGTGCCATGTCATGCGATTGTATCCCAGCACGGTCGCCACGCATGGGCAGGGGTACGATGCGGGTCATGCGCGTCGGCCTGGCAACTATGGTTTTCGTGCTCACAGTGGCCGCGGCGGGCTGTGGTGGAGGTGGGAGCGGGGGGAGTAGCGGCTACTCCCTCTCGTCGACCCGGACCTGCCTACAGAAGGCGGGGTTCGAAGCGGCCGCCGTTGGCAACGACGAGTTGCCCGGCGCCGGTGGAAATCTCCGGGTGAAGCTGACGAACAAGGTCGGTCTGCTCGATCCCGCCGCCGCGCATGGTGGAGGGCCCGAAAACGAGTATGTCTTCCTCGTCTTCGCCAAAGACCCGGCGGCCGCTCTTGTGACCGAGCGGAAGGCCCTGGATCTAGCGCTCCAATCGTTCCATTCGCGTGGCCTTCTGATGACGCGTTCGGCAGCGAAGCAGGGAGTTGGACTGACGAAGAACGTCTTCTACTACTCGGCCTCCGGCCCGCTGACGAAGGACGAGCGCACGAAAGTTAGTTCCTGCCTCCGCTGAGCGAGGCGATTTCGGCTCAGTCGAGCGAGTGAGGCAAATCGGTCTCGGTGCTACGGTTTTCCTCGTGCGCTCGCGGTGCCTTCGGCAGTACGGCTTGCGTTCGAGGTGGAGTCCCGGCAGGAGTTCACGGAGGGCCGGTGTCCTGGCAGCTTGCGCGCTTCTCTGCGTGGCCTGCGGATCGAAGCAGAGCCTCGACAGTGGAGGCTTTACGGCTGCCGAGCGGACCGTGGCCCAGGCCGCTCTCGACCGTCTCCAGCAGACCCCCATTCCCACTCGGGTGGTGGCGATCAGCGATCAGGCCCGCCAGGCGCCGCGCATCTGCAGTCTCGTGCCGCAGTTGGGAGCCCCGGGGACGTTCAAACTCGTCCTGGCCTGGAAGCCGAGCGGCCCCGGGACCCAGTATGTGCCGCAAAGCGTGCTCGAGGCGACGATCGGCGCATCGGTCAGGCGTGACCGGTTTCAGGTCACGACCTTTGGCGGCAATGTCCCGGAACCACCGCGGGTCGAGGCGACCCTCGTGCGCGCAGTGGAATCGAAACCGGCCGAGGAGTGCCAGGTTCTCGAGAACGGCCATCTGCAGCTCGTGCCCGGGCAATGAGTCCTTTGTTCGCATCGTATGACCGCTTGCTACCTTGGAAAGTGCGCAAATGAGGAGGAGATCTGGTTGCCGACCGAACAGAAGCCAAGGCGCGGGCCAACGCAGTCGGCAGGCGAGATCGAGGCGGTCGTCGTGACCGGCCGTTCACGAACTAGTTGTTCCCGACGGGCGGTTCTCGACGATCTGGGCGTGATCTACCGACCCTTGAGGCGGACAGAGCTTTCGACCCGCTGTTGGCAAACCTCGGCGCTCTTGGCGTCGTACGGAATCTCGTCTCCGCCGCGGCGTGAACCGCGCGTCTGAGACACGGTCGCGACAGCGCTGAGGAGAACGTGAGCAACGGCATCGTCGACATCCTCGACCGCGTGCGCACGCCTGCCGAACCAGGGCCCGGCGCAATGTCGGCCGGCAGCTTGCGTGCGCTCGACCTCGCGATCGGGCGGCGCGTCGACGGCGTGATCTCAGGCGAGTTTCGCTCGGGTTCGGTTGGCATCGGCACCGAGTTCCACCAGGTTCGCCCGTACACCCCGGGCGACGACGTACGGCGAATCGACTGGAACGTGACTGCTCGAACGGGTCTCACGCACGTGCGCGTCGAACTGGCCGAGCGGATGCTCGTGACCTGGATCGTGTTCGATCTGTCCGCGTCGATGGCGTTCGGCACGGCCGACCGGCGGAAGACGGACGTTGCGGAAGGAGTCGCGATCGCACTCGGGCACGTCGCAACGCGGCGTGGGAGCCGCGTTGGCGTCGTCTCCTTCGGCGATGGGGAGCCGATGTTTCGGCAGCCCAGCCAGGGGCGCCGAGGGTTGCTGCTGGCGTTGGGCGCGATCCGCAACGCACCCGCCGGAAAGGGAAGCCTTGATGCCGCCTTGAAGCTCGTGGCCGGCCTCGCGACGCAACGGTCGCTCGTGGTCGTGATCTCGGACTTCCGCGGCCCCATGGACTGGCGCCGAGGGCTGCTGCGCGTCACTGCACGGCATCCGACGCTCGCCGTCGAGATCCGCGACCCGAGGGAACAGGAGCTGGCCGATGTCGGCGAGCTGCGCTTGATGGATCCGGAGACCGGCCGTCAATTGCTCGTCGACACCCAGGATCCGGTGATCCGCGACCGGTTCGCGAAGGCTGCGGCGGCCGAGCGAAGTGAGCTCGTAACGAGTCTTGCGGCCATCGGCGTGCCGCACGTCGCGCTCTCGACCGAGGGCGACTGGCTCCGCCCGCTGGCCGTCTTCCTCGGACGGAGCGACCGCCTGTGACCTTCGCCGATCCGGGCCTCCTGTTCGTTCTGCTGGCCGTTCCGCTTGCAGCGATCGGGTATGTCATGCTCGAGCGGCGACGGACCAGGCGATCGCGTCGATGGTCGAGAGGCGCGCTCCTGCCGAACACCGTACGGCGACAGTGGCGCCGGTTCGGCTACGTCCCGGCCCTGCTGTTCCTACTCGGGTTGATCTTCCTGCTCGTCGGCTTTGCGCGTCCGGAGCGTGTTCTCGGTGGCGCCACGCCGGGCGCCGCGACCGTGGTACTCGCCTTCGACACCTCTGGCTCGATGGCCGCGGACGACGCACAGCCGACACGGATCCGTGCTGCGCGAAAGGTTGCGATCCAGTTCTTGAACGAGCTCCCGTCGAAATACCGAGTCGCCGTGATCACCTTCGCCAACAAGGTGCACCTCGCTGTGGCGCCGACGTTCGACCGGAAGCTCGTCCTTGCCGGGCTCCCGACGAAGGTCACGCCGCGCGGAGGCACTGCGATCGGCGACGGCATCAACGAAGCTGTTGCGATCGTCGTCGCTGCGGCAGAGCAGAGCGGGCGCGGCCAGTTGACGCGCCCGGGGTCCGTTCTCGTCTTCTCGGACGGCGCCCAGACCGCCGGCGGCACCTCCCTGAGACAGGCCGCCGTGGCTGCGCTCGTCGACTACATCCCTGTCGACACGGTTGCGGTCGGAACGCACAAGGGCATCGTCACCCAGCCGTTCGAGCTGAACGGCGTACAGACATCGACCCAGATCCCCGTTCCGGTAGCCCCTGCAGGCCTGCGTTTCGTCTCCCAGCAGACCGGGGGCACGTTCTTTCAGGGATCGACGGTGGCGGGCTCGCCCGGCTCGCTCGCAAAGGTCTACGCGAACCTCCACTCCTATGCGGCGTCCGGGCATAGAAAGCATGCGTTGACCGGTCTCTCGGCCGGGCTGGCGCTGCTCTCCATCGTCGCGGCGATCGGTTTGTCCGGTCTCTGGTTCGGGAGGGTCGCATGAATATCTCTCGGCGTCTAACGGCGCTTCTCGGGTCCCTCGTACTTGCCGGCGCGCTCGCGACAGGAGGTTCGGCGAGACCCTCGGGAGGCCCGTTCTACCTCGTCCCGGCGCCGACGAACGAGTGTCATGCGGTCAAGAACTGCGTCGGCGTCGTCAGCAACTGGGTGCTTCTTCCGGCCCACAGCCAGGCGAGCTTCCTGGTCGGATGCCCGATGCGAAACGGCTTCATCATCGGCGGTACCGATTCACGCGCGAGCTCGCCCGACGTTCGCGTCTGGTTCGACGGCGCTCTCGGCGCACCGATCGGTTTCCCGCCGAGCAGCGTGAAGGAGGGTGCCGTCCTCCTGTTCCACGCATCGGCGGACAGCGGTCGGCAGGCCTGGTTTCAGCCGACGATCGGCTGCGTTTCTCTGACCTCCAAGACCAAGCGGTCGACGGTCTCGGCCGTCACCGCGGTGCCCGGCGCTCCGGCCGAATCGGCCCTCGATCTCCACGCTGAGAACATCTTCCTCAAGCCGGAGCGCGGGGTGGGCGTGGGGACAAAGACACTTCGGTGCCCGAGGGGCGAGCGTCCTGTCGGGAGCTGGAGCGCGGTCGACCTGAGCACCGCGGGCCCGCCGGCTCCCGTGTATGCCCATGCCGCAACGGTCAACACCGTCCTCGCGGGCAATCGAGTGCATGCCCGATTTCATCTGAACCGGGAGTTCGGACCCCTTGCGCCCCGGATCTCGGTCCAGATCGGCGTCATGTGCCGAACCTGACGGACGTCCTGAGCCTCCACCATTTCAGTTTCGGGGCGCCCAGCCGCCTGTTGGTGCTGCTCGTCGTTCCGTTGTTCTACGTCTTTGCAGCCGCGATCCGCCGGCGCCGGTCCCGGGACACCGTGGCGTTCACGAACCTGGAGCTCCTCGGGGTCGTCACCGCAACGAGACGCACGCGTTGGGCATGGCGTCGGGCGATTGTCTTGCTCGCGCTCGCGTTGGCGGTGACAGGCGCGGCGCTGGCACGGCCGAGCGTCCAGGTGGTGGCCTCCGATCCGAGCGCGACGATCGTCCTGCTTGCGGACGTCTCGGAGTCGATGGAGGCCACCGACGTTCTGCCGGAGCGGATCTACGCGGCCGTGAACGCCATGCACCAGTTCATCGGCGTACTCCCTGCGAACAACAAGGTCGGGCTCGTCACCTTCAGCGACAAGGTCGACGTCCTCCACGCCCCGACGACGGATCACGGTTCAGTCGACAGCGCCATCGACGTTCTCAGTCCCGAAGGCGGCACGGCACTTGGACTCGGCGTCCAGGCATCCGTGAAACTGATCCTGTCGAGCTTTGCCGCAGCAGGAGTACGTCATTCCCCGGGTCAGTTTCTGCCCGCCGCGATCGTCCTCGAATCCGACGGCGCCCAGAACCGGGGCAGCATCACGCCGGTCGCCGCGGCCGAGCTCGCCAAGGCCGCCGGCATCCGCATCTACGGTGTCGCTCTGGGGACGCGCCACGGTTTCATCAGGACCGGCACCGGCCTGCTCACGAAATCGATCCGCGTCCTCCCCGACCCCGGAACGGTCGCCCTGCTCGCACGAGAGACAGGCGGCCAGGCCTATAGCGCGACGAACGCGTCGAGGCTCGACACGATCTACCGCCAGCTCGGGGCGAGTATCGGACGCCATCGGGTCAGGAGGGACATCACCTCGTGGTTCGAGATCGTCGCGGCGGTCCTACTCGTCGCCGCCGTCGGCAGCGCGCGTTCGCGTGGGGGCGCGCTGCCGTAGGCGCGTGCTCAGCCGAGGACAAAGGCCAGATGCTGCGCATTCTTGCCGCTCGCCGTGGCCTCGACGTCACCGGTCGCCCGGGTGTACTTGCCATAGCCTCCCGTGATTGCCAGTGCGAACGCCTTGCCCTCGAAGTTGAGGGTGCCGGCCGCAATCAGCGTGCCGCCCTTGAGCTGGAACGAGGCGTCACAGAAGGCGTTCTTGTTGAAGTAGTACCAGCAGGTATAGACGGCAGATCCCGCCTTCGACTGGAGTCCGGGAGTGGTGTAGACGTCGAACGAGAAGAGGGCCTCATCACCGGCGAACGGGCCGTTGGTCTTCTCGCTTGCCGCCGGACTGCCGTTGTGCGTGCCGAACGGGTTGTTCACCGCGCCGCGTGCCTCATCGTCGGCGTTCGCGACGAACGTCTCCTGCGCAGGGGCCGAGTACACGTCGATCTTTGTCAGGCGGTTTGCTGCCTCCGCCGGACGGGAGCCGACGCCGCCTCCGATGCTCGCAACCACGAGGGTCAGGACGAGCACGGCGAGAGACCCCGCGCGGAACGCACTCTTCGCCGCGTGGGGCAAAGGGCGCGTATCCGTCATCGGAGGCCAACCCATCGGGATTCGGCGATCGATCGGTGCAGACACGATGTCACGCCGGATGGATCGCGAATTCGAGTCGCTGTGCCTGGAGGATCGGGACGACGCGGTGGACGGGCTGTGCCTGCGTCGCGCTTCCCAACGCCAATCCGGTGACCACACCCTTCAGGCTCCGGTACTTGGAGGTACCGCCGATGATCGCCAAAGTGGAGGTCTTGGAGGTGAAGTTGAGCTCCCCTTTGCCGATGAGTGTGCCGTCCTTCAGATCGAAGGCGGCATCACAGAAGGCGTTCTGGCTGAAGCCGTACTGGCAGATGAAGATCGCCGATCCGGCCGTGGTCGCCTTGCTCGCGCTGGTGAAGAGCGCGAACGAATAGACCCCGGCATCGCCGGCGAACGGGCCGAAGACCCTCTCGTTGGATTTCGTGTTGATCGTGGAGTGCGCATAGTTGCCGAAGGGGTTGTGGCCTTCGCCGCGCGCGAGGTCGTCCGTGTTGTTGATGAATGCCTTCTTCGTGGCGACGGCGTAGAACGAAAGTCGCTGGGTGCTGGTCGAGGACGCAGCCGAACGTGTCGATCCTTCGGCCGGTTTCGCCGCGACGAGGTTCGCAGAGAGGATCGCCCCGACCACACATGAAGTGAGAAGGAACGATGCCGCGAGCTTCATGCGGAAGGCATGGATGCGATCGTTCACAGGAGAGCTCTCGGCATGTTTCTTCGACGCCGCTTCGTCGCTCACGGTTTGCTCAGCTGGAAGCTGAGCCGCTGGGCATGATTGGCGCTCGGCTGCTCCTGCATCACACCGGTGGTGTTTGCGTAGGCGCCGTATCCGCCCGTCACCGCCAGCGTGAACTTGCCGGCGTTGAAGTTGAATGCGCCCTCCGCGATGAGGGTGCCGCCGTTCTTGAGTTGAAACGACGCGTCGCAAAAGGCGTTCTTGCTGAAGTTGTACTGACAGGTGAAACTCGCTGCGCCGACTCGCGTCCTGAGGCTCGAGTCCTTGTAGAGATTGAACGAGAAGACCGCTTCGTCCCCGGGGAACGGACCATGGCTGTTCTTCTGGGTCACGCCCGTCACGTCCTTGAAGTTGCCGAACGGGTTATCGCCTTGCCCGAGGGTCAGGCTGTCGGAGTTGTCGATGTACTGCTCCTGCTCGGCAACGGAATACAGGACGACCTTCTGCGCTCGCGTCGCGACCGTTGCCTGGCCCGCTCCGGCGGACGCCGCAAGAATCGCTGCGCCGAGGGCGCCAACAATCAGAGTCCTGCCGGCGAGCAAACGGTTCCTGTCAGCGAGAAGCTTCAGCACGATTCCTTTTCGCGGCCTTACCCCGAACCCACTCGAGCTCGTGGCGGCCTCCCGATTGCTGCTGATGTGCTCGTCCATCGTTTCCGTGTGATCCGCCGCATCCAGCGACCAATGTTCGAGCTCGAACTACCGCATCATATCCCGGCCGATAGGCGAGTCGCCGTCCGTCTCCACCGAGCTCTCCCTGCCGACGAGCACAGATCGGTTCCTCCGGTTGGCTATGTGCGCACGTTTCGCGTCTGCGGATCCGGACGAATCCGACACCGACGGGGTACTATCCCCCGATGGCTACGATGGTAGTGGTGCGGCAAAGAGGCACTTGATTTGGCGGTATGCACGTTCCACCACTTGACTTGAATCATCTTTACCCAACTGAGAGGAGCATGTCGGTGATTGAGCCGCGTTCAGCTTTTGGAGTCGGACCAGCGCGCTCGCGTCGCGTTGTCGGGGTATTCGCGGCGATCGTCGCGTGCGCAGTGTTGCCGATAGCAGGCCAGGCAGCCTTGTCGTCTTCCAAGGCAACGGTGACCACGATCACGGTTGCCGCCGGGAAGCCGTCGGAGCTGGCGTTCAAGCTTTCGAAGATCTCCAAGATCCCGGCGGGTACGGTGATCTTCAAGGTGACGAATGCCGGCAAGATCGCCCATGATTTCGTGCTCTGCCTGGTTCCGACGGCCAAGGCGCCCAACGCGTGCGTCGGTGGCTCGAAGAAGACGGCGTTTCTCCAGTCGGGCAAATCGGCGGTTGTGACGGTCAAGCTCACGAAAGCCGGGTACTACGAGTATCTCTGCAGCTTCCCCGGGCACGCAGCCGCGGGAATGAAGGGGCTGATCGGGATCGGTGTTACGGTCACCCCGGCGCTGGTCGCGAAGGCGATCAAGGCCGCCGCGGCGACCAAGACCACGACCACGACGACGACGACGACCACTTCGGGCGGGGGCGGGACGACCACCACTTCGGGCGGGGGCGGAACGACGACCACTGCGGGCGACAATTGCCCCGCTGGGACCACGATCTCGACCTCCGGGAACACCGACAACGACACGGACGAGAACGGTCAGCCCAGCGACGGAGACGGCTGCATCTAGCGAGCATCTGAACGGGACCAGAACGTGAGTGCGGCGAGCTCCGGGTATCTGGGGCTCGCCGCCTACCGTTTCGGCCGGATTAGCACCGGCTCGGACACGGCAGTCAGCGCGATTCCCGACACATTCGCCATGGCCTCGAGCCTCACGGTGTGGCCGACCTCGTGCCGCGTCAGGCGAAGTGTCGGCGCCGTAGCTCCCGCGATGCGCCGGCAGGCAGGACTGCAGAGCTCCCACTGATAGACGTTGCGGCCCGGTGGGGCGCTCCAGATCGCTGCCGACGAGCTCAGGACACCACCGGCAACCGGCGTGCCGTGCACAGCCGGGCGCTCGATGACGCGCGGCGGCTCGACGATGCTCGGCGGCACCGAACAGGTGCCGGGAGGCACGTTGTCGGTCGTTTCCGCCCCGTTTGGCGCTCCGACGGAGCTGACGCCAATCTGGAAGGTCGCCCCACAGACAGCGGGACCGTTCGCCGTAGCCACGAGGAGCACGCGACTGCCGGGCGCGAGGCCGGTTGTGGCAAGGGGGCCACACTCGATCTCGTTCGGCAGCCCGCCCGGCTCCCCGACGACACAGTGGGCCGTCGATTCACCCGCGGTCGCTCCGCCGACGAAGCTCACTGCCGGCGGGCCGATGACGTAGAAGTACTGCCACGCCGTCGTTCCGTTGTTGAGCAGGTCGAAGGCGTAGGCCGCTCCCGACGCCGTGTAGGTGCCGGTTCCCTGGTCACCTCCAGCGGCCGGCGCGGGAGAGACGCACAGAGACAGCGATCCGGCGGCCACGAGCCCGATGAGGATCTGGCGCCCTCTCGCCGGGCTCTGGTGCCGAAGGGACACGCACTCAGTGTAGGCAGGGAGGGAGGCCCGGATTTCACACTCGGCTCGCCACTGCCTATAGCATTGCGCTCGGCATGGCGAGCGGGCGGGATGCACGGTGAGCACGGGCGTTCACAGCGACCCTCGTTCCCGGCGGCGCCTGCCGATTCTGCTCACCTCCACGTCAGTCGTGATCGCCCTGGCGGCCCTGGTCGTCGGCGCCGTGCAGGCTCGAACCTCGGCGGCTCGATCGACAGCCGACAATGGGCCGGGGATGCAAACCAGTCCCAACTGGTCGGGGTATGTCGCGACCGGTTCGAACGCGAATCCCATCTCGTATTCGACTGTTACGGGAACGTGGACGGTACCGACAGCGACCTGTGACGCGAACGCCGCCGGAGGCTTCTCGAGCATCTGGGTCGGGATCGGCGGCTACACGACGAAACGCCAGGAGGAGGTCGGAACCGATACCAACTGCGACGCGAACGACAAGCCGATCTACTACGCCTGGTTCGAGCTCGTGCCGTATATCGCGTACAACGTTCCGACCGCCGACAAGGTCCGCCCGGGCGACACGATCACCGGCCTGGTGAAGATCCTCAGTCCCGTGCTCGTCGAGTTGAACATCCAGAATCAGACCCGAGGTTGGACGTTCGATCGGAAAATCGCGTTCAGCACGCAGGACACGTCGACGGCCGAGTGGATCGTGGAATCGCCGGTGGCCTGCCTTCGGTTCGTTTGCCACGAGGCGAACCTGGCCAACTTCGGCAATGTCACCATCAACAACATCTCCGCTGTCGGCAACGGCTCGAGCGGCACGTTGAACGACTCGGACTGGAATATCACCGAACTGCAGCTCGTCCCGGGCCAGGTGACGGTCCCGACGCTCGATCCGGAGGGTTCGACCGCGACCAAGGGCACAGCGGCCTCGCCCGCGGGAGCAACCCCTGGAGACGCGTCTTCCGACGGGAAGAGTTTCAGCATCACCTGGGCAAAGGTCGCGGGCGGTATCTAGCCGCGACCTCGGCGTCTCGGAGCGCAAGCCGATTCGCCCGGTGCAAGAAGCCCTTTGCGCGAGCGATCTGGGAACCCGGCGGCTACCATGGGACGACAGGCGACGGGGAGTTCGGGTTCCCGGCGCCGGCAGTGATCGGCATCTCGCGATGCCGCTGTTTGCCTGGATTTCGTGTCTTCGAGTGGATCTTTGTCCGAGTTACTCCACCGTCTTGGCAGCCGAAAAGGAGAATCAGATGGAGGCGCATGGTTGCTTGGGCGGTTGGGCGCGGCGTGCGAGTCGAGCCAACGTCAGAGTTGCCGGCATCGCCTTGGCTGCCGCGGTAGTCGGCATCGGAGCCGGGGGCGCACAGGCGCGTTCGTCGGCGCACGCCACGGCCCGCGGCGAACTCGCCGGACCTGGCGGCAAGGTCTCGGTGGCCGGGGGTGGTGTCAGCGCCAAACTGGTCGTGAGCCCGAACTGGTCGGGGTACGTCGCGCGGGCTCCCGTGAAGCCGACCTACGCGCACCCCTACTTCACGCGGGTCACCGGGACCTGGACCGTCCCCAAGGCGACGTGTGGTAAGCCGAAGGCGATCGCCTCCTCGACGGTCTGGGTGGGAATCGGAGGCTACGCCAGCCGGGATCAAGAGGAAGTCGGCACCGACTCGAACTGCAGCGCCAAGGGAAAGCCGATCTACTACGCCTGGTTCGAGCTCGTCCCGTACCTGTCGTATCGTGCCTTCCCGTCGATCAAGAGCAAGGTCGATCCCGGCGACACGATGACCGGTCTGGTGCAGATCCTCTCCCCGACGCTGGTCAAGCTGCAGCTTCACAATCACACGAAGGGCTGGACGTTCAGCCGCAAGATCACCTTCAGCTCCCAGGACACGTCCACGGCCGACTGGGTCGTGGAAGCACCGGCCAACTGCATCAAGTACAGCTGTTATCAGGCGTCGCTCGCCAACTTCGGTCAGGTCACCATGAGGAACGTCTCTGCCGTCGGACACGGCTCCGCCGGCACACTTCGGGATCCACGCTGGAAGGTGATCCCGGTCAAGCTCGTCCCGTCCAAGCTGATCGTGCCTACGATCAGCGACGGCGCGACGGCCGCGGGGCCGGGCGGAAAACGGGGGCAGGCGAAGTCACCCGCCGGGTCGACGCCGGGACCCGTCTCAGCTGACGGCACGAGCTTCAAGCTGAGATGGGTCAAAGTGGCAACCAAAGGCCTCTAGTCGTTTCGCGAGACGGTTTCCGGCTCGAGAGACACTCGGTGACTCCGCCGGCGCTTCTTGCCGTCCTCGTGCTCACACTGGTCGGATCGCTCAGGCCCGCATCGGCGGCCGACCGTGGCCCGGAGCAGGGCAAGCCGGCGGCGGGCCAGCCTTCGGCGGCTGCCCACCGGTGGGCGGGATACGTGCTCACCGCGAAGAACGTGTCGTTCACCGACGTCTCCGGAAGTTGGACGGTGCCGACGGTAAAGTGCGCACCCGGCGCCCCTCCGTCCCTTTCGACCGTTTGGGTAGGCCTCGGCGGGTATCAGCCGAAGTCGAACGTCCTCGATCAGGTCGGGACGGACGCGAACTGCAATCGCCAGGGTCACGCGACGTACTACGGGTGGTTCGAGCTTCTGCCGGACGTCGCGCATCCCGTCGACAACCGTGTCGCGCCGGGCGATGCGATGTACGGCGCAGTCTCGATCGTCAATACGAACCTCGTGGAGTTGACGCTTCACGACATAACCCGGCACTGGACGTTCTCCCGGAATATCCAGGAGGGGCTCCCTGATCTGGCCTCGGCGGAGTGGATCGTCGAGGCGCCGTACAGCTGTCTGCGTTTCAGTTGCCGTCAGGCTCCGCTCGCCAACTTCGGCTCGATCTCGATCACCGGGATCAGCGTCACCGGGAGTGGGCGCTCCGGCACGCTCGTGACCGTGGGCTGGCTCAGGACTCCGCTCACGCTCGCCTCGTGCGGCTCGAAGTCAGGGAGCCGGCGAGCGGCGATCGCCCTGCCGCAGGAGGTCTCGAAGGACGGTACGAGGTTCGTGATCGTCTGGAACCGTGAAACGGGACGAAAGAGCCTCTGTCCCAATGGAACCGTCGGTGGGTTTTCCGAATACACGCGCGGATAACTCGGGCTCGAGGCGCCTGCCGGCAAACCTTGACCTACCTGCCGGCGTCTAAGTCACGCATGCCGATTGTCCCGAGGCTGTGGGCCCCGCTCCTCGTCATCGGCCTCGCGGTCGTTCTGACGCCGATTGCCGTGAGCTCGACGGAGGGTCAATGGCTGACGCCGAATCTCGGCCACGCAAGCACCAGGGCGGATGAGGGCAGCCCCATCGACCCGGCTGACGTCGCGCACCTGAAGGTCCTCTGGCGGTTTCGGCTCACGCATTCCGCGGTGCAGAACCCGAACAGGCCGACCGAGACGCTGCGGGCGATCGTCGCGACACCGATAGTCGCCGGGGAAACGATCTTCATCCAGGACGCGACCAGCAGTGTTCTGGCGATCGACCGCCGGACCGGTGGACTGCGCTGGGAGCACCGCTTTCGTGCACCGAACTACGGCCGAAACGGACTGTCCTACAGCTCGGGGAGCGTCTACGGCAGCACGGACACAACGGTCTTCGCGCTGTCCGGCAAGACGGGGCGGCTGATCTGGCAGCGACGGCTCGTGACGCCGACAGAGCAGTACGTCGACATCGCCCCGTTGATCGGCAACAACCTCGTCTACGTGAGCACCGTGGGCTACCCACCCGGTGGACGGGGGGCGCTCTATGCACTCGACGCCCACAGCGGGGTTGTGCGCTGGAAGTTCTCGACGATCCGCAGTGCCTGGCGCTTCCCGTCCGAGGCAGGGGGCGGTGGGGCCTGGTATACGCCGTCGCTCGATGCTCGAGGAGACGTCTACTGGGGAGTTGCAAATCCGTATCCGGCCGGTGGTACGCGTGCGCAGCCGAATGGAGGCGCGTATCCCGGTCGGGTCCTCTACACGGACTCCCTGATCGTCCTCGATGGGCAGACCGGTCGGCTTCTCTGGTACGACCAGGTGACGGCGCACGACGTCCGCGACTATGACTTTCAGTTGCCGCCGGTCCTCACGTCTCTCTCGTTCGCCGGCGTCCGGCGAGACATCGTGTTCGGGGCCGGGAAGGCCGGAATCGTGGTTGCGTGGGATCGGGATACGCACCGGCGGATCTGGCAGACGGCCGTCGGGAAGCATCTGAACGATCAAGGCCCGTTGCCGGCGCGGACCGTCGAGATCTGCCCCGGTTACCTCGGGGGCGTCGAGTCGCCTCTGGCGTACGAGGAGGGGAGCCTTTTCGTACCGGTCGTCGACCTCTGCACCCGGGGGAGCGCTTCGAGATACGAGCCCGTCCTGGCACTGAACACCGCCGTTGGGACAGGGGAGTTCGTTGCACTCGATGCCACAACTGGGGCCGTGCGGTGGAAGCGTCAGCTTCCGCAGCCTGATTTCGGCTGCGCAACGGCGGCCGACGGCGTCGTCTTCACCGCGACCGCCGACGGGCATCTCTACGGATTCGATGCGGCGAGCGGCGCGACGCTCTGGCAGGCTCATGCGCCTGCCGGGATCAACGGCTGCCCGGCCCTGAGTGGGGGCATGCTCCTCGTGCCGGCCGGAAGCGTCACCTCGAGGATTCGCAATCCGAAGTTCGAGGTCATCGCCTACGCATTGACGCCGGTAGCCGCGCGGGGGTCCTGAGGCAACCGGACCCAGCTCCGACACGCGCGTGGGCGAACGGGCAGGTCAGGGAGAACACGAATTCGCGTCCCAGCTACCGACCCACTACGGCGGTCATCCAGGGCGTTTCTGCGAAGTCGGCCGCTACGAGCTCACCGACCGCCAGCGACGGAGGGCGGCGGCCGACTTGTAGGTTTACCCGAACGTCGGCCCCCAAGCCGGCCGGCGGCACCACGAAGAGACGCAACGACGGGGCGTCGACACTCTCCCTCCCGAGAACCGACGCCCCGCCGAACCAGAACCAACCCGCCTCATCATCAACAAACCGACGGGTGCGCGCAGCCGACTCCGTCCGACTCTCACATCGGGCAACTCACTCCGTCGGGCCGGTGCAGCTCCTCGAGAAAGGTTCGCGTCCTTGCTCGACGTCGAGCGTTGCGATCAGAGGCTCGAGCCGACGATCGGGCCGGGCGAACAGCATCGAAGCCTGGAAAGAGTCTTCTGAACGTGACCCGTCAGATCTATTGGTCACGTGCTATCAATCGATAGTCTTTCGACACGCGCAGCCCCGCTTCTCGGGCGGCCGGTCGGTCGGTCAGACGGTCTCGACACCACCGTCGGCCAGGCTCTGCGGGCTGGAGGAAGGAAGTACAGCACTGACTCCCTCTGGCCCGCATCGAGTCCCGAGGGAGGAGCCACTAACTCGACGGCCGCAGTTACCTTCGGGGGGCCAGTACGATCACTCGGTCTTGGCTGTCACGGATCCCGAATTGATCAGGTTCGCACTCCGGCGCCTTGCCGAGGAGAGCGAGGAGAATCGTCCGAAGATGGCAGCACGCATGCGATCACTCGCAAGCCACACTCCGATCTCGTTGACCAATGATGAGCGCGAGTACCTCCTGCAGATAGTCAACGACCTTCCTTCGACGCCGGCCCCCGAGTTGAGAGCTGAACTCGCGCGCAAGCTCGAGCAGCGATGAATTCGGAGCTGGCTCGGGTGCTTGCCGATCATCGCGACGCGTTCAGCACTCCGCCGGGCCACCCTGCTCTAGCTTGGCCGCCGATCCTCGGCTTCCGTCACCGCGGCTGACAGGGCATCGCGTAGTTCGCGTCCCTGTTCCACGGTGAGCGTGCGGGCAACCTGAACACCTTTGCCGAGATACGATCTCGCCGCAAAGCGAATGTTGCTGCCGTGATCGACTTCGGCGCTCACTTCAAAAACGATCGCGCCGTCCTTACCCTTCACGTAGACGGCCATGTGCCCACCCTACGTGTTCGGGGTACCTCGTGCCGATCGCAACGAGTGACGCGACCCGAGTTGGGGCGTCAGTCGCGAGCTAGGTCCGGCACGAGCGCCGACCCGCCGAGCATGGTGTACGACGCGCGGCGCGGGGTCAGAGACCGAACCGGCTCTTGCGACGAAAGCCGAGCTTGCGTTGGGTCGCCAGATCTTCTTCGCCGTCCTTGCGAGCCGCCCAAGCGAAGATGTAGAAGAACGCGCCGGCCATCGCGAGGGACACGACTACCGCGACCGCATACCCGAGAATCTCCATTTCTTCAGTGTGCCCGAACGGTTGAAGGACCTGACTTCGTGTTTCTCGCCGCGCCCGCGGCGGAGGAGGCCTCGATGCAGCAATGGCTCGTAAAGATTTATCAACCATAAGATTTGTGATGCTATAGTTTTGTCGTGATTTCATGCAAGTCTCGCCGCCGATGTCGATCAGCAGGCTCTCGAGCGCGCGTAGGCAACCCGTGACGTCGCGGACGTCGCAGCTGGCCGCGTCCTCGCGGCCGGTTCTGCCCGCCGGGCTGGTAATCGTTGCCGGGCGCCAACCCTCGACCGAGAAAGAAAAGAGTGATGACTGACACCGACAAGACCGAGACCGCCTACAACCTTCACGAGCCGCGCGAGCGGGGTTTGCGCGCATCTGACGCCGAGCGGGAAGCCGTGCTGGCGATCGTCCGGCGCGAGCATGTCGCGGGTCGCCTCGACAGCGTCGAGTACGACGAGAGAGTGTCGCGTTGTCTGGCGGCAAAGTCGTACGGCGAGCTCGACGAGTTGATCGTCGATCTCCCCGCCGGGAATCGCGCACCTCGGCGCTCGAGCGGCGGCTCGGCGTGGCCGTTCCCGGTCCTACCGATCGTCGCGGTCGTGATCGGGGCGGTCGCGCTCAGTCACGGACATCTCTTCTGGCTCGCGTTCCCGCTCTTCTTCCTCTTCGTTCTCCGTCCGCTCCTCCGGGGCCGCCGGGCCGGGGTCTGGAGCTCCGCAGGGCACCAGTATCGACGGCGCGCCTACGGCGGCGGCTACTGCGGCCGGTGACGGATGCAGGCGGCCGCCGATGACCGGCTCGGTGGCTCGGCTGAGCGGCGATGAATGATCGAGGGACTCAGCCGGGTCTGCGAGAGCGTAAGAAGCAGCGGACGCGGCGGCTCCTTGCTGACACCGCCAGGCAACTGTTCGCCGAGCGCGGGTTCGAGGCGGTCACGGTCGCCGAGATCGCCCGCGCAGCAGACGTCTCCGAGCCGACCGTCTTCAACTACTTCCCGAGAAAGGAAGATCTTGTCTTCAGCGGACTCGAAGGCTTCGAGGACGAGTTGCTCACCGCCGTCCGGGAAAGGCCCACGGGTCAGAGCGTCTTCGCCGCCTTCGCCGCGTTCGTCGGCGAGCCACGCGGGCTTCTCGCCACAGGCGACAAGAACATCGCCACCCGACTTCGCGAGGTCTCGCAGATGATCTCCGACAGTTCCGCCCTGCTCGCCCGTGAGCAGCAGGTCATCGCCCACTACACGGCCTCGCTCACCGAGTTGATCGCCCGCGAGACACGGGCGGCTGCTGACGACCCTCGGCCCGCGGTCACCGCCGCCGCCCTGATCGGCGTCCACCGCACCCTCATCGACCACGTCCGCCGGCACCTTCTCGCGGGCGACCACGACCTCCCCCGACTCGCGCGCAATACCCGTCGAGTCGCCAAGCAAGCCTTTGCCCATCTCGAGCACGAACTCGGTGCCTACGCTCCGAGGCGCTGATCCGGTGGCAGTGCCGAGGCGCTCTGCGCTGCGCCACGGTGATTACGCGGGTGGTTGCGATGAGTCGCGGCGTGGGTTCGAGTCTGTATCCACAACCGATCAACCAACTCGAGGAGAGCATCATGACCGCTACCTATACCTTCGACGTCTTCTCCAGCCTGGATGGCTTCGGTTCCGCCAGCGGTGGCGACTGGGGTGGCTACTGGGGCAAGCAGGGCCCTGAGTTGCTCGACCACCGCCTCGCCCTCTACAGCGAGGAGCAGCGGATGGTCTTCGGGGCCAATACCTATCGGCTGTTCGCAGAGATGTTGGCCTCGAGTACCGAAGGGTCCGAGGTGAGGGACCCGTGGGTCACTCGGATGGTGAACCTGCCCGCGATCATCGTGTCGGGCACGCTGGAAGAACCCGTTGACTGGGTGGACGCAACCGTGGCGAGCGGCGACGCGGTCGATGTAGTCGCCCGGCTCAAGGAGGACTCCGAGGTGCCGCTGCGCTCGCACGGGAGCCTGTCCATGAATCGGGCGTTGATGGGTGCGGGCCTGGTCGACCTCGTCCAGGTGACCCTCTTCCCGGTGATCACGGGCGAGAACGGATCGGACGCGATCTTCGCGGGTGCGGCCGACTTCGACCTCGAACTGATCGAGAGTCGAACGCTCGACACCAACATCCAAGAGCTCACCTACCGGCCCACCCTGCACGTCTGACTCCATCCACGTCTGCGAATTCTCCGAAGCTCCAGCGACGAAGCCTTTGCCGTCGCCGCGGCTGCGCTCCGCGCGAAGGATTGACGACGGCCGGGTGCGGGAACGGAGAGCCTCATGCCGAGGCTTCGCCACGTCGACTGCGACGGACCCGGGCTCGCGCGCCGGCGCAGGGGTCGAGGCTTCTCGTACCTGGACGAGCGAAGGAGGCCCGTGCGGGACGCCGACACGCTCGAGCGGATGCGCAACCTGGCGATCCCGCCGGCGTGGCGAGAGGTCTGGATCTGCCCGGCAGCAAACGGTCATCTGCAGGCAGTCGGAACCGATGAGGCGGGCCGACGCCAGTACCTCTACCACCCCGCCTGGCGCGGGCACCGGGACCGTGAGAAGTTCGATGAGATGCTCCGATTTGCAAAGGCGCTGCCGTCGGCGCGCCGCCGGATCGGCCGGCTGCTCGGCGGGACCGATCTCTCCAGGGATCGGGTGCTTGCATTCGCGGTCGCCCTCCTCGACCGCGGGCTCTTCAGAGTCGGCGGCGAGGAGTACGCGACCGAGTACGGAAGCCACGGCCTCGCGACGCTCGAGCGGCGTCACGTCTCGCTCACGGGCCGGACCGGCGTTGCATTCGCATTCGAGGGCAAGAGCGGCCAGTTCCACGAGCTCGAGGTGCGCGACCGGGCGCTTAGGCGCACCACGGTCGAGCTACTGGAGGCCCGCCGCCGCGGACGGTTTCTCGCCTACAGGACTGAGGCGGGCTGGCACGTGGTGCGGTCGGAGGACGTAAACGCGTTTCTGAAGGGTCTCGTCGGCGGCGAGTTCTCTGCCAAGAACTTTCGCACGTGGCACGCGACCGTGCTTGCCGCGGTGGGTGTGGCGGCCGCCGGGCCGGCAGGCGGTGTGGCGGCACGGCGGCGCGTCGTCACCGAGACGATCCGAGACGTTGCGGCGGCCCTCGGGAACACGCCGGCGGTCTGCCGGGCCTCGTATGTCGATCCTCGGGTCTTCGACCGCTACCGCGCGGGCAGCACGATCGATCCGCGTCTCGCCGTGCCGGAGCCGCAGTCCCTCGCCCGCAGGCAATCGGTCGAGAGGGCGGTCGCCCGACTGCTCAACGGTGAGCCGCATTGAGCCGTCCGACGCGCCCGGGTGCTACCTCGAGTTCTGCACCGTCGTGCGGCGCTCGCTCTACCTCTGGCAAATGACCTCGGGTGGCCAAGCCTCGCACCACTACTTGGCCGCGACGACACCCGGCACACTTCAGGCATGGCCGCCGAGGCATCCCAGCCGGCTCGCGACCTCGGCAACGGCGTGTCGATGCCGATGCTCGGCCTCGGGGTGTGGCAGGTCGACGAAGGCGCAGAGACCGAGCAGGCGGTCGAATGGGCTCTCGAGGCCGGCTACCGCCACATCGATACCGCGCAGTACTACCGCAACGAGCGGGGCGTCGGCGCCGCGCTCGCCAACAGCGGCCTGCCCCGCGAGGAGGTGTTCGTGACGACGAAGTGGCTACCGCTCTCACGCGGGCCTGCGCACGAGCTCGAGCTGAGCCTCGAACGGCTCGGCCTGGCCTACGTCGACCTGTACCTGATCCACTGGCCGCTCCCGGGCCGGACCGGAGGCGTCTGGCCTGAGTTCGAGAAGCTGTGCGAGCAAGGCCTTGCCCGCGCGATCGGCGTCAGCAACTACGGAGCGAGCCGCCTCACGAGGCTCCTCGACCGCGCGACGCGCCCGCCGTCGGTAAACCAGGTGCTCTTCAGCCCGCTCCACTACCGGCGCAAGCTGCTCGGGCTCTGCGCGCGGCGTGGTGTCGTCCTCGAGGCCTACAGCCCGCTCGAGCGCGGGCACGCGCTCGACGACCCGGCCATCGTCGAGATCGGCCGACGTGTCGAGCGCACTCCTGCCCAGGTAATGCTCCGCTGGGGGATCCAACGCGGGGCGGTCGTGATCCCGAAATCGGTTCACCGCGACCGCATCCGCGAGAACGCTGCGATCTTCGACTTCAGCCTCTCCGACGAGGAGATGAGCGCCCTCGACGCCCTCGACCGCACCGGCGGGACCGGCCGCGGGCGCTGAGCGTTCCGGAGGAGTAGCGCTGTGTGATGATCGCTGCGATGACGCGACATACGGGTATCCGCGTTGCCGAGGTCGGGTTCCTGCTCATCCTGATCGCCGGAGTCTGGCTCGCCTGCGCGCAGATCCTCGATCCGGCGAGGTGGGGCAAGTTCCGGACGATCGTGTCAGGCGTGTTGCTCGCGATCGGCGGGCTGCTTCTGATCATCGCCGTGCACTGGGGACACTTCGGGGGCAAATAGCTCACCCTCCTCGGTGAACGATCAGGCGAGATCGACGCGTTGTCAGTCGTCTGAGGTGGACCACGCTCGTCTCTCGCTCCTCTGGCGCCTCAGCCCACCACGGTTTTAGGCCTCTTTCAGGAAGTGGGCGCACAATCTGCCGATGGCGATCCTCGTAGTCGACGACGACAGGAGGCTGCGGAGCGCGCTTCGGCGTGTCCTCGTGTCGAACGGCTTCGAGGTCGAGGTGGCCGCGGACGGCGAGGAGGCTCTTTCGCGACTGCGCACCGGAGCGTTCGACGCGGTCGTGCTCGACGTGATGATGCCGGGTATCGACGGGGTCGAAGTCTGCGAGCACCTCCGCGCAGCCGGAGATCAGCGTCCTGTGCTGATGCTCACCGCGCGGGATGCGGTGCGCGACCGGGTCGCCGGGCTGGAGGCAGGTGCCGACGACTATCTGGTGAAGCCGTTCGCGAACGAGGAGCTGGTCGCACGTGTCCGGGCCCTTCTGCGTCGCGCCGGCGGTGGCACCGAGGTGCTCGTGTTTGCCGATCTCGAGCTCGACCTTCTGACACGCGACGCACGGCGGGGCGGTAGTGAGATCGAGCTTTCGCCGATCGAGTTCGAGCTGCTCGAGTTCTTCCTTCGCCACCCTCGCCAGGTGCTCCCCCGAGGGCTGATCTACGAGCGCGTGTGGGGGTACGACGCGTCCTTGTCGTCGAACTCGCTCGATGTGTTCGTCGGTCATCTTCGACGCAAGCTCGAAGCCGGAGGCGAGCGCCGGTTGATCCAGACGGTCCGCGGTGTCGGCTTCACGTTGAGGGAGCGATGAGCTTCCGTCTGCGACTGACCCTGCTCGCGTCGTTGGCAGTCGCCGTCGCGGTCTTGGGTGCTTCGGTCGCTGTCTACTACACCGATCGGCACGAGCTGTTCTCACAGGTGGACAACGACCTCAGCTCGAGCCTCGCTACTCCGCGCCTGAACGCGGTGGTCTACGGAGCGGCCGGCGGCCTGCTGCATGCGGGCGGCGGTCTACAACTCCGGGCGCCGAGCTTGCTCCAGGGGCGTGCATCTGTTCCCGCAGGAGACTTCAGGGTTGTGTTGCCGCGCTCGTCCGTCGCAGTGCAGGTGAAGGTGCTCGAGCTCAAGCCTGGAAGCTCGTTGGCGACCCCACGGTCGAGTTTCGTCACACGGACGGTCGGGGGTGTGCCGACGCGGACGCTCTCGATCAGGTCGCGAAACCAGGTCGTGACGATCTCCCGCTCGCTGCTCGACGTCGACCACAATCTCTCGCGCCTGAAGTGGCTGCTCGTCTTCATCTCGCTCGGCGGCGTCGGCGCCGCCGCGATCCTCGGCGCGTTCGTCTCCGGCAGAGCCGTCGCGCCGCTTCGCCGCTTGACCGAGACCACGGAGCGGATCGTCGAGACGGGCGACCTCAGCCAGCGGACCGGGCAGCGAGGCCGCGACGAGATCAGCCGCCTCTCGACCCGCCTCGACGAGCTCTTCGCGAGTCTCGAGGCCTCGCTGAGCACCCAACGGCAGCTTGTTTCGGACGCGTCACACGAGCTGCGCACACCGATCGCGACTCTGCGGGCGAACATCGGGCTACTGGCTCACCCGGGAACCCTCGACCTGAAGGAACGATCCGAGTTGATCGAGGATGTCCAGGAGGAACTGGAGTCGATGACCGCGCTCGTCGCCGAGCTCGTCGAGCTCGCGCGTGGGGAGGAGCCCGAAGTCGCCCCGACCGAGTTCCGGCTCGACGAGGTGGTCAGGGGAGCGGTCGACCGCGCCGCTCGACGTGTGCCCGGCGTCTCCTTCCGCACGAGGCTCGAACCGTCGACGATCACCGGAGTGCCCGAGCGGGTGGAGCGCGCAGTCACGAACCTTCTCGACAACGCAGGCAAGTGGAGCCCGCCCAGCGAGACGGTCGACGTGGCTGTCCACGATGGCCTGGTCGAGGTACGGGACCGCGGCCCCGGAATCGCGGCCACCGACGCGCCGCTCGTCTTCAACCGCTTCTACCGCGCGAAGGCTGCACGCGGGATGCCCGGGGCGGGCCTCGGGCTCTCGATCGTCAAGCAGATCGCAGATGCCCATGGCGGAACCGTGAGCATCGACCAGGCTGCGGACGGTGGCGCGATCCTGCGACTCCAGCTTTCATCGACTCGTTAGAGCTGCTTTAGGGCTGTTTTAGAGCCGTCGGCTTTCCTGCTCTCGATGAAGGAGGCCCTCGCACTCGGCTCCGTGCTGACGCTGCTAGCCCTTGTCGCCGCTGGATGTGGCGGCTCGAAGGCTCCGTCGGTCGCCAGTCTCGGAACGACCAGCTCCCCCTCGAACAGCGATGCGGCATCCTCCTCGGGCGCCGGGGCAGCGACCTCGGCACACCCGAGCACCGCCGCTTTCGCGGCCTGCTTCGACTCACATGGATTCTCGGCCTCGGTGGGCTCGGCGGGCGCTGCGTCGAGCCGCTCCCTCTCCATTTTCGGGGTCACGATCGGAGGGAACGTCAATCCCGATTCGCCTCAATTTCAGGCGGCGATGCAGGCCTGCCGCAAGTTCCTCCCGGGCGGTGGCCCTCCTGCCTTGACGCCCGCGCAGCAGGCCGCGGCGGCGAAGGGGATGCTGAGCTTCGCCTCGTGCATGCGCAGGGACGGTGTGCCGAGCTTCCCCGATCCAAACGGCGCGGGACGCTTCCCCTTCGGGAGTATCAGCAAGCTCGACCCCACGACGCCGCTCTTCCAGAGCGCCTTCAAATCGTGTGAGTCGCTCGAGCCGAAGGTCGGGCCGAGGATCACGTTCGGGAAGCAATGAGGGAGCGCAAGCACTCGTTTCGACCCCTCCCGGCGCTCGCGCCGGCCTATGGACTTGCGGTGCTCTGCTTCGCCGTGGCCGGATGCGGCGGCGGCGCGAAGGCGCCGTCGGTCGCGAGCCTTGCACCGACGTCCACGTCATCGACGAGCGGTGGAAGCACCGCGCCCGGCAGTGGCACCGGAAGCGGGGCCGTCGGGGGGTCCGCTCCGGCGACGAGCAGCAACAGCAGCAGCGGTCGTGGGATGTCGATGGTGGGTGGCAGCGTCCAGCAGCTGACGAGGTTCGCGTCGTGCATGCGGAGAAACGGGGTTCCGAGCTTCCCTGATCCCAATGCGCAGGGTCAGATCTCCGCGAGCGTCGATCCAGGGTCGGTGTCCTTCCTGCAGGCGCAGCAGGCGTGCCGGAAGCTGATGCCACGCGGCGGGACGCCGAGCCCGGCCCAGCAGGAGCAGGCACGCCGTTACGCGCTCGCGTTCTCGGCCTGCATGCGCTCCCACGGCGAGCCGGACTTCCCCGACCCGCAATTCGGTTCGGGCGGCAGTGTACGGCTGAAGATCGACGCCGGATCCGGCATCGATCCGAGTTCACCGCAGTTCCAGGCTGCGCAGAATGCCTGCCAGAGCGACCTCCCCGGTAAGAACCTGGGCGCACCCTCGTCAGGGGCAGTCGGCCCGAAAGGGTAGAGCCGACAGCCACGTCGATGTCCTCACGGCGGGTTGGCGATCGGTGCTCGTTGGAGGGTGAGGCTGACGATCGCGCCTCCAGGTACGTCGTTGTCGATGGTCAGGGTGGCGTGTTGATGCTCGAGGAGCCGTTTCGCGATCGTGAGGCCGAGCCCGGATCCGCTGTCGAGGTCGCCGGCTGCCGGGGTGCCGCGGATGCCGGGCTCGAAGATGTGTGGCAGGAGGCCGGGGTCGATCCCCGGGCCGTCGTCACGGGCGATGACCTGGACGGTCGACTCATCGGCCGCGCCCCAGCTCAGACGAATCGGGGCGCCCGGGGGGCTGTAGCGGAGTGCGTTGTCGAGGATGTTCGTGACCGCGCGTTTCAGGCGATCGCGGTCGACCATGCACGACGAGCGCCTCGTCGCCCTCGAGGACGAACGTGTTGTCCCGGAGGCGGGCAGCGTGCTCGAGGCCGGCGGTCGACCTCCTGGAGCAGGTCCGCGAGCGGCGTCGCTTCGAGCCGGGGCGCCGGCTGGGTGTAGTCGTCGCGGACATAGGCGAAGAGGTTGCCGATCAGTCGTTCGAGTGCGTCCGCTCGCGCTTCGGCTCGCTCGAGGTGGACGGCCGGGTTCCCCAGGTGGGCGCGAATCGCCTGCAGGTGCCCGCGCAGCGCGAAGAGCGGTGTGCGCAGATCGTGGGCGATGCTGGTGACGAGGAACGCTCTTGCCTCGTCGGCTTCGGCTCGTCGTTCCGCGGTCTCGCCGAGAGCGGCGGTCATGCCCTCGACCGCCTGTGCGATGTTCGCGATCTCACCGATCCGGCTGCGCGGGACGGCGATCGTCAGGTCGCCGCCGGCGACCTTGTCGACCTGGGCGCTCAGCCTGGCGAGCGGCGCGACCATCCAGCGGCCCGCGAGCCAGACCGTCGACGGCCAGGCCGGAAAGCAGGACGAGCAGCCCGGTGACGAGCGCCGCGACGGCCCGCGTGGAACGCGAGGCGGGGCGGTGGTAGAGGTCGGCGACCAGTGTCGCCCGCGACTTCGGTGTCCCGGCACGCGATGTGCCGCTGGTCGTCGGTCCACGACGCAGTCGTCTCGGCCGGTTGCGTTGCGCCGGTGTCGTTCGGGCGGGCCGGGTCTTTGCCTTGCCGGCCTGCTGCTTCTGGGGAGGCTGGACCGAGGTCGAGCGCCGGGCTCAGGTAGAGCTGGCTCTTCCCGGGCGGCGAGCTCGTGACGGTGACCACCTGCGCGAGCATGTCGAGCCGATCGAGCAGCCGCGCGAACCCCTGGACGGAGGCCGGCTCTCTGCATCTCGGCTGCGATGGGAGGTGAGGTAGGCGAGGGCCGTGTTCAGTCGTGCTGGACGCCCGCCTGCTGGTGGTCGCGTTCGATCAGCCAGGCTGCGCCGCCGGCCAGCGCCGGCGCCAGCAGCAACACGAGGACGGTGCCGAGGATGAAGGTTCGGATCCGGATCGGCGCCCGTCTCATCTGCTGCCCGGGTCGAGCCGGTAGCCGGCGCCCCAGACGGTGACGATGTAGCGCGGCTTCGCCGGGTCGGGCTCGATCTTCTGGCGCAGGCGCCCGATGTACACGGCGACCGCGCTCCGGTCGCCGAACGAGCCCCAGACGAGCTCGAACAGCTGGTCGCGGCTGAGCACCTGCCGCGGATGCTCGACGAGGACGCGCAGCAGCTCGAACTCGCGCGCCGTCAGCTCGATCTGGCGTCCCTCTGCGCTGACCTCGTGGGCGGCCAGGTCGACCTCGAGCTCGCCGAAGCGGAGCGTCCGGAGCCCGCCGGACGGCGAGGTGCGCCGCAGCACCGCCTTGACGCGGGCGACCACCTCCGCCGGGGTCGCGGACTTGACGATGTAGTCGTCGCCGCCGAGACCGAGCCCCCGGATCTTGTCCGCGTCGCTGTCGCGGGCGCTCAGGAAGAGCACCGGCACGGCCGAGTCACGGCGCAGGCGGCGGCAGATCTCGAAGCCCGACTCGTCGGGCAGCATCACGTCCAGGAGCACGAGGTCGGGACGGCCGCGCTCGAGCTGCTCGCTCGTCTCGCGCCCGCTCGCGGCATGCCGCACCCGGAAGCCCTCCGCCTCCAGGAAATCGCGCATCAGCTCCGCGATCTGCTCGTCGTCCTCGACGACCAGGATCGACGCCCCCGTGCCCTGCATCGCCGCTCACGCGACCAGTGTCGCCCAAGCCCGGCCCGGTGAGGGCCGCGCGAGCCCGCTTTCATCGACTTTTCATCGCCGGCTCCCATGGCTGTTATCGGGCCGAGCGATCATCGGCAACATGAAACGCTCACTCCGCACGGCCGCGTTCGCCGGAGTGGCGGGGCTCTCGGTGCTCGCGTCCGGATGCGGTGGCTCGCCCGAGAGTCACGTCGCCCAGCTCGGCTCGACCACGACCAGCCCGCAGCTCTCATCCGCGACGGCGCAGGCGAGCGGAGCGGTCGCTTTCTCCCGCTGCGTGCGTTCCCACGGCGTGCCGGCCTACCCCGACCCGAGCAGCGGCGGGCTGCTTCCCAAGAAGACGCCGCAGCAGCTCGGGGTGAGCCCTGCCCAGTTCGAGGCGGCCCAGAGAGCCTGCATTCACCTCGTCCCGAGCGGCGGCCGGCCGACCGCGGCCCAGGTGGAGCAATACCGGAGCGCGATGTTGCGATATGCCGCGTGCATCCGGGCCCACGGGGTCCCGAACATGCCCGACCCCGACAGCCGGGGACACCTCGACATCGGCCCGGGCACGGGCGTGAACGTGAACAGCCCCGCGTTCGAGGCCGCGTACGCGGTGTGCAAGTCCGACCTGTTGCCCTGAGCCGGCATTTTCATCGACCTTTCATCGCCGGCCCCTGTGGCTGTTATCGGGGCACACGATCATCGAAGGGGTGAGCCTGCTTGAACGCCACCGGTCGCGCGTCATGCTCCTGGCTCCCGCCCTCGCCGGGCTGATCGGCCTATCGCTGCTCGTGTCCGCATGCGGCGGCTCGTCGGGCAGCCGCGTGGCGCAACTGGGCTCGACCACGACAGAGAGCAGCGCCTCCTCGGGGACTCCAGCGGCGAGCGCCCAGTTGACGAACGTCCAGAAAATGCTCGCTTTCTCGCACTGCGTGCGCGAGCACGGCGTGCCGAAGTTCCCGGACCCGGACAGCCACGGGAACCTTCCCGCGTTGAACCAGCAGGATCTCGGCGTGTCGAAGCAGACGTCGCTGGCGGCGCAACACGCATGCGGGAGCGTGCTCGCTCGCGGTGACAGCACGGGGACGCCGCAGCAGCAGGCCCAGAAGCTCGCCTTCGGCTTGAAGGTCGCCGAGTGCCTGCGCACACACGGCTACCCCAACTTCCCCGACCCGTCCGGCTCGAGCCAGGAGCTGCCTCCGGGAATCGACCCGAGCTCGCCGGAGTTCGAGGCGGCACAGACGACCTGCGAGAAGAAGGAGCAGCAGGCGCTCGGCCTGCGCTGAGCGGTCCGTCTGGCGTCAGGCGCCCGGGACGACGAGACCGGACTCGTAGGCGACGACCACGGCCTGTGCCCGGTCGCGAAGCCCGAGCTTGCGCAGGACGTGGCTCACATGCGTCTTCACCGTCTCGTTGCTGAGCACGAGGCGGTCGAGCGATCTCGTGGTTCGAAAGACCGGCCGCGACATGGCTCAGGATCTCGAGCTCGCGGCGTGTGAGCACGTCGAGGTCTTCGGGCCGGGTGCGCTGCGTCGGGCGAAGGCGCGCAAACTCGGCGATCAGGCGGCGTGTGATCGACCGGGGCCAGGAGCGCCTCTCCGGCGGCGACGACGCGCACCGCTTCGAACAGCGTCTCGGGAGGAGCGTCCTTGAGCAGGAACCCGCTCGCCCCGGCCTTGAGCGCGTCGTAGACGTATTCGTCCAGGTCGAACGTCGTCAGGATGAGGACACGCGGCCCGGCGTCGCCCGCGACGCAGATCTCACGCGTAGCGGCGATGCCGTCCAGAACCGGCATCCGGATATCCATCAGCACGATGTCGGGCCGGTGCTCGCGGCTCCGGTGCACCGCCTCGTCGCCGTTCGCTGCGGTTGCGACGACGGAGATGTCGCCTTGCGTCTCGAGTAGCGCCGCGAAGCCCGCGCGCACGGCCTGCTGGTCGTCGGCGATCAGAGCCCGGATCACGGGACCGGCTCGATGGTCGGGAGCGTGATCGTCACCTCGAAGCCGCCCCCTTCGGCCTGTCCCGCGGAGAAGGTGCCGCCTGCGAGCGTTGCGCGTTCGCGCATTCCCATCAGTCCGTGACCCTCGACCGGCTCGCCGCCGGGCGCGCCAGGGCCGTAGTCCCTGATGCGCAGATCGAGGGCCTCGTCACGGTAGGAGACCTCGACATCGACGGCTGCGCCCGGGGCGTGGCGTCGTGCGTTCGTGAGCGCTTCCTGGACGATCCGGTAGGCGGCCAGATCGATGCTCAGGGGCAGCCGCGCGGCCTTTCCCTGCCGGATCAGCCGGACGGGTGTTCCCGTCGCTTCCGCCCTTTCGATCAAGTCGTCGAGATCACCGAGCCCGGGCTGCGGTGTGCGGTCGGCCGCGTCTCCGGTGTCCTCGCGCAGGATTCCCAGCAGCCGGCGCGTCTCGGTCAGCGCCTCCCGCGCAGTGGAGGCGATCGCCTCGAGGCGTCTGCCGGCATCCCGGGAGAGCTTCGGCGAGGTCAGCCGTGCGCTCTCGCTCTCGATCGCGATCACCGACAGATGGTGCGCGACGATGTCATGGAGCTCTCGGGCGATGCGGGCGCGCTCCTCCATCACCGTGCGCGCTCGAATGCTCTCCGCCATTGCTTCCTGGGTCGCGTCCAGCTCTGCGACCGCCAGCCCTCGCTTGCGCAGCGACTCGCCGACCACGAGCGCGCCTGCGAGGAACAGCAGCGTGACATCGCTCGTAAAGCCCGCATTGGCTCCTCGGAAATGCGGCGTCGCCAGGATGACGAAGGGAATGAGCAGCGTCGCGGAGACGAGGAGACCGACGCGGATCACGAGCCGGACGAACAGGAAGAGCATCACGCAGAACGGCACGATGCTCATCGGCGTGCGATGTGCCACGAGCAGGACAGTGGCCACGGCGGCTACCACGGTTGCGACGGTCGGCCAGCGCCGTGCAACCAGGAGCATCGCGACGGCAAGCACGTTCAGGAAGATCTCGACCTGGAGCACATGGGCGGTCACGTCTCGTGCCAGCCTCGCCTCGAGGGCGGTCGCAACCAGGAGCACGAGGGTCAGGGCGATTCGCCCGTTGCGCCCGGAGAGCAGATTGCGAGGCATCACAAGCAGCCGCTCCGTGTCCAGAGAGTGCACGTCTCCATTGTGGTCGCTCTTAGCCCGCGGTGCCTCGCGCGAGAAAACGATCTTCGGGCTCACCCCGGAGAGTGACGCGCCGGGAAACCTCACCTCGGCGCGGCGGCCGAAAGACCGCGCTCGCGCGCGATGCGGTCGAGCAACTGGCTCCCTAACGTCCTACCTGTGCGTCTCCCGCGTCCACTGATCGCCGTCTCCGCCGTTGCCGCGACCGCCCTGTCGCTGTTCGCGGCCGGCTGTGGCGGGGGCGGCTCGCCCAGGGTTGCGAACGTTCCCCCCTCCGCGACCGCCACGACGACGCCGCCGCAGACCGGAGTGGTCGTCTATTCCAGCTGCATGCGCTCTCACGGGGTGCCCGGATTCCCCGACCCGAACAGCAGCGGGACGTTCGATGGGAACGAGATCAAGCAACTCCGGGCGGGCCAGACCCGGGTTCGGGAGGCTGACCGCGCGTGCATTCACCTGCTCCCGAATGGCGTCGTCCCCATCGCCCCGAGGTACACGATCACCCACGCCGACCAGCTCGACTATCTCGATGGCGCCGCTTGCATGCGCAGGCACGGGATTCCTGACTTCCCCGACCCGATGTTCCAGAGCAACGGCGTCACATTCAGCATTCCGTCGAGCATCGACAAGAACTCTCCTCGAGTCCGGAGCGCGCTAGGGATTTGCCAGAAGCTGATACCGGCCGGTCTGCCCTACAGCGGTACCAACTGACATGCATTGCCGCCGTCCAGTCATCCTCGTCTTGGTCGTCGCCGCAGCCGCGTTGTCGCTGCTCGCGGCCGGCTGCGGCGGTGGTAGTAGTGGTGCTGGAGTCGCGAACGTTCCATCCTCGTCGACTGGCACAACGCCGACCTCGCAGATCGGAGCGGTTGCCTACGCCCGCTGCATGCGCGCACACGGAGTGCCCGGGTTCCCCGACCCCGACGGCACCGGAAACTTCCCGAAGCCCGAGGTCGTGGCCGCCCGGAAGAGCAACGCCCCACGGTTCGACGCTGCCGACACTGCGTGCAGCAACCTGCTCCCAAAGGGCGGCCCGAACCAGGGGCCGACGATCACCCGTGCCGATCAGCTCGACTACCTCAAGGCCGCCGCCTGCATGCGCAGGCACGGGATTCCCGACTTTCCCGACCCGACGTTCCAGAACGGCAGCGTCTCGTTCAACATCCCGTCGACCATCGACCCGAACACTCCTGTCGTCCAGGCCGCGCTGCCGATCTGCCGGAAGCTGATCCCGGCGGGCCTCCCCGACAGCGGTACGAACTGAGTGGAGATGCCACCGATCATCTCGTCCCGGGCCGCTTTCATCGATTCTTCATCGTCGGCTCGTTCGGCTGTTATCGGAGCGAGCGATCATCGACAGCGTGACCCGATCCGAGCCGCAGTGCCTCAGCCGGTCCAGGCGCCCGACCAGGGCCCGAATCGCGGCCGGCGCCCTCGCCACATTGGGACTGACGCTCCTCGCGGGAGGCTGCGGGAGCTCGCCGGCCCGCCACGTCGCGCAGCTCGGCTCGACGACGACGCAGACTCGCACTGCCTCCTCGAGCTCTGCGTCGGCGTCGGCGGAACAGATCCCGGCGCTTGCCTTCGCGCGCTGCATGCGCTCCCATGGGGTGCCGAACTACCCCGACCCCGGAAGCAGCGGGCTCGTGAAGGAGAGCCTGCAGCAGCTACAGGTCAGCCTCTCCCGCTTCCGGTCTGCGTCGAGCAGTTGCAACCACCTGCTTCCGAACGGCGGCAGCGGACCGAGCCCGGTACAGATACAGCAGGTGCGGGCGCTTGCCTTGGCCTACTCGCAGTGCGTTCGCAGCCACGGCGTTCCGAGCTTCCCCGACCCCGCGAGCGACGGCCGCATACCCGACCCCGCCACGGTTGGAGTCAATCAGGGCTCGCCCAAGTTCGAGGCCGCAAACCAGGCCTGCGGAGCCTACCGGCCGCCGTACATGCCCTCGAATACCGCCTACAACGCCTACGCGAGGGCGCATGGCTGATGTCGGCGGCGACGTGCGAGAGGGCGTCGGCACGCCCGTTTCACGGACTCGTTAGACCGTCTTTAGAGCCGTTTTAGAGCGAACGGCTTTCCTGCCTGATGGATGGACCTCGGAAGACAGAGCGTTGGCCGGATCGGCACGGGCGGCATCCGGGCTGGTGCCCAAGCCCGTTGAGCTCAGCAGAGGATGGTCGCTGTGGCGCAGGCTGAGGACACGCTTGTCCTGCCGCCCGCGCGCCGCCCGCGATTGTCGCGGCGAACGCTGATCGGGCTCGGCAGCGCCGCGGTCTTCGTTGCGGCGCTCGGGATCGCCTACGCGAACGGCGCGTTTGGCGGCGGCGGCGGGACCTCCGGCGGCGCGTCGGCAGACAACGCGTTCCCGACCGCTCTCGCAACGGTGACCCGCCGCTCGCTCGACCAGCAGACGCAGGTGAGCGCGACGCTCGGCTTTGCCGGCGCATCGACGATCGTTGTTCCGGCCGGGACGACGGCTCAGGACCTCGCGCAGGCGAAACAGGCCGACACCACGGCGCAGGCGCAGCTGCAAACGGCTCAGTCCGCGCTTTCGACCGATTCGGGCGCGCTCGACGAGGCGGACGCGACCCTGTCAGCGGATCGGGCGAAGCTGGCGGTCGACTGCGGTGGTGACAACGCCGGTCAAAGCGCCGCAAGCTCGTCCGGCACCGGTGCGGGAAGCGGCTCCGGCTCCGGCCCATGCGCGACCGACTCTCAGGCCGTCTCGTCCGACGAGCAAAGCGCGTCGCAAGCAGAGGCGAAAGTCGTGAGCGACCGTCAGGCCGTCTCGTCGGCAACGAGCGGCGTTGCGACCGCGGAGACGGGCCTGAGCGAGTCGGATTCGTCGGCGACGACCTATGGGGAGAGCTCGACCTTCACCGCGTTGCCGGCGGTCGGGCAGATCGTCGAGCGGGGTCAGACGCTCTACGAGATCAGCGCCGAGCCGGTTGTGCTGCTGTACGGACCGGTGGCGCCGTGGCGGGCGTTCATGTCCGAGATGTCACCCGGCAGGGACGTGGCGGAGCTGAACAGGAACCTGCGGGAGCTCGGCTACGGCTCGGCTCTCGCCGGCGATGAGTTCACGCCGGCGACGGCATCGGCGATCGACGCATTCCAGGCCGCGCATGGATTGAGCCGGACCGGCGAGCTGCTGCTCGGCTCGGTCGTGTTCGAGCCGGGCCCGGTGCGGGTGACGACGGTGACCCCGACGCTCGGGGCGACCGTGCAGGCAGGGCCGGCGCTCGGGATCACCTCGCTCGCGCGACAGGTGACGATCGCCCTCGACGCGGCCCAGCAGTCCGATCTGAGAGTCGGCGACCCGGTCACGATCACGCTGCCGGATAACAGCACGACACCCGGCCGGGTCTCCTACGTCGGCTCGGTCGCGACGGTCCCGTCGAGCTCCGACCAGGGTGGTGGGGGCTCGGGCCCACCGACGATCGAGGTCGACGTCACCCCGACCGACCCGGCTGCCACCGGGCATCTCGACCAGGCGCCGGTCAATGTCTCGATCACGACCGGGAGCGTCAAGAACGCTCTGGTGGTGCCGGTGAACGCGCTCCTCGCGCTTGCCTCCGGCGGGTACGCGGTCGAGGTCGCCGGCGCAGGCGGTGCCCATCATCTGGTTGGTGTGCAGCTCGGCTTGTTCGACGATGCGGACGGATTCGTCCAGATCACCGGCACCAATCTGAGGCCCGGAACCCGCGTGGTGGTACCAAGCGAATGAGCCCGTCCGCGACCACCGATTCGACGTTGATCGCGCCTCCTTCGGCAGGCGGCCGGAGCCGGGAAACCGTGCTCGAGCTCGACGACGTCAGCAAGATCTACGGCAGCGAGCCGCCGGTGGTCGCGCTCGACGGGGTCAGCTTCAGCGTTCATCGCGGCGAGCTCCTCGCGATCGTGGGCCCATCCGGCTCGGGCAAGTCGACCCTGCTGCATCTGATGGGAACGCTCGACCGGCCAAGCTCGGGGACCGTCCGGATCACCGGCCTGGACGTCGCCGGCCTGTCAGATCGCGAGCTGGCGGCGCTGCGCGCCACCCGCATCGGTTTCGTCTTCCAGCAGTTCTTCCTCGCCGAGCACGCAACCGCGCTCGAGAACGTGGCCGACGGGCTGCTCTACGCGGGTGTTCCTGTCCGCGAGCGGCGCGAGCAGGCAGCGGGGGTGCTCGCCGCGGTCGGGCTGGGCGAGCGGCTGACGGCGCGGCCGACGCAGCTCTCGGGCGGCGAGCGCCAGCGCGTGGCGATCGCGCGCGCGCTCGTGGGGCGGAAGGCAATCGTGCTCGCCGACGAGCCGACAGGCAACCTCGACAGCACGAACGGAGCTGCGATTCTCGACCTGCTCCACGAGCTGCACGCCTCCGGCGCGACCATCGCCGTCATCACTCACGACCGCGAGCTTGCCGCTGGCCTGCCCCGCCAGGTCGAGATGCTCGACGGCCGCATCGTCACCGATTCGGCCGACCCGGACGGTGCGTCGCGATGAGCAGCGTGAGACTCGGGATCCTGGCCGTTGCCGGCCTGGCCTCCCTCACGGCGATCGGCCTGGGTGGCACGGCGGGCGCGGCGAGCGCTGCCTGCCCGACCTCGAACTCCCCGAATGCGATGACGCTGGTCGGCGGCACGCCGCAGACCGCCAAGCTGCGGCAGCCGTTCGATGCGATGCTCGCGGTTGCGCTCGGGAACACGAACGGCTGCCCGGTCACGACCGCCGAAGCGGGCGTGCCGGTCACCTTCTCGGCGCCCGCGAGTGGCGCGAGCGGCACCTTCTCGGCGAGCGGCTCGAACGTCGTGACGGTCGGTACCGACGCCTCCGGCCAGGCGAATGCACCCGGGTTCACCGCCGGCGGCAGCGCCGGCAGCTACACGGTCACCGCCAGCTCCGACTACGGGAGCGTCACGTTCTCACTCACGAACACCGCGAGCGGAATCGCCGCGACGATCAGTGCGGTTCCATCGACCGTCCAATCGGCGACCGCGGGCAGCCGCTACTCGCAGCCGCTGCAGGCGACGGTCCTCGATGCCAACGGCAACCCGGTCGACGGGGCGAGCGTCACCTTCACGCTCGGCTCGAGCGGCGGCGCCGGGCCGAGCGCAGGCGCGAGCGCCAGCGCTGCGGGTGCGAGCTTCGGCGGCGGCGCCGGGCAGGCGACCGAGCTCACCGACGCGTCGGGCACCGCCACCTCGCCGTTGTTCAGCGCCAACGGCACCGCCGGCACCTTCACCGCGACCGCAGCTACGGCGGATGTCGTCGAGCCGGCCGTCTACTCGCTCGACAACCTCGCAGGCAAGCGCCCCACGATCACGGCTCTCCCGCCGGCGAGGCAGACGGCGGCGATCGGCGCCAGGTTCGGTAAGCCGTTGGAGGTGAAGTTGCTCAATGGGAGCGGCAAACCGCTGCAGGGAGCGACGGTGACGTTCACGCTCGGCTCCGCCACGAGCGGCGGTGCCGCAGGCGCCGATAGCTCGGCCGCCGCGGGCGCGAGTTTCGCCGACGGCTCGAGCCAGGCGACAGAGACCACCGACGCCTCAGGGGTCGCCACCTCGCCGCGCTTCAGCGCCGACACGACTGCAGGCGGGTTCACCGCGACGGCGACGACCACCGGGACGAGCGACGTGGCCAGCTTCTCGCTCGACAACCTCGCCGGCAAGCCGTCGACGATCACCCCGCTCGCACCGGCGAGACAGTCGGCGACGACGGGTGCTCGCTACCGCAAGCCGTTGCGGGTGAAGGTGCGCGACGGCCGGGGCGATCCGTTGCAGGGCGCGACCGTCACGTTCACGCTTGGCTCCGGCGCAGGCGGCGGGGCGGCCGCCGGTGCCGGCGCGGCCGCCGCCGGCCCCGCCGGTGCCGGCGCGAGCTTCCCCGACGGCTCCAGCCAGGCGACCGAGGCGACCAATGCCTCCGGTATCGCCACCTCGCCGCACTTCACCGCCAACTCGACAGCCGGCCGGTTCGCGGCGACCGCGGCCATGACCGGCACCACCGACGTCGCCGGCTTCTCGCTCGACAACCGTGCCGGCAGAGCGCCCACCATCGCCGCAAAAGACGAGGAGAAACGGACGGCGATCGTCGGGACCCGTTACGCCAGGCCGCTACAGGTCGAGGTGCGCGACGCGAGCGGCAAACCAGTGCAGGGCGCGAGCGTCGCTTTCACACTCGGCGCAAGCGGCGGCGGCAGCGGCACCGCCGGCTCGGCGAGTGCATCCGCAGCGAGCTTCGTCGGCGGCTCGAGCCAGGCGACCGAAGTCACCGACGCCGCCGGCGTCGCGACCTCGCCGCGGCTGATCGCGAACACCACCGCCGGTGCGTTCACGGCGACCGCGACCACGGCCGGGACGACCAACGCGGCGAGCTTCACGCTTCACAACCTTCCAGGCAGGCCGGCGACGATCACGGCCGGCGTCGCGGCGATCGAGTCGACCTCGGCCGGAACACGTTTTCCGATCCTGCTCGCGGTCACCGTCGCCGACTCCGAAGACAATCCGGTCGCCGGGATCGACGTCAGGTTCTTCGCTCCCGCATCCGGTGCCACGGGCCGATTCGCCGGCACGAGGCGCACGGTCACCGTGAAGACCGACGCAAGAGGCGTCGCGGTCGCACCGTCGTTCGTGGCCGGCCGCAGCCAGGGCGGTTACGTCGTGCGTGCGACCGCGGCCGGGCATTCCGCCGCGTTCGCCCTCGTCAACGACCCGACCGCCTAGCGGATGAGCGCGACTGCTTCGCTGACACCGAGGAAGCTCCGCCCGGACGACCTGGCCCGCGTCGCCAGCGTCGGTCTCCGCACCCGGCGGATGCGGGCTGCCCTCTCGGCGCTCGGAATCGCCATCGGCGTCGCCGCGATCGTTGCGGTGCTCGGTCTCTCCGCCTCCTCACGTGCCGGGCTGCTGGCCGAGATCGACCGCCTCGGCACCAACCTCCTCACCGTGACCACCGGCCAAACCCTGTTCGGCGCCACGGCCGAGCTACCGGTCGCCTCACCGGGGATGATCGCCCGCATCGGCCCGGTCACGCAGGTCGCGGATACCGGCTCGACGAGCGCCGACGTCTACCGCAGCAACTTGATCCCGTCCGTCAACACGAATGCCCTCCAGGTGCAGGCAGCGACCCTGAACCTCCTCCCGGCCGTCGGGTCGACCGTCGCCCGTGGCAGCTACCTCAACGGCGCGACAGCGACTGAACCGGTGTGCGTACTCGGTGCCCAGGCGGCACAGCTGCTCGGGATCGACCGCATCTATCGGGGCCTGAGGGTCTGGCTCGGGGGAATGTGGTTCTACGTCGCCGGCATCCTGACCTCCGCGGCGCTCGCCCCCGAGATCGACAGCAGCGTTCTCGTGGGATACCAGGCCGCCGAGAAATACCTCGGCCTCGACGGTCACCCGACGACGATCTACGTCCGGACCGTCACAACCCAGACCACGGCCGTCCAAGCAGTCCTCGCCGCGACCGCCAACCCGGAATCGCCGAACGAGGTCGACGTCAGCCAGCCCTCGGCTGCGCTCACCGCCCGGGCTGATGCCGCGGGGGCCCTGAGCGGCCTCTTCCTCGGGCTGGGCGCCGTCTCCCTCCTCGTCGGCGCCGTCGGTGTCGCCAACATCATGATCATCTCGGTACTCGAACGGCGGAGCGAGATCGGCCTCCGTCGCGCGCTGGGAGCAACGAAGGGCAACATCCGCACCCAGTTCCTCAGCGAAGCGATCCTGCTCGCCCTGCTCGGCGGCCTCGCCGGCGTACTTCTCGGCATCCTCGCCACGGCGGCTTACGCTCATACCAAGCACTGGGCGACAGTCATCCCGACCCTCGCCTGGGCAGGGGGCCTCGGCGCCGCCTTCGCGATCGGCGCCATCGCCGGCCTCCTACCCGCAATTCGTGCAGCCCGCCTCGCACCAACAGACGCCCTCCGCACGGTCTGACCACGCTCGGTTCCCGCTCGGCGATCGGAACGTCGGGTCGTCCTTCGAGGTTACGTCCGGGCGTATCTGATGTGAGTCACGCCGGGCGCCTCGACAGAGTCGAGTTGCTCGAGCTTCAGGGCTCCGACGTTCTCGAACAGCCGAGCGCCGCCTCCGAGGATGATCGGGACGACCGAGACGACGATCTCGTCAAGCAGACCAGCGGCGAGGTACTGCTGCGCTACGGATGCCCCGCCGCCGAGCGATACCTCCCGCTCGCCGGCTGCTGCCCGCGCCCGCTCGAGCGCCGGCTCGATTCCATCGGTCACGAAGTGGAACGTCGTTCCGCCCTCCAGCTCCAGCGGATCGCGCGGATGGGTCGTCAGGACGAAGACGGGATGGTGGAAGGGTGGATCCTCGCCCCACCAGCCCTCCCACGATTCGTCCCAGGGGCCCGGGCCGCCGCCGAACATGTCGCGCCCCATGATGGTCGCCCCGGCGCCGGCGAGGATGTCCTCGGCGAACGGTGTGCTCGCGTTGATCTCGCCGCCTTCGGCGCCGTGGCTCTCGCGGAACGCCTTCAGCGGGACGAGCCAGCCGTGGAGTTTCTCACCGCCGACCCCGATGGGGTGCTCCGACGACTGCTCGGGGCCGGCGACGAAGCCGTCGAGCGACATCGTGATGTTCAGCTTCAGCTTGGTCATCCGTTCCTCCATCCGTGGGAATGCTCATCTGACCTGACGGCGCGTCAGAAGTCATCGGTCAGTCCGGGAGCCGCGCGCAACTAGGCGAGGATGTTGACCGCCCGTGCCGCGACCAGCAGGAGCGTAATCGCGGCTAGCGTCGATTCGGCCGCCATGAACGTCTTCGCGGGCCGTGTGAGCGGCATCGAGTCGGTCGGGCTGAACGCGATCGAGTTCGTGAGCGAGATGTAGAAGTAGTCCCAGAGACGCGGCGCCCAACCGTCCCTCGCGAGGGTCGGGTTCTCGTCCTGGGGGAACTGGAAGTCCGGCTTTCGGGGCGCCGTGCTCATGGCCCGAGCGACAGGGCCGCCGCAGTCCAGCTCCCAGTACGCGAGTCCGAACGCGATCGCGTCGGCGAGCCAGACGATGACGCCGCTGACCAGCAACTGCCGTCCGGTGATGTGCGCGCCGGAGTGGGAGACGAGCGACACCACGAGCACCATCACACCGATGACGTTGAGCGCCCAGACGAGCCCGAGCAACCCGATCACGATCTCCCTCCTTCGATCGTGGCGAACCAGCCGGCCCAGGCCGAGAACGAGCGTGCCGGCGAGAAGGAGATACGGCGCAGCGATGATCAGCCAGATCCACCAGAGCGAATACCCGAGGAGCTGCCAGTGAGCCTGCCGGCTCACGATCGCCAACAGGACGAGCAATGCTGCCGCCACGAGCGCGAACGGCGAGGCGTCATCGCGAGCTTCCCGTACCGCGGCGAGCAGGCGAACGGGATCGGGTGGAACCTTGGCTGATCCGGGCGGGACGGCTGGCTCGACCATCGCTCCGGAGCATGGAGATGCCGCCGGATGTGTCGCGTTCGGCGCAGCAGAAAACCGTATAAACACGCATGTACCTGCTATAACACGCAAATGCTGACGGCCGAGCGCAGACAGATGATCCTCACGCAGGTCGAACGCGACGGCAGGGTCGTCGCCTCCGACCTGGTGACGACGCTCGGCGTGTCGGAGGACACCGTCCGCCGCGATCTCCGGGAGCTCGCCGAGCAAGGCCTGCTGCACCGAGTACACGGCGGCGCGCTGGCCTCTGCGCCGCCGACCAGCTCGTTCGCGCATCGGCTCGAGGTGTCACACGAGGAGAAGGCCGCACTCGCCGAGGCGGCCCTGCCGCTGCTTCTCGGCGCACGCGTGATCGTCCTCGACGGCGGCACGACGACGCTCGAGCTGGCTCGCCGTCTTCCCCTGCTCTACGACGGCACGGTCGTCACCAACTCGCCGCCCGTTGCATCGGCGCTCGCGCATCACCCGAAGGCCGAGGTGATGCTCATCGGCGGCCGAATGCTGAAGGACGCGCAGGTCGCAGTCGGCGCGGCGGCGGTCGAGGCGTTCCACTCGGTGAGAGCGGACGTCTGCGTCCTCGGGATCTGCTCGGTGCATCCCGACGTCGGCGTCACGACGCCCGACGACGAGGAGGCGTACGTGAAGCGCGCGATGGTGGCCTCGGCCGGTGAGGTGATCGCGCTCGCGACGGCGGACAAGCTCCGCACCGCGAGCCCATGGGTCGTCGCGCAGCTCGCGGAGATCGACCACCTGGTCACCGACGGCAGCGGCGAGCTGACACGCCCGTATACGAGTGCCGGTATCGACGTCGTAACCATATGACACCGCGCCTGGCGACGTTCACGGTCTTCGCGGTCAACGGCGCGATGATGGGAACGTGGGTCGCGCACATCCCGTGGGTGCAGGATCACCTCGGGATCTCGAAGGCGACGCTCGGCTTGTGCCTGCTGTGCATGGCCGCGGGCGCGCTCGTCTCGATGCCGCTCACCGGCCACATCCTCGAGGGCCGCTCGAGCGCCTCGGTGACCCGCGCCGCCACGCTGATCTTCTGCTTGATGCTGCCGCTGCCGCTGCTGGCGACGAGCCCGATCATGCTCGCGGCGATCCTCTTCGTGTTCGGGGCGAGCGGCGGGGCGATGGACGTCGCGATGAACGCGCACGGCGTTGCCGTCGAACGCGAGCTGGGGCGGCCGATCTTGTCGTCGCTCCACGGGGGCTGGAGCGTGGGCGGGTTCCTCGCGGCGGGTCTGGTCGCGATCACCGCCGCGGCCGGAGTCGACCCGCGACTCGAAAGCCTGCTGGTTGGGGTTGCGCTCTGGGTGGGCGCGCTCTGGATCACGGGGCAATTGGGGAGCGCATCGGCCCATTCCGAGGCGAAGAGCGGCTTTGCGCTGCCGTCGCGGGGCGTGCTCCTGATCGGCGGACTGTGCTTCCTGGCCATGATGACGGAGGGCGCGATCGGCGACTGGAGCGGCATCTATCTCCGGCACGACGCCGGCGCGAGCGCCGCGGCCGCGGCGACGGCGTTCACCGGCTTCTCCCTCGGGATGGCCGTCGCGCGTCTGGGTGGCGATCTCGTGAACGAGCGGCTCGGCGCCCCGACGCTGATCCGCGGTGGCATGGCGCTGGTGGCGGTCGCGCTCGGCGGCGTGTTGCTCATCGGCGAGACGGTGCCCGCGGTGGTCGGGTTCGCCGTCTGCGGTCTCGGGATCGCGAACGCCGTCCCGCTCCTCTTCAGTGCGGCGGGCCGGCTCGATCCGCCCGGTCCCTCGCTGGCCGCCACCTTCACGATCGGCTACACGGGATTCATCGTCGGCCCGCCGCTGATCGGCCTCCTCGCCGATCGCGAAGGGCTGCCGAAGACGCTCGCGCTGCTCATACTCGCGGCCCTCGCCGTCGCCGCGTTGGGCGGCCGCGCGACGGCGACTGCGCCGACGCTGGGCACGCCCGACGGCGATCCGGCTGTCGCGCCTGAGCTCGAGGCTGCGATCCATTAGAGCGCGCTACGCACCGTTCGCCGGCACGTGACGAAGCCGAAGCCGGGCCGTCTGGCATACTAGGGATGAACTTAAGGCAACGTCCCGGCGAGGAGCCTCCCGGTCGTGGCCTCTTTGGCACGAGCGAAGGCGGTTGCCTGGAAGCCGGACGACCGGCACGCGCAACGCCTGCTCTTGCCTCTGACGCACCTTGCCGGCGCGGGTCCGGCCGAGCGGGCGTCTGCGGGTACCCGTTCGAGAAAACGAGAAGGAACGATTTGAGCGATCTTCGCGAACATTCGGAATTGGAGGAGTTCCTCGCAGAGAGCGAGGAGCGGGGGACCGTCACCAGCTCGGAGCTCGAGGCGCTCGCGGTCGCCCTCGGTCTCGAGGATGACGAGCTCCTAGCGCTGCGGGCGCGGCTGGCGGAGCGGGACGTCGAGCTCACCGAGACGGTCGAGGCCGATCCGTCCGAGGAGCCGTCCGGTACCGGCGAGGGGTCCGATGTCGGCGACGCGCTGGGGATGTTCCTGCGCCGAGCCTCGCACTACCGTCTGTTGACGGCGGCGGACGAGGTGGCGCTCGCCAAGCGGGTCGAGCGCGGGGACGCCGCGGCGAAGGCGCTCATGATGAACTCGAACCTCCGCCTGGTGGTCTCGATCGCGAAGCGCTACCAGCGGCAGGGAATTCCGCTGCTCGATCTCGTCCAGGAAGGGACGATCGGACTGAACCGCGCGGTCGAGAAGTTCGACTGGCGGCTGGGATTCAAGTTCTCGACCTATGCGACCTGGTGGATCCGCCAGGCGTGCCAGCGGGCCGTCGCGAACCAGTCGAGCACGATCCGGGTCCCGGTCCACATCCACGACCAGCGACGTGAGCTAGCGCGCACCGGGGAGGAGCTCGCAGAGCTGCTCGGACGTGAGCCGACACACCTGGAGCTTTCCGACGCGACCGGAATCTCGGTCACGGGAGTTGCGGCGGCACTCGAGTCGGCGACCGCTTCCGTGTCGCTGAACGCGGTCGTCGGAACGGACGGCAACGCGGAGCTCGGCGATCTCTTCGCCGATCCGGAGGCCGCCGACCCCGTCGAAAGCGTGCACGAGGTGGTGCGCCGCGAGCACATCCGCGCCGCGGTCGACCGTCTTCCGGAGCCCGAACGGTCGGTCATTGCGCTCCGGTTCGGGCTCACGGGAGAGCCCACGAGCGTCGAGGAGATCTCGCGCCGGCTCACGATGAGCCGCGAACGGGTCCGGGCAGTCGAGTCGGACGCCCTCGAGGCGCTCTCGGACGCGCTCGCCGGAATCGACCGGGAAGAGTCTCCCGGCAGGTCGAGCCGCGCGGCCTGATCGGGCCCCTTGCGTGCGCTCCGCGAGTGCTGGCGTAAGCTCGTTGGGCATGGCCGGCCCGCGGCGTTCGAAATCAGTCAACTCGTTTCTCTGGGAAACGCGTGCCGCCGCCGTGGTGGCGCTCCTGCTGCTGGCCGCGGCGATCCTCTCCGACGCGGTCGCGCAGCGTTTCTGGGATCGAAACGGCTTGCTTGCAGGGCTTGCCTCGAGCGTCCTCGTCGTCGTGATCACCCTGGCGCTCGTCAACGAAGCCGTCGAACGCCGGCGGCGCCGGCGTTGGAGCGTCCTCGCCCAGTACGTGATGTTGCAGCTCGTCCGTGATGCACGGGGGATCTGGACCGGGCTGCTCGAGCTGGCGGGGTTCGTGCCCCCCGACAACCTAAGTTCAGCGTCGATCGACGCAGGGGCCCAGACGGTCCGCGACACCGAGCGGCTCACCGCCGCCGCCCGGAAGGTCGTGACCGAGCCGGAACGCCGAAGAGCCCTCCACAGGTCGGTCGCGCGCATCGTGATCCACAACGACGAGGTGCTCGGCCGCTGGGCCGGGATCATGCTCAGCACCGACCTCTATGCCGAGCTGATCGACCGGCACGTCGAGCTCGCGAGCGACCTCGCGTGGCTCGGCAGCCTCCTCGACAACCTCGACGCGACAGATGAGGATCCCCTGCAGCGAGTGAGCCGCAGCCATCCGGCCGTCCAGATCGAAGGAGCGATCGACGACGAGCAGCTTGCCCAGCGGCTCGTCACGATCGCGCAGCTCGCCGAGCAGCTCGACCGCGGCACGCTCGAGCTCGCGTTGCGACTCGTGCCCGTCGAGTGGTGGGCTGCCCGTCTCGGCACGACCGCCCCGATTCTCGAGGGAGATCCGCTTTAGGACGCCCGCGTCTCGCTCCAGTCGAGCAGCAGCTTCCGCTCGGCGAAGTACCAGGCTCCGTCGATCTTCGCGAACACATCGAGGTAGCGGAGCGACGCAACCATGAGCTTGCGCTCGCCGTCTTCGGTGAAGAGGTGATGGGCGAGCGTGTAGCTCTCACCCGTGGCCCGGTCGCCGGAGAGTATGACTGTGCTCTGCCCGTTGAAGTGCGTCGTCGACTCGTAGCGGTTCAGGTCGGCGAACACCGGCGTCAGCGCCTCGCGTCCCTCGAGGACGTACGTCGGTTCGGTGCCTTCGCCGTCCATGTAGACCGCAAAGCGGGTTTCGACCGTGAAGAGCGCCTTCTGCCCTTCGGCGTCGCGCCGGTCGGCGCAACGGGCGTAGGCGTCGAACAGCTCGCGTATTGCAAGCCGATCGGCGGCCTCGGCCGGCGTCAGCTGCGTGTGGACGGCCCTCGGCAAGACTCGATTCTCGTCGCTCGAGGTCATAGCGCCACGCGGCCGTCATCCGCCGCCGGTTCGCCCTTGCCGCCCGCAGACGGTTCGCGTGGCAGGGCTTCGGCGATGAGTGTCCGCACGACTTCGCCGAGCTCCTCCTCGAGATTCGGGTCGATGAGGCGGCCCGAGGCGTCGAAGCGATCTGCCACATGACCGATCGCCACGTCGCCCTCGACGACGCGGGCCCCCATGGCCGATAGGACCTTTCGCAAGTCGGCCTGGGCCCACACCGCGCCGAACGCGCCGATGCTCGCCCCGATCACAGCGACCGGCTTGTTGCGCATCGGGTTCGCGGCGAGTGGGCGAGAGAGCCAGTCGAGTCCGTTCTTCAACTCCCCGGGGATCGACGAGTTGTACTCCGGGGTGGCGAAGAGCACGGCGTCGGCCGTCGCGACGGTCGCGCGAAACCGGGCGACCGTCGCCGGTTCGTGCTCCTCGCAGTCCTCGTCGAACGGCGGGATGGAGCGCAGTTCGTCGTCGAGCTCGAACTCGGCCCCGTGGGCCGCGACCAGACCGCTCGCGTGACGGAGCAGCGCGGTGTTGTACGAGCCATGTCGAAGGGAGCCGCTGATGCCGAGCACGAGCATCCTCTGTTATTCCTGTGGCTCGACGGCAAAGCGGACCACGGAATGCACTCGGTCGACAGCCGAGATCCCGGCGGGGAGTGCCTGCGTTTCGATGGTGCTCATCTGGGTGATGCCTCCTTGGTGTCGGCAGTTTCGTCGGAAGCGGGGCGGACGCGCAACGCTCGACGCTTCGTCCAAGCGAATGAGGTTGAGTCCTGCGAGCGGGTGGTGGATCTGCTGCAGCTCGCCGCCTCCGGCGAGGCCTCCGAGATCGACCGGCGAGAACCCTGCGCGTTCGAAGAATGTGCTGACCTCTTCCTTGGCCTCGCCGTCGTCCCCGGAGATGAAGATGACCCGTCGACCGCCTCCCTCGTGGGGATCCGCGCCGAGCACGTCAGCCCCGAGGGTGTTCGCGGCCTTCACGACCCGCGCGCCGGCGACAAGGTCGGCGACGAGCTCGCTGGAGGTCTTCCCGTCGAGGTCCCGGGCCTCCCAGTCGTTGGTCGCGTCGATCACGATTCGGCCGCTCCAGTCCAGATCCTTGACAGCCCCTGCCACGCGATCCCAGGGCACAGCGATCACGACGATCGCGGCCGATGCCGCCTCCTCGACAGTACCGGCGGCAGCTCCCGAACCGAGACTCGACACCACCTCGCTGAGCGAGTCGGGGCCGCGGCTGTTCGAGATGACGACGGGACGTCCAGCACGCACCGCCGTGCGGGCCATCGCTTGCCCGAGGCGGCCGGCGCCGATGATGCCGATACGGTCTCCGCCTGTCGCGTTCATCAGCTCCCTCCCTCGTACTCGGACGCGAACAGATAGCTGACGGCAAGGCTCCGATACGGTCGCCAGCGCTCTGCCAGCTCGGCGATCTCCGCGTCGCTCGGAGCGTGATCGAATCCGTAGACGCGCTTGATCGCGCGCCGGAGGGCGAGATCGCCGAAGAGGTAGACGTCGGGCCGGTCGAGTGCGACGAGCAGGAAGCCGTGGGCCGTCCAGGGCCCGATCCCCGGAACATCGGTCAGGGCCGCCTCGACCTCCTCGTCGCTCATCCCGGCGAGGACTTTGTCGCTCAGACGACCGTCGACGTACCGCTGCGCGAGCTCTCGTAACGTCTCGCCCTTTCGATGCGAGAACCCCGCCGCGCGAAGCACTTCCGGGTCGGCAGCGAGGAGCTCGGCGGGCGATGGAAGGTGCCCGCCGAAGCTCGCCTCGAGCCGCGACACGATCGTCCGGGTTGCGGCGACCGAAAGCTGCTGGCCTGCGATCTGGAAAATCAGCGTTCCGAACCCGTCGAGCCTAGCGAGCTCATCCAGCCAGGCACGTGGGCGAAAGTCAGGTCGCTCGTCGATCAGGCGTGCGAGCGCCGGATCCGCGCCGTGGAGGAACTCCCGCGCCTGGCGATCTGCGACTTCGGCACGCTTGCGGGGTTCCGCCTCGCTCACTCCTTGAGCAGCCTCTCGGTCAGCACGATTTCGATCACGTCGGCGACAGTTTCCACCCGGGCCCAGTCGCGTTGCAACTCGACCGCCAATGCGACCCACGTGACCGGCTGCGCGCCGGCCTGGACGACGCGCTGGATCGCCGTGCGGTGGGCCTCCTCGCTCGTGCCGCCGATGGTGTCGACGACCGGATACACGTCGTACCCGTCCCGCAGGGCATCGAGAGCAGGGAAGGCCATGCAGATCTCCGTCCAGAGCGCGCACAGGATCAGCTTGCGCCTCCCGGTCGCGCGCACGGCGTCGAGGAACGCTCCGTCCTCCCACGCGTTCGTCGACGTCCTGTCGATCGCCGGGTGGTCTTCGAGCAGCTTGGCGAGCCGGCGCACGGTCGTCTCGCTGCGGCCCGTCGCGACGTTGATCGTCGAGTGGACGATCGGCAGGTCGAACGCCTTCGCCGTCTTCACGGTCGACACGATGTTCTCGAGCAGGAGGTCGGTGTCGATCGAGTGGACTGCCGAGAACTGCGGGGGCTGGTAGTCGATCAGGAGCAGGGCTGTGTTCTCGGGCGTCAGCAGGTGATCGCTCACCGGGTCGCGTGTCGGCAGGCTGGTCATCAGGGGTGCACCTGCGATCCGTAGCCGAGGTCGAGGCGCATCGACTCCATCACCCAGAACGCTGTGCTCTCGGTGAAGATGTCGGCGCCGGCGAGCACGCCGGTGTACTTCTCGATCACCGGGTCCGCAGCGAGGCGCGTGGTTTCGTCGAGGTGGCCTCTGGCCGCGGCCCACTTGTTCTCGCCATAGTGGGCGTAGTAGCGCCTGGGGTCGACCGCGTCGATCGCCTTCCTCGAGCTCTCGGAGATGTCGGCCATGTACTGCTGGTGGAGCTTGACGTCGTCGCGGGTTCCCAACCGTCCGACGTGGCCGCCGATGAAATGCTTCCACGGATAGGCGAGCGCGTTCGCGGGCGCTTCGAGATAGCCGGGGATGTCCTCCGTCAGATTCGAGACGTACACAGGCACCCAACCCGGATTCACGACGTCGATCAGGATCAACGCGTCGTGGTCCGGCAGGTGGATGATGATGTTGTCGGGGGAATGGTTGGCGCCGTGCCAGGCCAGGTCGATCCGCTCGCCGCCGATTGCGAGGCTCCGGCGGTCGCCGAACGTCTCCTCGTTCGGCGGCCTCGCCGGGTCGTCGTCTCGAAGAAGCAGCCGCCGGCAGTCCTCGTGCCCGATTCGCGTGACCTCTCCGTCGAACAGGGAGCTCGCACCCGCGTGGTCGGCGTGGTGGTGCGAGTAGATGAGGTAGTTGACCCGGTTACTGACCCCGTTCGCCGATGCGATCTCGTCGACCGCGCGCTGGATGTTGTGGCCGATCGTGGGCGGCGCGTCGAACAGCACGACGCCGTCCGAGGTTGTCAGGAAGGCCGATTGGTAGGTGCCGTCCGTCACCCAGTAGAGATTCCGCTCGACGCGGCCGACGTAATAGCCCAGCTCGTTCAGCGCCGGGCCGAGCGCCGCGCGCGGAACCGGCGCATAGTCCGGAAAGTTGGCCGTGGCGGCTGTTTCGCTCATGCGCAGAATCCTCACCGCGCCACCGAGTCGATCGAATCCCTGAAATCCGTAGTCCATGACCCGATGGCATGCTGCGCGGATGGTCACGATGGCGTCTGGCGAGAAGCTGCGCGGCCGTAGGCGTGAACGCGACGTCCTCGACCGTGTGTTCGAGGCCGCGCGCGGCGGTCACGGCGGCGTGCTCGCGGTGTACGGAGAGCCCGGGGTCGGCAAGACGGCGCTGCTCGAGTACGCCGTCCAGGCGGCGCCGGACTTCCGGGTCGCCCGCGTCGCCGGGGTCGAAGGAGAGATGGAGCTGGCTTTTGCGGCGCTCCAGCAACTGTGCTCGCCGAGCCTCGACCACCTGGAGCACCTGCCCGATCCCCAGCGCGAAGCGCTGGAAGTCGCCCTCGGGCTGAGTTCGGGTCAACCCCCGAATCCCTATCTCGTCGGGCTCGCCGTCCTCAACCTCCTGTCGGACGCCGCGGGCGAGCAGCCTCTCCTGTGCCTGGTCGACGACGCGCAGTGGCTCGACCGCGCTTCGGCGCGCGTGCTCGCGTTCGTGGCTCGTCGTCTGCTCGCCGAGAGGATCGCGCTCCTGTTCGCGACGCGCGAGCGAGGCGACGCACTCGCCGGTTTGCCGGAGATCCACGTCGAGCCCTTGGGGCATCGTGATGCGCGGGCGCTCCTGGAGTCGGCGTTGCCTGCCCGGCTGGACGAGCACGTCCTGGAGAGGATCGTTGCCGAGACGCGCGGGAACCCGCTCGCGTTGCTGGAACTGCCTCGTGGGCTGACGCCGACCCAGCTTGCAGGCGGTTTTGGCCTGCCGGCGGCGGTGCCGTTGTCGGCGAGCATCGAGGAGAGCTTCCGCCGGCGGCTGGCCAAGCTCCCGGGCGACGCGCGACGTTTTCTGGTGCTGGCGGCAGCCGATCCCGTCGGCGACCCGGCGCTCCTCTGGCGGGCGGCGCAGCAGCTCGGAATCCCCGCGTCGGTCGCGGAGACGATCGAAGCGGAAGGGCTGCTCGAGCTGGGCCCCAGAGTGGTGTTCCGTCATCCCCTGGTCCGCTCGGCGGTCTATCGGGCAGTCGGGCTGAAGGAGCGCCGCGCAGTCCATCGCGCCCTGGCCGCAGCCACCGATCCGGTAGTCGACCCCGATCGTCGTGCCTGGCACCGGGCACAGGGGGCGTCTGTGCCCGACGAGGATGTCGCGGCGGAGCTGGAACGGTCCGCCGGACGGGCGCAGGCCCGCGGCGGCCTGGCGGCTGTCGCTGCCTTCCTCGAGCGGGCCACGGCCCTGACACCCGACCCCGCTCACCGCGCGGAGCGGCTGCTCGCGGCCGCCGCCGCCAAGCGCGATGCCGGCGACCTTGAGGCAGCGCTCGAACTCATCGAGGGTGTCGAGGCCGGCGCGCTCGATGAGCTCGGGCGAGCACGGGTCGACCTTCTGAGAGCCCGGATCGCCGTGGAGCAGCGGCGCGGCGCCGATGCCGGCGGCCTGTTCCTGAGCGCGGCAGGCCGCCTGGAGCAACTCGCCCCTGAGCTCGCGCGGGAGACCTACCTCGAGGCGCTCGGGGGCGCGATGGCCAGCGACGTGGAAGTTGCCGGCGGCGCGCGGGCGGTCGCTGCCGCTGCGCTGGCTGCGCCACCCGGGCCCGAACCGCCCCGGTCGGTCGACGTACTGCTCGACGCCTTCGCGATCCGCCTGGCCGAGGGATACGCCGCGGCGGTGCCGGCATTCGTTCGGGCGCTCGACCTTCTGCTTGCGGTCGATCCATTGGACCAGGACGCCGGGCGGCAGCTCTCGCTCTCGAGCGGGAGAAACGCCAACGTCGTCGCGCTCGAGCTGTGGGACGACGAGGCCGTGCATCTCCTAGCCGAGCGCCAGGTGCAGGTTGCCCGGGACTCGGGCGCGCTCGCGCACCTGGAGTTCGCGCTCAGCTTCCTCGCAAGGAGCCAGCTGCTCTCCGGCGATTTGGCCGCCGCCGCTGCAAACCTCGAGGAAGCACGCGTGATTGCCGAGGCGACGGGGACGCCGGCACTCGTGAACGCCCCGATGATTCTCGCCGCCTGGCGCGGCCACGAGGCCGTAGCTGCTGGGCTGATCGAAGCCACCGCCGTGGAGGCGGCCTCGAGCGGATGGACGTCCAACAACTACGCGCGAGCCGTCTTGTACAACGGCCTCGGCCGGCATGACGCCGCCCGCGACGCGGCCTGGGAGGCGTTCAAGCCCGATCCGATCGGCTATGGATCGTTGCTCGTCCCCGAACTCGCAGAGGCCGCATCGAGGACCGGCGACCGAGACGTGCTCGGCTTCGTCCTCGAATGGCTCTCGGAGCGAACCGGCGCGATTCGCTCGGCATGGGCGACTGGTATCGAAGCGCGTGCCCGCGCGCTTGCGAGCGAGGGTGAGACTACGGAACGACTGTACCTCCGGTCGATCGCGGATCTCTCGCGTACGCGGCTGCGAATCGAGGTTGCTCGGTCTCAGCTGCTCTACGGGGAGTGGCTTCGCCGTGAACGCCGCCGCCTCGATGCCCGCGCGCAGTTGCGCACCTCGCTCGCTGCGTTCACCGCGATGGGTGCCGAGGCATTCGCGGGTCGCGCCGAGCGCGAGCTCGTGGCGACCGGCGAACGAGCCCGCAAACGGACCGTGGAGACGCTCGGTGAGCTCACGCCGCAGGAAGCACAGATCTCTCGCCTCGTGGCGCAGGGGGACACGAACAGGCAGATCGCGGCGCAGCTCTTCATCAGTCCGAGCACCGTCGAGTACCACCTACGCAAGGTATTCCGCAAGCTCGGCGTGAAATCACGGACGCAACTCGCACGCCGGCTGTCCTAGCGGACTACGGATTTCCAGGATTCGAGTGGCGCCAGGTGCGATCTAGCCTCCGGCCCGATCCGGATGACTGGACGCCGAGCTCCCACAGCTGACGCACTGCCCGCCCGCGGCGGCGGCGGGCTGTGATGGAGCTAACCGTCAACGGCGCGAACCTGGAGGTCGACGAGCGCCACGCAAAGGATCCGCTGCTCTGGGTGCTACGGGACGTTCTGGGCATCCGCGGGACGAAGTTCGGCTGCGGCGCCGGTCTCTGCGCGGCGTGCACCGTGCTGATCGACGGACGGAACGCAAAGTCCTGCCAAACCACGGCAGAGGCTGCGGTCGGGAAGGCGGTCACGACGGTCGAGGGAGCCACCGGCCCTACCGTCGACGCGGTGAGAGCCGCGTGGCATCGGGGGAACGTCGTGCAGTGCGGCTATTGCCAACCCGGCCAGACGCTGGCCGCGAGCGGCGTTGCTCCAGTCGAACGCCGCTCCTGACGACGCTGCGATCGACGACTGGATGAGCGGAAACCTCTGTCGCTGCGGCACCTATCCACGGATCCGGGCAGCGATTCACGACGCAGCCGGGACCCTGGCCGCTGGAACCCACCCGGGCTCCTTGGCGGCGCCTTCGGAGCCCGACGTTCACCGGCTGACTCCCGAGGAGGCCGCAGACCACGTGCATCCGTACGTGCGCGTCCGCGAGGACGGGACGATCGTCGTGTTCTGCAGCCAGCTCGAGGCGGGGCAGGGGATCCACACCGGGTTCGCGACGCTCGTGGCCGAGGAGCTCGACGCGGACTTCGACTCCATACGGGTCGTCAACGCAGCGAATGGGGGCGAGCCGGGCGGAGACGTCTACGGCAATCCCGACACCGGTGGGGTGTTCCAGGTGACGGGAGCGTCGAACTCCACGAAAGGATCCTTCGTCCGCTACCGCCGCGCCGGCGCCCAGGCCCGGGCGCGGCTCGTCGCTGCTGCCGCCGAGCTCTGGCAGGTGCCGGCAGCCGAGATCGAGGTCGAGCGTGGAGTGCTTTCCCACCCGAACGGCAAGCGGGCGACCTTCGCGGAGCTTGCAGCCGCGGCCGAAGCTTCTCCCCGCGCCCGAGGATGTTCGCCTGAAGGACCCGTCCGAGTTCACGTTGATCGGCCGCGAGGGACGGTTGCGCGTCGATGCTCCTGGCAAGATCCTCGGCCGAACCGAGTTCACGATCGACGTCAGCCTCTGGGGGCTCGTGGAAGCCGTCGTGCTCCACGCGCCGCGTTTCGGCGCGACGGCCGGCTCGGTCGACGACGAAGCGGCCCTGGCCGAGCCGGGGGTGATCGCGGTTGTCCCGATCGAGGAGGGTGTCGCAGTCGTCGCCGAGACGGTGGCCGACGCGCGCCGCGGTCTCCGTGCGCTGAAGGTGACCTGGGACGACTCGGGCGCGGAGCGCCGCAGCTCGGCCGAGTTGCTGGACGAGCACCTGCGGTTGCTCGCCTCGGGAGAGAGCGCCGTCGTCTCGCGCGACGAGGGCGATGTCGAGCAGGCGCTCGCAGCCGCCCGGTCGGCGATCGACGCGACCTACACGCTTCCCTACCTCGCTCATGCCGCGATGGAGCCCAACAATGCCGTCTGTCGGATGAGAAGCGACGGCATCCTCGAGGTCTGGGCGAGCACCGAGACTCCGCTCTACACCCAGATGGCAGCCTCCGACGCTGCCGGAATCGACAAGGAGGAGGTCGAGGTCCACGTGACGTTCGCCGGGGGCTCATTCGGACTTCACAGCACCTCCAAGCGTGATCCGACCGCCGAAGCCGTGCACGTCGCGCGGGCGCTCGAATGGAAGTATCCGGTCAGGGTCCAGTCGCTCCGCGAAGAGGACTTCAAGACCGGTGGCTACCGCGCCATGGCCGTGCACCGTGTTCGCGCCGGTGCGGATGCTGCGGGCCGGCTCACGGCAGTGCACCACGAGATGGTTGCCGAGCCGACGTCGGTGAACCTGCCGTTCGTGGGCGACGTCCTCTTCAAGGACGGGGTGGATTTCATGACGGTCACCGGGGTTGCCGACGGCCCATACGCATTTCCGAGCTTCCGGCTTGCCTCGTCCAACTTCGAGTCGGGCGTGCCGATCATGGTCTGGCGCTCGGTCGGCAACTCCCATACCGAGTTTGCGCGCGAGTCGGCGATCGACGAGCTCGCGGGCGCCGCCGGGCGTGACCCGGTCGACCTCCGGCGCGAGCTCCTCGCCGGCAGCCCCCGGACGCTGCGCGCGCTCGAGCTTGCAGCCGAGCGCTCCGGATGGGGATCCCCGCTCCCGGAAGGGAAGGCGCGTGGAATCGCATGCTCGAGCTTCCTCAGCCACAGCGCCCAGGTCACCGAGGTCTCCGTCGACGAGCGTGAGCGCGTCCGGATCGACAGGATCGTCTACGCGCTGGACTGCGGGATTCAGGTCAATCCCGACCTGATCCGTGCCCAGGTGGAAGGTGGGATTCTGTACGGCCTGAGCGCGGCCGCCTGGGGCGAGATCGTCCTCGGCGAGGGAGGCGACATCGTCACGCAGAACTTCGACCGCTACCCGGTGATCCGGATGCGCTCCGTCCCGAGGATCGAGGTACACCTGATCGAGTCGACCGAGCCGCCAACCGGTGTGGGTGAGGTCAGCGTCCCGTCCACAGCACCGGCTCTCGCGAATGCGATCGCGGCCCTGACCGGCACGCGCGTCCGCGACCTCCCCATCAACAACACGATCAAGGTCGCCTAGACCCAGACGAGAAAGAGGAGACGAGATGACGGGTTACGAGGAAGGAACGGCGCCGAGGTTCGAAAGCGACATCAAGCCTCTCTTTCGCGAGGGCGACCGCGAAGCGATGCTGGCCGCGTTCGACCTCTGGTCCTTCGACGACGTCAAGGCGAACGCCGACAGGATCGTCGCGGTCGTGCGCGCGGGCTCGATGCCGTGCGACATGCAGTGGCCGGACGACCAGGTCGAAGTGTTTCAACGCTGGATCGACGGTGGAACCCCGGAATAACGGGGGATGCCCTCGATCCAACACGACAAGGCCGCCTCGCGTCAGCGGTCGGCGAGCTGCCCCGAGAGGAACTGTCCGGCTCGATCGAGCGCGCCGGTCGCTTCGTCGAGAATCGCGTGGTAGGCCTGGAAGACGTGGGGAACCCCGGGCGTGATCTCGAGCGTGACCTCGACGTCGGCGAGCGCGGCTTGTCGAGCGAGGCGAAGGGCGTCGTCGAGGAGGACCTCGCGCGTCCCGGCCTGGATCAGCAGCGGCGGCAAGCCGGACAAGTCGGCGAAGACGGGGCTGATCAGGCCCCCGGCGGCGTCTTGTCCCTCCGTGTAGTCGACGACTCTTGTCCGGAGGGCTTCCGGGCTGAGCAGCGGGTCGGACTCGCGCCTTGATTCCATGGTCGTCCCTGACAGGGTGAGATCGACGTAGGGCGACATCACGAAGACCGCGGCCGGCAGGGGAAGAGCGTGGTCGCGCGCGTTGACCAGGGTCGCGATCGCGAGCCCGCCGCCGGCGGACTCTCCCGCGAAGGCGATTTCCGCAGGCGCGACGCCACGCTGCAGCAGCGCCTGGTAGGCCGCGAGGGCGTCGTCGACTGCGGCCGGATACGGGTGCTCCGGGGCGAGCCGGTAGTCGACGGAGATGACCTTCGCGCGCGTTCGGCGGCCGACCTGTGAGGCGAGCTCGGCGGCGATGAAGGCGTCTCCGATCACGTACACGCCACCGTGGAAGTACAGGACGACGTGCCGAGCCTCGACTCCGTCGACCGTGATCTCTGCGGTCGGCACTCCCCCCAGCGCGCCTGGGGTGACGCTCACCTCGGCGGGCAGCGGTTGCGCAGAGATCACCTCTCGGAGCGCCCGCCGCTGCTCCTCGACGCTGCTGTCGGCGGGGAAGGCCGACTGTCGCAGGATCGCGTCCAGGGTCTCTCGCTGTTCCATGCTCAAGGAGGATCTCCCTTCGGTTGGGTGCGTTCGCCGGCGCCTTCGCTCGCGAACCCGATCGTGGCTGCCCCGGACGGCGGATCGAATCCTGGAAACCCGTAGTCGGTCGCTAAGGCATTCGGCGGTTCGCGCCCTCGCTCGCGTCAACGCTGAGCGCATCTCTAGAGTGAGACCGTGCAGACGACGTACGTTCCCGAGTCGGATCGCTACGACCGGATGAAGTACAACCGCAGCGGTCGCGGCGGCCTCGAGCTGCCCGCGGTCTCGCTCGGGCTCTGGCAGAACTTCGGTGACGACCGTCCGCTCGAGCACAGCCGCGCAATCGTCCGTCGTGCTTTCGATCTGGGAATCACCCACTTCGACCTCGCGAACAACTACGGGCCGCCGTATGGATCGGCCGAGGAGACGTTCGGCCGGCTCCTCGAGCAGGATCTGCGTCCGTACCGCGACGAGCTCGTCATCTCGACCAAAGCCGGATACGACATGTGGCCCGGCCCCTACGGCGAGTGGGGCTCCCGGAAGTACCTGCTCGCGAGCCTCGATCAGAGCCTACGGCGGATGGGGCTCGACTACGTCGACATCTTCTACTCGCACCGTTTCGACCCCGGGACGCCGCTCGAGGAGACGATGGGTGCGCTCGACACGGCGGTCCGCCAGGGGAAGGCCCTGTACGTGGGGATCTCGTCGTACTCGCCGGAGACGACGCGCGAGGCCGCTGCGATCCTCGACGGGCTCGGGACGCCGCTGCTGATCCATCAGCCGTCGTACTCGATGCTCAACCGCTGGATCGAGGAGGGCCTGCTCGCCGTGCTCGAGGAGCTCGGGGTGGGCTGCATCGGCTTCTCCCCGCTCGCGCAGGGGATGCTCACCGACAAGTACCTGCGCGAGATCCCCGAGGGCTCGAGGGCGAGCCGCAACGAGTCGCTCTCGCGCGACCTGCTCGGCCCCGAAGCGCTCGAGCGGATCGCCGCGCTGAACGCGATCGCGCTCGACCGCGGGCAGACGCTCGCACAGATGTCGCTCGCCTGGACGCTTCGCGACTCGCGGGTCACCTCGACGCTCTTCGGCGCGAGCAGCATCGAGCAGCTCGAAGAGGCCGTCGCAGCCCTCGATCGGATCGACTTCTCATCCGACGAGCTGGCGGAGATCGACCGTCACGCAGTCGACAGCGGGATCAATCTCTGGGCGCGCTCGAGCGAGGAGTGACAATCACGGGCTCACACCGGGCTCGGGCATGGAACGCGCGCCTATCCGTTCCGGTGCCGCGGCGGGCCGGTCGATCCATGGACGACGAGACGCGTCGCGAGGTGACGATCGTCGCATGCTCGACGTCGTCGAAGCCGAAGACGGAGACCGTCCGGAACCTGAACGCCACCAGTGTCATCAGTCGACCGTTCGTCGGCGGTTGCTTGACCTGAAGTACAGGTAGAGGATCACGTCGCTGTCGGGCCGTGACGTCCGACAGGCTACCCTGGCCCGGTGCGCCGCGCCTCAGTAGGTTTCGCTTCGCTCGCCGTGGCGCTCGTCCTGGTCGCTCCCGCGTTCACGTCCCCGCAGACGGCAATCCGAGGGCAAGGCTGGCTCCCGCATGAGCACGGAGCCCACTGGACCTACTCCTGGTCCGACAGTACCTACAGCCCCACGCCGACCAAGGAGAAAGTGACGGTGTCGGGCGCCTCGGGCTCCTCGTTCACGCTGGCGTGGACGAGCGCGAACCTCGGCAACCCTGCGACGGCAGTCTCCGGAAACGGAACGGTCTCATTCCAGGAGACCGACGCCGGGCTCGTCAACACGAACTGGACGAGCAGCCCGCCGCCGGCAGCATTCCCGGTGCTCTGCGACGTGGCGGCCTCCTGCGGGAACAGCCTCGCGAGCTTCTACTACAACGTGATCTGGGGATCGCGGCAGCCGACGCTCGCCGAGCCGCTCCTCGGAGGGACATCGTGGACGACGACCGGCGGCGCGCAGAACGATGTCGGCGGGACGTCGGTCTACCTCGGCATCCAGTCGGTCTCGGTCCCCGCGTTCAACCGCCCGGTTCGGGCCGCCGTGATCCGAACCCAACTGAGCCAGGTCGGCGCGATCGGCGACCCGTATGGGAGCGGGGTACGCACGGTCTGGTGGGTGTACGGCGTCGGGCCCGTGAAGATGGTGTTCCGTCACGCGGGTGGCGCGTCGGCTCCGGTCACGAGCGGCGAGCTCATCTCGACCGACCTCGTGCAGCAGGTCCCTCCGCCCGATGTCGACTACTTCCCGCTTCGGCAGGGTCTGACGGGCCGGTTCCAGTGGACGAACGCCACGCACCTGAAGAAGCCCGAGGTGCAGTCGTTCAAGGTCGACCAGGCGGCGAACGGGTCGGCGGTCATCTCGGTGGCGAGCGTCTCGGGCCCGATCAAGACCAAGGGCAACTACTCCTTCACGCTCCGAGCGGGTGGGGTCTCGAACCTCGCCGGCGCGGCGAGTGCGGCGACGCTCCTGTCGCTCCCGCCACTCGGGCCGAAGTCGCTCCCTGCCACGAAGCGTCGTCACTTCTTCACGATCTTCGATCTGATGGATTTCGGCTTCAACCCCATCCTGCCGGCGTACGGTGTCGCCGGCACGCATTGGTCGGCGAGCCGCGGCTCGAGCGATTTCCAGGTGTACGGCGTCACGGGCACCTCGACGGTGATGGGAGTCGAGCCGGTGAGCGTCCCGGCGGGGACCTACCGTGCGCTCGTGATCAGGACGACCCTCGACGAGCCGGGATTTCCGTACGGCAGCGGGGTGCGGACGAGCTGGTTCGCTCCCGGGAAGGGGCTCGTGAAGCTCGTCTTCAAGCACGCCGACGGCAGCACCTCCCAGGTCGTCCGGCTGTCGTGAGCTTTGGCTTCACACCGCGCCGGGCGCTTCCGGTGCTCCTGCTTGCCGTGGCGGCTACGGTGCTCGCGGACGCGGCGGGGGCGCGTGCGAGCGGCTGGCTCCCGCACCCTGCTGGGGCGACCTGGACGTACCAGTGGACAGACAGCGTCTACGACCCGAGCCCGACACTCGAGAACGTCTCGGTCAGCTCTCAGCAGGGAAGCTCGTTCGTGCTCTCGTGGGCGACGGACGACGCCGACAATCCCCCGGATGCTCCTTCGGGCAGCGGGACGATCACCATGCAGGAGACGAACAACGGCCTGAACGTCGCCGACTGGTCGAGCACTCCGCCCCCGGCCTCGTTCCCCGTTCTGTGCACGAGCGCGGCGCAGTGCGGGAACTCGCTCGCGAGCACGTGGTACGACGTGATCTGGGGTAGCCGCGCGCCGCTCCTTTCGGAGCCCCTGGTCAAGGGGGACACCTGGACGAGCTCGGGTGGCGCCGCGAACGACGTCACGAGCACGAGCCGCTACCTGGGACAGGAGAAGATCACCGTCCCGGCCTTTCAGGCTCCGGTGACGGCGGACAAGGTACGGACGGAAATCACGCAGACGGGCGCGCTCGGAGACCCCTACGGGAGCGGGGTTCGGACGGTCTGGTGGGTCTGGGGGATCGGGCCGGTCAAGGTCGTCTTCGCCCACGCGGGCGGGAGTGGGGCACCCGTGACGACATCGGTACTCCAGTCGACCTCGCTGACGCCGCCGGCACCTCCCACCGATGACGACTTCTTCCCGTTCGTCAAGGGCAAGACGGCCACCTACCGATGGACGAATGCCCGCCATCTTGCGCAGCCGGTGGTCGAGGCCGTGACGACGACTGCCGTCTCGAACGGCTCGGCCGAGGTCTCGGTCACGAGCGTCTCCGGGCCGATCAAGGTGCAGGGAACCTACGGCTACACGCTCCGGCTCGATGGGCTGACCGGGATCTGGTCGACGACGGACTCTCAGTCCCTCGCGAAGCTTCCGCCGCTCGGCCCGAAGGCGCTGCCGCCTTCGAGGCGACGTCACATCGTCACACCGCTCGATCTGATGAACTTCGGCTTCAACCCGATCATGCCGGCGTATCCGCAGGCCGGCGATACCTGGACAGCCGCCCGCACGGGCCGTGACTTCCAGTTCTTCGGCGTGACGGGCACCTCGAGAGTGCTAGGGATGCAAACCGTGAAGGTTCCCGCCGGGACCTTCCGGGCGCTCGCCATCCGTACGACGTTGATGCAGCCCGGGTTCCCGTTCGGTAGCGGCACGCGCACGACATGGTTGGCGCCGGGTCGCGGTCTGGTCAAGCTGGTCTTCCGCCACGGCGACGGTAGCGTCTCCGAGGTCGAACTGCTGAAGTAGCGGGTGATGACCCGCCTGCTCGCTGCGGCCGCGGCGCTCGTTCTGCTCGCCGCAGGCTGCGGAGGCGGCTCCAGCCGTCGCGAGGCCGTTACCGGCTACATCACCAACGTGAACGGGATCGACGCCGGCCTGTCTCAGCCGGCCCAGGCCGTTGCCGCAGCCACGCGCGCCCTGGCGGACCCTCGTCCGAACTACCGTAGCGTCGGCCGTCGGCTACGAGGTGCCGCTGAACAGATCGACGCCCTGCGTTCCCGGATCGCCCGCGTGCCCGCGCCGGTGGATGCGACCCGCCTTCGCTCGCTCCTGATCGAACTGCTGAGCGGTGAGGCCGGGTTGGCGCGTGAACTCGCGGCGTATGCAGCCTTCAGTCGAGCGTTCGTTGCGGCGCTGAAACCGCTAAGTCCGGCCGGAACACGACTGAGACAATCGTTGTCTGGAACGACAACGAGGACGACCGACGCCGCCGCTCTCGAGTCGTACGTCGCGGCAATCCACGGCGTGAGTCGCCGACTCGCCGGCCTCCGACCGCCCCCGGTTTCGGCCCCGGTTCGCCGAACGGAGCTCAGGACGCTCCGACATGTACAGGGTGCCGCAGAGGCACTGGCACGGACGCTCCGAACAAAACAGACGAGTCGGATTCCGGCGCTCGAGCACGCATTCAACGTCGCCATTGCCGACAACGAAACGCTCGCAGCTCAACGCGCGCGAATCGCCGCAGTGAAAGCATTCAACGTCAGAGTGCGGTCGCTCGCCACACTCACCGCGAAGATCGATCGAGAGCAGACGAAGCTTCAGGCGTTGCTCGGCTAGACGACCTCGGTCGCCAGGCTGCTCGTCGGCGGAAGCGAGTCGCGCTCGAGACGATCTCCGCACAACCTGGGTGCACGAGTTGTGTACCCGCTTGACGGAGGGCGAGTCGTGTGATGGAGTGCCCGACCGGAATAGGGGAGCAGTTGAGGCGCGGGAGAGGGTCTAGTTGCGGTTAGCCGTCGGCGGCGTATATGGCTTTGGAAGCCCACTGGCATTTCGCTATGGGCGTCTCAGGTACTGGCTCAGCGCCATCCTGCTGGGCATCTTCGCCGTTGGGTACCTGAGCCCGTTCGCGCTCGTGCTGCTCCGGCCGGTGACGACCGTGCCCTCCCCGCTACCGGCGGTCAGGCTCCCGCGCGTCGCGTTCCCGACGCTGAGAGTTCCCGAGCTTCATCGGCCTGCGGCTGTTTCTCCGGCGCTGCCGGCCACGGCGCCTCGTGCAGCCGGACGGACGCCCTTCACCTCGCGCCGGGTCCCGGTCGTCAGCGACCACTTTTCGCTCGTCCCCAAGCAGCGCGCGCACCCATCCAGGGCTGCGCCGGCGGCCACGGCGACGCCGGCTCCGACCACCGCCACGAGCTCGCCGGTGACGAACGACGCGAGTGGAGCCGCTGCCGCCACGCTTGCCGCGCCTCCCCCGGCGACCGGCGGGACCGCGGCCGCGACCAGCGGCGGCGCGACGACTTCCAGTCCCTTTGCCGACGTCCCCGCCGTCGTCGACACTGTTGGGTCCGTGCCACCCGGGGTCGCCGCCGTACCTGTCGCCGCCGGCACGACGGTGGACGGCGTCGGGGCTCCTCCGGCGCCCTCGCCTCAAGCATCCGCAAGCCAGCCGGCAACCTCGGCGGTTGACTCCGTCGGGCCGACCGGCGTAGCGCCGACTCCTTCGCCCGCAGCAGCGTCGTCAGCGTCGGGGCCACCACCCGCCGCTGCGGCTACGGCGTCTCAGGGGAGCCCGACCGACCCGTCGACCGATACCTCTGCGGGCGCGCCCCCTGACTCGTCGCAAACGGCGACGACCAGCGGGGACACGCCGCTCGTGGAGGCCCTGCCTGCGTCCGACCCGACTACGAGCACACCCGCCGACGGCGACTCCGCGTCGGTGCCGCCGAATGCGTCCGGCACCGAATCGAGCGTCCAGGCGGTGGTCGCTCCGACCGACTCGACGGACGTCGCGCCCTCCTCGCCCGCGGACGCAAGTGGCGCGGGCGACCCGATTGCGGGCACGTCCCCCTCGGTGACAACCGACACGTCGGGCAGCGGTGCCGGTCCGGCCGACTCGACCGGCTCGAGTTCCGGGATGACGACCTCGGCGAGCACGGCGCCGTCCGAACTCGCGTCGACGGCAGCCGATCCTACGGCCGGGAGCAGCACGAATCAGACGGCAAGCCAAGCAGGCACGACAGGCACCGACGGGGCGACCAGCGCGGCCGCCTCGTCCTCGTCGGCCGGCACGTCCATCCAGCCGACCGTCGACCCGAACGCCGCCGGCACCGCGGTGACGGTCGGAACGACGAACGCCGCATCCACGTCGGACGCAACCGGGGGCGGCTCGTTCGCCGTCACCGGCGCTTCGGCTCCCGCGACGGGCGGGACGTCGACGTCGGGTACGGCCGCGCCCGCCACCCAGAGCGCCGCATCCACCACAGCGGCGGCCAGCGGAACGATTGCACAGCCGGCAGGCTCGGTGCTCGTGACCGCAGCGGCCGGTGGGACGGTCACGAGCGGCCAGGCCAGTCTCACCTTCGCCTCCGGCAGCCTCCCGCACGACGCCTACGTCTCGATCACGCCGGTCTCCGTGAACGCGCCGAACCTCGGCTCCACGACCGCCGGCTACAACCTCGAGGCAATCGACACCGGCACCGGCGCCCACATCGAGACGTTCAACTCACCGCCCGTGCTGAAGGTCGCCGGCTCCGAATCGGGCTCGGAGATCTACTACGTCGATCCGACGGCCGGCCCGCAGGCGATCACCTCGACCTACGACGCGGCGACCGGAACCGTCAGCGCCGGCCTGCCGCACTTCTCCACGTACGTCGTCTCCAGCGGCGTCTGGACGATTGCGCTGACGGATCCGACAACCGAGAACGTCACCCTTCGCGTCGACAACTCGAGCCTCGTTCTCGTTCAGAACGACACGACCGTGGAGTCGACGCCGATTGCCGGCTTGACGGGTGTATCGATCACGAGCACGCAGACGGTGAACCTCGCCGTCGACATCTCGGGCGGCTCGATCCCCGTCCCGATCACGTTGACCGGAGGGACCGGAACGAACTCCCTGACGATCCCGACACTGGACCCGGCCGCGTCGGGCGGCAGCCCGAGCACAACCTGGACGTGGAACGGCACGACGGCGACCGGCACGAGCACCGTCGGCGACTTCCAGGCGATCACCCTGACCGGTGTGCAGCAACTGGCCCTCGACGGCAGCGTCGACAACTTGGTGACGGGCCCGAGCGCCGCCTCGACGTGGGACATCACCGGGACGAGGGCCGGCTCCGTCGACGGCCTCTCGTTCCAGGGAGTCGACAAGATCGCGAGCGGTTCCGGATCGAACACGGATACGTTGAACACCGCGGTGACGACCGTGTCCGGCACGACTGTTCTCGGAGTCGCGTTCTCCGGGATGGCGCAGGTCAATCCGTCGGTTGCACAGAGCGGGTTCAGCTACCAGGCGCCGACCGGTGCCAACGCAATCGCGCTCGCCGCACTCAACGTGAGCACGCTCGAGCTCACCAACACGACCACGGTCACGGATCCGAACGGTGGTTCCTCGACCGTCACGGGGATGACGATCGACTTCGTGGTGCCGACCCAGTCGATTCTGATCGCGGGCGATGCGATCAACGCCAACACGGTCACGATCAACTCGAACCTGTCGTCGGCCTTCACCGGGAAGCTCGAGGTTCAGACCGGCAGCGGCGACACGACGGTCGACGGCGGTGCCGCGACACTCACGCTCGAGCAGCCCGACAGCCTCGGGAACGTCTCCACGACCCGCGACTCGACGATCGCAGTCTCGGGTACCGACCTCTCTCTCGGGGTGGATCTCAACCAGACGCTCATCCCGGTGGCGCTCGTGACGGGCCCCACGGGGCTCACGATCACGAGCTCGGACGCAAACGACGACAACATCACGCTCGACGCCACCGGCGGCTCGATTCCGGTGCCGGTGACGATCGACGGCGGCGGCGGCAGCAACTCCCTGACGGTCGAAGGTCTCACCACCGGCAGCAGCTGGAGCTGGGACGGCACGAACGGGACGGCTCACTCGGCCGCCAGCGACTTCCAGCCGATCCACTTCACCGACATTGGCTCGATCGAGGCCGACGGCACCGGTGCGAACCAGCTGACCGGCCCGACGGCCACGGCTTCCGGATCCGTGAGCACGACCGTCGACGGCGGCGGCCAGACGATCGACAGCAGCCACACCACACTGAACGTCGCCTCGACTTCGGGCTTCGGCTCGAGCGGCTCGTTCACAGTCAGCGGCGCCGGGATGTCCCCGGGCACCTGCTCGTACACGGGGACGAGCTCGACCTCGTTCACCGGGCTCTCGGGATGTTCGGGCACACCCAACGCCAACGCCGGCGTGACGGCCGGCTCGTCGAGCTGGACGATCACCGGCACCGGGATGGGCAGCGTCGAGGGGCTCGCCTTCAGCGGCTTCCACAGCATCGTCGGCGCCGGCAGCGACACGCTGACCGCCCCGACCCCGGCGGGATCGAGCCCGGTGCTCGGAATCGCGTACACGGGCTTCGCGACGGAGACCCTCGGTGCCGTCGATACCTTCACCTACATCGCGCCGGCGGGCAACAACGCGATCACGATCGTGGACGACAGCTCGGTGAGCGGGACGGCGCTCTCGATCACCGACGTCAACTCGATCTCCGACGGCCACGGGGGTACGACAACCACGACAACGGTGCTGCCGCTGACCGTCCCGACGAGCGAGCTCGTGATCGAGACCGGTGACGGCGACAACACCGTGACGATCGGTGCACTGAGCTCGTTCACCGGACAGCTGACGCTCATCGGCGGTAGCGGCTCCGACACGCTCGACGGGCCGCAGAGCCCGACCACCTGGAAGCTGATGGGGAGCGGCTCGGGCACCGGCGGGCCGTCGTCCTCGCTGCCTCTCGTCTGGATGGCATCCCCGATTCAGGCCGATGCCAATACGATCACCGCCCTCTCGTGCGCATCTTCGACGCTGTGCGTAGCCGGGGACGCCCACGGCGGCATCCTCACGAGCTCGGATCCGTCCGGTTCCTGGGGTGCGCCGACCGTGGTCGACGGCATGCACGCGATCACAGGCCTCTCCTGCAACGCGACCTTCTGCGTCGGCGTCGACAGCGCCGGCAACGCGCTCTACTCGGCCATCGTTGCCGGAGGGACTTCGGCCTGGGCCGTCACCGCGATCGACGGCACCACACAGCTGAACGGCGTCTCCTGCGCCTCCGACGGCAGCGTCTGCGTTGCGGTTGACGGCGCAGGCAAGGTCATCACCTCGAGCGACGGCCAGACGTGGATGCCGGCCGTGGACGTCGACGGAACGACTGCGCTCACCGGTGTCTCCTGCGCATCGAGCACGCTCTGCGTCGCAGTCGACGTTGCCGGGCAGGTGGTCACGTCGACGACCCCGACCGGAGGAGCCGCCGACTGGACGGCAGCGTTGGTCGACCCTGACTCGCCGCTGGACGCAGTCTCGTGCACGACCGACGAGCTGTGCGTGGCCGCCGACATGGCGGGCTCGGTCGTGACCTCCCAGGATCCCGCCGCCGGCGTCAGCGCGTGGACTGGGACGACCGTCGACGGCACGAACCCGCTCACCGCGATCTCGTGTGCCGGCGGCCTCTGCGTCGCGGGCGATGTTCTCGGCCAGGCGGTCACGTCGAACGAACCGGCGGCGGCCTCCTGGCAGGTCGCCCAGACGATGCTCGGCGCGATCGGCGCGGTTTCCTGCCCGAGCGACCAGTTGTGCGTCGCGGCGAGCGGCGGCAAGATCCTGACCGCAAGTGCGCCGCCATCGAGCGGATTCGGCGGCGCGATCGCGTTCGACGGCTTCACGACGATCGACTCCCGCGGCGGCGAGGACACCCTGATCGGCGGCTACGCCGACCAGTCGCTGTGGACGGTCACGAACCCCGTCACCGGGACCGGCTCGATCGAGCAGACGATCAACGGGGTGTCGTCGCCCGAGATCGCGTTCAGCGGCATCCAGACCCTGATCGGAGGGCTCGGCAACCCGGGCTATAACACGATCGCCGCCGCGCACGCCGCCGCGTGGGGCATCACCGGGTTGAACAACGGGACGCTTGCGCCCGCCGGGTCATCGGTTCCGTCGATCACCTTCCTCGACTTCGACGCCGTCTCCGCGGCCGGCACGATCTTCGACACGATCCAGGGTCCGGCCGGTGGCGCGACCTGGACGCTGCTCCCGGGCGCGGGCGGCGGCTTCCTGGTGGACAACGTCGTGGTCACAGGTGTCTTCTCGATCACCGGGAACGCCGCGGACACCGTCATCGGACCGAGTGGTCATTCCACCTGGACCGTGGATGACTCGGGCAATGTGACGGTCGCGACCTCCGGAGGCGGCAGCTACGCCTTCGGCGGTGTCGGGACGTTGCAGTCGGGTCCCACGCGCGACACCCTGATCGGCCCGACGTCGGGCTCGAGTTGGATGATCGACGGAAACGGCTCCGGCGAGCTGACCCCGACCGCTGGCACCGCGATCGACTTCATCGCCTTCGGGCAGCTGACGGGCGCGGGATCCGACACGCTCGACGCACCGGGTTGGATCTCGACCGGGCCCGGCGCGGGTTTCGTCGCCGGCGCCTCGTTCAGCGGCATGGCGGCTCCCGTCTCGACCTCCGCCTCGACCTTCACCTACTACGGCTCCGTCGCGGGCGGCGACTCGATCACGATCACGGTGGACCCGGGTGGCCCGAACGGGATCCAGATGGAGATCACCGGCGGCAGCTTCGGCACGACGTTCTTCTCCGATCCGTCCACGCAGCTCGTCGTCGACTTCTTCGGGAACGGCAACACGGTGACCGTCCAGTCCCTCGACGCGGGCCTCCTGGGCCTGGCGCTGAACGGCGGCATCGGGACCGGAAACACGCTCGGCGGATCGAGCATCATCGCGACCACGTTCACGACCGACGGCGCGGGCACCGGCACGATCGGGGGCTCGACGAAGACCTACAACGGGTTCGAGACCCTGCACGGCAACAGCAGTGGGGACACGCTCGTCGGCCCGAGCGACACCGAGGATGCCACCGACTGGACGCTCACCGGGTCCGGAGCGGGGATGCTCGGGACGATCTCGTTCACCGGCTTCGCGATCCTCGTCGGGCAGAGCGGCATCGACACGCTGACCGGCCCGGACGGCGACACGACCTGGACCGTGACCGGGGCAGGCACCGGAAATGTCGACGGCACGAGCTTCACCGGCAACGGCAGCCCGGGCACAGGCTTCTTGACGATCCTCGGCGGCTCCGGCATCCAGACACTGGAGGGACCTGCCGGCGGAGGCGGCGTCTTCACGATCGCGGGCAACGACGGCGGGATAGTCAACGGGACGACGTTCAGCGGCTTCCAGGCGCTCGTCGGGCAGGGCGGTTCCGGCAACGAGCTGTTCGAGCCCTGCCCCGGGGCACCGTCGCCGATCTCCGGCACGTGCGACGGAATCGCCTACAGCGGCATGCAGACCGTCACGAACCAGGCACCGTCGACCTACACCTTCGACGGCCACCACGGCGGCGACACGATCACGGTCGGCGCGGAGGTCGGGAGCCCCGGCCACCTCGAGATCGTCGACAACGGCATCGTCACGGATTTCGCCGACCCGACCGGCACGCTCGTGATCCTCGGCAAGGGCGGTAGCGATACGATCACGATCGGCACGCTCGACTCCGGGTTCAACGCCGATCTCGAGCTCTACGGGACGAACACCTTCCCGCTCGGCCCCAAGACAGACCCGCTCTACCGGCTGAACCGGAAGGCGACGACCGTGGCCAACGAGGGCCTGTTCGGCGCCGAAGGGCTCGGGATCGTGATCGCCGGTGCCGTCGCGCTCGGAGCCGGAGACCTCACCGCGGTCTCGCAGACCTTCACGATGAATGCCGGCTCGTCGCTCACCACGACCGGAACGGTCACCGTGCTCGCCGAGGACATCGCGACGACCCCGGAGACGGTCGTGCTCGTCTCCGACCGCAGCGCCTCGATCTCGATCGGCGCGGGCGCCACACTCTCGGCCGGGAACGTCAGCCTGGTCGCCTACTCGTGGGATGGCGGAACGCTTGCCCAGGAGCTCGGGACAAGTACTTCGAACATCGCGCAGCTCGCCGCGGGCGGCGCCCTCTCGCTCCTGGACACGCTGTTCGGCTCGCTCCCGATCAGCGTCATCGTCAAGTCGGCCACGACCAGCGTCACCGTCGGGCAGGGGGCGACGATCGACGCCACGAACGGCTCGCTTCAGATCATCTCCGAGGCGAGTGTCGCCAGCAACGGGTCGCCTGCCAGCGAGTTCTTCACTGTCGGCTACGGCCAGGCGCAGGCGAAGGCGACCGTCGACGTCCAGGCCGATGCGCGGCTGATCGCGTCGGGCGCGGTCGACGTGCTCGCCGACGGGGACGCGGTGGCCGGGATGAAGGCGAGCACGACGCGCGAGCTCGGCTCGAGCCCGCCTGATCCGACCCAGACCGCGGCATCGATCGCGATCACCTACGCGAAGCTGACGGTGACCGCCACGCTCGAGGCCGGAGCGACGATCATGGCCGGAACGGACGCCAACTTCAACGCCGTTGGCGCCGTGAACTCAGAGGCGTCGGCGACCTCGGGCAACACGAACAACGGGTCGGTCGGGCTCGGCATCTCTCTGGAGTTCTCGAACACGAACGTGACGACGACCGTGAACGGCAACGTCACCGCGGATGCCGGCCCGGGGTCGAACGCGAACCTCCTCTTCGACCCGACGGTGGACTGCGGCGACTCGACCCACACGACCACGATGTGCGACCAGGCCGGCTACGTCAATCTCGCAGACCACACGATTTACGTGGGGCCGAATGCACTCCTCACCGGAGATGCAGTCCTCTACGCGAACGCCGCGGGAGACAGCGTCGGCGGGCCGCTCCAGGGGCTCGTCAACGGACAGACCTACTACGTGATCCGGCTTGCGAACGACCCCAACCGCATTCAGCTCGCCGCCTCGCTCAGCGACGCGCTGCTCGGCAACTACTACCGGTTCGGCGACGCCTTCCTCAGGGACTTCGGCAACTACCTCGGCGTCGAGGTCGACTTGAACATCCCGACTCCCGAGAAGCTGGCGACCACGATCACGAAGGGCTTCGACGGCGGCAACATCGACTCGGAATCGGACATCACGATCTCGCTCGGCCGTGCCACCGGTAGCGGAATCGCCTTCAACCTGTTCGGCACCGAGCTCACCTACGCACAACCCGTCCAGTACCACCAGGGATCCACCCCGATCAATGGGCTGATCGACGGGCAGATCTACTACGTGATCGTGCCGCTCTCCCAGTACGACCAGGAAGGCAGCAACGCATTGCTGGCCTTCAGCAACTCCGAGCAGATCCAGCTCGCCGCCACGCTGGCCGCGGCCGAGGCTGGCACCGCGATCGAACTCGACTGCCCCTGCACCGGCACCGGGTACAGCCTTGCCGCGTTGCACGCTCTGACGCCGGTCGAGACGCTGGGCATCGGCATCAACGCAACGCTCAACGCCGAGGACAACTCGAGCGCCTCCGCGTCGATCAGCGATCCGAGCGCCCCCGCGACCGGGAAGCTCGGGCAGCTCAAGGAGAAGGCGTCCCAGACCGTCACCAAGGTCAAGAACGCGACGAGCGTCACCAACAACATCTTCGATGCGCTCTCGTGGAAGCTCGCCACCTACCTGAAGAGCAGCCAGGTGAAGGACAAGGCACCCGCCAAGAGCTCGATGGCGGTGGGCGGCGCCTTTGCGTTCAGCGATGCCGACCACACCGTTACCGACACGATCGGCCCGAACGTCCAGCTCGACTCTGGCGCCTCGCTCTTCGCCCAGTCGTTGATCGAGGAGAGCACCCAGCTGAGCGCCTCCTCCTCGATCTCGGGTACCGCAGCCGACGAGAAGAAGAAGACCGATGCCTCCCAGCACAAGACGTCGATCAGCCTCGCGCTCAGCATCGCCGACGAGTCGAACACCGCGACCGTGACGGTCGGAGCGGGCGCGGTCATCAACGCTCCGACGCAGGCCCTGATCGACTCCGACGTCTCCTATCCGCTTCTGAGCCAGCTTTCGAACCTGCCCGGGTCGGTCGGGCAGCTCGTCGGCGGGCTCCGCTCGGGTGCCGTGACGCTGAGCGCGATCACCGGCCTCAAGAGCCCCGAGGCGGGCCTCGCGAGCGACTTCGGCAACGGCTACTCGAACGCTACCGCGGAGGCCGAGAAGCTCGCGATCGCGGGCTCGGTGACCTTCCTGTTCCTCACGAACGACTCCGAGGCGCGGATCGACGACGGCGCCCAGATCAACCAGGGGCCGTTCATCAACCAGCCGGCCGCGACACAGATCGTGACGATGTACGCGGAGAACGCGGAGTCGCTCGTAGCCGCGGCGGGCCAGATCAAGCCGGCGGCGAGCGCCGGGGTCGCGGTCAATCCGAAGGGATCGAGTGACTCGGCAGGAGGCTTTGGCGGCTCGTTCACCGGGCTCGTGCTCAACCAGAAGACGCACGCGACGGTCGGGACCGGTGTCGCGATCGCCTCCGGTACTCAGGGTGGAGTCGTCGTCGAGGTCGAGGAGCTCGTGATGCAGATCGGGCTTGCGACCGCGGGCGCCGCGGCCGACAGCACCTCGGTCAGCGGCAGCGTGACGCTCTTCGACCAGACGAGCGACAACCTGGCGCAAATCGACACCGGCGCCACGATCACCGGCGGCCCGGTCGAGGTGTTCGCAGAGTCGATGGAGACCGTGATCGGCGGTGCCGGAGACATCACAACGGGCCACGGCGTCGGGATCGGCGTGAGCATCCTCGTCTCGCTGATCAACCGCAATACGTATGCCGTGATCGGCCCCGTCGACCTCAGCGCGCCCGGCAACGGCGGGACCAACATCCACGCCGACGGCGGCGTCACCGTCGGCGCCGAGAACGACGGCGTCTTCTGGGGCTTCGCGGTCGCCGGCACGGTGGTCACAAAGCAGCCGAGCGAGTCGAAGGAGCAAAAGGCCGACTCGAATAGTTCCGCCGACAAGAGCGATCCCGTCGACGAGAGCGATCCGCTCGACGGGGTATCGCTGCCGATCCTCTTCGGCGACGAGCCGACCCAGTCGGACGACTCCAGCACGCCGGACGACTCGAGCGCCGCGTCGTCCGACAAGCCGCAGGCGAAGACCGGTGCCGCGGTAGCCGGCGCTGCAGCGATCAACTTCGTCACCGACAAGACCTACGCCTACATCAACGACCTCGGGACGATCGACCCGGGCACCGGCGGAGCAGTCGACGTCTCGGCCGAGCAGAACACGGACGTTTCCGGCGGTGCGGGTGCGATCGCGATCGACAAGGGCGCCGGCAGCAAGACGAACATCGCTTTTGCCGGAGCGCTGAGCCTCAACGACATCAACGACACGACGGAGGCGCTGGTCATCGGAGCGAACATCCCCTCCGGGAGCCTTTCGGTGGACGCCACCCGCACCGGCCAGCTCAACCTCGGCACCGTCGGAGCGGCGGGCTCGACCGCGAGCGGACGCTCCTACGGGATCGCCGGCTCGGTGTCGTGGGAGCAGATCACGTCGGTCACCGAGGCAATACTCGAAGGCGTCGTGGCAACCCTCGACGGGGACGCAAGCATCACCGCGTCCGACACGACGTCCGAGATCGCAATTGGCGGCGGCCTGGCCTACGGCGGCGGGGTGGGGGTCGGTGCATCGATCGCCCTCAACGAGCTCGATCAGCACACGCGGGCGATCGTCGAGCCGCTGACCGTCGGAGCCGTGACGATCGACCCGTCGATCACGGCCGGAGGCTCCTACACGCAGACCGCGACGAACGGCATGAACATCATCGCCGTCGGACTGTCGGCGGGAGTCGGCCAGAGCGCAGTGGCGTTCACGATCGCAATCAACCTCGGCACGACCTCCGCCGAGGCGCTCCTAACGGACGCGACCGTCACCGCCAACGGCGGGGACGTCCTCGTCAGCGCGACCGACACGAGCGTCATCGACAGCGGCGTCGGGTCCCTTGCCTTCGGCGTCCTCCAGCCGAAGCAGGATCCCGACAGCCCGGGCAAGAGCAGCTCGCGGTTCGCGGTCGGCATCTCGATCGCGGTCAACAGCATCGGCCAGTCGGTGCCGGTGACGGTGACCGACAGCGCCGTCTCGGCATCCGGCAAGGTGCAGCTCCTCGCACACGGCACCGGCACCATCTACACCGTCGGCGTCGCCGGCGGGGCGACCTACAACGGCTCCGGCAGCCAGGGCGGCTTCCAGTTCGCCGGCGCCGGCGTCGTCATGATCAACACGATCACGGGCGACATCGAGGTAACCGTCACGAATGGCTCGCTGACGAGCGGCATCGCGACGCCGCGGAGTGACGAGGCGATCGAGCTGAAGGCGACCGACGGGACGTCGATCAACGCCGACGCAGGCGCGGCCGGGATCCTGCTCAACTTCAGCAAGAGCTCGAGCTCCGAGAACGTCGCGATCGGCGCAGCAGTTGCGGTGAACAGCGACAGCCGCACGATCCAGGCGACCACCGACGGCACCACCCTCGACTCCGGCGGTGCAGTCCAGGTGACCGCGGCGTCGACGGCCTCGATCGACACCTGGGCCCTCGGGATCGCGGCAGCGATCTCGAGCGGCGGCAGCAGCGGCTTCAGCTTCGCGGGTGCCGGCAGCGGCGCGGGCAGCTCCATCAGCCAGAACGTCTACGCGACGATCACCGGCGGCATCGTTACGGCCCTGGGCGACCTGAACATCCGCGCAACCGACGGCACCGAGATCGACACCCAGGCAGGCGGAGTCGCGCTTACGGTGGCGCGCGGCCCGCCGAACGCAATCGCGGTAGGACTCTCCGTTGCGGTGAACAAGATCACCGACAACGTCACCGCCGAGATCACCGGCGCAGCGAGCGTCAGCGCCAACACTCTCGAGATCACCGGCGAGGTGACGAGCAGCAAGATCAACGCCTGGACGATCGCAGGCGCCGGGGCCGTAACGGCCGGCGGGACCGGATCGGGAATCACCTTCGCAGGTGCAGGGGCCGGGTCGGGCAACACCATCACCGACACCGTGCTCGCCACGCTGAGCGACGTCACGACGCTCACCCTCGCCAATTCCGCGAGCGCCGCTTCGGTCACGGCCACCGACGACTCGCAGATCTTCACCGTCGCCGGGTCGGCCGCCTTCGGCATCCGCTACGGGTCCGGCAGCAGCGGCAACGTCACCGTCGGGGCCGCGATCGCGATCAACTCGATCGACAACGCCGTCAAGGCGACCGTCGACCACGTCACGACATTCACGGCACCGGGCGGCCTCGACGTGCAGGCCACGGAGGAGGCGACGATCGAGGCGATCACGATCGGCGTCGCCGGCAGCTTCAGCGGCGGGTCGGGCAGCGGAGTTGCGTTCGCCGGCGCAGGCTCGGGATCGGGGAACACGATCACCACCGACACCGAGGCGAAGATCAACGCGAGCACCGTCACCGCGACCGGAAGCGGCCACGAGGTGACGGTCGAGGCGACAGACAGCAGCGCCGTCCTCGCGATCTCGGGCGCCCTCGGGTTGACCGGGAAGTTCGGCAGCGGCACCAACGGCTCGGTCGCCGTCGGCGTCTCGGTCGCCGTCAGCACGATCACGCCGACGGTTCTCGCCGAGATCTCCAACTCGACCGTGACCGCCGGCGGAGACGTCAGCGTGAAGGCGACCTCCGAGGACGGCGACCAGCCTGCCGAGCCGTTCGACACCGATTCGCATGGTGTTTCGCTCGGGAACGGGCTCTCGGCGGGTATCCACGCGTTCTCACTCGGCGGCGCGGTCGCGGTGGCCGCAGGCAGCGGCACGAACATCTCCGGAGCCGTCGGTGGCGGGCTCGCCTTCAACACGATCGGCGGCTCGACGCTTGCGTTGATCGAGAGCTCCGCCTCGATCTCGGCAGGCGGCATGTTGACCGTGAAGGCGGTCGACTCGCGGACGATCGACGCGACAACCTTCGCGGGCGCCGTGAGCATCAGCGCCGGTAGCAGCACCAGCGTCGGGATCAGCATCGCCCTCTCGCTGGCCCAGAACACGATCACCTCGGCGCTCGAGGCGGCGATCATCTCGACGGACGTCGTCGGAGCCACGAGCGTCTCCGTCACCGCAGAGGACAGCGCCGGGATCACCACGACCGTGAGCGCAGCGGCCGTGTCGGTCGCCGTGGGCTCGAACGGCGTGGCCGTCGGCGGCGGCGGCGCCGTCGCGCTCAACGAGATCCTCGGCACCACCAACGCCTTCGTGCAGTCGAGCACGCTCGGCACGGCCGGCACTCCGGTCGGCGCCGTGACGATCCACGCGTCGAGCACGGGTGCGATCCAGGCCTTCGTGCTCGCGGTCTCGGTGAGCGTCGCCGTCGGCGACGAAGCAGGCGTCGGGATCGCGATCGGGATCTCGGTCGCGCGCAACCTGATCGGCTGGAGCCCGACCGGCCTCGGCACCACGACCTACACGACCGACGACCTCCCGAGCTCGGTCAGCGCCGGCAATACGGTGACCGTTCACGGCGGCGCACTCGACGGGCAGAGCTTCCAGTACGTCGGCCCCGGAATCACCGGCACGGTCATCTACCTGAACCGGCAGGACTTCACCGACACGACCCAGTGGCAGCTCGTGAGCGGCGCAAGCTCGTGGGACTACACGACCGACGACACGCCCAAGGCAACGGACCTCACGAGCGGCAAGACGGTCAAGGTCCTGAACGGCGCGCTCGCCGGAGACGTCTATCGGTACATCGGCTCTGGCATCCCGGGCGAGGTCGACCTCTCCGTCCAGAGCTACGACGACCCGACGGCCTGGGAGCAGGTCGGGATGAGCGAGTCCGACAGCGAGGTGCAGGCGTACAGCTCCGCCGCGAGCATCGACAGCTCCGGCGCGCTGATGATCACCGCGAGCGAAAGCTCGACGATCGATGCCACGGTGCTCGCGGTCTCGGTCGCGGTCGCCGGGGGCGGAGACCTCGGAGTCGGGGTGAGCGCCGGCGGCGTCTTCACCCAGAACAAGATCGCCGACGACGTCCGCGCCTTCATCGACGGCGACGGGCCGGGGGGGATCACCGCTTCGAGCGTCACCGTGATGGCGACCGACGCGGCCGGCATTCAGGTCGTCGCGGGTGCGGCGAGCGTCGCAGCGGGGATCGGCGGAGATGCGGGAGTGGCGGTCTCGATCGGGCTTGCGATCGCGCTCAACGACGTCTCCGGTGCAGTGGACGCGCACATCGCCGCCACGACGCACGGCCTCTCCACCACGACCGGCGACATCGATGTCACCGCCACCGAGAACGGGATCCCGGTTACAGACACGAGCACCAGTCATCAGCTCGACCTGGCGGGCCATGGGGTCACGGGCGCCGAGCTCGACGAGCTCGCGCAGAAGAGCACCAAGAACCAGCAGACCGACTCGAACCTGACCGCGCTCAAGAGCGCGCTGACCGCTGCGGGGATCTCGCTCCCCGGTAACGGGCAGATCTCGGTCGCACCGCTCGACGGCTCCAACCCGGGCGACACCCCGGTCGTCGCCGGCACCGAGTGGGAGATCGTCACGGACGGCGGGCCGACGTACGTCGTCACGCTCTCGAGCGGGCACCTGCTCGTCTCGCTGTCGACGATCGACGCCCTCGCCTTCGCGGCCTCGCTCGCAGTCGGCGTCGGCGATGTCGGTATCGCCGTCAGCGGTGCCGGGGCATTTGCGTTCAACCACGTCACCACCCAGACGAACGCCCACATCGACGGCGGGCCGGTCTTCACCGGTGGCGTCACGGCGGTCGCCGGCAACAGCGGCTGCCCGGGAAGCCCGGCCAACTGCGCGACGATCACCCGCACGAGCGGCAGCTTCAGCGATGACGGCTTTGCCGTCGGGCAGACAGTGATCCTGACCGGCTCCGGTACCGCCGACGACAACGCCGCCTACACCATCGCGGCGATCAGCGGCAACGGCCGGACCATCACCCTTGGCGGCACGTTGCCGACCGGGGGCACGCTGACGGCGATCACGCTCACCGACGCTCCGGTCTACACGGGCGCAGTAACGGTCACCGGCGACACGATCAGCCGCAGCGGCGGTGGTGGCAGCTTCCTGCAGGAAGGGTTCCGGCCCGGGCAGACCCTCGTGATGACCGGCTCGGGCGGCACGGACGACAACAGCGCCGCAGACGGATACCTGATCGAAGGCGTGACCGCCGGCACGATCACGCTCCAGCACGCGCTGCCGGCGAACGGCAGCCTCGGCAGCGTGTCGCTGACGCCGGTCGACGTGGTCAGCGCCGGCGCCGTCTCGGTGCAGGCGGCGAGCAGCGCGGCGATCACCGCCACGGTCGCCGCGTTCTCGGTGGCCGTCGCCGGCGGCGAGGTCGGAGTGGGCGTCTCGATCGGACTGTCGATCGCGCAGAACCGGATCGGCGACTCGACGACGCCCGCCGAGGTGCAGGCCTACGTGCATGGGGCGAGCATCGCCGCGCAGGGCGACCTCGGCCTGTCCGCGACCTCGTCGGAGAGCATCGGGGCGTTCGTCCTCGCCGGCTCGGCCGCAATCGCGGGCGGGGAGGTCGGGGTTGCTGCGAGCGGCGCCGGTGTCAGCGCGACCAACTCGATCGACGTTCACACCGAGGCATACATCGACGGAAGCGGCGCGGGAGGGATCTCCGCCGCGTCGATCGATCTCGGCGCGACCGACACCTCCACGATCCAGGCCTACGCCGGCGCGGCGTCGCTTGCAGCCGGCTTCGGCGAAGCAGGTATCGCCCTCTCGATCAGCGTCTCGCTCGCCGAGAACGACATCGCGAACGTGATCGACGCGTCGATCTCGAACGCCGTCGTGGCAACGAGGTCGGGAGCCGTGAGCCTGACAGCCCGGGAGTCTGCGTCGATCGACTCCGTCACATGGGCCGCGTCGATCGCGATCGGCGGTGGGGTGGCGGGCCTCGCCTTCAGCGGCGCCGGCGCCTCCGCCTACAACGACATCACCTCGCAGACGAACGCCTCCATCTCCTCGTCCACGATCACGAGCGCCGGCGCGGTCGAGCTCACGGCCCACGACACGTCCGGAATCCACGCGGTCGTCGCCGCCGCGTCGGCGGCGCTCGGAGCGGGAGGGGCCGGGGTCGGCGTCTCGATCGGCGTCGCGCTCGCCCGCAACGTCATCGGTTTCGCTCCCGACCCGAACGCGTCCTACAACTTCACCTCCGACGAGACCGCCGTCGCGGGAAGCAGCCTCACCGACGGCAAGATCGTGAAGGTCGTCTCGGGCACGCGGGCCGGCGACTTCTACCAGTACATCGGGACGTCCTCGCTCGGGTCCACCGTCGACCTCTCGACCGCCGACTACGGCAACCGGGCGTTCTGGAAGCAGGTCGGGCTCTCGAGCACGCCCGAGCAGGTCCAGGCCTACGTCTCCAACTCGAGCATCCACGCCGCGGGCGCTCTCACCCAGATGGCCGGTGCCGGCCAGACGATCGAGGCGACGGTGATCGCTGCGTCGGTCGCTGTCGCGATCGGTGCCGACGGGCTCGCCGCCACCGGCGCCGGTGCTTCCACCGAGAACACCGTCTACGACCAGGTCCGCGCCTACATCGACGGGTCGGGCGCCACGGGCATCACCGCCGCGAGCATCGATCTGGAGGCGACGGACAACTCGACGATCACGGTCTTCACCGGTGCCATCGCGCTCGGAGCGGCGATCGGCCCCGGAGGCGTCGGCGCCGCGATCGCGATCGGGGTCGCGCTGGCCGAGAACAGCATCTCCAACGACGTCGAGGCGTTTATCTCCAACGCCACGACGGGCGTGAGCACGACCTCGGGCTCGATCTCGCTGACGGCGCAGGAGAGCGCGGACATCGAGTCGACCACGGCGGCCGCGAGCATCGCCGTCGGGATCGGTGAGATCGGCATCGGCGTCGCAGGCGCCGGCGCGAACGCGGTCAACGCGATCAATACGAGCACGCTTGCCCACATCGACGGCAGCGTCGTCTCGAGCGCCGCAGGGGTGACGTTGAGCGCCTCGACGCCGTCCAGCCTCCAGATCACCTCGACGGTGATAGCGGCCGCGGTCGGCGCCGGCCTCGGCGCCGGCGGGATCGGCGCCGCAATCGGCGTCGCGCTCGCGCAGAACCTGATCGGCTGGAACACCGACGGTACCGCCGGCTCGGCGCGGGTCGAGTCCTACATCGCCAACTCGAGCATCGACGCCGGCGGCGCCCTGCAGGCGACGGCAACGTCGGCGGCAACGATCACCGCCGGCATCGTGAGCGGCGCGGTCGCGATCGGCGGCGGCATCGTGGGCATCGGGCTCGCGGGCGCCGGTGTCGACGTCGTCAACAAGATCGCAATGGACGTCGAGGCGTACATCGAGGGTGCCGGTTCCAACGGCATCAACGCCGCGGCCGTCTCGCTTGCGGCCCGCGACGATTCGAGCATCACGGCCAACGCTCTCGGCGTCGCGATCGCGGCCTCGCTCGGCGTGGTCGGCATCAGCGTCTCGGTCGGCGCCTCGATCGCCCAGAACGAGATCTCCAACCGCGTCCTCGCCTGCATCGAGGGCGCCGACGGTTCGTCGAACTCCACCGACGGCCCGTGCGTGAACGACACGACGAACAGCGCTTCCGACGCGGGCGTCAGCACCCTCGCCGAGTACACGACCGACGCGACGACGACGGCGCTCGTCCCCGGCGACCGAGTGCTCGTGAAGGCCGGCTACTCGAACGGCGGCACGGCCGGAACGACCTACCGCTACATCGGGGCCGCCGGAAGCCTCGACCTCTCCGCCCAGAATTACGCGAACACCTCGTCCTGGCTGCCGGTCACGCTCGCGGGTCTCGACCTCGCCGCGCTCAGCACGAGCGCCGGCACCGTGGCGCTCACGCCGGGCGATCTCGTCGACGTCACGAGCGGCTACAGCGGCGGCGGCTCGCCCGGAACGTACCGCTACGTCGGCCCGGCGACGATCGACCTCAGCACGCAGGACTACGGCAACACCGCGCAGTGGAGCGACGTGACGAGCAGCGACGGTACTGCGACCTACACGACGGTCGACCGCCCCGCGTCGCTCACGAACGGCGACACCGTCGAGATCCTCACGGGCGCTGATGCAGGGCACATCTTCGAATACGTGGGCACCGGTCTCTCTGCGAACGCGGTCAACTTGTCGAGCGAGAACTACGGCGACACGACGAGGTGGGCCACCGTCTCGGTCGGCGACATCTCGGTCACCGCCGGCGAGAACGCGTCGATCACCGCGACCGCCGAAGCGGCCGCCGTCGCGATCGCGGGCGGGATCGTGGGAATCAGCCTTTCGGGGGCAGGAGCCAACGCGGAGAACGTGATCCTCACCGACACCGGAGCTCACGTCGTCAGCGCGACGATGGCGAGCGCGGGCAGCATCGCCGTCCTCTCCACCGAGGCCGCGAGCATCAGCGCGCACGTCACCGCGGCCTCGCTTGCCGTGACCATCGGCGGCGTAGCGGTCAGCGTCGCGATCGGAACCTCGCTGGCCCGCAACTTCATCGGCGACGACCCGCACGGCACGTCTGTCGGCCACGACTTCGTCTCGACCGACCGCGGAGTGACGCTCACCGCCGGGAAGCAAGTGCTGGTCGTCACCGGGATCCGCGCCGGCGACGTCTACGGCTACGTCGGCTCGGGAAGAAGCAACGTCGATCTGAGTGTCGAAGACTTCGGCAACACCGCGAACTGGCAGCTGTTGGGTGTCCTGACTGAAGGCGCGACGACCGACGCCTACCTCAGCGACGCAAAGGTTTCCGCGACGGCCGCGCTGCTGATCGAGGGCGACTCCGGCCAGACGATCCACGCCGTGATCGACGCGCTGAGCGTCGCCGTCGCCGTCGGCGCCTTCACGGGCGCGGGCGCCGGTGCCGGCGTGGACGTCGTCAACTCGATCGCCGGCTCGACGGGTGCCTACATCTCGGGCTCGCGCGGTACCGGCATCAGCGCAGGCTCGATCGTCATCGGGGCAAACGACTCGTCGGCGATCATCGCCACCGCGAAGGCATCCTCGATCGCGGCTGCGATCGGGCTGCCGGGAAGCGTCAGCATCGCGATCGGCATCGCCGCCGCCCAGAACTCGATTACCAACATCGTCCAGGCGTACGTCGAGTCGGCGGGCAATGTCACGACAACGGCCGGCGGGATGACCATCGAGTCGGACGAGACCGCCGCGAGTGCGGCCACGTCCTCAGCCTCCGCGCTCAGCGTCAGCCTCAGCGCATCGTTTGCCGGCAGCGGAGCGGCGGCGGACGCGATCTCGACGCCAACCTCCAACGCGTTTGTCGAGAACAGCACGCTCCACATCGCCGGCGTCCTCGACGTTCAGGCCGAGAGCAACGTGACAAGCACGAACGCGCGGGTCGAGTCCACTTCCACGAGTGTCGGCATCCTGGCGTTCGCGTTCACCGTCAACCCGGAGTCGACCGCCACCTCGAGCCCGACCGTCGAAGCCGATCTCAGTGGTTCGTCGGTCACGGCGGGTGGAGACATCGAACTCCTGGCGCTGGCGGGCACCGCGGCCAACGCGGTCACAGGGGCCAACAGCTTCACCGCCGGCCTCGCCGGGAACTCGCACTCCGGGTCGAACGCGACTGCCACCGCCGACCCGACGATCGAGGCGTACATCAGCGGCACGAGCTCGCACACGACCAGCACGAACGGCGGCATCTCGATCGTGGCACTGCACGATCTCGACCCCGCGGACGAGGTCAGCGCCCTCGCAGGAACCGGCCCCGCCACCGCTTCGGCGAGCGCGGGCTCGATCGCGGTCTCGCTCGCCGCCGCCGACGCCGGCGCGACGGCCAACGCGACCAATTCGCCCACCGTCTCGAGTTCTGCAGCCGGGAACCTCACCGCTTCGACCAGCACCGTCACGATCGTCGCGAAGTCGTTGAACCGGGCGAGCGCGACCGCCTCCGGCGACAGCGGCAGCGTCGTCGGCGTCGGCGCCGCGCATTCCACCGCGACGGTGAGCGGCAGCACCGAGGCGCACCTGGACGGTTCGCTCGGCAGCTCGACCGACGACGGCGCTGCCGGGCTTACGATCACCGCCTCCTCCGTCGACGAGGGCGTCGCCACGTCTACGGCATCAGGGAAGGGCGTCGTCGGGACCACGCACAACTACGGAACCTCCGACGTCGAGCCGACGGTCGAGGCGTACCTCGGCTCGGGAGCGATCGCCGACGTCTCCTCCAACGTCGACGTGTCCGCCTCCGACACTCCCTCGAGCAGCGCGACCGCCAACGGGGACTCGGAGGGGCTCGTGGCGGACGGCACCGATGTCAGCAACGTAACCGACTCGCCGACGGTGAACGCCTTCTTCGGCTCGGGGACGACGGTCAACGCGGGCGGCACGATCTCGATCGCCGCGACCACCGTTCCGCCGGCGCAGAGCGGCACGCCGCCGGACTACGTGATCAAGTCGATCAACACGACGAACAACACGCTCGACGTCCCGAACAACGGCCTTCAGACCGGCGACGTCGTGACCTACTCGTACGGCAGCGGCGGAAGCGACATCGGAGGCACCCCGAGCACGATCACCCTTCCGGGCGACAGCGGGAGCGACACGCTCACCGTTGCGCGCGAGTACAACGTCGTCAACGTCATCCAGAGCGGCGGGACCGTCGACCCGAACAACATCTCGCTCGGCGCCGCCTTCAACGGCCAGGCCTGTTCGAGCGGCACGACGAGCAACTGCGTCAACTCGACGAACGACACGATCTCGTTCCCCCAGGCCGACGGCTTCCAGACGGGCGACGCCGTGCAGTACGTGCCTGGCACGACCGCCGTCGGCGGCCTCAACACGACCAACACCTACTACGTCGTCGTGATCAACGACAACACGATTCGCCTCGTCTCGACCTCGGCGCAGGCAACCAATCCCGCGTCGTTCTACAAGAGCTTCGCGCCGAGCGCGATCGGCAATGACAACCAGACGATCACGATCACCGGCAACGGCTTCACGAGCGGGGAGTACGTCACCTACAACGCTCCGCAGGCGAGCACGTTCAACAACGGTCAGGTCGACGTCACCGGCGGCACGACCTCGCCGGTGACCGCTGGCGAGATCGGCGACAACCCGAGCTCGAACAACATCATGTTCGTCGACGCCGACGGCAACCTGATCAGCTCCGGCTTCAGCAGCGGCGATCTCGTCCTCTACCAGGTCACGAACGCCTCCGGCGGCCCCGGTACCGCGATCGGCGGGCTCACGAACGGCGGCATCTACCGGGTCGTGACCACGAGCAACCCGAGCATCATCGAGCTCAAGTACAACGACGCGACCAACAACTCCGTGAACTTCGTCCGCTCCGCGTCCGGAGACCAGATCGTCCGCGCCGACGGATCGAGCTGGTTGACGAACGGCTTCGGCGCCGACCAGGAGATCGTGATCTCCGGGCTCACCGGGAGCGTCTCCGGCAACAACGGCACCTACTACATCGAGAGCGTCGGCGGATCGGGCAACGACACCCTCATCCTCTGTGCCAGCAGCTGCCCATCGGGAACCACGGCATCGGCGAACCACATGGTGGCGACGCTGCAGACGCCGAGTGTCACGTTCCAGGAAGCGGCTGACTCCACCTCGAACGACACGATCACCCGCTCCAGCGGCGACTGGACGAACACCGATTTCACGAATAACGGGTCGATCACGATCACCGGCGCAAGCGCGAACAACGGCACCTACACGATCAAGAGCGTCTCCGGCACGGTCATCACCCTCACGAGCAGCCAGCACGTGACCACGACGACCACGGCTGCATCCGTCACGATCGCGAGCCCCGTCACCGCCACCTTCGACGAGCCGGTGATCGCGCTCCAGCCCTCGAAGGATGCGATCACGACCAGCCTGAGCGTCCACGGCAACACGATCACGCGCACCGACGGCAGAAGCTGGGCCGACGCGGGCTTCACGGCCGGCTCGGCGATCGAGCTCGCGGGAACCACGGGCTCCGGCACGAACAGCGACGACGGCAGCTACACGATCCTGTCGATCGTCGGCTCCGTGATCACTCTCACGACGACCGTCCCGGACGCGAGCACCGAGTCCGGTACCGCCACCGTCTCGTTCACGCCCTCCAATGGGAATCCGGGTGCAGACATCCAGAGCCTGATCAAGGTGACCAACCTGCCGATCGCTCTCCAGGGCGGCACCGGGGTGCTCCAGGACGGCGCGACCTACCAGGTCGCGAACGTCGACTCGAGCAACGGCACGTTCCAGCTGAAGGACTTGCAGGGCAACCTGCTAACTCTGAGCACCAGCGTGAACGACGCGCTCAAGGGCCTCGGCTACAGCTCGACCGTCCCGAGCGGCAGCAACTCGACAATTACCGGCACAGGCTCCTTCGCACCGACGATCCATCTCACCGCGGGATCTGGACAGCAGGCGCTCGTGTACAAGCTGAGTGCGCCCACCGGCTGCACCCTCTCGGGCGGCCTTTGCTCCGGCGTCACATACCAGCTGGCCGGCCCGGGAGGAGTGTCCCTCACGACGAGCGGTGTCGGGTTCGGGAACAGCATCTCGACCGCCCACACGGACTCGTCGACCGCCGGCCTGGTCGCGGACGGGACGGGTAACAGCGCCAACGTCACGGTCAATGCGACCGTCGATGCCTACGCGCTCTCGACCCTCGTCAGCGCCGGCCAGGACGTCTCGATTACGAGCTTCTCGGCTCTTCGCACCGCGGCGACTGCGAGCAACAGCTCGGGCGGCTTCGTCGGCGTCGGCGGCGCCAGCACGACCTCCACCGTGTCCGTGAACACCGGGGCCTGGGTCGGAGACGCGAGCCACGTCACGAACGTCGTCGCAGGCGACAACTTCACCCTGAAGGCGACCACAGCCAACGAGGCATCCGGATCGGGCACGGCTCACGCAGGCGGCTTCGTCGGAGTCGCCGACGCTCGCACCACGACGGTCAACGTCGGCTACGACACGACCGCGACGGTCGGCCAGGACTCGAGCGTGCTCGCGAAGGGCAATGTCGCGATCGACGCGCTCAGCGCGACGGACGCCACTGCGACTGCTTACGCGAGCGGTGCGGGCTTCGGAGCAGACGGCCACGCACAGGCGGACTCCTACGTGGGCACGAACGGGTCGCAGGCGACGACCGAGGCGCAGATCTCGAGCGGCGCGTCCGTGTTCGCAGACACCGTTTCGGTCAAGGCGAACGTCGGAGGGGTATGCGTCGGCGGCACCGGGATCTTCTGTACCAACGGCTACTTCGTCGACGGCCTGAACGCGACCTCCACGAGCTCCGCGTACGGCGCAGGCTTCTACAGCGAGGGCATCTCGCACGCGAACACGGAGGTCAGCGCCTCGAACAGCGTCGTCCTGAACGGCGGCGGGTCGGCGGTGACCGGCATCGAGGGCGTCGACTTCATCAGCAGCTTCGACGACGTCAACACCTTCGCGGACTCCTTCTCCAGATCGACCGGCCTGTTCGGCTACGTCAACGGCAGCGCGGACAACAACACCGACCTCTACACGACGGTCGAAGGCGATTCAGGCGCTCTGGTGACCGCCGGGCCGCGCGACCCGAACGGCCCGCTGGCGGAGCCGGGCACGAGTCGGCTTGCGTTCTACGTGAGTACCGACAACGGCTCGCTGTCGACCGGAACGAATGGTCATGTCAGCAAGCGCTCCCTCGCCTCCGGCGGCGGCCACAACGACGGCGACGCCACCGATCGTGCGCAGGAGCACAAGAGCATCCCGTTCAGCTCCGACGTGACGATTCTCTCCGGACGCTCTCCGCAGGTGATCATCGACACCGGCGGCAACGTGCAGCTCGCCGTCCAGGCGACCGTCTACGACGCGAGCGGAACGGCCATCGCGCAGGGGTCGCACGTCGACGGCACCACCGTCGTCGTCGGCGATCTCGTCAACCCGGGCCCGGCCAACGTCGTCTTCCGCGCGACCAACGCGAGCAGCTCGGGTTACCTGATCACCGATCAGATCACGGGCGTCTCCGGCACCTGGACGTTCGAGGCGGGACTTCCCGAGGTCTCCGTCGTCAACAAGTCCAACGACGAGCTCGTGATCGACGACATCCGCGTCCTAACGATGGCGCCGCCGACCGTCGATCTCGGCACCGACCCCAACGTCTCGGGCTTCACCTTCAACATCAGGCAGGCGGTTTCCCCGACCCTCGTCGACATCGAGAACGCGGGCACGGGGAACGTGACCCTCAACGGCACGATCGACAACCCGATCGGCGTCACCGAGATCCACAACCTCGGTGGTGCGGTCTACTCGAGCAACCCGCGTGGCGTTGCCGGCAGCATCCCGTACACACCGCAGTACACGGGCTCCTCGCCCGGCTGCGGCGGCGCTGAGGGCAGCACTGCAGTCGACGGCAGCACCGGCAACGCCCGCTACTCGCTCATCTGCACGAACATCCTCGACATCGAGACGTTCGGCAGCTCGATGGACGTCGGCCAGGTCGGCTCCCGGATCAACATCGACTACGTGCAGTCCGCCTCGGTGCCGCAGGCGACCTCGTTCGAGACCGGACGCGTCAGCACCCTCACGAACTCGATCTTCCTCGGGATCAGCCAGCTCTTCACCGGTGAGGAGGTTCGCTACACGACCACCGGCACGGTGATCGGCGGCCTCACGAACGGCGGTTACTACTGGATCAAGGTCTCCGGCGACGGTCAGAGCATCCAGCTCTATGCGACCTCCGACACGACGAACGGGACGCCGATCGCGCTCGTGCCCGACTACAGCCACTTCACCGATCAGCAGCTCCTGCTCCCGGTACAGCTGTTCACGGTCGACTCGACCGGTTCCGCCTATCTCGACATCCGGGCGCTCCAGCGCACGAACACGAGCCCGGCACCCGCTTTCACGGTCCCGATCGACCACATCAGGACCACCGGGACAACCGACGTTCTGCTCCAGACGAGCGAGCTCCAGACCGGCTCCGGCATCGGCGGTGGGATCGACGTGATCTACACCGGCCATGCGAGCCCGGGGCAGACCCACTACACGTTCTTCAACACGCCCGACACCGCGTGCACGTCTCAGCCGACGCCGACCGGGTGCATCCTCGACGTCGGCGCATTCGGTACGGGCAGCACGAAGATCGACAGCACTTATGACTTCCGCGCGATCAACACCGACGGCAGCCTGAGCCTGCCCGGCATCGTCGCCGGCGGGAACATCTGCATCGCCTACGCGGACGTGGCGTCGACCGCGAACGTCTGCTCCTCCTACAGCGACACGAGCGCGAACAGGTCGTTCGGCGCCCACACGATCGACATTCTCGGCATCACAGAGCTCGAAGGCGCCGCCGGCGATCTCAATGGAAACGGTCACCTCACGATCCTCACCGACGGGTGGATCGGCCAGCCCGGTCTCACAAGGCCTCCGCGGTGCCGTTCGTCGAATACACCGACGACCTGCGCGCTGGGCTGATCGAGTCGACCCAGAGCGACGTCACGCTCGCCTCGCCGCGGGCCATCCTCGACGGGATCAACACGGTCAAGTCTGCCGGGTCGCCGAACATCGTCGCCCGCAACATCACGCTCACCGCCGGCAACAACGGCATCTCGAGCGACCCGAACCGGATCTCCGGTGCGGGCGGCGTCGGAACGCCCGGCGACTTCCTCGAGATCGAGGTCAACGCCGACGGGACGGACGCGGCCGGCCACATCGGCGTCCTCAACGTGACCGACACCCAGGTGGCCCGGGCCGCGACCTTCCCGACGCTGCCGCTGGCCGACACGAGCGACGTACTCGGGGCCCCGACCGGCACCTACGGCGTCTTCCTCACCCAGACCTCGGGCGACCTGACGATCGCCAAGGTCGAGACCAACGCCGACGCTTCCCTCGCAACCGACGCCGGGTCGATCGTCGACGGCCGCGGAAACGGCGGTGGGATCAACACCGCCGACACCATCCTGCCGCCGAACGTGATCGCCGACGACGTCGACCTGCTCGCGCAGGGCGGCAGCATCGGCGCCGCCGACGGCACAAACGACCTAAAGGTCTACTCCTCGGCAAACGACAGCAGCGGCGCCTACTGCACGCGCACCTTCGGGCTCGGCTACCAGGATGCGAACTACGCCGACGCCACCGCCGCCGAGCGGGCGGTCACGGCAACCTGCCACCTCGCCGCCCAGGCCGGCGGCAGCGTGTACATCACCGAGACGCCCGGCGTGTCCGGCGTCGCCGCGCCGATGGACGTCCTGCTCGCCCTGGCCAAGAACGGCTCGGTCCGGCTGACGACGACCGAGACCGGCATCGACGGGACGGGCGTGCCCGGGTGCCCGGCCACAGGCGTCGCAGCCTGCCAGGCCGGCAGCCCGACCGCCGGCAACGACATCCTCCTCATCCACGGCGGCACCACCCTCGTGCTCGAGAACACCCTGCAGACCCAGTGGGGCGCGGGCAGCGGGCCGGCCGGCTACTGGACGATTCCTGCGTCGAACGGCCTGATCGAGGCGCAGTACGGCGACGTCACGCTGCGCTCCGCCGATGACATCGTCACCGATCCGAGCTCGCAGATCCTCGCCGTCACGTCACCGACCGACGCGCATCCCGGCAACGGTGGGGACCCGAACACGCCCGCGGACGCCACCGGCAACATCGACATCCACGGCGACTACCACCCAGGTCTCACCGACACGAGCACGGGTGACGGCACCGTCATCGTGCTTCGGGGCACCATCACGCCGGGCGTCGGCGGCCTGACGCGGGTCTTCGGGAACGAGAACGCCGACAGCATCACTTTCGACCAGACCTACCTCGGCGGCGACACGCGCGCCTACGGCTCCGCCGCGACCACCGGGCAGAACGCGTTCGCGCCAGGCGGCGACGGCGAGGACACGTTCACCGTCTACAAGCTCCAGTCGATGATCACGGGGACGACCCTCAGCCTCGACGGTCAGGACGGCACCGACCACTACATCGTCTGGACGCACGGAACCCAGCAAACGGTCACCACCGGCTACGTCGTCAACGTGCTCGACAGCGGCGCGGAGGCGAACGGCGTCGACACGCTCGACGTGTACGGAGCCAACGGCCCGAACGACGGCTACGTGCCGGGTACGCAGACCCCCTATGCGACCGACGACATCTTCCTGCTCCGCTCCGCGTCCTCCATCCCGGACGAGAGCGCTGCACGGCCCAGCGTGTACTGCGGGCTCGTCGCCGGCACCTGCACCAACGCGCCCGCCTACGTCGCCGTGTTGCACCCGACGAACGTCACGCCCGGCGAGGACTACCTCACCGCCGTCCAGGCGTCGGACTACCAGGGTGTCGTCGAGCGGGTCAACTACGACAACGCGGTCAACGGCCGCTTCTCGGTCGACGGGCTCGGCGGCAACGACTACTTCGCCGTCGACGACAACGCCGCCACGACGACGCTCGACGGCGGCGACGGCAACGACACCTTCCAGATCGGGCAGATCTACGGGATGCAGCGGGACGATTCCGAGAGCGGGCTTCAGCCTCCGGACTACTTCGCGACCATCGCGACCACCCGCGGCTACCTCTCGCGCGGCACGAGCGAGCCGCTCGTGGCCGAGGGCGGCAGCGGCGACGACACCTTCACCGTCTACTCGAACCAGGCAGCGCTCAGGCTCGAGGGCGACGACGGCAACGACCTGTTCCTCGTTCAGGCGTTCGCGCTGGCGGAGACCACGAACGGCCAGCTGGTGATGGGCCCGCTCTTCACCGGCTCGGTGAGCGTCACCGGCGGCACGAACGCGAGTGACTGCGCGCAGAATCAGGGAACCGCGAGCTGCGGAACGATCAGCCGTACAGACAGCGGCAGTTTCATCACCGACGGCTTCAAGGTCGGACAGACGCTCGTGATGGCCGGCAGCGGCACCGGCGACGACAACAACGCCGGCCATGCCTACACGATCACGGCGGTCACCGCGGGCAAGCTCACGCTGGATCAGGTGCTGCCCGCGGCCGGCACATTCGCCGCGGTCTCGATCAGCTCGGGGCCGATCGCCCGCGGCACGCTCGTGGTCGACGCGGCGGCTGGGACGATCACGCGCACCGACAACGGCGATTTCAACGCCGACGGCTTCGTCGTCGGGCAGACGATCGCGCTCGCCGGCACCGCGACGAGCGACGACAACCTCGCCGGGGTCCCGTACAGCATCACCGCGATCAGCGCCGACGGGAAGACGATCACCGTCAGCCCGGCGGTTCCCCTGACCGCCTCCGGCACCTACGCGGGCGCGACGATCACCGCCGTGCTGCCGACGCCCCTTCTCACGAGCGGCTTCTCGACCGCGGCACAGACGGACGTCCGGACCGGTGACGGCAACAACCAGGTGGAGTACAACGTCAACGCGCCCGTCTCGGTCGACGGCGGCAGCGGCTTCAACAAGCTCGTCGTGCTCGGGACCGAGTTCGCCGACCACATCGTCGTCACCGACCAGGGTGTGTTCGGCGGAGGGCTCGAAGTGAGCTACCGGAACATCCAGGTGCTCGAGATCGATGCGCTCGAAGGCGACGACACGATCGACGTCCTCTCGACCGCGCCCGGCATGGCGGTCCGCGTGCTCGGCGGCCTCGGCAGCGACACGATCAACGTCGCCGGTGACGTCGTCGGCGACGTCGTGAGCAAGGACGTCAACGGCACGAGCTCGACGATCAACCACGAGGTCACCTCGACCGACCCGGCCTACAACGGCATCGTGGCGCCGGGCATCAACGTCGACGTCGCCCGGGCCACCCAGGGCAACGTGATCATCACCGAGACGAACGGCGGCACCGACGTGCGCCGCGACGGAGACTGCGGATCGATTCTCGACGGGTGCGCGGTGGCAGGCAACGCCCTCGACAGCTACACGGTGCAGCTCGCCAACAAGCCGACCTCGGACGTCTGGATCACCATCTCGGCGCCGATGTCGCCGCAGGATCAGCCCGGTGCCGACACCGTCTACCTCTGCTCCGGCACCGCAGCCGACTGCAGCAGCGGCTCCGATTACTACGAGACGGTCATCATCGACGGCGTCCCGACGCGCGTCGCGGTCCGCGCGATCGTCCTCCACTTCACTGCCGACGACTACAACGTCGCGCAAACGGTCTGGGTCGCGGCAGCCAACGACACCGCGCCGCAGGGAGACATCGTGGTCGCGGTCAGCAGCAGCGTCATCAGCACCGATCCGGCGTACGCCAACGACGTCGTCCGCAACGTCGAAGTGACGGTGCACGACAACCTGACCCCCGGCATCGCGATCGTCCAGACCGACGGCGACACCACCGTGATCAAGGGTACGCCGACGACGGAGCTCACCGACACGTTCACCGTCGCGCCGCTGAGCAAGCCGAGCGGGACCGTCACCTACACGATCACGCCGAGCGACGCGTTCGTCGTCCTTTCCGGCACCGGGCTCACACCAGGCCCGCTCGTGAACGGCGTCCCGACCTCGTACACCCTCAGCTTCAACGCCACGACGTACCTGACGCCGGTGACGATCACCGTCACCGCGGTCAACGACTTCGTTCGCACCGATCCGCACTACACGACGCTCGCATTCACCCAGACCGGCAACGCGTCGGTGAACCAGACGCTCGAGGTCCTCGTCCTGGACGACAACACGCCGGGCGTGTACGTCGCCCAGACCGGAGGCTCGACGGTCGTTAGCGCCGGCTCGAACCCGGCCGGCGACAGCTACAGCGTCCGACTGCTCTCGGCGCCGGCGCCGGGTACCACAGTGACGGTCGGCGCGATCACCGACGGCCAGACGAACATCACGGCGGCCAACTGCGCCACGCCGACGCTCGGGACTGTGTGCCTCGAGTCCGTCGGGCACCAGGGGACGACGGCGCTGTTCAGCGGCAACGTGACCGTGTCGGGCAACACGATCATGCTTGCGACCGGCTCGGAGCTCCAGAGCTTCATCACCGCCGGCTTCGCGATCGGGCAGCAGCTGGTGCTCTCGGGTACCGGGACGGACGACAACCCGTGCGCCAATCAAAGCTGCTCCAACGCCTACGTGATCACCGGCGTTACAGCCACGACGCTGACCCTCTCTCACGCGCTCGCCACGAACGGCACCTTCGGCCCCTACGCCATGCAGGGCGCTTCCGCCGTCCAGCTCAGCCGCGTCGTGCCCTCCGGACTCTTCACCGGGCCCACGACCTACGCGACCGGGCTAGACCCGGTTACCGGTCTGACCGTCGGCATCCTCACCCGGACGGACGGCGCCAGCTGGCTCGACAACGGCTTCCTCGAGGGCCAGCTCGTCCAGTTCTCCGGGGTTTCCGGCACGTTCAAGATCCAGTCGATCTTCGGCTCCAACCTGTCGGAGATGAGCTTCACCGTCGTGAGCGTGCCCGGCATGCTCGCGAGCTCGACCTCGCTCAGCGTGACGGAGGTTGCTCCCGTGGTCACCTTCGACGACACGAACTGGTGGAAGCCGGTCGACGTCGAGGTCTCGGCCGACCCGAGCTTCTACGTCTCGCCCCAGCGGTCCGACCTGCTGACGTTCCCGAAGCAGCCGCACTATCTCTCGGGCATCCAGGGCCCGCTCCAGGTCGACGGCGGCACCGGCGGCGAGCAGCACGCGCTCGAGTCCGCCGTGATCATGCCCACGGAGATCAACACGCCGCCGTTCGGGATCGCCCAGCAGCCGTCCGAGGCCAAGCAGATCGACACGCTCAACATCTACGACGACGGCAGCCACGAGGACCAGAGCGGCACCCTCACCTCGACCGCCCTCACGGGCTTCGGGATGGGGCCGTCGCTGACCTTCCCGGGCACCACCTCATGGGGCGAGCCGAACAGCTTCCCGGGCGGGATCAGCTACGGCACGATCTCCGTCGATCCGATCAGCCACCAGTTCGAGACGAACAACTCGACGAGCACGATCGAGGTCCTGAACATCATGCTCGGGCAGGGCAACGACACCCTGAACATCGAGAGCACGCTCGTCCAGGGCGCCGACCAGGCACGCGACGACAAGCTGCCCAACGGCATCCCGGCCCTGGCCGGCGCGCTCACCCTCGTCCAGGGCGGCGGCAACTCGCTGCTCGCCGTCACCGGACAGTTCGACCTGACGGCCGGCAGCGTCACTCGCGACGACGGCCAGTCCTGGACGACCGCAGGCTTCGCGGTCGGCCAGCAGGTGAACGTCCCCGGTTACGCAGTCGGCGCCTTCACGATCACCGGCTTCTCGGGCGCGAACGGCGAGACCATGCTGCTCTCCGGCGGCACGCTGACCGCCAAGGCGGGCGTGGGCGGCACCGTCTCGGTCTACGACCCGCTCCAGGCCAACACCGGCTTCGAGAGGATCGGCGGCGACCACATCACCGTCACCGGCGGAGGCGGGTCCAGCTCGCCGCTCGTGATCTACGGCGACACGTCGCAGGACGGCGTCTGGTACAGCGGCGATCCCAACGAGCAGTCAGGCCACGTCTTCGGGCCGAAGCCGACGACCGAGCCGGTCGGGAACGACCCGAACTTCGTCTTCCCGCTCGCCCAACCGTTCCAGTACTCCGGCAACGACGTCATCGACGCGAGCGGCCTCGATGCCGGGCTGCCCGCCAACCAGTTGCCCTCGGTCGGCGTCACGATCTACGGCGGGCCGGGCAACGACACGCTCATCGGCAGCCAGGCGGGCGACATCATCGCGGGCGGCTCGGGCAACGACACGATCGACGGGCTCCGCGGCAACGACCTCATCTACGGCGACAACGGCATCAACGTCGACGTCACGACGCGCGTGCTCTCGGTCACCTCGGTCAACGGCAGCGCGCTGCCCGACGCCGACAGCCTGTTCGCCGGCCACGACTTGATCCAGGGCGACGGTCCCGGCTCCGCACCGGACAACACCACGGGCGCCACGAGCTCGCAGGACGTGATCTTCGGCGATCTCGGCCAGGTGACCCAGGACGTCCAGGGCAAGCGCTTCTGGTACCAGGACGCGAGCGGCAACTTCGTCGAGACCGACACGAGGCCGCAGGCGCTCCAGACGACCGGCCTGCTGATGGATCTCGCCACGGTCAACCCGCAGGACGGTGTCAGCGACACGATCGACGGCAACCTCGGCAACGACTTCCTCTTCGGCGGCGGCGGCGGCGACACGATCTCCGGCAGCGACGGCAACGACCTCGTCTTCGGCGACTTCGGCAGCGTCGACTGTGTCCGCAACCCGAGCGGGAGCACCTGCATCGACCCGGCCGAACGGCCAGCACCGCCTACGTCGACGGGAGCCTGCTGCCGTTCAACGTCGCGCTCAACGACCACACGTTCACCTGGACGTCGCTCTTCACCGCAGCAGAGCGCGAACTGGGGCAACGACCTGATCTCGCGGCGGCAACGGCGACGACATCCTGATCGGCGGCGCCGGCTCCGACCGGATCAGCGGCGACGCGGGCGACGACGACCTCATCGGCGGCAATGACGGGCTGGCGCTCCCGGCGTCCCGAACTCCGGCGGCGCGGGCGGCTACAACGCGGGCGTCGACTTCAGCGCCGGGCACGTCTCCTACGGCGACGTCTACGGCTTCACCGGCGGCTTCCCGCATGCCGTGACCGGCGGCTTCGACGGCCCCCACAGCGCCTGTGTCACGGCGGCGGACTGCACCTACGGCGACTACCTCGACGGCGGCACCGGCAACGACGTGATCGCCGGCGACAACGCGAACATCCTGCGCACCGGCAGCACCGTCAGCCCGCGCTTCCGCGTCCTCTCCGGCGACGACATCTTCGACACCGACACACGGCGCCGCGAACGTCACCGGGACGAGCGCCTACAGCCCGGCGGCGGCACTCCGCCGTGCGCGTGGGTCGACCCGACCGGCGCTGATCCCGATCGACGCTGCACCGTCGACAACTACGGCTGGCAGGCCGACCCGCACGGCGTGTACGTCCGCTCGATCCAGCTCTTCGACCAGACGGTCGACGCGCAACGGCAACCTGCCGGCCGGCACCTACTCCGACTCCGACATCGCGGGCGGCGCCGGCAACGACGTGCTCTTCGGCCAGGGCGGCAACGACTGGATCCAGGGCGACGGCTCGGTCGATCAACGACGCGGGGCACGTCACGATCGACGTCCAGACGCGCGACACGGTCGACCGACCCGCGGCAGTCGGTCGAGGACTGGGCCGGCCCGGGCAGCGACGGCAACGACTACGTCGAGGGCAACGCCGGCAGCGACGTCATCTACGGCGACCTCGGCCAGGACGACCTCGTCGGCGGCAGCTCCGACATGTTCAGCCTCGTCAGCGCCAGCCAGCGCTCGGACGCCAGCGACACGATCTACGGCGGCGCCGGCACGCGCGACGGGATCGACGACCAGGGCGACCTGGGCCCGACGGCCACGCACACGACGCCGACGTGATCCTGGGCGACAACGGCGACATCTACCGGCTCGTCGGCGCCTACGGGAGCGCCACGGTCGATGCCAACGGTGCAGGCCAAGCAGCACGCTCGTCGTTCCTGACCTTCAACTACGACATCTCGAGCTACGACGCGAGCGAGCTGATCATCCCGCGCGGCGTGGACGCTCCTCGACTACACCTACGGCGCCTCGCCGACGAACGGCCTCGCGCACGACCGACATCGGCGGCCCGGACCTGATCCAGGGCGAGGCCGGCAACGACGTCGATCCTCGGCGAGACTCGGCGACGACGTGCTCTTCGGCGGCGGCCAGGACGACACGATCATCGGCGGCAACGGCGACGACCGGATCTACGGCGGCACCGGCGACGACGCGATCCTCGGCGACAACGGCTACTTCAACACGAGCCGCAACGGCCTGACCGAGCCGCTCTGGGACGTCACGACGCCGAACGCCACCGACGTCGTCGCTCGCGATCCCCGGCCCGTACACCGAGGCGACGACCTTCCAGGCCGGCGACCTGTTCAACGAGGCGCGCCTCTTCGACTACGACGCATCGACCCGACCGCCGTCGGCTACTCCGACATCATCTACGGCGGCCTCGGCAACGACTGGATCCACGGCGAGGGCGGCGACGACGCGATCTCGGGCGCCGAGGCGCTGCCGTTCTACTACAGCACGATCCCGCAGGCCGCGATCCTCTCGCGCTGGGGCATCGACCCGAGCCGACCCGCTGCTCTACGACCCGACGACCACGAACTTCGCCGACTACAACGCCGACGACCCGTGGTCGAAGATCTACGACTGCACGAGCGGCCAGAAGGACGTCGGCGTCAACGGCACGTGCGCGAGCGGGCATGAAGGTCGACTTCTTCCTCAACTTCACCCCGTACGTGCTCGACGCGAGCGGCAACCCGATCACCGACGGCTCGGGGAACCTGATCAAGAGCGACGACGGCTGCGACATCATCTACGGCGACAACGGCAACGACTGGCTCGTCGGCGGCACCGACACGAACTGGCTGTTCGGCGGGTTCGGCGACGACCTGCTGCAGTCGAGCCAGAACCTCGAGACCGACGGCGAGCTCAACCGGATGCCCGAGGATGCGACCTGGTCCGACCCGACCTTCGCCTACGGCGGCGCGGGCCGCGACGTGCTGATCGCCGACACCGGCCGGGCGCGGATGTTCGACTGGACGCGGCGAGTTCAACAGCTTCATCGTCCCGTTCAGCCCGTTCGGCGCCCCGGTCGTCAACCGCACGCTCGAGCCCGAACGATCCGCGACTTCATCAGCGCGCTCTCGGTCGCCGGCGGCGCCGACCAGACGTTCACGCCCGGACTCGCCGCTCGACGAGCTCGCCGAGACGACGCCGAGCGGCGCCTACTGCAACGACCAGCACGGCGGCCCGCGCGACCCGCAGCCGGGCAACGTCCCCGGCGTCCAGATCGACTACCGCGGCAACGTCGACCTCGGCCTCGGCTGCCCGTGCAACCCGGGTGACGTCGTCGCGGTCGAGGGCGACATCAACGCGGTCCACCCGCTCTCGCCGACCGAGCTCGAGAACGCCGACGCGCCGCCCGGCTCGGTGCTCGCCGTCGGCGCGGCGATCGGGTTCACCTACCTCGTCACGAACCCCGGCACGCAGCCGCTCCAGATCATCTCGATCACCGACGACGACGGCACCCCGTTCATCGCGGGCGACGACTTCACGCCCGGTGTACGTCTCCGGCGACACGAACGGCAACGGCCTGCTCGATCCCGGTGAGGTGTGGCTCTACACCTCGGCCGGCGTCGCCGGCGCGCCGACGACGGCCGCGCCGGCGGGCACGTCGACACCGTGACCGTCGTCGGCCTCGACCCGGCTCGAGCGTCCGGGTCACGGCCGCCGACCCGACGAACTACACGGCGTCGCTCCCGGTCGTCTCGATCGGCAAGGACATCAACGCCGTCAACCCGCTCACGCCGACGGTCACCGAGCAGGCCGACACCGCCGCGACCGGCCCGAGCCTCGCGGCCGGTGCCCCGGTCGTCTGGACCTACCGCGTCAGCACCACGTCGAGCACGCCGATCACCGTCGTCTCGGTGACCGACGACAACGCGACCCCGGGCGACACGGGCGACGACTGGAACCCGCTGCCGGTGCTCGTCACCTTCCAGGGCAAGCAGTACAACGTCGGCGACACGAACTTCGACGGCCTGCTCGAGGCCGGCGAGACCTGGCTCTACACCTCCGCCGGCGCGCCCGGCGCCCAGCGCACCGCGAACCCGGGCGTCAACGTGAACGTGGGCACGGTCGTCGCGACCGACGCGAACGGCACGACCTACGTCGCGAGCAACCCGGCCTACTACACCGGCACCGTCGGCCTCGCCCTGCATCAAGGCCGTCAACGCCGTCGACCCGACCCGGCCGACCGCCGCCGAGGACGCCAACGGGACCGGCCCGACGGTCGCAGTCCGGGCTCCACGGTCACCTTCAGCTACCTCGTCGTGAACTCCGGCAGCTCCGCGGTGTCGATCAGCGACATCGTCGACGACAACGGCACCCCGGGCACGACGACCGACGACGTCCACCTCGCCGCGATGACGCCCGATCTCGTCACGTTCAACGGCGCCAGTACAACATCGGCGACGTCAACCACAACGGCCTCGTCGACCCGGGCGAGGGCTGGGTCTACCTCTGGCAGACGACCGTCCAGCTCGGCCTCCGTGGTGAACACCGCCACCGTCAAGGCAATGAACAGCGGCGGCCAGACGCTCACCGCCACCGACGTCGCGCAGTACACGGGCGCAGCGGGCCACGTGACCCTGCACACCGCGATCAACGCCGCTGAACCCGCTGGCCGCCGACCGTCTACGAGGACGCGAACACGGCGCCCGGCCCGTACCTGGGCACCGGCAGCACGCTCACCTACACCTACCTCGTCGTCAACGACGGCTTCGAGAGCCTCACGAACCCCGTTGTCACCGACTCCACCTACGGCTTCACCGCGCAAGCCCGTGCTCGGTGCCGACGGTGTCCACAACGTCGGCGACACGAACAAGGACGGCATCCTCGACGTCGGGCGAGACGTGGCTCTTCACCTCGACCGGCGCGGCGACGCTGAAGGCGGTCGCCGGGCTGAAGCTCGACACCTCTTCGGTCTCGGCGAAGCCCACGCTTCGGCGCGATCGTGACATGCCACCGACCCGACGTACTACACGGGCGTCACGGCCGGCAGGGATCAGCGTCGACAAGGCGATCAACGCAGCGAAGCCGACCAGCCCGACGACGGCCGAGGACGCCAACAACCCGGCGAGCCCCGTCTACGTCCCGGTCGGGTCGACGGTCACGTTCACCTACCTCGTCACCAGCCCGAACGGCGTCGCGATCACCGGCTCCTCGATCGTCCTCACCGACGACAACGGGACGCCGGGCAACCCCGCCGACGACTTCCACCCGGTCTATGTGAGCGGCGACAAGAACGCCGACGGCATCCTCTCCAAGGGCGAGGTCTGGCTCTACACCTACACCACCACCGCCAAGCCCGGCCTCAACGGCAACCTCGCCACCGTCACCGCGACCGTGGCAAGGCGTCGTCTATGCGGCGACCGATCCCGCCTGGTACTACGGCGTGACCGACTCGGTCACGATCACGAAGGCGACGAATGCTGCTCAACCCGCTCGCGCCGACGCCCGCGGAGGACGGCAACAGCACCGCCCAGGAGCTCTATCTCGCCGTCGGCTCCCCGGTCGTCTGGACGTACCTCGTGACGAACACCGGGAACTCCGGGCTCAACTCGATCAAGATCTCCGACACCTCCGGCAGCTTCAGCCCCGTGTACGTCTCCGGCGACACGAACGCAAACGGCGTCCTCGATCCGGGCGAGACCTGGCTCTACACCTCGCAGGGCGTCTCGAGCTACCACGTCGTCGCCGGCCAGTACCTGAGCTCGGCCACCGTCACCGCCACCGACGTCCATCTCGGGACGAGCGTGACCGCGAACGATCCGAGCGACCACTTCGGTGTCGTGAACCAGATCTCCGTCGACAAGGCCGTGAACGCCGTCGATCCGTGGCACCCGACCGTGTACGAGGACGCAAACAGCGCACCCGGCCCGGTCCTGATCACCGGCTCGACCGTCACCTGGACGTATCTCGTCACGAATCAGGGGAACACCCCGGTCGACCTCGCCGGGCTCCAGGACGACGCGGGGAACGGGCAATCCGGACCTCGGCTTCAACGTCGACATGTTCGGTCGGCGGGGACACCAACTCGAACGGTCTGCTCGATCCGGGCGAGACGTGGCTCTTCAAGGCCACCGGGATCGTCGGGACCGGGCGAGTACACGAACACCGCGACGGCCTCCGGTCAGGTCCTCGGCGAGCCGGTGCCGGCGTCCGTGACGGCGACCGATGTCGCCCACCTCTACGGCACGGCGCCGGGGATCCACGTGGTCGAAGCTCGCCAACGGTCAGGCCGCGCGAGTCGCCCGGCTCGCCGATCCTCGTGGCCGCCGGGGCCAACGTCACCTTCACCTACCTCGTCACCGACCACGACGGCGACCTCGCTCGGGGGCATCACGCTCGTCGACGACAACGGCACCCCGGGCAACACGACCGACGATCTGCACGCCGACCTACGTCTCGGGTGACACGAACGGGAACGGGATGCTCGACCCGGGGGAGACCTGGACATTCACCGCGACCCGCAAGGCCCCGTATGGCCCGTACGCGAATGTCGTCAGGGCCAGCGGCCAGGCCGCGGGAACCACCGTCTGGGACGACGACATCAACTACCAGCTCGGCGTGACCCCGGCCGTCCAGGTCGACAAGGCCGTCGACGCCCTCGACCCACTCCATCCGACGACGATCGAGGACGCCAACACCCAGCCCGCGAAGGAGCTCCTCGTCGGGACGACCGCGGTCTGGACATACCTCGTGACGAACACCGGCAACGCCGCGGTGACGATCACGTCGCTCACCGACGACAACGGGTACGCCGTGGACGACCCTCGACGACTTCCACCCGACCTACGTCTCGGGCGACACGAACGGCAACGGCCTGCTCGATCTCGGCGAGACCTGGCTCTTCAGGGCCACGACGATCGTGCAGAGCGGCCCGTACCTCAACACCGCCACCGTCGCTCGTGATCCAGCCGACGACGCACCAGACGGCGACTGGATCCGACGTCGCCGGCTACTTCGGCGACACCGCGGCCGAGGGTCTGACGCTCGGGTACTGGAAGAACCACACCACCGGCTGGCCGACGTTGGCGAACGGGACACCCGTGTATTCGCCGAACCAGCTCGTCAGCTCCGTCTTCGGGCCGGTGCCCGCTGCGGACGCAGCGGACACGTTCCTCGCCATGCCTCGGCACCGGAGGGGGCGGATCCGAGGCACTTCTGCGCCAGGCCGTCGCCGCGCTGCTGAGCACGACGACCCAGACGATCGCCTACCCGTGGACGGCAGCGCAGCTGATCGCGGCGGTCGACGCGGCCCTCGCGAGCGGCAACGGGACGACGATCGACAACCTCCAGGTTCAGCTCAACACCTGGAACAACGCAGAGGCCAATCTGACTCCGCCCTCGACGACGCCTACGGTGTCGGTCTCGAGCGTCAGCCTGAACGAGGGCAACGCGGGCCAGACGAGCCAGGCCAACTTCACAGTCACGCTCTCGTGGGCGTCGATGACGACCACGACGGTCGCCTGGAAGACTGCCGACGGCACCGCGACGACCGCCAACAACGACTACACCGCAGGCTCGGCGTACGCTGACCTTCGCGCCGGGCCAGACGACGGCGACGATCAGCGTTTCGGTGATCGGCGACAACGACCGTCGAGGCGAACGAGACGTTCAGTGTCGTCCTCTCCAGCCCGGTTGGTCTCGCGATCGGTACCGGCACCGGTACCGGCACGATCGTGAACGACGACGTGGCACCGGTGAAGCCGACGATCACGGTGTCGGCGACGCAGGCCGTTGCGGTCGAGTCTCCGTCCCAGCCCGGCATCTACACGATCACCCGCACGGGCAATCTGTCCGGTGCGCTCGTGGTCTCGCTGACCTGGAGTGGCACTGCCGCTACGAGCCGGTACACCCTGTCGGCTACCGGTGGAACGCTCAACGCAGGCGGGACGCAGCTTACGATCCCGGACGGCATCGGCAGCGTCACCGTGCGTCCTGACGCCGACCGCCGACGGGATCCGCGAGGTGCCCCAGACGGCGATCCTGACCCTCGCGACCTCGTCGCTGTACACGGTCGGGTCGCCTTCGGCCGCCACGGTCACGCTCTACGACACGACCGCTCCGACGATCACGATCACGCCCGACGAGCGTCACGGCCGCCGGCTCGAAGTCGAACCAGAACATCACGCTGACAGTGACCCTCTCCGGGTCGTCGCCGAACGCGACCGGGGTGACGATCAAGACCGTCAACGGCACGGCCGTCTCCGGCACCGACTTCCAGGCTCTGTCGAGCACGCTGACGTTCGCCGCGGGGTGTCGACGAGCCAGACCGTCACTGTCGTCCTGCTCGGTAAGAAGACGGGCAACGTCAACAAGGCGTTCACCGTGACGCTCTCGAGCCCGACCGGCGGCGGCGCGCTGGGCACCACGCCCACGAGCACCGTGACGATCACCGGCACGAGCGCCCAAGTGGCCGCGGACGCGGTTCCCGGCGCAACCCCGGCCACGCTCACCTCCCGGGAGCTCGACCCGGTGATTGCCGCGGCGGAGCACGAGTGGGTGGCAGCGGGGGTCGCCTCCTCCACGTTCGCCGGAGTCACGTTCGTGATCACGAGCGACCTGCCGTTCGGCGAGGTCGGCTATACGGACGGCAAGACCATCTATCTCGACGTCTCCGCGGCCGGACTCGGCTGGAACACGTCGCTCGACTCCGGCATCTATCTGAACGGGACAGCGTTTCCCGGGAGCGCTGCCGCCGGGCACCTCGACCTGCTGACCGTCGTCCTTCACGAACTGGGACACGTCGTCGGGCTCCCCGACGGCTGCGTCTGCGGCGGCTACACCGAGCTGATGCAGGCCACCCTTCCGGCAGGCGTCCGGCGACTCCCGACCGCTCTCCGCGCGGTTCGTGTCGTCCGCTCGGCTTCCAAGGTCGTGAGTCCCGGAATGTCGCGCATTCTTGCGGGTGTCACGATGATCACGTCTGCCGCCTCGGCCCCGCGCCTCAATCCGTTCCTGCACCTGCGAGCTCCGATCTTCGACGGCGCGACGCGATCGCGCATCGGCTCCTTCGCCTCGCCTGGGTTCGGACGCGTACGCTCCCCCGCGCGCCCGAAGACGCCTCCTGGTTTGTGCGCCACGGACAGAGGAGAGTGGTTCCGACGGTCACCGGATCTCGCACTGGGGCCTCTGGAGCGTGGCGCGGCCCGTTCTCTCCTGTTCCTAGTCCCGTGTCCGGCCCGCATCGGTCGCCGGACATCGTCCTTCGCCGGGCGCTTGCGCCGTCTCTCGTCAGTCTCGTCTAGCGCCTCATCTGTGCCCAGACTGGGCCCTCGTCTGGCCTCCCTACTGGGCCGCTCACCCGTCGAGGGAACGAACAGCGTCCCCTCGGCGGGCACACGAGCCGACCGCGGCGCAAGGACGGAGCGCCGAACACGCTCACTCCTTGCCGCCGCCGACGGCGATGCACCGCCTCGGCGAACGCTGCGGGTGCCTCCTGGGGAGGTTGTGCCCGACACCACCCTCGACCGTCCGGTGGGAGTAGGGGCCCGAGAACTTTCCGGCATACGCACTCGGGTCGAGATGCGGCGCGCCGTTCGAGTCGCCTTCGAGCGTGATCGCAGGAACGCTGATCGCCGGCGCCGGCGGCGAGCTTTCTCTCCAGTTCGGCGTACTGCGCCTCGCCGTCGGCGAGGCCGAGCCGCCAGCGGTAGTTGTGGATCACGATCGCAACGTGGTCCGGGTTCTCGAACGACGCCGCGCTGCGCTCGAATGTTGCGTCGTCGAAGTTCCACCGTGGCGAGGCGGTCTGCCAGATCAGCTTCGCGAAGTCGTGCCGGTAGCGGTCGTAACCGGCGCGGCCACGTTCGGTGGCGAAGTAGTACTGGTACCACCACTGGAGCTCGGCTGCCGGAGGCAGCGGCACGCTCCCGGCTGCCTGGCTCCCGATCAGGTACCCGCTCACCGAGACGAGTCCGCTGCAGCGATCCGGCCACAGCGCGCCGAGGATGTCGGCGGTTCGTGCGCCCCAGTCGAAGCCGGCGACGACCGCCCGTTCGATCCCGAGGGCGTCCATCAGGGCGATCGCATCGGCTGCGAGTGCCGCCTGCTCACCGTTGCGAACGGTCTCGTCGGAGAGGAAGCGGGTCGTCCCGAAGCCGCGCAGGTGAGGAACGATCACGCGGTGCCCCGCTGCGGTCAGCAGCGGGATCACCTCCTCGTAGCTGTGGATGTCGTACGGCCAGCCGTGCAGCAGGAGCGCTGCAGGGCCGTCTTTCGGTCCCCTGTCGAGGTACCCGACGTTCAGGGCGCCGGCGTCGATCTGGCTGACGGTGCCGAGCTTCGGCACCGAAGCGGTCACGGTCGACATCTCAGACACCCACCGGGACCTGCGACACCGCGCGGACGGCGTCCATGATCACGTTCGTCACGGCTTCCGGCTGGGAGATCATGATCACGTGCGAACCGTCGAGCTCCGTGATCGTGGCACCCGCGCGTTCCGCCATCGAGCGCACGACATCAGCGCCTGCAGCCTTGTCGCCGGTTGCGACCACGGCCCACGAGGGCCGGTCCTTCCACGCCGGCGGCCCGCCCGGCTCGGCGAATGCCGACTCGGCGACCGGCCGCTGCGTCGCTCCGATCAAGGCGACCTGCAGGTCGGAAAGGTCGCTCGCGAAGGCCTCGCGTACCTTCGCCGGGTCGATGAACAACTCGGTTGCCGATCCACCGTTCGTGGTCGGGTACTGCCGCGTGGCGAGCGCCGTTCCGAGCACGCTGTCCTTCGAGCTCGCCTCGACGGCGCCGAGCGTCTCGCCTTCCTCGGTGGCGAAAGCCGCGACGTACACGAGGCCGACGACGTTCTTGGCATCGGTCGCCGCATTCGTGATCACCGCGCCGCCGTAGGAGTGGGCGACGGCCACGACGGGGCCCGGTATCTGCTCGAGCACGCTCGCGATGTAGGCAGAGTCGCTTGCGATCCCGCGGAGCGGAAGTCCGGGCGCCACCGCGTTTACCCCGCGTGCCTGGAGGCGCTCGATGACGCCGTTCCAGCTCGAGGCGTCCGCAAACGCTCCGTGGACCAGCACGACGGTTGGTGTTGTCTCTGACATGTCTCTCTCCCCTTCCCTAACGGATCGACCGGAACGCGGCCCGGATCTCGGTCGTGAAGATGTCGGGCTCCTGCGAGGCGGCGAAGTGGTTGCCGTGCTCCACCTCGTTGAAGTAGATGAGCTTGGGATAGGCCTGCTCTGTCCAGCTCCGCGGCGCCTGGTAGAGCTCCCGCGGGAACACGCTGACGGCCGCCGGCATCGTGATGCGCAAACAGGTGGCCGCTCCAAAGCCGTTGCTCCCCTCTTCCCGCCACCTCACAAGGGGCTCCTCGAAGAGCCCCGCCGAGATCCTAGCCTCTCCTTGAAGCCGGGCTGAATCAGGTTTGGCAACTTCTCAGGCTCCGCCGGGCAGCAGCCGTGGTCGTTCTTGTCAGGTGCCGGCGCCGTCTGGGCGAGACGTGCTCTGGAGGGCCTCGAGGGGGAGGGTGTTGAGCACGTTGCCGGGACCGGCGCCCCCGCGTCGGGCTGTATAGACGGCGTAGGGCATGTTGAGGAGTCCGGTGACGGAGTGAGCATCCGTAGAGCACACGATCGAGACCCCGGCCGCGAGCGCCGCGGCGACGTGCTCACCACTCAGGTCGAGCCGGTCGGGGAGCCCGTTGACCTCGAGGGCGACGTAGGTCTCGCGGGCGGTCTCGAAGGTTCGCTCGAGGTCGAGGGCGTTCTCGGGCCGGTGGCCGATCAGCCGGCCCGTCGGGTGGCTGAGGCAGCGCACGGCCGGGTGAGCCATCGCGTGGGTGACACGGGCCGTGAGCTCGCGCCGCGGCGTTCGCTGGCCGGCATGAAGGGACAGCTGCACCCAGTCGAGCTCGTCGAGGATGTCATCGGGGAGGTCGAGGCCGCCGCCGGGGAGGATGTCGCATTCGACCCCGCGGAGGATGCGGAACGGGGCGAGCGTCTCGTTTGCCTCGGCGATCTGGTCAGCCTGCCGGCGCAGGTCGTCTGCGTCGAGGCCGGCGACGACACGGACGGCCTTCGTATGGTCGCAGATCGCGAGGTACTCGTAGCCAAGGGCGATCGCTGCGTCAGCCATCTCGCGCACGGTGGCTCTGCCGTCGGAGGCGGTCGTATGGCAATGAAGGTCGCCGCGAACGTCAGTGGTGTCGACGAGCCGGCCCGGTGCCGGCGGCGCGTGGGTCTCGCGAAGCTCCGGGGGCACGACCGGGAGTCCCAGGAGCCGGAAGACACCGTTCTCGTCAGAGGCGTCGGGAAGCGGGCCGAGCGCCGCAACGAAGGCGGATGAGCCCGTCGCGCGAACGAGCATTGTCCCGAATCGCTCCGGGACCGCCGTGTGGAGCTCGATCGCGACTCCTTCGGCCGTGACACCGATGTCGGGCGCGATCGTCGCGACGATCTCGGGCAGCGACGCGAACCGTGCCCGTGTCGCGTCCGGCTCGTCGGTGGCAACGGCGACGGCAAGCCATTCGCACTCGTCTCGCCACCGCCGCGGGTCACCGGCGGCGACGCCGCCGAGCGCGGAGGCGATGCGTTCGACGACGGACTGCGCGCGGTCGAGTCGCAAAGGGCGTCGCGGTCGGGTCGGAGGCTGCTCGAGCGCTGTGCGGATCGACGCCTCCGTCTTCGGGCCGATCCCGCGTACTTCGCGCAAGCGCCCGGTTGCGGCCGCCTCTCGAAGCTCCTCGCCGGTGTGGATGCCGAGCGTGGCGCCGATCTCGATCGCGCGTTTGGCGCCGAAGCCGTGAAGACTGCCGAGGGCGGCGAGCTCCGGCGAGACCGTCCGGCGTAGCTCGTCGAGCTCGGCGATCGTCCCGGTCTCGACGAGCTCCGACAATCTCGCCTCGATCCCCGGACCGATTCCTCGGAGTTCGCGGACTCGTCCGGCCCGCACGAGCGCCGCAATGTCCGCGGGTGTCGAGGCAACAAGCTCCGCGGCGCGGCGGAAGGCGCGCGCCGAGTACGGGCCCGCGCCGGCCAACTCGAGCAGTGCGCCGTACTCGCGCAGGGTCGCTGCGATCCCCGAGTTGTCGAGCTTCCGCACGCCGCATACGGTAGTGGGCTCTCGGTGACTCTTTTCGCCTCGATCGGAAGGGCCGTGGGTAACCTGCACGCGGGTTTCGATTCGGCAGCTGAGAGGCAGGACCAGCAGCGTGGCGTCTGAACATCGAGGATCGGATGAGCGGACGGTCGAACGACTCGCATATCTGGCGGCCGTGGTGGACGCCTCGAGCGACGCGATCCTCAGCAAGAGCCTCGACGGAACGATCACGAGCTGGAATGCGAGCGCAGAGCGAATCTTCGGTTTCACGGCGGAGGAGATGGTCGGCCAGAACATTCGCCGCTTGATCCCCGCCGAGCTTCAGACCGAGGAGGACGAGATCCTCGCGAGGCTTCGAGCCGGGCAGTACATCGACCACTTCGAGACGGTGCGGATGACCAAGAGCGGGAGTCGGCTCGATGTCTCGCTCTCGATCTCGCCGATCAGGAACAGCGCGGGCAAAGTCGTGGGTGCAGCCAAGATCGCCCGGGACATCACGTCGCGCAAGGAGGCCGACGCGCTGCTCGTCTCGACCACCGCGAAGTTCGAGGCGATCTTCAACCAGTCCGGGATCTTTGCCGGGATCCTCGATCTCGAAGGCACTGTTCTGGAGGTCAACGATCTTGCCGTCGAGCAATGCGGATACGTACGGGAGGCCGTGCTCGACCGCCCATTCTGGGAGACCGCTTGGTGGCGCGGATCGGCGGAGGTGCAGGTCGAGATCCATGAGGCGGTGCGAGTAGCCGCAGCGGGACGGATCTTCCGGAAGGTGCTCCCGTACTGGGTTGCCGACGGCAGCGAACGCGTCGTCGATTTCGCCATGAACCCGATCTTCGGACACGATGACATCGTCCGTTTTCTCCATCCGACCGGAATCGACATCACCGAGCGGACCCGGGCCGAGGAGGCGCTCCGCGCGCTAGAGGCCGAGGAGCGCGAGATCGCCATCGGCCTTCAGCGAGCTCTGCTTCCCGATCGCCTGATCACGCCGGCCGGGATCTCGTGCACTGCCCGCTACGAGGCAGGAAGCGAGGCGCTCGAGGTCGGGGGCGACTGGTACGACGCGTTCGAGTTGGCCGACGGCAGGGTCGCGGTCACGGTCGGGGATGTCGTCGGGCACGGCCTGGCTGCCGCGGCCGCGATGGGACAGCTCCGCACGGCCCTCGCCGCACTTTCGGAGGATGCGTCCTCACCGGGGGAGCTGCTCACGCGGCTGGACGGGTTCCTCGCACGGACCCGCACGACGGATTTCGCAACCGTTTGCTACGGCGTCCTCGACCCGAACACCGGTGTCTTCGAATATGCGTCGGCGGGCCACCCCCCGATCCTTCTCGTCGAGCCGTCCGGTCGGACCCGGTGGCTCGACGACGCGAACTCGCCTCCGCTCTCCGGGCATCAGAGGCGACCGATGCTGCAGGCAACCACCGTTCTTCCCGTCGGCTCTCTGCTGATCCTCTACTCGGATGGTTTGATCGAGCGGCGGGGCGCGTCGCTCGCGGACGGACTGGATCGTCTCGCTCGCGCAGCCGGGTCGCTCGCGAACGTGTCGACTGCAGTGGCCTGCGACGCCCTTGTTGCGGCCCTCGGCGTCGACGCGTCACGGACAGACGATGTCGCGTTGCTCGCCGTGCGGCTCGAGACGATGCCGGTCGCTCGCTTCCGGCGCGTCTTCCCGGCCGAGCCCGAGGGACTTCGCGCCCTGCGAGCCGAGATGCGGGTCTGGATGCAGGAGCGGCAGTTCGATGAGCCCAGGCGAACCGCGTTGCTGCTCGCGGTTGGAGAGGCCTGTTCGAATGCGGTCGAGCATGCGTACGCCGAAAGCGTCCCCGGCGAGGTCAGCGTCGACATCCTCGAGTACGACGATCGATCGCTCAGCGTGGTCATCAGGGACTTCGGTCGTTTCGCCTCGTCCCGAAGTGCCCCCGGCAGAGGGCGCGGAACCACGATCATGCGTGCCGTGACCTCCGACTTTCTCCGGGCCTCGACGACGAACGGCACCGCTGTCCGGTTCCGCCTGCCCTTGACGGAAACCGTTCCTGCATGACCGACGACCTCGTCATGGTCGAGCTCGATCGCTGGAACGGGGCAATCCTCGTGCGCCTGATCGGAGAGATCGATCTCTCGAACGTCGATCAGCTTCAGGCGCGCCTGTGGAACGCCGTCGCGCCGGACGAAAACGTCGCTCTCGACCTGACGGGGATCGAGTACATCGACAGTCAGGGGCTCCGCGTGCTGATCCAGCTCAACGACAGGCAGGCCGGCGCGGGCTCCAAGCTTCGAGTAATCGCGCCGCCCGGCGGGTTCGCGCGCGAGGTTCTCGAGATGACGTCGTTGTGCGAGGACATCGACGTTCTCGACACGGCGGACGCGTAAGCCGCCGACGACGCGAGCTCAGCTCGAGCGGATGATCGTGCCGACGTGCTCGTCGCGCAGCGCCCGGGTGAGGTTGCCGGGAACGAGACCGTTGACGACCTGGACAGCGTTGAGGTGCCGGGCGGTCTTCAGCACGTCGAGGAACGTCCGGTCGACTGGGAGCGTCGCCGGGCCGCCGTCGAGCAGAGCTGCGGCGGTCGTCTCGGGGATCAGGTCGGCGGACGTCCCGTTGGGATCCGCCGTGTAGACGCCGTCGACGTCCTCGACGATCACGAGGCGGCGGGCACCCAGCGCGTCGGCGATCAGCAGTGCGCCGGTGTCTCCCCGGTGCATCGGGAGACGGCCTGCGGCCGGGGGAAACTCGTGGGCGTTGTACGGCGGGTAGGCGGCGCTGACCACTCCCTGCGTGGCCGCGAGGTGGATCGCCAACTGGCCTCCCACGACGCCGTGCTCGACGTAGGAGACGCCGTCGTTGGCCAGCAGATTGGCCAGGATGCTCCCGTTCTGGCCCGACTCCGTGGAAGCGAGGCCCTGCAGGTTGCCGACGGGGAGGCCCAGGTCGAGCCCGACGCTGAAGATGTGACGGGCGCGGATCCCGGCGCCGGTGAGGATGAGCAGCTTGTGCTCGGGCAGGATCCGGCGCAGCTCCTCGACGAGGGGCAGGATCGCGTCGGCGCCGCGGTCCATGATCGAGCGGCCGCCGACCTTGACGACGCTCAGCCAGGGGAGCAGCCGGATCGGCTCCCGTCCCGTGGCCGGCTGGGTGAGGTCCGTGTCGAGGAGGGTCTGACGGGCGAGCAGCGACTCGACGTGCTTTGCCCCGGACGTAGCGGTGGCCATGATCGAAGTCCTCCTAGTCAGCGGTGATGATCGTGCCGACGTGCTCGCCGGCGAGGGCACGGGTGATGTTTCCGGGAACCAGTCCGTTGATCACCTGCACGGATCTGACGTGCAGGGACGACTTCATCAGGTCGAAGACCGGGAACTCGATGATCGAGTCCTGCAAACCTCGGGCCTTCAGCTCGTCGACCGTGATCTCCGGGATGAACTCGGCGTCGGAGTTCGTCTTCGGGTTGGCGCTGTAGAGGCCGTTCTCGTCCTTGACGTAGATCATGGCCTTGCACCCGAAGTTCTCGGCGACCATGTAGCAGCCGGCGTCTGTCCGGTACGGCGGGATCAGGCCCTGCTCCGAGAGCCGCATCCACATGCCGTACGGCGGCATTCCGCCGAAGATCACGGCGTGGACCTGATCGAGGATCAGCGGCATCGCCGAGACCCCGGCGCCCCCGACGACGGGGACGCCGTGCTTGGCCATGAGCAAGCCCAGCATCTCGGCGTTCTGGCCGGCCACGGCCGAGCCGACCCCGGTCAGCACGCCGGTCGGCAGGCCGACGCCGGCGGCAATCGAGTAGAGGTGGCGGGCACGCGTTCCTGCGCCGGTGCCGATCAGCAGCTGGTGATCTGCCTTGGCGGCAACCAACTCCTCGACCACGGGGTAGACGGCGGCCCGGCCACGGTCCATGATCGACTGCCCGCCGATCTTGAGCACGGTGGCGTCCGGGAGGATGCGAAGATCCGGCGCAGACTCCGTCGCTCGCAGGAGCCCCTCGTCCGTCAGCGAACCCTCCAGGAGCAGAGTCTCGAGCTCCGACCTCACGTTCGACATTTCCACCTCTTTCCGTCGCGATCGGCCGCCCCCGGATCAGGCCGCGGCAAGAACTGGGGACAGCAAAGCCTGGAACCGGCCGTTGCCGTCTGCCCCTACGTTACAACCGCTTTCGCTCCCACCCCGGCGAATGTCGGCTGCGTCGCAATACGGGCGCCGGGAGGCTGCGGCCCCCGGACCCTGCTTTGCCTGGGCGGACCTTCGGCCGAGAACCCGGTTCCCGCCACCCCGCCCAACCGCTCGATCGCGGCGGCGTATTCAGCGCCTACGTGCAGAATCGGGCCAGATCCTCGCAATCGCCCTTGACAGACGGGGCGAAGCCCGGTCGGCTACCCCCTCACCAGTAGTCTCAGCTGAATGCCGATGAGCAACGTAGGCGTCAACGGCGTGGAATATTCGCTCGAGTTGGAGGCACGCGAGAGCCTGCTCGACATGCTGCGCGAGCGGCTCGGGCTCTCCGGCACCAAGAAAGGCTGCGACCAGGGCGCCTGCGGCGCGTGCACGGTGCTCGTCGACGGCGAGCGGATCCTCTCGTGCCTGACGCTGGCGGTGCAGGTCGAAGGACGTTCGGTGACGACGATCGAGGGGCTCGGAACGGACGGCGAGCTGCACCCGCTGCAGCAGGCGTTCATCGAGCACGACGGTTTGCAATGCGGTTACTGCACGCCTGGGCAGATCTGCTCGGCGGTGGGAATGGCCGAGGAGTTGAGGCGCGGGGTGCCGAGCCAGGTGACCGGCGACCTTGCGTCCGAGTCGATTGCGCTCACCCACGACGAGCTCCGCGAGCGGATGAGCGGCAACCTGTGCCGCTGCGGGGCGCACAACGGCATCGTCGCTGCGATCACCGAGGCCTACGCGACAGAGGTAGCCGGATGATCCCGATGAGCTATGCCCGCGCCGCCGACGCCGAAGATGCGGTGCGCCGGGGCGCGGCGCCCGGCGCCAGGTATCTCGGCGGCGGTACGAACCTCGTCGACCTGATGCGCGAGACGATCGAGCGGCCCGAGGCTCTCGTCGATGTCACGGGCCTCTCGAGCAGGATCGAAGTGACGGAGGGTGGCGGCCTCCTGATCGGCGCCGCCGCCCGCAACACCGCGGTCGCGGAGAGCCGGGCGGTGAGGACGCGCTACCCGATGCTCGCCCGCGCGATCGTCGCCGGCGCCTCGCCACAGATCCGCAACATGGCGACGGTCGGCGGCAATCTGCTCCAGCGCACCCGCTGCACCTACTTCTACGACGAGCAGGGGTCGCGCTGCAACAAGCGCGAGCCAGGCCAGGGCTGCGACGCGATCGACGGCCTCAACCGCACCCACGCGATCCTGGGCGCGTCGTCCGCCTGCGTCGCGACGCACCCTTCGGACATGTGCGTTGCGCTCGCCGCGCTCGGCGCCGTCGTGCACCTCCGGGGCGGAGCCGGCGAACGTGCGCTGGCGCTCACCGATCTCCACCGCCTCCCCGGCGACCATCCCGAGCTCGAGACGGTGCTCGAGCCCGGCGAGCTGATCACGGCGATCGAGCTGCCGCCGTTGCCGTTCGCGACCCGCTCGACCTACCGCAAGGTGCGCGACCGCGCGAGCTACGCCTTCGCGCTCGTCTCGGTCGCCGCGGCGCTCGACATGGAGAACGGCACCGTTCGGGATGTACGGCTCGCACTCGGGGGCGTCGCGACCAAGCCGTGGCGCGCGTGGAACGCCGAGGAGGCGCTCAGGGGCACGCCGGCAACCCCGGAGAGCTTCCGGGCGGCCGCCGAGGCAGAGCTCGCCGCCGCGGCTCCGCTGCGCGACAACGCGTTCAAGATCGAGCTCGCGCGCCGAACGATGACCGCAGTGCTCGAAGCGCTGGCGGGAGCCGACGCATGACGATCATCGGCGACTCCGTCGAGGCTCACGTGAAGACCGCGGTCCCGCTCGGGCCGGGGAGCTGGGAGCCGGGAAGCGAACCCGATCCGCTGAGCCAGGGCGAGCCGGGCCTGATCGGCGCGCCGGTTTCGCGTCTCGACGGAGCGCTCAAGGTGACGGGCGCCGCACGCTTCGCCGCCGACGTGCGCTTCGACGGCATGGTCTACGCCTCACTCGCCTTCAGCACGATCGCGAAGGGCCGCATCGCGACGCTCGACACGAGCGCTGCAGAGGCCGCGCCCGGTGTGGTGCTCGTGATGACCTACCGGAACGCCCCGCGGATGAAGCCGATGCCGCTCTTCATGACCTCGGGCCGGGCGGCCGGCGGCGACGATCTGCCCGTGATGCAGGACGACCGGATCCACTGGAACGGCCAGCCGATCGCGGTCGTGCTTGCCGGGACGCAGGAAGAGGCGGACCACGGCAGGTCGCAGATCCACGCGACATACGAGCTCGAGGAATCGGCGACGGCATTCGAGGAGGCGAAGCCGCACGCGCGTGCTGCGTCGTTCGGAGGAGCGCCGCTCACGAACGAGCGGGGCGATGCCGAAGCGGCGCTTGCCGCCGCGCCCTTCAGCGTCGACCTCGCGTACCGCACCCCGTACCAGAACCACAACGCGATCGAACCGCATGCCGCGACGGTCGCCTGGGACGGAGACGAGCTGATCGTCCACGACGCCTCGCAGGGCGTGACACACACGGCCTGGTCGCTCTCCGACATCTTCGGTCTCGAGGAGGAGCAGGTCCACGTGTCGGCGCCCTTCGTCGGCGGCGCGTTCGGCGGGAAGACGCTCTGGCAGCATCACGTCCTCGGGGCGGCAGCCTCGAAGCTCGCCGGTGTTCCGGTCAGGATCGCGCTCTCGCGGGAGGGCGTCTACCGGGTCGTCGGCGGGCGCAGCCTCACCGAGCAGCGCGTGGCGATCGGTGCCGACGCCGACGGGCGGTTCCGGGCGCTGATCCACACGGGCACGGTTGCGAAGACGCTGCACAACGGCCTGCCCGAGCCGTTCATCCTGCCGGCCCGCTGCCTCTACGCGGCCGACAACGTGAGGCTCGACGTCCAGGCGGTGGAGCTGGACATGCTCGCGAACACCTTCATGCGCGCGCCGGGCGAGGCGGTTGGCAGCTTCGCGCTGGAGTGCGCGATCGACGAGCTCGCCGAGAGGATCGGAATCGATCCGGTCGAGCTCAGGATCCGCAACGAGCCCGACACTGATCCCACGTCCGGCAAGGCCTTCTCCTCACGTCACCTCGTCGAGGCCTTTCGTGCGGGAGCCGAGCGGTTCGGCTGGACCGGACGCGATCCGCGGCCTGGCGCCTGCTGCGAGGGCGAATGGCTCACCGGCATGGGCTGTGCCACCGCCACGTACCCGTATCACCGCTTCCCGGGAGGCGCCGCGCGGATCACGCTGACGAGGGACGGGCACGTCAAGGTCGAGATCGCTGCGCACGAGATGGGTATGGGCACGGCGACTGCCCAGACCCAGGTCACCGCCGAACGCCTCGGGCTACCCCTCGAGGCGGTGACCGTCGAGTACGGCAGCTCGTCGTACCCCGGCGTCGTCCTGGCGGGCGGCTCGCACCAGACCGCCTCGATCGGAGGCGCGGTGATCGCGGCGCAGCGCGAGCTCGTAGCCGAGCTGCTGCGGCTCGCCGGCAGCGACTCGCCGCTTGCGGGCCTCGAGCCGGACGAGGTCGGCGGAACCGACGGTGGGCTCTGCAAGCTCGACGAGCCTGGGCGGCACGAGAGCTACGTCTCGATCCTCGCTCGCGCTCAGTGCGACGAGGTCAGCGTCGAGGCAGCCGCGCCGCCGCCCGTCGAGATGTCGGAGTGGTCGATGCACTCTTACGGCGCGCAGTTCTGCGAGGTTCAGGTCAACGCGGTCACCGGGGAGACGCGCGTCAGTCGCTTCCTGGGCTCGTTCGACTGCGGACGTGTCCTCAACGCCAAGCTGGCAGCCAGCCAGCTCCGCGGTGGGATCATCATGGGCCTCGGGCTCGCGCTCATGGAAGAGACGCAGTTCGACGAGCGCAAGGGCCGCATCATGAACGCGAGCCTCGCCGACTATCACGTCCCCGTGCACCTGGATGTGCCGGCGATCGAGGTGATCTGGACGGACATCCCCGATCCGCACGCGCCGATGGGCGCTCACGGCATCGGCGAGATCGGGATCACCGGCGTCGCGGCCGCGGTCGCAAACGCGGTCTACAACGCCACCGGCACGCGGGCCCGCGAGCTGCCGATCACGCTCGACAAGCTGCTCTAGGGCTGAGCCCCAGGTTCCGACGGCGCGCTCGTCACCGCCAAGAACGCCAACGGCGAGATCCGCGGACAGATCAAGAAGTCGATGTAATCCGCGCGCCGGTCGCGCGGAAGGAGCGATCCGTTGCTTCTTCTGCGCGGCCGGGCACGCACCGGCCTTCAGTCCTGTGCGAACACCGTGGCGAACCAGCGCCCCTTGCCGCAACCGTATTTCGTGGGGCGGACAGGCCGGCAGCAACGCCCCTGGAGTCCGCAACGCGACCGGACCCGCCGACGGCCCAGGTGGGGAGTCGACGAGTCCAGATCATCATTACTACTTATGGTTGATATAAGTCGATCAGATGTGAACGTTGTGCTTACAGCCGTGTCGCCGTCGACCTCAGGGCCCCGGCAGGAGTCTGCCGTTACAAGTTGACTTAATAGATCAAGTTTGTACACTTATCCCTCGGCAGGGGCAAACAAACTCCAACACGCAAGCCTGAAAAGGGGATACGCATGAAGCAGTCAAGGCATTCGATCGTGTGGCGAGGCTCGAGAATCATCCGGGCGATCTCGATCCCGGTGGCCGCTTTCCTGGCCGTGAGCTTCAGCGGCGTCGCCGCCGCTGCGCCGACGGCTCCGCCGCCGGTGTCGATCCTGACCTCGAGCGGGAACCTCGGGAACGGCGACATCTTCATCACGCCAACGGGCGGTACCAACAGCTATGCGAACGGCCCCGAGATCCTCGACCAGCAGGGCAACGTCGTCTGGTTCCACGCGATCCCGCAGGGACAGACGGCATCGGACTTCCGCGTCCAGACCTACCGCGGCAAGCATGTCCTGACGTGGTGGCAGGGAACGGGCCTCGGCGGTCTGGCCTCCGGGACCGACTACATCTACAACGACGCCTACCAGCAGATCGCCACGGTTCAGGCCGGCAACGGCCTCAGTGCCGACGGGCACGAGTTCCTGATCACGCCGCAGAACACGGCGCTGATCCTCTCCTACACGACCGCGACGGCGAACCTGACCTCGATCGGGGGGCCGCCGAACCAGACGGTGATCGACGGGGTCGTCCAGGAGATCGACATCGCCACCGGCAAGGTGCTGTTCCAGTGGAACAGTGCCGATCATGTCCCCTACAGCGAGAGCGAGCAGCCGCTGCCGGCCTCGCCGAGCACGCCGTGGGACTGGTTTCACATCAACGCGGTACACGTGGACGGCGGAGACGACTTGCTGATCGACGCCAGGGACACCTGGACCACCTATGAGGTCAACCGCCATAGCGGTGAGATCGTGTGGAAGCTCGGTGGGAAGGACAGCAGCTTCTCGCTCGCGGCCGCCCCGGGTCAGACGCTCGACAACGCCGGCGAGATCTTCGCCTGGCAGCACGACCCCGAGTCGCTCGGACACGACGTCTACACGTTCTTCGACAACGAGTCGGCCGGTATCGCGGAGCTGTCGCACAGCAGGGTGGTCACAGTGAGGCTCGACGAGAAGAACCACACGGCGACGCTTGTCGCGTCCGAGAACCAGCCGGAAGGCCAGGTCGCTGCGTCGCAGGGGAACGCGCAGACGACGGCGGAGGGCAACCTCTTCGTCGGCTGGGGGGCACTGCCGTACTTCTCGGAGTTCGACTCGTCCGGGAACCTGCTCTTCGATGCGCAGTTCCCGGCCGGAGTCAACACCTACCGCGCCTACCTCCTACCGTGGAATCCCGACCAGCCCGGCGACAACGGACAAGGGAACAACGAGTAAGCACATCGCTCGATCCGAACGTCGCTCGGCAACGCCGGGGGAGACCGCAGAGCGGGCTCCCCCGGCTGCCGCTGCAAACGGTCGGGGTCACGCTGCGCACGAGCTCGGCCGGTCGGCACGCGCCCGTCTCCGCCACGGTGCGTCCTCGCGCTAGGTTTCGTGCAGTTCACCCAGAGGGAGGACGAAACGACAGGACGCGAAGAGGCTCCGGCTCCGGTAGAGAAGGACTTCATGCCGCTCGACGGGTGGGACTACGTCGAGTTGTGGGTCGGGAACGCCAAGCAGGCCGCGTATTTCTACGAGCACGCGCTCGGCTTCACGCGCACCGCATACGCCGGCCCTGAGACGGGTGTGCGCGACCGCGCCTCTTACGTTCTCGAGCAGGGGAACGTCCGCTTCGTCTTGACCTCCGCTCTACGCGAGGACCACGACATCGCGCGGCATTGCATCCGCCACGGCGATGGGGTCAAGGACATCGCCCTCACGGTGCCCGATGCGACCGAGGCCTACCGGCAGGCCGTCCAGCGCGGGGCCCGGGGAACCGCCGAGCCCCGATCGCTCGAAGACGAGTTCGGCGTGATCGAGGTCTCCGCGATCGCCACCTACGGCGACACCATTCACACCTTCGTCAACCGCCACGACTACGCAGGCCCATTCAAGCCGGGCTACGTTGCGGCAACGGGAGATCCCGGCGCCGGGGCGGGAGTCGGGCTCGAGACGATCGACCACATCGTCGGCAACGTCGAGCTCGGCCGCATGGACGAATGGGTCTCCTACTACGAGCGCGTCTTCGGGATGACCGAGATGATCCACTTCTCGGACGAGGACATCTCCACCGAGTACTCCGCTCTGATGTCGAAGGTCATGAGCGACGGCTCCGGGAAGATCAAGTTCCCGCTCAACGAGCCGGCCGTGGGCAAGCGGAGGAGCCAGATCGAGGAGTACCTCGACTTCTACGGCGGCCCGGGGGCCCAGCACATCGCGATGGCCTCCTCGGACATCGTCGGCACCGTCGAGAAGATGAAGAGCCGTGGCGTGCTCTTCCTGAATACGCCCGATGCGTACTACGAGGATGTCGGCGAGCGTGTCGGCGAGATCGACGAGGACTACCTCGACCTGCGGCGCCACAAGATCCTCGCCGATCGCGACGACGACGGCTACCTGCTCCAGATCTTCACGAAGACCGCCCAGGATCGCCCGACGCTCTTCTTCGAGGTGATCGAGCGCCACGGCGCGCGTGGCTTCGGGGACGGCAACTTCAAGGCGCTCTTCGAGGCGATCGAGCGCGAGCAGGCGCTGCGGGGGAATTTGTAGCGATGCCGTTCTACCAGCGTCTCGGTGACGTTCCCCGCAAGCGGCACATCCAGTTCCGCGACAACGGCACGCTCCTCACCGAGGAGGTGATGGGGCTCGAGGGCTTCACCGGGAACGAGTCGATCCTCTACCACCTCCAGTCGCCGTGCCGGGTGATGGAGCTCGGCCCGTTCGTCCCGATCGTGCGCGAGGAATGGGTTCCCGACACGCACGCGCACCGGCACATGAAGACGGGCGAGGTCGCGGCGGAAGGGGACGAGATCACCGGCCGCCGCACCCTGATGTGGAACGTCGACGTCGAGATCTCGCTCTGCCGGCCGAGCGAGTCGATGGACTACTTCTTCCGAAACGGTGAGGGCGACGAGGTGATCTTCGTCCACGAGGGCTCGGGGACGCTCGAGACGATCTTCGGCGCGCTGCCCTACCGCGAGGGCGACTACGTCGTCGTCCCGCGCGGAACGACGTACCGCTTCCGGTCAGAAGGTCCACAGCGCCACCTCGTGTTCGAGACTCCCGGGTTGATCGAGATCCCGCGCCGCTACCGCAACCAGTCGGGGCAGATCGTCGAGGGCGCGCCGTACTACCATCGCGACATCCATCCGCCGACGGAGCTGCACACGGTCCGCGAGCGCGGTGAGTTCGTCGTGAAGGTGCGCGTCCGAGGGGGCTACCAGACCTACGTCGTCGACTACCACCCGTTCGACGTCGTCGGTTGGGACGGTTACCTCTTCCCGTGGACGTTCTCGATCCACGATTTCGAGCCGATCACGGGCCGGATCCACCAGCCGCCGCCGTCGCACCAGACCTTCGCAGGCCGGAACTTCGTGATCTGCTCGTTCTGCCCCCGCAAGCTCGACTTCGACCCGCTCGCGGTGCCGATTCCCTACCACCACTCGAATCTGCAGTCGGAGGAGATGATCTATTACGTCTCGGGCAACTTCGGATCGCGCCGCGGGGTTGAGGTCGGCTCGATCACGCTGCATCCGTCCGGCCTCCCGCACGGGCCCCAGCCGGGCCTTGCCGAGCTGGCGCTCGGCGTCCACGAGACCTCCGAGCTCGCGGTGATGTGCGACACGTTCAATCCGCTGAAGCTGTCTGCCTTCGCACGCGAGCTCGACGACGGCGTCTACTGGCGATCCTGGTACGAGAACGCGCAGCCGGGAGCGGACGGGGCCGGGGCCGACGCGACGGGTGCGGGACTCACCTCGCACCTCTAGATGACGGGTTTTGGTGCGCTCGCGGCCGGCGGGCTTGCGTGGTGCGAAGGGGGTGAGGTCGTTGAGCTCGACAGCCTCGGCGACGTGTTCGCGGAGGCGACGCTGAACGCCTTGCTCGCACTCGGGCCGAAGGGCTGGGACGAGGCGATCGCCGCTGCGCGGCGCCACGACGGGCCGCGAACGAGCGTGGGGGAGACGCGCCTGCGCCTGCCGTTCGCCGTCGCCGACTACGTCGACTTCTATTCCTCGCTCGAGCACGCCTCGAACCTGGGGCGGATGTTCCGTCCTGGCCAGGAGCCGCTGCAGCCGAACTGGCGCAGCCTTCCCGTCGGCTACCACGGTCGAGCGGGGACGGTGGTCGTCAGCGGCACCGAGGTCGTCCGCCCGAGCGGGCAGCTCGGGCTCGACGGTGGACACCCCGTCTTCGGTCCCACCGCCAGGCTCGATGTCGAGCTCGAGCTCGGTTTCGTCGTCGGCGTCGCGAGCCGGCCGGGCGAGCCCGTCGCCGTGGACGACTTCGCCGACCACGTCTTCGGCGTCGTGCTGGTCAACGACTGGAGTGCCCGCGACATCCAGGCGTGGGAGTACGTGCCGCTCGGCCCGTTTCTCGGCAAGTCGTTCCAGACGTCGATCTCGGCCTGGGTGACTCCGCTTGCGCTGCTCGAACCACGCAGGGTCGAGGCACCGAAGCAGGAGCCGCCCCCGCTCGACTACCTCGCCGGCGGGCGCGACTGGGCGCTCGATCTCGACCTGGAGCTCGAGCTCGACGGAGAGGTCGTCTCGCGTGGGAACGCCCGCACGCTCTACTGGACGATGCCGCAGCAGCTCGCGCACGTGACCTCGAACGGCGCGTCCGTCCGTACCGGTGACCTGATGGCAACGGGCGCGATCTCCGGGCCGGAGCGCGGCTCGGCGGGATCGTTGCTCGAGCTCTGGGACGGGGAGCGGTTCCTCGCCGACGGTGACGAGGCCGTGCTGCGGGCCCGAGGCGGCGAGGTCGCGCTCGGCGATGTCCGTGGGCGCGTCGTGTCGCAGGCGGCGAGATGAGTTTCGACCATCACGACCCGGACTTCGTCCGGGACCCCGACGGGGTGATCGGCCCGATCCGCGAGGAGCACCCCCTCCTCCATTCCGATCTCTACGGCGGCTTCTGGCTGCTCAGCCGCTACGACGACGTAACGCGGGCGGCGCTCGACCACGAGTCCTTCACGTCGGCCGTTGTCGGCACGACGGTGATTCCGCCCTCGCAGCCGAGAGAGCACCCGCTGCTCCCGATCGAGCTCGACCCGCCCGAGCACACGTTGTATCGCGGGCTCGTCAACGCGCTCTTCTCGAAGCCGCGGATCGACTCGCTCCGTCCCGAGCTCGAGGCGCTCGCCTCCTCGCTGCTCGAGCCGATCGTGCGCAACGGGGGCGGTGACCTCGTGACGGAGTTTGCGAATCCGATGTCGCTCGGTGCGCTCGCGCGCTTCATGGACCTTCCCGCAGACGACGAGATTCGCTGGTTCGACTGGGTCGAGCGGATGTTCTCGAACGCGCTGCTCGACAAGGACGACCAGCGCGATGCAGTGCGCGACGCCGAGGCCTACATCGACGAGCTGATCGCCGAGCGCCGGGCGGAGCCGCGCGGCGATTTCATCGGGATGCTCCTCGAGGCGGAGGTCGACGGCCACCGCCTCACCGACCTCGACGTGCGCCAGTTCGGGGTGCTGATGCTGCTCGCCGGGTACGAGACGACCTCGGGGGCGATCGGTCTGAGCCTGCTCCATCTCGCCGAGCACCCGGAGCAGCGGGCGCAGCTCGTCGCCGACCCGGCGGGGCTCGCGCACAGCGCCGTGAACGAGCTGCTCCGCTACATCTCGCCCGTCCAGGTCTTCTGCCGGAACGCCGCGCACGATGTTGACCTCTACAGCGAGACGATTCCCGAAGGCGATGTCGTCCTGCTGGCCTACGGTGCCGCGAATCACGATCCGCGCGCGTTTTCCGAGCCGGAGCGCTGCATTCTCGACCGCCGGCCGAACCGCCACGTGGCCTTCGGCCATGGCCGCCACCTCTGCCTCGGTGCGAACCTTGCCCGGCTCGAGCTGACGATCATGATCGAGCAGATCGCAAAGCTCTGGCCGGACTTCCGGGTCGACCCGGGGCGTCCGCCGACCTGGAAGCCGAGGGGTGACATACGCGGTCTGGCGACGCTCCACCTGCGTGCGGCTGAAGGCGGCACCGGCTCGGTAGTGTCCGGGGCGGGATGAGCTTCGACGTCCGGCCGTGCGCCGATCCGGCCGAGTTCCAGGACGCGCTGATGGCGATCGGCCAGTACTTCGGGATGGAGCCGGGCGGCGAGCTCTCACAGCAGTTCGCGCGGCTGCTGCCGCTGGAGCGGATGAGCGCGGTGTGGGACGGCGGCAAGATCGTTGCGGGGGCCGGTTCGTTTCCGTTCGTTCTCTCGGTTCCGGGCGGTGAGCTGCCCTGCTCCGGGACGACGGTCGTCGGCGTCTCGCCGACGCATCGCCGCCGCGGCGTGTTGACGGCGATGATGCGGGTCGGGCTCGACGAGGCGCGCGAGCGCGGCGATCCGCTCGCGGCGCTGTGGGCCTCCGAGGAGCCGATCTATGGGCGCTTCGGGTACGGGCAGGCGGCGTTTGCCGGCGAGATCGCCGTCCGCAAGGGACGCGACGCCTTCGTCACGCCGCGGGAGCGAAGCGGCACGGTCAGGCTCGTCCAGCCCGATGAAGCGCTGGAGGCGTTCCCGCCCATCTGGGAGGCCCTTGCGCGGCAGCGGCCGGGGATGCACTCGCGCTCGCGCGACTGGTGGGAACTGCGGACGCTCGCGGCGCATGCCCGCAACGGCAAGGCGAATCGCTTCGCGCAGCTCGAGCTCGACGGCGCCCCCGCCGCATACGCGATCTACCACCACGAGCCGAAGTGGGACGACGGCGTCTCGACCGGGAGGGTGGTCGTCGTCGAGGCGATCGGCGTTGCACCGCAGGCGGTCGCCGAGCTGTGGCGGTTTCTGCTCGACATCGACTGGGTCGAGACGATCTCGGCATCGCTGCTTCCGCCGGATCATCCGCTCTTCTTTCTGCTCGCCGAGCCACGGCGGATGCGATACCGCCTGGGCGACGGCCTCTGGGTTCGGCTCGTCGACGTCGGCGCCGCCCTTGCCGGCCGCTTGTACTCATCCGAGCCGGATCTCGTGTTCGAGGTGCGAGACGCCTTCTGCCCGTGGAACGAGGGGCGCTGGCACCTCGAAAGCGCCTCAGCCGAGCGCACCGAGGCGCCTGCGGATCTCGCGCTCGATGTCTCCGCCCTCGGCTCCGCCTATCTGGGCGGGATCGGTTTTACCCAGCTCGCGCAGGGCGGGCGTGTCGAGGAGCTGAGCGCGGGCGCGCTCGAACGTGCGGATCTGGCTTTCCGGCACGGGCTCCAGCCCTGGTGCCCCGAGATCTTCTAGCTCGTCAGGAACGCTTGTGGACGACCAGGACGGAGGACGCCGAGTGGGTGACGACGGCAGCCGCGACGCTCCCGATCAGGTGCCCGACGACCCCCTTCCGACGGTGTGAACCGAGCACGATCAGGCTCGCGTTTCGCTCCTCGGCGGTCTCGACGATCCCCTTCCAGGTGGGCGCCGCCTCGACTGCCAGGCTCTCGGGCCGGAACCCCGCCGTCTCTGCCAGCGCGGCGCCCTGGGCTGCGGTCTGCTGAGCTGCTTCCTTCACCTCGGTGGCGTTCTGCGTGTTGAGGTGACGGGCATCCACGGGGACGAATCCGACGTCTGCCGGCTGCCAGACGCAGAGGACGAGTGCGTCGCGGCCGGGCGCGAGCTGGCGGCCGGCCTGCTCGATCGCGAAGCCGGCCAGTTCGGAGCCGTCGTAGGCAAAGAGCACGGGCCCGAGGGCGGTGGCTTCGGCGGGCGAAGTTGCCATCTCAGTCGGCGCCTTCGGTCGCGACCTGCGGCGTCACGACGCGTCCGCGCAGCCTTGCGAGCAGGGGCGGGGAGTACCACGCCGGGCGCTGGCCCGCGAGGAAGAGCGGGAGGTCCGGGGTCTGCGGGCGGGCGCCGCCGAGCGCGTAGAGCACGACGCCGACGAGGGCACCGAGGATCGCGAGCCCGAATCCGATCCACAGGGCGATCTGCGTGCCGACCTCCGGGCTGCTGCCGACGTTCGCGGCGAAGTACACGAAGATCGGAGCGATCATGAAGGCCGCGACGGCCCGGAACAGCTCGACGATCGCGAAGACCCGCTGCAGGTTGGCCGAGGGCAACGAGAACCCGGCGACGAACAAGGCGGGCGCGACCGTCGCGCCGAGCCCGATGCCGGTCAGGCCGGAACCGAGGAGGGTCGCCGCCTGGCTCGAGGGGACATGGATCGCGAAGACGAGAATCCCGGCGGCCAGGAAGAACATCCCGACCAGCGGGAGGTAGTGCATCTCGCGCTTGGTGATCACGAGTCCGAGCGCGATCGCCGTGATCACGGCACCGGCGACCTCGGGCAGGTAGAGGACGCCGATGTGCAGCGGGCTGTAGTGGCCGGTCAGCGCGGCGGCGGTCAGGACCGTGGCTGAGACCGACGCAGCGGCGGCGAACAGCGCCACCGCGATGCCTGCGACCGGGATCGTGCTCGTGAGCATCGTCCGAACCGTCAGCAGCGGCCGCTTGGCGCGGTACTGGTATACGACGAGGAGGACGATCGTTGCGAGGCCGCCGATCAACGGGACGATCACGATCGGATCGAGGAAACGGTGGCTCGTGAGCTCGGAGGCACCGAAAAACGCGGCCACACAGCCGACGGCCGCGAGGCCGATCGCCTTCAGGTCACGCGGCGAGTCGAGGTTCGCGGGCGGCGAATCCTCGAAGGTCAGGATCGAGAGCACGAATGCCCCGAGCGAGATCGCGGCGACGATCCAGAAGAGCGGCCGCCACGCGTTGCCCTCGGCCTGGAGTCCGCCGAGGAACGGACCGAGCGCAACGGCGCCGAAGATGCACATGTTCATGATCACGGCGGTGTCGCGAAGCTTGTTCGCCGGATAGCCGATCGCGAGCGGTGGCACGGCCGCGATCAACAGCAGGCTCGTGCAGAGCCCCTGGATCACGCGCCCCGAGATGTACATCGTCGAATCCTGGGCCCCGGCGGCCAGGATCGAGCCGACGAAGAGCAGCGCGGCGTACCCCACCAGCATCCTGCGCTGGGGGAGGTGCTGTGCGAACTGGACGGCCAGCACCGTGCCCACCGCGTAGGCAGCGTTCGCGAGCCCGGAGCTGAGGCTGAGCGTCTGCGCGCTCATGTGCAGCTGCTCGCCGATGATCGGCGTCAGCGGGCCGAGCGCCGCGGAGAGCGCGAGATACGGGATCAGCGCGAGCATCACCATCGCGGCGACCGCGATATACCGACCGGCGAGAGGTCCCTGGCGCATTAGCGGCCCTCGACCATCGGCCTTGGCGACGTACGCCTGAGCCGCTCGCCGGGGAGGTGAGTTGTCTGCATTCCGACCCCCTTCAAAGCAAATTGTGCGGTAAAGTGGAGGCGACCTCCGAAACATCCGGAGCAAGCCTCCGGTTAATATACGGAGGCAGCCTCCGCTTGTCAAGGTCAACTGCCTGCCACATCGAATGAGCCAGATCGAGATCCAGCCCCTTCGTCCCCAGCGCGCCGATGCGCGGGCGAATCACGACAAGCTCGTGGCGGCCGCACGCGCGCTCTTCACCGAGAAGGGCACCTCGGCGCCGCTGGAGGACGTGGCCGAGCGGGCCGGCCTGGGAATCGGGACTCTCTACCGGCACTTCCCGACGCGCCAGGCGCTCCTCGAGGCTGTGTACGTCGACGAGGTCGAAGCGATGGCGCGCGCAGCCACAGACCTGGCAGAGCTGCCGCCGTGGGAGGCTCTCTCCGGTTGGCTGTACCAGTACGTCGGGTTCGCCGCGACCAAGCGCGCGCTCAACGAGGCACTGATGGAGACGGATCCGAACTCCGACGTCCTGCTGACGTGCCGCACGGCGATCTCGGTCGCCGGGACAGCGCTTGTCGAACGGGCCCAACGCGCCGGCGTCGTGCGTGCCGACACGAACTTCATGGACGTGGTGCGGATGGTCGGCGCGATCGCGATGGTGCCCACCGAAGACCCCGAGCAGAAGCAGCGCCTGCTCGAGCTCGCCCTCGACGGGCTCCGCTACCACCCGCCCGGCTCCTGAGCCGGGCCGCCGGCGACAGCCGCTACGGGTGCGCCCGCTGGGCCGCTGCTTTCTCCTTCGCCTGGGCGTAGGACTGTTCGACGAGTGACCGGCCTTCCGACCAGCCGAACGCCCAGGTCACGAGCGCGAGCGCCACGAGGATGCCCCAGGCGGTCATGATCAGCTGCTGGGTGACCGAGTAGGCGGTCGCGTTCGCGCTGGTCGTGACGCCCTTCAGCGAGGCGACGTTGAACGCCTGGGTCACGCCGACGCCGCCGGGGGTCACCGACGTGACGTTCGCGATCGAGTTGCCGGCGACGACGTGCATCAACGTGTCGAACGTAACCGGGATCGCGTAGGCGGCGAGGAACGCGCCGATGACGCAGAGCATCGCGACCCAGCTGATCACCCCGGGCACGACGACGCGCGTGAAGTAGGCGCGGGTGTGGCCGAGGATCGCGCCGCCGCCCTTCGCCTCGGCCCACCAGCGAACGACTCGCGGCCAGTACATGCGGACGAGGATCGCGATCAAAAGGGCGCCGCCGAGGAGCAGGATCGCCGTCGCCCACGGATGGTCATGGACGAAGTTGAACTTGATGTCGAACGACCCGGCGACCGTGAAGAAGAGGTAGAGGTAGGGAATCGCGCCCACTGCGCAGTAGAAGATCTTCTGCACCGCGTACCCACCGAGCACCGCCGCGAAGGTCGCGCCGGCGATGAGGGTCGTGAACATGAAGAGCATCATCAGCGTGCCGAGGTTCGCCGGCAGGATCCCGTTCAGCGCCACCGAGGCGGCGTACACGGCCCAGATTCGTCGCCAGGGCACATCGGCGTCCGGGAACCCGTAGCGGAGGATCGCCCACCAGCCGAACGCGGTCGCCGTGGTCTGGACGAACCCGGCGGCGCAGCCGATGACGACGTAGACCGTCGAGATCCCGGTGATCGCATCCCAGAGCTCTTCGAACCAGCCGCTGAGGTCCCAGCCGAGGAGCTCTGCGAGGGCGCCGCCGACCACCACGGCGAGCGCGCCGACGCCGATGCGGCGAAGGTGCAGGTGCCCTCGCGTTCCCACCGACGGACCGGCCGGGAGCGTCGTCGGCGTCACCTCAGTGCCAAACCCTCCGAGCGGGGAGGCATCTCATCGTCGACAACGTCGCGCCCGGCGATGAGAGCGCGATGAGGCCGCCGCGCTCCTCGAGCGGGGCGTTCCTACCCCAGCGCCATCGCCTCTGCCGCCTCGGAGGGCTCGGGGTCGGGCAGCCGCATCATCCGGAACGAGTTGAAGAGGCCGATCAGGCCTGCGAGCAGCGGGATCAGCAGCGCCACCTGAAGGGCGCGGTGCCTCGCCTTGGTGTTGATGCTGATGATCTCGTCCTGGATCCGCTCGGGCTGGTTCGCGGTCTGCGCTTCGAGCTGGGTGTTGCTCATCACCTCCGCGTCGTGCTCGAGCGCCTTCGCGATCTCCTGCTGGTGCGCCGGTCGGAGCACCGTGCTCGACTCGGCGAGATGCGTGAAGGAGAAGGAGAGCGTGGCCAGCATGATCGCGCCGGAGAACGCGAGCCCGAACGAGAGCCCGAACGAGCCGGCGGCGGAGTTGACGCCCGCGGCCTCGCTCACGCGCTCGTCCGAGATCGGAGAGAGCGTGTAGTTGTTCAGTTGGGAGACGAGCAGGCCGAGTCCCGAGCCTGCGATCACGAGCGGGATCACGAGGTACCAGCCCGACGTCGCGCGCGGGATGATCGGGATCAGCACGGCCATCCCGACCGTGAGCAGCGCGAAGCCGACGCGGATGATCGCAGCCGGACGCCGGTTGCCGGCCTTCTTTGCGGCCACGAGCGCCACCGCGAACATGCTCAGCGAGAGCGGGGCGAGCGAGAGGCCTGCCTGCATCGCGTTGTACTCGAAGACCATCTGCAGGTAGATCGGCAGCGCGATCATCGCGCCGCCGAGGGCGATCTGCTGCAGCATCTGCTCGGAGATCCCGAATCTGAACAGCTTCGCACTGAAGAGGCCCGGGTCGATCAAGGTCGGCTTCCCCTCGCGCTTGCGCCGTACGAGCCAGTAGACGAAGGCGGCCATCGCGACGCCGCCGAGAATCAGGAGTTCCGCGACCGCCTCGCCGCCTTCCTGCCAGACGAGGATGCCGAGCACGAGGCCGCCCATCGCGACCACGGAAAGGATCGCCCCGACGATGTCGACCTGTCGCGGCCCGGTGTAAGGCACGTCGCGGACGAGCCCGATGCCGGAGAGGACGATCGCGATCACGAGGTCCTCGAGCAGGAAGGCGACGCGCCAGGAGAGGTAGGTCGTGATGAAGCCGCCGATCAGGGGGCCGACGGCTGCGGCGATGGCGGCGGCGGCGCCGACCAGGGCGTAGGCCTTCTTCTGGGCGGCGCCCTCGAAGTTGCCGTGGATCAGGGACTGCATCGCCGGCAGCAGGAGCGACGCGCCGATCCCGCCGATGATCGCCCAGAAGATGATCACGGGGGTCAGGCTCTGGGCGAGGGCCATCGAGAGGGCGCCGACGGCGTACCCGAGCAGGCCTAGCACGTAGGCGCGCTTGCGCCCGATCAGGTCGCCGATCTTGCTCCCGATCAGGATGAAGGCGGCGGAGACGAGTGCCTCGAGCGCGATCGCCGACTGCACGCCGCTAACGGTCGTCCCGAGGTCGTGGGTCACCGCCGAGATCGACACGTTCATCAGCGAGGTGTCGACGACGAGCACGAACATCGCCATTGCCAGCAGCACGGCAAGCCGCTTGTCACCCGTGGCCTGACCCGGGGCGGCCGTCGTTATCGCCTGCTCGGTCATCGGCTAATCCTTGCTGACCCGGAGCTTTGGCTCCCGCCGAACCGCTCGACGAGCAGGCCGTGCCGGAGACCACGATCGCTCACTGTCAGTGAGTCGCGCCCGAGCTTGGTGATCACCGTTCGCACGATGCAGGCCCCGGCGAGGATCAGTTCGGCGCGTTTGGGCTGCAGGCCGACGATCTCGCGACGCTTCTCGGCCGTGCGGCTGCGGTAGAGCTCGAGCTGGCGGTCGATCTCTTCGAGCTTCAGCACACTGCCCTGCACGGCCTCGGCGTCATACACGGCGAGGCCGAGCATGACGGCCGTGAGGTTCGTGATCGCGCCGCCCATCCCGACGATCGTGTCCGGGGTGGGGCGCCCATCCAGCGGCGAGAGGTCTGCCGCGATCGCCTCGAGTGCAGCCGCGAGGTCGCCGTCGGACACGACCCCGTCGAGCCCGTAGCGCTCGGTGAAACGGGCGGCGCCGACGTTCAGGCTGAACCGCTCCTGCACCTCGGCTCCACGGCCGAAGGTGAACTGGGAGCTGCCGCCCCCGGTGTCGAACACGACGAGCGAGCCGTCTTCGAGCTCGAGGCCGGAGGTTGCGGCGAGGTAGGCCAGCCGTGCCTCCTCCTCGCCGGGGATCACCTCGACCTCGATCCCGGAGCGCTCGCGCACGGCGTCGACGAGCACCGAGCGGTTGGGCGCCATCCGCAGCCCGGCCGTTCCGACCGCGGCGGTCGCCGCCACGCCCTCGCCGCGTGCCTCCTCCGCCATCGCGGCGATTGCCTCGACGGTCCGCTCGATCGGCGCCTCGTCCAGCCGCCCGGTCTCGTCCTGACCCTCGCCGAGCCTCGTGACCTCGGCGCGATCGACGATCGTCCTCCAGCCGCCGTCCGCCTGGCGCTCGCCGATGTGGAACTTGACCGAATTCGTCCCGACGTCGATGACCGCGTACCGGCTTGCGCCGAGCCCGACGAGCTCCTTGAGCCCGCGCGCAACACACACGTTCTCGCGGGAGCCCAGGCCGAGCTCGCGCACGGCCGCGATCACGCGAGCGGGATCCGTGCCTTCGACGGCGATCGTTCGCCTCGCACCGTGGTCGGTGCGCAGCTCGGAGAGCTCAGCCATGCACCCTCCGACCGTGTAGTGCTCACGCCGCTTGTGGACGGCGACCGCGCGCAGGTCCGGGGCCGGCCCGACGAGCTCGGCGATCACTTCGTCCAGCGAGTACGCGTCACGGGCGAGTGGGGGGACCCGTGCGCCCAGTGCTTCCATCACCCTCGGGACGTCTGTCGCGGCCAGCGGATAGGCGGCCTTCAGCACCGGTTTCCACTGCTGGAGGCCGTCGTCGTTCACGGCCTGGAGCTCCTTGACGTCCATCAGGCCGTCGCGGATCTTCACGGAGGAGTCGCTACGGAGAGAGAGCAGGTAGACCTCGTCGCTCTCCTCGACTCGCTCGGCTTCCAGTTCGGCGAAGCGCGCGTCTGCGTCCCCGAAGTCCTCGCCGAAGCTCCGCCACTCCCAGCGGGGGACGATCACCGTCTCGCCGACGCTCGCCTCCGTCATCCGTCCGCGTTCTTCAGACCGGCGGCGAAGTACTCGAGTGCCTTGCGCGTCTTCGTCTCCTGCTCTCCCGAGAGGTCGATGCCCCGGCCCGTGAGATAGGCGCGGACCTCGGCCGCGACCTGGAATGCCTCCGTTGTGCTGCAGCGCGTCGAGAGCTCGAGCACGCGGGAGCCGTCGGGGTAGATCCACATCTCGGCGACGAGCCTGCGCTTCAGCTCCCCGGGGGTGAACCGCAGCTTGAGGACGAAGATCGGGCCGAGGATCGACAGATCGTCCAGCCCGACGCCCTCCTGGACATGGGCATCGAAGAACGCCCGCTGCTCCTTGGAGAAGAGCTTTCGCAGCGCCAGCTCGCCGGCGACAGCCGCCCGCACGTCCGTCGAGCCCAGCGCGCCCTTCAGGGAGGCCGAGCAGACGTAGCCGCCCGGCAGAGCATCGACCTCGACCCGGAAGCTCGCCGAGCGGCGCAAGTCGCTCGGCAGCTCGGCCGGTACGACCGGGCGCAGCTTCACGGCCGAGTCGTCCCCCTTGCCCTGGATCCGGCGGGCGCGGACGACGACGCCCTGCTTGTCGAGCGTCAACTCGGGGGTGTCGAAGAAGTACACCTGCCGGATCTGGGCCTCGAGCGGGTCCATCCCGAGCGCTGCCACTGTCGAGCGGTGATCGGACTCGGGCACGGTCAGCTTCAGCTCGACGCTGTCGGAGTCCTTGATCAGCGCGAGCACCTCCGCGAGCTCCTCGCCGGAGAAGGACTTTGGGGCCGTCGATGCAGACATGGTTCTTCCTTTCGGTGGGGGCGGTGCAGCTAGCCGCTGCCGCTAGGCGGAGAGCGCTTCCGCCTTGCGCTGGTCGAACTCTGACTGCGTCATCGTGCCGCTGTCCAGGTGCAGTGTGGTCATATGTTGCATCGCAGGTGAGGACAGGCTACGAGCAGCACGGCTATGGCACCTGCTGGGCTCACCCCAATCACCCATGTGATCGCGAACGGACGCTTTGGGGCTCAATACGGGGACCCCTCGGGCGGAAGGCGGCGTCGAGGACGATCGCCAGGACACCGATACCGACGATCGCGCCAAATGTCTCCGGCGCGTTCCGTGCGGTGTCGACCGCGAAAAAGGCGAGCACGACGGCCGTCACGACGATCGCGACCACCACGAGGATGGTGTTGCTCCCCGTATCGGCGCGCCTCCGGTAGCCGGCCACCCCGACGAGGACGAATACCATCAGCGAGACCGCGCTTCCGACCGAGGCGATCGCCGAGAGGTCGACGAGGTTCGCGACGAGAAGCACGAGGCCGGTGGTGATGATCAGGCCGCCCTTACGGCCGAGACGGGAGTGCGTTCCGAAGATCGGCGGGAAGATCCGCTCCTCGGCGAGCATTCCCGTGAGGTTGGAGGAGGCATAGAGCGTCGCATTCGTCGCACCCGCCGTCGAAAGCAGTGCCGCGATCGCCATCACCGTGAAGCCCGCCTCGCCGAGCGTGGGCCGCGCCGCCTCGGCGATCGCCGTCTCGCCGTAGCCGATCACAGCGGTGACCGTGAGCGTCCCGAACACGCCGAGGGCGATCAGCACGTAGGTCACCGCCGTGATCCCGATCGAGAGGTAGGTGGCACGGGGGATGTCCCGTGTCGGGTTGCGCAGATCGCCGCCGGTGAACGTGATCACGTTGAAGCCGAGGTAGGCGAAGAACGTGAGCGCGACGCTCGAGATGATCTTCGGCACGGACGGGTAGCCGCTGAACGCGAGCAGGCTCGTATCGATGTTCGGCAGCGTCGCGACGATGAAGATCGCGAACACGGCGAGGACCGCGAGCACGATCACCGACTGCGTCGCGGCCACGACCTTCGTGCCCACCAGGTTGAGCGCCAGCATCACTACGAGTAGCGCCGTGATGAAGACGTGGTTCCAGGCGGAGCTCGCGCCCTCGCCGATGAAGAGCGAGACGGCGTAGCTGCCGAATGAGACGGCCACCATCGCGGTCACGATCACGAGCGCGGCGATGTAGCCGAGCCACGAGGCGACGCTGACGAGTCGTCCGGGGCCGAAGCCCTGGACGAGGTAGTTGATGAGGCCGCCGGACGACGGATACCGCACTCCGAGCTTCGCGCACACGTAGCCGAGAAGGCCCGCGACGACGCCGCCGACGAGGAACGAGACCCAGACGGCCGAGCCGGCGACCGCTCCGGCTTCGCCGAGCAGCGCGAAGATCCCGGCGCCGATCATCGAGCCGATTCCGAGCACGGTCGCGCCGCGCAGAGTGAGCGTCCGGCCTCCCTCCGGCTGGTCGCTCACATCGGTCCTCGGCACGCGATCGCCGGAAACGGGCTCGCTCATCTCGGCTCGAGTCGGCGCAGTGGGTCAGGCGGTCTGCGGGGCGTCACTCTCGGAGACAGCTCCGGCGGCCTTCGACCGCCGCTCGAGGAGCAGTCGTCTTCCTTCCGACACCGGGATGATCGCGAGCCCGACGACGATGCAGGTGAGCCATTGATGGAGGTCGAGATGGACCGTGCCGAGGATCCGCTGGAGGAACCCGAGCTCGGTGCCGAGCACGATCGCGGCGAACGAGCCGCCGGTGCAGAGCAGGAATGTCCGGTCCTCGAACACGTCGAGCGAGAACACCGAGCGCTTCTCGTCCCGAGTGGTCAGCGAGAACATCACGTTGCTGATCGCAAAGGCCGTCAGCCCCATGGTGCGCGCGACGGAGCTGTCGTAGGCGTGATCGGCCCATGCGATCAGGCCGAGCGTCGCGCCGCCGAGCACGAAGCCCGCGACGATGACCCAGATCAGGAGCGGCCGCGGCAGGATCGGCTCGCCGGAGGGCCGGGGCTTCCGCTTCATCAGACCTTCACCCGGACGTCCGTAACCGAGGCCAATCGCCTGCAGGACCTGGGTCGTGAAGTTGACGTACAGCGTCTGGAGGGGCACGAACGGGACGCCGCCGACGACGTTGAAGATGCTGGCGCCGAGGAAGGTGACGATGAACCCGACGAGGACGCCCATCTGGAAGCGGATGTACTTCGTCAGGTTGTCGTACAGGCCGCGGCCGAGCTCGACCGCCTTCACGATCGTCGCGAAGTTGTCGTCGGTGAGGATCATCGTCGCGGCTTCCTTCGAGACCTCGGTGCCGGTGATCCCCATCGCGATCCCGATGTCGGCCTTCTTCAGCGCGGGCGCGTCGTTGACGCCGTCGCCCGTCATCGCGACGATGTCGCCGTTTCGCTTCAACGTGTCGACGAGGCGTACCTTGTCCTCCGGGGCGACGCGGGCGATCACGCCGATCTCGCCGATCGTGGCGTCGAGCTGCGCGTCGGACATCGCCTTGAACTCAGCACCGTCGATTGCGCGCCCGGGGATGCCGAGGTCACGTGCGATCGCCGCCGCCGTGACGGCATGGTCGCCGGTGATCATCCGCACACGGATCCCGGCCTGAAGCGCCGTTGCGATCGCCGTTTTGGCCGTCGGTCGAGGCGGATCGACGATCCCGACGAGGGCGAGTACCGTCAGGCCGTCGAGCATCGGTAGCAGGTCGCCGGACGCATCGAACGTGGCGGGGTCGAAGTCCTTGCGGCCGGTCGCGAGCACCCGCAGGCCCTGGCTTCCGAGGCGCTCGTTCTCCTCCAGGTAGCGCTGTTTGAATGCATCGTCGATCGGTAGGGGGGCGAGGTTCTCGGGGTCGGGCCGTAACGATGCGCGTGCCAGGAGCTGGTCCGGGGCCCCCTTGACGAGACAGCGAATGACGTCGGCGCCGCTCTCGTCGCGCATCCGGTGGAACGTCGCCATCAGCTTGTATTCCGCGTCGAACGGCAGTTCCGCGACCCGCGGATAGGCCTGGCGGGTTGCGACCGCGTCGAGACCGCCCTTCTCGGCGAGGACCACGAGGGCGCCTTCGGTCGGGTCGCCGATCAGCTCGCCGTCCTTGACGACTGCGTCGGCACAGAGCGCCATCGGCAGCAGGAACTGCTCGAGCGGCACCTCGGGCGGCCCGAAGACGTGCTTGATCGCCCCGTCGATCCCGTAGCCGCCGCCCGAGACCGTGTAACGCCGCCCGGGAATCGTCAGCTCGACGGCGGTCATCTGGTTGAGCGTCAACGTGCCGGTCTTGTCGGAGTTGATCGCCGAGGTCGACCCGAGGGTTTCGGTCGAACGGAGCCGCTTCATGATCGCGTTCGACTTCGCGAGCATCTGGGTGCCGTAGGAGAGGATCGTCGTGACGACGGCAGGTAGCCCGGTCGGGATCGCCGAGATCGCGAAGGCGATGGCGGCGGTGAAGACCGTGTCGAAGCTCTCGCCGCGCGACAGGTTGAGGATGATCGACACGGCAACCGCACCGCCGCCGATGAACAGGATCTGGTTCGTCAGCTTCTTGAGCTGGGTCGTGAGCGGGGTGTCCGCGTCGTCCTGGCCTTGCAGCATGTCCGAGATGTGCCCGACCTCGGTCGCCATCCCGGTCGTCGTCACGACGAAGCTGCCCGCCCCGCGGGTCACGTTCGTGTTCATGAAGACCATGTCGGTGCGGTCGCCCAGCGGGGTGTCGGTCGATGTGACCACCTCGACGCCTTTCGAGACCGGCAGGCTCTCGCCGGTCAGGGCGGACTCCGCGACCTCGAGCGTGGCCGCGGAGAGCAGCCGGCCGTCGGCGGGGACGACGTCGCCCGCCTCGATCGAGACGACATCGCCCGGCACGAGCTCGCCCGCCGGAAGCTGGAGGAGCTCGCCGTCGCGGCGGACGCGTGCCTTGACGATCATCATCTTCTGCAGCGCGGCGATCGCCTCCGCGGCCTTCCCTTCCTGGCGGAGGCCGAGCACGGCGTTGAACAGGGTCAGGAAGAGCAGCACGAGCCCCGTTCCGAGCTCCTTCAGCGGGTACAGGCTCCCGATTCCGGCGACCAGCAGGACGATCTGCATCGGATCGCGGTACTGCCGGACGAACGCTTGCCAGCGCGGCTCGACCTTGGCCGCGACGAAGCTGTTCGGGCCGTACTTCGCGAGCCGCGAGGCGGCTTCCGCGGCAGACAACCCCTGCGCGGGGTCGACCCCGAGCCGGCCCGTCGACTCGTCGGGTGAGAGCCCGTACCAGGCGACGTCCCGGTTTTCCGCCTGCTCGTCGCCGGTCGAGAGGTCAGCTTGCGTCGTTGCCATCTCCGCCTACCTTTCCGATTGTTCCGTTGCTGACCATCGCACCCTCAGATTCCCACACTCAGCTTCGTTGTGCCGCGCCAAGTTCCAGTCCGACGCCCTGGAGGGTGACGGTGGTCCCCTTCTCGCCGCGAAGTAGGGCCGCGGTATCGGCGATCGAGCCGATCGCAGCGAGGCCGCCGGTCTGCTCGACGAACGAGCAGGCCGCCCGCACTTTGGGCCCCATCGAGCCCGCGGCAAACTCGGTTCCCGCGAGCGCGGCCGGCGTCGCCCGGCGGATCGGGCGCTGCTCCGGGGTGCCCCAGCCGGAGTAGACGGCTTCGACGTCGGTGACGATCACGAGCGCATCGGCGCCGAGCTCCCTTGCGAGCAGCGCGCTCGCGAGATCCTTGTCGATGACCGCCTCGACCCCGACGAGCCTCTTGCCCGCGGGCACCGCCTCGTCGGTGTACATGACCGGAACGCCGCCGCCACCGGCGCAGATCACGACGGCGTCGCGCTCTAGCAGCCATTCGAGCGGCTCGAGCCCGAAGATCCGCTGGGGCAGGGGGAGGGAACGACCCGCCGGAAGGAGTCGCCGTCGGGCTTGAACGTCCAGCCCTTCTCCCCGGCGAGGCCGACCGCGGCCTGCTCGTCGTAGATCGGGCCGATCGGCTTGGTCGGGTCGGCGAACGCAGGATCGCCCCGATCGACCTCGACGAGCGTTATCAGCGACACGATCCGTTTCTCGTACGGGAGCACGTTTCCGAGCTCCTGCTGGATCAGGTAGCCGATCATCCCCTCCGTCTGCGCGCCGAGCAGGTCGAGCGGGTAAGGCTCGACCGCTTCGTAGGCCGAGCCCTGCAGGGCGAGCAGGCCGACCTGCGGCCCGTTGCCGTGTGAGATCACGAGCTCGTGCTCGAGTGCCAACGGCGCCAGTGCCTCACAGGCCACACGCGCGTTCGCCCGCTGGTTCTCGGCCGTCAGCGGCTCTCCCCGCCGAAGGAGCGCGTTTCCGCCGAGGGCGACGACGATGCGCATCGTCAGCTCCCGATCGTCGCGACCATCACGGCCTTGATCGTGTGCAGGCGGTTCTCGGCCTCGTCGAAGACGAGCGAGGCCGGCGACTCGAAGACCTGCTCGGTCACCTCCAGCGCGTCCATCCCGAACTTCTCGAAGATCTCCTTGCCGACCTGGGTCTCGGTGTTGTGGAACGCCGGTAGGCAGTGCATGAACTTCACGTCCGGGTTCCCGGAGAGTGCCATCGTCTGGGCATTGATCTGGTACGGGCGGAGGAGCTCGATCCGCTCGGCCCAGACGTCGTCGGATTCGCCCATGGAGACCCAGACGTCGGTGAGCAGCACATCGCAGCCGCGAACGGCCTCGGCGACGTCCTCGGTGATCGTGATCTGCCCGCCGGTCTCAGCGGCGACCGACTTGGCAAGCTCGACCATCTCGTCCCGGGGCCAGAGCGACTTCGGACTCGCGATCCGGAAGTCCATTCCCAGCTTCGCCGCGCCGATCAGGTAGGAGTCGGCCATGTTGAAGCGGGCATCCCCGAGGTAGCAGAAGACGACCTGGTCGAACGGCTTCGGCACGTGCTCGCGGAAGGTGAGGAAGTCGGCGAGGATCTGCGTCGGGTGCCACTCGTCGGTGAGCCCGTTGTAGATCGGCACCCCCGCCCAGCGGGCGAGCTCCTCGGCGGTGTCCTGCGCGAAGCCGCGGTACTCGATCGCGTCGTACATGCGGCCGAGCACCCTCGCGGTGTCCTTCACCGTCTCCTTGTGACCCATGTGGGAGCCGGACGGGCCGATGAAGGTGACGTGGGCGCCCTGGTCGAAGGCGGCCACCTCGAACGCGCACCGCGTCCGGGTCGAGTCCTTCTCGAAGATCAGCGCGATCTCCTTCCCGACCAGCTTCTGTTCCTCGCGCCCCTCGCGCTTGGCCGCCTTCAGCTCGGCGGCGAGATCGATCAGGTAGGTGATCTCCTCGGGCGTGTAGTCGGCCAGCTTCATCAGATGCCGGCCGCGCATGTCGATCATCGTGCTCATTGCTCGGGCTCCTCCTCAGGCGTCACGGATGATTGGACAGGTCATGCAGTGGCCGCCGCCGCGGCCGCGGCCGAGCTCCTGGCCGGCGATCGCGAGTACCTCGATCCCTGCCTTCGCGAGCTTGGCGTTGGTCGCCTCGTTCCGCTCGTAGCCGACGACGACGCCCGGCTCGAGCGCGACCACGTTGTTGCTGTCGTCCCACTGGTTGCGCTCGGCCTCGAACTCGTCGCCGCCCGTCGTCACGAGCTTCAACCCGTCGATCCCGAGTGCGTCGGCGACCTCGTCCAGGAACGGGCGGTCGGACAGCTCACCCTGGACGCCCGATGGGCCGCCGGGCGTGAACAGGATCGGCAGGATCTGGGAGACCACCGGCTCGTACAGCGTGACCACGTCTCGATCGCAGAAGGTGAAGACGGTGTCGAGGTGCATTGCCGCGCGCTCACGCGGCATCTGGGCGCCGATCACGAGCCGCGCGGCCCCCGCGGCGAACATGTTCTTGGCGAGGATGCTGACGGCACGCGCCGTGCTGCGCTCGCCCATCCCGACGAGCACGACGCCGTCGCCGATCGGCATCATGTCGCCGCCCTCCATCCGCGCGGAGCCCCAGTCGTGGTCGGCGCCTCCGAACCAGATCTCGAAACCGGCCTTGCGGAACCGTGGATGGAAGCGGTAGATCGCCTCGACATTCAGCGTCTCGAGCTGCCGGGCCGGCCAGAACATCGGGTTGAGCGAGACCCCGCCGTAGAGCCACGCGCTCGTGTCGCGGGTGAAGAGCTGGTTCGGGAGCGGCGGGAGCACGAAATCGGTCGGACGAAGTGCCCGACCGATCGCCGACCTGATCTCGTCGGGCACCTCGAGCACCGTGACACCGCCCGTCAGCCTCGTTGCGAGCTCGGCGGCCGGCATCTCCGTGAGCCAGTCGCGCAGCGGCTCGGCGAAGAGCACCGTGACCTCCTCGGGCCGCACGCGGCGTGAGAGCAGCCACTCGCGCGCCTCGGTGTCCTCGAGCGTCTCGGTGAGCAGGTCGTGGAGGAGCAGCACCTCGACGCCGCGTTCGCGCATCAGATCGACGAAAGCATCGAACTCCTGGCGGGCGCGGCGCACCCAGATCACGTCGTCGAACAGCAGCTCGTGGCAGTTGCTGGGCGAGAGCCGTTCGTGGGCGAGATCCGGCCGGTGCACCATCACCGTGCGGAGCCGCCCGACCTCCGACTTGGTCCCGAGGACGGTGTCGGTCACAGTGCTCATTTCTCCTTCTCCCCTCTCATGGATTCACCCGATCGCCGCCGAGATGCCGATGAACGCGCAGCAGATCACGAAGACGGCGAGCACGTAGGGCCAGACGAACTTGAGATAGCGGTCGTAGCCGACCTTCGACAGTGCGAGGCCGCCCATGATCACGGCCGAGGTCGGCGTAACGAGGTTCACGAGCCCCGAGGCGGACTGGAACGCCGTGACGACGATCGCGCGCGACACACCTGCGAAGTCGGCGAGCGGCGCGAGGATCGGCATCACGAGCGCGGCGTGTCCCGAGGACGACGGGACGAGGAAGGCGATCGGCAGGTTGACGATAAAGACGAGCACGGCGAAGACGCCCGTCGACTTGCCCGAGACCGCGTTCTCCATCCAGTGCAGGACGGTGTCGGTCATGTACGAGTTCTTCATCACCACCGTGATTCCGCGCGCGAGCACGATGATCAGGCCCGCGCCGAGGAAGTCCGAGGCGCCGGCGACGATGGTGGTGACCGTCCCCTCCTCGCCGAGTCGGGCGATCAGGCCGACGACGACCGCCATCACGAGGAAGAGCGCTGCGGCCTCCGGGAAGTAGAAGTCGGCGAACGTCGGCAGCGGGAAGTTCTTCCCGAAGCCCTCCTGCCAGAGGTCGTTCCAGGGGATGAACCCGTAGATCATTACGAGGAACGTCCCGGCGAAGAGCACGAGCACGAACGTCTGCCGCCCGGTGAGCGCGGGAACGTCGCTGATCAGGCTCTCGGCCTCGGCGGCGTCGGTTGCCGAGACTCCGACCACCGACTTCTCGGGGTGCTCGCGGATGCGCCGCGCGTAGAGGATCACATAGCCGATCGCGAGCGCGACGAGCACGAACCACATCGCGATCCGCAGGCCGATCCCGTCGCCGATCGTGATTCCGGCCGCGTCCGAGGCGACGCCGGTCGCGAACGGGTTGACAGTCGAGGCGATCACGCCGGTGCCCGCGCCGAGGAAGATGATCGCGGCCGCAACCATGCGGTCATAGTTGAGCGCGAGCGCCAGCGGTACGAGTAGCACGAAGAATCCGAGTGTCTCCTCCCACATCCCGTACGACGTCCCTCCGAGGGCGAAGACGCACATCAGAATCGCGATCAGCACCGATCCGCTGTGCCGGAAGCGCAGCGCGAGCCGGCCGATCCCGGTCTGGATCGCCTCCGTCTTCATCGTCACGGTGATGAACGCGCCGACCGCGAGCACGAACAGGAAGATCGCAGCCGAGCCGTAGAGGAAGCCCTCCTCCCACGGCCCGACGAAGCCCTTGCTGCTCTCGACCCCGTAGAGCCCGTTCGGCGGCGAGTCCCAGAGCTGCTTGAAACGGAACGTGAACGAGGTGTCGACGCACGGCAGCCCGGCCTCGCCGACGGTTGCACCGGGCGCCGCGGCCGCGTCGGCCGGCGCCTCGCCGCTCTCGGTCGGCGAGGGAGCGTCGATCGCCGGCGCCGTCTCGGCCGGCGCGGAGCACGACGGGAGCTTGTGGTACGTCCCCGGAACCGGGCTGCCGGACGCGTTCGTCTTGTAGACACCGGCAGGGACGAAGAACGAGGCGATCCAGACGAGCACGAGGACGGCGGCGAGAACGGTGAAGGCAGTCGGGAACTTGAACTTCCGGTGCGGCCCCTGGGTGCCCGGTGTGGCCCCGGACGCCGTGGTCGCTTCAGCCTGGTCGTTCATCGCGATTCGCCCCCGTCGTCGTTTCTCAACCCGAACCCCGCGGCGAAGCATCGTCACAGCAATCCGGTTCGGACTCGCCGAGGTTTGCGATCACCTGGGTGAATCCGTATCGCCTGGACGCCACAGCGGAGCTCACGGCTCGTCGTCGACGGAGGTTGCGCTGATCAGGTTCAGTCCAAGGTCGGACAGGCGCTGGAAGAGGTCCTGCAGCTGCGCCGGATCGCGCACCGAGCCTACGAGCACCGTCTTCCCGGCCTCGCGGCTCACCGCCATGCCCTCGAATGCAAGCGCCGCCTGCTCGCCGAGCTCGCTCTCGACCGTGACCCGATACACGCGATCTGGCATGTGGCGAGCATCGCGTCTCCGGTCGAACGGTCTGCGCCGGCGCGGCGCTTTCACATTGGTGATTCCGTTTTCCCGGGTCAGACGTCCGTGACCGCCTGAAGCGGGTGCTGGGCGTCCTCGGCGAGTTGCGCCTCGACGGCCTCGTGCACGTTGCCGTGGACATGGTCGGCGCCGAGCAGGTTGACCGTCCCGTCGGCCTCGAAGACCGTCTCGACCTGCGGCTTCAGCCTGGCGAGTCGCAGCGTGACGCCGCCCGCGGCCGCGACCTCGTGCAGCTCGGCGAGCTTTGCGGCGCCCTGCGAGTCGACGAAGTCCACGCCTTCGAGGTCGAGGACGAGCGCATGGAGCCTTGGCTCGCTCTCCCGGATTGCCGCCCGGATCCGATTGTCGAGGGCCTCGGCGGTGGCGAAGAAGAGACCGCTGTCGAGACGCAGAACGGCAATCCCGGGGAACGTCTCGTCGCCGGGGTTGTCGTCGAGCTCGCGGAACACCTGCGTTCCCGGCTGGCGGCCGAGCACCGGCATCCGCGGCGACGTCGCCACGTAGACGAGCCAGCCGAGCGAGAGGACGACGCCGATCGCGACGCCGGCCAGCACCCCGGCCGAGAGCACACCGAGGATCGCTGCAACGGCGATCCAGAAGTCGAACCGGGCGACCTGGAAGAGCCGGCGGAGCTCGCCGACGTCGATCATCCCGAAGACGACGGCATCGATGATCACCGCTGCGAGCACAGCCTTCGGGAGATGGGAGAAGAGCGGCGCGAGCACGATCAGCGTCAGCAGCACGAGGCCGCCGGTGATCAACGAGGCGACCGGGGTTCTGGCCCCTGCGGACTCGTTGAGCGAGCTCGCGGAGAGGCTCGTCGAGACGGGCATGCCCTGAAAGACGCCCGCGGTCGCGTTCGCCATCCCCTGCGCGACCGACTCCTGGTTGACGTCGATCCGGTAGCGGTGCCGGGTCGCGAACGCGCGGGCGTCGCCGGCCGTCTGCGAGAAGCCGATCAGGAGCAGGGCCACCGAGGCGATCCCGATCACCGACAGGTGCGTCCGCACGAGCTCCCAGTGGGGCAGCACCGGGCTCGGGAGGCCGCGAGGCACATGGCCGACGAGGGCGACCCCGTGGGCGCCGAGGTCGAACACCCCGGATGCGATCAGCCCACCGACGACGAGCACGAGCGCACCGGGGACCGCCGGCACGGTGAAGCGCAGAACGAGGATCACGCCGAGCGCGACGAGGCCGACGAGGAGTGTCGTCCAGTGGATCTCGCCGCTGAGGCCGCTGATCCAGGTCGCGAGCTCCCGCCAGGCGGTGTCGCCGCTCGACGCCGTCCCCGTGAGCTTCGGAAGCTCCCCGATCGTCACATCGATCGCGGCTCCGGCGAGGAATCCCGTGATCACGGCCTTCGACAGGAACTGGGCGATCCAGCCCATCCGGAACAGCGCCAGCAGCAGGAAGAGCCCTCCCGTGACGATCGTGATCGCCGCTACGAGCTGCGCCGCCTCCTGGCCGTCGAGCTTGGTCAGGAGCACGGCTCCTCCCGCGACGGCGGCGAGCGACGAGCTCGGCCCGGTCGAGATCTGGCGCGAGGTGCAGAAGAGCGCGTAGACGATCGCGCCCGCAGCGGCGGCGTAGAGGCCGTTTTCGAGCGGGACGCCCGCGATGCCCGCGTAGCCGAGGTTCTTGGGCACGACGAGCGCCGTCACGGCGATCCCAGCCGCCAGGTCGCCGCGCAGCCAGGCGCGCTCGTACCGAGGCAGCCAGCCGACGATCGGCAGCAGGCGGCTCAGTCGCCGCTTCGAGCCTTCATCGCTCACCGCGCTAATACAAGCAGGCGGCTGCGGCGTTCACATGCGTCGGTCTGGGCGTACGCCTCGGACCGTTCATTTCTGGCGGCGGCGCCGGATCAACCAGACGATTCCGCCGATCACCACGATCGCGGCCAGGATCCCGAACGCGATCCAGCCCCATTGCGTGCTCGACTGGTCCTGCGAGGCGGCGGCCGCCCCTACGACCGCGGCGCCACCCGGTGTGATCACACCGCCGCTCGTCGTGGTGGTCGGTGTCGTCTCGACAGTCGTGGTGACGCCCGGAGCCTCGACGGTGACGGTGGTCGTGCTTTCGGTCGTCGAAGTCGTCTCCTCGGTCGAGGTGGCGGCGTCCGTCGTCGTGTCGGTCGTGGTGGTCGGAGTGGTGGAGAGTTGGCGCGCCGCGCTTGAACCACTCAGCGCTGCCCCCGCCGTGCCGGTCGCATTGCCGCCGCGGCAGCAGCCCGCAAAGAGAGCCGCTGCGAGGATCGCGACGATCAGCCCTTTCCGGACGGACACTCCCTGAGTTGGACGCAAAGTCATAGCGGCGAGCATCACGATAGCCGCCGCTCGCCGGGTCGTCGGGCTGCGGATTCACATTGGTGAATTCCTTCGTCGCATTCGCTTCGATGCGAAGGCGGCGACGTCCGAAATCACCTAGGTGAAGAGCGCCGGCCGTCGGGCGATCGAGCTCTCAGTGCGGCAGTTTTGCGCGCATCGCGTTCGGAACGACAGACGAAAGGAGAACGAATGTTTCGGCGTAGGCGTCCGCTGCTCGGGGCAGCGATGATCGGTGGGACTGCGTATGCCGCCCACAAGGCGGGCGAGAACCAGGCGTATGCCCAACAGCAGGAGTCGGATCAGGATGCGGCGCTCGCTGCACTCGAAGCGCAGCAATATCAGGCTGCGCCCGCTCCGGCTCCGGCGCCCGCGGCGCCTGCAGGTGGCAACGACATGATCGCCCAGTTGCAGCAGCTCGGGCAGCTCCACACCCAGGGCGTACTCTCGGATGACGAGTTCGCCGCGGCCAAAGCGAAGCTGATCTCCAGCTAGTCCTACGCCGGGTGCGCCGGCGACGCGGATTCCCTCGGATCGCCTGCACGACTCGAGGCCGTCTGCTCGAGCAGACCGAGGGACGTCGCGCGGGCAACCGCATCCGCTCTGGACTTGACCCCCAGCTTGCGGTACAGGACGCGCGTATGGGTGCGGATCGTGTTCGGAGAGAGGAACAAGGCCTTGCCGATCTCCGGCGCCGACAGGTCGGATTCGAGGAGCTTGAGCACGGCGAACTCGGCCTGACTGGGTGTCTCGATCACCGTGGCCCCATCCGCTCCGGCGCTGGCGGCTTGGAGCTCGCGGCCGATCTCCCCTGCGAGCGCAGCGAGCATCCCGGCTTCGGGCAGCGCGGCGAGCTCCTCGCAGGCGGCGTCGAGGGTCGCCCGGGCATCGGCGAGCCTGCCCCGCCGGCAGCGGATGCGGGCCACAAGCAAGAGCGCCCACACGTGATGGACGGTCGGCACCTCGTCGCGGAACAGATGCTCGGCGTGGACGAACTCGCGCTCGGCTTCGAGAAGGTGGTCTTCCGCCATCAGCACGCCGGCGAGCGCGACCGACGCGTTCGCCCCGATCCAGCTTCGGCTGCTTCGCACGCGCCCGATGATCGACTTGGCCTTCTCGGCATGGCCGCGGGCAAGGAGCAGTCGTCCCTGCTCCAGGGCGACCACTGAGAGGGTCGAGCGGGCCAGGGCGTGAGCCGTCGGCCGGCGCTCTGCCTCGGGGTGTTGGACGGCCCGCAACGCCGAATCCCACGCCTGCCCTGACACACCGGCGAAGTAGAGGGCCTGTGCGTGCCCGGCCAGGGCCGCGACAAGAACCTCGTCCGCGTGGGCTTCGGCGATCGTTACCGCTCGTTGGCCATCGAGCACGGCAGCACTGACGCCCCCGTCGACGCCGCCCGCGCGCACCATCCCGATCCCCGCATCGACATAGGGGCTGAACCGCTCCGGCCGCTCACGGCGGGCGCGCTCGGCGATCTGGAGGAGCCGTCGCTTCTCGATCGTTCCATGACCGAGAATGAGTGCGGCGGTCGCGCCGGCCATCGCGAGCCCTGGGCGGCTCACGAGCTCTCCGTCCGGGAGCCGGTGAATCCAGTGGAGGAGTGTTCGGGCCTGACCGCTGCGAATCAGCGACAGATGGTGTTCGGAGAGGATCTCGGCGACGAAGGCTTTGTCTCCCGCAGCGTCGGCGTGCTCGACCGCCTCGACGGGAAGGGCCCGTGCCCTGAACCAGAGGGCAGCGCGCCGATGCACGTCCTCGGCCGCGCCGGGGTCGACCGCTGCGAGCTGGAACTTTGCGAACTCGCCGACTAATGCGTGCACCCGAAACCAGCCGCCGTGCTCGAGCCTGCCGATGAAGAGATTCGTGTGTTCGAGCTCCTCGAGGCGCCGAGCGGCGTCCGAGCGGCCGAAGACCTCGTCGCAGAGCTGCGGCGTGAACTGGCCGAGCACGCTCGCCCGGAGAAGAAACCAACGGTTTTCCTCGTCGAGGGAGCCGAGAACCTCCTGGTTCAGGTAATCGGCGACAAAGCGATGGTCACCGCCGAACTCGCGGACCGACTCGTGGGGGTCCGCGACGCCGCGAAGCCAGAGGAGCGCCAGATAGAGCGCACCCGGCCAGCCTTCGGTCCGCTCGCACAGGACCTTCACCTCTTCGGAGTCGAGCGGCAGCCCGCCGGCTTCGACGAGGAGCTGTCGAGCCTCGACGAGCTGAAACGCGAGGTCGCTCGTGCGGAGCTCGGCCAGCGCACCCGTCGCCCGAAGCTGTGCCAGCCTCAACGCCGGATCGGCACGGGTTAGGACGAACAGACGCGCTGAGGAGGGCAGGTGCCCGAGTGCAAAATCGATCGATTCGAGGCACTCCTTGTCGGTCACGAGCTGGAAATCGTCGAGCACGATGTTCAGCTCGACCCCGTAGGCCGCGATCCCGTTCATCAGCTCGATCACGCCTTCTTCAACCGTGAACCCGCCCGCGCTGAGGCGCCGCAAGGCGGGCTGACCGAGGCCGCTGCGGACCCTGTCGACTGCCGTCGCGACGTAGCGCCAGAGTCGCACGGGATCGTTGTCTCTCCGGTCGAGCGTCACCCAGGCAAGACCTCCTTGCCGGGTCGCGCACCACGAACGGACGGTTGTGGTCTTCCCGTACCCGGGAGGAGCGGCGACCAGTGTGAGTGCCGAGCCCCCTACGCCCGCGTCGAGTGCCGCTTGGATGCGTGGCCGCTCGACCATTCCTGGCCGGAGTTTCGGAGCGAGTAGCTTGGCCTGGGCGAGAGGTGAGGATTCCGGCGAGCTCTGGGGGCCGGCCGTCATGATGGCGAGGATCGCCCCGAGCTCACAGGGGAGTCTCTCTCACAATCGTGGCGTTTGCCGTCGATTCCATGGAGTCTGATGCCACCACCGGCACCGCTCGCGGGTCGAGCGGTTCCCGGTGGGATGGATCGGTCTTCCGGAAACGGACTATCTCAGCAGCCCTGATCTCTCACGAGCGAATGGGACGCGAAACGCGATCACGAGGGTGATCGCTCGTCTTGCCGAATCGTAGAGGAACCCCCGTAGCGATGCTGGCAGCCTCGTGTCGGAAGCATGCGTGTGGAATAGGTGACCCTGTGCACCGTTTGCCGCCGAGAGTCGTCTCACATTGGTGAACGCCTGATCTGCGGCCCCTTCACCTGTCGGCGGCGGCATCCTGCACGGATGGCAGCGCGCGAGTGCCGACTCACGGTCGCCGGAGAGCTGAGCGACCGGGCAGCGAGCACGTTCGACGGGATGTCCTGGAGCCTCGAGGGGGGAACACGGTCCTCGTCGGCCGGGTGGCGGATCAGCCGCAGTTGCAGGGTCTCTTGCAGCGCGTCTCCGATCTGGGGTTGACTCTGCTCAGCGCGACGCTGGCTGACGAGGACTCGGCAGGGTGAGCGAACGCCAGACCCGTTGTTTGGAGTCGCGGGGTTCGAGGGAAGGCTTTGACAATGTCTCGGTATCCCGTACCCAGTGTCACGACCGGGGGTGGAAGGGAGAACGTCGAGCCCGCGCCGATGCCGCCTGAGCCCGTACCTCCTGACCCGTCACCTCCGGATCCGGGCACGCCGTATCCGGTGCCAGATCCGGGAACGCCGTACCCGGTTCCGGATCCGCGCTAGGAGCTCGCGAGCGTGCCGACGATGTTGATCGTGATCGCCACGATCACCGCGCCGAAGACGTAGGAGAGCAATGCGTGGCGAACGGCGGTCCGGCGGATCTGCCGGGCCGTGAGGTCGGTGTCCGAGACCTGGAAAGTCATCCCGATCGTCAGCGCCACGTAGGCGAAATCGAGGTAGTCGGGCGGGTCGTCCGCGTGAAAGTCGACACCGCCGATCGGATCGCTGTAGTACAGACGCGCGTAACGGAGGGTGTAGACGGTGTGCACGACCGCCCAGGCCGCGATCACTCCGCTTACAGCGAGCGCGATGTAGAGGCCCTTCGTCGGGCCGGACCGCGAGGACGCGTCGAGGAGGATGAACGCAACGCCGAGCAGGCTTGCAACCGACGCGGCGATCAACACCGAGTCGGCCACCGGGCGCGACCCGTCCTCGGCCCGCGCGACTCTCGCTGTCCGAGCGGCGTCGAAGCGGGTCGCGAACGTCCAGACCGACACGAGAAACGTGAGCGCCGCCACGTCCCATCCGATCGCGCTGCCGACCGACCACGGCGAGCCCGCGGCGACCGAGCAGGCGAGCGCTGCTAGACCGAGGGTTGCACTTGCGATCAGCCGTCTGAGAGCCGTGCGGCGCCCGGTGCCGCGTCGCGGCTCGATGGCTGCAAAAGATCGGAGACCGAACGAGTGCACGCCACGGTGATGCCCCGTGGCCCTCGCGCCGAATCCTCAGGGAGCCGGTCGGAAAACGACTTCGTCAAGCGCACCGAGCCGCTCCATCAGCCTGCAGGTTCGACCGCCAGGCGCACCATGACCTTCGTGCCGAACGGACCGGCGTGGATCGACCAGGCCTCCGCGAGCGCGTCGACGATCTCGAGGCCACGGCCGCCTTCGCGGCGTCGGGTCCGGAGCCGCTTCAGCGAGAGGCGCCGGCCCCCGTTCTCGACACACAGATCGGCCCAGCCGTCGGCGAGCTCGAGCTCCATCCTGATCTGCTCACGGTCTGTGCCGTAGAGGACGGCGTTGTTGACGAGCTCGCTTGCGACGAGGCGCAGCTGGAACGCGCATTTCGGGTCGTCCCGGTCGTCGAGCAGGGCATCCACCGCCGCCCGTGCTTCCCTCGGGGCGTCGGGAGACGGCGCCAGCTGGACACGCGCGAGACGCATCGAGCCGGGCCGGAGGGCGCTCGCGTGAGCTGCGCCTGCGGTCGAGCCGCGCCGCACCTGCGCCAGCACTCGCCGGAGCGCCATGATCTGCTCGGGGTCGTAGAGTCGCTGCCCGCGATCGCCGCGGTGCGGCACCACCGAGCGGTAGCGGCGCTCCCACGTGCGTAGTGTGCTCGGGCTGACACCCAGCTCTCGGGCGACCGCTCCGATTTCGAGGCGGCCTGTGGTCATCCGGCCTCTGTGTCCTGGTTCACCCAGTTGTTGTTACCAACCCTGGGATTCTCAACCTCGTGGACCCTCGCCGGCACTGACCGTCAAGCGGCGGTCGGCTATGGGGCCGCGTTATCGGGCTCCGACGAGGTGGGTCACCGGCACCTTGAACCGGCTCCGGGCTGTCTCGCTGAGACCGATTTCCAGCCAGCTCACGTCTTCGTCCGAGGCAGTCACTATGACGATCTGATCGGGATGGAAGAGCTGCACGGCATCGTCGATCGCCTGAATCGGATCCGTATCTCCGAAGTGGGCGTCCACCTGTTCGGTGGGGACCGCATCGGCCACCGCTGCGGCGCGCTTGGCGGCGTCGGCGCGCGCATCGTCCTCGGCGTTCGTCAGCCAGTCGAGACGCGAGAGCCCGGAGGCCGGGGCGACGACGTGCACCTCTGCGTCCGCACCGAACCGGTCACCGACAATCGCGCCGACCTCGTCGGCCTTCACCTGCGACGTCGGAATCACGAGAACGCGCGTGCTCACGCTCCCTTTCTAGCCGGGTGCGACCCGGCCCAAACACCGTTGCAGCGAGTATGCGACTCAGCGCTCGGCGGTCGTCTTGAGGCCGTCCAGCATGAGCTTCCAGTTCCTCTCGTAGTCGGCCCGTCCGGAGCGGTCGGCGTCGGTGACCTCGCCGTTGAGATTCGACTGCGTGAGCGTGACCTTCGTACCGCCTGCCTCGTCGTCGAGGGAGATCTCGACGACGTGGTAGTTCTCGGGCGCGTCTTCTGTCCCACTCATCGGGCTCCAGTGCGAATAGGCGAGCTCCTCGTTGGGGCGGAACTCGAGGATTTCACCCTTGTCGGCGTACGGCTGGCCCTTCCACTCACCGGCGAACGTGATCGGGTTGCCGACCTTCCAATCGGTGCTCACGGTGGTGCCGAAGAAATACTCGCGGATCAGTTCCGGGTCGGTGAGGGCGTCCCACACGCGTTCGCGCGGGGCGTCGACAACGACCGAGGCCTCTGCTGTTGCAACGTTCATCTCGCTCCTTTCGGTCGACTCGAGTTCTACCCAGCGTGGGTAGGGTCCGAATCCAGGAGTGCAGGCTGGAAGGGAGCACGATGAGCGAGACCCCTGAAGTCGAACTGGTCGGAAGCGTCTGGGAAGGGATGAAGAGAGGCGACCTCTCGGCGCTCGAGAACGCACTTGCCGACGACGCGCGGTGGCGGACCGTGTGGGAAGGCACGACGAACTGCGAGGGGCGCAGCACGATCGTCGAGGTGATCGGCGGCAACCTCGCGCGACTGCGGGGCAGCATCGACGGGGTCTCCCAGGTGGGCCCGTGCGTGATCGTCGGCTTCGCCTCCGGGCGGCCGCCGGCGGAGACGGGCCGGCCCCTCGACAACGGGCTCGCCTACATGGTCGTGACGATCCGCAACGGCAAGATCACGGAGCTCAAGGGCTGCGCCGATCGGGCCGCCGCCGTCCGCTATGCCGAGACCGGTGAAGCGGACCCGGTGCCCTTCGTCTCGGGGCCGGAGGCTCCGGGCACCGTCGCCGAGCCGCCGGCTCAGCGCGTGACGGGCCTTGTCCCCTTCGTCAGGGTGAAGGACGTCGAGCGCTCGGTCGCCTTCTACCACCATCTCGGCTTCATCCCGCAGAGCGTCTACAGCTACCGCGACCACCTGGCGTGGGCCTCGCTCGAAAGCGAAGGGGCGGAGATCATGTTCGAGGGGGGTGCCGACCCCGTCGACCCCGACCGCGACGGCGTGCTCTTCTACCTCTACTCGAACGATCTCGCGGCTCTCCGCGAGCAGTTACTGGCCGCGGGGATCGAGGCGGGGGAGGTCGAAGACGGCAGCCCGGGTCCAAGGGAGGAGATGCGCGTCGTCGACCCCGACGGCTTCGTGCTGATGATCGCCCAGAACGAATGATCCTGAGAGCCGCCCCGCCGGCATGATCTGGCATGGCCGCTCGGTTCTAGCCGGTGATCGTCATGTCTCGAGAAGCGAGTTTCGCCTCCGCCTCGATGGCTCTAGGGTCGGGGCATGCGACGTCCACGGCGGTCGATCGTCCTCGTCGCGGCGCTCCTCGGGATCGCGATCGCGGCGGTGCTCGTGTCCCTGCGCTCCGAGCCACGCGCGCCGTCGAGCGGGCTCGAGGCCGTCGACCACGTGGCCGGCGGCGACACCGTGGTGCTCCGCGGTGGCAGCACGGTCCGGCTCGTGCAGATCGACACGCCCGAGGTGTACTTCACGCCGGAGTGCTTCGGGGAGCATGCGAGCGCCGAGACCAAACGGCTGCTCCATCCCGGATCGCTCGTCAGGCTCACCCGGGATCCGGCGACCTCCTCGACCGACGTCTACGGGAGGTTGCTCCGTTACGTGGTGCGGAGCGACGGCATGAACGTCAACCTCAAGCTCGTCGCCGACGGCGCAGCTGCACCGTATTTCTTCGACGGGGTGCGCGGCGGGTACGCCGTCAGGCTGATGCGCGACGCCGAGGCTGCGCAGGCCGCGGGCAAGGGTCTCTGGGGTTCGTGCCCCGGGACGCGGCTTGCGCACGGATGAGGGCGTCTCCACCGGGCGGCCCCGGTGATCAACTCAGCTCTGGGGCTCGTCGTTGCCGGCCCGGCGGCGTTCGGCGAGGAACCGCTGGAACTCGGCACCGAGCTCGTCGGGCGTCGGGATCTCGCTTCCCTCCTGGGTGAACCCTGCCCCCGGCGCCGGTTCGTCCTGTTGCTCGAGCTCCCGCACGATCGACTGCACCTGCTCGTCGCCCGAAGTCTGGAAGTCGATCGCCGCCTCGACCTCGCGGGCTCGCACCCGGAGCGGATCGAGCGCGAGCGAGAGGCCGGCCGCGCGCTCGACGGACTCGAGCAGGGCTACGGAGGCGGCCGGGTATTCGAGTTGAGAGAGGTAGTAGGGGGTGTGCGCGGCAAAGCCGATCGCCGCCCGCTCGGCCTTACCGAGGCGGTACTCGAGCAGGTGGCCCACACTCGCGGGAACGAGCACCTTGTTCGTCCCGAACGGTGGTGTGTCGAGCAGCTCGGCCGGCCGGCCGTGTGAGGTGATCGCGATCGGGCGTGTATGGGGTGCCGCCCAGGGGACGCTGTGCACGCCGACGGTCATGCGGACGTCGAGACGCTCGATCACGGCGAACACGGCCGCGGTGAACCGCTCCCACTGGATGTCCGGCTCGGGGCCGGCGAGCAGGAGGAACGGACTGCCGTTGGCGTCGCGAAGCAGCTGCACGTCCAGCGACGGAGCCTCGTAGCTTTCCCAGTGATCGGTGTCGAACAGGAGCACAGGCCGCCGCGAGCGGTGATCGAGTAGCTCGTCGACCTCGAACCGGACGACGACCTCGGGCTCGAACGTCTCCGTGAGGTGATCCCGTACGAGCTTAACGGCCTGCCCGGCGTCGACGAACCCGTCGAGCGCCTCGATCAACACCGGTTTCTCGCTCAGCTTCGGCTCGGCGAGGAAATGGATCAGCTCTGCCGGGTCACGCATACGCCGACGCTACCGAAAGAGGGTCCGCTCGAGTCTGCCGCGACGCCGGCGCCGACCGGGCCGTCGCCCGGATCAGCAACGGGGGTCCTGATAGATATGCGAGAGATCTCGACAACATCTGTGGCTTGACGGGGAGGACGGTAGAAATGGGGCAGCAAGCGTTCAAGGGAACCATCAACGTCGACATTCGCGACTCGAAGCCCGACTGGACTCCGTTCGAGCCGGCGAAGGCACCCGACGGGGCGCCGAACGTCCTGTACATCGTCCTCGACGATGTCGGCTTCTCGGCGCTGAACTCCTACGGCGGCCCGATCCCGACGCCGAACCTGGACCGGATCGTCGACGCGGGCGTCCGCTACACCCAGTTCCACACGACCGCGCTCTGCTCGCCCACCCGCTCCTGCTTCCTCACGGGCCGCAACCACACCCGCAACAGCATGGCGTGCATCACCGAGGCCGCAATCGGCTTCCCGAACGCGAGCGGCACCATCCCCGCCGAGAACGGCATGCTCTCGGAGATCCTCGGCGAGCGCGGCTGGAACACCTACATGGTCGGCAAGTGGCATCTCTGCCCGACCGACGAGATGAACCTCGCCTCGACGCGGCGCAACTGGCCGACAGGCCGCGGGTTCGAGCGCTGGTACGGGTTCCTCGGCGCCGAGACGAACCAGTGGTATCCGGACCTCGTGTACGACAACCACCCCGTCGACCAGCCGAAGACGCCCGAGGAGGGCTACCACCTCACCGAGGATCTCACCGACAAGGCGCTCGAGTTCATCCGCGACTCGAAGTCAGTCGCGCCGGAGAAGCCGTTCTTCCTCTACTACGCGCCCGGCGCGTGCCATGCGCCGCATCACGCCCCCAAGGAGTGGATCGAGAAGTTCAAAGGCCAGTTCGACATGGGCTACGAGGCGATCCGCGAGCAGACGCTCGCCAGGCAAAAGGAGCTCGGGATCGTGCCCGCGGACACGGAGCTGCCGCCTGTCAACCCGATCGGCGATCAGACGCGAACCGGCCCCGACGGAAAGCCGTTCCCGATGCTCGACGTCACGCGCCCGTGGGACTCGCTGAACGACGACGAGAAGAAGCTCTTCTCCCGGATGGCCGAGGTGTACGCAGGCTTCATGGGCCACGCCGACTTCCACATCGGGCGCGTGCTCGACTACCTCGAGGCGAACGAGCTGCTCGAGAACACGATGATCGTCGTCGTCTCCGACAACGGCGCGAGCGGCGAGGGCGGCCCGAACGGCTCGACGAACGAGATGAAGTTCGCCAACGGCGTCCCCGACGACCTGGCCCAGAACCTCGCGATGATCGACGAGCTCGGCGGCACGAAGACCTACAACCATTACCCGAACGGGTGGGCGATGGCGTTCAACACGCCGTTCAAGATGTGGAAGCGCTACGAGTTCAACGGCGGAACGAGCGACCCCTGCATCATCTCGTGGCCGGCCGGGACGAAGGCCCGCGGCGAGGTGCGCACCCAGTACCACCACGCGATCGACCTCGTGCCGACGATCCTCGACGTCCTCGGAGTCGAGCCGCCCGAGACGATCAAGGGGCACACGCAGTCGCCGATCGACGGTGTCAGCATGCGCGGGAGCTTCGACGACGGGTCGATCGAGTCGCCGCGCAAGACGCAGTTCTACGCGATGCTCGGCTCGCGCTCGATCTGGCACGAGGGCTGGAAGGCAGTCACCACTCACCCGACCATCGCGGGCTGGGGCAACTTCAACGACGACGTGTGGGAGCTCTACCACACGGACGCCGACCGGTCGGAGCTTCACAACCTCGCTGATGAGCAGCCCGACAAGCTGAGGGAGTTGATCAACGTCTGGTTCTCCGAAGCCGGCCGAAACGGCGCCTTCCCGCTCGACGACCGTACGCCGGTCGAGATCCTGACCGAGCCCCGGCCGCAGCTCACCGCTCCCCGCAGCCGGTATGTCTACTTCCCGGACACGGCGCCCGTCAGCGAGTGGCAGGCCGTGAACACGAAGAACCGCTCGTTCGTGATCGGGGCCCTCGTCGACATCCCGGCTCCCGGGGCCGAGGGTGTGCTCTTCGCGATCGGGTCGCGATTCGGCGGCCATGCGCTCTACATCAAGAACAACCGCCTGCATTACGTGAACAACTTCGTCGGTGCGGAGGAGCAGATGATCGTCAGCACGGAGGACATCCCGACCGGCGAGAACCTGATCCTCTCGGCTTCCTTCGAGAAAGAAGGGATGGAGCCGATCTGCGCCACCGGAACGCTGTCTCTCTTCCACGGCGAGACCAAGGTGGGCGAGGGCAAACTCAAGACCCAGCTTGGGGCGTATGCGATCGCCGGCTCGGGGCTCTACGTCGGGCGGCACGCCGGCGAGGCGGTGACCGACGACTATCCGGGCAAGTCGCCGTACATGTTCACAGGCGGGACGATCAACCGGGTCGTGGTCGACGTGAGCGGCGAGCCGTACGTCGATCTCGAGCGCCAGGCCGAGATGCTGATCCGGTCGCAGTAAGCGGCGGGATCCACGACCGGCCCGCGGCACGGAGCGAAACAGAGCGCCAAGACGGCCCCTCGACGGTAGGGGCGTCGGCGCCTGGTCCGCTCCTGGTCAAATACGCCGTCTCGACGTGTGAGGAAGGGGGACCACGTGACCGTCATCGCCGCACTGCTCGACCGTAACCGCGCCTACGCGGCCGCCGCCGCGCGGCGCGATGAGCCGACGCAGCCGTTCCTTCCGCGCCGAAATCTCTACCTCGTCACATGCCTCGATCCGCGCACCGACCCGGCGGACTTCCTCGGGATCGAGTACGGCGACGCGATCGTCGCGCGCACGGCCGGCGGGCGCGTCACGCCGGCCGTGATCCAGAACGTGGCCTACATGAGCTATCTCGTCGAGCGAACAGCACCCGAGGGCCCGTACTTCGAGGTCGCGATCATCCATCACACCGATTGCGGAAGCGGCCTACTCGCCGACGAGAGCCTGCGCCGTGCCTTCGCGGAGCGGTCGGGCTACGACGAGCAGATGCTGGCCGACCTGCCCGTGACAGATCCATGGCAGACGGTTGCGATCGACGTCGACCGCCTGCGTGCGGCACCGCAGGTCTCTTCGCGGATCACGGTCTCGGGGCACGTGATCGATATCGCGACGGGGCTCGTCACGACTGTCGTCGACGCAGCTCACCCCGCACCCGCCGGTTCCTGATCGCCCAGGGCGGCCTCGAAGGCACGAGATGCGTCGAGCGCTCGGGTCTCAGAGCTCGTTTCAAAACGAAGCCTTGAGTCGCTCGGACGCGCTGGGCGGTGCGCTGACGGCCTCCTCAGTCGCAGCAATAGGGCAACCATTGCTGCTTCCTGCGTCCTTGCGGCGCACCGCCCAGCAAGCCCGATCGACGAAGCGTCATTCTGAAACGAGCTCTAAACTCGCCTCACCGAAGTTTGGTTGCCGGGGGAGGCCCGATCGGGCGCAACTGGAGTACCGAAGGAGGTTCGACGAAGTGAACCGCATCCGTCCCGCAGGATCCCGAAGGCGCTTGGGTTTCGTCGCAGTCGCGTTCGTAACGACCGCGATCGGAGCAGTCGCGACTCTTGCTGCTGCCCAAACGAGCGATGCCGCGGCCCCAGCGCCGGGCGTCCGCATTGCGTACCTGTCGTTTGCCGCCGGGAGTAGCTACGACGCCGCGATGCTGGCTTCCGCCCAGGCAGCGGCGGCCAAGGGCGGAGCCGTGCTCACCGTCCTCGACGCCAAGGGCAATCTGGCGACGCAGGCCGCTCAGCTGCAGACCGCGGCGACCTCGAAGCGCTACGACGCGATCATCGTCCAGCCGACGTCCACCACCGGCCTGATCGCGGGGGTGAAGCGGGCGATCGCGGACAAGGTCAAGGTCGTGAACGTGGACAAGGAGCTCGGCGCGAATCCCGGGACGGCCGCGCCGCAGGTGCCCGGGCTCTCGGGCAACGTCGTCTCCGTGCCGGCCGCGATCGGGACGAAGCTCGGGAACCTCGTGATCGCGGCGTGTACGGCGAAGCTGATCGACCCCTGCAACGCCGGCTACCTCTACGACAACAAGACCTCACCACTGGAGGTCGCGATCCGAACGAGCTTCGACAAGGCGATCGGGACACACGTCAGCGTCGTCGCGGAGGGCCAGGACTTCAGCTCCCCGACGAAGGCGATCACCGCCGCGCAGACGATGGTCGACACGCACCCCGACATCAACGTGATCGTGGGCTCGGACCTGGGCATCGAAGGCGCGGTGCAGTCCGTCGACACGACGAGCGTCACCCTGATCGGCTACGGCGGCAGCGACGCCGGCCTTATGGGTGTCGCCCTCTCGAAGTGGTACGGAACGATCATGCAGCTGCCGGCGACGGAAGGAAAGCTCGCGGTCCAGTGCGCGATCAAGGCGGTCAGGACCGGAACGGGCTGTGGAGGCCTCGATCCCGTCGACACGCTTCCGAGCGCGGGCGTCGTCACCAGGTCGATCGTCCACAAGTTCAAGGGCGAGTGGCCCGGCTAGGGGCTTGATCCGAAAGCAGCGAGCGTCCGCGAGGTGCCAAACCCGGGGAACGACCATGTGACAGAACACCATCGGATCCGCCCCTGAACGGCACGTCGGAAAACGACGACGGACCTGCCGCGCCGCGACCCGTCACGAGACGCCGGACGCCCCGGGCTTACCCTGGGGTGACGGAACGCGCTAGAGCTCGCCGAGCTCGTGGGGCCGGCCGCGGTCGCCGGCGAGGCGCGGCATCAGGATCTCCTCGCGGCGGAGCCAGTTGTTCGAGAGCTCCATCCCGCCGGCGCGGTCGACCGCGTCGAGCAGCGGCTTCGACCAGAGGTGCTCGATCAGCACGAAGGCTGCGGACATGTTCTCGGGAAGCGCCTGCGTGATCCGGAAGATGTCGTTCTCGTCGAAGTAGTGGCCGTCTGCGAGCTCGGCGGCGCCGGCGATCGAGCCGGGCGCGATCCCGTCGGGGCCGGCTGCGGCGAAGCCTCCGAGGGCGCCGAGGTAGGAGCCGAGCGAGACGGCCTCTTCCCACTCGAGATCGCTCTCGGTCATGACCGTCACGGCTCCGGACGAATCCTTGCGGACGAACAGCAGGTCGATGATGCGGATGATCTCTTCGCGGCGCAGGCGCTCGAGCTCGGGCAGGATCTCGCCTTTGAAGTGGTTGCCGTCGAACGCGACCGTCAAGAGCTGGATCGGCCCGAGCGATTCGACGACCTCTCCCTCTGGCTGCTCGGGTGGCTGCTCGGGATCCACAGCCCAGAGGCTACCGCGCGAGCAGCGGCTGGGCCCGGCCTCCACTCGTAGGATGCCGGGATGGAGCGGGTCGGGTTTCTCTCGTTCGGGCACTGGCAGGACGTCCCCGGGTCGCAGACCCGGACTGCGCGGGATGCGCTCGTCCAGACGATCGAGCTGGCGGTCGCGGCCGAGGAGATCGGGATCGACGGCGCCTTCGTGCGCGTTCATCACTTCGCGCGGCAGCTTGCCTCGCCGTTCCCGCTCCTGGCCGCGATCGGCGCCCGCACGAGCCGGATCGAGATCGGCACCGCCGTGATCGACATGCGCTACGAGAACCCGCTGTACATGGCCGAAGAGGCGGCTGCGGCCGACCTGATCAGCGACGGCCGCCTCCAGCTCGGGATCAGCCGTGGCTCGCCGGAGCCGGCGCTCCGCGGCTCGGAGGCGTTCGGGTACGTCCCGCGTGAGAACGAGACGGACGCGGCGATGGCGCGCGCCCACACGAGTCTCTTCCGGGCGGCGATCGAGGGTGCAGGTGTCGCTGCGGCGGACCCGCTGATGACCGGCTCGACCTCGTCGCTCCCGATTGAGCCGCAGTCGCCGGGACTGGCCGATCGCGTCTGGTGGGGCGCGGGCACCCGTGAGACCGGCGAGTGGGCCGGGCGCCAGGGCATGAACCTGATGAGCTCGACGCTGCTCGTCGAGGACACCGGTGTGCCGTTCGACGAGCTCCAGGCCGAGCAGATCGCGAGGTTCCGCGCGGCCTGGGCCGAGGCAGGGTGGGAGCGCGAGCCGAGGGTCTCGGTGAGCCGGAGCGTCCTCCCGATCGTCACCGACCTCGATCGGATGTACTTCGGCGAGCGCTCCGGACGCGACGGCGTCGACCAGGTCGGCTATCTCGAAGGGACGCTCTCCCGGTTCGGGAAGAGCTACATCGGCGAGCCCGACGCGATCGCTGAAGAGCTCAGCCAGGATGCCGCCGTCCGCGAGGCAGACACGCTGCTCCTCACCGTCCCGAATCAGCTCGGGGTGGAGTACAACGCCGGCCTGCTCGAGACCTTCGCGACCCACATCGCGCCCTCGCTCAGGGCGACGGCGCCGAAGTAGCTCCGGGCTCGGGCGTCGGCGCGGTCGCGATGTAGCCGTCGCAGGCGAGGACGGGCTGGCCCGGATACTTGGCCTCGATCGCCGGGTTGCGGCAGAGGAGATAGCGCTGGCCGCGGCGGCCCGCGACGTGGCGCACGAAGGCGCAGCTCTCGCAGAGGCTCGATTGTCGTTGGTTCACGTTGGGTCTAGAGTCGAAGGATGCGGGTCTGCTCGTTCTTGCCGAGCGCGACGGAGATCATCGCCGACCTCGGGCTCGTCGATTCGCTCGTGGGCGTCTCGGAGGAGTGTCGCTGGCCCGCCGAGGTGATCGGAAAGCCGGTGGTCACGGCCGCGAAGCTCGATCCTGCCGCGCTCTCGAGCCTCGAGATCGACGAGGCGGTGCGGGACTCCGTTCGCGACGGCCGCTCGCTCTACACGGTGGATGCAGAGCTGATCGCGCGGCTGGCTCCCGATCTGATCGTCACGCAGGATCTGTGCTCGGTCTGCGCGGTCTCGAGCGGCGAACTCGCCTCCGCCTGCCCGGTCTCCGCCGAGGTCGTCTCGCTCGACCCCCGGACACTCGACGAGGTGGCCGGCTCCGTTCGCCTGCTCGCCTCCCGGCTCGGTGCCGGCGACCGCGGCGAGGAGCTCGCTTCGGCGATGCTCGAAGCCATCGACGCGGCCGCAGCTTCGGTCCGGGGCGCCCCACGACGGCGGATCTTCTTCGCCGAGTGGATCGACCCGCCGTTCTGTGCCGGCCACTGGCTGCCGGAGATGATCGAACTGGCAGGCGGCACCGATGTGCTCGGCCGGGCCGGCGAGCCTTCGCGCACCACGACCTGGGACGAGGTGCTGGCGCTCGAGCCGGAGTTCGTGATCATCGGCCCTTGCGGCTTCGGGGCCGAAGCCGCCGCGGAGCGTGCTGTCGGACTCGAGCTTCCGTGCCCGGCGGTCGCGGTCGACGGCGACGCCTACTACTCGCGTCCGGCGCCCCGCCTCGCCGAGGGTGTGCGACAACTCGCCCACCTGCTTCACCCCGAGCTTGCGGCCGATCCGGGGCTGCCCGCGATCTGGCTCGCTCAGGGCGCGAGGATCGGCTCTTCGCAGGCCGCGTTCACGTAGCCCGAGCGAAACGACCGAGCCGCGCCGGAGCCCTCGTCGAACGTGTGGCGCAAGCTGCAGCCGGTGTCGCTTGCGAGGAGGTGGATCGAGACGGAGGTCACCTCCGAGGTCGTCCGCACGCGGTGCACATCGTCTCGGGGCGGGATCAGCCTGTAGAAGTCGCCCGGCTCGAGCGGGCGTTGCCGTGTGAGCTCGAGCCCGCCCGAGGTCGGGAGATAGAACTCCTCGTCCTGGTTTCCGCGATAGAGGCCGACGAGGCCCCAGGCGAGGTGGTCGTGGACGGGCGTCATCGCGCCTGGCGGCACGACGAGGCTGAAGAGGCAGAGCGACCGGTCGCGGGCCCGAAAGAGCAGCCACTGCCCGATTCCGCCGCCCATCCCGCTCTCGGGCGCGTCGCGCTGGAAGGCCTCCGGCAACCATTCCTGGTTCCCGAGCGCCTTGACGAAGAGCGGCTCGACCGCCGCGCAGGCCTCGGTCGGCGTGGCCTCGCCGGCGATCCGCCGACGCACCTCGCCGATGAAGCTGCGCACGAACGGGGTATCGAGGACATACTCGTCTGCATCGAGGTGTGGAAGTGTGTCGTGATGTGGGAGGTCGCACATGGTGGTGTTTCGATGTGTACGGGAGGCCGCAAACGTACGCCGAGCGGGCCGCCGAAGCAAGCGGTAGATGACTTCGATGAGCGCCCGCTACGCGGAGACGACGATCACGACAAGTGCGCGCGGGCCGTGGACGCCCTCGACCCGGCTCAGCTCGATGTCGGAGGTGGCCGAGGGGCCCGAGATGAGGGTCAGTGGTCGGGTCTGCCGCTCGCCGAGCGCAGCGATCGCTTCGGGAACGAGTTCGACGACGTGCGCCTCGTCGAGGACGCAGACGTGCAGGTCGGGGACGAGCGTGAGCGCGCGCCGGCCCTCGGTCGGCCCCGCGGTGAGAATGAGCGTCCCGGTCTCGGCGATCGCGAGCGTGCAGCCGGTGAGGACGCCGTCGAGCCGGTCCAGCTCCGCCGGCGAGAGCTCCGCGTCCTCGACGAACTCGAGCCCCGGCACGCGCCAGGCTGCCGGGATCCCTGCGGGGATGCCGACCCGCGCCGCGCCGCGCTCCGTGAAGGCCGCGAGAATCGCCGCGGGAAGCTCGGCAGCCGATACCCGCCGGACATCGGCCCGGTAATCGGCGACGCGCTCGCAGAGGAGCTCGATGCGGGCGACGGCGTCGAGCTGCCCTTCCCGACGGTAGTCGCGCGCCATGGTCGTCTCGCCCGAACCGGGCCCGAGCGCGTAGCGAACACGGGCGAGAACGGCGTCGCGGGCCGCGCTCATTCGCGCTCCTTCCACCAGTCGCGAAAGCTCGCCGGCGCGACCGGGCGCAGATCTCTCGTGCGCGTCCAGCCCGTGAGCGGGGGTGGCAGGCGCCCGATGCTCGATCCGCGGACGAACGGCCGCTGGCCGAGCCGTGCAAGCCGCTGGGCGACCTCGAACCGGCGTCGACCGCGGAAGACCCAGCCGATCGCGCCCATCAGCAGCCGTTCGCGACGGTCGCCCGTCGCCTCCACGGCCTTCGAACGCAGGTGCAGCAGGACGGTCGGGATGTCGATCTTCACCGGGCACGCGTCGTAGCAGGCTCCGCAGAGGCTCGAGGCGAACGGAAGCGAGGGAGCCTTCTCGACTCCGATCAGCTGCGGGGTCAGGATCGCGCCGATCGGGCCCGGGTAGACCGAGCCGTACGCGTGGCCGCCCGTGCGCGAGTAGACGGGGCAGACGTTGAGGCAGGCGCTGCAGCGGATGCAGTGCAGGGCCGCGCGGCCGACCTCGTCGGCGAGCACCCGTGTGCGGCCCGCATCGAGGAGGATGACGTGGAACTCCTCGGGGCCGTCTCCGCCCGTCGCTCCGGTCCAGAGCGACGTGTAGGGGTTCATCCGCTCGCCCGTCGCCGACCGCGGCAGCAGCTGCAGGAAGACTTCGAGATCCGCGAAGCTCGGCAGCAGCTTCTCGATTCCGAGGATCGTCACGAGGACGGGCGGGAGGGTCGTACACATGCGTCCGTTGCCCTCCGACTCGACGACGCAGACGGTGCCCGTCTCGGCGATGCCGAAGTTGGCGCCGCTCACGCCCATCCGGGCGTTCAGGAACTTCTCGCGCAGATAGAGGCGCGAGGCCTCGGCAAGCTCCGCCGGGTCGTCGGAGATCGACTCGCCGGCGATCGTCCGGCGGAAGAGGTCGCGGATCTCGGTCCGGTTGCGGTGGATTGCAGGAACGAGGATGTGCGACGACCAGTCGCCGTCGAGCTGGAGGATCAGCTCTGCGAAGTCGGTCTCGATCGCCTGCACGCCGCCCGCCGCGAGCGCGTCGTTCAGGCCGATCTCGTCGGTCGTCAGCGACTTCACCTTCACCACCTCGGTGACGCCGTGGGCCCGCGCGATCGCGAGCACCTGCGCGTTCGCCTCGGCCGCATCTCGCGCCCAGTGGACCTGCCCGCCGGCGGCAACCACCGCCTCCTCGAACTGGATCAGGTAGCGATCGAGATGCGCGAGCACGTCGGCCTTGATCGCGCGGCCCGCCTCGCGAAGCTCTTCCCAGTCGGGGAGCTCGGCGACGACTCGAGCCCGCTTGTTCCGGATCGTCGTGGTCGCGTTGCCCATGTTCGTGCGCAGCTGCCGGTCGGCGAGCGCGTCGTGCGCCGCCGCCGGAAACGGTCTGCTCGGCACGTTCACTGGCGCTCCTGCGCGGCCAGGATCTCGGCCAGATGCATTGCGCGGATGCCTGTGCGCTCGCGCGAGAGACGACCGCCGATCTGGAGCAGGCACGACCCGTCGACCGCCGCGCACACCTCCGCGCCCGTCGAGGCGATCGCCCGGCACTTGTCGATCACCATCGCGCTCGAGGTGTCGGAGTTCTTCACCGCGAAGGTACCGCCGAAGCCGCAGCATTCGGTCGCGTCCGGCAGCTCGGCGAGCTCGAGCCCCGCGACCGCGCCGAGCAGCTGCGTCGGCGCCGCGCCGATGCGCGTGACCCGGAGCGAATGGCAGGTCGGGTGATAGGTGACCCGGTGGGGAAACGATGCGCCGACGTCGGTGACGCCGAGGATGTCCACGAGCAGCTCCGACAGCTCGAAGACGCGTGCCGAGAGCGCTTTCAACACGCGGCCGAATGCGGCATCACCGACTTCGCGCGCAAGCTCGGGATACACCTCGCGAACCATCCCGACGCACGACGAGGACGGCGCCACGACCGCCTCGAAGCCGTCGAAGACGCGTACGAAGCGCCGGGCGAGCGCGGTTGCCTCGGCCCGGTAGCCGCTGTTTGCGTGGAGCTGGCCGCAGCAGGTCTGGTCGGCAGGGAACACGACCTCGTGGCCGAGCCGCTCGAGCACCTCGACGGTCGCCCGGCCGACCTCCGGCATGACCGTGTCGCCGACGCAGGTGACGAAGAGAGCGACGCGCACGCGTCTCAGCGCGCGCAGGCGGAAGGGTCGACGGCCATTTGCGGGCAAGTTTCGCACCAGCGGCCGTCCATGGGTGCAGTCAGCGGAAGCGTGCGCTCAGAGCGTGGCGGCGACGGCCTTTGCGAGTGGCTCGATCACCGAGGGCGATTTCGGCTGCGTGCCGACCGCGGCGGGGTGATGTCGGCCATGTAGGAACCGACCGCGACGTGGATTCCGACTTCGTCTGCCCTCTGGCCTCGTAGACGGGGCTCCCGAGGCCCCTTCGTCTGCTTCGGCGGGCCGGGTAGGCCTGCTTCGGGTTGTGGCGGGCAAGTTCCAGCACTCCCGGATCCGTTCAGCGCGCGATCGTCACGTGGACCGAGCGGGTTTTCGAGCTGAACCGCCGCCCCGCTCGCCTCGGACCGGGGGACCCGAGGCGAGGAGAGCGGCGGCCGCGTGCGCTCAGGCTGGGGGACCCGAGGCGAGCTTGACGGAAGAGGTGTGCGAGTTGCCGGAGGTGTCGACCCAGCTGAGCTTCACGGAGTCCTTCGCGTGGTGAAGGAAGATGAGGCCGCTCAGAGCGGAAGGTGTCGAGACCGTGTGGCCGTCGACCGAGGTGATCACGTCTCCCGCGGCGAGGCCAGCCTTCTCGGCCGGCAGCCCCGGGATCACCTGGCCGACGCTGACGCCGTTGGCGGACGACTGCCCGAAGCCCTGCGAGTCGAAGCCGCTACTACTTCCGACGCCGATTCCGAGGAAGGCCGTCGAACCGACGTGCACCGTGGTCGAGCCCCTGCCGGAGCCGATCTGCTTGCCGATCGCGATCGCCTGGTCGATCGGGATCGCGAAGCCGTCGCCGCTCTCGCCCGTGAACTGGAAGCTCTCGGAACCGGCGGTGTCGATCCCGATCACGCGGCCCTGGTTGTCGACGAGCGGACCGCCCGAGTCGCCGGCCTGGATGTCGGCGTTCGTCTCGATCAGGCCGGAGAGCTGCTCGCTGGAGTCGCCGTCGGCCGCCGTGATCGAGCGTCCGAGCCCGGTGATCGCGCCACCGGCGCTCGAGGGCGTACCGCCCGCGCCGCCCGCGTTGCCGATCCCGACCACCGCGTCGCCGACCTTGAGGCTCGACGAGTCGCCGATCTTCGCGGTCTTCAGCCCGGAGGCACCCTGGAGCTGGAGGACGGCGAGATCGTGGGTGGGGTCGTAGCCGAGCACGGTCGCGTCATAGGTCTTGCCGTTCCCGATGTCGGTCACGGAGATGGCCGTGGCCCCGTCGATCACGTGGTTGTTCGTGAGCACGACACCGTTCGAGCCGACGACGATTCCCGTGCCTGCGCCCGCGGCGCTCTGGTAGCCGTACCTGGCGTCGATGTCGACGAGCGCCGGGCTCACCCGCGCGGCGATCGAGCTGACGTTCGAGGGGCCGCCGGAGGCGTTCGCGCTCGACCCGGAGGAGCCCTGTCCGAAGGAGCCGGAGCCGCCGGAGTTGCCCGCATTCCCCGGGTTCCCAAGGTTGCCGAGATTGCCGAGATTGCCGAGGATTGCCCAGGTTCCCGAGGTTGCCGAGGTTCCCGCTCTGATCGGAGCCCGAAGCCGGAGCGGCGACCACCTTGGTGGGCGGCCAGAGCTCGTGGTCGATCGCCGCGCCGGCCGCGGAGGCCGCGACGACGAGCAGCGTGAGCGCAGCGGCGGCCAGGACGACGCGTCCGCGCCGTTTCGGCGGCGATGCGTTGGTGGGCGGCGCTTGGGGCGCAGCGGGTGCGAAGGGCGAGGGCGGGAACGGCCTGGGCTCCCCCTCGAACGGATTGTCGTTGTCGCTCATGTCTGTCTGTGCCCCCTATCCGATCGCTTTCGATGCTCGTCTTCGCGGTCGCCCCGCGCGGACGGTCTTGAGTCCCTACAGGAGACCATCCCAACATCAACGCCGCTTAAGAACAGTGCCCGAACCGGCCCAGCCGGGTGTCGAAGTCGTTACCGCCTGGTGTCGATTCCACGGGTCAGCCAGGCGATGTTGCGAAGTGGTTGCCCGACTACCATTGCCCACCGTGACCTCGGCTTCCGACCGAGACGCAGGCGGCGCCGGGTGAGGCCGCTGGGGCCGCGTTCTGCGCCGGCGGAGTCAGGCTCTGGATTGGTTCGCCGTGGCGGGAAGCAACCCGCAGCTTCGGCTCGTGTTGATCGCGCGCCTCGCCACCGTGACCGGGCGGTGGGCCTCCGCGGGCGTCGGCGAGCCGGTCGAGGTGTCGCCCGTCCCGCTCACGCTGCGAACCACCTCGGGAGGCTTCGCCGGCACCTGCGGCCGGTCGGCTAGGGATGCGGTGAGACGGTTCCGTCGGCGATCATCATCACCTCGATCGAATCGGGGAAGCCGATCCCGGAGCCGTGGCCCGTGCTCGTGCCGACCATCGTCACCTTGCCGTGCGAGTTCATCGCCGAGCCGTGCTCGTTTGCCGACGAGAGCGTGATCCCCATGTCCATGTGGCCGCCGGGCCACGCCGCGTCGACCTTCAGGTCGATCTGAAGCGTCATCTTCCCGTGGGTGTCGAACGTGCCGTTACCGCCGCCGATCTTCGTGATCGTCAGCGTATGGCCGCCCGCCTCCACCTCGAGCGCAGGGAACTCCTGCACGAAATAGGTGCGGTGATGCGGCGCGTTGAACTCGAGCGGGAACGAGATGGAGCGGCTGCCGGCGCCGAGCGACGACTCGAGCGTGGCCGTTCCCGAGAAGATGCAGATCTCGGTCGGATCGATCCCGTGGGCCCGCAGGCACTTGTCGAGCTGCCCGCTCAGACCGGCGATCGTCTTCTCCTGCGCCTCGGCCTGGCGCAGCATTCCCGGGTTCGGCTTGCCCGGACGCGATCCTTCCTTGTCGATGTAGTTCGGGCTCGACTGGATCTCCTCGAGCACCTTGACGGCGGCTTCGAGCTCGTTGTTGATCGCGCGGCATCCCTCCGGGATGAACGACGACATGGCTTCTCCTTTCGATCTGGGCGGCCGTAGGTGCAGCGAACCTGCAACCGGCACACGACCACTCGACCTGTCTCGAGCGGACACCGCAGATCTGGGCGCCAGCCTCGCCACGATACCGGTAGGCGCAGTGCCGGGCTAGGATCGCGCCATGGCCTACGACGAGGCCCTCGCGGCCCGCATTCGCGACCTGATCGCCGGCGAGCCGGGCCTGCGCGAGCAGAAGATGTTCGGCGGGCTCGCGTTCCTCGTAGGCGGGAACATGGCGATCGCGGCGAGCGGGCAGGGTGGAGTCCTCGTCCACGTCGATCCCGACGAGTCGGATGGTCTGTTTGCGAGGACCGATGCGCATGAGTTCGAGATGCGCGGCCGCGTGATGGCGGGCTGGCTCCGGGTCGCGCCGGAGCATCTCGGCACCGAAGCCGAGCTGGCAAGCTGGGTCGAGCTCGGCGCGGCCTACGCGCGGTCGCTACCCCCGAAGAAGAAGAAGTAGCTCACTGCGCGTCGGCCTCGGGATCGGGGAGCCGCTGGGTGATCAGCCGAGCGCTCCGACCGTGGCTGATGAAGCTGAAGAGCCAGCGGATGATCACGACGAGCCGGTTCTGGAAGCCGACGAGGTACCAGAGGTGCACGACGAGCCAGGTGATCCAGGCGATGAAACCGCTGAGCTTCAGCCCCTTCACGTCGGCGACCGCGGCCGCGCGGCCGATCGTGGCGAGGTTGCCCTTGTCCTTGTAGGCGAACGGCTTCGGGGCCTCCTGGCCGGTAAGCCGTGCGCGAACGACGCTCGCGGCGTAGCGGCCCATCTGCATCGCCACGGGTGCGACGCCCGGCAGGTTCATCGTCTCGCCGTCGGCGCCGCGCACGCGCACCATGTCGCCGAGCGCGAACACCTCAGGATGACCGGGAAGCGTCAGGTCGGGCTCGACGGTGATCCGCCCGGCGCGGTCGAGCTCTGCACCCGTGAGCTCCCCGAGCCGCGTCGCGAGCTCGGAGGCGGTGACGCCCGCGGCCCAGACAACGGTGCGTGACCGGATCCGCTCGCTGTCGCCGCTCCAGTTCTGGACGGTGACGCCGTCGCCGTCGACACCGATCACGGTCGTGCCCGTGAGCGCGGTGACGCCGAGGCGCTCGAGCGAGCGCGTGGCCTTGGCCGAGAGCGACTCCGGGAAGCTCGTGAGGATGCGGTCGGCCGCCTCGATCAGGACGATGCGAGCGGTGCGCGGGTCGATCTCCCGGAAGTCGCCGTGGAGCGTGTCGCGGGCGAGCTCGGCGATCTGGCCGGCCATCTCGACCCCGGTCGGCCCCGCGCCGACGACGACGAAGGTGAGCCATTCCGCGCGGCGGGCAGGGTCCGGCTCGACCTCCGCGGCCTCGAACGCGGCGAGGATGTGGCTGCGGACCGCGATCGCGCTCTCGAGCGACTTCACCTCGGCGGCGTATTCGCTCCAGTCGTCGTGCCCAAAGTAGGAGTAGCGCGAGCCGCCGGCGACGAGGAGCGTGTCGTAGGCCAGGTAGTCGGGCACCCGGAACCCGTCGGCGGTCCGGAGCAGCAGCCGGTGCGCGTCGAGGTCGAAGTCGGCCACCTCCGCGAGCACGACGTGGACGTTCTGGCGGCGTTTGAAGATCGTCCGCAGCGGGTGGGCGATGTCGCCCGGCGAGAGCGCGCCGGTCGCGACCTGGTAGGTGAGCGGCTGGAAGAGGTGGAAGTTGCGGCGGTCGACAAGCGTGATCTCGGACCGGGTCTTCGCGAGCTTCATCACCGTCTGGAGCCCGCCGAACCCGCCGCCGACCACGACGACGCGGTGTGGACGCGACGCGTTCATGTGCGCGAAACTATCTGGTGCGGGCCGGATCGTGGCTCAGGAGCTCGGTCAGCGTCAGCTCGAGCTCGCGAAGCCGCTCGTCCGGGTCGGCCTGGCTCTCAATCACCCGTTGCAGCGCGCGCGACTCCGGCCGCGAGAACACGAGCCGCCGCCGCCGAGGCTGTGACGCCGGCGCGGCCACGGCCTTCAGCCGCGTGGCCAGATCCCGTGATCCCACGGAGCTGCCCGAAGCAAGCTCCGCCGCCGCGAGTAGAACGGCGACTTCACTGTCGGTGAGAGCGACCTTGCGGCCGAGGAGGTCGAGTTCGAGCATCGGCTGTCGGCGCGTTCAGGTCGGGTAGCTCTGGCGCCAGTCGGCCTCGGCGCGCTCGAGCACCGCCTCGAGAGTCTTCCCCCGGAGCCCCTGTGCCGTCGTCCGCGTGTACCCACCCCGTGCCGGATGGTCGCCCGAAGTGGGGCGGAAGGTCGCCTCGAACCGCCCCGGAGTCAGCTCGCGCACGGAGATCGTCACATCCGGGAGCTCGTGCGTCAGCTCAGGGATGGCAACTTCTGCCGCCTGCGGCTCGTCGTTCATCGCGGCACCTTGCTGCCAAGCTGTGAATGCAGTACCTCTCCGTTCGCCATGAGGGCAGACGCCTCTCCGCTCGGAACGGGATCAGGGGAGCCGCCGGAAGCTGCGCTCCTTACTCGTTCAGGTGGTCCAACGGTAGCAGCCATGTCTGCGCTATGGCCGCCGCCGGGCCTTCGCCCGCCCGAGCAGCAGCGTGATCACCCCGACCGCCTTCGTCGAGGTGAGTCGGCCGGATTCGGCAGCCGTCAACCCAAGAGCTCCGGCGAACGCACGGTAGTCGTCGATCGACGCATCGCCCGGGTCGAAGGAATGCACGAGCATGACCGCCTCGTTGGCGTCATAACGTTCGGCCTCGATCAGGCAGGCCGCCGTCCGGTGGAAGAGCTGGTACCGGAGTCCACCGACGGCAGCCGGATCGAGCCGAAGCGAGCGCACAGCTCGCCGAGCCGCGCGACCTTGCCGTCGCTCCCGTCGTTCCACTTGGCAACGAGTTGCCCGAACGGCTCCCGCGCCTTGCCAAAGCTGATACTCCAGGTGTGCAACTGCGGAATGACTCGATCCTCTTCTCGCCCTCGGACCTCAACGCGTTCCTCGAGTGCGAGCACCTGACACAGCTCGAGCTCGCCGTCGCGCGCCATGAGCTCGAGCGGCCCGTCGCCGAGAATCCGCAGGCCGACCTCGTCAAGCGGAAGGGGGACGAGCACGAGGCCGCCTACCTCGAGCAGCTCCTTGCCGACGGGCGCACCGTGACCGAGATCCCGTTCGAGAACCTCGACTTCGACGCGGCCGCCCGCGCCACCGAGCAAGCGATACGCGCAGGCGCCGACGTGGTCTACCAGGCCTGCCTCGTCGATGGGCGCTGGCGCGGGTTTGCCGACTTCGTGGAGCGGCAGGCGGACGGGCGGTACGAGGTGGTCGACACGAAGCTCGCGCGGCATTCGAAGCCGAGTTACGTCTTTCAGCTGTGTTTCTACTCCGAGCAGGTCGGGCGGATTCAAGGCTCGACGCCGGAGCGGATGCACGTCGTGCTCGGGACGAAGGAGCGCGAGAGCCTTCGCGTCGACGACTTCATGGCGTACTACCGGCGGGTGCGGGAGCGGTTCGTGGCCGCCGTCGACGCTGGGATCGACGTCTACCCGCTTCCCGTGTCCTTTTGCGGGCGGTGCGACTTCCTGGCTCGGTGCGAGGCGAGGTGGGTCGCGGACGATCATCTGACGCTCGTCGCCCGGATGCGGCGGGATCAGAGCCGCCGGCTCGAGGAGGCCGGGGTCCCGACCGTGGCGGCGCTCGCGGTCGCGGCGGATGAGGTGCGGCCGGCGGCGATGGCGCCGTCGACGTTCGAGAGTCTTCGCGACCAGGCGGCGATGCAGGTCGCGGAGCGCATGAGCGGGCACCACGCGTGGAAGCACCTCGCGCCCGAGCCGAAGCGCGGGTTCGAGCTGCTGCCGGAGCCCTCGGGCGGCGACCTCTTCTTCGACATCGAGGGCGACCCGTTCTGGGAGCCGGCGCGCGGGCTCGAATACCTCTGGGGGATCGTCGATACGCACCGCCGCTTCCGACCGTTCTGGGCGCACGACCGGGCGCAGGAGCGGCGGGCCGTCGAGGGCGTGATCGACCTGATCCGCGAGCACCGCGCCGCCGACCCGGCGATGCACGTCTACCACTACGCGGCCTACGAGATCACCGCGCTCAAGCGGCTCACCTGCGAGTACGGCACGCGTGAGGAGGAGCTCGACGAGCTGCTCCGCGCCCAGGTCTTCGTCGACCTCTACAAGGTCGTCTCGCAGGGGCTGCGCCTCTCGCACGCGCGCTACGGGCTGAAGCAGGTCGAGACCTTCTACTTCGAGCGCGAGGCCGAACTGCGCGCCGGCGACGACTCGATCCTGCTCTACGAGGACTACCTCGAGAAGCACGAGCCGGCGACCCTCGACGCGATCGCGAACTACAACGAGGAGGACTGCCTCTCGACGCTCGAGCTCCGCGACTGGCTCCTCGGGCGGCGTCCCGAGGGCGCGCCGCCGCTCGAGCTGAAGGAGCCGGGCGACCCGCCCGACGACGCCGCCGAGACCGAGGAGCTCCGCGCGGCGCTCCTCGCCGGGCTGCCCGATGACCCACTCGAGGTCGCCGAGGCCGACCGGCCGCACTGGCTCCTCGCCCAGCTCCTGCTCTACCACCGGCGCGAGGCGAAGCCCGTGTGGTGGCAGTTCTTCGACCGGATCGGGCGGCCGTCCGAGGAGCTCGAGGAACGCGACTCCGACGCGATCGGCGGCCTCGAGCCGGCCGGCGGGCCCATCGGCTCGGGGCAGTCGCTCGAATGGCCGTTCACGTTCCCGCCGCAGCAGTACCACCTCGGCGAGGGCAGTCAGGTCTACGACCCGGCCACCGGCGGCTCGGCGGGGACGATCACGTTCCTCGACGACGAGACCGGCATGCTGCGGTTGAAGCGCGGGCCGTCGCTCGACGAGGTTCCGATGCCCGCCGCGCTGATCCCCGGCGGGCCCTACGACACGAGAGTCCAGCGCCAGGCGCTGCAGCGGCTCGCGCGCTCCGTCCTCGCCGGGCACCCGAGCTTCGCCGCGTCCAAGTCGATCCTCGACCGCACGCCGTTCCCGGCCGACCTGCCCCAGGACGACCTCGCCGCCGCCAAGGAGATCGTCGGGGGGCTCGACGGGGGGCACCTCGTGATCCAGGGGCCTCCAGGGACCGGGAAGACCTACACCGGCGCGCGCCTGATCGTGCACCTGATGCAGCTCGGCCGGCGCGTGGGGGTGACGGCGCAGAGCCACAAGGTGATCCACAACCTCCTCGACGAGGTCGAGCGCACCGCGCGCGCCGAGGGCTTCGCCTTCCGCGGGCTGAAGAAAGGTGAGCCCTACGAGGAGGGCACGTTCATCGAGAGCTCCGGCGACCAGGACGACTTCTCCGTGCCCGACGACGACGTGCTCCTGCTCGCCGGCACCGCCTGGCTCTTCTCGCGCGAGGACATGGACGGCGCGGTCGACACGCTGTTCGTCGATGAGGCCGGCCAGGTGTCGCTCGCGGATGCGCTCGCCGTCGGGACGGCGGCGCGCAACGTCGTGCTGCTCGGCGACCAGCAGCAGCTGGCCCAGGTCTCGCAGGGGATCCACCCGCCGGGCGCCCAGGCCTCGGTGCTGGAGCATCTCCTCGCCGGCGATGACACGGTTCCGCGGAACCGCGGCCTCTTCCTCTCGCGGAGCTGGCGCATGCATCCGGACGTCTGCCACTTCATCTCGGTGACCTCGTACGACGGGCGGCTCCATTCCGTACCCGAATGCGCGCGCCAGCGGATCGACTCGCCCGGACTCTCGGGAACCGGCCTCCGCTGGCTGCCGATCAGGCACGAAGGCAACCGCGCCTCCTCACCCGAGGAGGCCGCCGCGATCGCCTCCGAGCTCACGACCCTCATCGGCGGCCACTACGTCGACCGCGACGGCCGCGAGCACCGCCTCGGCTGGGACGACGTGCTCGTCGTCACGCCCTACAACGCCCAGGTTCGCGCCCTGCGCCCAGCGATCCCGAGCCGCCACGCGCGGATCGGCACCGTCGACAAGTTCCAGGGCCAGGAAGCGCCGGTCGTCTTCTTCTCGATGGCGACCTCGAGCGGGGATGATCTGCCGCGCAACCTGGAGTTCCTCTTCTCGCGCAATCGGCTGAACGTCGCGATCTCGCGGGCGCAGTCGGTCGCGGTGCTCGTGGCGAGCCCGGCGCTCCTCGAGATCCGCTGTCATACGATCGAGCAGATGCGGATGGTGAATGCGCTGTGCCGCTTCGTGGAAGAAGCCTCATAGGCGACTTCCGTCAGCCGGCTGCGGGTCTGGTCAGTTGCGGCGCGTACGCCGCCAGAGCTCACCCGCGCCGCCACCGAGCAGGAGCACGGCCGCGAGCACGCCCAGGACAATCACCGGCAGCGGAACTGCACTTCCGCCCGAGCTCGTGGCCGCCGCGACCGGCGTGTTCTGGACTGCGCGGATCGAGTACGTCTTGCCGTTCGCGGCGCGCGCCTCGGCGATGCGGATCTCGTCGGCCGTGTTCGAGTAGATCAGGTTCGAGACCGGGATGTGGCTCATCGCGTCGTGGTAGCAGTGCAGCGGGTAGACCTGGTCGAACGTGCCCGCGTAGGCGTCGGTCAGTACGTACTTCCAGCACGGCGCGGTCGTCCGGGCGGCGGCGGAGGCCTGCGGAGCCAGCGCCAGGAGAGGCACGAGCAGGAGCAGGAGATGAAAGCGCCGGACGATCCAGCAAGTGTCGGGGTCGGGCGTGTGCATGCCGTTCAGGGTGCGTAAGACCTTTGTGAGCCGATTCGCGGCTCGGAGAGCGAAATTGGCTCTAGCAGGGAGAAGTTGCGTAAGCACGACATCCGATGCGCCGGACAAGCTCGATGCATGTCCATTGCGGCAGACAACACGGGGGCGATCCGCGACCGCGGCGCCCAGCCCGCGCCCCTCGCCTACGCGGCCTTCGACTGCGAGACGACCGGGACGATCACCGGCGCCGACCAGATCGTCTCGGTTGCGGTCGTGCGGCTCGACGGCGCGGGGATCGAGACCTTTCGCTACTCGAGCCTGGTGCGTCCCACGTGCGCGATTCCGGCCGATGCGACCGCGATCCACGGGATCCGGGACGCCGATGTTGCCGCCGCTCCGAGCTTCGCGGAGGTAGCCGGGGTGCTCGTCCGGATGCTCCGGGGTGCCGTCTTCGCTGCGCACAACGTCGAGTTCGACCTGGCGATGATCCGGCACGCGTTCGCCGAGGTCGGGATCGACTACCACCCCGCGGCGACGGCCTGCACCCTCGATGCGTTCCGGGTGCTCGAGCCGGACGCGCCCAATCACCGGCTGGAGTCGATCTGCTCGCGGCACGGGATCGCGCTCGACGACGCGCACGACGCGCTTGCCGATGCCCTGGCCACGGCCGAGTTGCTCCGCGTTCTGCTCGGACGCGGCCTCGCGCCCGAGACGGTCGAGATCGATCACGCGGCCTTCAGGCGCAACCGCGCCCGCGCCGACACGCGGCCTGCGTCCGAGCCTCAGCTTGGCCGGATCTTCGGACTCGCGCGCTCGGCGCGGTTCCTCGGCTCCGACGGCTCGGTCGACCGCGACCGCGTGCTCGAACTCGTCGAACGCGTCGTCGGCACGACCGATGTCGATTCGCTGAACCGGGCACAGGTGCAGGACGTCTACGACGCGCTCGAAGCGCTGATCGACGCCGAAGCCGCCTGACCCGGAGACCGCCTGTAGGGTGGCCAGGGGCCACATGGGGATCTTCGCGAAGTTTTCCGAAGCACGCATGAAGGATCCCGTCGACGGGACCGCGAAGGTCGTCGCCATCGACAGCCCCTCAGCGGACGCGACGAGCAGCAACTACAGCATGGACTGCGTCGTCTCCGGCCCCGGGATCGAGCCGACGGCGGTCCACCACACGGGCGGCTCGGCGCCGACCGACCGGTGGCCCTCCGCGGGAGACGAGATCCCGATCGTGATCGACCGGAAGAACCCGTCGCACTTCGTGGTCGAGTGGAAGAAGCTGCCGCGCTGGCAGGACAAGTCGAAGCTCGACGCCGAGGCCCTGGCCGCGCAGATGCGCGCCGGCACCGACGGCACGGTCGCGGCGCCGGTGGTCGAGGCGACACCGCCGATCGTGAGCGCCGCCGACGTGCTGGCGCGCGGAGTCGCAGGCTCGGCGACGGTTCTCGGCACTTTCCCGACGGGCCAGCCCGCGCCGGACCCCGAGCACACGATCATCGGCCTGATGCTGAACGTGATGATCGACGGGCACCCGCCCTACCAGGTGCAGGCGATGTACAACACGCCGACCGCGAAGGTCGCGAGGCTCGCGCCGGGCGCGCTTCTGCCCGTGAAGGCCGACCCGGACCAGTTGCAGCTCGTCGCGGTCGACTGGGACGCTTTCTAGCAACGTCGCGACGTACGCTCGCGCCGCACGCCCTCTGTAAACCGCTCGGTCCCGATGCTGTCTCAGCCCGCGGCGACAGGGCGACAGCGCTGACAGAGCCGCTCACGGCTACCCTGGCGGGCCATGTCCGAACCGAACCTCGCAACCCGCAACGACCTCCGCAACGTCGCGATCGTCGCCCACGTCGACCACGGCAAGACGACGCTCGTCGACGCCATGCTCTGGCAGGCCGGGTCGTTCCGCGAGAACCAGGACGTCGGTGAGCGGGTGATGGACTCGACCGACCTCGAGCGCGAGAAGGGGATCACGATCCTCGCGAAGAACACGGCGATCCAGCTCGGGGACACGAAGATCAACATCGTCGACACGCCGGGCCACGCCGACTTCGGGGGCGAGGTCGAGCGCGGGCTGACGATGGTCGACGGTGTGCTGCTGCTCGTCGACGCGAGCGAGGGGCCGCTGCCGCAGACGCGGTTCGTTCTGCGCAAGGCGCTCGACCTCGGGCTGCCGGTCGTGCTCGTCGTGAACAAGGTCGACCGGCCCGATGCGCGGATCGAGGAGGTCGTGAACGAGGTCTACGATCTCTTCCTCGACCTCGATGCGACCGAGGCTCAGATCGAGTTCCCGATCGTCTACGCGAACGCGCGCGCCGGGCATGCGGGTACCGATCCCGACGAGCTTGCGAGCGATCTCGGGCCGCTCTTCGACACGATCCTGAAGACGGTCCCGGCGCCGACCTACGACCCCAACCACCCGCTGCAGGCGCTCGTCACGAATCTCGACGCCAGCCCGTACGTTGGCCGCCTTGCGCTGCTTCGCATCCACCACGGCTGGCTCCGCAAAGGCGCGCAGATCGCCTGGTGCCACGCCGACGGCACGATTTCCTCCGCCCGTGTGACCGAGCTCTACATCACCGAGGCGCTCGACCGCGTGCCGGCCGACGAGGCCGGACCGGGGGAGATCGTCGCGCTCGCGGGGCTTCCCGAGGTGATGATCGGCGAGACGATCGCCGACCCGGACGACCCGCGTCCGCTGCCCGTGACGACGGTCGACGAGCCGTCGCTGTCGGTGACGATCGGGATCAACACGAGCCCGCTCGCCGGGACCGAAGGCGACCGGCTCACCGCGAGCCAGGTCAAGGGTCGCCTCGATGCCGAGCTCGTCGGCAACGTTTCGCTGCGCGTCAACCCCACCTCGCGCCCGGATACCTGGGAGGTGCAGGGGAGGGGGGAGCTCCAACTCGCGGTGCTCGTCGAGCTGATGCGGCGCGAGGGGTTCGAGCTGACCGTCGGGAAGCCCGAGGTACTGACGAAGGAGATCGACGGCAAGATGCACGAGCCCGTCGAGCGGGTGGCGATCGACATCCCCGAGGAGTACATCGGCGTCGTCACGCAGCTGCTCGCGCTCCGAAAGGGCGCGCTGCAGCAGATGGTCAACCACGGCACCGGCTGGGCACGCATGGAGTACCTCGTGCCGGCACGTGGCCTGATCGGCTTCCGCACCGAGTTCCTCACCGAGACGCGCGGCACGGGCATCCTCCACCACGTCTTCGAAGCGTGGGAGCCGTGGTTCGGGGAGATGCGGACCCGACCGACGGGCAGCCTCGTCTCCGACCGCCGCGGCGCCGCGACCGGCTTTGCGATCTCGGCGCTCCAGGAGCGCGGCTCGCTGTTCGTCGGCCCGGGTGAGGAGCTGTACGAGGGGATGATCGTCGGCGAGAACTCACGCGACAACGACCTCGACGTCAACGCGGCGAAGCCCAAGAAGCTGACGAACATGCGTGCCTCTTCGGCCGACATCCTCGTTCGTCTGATTCCGCCGCGGCCGATCTCGCTCGAGCAGGCGCTCGAGTTCATCCGCGACGACGAGGCGGTCGAGGTGACGCCGAAGTCGATCCGGTTGCGGAAGGTCGAGCTGTCGGCGTCCAAACGCCAGACTGCGGCGTCGCGGCGCAAGCGCGACGCGGCGCCGGCCAACTAGGCGGGCGGCCGCCAGCCGAGCGTCTCGTAGACGCGCTCGGCGAAGCGCGAGTACCGCTCGGGCGCGCGTGTTCTCACCGTCGGGTCGCCGAGCCTCGGCGCGTCGAACTGCTCGCCGTTTCGGAACTGCGACCGCGTCAGATCGACGGTGAGGCCCGACGGGAGCCTGTTCCAGGCGTGCCGCTCGACCCGGCGGCCGTCGCGGATCACGTTCGCGATCAGGATCTCGCCGCCGAGGATCTCTTTCACGAGCAGCGCCGTGACGTCGCAGTGGTCGCGGGCGGGGTTCTCGGGCGACCACGATCCTGGGTCCTCGGCGGTGTCGGCGCTCCACGCCGCCTGGACGGCTTGCTCGAGCGTCTCGAGGGTGACAGCCGCGAGTGCTTCGGGCGACGGGATCGCCTCGAGGGCGAGCGTGCAGGTGAAGGCCTCGCGACCACCGCGCATGAGCGGCTCCGTCGCAAAGCCGCAGGCCCGGAAGAACCCGACCGTGTCGGTGTCGGCCTCGGCGGCCAGCTCGGCTGCGTTGACGACGTCTGCGAGCGCGGTGACGACCCGGCGGCCGACGCCCTTCCCGCGGAACGCCGGCAGGACGGCGAGGTACCTGAGCTCGATCGTCTGGTCCCTGCGCAGGACCACGACGCCGGCGGCGATCTCGCCCTCCTCTGACCACCCGATGAGCTTCGAGTTGCTCGTGGTGGCGGCACCGACGGCCGGCAGCCGGTCGATCAGGGCGATGGTTGCCGGATCGTCCCGGGCGAGGTCGACGAGCGCCATGCCGAGAGACTAGATTGACGCCGTGAGCGACCCCGAGCTGCGCGTCTCAGATCAGGATCGCGAGCGCGTCGCCTCGGAGATCCGCGAGCACTACGCGCAGGGTCGGCTCGACCGGGCCGAGCTCGACGACCGGCTCGGACGCGCGTATGCGGCGCGGACCGGAGGCGAGCTGAACGCGCTCGTCGCCGACCTGCCGCCGCTCTCGAACGCGGTCGAGGATGTTCATTCCGAGGTCGCGCTCCAGCGGGCGAAGCTGAGCCGCGAGCTCATGCAGCAGACAGGAGGCGCGCTCATCCCGTTCATCCTCTGCACGGTCGTGTGGGTGCTCGGCGGCGCGAGCGGCAGCTTCTGGCCGATCTGGGCGCTGATCTTCCCGATCGTCGTGCTCGCACGCGACGGCTGGCGGCTCTTCGGGCCGGCGCCCGAGCTCGACCAGGTCGCAGAGTCGCTTGCAGAAAGGAGAAACGGGCGGCCGAAGGTGTGATAGGCCGGCCGCCCGAGTCCATCAGCTAGGACGACGGGAGCGCCGGTTTGGATAGCGGCGAACCGTCGATTTCTCCAGCCGCGGAGCCCGGAGCGCAGGAGCAGTATTAGAGGCACGTCTGACCTCGAGGGCTTCGAGCCAAGAGGGAGATTCCGAATTGGCGCACCGGGACGGCGCGCGAATCCAGGATCCGGATCCTCCGGGCCTGTGGGACCCTCGAAAGGTGGGACGTCATGGACGTCCTGTCGATTTCCCTCGTCGCGGCGGCAGTCTGCGTCGGGCTGGCTCTGCTGATCCTCGTCAAGATCCCGTGTTGTCAGACGGTGTCTGACCCCGGTTGGCAATGCTCGGGGCGAAGCTGCGCGATTGGGATTCGCCTGCGCGGGTACCTCCGTCTCATGACCAATATCGAGCGTTTCCAGAAGCTTCAGGTCGAGCTCGTGCGCGCCGGGTTCGACACCGACCTCCGCGCGAAGCCCGACGGTGAGAAGGCCGTGATCGCCATGTCCGTCGATCTTCGCCGGCACGAGGCAAGCGACGTCGAGCAGCTCGACTCGCTGACCTCGCGGCACGGGTTCTCGTACACGATCGGTGAGGACAGCCACGCCGGCGTCGTTCTGACCTCGGCCGAGTAGTCGAGCTGCGCGGACCGGCTCTTTGGCGACCCCTCGGGCCATGGCTAGTCTGCGCGGAGCGACGATCGGAGGAGAAATGGCGAGCCTGACCGAGGCCCAGCGGGCTTTTATCCGCGACAACGCGTTCTACGCGGTCGTGACCACCCTTCGCCGCGACGGGTCGCCGCATTCGACGGTCGTCTGGGCGACCGAGGAGGACGGCAAGATCCTCTTCAACACGGCGTATCCGCGTGTGAAGGCGAGGGAGCTCGAGCGCGACCCGCGGGCCTCGGTGACGGTGGTCGACCCCGGGAACGGCTATCGCTGGGTGGCGGTGAGCGGGCCGGTCGAGCTCACGACCGAAGGGGCCAAGGACGACATCGACATGCTTTCCCGGAAGTACGACGGCTTCGACTACCCGGGGCACGAACGCGGTGAGGCGATCGGCGAGACGCGCGTCACCGCGCGGCTCACGCCGGAGAAGATCCAGGGTTACCGCGTCTAAGCGAAGCGATCGAGCAGACAGTCGACCCAGCCGACGGTCACGAAGCCGAGGCGCTCCAGAATCGGCCGCGACATTCGTCCCGCTGTGACAGTCAGAGCGTGCGTGTCGCCTGTGATCGCAGCGTCCCAGCGGGCACGCACGAGTGCGCGATAGACGCCGCGGCCGCGCATGTCGGGTCGGGTCGACCCTCCCACGAGCCAGGCCGCGCTCGCGCCCTGGATTGCAGCTCCCTTTCCCACCACGTCACCGCCGACGAGTGCGACGAACGTCCGAAACACGCCCCAGCTCTGCTCGAACCCCCACAACTCGCGTTCGTGCGCCTCCATCGCCGCCCGATCCTCGCTGCTCATCTCGAAGGCCTCGTTTCCGACTCGGAGACCTGCCTGGTATTCGGCGAACGTCTCAGCCGGGCGCGCCTCGACGTCGGGCGGACCGGGCTCCGGTTCCTCCAGCAAGACCATCGCGGCGAACCTCGGTTCGAACGGCGGCTCGTCGTGGGGCACCATGCCCATCGAGAGCAGAGCCGCCGCGAGTCCTTCAGGCTGGGCCGCCTCGGGAACGAACCACGCCGCTCGCCTCATCCCGTGCCACGAGGCCAGACCACGAACCTGAGCCACGGCCTCCTCGACTCCGTCGGCGTCGAGGGTGCGTGCCATCACGTTCGCCGAGGTCATCCCGGCCTGGAGCCCAATCGTGTAGCCGTCGAGCCGCAGCTGCTTGAAGGGGTGGTCGGGTGGCGGCGGAGGAAGATCGGTATCCGGGAAGAGCGCCGCGACGCGCACTGGCTCTGGAATCGCCACCCACGCAAACATCGCAGCTTTCGGCCGCTTGTCAAGCGGCCTCGCACTCGACGTGCCTTTCGGTTCAAGCCCCGGTTTTAAGCCGCGGCGAGCGCGGCCCTGGCGCGCGCGGCCTTCACAGCGGCCGTGAGCGTCTCCGCGTCGTAGGCGCCGTAGTGGCGCAGGCCGTTGACGAAGAACGTCGGCGTTCCCGAGACCGAGCTCAGGTCGGCCCCGTCGACATCCTCGGCGATCCGGCCCGCGAACGTGTGGCGGCGGAGGTCTTCCGAGAAGCGGTCCGCGTCGAGCTCGAGCGCTTTCGCATGCTCGACGAGGTCTCTCGGGGTCAAGGCGTCCTGGTGGTCGAGCAACCGGTCGTGCATCTCCCAGAACTTCCCCTGCGCCGATGCCGCCTCGCTCGCCTCGGCCGCGAGCTGCGCGCGTGGATGCACGTCGGTAAGCGGGAGGTGGCGCCACACGTAGCGCAGGTCGCCGATATCGGTCAGGAGCTCCCGGATGACCGGCTCTGCCTGGCCGCAGAACGGGCATTCGAGGTCGCCGTACTCGACGAGCGTCACCTTCGCGTCGGCGGGCCCGCGGATGTGGTCGCGGTCGGCATCCACCGGCACCGCGAGATCGATGAGCTGCTCGGCGGTTCCGAGGAGCGCGCGGATCCTGAGGCGTGTCGGCAGCTTCGCGGTCGCCCGGAACAGGAGCCAGGTCGAGGTCGCGGCGACGGCGGCGGCGGTGAGCAGGCCGAGCTTCGCGTCGGCGAGCGTCGTTCCCGTGAACGCGAGGTCGGCGATCAGGAGCGCGACGGTGAAGCCGATCCCGGCGATGAAGCCGCCGCCCGCGACCGCCGCCCATCCGACCGGTGGGCGCAGCCGGCCGCGGCTGAGCTTCGTCACGAGCCATGCCCCACCGGTGATCCCGATCGGCTTGCCGGCGACGTATCCGAAGATGATTCCGAGCGTCACGGGGGAGGTGTAGGCGTGCCGCAGGAACGAGGCGTCGATCGCGATCCCGGCGTTTGCGAGCCCGAACAGCGGGACGATCACGTAGCTCGTCCAGGGGTGGAAGAGCTGCTGGAGCCGCTCGTTCGGGGAGATCGCGGCCTGGAGCCCGCTCGTCGCCGTCCGCGCGAGCTCGGGTGTGGGCTGCTCCCGGAAAAGCCGGAACAGGTCGCTTGCCCGCTCGAGATCGAGGCGCGAGGCCGGCGAGGCGTAGGTCATCAGGCCCATCGCGAGGCCGACGACGACCGGGTCGACACCGGATTGGGTCATCGCGAGCCACGCGATCACGCCGAGTGCGAGGTACACGAGGCCCGTCCGGATGCTCGTGCGGTCGACGATGAAGACGACCGCGAGGGTCGCGATCGACAGCGCGAGCGCGCCGAAGGCGATCTCCGTCGAGTACACCGTTGCGATCACGATCAGGGCGACGATGTCGTCGACGACCGAGACGGTGAGCATGAATGCGCGCAGCCGGTCGGGAAAGCGCGGTCCGACGATCGCGAGGAGTCCGAGTGCGAAGGCCGTGTCGGTCGACATCGCGACCCCGAATCCGTGGGCTGAGGGCTTCCCGAGGTTGAAGGCGAGGTAAATCGCGACGGGGACGAGCATTCCAGAGAGCCCTGCGGCGACCGGGAGGGTCACGCGCCGCCGCTCGCGCAGTTCGCCCATGTCGAACTCGCGCCGGGCCTCGAGGCCGATCACGAAGAAGAAGAAGCTCATGAGGCCGGCGTTGAGCCAGTACCTGAGCGGCTCGGAAAGGCCGTGCGCGCCGATGCGGATCGTCAGCGTCGTCTGCCAGACCCGCTCGTAGGAGCCGGCGTCGACGTTCACCCAGACGAGGGCTGCGATCGTCGCGGCGAGGAGGAACGCCGCGCTCCCGGTCTCGGTGCGCAGGAACATCCGCAGTGGCGTCTCGAGGTTCCGGGCCCACGCGGTCCGGCCCGAAAACCGTCCTCCTTGCTGTTCGCTCACCGCGGGATTCTGTCTGCCGCAGAAGACACGGGGCGGCACACTCCTCCACAGCGAGGCACACTGGTGCGCACGCATGCACATGCATGGGTCACAGCGGCACATTCTCGCGCTCGTGTTGGCGGTCGCGGCGCTGGCGGCGACGCTCGTCGTGGCAGGCTGCGGCGCCGGCAGTGGCGCGTCGACGGCGACCCATGCAGCCGAGCCGGCGGCTTCGACGGCAGCGAGGACGAACCCCGCGGTACCGACTGTGGCGAGCGCGCGTAAGGCGGCGGAACGCCGGATGGCGGCGGTCGTCCACGCCTGGAGCGACCGGCTCGACCACGGCGACTACAAGGGCATTGCGCGGCTCTTTGCACTCCCGGCGATCCTGATTCAGGGCCGGTATGAGTACAGGCTCCCCACCAGGAAGGACGTCGCGCTCTGGCACTCCAACCTGCCGTGCGGCGGGAAGGTCCTCTCGATCAGCTTCGCGGGCCGGTTCGCGACGGCGATCTTCCGGCTCTCGGATCGAGGCAAGACGAAGTGCGATGCTCCCGGCGCGCTCGCCGCGGCGCGGTTCGAGATCGTCCGTAGCAAGATCGTCGCGTGGGAGCAGGTCGCCGTGCCCGTCGCGAAGCCGAGCGCTCCGATCGCCTGAACCGGCCTCGGAGGGCGCCCCGACGAGAGCCGCATCAGGCAAAAACGGTGTCTGACACCGCGTTCGGCTGTGGAAAAGGTGGAACGAAAGACCGACGTGCGAGCGGCCAAGCTTCGAAAATCCCTGCTGAGCGCGCGGTCGCCGGGACAAGAGGGGTGCCAGGCACCGATTTTGGTGCCGAACCGCGATCCCGCGACGACGGCAGAGCCTCGCTCCGTGAGGCTCGGATGAGCCCCGAGGTTCGGAGCAACCCGGGCGCCCCGGCCGACCGCGAGGCACGAGTGCAAAAAAAGAGAGGGGGCCGAAGCCCCCTCTCGCATTCGAAGCAAGAACTGCTGTCTACGCCGCAGCGACCAGCGAGTTCTTCGGAACGATGACCTTGTACGTCGTCGACTGACCCTTGACGACCTTGTAGATCGAGACCGGGTTCGCCGACACATCGCCGTTCTTGTTGAACGCGATGGGGCCGAGGATCCCGCTCGGGATGTTGACCTTGAACAGCTGCCCGGCCACACCGGCCCGGGTGCCGTCCGACTTCGAGATCGCCTGGATCAGCACGTCGGTCGCCTGAGCGGCGTACACGGCGTACGGATCAGGAGCGGATCCGACAGAGGCGCCAAACGCCTTGACGAATGCCTGGCCGGCTGCCGGGAGCTTCGAGTTCGGAAGCCCTGCAACCGAGACGTACATGCCGTTCGCCTTGCCGCCCGACTGCTGGACGTCGGCCGAAACCGGCGTGAAGCCGTCCGGTGCCAGGATCGTCACGTTCGGGGCACCCGAGCGGATGTCCTTGATCAGCTTGCCGCCGTTCTCGCAGATCAGACCGCCGAGGAACACAGCCTGTGCTCCGGAAGCCTTGATCTGGAGGGCGAGAGCCGAGTAGGACGTTGCCTTCGGATCCCAGGCGACGTTCTTGACGACCTTGATCCCGAGCTTCTTCGCAGCATTCGCCGTGTTCGTCGCGACGCCGGCCCCGTAGGCCTCCTTGTCGTTCAGGACGAACAGCTTGGTGACGTGGAGCTGCTGTGCGAGCGTGGCGTCGGCTGCACCCTGGAAGTCGTCTGCCGCAACGACACGCGCGTAGTTCCGCACGCCCGTCGGGTAGTACTTCCCGGGCTCACCGGCCGCCGTGCCCGGCCCGGAATGCGTCAGGCCGACATACGTGTTCGCCGGGCTGACCATCGCGAGCGGACCGTTCGGTGCACGGTTGTCGATCGGGATCTCGATCTCGGCACAGCCGGAGTTGAACGTTCCGATCACACCGACGACGCTGGCGTCAGCGGTGTAGGCGGAGGCGTTCGTCTGGCAGGTACCCGAGTCCCACTTGCCCGCCTGAGCTGTCGAGTCGTCGCAGCTCTGATACGCGAGCGTGTAGTTCCCGGCCTTCCAGCCGGCCTGCTGGAGCTCGAAGGCAATCGCCTTCGTCATCTGGATGGTCTGCGACCGTCCCGACCCCTGAAGCGGCAGGTCGGAGGAGATGAGCAGATTGCCATCCGGGTTCTGAATCGCTGAGCACGTTGCCGCAGGGAGCGGGGTGGCTCCGGTCGTATGCGCGAATGCGCCTCCAACCGTTACCGCCAGGGCAGCGCCGACAAGCACCACTCCGAACGCCGAGCCCAACAAGATTCGGTTCTTCACAAGCCCTCCTGTCTAGTCTTGGAAGGTGAAACTGGGGGTGATCGAAAGAGCATAGAGCGCTAAGCGCCTGTAAGGAAGGGAGACCCGCTGCTTCGCACTTCCCTAACGAGCGCGGCGCGGTCCGCTTCGGCCGGTAGCGTCCCTGTCAATGCCGGAGGACCCGCCAGCGGAGGGCCGCGGGGTGCTGCGCATCCCGGGGGGCGAGGTGCCTCCCGGCGGCGAGCCGGCGGCGCCGTGGCCCGCCGTCGCCCAGGCCAGCTCGACCCGCCTGCCCGAGCTGCCTGACGAACGCCCGGAACGAAGCGGCGGCAGCAAGGTCTTCCGGGTCCTCGCTCTGATCGGCCTGCTCGCTGCGGTGACGGCCGCCGGGGTCGCGATCGGCCGGTCGTTCGCGCCCTCGGCGAAGGAGACGGCCACGCCGCCCTCGACGACGCCGGCGACGACGGTTCCGCCGCCGCCTCACGTCCATCTCGTCCAGCTCCACTGGGGGCCGCTCCGGGCGACGCCGTACGGGAAGTTCCCGCGGGGGGGGAGCCAGGCGGCGGCCGCGGTGGTCGGGCCGACCCTCGTCGTCGTCGGCGGGACCGGGAGCGCCAGGGTGCTCGGCGGGCCGGTCGGCGGGAAGCTCGTCGTGATCGGAGCGCTCTCGACGCCGCTCGCAGCCATGCAGGCGTTCCCGTCGGGCGGCTACCTGTACCTGCTCGGCGGCGAGAACGGCACGAAGACGACCGACCAGCTCTTCCGGATCGACCTCGCCGCCGGTCGGGCCCGCCCGGCCGGAACCTTCGAGGAGCCGCTCGCCGAAGCCGGCGTCGCGCCGCGTGCCGGGTCGGCCTACCTCGTCGGCGGCTGGACCGGGTCCGAGTACGCGACCGCCGTGCTCAAGTTCACACCGCCGAGCACGACGACCCTCCTCGCACGGCTCCCCGACGGCACACGCTCACCGGCAGTCGCGCTCCTCGGCCACACGCTCTATGTCGCGGGCGGCAGGACGCAGCAGGGCCTCACCGCGAACGTCTACGCGATCGACATCCAGAGTGGCTCCGTGACCACGTTGGGCCAGCTCCCGCAGGCCGTCGAGCAGGCCGTCCTCGTTCCCTCCGGCACGAGCCTCTACCTGCTCGGCGGCAAGACCGCGAACGGAGATCCCTCGACCGCCGTCGTTCGGATCAACCCCGCGACGGGCACCCCGACCCAGGTCGGGCACATGGCGAAGGTGCTCGTCGGCGCCTCGGCCGTGACAGCCGGCGCGAAGGCGCTCGTGATCGACCCGCCCTCGGGCACGGTCTATCGCGTCGGGTAGAGCTGAGCCGAGGTCAGCGTGAAAGCGAGTACACGTGCTGGTTCGCCGTGTACATGCAGTCCTCGTTGCTACACACCCACTGGCGTTTCGGGACCGGGCGTGGCGTGCCGTTGCGAGCGGGCCGCGGAATCGCCATCTCGCGGAGCTTGAGCGGTGAGGAGCACTGCGGGCAGTTCGGAGTATCTGTTGTCATCGTCTCTCTCCAGCGGGAAGTTGTGGCCTGCGAAAGTTGTGACAGCGGACGAAATGTGAACGGTGGCACGACCCGAGAAACAAAAAAGCCCCGATTTGCGGGGCTTTTATGCGAACGCGCGTCACTACCTGGTGCGTACCCTACCCGATCGCGACCTCGATCCGTAACTTCTTCGTAACGTCGATCATCTCGGCCCCCGCAGACGGTTCCCTTGCCGCAGCGGGATGGCCTGTGGGAAGATCGCTCGTCCCTCGGAGACGCGAAGCAGGCGGGAGTTCGAAGAAACCGTTGCCCAAAGCGTTTCCGAACTGACTCTCGAAATGTTCCTGCCGCCGATCCCGCTGCCAACGAAGGTTCGCTCGAGGCAGATCGGTGCGGGCAAGCGGCAGCTCGTCCCCACCATCACCGCAAACGACAAGGAGGGTGCATGAGACTCGCAAGAGTCGCCCCGATCGCAATCGCCACGGGGGCACTGCTCGTACTCGGCATCGTCGGCTCGACGAATGCCGCGGTCAAGTCGAAGGCAACCGGTACGCCGATCGTGATCGGCGCCCCGATCGACCTGACGAAGAACATGGCGCCGTTCGATGCGCCCGCACTCGCGGCCGCGAAGATCGAAATCGCCAAGATCAACGCGGCCGGCGGGGTCGACGGCCATCCGCTCGTGCTCAAGTACCTGAACGACCAGCTCGACGCGACGCAGACGAAGACCGATGCGACGAAGCTCATCTCCGAGGGCGTCAACATCGGCTGGGTGACCTGCGACGTGGACTACGCGACGCCGGCGATCGACGCGTTCCTGCAGGCGAAGCTGCTCACGGTCTCACCGTGCATCGGCACCGACCAGATGGGGCCGTCGCGCTTCGGCTCCGCCGGCAACCTCGCGTTCACGTTCGGCAACCCCGCCCAGAGCGAGGGCGCCGCGATGGCCGAATGGGCCTACGCCCACGGCTGGACGACCGCGGATGTGGTCACCGACAAGCTGCTCGTCTACTTCCAGAACGTCTGCACCGCCTTCACCGACCGGTTCCAGCAGCTCGGCGGCAAGATCGTCGACTCGGAGTCGTTCACGCAGGGTGACAAGACGATCGGCAACGTCGCCACGCGCATCAACGGCAAGCCGGCGAAGATGATCGCGTTCTGTACCTCGTTCGCGGGCGATCAGCCGGCGTTCGTGGACGCGCTCCGCTCGGAGGGCAACAAGACGCCGATCATGAACAGCTGGGCCGGCGATGGTGCGTACTGGTGGTCGAAGAACCCGAAGGTGACGAACTACTACTTCGTGACCTACGCGGGTGCTGTGGCCAAGGATCCGGATCCGGCCGTGCGGGCGTTCGAGGCGAAGCTGAAGGCGGCCGGTACCCCGGCGCAGACCGGTGGCTTCATCACCGGCGCCGACGCGATCGACGCGATCGCCTATGCGATTCGGCAGAACGGCGGCTCGACGAACGGAGCCGCGCTCGCGGCCACACTCGCGAAGCTGCACAACTTCAAGACGCTCGGCGGCCCGATCAGCTTCACGTCGACGTTCCACAGTCCGACGGGCCGTCCGTTCCGTGTCATCGAGGTGAACAACAACGTCGCGAAGGTGATCGGTGAGCACACGACTCAGAAGATCCCGAACATCCACTGAGTCGGTTGACGGTTGTCGACGAGACCCGCCGAGGGCCCGGATCGCTCCGGGCCCTCGGCGTCTCGCGCTCGTTCGCGGGCGTGCAGGCGCTCGAAGGCGTCGACCTCGAGCTGGACGCGGGGGAGATCGTCGGGCTGATCGGCCCGAACGGGGCGGGGAAGACCACCCTTGTCAACCTGCTGACCGGGTTCGACCTGCCGACGGCGGGCCGGATCGAGCTTGGCGGAGTCGAGATCACACGCTGGCCGCCGCACCGGCGGGGGCGCGCAGGGCTCGCGCGCACCTTCCAGCACGGCCGCCTGTTCCGGGGGCTGAGCGTGCGCGAGAACGTGGAGGTGGCGGCGCTCGGCGTCGGGGTGGCGCCCGCCGAGGCACGGCGCCGAGCGACGGAGCTGCTCGGCCTGCTCGGGCTCGAGGCCCGGGCCGACTCGCCGGCAGCCGTACTTCCGCACGGCGACGAGCGGAAGCTCGGAGTAGCGCGGGCGCTCGCGTTGCGGCCACGCTTCGTGCTGATGGACGAGCCCGCGGCGGGACTGCACGAGGCTGAGGTGCCGGCGTTCGCAGCGGTCGTGCGCTCCGTCAGCGACAGCTTCGGTGCGGGCGTGCTGCTGATCGACCACAACGTCGCACTGATCATGGAAGTCTGCGACCGCGTGCAGGTGCTCGACCGGGGCATGACGCTCGCGGTCGGCACGCCTGAGGAGATCCGCAGGAACGCCGAGGTCGCGACCGCGTATCTGGGGGCGGGTGCGGCCGGTGGCTGACCCGATCCTCGAGCTCCGGGCGATCGAGGTGCGCTACGGCTCCGTTCCGGCTGTCCGGGGTTTGAGCCTCGAGCTCGCGCCCGGCGAGATCGTCGGGCTGATCGGCCCGAACGGCGCCGGCAAGTCGACGACGCTCTCGGCCGTCATGCGCGCCGTGCCGCTCGCGGGCGGGGAGATCCTGCTCCGCGGCAGGCCGCTGCGCGGCAAGCCCGAGGACGTCGCGCGCTCCGGCGTCGCGCTCGTCCCCGAGGGCCGCCATATCTTCGGCGACCTGACCGTCGAGGAGAACCTTCGGCTCGGTCTCGCCGGTCGGCGCTCCCGTGACGGGCTCGCCGACGATTTCGCCTGGGTGCACTCGCTGTTCCCCGTCGTGGCCGAGTTCGGCGCGCGCAAGGCCGGGCTGCTCTCGGGCGGTCAGCAGCAGCAGCTCGCGATCGCGCGGGCGCTGATCGCGCGGCCCGACGTGCTGCTCCTCGACGAGCCTTCGCTCGGGCTCGCGCCGACGGTCGTCGACACGCTCTTCGAGACGCTCGGCCAGGTCCGTGACCGCGGCGTCACGATCCTGCTCGTCGAACAGCGCGGGCTGCTCACCGTCGGGTTCGCCGACCGCACGCACGTGCTCGCGAACGCGGAGCTTCGCCTCACACTCGGCGCCGCGGACGCCGTCGATTCCGCGGCGCTGACCGCCAAGCTCACGAGCGCGTACCTGTCGTGACGTTCCTGCAGTCGATCATCGATGCGATCGCGCTCGGCGCCGTCTACAGCGTTGTCGCGCTCGGGATCGGGCTCGTCTTCGGCGTGATGCGCCTGATCAACCTGGCCTACGGCGAGGTGATCACCGCGGGCGCGTTCACGCTCGCCTACCTGAACGGCGTCCCGGCGTTCGTCGCGATCCTCGCGTGCATCGCTGTCACGATCGCCGGCTCGCTCCTGCTCGAGCTCGTGTTCAGGCCGCTACGCGGGACGACACCCTCCACGATGCTCGTCGCGTCGTTCGGGATCAGCTTCCTGCTCCAGAGCATCTATCTGCTCGCGTTCAGCTCGCAGGGCAAGGCGGTGAGCACGCTCGGCGGGCTCAATACGACGATCGACATCGGGTCGCTGCGGATCCGCTGGATCTCGATCGTCGCCCTGATCACCGGGGGCGTCCTGCTCGCGGCGACGGCGCTACTCCTCAACCGAACGACGGTCGGCCTCCAGATCCGCGCCGCCGCGGCCGATTTCCGGATCGCGCGCATCCTCGGCGTGCGGGCAAACCGCGTGATCGCCTTCTCGTTCGCCGTCTCCGGCTTCCTGGCCGGTGCCGTGGCCGTGTTGCTCACGGTCTCCTCGCCGCTCGCCACGCCGGACTTCGGTGTGCAGGTGACGATCTTCGCGCTGGTCGGGGTCGTCGTCGGTGGGCTCGAGCGGCTGTGGACGGCGACCCTCGGCGGGTTCGCGATCGGCTTCGCAACCTCGCTCGTGGGTGCGGAGCTGCCTTCGTCGAGCAGCGTCTACCTGCCCTCGGTGATTTACGGGCTCGTGATCGTCGTGCTGCTCCTCAAGCCGGGCGGGCTCTTCACGAGCGCCCGGGCGACCGCAGCGGAGCGGGTGTGAGAAGCAGGGTCGATTCGGCGGTCGTGCTCCTCGCGCCGGCCGGGCTCGTCCTGCTGGCGGCTGCGCTCGGATCGCAGCTCGGGGCCGTCCGCCAGCTCGAGTTCGACGATGCGCTCGTGAACACCGCGATCGTGGTCGCGCTCTACGTGTTCATCGGCAACTCCGGCGTGATCTCGTTCGCGCACATCAGCTTCGTCGCGGTCGGCGCCTACCTCTCCGGGATCCTCACGCTCGGCGCCGAGCAGAAGAACTTCGTGATCCCGAGCATGTACCCGTTCCTGCGCCACACCCATGTTTCGACGATTCCCTCGCTCGGGCTCGCGGCGCTGGCCGGAGCGGTGTTTGCGCTCGTTGTCGGAGCGCCGCTGATGCGCCTCTCCGGGCTGCCCGCCGGCATCGCCACCCTGGCCGTGCTCGGGATCACCTACAACGTGATTTCCTACTGGCAGAAGATCGGCCCGGGTGTGACCGCGCTCGCGCTCGTGCCCGAAAGTGGGATCTGGACCCTCGGGATCGGCGCAACGATCGTCGTCGGGATCGCCTACGTCTACGGCCGCAGCCGCTTCGGGCGGCGCCTGCGGGCAACGCGCGAGGACCCGCTCGCTGCGCAGTCGGCCGGGATCGACGTGCACCGCGAGCGGCTGTACGCATTCGTGATCTCGGGCGCGCTCGCCGGGTTCGCAGGCGGTCTCTTGATCCACGAGCTCGGCTCGATCACGACCGACCAGGTCTATCTACCGCTCACCTTCATCACGCTCGCGATGCTCGTCGTCGGCGGCGTCTCGAGCCTCTGGGGCGCGGTCATCGGTGCGTTGGCGATCAGCGCGCTGAACTCGTTCCTGGCCGACGCCGAGCAGGGCGTGCACGTCGGCTTCTACGTGCATCTCCCGACCGGCACGCGACTGGTGGCGATCGGGGTCGTGATGGCACTCGTGCTGATCCTGCGCCCGTCCGGGCTCACCGGCGGCCGGGAGGCGCGCCTACCGGGCAGCGCTACTCGTACCAGGTGACGACGGCGAGGATCGCGTACAGCGCTCCGAGGGCGGTGCCTTCGAACGGCGTCGCTTCGCCGTCGCTCGTGACCTGCCAGAGCGCGATCCCTGTGAGCGCGAGGGCGCCGATGAACACACGGGGGCGAGCTGAAACGTGAGCCGGGTTGCGAGGAACAGCGACGCGAGAACGAGTGCCGGGAACAGGAAGGCGGTGATCTGGGCGACCGAGTTCGTCACCACCGAGATCGCGAGATCGGCCTTTCCTCTCGAGGCGAGCACGACCCCGGTCGCGTTCTCGACGGCATTCCCGGCGATCGCGACGATTACGAGGCCGGCGAACGCCTGTGGGATTCCGAGCCGCGCCATCGACGGCGACAGCGAATCGACGAACCATTCCGAGACGAATGCCGATCCAAGGCCCGCGACGGCGAGGATCGTCAGCGAAATCCTCGTCGGCAGCACGTGCGCCCCGACATCTTTCGGGCCGCCGCCACGGTCGGCGCGAATGTACCCGGTGATCCAAACGGCGTAGGCCGCGAGCAGGGCGATTGCTCCGACGATCGAGATCTCCTCGACGTGGTGTGACGCTCCGTCGTTCGTCTCCGCGGAGATGCCGAGGATGACGATCAGGAAGCTCGCGAGCATCATCAGGATCGTGTTGTCCTTGGAGAGGCCCGAGGAGAAGCGCATCACCCCGTCGGCGCTCGAACGGCAGCCGACGATCACGACGAGTCCGAGGACGAGGAGGGCGTTCGCGAAGACCGACCCGATGATCGCGGTCTGCGCGACGACGATCTCGCCGGCCGAGAGTGCGAACAGCACGACGAAGAACTCCGGCAGGTTGCCGAGTGTCGAGTGCAGTACCCCCGTCGCGGCCGAACCGAATCGTTCGCCGACGTGCTCGGTAGAGAACGAGACCATCCACGCGAGCCCGGCGAGGGCGGCGGTCGAAAGCCCGAAGGTCAGCAGCGAGGTGGCGTGTGCGTAGTGCGCGACGCCTGCGGCAACGGTGACGAGCCCCGTCAGGGCGGAGAAAATCCAGGTGGCACGCACCCTCAGACGCTAGTCGCCCCGGGGGGAACGAGTCTCAACCGTCCGATCGGGGAAGACCACGCCGTCCGCGACCCGCTCAAGCTTCGCACTCGGAGCGACGATGTACCTCGGTGGGGTACGAGGAAATGACCACTCCGGATCCATGGACGTCGGCGTCGGCCGCCGAGCTCGCTCAGGCAGCCGGGGCTATCGACATGTTCGTCTTCCGCCGCGTGTCGGAGGGGCGCTACGTCCACCTCGGCGGCGCAGGGCGTGGCACGGGCTGGGCGGGAATCGTCGAGCTCGGGGAGGCCGAAGAGCCGTTCGTCAGGATGGTGATCGAAGGCGACACGGTCCTGCGGCGCTCGGCGCCGGACTCCTGGCAGGTCTTCGGGCCCTATTACGGGCACGCGATCGCCGCGGTGCGTGTCACGACCGACATCCTGGTCATCTTCGGGGCCCCGACCGATACGTTCGCCGCGATCTCCGACTCCGAGCTGCTCGAGCTCGCGCAGCTCGCGGGCGAGTCGCTCGCCGAGGTTGCGCCGGCCAAGCGCCTCGCCGACGAGCTCGAGGTGCTGCACGCCGTCCAGGAACTGGTGCACACGCATGCCGAGACGTTCGACGGCGGGCTCCAGCGGCTCGTCGATCAGGCGACGATGGCGCTCTCGTGCGAGCTCGGGATCGCCTACCTGACCGGAGACCGCGGTATCTGGCTCTGCGACCTCCGCGGGGAACCGGTGCTCACCCCGCTCGACGTCGAGCAGTCGCTCGCGACGATCGCCGAGCGAGCGACATTCCCGTCGTGCATCCAACGCGCCGAGCTCGCCGAGCTACCGGCGCCGTTCGGAGTGGCAGACGGGGTCGTTGCCTACTACCTGCTCGAGCTGAAGCACCCGCTGCCGGGGTTCCTGCTCGTGTTGCACACGCGCGCAAGTGCCGCCCGCGGCTTCACGATCCTCTGTCAGTCGCTCGGGCGCAAGCTCGTCGATGCCGCCGAGCCGCTGCTCGCGGCAGCGCTCCTGCGCGACTCGATGAAACATGAGCTGGAGCGTGCCGGCGCCGAGGCGCGCCGCGATTCGTTGACCGGCCTCGCGAACAGGCTCGGCTGGACCGAGGCGCTCGCCCTGGCCGCCCCGAGCGAGGACTCGCCCGTGAGCATCGTCAAGCTCGACTGCCGCGGCCTCAAGAAGATCAACGACACCCGCGGCCACCACGCCGGCGACCGCGTCCTCTGCCGGATCGCGCACGCGCTCACCGCCTGCATCCGCGACGACGACCTCGCCGCCCGTGTCGGCGGCGACGAGTTCTCGATCCTCCTGTGGGGCGCCGACGAGGAGGTGGCCGCCTCGATCATCGAACGGATCGAGCGCACGGTCGCCGGCGAGAACGGCTTTGCGGACTTCGCGATCCGGCTCTCGATCGGCGCGGTCACGGCGCGCCACGAGGACCTCGAGTCGGCCGAGCGCGCCGCCGACGAGCGCATGGTCGCGGCGAAGCGCCGTCCGCGCGACGAGCCTTTCGGGCAGTGATGCAATCCTGGTGCCCGCGGTGCCAACAAAACTGGCTGTTGAGCAGCGACTTCTCGAGCTGCGGGACTAGGACTCGAACCTAGACTACCGGATTCAGAGTCGCGCCTTGGCCGAGATCACGCGAGATAACGCTAGACGTAGAGCCGATTCCGCCAGCACCGTCTAGGTGGTTCTCAGGGCGTCTCGCGGGGTCTGGTTGCCACCGTATTGCCACCCTCCGGGCACGCCGGTTGGGTTGTCCGTTCGGGCGGGCAGGCTTACGGGGTGAACCGTAACGGGAACCCGGAGAGTCTTGTTCCGCAGGACGGAAACTTGCACGCTGTCAAGAGCGGCGTCTACAGCGACCGGGTTCTGTCTGACCGGATCGAGGAACGCCGAGCGCAGTTGCGGGCGCTCCCGTGGATGCGCGAGGTTGACGAGATCGCTATCGGTGAAGCCTCCCGGTTGCTCGCCCGGATCGAGGCCGTAGACGCCGACTTGGACGAGCGAGGCCACTTCGGACGTAACGGTGCCCGGTCGTTGCTTGAACATCGCGCGAGGCTGACGCGGGAGCTACGGGCGTGGCTGAAGGATCTTGGCGCGTTGCCGTCCGAGCGGGCGTCGTGGGCGTCGAAGCTCGGTAACGGTTTGACGTTCTCCGAGCGCGTTGAGCGTCGAATGCGAGGCGAGGCGTCGTGAGCGCCAAACGGCGCGCGATTTTGATGGAGATCATCGAGGACGACACGGTGTCCACGTTGGACCGTCTGGCCGCGCTCCGCGAACTCGACCGGCTGGGTTTTGGCAGTGACGCCGACGGGCCGTTGAGCTTGCGTCAGAGGATGGCGCAGATGTCCGAGCACGAGCTTGACGAAGCGATTGAGTTTTTCAGTGATCTCCCGCCACAAGTCGAGGCGGTTCACGTTGTCCGCTTGTGTCTCGGCGAGGACGCCGGAGACGGGTGGTATTGGTCGCGCGCCAAGGTCGAGCAGCACTATCCTGAGGTTCTCGCCACGATCACGACACTGATCGAGCAGCGTGCTCGGGAGCTTGCCGACCGAGAGGCCATAGACGCTGAGATCGAGCGGCAAGTTCTCACGGGCGTTCGCGAGCTTGCCGACCCGGACAGACGCGCCGAAGAGATCGCAGCGCAGGCACGCGTACTCGCGGAGCAATGGACACGCGACCGCATGCACCTAGCCTCGCTGGGCGTCCAGACGCCGCAGAGAGCGTTCGAGCCTCCGCGGGAGCTACAGAACGCTCACAGCGGCGCACTGGCGCTCCCAGCCGCATCCAGCGCGCCGGTGCGGCGCGGTCTTCGCGGTGGCTTCGACCGCCGGTAGCCGTTCTGAATGTCAACCTGACTTCGTTGCGCGAGCGCGCGATACGCGGCATGCTGAACTCAGTTCGCACCCGCTGAGCCGCGAAGGCCAGTCCGGAAGCCACCCTGCGCGGCTCAGACGCGCGGAAACGCTCCACACCAGCGGACGACTGTAAATGTCGCGCCCGAGAACCTCCGGGCGGGCGCGACCCCCGTCGTCAAAGGAGCACAGTGGACCAAACACTCGATCACGTTCTCGCTGAGATCGCGGATCAACTCGCGGTCATGAACGAGAGCGGCGGCCGTCAGAAGGATGCAGGCGGAGTCTTCGTCCGGCAGTTCGATGGCGCGCGCCGCGGTTCGCGGTTCGTGGCGGACGGTTCCGATAGGTCGCTCGTGGAGTACGTCGCCGGGGGTGGTGAGATCGACGGCACCAGCGGCGTGAAGACGCTCACGCCGAGCCATGCGCGGCGGTCACGGGACATCTACCCGCAGTTGAAGGCGCTTGCCGCCGGGACGGGTAGTTCCGGCGGATCTCTGGTTTTTCCGGAGCTTGCTCCGGAGCTAACGCCCCTACTTCGCGCTCGGACTTGTGTGCTCGCGCTCGGCGCCCCGATTATCCCAGTACGGATCGAAATGGATGTTGCCGGGCTGTCAACCGGTGCCACGGCGAACTTCGTTCAGGAGAACGCCGCTATCCCGACTTCTGAGGAAACGTTCTCGTTTTCGAGCATTTTGAAGCCGAAGCCGCTCGCAGCGATGGTGCCTATTTCGAACCGCCTCTTGGCGGACGAAGTGACAAACCCGAGCTTGGAGATGGCTGTCCGTGGTGATCTCGCGGCCGTCATCGGCCTTCGCCTCGACCTCGCATTCCTCCGCGGCACGGGAACGGGCGGGGAGCCGCTCGGGCTGCGGAACCGCTCGGACATCACCCTGAGCGATCTCGGCGGCGCCACTCCGGATTACGACACCTTCATTGACGTGCTGGCGACGCAACGTGAGTTGAACGCGCCGATGGAAACAGTCGGCTGGATCTTCCACCCGCGGCTGCTGAGGGTGCTTCAGAAGCTGAAGACGAGCACCGGCGCGTACTTGACAGATGCAGGGCTTTTGACGTTCGATCCGCAGGGCGCAGGCGGGATGCTGCTCGGCTACCCATTCCGAACAACAACTCAGATTCCAGCCAACATGGGCGGCGGTAATGAATCCGAGGTTTACCTTGGGGAATGGGGCGAATACTGGGTCGGGCAGGAAAGCGACATGCGAATCGAGGTTTCCACCGAGGCCAGTTACACGCCTGACGGTGGCGAGACGTGGGTAAGCGCGTTCCAGAATGACCAGACCCTTCTGCGGGCGATTGGTCGTTGGGATGGTGCTCCGCGCCGCGGAAATCTCTTCCAGGTTTTGACCGGCGTGGCGGTGCCGGAGCCGTCGTGAGCGTGCCGTTCAAGCCTGTGACTCGGGTGGCGCTGCACTGGCCTGCACGGTTCGTCATCAAGGCAGCCCGAACGACCGCGAAGGGGCTTACCACCACCGCAGCCCGTGGTGGCATCACCCGTTTTCGTCCATGAACGAGCCGAAGGGAGGACCCTCCACCAGGAACCGAGATCGGACGGGCGCGCTGAATCCCCGAGACGATGAAGGTTGCGCACGTCATGCAGGTTTGTCGTCCCCAGTAAGTCGCTCTGATCGGTGGCCTGGGTCAACGGCAAAGGTCGAGCGTGGTCGGCGAACGCAGTGACGCCGACCACGCCGACCGCACTCGACCGCGAAGAGTTACGGCGCCGAATCGATAGGGCTAGGCGTCGGTCGCTCGGGTTCAGCGTGTCTTACTAGTCGATCCAGGAAGTACCACTGCGGCAACGTCGATTCCTCGACCTGCTGACCGATGAATGGCAGACGGCCGTGCAGATCGGTGAGCGCGTCGGCTGCTCGGCGGCGACCGTGCATCACGGCATCGGGGTGGTGGCTCGTGGCGGTGGCCGCGGGCTGTTCGAATCCAGATTGGTCAGGTCGGTCATCGGGACGAAGACGGTGCGTCTCGCCGAGTACCGCCGTGCTCAAGACATTTCAAGCTGATGCCGCGCGCGGGTGCTTGGCGGCGGCCGTCGGGTCGATCCTAGGGGTGGAGTTCGACCGGATGCCCGATCCGCCAGCGTGCCCCTGGGAGCCGCTCTCGCGGTGGCTCGCGCTACGGGGGAAGGCGATGAAGTTCCATGCCGTCGAGCCGGTCACGGTGCCCGGAGAAGCTGTCAAGAATCACGGGGCGCTCGTGGTTGGGATCACGGACAACGGCAAGGGAGGCACCCACGCGGTAGTGCTGGATCACGTCAGCCGGGTGGTGCATGACCCAGCCGGACAGGTCGAGCCGTCGTATCGGGTAACTGGCGTAGTGTCCATTGAGACAACCTCATCCCGCGCGCGGGAACTTTGCCCCTGGTGCCAGTCGGGGTAGATGGCGCTCGCCTGCCCGAGTGATGCGTTATGACGCCAGAACCGGCCTAGAGAGCGGCGAGGTCCACAGTGAGGTGCGTGAGGGTGCGCTCTGAGCATGCGATGCACATCGCGACCACGTTCCTGCGGGATACTAATTGAGCCGTCGCCGAAAAAGTGGGTCTTTCGTGGTCCGCAAGAAGCCGCCTGATCTGAGGCGACTCACATCCGAGGTCGTCTTGTACAGGAACACCTCGAACTGTTCTGAGGCGGGCCGGTTCAGGACAAGCTCGGTCGAGGGCTGGTAAGGCGGCTTCTTCCCGTTGGGCCAGACGGTCGAGTTAGTGCATGTGACTTCTGTGGTGTTAGGGCCGGTCTTCTTTGGGAGTTGGGCGGGACAGCTCGGAGGCTGCGCCACGTGCAGATAGATGTGCTGACTGTGGAAGGTCGCAATGGTGTGCTTCACCGAAAACGGCAACGCTGCGTGACCTCCTGAAACGAAAAGGAGCGTCGCCAGCGCGAGCAGGTGTCGCGACACGCCTACGAGTATGCCATCGAGCGCGGCCACTTCGCCCGCAGGGTGCTTCCTAAGAACCGCCAGGCGAGGCAGCCGTGGGCTGCGCGAGTCTCCTTACGCCCGTGTGGGCGTCGTCGGGCGTCCGAGCGCCCCTGTACTCTCGGCAGTGGTTCGCTCTCGTCGGAACGCGAGTGCTTTCCACTTCATCCGCGCGGACACTGCGTCGCAAGGCGTGGCGTTCGCGTGTCCGTCCGACCGATTCTCTAACGTGTCTTCTCGGATGCAGTGGAACATGCAGCGCGGAGTCCGATGGGCGAACAGACGCTAAGCAGCCTGTATGCGAAGTACGGCACGCTCGTCGCTCACCATCCCGGCACCGGGAAGGCCGACACCGGCGCGACGATCACGGACCACGTAACCGTCCGAAAGGTCGCGAGAGGTATTCCCCGGCATCGTCCTCAGTATTTCATCGCGCGTGCTCGCAGCCCGCGTGCTCGTCGTCTGCGCCGGTCGTCGCGGGCACGCCCGCCCGGCCGACGAGCAGACGATTCTGACCCTCATCTAGCAGGGCTGGCCGCGTGAGCGGCCAGCGCCCTGATTCAGGCTGGAGAACGATCCCTCTGGCCTACCCGGGCCGGTGCGGCAACTGCGGCCTGCTTATCGCCCGAGGCACTTTGGCCTCCTGGAAACGGGGGCACGGCGTAAAACATCTCGATCTCGATTGCCCTCTCCCCGAGGGTAAGACTGCTGCGCGCAGGTCGGCGCGCACGCCTAATGCCCGGGGAGCGGCCTAGACGGTCACTGCACGGGATATAGGCGAGCTTTTCCGTGACCGCCGAGCCTGCCCGTGAGGATTTGGACCAGCGGGCAGGGCGACTCCGACAGCCTATCTGAGCAAGCAGGACACCTGACACGTGTCCATGCGAGATAAGGCGCGAGGACGTAGGTGGGATCTCAGTTCCGTGGGCATGGCGCTCGACCGTTTATACCCTGCCGGTCTTTTCTCGGGCCGCACACCGTCACCCCAACAAAGGTCCAAGGGGAATGTTGAAACGTGCGCAAAAACAAACCAACAAAAAAAAGTAACAATCCGAAACTAGTAAGACTCACATTTGGCGTCGTTTACTGCGAGCTTTGCCGAGAAAACATCACCGCCGGACAGAACGTCGGATGGTGGCGCATACCCGGGAAAAACGGCCTCACCCGCTGGGCCGCTTACTGCACCGACTGCCACTACGGCAACGTCAGGCATGGGAAGCCCCTGCGGTGAGCATCCCGCCCGCCAGCGTTTCCGCCGTGGTCGTCAGGCTCCCGCTCGAAGGTGCCGTCTCGATCACCATCGAGAACTGCACCGAAGCGGAGCTACCCGGCCTGCTGGACGCGATCACCGCGAACACGCTCCGGAGCATCGTCATCACCTGGGCGGCCGTCGCAGCCGGACACGAACCGCCGAACCTCGACGGCGGCGACGACCAGGACGAGCCGTCGTGAACTTCGACCTCACAGACGCTGAGCTTGATCGCCTCGCAGAGAAGCTCGCCGCGAGGCTCGCCGACAAGCTCGGGCCGAGCACCGAACCTAGCCCATACCTCAGCGTTCCCGAGGCCGCCGCGTTCCTCCGATGCTCACGCCAGCGTGTCGATGACCTCTTGACGGCCCGTCGTCTCCAACGCTTCAAAGACGGACGCCGCACACTGATCCGCCGCGACGAACTACAACGCTACGTCGAAGACGGCAGCGCATGACCAGCCTCCGTTCGCATCGCCGCGACCAACGTCTCGCGAAGCCCCATGAGCGTGTCTCCCGTCTCGCGGTAGGCGTCTCTAACCGGGTTTTCCGAACCGCCCGCCGCAATCAGCACAGCCGCGCGGTCAGCAACACCAATGTGGAAATCGAAGAGACTCTCAGCCGCCTCTTTTACGGGTTCGCTGCCGAACAGAAGAACCGCGTTCCGGGCATGAGAGAAACCAGCCAAGACCACCTGCAAATCTCCCTCCGAACTCATCCCCGCCCTCAGCAAGAGCATCTCCGCATCGAGGAAGTCGTGGTACACGCCCTGCCTGTGGCGGAAGTGGTCCTCTTTGTGCTGTTCACGAAGCCGCCCGTTCTCAGCCTCGATCCCTCGAAGCGAAACTCGCGCCTGCATCGCTGCCGCCTTGAAGCCCACCACGCCCGCCACGCTGGCAGTCCCGATGCTCGTCAAGATCACCGTCCAGTCGGTCACCGGGACAGCGTAAATCCCGGGAGCGACAGACCGACGCGCGAGGGCATGTTCGGTGTCGTCTGTCTCGGCAAAACCGGTTTGCCACCGTGTTGCCACCGTGGCGCTAGCCCAGTGTTCATGCGGGTTTTTGGAGCATGTTCGGACTTGCAGTTAGTCGGTACATCGACTACGCTCACAGGGCAGGTCAAACATAAATGCCCCCGCGCCGCGCTAACGGCCGGGGGCTGGCACAGGAGGTAGAAGCTCCCATGCAACAAGGCGATCTTGCCCGATCATCGGGCACTCTCTAAGACCAGGCACAAGGGCATCTTCCGCAGGCCGAGCGGCGTATACGTCGTGATCGTTCGGACCGACGACGGCAAGCAGGTGAAGCGGTCCGCGCCGACCGAGCGCGCGGCGCTCGACCTGCAAGCGAAGCTCCGCCTCAACAAGAGCGAGCCGCAGGCCGCAGACTCACCGTTGACGGTCGCGGAATATGTCCAAGAATGGCTGCGGACGTATACGGGTCGGACGAGCAAGAGGGGTACGGCCCGAACGGTGGCGAACTACCGCTCGACACTAGAACGCAACGCCGTGCCGTTCCTTGGAAGCTGAGTCGCGAGGTCCAAGATACGTCACCTGAAGCTGTACGCGGCGCACATCGCGGAACGCGGGTGAGCGTGAACACGGTGCGGCTCGCGCTCGGCGCCGGTGAAGGCGATGTTTGCCGACGCGCACGAAGAGGGACTGATCCCCACGAACCCGTCCGCCGGTCTGAGGCTCGCGACGAAGGCGCCCGTCGAGAACGAGGACTGCGAGATCGTGAAGGCCAAGGCGATCACCGAAGAGGAACTCAAGGCGTTGCTCGCGGCGATCCCGGCCCGGTACACGCTCATGTTCGAACTGATGGCCGTCACGGGGTTGCGCACGTCGGAGCTTCTCGCGTTGCAGGTGCGTCACCTGGACTTCGGCCGGTGCCGCGTCCTCGTGCGCCGGAGGCTCTATCGGGGCGTGTACGCGTCGCCGAAGTCCCGGTTTGGTTCTCGGGACGTGCCGTTGTCGAAGGGGATGGCGCAGCGTCTCTGGACGCTGTACGGGGCGGCGCTATCCGGGCGCGTTGCTGTTCTGCACGGAGGCCGGGACGGCCTATGACCGCGCGAACCTCCGACGCGTGTTCAAGAAGGCCGCTGCGACCGCGGCGGTGCCGTGGGCGTCGTTCCATACGCTACGGCATACGTGCGCGACGCTGCTCTTCGAGTCCGGCAAGAACGTGAAGCAGGTTCAGGCGTGGCTTGGGCATCACTCGGCGAGCTTCACGCTCGACGTGTATATCCATCTGATGCCGGACGGATGGGGAGCGCCAGACGTGTTCGAAGGGTTGGGCGTCGCGGTCGATGCGCCCACATCGGACAGCGTTACGAGCGTCTCAGCAGCGATATAGGCGTATCAGCTACGTATCGACCTCTGATCTTCGTGAACACGGGTACGACAGGGAAAGGGCGCCTACGGGCGCCCTCTCTGTATCGGGCGGTGCTCGCTAGACCTGATTGACAGAACGGCTCGACGGATGAGAACCGCGAACCTGCCGAAGCAGAAGCCAAGCCAGGTACAGGAACACCAGAGCCAGAGCTAGACCGACTGTTGCGAACACGGCCCAGCCGGTGGCCGTGTAGTCCTCGTCTCCGCCGCGCGCCGCAACGCTGTAGAGCCATCCTGACCATGCAAGCAAAACCGCCCCGACGGCTCCGCACACAGCCGCGACAGCGAATCGAACGATCTTCAGAGTGGTTGCCACAACGTTGCCACCTCTCGTCTTCGTGATCGCTAGACAGTGCGTCTTTGGCTCTGTCACTTAGCTGCGGGACTAGGACTCGAACCTAGACTACCGGATTCAGAGTCCGGCGTCCTACCATTAGACGATCCCGCACAGCACCCCCGAGATCGGCGAGGGCGGTGTCAAGTGTAGCGCCGCGAGCGGGTCAGAACTCGAGGCGGTAGAGCGGTACGAGCCGTTTTTCGGCCTCGGTGTCGATGTGGGCGACGACCTCGACGTAGGGCTCGAGGCCGGAGCCGCGGAGCTTGGCCTTCAGCAGCGAGTCGATCTGGTAGATGCCGGCCGAGTTGTTCATCACGATCTCGATGCGGATCGGCTTCTCCTCGCCGTCGCCGATCGACACGTCCTCGATCGCCGCGGCCGAGAGCGAGTGGATCCCGACGTGGCCCCGCTGGAAGGGAATGCGGGAGCGGCCCTGCTCCATGTCGAGCGCGTCGGCGACGCGGAGGATGCCGGCCTCGAGGGTGAGCGGCTCGCCGTCGGAGCGGTGGCTGATGATTCCCTGGAGCACCTCCGAGACGATCACCGTGAGGTTCGGCTCCTCGTAGATCCCGGTCAGGAGCTGGCGCAGCTTCGGCTCGGCCAGGAAGAGGCTGAAGTCCTCGTGACCGTGGCGGTGGACGGACATGCCGATGCAGTGCGTGAGCGCGGTGAGCGCCACGACGACCTCGGCCTCGTTCTGGGTCATCCCGTAGTCCGTGACCATCGCCGGCTCGACCCCGTGCTTCGTGAGCTGGCGCAGGAGCTTGAGCGCGATGTTCGTGACGATCTGGATGTGCACCCAGGAGTGGTCGTTGATCTGGAGCCGCGCGACCGCGTTCACGTTCGCGACGTGCCACCACGCCTTGAGCTGGTCGTCGCGGTTGACCCGTCCGATCACACGGCGGAGCGGTTCGTTCCTGCGAACCGGCACGTTGATCCGCATCCGCGCGACTGCCTCGGCAGGCGTGAGCTGAACCTCGCGCTCGGCCTCGGCGGGGATCGGATCGGGGATCTGCTCGTCGGCTAGCTCGTCACTGTCCATCGCCGGAGCATACGCCCGGGTCGGCGAACGGAAAAGCCGGGAAAATGCAGCCGACCGGCGCATCTGTAATGAATAGAACTCGAGTGGGGCTACATCCTGTGACCCTGATCGTCGAGGACGATCTGCGCCGGAGTCGGTTGACCGTCTGTTTCCGGCTCTTGCTCGCGATCCCCCATTTCATCTGGTATGTCCTCTGGTCGATCGCCGTCCTCGTTACCGTCGTCGTCGGTTGGGTGATCGCGCTCGTCACGGGCCGGCTTCCGGACGGGCTGCATAGCTTCTTCTGTGCGTATATCCGGTACTCGACGCACCTCTATGCCTACGTCGGACTGGTCGCCAACCCGTATCCAGGCTTCGTCGGCGAGGCGTCCAGTTACCCGATCGACGTCGCGCTGCCCGGGGCGCAGGCGCAGCGCCGCGTTCGAACGCTCTTCCGGATCGTGCTCGCGGTTCCGGCGGTGCTTGTCTCGTTCGCGCTCGCGGGTGGAGGTGGTTTCGCCGGCCGGAACCAGAACGGCAACTCGAGTTCCGCGCAGTTCAGCGGGCTCTCGGCGGCCGTGGCGGTGCTCGGCTGGTTTGCGAGCCTCGCCACAGGACAGATGCCGTCGGGCCTTCGGAACGCAGGGGCCTATGCGTACGGCTACCGCGCGCAAGTCCTCGCCTACGTGCTGCTCGTCACTGAGCAATACCCGAACGCCGATCCCCACGCTCTGCTCGAGTCGGTCGAGCCGCCGCTCGTCCATCCGGTGCACGTCGTCGGCGACTCGGAGGATCTGCGACGGTCGCGCGTGACGGTGCTGTTCCGCCTACCCCTTGTGATTCCGCTTCTGGTCTGGCTGTTCCTCTGGTCGATCGCAGCCGGGATCGCCGTCTTCCTGCAGTGGTTCGTGCTGCTTGTTCGCGGCCGGCCCGCAGCTCCGTTCCACCGCTTCGTCTCGGCCTGGATCCGGTACGGGTTCCATGTCTATGCGTTCGCCTCGCTGGCCGCCAACCCGTTCCCCGGCTTCACGGGGCGCTTCGGGAGCTACCCGATCGACCTCGCGCTTCCCGCGCCGGCCCGTCAGGGCCGCTGGAAGACGCTGTTCCGCGCCGTGCTCGTCGTTCCCGCCTGGCTCGTATCGGCAGCACTAGGAGCCACGGCGTTCGTCTCGGCGTTTCTCATCTGGTTCTACGCGATCGTTACCGGAAGGGCGCCCGCGGGTCTTCGGAACGTTCTCGTCTACGCGATCCGCTACAGCGCCCAGGTGTCGTCGTACGTCTACCTCCTCACCGACGTGTACCCGCATGCGAGTCCGCTCGAGGGCGCCGTCCCCGAGGACTCTGAATCCGATCAGGGAAGCGGCGAAATCGTGCCGCCCGGTCTTTCAGCAGCACCCTTCGCCAATCCGACGTGAAGCGCCGGCTGACGACCGTTGCGACGGTCGCCGGGCTCGCGGTCGTCTGGGCGATCGCCGGGTCGTACCTGTGGCGGTCGACGGTGCCCTCGTCGCTTCGTCTGCCGCATATCGATACGGCGGCGACCTACCCGGCCGAGGCCATCCATCGCGCCACCTCATACGACTCGGTGGCGAGCCTCATCTGGCTCGTGGGCGTCGCCGTCGAGTTGATCGTGCTCGGGCTGTACGCGTGGAAAGGGGCGGCGTTCAGCCGCGAGTCGGCGGCGGGCCCGATCGGCACCGGGATGCTCCTGGGGATGCTCGGGTTCGCGCTGCTCTGGCTCGCCGAGCTACCAGCGACGGTCGTCGGGCTCTGGTGGGACAGGCGCCACAGCGTGAGCCACGTGAGCTACGTGTCCGCGATCCTCGGCGGCTGGATCCAGCTCGGGCTCAAGTTCGTGCTGCTGTGTATCGGGCTCGGAGTGGTGATGGGGCTTGCGCGCCTGGTCGGCAGCTGGTGGTGGCTTGCAGCGACTCCCGTCTTCGCCGGACTGATCCTCGTGCTCGTGTTCGTCTCCCCGTACCTGGCCAAGACGACCGCGCCCACCGATGCTCGCCTGGTCGCAACGGTTACGAGCCTCGAGCGAAAGGAAGGCCTGCGCCACGTGCCGGTCCGGATCATGAACGTGTCGAGCGACACGTCGCTTCCGAACGCCGAGGCCGAAGGGATCGGCCCGAGCCGGCGGATCGTGATCTGGAACACACTCCTCGACGGACGCTTCTCTCCCGGTGAGATCCGGGTCGTGGTCGGTCACGAGCTCGGCCATCTCGCGCGAAATCACATCCTGAAATCGGTCGGCTGGTACGCACTCTTCCTCGTGACCGAGGCGTTCATCATCAGCCTGATCGTGCGACGCCGGGGCGGTATGGGCGAGCCTGCCGCCGTTCCGCTCGCCGTTTTCGCGTTCGTCGTGCTCGGTCTGCTCGTTCTGCCGTTGCAGAACGCGATCTCGCGGCGCCGGGAAGCCGAAGCGGACTGGATCGCGTTGCAGACAACGCGTGATCCCAGCGACGCGGCCTCGCTCTTCGAGACGTTCGTGCCGGCGGCGCTCTCGAATCCGAATCCGCCGACGTGGGAGTACCTGTTTCTCTACGATCACCCGACGATCGACCAGCGGGTTGCGATGACCCGGGCCTGGAAGGCCCGTTACGCCACCTCGACCTCGGCGGCCCAGCTGCCGTAGAGCTCGGAGTAGCGGCCGCCGCGGGCGAGGAGCTCGTCATGCGTGCCCTGCTCGACGACGAGGCCGTGCTCGAGGACGACGATCAGGTTCGCGCTGCGGACGGTCGAGAGTCGGTGGGCGATCACGAAGGCGGTGCGGCCGTAGAGCAGGCGGCGTAGGGCGTGCTCGACGCGCCGCTCGGTGGCGATGTCGACCGAGCTCGTGGCCTCATCGAGGATCAGGATGCTCGGGTCGGCGAGCAGCGCGCGCGCGAACGCGAGCAGCTGGCGCTGCCCCAGCGAGAGCCTGAAGCCGCGCTCGCCGAGATCGGTGTCGTACCCGTCGTCGAGCCGCTCGATGAACTCGTCGGCGCCGACCGCCCTGGCGGCGGCGACGATCTCGTCGCGGCCTGCCTCTGGCCGGCCGAAGGCGATGTTCTCGGCGACCGTGCCGGCGAAGAGAAAGCCCTCCTGCGGCACGATTCCGAGCTGGCGCCGCAGCGAGTCCTGCGTCAGCTCGCGGAGGTCCGTGCCGTCGACGGTGATCGCGCCCTCGGTCGGATCGTAGAAGCGCGCGATCAGCTTCGCGATCGTCGACTTGCCGGCGCCCGTGTGCCCGACGAGGGCGACGGTCGTGCCGGCGGGTACGTCGAGGTCGATGCCGTGCACCACCTCGGGGCCGGTCGCATACGAGAAGTGCACGTGGTCGAAGCGGACATGGCCGCAGACGCGGTCGACCTCGTGGGCGCCGGGTGCGTCGGTCACCTGCGGCTCCTCCACGAGCACCTCCATGATCTTGTCGAGCGCGGCGACCGCAGAGAGAAAGGTGCTGTAGAGCTGCGAGAGCTGTTGGACCGGGTCGAAGAAGCTCGTCGCGTAGCCGAGGAACGCGGTGAGGACGCCGATCGAGGTCTCCTTGTTGAAGACGAGGTAGGAGCCGTAGCCGAGGATGATCGCGGTGGCGAGCGAGCTCAGGAGGTCGACGAACGGGAAGTACAGGGCGTTCTGGATCACCGTCTCCTGGTTGCTGCGGCGGTAGGCCTCGCTGACCCGGCTGAAGTTCTCCCGTGCCGCGCGCTCCCGGGTAAAGGCCTGCAGGACGCGCATCCCCGCGATGTCCTCGGCGAGTGTTGCCGTCACGGCACCGAGACTCTCCCGGACACGGCGATAGGAACGGCCCGACTTCCGCCTGAAGATCGCCGTCGCCACCATCAGCGCGGGGATCACGATCAGCGTTGCCAGTGCGAGCTGCCAGGAGAGCAGGACGAGAAGCACGCCGACGCCGATCAGCGTGAGCGTGTTCTGGATCAGCGAGGTGAAGCCGTCGGTCACGAGCTGGTCGAGCGCCTCGACGTCGTTCGTGAGCCGGCTGATCAAGACGCCGGCGCGGTTGTGCTCGTAGAAGCCGAGCGAGAGTCGCTGGAGGTGGCGGAAGAGGTGGTTCCGGAGATCGGCGAGCATCCGTTCGCCGACCCAGCCCGTCCAGTAGGTCTGCCCGTAGGAGCACACGACGCCGATCAGGCTGACCACGACGAATGTCGCCACGACCAGGCCGAGCGAGCCCGAGAACAAGTTGACCACCCAGCCGAGGAGCCCGGTTGCCTGGGCGTTCGTGACGATGTCGACGGCGGCCCCGATCAGGATCGGCGGCGCGAGCGCCGCGACCGTCGCGGCGAGCAGCGAGACGATCGCGATCACGGTCTTCCCCCGGTAGGGCCGCGCCAGCCGGTAGAGCGCGGTCAGCCGCCGTCTGGTGGCCGCCCACGACCAGTCCTCGACGACGACCTTCTTCTGCGAGACGAGCGAGCTGCCTGGCTGCCAGACCCTCATATCGTCACAGGCGGCATTACGCGACATCCTGCTCGGCGACCGAGCCGTCGAGTTGGCCGTGCTCGTAGATCTCGCGATACACGTCGCTGGAGGCGAGGACCTCATCGTGATCGCCACGGGCAACGATGCGGCCGTGGTCGAGGACGACGATCTCATCGGCGAGCGCGATGGTCGAGGCCCGGTGGGCGATGATCACCGTCGTCCGCCCACGCGTCGCCTCCCGCAGCCCCAGGCGGATCCGCGCCTCCGTCGAGGCGTCCACCGAGGCGGTCGCGTCGTCGAGGATGAGGATCCGCGGGTCGACGACGAGCGCCCGCGCGATCGCGAGCCGCTGGCGCTGACCGCCCGAAAGCGTGATCCCGCGCTCGCCGATCACCGTGTCGTAGCCGTCGGGGAGCCGCTCGATGAACTCGTGTGCCTGCGCGAGCCGCGCAGCGGCGAGGACCTCGTCCTCGGTCGCATCGGGTCGTCCGAAGAGGAGGTTCTCCCGCACGGTCGCCGAGAACAGGAACGGATCCTGCGCGATCACTCCGATCTCACGACGCAGCGAGTTGAGCGTGACCTCCCGCACGTCGGCGCCGTCGATCGTCACGGTGCCGCCCGAGGCGTCGTAGAACCGGGGGATCAGCGAAGCGAGGGTCGTCTTCCCGGAACCGGTGTGCCCGATCAGCGCCACCGTCCTGCCCGGCTGGAGCTCGAGGTCGATCCCCGAGAGCACGGGACGCTCGGTGTCGTAGCCGAACCGGACCCCTTCGAAGCGCACACGACCCGGTCCTGCCGGCAGCAGGCCGGCGTCGGGCCGGTCGCGGATCTCCTCGTGCTCGTCGATGACTTGGAAGATCCGCTCGCCCGAAGCGGTCGCCCGCTGGCCCTCGCCGATCCACATCCCGAGCATCCGCAGCGGGAAGATCGCCATCGAGAGGTAGAGGTTGAATGCCACGAAATCGCCCGTCGAAAGCGTGTTGTCCTCGACCATGCGGCCACCGACGAGGATCACGGCGGCCTGCGCGAGGAGCGGCAGGAACGCGAGCAGCGGGACGTAGAGCGACCGCTGGCGGTTCGCGCGAACGCTCTGGCTGAAGAGCGCCTCGGAGCGGCGCTCGAACTTGTCCTGCTCGGCCTGTTCCTGCGCGAAGGCCTTGACCACGTGGACGCCGACGATGTTCTCCTCGGCCACTGTCGCGACATCGGCCATCCGCTGCTGCACGTCTCGCAGAACCGGGTGGGAGACGCGGCTGTAGCGGTAGGCGAGCGCGATCATCACCGGTGAGACCACGAGCACGACGAGCGCGAGCTTCCAGGAGACGATGAAGAGCAGCACGCCGACGGCAACGACCGTGAACACGTGCTGGAAGAAGAAGATCAGCCCGTACCCGAGAAAGAACCGCACTGCCTGGAGGTCGACGGTCGCGCGTGACATCAGCTGGCCCGTCTGCTGGCGGTCGAAGTACCCGAACGAGAGCCGGACGAGCTTGGCGTAGATCGCATTCCGCAGATCGAGTTCGACGGCGAGTGCCACCCGGCCCGACATGAGACGCCGCCCGAGCGTCGTCAGCGCCTTCGCGATTCCGACGATGAGAACGACCCCGATCAGCAGCCGCACCTGGCTCTTGTCGTCGTTGTTGATCGCATCGATGACGTCGCGCGCGAGCCATGGAATCGCGAGCGCGCCGAGCTGCGAGGCGATCGCGAGTGCGCTCGAGAGCCAGACCGCTCCCTTGTAGGGCGCGAGGAAACGCAGGAGCCGCCAGAAGGTCGCGCTGTTGCTCGGCGTGTCCCGATCCGCCATCGTTCCAGCCTACGCATCGGGGCTGCGGTGACGGAATACACTCGGGCTGTGCCGCCGCTCGAGTCCGTCCCGAACTTCTCGGAGGGCCGCGAGCAGGGAACGATCGACGCGATCGGTGCCGCACTCTCCCGGCACGCGCGTGTTCTCGACGTGCATGTCGACACCGACCACAACCGGTCGGTGTTCACGCTCGTCGGTGGCGAGGGGGAGCTCGTCGAGGCGCTCGTGGCGGCGATCGTGGTCGCCCGGGATCGGATCGATCTTCGGCGTCACGAGGGCGCGCATCCGCGGGTGGGCGCGGCCGACATCGTGCCGATCGTGCCGATCGTGCCCGGGGACATGGAACGGGCGCAGGCAGCGGTGCTCGAGCTCGGCGCTCGCGTCGGTGCGCTCGGGCTGCCGGTCTTCATCTACGCGCCGCCCGAGCGCGGCCCGGCGTACTACCGCCGGGGCGGGGCGGGAGAGCTGCAGCGGCGGATCGATTCGGGCGAGTTGACCCCGGACTTCGGCCCGGCGACCCTCGACCCCTCGGCGGGCGCCGTGATCGCCGGAGCGCGGCCGCCGCTGATCGCGTTCAACGTGAACCTGCGCGGCTCCCTCGAGATCGCCCGTGAGATCGCCGCCGTCGTCCGCGAAACGGGTGGCGGCTTCTCCGGCGTCCGCGCGCTCGGGCTGGACCTGCCGGGAGCCGGGCTCGTGCAAGTCTCGATGAACATCGAGGACTGGCAGGCGGCGCCGCTGCACGCGATCGTCGCGGCGATCCGGGTCGAGGCGCAGCGGCGCGGGGCGGAGGTGGCGGGCTCAGAGCTCGTCGGTCTCATCCCCGCAGGCGCGGCCGTGGCAGCAGCCGGCTCGGCGCTCGGGCTCGAAGGCCTCGAGCCCGACCGGGTGCTCGAGCTGCGACTGAGCTGAGAGCTCGGCTCCCCCTGCGTCAGGCCTGTGGAAAAGCTGTAACAAGAGACGGCGTCGATGGGCGCAAGGCCTCTCTCTGAGCCAAAATCCGGTGCCAGGCACCGAATGTTGCCTCTGGGTCGCCGGCGGGCCTGTCAGGTCGCTGCGGCGAGCTGCTCGCGGGTGAGCCGCGCCGCGATCGCTGCGCCGGCGAGGCCGACGACGGCCACCGCGACCGCTGCGACCCCGAACAGCGGCCGGGCCGCCGCGACCGCGAAGAGCGGCGAGACGAGGAGGAGCCCCGTCGCGTGCGAGCCGCGATGGACGAACGAGATCACTCCGAGAACCCGCCCGAGCACCTCGTCGGGGATCTCCTCCTGGGCGGCGGAGTTGAGCAGAACGTACGACATGCTCTCGGCCGCTCCGGTTCCGATCGCCGCCGCGGTTGCGACCGGAATCGAGCCCGCGACGGCGAGCAGGATGTAGGCCGGCAGGTCGATCACCCAGGCGAGCATGCTCGCGCGCGCTTTCCGGCGTACCGGGATCCGTGCCAGCAGCACTCCGACCGCGATCGAGCCGACCGCGAAGCCGATCATCACCACCGCGAATCCGCCCGCGCCCTCGTGCAGGGAGCTACGGACGAGGGTCGGGACGCCGGCGATCCAGCAGCCGACCGTGATCGTCATCGCGACCGCGAAGGTGACGACGGCCGAGGTGAGTGTCCGGCGCGGCCGGAGTGCCTCGATTCCCTCGCGCAGACGGGGCGACTCGCCGGGTGCTGCACGGCCGCGTCCCGCGCGGATCCGGAGAATCAGTGCGGCGGAGAGGAAGAACGTCGCCGCGTCGATGGCGAAGAAGGTCGAAAGGGGAAGCACCGCGAGCAGCACGGCGGCGAGCGCCCAGCCGCCGATCGAGAGCCCCTGCGCCGTCGCCTGCACGAGGGCGTTCGCACCCTGGACGTTCTTCTTCTCGACCACCGCCGGGATCGTCGCGCCGTAGGCGGGCGCGAAGTAGCTCGTCGCCGCCTCGAGCAGGAACGCCGCGACGACGAGCCCCCAGAGCGGAAGCGAGCCGACAAGCCCCAGCACCGCGACGGGGATCAGAGTCAGGCCGCGGGCCAGATCGGCGCCGACCATCAGCTTCCGCCGGCTCCAGCGGTCGGCTGCGATCCCGCCGTGCAGGCCGAAGATGAACGCGGGGAGGCTGTCGGCCAGCCGCACCGCGACCACGCCGAGCGGTCCGCCGCGGTCGAGCGCGACCCACATCAGCGCGATGTAGTTGAGCGCGTCGCCGAGCTCGCTGACCGAGACGGCGAGGTAGAGGTTTCGGAAGTCGCGGATCCGAAGCAGCGAGAGAACCGGAGTTCCCGCCGGCTCGGTGAGCTCGACCTCGCGCGGAGTGCCGAAGACTGGGTCAGACACGTTGCGAGTCTGCCCGCTCGGGCAAGATGTCGGGGGATGGCAACGCGCAAGCAGAGGGCCCGCCGGGCAAAGACGTTCCGTCACGACTACGGCTTCGTGATGCATGACGAGGAAGGGAACGAGATCGACGTTCCCGGCGCCGAGGTGCGGGCGAAAAAGGACGGTGACGCCAAGCCGGGCGCGAAGCCCGCGGCGAAGTCGGGGTCGGGCTCGTCGGGCCGGCAGTCGACGAAGCGCTCGGCGGTCGAGCCGAGGCCTCCGTCGTGGAACCGCGCCCTCAAACGCGGCGGGGTCTGGGGGCTCGGCGCCGGCGTGGTCATCACCTTTCTCCTGCACGGGCCGATCGCCCTGGGCCTGCTGTACGCGGCGATGTTCGTCCCGCTCACGTACTGGACGGACGGGATCGTCTATCGCCGCTGGCAGAAGAAACACGGTTCCGGGCCGCCGTCTCGCCCCGGCAAGACCCGGTAGCGCCGTTCTCCCGCGTCTCTAGACTCGACCGCGTGCCGGTCTCCGTCATGCGCGTCGTCCTCAGCCCGGAATACCGGTCGAACTGCTACTTCGTGCGCGCCTCGGACGAGGCCTCCGACGGGGCCGTCATCGATCCCGGCGGCGACCCGGCGCCACTCCTCGCCGAGCTCGCCCGGAGCGGGAACACCGTTGCCGGGATCCTCGTCACGCACTCCGACGTCGACCACATCGCCGGCGTGGCGGCGCTCGCCGAAGCGACGGGCGCCGAGGTCTGGGCGCCTGCGGGAGAGGCGGACGCGCTCCGGACAGGGCAGACCCGGGGCTCACGCCGCGTCTCGCCGCACGACCCCGAGCACGAGGCTCGCGACGGTGACCTCGTGCGCGTCGCAGGCCTCGAGTTCGAAGTGGCGGGCGTTCCGGGGCATTCGGTCGACCACGTGGCCTTCTGCGTCGATGGGAGCGTCTTCTCAGGCGACCTGCTCTTCGCCGGGTCGGTGGGGCGGGTCGATTTCCCAGGCGGCGACTGGGGCGAGCTGCTGGCCTCGGTGAGGCGGCTCCTCGAACGCTACGGCCCGGATGCGACCGTCTATCCGGGTCACGGCGACCCGACGACGCTCGGCGGCGAGCTCGAGACGAATCCGTTCCTCGGCGAGCTGCGCTCGTGACCGCGAAGTTCCAGGCGCCGCGCGGGACGCACGACGTCCTGCCGGACAACCACCGCTGGTGGCACATCGTGCGAGTGATGCAGGAACAGGCCGCCGACTACGGGTGGGGCCGGATCCAGACACCCGGATTCGAGGACACGGGCCTGTTCGAACGCACCGCGGGCGAGGCCTCGGACGTCGTCCACAAGGAGATGTACACCTTCACTGACCGCTCCGACCGCTCGCTGACGCTCCGGCCCGAGGGCACCGCGCCGATCGTTCGCGCCTATCTCGAGGGCGGGCTCAACCGCTGGCCGCAGCCGGTGAAGGCCTACACGATCGCGCCGATGTATCGCTACGGCGCACCGGGCCGCGGCCGCTACCGCGAGCACTGGCAGCTCTCGCTCGAGGCGATCGGCTCCGCCGGCCCCGAGATCGACGCCGAGGTGATCGGGTTCTACGCGGAACTCCTACGCCGGCTCGGGGTGACCGAGTGGGAGCTACATCTGAACTCGATCGGCGACGCGAACTGCCGTCCCGCGTACGTCCGCCGGCTGAACGAGTGGCTCGATGCGCATGACAACGTGCTCGACGACGACGCCCGGCACAAGCGCGCCACGAGCCCGCTGCAGGTGTTCGACGTGAAGAACCCGGTGCTCCGCGCCGCGCTCGAGGACGCGCCGAAGATCGGCGAGTCGCTCTGCGAGGCCTGCCGCGAGCATTTCGACGCCGTTCGGGGGCTGCTCGACGCGCTCGGGATCCCGTACACACTCGATCCGACCCTTGTGCGCGGGCTCGACTACTACACGCGCACCGCGTTCGAGTTCGTCGGGCCCGACGAGAACGCCAACTCGACGATTTGCGGTGGGGGCCGCTACGACGGGCTCGTCGAGGCGGTGGGCGGGCCTCCGACACCCGGGATCGGTTTCGGCGCAGGGATCGAGCGCCTCTTGTTGGCGCTCGAGCGCGAGAACGTCGAGGTACCGGCCCCGGGCATCGCGATGTTCTTCGCGACCGAGGGGGCGCCCTCGGGATTCATCCTGAAGACGATGGCTGAGCTGCGCCAGCGTGGGGTCGCCTGCGACACCGACTTCGCGGGCCGCTCGCTCAAGGGTCAGCTCACGCAGTGGGGCCGCACAGGTGCGCCTACCCTCGTCGTCGTTCGTCCTGACGACGCCATCATCCGCCACGCCGGCGAGGACGATCGTGTGGTGGCGCTCGCAGACCTCGTAGATACGCTCAGCCCATGACGAAATGGCGCGACCAGCGGGGCAGCTCGCTCAGGCTCGACGACGTGGGGAGGATGGTCACCGTCGCCGGCTGGGTTGCGACGCGCCGCGACCACGGTGGGCTCGTGTTCGTCGATCTCCGTGACGAGCAGGGTGTGCTGCAGGTCGTGATCAACCCGGAGCACGCTGCCGAGGCGGCCGAGCGGGCACACGCGCTTCGCAACGAGTTCGTGATCAGCGCCCGCGGGACGGTCGTGAAACGCTCACCGGAGACGGTCAACGCCGCGATGGCGACCGGCGAGATCGAGATCCAGGCCGAGGAGCTACAGATCCTCTCGCGGTCGACCGCCCTGCCCTTCCAGCTCGACGACGAGGGCGTCGACGAGACGATCCGGCTGCGCTACCGCTGGCTCGACCTCCGGCGCGCACCGATGCAGCACAACATCCGCACGCGCGGCGGCGTCGTCTCGATCATCCGCTCCGAGATGGAGGCCGAGGGGTTCCTCGACATCGAGACGCCGATCATGGCGAAGCCGACGCCCGAAGGCGCGCGCGACTTCCTCGTGCCGACCCGCCTGCAGCCGGGCCGTTTCTTCGCGCTGCCGCAGAGCCCGCAGATCTACAAGCAGCTGCTCGTCATCTCCGGCTTCGAGCGCTACTACCAGATCGCCCGCTGCTTCCGGGACGAGGATCTCCGCGCCGATCGGCTCCAGGAGATCACGCAGCTCGACGTCGAGATGGCGTTCCCCGACCAGGAGTTCCTGTTCGCGCTGATGGAGCGGATCATGTGCCGGATCTGGCGCGAGCTGCGCGGCGTCGAGCTGCCGTCGCCGTTTCCAAGGCTGACCTGGGAGGAGGCCGACCTGCGCTACGGCTCGGACAAGCCCGACCTTCGCTTCGGCCTCGAGATCGAGGACGCGACCGAGGTGACGCGCGGCTCGGGGTTCAAGGTCTTTGCCGACGCGGCGGCGGTCCGGTTCCTGCGGATCCCGCAGGAGCTGTCGCGCGGCGAGCTCGCGAAGCTCGAGGAGGTTGCGAAGCTCTGGGGCGCGAAGGGGCTTGCGTATCTCGTCTACGGCGCCGACGGCGAGGTGCGCTCGCCGATCGCGAAGTTCCTCGGCGAGGCCGAGCTCGCCCGGTTCTCGAGCGAGCCGGGCCACACCGTGGTCTTCGGCGCGGCCGAGCCGGAGATGGTCTCGCGTGTCCTCGGTGCGCTTCGGCTCCATCTGGGGCGCGAACTCGAGCTGATCGACCGCGACGCCCAGAGGTTCCTCTGGGTCACGGACTTCCCGATGTTCGAGTGGGATCCGGAGGCCGAACGCTGGGATGCGGTCCATCACCCGTTCACGCGGCCGACTGCCGAGAGCGAGCCGCTCCTCGACACCGATCCGGGCGCGGCGAAAGCGATCGCCTACGACCTCGTCGCGAACGGGATCGAAATCGCCGGCGGGTCGTTTCGGATCCACGAGCCCGAGCTCCAGGCCAAGGTCTTCGGCCTGCTGAACATCACGCCTGAGGAGCAGCGGTCGAAGTTCGGCTTCCTGCTCGACGCCCTGGGGATGGGCGCGCCGCCGCACGGCGGAATCGCCTCGGGGATCGACCGGTTGTGCATGGCGCTCCTGGACGAGCCGTTCATCCGTGAGCTCGTCGCGTTCCCGAAGAACCAGGCGGGTATCGACCCGATGTCCGGCGCACCGACGGCGGTCGAGCAGGCCCAGCTGACCGAGCTCGGGCTCGCCGTCACCGTCGAGGAGGAGTGAAGCGGAACTGATGCCGCGTCGAGGCGTCCGGCGATTCGTGCTCGAGGTGCTCTTCCTCGCCGGAGTCGCGGCTGCGCTGACGATCGCCGACCTGCGGCCGGCCGCGGTGATCGTGCTGATGGCGGTCGCGTGGGTCATCGTCGCGCTGCTCGAGTGGGCTGCCTGGCTCGGGGAGCCGCACTACGGCCGGGGACTGCCGCCGCGCTACTACGTCCCGCACGTCGCGTTGCCGCCGCCCCGCGCGGTCGAGCAGTACCGCGGCGGCTACCCCGTGCTGGGCCTTCACGACGACGAGCCGACGTTCGTCGCCTCGACCACCGAGTGGGCGGCCGAGCTGGCCGACTGGCCCGCGCTCGGCCCCGAGGTGCTCGAGGACACGGAGATTGCGTCCCCGGAGGATCGGGTCGTGCGGCTGCCCCCGCCGGTGCACGACCTCGAGGAGACGGTTGCGGCGGAGTACTTCGTCGCCGAGCCGAATTCGGCGACCCCGGTCGAGGCCGCGCCTGAGCCGGCGCCCGAGGCGGACCGCACGCCCATGGTTGCCGAGGCCGCAGTCGCTGCCGCGGCCGCCGCCGCGATGAGCTCGGCTGCTGCGGTGCCGGTGGTCGAGCCGGCCGTCCCGCCGGCGCCGGTCGTTCAGCCGGAGCCGGTGCCGGTCGTGCTCTCGCTGCCTCAACGGCCGCCCTCGACGGTGCTCCACCGGGTCGATCCACTCGGCGGCCAGGGCCGAGGCCGTTTCCGTCGCCGGTACGCGGATGACGAGGACGTGGTCGAGGTGCACGACGGCCCGCCGCCGAACAGGGTGCTGCCGACCAGGGTGCAGGACGATTCGTAATGCGCCCCGTCCTCGTCCAGCGGCAGCTCGTTCTCGGTGCGGTCACCGTGCTCGCGATCGCGGTGTCGCTCGCCGTGATCACGAGGCCGGGCCACAAGGCGAAGGCGGCGCTGCCCGCGGCGGTCGGCTCCTACACGGCGCTCGTCGCCACGAGCGGGCCGAGGACCGTCGGGAAGACGACGAGCTGCGGTGTTGTCGTCGCCGCGAGGACGGTTGGGATCTCGAGCCCTGTGCTTCCCTGCGGTGTCCGCCTCTACATGAGCCGCGGCGGGCGGCACGTGCTCGCCTCGGTGATCGGGCGCGGGCCGCCGGCGCCCGGGGCCGAGTTCGCGATCACCCAGGCGCTCGCCCACCGGCTCCAGATCACCGGCCTCAGGCGGGTGCAGTGGAGCTACGCGGCCTCGGGGTAAGGGGCCACGCGTCCCCGGTGCGCTACAGTGGCGCCGCCGGAGCGTCCGATCCCGTACGCAACGCCGCGCACCATGTAGAACCAACGCTACGTGAAAGGGAGCATGTGTCTGGCTGGGCAGAACCCGGCTGGCGCGGCACCCACCTGGCTTGCCAGGTTCACACGGGCGCGGAGGGACGGCGGGGTCGGGGCGCTCCGGCTTTCAGCGCCGCTTCTCGTCCGCGACAGCACATCGCTCGCAGGTTTCGGGGCGGACGGCGGCCGGCCTGTCCCAACGGGGCGGCTGTGGACGACATGTGCCGTCATTGGCTCGAAGTTGGCACCCGCACGTCACACCTCGCCGCCCAAGATCCATACCCCGTGGGTGGGTGGGGGTTCGGGATGGCTCCTTAGACGTGACGAGCCTCGGCGCCGCCCGACCCGGCCCAGGGCCGTCGGCGCCGGAGGCGCAAGGCACGAAGCTACGCTGGCCGCGTGGGCGACGAGCTCTTCGGCGATTCAACGCGCGGCGGCGACTGGGCCGCCGTCCGTCTCGAGGTCGACGGGCAGCGGATCGTGCGCGCCGACGCCCCGGGGCTCGAGCGTGATCTCGTCGGACTGACGCTGCTCGAAGCCGCCGCCGTGGGTGGGGAGACGCTTGCCGGAGATGCCCTCGCGAACGCGATCGGGCCTGCGCTGCGCGAACCGCTCGATCCGCGACGCACGGCCGTCGCGATGAGCGGTGGGGTGGACAGCGCGGTCGCGTTGCTCGCGGCCGGCGAGCATGCCGTCGGCGTCACGCTCCGCCTCTGGATCGACCCGAGCGCTGCCGCGAGCGAGCGTGTCTGCTGCTCGCCGGCCGCCGTGATCGCCGCCCGCGAGACCTGCCATCGCCTCGGGATCCCGCACGTCACGCTCGATCTCCGCGAGGAGTTCCGCGCAGCGGTCGTCGAGCCGTTCGCGCGTGACTACGCGCGCGGCGAGACGCCGAATCCGTGCGTCCGCTGCAACGGAAGCTTTCGCTTCGACGAGTTGCTGCGGTTCGCCGAGCGGATCGGAGCAGAGCGGCTCGCGACCGGCCATTACGCGCGAATCGTCGAGCGTGACGGCGGCTTCGCGATTGCGCGCGCGGCCGACGCCGCCAAGGATCAGAGCTACATGCTCGCCACACTCGACCCCTCGACGCTCGGACGGCTGTGGTTCCCGCTCGGCGACCAGACGAAAGAGGAGACGCGGGCCCAGGCGCGCGCAGCCGGTCTCGCGTCCGCGGGACGCGCGGAGAGCCAGGAGGCCTGCTTTCTCGGAGGCGACGACTACCGATCGTTCCTGGCTCGCCGGGGGCTCGAGCCGGCCGCCGGGGCGCTCGTCGACGAGGCCGGCGAGCGCGTCGGAACCCACGACGGCTACTGGCGCTACACGCCGGGCCAGCGGCGCGGTCTCGGCATCGCGGCCGCCGAGCCGCTGTACGCGCTCACGACGGACGCGAAGACGAACACGGTCGTCGTCGGGCCAAGGGCCTCGCTGGCGCGAACGCGGGTCGAGGTCCGCGGCAGGCTCGACCGCGGGGCCCGTCGCGTCGAGGCGAAGCTGCGACATCGTTCCCCTGCCGTCAACGCGACTGTGGTCGAGGCTCCGAGCGGATTCGAGCTCCTCCTCGACGAGCCGTTCTACGGCGTCGCGCCGGGGCAGACCGCAGTTCTGTACGAGGACGGCGCGATCGTCGGCGCGGGCGTGATCGTCTCGGCCTCGTCCGAGTAGGCCCCGGCTCAGTAAGATCGCCGCATGCTCGCCTCCACCTCCAGCGATTGGGTCAACTATGCGCTCGCGCTGTTCCTGGTCGTCACCGGGGCGCTCCTCGGTTTCGCGCTCCTGAAGCTGGCCGGTGTCTTCGGCCGGGTCGCCTCGTTCATCGGAGGCGCGGAGCGCGAGGTGATGCCGGTGATCAACAAGGTCGGCGGCTCGGTCGACCGCGTGAACCACCAGCTCGACAAGATCGATCCGGCCACAGACAGCGCCGTCGACACCGTGGTCGCGGTCGACGAGACCGTGCGCGCCGTCAGCTACGCGGTCAAGCGCCCGATCGAGAAGCTGCTCGGGTATTCGGCCGCTTTCTCGCACGGCTTCGCGACGCTCCGCCACAAGCGCAGCTGGAAGGCCGCAAAGGCGAGCGCGAGCGAGGCGGCGGCCCGCCGCGAGCAGGACTTCGAGGACGAGATCCACCAGGCCCAGGCCGGATGGACCCCGTCGCCTCCGCGCTCGGGACCACCGGTTCCGGCCGTACCCCCGACCCCGCCTGTTCAGTCTCCGCCGGCGTCATCGGCACCGAAGCCGGGCCCGGCGACGACAGCCACTCCGTCGCCCCCGCGGCCTCCGGCCGCGTCCTCGGCCACACCGCCCACGTCGACGGCTCCGCCCGCCTCGCCGTCCGGCACCACGACTTCGACGTCTCCCACCCCACCGTCGGGCCCGTCGAACCCGCCCGGCACGCCGTCGGACTGACGCGGCTCGAGCGTCGTTCGCGGCGCGGTTTCGCGCCGTCCCGGGCCGCCTCCGGAGGAGGCCGACCTACACTGTGCGCGTGCGCACGACCGCCGAGCTACGCCAGGGCTTCCAGCGCTTCTACGAGGAGCGCGCGCATCTCCGCGTGCCCTCGCATTCGCTGATCCCGCCGGCCGACGACCCCTCGACGCTGTTCATCGTCGCGGGCATGCAGCCGTTCAAGCCGTACTTCCTGCGGACGAAGGAGCCGCCCGCGCCGCGCGCGGTCAGCGTCCAGAAGTGCCTGCGCGCCGGCGGCAAGGACACCGACCTCGAAGACGTCGGGCGGACGGATCGCCACAACTCCTTCTTCGAGATGATGGGCAACTTCTCGTTCGGCGACTACTTCAAGGACGAGGCCGTCGACTACGCCTGGGAATTCGTCACGGAGCACCTGAAGCTCGACCCGGAGCGGCTCTGGGTGACCGTGCACGAAGGCAACCCGGTGCTCGAGCTCGACGAGGACACGGTGGCGATCGAGGCGTGGAAGCGCGTCGGGGTGCCGCCCGAGCGGATCGTGCGCCTCGGCGAGGACAACTTCTGGAAGGCGGCCGAAACCGGACCGTGTGGCCCCTGCTCGGAGATCTTCTTCGACCGCGGCGAGGAGTACGGCTGCGGCGAGCCCGGCTGCCAGCCCGGCCACTGCGACCGCTTCTATGAGTTCTACAACCTGGTCTTCATGCAGTTCGACCTGCGGCCCGGAAACGAGCTCGTGCCGCTGCCGGCGCAGAACGTCGACACCGGGATGGGGCTCGAGCGCACCGCCTGCGTCGTGCAGGGCGTCGCGTCGAACTACGACACCGACGGTTTCCGGATCATCATGGACTGGATCGAGGCGGAGGCCTCGGTCGGCTATCAGGAGAACGAGGCGACCCGGAAGGCCTATCGCGTGCTCGCCGACCACGGGCGCGCCGTCACGTTCCTGATCGCCGACGGCGTGACGCCCGGCAACGAGGGCCGCGGCTACATCTGCCGCCGCCTTCTGCGGCGCGCGATCCAGCACGGCCAGCGCGTCGGCTTCGAGGGCGTCTACCGGCTCCCGGCGGTCGTCATCGAGCAGATGGGCGACGCCTACCCCGAGCTGCGCGAGCACGCCCAGGAGATCGAGAACGTCGTGCGGCTCGAAGAGGAACGGTTTCGGGAGACGCTCGCCCGCGGCCAGAAGGTCTTCGACGAGCTCGCCGGGCGCGACGCGATCACCGGCCAGGAGGCCTTCGATCTCGCGACCACGTTCGGCTTCCCGATCGAGCTCACCCAGGAGCTCGCGGAGGAGCGCGGGCAGGCGGTCGACGTCGACCGCTTCCGCGAGCTGATGGAGGGACATCGCGAGATCTCCCGCGCCGGCGGTGAGAGCACGACCGAGCAGCTTGCCGCGGAGATCGTCGGCGCCGCGTTCCGCCCGACCGAGTTCGTGGGCTACGAGAAGACCGACGTGCTCACCGCGGTGATCGCCGTCGGCCCGCCCGCAGGCACGCGCCAGCTCGTGAAGCTCGAGCAGAGCCCGTTCTACGCCGCCGGCGGCGGCCAGGTCAGCGACGCCGGCTACCTCCTCGTCGACGGCTCCGAGCGCAGGCTCGAGGTCGCCGAGGTGCTGAAGTTCGGCGACGACCAGGTGCTCGCGATCGAGACCGGAGGAGAAGCGCTGCTCGAGGCCGGAACGCGTGTTCAGGCGGTCGTCGACTGGAGCGCGCGCTTCCCGACGATGGCAAACCACACCGCGACCCACCTGCTGCACGCAGCCCTGCGCGAGGTTCTCGGCGACCATGTCAAGCAGGCCGGCTCCGCGGTCCGCCCCGACAAGCTGCGCTTCGATTTCAGCCACCCGCAGCCGCTGACTGCCGAGCAGCGCGAGCAGATCGAGCGGCGCGTGAACGAGAAGATCTTCGAAGCGATCCCCGTCCGGACGTTCGTCACCCCGATCGAGGAGGCGCGGAAGCTCGGCGCGATGATGCTCTTCGGCGAGAAGTACGGGAGCGAGGTGCGCGTCGTCGAGATCGACGGCTTCTCGCGCGAGCTCTGCGGCGGCACCCACGTTCGCTCGACCGCCGAGATCGGGCCGTTCGTGATCCTCGGCGAGAGCTCGGTCGGCTCGGGCTCCCGCCGTATCGAGGCCGTCACCGCGGGTGAGGCCTGGACGCTCCTGCACGGTCGCTCACGCGAGCTCGAGGTGACCGTGGCCGAGCTCGAGCAGGCACGGCGTGAGGCGAAGAAGCCGCGAAAGAGCGAGCAAGCCGCTGACGTCGAGCCCGAGGTCGTGAAGCTCGACGGCGCGAACGTGATCGTGATGGAGATCGAGAGTCTCGACGCCGACGCGCTCCTCGATCTCTCCGACCGGTTCAAACAGCGGAGCGTGCCTGCCGCGGTCGTGCTCGGCTCGCGCGAGAACGGCACCGTGCACCTCGTTGCGAACTTCGACGACGGGGTCGCGAAGCGGATCTCGGCCGGGGAGGTCGTGAAGCAGATCGCGCCGATCGTCGGCGGAGGCGGTGGGGGTCGTCCAACGATGGCCCGGGCGGGCGGCAAGAACCCCGAAGCCCTCGGCGACGCGCTGCAACGCGCCCGCGACCTGATCTCGGCGGCCCTGTCTAACTTGAAGGTGCTCGCGCTCGACTACGGCTCTGCGCGGACCGGGATCGCAGTCTCCGACCCGACCGGGACGGTCGCGCGGCCCGTAGGGGTCGCCGAGAAGGTGCGAACGCCGGCCGGGCTCGAGGGACTCCTGCGCACGATCAGCGAGGAGCAGCCGGAACGGGTCGTCGTCGGTCTCCCCCTCACGCTCCGCGGCGAGGAGGGCGAACAAGCACGCGAGACGCTCGCCTTCGTCGAGACGCTTCGCGAGTCCGTGGACGTGCCGGTGGTGACCTACGACGAGCGGTTCACCTCGTCGCTCGCAGGAGGCGACGACGCCCGCGCGGCTGCCTACATCCTCTCGAGTTACCTGGAATGGCTCGGCGAGACGTGAGCGCCAAGATCCGGCGACGCCGGGCGGTGGCCGCGTTCCTGTTCGTGGTCGTCGTCGGAGTCGTGGTCGGGGTGTCCGTCGCGGCGGTTCGACACCATTCGACGCCGGTCCCGCCGCCGCCTCCGCCGCCCCCGAAACCGTTCCGGATCGTCTTCCCCGAGGGTTTCACCCGCGTGAAGATGGGCCAGCGCGTGCGTGATGTGGCGAAGATCGCCGACCGCGAGCATCGCGGCCGCGTCCGCCTCAACGAGTTCGCCTACCTCGCCGCGACGAAGTCCGCGCGTGTCCCGTGCTTCGGCCGGGCCGTCCAGCCAAACCTCGAAGGCTTCCTCTTCCCCGCCACCTATGACTTCGTCGCGGGGACGACCGCCAAGGAGCTCGCACTCGACCAGCTCCAGGCGTTCTGCCGCACCTTCGCGAAGGTCGACCTCGCCTACGCTCGGTCGAAGAACCTGACCCCCTACGACGTGCTCAAGATCGCCTCGATGATCGAGGAGGAGGCCGCCGTCTCCGCCGACCGGCCGAGGATCGCCGCGGTGATCTACAACCGGCTGCGAAACCGGATGCCGCTCCAGATCGACGCGACGCTGCGCTACGGACTGCACATTCCGCCGACGCAGTCGATCACGGAAGCCGAGCTCGCGAGCTCGAACCCCTACAACACCCGGAAGCTCTACGGGCTCCCGCCGACCCCGATCGGCAATCCCGGCCTGGCCTCGCTACGCGCCGCCGCACACCCGGCGAACGTCGACTACCTCTACTACGTACGGATTCCGGGCACGAACCGGCACGTGTTCTTCGAGAACGGCGCCGCCTACGACCAGTACCTTGCGACCCACCACTACGGGCCGCATCCGTGACGACGCACGTCGCGCTGCTCGGCCATCCGGTGTCGCACTCGCGCTCGCCGCTGATGCAGAACGCCGCCTTCGCGGCAGCCCGCCTCGACTGGCACTACTCCGCGTTCGACGTCGCGGATCCCGTTGCGGCCGTCCATGCCCTCGTGACGCTCGGATTCTTGGGCACGAACGTCACGATCCCGCACAAGCAGGCCGTTCTCGCTGCGTGCGACGAGGCCGAAGGCGACGCGGTGAACACGCTGATCTTCCGCGACGGCAAGGTGATCGGCGTGAACACCGACCGGGAAATCCTCGCCGGGGTCGTCGCGACCCGAGCGTGTCTGATCGGCGCAGGCGGAGCCGCGCTCACGCTTGCGCCGGCGCTCCCCGCTGACGTCCGGACGTTTTCGCGACGCGGTGAGTGGCCGCCCGACGCGACGGGCTGCGATCTGATCGTGAACGCGACTCCGATTCGCGACGAGCTGCTCGTCGAGCCGCACGCCGGCCAGACGGTCGTCGACCTCGCCTACCGGGCCGACGGTGCGGACACGGCGCTCGTCGCGGCCGCGCGTGCGGCGGGCTGCGAGGTGATCGACGGCTTCGAGGCGCTCGTACGCCAGGGCGCGAAGAGCTTCGAGCTCTGGACCGGCGTCGCCGCGCCGCTGTCGGTCATGCGCGACGCGGTTCGCCTCTAGGCTTAGTTCGTGACACTTCGTCTCGCCACCGCCGGGGAGTCGCACGGGCCTGCGCTCGTCGCGATCCTCACCGGGCTTCCGGCCGGGCTCGTCCTCGACCGGGAGGCGATCGACGCCGATCTGAAGCGCCGGCAGCTCGGCTACGGGCGCTCGCCGCGGCAGCAGATCGAGCAGGACCGGGTCGAGGTGCTGTCGGGGCTTCGTCACGGCCGGACGATCGGCACGCCACTCTCGCTCGTCGTGCGCAACGTCGACCACAAGAACTGGACGTGGGGGATGAATCCGTGGCCTCCCGAGGGCGAGCCGCACGGAAAGGGAACCAAGGCGGTGACGTTGCCGCGGCCCGGTCACGCCGATCTGCCCGGGGTGTACAAGTACGACCTCGACGACGTGCGAAACGCGCTCGAGCGCGCTTCGGCGCGGCACACGGCTGTCCACGTGGCGGCGGGCGCGGTCGCGAAGGCGCTGCTGGCCGCGGTCGGGATCGAAGTCGAGGGCTCGACGGTGGACGAGCGGGAGCTTCGCGAGCGGATCGACGCTGCGCGGACCGAGCGCGACACCGTCGGCGGCCGCGTCGAGGTGCGGGCGCGCGGAGTACCGCCGGGCCTCGGCAGCTATGCCTCGAAGGACGATCGCCTCGACGCGCTGCTCGCCGCTGCGGTCATGGGGATCCAGGCGGTGAAGGGCGTCGAGATCGGCGAGGGCTTCTCGCTGGCCGACAGGTTCGGCTCCGAGGCCCATGACGAGATCGGGACCGACCGGCGCCGCGCCACGAACCACGCGGGTGGGATCGAGGCCGGCGTCTCGAACGGCGAGGAGATCGTGATCCGCGCAGGAGATGAAGCCGCTGCCGACGCTGATGAAGCCGCTCGGCTCGGTCGACCTCGCAACCGGTGAGGCCGCACAGGCGCTCGTCGAGCGCTCGGACGTGGCCGCGGTCGAAGCACTCGCAGTCGTCGCCGAGGCGGCGGTTGCCTGGGAGCTCGCCTGTTCCGCGCACGACAAGTTCGGCGGAGACACGGTCGGTGACTTCGCGGCCGCGCACCGCGCCTACCTCGATCGCATCACCTGGCCCGCCGGCTGACGTGACGTGACACCGGCACCTGAACGCGCTCGATCGGCATATCGCACTCGTCGGCTTCATGGGCGCGGGGAAGACGACGCTCGGTCGTGAGCTCGCGGGCCGGATCGGCCGCGATTTCTTCGACCTCGACCGCGCGATCGAAGAGCGCGCCGGCAAGACGATCCCCGAGCTCTTCGACGAGCGCGGCGAAGCCGAGTTCCGGCGGATCGAGGCCCATGCCGCGCGCGTGGCGCTCGCGTCGCCCGAGCCGCTCGTGCTCTCGCTCGGCGGCGGCGCACCGACGAGCCCCGCCACGCGCGCCGAGCTCGAGAAGGCCTTCGTCGTTCTCGTCGAGATCGATGCCGACTCGGCCTGGGAGCGCGTCCGGCGCTCGAAACGCCCGCTCGCACGCGACGAAGCCGCGTTCAGGCAGCTCTACGCCGACCGCGCCCCGCTCTACCGCGAGGTCGCCGATGCCGTGTGCACCGACACCGCCGGGATCGTGCTCGCGGCCGCGGGTGCTCATTGGGAGCACGGCGGGCTCGACCGGCTCGGCGAGCTCGTGCCCCGCGGCGGGCCGGTCGCGCTCGTCTCGGACAGCACGGTGATGGGGATCTACGGCGCCCGAGCGCAGGAGGCGCTTGGTTCGCGGCTTGCGAGCACCCACGAGCTGCCTGCAGGCGAGGAGGCGAAGTCCGTGGCCGTCCTACAGCGGATCTGGCGCGAACTGCGGCTCGATCGGGACGGCATCGTCGTTGCACTCGGCGGCGGCTGCACGACCGACGTTGCCGGGTTCGCGGCGGCGACCTATCTTCGCGGCGTTGCCTGGGTCTCCGTGCCGACGACGCTCGTCGGTCAGGTCGATGCGGCGATCGGTGGGAAGACCGGGATCGACCTGCCGGAGGGCAAGAACCTCGTCGGCGCGTTCCACTGGCCGTCGCGCGTGGTGCTCGACGAGTCGCTGCTCGAGACGCTTCCGGAGCGCGAGCGGCGGCAGGGGATGGCGGAGCTCGTGAAGACGCGACTCCTGGCTGCGCGGCCGCTCGATGTGCGCGGAGCCGCGTCGTACAAGGCCGCGCTTTGCCTCCAGGATCCGCACGATCACGGGCCGCGGCGCTGGCTCAATCTCGGCCACACCTTCGCGCACGGGTTGGAAGCGGCGGCGGACTACGACCTGCCGCACGGCGAGGCGGTTGCGCTCGGGCTGCTCGCGGCGCTGCGAATCTCAGGCCGCGAAACCGAGGAGGTCGAGCGGGAGCTCTCACCGGAACCCGTCCGTGTCGATCCCGAGCGCGCGTGGCAGGCGCTCCTGCGCGACAAGAAGCGCACCGGCGACTCGATCAACCTCGTGCTGCTCGGCGACAAGGGCCCCTACGTCGAGGCGCGCCCGGCCGACGAGGTGCGGCGCGAGCTCGAGCGCCTGATCGCATAGATTCCCGGCGTGCAGATCCTCGTTCTGAACGGCGTCAACCTGGACATGCTCGGCCAGCGGGATCCGGCGATCTACGGCGGCCTCTCGATCGGCGAGCTCGAGACGCAGATCTACGTGTGGGCGCGTGAGCTCTCGCTGAGCGCGCGCTGCCTGCACACGAACCACGAGGGGCAGTACATCGAGTGGATCCACGATGCCTATGGCCGCTCGGACGGGTTGATCGTGAATCCGGGCGCGTGGTCGCACTACAGCTACGCGATCCTCGACGCGCTCGACATCCTCGACGTCCCGATCGTCGAGGTGCACCTGTCGAACATCGAGGAGCGCGAGGAATGGCGGCGTTCGTCGGTCATCTCCGCGCTTGCCGCGCATCGCGTGATCGGCAAGGGGCCCGACGGCTACCGCGACGCGCTCGAGTTCCTGGCGGGGAAGGCATGAGCGCCACTCGGCTCGAGCGGCTGCAGGCTCGGCTCGACGGGCGGCTGCTCGTCACGAGCCTCGTCAACATCCGCTATCTCACCGGCTTCGACACGTCGAACGGCGCGCTGCTCGTGGATCCGAAGGGGCCCGTCAAGCTGTTCACCGACTTCCGCTACATCGAGGCCGCCGAGTCGACCCCGGGGGTCGAAGCGGTGCTCGCGAAGCGCTCGCTGATGCTCGATCTCGCCAAGCGGCTCCGCGGAAAGGTCAGGTTCGAGGCCGACATCCTGCCGTTCTCGCAGGTCGAGACGCTCGGCTCGGGTGGGCTCGATTTGGTGCCCTCCACCGGGATCGTCGAGTCGCTCCGGGCGGTCAAGGACGAGGCGGAGATCGAGCTGATCGCCCGTGCCGCGCGGGCCGCCGATCGCGCGTTCGAGGCGCTGACGGCCGAGACGTGGGTGGGGCGGAGCGAGCGCGAGATCGCCTGGCGGCTGCGGCAGCTGCTGCATGCGCACGGCGTCGATCACCTGAGCTTTGACACCGCGATCGCATCGGGCCTGAACGGCTCGAAGCCCCACGGCGAGCCCGAGGATACGATCATCGAGCCGCGGACGCTCGTGACCGCCGACTGGGGAGCGAGGCTCAACGGGTACTGCTCCGACTGCACGCGTACCGTCGAAACCGGAGATCTGCCCAAGCAGCTCCGCGAGATCTACGACCTCTGCCTCGAGGCGCAGCTGGCCGCGGTGGACGGGATCCGCCCGGGAATGACTGGTGTCGAGGCGGATGCGATTGCGCGCAACGTGATCGCTGCCGCCGGTTACGGCGACAGTTTCGGCCACGGCCTTGGTCACGGCGTCGGCATGTTCATCCACGAGGCGCCGAGGGTCTCGAGCGAGTCGCCGGACACCCTCGAGATCGGCAACGTGATCACGATCGAGCCCGGGATCTACCTCCGCGGCGTCGGCGGTGTGCGCATCGAGGACCTCGCCGTCGTTCGCGAGCACGGCCTCGAGCTCCTCACGAGCTTCCCGAAAGACCTCGTAGCCGTCGCCTGAACGGTCGACCGCCCCGAGCAGGCAACGTCCCGAGGGGCCGAGCCCATTCGAGCCATGTCCAGGGGACTGTCCCCTGGTCTACGCACTTTTGGCTACGGCTTTTTTGGCCACTGTCCAGGGGACTGTCCCCCCTCTACGCCCGTTCGGCCACTGTCCAGGGGACTGTCCCCTGGACTCCGCCAGGGTGGACATGGCGCTCCGAGACATGCGGGCGGGGCTAGACTGGCGCGCCGATGGCCGAGGTCGTGTCGACGAACCAGTTCAAGAACGGGATGCACATCCAGTTCGACGGACAGACGTGGCGGATCGTGGAGTTCCAGCACGTCAAACCCGGCAAGGGCGGCGCATTCGTGCGCACGAAGCTCAAGGCCTACGACTCGGGCGCCGTCGTCGACCGCACCTTTCGCGCCGGCGAGAAGTTCGAGCGGATCCGCACGGACAACAAGAACATGCAATACCTTTACGACGCGGGCGACGAGGTCGTCTTCATGGACGAGCAGACCTACGAGCAGCTCACGCTGCCCCGCACGGCGGTAGAGGATGCGCTGCCGTTCATGCAGCCGTCATCCTCGGTGCAGGTGCTCTTCGTCGGCGGGAACCCCTCGGGCGTCGAGCTTCCGTCGTCGGTCATCCTCGAGGTGACGGACACCGAGCCCGGAGTGAAGGGCGACACCGTGTCGAACGTGACGAAGCCCGCGACCGTCGAGACGGGCGGGGTCGTCCAAGTGCCTCTGTTCGTCAACGTGGGCGAGAAGATCAAGATCGACCCGCGCGAGAAGCGCTACATAAGCCGTGCCTAGTCTGGCAACGTAGCCAAGCGGGTTTCGGGCCCCACTGGGTCACCCGAAGTCGACGGCGCCGCCGCTCGGCACTCTCGTCACCTTTTTGCCGCCCTGACGAAAAACAGAGTGCAAGGACGAAGGTAGCCGGGGTCCCTGTTCTCACCAGCCCGGCCGCCCAGTGCGCGGGCGGCGGCTTTTCGGTCCTTGGGCCGCCGTCCCGCACTTTTCCTCACGCCGGGCGACGGTTTCATCCCCGTTACCGTCGCCCGGCTCATCTCCTCACAAACCAGCGGCTACTACGGAACGACGAGGTAGAAGTCCTCGTACTCCCCTTGTCCGGCATTCTTCTCTGTGACCTGAATGCCGGGCCGCCCAGGGAGCCCGCAATCTCCGACGATCGTGGTGATGCTGTCAATCACGGATGAGACGGAAGTCGCAACCGCGACGTGGCTCGAGAGATCAATCGACGGGTCGAGAAGGACGCAGTATCGGCCCACGTCGGTGACCGTCACGCTGGAGATGTTGAGACTCCTCGCGGCGACCACATCTCCGATGGAGGTGACTTCTCCGTATGCGGTGATCCCGCCCGAACCAGGCGCGCCGGCCGCTCCCGTCGCTCCGGTCGCTCCGGCCTGCCCGGTGGCCCCTGTTGCGCCGGTATCGCCTTGCGTCCCGGTTGCCCCGGTTGCCCCGGTATTGCCCATCACTCCCTGTGCGCCGGTGGGTCCGGTTGGTCCCGTGTCGCCGTTTACTCCCTGTTGGTTCCATTGGAGCGGCGTGTAGCCCTTCGGGCAGGGATACGACTGCACGACCTTCACATTGCCGCCGCCGTCGTAGCAGCCCAGGATCACCCCGTCCCCTCCCGGGATCGTCGCGTACGCGACCCCGGCCAACGTGAGAAGCAGAACAGAGCCGAACGCAAGCAGCCGCACGGTGCGACGCTGAATCATCGATGCTGGTTTCATATAGCTCCCTCCCTGTCTCCCACCGGGGGCGGAGGACCCGCTCCTCGGGACCTGCTCAGGCGAAGGTCATCAGGAGGTGCCGAGCCGAACGCTTCATCGCGATCCTCGGCTTGTCACGACGCACGGCTAGCCATCCGTCCGCCTAACCTCTCCAGCCGCAGCCTCGCGATCCTGCAGGTTGGATCATTACACACGCCCTCGAAATTGTCACCGTGATCGCCGCCGATCCCGTCGACGACGTGGTCGGCTACCTCGCGGTGCGTGTTGCCGGGGCATCCGTCGCCTGAATCGCTTGCGCTCGCGTGGCCGTCGGTTGGTTCTAAACGTCGCGGTGACGGGAACTTCACATGCTCGACGGAGAACTCCTGCAATGGCAGCGGCGTTGAGCTTGGCGCGTGCGCGGGCAGTCGCAACCTCGTCTCAGTGGGGGACAACGCATCGTCGGCACCGGCGGCAGCGACGGCGCGTGCGCGAGCGATACCGGCCTCGCCTCGGTGGGGTCTGGTTCCTGCAACGGCGTCGCCGCGTGTGTGCAGAACGACGCCATCACCTCCGTCGGGGACAACTCCTGCAACGGCGGCTTGGCGTGCGCCGACGACTCGGTCGCTGGGGTCGTGGGGGACTGTCAGGACAACACGGTTTCGGTTCCCGCATGTCTCGCTCCCGACCTGACGATCACGAAGACTCATACGGGCGACTTCACTCAGGGGCAGCAAGGGAGTTACGCGATCACCGTGACGAACTCTGGTTCTGCTCCCACGAGCGGCCCGGTCACGATGGCAGAGACGCTGCCTTCTGTACTCACCTTCGTTTCTGCAGCTGGCCCGGGCTGGACCTGTGAGAACAACGGATCCGCGGTTAGCTGCGGCCGCAACGATGCGCTTGCCGCGGGAAGCAGCTATTCGGATATCACCGTGTGGGCCTCCGTTGCGAGCGACGCGCAGAGCTTCACGAATACCGCGAGCGTCTCGGGCGGCGGTGAGACGAACACGGCCAATGACACCGCCAGCGACCCGACGACCGTCGGCGTCCCGATGTGTGCCGCCGGATCGTGGTCGGAAACTGGCTCGCCGCCCTGCACACCCGCCGACCCGGGCTTCTACGTCCCGGAGGCGGGCGCAACGTCTCAGAAGCTCTGTGACCCGGGCACCTACGCCTCCGCGAGCGGCAGCGTCTCGTGCAGCATCGACCTGCCAGGCACCTACTCCGGAATGGGCGCGGCATCGCCAAGGATCTGTGCCGCGGGCACCTATTCCATCGCAGAAAGCTCTGGCTGCACAATCGACGACGCCGGGCACTTCTCCGGGCCGGGCGCGGGTTTCCCAAGCGTCTGTAACCCAGGCACCTACTCCGCCGCGGGCAGCGCTTTGTGCTCGACCGATCCGGCAGGCACGTTCTCCGGGCAGGGCGCGGGATCGCCGACGGACTGTGCGGCTGGCACCAACCAACCGAACACAGGACAGGACTCATGCAACACCGACCCGGCAGGCACGTTCTCCGGGCAGGGCGCGGGATCGCCGAGCGACTGTCTCGCGGGCACTTACTCTCTCGCGGGCAGCGCTTCGTGCAGCCCCGATCCGGCAGGGACGTTCTCCGGGCCACGTGCGGGATCGCCGACAGATTGTGCGGCTGGCACCAACCAACCGAACACCGGACAGGCCTCGTGCGACACCGACCCGGCAGGCACCTACTCCGGGCCGGGCGCGGGATCCGCAACACCCTGCAACGCGGGCACTTACTCCATCGCGGGCAGCGCCTCATGCAGCACCGATCCGGCAGGCACGTTCTCCGGGCAGCGCGCGGGAGCGCCGAGCACCTGTCTTGGGGGTACCTATTCCCTCGCGGGCAGCGCCTTGTGCTCGACCGATCCGGCTGGCACGTTCTCCGGGCCGGGCGCAGGATCACCGACGAGTTGTGCGGCTGGCACCTATCAACCGCTCGCCGGAAAGGCCTCGTGCATCCCAGCCGGGATCGGCTTCTATGTCCCAACCACAGGCCAGAGCAGCGAAACGGCCTGCCCGGTCGGACAGACAACGACGGTGACCGGCGCCACGTCATGTGTCACGACGATCTCTGTCCTGATCGGACAGGTGATGGGGGTTTCCCCGGGGACGAGCCTTTCTGACCAGCTGAATAAGATCCAGGCATACATCACGGCGCACGACAAGATCGACGCCTGCAACGGCCTCGCGAACTTCATCAACCTCGCCAACGCACAGGCAGGGAAGAAGCTCACGACCGCACAGGCGGCCCTGTATGTCACCGAGGCGCGGGCGGTCAAGATCTCGCTCGGCTGCTAACCGGCATCGCGGCCAACAACAGGGACCATTAACAGGGAGGCCCGCCACGGCGGGCCTCTCTGTAGCCACCGGGCCGACATCGGCTCCTGGTCGGCGGCGAGGATCCAGGGCGTCCCGCACGGGCAGGCCGACGTGGGCTGCGGGCGATCGGATTCACCGCGGCCATGACACGCTCGAGGTCGTGACCGTCACGAGTGCCGAGACGGGCGATGACGTGGACGGGTATCTCGTCGTGCGTGTTGAAGCGCCACGTCCCGTCTAGAGAGCGGACGCGAGGCCCGGGGGAGGCCGTCGTTCCCCGATTCAGCGGTGCGAAAGCCAGGCTCGGGCCTGGGAGCGCACGAGCGCCACGAGGTCGGCGAGGACGATGTTGATGTCGGCCGCGTGAAGACCTTCGCTCGGCTGATCGACCTCCTGCACGGTCGGTCGCGGGTCGCCGCGATGGTGGATCCGCGTCACGAGCAGCCAGGCGTGTGACCCCTCGCGGACGCAGCGGGCGCTGTAGAGGCCCGGAAACTCGACCCACTGGTAGCGGAGGTAGGGGCTCCCCGGCGGGACGATTCCCTCGGAGTTGTAGCCCGCGAAGATCGGCGTGATCGGCGCCGAGCCGCCGCCGAGTGCGGCCGGATTGACGCAGAGGACGTGCTCGGATGACGGCTTCGGGACGGCCTCGAGCCCGCCGTACGACGGAGGAGTCCTGTCCGAGCTCGAGTAGGCGACGACGCAGTCGATCTCGCTCGGCGAAGTGCAAGGAGGCGTCCGCGCAAACGTGCCGCCGGTGGCGGAGCGGTTCGGCACCACGACGTCCCCACCCGCGAGGACCGCCGAGACGAGCAGCCGTCGCTCGGCCGGCGAGCGCTCGACCTGCTGTCGGATCAGCTGCTCGAGCACGCCCGCGCCCTGCGAATGGCCGATCAGGACGACGCCGCGGCCGTCGTTCCAGTGCGCCAGATAGTCCTTCCAGGCCGCGAGCACGTCGGCGTAGGCGAGCGCCGGCTTTCCGTCGGAGCGAATCGTCTGCCGATAGAGCGGTGCGAACACCCTGCAGACCTGCGAGAAGCGGGCGGCCTGGATGATCGCCGCGTACTTCTCGGCCTGCTGGAGGCGCAGGTCGGCGTTCGGCCGGTTCTCGGCGCTGACGGACGGATACACGTAGAAGCAGTCGACCGGGGGGGCCGACGATGGCGACGTGTTCGCCAACGACAGCGCGCCGGTCGGCGAGACGACGACCGTCTGGAGCCCGACGTAGCACCAGTCGTGGGGATGGTTCGGAAGGCACAGCCACGCGTTCCAGCGCGGGACGGAGGCGGCGCCCGCCGGGCCGAGGGCCCCGAGCGCGACGAGCGCTGCTGCAGCGGCGGCGGCCGCCCACCGGAGTCTCATCGCTCCGACTGTAACGCGTTGCCATCGCAGCGATGTCCCCGGCACGCCGCGCTAAGGTCCCGGGTCGATGCCGAGGCTGGTCGACACTTCGATTCGCGTTCTCTCCCAGGAACCGCTCGCGGGGCTGATGCCCACCGCCGAGCTCCTGCACCTCGCGGAGATCCTCGACGGCGCCGGTTACGCCTATCTCGAGGTGTCCGGCGGAGGCGCCTTCGACGCTGCCGTCCGCCTCGGAATCGAGAGTCCATGGGAGCGGATCCGGGCGATCAAGGCCCGGACGAAGACGCCGCTGATGCTCGCCGTCCGGGGCAGGTTCCTCGTCGGCTCGAGGCCGGTGAGCGACGATCTCGTCCGACGGTTCATGGCGAGCGCGGCCGCGAGCGGGATCGACGTCTTCCGCCTCCACGACCCGCTCAACGACCCCGGGAACCTCCGCGTCGCCGCCGAAGCCGTGATCGCGGCCGGTCGTGAGTTCGACGCCGGCCTGCTCTACGGCTCGAGCCGCCACGACTCGCTGCTCGAGACGGCGAAGCGGTTGCCGGAGATCGGCGCCGCCCGGATCGTGCTGGACGACCCGGCGGGACTGCTCCAGCCGCATCGCTGCGGCGAGCTCGTGGGCGAGCTGCGCGAGCGCTCGGGCCTCCCCGTCGGGCTGTACTGCCAGGGGGCCGGCCGGAACGGGCTTGCGCTCGCACTGGAGGCGGCGCGCGCCGGCGCCGACCTGATCGGCTGCGCGGTCTACCCCGTCGCCCTTGCAACCCACCGGATCACCGGAGAGTCTCTTGCCCAGGCCCTCGCGGGGATCGGCCACGACACCGGCGTCGACATCGAGGAGATCTGGCGCGCCGCCGCTCTCGTCGACGACCACATCGGCGACATGCCGATCAGCCCGCTCCTGCCGCGCGTCTCCGTCCGTGCGGCCCGCCGCAAGCTGCCGCCGGGGCTCGTCTCCGTGATCGATGCCCATCTCCGACGCAGCGGTCACGGAGATCGTCTCGACGAAGTGCTCGACGAAGTCGAGCGCGTCCGGGTCGAGGCCGGTTCGCCGCCGCTCGCCGCGCCGCTCGGCCAGATCGTCGCCTCCCAGGCGCTCGTGAACGTCCTCGGCGCGAACCGGTACGCCACGATCGTCGACGAGCTCCGCGACCTCCTGCTGGGGCGGTTCGGTCACACGCCCGGCCCGATCGACCCGGCCCTGCAGCGCGCGGTCGAGCTGCATGCCGTCGAGCCGGCCCCCGAGCCGATCGACATCGAGGCTCTGCGCGCCCGCGCGCAAGGGCTCGCCGCGAGCGAAGAGGAGCTGCTGCTGCTGGCGCTGTTCGGCGACGAGGCCGAGCCGCTCCTCCGTTCGATCCGTCAACGCTCGGCCGGAGACGATGCGGCGGCCGACACGGTGGCCGCGCAGGACCGCGACGTGCTGATCCGCTCGGTCGTCCAGATCGTGCAAGAGACCGGCGTGGGCGAGATCACGATCGAGGAGGACGGCGTCCGGGTCAGCGTCCGCCGCTCGACGATCGGGGATGCCGTCGTCGCGCAGCCCTCGGGGCAGGAGCTCGACGAGTCGCTACCGGTCGCTTCGCGAGCAGATGCGGCGCTCACCGTCGAAAGCCCGATGGTCGGCACCTTCTACCGCGGCCCCAAGCCCGGCGCTCCGCCCTTCGTCGAGGAGAACGATCCCGTCTCGCCCGGGCAGGTGTTGTGCATCCTCGAGGCGATGAAGCTGATGAACGAGGTCAAGGCCGAGCAGGAGGCGATCGTCCGCAAGATTCTCGTCGGCGACGGCCAGCCCGTCGAGTACGGCCAGGTCCTCTTCGAGCTCGAGCCCCTCAACGGACCGCCCATCGGGCTCTAGCGTGTTCCGTAAGGTCCTGGTCGCCAACCGCGGTGAGATCGCAGTCCGCGTGATCCGCTCGCTCCACGAGCTCGGGATCGAAGCGGTCGCGGTCTACTCGACCGCCGATGCCGACGCACTCCACGTCAGGCTCGCCGACGAGGCCGTCCGCATCGGCCCGCCGCCCGCGTCCGAGAGCTACCTCCGGATTCCGTCCGTTGTCGCCGCGGCCGTCACGACCGGCTGCGATGCCGTTCACCCGGGTTACGGCTTCCTGTCGGAGAACCCCGCCTTCGTCGAGGCGTGCGCCGACAACGAGCTCGCCTTCGTCGGTCCGCCGGCCGGGGTGATGATGACGATGGGCGACAAGATCTCCGCCCGCGCGGCCATGCGGGCCGCCGACGTGCCGACCGTTCCCGGCACGGAGGGCGAGACGACGCTCGCCGGGGCCCGTGCGGCGGCGGGCGAGATCGGCTATCCGGTGATGCTCAAGGCGACCGCAGGCGGCGGCGGGCGCGGGATGCGCCTCGTCGAGGAGTCGTCGGAGCTCGAGGACTCGTTCGAGGCCGCGTCCGCCGAGGCCGCCGCGGCGTTCGGCAACGGGACGCTGTACCTCGAGAAGGTCGTCGTTCCGGCCCGCCATATCGAGATTCAGGTGCTCTGCGACACGCACGGCAACGTGCTCACGCTCGGCGAGCGCGAGTGTTCGATCCAGCGACGCCATCAGAAGCTCGTCGAGGAGTCGCCGTCGGCCGCGCTCACCCCGGAGCTCCGCGAGGAGATGGAATCGGCGGCCGAGCGCGCCTGCCGCGCGGTTGGATACGTGAACGCCGGCACCTTCGAGTTCCTACTCGGCCCGGATGGGTCGTTCTCGTTCATCGAGCTGAACGCGCGTCTGCAGGTCGAGCATCCGGTCACCGAGCTCCTCACCGGAATCGATCTCGTCCGCCGGCAGCTCGAGATCGCCGCCGGCCAGCGCCTGGAGACGACGGGCCGCGCGGCCCGTCGTGGGCACGCGATCGAGATCCGTCTGAACGCCGAGGATCCGTCGCGCGACTTCATGCCCGCGCCCGGGAGGGTGACGAGGTTCCGGCCGCCGCTCGGCCCCGGCACCCGCGTCGACACGTTCGTCGAGGACGGGACGACGATCTCTCCGTACTACGACTCGCTGATCGCGAAGCTGATCGCGTGCGACGAGGACCGTCCGGCGGCGATCGCCCGTGCCGAGCGAATGCTCGGCGAGCTCGTCGTCGAGGGCGTTCCGACCACCCGCGAGCTGGCGCTCGCGATCCTGGCGAGCGACGAGTTCCGGAGTGGGGAGTATTCGACCTCGACCCTTGCCGAGCTCGGCGCGGTGGCGGCGTGACGCTCGTGCTCGCGACCGGAGGCGGCACGGTCACCGTTTCGGACGCCGTGCTCGTCGGGATCGCCGTCCGGGCCGCCGAGCGCGTCGAGGGGATCCGGGTCAGGAGGCGGCGAACGATCGATCTCGAGGCCGGTCTCGTGTCGCTCTCGGTTTCGGCGCAGCGTGGCGAACCGCTGCTCGAGCTGGCAGAGCGCGCGCAGGACGAGGTTGCAGCCACACTTATGGCCATGTGCGGAATCGAGACCAGAGTCGACATCCGCGTCCGGGAGCTCGCGTGACCTCTCGCCGCCAGGCTCGCCGTCAGGCGCTGTTTCTCGTCTACCAATGGGACCTCGGCGAGGCCCAGATCGGCTCGCAGTACGCCGGCGAGATCGATCCGTGGGCGCGCGAGCTCGCCGAGGAGACGGTCGCCCAGGCGACCGAGCTCGACGAGCGGATCACCGCCGCCTCCGACGGCTGGACGGCGGATCGGCTCGGTGTCGTCGAACGCAGTGCGCTGCGCGTCGCGATCCTCGAGCTCGACCGCGGCGACGTGCCGTATGAGGTGGCGATCGACGAGGCGGTCGGCTTTGCCAAGCGCTACGCCTCCGACGAGGGCTCGCGGCTCGTGAACGGGATCCTCGGGCGTATCCAGCGCGAAGCGGCGGTGGCCGAATGAGCGCCAACGAGTCGCTCGACCGCGCCGAAGAGCTCCTCGCCAGGATCGAGCAGGCACGCGAGAAGCTCGAGGCGACAGACGATCCGGAGCAGGCGATCGAGGTGCTGCAAGAGCTGGTCGAGCTCGCGAAAGCGGTGGAGGCGGAGCTCCTGCAGGCCCGTGCCGCGGCGGAGGCAGATGCCGCAGACGCCTGAAGAGCTGCGCGCCCTCGTCGAGAGCTACCTCGGCGAGCTGGAGCTGATGCCCGAGCTCGGGTCGCTCGCAGAGCCGGTGAGGTACGCGCTCGGCGGGAAGCGGGTGCGGCCGGTGCTGTGCCTAGCCGCCGGTGAGGCTGCCGGCGGCTCGGTCGAACAGGTGATGCCGGCGGCAGCGGCGGTCGAGCTCGTCCATTCGTTCTCGCTCGTCCACGACGACCTGCCCTCGCTCGACGACGATGAGGAGCGCCGCGGCCAGCCGAGTGTGTGGGCGGCCTACGGCGAGGCGACAGCCGTCCTCGCGGGCGACGCCCTGCTCGCGGAGGCGTTCAGGCTCGTCCTCGCATGTGGCGCCGAGGTTGCATGCGAGCTTGTCGAGGCAACGCTTGCGATGATCGCCGGTCAGCAGCGCGATCTCGAGGGTGGCCACGATCTCGCCGAGCTGCATCGGCTGAAGACGGGCGCCCTCTTCTCCGCGTCGATCATGTGCGGCGTGCGGGCGGCCGGTGCGCCGGCATCGGCTCAGGGCGGTTGGCGCGTGTTCGCGGCCGAGCTCGGCCTGCTCTTCCAGGTCGTCGACGACATCCTCGACGGCGACGGATACGTCACCGAGGTGGGGGAGACGGACGCCCGCGCGATCGCCGACGCCGCGGCTGAGCGCGCCGAGGCGCGGCTGGCCGAGATCCCGGCCGACACCGCGGTGCTCGCCGAAATCGTGGCGAGCCTCGCCGCGCGCACCGCGTAGCGCTGCGAATGGGCCGAGCTCCCGGAAACGGCCGGCGCATGGCATGACCAAGAGGCGGCTCGACGTCCTCCTCGTCGAGCGCGGGCTCGCGGAGAGCCGGGCGCAGGCGCAGGCGCTCGTGATGGCCGGGCTCGTCCCGGGTCATGCGAAGCCGGGAGAGCAGGTCGACGAATCGGCGCCGCTCGAGGTCGAGCGACCGCCGCCGTATGTCTCGCGGGCGGGTTTCAAGCTCGCGAACGCGCTCGATGCCTTCGGGCTCGATCCGGCGGGGCTCGACTGCCTCGACGTGGGCGCGTCGACCGGCGGCTTCACGGACGTCCTGCTCCAGCGCGGAGCGGCGCGCGTGATCGCGCTCGATGTCGGCTACGGGCAGCTGCACTCGCGGATCCGGGACGACGCGCGCGTCACGGTCTTCGAACGGACGAACGCACGGACGCTCACCGAGCTGCCGTTCGCACCGGCGCTCGTGACCTGCGACGTCTCGTTCATCTCGGTGCGTGTCGCGCTCCCGCCTGCGCTGCGGCTTGCGGCGCCTGAATGGCGGGCGCTCGTTCTCGTCAAGCCGCAGTTCGAGGCCGGGCGCGCCGAGCTGCGCAAGGGCGTCGTCCGCGACCCGGCCGTGCGCGGCCGCGTCGTGCGGGAGGTCGCCGAAGCCGCGCTCGGCTGGGGTGCGAGAGTGGCCGGGGTCGTAGACTCGGGCTTGCCCGGACCCAAGGGAAACCATGAATTCGTCCTGTATCTCGTCCAGTCCGACCAGCCCGAGCTTCCGGCCGACCTAGATCGGTGGATTGACGATGCAACCGGTTAGGCGCGCGGCGGTCGTGACGCACGGCGTGACCGCGAACGTCGACAAGGCGTTGGAGCGGCTGCGCGCCGTTGCCGACTCGGCGGGCGTCGAGCTCCTGGACGAGGCCGAGGACGGCGCCGATGTCGCGATCTGCCTGGGCGGCGACGGTACGATCCTGCGTGCGCTCAAGCGGTTCCTCGATACGGGCGTCCCGGTGATCGGCGCGAACTTCGGCCGCGTGGGCTTCCTGGCGGCGATCCCCGGGGCCGAGCTCGAGTCGGGGATCGTGCGCGTGTTCTCCGGCGAGTACGCGGTGCAGTCGCTGCCGACGCTCGAGGTCGAGCTCGGCGGACAGCATCACGTCGCGGTCAACGACGCGGTGGTCGTCAGCGGGGAGCCCGGGCGGATCATCGAGCTCGCCTACTCACTCAGCGGCGAGGATCTCGGCACCCAGCCCTGCGACGGCCTGCTCTGCGCGACCCCGCCGGGCTCGACCGCCTACAACCTCTCGAACGGCGGCCCCGTGCTCGTATGGGGTCTCGAGGCGGCGGTGATCACCTTCGTCGCCCCACACACCCTGCACGCAAGACCGCTCGTCGTCGGCCCGGGCTTCGAGCTCGAGGTCGTGAACCGGACACCCGACGTGGAGGCGGTCGTCCTCGTCGACGGCCGTCTCGTCGGTTCGCTGGCACACGGCGCCCGTGTCAACGTGCGCTTCGGCGGCAGCCGGACCCAGCTCGCGACCCTTCCCGAGCAGACGTTCTTCGGACGCTACGCGCAGGTCTTCGGGATCGAATCGGGCCCCTGAAGCGTCCGGCGCCTTCCCGGCGGCGAATGGCGGTTGGCAGCTCGACGCCGGCCTGCCCTGCAAGAAGATTTTCCAGAGCTGTCACAGTGTTGCCCGATCAGACGCGATAGAATTGTTCTCGAGGGCGGAGGGAGCGGGCCCCACCCAAGGGCGGGGGCCCGTCCGAGGACGGGTCTCCGAAGGACGGGTCTCCGAAGGGACAGGTCTGGAGGCGAGGGTCGCCGCAAGCGGATGGCCGTCGTACGATGACGAGGTGCTTCGGCGGTTGCGAATCGAGAATCTCGTCCTGATCCGTGAGGCGGAGCTCGGCCTCGATCCGGGCCTGAATGCGATCACCGGCGAGACCGGCGCCGGGAAGACGATTCTCTCCAACGCGATCGGCCTGCTGCTCGGTGCCCGGGGCGAGGCGGGGCTGATCGGCGCTGCCGCGGAGGAGGCGTATGTCGAGGCGGAGTTCGACCTGCCGGATCCCGAGGTTCTCGGTGAGCTGGCCGAGCTGCGACCGGAGGGTGAGGATGGGCTCGTGCTGGCCCGGCGGATCTTCGCCGACGGGAGAACCCGGGCGTATGCCTGGGGCCGGAGTGCGGCGCGCGAGGACGTCGCGCAGGCCGTCGAGTCTCTGCTCGCGATGAGCGGGCAGTTCGAGCAACGGCGGCTCGCACGGCCGTCCTACCAGCTGGCGGTGCTCGATTCCTACGCCGAGGCGGCTGACACGACCCGCGCCGCCCGCCGCGCGTGGCGGGAGCTCGCGGCCGCGCGCCGGGCTCACGAGGAGCTCACGCGAGACGCCGCTGCGGTCGAGGCCCGTTTCGCAGAGCTGCGAGCACTCGCCGCCGACATGGAAGGTTTCGAGCCGGGCGAGGAGGACGAGCTTCGGGCCGAGCGAGAGCGCTTGCGTCACGTGACGGAGCTGGCGCTGGCGGCAGCGGGCGCCCTCGCTGCCCTTTCGCCCGACGACGGTGAGGGCGGCGCCGACCTCGTGTCGGCCGCCGAACGGGCCATCGCACCGCTCGAGTCGATCGCGCCGGAGCTCGCATCGGCCGGCGAAGCCCTCCGCGGCGCCGAGCTGTCGTTGCGCGAGACCGCATTCGAGCTCCGAGGGTTCCTCGACTCGCTCGAGGCAGAGCCGGGCCGGCTCGAACAGGTCGAGGATCGGCTCGATGCGATCGCCGATCTCCGCCGCCGCTACCGCGCGGACACCTTTGCCGAGCTGCTCGAGCGCGTGGCCGAGGCCAGGCGCGAGCTCGACGCGCTCGCCGACGGCCAGGATCCGGCCCGAGCCGCCGCCGAGGTTCTAGCCGCCGCCGAGGCAGAGGTCGGCCGCCTCCACGAAGCGCTCCGCGCGCTCCGTCGTGACGCGGCGCCCCGGTTTGCGGAAGCGGTCGCGGCGGAGCTCGTCGGTGTGGGACTCGGTGAAGGGGAGTTCAAGGTGGAGCTCAGAGAGGTCGTCCCCGGCCCGTCCGGGAGGGACGAGGCTCGATTCACCGTTCGTCCGAACGCCGGCCTCCCGTTCGGGCCGGTCGCCGAGACCGCCTCGGGCGGCGAGCTCTCCCGCATCGCGCTCGCGATCGCCGCTGTCGCAGGAGGTGAGACGATGGTCTTCGACGAGATCGACGCCGGCATCGGCGGGCAGACCGCCCATGCAGTCGGCGAGACGCTGCGCCGGCTCGCCGGCCGCGCCCAGGTGATCACGATCACCCACCTTCCGCAGATCGCCAGCCTCGCCGACCGCCATTTCCGGGTTGAGAAGGTTCCGGCCGATCCCACGCACACCCGGATCGAGCCACTTACCGGGGACGAGCGCCGCGACGAGCTCGAGCGCATGCTCGGCGGCGCCGACTTCCTCGCGACCCTGCGCGACTGATGCCGGCGGCGCGAGAGCTGCTCGCCTCGAGGACCGATGCCTGGGGCTTCCTGGCCGAGCCCTACCACCTCTCCGACTGGTGGCCCGGGATGCTCAGCGTCGAGCCGGACCGGCGCGGGTTCGCCCCCGGGGCCCGCTGGCAGGTCGCCGTCTTCGCCGATCCGCTTCGGCTCGGCCCACTCCGGTTCCCGCGCGTCGGCCGTCCGACCGGCCCCTCGGCGCGCCAGACGCTCGTGATCGTCGCGATCGAGCCGTTCGAGCGCTGGGAATGGCAGCTCATCCGTCGCCTCGCCGGCGCGGGCGAGCGGACGGCGACGCGAACGGTGGAGATCAGGCTCCGCACCCTTTCGGCCGAGCGGACGGAGGCCACGGTGTTCGTCGCGGACGGCTCGCGCCCCGACGCGCGCCTCGCCCGCACCGCGGTCGACCGGCTGTTCGATCTCGTCCAGACGGCTGCAGCACTGTGAAAACGGGCTCCGTCCTCCGCGGCACCTAGCATCGCTTCCATGGTGAGTGGCCTGCGGCTGGTAAGGTCGAGTTCCGTGAGTCTTTTCGCGGGCAGGCGCGCATCGGACCGCCAGGGAGGGCAGGTGTGAGCGCGAAATACGTTTTTGTCACCGGTGGCGTTGTTTCGTCGCTCGGCAAGGGAATCACCGCCGCGTCGCTCGGGCGGCTGCTGAAGGCACGCGGCCTCAAGGTGCAGGTGCAGAAGTTCGATCCGTACCTGAACGTCGACCCGGGCACGATGAGCCCGTTCCAGCACGGTGAGGTCTTCGTCACCGAGGACGGCGCCGAGACCGACCTCGACATCGGTCACTACGAGCGCTTCATCGACGAGAACCTCTCGCGCGCCGCGAACCACACGGCCGGCGCGATCTGGGACCGCGTCCTCCGCAAGGAGCGCAAGGGCGAATACCTCGGCTCGACCGTCCAGGTGATCCCTCACATCACGAATGAGATCAAGGCGCGCATCCGCTCGGTCGCGGAGGTCACCGACACCGACGTCGTCATCTCCGAGATCGGTGGCACGGTCGGCGACATCGAGTCGCAGCCGTTTCTCGAAGCGATCCGGCAGTTCCGCCGCGAGGCCGGGCCCGAAAACGTCCTCTACATCCACGTCACGCTCGTGCCGTTCATCCCGAACGCCGGCGAGCTGAAGACGAAGCCCACCCAGCACTCCGTCAACGAGCTGCGCCGGATCGGCATCCATCCAGACGTCCTCGTCTGCCGCTCGATCGAGCCGCTCACGAAGGAGATCCGCGACAAGATCGCGCTCTTCGCCGACGTCGATGTCGAAGCCGTCGTCTCTGCGATCGACGTGCCCGACGTCTACCTCGTGCCGAAAGCGCTCCAGGAGCAGGGGCTCGACCGCCTCGTCTGCGACCGGCTCGGACTCGACACGCCTGTCGCCGATCTCGGCGAGTGGGACGAGCTCGTCGAGCGGCTCGACGCCCGCACCGAAACGGTCGAGATCGCGCTCGTCGGCAAGTACGTCAAGCTCCGAGACGCCTATCTGTCCGTCCACGAGGCGCTCCGCCACGCCGGCATCCAGAAGGGCTGCGAAGTCCAGGTGCGCTGGGTGGACGCCGAGAACATGACGATCGACGAAGCCCGCGCCGAGCTCGCCGGCGTCGACGGGGTGCTCGTGCCAGGCGGCTTCGGCTCGCGCGGGTGGGAGGGGAAGATCCTCGCCTGCCGCGTCGCCCGCGAGGACGGGATCCCGTACCTCGGTATCTGCCTGGGGATGCACGTTGCGGTCTCCGAGTTCGCGCGCCACGTCTGCGGTCTCGACGGCGCCAACTCGACCGAGATGGACCCGGAGACGCCGTTCCCGGTGATCGACCTGCTCCCCGACCAGAAAGACGTCGAGGACCTCGGCGGCTCGATGCGGCTCGGCGCGCAGGCAGTGGAGCTCGCCGAGGGGACCGAGGCACGCGAGGTCTACGGCGGCAAGCCGGTCGTTTCGGAGCGTCACCGCCACCGCTACGAGGTCAACAACGCCTATCGCCAGCAGCTCGTGGACGCGGGCCTCGCGATCAGCGGCACCTTCGAGGAAGGCCGCCTCGTCGAGGTGATCGAGTTGCCCGATCATCCCTGGTTCATCGCCTCGCAGTTCCACCCGGAGTTCAAGTCGCGGCCCACGCGCCCCGCACCCCTCTTCCGCGAGTTCGTCGGCGCAGCGCTCGGCCGCTCCCGTGAGCGGCGCGGTGTCGGCGGTCGAGTAGCGCTTGCGACGGAGCCGGTCTCCACGCAGCCGCTCGCCACCTAACGGTCTCGTCACAGTCAGCCTCTACCATGGGCCCGCGTGGCATCTGAGGCCCTCGATCTCTTCCTCGAGCTTGCCGCTGTTCCCAGCCCGTCGGGTGAGGAGCGTGCCGTAGCCGACCGCGTCCTCGGCTATCTCAGAGACCTGGGGGTCCAGGCCGACGAGGACGAGACGGGCCCGTCGGTCGGCTCGACGATGGGGAACATCCACGTCGTGCTGGAGCCGACTGCTCCCGGCGAGCCGCTCTTCTTCTGCGCCCATCTCGACACCGTGCCTCCGGTCGATGCGATCGAGCCCGTCGTCGAGGACGGGCTCGTCCGAAACCGCCTGCCCGCGATCCTCGGTAGCGACAACAAGGCCGCGGTGGCGGCGATGCTCGAGGGCGCGCGCCGCGTGCTCGCCGAGGGCCGGCCACATGCGGGGATCGAGCTCCTCTTCACCTCCAAGGAAGAGGTTGGGCTCGTCGGAGCCTACGCCTTCGACCAGTCGCGTCTCCGCGCTCGCACCGGGTATGTCTACGACCAGGCTGAGCCGGTCGGCTGCGTGATCCTCGGCGCCCCCTCGGCGATGATGCTCGAGGTCGAGTTCCACGGCCGCGCCGCCCACGCCGGCATGTTCCCCGAGGACGGGCGCTCGGCGATCGCCGCGGCGGCCCACGCGATCGCCGCGATGCGGCTGGGCCGGATCGACGAGGAGACCACCGCGAACATCGGCACGATCGAGGGCGGAAGCGCCGCGAACGTCGTCCCGAACTGGTGCCGCATCGTCGGGGAAGCCCGATCGCACGACGAGCGCAAGCTCGCCGAGCAGGTGCAGGCGATGCAGGACGCGATCACCTTTGCCGCCGGCGTCGCCGAGTGCGAGGTCGAGACCAAGCTCGAGAAGCACTACACCGCCTACCGGTTCTCGAAGGACGACCTGCCGGTACGGCTTGCGGCCAAGGCGCTCGGCCGCTGCGGCTTCGAGCCGAGCTACTCGCTCTCGGGTGGCGCCGCCGATGCGAACGTCTTCAACGAACGCGGCCTGCAGTGCGTCAACCTCGCAAACGGCATGACCGACATCCACACGCCCGACGAGCACATCGCGGTTTCGGACATCGAGGCGATGGTCGAGGTCACCCTCGCGCTCGTCGACGCGGCGAGGACCTAGGTGGAATGACCGCCAACAGTCGCGGGTTCCTCGCCCGCCATTACGCGGCGCCAGAGTCCGCCCTCGTTCTCGAAAAGGCACTCAGCCCTCCCTGCGAACGATGACGAACTCTGGCTTGGGACTAGCGACCCAGGAAGCCGGCAGACGTTGCCGGTCAGTCCACTAGCAGTGCAGCCAGAGGCGCAGCCGCGCGGCGGTCGATGGCCCCGCGCGTTTCCGTGGGTCCTGCTCGGGCTCGTCGTGCTCATGTTCTATTGGGTCGAGGCTGCCGTCAGGAAGACCCCGTGGGACTTCACCGACGAGCTCGAATGGAGCCAGCTCTCGCGGGCGATCGCGACCACCGGGCACGCGGCCCGGCGCACACAGCCGCATTCGTTCGAATCGCTCTACTCGTTCCTGATCGCCCCGGCCTGGTGGATCCACTCGACGGCCGACGCCTACGCCGCGATCAAGGATCTGAACGCCGTCGTGATGTGCCTGGCGGCGATCCCGACCTATCTCGTCGCCCGAATGCTCCTCGAGCGGCGCCCCGCCGTCGTCGTCGCCCTGCTGGCGATCGCGATCCCGGCGATGTCCTACGCGAGCTCGATCGTTCCGGAGTCACTCGCCTACCTCTGGTTCTCGCTCGCGGCCTGGCTGGCAGTCCGGGCGCTCGCCAGCCCGGGTCTGAAGACGGCATTGCCGGCGGTCGTGCTGGCAGGCGCGGGAGTCTTCGTCCGGCTCGAGTTCGTCGTCCTGCCCGCCTCCCTCGTGCTCGCGGCTGCGATCGTGTGGATTCTCGGGCACGGGCGCCTGTCCTGGCGCCGGGTGGCCGTGGCCGGCGCCTCGATCGCGGCGTTCGCCCTGGTGTTCAACGTGCTCGTCGTCGAACGGCTCCAGAGCTGGTCCTTCCACCAGTACTTCAACCACGACACGATCACCCAGGGCGGTCTCGCCGCCGGAGCGCTCGCGATCGGTCTCGGGATGCTGCCCGTGATCGGCGGCATCGCCTCCTTGTGGCTCCCCGAGCGGTTTTCCGAGCCGGCCTACAGGGCATTCGCGATCTACCTCGGTTCGTCGCTCGTCACCCTGGGCGTCTACACGGGCGCCAAGGCGGCCTACCTCGTCAGCAACCTGAACCAGACGATCGAAGAGCGGAACCTGTTCTACCTCTCGCCGCTCCTACTGGTCGGGACGGCACTCGCATTCGGCGCCCGCAAGCTCAACCGGCCGCTGGTCGCCTTCGGGACAGTGGTCGCGCTCGCGGTCGCCTGGTCGGCCCAGTTCGAGAAGCCGGCTCCGTACTTCGACGCGCCCGGGCTCGCGGTGTTCACGCTCGTCAACCGCGACTTCCGCTGGGACGTCAACGATTTCCACCTCGTGCTGATCTGTGCCGCCGCCGTCTCGATCGTGCTGCTGATCCTCCGTCGCGAACGTCGCGTGCCGCTGATTGCCGCGGTGCTGCTCGGCGCGTGGCTCCTCACGGGCGAGATCTACGCGGCGAACGCGAATGCCGACTACTCGGACGTCTTCGCGAAGGACATCCCGCCGCCGCGCAACTGGGTCGATGCCGCCACGCATGGCGGCGCGGGTCACCGTTCTCGGCGACAACATCGTCGCGATGGACGGGAACGCCCTCTGGCTGGCCGAGTTCTGGAACCGCTCGATCGACCATGTCGCGAGCCTGAACGGTGTCGCGCCCGGGCCGGGGCCGATCAGCGCCCCCGGGCTCGAGACCTCCGACGGGGCCCTGTCCGGCTACACCGGGGATCCCTACACGCTCGCCGGGTACGGCGTCCGCCTCGCCGCCACGCCGGTCGCGTCGCGTGACGGCTTCACGCTCTACCGCACCCCGACACAGTGGCATCTCCTCGACTCGGAGTCGAACGTCTACACCGACGGGTGGGCGACGAGCCCGATCGGCTACACCTACTTCCCGCGGGGCGGGCCGGGGGTGCTGACGGTCCACCTGTCACGCACGGCCTACAACGGGCCCGGGCCGCCCAGCAAGGCCACGATCCGGGTCGGGACCGTAGGTCTCGACCGGAATGGCAACCCCGTGCTCGATCACGTTGTCACGGTCAGGCACGCCGTCGTTTCGAACGGGAAGCTGACGGTCGTGCACATCCCGGTCGCCTCGACGCCGTTGACGGCAGTCGTCGACGTGACGACGTTCTCGCCGCCGGGCGATACGCGGCATCTTGCGGCCCAGCCGGCGTTCATCTTCAAGCGAAATCCGTGACGGAGGCCCGGAGCGGCCCGCCGGGAGGCCGCGGCGGCTGTATCGTCCGCCGCCGTGAGGATCGGAGTCGCGAAGGAGATCAAGCCTGACGAATACCGCGTCGCGCTCACCCCGGCGGGCGCGCTCGAGCTGACCCAGCGCGGACACGAGGTGACGATCGAGGAAGGCGCCGGAACCGGAAGCTCGTTTGCCGATGCGGCCTACGAGCGCGTCGGTGCACGGATCGCGTCGGTCGAGGAAGTGTGGAGCTCGAGCGAGCTGCTGCTGAAGGTGAAGGAGCCGATCGCCGTGGAGTACGGCCGTCTTCGCGAGGGGCTGACCGTCTTCACCTACCTGCACATCGCAGCCGACGAGCCGTTGACCCGTGCGCTCGTCGAATCCGGCGTCACGGCCGTCGCCTACGAGACCGTCGAGACGGCGCGCGGTGCGCTGCCCCTGCTGGCGCCGATGTCGGAGGTCGCAGGCCGGCTGTCGGCGCAGGCGGGCGCGTACTTCCTGGAGAAGCCGTTCGGCGGGCGTGGCTTGCTGCTCGGTGGAGTGCCGGGTGTCGCGCCGGGGCGAGTGGTCGTGATCGGCGGCGGGATCGTCGGCTACAACGCGGCGATCGTGGCGCTAGGGCTCGGGGCCCAGGTCACGATCCTCGAGCGGTCGATCGACCGCATGCGGCATCTGGAGGAGATCCTGTCAGGCCGGGTGACCCTGCTGATGTCGTCGAGCCTCGAGATCGCGGCGTCGGTCGCCGACGCAGACCTCGTGATCGGCGCCGTGCTGATCCCCGGTGCGGTTGCCCCGAAGCTCGTGACCCGGGAGATGATCACCGGGATGAATCCGGGCTCGGTCGTCGTCGACGTCGCGATCGACCAGGGCGGCTGTTTCGAGACGTCTCATCCGACCACGCATTCAGATCCCGTCTACGTCGTCGACGAGGTCATCCACTACTGCGTCGCAAACATGCCCGGCGGGGTGCCGATCACCTCGACGATGGCGCTCACGAACGCGACGCTTCCCTACGTCGAAGCGATTGCGGGAACCGGCCTCGTTGCGGCAGTCGCCGCCGATCCGGCGTTGTCGCGAGGTGTCAACGTCCTCGGCGGACGGATCACCTACGAGGCGGTCGCCGAGGCGCACGGTCTCGAGTACACGCCGCTCGCCGATGCACTGGCGGCCTCGTCGAACGCCTAGGACTCAGCGGCGGGTTCTTGCTTCTTCGCGGGATCCTTGGGCTTCGGGCTGATCCGCACGACGGTCCAGGTGATGCCCGCTGCCAGCGCGATCACGCATACGATGAAGATCGCAAAACCGATGAGTCCGAGGACGTTCTCCACGAGGTCTTAGGATAGCCACGTGCCACGTGCCTGCGTAATCGTCCTCGACGCCGTCGGGGCAGGTGAGCTTCCGGATGCGTCCGACTTCGGTGACGAGGGTTCGGACACGCTCGGGAACATCGCGAAGGCGGTCGGCGGGCTCGACCTGCCGACGCTCGAGGCGCTCGGGCTCGGAAACGTCGAGCCGCTCCTCGGCTGCCCGCCGCAGTCCGGAGCACCGGCCGTCGCGGGCCGGCTTGTCGAGCGCTCTCGCGGCAAGGACACGACGACCGGGCACTGGGAGCTGATGGGGATCCAGACGAAGCAGGCGATGCCCACCTACCCGCACGGGTTTCCCGACATCGTGATCGACCCGTTCATGAACGAGACCGGGCACGGCGTGATCGGCAACGTGCCGGCGAGCGGGACGGAGATCATCCAGGAGCTCGGCGAGGAGCACCAGAAGACCGGCAAGTGGATCGTCTACACCAGTGCCGATTCGGTCTTCCAGATCGCCGCGCACGAGGAGACGATCCCGCTCGAGGAGCTCTACGAGGCCTGCCGGGTCGCCCGCAAGATCCTGACCGGCCAGCATGCGGTCGGCCGGGTGATCGCGCGGCCCTTCATCGGCGAGCCCGGGAACTATCAACGGACGGCGAATCGGCACGACTTCTCGCTCGAGCCGCCGAAGTCGAACTACCTGTCGGCGATCCGCGGCCGCGGATCGAAGGTCTACGGCGTCGGGAAGATCAGCGACATCTTCGCGGGCTGCGATGTCGACGAGTCGTTCCCGACGAAGTCGAACGTCGAGGGGATCCAGCGCACCGAGGAGCTGCTGCGCACTGCCGACGAGGGGTTCGTCTTCACGAACCTCGTCGAGACGGACATGCTCTGGGGCCATCGGAACGACCCGGTGAACTTCCATCGTTGCCTCCAGGACTTCGACCGCCGGCTGCCCGACCTGCTCGACGCGCTCCGCGAGGGGGATCTGCTCATCCTGACCTCGGACCACGGCTGCGACCCGACGACGCCTTCGACGGATCACTCGCGTGAACATGCGCTCCTGCTGGCGTACGTCCAGGGACGGAACGCTGCCGGAAGGATCTATGAGGACGGCGAGTTCGCGGACGTCGGCGCGACGGTGAACGCGTGGCTCGGTGGCGGCGTCTCGACGCGCGGCGTACTCGGTAAGCCGTTCCTCGAGCCGTGATCTCTGCTGCCGAGCTGATTCAGCGAAAGCGGGACGGCGAGGAGCTCGGGGGGGACGAGATCGCCGAGCTCGTTCTCGGGTACGCACGCCTCGAAATCCCGGACTACCAGATGGCCGCGTTCTGCATGGCGGTGTACTTCAAGGGACTCTCGAGCCGCGAGACCTTCGCGCTGACCGACGCGATGATCAGGAGCGGCGAGACAATCGATCTCGCCTCGGCGCTCGGCCGCAAGGTTGTGGACAAGCATTCGACGGGTGGGGTGGGGGACAAGACCTCGCTCGCGGTCGGGCCGATCGTGGCGGCGTGCGGGGTGCCGTTCGGGAAGATGAGCGGCCGCGGCCTCGGTCACACGGGTGGGACGCTCGACAAGCTCGAATCGATTCCCGGATTCCGCGTCGACCTCACGACCGACGAGTTCGTCGCCCAGGTGCGCGAGGTCGACCTCGCGATCGTCGGGCAAACAGCCAAGCTCGTTCCGGCCGACCTGATGCTCTACGGCCTTCGTGATGTGACGGCGACCGTCGACCAGCTCTCGCTGATCGCCGCCTCGATCATGTCGAAGAAGCTCGCCGCGGGCGCTCAGGCGGTCGTCCTCGACGTCAAAGTCGGGAACGGCGCCTTCATGAAGACACTCGACGATGCCCGCGCTCTCGCCGAGGCCATGCTCGCTCTCGGCAAGGAGGCGGGGCGCGAGGTCGTCTGCCTGCTCACCGACATGGACCAGCCCCTTGGCGCAGCCGTCGGCAACGCGCTCGAGGTGCGCGAGGCGCTCGCCACGGTGCGCGGGAACGGACCGCCGGACTTCACGGAGCTCGTGCTCGATGCCAGCGCCCGGCTGCTCGCGCTCTCCGACCTCGGGATCGACCTCGAGGAGGGACGCGTGCGCGCGGAGGCCGCGGTCGCAGACGGCGCGGCCGAGCGGGCCTGGAACCGTTGGATCGAGGCGCAGGGCGGCACGACCGACGAATCGGTGCTCGAGCATGCGCCTGTGATCCGTGAGCTCGCGGCACCGCACAGCGGCACGATCGAGGAACTCGACGCGATCACCGTCGGCGTCGCAGCGCTCCACCTCGGAGCCGGGAGGCGCGTGAAGAGCGACACGATCGATCACGCTGTCGGCGTCGTCTGCCGGCGCAAGCGCGGCAGCGAGGTCGAGCAGGGCGACGTGCTCGCCGAGATCCACGCTCGTGACGAGGCGAGCGCCTCCGTGGCGATGCGGGAGGTCGCGGCCGCCTACCGGATCGGCGACAACCCGAGCCCGCCGCGACCCGTCCTGCTCGACGTGATCACCTAGGCGGACGGACACGGGCGACCAGAAGCTCAAGATCGACTGCGTCCAGCCCCCCTTGGGGCGCGAGCCGCCGAGGGTTTGCCCGGATCTCGATCGGCGGGCGGCGAGCGATCGTCTAGCGTGGACTCATGCCCGAGCTACCCGAGGTCGAGTCCGTCCGGCGGCGGATCATGCCGGTCCTCGAGGGGCGAAGGCTCGAGCGGGTCGAGATCTCGGACGTCAGGCTGACGCGGCCCTTCGATCCCGACGAGGTCGCCCGACAGCTCGAGGGTGAGCGCGTCGGAGCCGTCGATCGGCGCGGCAAATATTTGATTGTTCGGTTCGAGTCTGGGCGATCTCTGCTGGTTCACCTCCGGATGACGGGGTCGTTGCGAAGCGGGCCGGGGGAATCGCTTCCGGACGATCCCTACCGACGTGCCGTTGTCAGACTAGACGACGGATCGGACATCGCCTACCGCGACGTGCGCAGGTTCGGCACGTGGCTCCTGCTCGAGCCCGGAGAGCTCGAGCCCTACCTCGCGGCCAGGGTCGGGCCGGAGCCGCTCGGCAGAGCGTTCACCCCGCGCGATTTCGGTTCCCGGCTCGCCCGCCGGGCCGCACCGGTGAAGGCGGTGATCCTCGATCAGCGCACCGTGGCCGGCGTCGGGAACATCTACGCCGACGAGGCGCTCTGGCGCGCCCGCATCCATCCGCTCCGCGAGGCCCGGAGCCTGGAGCCGGCCGAGACGAAGGCGCTCCACAAGGCGATTCGCGCGGTGCTCGAACGCGGGATCGAGCGTCAGGGCGCAACGCTCCGCGACTACGCCCTGCCCGACGGGGGATCGGGCGGCATGCAGCACGAGTTCAAGGTCTACGGCCGTGCCGGTGAGCCGTGCGAGCGCTGCGGCACCCCGATCGAGCGGATCAGGGTGGGGGGCCGCGGCACCTGGTACTGCCCAGCCTGCCAGCTCTCGCCGCTCGAGCTCGCAGACCGCCGCTCGGCCTAGACTGAGCGCCATGGCAGGGAGGACGTACAAGAGCGAGGCGATCGTCCTCCGTTCGATGCGCTTCTCCGAGGCCGATCGGATCCTGCACCTCTACACGCGCGACCGCGGCCGCATCGGTGCGATCGCGAAGGGGATCAGGAAGACGAAATCGCGCTTCGGGGCGCGCCTCGAACCGCTGTCACACGTCGAGCTCGTCCTCCACGAAGGCTCGGGCGAGCTCCAGACCGTGACCGGCGCCGCCCTCGTCGCCTCGCACCACGAGACCCGCGAGAACACCTACCGGCTCGGCGCCGGACTGATCGGTGCCGAGGCGATGCTGCGGCTGTTCGGGGAGCCTGAGGCGAACGAGCGCGCGTTCACCGCCCTCGCGCGCTTCCTCGAGGTGCTCGACACGACCGCGCCGACCGAGAGCCGGCCCGAGCTCGACTCACTCGCGCTCTCCTTCCAGCTCAAGCTGCTCTGGCTCTCCGGCTACCTGCCGCACGTCACCGCCTGCGTCGAATGCGGGGCTCGCGACGACCTCGTCGGCTTCTCGGCCCGCTCGGGCGGCGCCGTCTGCCGGCTGCACGCAGCCGGCGCGTTCACGCTCTCCCCGGAAGGCCTCGCCGGGGTCGAGCGGCTCCTCTCGACGCCCTTCGCCGATGCGGCGGCCGCCGGCCTCGGCGACCGCGCCCGCCGCGAAGCGCTGAAGGTAGTCACGTGCTCCTATGAGGAGCACGGAGGCTTCCGTCTGCGCAGCCTCTCGGCATGAGGCGCGAGCTCGGCGACGGCTACGCGCTCGACGACGATCCCGCCCGGATCGACGTGACCGCCGTTCACCGCTTCATCTCGGAGGAGTCCTACTGGGCTCTCGGCCGCGAGTACGAGCTGCAGGAGCGCCTGGTGCGCGAGGCATCCCGCGTCGTCGGCCTCTATCACGACGCGGCCCAGGCCGGTTTCTGCAGGGCCGTGACCGTCTTCGGGTTCCCGGGCGTGTACCTGGCCGACGTGTATGTGCTCCCAGAACATCGAGGCCGAGGCCTCGGTGTCGAGCTCGTGAAGGAGATGGTGGAGCACGGACCGTACGCCGACCGGCCGTGGTTCTTGCATACGAGCGACGCACACGAGCTCTACCGGAAGTTCGGGTTCGACACGCCCGGTGAGAAGCTGATGGAGCGCCAGCCGCCGGGCCGCCGGTAATGCTCCCGTGGAATCGGGCGCGAGCACGCTCGCGCAGACGACGGTCATTTCACCCAGAGGTTCTCGTCACCTCTGAGAACAACGTCGGCGCGCTCGGCAGGCCGCTCCGCATCGATGTACTGATCCTCTGCTTCCATCCAGCGCTCCCAGAGGGTCGCCGCCGTCGCGCCGTCGCGTTCTAGGCCGCGACGCAACCGCAGATCGCGCGGCGTTTCGACCCATACGGCAAACGCGAGATGCGACCGAAACGCCAGCCGCGACGATGAGACGCCCTCGACGATCACGGTGCCGAGCGGCTCGATGTTGACTCGTTCTCGCCCGGTGCCATCCCAGCTCGTCGGTTGATATGACGCTCGTACCCCTGCCGCCAGGGGTTTGAGAACGAGGTCGAGGAGTTGAGGCCACCAGTCAATCGGATTGTCCCAGCTTGCGAAGTCGTCCGTCGGCACGATTTGAGCGTCGAGTCGAGATGCGATCCAGCAGGCGAGGCTGCTTTTACCCGCCCCGCCCGGCCCGTCGATAGCAACGATGCGCGTCTTCACGCCTATCGGCGCTCGCGAGAGGCGAATCGCCTCAATGACGTCATCCACCAGACGGATTATCACGAGTTCGGGCGTCATCGCCGAATGCTCGCGCAGGCGAATGAGTCCCCACTCGACGCGACGCCGAGGGAGGATCTGCGCAGGATCGTGGATCGGCGGCGATGAAGTCAAGGCGACGTTGCGCGACGTCTAAAAAGTGTGCTGAAATCCTCTCCGGCGAGTGGCTCCAGCAAGAGGGAGTGGCCGAGATTGACGTCGAGGGCCAGAAACACGCCGGGCGGACACAGCGGTTCTAGGCACGCCGCGCGTGCTTCGTAAAGCTCGCCAGGCCTAGCTCACGCGGTCCGGCCGAGCTGTAGCGCAGGGGTGTACTCGTGCTAGCCGGGCCCCACCCGCTTGAAGTTGCTTGGTATCGCTGTCGTCAGGAGAGCCAGGTTGGCCGGTGTGCGTGGGAGCCAGCGGTTGTCGAGGCGCTGAATGATCTTTCCGCCTCTCGTGGTTCTGGTGGATCGGATGAGGTAGTCCTGATCGGTCGAGAGCCAGATATCCAATCTCGCAGGCACGGTGCCATCGTCGACGAAGTGCGTCGAACGAAGATGGTAGGTCTGGCGGCCGTCCACCCTCTCAACTCCGACGAACTGAACGCCCTCCGAAACGGCTGCCATTGGATCCGCGATTTTCGAAGGAGCGAAGATCTTCGCCGGCTCCTGACGCTTGGTGCGAGACCAGGTTCGGGCGGTGTAGTTGATGTTCGTCTCGGTCACGTCTGCGAGAGCCGGATCGCGAGGATCGAGCACGACGGATTCGAGTGTCACAAGCCTGCCGTTCGCTGAAACCCAGCGACCTCCGCCGGTCTTTGCATCGATCCAAGCGTGGCCAGGAGCATGGCCTCCGTAGGCGTACGAGTTCGCGAGAACGAAGGTATCCGAGTGCGTCGCAACTGCGGCCTTGATCTGCGCCACCGTCGGTCCGGCGGCAGCGGCAGCCCCGATCACTCCGATTGCGGCTGAGACAAACGCGGCGACCACGACGGCGCGAAGCATCGCTTTGGAACGGTAACCCGAGCCAGTTGAGCGACTTGTAAAGAGTCCGTTCGTCCCTGAAGCCGACCGGACCCGCTCCACCGTCGTTCCGCCCGCCGGATCGGTCGGGGGATACCCACGTCGGCAAATCGCCCTCGCTCGCCCGGGCTTGCCAGGATCTCCGGCCTGGGTCGGCCCGGATCGCGCCCGAAACGGCGCGACCCGGGCCGCCGTCGGCTAATCCGTCGGCTGGATGTTCTGGTTCACGCGGAACACGTTCTCAGGATCGAAGCGCTCCTTCGCCCTCGCGAGACGGTCGTAGTTGGCTCCATACGTCGCCTTCACGCGATCCTGGCCCTCGTCCATCATGAAGTTGACGTAGGCGCCGCCCGCCGAGTAGGGGTGCAGCGCCTCCCAGTAGCCGACCGTCCAGTCGCGGAGGGTGCCCGCGCTCGCCGGGTCGGGGTCGACGCCGATGATCACCTGCGACCAGGCCGTATCCCGGTAGGCCCACGGCGTCTCGTCGGCCCCGACATCGTGCGCCGCGCCGTCGATCGGGTAGATGTGGGAACCCGATTTCCAGTGCGGCATCCTCTCGTTCCACTCGGCGTTCTCTGCCATGGCCTCGTCGGGGATCTCGTCGACGAAGTCCGCGCGCCAGTACCACTGATCGCCTGGGCCGTAGAGGGCGTCGAACGCGCTGTTCAGCCCCGGCAGCGGGACACGCCCGGCGCCGTGCATCAGCGGCGGGGCGACGGCCAGCATCGGCGCCATCGCCTGTTCGGCCTCCTCGTCGGAGCCCACGATGCACCAGACGATCCCGCAGACCTTGCGTAGATGGATCTCCTCCGGAAACGGCGGGCCCGGCGGAATCGTGTGGAAGCAGAAGAACCCCGTCGCGTTTCGCGGCATCGTCGGCTGATACTCACGGTAGACGGCCAGTAGCTCTGCGGTCTGCTCGATCGGCCAGAACGTCGGCCCGCCGACGACGTCGGAGACCGGATGCCCCTGGAATGTGAACTCGGTGACCACGCCGAAGTTGCCACCGCCTCCACGGATCGCCCAGAAGAGCTCGGCGTTCTCATCGGCGCTCGCCGTGACCACCTCGCCGTCGGCGAGCACGACCTGCGCGCCGAGCAGGCTGTCGATCGTCAGGCCGTGCGCGCGCGTGAGATGCCCGATGCCGCCGCCCAGGGTGAGCCCGCCGACACCGGTCGTCGAGATCACACCGCACGGCACCGCGAGCCCGTGCGGATGCGTGGCCGCATCGACGTCACCCCACGTACAGCCTCCGCCGACGCGAACCGTGCTCCGTCCCGCATCGACCGAGACCGAGCGGAGGCCTGAAAGATCCGCGACGACGCCGTCGTCGACACTCCCGAGACCACCTCCGTTGTGGCCGCCGCCTCGCACCGCCAGCGGCAGGTCGTGCTCGCGCGCGAATGCGATCACGGCGGCGACATCCGCCGGGCTCTCGCAGTGTGCGATCACCGCCGGGCGCTTGTCGATCATGGCGTTGAAGAGGGCCCGATCCTCGTCGTAGCTTGGATCGTCCGGCCCGATCAGCTTTCCCTCGAATGCAGCTCCGAGCTCACTCCGAGCCGCAACTGCTGCAGCTTCCGTGGTGCCCATGCCAGCCTCCCGAGATCTCCGGGCTCAAAGTTGTCCCGATAGGCGAGTTTAGGGTCTCGACGAGGTGTATTTCAAGTCCCCCGGCATGCGGCGGCACGGATGCACGTTCTATCGGGAAGTGCGCGAGCCGCGCCTCATGACAACGAGCACGGAGGAGCCAAATTGTCCGAGTACACGATCGTCAACCTGATGGACATCGAGAACAGGGCCGTCGAGGGAGGCTCGACGCTGGACGTGCGATTCGCGCGCGGCGACATCCAGTCCGAGCACATCGGCCTCAGTCGGATCCGTTACGCGCCGGGCCGCCGCAGCAAGAGCGGTCACAGCCACCGCGAGCAGGAAGAGGTCTACGTCGTGCTCGACGGCTCGGGACAGGTGAAACTCAACGATGAGCTGCGCGACCTTCGGGCGTGGGACGTCGTGCGCGTGGCGCCGGCGACCTTCCGCGGCTTCGCAGCAGGTCCCGACGGACTCGAGCTCCTGGCGATCGGCTCCGATCGGCCAGAAGGCGGGGACGGGGTTCAGGCCGGCGAGGACTGGTGGGGCGACTGAGACCGGCTGAGCGCCACGCGCGGTAGGGTGCCCGCGTGAAGATCCGGGCAGCGGTTCTGGAGGAGTTCGGACAGCCTCTCGTCGTCCGGGAGGTCGACCTGGTCGAGCCGAAGGCGGGGGAGGTCCTCGTGCGGCTCGTCGCCTGTGGGGTCTGCCACACCGACATGTACACCGCCTCCGGTGTCGATCCGACGGGCTATGCGCCGTGCGTGCTCGGCCACGAGGGGGCGGGTGTCGTCGAGCGCGTCGGGCCCGGCGTGACCTCGGTGGCGCCCGGCGACCACGTGGTCACCCTCTTCTCACCCGAATGCGGCACCTGCATCCACTGCCTCAGCCCCAAGACGAACCGGTGCATCACGATTCGCGACCAGCAGAACGCCGGCTACCTGCCCGACGGAACGACCCGGCTCTTTCTCGACGGCGAGCCGCTCCGGCACTTCATGGGTACCTCGACGTTCGCCGAGTACACCGTCATGCCCGAGATCGCGCTCGCCAAGGTGAGCCCGGAGGCACCGCTCGAAGGCTGCGCACCGTTTGCCTGCGGGCTCTCGACCGGGATCGGAGCGGCGCTCTACACCGCACGGGTCGAGCCCAGGGCAACCGTCGCCGTGTTCGGCTGCGGCCTCGTCGGCCTCGGCGCCGTGATCGGTGCCCGGCTGGCCGGTGCGGAGCGGATCATCGCGCTCGACTTCTCCGACGACCGGCTGGTGCAAGCCCGCCATCATGGTGCAACCGACACCCGGAAGCCCGGAGACGACACCGTCGATTGGATCCGCAGCGAGACCGGCGGCTACGGCGCCGACTACACCTTCGAGGCGACAGGGAATGTCGCCGTGATGCGCCAGGCCGTCGAGGCCGCACGGGAGGCCTGGGGCCTCGCCACCATGTGCGGTGTCGCCGGCAGGGGCGAGCTGCTCGAAGTGATCCCGCGGTTCCTGATCACCGGCCGCCGCGTCACCGGCACCTCGTTCGGCGGGGTGAAGGGCCGCACCCAGGTCCCGGTGCTCGTCGACCGCTGGCTCGCCGGCGAGATCGACGTCGAGTCACTCCTCTCCCACCGGATCACCCTCGACGAGGTCAACCACGGCTTCGAGCTGATGGAGGCCCAGGACGGCATCCGCAGCGTGATCGCGTTCAGCTAGAGCCGCTTCTCGAAACAGAGGCTCCGCTCGTCGTCGACGAACGGGCCGTAGCGGTCGATCGGGGCGAAGCCGTACGAGGTGTAGAGCCCGATCGCGGCGGTCTGGCGGTTGCCGGTCTCCAGGCGGAGCACGGGGTAGCCAAGCGCTCGCGCCGCCTCCTCGAGCGCGGTGAGCAGCTCGCGCGAGAGGCCCCTGCCGCGAGCGGAGGGCACGACGTACATGCGCCGCAGCTCGGCGGTCTCGTCGTCGTAGCGGGAGATCCCACCGCAGGCCACCGGGCGGCCGGCTTCCGAGCCGATGAGGAAGGTTCCGGCCGGAGGGTCGAACACCCGGGCCTCCGGCAGCCCGCCCGATCCGGGGACGCCGGCGTATTCGCCGAGGAGCTCCGCTTCCAGGTCGGCGGCGAGGTTCTGCGCGGCGTCGCTCGCGAAGCTGACGGCTTCGATTTCCATCAGCGTGCGGCGGGTGGAACCGCGCGGAGCGACTCGCTGAAGGCGGCGAGCTCATCGCGCGAGTACGGCGTGTGGCGCCGGCGCGTTCCTGCCGGGTCGTTCACGAGCCCGGTGTCCTCGCGCCGGGCCTTCTCGGGCCGGATCGGCCGGGGCTCGAAGCCACCGCCGCAGTTCGGGCAGACGTTCTGGAGGACGCCGTCGACGCAGGCGGCACAGAACGTGCACTCGTACGAGCAGATCCGCGCATCCGCCGCCTCGGGCGGCAGGTCTCGGTCGCACAGCTCGCAGTTCGGGCGAAGCTCGAGCACGGGCCCAGGCTAACGATCCTTGACGAAACGGATCCGCTCGGGCTGCTCCTCCCAGTCGCCGGCACGCCAGAACGAGGTTGCCTGGTCGTCGTCTCCGACGACGATCGCCGCGAGGCGCACGGCCCCGAGGCTCGCGAGCCGAGCCTCGGCGTCCTCGAGGAGTCGCCGCCCGAGCCCCTGGCGGCGGTGAGAGGGAGCCACGGCAAGCCGGTAGATCGAGCCGCGCCAGCCGTCCCAGCCCGCGATCACCGACCCGACGAGGTTTCCGTCGTCCTCGGCGACGATCACGGCGCCCGGGTGCTCTGTGAGCAGCCGGTCGAGGCTCGCAAGGTCGTCGGTCGAGCTCGGATGGGCCTCCGACTCCCGCCAGAGCGAGAGCACCCCCGGACCGTCGCCGGGGCGGGCGCTTCGCAGCTCCATCTACGCGGCGGCGGCCGCTTCGAGCCCGGCGATGTCGAGCTTCCCCATCTGCATCATCGCGGCCATCACACGCTGTGCGCGCTCCTTGTCTGGATCCGAGAGCAGCCGTGGCAGCGCCGTCGGCACGACCTGCCAGGAGACGCCGAACCTGTCCTTGAGCCAGCCGCAAGGGCCCTCCTCACCGCCTTCCGAGAGCTTCTCCCAGTAGTGGTCGACCTCCTGTTGCGTCTCGCAGCTGATCGAGAAGGAGACCGCCTCGCTGAAGGTGTACTGCGGCCCACCGTTCAGGATCACGAACGGGCTGCCGTCGAGCTCGAAGGCCACTGTCATCACCATCCCCTCGGGCCGAGGGCCTCCCGCGCCGTACCGCGTCGTCGTCACGATCCGCGAGTTCGGAAACAGCGAGACGTAGAGTTCGGCGGCCTCCTCGCCCTCGGTGTCGAACCAGAGGAATGGGGTGATCCCGCTCATCTGCACTCCTTTCGCTGAGATGATTCCATGTCGTTTCGACCGTCTGGCGCACTCGATCTCATCGGTCGTCCTCCGGCAGCAGGACGCTTCCCGACTCGTCGAGCCCGAAGCCCGGGTTGTGCGCCACCTCCCAGGCGTGGCCGTCGAGGTCGCGGAAGACTCCGGCGTAGCCACCGTAGAACGTCTCGGACGGCTCGCGGGCGATCTCGGCGCCGTGCCCGCGCGCCTGCTCGATCACGGTGTGCACCTCCTCGCGCGAGCCGACGTTGTGGGCGAGCGCGATCCCGCCGAAGCGCGCGCCGTCGTCGGGGATACCCATGTCGGCGGCCAGCTTGCCCCGCCCCCACAGGACGACGACGACCCCGTTTGCCGGGAAGAACGCCGTCTCCTGGATGTCCAGGGCCGTGGTCCAGCCGAGCGCCTCGTAGAACGTCTTCGCGCGGCCGTAGTCGGCGACGCCGAGCGTGACGAGGCTGAGGCTCTGCTTCACGAGGTGACCGTACCCGTTCTCAACGCTTTCACAGTTCTCGCGCAGAGCGATCCCAGGTGCGCCTTCGACACTGCCTCGCATGAGCGCAGCCGCCCTCTACACCCCCGAGCCCTCTCCCCCCGCGCAGGCGGTGGACGGCCTCGAGCCGCCCACCGTCGACGTCGTCGTTCCCGTCTACGACGAGGCCTTCACGCTCCGCCCGAGCATCGAGCGCCTGCACGCGTATCTCGCCGAGATCTTTCCGTTCAGCGCCCGGATCACGATCGCCGACAACGGCAGCACGGACGGAACCTGGGAGCTCGCACTCGCACTCGCCGGCGAGCTCGCGGATGTCCGTGCCGTGCGCCTGGAGCAGAAGGGCAGGGGCCGTGCGCTCGATGCGGTGTGGTCGGAAAGCGATGCCCAGGTGCTCGCCTACATGGACGTCGACCTCTCGACCGACCTCGCTGCATTCCTGCCGCTCGTCGCACCGCTCCTCTCCGGTCACAGCGACCTGGCGATCGGAAGCCGCCTCACGCGAGGCGCGCGGGTCGTGCGTGGCACGAAACGGGAGCTGATCTCGCGGTCGTACAACACGCTGCTCCACGTCGTCCTGCGCACGAGATTCTCCGACGCGCAGTGCGGGTTCAAGGCGATCCGGGCCGATCGAGCGCACGAGCTCCTGCCGCTGGTGCGCGACCGGTCGTGGTTCTTCGACACCGAGCTGCTCGTGCTCGCCGAGCGAGCCGGACTGCGCATCCACGAGGTGCCGGTGGACTGGGTCGACGACCCCGACTCGCGCGTCGACCTTGTCTCGACCGCGATCGCCGACCTGCGCGGGGTGATCCGGCTCGCGGCGAGGCCGCGCAGTTCGAGGTTCGCCGGCCAGGTCGTCCGGTTCCTCGCGATCGGCATCCTCTCGACCGTCGCCTACGCGCTCCTGTATCTCCTCCTTCGGAGTGTCTTCCCGGCGCAGGCTGCCAATGCGCTCGCGCTGCTCGCGACGGCGGTTGCGAATACGGCGGCGAATCGCCGGTTCACCTTCGCCATTCGCGACGGGGCCCACCGGCTCCGGCACCAACTCCAGGGGTTGGCGGTCTTCGGGCTCGCTCTCGGCCTGACGGCGTCCTCGCTCCTCGTCCTGCACGTTGCCGACCCGCATCCCTCCCGCGCGGCCGAACTGACCGTGCTCGTCGTTGCGAATCTGGTCGCGACGATCCTCAGGTTCGTGCTGCTTCGCTCCTGGGTGTTCCGAGCTCGGAGGGCCGCGCCGTGACGACGATCACCGCCGCTGCGCCCTCCGCGCGGGTCGCCGGCCGGGCGCGCGTTCTCCTGCGCGGCCGGACGGACGACCCGGTCTGGGTGCGCCCGACGCTCCTCGGCGTGCTCGTCGCGACCGCCGTTCTGTACACAGTCGACCTGGCCGCGAGCGGCTACGCGAACGGGTTCTACTCGGCCGCAGTCGAGGCAGGGTCGAAGAGCTGGAAGGCGTTCTTCTTCGGGTCGTTCGACTCCTCGAACTTCATCACCGTCGACAAGCCGCCCGCGTCGCTCTGGGTGATGGGCCTCTCCGCGCGCCTGTTCGGCGTCTCGAGCTGGAGCATCCTCGTTCCGCAGGCGCTCGAGGGTGTCGCCGCCGTCGGTCTGCTGTACGCCACGGTGCGTCGCCGGTTCGCTGCGCCCGCTGCGTTGCTCGCCGCCGTGGTCTTCGCGCTCACGCCCGTTGCGGCGCTGATGTTCCGCTTCAACAACCCGGATGCGCTCCTCACACTGCTCCTCGTCGGCGCCGCCTACGCGGTCACCCGGGCGCTCGAGCGGGCGCGAACGCGCTGGCTCGTGCTGGCGGGCGCGCTGATCGGCCTCGGCTTCCTGACGAAGATGATGCAGGCCTTCATCGTGGTCCCCGGTTTCGCCGCCGTCTACCTGCTCGCGGCGCCCGTCGCGCTTCGCCGCCGGCTCGTTCAGCTCTTCGCCTCGGGTGTGGCGATGTTTGCTGCCGCCGCCTGGTGGGTGGCGATCGTCGCCGTCTGGCCGTCGTCGAGCCGTCCCTACATCGGTGGCTCTCAGGACAACAGCATTCTCAACCTGATCTTCGGCTACAACGGCTTCGGCAGGCTCACGGGCAACGAGCGTGGCAGCGTCGTCGGCGGCCAGGTGTTCGGCGCAGCGGGTGGCAACGCGGGCGCCGGCCCGACCGGCGGAAGCATGTGGGGCCCGACCGGGATCACGAGGCTCTTCGGCGGCGAGATGGGCACCCAGATCTCGTGGCTGCTCCCGGCTGCGCTCCTCTTCCTCGTCGTCCTCCTGGCCGGGATGTGGCGGGCGCCTCGCACCGACGGCCGCCGGGCCACGGTGCTGATCTGGGGCTCCTGGCTCGTCGTCACGGGGCTCGTCCTCAGCTTCGCGCAGGGGATCATCCATCCGTACTACACGGTCGTCCTCGCACCGGCGATCGGCGCCCTCGTTGGAATCGGCGTGATCTGGGCCTGGGCGCGGCGGGCGTCGCTCCTTGCCCGCCTCACGCTGGCAGCGGCATTTGCCGGAACCGCTGTCTGGGCCTTCGTCCTGCTCGACCGGACGCCTTCGTGGCACCCGGCGCTCCGGTATGCCGTTCTGACGCTCGGCATCGTCACTGCGGTGCTCGTCGCGCTCGGGCCGCGGGTATGGGGGAGCCACCGTTACGCGGGTCGTGCTGTGCTCTTGGTCGCGGTCGCGGCGGCGCTCGCGGCGCCGGCGGCCTATTCCGCAGAAACCGCCTCGACCGCTCACTCGGGCGCGCTCCCGACTGCCGGCCCGAGCGGCTCGGTCACCGGGGCCGGCGCAGGCGGCGGTCGCGGCTTCGGGCGCGGGCAGGCGCGCGGACCGGGCTCCGGCCCGGGAGCCGGCGGCGCGCCTCCCGCAGGCGCGTTCGGCGGCCCACCCGGCGGTTTCACGCCCGGAGGGGCCGGTGGAACCGGGTCGATCGGCGGCACCGGGTCGACCGGCGGCCTCGGAGCCATCGGCGGTGCCGGCGCTCAGCGCGGCGGGCTTGGCGGCCTGCTCGATTCCGGCACGCCGGCCAAGGCTCTCGCGACGCTCCTCGAGCAGAACGCCGGCTCGTACCGCTGGGTTGCGGCGATCGTCGGGGCGAACAGCGCGGCGGGCGTCCAGCTCGCAACCGGGGACCCGGTCATGGCGATCGGCGGCTTCAACGGCACGGATCCCTCCCCGACACTCGCGCAGTTCGAGGCCTACGTCGCCGCCGGGAAGATCCACTACTACATCGCCTCCGGCGGCGGTGGTGGTGGCCCGGGCGCAGGCAGTTCTTCGAGCTCGACGGCGATCGCGAGCTGGGTCGAGCAGCACTTCACGGCGACGACCGTCGGCGGCGAGACGGTGTACGACCTGACCGCCGGGACCTGACCTGGCCGGAGCCGGATCGGTCCGCCCGGCGAGATACGCTCGGGGTCACAAGTCGCCAAGGAGGACCAGATGAACATCCCCGAGCCGATCCCGACCGACGTTCGCGACGAGGCGTTTGCCGGAGTCAACTACCACGTACGGGGACAGCTCGTTCCCGAGCTCCAGATCGAGCTGTCGGGGGCTCCGGTGATGTTCGAGCACCACGTGCTGCTCTGGAAGGAGCCGGCGGTGCAGATCGAGCTCCGCAAGCTGTCCGGCGGCGTGAAGCGCACGATCGCGGGTCTCGATTTCTTCCTCACTCGCGCAGTCGGGCCCGGTCGCATCGCCTTCTCCCGTGACACGCCGGGCCAGGTCGTGCCGATCCATCTGCCGCAGGGGCAGGAGCTCAACGTGCGCGAGCACCAGTTCGTCGCGGCAACCGACAGCATGGAATACACCTACGAACGCGTTCAGGGCGTCAGGAGCATGCTGCTCGGCGGCTCCGGGTTCTTCGTCGACAACTTCAAGGCGACAAACGGCGACGCGATCGTGTGGGTCCACGGCAACGGGAACGTCTTCGAGGTCGTACTCGACGCGGGCGAGCAGATCGACGTCGAGGCCGGCGGTTGGCTCTACAAGGACACGAGCGTGAAGATGGAAGCGACGGGAGTGGGGCTGAAGACGAGCATGTTCGGCGGCGGCGGGAAGCTCACCTGGAACCGCTTCACGGGTCCCGGCCGGCTTGCGATCCAGACGATGTACGTCGCGCCGGTCGAGTCGGGCGAGTCGACCCAGCCGGCGCCGACCTCGGACTCGAACCTCGTCGGCTCCGTGATCGGCGGGCTGCTCCGAGGGTGAGTAGGGCTAGTTCCCGCGGCGGCTGAGCGCGTGTCCGTCGCGCCTCGTGCCGCGCCACGGTCCGGGCACGACATCGAGGGCGAGGTTCACGAGCCAGATCACGAGCGTCGCCCCGAGCAGGGCGAAGAAGCCGTGGATGTTGAAGCTGCCGACGATCAGCGCGGTCAGCGCCAGCATCAGCGCGGCGACCGCGAACCAGATCAACCGCAGGGTGACGACGGCGAGCGGCAGCGTCAGGAGCTTCAGGATCGGCTTGACGATCGTGTTCAGGAGCCCGAAGAGGAGCGCGGCTTCCAACAGCGAGAAGAACGAGCCGATCGTGATCTTGTGGAAGATCACGATCACGACCCAGAGGGCGATCGCATTCGCGAGCCACGACCAGAGGAGCGAGCGGAGGCGCCACATGGACGGCGAGTCTACTCATCGCCTGACGCGCCCTCTCCGTCACGCCGGGGTCGATTCCCGGCCGGGGGAGGTTCTCAGAGGTTCGCGATCCTGGCGCCGAGAAAGACTCCGACCACGCTGCCGACCACACTAAAGGCGAGCGAGCTGAGCCCGAAGGCCGAGGCGCCCCAGAGCTCGGGTACGAAGCTCGCGATCGTCCCGCAGGCGATCACGCAGATGCCGGTGACGGAGCGCATTGCTCTTCGCATCGGTTCGGCCTCGCAACGGCTGTATCCCCCGTTCAACGGATGGACGCGGACGGTGGACTCGCGCTACGATTTTCGCCGTATGGCCCGCGTGATCGTCGTGTGGACAGGCATCCTGGCGGCGAGCTGCCTCGTCGCCGGCGCTGCCTTCGGTGCGACGAGCTCGGCAGCATGCAGCACGCACGGGCTCGCGATCTCCGGATTCCGTGTGGTCGGCTTGCAGGCGCAGGGCATCGCCTGCACGAAGGCCCGAAGCGTCGCCGGCCTTGTCACCCGCGACCTCGCCCATGGCCGCCCTGTTTCTGTGTTGGGCGCGGACGGCTTCGCGATGAACCAGGAGTCCTGCACCGGCTGCAAGACGACGACGAGTGTCTCGATCAGCTACCCGAGCGGCAAGGTGACCCTGTCGATCAGGGGCGGATCTGGCGCGGCTGCGGGCAGTCTCGGCGGTGGCGGTGTGCTGCCCTCGGGCGGCGGGCTCTTCCCGTCGTCGGGCGGCTCCGGAACAGTCATCTGAGGGCACTGCGTCGCCCGGCCCGGCCGGCGGCCCCGCTGTGGAGAAGATGTTCCAGAATCGTCACAGTGTTGCCTGGATGGGCGCGGTAGAATTGATCTCGAGGGCGGAGGGGAGCGGCCCCACCCAGGGTGGGGGTCCGCGCTGGTTTGGGAAAAGCTTGGCCGGCGGGATGATCTGAAGGCGCCGATTCGGCCCTCAACCCGCAGCGCCCGGGCCGATGCAGCTCAGCTCAGACGTTCAGCGAGAAACGGCAGGCTCAGCAGGAAACGACGATTGAGCCCGCGATGGCCGCCGGGGAAGAGCTCGAAGTGCACCCGCTCGTCGGCTACTCCGGCCGCCCTGACGGCGTCGCGGAAGGCGACGGCGCCGAGATCGAGGTGGTATTCGTCGTTCCGGCCGGCATCGATCCAGATCGCGCGCATTCCGGAGAGTGAGGCGGCATTGGCGGCGGCGAGGCGCACCGGATCGCGGGCGAGCCAGCGCTCGAACACCTCGGGGACGAGCTCGCCGGTCTCGATCCGGAACGGCAGGTCGACCGTCCCGTCGGCGCCGTGGGAGAAGGCGGCCGACACCGCCCACACGTTCTGGAGCACCGGATCCGTCCGGTTCTCGAGCACCGGCCGGCCCGAGCGGAAGTCGGTCCAGAACGTCTCGAACGAGCTGTCGTAGAGGTTCCGCAGCGCCTGGGCGGCCGGAGCGAACTCCGAGGCGAGGGTCACGTCGAAGAGGGCGTCGCCTGCGTGGGTGGCGAACCCGCCGAAGAGATCGGGCCGAAGCATCGACCAGACCATCGCCCCGAAGCCGCCCGAGGACTTCCCTGCGGCTCCGCGGTGCACCGACTCCGGCAGCGTGCGGAACTCCGCGTCGACGAACTCGACGACGTCCTCGCACAGGTACCGCCCGTAGTCCCCGATCGCGGCCGAATCGATCCACTGCGCGCCGCCGACCGCGGTGAAGCCGTCGACGGCGACGATGACGGCCTCGAGGGCGAGCGCGTCGAGCTGCTCGGGGAAGCTCGGCTGGAACGGTGAGACGTTGAACCACGCGCGGGCCTGGCTCGTCATCGAGTGCAGGAGGTAGATCGAGGGGTACCGGCGGGCCGGCTCGCGCTCGTAGCCCGGCGGCGTCCAGACGAAGAGCGGGCGGGAGGCGGGGTCGCCGAGTGGGTTGCCGCGCAGGGCCTCGCTCTCGACCGTCAGCTCGTGCCAGCCCACCCGGCTAGCGCGGTGTCCAGGGCTGGTCGAGCCGGTCGAGCAAGAGCGCCTTCGCCCCGTCGATCGGGATCCGCTCCTGCGCCAGGGAGTCGCGGTCGCGGATCGTGATCGTGCCGTCCTCGAGCGTCTGCTGGTCGATCGTCAGCGCCCACGGCGTGCCGATCTCGTCCTGGCGGCGGTAGCGCTTGCCGATCGAAGCCGAGTCGTCGTATTCGGCCGGCATCGAACGGCGCAGCTCCTCGAAGAGTGGTCTCGCCTTGCCGACGAGATCAGCGTCCTTGCCGACGAGCGGGAGCACGGCGACCTTCACCGGCGCGAGGCGCGGATGCAGCCGCAGCACCGTGCGCACGTCGTCGCCGACCTGCTCCTCGTCGTAGGCGTCGACGAGGAACGCGAGCGCGGCCCGGTCGGCGCCGGCGGCGGGCTCGATCACGTGCGGGACGTATCGCTCCTCGTGCCCGATCCATTCGAGCTTCGTGCCCGAGCCCTCGGCGTGGGCGGTGAGGTCGAAATCGCCGCGGTTCGCGATTCCCTCGAGCTCGGACCAGCCGATCGGGAAGAGGTACTCGAGGTCGCTCGTGCCGCTCGAGTAGTGCGAGAGCTCGTCTGTGTCGTGCGGGCGGATGCGCAGATGGTTCGCGCGCATGCCGAGGTCGAGGTACCAGCGGTGCCGCTCGGCGATCCAGTACTCGTACCACTGCTGCGACTCGGCCGGCGGGACGAAGAACTCCATCTCCATCTGCTCGAACTCGCGCGTGCGGAAGAGGAAGTTGCCGGGCGTGATCTCGTTGCGGAAGCTCTTGCCGATCTGAGCGATGCCGAAAGGGGGTTTGACACGCAGCGACGAGGTCACGTTCTTGAAGTTGATGAAGATGCCCTGGGCGGTCTCGGGACGGAGGTAGGCCATCGAGCCCTCGTCCCGGACGGGCCCGATCGAGGTTTCGAACATCAGGTTGAACTGGCGCGCCTCGGTCAGATCGCAGTCCGGCGTCTCGCCGGGGTGCTTCGAGGGCCGCCGGCCGCAGGCGGAGACGTCGAGATGGTCGGCACGGAACCGGAGCTTGCAGGTGCGGCAATCGACGAGCGGGTCAGAGAAGCCGCCGACGTGCCCCGAGGACACCCAGACCTGCGGATGCAGGATGATCGCCGAGTCGAGCAGGACGATGTCGTCGCGCTCCTGCACCATCGCCCGTTGCCAGGCGTTCTTGACGTTCTGCTTGAGCAGCACGCCGTAGTGGCCGTAGTCGAACGCCGACCCGAGCCCGCCGTAGATGTCCGACGAGGGATAGACGAATCCGCGTCGCCGGCTGAGCGATGCGACCTTCTCGATCGTCGCCGTGCCTTCGTACCGTTCGAGCTCCGCCATCCCCTGAAACTACCGGAGCGACCCCTTGCGCTCCTCGTAGACTCCTTTCCACATGGGGACGACTCGGAGCTGCTTCATCGTTGCCGTTTGCTCCTGAGCGGATGAACGCCGATTCGGTCGTCGAGCTGCATGTCGTCTCCGACTCGACGGGCGAGACGGCAACGCGGGTCGTCGCCGCGACGGAGGCGCAGTTTCCGGACCAGAGGTTCGTGACCGTCCGCCATCCGCGCGTCGAGACGGTCGCAGACCTTCAGCTGGCGCTCACCCGGATGGAGGACCGGCGCGCAGTCGTCATCTTCACACTCGTCGAGCCGACCCTCCGCTCGACGATGCGCGAGCTCTGCGAAGGACTCGGCGTCGACTACTGCGACCTGCTCGCCCAGCCGCTCGAAGCCGTCGCAAAGGTCTCGGGGCGGTCGGCCGAGATGCGGCCGGGAGCGAGGCCGCCGCTCGACGAGAGCTACTTCCGGCGGATCGCGGCAATCGAGTTCGCCGTCAAGAACGACGACGGGCTCGGACGCGGACTCGCCGATGCCGACGTCGTGCTCTGTGGCGTCTCCCGAACGTCCAAGACGCCGCTTTCGATCTACCTCGGCTATCTCGGCTGGAAGGCGACGAACGTGCCGCTCGTGAAGGGAATCGAGCCGCCCGCCTCACTTTTCTCGGTCGATCCCAGGCGCGTCGTCGGCTTGACGATCGACGCGCAGCGCCTCGCCGAGATCCGGAGCGAGCGGATTGTCCTGATGGGCGGCGGCCGCGGCTACGCCGACCTGAACGAGGTGTACGAGGATCTCGAGCATGCCGCCGCCGTCCACAAGCGCATCGGCTGCCCCGTGATCGACGTCTCCGAGCTCTCGATCGAGGAGATCTCCCTGCGAATCGTCCACACGGTCGAGAGTCGCGCCGGAGCCCGGCCGTGAAGCCGAAGCCGCCCGTGTCCCCCGCGCGCTGGGCGCTCTGGCTGGCGCTGCTCGCGACCGCGATGTTCGTCTTCTACGTGATCTTCACGCCGTTCTGGTTCGCGCTGCGTGCACTCGCCTGGCTCGCCGAGTTCAGGGCCCGGCGTCGCTAGCGCCGGACTGGTAACAATCCGACGATGAGCGCCGAGCGTTTCGTCTATGACTTCGACGACCCCGTCGCGAACGGGCGGGCCCTGCTCGGAGGCAAGGGCGTCGGGCTGGCGGAGATGACCGCCCTCGGCCTGCCGGTGCCGGCGGGCTTCACGATCACGACCGACGCCTGTCGCGCCTACATGCGCACGGGCGACGTGCCGGCGGGTCTCGCCGAGGAGGTCGCGACCCACGTGCGCCGGCTCGAGGAGGTCTCGGGCAAGCGCTTCGGCGATGCCTCCGACCCGCTCCTCGTCTCCGTGCGGTCGGGCGCGGCGGTCTCGATGCCGGGGATGATGGATACGATCCTCAACCTCGGCCTGAACGCCGCCGCCGCCGCCGGACTGGCCGAGCGGACCGGGAACCCGCGGTTCGCCTACGACTCCTACCGGCGGCTCGTCCAGATGTTCGGCGAGGTGGTCGACGGCATCGATCCGCACACCTTCGAGGACGCGCTCACCGCACTCAAGCGGGACCGGGGCGCAGCGCTCGACACCGACCTCTCGGCCGAGGATCTCGTCGAGCTCGTCGCCACCTACCGTGCCCTCTACCGCGACGCCAAGAACACCGACTTCCCGCAGGAGGCGACCGACCAGCTGATGCGTTCGGTCCGCGCGGTCTTCGACTCGTGGGAGACGCCGCGGGCGCAGGTCTACCGACGCGCCAACGACATTCCCGACGACATCGGCACCGCCGTCAACGTGGTGCAGATGGTGTTCGGCAACAAGGGGGAGAGGTCGGGAACAGGGGTCGTCTTCACGCGCAACCCGTCGACCGGCGAGCGTGAGCTCTATGGCGAGTTTCTCCTGAACGCCCAGGGCGAGGACGTCGTCGCCGGGATCAGGACGCCGCAGCCGGTCGAGTCGATGGCGAGCGTCGTCCCCGACGCCTACGCGGAGCTGCTGGCCACTCTCGGCCGGCTCGAGGAGCACTACCGGGACATGCAGGATGTCGAGTTCACCGTCGAGGACGGCGCCCTGTTCATGCTGCAGACCCGCGCGGCGAAGCGCACGGCCGCGGCCGCCGTGAAAGCGGCGGTCGAGATGGTCGAGGAGGGAACGATCACGCGTGAGGAGGCCGTCCTCCGGATCGACCCGGACCAGCTCGACCAGCTCCTGCATCCGCGCATCGACCCGGATACAGCGCCCGATCCTGCCGCCAAGGGCCTGAACGCGAGCCCCGGTGCCGCGACCGGCGCGATCGTCTTCGACAGCGAAACGGCCGTCGAGCGGGCCAAGGCGGGGCCGGTGATCCTCGTCCGGCACGAGACGACGCCCGACGACATCCACGGGATGATCGCCGCGAACGGCATCCTCACCGTGCACGGCGGGATGACTTCGCATGCGGCCGTGGTCGCGCGCGGGATGGGAAAACCCTGCGTGGCGGGCTGCGAGGGGTTGACGATCGAGGGCGGCATCGTGCGCTTCGGCGGGCACGAGCTGCGCGAGGGCGATTCGATCACGATCGACGGCGGCAGTGGGGCCGTCTACGTCGGTGCCGTCGAACTCGTGCCGCCCGAGCTGAACGACGACTTCGAGACGATCCTCGGCTGGGCCGACAGCTTCCGGCGCCTCCGGATCCGCGCGAACGCCGACAACCCGGCGGACTCCGTCCGCGCCCGGGAGTTCGGCGCCGAGGGGATCGGGCTCTGCCGCACCGAGCACATGTTCTTCGGCGAGGAGCGACTGCCGGTGATGCAGCGGATGATCCTCGCCGACAACGAGGCGGGCCGCCGCGAGGCGCTCGACCAGCTCCTGCCGTTCCAGCAGGCCGACTTCGACGGGATCTTCGAGGCGATGCACGGCCTGCCGGTGACGATCCGCCTGCTCGATCCGCCGCTCCACGAGTTCTTGCCGCCCGAGGAGCAGGCGACCGACGAGGCGATGCGCGCGCGGATCCGAGCGCTGCACGAGTCGAACCCGATGCTCGGGCTCCGTGGCTGCCGCCTCGGGCTCGTCTACCCGGAGATCTACGAGATGCAGATTCGCGCGATCGCGCGCGCCGCGCTCGCGGTCGAGGCGCGAACCGGCGAGGCACCGCTCGTCGAGGTGATGCACCCGCTCGTCGGCTTCGCCGAGGAGCTTCGCCGGTTGCGCGAGCTGACGGAGTTCGTGTGGGCCGAAGAGGCCCCGCGCCTCGTCCACACGATCGGGACGATGGTCGAGCTACCGCGCGCCTGTATCCGTGCCGGGGAGATCGCCGCCCACGCCGACTTCTTCTCGTTCGGCACGAACGACCTCACCCAGACGACGCTCGGTGTCTCCCGCGACGATGCCGAGGGCAAGTTCCTCTCGCGCTACCTCACCGACGGCGTGATCGAGCGCAACCCGTTCGAGGTGCTCGACACCGACGGGGTCGGCGATCTGATGCGGATCGGGGTCGAGCGCGGCCGCGCCGCCTCACCGGCGCTCAAGCTCGGGATCTGCGGCGAGCACGGCGGCGAGCGCCGCTCGATCGCCTTCTGCCACTCGCTCGGGCTCGACTACGTCTCCTGCTCGCCCTACCGCGTCCCACTTGCGCGGCTTGCCGCAGCGCAGGCTGCCCTGGCCGAAGCGGGCAGCAAGGCCTACGTCGCCGCCGGCGGCTGAACAGCCGCGCCGTAGGCGGGCTCAGATCACCGCGTAGGCGACGACCACCGACACGGCGGCGACCGCCACGGCCGCGGCGACACAGAGCGGCGCCGACCGGCGGGCTTCGAAGTACAGCAGCATCAGGACGATCCCGGCGACGAGGCCGCCGAGATGGCCACCGAGCGAGATTCCGGGCAGCGAGACGCTGATCACGAGGTTCAGGACGATCAGCGCCAGGATCTGGCCGCCGCTCTGGATCGTCCCGCGACGCTCGAGCACGAGCAGAGCCCCGAAGATCCCGAAGATCGCGCCCGATGCGCCCACCGTGGGGACGTTTGGCGAGAGCCAGAGGGCGCCGGCGGAGCCCGCGATCCCGGCGGTGAGGTAGAGGAGCGCGAACCGCCAGCTGCCGATCACGTGCTCGAGCACCCGGCCGCCCCAGTAGAGCGCGAGCATGTTCAGGCCGAGGTGGATCGGACCGTAGTGCAGGAACGCCGAGGTGATCAGGCGCCACCACTCGCCGTGCGCAACACCGCCAAGCGTCCCGTTCGCGTACTGGCCGGTCGCGATCAGGAAGCCGCGCTCGTAGATCGAGTTCCCGAGGCCGTCGATCGTGCCGCCCTTCGCGAGCTCGAGCAGGTACACACCGACGTTGATCGCGATCAGCGCGTAGGTCACCGGCGTGCCAGACCGCGTCGTCTGCCCGCTCGCGACGCGCCCGGCGGCCGCGGTCACCTTCTTGACCCCCTGCGGCTTCCCCGAATGCTCGGGGCAGCGCAGCCCGACCGGCGCCGGAGTCATGCATTCGTAGCAGATCGGCCGATCGCATTCCGAGCACGAGAGCCCGGTCTCGCGATCGGGGTGCCGGTAGCAGTAGCGTGGCGCGGGATCCATGCGCCTAGCGTATCCCGGTGCCTGTTCGAGACGGCCAGATGACAGGTACGGCCGCCGAGACGTCTGGTGCCCGAGATCGCGGTTCCCATTGCGGTTCCGGCCGAGGTGGCGCACACTCTTTGAGGATGGGCCTTGGCTCACCTCTCGGTCTGCTGGCGCTGCTTGCGGTTCCCGCCGTGCTCGGCGTGGTCGCGCTCGTCTCGCGCCGGCGGGTCCGGAACCCGGTCGCGTTCACGAATTTGGCGCTGCTCGAGTCAATCGCTCCGTCACGGCGCAGCCGGCGTCGCTTCGTGCCGCTCGTGTTGCTGCTCGCAGCACTCATCTGCGCAGCCACGGCGGCGGCGCACCCGCAGGCCAAGCTCCCGGTGCGGGTCGACAACGCGACGATCGTGCTCCTCGTCGACGTCTCCGGTTCGATGAGCGCGCGCGACGTCGAGCCGACCCGGCTCGATGCCGCGGTCGCCGCCATGCGCGTGTTCGTCCGGAAGCTGCCGAAGGGCTTCAAGGTCGGTCTCGTCCAGTTCAGTGACGATCCCACCGTGCTCGCCGCTCCGACGGTCGACCACGAGCAGGTCGCCCAGTCGCTCGACCTGCTCACCCCCGACTCGGGAACGGCGATCGGGGCTGGGCTCGTGAGCGCGGCGAGGCTCGTCCGCAGCTCGCTCGCCCAGGCCGGATACGTGCGTGCCCCGGGCCAGAGGCTTCCCGCCGCGATCGTGCTGCTCTCCGACGGAAACCAGACCCAGGGGACGATCCAGCCGCTTCCGGCGGCGGCAAAGGCCCGTGCCGACGGGATTCCGATCGACACCGTCGCGCTCGGAACCTCCCACGGCATCCTCGGCTACGGGCCCTACGCACGCCGGGTCGCGCCGGATCCGCCGTTGATGGCGGCGATCGCGAAGGTGACGGGAGGCCGGACGGCGAGGGCAACGAACGCGGGGCAGCTCGCGACCTTCTACCGAAGCGTCGGCAGCAGCTTCGGCCATGCCACGGAGACCAGGGACATCGCCTCGTGGTTCGCGGCTGCGGCTGCGCTACTCCTCGGCGCCGCAGTGGTGCTCGGCCGGGTCTTCGCGGGCCCGCTCTCGTGAGGAGCGCCGCGGCGGATAGGCTCGGCCGCACGGATGCGGGAGCGTGGGAATGCCTGATCTCGCTGGTGCCCGCGCCAAGCTCCGGCGCGCGGAGGAGCTTCGTCAAGCCCACGACGACCTGTTCGAGGCCTACCTCGAGACGCAGCCGTACTCGATCGTGTTCGATTTTGACCCCGAGACGGGCTGGCACACGTTTCGCTGGCGGGTGGTCGCCGAGCCGCCGCTCGAGGATCTGGCGCTGATCTTCAGCGACATCCTCGGAAATCTCCGCTCGACCCTCGACTACCTGGTGTGGCAGCTCGTGCTGCTCGGCGGCCGCAAGCCCGGCCGCAAGACGTCCTTCCCCGTCGTCAAGCGGGCGCAGGACTGGGCCGTGCAGGGCGAGGCGGCGCTCCGCGGCGTCCCCGAGGAGTGGGCGAACCTGATCGAGGCGATGCAGCCGTTCCAGCGCCTCGACCGGCCCGACCTGCACCCGCTCGCGATCCTCGAGCACGTCAACAACCTGACCAAGCATCGCTTCCTGCCCGCGGCGGTGCTCACCGCGGACACGTTCACGTACCTGGTCAACGTCGCGACACTGCCGCCGGACGAGGCGTTCGAGAGCTACGACTATCTCGACCGGCCGATCGTCGACGGCGGGGAGGTCGCACGCTTCCGTTCCGGATCGGGCCTGCGCGTAGATGTGCAGATCAACGAGAACCCCCGCTTCCGGATCTCGTTCCGTGACGGCGTCGAGCTCGACTGGCTGCCGATCGACCTGGTCGAGTGGGTTCGCGGCGCGGTCGCCCAGTTCGAGCCCGCCTTTCACCAACGCGACCCTTGACAGGAGAACGTATGTTCGTATAGAACATACGTTCCGTGATCGCCGCCGTTGTCATCCCCGCCTTCGACCTGCAGGCCGCTTTGCTGCTCCGGCCGGCGCTCGAGGCCGAGCCGGCGGCGCTCGCGCCGCTGCCCGGGAAGGAGCAGTTCGTCGGCTCGGTGACCGCGGCGGCGCAGGCAAAAGGCGTGCGGCCGGGGATGCGGCTCGGGGAGGCGCTCTCGATGTGCCCGCAGCTCGTGCTTGTCGATCAGGACCCGGTGGCGGTCGAGCAGGCGTGGGAGGGGATCGTGCGCGGACTCGAGAACGCGGGCTTCGCGGTCGAGCCCGTCGAGCCGGGAACGGCGCTCTTCGAGACCAAGGGCGTCGAACGGCTCTACGGCGGGCTCGAGCCGGCGCTCAAGCGGGCGCTCACGACCATCGGGCCGGCGTGGAATGCCCGCGCGGGAGCAGCGGAGCGGCGCTTCGCTGCACTCGCCGCGGCCGGGGTGGCACGGCCGGGACAGGCACTGATCGTCTCCGACGACCGGACGCGCAAGTTTCTCGCGCCGTTGCCCATGACCTTGCTCCCGCTCGAGCGGGAGCGCTACTCCGAGCTCGAGGAGCTCGGGGTACGAACGATCGGAGAGCTTGCCGGGCTCCCGGGTGGTGCCGTCGCCGAACGACTGGGGCCGGACGGCCGGCGCGCCTGGAGCCTGGCGAGGGGTGAGCACGATGGCCGCGTGGTCCCCCGTAGACCACCTGTGTCGCTTGTCGAGACGCTGGAGTTCCCGGAAGCAGTCGGCGAGGAGCTGACGCTACGGAGAGGGCTCGGCGTTCTGATCGACGGGCTGCTCGCCCGGCCCGAGCGCGCGGGGCGCCCGCCGCGAAAGCTCGCCCTCTGGGCGAGACTCGTCGGCGGCGCCTCGTGGCGGCGGGTGGTGACGCTCCGTGAGCCGACCGCGGATCCCGAGCGGCTCCGGCTGGCGCTCGGCCCGAAGCTCACCGAGGTACCGGCGCCCGTGCTCAAGCTTCGGCTCGAAGTGGTCGAGCTGGCCGGGAGCAGCGGCGAGCAGCTCGAGCTCGTCCGCGCGGAAGGAGAAGTCATGAGGGGGAGATTGAGTGAGGGCCTGCGCCAGGTGAAAGCAGCCGTGGGCTCAGGCGGGGTATCGATGGTTGTGGAGGTGGCACCGTGGTCACGGATTCCGGAGGCTCGCGCGCTACTCGTTCCGCGCGACGACTGAACTCTCAAGACTCGGATAGGCAGAGCACGAGCGCGCAGCGGCTGAATCAGCCCTGTCCCGCGCTCGTGGAAGCGCACGGCGACGGTGTCCCGCACCGGGTCAACCGCCAGGGGGTCGCCAGCGTGCGCGAGGAGTGGCGGATCGTCGACCGTTGGTGGACGGACGAGCCGGTCGATCGCCGCTACTTCGACCTCGTGCTCGAGACCGGCGAGAACGCCGTGGTCTACCGCGACGGCGAGACGAAGTCGTGGTTCACGCAGCGCGCCTGAGAATCGCACCGGAATGACATACGTCGAGCTGCACGCGCACTCGGCCTACTCGTTCCTGGACGGCGCCTCGCTCCCCGAGGAGCTCGCAGCCCGCGCCGTCGAGCTCGGCTACGACGCGCTCGCGCTGACCGACCACGACGGCGTCTACGGCTCGCTCGAGTTCGCCCAGGCCGCCAAGCCGCTCGGCCTCCGCGCGATCACGGGCGCCGAGGTGACGCTCGAGCACGGCGCCCACATCACTCTTCTCTGTGAGGGCCGCCGAGGCTACGAGAATCTCTGCCGGATCCTCACCGATGCGCACGCCCGCACGAGGGCCGAAGGCCGCGAACGCGACCTGCTCCCGCCGGGAACGACGGCGGCCTTCGTCGCCGAGCACGCCGAAGGCCTCGTCTGCCTTTCCGGCTGTGCCCGCCATGGGCTCGCCGTCACCGACCCGAACGCCGTCGCCCCACTCGCGCAGGCGTTCACCGGGGCGTTCTACGTCGAGCTCCAGCGACCCTACGAGCGCGGAGACGTCCGCCGGAATGCCGCGCTCGAGGAGCTCGCTGCGACCCTCGGCGTACCGACCGTCGGCACGGGAGACATCCATTCCCACCACGAGCGCCGCCTGCGACTGCAGGACGCTCTCGTCGCGATCCACAACCGCACCTCCCTCGACGGCTCCGAGCGCGAGCGCCGCGGCAACCACGAATCCGTGCTCCTGCCGCCGCAGGAGGCCGCCGACCGGCTCCCGGCCGCCGCCGCCGCGCGAACGCGCGAGGTCGCCGACCGCTGCACCTTCGACCTCACCGAGGAGCTCGGCTACCGCTACCCCGACTTCTCGGACGGTGCCGATCCCGCCGACAAGCAGCTCCGCGACCTCTGCGAGCGAGAGTTCGCCGTGCGCTACGCAAACGCGAACGGCCGCAAGAAGCGCGCCCACGACCGGCTCGAGACGGAACTGAACCTGATCGCCCGCCTCGGGCTCGCCGGCTTCTTCCTGCTCCACTGGGAAGTACTCGAGCTCGCCCGCGCCTGCGCCCTCGAGGTGCGCGGCGCCGACTCGCCGAGGAACGTCCTGCCGCCGGGACGGGGAGAGGATCGAGCGTCGGCTCGATCGTCTGCTATCTCACCGGCCTCTCCCACGTCGATCCCGTCGAGGCGAACCTCTCGCTCGGCCGGTTCCTGAACGACGAGATGGTCTCGGTGCCCGACATCGACCTCGACTTCCCGCGCGACATCCGCGAGAAGCTGATCCTCGCAGTCACCGAGCGCTACGGCCGCAAGCACGCCGCGCTCGTCGCCACCTTCTCGACCTACAGGAGCCGCGGCGCGATCCGCGACGTCGGCAAGGCGCTCGGCCTCCCGTTCGCCGAGCTCGAACGCCTCGCCCGCGTCACCGACGGCTGGCAGGCAACCGGCGTCGCAGGCGAGCTGGCGAGCGTGCCCGGCGACCACAGCGGCCCGCGCTGGCAGGCCTTCCGCGAGCTCACCCACGAGATCGCCGGCCTGCCGCGGCACCTGTCCCAGCACCCGGGCGGGATGATCATCTCCACCCGCCCACTGATCGACCTCGTCCCCGTGCAGCCCGCCGCGATGGCCGGCCGCCAGATCTGCCAGTGGGACAAGGACTCCTGCGCCGATGCCGGCTTCCTGAAGATCGACCTGCTCGGGCTCGGGATGCTCTCTGCCGTCGAAGAGGCGATCGACCTGATCGCGCGCCTCCACCACAAGCCAATCGACCTCTCCCGGATCCGGCTCGATGACCCCGAGGTCTACAAGGAGATCCAGGCCGCCGACACCGTCGGGCTCTTCCAGATCGAGAGCCGGGCGCAGATGCAGAGCCTCCTGCGCACCCGGCCCGAGAACCTCGACGATCTCACCGTCCAGGTCGCACTCGTGCGGCCCGGCCCGATCCAGGGAAAGGCTGTGCATCCCTACATCGAACGCCGGCAGCGGTTGCGCGAGGACCCGAGCTTCGTCTACCCGGTCGAGCACGAGTCGCTTCGCGAGCCGCTCGCCGAGACGCTCGGCGTCGTCGTCTTCCAGGATCAGGTGCTCGACGTCTCGATGGCCGCCGCCGGCTTCAGCGTGGGGGAGGCCGAAGGGCTGCGCCGCGCGATGAGCCGCAAGCGCAGCGAGGAGGCGATCGAGGCGTTCCGGCCCCGCTTCGTCGAAGGCTGCCTCGGCAACGGGATCGACGAGCCCGTCGCACACACGATCTACGACAAGCTCGTCGGCTTCTCCGGTTTCGGCTTCCCGAAGTCCCACGCGGCTGCGTTCGGCCTGCTCGCCTACCAGTCTGCGTGGCTTCGGCGCTACTACCCGGCCGAGTTCCTCTGTTCGCTCCTGAACGCCCAGCCGATGGGCTTCTACCCGCCGGCCTCACTCGTCCGTGACGCCCAGCGCCGCGGCGTCGAGGTGCGGCCGCCGCATCTCAACGTGAGTGCCGCCCGTTGCACCGTCGAGACGGGCGCCGTCCGGATCGGCCTCGGCTACATCCGCTCGGTCGGGGAGGCAGAAGCGGAGGCGCTCGCCGCCGAACAGCCCTACACGGACGTCGCCGACCTCGCCCGCCGTGGCCCTGCGGGCTCAGACGCGCTCGAGGCCCTCGTCTCCTCCGGCGCCTGCGACGAGTGGGGCCCGAGACGCGAGCTCCTCTGGAGCCTCGGCCTCACGCCGAGAGGCGAGACGGTCACGGGCGGCTCGAGGCAGCTCGCCCTCCCGCTCGGCCCGACCGCCGAGACTCCCGAGCTCCGTCCGCAGACCGACTGGGAGCGCATGCTCGCCGACTACCGCCACACCTCGATCTCGGTGGGCATGCACCCGCTGCAGCTCCTGCGCCCCCACCTCGAGGCAGGGTGTGTGCCGAGCAACGAGCTCGGCTCGGTTCCTCACGGAGCCAGGGTCGAGGTCGCCGGGCTCGCCGTCGCCCGCCAGCGTCCCTCGACCGCCAAGGGGATCGTCTTCATGCTGCTCGAGGACGAGCACGGCCAGATGAACCTGATCATCCCGCCGCCCGTCTACGAGGCCCATCGTGCGATCGTCCGCGGCGAGCCGCTCCTCCTTGCCCGCGGCCGCTTCGAGCGTGTCGGCCGCAACGAGAACGTCCTCGTCGACGAGCTCGAAAGCCTCGGCCCGCTTGCCCGCAGCGCCGCGAACGACGCAGAGGTTAGAGCGAACCTACCAGGGGCACACCATTTCGGACACCGCTGACCGGACCGAACCGTTGACGGCGTTGGTGCGAATACGGCACGGACAGGTGACGTCGAACGGGGGGTGTCGAATGAGTCAGCAGGCCAACCTAGCCGCGATCCGGGCGCTCTACCACGCGTATCGACGGGGTGATCTGGAGGCGATCCTCGCGACGCTCACCGATGACGTCGACTGGGCGTCGGAAGGCGCCGTGGCGCCCTGGCACGGCCAGCGAACCGGACGAGAGGAGGTGGCGCGCTTCTTCGGCGAGATCGCCGCGACTATCCAGATCTTCGAGTTCACGCCGCTCGCGATCGCGGCGACGCACGACGGCGTGTTCGCTGTCATCCGCACCCGCTTCCGCGCGCTCGCGACGCGCCGCGAAGCCGCCATGAACCTTCACCTGTACTTCGGGCTTCGCGAGGGAAAGATCGAGTTCTACCGTGGGTCGGAAGACACGGCCCAGACGGCGTTTGCCCTGGGCGAGCTCGCGGGGCGCACCCTCAGCGATTTTCGATCTCGAGCGCAAACATCGGCCAGCGCTTCGCCACGGCGCTATTGAACGCGGCCTCGTACTCCTCGTCCGGTCCCTCCTCGATGTTGCGCGCATACGTGTCTCGGATGTCTGCGAGCAGCTCGGTACCGGTCTCGATCGCGTCGATGTAGTCGCCGTAGAGCTCCTCGGCGTCGTCCCGGTCGGACTGGTCGTACAGCGAAAACCGGTACGCCGCCTCGTCGATCACGTCCTGACTGTCCTCCGCGAACAGGTCGAGCTGGCGTGAGATCACGTCCGAAAAGCGGCCGCGACGGAAGATCAAGCGAGCTCCCGGTACACCTCGAGATGGCGCGTCGCTGCCGCATCCCAGGTGAGCTCGGCGCGCGCCCGGTCCGCACCGGCGCGGGCGGCGGCAAGCGCATCGGGATCCGCGAGCAGGCCGCGCACAGCCTCGGTCAACGCCTCGACGTCACCGGCCGGTACGACGCGCCCGGCGCCGTAGTTCACGATCGGCTCGGCGAGCCCACCCACGTCATAGGCCACGACCGGCACACCGGCGCCGAGCGCCTGGAGCAGTGCGCCCGACTGGTCGAGCTCGGCCTTGTAGGGAAAGATCGCAACGGTCGCGTCTGAGAGCGCCCGGTCCAGCTCGGCGGGGGTCAGGTAGCCGAGGCGCCACTCGGTCCGCGGCGCGTCGCGCAGCCCGTCGAGCGGCATCGCCGGGTCGCCGGCGACGAGCAGGCGGGCATCGGGCAGTCGCGAGACCACCTCGACCGCGTCCGCGAGCCCCTTGTAGGGCCGGATCACACCCAGCGCGAGGATCGTCTGCCCGTTGTCGGCCCGGAGCGCGTCGCTCGGGTACACCGGATGCGGAATCACGACGGGTTCGACGCCGAGCTCACCAAGCGCTTCGCGGCCACGTTCGGTGTGCACGACCACGGTATCGAAGCGGCGAAGCAGCTTCGTCCAGAGGGCACGCTTCTCGGCCGTCCGCCGCGGCAGCAGGTCGTGGGCCGTGAACACCGACGGGCTCCGAAACGGCACACGCACGTCGACCTGCGGCACGGCGAGCCACTGCACGTGCAGAACGTCCGTCTTCAGGCGCGCCAGCGACGCAGCGACGCCGAGATGCTCGCCCGCCTTCAGCGGCAGCCGGGCGCGCGAGCGGCGAAACAGGCGCGAGGAGAGCGGGTAGAAGCGCTCGACCCGCTCATACCGCTCCGGCGGAGGCAGCTCGGCAAAGCGGAAATGCGAGGTGTGGAGCTCGACCTCTGCCCCTGCCCGCCCGAGCGCCGCGGCGAGCTCGTGGTCGTACCACGGCGTGTAGGCCGGGGGATCGGCGATGACGACACGCATGGGTGACTTACAGTAGGCGAAGTGATCGTCCGCACCTGGAACCTCTTCCACGGCAACACGAACCCGCCCGCCCGCAAGGCATACCTGCGCGAGATGGTCGAGCTGATCTCCGCCGACAAGCCCGACGTCGTGTGCCTGCAGGAGATTCCGTCGTGGGCGCTGCCGCACCTACGCGAGTGGTCGAACATGCAGGCGGCGACCTCTCGGGCGCGTCCGTCGAAGCTCGGGCCGCTGCGGATCCCGCAGTCGGCCGGACGGGCACTCACGGCACCAAACCACGGCCGCTTTCGGTCGGCGTTCGCCGGCCAGGGGAACGCGATCCTGATCCCCCGGGAGGCTCACATCCGGGAGTACAAGACGATCACGCTCAACACGAACGTGTTCTGCGAGGAGCGCGGCGCCCGGTTCGGGCTGAACAAGCGCGAGATGATCTGGTGGGAACGGGAGCGCCGGATCTGCCAGGTGCTCCAGTACGAGTTCCCGGACCGTCGCCGCCTGCTCGTCGCCAACCTCCATGCGACCCACCAGCCCAACGATTTCCGTCTGGCAGACGCCGAGCTACGCCGCGCGGTCAACTTCGTGATCAAGTGCTCGGAGCTCGAGGAATCCCTCATCCTCGCCGGCGACTTCAACATCACCGCCGACCGTTCCGAGACGATCCAGGAGCTTCTCGCCAACCCGCGCGAGTCGCGTTGGAACGCGGCGACGACCGGGATCGACAACGTCCTGCTGCGCCGCGCCGCCGCCACGTCAGCTCGCCTCTGGACGGACGATGAGCGCACCTACGAGGGCCGGATCCTCTCCGATCACGCGCCGCTCGAGGTGGACGTGGAGCTGCGGCCGAAGGATTGAGCCGTTAGCTCGTCGGCCTGCCGAGGCGCGCGATTTCGGGATCGCCCCAGAGCTCCGGTGGAATCGACACGTGTGGGAGCTCGAGGTCGACTGCGACCGCGTCCGGGGTCCGGGCGCCGACGACAATGGCGGCGATGGCCGGGTGTCTGAGCGGGAACTGGAGCGCGAGTGCGGCGAGCGGGACTCCGTGGCGGCTGCAGGCCTTGTTCACCGCTTCGGCTCGGCCCGCAATCAGGACGTAGTCGATCGCTCCGCGCTCGGCGAAAGCGAGCGCGGTTCGGACGCTCGTCGTGCCGACGCCGACGGCTGTTGGAGCCGTTCGAGACTCACCTCGACCGACTCGCGTGCCGCGGCCGGGCTGCCGCGCTCATGAAAAACCCGGGGTCACGTCTTGCAATCGAGCACCCGCCGGCAAATTTGTCAGAACGCAAGACCTGACCCGAGTCTTCGACGTTCGACCTCCTAGCCGGCGAGAGGTCGCCGGCCGCAGAGCTCACACATGACTCCGTAGCGCTTTGCGCCGGCGGCCGTCACCGCGATCTGGCGCCGCACGAGCCGATGTGTGCACGAGCTGACGGGCCCGAGCAACCGGTGGAGAGGAGTCACCTCCGGCACGAGCCGGACCGCCCCGCCCACCGCAGGGCACGCTGGTTCGTGCTCGGCCCAGACGAGGTTCGGGCCCTGGCTCGTGACCGCCATCCAGCCGCAGGCATCGCACACGACCTCGATCACCGGAGTCCCGATCGAAGGCGTAGGAGCAGGTCGCGCACGATCGCTTCAGAGTACCGGCCGGCTCGGGCCTGCCAAGCTCGCCCAGCCCTTTCGGTCGGCAGCCCCTAATTCTCGGCGGCCGTGCGCAGGCCCAGCTCGGGCCCGATCGGCTGCAACGCCGAGATCACGTTCGCGATGTGCTCGTCGAGCTCGAGCTCGAGTAGCTCGGCGCCCGCATAGACCTCGTCGCGGTGAACGCCGGCGGCGAACGACGGCTGCTTGAGCTTCTTGCGGACCGACTTCGGCTCGAGTCCGTCGAGCCCGGTCGGGCGCACGAGGCCGCAGGCGTGAACGAAGCCGGACAGCTCGTCGCAGGCAAACAGCGTCTTCTTGAGCGGCGTGTCGCGTGGCATCGCCAGGTGCTCCGCATGCGAGAGCACGCCGTCGATCACGACCTCCGGGTACCCGAGCTCGCGCAGGATCGGCGCGCCGTCCTGCGGATGCTGGTCGAGTGTCGGGTGCATCTCGTAGTCGAAATCGTGCAGGAGCGCCGTCACGCGCCAGAGCTCCTCGTCCTCGCCGAACTTCCTCGCGTAGAACGCCGTCGAGGCCTCGACGGCCAGCGCATGCCGGAGGAGCGCCTCGCCCTTCGTGTAGGTCGTGAGCGTCTCCCAAGCCTGTTGGCGTGTCAGATCCAAAGCGGCCGCTACGATACCGCGGCCTTGTCGACCACCGTCGCCAGTGAGGCCGCCGTAGAGTCGTTCGTGATCGAGGGGGGGCGCCCGCTCAGCGGGCGCGTCCGCGCCGCCGGCAACAAGAACGGGGCTCTTCCCGTGCTCGCCGCCTGCCTGCTCACAGACGAGCCGGTCGTGCTTCGCAACATCCCGCGGATCCGCGACGTCGAGACGATGCTTGCGCTGCTCGCCGACATCGGCGCCGAGGCCGAATGGCAGGGCAAGAACGAGGTTCGCGTCCATGCCGCCGGCGTGACGAAGACCGAGATCGACGAGGAGCTCTCCGACCGCATCCGGGGATCCTTCCTGCTCGCCGGCCCGCTACTCACGCGGTACGGGCACGTGCTGCTCTCGCCGCCCGGGGGCGACTTCATCGGCCGCCGCCCGCTCGACACCCACGTGCATGCCTTCCAGCAGCTCGGCGCCGAGGTATCGGTCGGGCGCCGGTTCGAGCTTCGCGCCGAACGGCTCTACGGCAAGCGGATCTTCCTCGACGAGGCGAGCGTGATGGGCACCGAAAACGCGGTGATGGCCGCGGCCCTCGCCGAGGGCCGCACGGTGCTGGTGAACGCCGCCTGCGAGCCGCACGTCCAGGATCTGTGCCGCTTCCTCGTTTCGCTCGGCGCGCACATCGAGGGGATCGGCTCGAACGTGCTCACGATCGAGGGCGTCGAGACGCTGTCGGGCGGCGAGCATCGGATCGGAGCCGAGCACATCGAAGCGGCGAGCTTCATCGGACTCGCGGCCGTCACCGGCGGCGATGTCACCGTCGAGGACGTCGAACCGGACGACTTCGTCTCGATCCTGTCGGCCTTCGAACGGCTCGGGATCGAGGTCGAGGTGGGGGAGACGAGCCTGCGCGTCCCGCCGGGGCAGGAGCTCGTGATCCGGGACGATCTCGGCGACCAGATCCCGAAGATCGAGGACGGCCCATGGCCTGCGTTCCCGGCCGACCTCACCTCGATCGCGCTTGCAGTCGCCACCCAGGCGCGGGGGACGATCCTGATCTTCGAGAAGATGTTCGAGAACCGCCTGTTCTTCGTCGACAAGCTCGTCCGGATGGGAGCGCGGATCATCCTCTGCGACCCGCATCGCGCCGTCGTCACGGGCCCCGCAAAGCTCCACGGGTCGCGTCTCGAGAGCCCCGACATCCGTGCCGGCATGGCGATGATCATTGCTGCGCTCTGCGCCGAGGGAACCTCGACGATCGGAAACATCAGCCAGATCGATCGCGGCTACGAGCGGATCGACGAGCGCCTCCGGGCGCTCGGCGCCTCGATCGAGCGGACCTAGGCGAGCGCCGGCTCGACGCCGGCCTCGACGAGCGCATCGACGAGCGCCTGCTCGTTGCGGACGACGAAGGCGTTCCGGTCGCCGACGAGGCGGTCGAGGAAGCCGCGGCACTGCGCCGCGAGCTCGTCCGCCTGCACCGTCGCCCGCCGACCGGCCCGCGCGGAGTCCGCCAGTTCCTCGACGATCCCGAACAGCACCTCGTTGCTCTCGCGTGTGACCGATTGGATGCTCGAGCGGTAGGCCGCGAGTCCGGGCAGCGACGGCGTGAGCCGTTCCATCACGGCGTACTCGCTGACCGCGAACTTGAGGTTCGGCGAGAGCGCCTCGAGGCCGTGGATCCAGCCGGTCAGCTTCAGGGCCTCGTTGATCTGCTCGAAGAAGATCTCGAGGCGCGGGTCGAGCAGGTCGTAGTCCGGGTTGCAGACATCGCCGCGGAGCCGGCCCTGGCGCTCGAGCTCGTCCTTGATCGGCGTACCGTCGTACGGGATCATCCGGCAGAACTCGGCCGCGGCGTAGCCGTCGCCGACGATCCGCCGCAGGAACTTGACGTTGTCGGCGATCGACTCGAACGTGCTGGAGGGCTCGAGCATCATGAAGCCGAAATCGAAGAGGATCCCGAGCTCCTTCAGCGTGTCGACGGCCCGGATGTTCTGCTCGACGGTCGTCTGCTTGTGCAGCGTCACGAGCCCCTCGTCACTGCCCGACTCGAGCCCCATGTAGACGAGGTAGAGGCCGGCGTCGCGCATCTCTGCGAGCAGAATCGGATCGACCGCGTCGGCGCGGCAGTTGATCTTCCAGAGGACCTTCCCGATCAGATCCTGACGGTCGATCTCGTCGAGGAGCTCCCGGCACCAGCGGTGCCAGGCGGGGCCGAAGATCGGGAAGTCGTCGTCCTGGAACAGGAAGAGGGTTGCGTCCCGCTCGTCGTGGAGCATCCGCATCTCGCGTGCCACCTCGGCCGGCGCGCGCGTGCGCACCACCTTGCCCGGGGCGAGGCGATAGAACATGTGGATCGAGCAGAACGAGCACGTTCGTGCGCAGCCCCGACTCGCGATCAGCTGCGCCGAGCGCCGGCCCAAGATCGTTCGGGTGTCGACAGTGCGATGCGGGTAGGGCAGCTCGTCGAGGTCGGCAAGGAGCGCCCGCGACCGGTTGGTGACGAGCTCGCCTCGGTCGCTGTAGACGAGCCCGTCGATGTCCTTCCACGACGCGCCGACGCTCAATGCGTCGACCAGCTCGAGCAGGGTGAGCTCGCCCTCGAAGGTGACGACCGTGTCGAGCTGCGGCACGAGTCGTAGCGTCTCCACGGGGCTGAGGCTTGGAAAGTGGCCGCCGATCGTGAAGTGGCAGTCGACGCCGCCCGCCCGCAGCCGGCCGGCAAGGGCCTCGAAGCGGTGGACGTGGAACTGGAAGATCAACGAGAACCCGACCAGCACGGGGTCGAGGCGCCGGACGGCCTCGACCACCGCGCTGGCGGGAGCCTCGAAATCGACTACCTCCACCCGGTAGCCGAACTCCTCCAACGTCGCGGCGAGGTACCCCAGTCCCAGGTTGCCCTGTCGCTTGAACCCGACCAGCACGACGGTCCGCGACGTGTCACGCCGGCGCGCCCTTGCCGGAGTGAGCCCGGCCGCGAGAGCCGTGCCGTCGGACATCTCGACGCTCCTGTCCGCGCCGGGTTACCGGCCGGCCTCGGTCTTTCCGAGGAGCTCCTTCACGGCCGTCATCCCCTGGATCGTCACGTTGAGATGTGCGATCTGCGTGTCGATCGCGATCCGGGCTGCGGCGCGTTGCTGCTCGCCTTCGAGCTCGGCGATGATGTCCCAGATCGGGGGACCAGGATCTCCGTGGTGCCAGACGAGCCACGGAAAGCGTCCAGACTCAACGTCTGCCATCGTGTTCTCCCTTGATCGGGCCGCAGATGGCTTGGCGCTGCGAGCCTACACAATGCCTCTGCGGTGCGCCAATTGCCGGGGCCGGCTGGAGGCGCGCCGCTAACCTCACGCCATGGGTACGACTCCGGCAGAACAGGCGCAGGTCGGCGTCAAGGTGGAGCTTGGCGCCCGTGGGCCGTCGAGCGTCAGCACGGGGCTCGCGGTGCTCGACTACCTGATCGGTGAGTTTGCGGCGAGTGCCCGTATCCGGCTCTCGCTCGAGGTGGCCCCAGGCGCGGTCGACCGGGCAGTGGCCGCTGCGGGGCGCGCCGTGGGTGAGGGACTCGCGCCGCTTCTCCGCGCCGAGGGCGCGGCGGGGCACGGGTTTGCATGGCTGCCCGCGGACGAGGCGCTGGCCGGGGCGGTGCTCGAGGTGTCCGATCGTCCACTCGTCGCTTCGAACGTCGACTTCTCGGGTGTCGGCGGCCTCGGCAAGGATGTGGTCGCCGTCTTTCTGCACGAGTTCGCGGAGGGCGCGCGTCTCAACGTCCATGTCCGGGTCCTGGAAGGCAAGGATCCTCAGAACGTGCTGCGCGCGATCTTCAAGGCGCTCGGCGCGGCAATCGGTCAGGCGTGCCGCACGCCGGAAGGAGAACGATGAGCAAGCAGGTCGTGCGCACCGAGGCGGCTCCCGCGCCGTTCCAGGGCGCTCCGTACAACCAGGCGATCGTCGCCAACGGATTCGTCTTCGTCGCCGGCCAGCTCGGGCTCGAGCCCGGCTCGACGACCACGGTCGAAGGCGGGGTCGGACCGCAGACCGAGCAGGTCTTCTCGAACCTGCGCGCGATCCTCGAAGCAGCCGGATCGTCGCTCGACCAGGTCGTCAAGACCACCGTCTTCCTGACGAATCTCGACGACTTCGCCGGGATGAACGAGGTCTACGCGACTCACATCGGCGCCAGACCGCCCGCCCGCTCGACCGTCGAGATCGGCCGGCTGCCGGCCGGAGCACTGGTCGAGATCGAAGCCATCGCACTCGTCTAGAGGGTCGAGCCGGTGAAGGCGATCGAGGACTACGTCCGCTCGCTCGAGCTCGATGCCTACCTCGTCGGCGGCGCAGTACGCGACGAGCACCTCGGGCGGGAGTCCAAGGACGCGGACTTCCTCGTGCCCGGTGTCGATTCGGCCGGGCTGAGGGCCGCGCTCGCGCCGCATGGCCGCGTCGAGGAGCTCGTCGTGGCCGGAAAGCCCGTGGGCATGCGTCTCTATCCCCGCGACCGCGCGATTCGGGCGCTCGCCCGATCGGGTGTCGAGTTCGCGCCGCCGCGCCGCGAGCAGTCGACGGGGCCCGGCCGCCACGAGTTCGAAATCGTCGTCGATCCCGAGGCGAGCGTCGCCGACGATCTCGCCCGCCGCGACTTCACGATCAACGCGATGGCGCGCCGTCTCGAGGGCGGTGAGCTCGTCGACCCGCACGGGGGCCGAGTCGATCTCGACCGGCGCGTCCTCCGCACGGTGTCGGAGCGAAGCTTCGAGGAGGATCCGCTCCGGATCGTGCGCGGCCTCCGCTTTGTCTCGCAACTCGACCTCGACCCGGACGAGTGGACGCTCGCCCAGATGACCGAGCACGCGGAGCTCGTGACGATCGTCTCCGGCGAACGCGTCGGCGGCGGACTTGCGGCAGACGGAATGGGGGAGCTCTCGAAGCTCCTGCTCGGGCGAGAGCCCCGGAAGGCGCTGCGGCTGGCGCGGGACACGGGCGTGCTCGTCGCGCTGCTCCCTGAGTACGGGCCGGCGATCAGGTACGACGCGGGCTCAGCCGATCACCGGATGAGCGTGGAGGAGCACGTCTTCGCCGTCGTCCAGGCCGCGGCGGACAACGGCACGCCTCTGCGCGTTCGGCTCGCTACGCTCTTCCACGACCTCGGGAAGCCCGGTGCCGCGAAGGGTGAGGATCACGCCGAGCGAGGAGCGGTGCTGACGGCGGCGGCGATGCGGCGGCTCCGGTATCCGAACGAGCTCCGTGAACGGGTCGTTCGGATCGTGCTGTACCACCCGTTTCTCCTCAGGGAGGGCGATGCGGCCGAGGCCCGCCGGCTCCTGGCTCGCCACGGCGACGGGATCGCCTTCGATTTGATCGACCACTGGCAGGCCGATCTGCTCGGCCGCGACCAGAACGAGCGTGTCCGGGCGAAGCTCGCCCGCATCGCGGCGTTCCGCGAGATCGTCGAGCAGGAGCTGACGAGCCCGCACCGGCTGTCGGAGCTCGCGGTCGACGGCGCCGACCTGCTCCAGGTCGGCTACGAGCCTGGACCAGGTCTCGGCCAGACCCTCCAGGTGCTGCTCGACGAAGTGGTCGACGAGCCGCTCCGGAACCGGCGTGAGGTGCTGCTCGCCCGCGCGGTGGAGCTCCTGACCGCATGATCCGTTGGAATGCGCCGGGTCCCTACGTGGTGGCGTTCACCACGCGGGAGGGCGGAGTCAGCACGGGCGCCTATGCCTCGCTGAACCTTGGCAGCCGCGGCGACGACGAGGAACGCATCGTCGAGAACCGCCGGCTCGCGTGCGCGGAGCTCGGTCTCGACGCGGGCCGGCTCGCAGTCAATCGCCAGCACCACACGGCGGTCGTGAACCGGGCGAGCCCGGGGCTGCGCGAGGTGGGCGATGCCCTGTGGACGGACGAACCCGGACTGCCGATGGTCGCACTCGCGGCCGACTGCGTGCCGATAGCGATCGCGACGGCGAGCGGCGCGCCGGCATTGGCGGTCGTCCATGCCGGCTGGCGCGGGCTCGCCGCGGGTGTCGTCGAGGCAGCCGTGGCCGCCGTCGGCCCGGCGGAGACGGCGGCGATCGTCGGCCCGTCGATCGGCCCGTGCTGCTACGAGGTCGGGCCGGAGGTGTCCGAACGGTTCGACGACGACCTGAGCCAGGGCCGGCTGCTCGATCTCTGGGCAGCCGCCGAGCGAGCGCTTCGGCGCGCGGGCGTCGCTTCTGTCGAGCGGCTCGACCGCTGCACGCGCTGCCATCACGACGAGTTCTTCTCGCACCGCGCGAGCGGCGTTCCGCACGGGACGCAGGGGGTGATCGGTGCTCTCGCCGGCTGAGGTGCGCGCCCGCTACGAGCGGGTCAGGGCGGACGTGGGGGACACGGTCACGATCGTCGCCGCGACGAAGTACGTGTCGCTCGCAGACATGGCCGTGCTCGTCGAGGCGGGCATCGAGGTGGTCGGCGAGAACCGCGCCCAGGACCTCGAAGCGAAGCACGCAATGTATGGCGACGCGTTCCGCTGGCACTTCATCGGGCGCCTCCAGTCGAACAAGGTGAAGGTCGTGAACGCCTGCTGCGAGCTCGTGCACTCGCTCGACTCTTATTCGGCCGCCGAGCGGCTCGAGATCCCGGCGCTCCTCCAGGTGAACCTGGCCGGGGAGGACTCGAAGGCGGGGATCGATCCGGGTTCGATCGGGGAATACCTGCGGTATGAGGTGCGCGGACTCTCGACGATGCCCCCCGCTGCCGCCACCGCGGAGGCCTCCCGGCCCTGGTTTCACCGGCTCCGGGAGCTCTCTTCGGCGCACGCCCTTCCCGACCTCTCGATGGGAACGACACAGGACTACACGGTCGCCGCGGAGGAGGGGGCGACGCTCATCCGGGTCGGCAGCGTCCTCTTCCGGTAGCCCCGGGGTTTACCATCCACCCTGATGAGCTTCGGAGATCTCTGGAACCGAACCCTTGTCTACTTCGGGATCGCCGAGGAGGACGAGGACTACTACGACGACGACGAGCAGTTCGCGGCCGAGGAGTCGCTCGAACAGAGCTACCGCGACCGCCCAAACGTCCGCCGGCTGACACCGCGTCGCCGGTCACAGAACTACGACGACTGGACCGAGTCGGCCGAGACCCCAGAGGTGTCCGCCGCCCCGACGCCGGCCGAGCGCTCGTCCTCGCGCACGGCCTCCCGCACCGCCGCCCCCGTCCGCCACATGGCAGCGGTCCCGAACCCGAACTCGGTGAGGGTGCACCTGGTACTGCCGCGGAGCTTCAACGACGCCCAGCAGATCGCCGACAAGTTCAAGCACTCGATCCCCGTGATCCTGAACCTGCAGAGCGCCGACGCCGAGCTCTCGAAGCGTCTGATCGACTTCGCGAGCGGCCTCACCTATGCCCTCGACGGCGGGATGCAGCGCGTGGCCGACAAGGTCTTCCTGCTGACGCCGCGCAACGTCGAGGTGAGCGCCGAGCAGCGCGCGCAGATGCTGGAGCGCGGCGGGTTCTACAACCAGGCGTAAGTGCGCCTGCCCAGAGGGGGGTTGCGGTCTCGGCGACGCTGCGAGAATGGGCACCGGTGAGCACGTTCGATCCGAGCTGCCCGTCGGGATTCGGCAGTCAGGCGCTCCGGCTGTCCTTCCCTGAGAACGGGTTGGTGTTCGACGGCCTCGTGCTTCGGCTGCCGAACGCCGACGACCTGCAGGGGCTCGCGGCCGCCTTCGCCGAGGGTGAGCTCAGCGAGGCGGACAACATCTCGCCCTTTCGCCGAGAGGAGCTCGCCGTGGAACTCGCCGGGTTCGTCGGAACGGACGAGCTCGCGCGGCTCGTCGTTGCCGATGTTCAGAGCGGGGTGACCTTCGGCGGCGGAACCCTTCACCACCTTGACGCAGAGCGAGGGATCATCGAGATCGGCTATTGGCTCTATCCGAGGGCACGCGGTCGCGGGATTGCGACGAAGGTCGCACGGGTGCTCGCCGAATATGCGTTCACGCTGGGGGTCCAACGGGTGACGGCTTACGTCAGCGTCGGCAACCTCGAGTCGGAGCGCGTGCTCGAGCGGGCAGGGTTCACGCGCGAGGGCGTCCTACGCTCGATGCCGACGCCCGACGGAGGCCGCGTCGATAAGACAATCTTCTCGTTGCTCCCCGGCGAGTAGCCGGAGCGCCCGCGGTCCAGGCCGACCGCCGACCGGGTTCTGCAGGGCAGAATGGGCAGCCATCGAGGAAGGAGTCTGGTGGAGGCCCGTATCGACGTGATCACCCTGGCCGTCGGCGACCTCGACCGGGCCCTTCGGTTCTACCGAGAGGGTCTCGGGCTTGCGACGTCTGGCGTCACCGGCACCGACTACGAGGGTGACGAGGTCGCGCCCGCCGGCGCGGTTGTGATGTTCCAGATGACCGGTGGTTCGGTCCTGGCCCTCTACCCTCGGTCGGAGTTGGCGAAGGATGCGAAGATTCCGTACGGGCCGCCAAAACCCGGCGAGTTCAGCATCGGCCACATCGTTCCCGAGAGAGCCGATGTCGACGCGTTGCTCGAGCAGGCCATCGCGGCCGGCGCAACGCTCACCGAGCCGCCTCACGACCGACCTTGGAAGATCTACTCAGGCTACTTCCGCGACCCGGATGGACACCTGTGGGAGATCATCTGGAACGCCCGGAGCGGCAGCGACGACTAGCGCGTCTACCCGACGTGGGCGATGAGCGTTTTTGTCGTGGCCGGGCTCGGGCCGTAGATGAAGACCAACGTGGGCTGGCTCGTGATCTTCACGGTCAAGGACTCTTTCGCCGAGGCGGTGTCGCACTGCTGCTGGGTCAGTCCCTGTCCAGGGCCGGGATCGTCGACCACGTTCAGCTTGTGCGAGCCGGGCGAGAGCGGGAAGTTGGCGGCGTTGTAGTTGCCGAGCGTCGCCGGCGTAGTCGGGTTGTTCGAGTCCTGTGCCGGCTTGCCGGTCGTCAGGGTGTTGTCCGGGCAGGTGCCGTCGATGCGCAGTTCGATGTCGCCGTATTTCGAGGTGCCTTCGATGAGTCCGCTCACGTTGACCACGAGCAGTCCCTTGCCGCCGGACGGCTTGAGGAGCGCGGTCTTGAGGTCGGCGCTCTTCGGGGGTTCGACCTCCGCCACCGTCCCGAACGTCGGCTGGTTGGGGCTCGCGTTCGTGCCCATCACGACCGTCTCCTGCTGGCCCTGCACCCACCCGCTGTTGGCGATGTTCGTCCCCGACCGGAAGCCGTCGATCGGTTTGCCGAACGTTCTCGAGCCGGCGGGGAACAGATAGAGGTTCGAGTAGCCGGCGTCGGATCGCGGCGACACGTACGCGGAGATCTGGCCGTAGCCCAGATTCGAGATCAGGGGCTTGTCGCTCTTCGACGGCTGCGACACGTCGTAGAAGTCGAGCGCCGGTCCCGGCTTCGTGCCGTGCAGAAGGAAGAAGTTGGCGATGCGGATCTTCCCGGTGGGCGGCCCGGCGGGCTCGAAGCCCTGCGAGTAGCGCGACCCGGCTCCGGCGCCGGCGGTGACGACCAGCGTTGCGGCCATGGCGAGCGCAGCAGACTTCACGCACCGGGACGGCCGCCGGCGACGGCGCGACCGTCCCACCAGATCCGCCTCCTTGTTCATCGAACCCTCCAGCGCCGTTTATAGCAGCTCGGGGCGGCTGACCACGTGCCGAGTTCCGGGGTCGAGGCGACGGACGAGCGACGGCTACAGTGACGCGGCTTCCGGTTGCGCCGGAAGCTCGGGGTGCGTTCGGGACAGCGTGACCGCGGCAGGCTCGCGGGCCGTGGCACGCGCACCGAGTGCGGCGACCGTGAGCGCGGCGAGGAGCAGCACCAGGAACGTTTTCGGCAAGCCGATCTGGTCGGAGAGAGGATGCCGATCAGGGGCGGCCCGACGATGAACCCCGTGTACCCCACCGTGAAGGCTGCCGCGAGGGACGGCCCGGACGGCTCGACGCGCCCGGCGGCGCTGAAACCCACGGCACGGCGTTGGCCATACCGAGGCCGCAGAACGCGAAGCCGATCACGGCCGGCACCGTCTCACCGACGAGTAACACCACGCCGAGCGCGATCGCCACGAGAGCCATGCCGCCACGCAGCAGCCTCTCTGCGCCGAGACGCTTGTTCAGCAGATCACCGCCGAGCCGCGCGACCGCCATGCCGAAGGAGAAACCCGCAAACGCCGCGGCCGCCGCGGCGGCGCTCGCGCCGACGTCGTGACGCAGGTAGACCCCGCTCCAGTCCTCGATTCCGCCCTCGACCATCATCGCCAGGAAGCACAGCCCGCCGATCAGGATCACCTCTCGTGAGGCCAACGCGAATCCGGCAGCCGTCTTGGAGTGGGTCGAGGCGCTGCCCAGGCGGCTCGTGATCCAGATCGCAGCCAGCCACAGCACGCAGCCGACGACGAGACTTTCGACACGCGGATCGACTTCCGCCGCAGCGGCAACCACGACGACTCCTGCCGCAGCGAACCCGCCGACGCTCCAGCCACCGTGAAGCGACGACATGATCGGCTTTCGGAGCTCGCGCTCGAGTGCAACGCCGTGCGCGTTCATCGCGACGTCCATGGCGCCGTTGCTCGCGCCGAACACGAACAGGATCGCCCCGAGCATGAAGGGACTCGTCGCGAGCAGCGGCAGCGGCAGCATCAGGCAGAAGACGAGGGTCGTGGCGCGGGTCACCGAGGCGCTCGGTCGACGCTCGAGGATGTAGCCGGTGAGCGGCATCGAGACGAGCGCACCGGCGGCCATGCACAGCAGACACAGCCCGAGCGTCGCCTTCGAGATCCCGAGATGATCCTGAAACCAGGGGATGTGCGCGATCCACGTTCCGACCATCGCGCCGTTGATCAGGAACACCGAGAACGTGGCCAAGCGCGGGCTCGACCGCTCACCCCGTCGATGCGGCCGGCTCGCTCTCGGTTGGACGCCGGTCGGCCTCCTGCTCGTGAGCTTCCGCGACGATTCTGGTCCGCATGGACCCAATCTACGCGGGGCTCACCAGTGCCGCCGAACGTCCGATCGAACTACACGTCGATGTGACAGGTTCCCTTCAGATAGGTCTCGACAACCTTGATCGAACTTCCGTTCTTCTTGCCGTTCGCGACCAGCGCCGGCAGGTATGGCAGCAACTTTGACCCCTCCCAGCCCACCTGCGCGAGGTCGGTCTTCGCGAGGTTGATGAACGAGAAAGCTCCGAGCAGGCTTGGCCGCAGGGATTTCGGTGCAGCGGCGTTGAGCCCCTTCTCGCTGCCCGCGATCGTCGTGTAGGCGAGCTTGAGGTTCGCCGGGGTCCCTTCGGCGACGCCGTTTGTGAGCGTGAGCGTGCTCGCGAGGTACTTCGCGATCGCGTTCGCTTTCGTGCAGAACGCGCTTCCCTGCGCGACGTCGCGACTCGAATGTGTGGCGCTCGCCGTGGAAACGCAGAGTGCGAGCGCTACGACTGGGATTGCAAGCGCTGAGGCGATTCTCATGTGCAGAACCTCCGTCTCTCGGCCCCTATTGGGGCATGACGCGAAGGATGGCACGCGGAGCCGCTCTTCGCAATGCCACTTTCGTTCCAGGAATCAGCCGCGCGGATTGCCGGTGCTCCGGTTTGTGCCACGATTCAGCAATCGTGACCTCTCGTCGCCGGGCGTTCAGTTCGTTCGTCTCCCTCGTGGTTGTGGCCGGGGTGCTGACGAGCGCTGTTCTCGCCGCCAAGCTGCCCGAGCGGCTCACGACGTCGACGGGAAACTTCATCACGCTGTACGCGTTCAAGACGAGCGGTGCCGTGGAGAGTGCCGATGTGTCGATCTGCACGAGCGTTCACACCCCAAAGGGCACGGAGGCCGTCCCGGCGTTCTTCAGTCTCAAGCTGAGCAACGGAGCGATGCTGCCGCTTCTCGGCGTCTCGTCCAAATCGCCGGCCCTGCGCACGACGCCGCTCGGCCCCAAGCAATGCGTTCGCGGTTGGATCAGCTTCACGGTGCCGAAAGGCACGCACGGAACGACGCTCGTCTACATCTACGGGAAGCCGCTCGACTGGAAGCTCGGCTGATTTCCGCATCGTGCTGACGTATGCTCGCCGCTCTCGAGCGGACGAGTCGAGAGGAGCTTGCGATGTGGGCGCGTGTGGCGAGGTTCGAAGGTGATCCGGAGACCGTGGAGGCGAGGATCGAGAGGCTTCGCGGGCCGTTCGACCGACGAAGTGCCGCCCGGGCTGACGGATGCCAAGTTCCTGATGCTCGTCGATCGCGAATCGGGCGGAATGATGGGTGTGGCGCTGTTCCCGAGCGAAGAGGCGATGCGGAAGGGCGACGAGGCGATGAACGCGGGGCCCGGGAACGCCGGCAGCCGCGCCGCGGTCGAGTTCTACGAGGTCCCGCTTCACACGCTCTAGCAGGCGCTTGTCTACGACCGCCGGGAGCGGCGATACGCCTGGGCGGTCGAGAGCTCCGGCTCGAAGCCGACGCTTCGGTAGACGCGCCCCGCCGGGTTCGTCGACTCGGTCACGATTACCCATCGGTCGCAGTCTCGCGCGCCCGCCGACTCGGCGGCAACACCGAGCAGATGCGACGCAAGGCCGCGCCGCCGATGGGGAGCGTCGGTCATGACGTTCTGGTACCGAGCGGTCGATCCGCATCGCACGACGCCGAGGCTCGCGGCGAGTGTGTCGCCAGAGAAGGCTCCGAAGAACGCCGCCAGCCCGCGCTCGCAGAGCCCGCGGTCGGCCTGCCGTCGCGCGCGTTCGAACTGCTCGTAGGACGTTGCCTCCCACGGGCCGGAACGCACGTTCTCGGCGAGTGCGAGGGCGACGACCTGCTCCCAGTCCTCACCCGCGATCGGACGCACCAAATAGCCGGGCGGGAGCTGCGTCCGGCGTGGCATGGTTCGCGCCACGAGCGTCTCGTCGAGGCCGAGCTCCAGCCCGAGCTCCGTCCACGAAACGTCGTCTGTGGGCATCCGGGGAAGGCCGATCGCCGTCCAGGTCGCCGACGGGAACTCGACATCGAAGGCGCGGGTCCATCGCTCGGCGTCCTCCACGCAGTCGGCGTCGGTGACGAGGAGGCAGTTCCCCCAGTGGAAGGTCGGGTTGGCCGGCGTGCGGACAACCACGTGGTCGCCGCGATCCTCGACCGTCGAGCCGCCGTATTCGAGCACGGCCAGCTCCGTCGCCCAGCCGAGTGGGAGGGGCCGCAGCGGGCGCGTCACGTGCGCCGCGCGGTCATGAGGATGCGGCGGCCAGGTAGGAGTAACCGACCCTGGCCCGAAAGCGGGCCACGATGGTCCTCGACGCGGTCACGACTGCCCAGAACTTCCTCGACGTTTTCATCGGCGTCTATATCCTGGTCATCCTGCTTTGGGTGCTCGCGTCGTGGATCCGCTTGCCCTATTCGTTGAAGCCGGTCGAGCGATTCCTGCACGATGTCTGTGACCCGTACCTCGGGTTCTGGCGACGGATTCTGCCGTCGCTCGGTCCGCTGGACCTGTCACCGCTCGTGGGACTTGTCGCATTGATCATCCTGCGTGAGGTACTCGATGCGCTGCTCGCCCAGCTTCACTAGCGAAGGAGACGTATGTCGTACACACCGGTCGAATTGAGGCACGTACGGGTCGGTCGTAGCCTGTTCGGCTACAACCGGGCGATGGTCGAGCAGGTGATCGAAGAGGTCGCCCAGAGCTTCGAGGCCACCTGGCGGGAGCGCGGGGAGCTCGCGGAGAAGCTCGAGGTGCTCGAGAAGCAGCTCGATCAGTTCCGGCAGCGTGAGGGTCTGCTCACCCAGACGCTCGTCGCGGCGGAGCAGGCTGCGAGCGACGTCCGCGAGCGGGCCCGCCGGGAGGCCGAGACGATCCTCCTCGAGGCACATAGCGAGGCGCGCTCGATTGGACGGAAGGCCTTCGAAGAGCGGGAGCGTCTGCAGATGGACTCGCGCCGGATCGAGGCGATGCTTCGCTCGGCACTCAGCGTGATCGGCGAGGGAGCGAGCGCTCCGGTGAAGGAGGTCTCGACACCCGTGGAGGCGTCCGTGCCCGCGCCTCTGCCAATGCCGGCGCCGACTCCGGCGGCGGCGACAACCGAGGAGCCTGCCGTGCGGGCGATCCTGCCGATGCCGCCGGTGCCCGAGATCATCGACACACCGGTTCCGCCGGCCCCGGTCGAACGGGTACTCCCGCCGCCGCCCGATGAGGATCTTCCCGGCTGGTCGCGCGAGCGCGAGGACACCGCCGAGTTCGAGCCGATTGCCGCCGCGAGCTCCGAACCGGTTCATGCTCCCGAGCCCGAACCGGTCCTGGAGCATGAGGAATCCGAGGTGTCACACCCGCAGCCCGTGCTGGAGCAGGTCTCCGGTAACGGATCACGCGACTTCGACTGGGGGGAATAGCGCAGCGTAGACTGAGAGGCGTGAACGGCTCGACCAGGCTCGAGTTCTGCGTCGTGCCCGGGGCGGCGAGGCCGGGGCTCGTGGGACGGCACGGCGCGGCCTGGAAAGTGAAGGTGACCGCGCCCGCCGAGGCGGGCCGTGCCAACCAGGCAGTGATCGCGCTGCTCGCAAAGACGCTCGCGTTACCGCTTCGTGATATCTCGATCGCCGCGGGGCATGGCTCACGCGACAAGCTCCTCGCTTTCGCTGGGATTTCGGCGGACGAGCTCGACTCGCGGCTCACCGCCGCGTCCGGCTTGGCGGTCGCCCGATGACGCCCGCCGAGACGGCCGAGTTCCGGTCGCTGCTCGTCGCCGAGCGCGAGAAGTTCGCCGAGACGCTCGCCGTCATGCGCGAGGACGGTCAGCGCACGATGGATGACGAGATCGGCGTGCCGGGCGGCGTCGGGGCCGACACGGCCTCGTTCACCCTGGAGCGCGAGCTCGGGAGCGGTCTCGAGGAGGGAGCCCAGCACACGCTCGCCCAGATCGAGCACGCGCTGGAGCGGATCGACGACGGCACCTACGGCCTCTGCGAACGCTGCGGAGAGCCGATCGGCCACGAACGGCTCGCCGCGCGCCCGGCGGCAACTCTTTGCATCGAAGACCAGAGACTGGCCGACCGTGGCTGAGCCCGGGAAGCCCCCAGACGCCGAGCCGTCGCCTCGCGCCCAGCCGCCGGACGTGCGCGTTGGCTCGTCGACGAACGGACTCGTGCCGATCTCGAGCGCCAGCCGCTCGCTCGGTGCCGGGCCGTGGCAGTGGGCCGGCCTCGCCGCCGTGGTCGCGGCGGCGGTCACGGGAGACCAGATCACCAAGCACGTGGTCACGAGCCGGCTCTCGCTCGACCAGTCCTCGCGGGTGGCCGGACCGCTCTCGATCCACCGGGTCGAGAACTCCGGCATCGCCTTCGGCCTCTTCACCTCGGCAACCGGTGTCGTGATCGGCCTGACCGCGCTCGCCGTCATCTGGATGCTCATCTACTTCGCCCGGTCGGGCGCCCGCCACCCGGTGATCCCCGCCGGCCTCGGCCTGCTGATCGGCGGCAGCGTCTCGAACCTGGTCGACCGTGTCCGGCTCGGACACGTCACCGACTTCATCGACTTCGGCTGGTGGCCCGCGTTCAACCTCGCCGACAGCTTCATCGTGATCGGCGTCGGGATCCTGCTCGCCGCGATGCTCGGCGCCGACCGCGGCCCCAAGCAGGTGCGACGCCCGCTCGACGTCGCCGCACGGTAGTCCTCACGACCCGAGTCCTCACGACCCGCGTGGCACGCGCGGCGGCGCGTCGAAGAGCCTCGCCGCCCAATCTCGCCCGACTCCGAGCAGTCCCCGCACCCCCGCCCATAAAGGGTGGGGCCGCGACCCCACCGCCCTCGCCGGCGATGCTACTCCGGCCGGGCGCGTGGAACTGTCGCGAGAATGTGACGGTTGACTGAGATCCACCGAACGGTGTTGGACGTCCCAGCCGAGGCCGCGGGGGAGAGGCTCGACCAGTTCCTGGCCGGTCATCTCGGCTCCCGGGCCGCAGCCACCCGTGCCGTCGAAGCCGGGGCGCAGGTGGACGGACGCGCTCGGCCGAAGAGCCACCGGCTCGAGGGCGGCGAGCGGATCGAGCTACCCGAGGCAGCGGGCGTCGCCGAGAGCCCGCCGCACCGCGGCCCCGCACCGACCGTTGTCTGGGAGGACGAGCACCTCGCCGTCATCGACAAGCCGGCCGGTCTCGTCGTCCACCCCGGCGCAGGGCGCAGCGGCGGGACGCTCGTCGATCTCCTCGCCGGCTTCGTCGCAGGAGGTGACGACCCGGCGCGGCCGGGAATCGTTCACCGCCTCGACCGCGACACCTCAGGCCTCCTCGTCGTCGCCCGCTCCGAGGAGGCTCACGAGCGGCTCTCGGAACTCGTGAAGCGCCACGGGCTCGAGCGCACCTACCTCGCGCTCGTTCGCGGTGCTCCTGCATCCCGAAGCGGGCGGATCGAAGCGCCGATCGGGCGCGACCGCGACGACCGGACACGCCACTCGATCGACACGGACACGCCCCGCGAGGCGATCACGCACTTCGAGCTCGTCGAAACGCACGACGACTTTGCGCTTCTTCGCGTGACGCTCGAAACCGGCCGGACGCATCAGATTCGGGTGCATCTCGCAGCGATCGGCCTGCCCGTCGTCGGAGACGCGGTCTACGGGGTGGCTGACCCGGTCCTCGGCCGGCAGTTCCTGCACGCGACCCGACTCGCGTTTCCCCATCCGTTCACCGGCGAGCACGTCGAGGTCGACTCGCCGCTACCGCCGGAGCTCGCCGGCTACCTCGCCGCGCTCGGCTGAACGGGGCGTTGCCGGTACGATGGGCTCGTTTCAGACCCTCGACCCGGCGGAGGATCGACGCGGACGGTGGCCGGCTTCATGCCGGTCCCGCCGAGACGCCGCCGGTGGATTCCCAAACGAAACCGAGAAAGGGGCGTCCCATGCCCGTTGTCTCCATGAAGGAGCTGCTCGAAGCCGGGGTTCACTTCGGCCATCAGACGCGGCGCTGGAACCCGAAGATGAAGCGATTCATCTTCACCGAGCGCGGCGGTATCTACATCATCGACCTGCAGCAGACCCAGGCGCTGCTCGACGAGGCCTACGATTTCTCCCGCGCGATCGCCCAGCGGGGCGGATCGGTGCTGTTCGTCGGGACGAAGAAGCAGGCACAGGACGCGATCGCCGACGAGGCGAAGCGTGTCGGCATGCCGTACGTCAACCACCGCTGGCTCGGTGGGCTGCTCACCAACTGGCGCACGATGTCAGACCGGATCCAGCGTCTCCACGAGCTTCGCTCGCTCCGCGAGGAGGCCCAGCTCGACCTGCTCCCGGCGAAGGAGCGGATCGCGATGCTCGCCGAGCTCGAGAAGCTCGAGGCGAACCTCGGCGGCGTGGCCGACATGCGCCGCCAGCCCGACGCAATCTTCATCGTCGACCTCCGCAAGGAGCAGCTCGCGGTGCGCGAGGCACGCAGGCTCGGCCTGCCGGTGATCGCGCTCGTCGACACGAACTGCGACCCTGACGAGGCCGAATATGTGATTCCGGGGAACGACGACGCGATCAGGTCGTGCTCGCTCGTCGTGCGCACGGTCGCAAACGGGATCGAGGCAGGAAAGCAGAAGGTCACGCCGGCTGAGATCGCGCGCAAGGAGCCGGAGGCTCCCGAGCCCGCGGTCGAGGCTGAGCCCGCATCAGCCGCCGAGGCAGAGGCCGAGGCAGAGGCCGCGCCCGCAGCCGAGGTTGAGGCATGACAGAGATCTCGGCCGCGATGGTGAAGCAGCTACGCGACGCGACGAGCGCGGGGATGATGGACTGCAAGCGCGCACTCCAGGAAACAGACGGCGACTACGACGCCGCGATCAAGCTGCTTCGCGAGAAGGGCATGGCCTCGGCCGCCAAGCGTGCTGACCGCGAGACGAACGAAGGGATCGTGCTCGTCCGGATCGACGGCGACACCGGTGCGATCGCGGCCGTTGGTTGCGAGACCGAGCCGGTCTCGAAGAACGACGACTTCCGCGCGTTCGCGCAGCGCGTGCTGGACGCCGTCTTCGAGGGCGGAGAGGACGCTCCGGCGACCCTCGACGCCGAGCGGATCGAGCTCGGCGCCCGGCTCGGGGAGAACATCCAGATCCTCGGCTCACGCCGCCTGACCGCGGGAGACGGCGAAAGCCTCGTCGGCTACGTCCACCCGCCGGCAAACAAGATCGGCGTCCTCGTAGAGGGCAAGGGCTCGGCCGAGGTCGCCCGCCAGCTCGCGATGCACATCTCGTTCGCGCGGCCGACGTATTCGTCGCGTGACGAGGTTCCCGCCGAGCTCGTGGAGGCCGAACGGCAGATCCTGTTGAACCAGGACGACATCCAGTCGCAGCCGGAGGAGAAGCGGGCGATGATCGTCGAAGGACGGCTGAACAAGCGCTTCTTCGGAGAGTCGGTGCTCGGCGAGCAGGCCTGGATCCACGACGACAAGCTGAACGTCGACAAGGCGCTCGTCCAGGGCGGATTCCAGCTCGTCGACTACGCCTGGTTCTCGGTCGGCTAATGGCGGTGCCGCAGCCGCAGTCTGCGCCCGTGCCGGTCTTCCGTCGGGTGCTGCTGAAGCTCTCCGGCGAGGCGCTCATGGGGTCGGCGGAGTTCGGCCTCGACGCCGAGACGATCGACGTCCTGGCCAAAGAGCTGATCGAGGTGCATCGCACCGGGGTCGAGCTCGCGCTCGTGATCGGCGGCGGCAACATCTACCGCGGCATGAAGGCGACCGCGGCCGGGATGGACCGGGCGACCGGCGACTACATGGGGATGCTCGCGACCGTCTTCAACTCGCTCGCCGTGCAGGAGGCGCTGGAACGGAACGGCGCCGACACCCGCGTGCTGTCGGCACTCGACGTGCGCGAGGTCGCGGAGCCGTACATCAGGCGGCGTGCGATCAGGCATCTCGAGAAGGGGCGGATCGTGATCTTCGCTGCAGGGACGGGAAATCCGTATTTCACGACGGATACCGCGGCGGCGCTTCGCGCGCTCGAGATCGATGCCGAGGCGATCCTGATGGCCAAGAACGGCGTGCGGGGCGTCTTCGACGGCGATCCGCGGGCGACCCCGACCGCAGTGTTCCTGCCGACCATCACGCATCTGCAGGCGATCGAGCGAGGACTGAAGGTGATGGATACGACGGCACTCTCGCTCTGCATGGACAACAATCTGCCGATCCACGTGTTCGAGCTCGCACCCGGGAACATCGGGAACGTCGTCGCCGGTGAGAGCGTCGGCACGTTGATCTCGACCCCGATCAAAGGAGGGACCTGAGGTGGCTGCCATCGACGATTTCATCTCCAACTGCACGGAGCGAATGAACAAGTCGGTGGAGACGACGCACGAGCACTTCAACGGCGTCCGCACAGGGCGGGCCTCCGCGGCGCTGCTCGACCGGATTCAGGTCGACTACTACGGGACGCCCTCGCCGCTCAAGAACATCGCCACGATCAACGTCCCCGAGGCGCGCCTGCTCACGATCCAGCCGTTCGACCCGTCGTCGATCAAGCAGATCGAGCGCGCGATCCAGGAAGGAAACCTCGGACTGACACCGTCGAACGACGGCAAGATCATCCGGCTTCCGATTCCCCAGCTCACCGAGGAACGGCGCAAGGAGTTCGTCAAGCAGGTCCGCAACATGGCCGAAGAGGGCCGGATCGCTGTGCGCAACGTGCGCCGCGACGTGATGAAGCACCTCGAGGAGCTCGTCAAGAACGGCGAGGTCGGCGACGACGAGGAGCGGGCGGCCGAGTCGCGGGTCCAGAAGCTCACCGACGAGCACGTGCACCAGATCGATGAGCTGCTGAAGCGCAAGGAAGCCGAGATCATGGAGGTCTAAGCCTTCTCGCGCGGCGAAAGGCTAGGAAAATCGATGAACCTTATTTCGCGTATTCGCACGCTTGCGCGCATCCGACAGCTGCCCGAGAGGGACCTGCCCGAGGTGGCCGAGACCGTGGCGATCATCATGGACGGCAACGGGCGCTGGGCCCGCCGGCGCGGGCTTCCGACCGTGCTCGGGCACCGCGCGGGGACGCGTGCGCTGCGCCGGACGGTCGAGGCGGCGATCGACTTCGGGATCCGCGACATGGTCGTGTACGCGTTCTCGACCGAGAACTGGTCGCGGCCCCAGGACGAGGTCGATGCGCTGATGGAGCTCTTCGGCGAGACGATCGAGCGGGAGCTGCCCGACCTCGCCGAACAGGGCGTGCGGGTTCGCTTCATCGGGCGGCGCGACCGGGCACCCGAGAGCCTTCGGCGCCGGATGGAGGCAATGGAGGACCGTACCGAGCTGAACGCACGGCTCGGGCTCTGGATCGCCTTCGACTACGGCGGCCGCGCCGAGCTCGTCGAGGCGACCCGACGGATCGCCGAGAGCGGGCTCGACCCGCGCGAGATCGACGAGAACGTGCTGGCTGCACACCTGTACGCACCGGATCTTCCCGATCCCGACCTGCTGATCCGGACGAGCGGTGAGCTCCGCGTGTCGAACTTCATGCTCTGGCAGCTCGCCTACGCCGAACTCGTCTTCGTCGACCGCCTCTGGCCCGACTTCGACGAGCGCGACCTGCGAGCCGCGCTCGCGGAGTACGCGAACCGGCGACGCCGGTTCGGCGGGCGATGACGAACATCGTCTCGCGTCTCCTCGTCGCCGTGGCGGCGATCCCCGTCGTGCTCGGAGCCGTCTATCTGGGCGGCTGGTGGCTCTTTGCGCTCGTCGCCGTCGCGGCCGTCCTCGGGCTCCACGAGTACTGGCTGCTCGCGAAGCCGCTCTCGCCGCTCTCGCCGGCCGGCTACATCGGCGGAATGCTGGCGCTCGTCGGGGCCGAGACGGGCGGGATCCAGTGGATGGTCGGCGGGGTTCTGACGACCCTCGCGCTCGCCTTCTTGCTCAAGGGACTCTCGGCCACCCGGGCGGCGCCGACGGCATCGATCTCCGCGACGCTCATGGGGGCGGTCTGGATCGGGGTGGGTCTTTCGTTCGTATTGCTGCTGCGGGAGATCCCCACGCACGGCCGGTTGGCGGCGATCACGGTCCTGCTGGCGGTCTGGGCCGGCGACACGCTCGCCTACGCGGGCGGGCGGGCGCTCGGGCGGCACCGGATGGCGCCGAACACCTCGCCGGGGAAGACGTGGGAGGGATTCGCGTTCGGTACGGCCGCGACGATCTTCGTGGCGTTCGTGGCGCTCTACAAGGCGAACTTCCTCTCGATCAGCGAGTCGATCATCCTCGGCGTCGTGCTGGCGATCGCCGCGCCGGCCGGGGATCTGTTCGAGTCGATGCTCAAGCGGGACGCCGGCGTCAAGGACGCCGGCGCACTCCTGGGCGGCCACGGCGGGATGCTCGACCGGCTCGACGCGCTGCTCTTCGCCGTGCCGGCGGCGTACTTCTGCATCGCCGCGTTCGGCTACCGCTGACGCGCGCACGTCCGGCCTGGGAGCGCAAAAATCGGTGTCTGATCCCGCGTTTTGGCTCGAGTAGCCGGCTGCTGTGCGTTCAAGCCCGGTGTCTGGCACCGCTGTTGCGCGGCGGTCCGCGCGGCCCGGCGAGGTCTCGGGCACTCCCGGCGGTACCCTGAGAGGGGATGAAGCGGATCGCCCTGCTTGGCGCGACCGGCTCGATCGGGCGCCAGGCGATCGAGGTGATCGACGCGCATCCCGAGCTCGAGCTCGTCGCCGCCACCTCTGGGCTGACGCCGATCGAGGGCCTCGCGCCGCTGACGCAGACCGGGGGAGACCCGACCGCCCTCCTCGAGCAGGCCGAGCCGGACATCGTCCTGAATGCGGTCGTCGGCTTCGCGGGCCTGATCCCGACGATGTGGGCGCTCGAGAACGGCGTCGCGCTTGCGCTCGCGAACAAGGAGAGCCTCGTCGCGGCGGGCGATCTGGCGCTCGAGGCGAAGGCTCGGGGCCGTGGCGAGCTGATTCCCGTCGACAGCGAGCATTCGGCGCTCTTCCAGTGCGCCCAGAACGGGGACCCGGAGAGCATCGTCCTCACCGCCAGCGGCGGGCCGTTCCGCGGTCGCACCGCCGCGGAGCTCGAGAACGTGACTCCCGAGGAGGCCCTCGCGCATCCGACCTGGACGATGGGCCCGAAGATCACGATCGACTCGGCCACGCTCGCGAACAAGGGGCTCGAGGTGATCGAGGCGCACTTCCTGTTCGGCGTCCCCTACGACCGGATCGAGGTCGTGATCCACCCATCCTCGATCGTCCACGGGCTGGTGCGCTTCAGCGACGGTGCCGCGATCGCACACCTCGGCAACCCGGACATGCGCGTCCCGATCTCCTACGCGCTCACCTACCCCGAGCGAGCCGCGACCCCCGTCCCGCCGCTCGAGCTCCGCACGCTCGAGTTCCACGAGCCCGATACCGAGACCTTTCGCATGCTCCCGCTCGCCTGCGAGGCGGGCATTCGCGGCGGCACCTATCCGTGCGCCTACAACGCGGCGAACGAAGTGGCCGTCCAGGCGTTCCTCGATGGCAGGATCGGCTTCCTCGACATCGCGGCCGCGGTCGAGGACGTCCTGGGCGCGGTCGACGGCTCCGCGGCCCGCAATCTTGCGGAACTCATCGAGGCCGACGCACGCGCCCGAGAGTTGGTGGCGGTCGCATGAGCTTCGCGGTCGCGATCCTCGGCCTGGCTGTCCTGATCCTGATCCACGAGGCGGGCCATTTCTTCGCGGCCCGGGCGGTGGGGATGAGGCCGCGGAAGTTCTACATCGGCTTCCCCCCGGCGCTCGTGAAGAGGAACCGCGGCGGAGTCGAGTACGGGATCGGCGCGATCCCGCTCGGCGGCTACGTGAAGATCCCGGGCATGCACCGGGCAGCCCCGGGCGACCTCCGCGGTAGCCTCAAGCCCGAAGATCAAGAGGCGCTCGCCCTGGAGCTCGACCGGCTCGACGCCGCGTTGGAAAGCGGCGACGACGAAGCGGCCCGCAGCCTGTTGCCGGCGCTCGAGGCGCACCTCGGGAACACGAGAATGCTCCAGGAGCTCGACGGCTCGCTCGCAGACGACGCGTACTGGCGGCAGAAGTCGTGGAAGCGGATCGTCGTGATCGGCGCGGGGCCGTTCGTCAATCTCGTCTGCGCGCTGGTCCTCTTCGCCGCGGTCTTCATGACCTTCACCACCGTCCCGACGCGGATCGTCGCCGGGATCGAGAAAGGCTTCCCCGCTGCGGCCGCCGGCCTGAAGAAGGGCGACCGGGTCGTCGTGGTCGCCGGCAAGCCCGTCCAGCCGAAGACGCTTCCCGACGCGATCAACGCCACCCACGGCCGGCCGTTCGGCATCACCGTCGTCCGCAAGGGCAAGCGGCTCGTGCTCGGCCCGGTGCGGGCAAAGCTCAATGCCGGCCGCTATCGGATCGGGATCGAGATCAAGGGCAAGAACGGGCCCGGCGAATCGCTCCCGGCGGCCGGGCGCGACTCCGTACGCGAGACCTGGACGATCATCCACGGCGAGGTCGTCGGGATCGCGCAGCTCTTCGTCGGCAAAGGAACGAGAGATGTCTCGAGCACCGTCGGGATCGTCCGCGACACCGCTCAGGCCTACCGCGTCTCGCTCGCGGACTACTTCTTCGTCCTCGGCTTCATCAGCCTCGCTCTCGCGATCCTGAACATGCTGCCGATCCTGCCGCTGGACGGTGGGCACATCGTGATGTCCCTGCTCGAGGGCGTGCGCGGACGGGCGTTCTCGCAGCTCGCGTACCTGCGCTACAGCGCGGTCGGGATCACGCTGATGCTCTTCCTGTTCTCGATCGGCATCAGAAACGACCATCTCCTTCCGTAGAGAAGCCTCCGGGTACCATCCGGACCGTGGGTAGCGAGCTTTCGGTCAACGTAGGCGGCGTCCAGATCGGCGGGGGCGCCCCGGTCGTCGTGCAGTCGATGACCTTGACGAAGACGCACGACGTGCCCGCGACGACCGCTCAGATCGCCGCGCTCGCGAGTGCGGGCTGCGAGATCGTCCGCGTTGCGGTTCCGAAAACCGAGGACGCCGAGGCTCTCTCCAAGATCGTCCGGTTTTCGCCGGTGCCGATCATCGCCGACATCCACTTCAACGCCAGCCTGGCGCTGAAGGCGATCGAGGCGGGTGTCGCGGCCGTCCGAATCAACCCGGGCAACATCGGCGGCCCCGACAAGGTGGTCGAGGTCGTGACCGCGGCGAAGAAAGCCGGGATCCCGATGCGGATCGGCGCGAACTCAGGCTCGCTGCCGAAGCACCTCGAGACGCTCGCCCAGGAGGATCAGGCCGCGGCGCTCGTCGAGGCCGCGCTCGAGGAGGTTCGGCTGCTGGAGAGCCTCGACTACTACGACTTCAAGATCTCGGTCAAATCGAGCCACGTCCCGACGATGATCCGTGCGTACCGCATGCTCGCCGGGCGCGTGCCGTATCCGCTCCATCTCGGCGTCACAGAGGCGGGGCCGCCGTTCACCGGCTCGATCAAGAGCGCCGTCGGACTCGGCAGCCTGCTCGCCGACGGGATCGGCGACACGATCCGCGTCAGCCTCACCGCCGACCCGGTCGAGGAGGTCAAGGTCTGCTGGGAGATCCTGAAGGCGCTCGGCCTCCGCGAGCGCGGCCCTGTGCTGATCGCCTGCCCGAGCTGCGGCAGGGACAACGTCGGCGTTCAGACGCTCGCCGAAGAGGTCGAAGAGCGGCTCGGCACCTACGACGAGCACTTCGAGGTCGCAGTACTCGGCTGTGCGGTCAATGGTCCCGGCGAGTCGGGCGACGCCGACTTCGGGATCGCCGGCGGCCGTGAGGTCGGCTACATCTACGCGCACGGTAAACGGCTTCGGACGGTCGAATCGGAGATCCTGATCGACGAGCTCTTCAACGAGATCGACCGCTGGATCGCGGAGGGAATGCCGCGTCCCGCGCGACGGAGGATGGCGAAGCCGGCCGCGCTCGCGATGGCCGAGGCGTCGGCCATCCCGCTCGAATAGATCGCGACCAGATGACGATCGATCGGGCTTCCAAGCTTTTCCTGCCGACCCTGCGCGACCCGCCGGCCGACGCCGAGGCGGTCAGCCACAAGCTGCTCGTCCAGGCCGGCTTCATCCGCCAGCTCGGCGCCGGACTGTGGACGTTCACGCCACTCGGCTGGCGGGTTCATCGCAAGGTCGAGCAGATCGTCCGCGAGGAGATGTCGGCGATCGGTGCCCAGGAGTGGTTCGCGCCCGTGCTCACACCCGAGGAGCTCTGGGAGGCAACGGGCCGGGACGGGATCCCGGAGATGTTCCACGTGGTCGATCGCGTCGGCCGGAAGTTCGTGCTGCCGCTGACCCACGAGGAGACGTTCACCTTCCACGCGCGTGAGCTCCAGAGCTACCGCCAGCTGCCGCAGGCCTGGTACCACTTCCAGACGAAGGATCGCGACGAGCCGCGCCCGCGAGGCGGCCTGCTCCGGGTCCGCGAGTTCATCATGAAGGACTCGTATTCGTTCGACCGCGACGAGGACGGTCTCGAGACGAGCTTCCGCGCCCACGAAGCGGCCTACCACCGGATCTTCGACCGCTGCGGCCTCACCTACAGCGCCGTCGACGCCGAGTCGGGGATGATGGGAGGCACCGCGTCGGTCGATTTCCTGGCGCCGTCGGGCTCGGGTGAGAACACGCTCGTGACCTGCGTGAACGGCGACTTCGCCGCCGATCTCGAGGTCACGCAGGCCGTGCCCCGCGCACCCGAGTTTCCGCCCGCGCTTGCGGCGCCCGAGGCCGTCGAGACGCCCGGGATCACGAGCTGTGAGGCCCTCGCCGACTTCCTCGGGATCGACGTCGCGGCGACCTCGAAGGCGATGCCGATGACGAAGGACGACGGCACCGTCGTGCTCGCGCTCGTCCGGGGCGACGATCGCCTCGAGGTCTACAAGCTCGTTGCGGCGCTCGGCGAGGCCGTGCGTCCCTCGACCGAGGAGGAGATCGTCTCGGCGTTCGGTGCGGTGCCTGGCTCGCTCGGCCCGGTCGGCTTCGAGGGCGAGATCGTCGCCGACGAGACGCTCCGCGACGGCCAGTTCGTCGCGGGCGCGAACCGCACCGGCTGGCACCTCCGCGGCGTCGAGCACGGCCGCGATTTCGAGGCTCGCTTCGCCGACCTGCGCGTCCCCGTGCCGGGCGACCGCTGCATCCACGACGGCGGGGAGCTCCGGTTCGAGACGGCAATCGAGATCGGCCACATCTTCAAGCTCGGCACGCGGTACTCCGTCCCGCTCGAGGCATCGTTCCTCGACGAGGACGGCCGGGAGAAGCCGCTCGTGATGGGCAGCTACGGTGTCGGGCTCGCCCGGGTGATGGCCGCGGCGGTCGAGCAGAACCATGACGAGGCCGGTATCCGCTGGCCGGCGTCGCTCTCCCCGTACGATGTACACGTGGTCGCGTTGCCCGGTGTGGAGCAGCAGGCCGCCGAGGCCGCCGCGGTGCTCGAGCGGGCCGGAGCCGAGGTGCTCCTCGACGACCGCGAACTCCGGGCCGGCGAGAAGTTTGCCGATGCAGATCTGATCGGGGTGCCAATTCGGATAACAGTGGGTAAGAAGACACTGGACGACGGAAAGGTCGACGTCAGGTTGCGATGCGGCGGAGACGATAGGCGTGTCGAGATTTCAGAGCTGGGGGAGGTCCTGGATGGCAAGAAGGCGTAGGTTCAGCTCGGAGGCGTTCGGCCCCGCGATCGAGCGGCTGATGAACGAATCCGGCACGACATACCGCGGTCTCGCCGCGAAGACCGGGCTTTCGGCCGGGTATCTCAACCATCTCGTCCACGGCAACCGCCCGGTTCCGTCGAACGAGGTGATCGGACGACTCGCCGAGGCACTCGACGTCGAGCCGGAGCATTTCCGCGAGTTCCGGCTGCGCGCGATCACCGAGCAGCTCGAGGCGATGCCGGACATGGTGGACAGGCTCTACAAGCGCCTCAGCGTTTAGAGCTCCAGCGTTCGTAGCCGCCAACTATCCAGAGGGCCGGCCGTCCCAATCTCTGAAGCCGGTCGGGACCTCGGCGTGATCGCTTGGGGGCGAGGAGGTCCCGGCCGGCCTCCTTCTCGCGCCGCTAGCATTGCCCGCACGCCTCGGGGTGTGGCGCAGCCTGGTTAGCGCGCTTGTCTGGGGGACAAGAGGTCCCCGGTTCGAATCCGGGCACCCCGACTACGTTTGCGAGACAGAGGCCGCTAGTGCGTGACGCACTAGCGGCACGAACGGTTCAACGTGTCGCCGCTCGCGACACTTCCGCAGCGTCGAACCCGTCCAGGAGGCCGCGTAGGTAAGCCTCGGAGTGGGCAGGGATGACCCGCCGCAAGACTTCCCCGAAGAGATCGCCACATTCCGCCTAGGCGCCTGCCACCTCGCCGCAAACGTCACACCATGACGACGCGGAAAAAGGGGAGCGGAGGGCCGCATGAGCGGCCCTCCGCTGGGGTTGAGGCCGCAGTCCCGCCGCGGCGGGTCATCCGCGACGAGAAGCCAACCCCCATACCCAGGGGGGCCGGCATCCAAACCTAAAATCAGACAGCGGCCTTCTACCCCGCAGTCAACGTTCTCTCCGCCCACGTTTTCAATGGAACCCTGACTGGAGGTCGTGATGCGCGCGCCGAAGTTCACCGACCCCGAGATCGCCCGGATGCGCGATTTGCGGACCGGTGGATGGTCTTTGGCGGCGATCGCTGAGGAGTTCGGCACGGGGAAGGGCTAGGTGCCGAAGGTGTGCGGCGGGAACGCCCGCCCTGCGATCCGCGGGTTGTACGCGCGGCTGCTTGTGCAGGCGGCCGGGGGCGACCGGCAGTCTGTCAACTAGTCCGAACCCAAGGTTTTGAGCCAAGGGGAGGGAGTTTGACTGCGGGTCAGACGGATTTCTGCGGCATCGTTAGACCGAACCCGCCCCGATCTAGACGTGTCCGAAAGGACCGCGGAGCGCCTGACAGGAGGGCCAACGCCCCTCTCGTCGATATCGAGTTCGACTACGGGCCGCCTACGACGTGATGATTACAGCCGCTCGTTCCTGCCCCTACGCCCCCGGCGCTCCACCCATCTGGATGACGAGGTGACCCCAGTTCTGGTTCTGGGTGAAGCCGTCGGAGTCGGGGGCGGTTTCCCGAAGCGCAACCGCCTGCAACTCGCGCTGTCTCGGCGAGTAGGCTCAGCCATAGTGTCCACCGGCCTGAGACGCCCGCAGGATCTGCCTTCCAGGGTTGAGTCGGCCGCGTCCGGGGACGGCTCGTTGCCGTGGTGACGGCGGAGGAGATCGCCGGGATCGAGGTGTTTGCCATGCTGGGGGCCGACGAGCACGAGCGGTTGGCGCGCCTCGCGGCGGACGTCAGCCTCGTGCAGGGCGAGTACGCCGCGAACGCCGGCGACGATCGCGCGTTGTTCGCGGTGCTCGAGGGCCGGATCGATGCGGTCAAGGCAGTGGACGGGGTCGACCGGGTCGTAGGCGAGCGGCTCCCGGGAGATGTCTTCGGCGAGGTGCCGATCGTCCTCGGTACCGTCTTCCCTGTCGGCTTCCGTGCCGCCGTTGCGTCGCGCGTGCTCCGCATCGACCCAGCCGGTTACCATGCGATCGCGGCTGCGGATCCGATCGTCGCCAAGTCGATCGGCGCGCTCGCGAGCCTCCGGATGGCCGGCCCGCGAGGCCTACAGGGACTCGCGGCCGAGGCGCCGCCTCCGCGGGCGATCCTCGTCGGGCAGCGCTGGGATCATGCGTGTGCGCAGCTACGCCACTTCCTCGACCGCAACCAGATCAGCTTCCTGTGGCTGCGGCCCGACGCGCAGGAGGCGGCTGGGCCGTGGGAGGGACCGCTGCCGACCGAGGGCGACTGCCCGGTGATCCGCCTGCTCGGCGGGCAGACGGTCGTCCGCCCGCAGCTTCGCCGGGTGGCCGAACTGCTCGGGCTCGGGACCGAGCCTCAGGCGGGCGTGTACGACACAGTGGTCATCGGCGCCGGCCCCGCGGGTCTCGCCGCCGCCGTCTATGGCGCGTCCGAAGGTCTGTGCACGCTCGCGGTCGAGCGAGAAGCGCCGGGAGGCCAGGCTGGCACCTCGTCCCGGATCGAGAACTACCTGGGGTTCCCCTCCGGCGTCTCGGGCGACGAACTCGCGGGCCGTGCCCTGCAGCAGGCGCGTCGGCTTGGCGCGGAGATCCTCGTGACGCGGACGATCGAGCGGATCGACGCCCTGACACATCAGGTGCACCTGGACGGGGGCGATGTGCTGCGTGCCCGGACAATCATCCTGGCCTGCGGCGTCTCGTGGCGGCGCCTCGAGCTCGCCGGCTTCGACAGGCTCGTCGGCAAGGGCATCTCCTACGGCGCCGCTCGCAGCGAGGCGCCGAACGTCCACGGGCTCGACATCCACATCGTCGGTGCGGGCAACTCGGCCGGGCAGGCGGCGATGTTCTTTTCGGCCCACGCACGCAGCGTCACCATCCTCTGCCGCGGCGAGAGCCTCGAGAAGAGCATGTCGCACTACCTGATCGACCAGCTCGCAGCCCGCTCGAACGTCGGTGCACGCTTCCACAGCGAAGTCGTCGCCGCCCACGGCGAAGAGCTGCTCGAGGCGATTGATGTCCGCACCGGCGAGAGCGGCGAGACCGTCCGGCTCGCATCCGGCGGTCTTTTCATCTTCATCGGAGCCGACGCCGAGACCCGGTGGCTGCCGCCGGAAATCGCGCTCGACCGTCGCGGCTACGTGCTCACCGGCCCGGACGTGAGCTCAACCGGCGTGTGGCGGCTCGAACGGGATCCGTACCTGCTCGAGACCAGCGTTCCCGGCGTCTTCGCGTGCGGCGACGTCCGTTCGGGACCCGTTAAGCGGGTCGCCGCCGCCGTCGGGGAAGGAAGCATGGCGATCGCGTTCGTCCACCAGTACCTACGGGACGTCCGAGCCGCAGAGCCCGATCCGGCGAGCTGAGTCCTACAGCCGTTCAAGGCGCTTCTGCATCGCCGCCTCGATCTCCGCAGTGATGCCGGGGAAAGTTGCCTGGAGGTAGCGGAAGTCATCGCCGAACAGCACCAGAACGCGCACCGACGAGGTCGTCGTCACGCTCGCCGTACGGCGGCCGTGCCCGAGCAGTGCGATCTCGCCGAAGAAATCGCCGGGGCCGAGCGAAGCGATCTCCTCGCCGCCCGACGTGACCGAGGCCTGACCCTCGCGCAGGATGAAGAACGACAAGCCAGTCGCCCCTTCACCGACCAGCCGCACGCCACAGCCGACGTCCTTCACCTCGAACCGGGCTGCGACCTCCGCAAGCTCAGCCTCGGAGAGCGATCCAAAGAGCGGAACCCCCACGAGTTCGGACGGATCGGCGGTAGGCACGGGCCAAATCTACAAGCAGCGTCAGCGCCGAAGCCTGTGTAGTCGGGCCGTGCGGCTCGACAGTTCGCCGGCGCCGGCATGCAACCCGGCGCGCACCGGAAGCCGGACGCGTTCGGGCGCCGTTTGCCAGTGGCGATTTGGGACAAGGCGCTACCCGGCGCCGGGAATCGCGCCCCTTGTCTTGCGCGAGCTACCGCTTACGCAAAAAGCCCGTACACGCCGCCACAAAAAGTCCAACCGAAATGATCGCGACCAGCACAGTGGCTCCGGTGGGCGTGACCGGGTAGTCGGGACGGTAGAAGGAACGGTGGAACTCTCCGGCTCCTCGGCAAAACACGCCGCCTCGAGCGCCAAACACGATGAGTACGACCGCCGCCACGTCCTTGATGCACGACTGGATCATCCCCGAACTCGGCAATTCCATCGGTCTCGGGCGACTCGTTGACTTCGGAGGTATCCGTATGGGACGATCGATTTCGCAGCGGCAGGCTGCGACCCCTGGGATCCGTTCCGATCCTCGGGTCATTCCCGAAATAGGAGGGCTGGATGGACGAGGTCAGATCACTCAAGCGCATCGTCGCAGCTTCGTTTGCGACATTGGCGTTGGCCGGAGGGGTCATCGCGTATATGGCCTCGACGGCGTCGGCGCAGGGTCGTACGATCGACGGGACGTTCTGTATGCCCACGGTGAACGGGGTGATGCAGATGTTCTGCATGCAAACGACTTTCGAGGACCAGACGGCGGAGGGGTACACGAATCACCCGGCGACGCTCACGCTCGATCCGGGGACGTACTGGCTCACGGTGCATGACAACTCGACAGGGCACGACTTCGCGTTGCGAAGCTGTCCGGGCTCCACATCGCCGTGCGTCGCCGGGGTGGGTGTTCCCGTCCAGGAGGTCACGTCGAAGGCCGACGACTGCATGACGAGCACCGACCCCAACGCCTGCGCAACCGGCGTCACGGTCAAGCTGTTGCTGAAGGCCGGGACGTACCGGCTCTTCTGCGACGTCGGCAACAACAACGACTTCACGACGACCGGCTTCCACGAGAGCCACGGGATGTACGTTGACATCAACGTCGTCGGACAGGACTAGCTCACGAACCGGGTAGCGCGGCCGACGCGAGGGGCGAGCACCCCTCGCGTCGATCCTTCCGCACGATCGCGCGAGTGTTTGTGGAGTGTCTCCCCGAACACTCGCGCAGCCCTGAGGTATCAGCCCGATAACGCCTAACGTCGTGTTCCCGTGAACCGCTGCTCAGGAAGCTTGGTCAGGCGGGGGACCGACCCCCGCTCGAAGGATGGAGACGGGGCAGCGCGGTCGCAGCGAGGATGACGGCGACCGCAATGGCGATCGTGACCGCAGGCGCCCACTCGCGCCCGATCGTCCTGCCGTACAGGAGCTTCGGGCCCGCGTAGGCAAGAATCAGCCAGCCGCCCAGGCAGAGTCCCGCGCGGAGCGCATCCCGACGGGTCACCACGGCCGCCGGGCGCTCGAGGGCCGCCAGCACGATTGCGAGCGCCAGCGGGATGACGAAGACGACGAGCGGATACCACTCGACCGTCGAGCGCAGCATCAGCCAATTGTAGAAATGCCGGCCGGAGAAGAAGCTCAGCACGGTGGCCGAGAAGTCATGGTCGCCGAGCCGACGGAACCAGGCGGCCGTGTACTCCCCGTACTCGAGCGGGTGGGTGACCGTCGCCGCGACCATCTCGCCGATCGAGACTGCGGCCAGGACGAGCGTCGTCAGCGGCATTCGGTGGAACGCAGCTGCGAGCGGAAGCGCGAGGAACGGGAGGATCGGAATCAACTGACGGGGCCCCGGGGAGCCCCCTCCGAATGGTGTTGCATACGAGGCCTCGAAGAGGAAGTACACGAGCGTCACCGCCGAGACGACGCACACCTCGAAGCGGAGGCCGCGGCGGAAGAGCAGGACGAGCCCCACGGCCGCGAGGACGAGGACGGGGGTCGTCCTGAACACTCCGACGGGGGCGAACATGACGTCGACGAAGCGGCGGAAGCTCGGGGCGACGAGGAAGAACGAGCCGGTGGGACCGAAGCCGACCGTGTAGCTGTACGGGAGCTGGAACGGGGAGCCGAAGGCCCACTGGTCGTAGGCGAGGAGCGGTGCGAGACCGACGATCGCTCCGCCGGCGTAGGCCAGAGCCCGGCGAATGCGGGGCGGACGTGCAAGAACGGCGAGACCGAGTATCCCCGCGAGCATCGCGTTCGGGAGCTCGGTCGTCGTCGCAAAGCCCACGAGCAGGCCGGCGGCGCCGACGGATACGAGGCGCGACGGCCGGCGTCGCTCGTACCAGAGGACGGCGAAGGCCGCGAACCCGAGCAAGGCCGAGAAGATGTGCGAGAAGAACATGGTCGCGAACGGCAGCATGAGCGTTCCGAGACCGAGCACGACCGCCGTCGCCGTGCCCCACCCGGGTTCGAGCTCGTTGGCGAGCTTGCGGACGAGGAACAGCAGCACGAGGGCGGGGAGGACGACGCTCCAGAGGCTCAGGAACCAGAGCTGCCCGCTCGCGTCGGTCGCCGGCCACGCCTGGCCTGCGGCCTTCATCGCGAAATACGCCGGCAGCGTCGCGAGGGCGAACCCGGGGGCCTTGTTCGAGTAGGTGTGGCCGCGGTAGATCGAGATGTCCCCCGTCACGACACTGGCCGTCTCGTAGCGCGTCTGATCGATCCTCGGTGTTCCCTCGGCGAGGGCGCGGGTGAGGGCGTAGTGCGAGTTCTGGTTCCAGCCGGGGCCCTGCACGAGTGCCGCGTAGGCAACCGTCACCGCGAGGATCGCCGCAAGCCCGAGACCACCCGCGGTTGGAAGTCGACGGGCCACGCTCCGAATCTACGTCACGCGCGGCTGAGCACACGCACCTCGAGCCGCGGCTAGCGTGTTCGGCGCTGCGCAGGCGATCGGTCGGATCCGCGTTCGAGTCAAGGAGGAGCCCCAATGCTGCACCACAGGAACACGGTTCGCGAGACCCTAGACGACGACGTGTTCGCGTCGAGCGACGTCTCTGTCGCGCTACCGAAATACCGGATGCACGACCACGAGCACGATCCGGCTCACGTGCGGCAGGTAGTCGTGGACGAGCTGATGCTCGACGGCAACTCCCGCCAGAACCTCGCCACGTTCTGCCAGACCTGGGCCGAGCCGGCGGTGCGCGAGATCATGACCTTCACGCTCGACAAGAACATGATCGACAAGGACGAGTACCCCCAGACGGCGGAGCTCGAGGCGCGCTGCGTCCATATGCTGGCCGATCTCTGGAACTCGCCGGATGCAGCGAACACGCTTGGAACCTCGACGACCGGCTCGAGCGAGGCAGCGATGCTCGGAGGGATGGCGCTGCTCTGGAAGTGGCGCGCCCGCCGCCGCGTCGCCGGCAAGACGACCGACACACCGAACATCGTGACGGGCCCGGTGCAGATCTGCTGGCACAAGTTCGCCCGCTACTGGGACGTCGAGATCCGCGAGATCCCGATGGAGGGCGACCGGCTGATCATGACGCCCGAGGAAGCGGTCAAGCGCGTCGACGAGAACACGATCGGCGTCGTTCCGACGCTCGGGGTCACCTTCACCTGCGACTACGAGCCCGTGGAGGCCGTGAGCAAGGCCCTGGACGCCCATCAGGCCGAACAGGGCTCGATATCCCGATCCACGTCGATGGCGCGAGCGGCGGCTTCCTGGCGCCGTTCATCGACCCCGACCTCGTCTGGGACTTTCGCCTGCCGCGCGTGAAGTCGATCAACACCTCGGGGCACAAGTTCGGGCTCGCGCCGCTCGGCGTCGGCTGGATCGTCTGGCGCGACGCCGAGGAGCTCCCCGACGAGCTGATCTTCAACGTCAACTACCTGGGCGGCAACATGCCGACGTTCGCGCTGAACTTCTCCCGGCCGGGCGGCCAGATCGTGGCGCAGTACTACAACCTCCTGCGCCTCGGTCGGGAGGGCTATCGCAAGGTGCACCAGGCGGGATACGACAACGCGCAGTATCTCGCGCAGGAGATCGCGGCGATGGGGCCGTTCGAGCTGATCTACGACGGCCACGGCGGGATTCCCGCGCTCGCCTGGAAGCTCCGGGATGGCGTCGACCACGGCTTTACACTCTTCGACCTAGCCGACCGGCTCAGGACGACGGGGTGGCAGGTGCCGGCCTACACGCTCCCGCCCAACCGGGAAGACCTCGCGATCCAGCGGATCCTCGTCCGGCACGACTTCAGCCGCGACCTCGGCGATCTCCTCCTCGCCGACTATAGGCGCGCCCTCGCCCATCTCGACAAGCATCCCCAGACGAATCCGCTGAGCGAGCAGGAGGCCGGGAGCTTCAACCACAACTAACGAACAGTTGCCCTGACCGGAACGAGAGCGGCCTCGGCTCGTTCTCGTCCCGGCCCCGGCGAACACGCAGAGCGCTTTCGGCGGCAGGCCAGAACCCCCCGCATCGGTAAGGCCTACCTGTCGGTGCGCTCGAACGGTGCTACCTCGGTTCTCAGTGGGGGCCGTCGAAGAAGCCCGCGCAGAGCAGGGCGCCGACCGCCGTCACACCGACCAGCAGGACGCGAGTGCCGTGCAGCTTGATGAACATTCTCGTCACCGTCATTCACCCCCTTTCGGAGAGCGACGGCGGCCCGAAGGCCGCCGTCCTAATCCCCTGCCGCGGAAAGCGATTGCCGTCAGTTCCCGGGGCGAGGGAGCCTCGAAACCTCTGTTCGTGCTCCCCGCATCGGCAGGAGGACCCGAAAACTTGTGCCCCTTCTGGGGGATTTGCATCCCTCGTTCGAGGCGGACACGGAGGCCCGGTCAGGAGCCGAGGCGTAGGGTGCGGCGATGATCGAGCACCTGAGCACACGGCAGTTCCTCGCCGTCTTCGCGGTCTCGGCCGTGATCGGCGGTGCCGTCTGGATTCACGCGGACCGCCACGGGAGCAAGCGCCCGACCGCCTGGGGGATCGCGACGGTGCTCGCGCCGGGACTCGTGGTCACGATCTACCTCATTCACTACTACCGGGTCAAACGTCGAAAGCGAGTCGGATAGGGTGCGCTTCCGTTAGGCTCATGGCGATGGCAACGCCCGAACGGATCGAGCTTTTGTACTGGGACGGTTGCCCGTCGCACCCCGAGGCGCTCGAGCTGCTCGAGAGCGTCCTCGAGGCCCACGGGGTGTCCTCGAAGGTCGAGCTGCACGAGGTTCGCTCCCACGAGGAGGCCCGGGCCCTGCACTTTCCGGGGTCGCCGACGATTCGCTTCGACGGCCGCGACGTCGACACGGCCGGTGCGGAGGGCGAGCCGTCTCTCAGCTGCCGGATCTACCGGCTGCCCGACGGGCGCGTCTCGCCGGTGCCGAGCCGCTCCCAGCTCGAGGAGGCACTCGCATGACCCTGATGCTGGGCAGCGCGCCGCCCGAGTTCGCGCTGACAGGCGTCGACGGGGGCGAGCACGCGCTCGCGGACTACGGCGACGCCCAGATCCTCGTTCTCGTCCAGTCCTGCAACCACTGCCCGTACGTGCTGGCGTGGGAGGCCCGGATGAGCGCGATCACGCGCGAGTACGCCGACCGCGGCGTCCGGCTCGTGGCGGTCAACTCGAACGACGCCGACCGGTACCCGGGCGACTCGTTCGCAGCGATGGTCGCGCATGCCGGCGAGGAGGCGTTTCCGTTCGACTACCTCTACGACCCGGAGCAGGCGGTCGCACATGCGCTCGGCTCGGAACGCACGCCCGAGGTCTTCGTCTTCGACCGCAGCCGCCGCCTCGTCTACCACGGCGCGATCGACGACAACCGCGACGAGACCGCGGTCAGCCGCAACTACCTGCGAGATGCGCTCGACGCGGTGCTCGCCGGTCGCGCGCCCGAGCCGGCGGAGACGCCGCCGGTCGGCTGCAGCGTCAAGTGGCTCCCGTAGCGATCGAGCTTCGCGCCCGGGTTCCGGTACCCGGTTCATCCGACCGCCAATAATGGGATGATCCGCATCCCCCGCGATGCGATCCGCCATTTTCTCTGCGTGCATTCTGTTTTGCTGCGCGGCAGCGCCCTCGTTCGCGGCTGGTCCCGCTGCGCCAACGGTGGACCCGACCACACCGAACCCGCCGATTGTCTCGGCCTTCTACTACCCCTGGTTTTCGTCGACGGTCGAGGACGGGAGCTATGCGCACTGGTCGCAGTACGGCCACGATCCGCCGAACGACATCGCCTCGGTCTACTACCCGGCTCTCGGCGTGTACTCCTCGGACGACCCGACCGTGCTCGACGCGCAGATGAGCGAGATCGAGCGGGCCGGGATCGACCAGATCGCAGTCTCGTGGTGGGGCAAGGGCTCCCCGGAGGACCAACGGCTGCCGGCGGTCGTTGCAGCAGCACGCAAGCGGGGGATCGACGTCGCGGTGCACATCGAGCCCTACCCGGGGCGCACGGTCGCGAGCGTCGTCTCGGACATCGCCTACCTCGCGCCGCTCGGGATCAACACGTTCTACGTCTACCAGGCGTTCAACACGATCGTGCCTGCGAACTGGACGAGCGCCAACGACGCACTCCATGCGCAAGGGATCACGACCTTCGCGCAGACCGTGCTGGTGGGCCAGGCGGTGGCCGCGCACTTCAGCGGGATCTACACCTACGACATCGTCACCTGGAATGCAGGCAAGTTCGTGCGTCTCTGCGCGGAGGCGCATGCGAACGACCTCCTGTGCGCGCCGTCGGTCGGCCCGGGATATGACGCGCGCCGGGCAACAGGCGATCCGACGGTGAAGCCGCGGCGCGGCGGGCTCACCTACGACTCGATGTGGAGTGCAGCGATCAAGGCGAACGCCGACGTGGTCACGATCACCTCGTTCAACGAATGGCAGGAGGGAACCCAGATCGAGCCGGCGGCCCCGCCGGCCCGTCACGGCGAGTATCGCTACGCGGGCTACAACGGGGCCTGGGGCCTGAGCGGCAAGGCGGCAGAGCCGGCCTATCTCGACCGGACCGCCTACTGGGCCGCGCTCTTCCGGGAGGTTCGCGGGCCCCAGCCGTACCCCCTCGGCACTTGAGGAGCCCTGATGTGGGTTAGCCGCGGCAGCGGACGCTGCCCCAGGCGCGGCGCCTGGCCGTCTTGTCGTCCTCACCCAGGCCTTAGGGCCTGGCCTCCGGACGCCAAGCCGCCCATGCTTGGCCTGAAACAGCCCCGCAGGGACGCCTAACCCACATCAGGGCTCCGCGGCCTATCCTTCGGCGGTGTCCGCCGCGCGCACCGTTTCGTGGCCGCTCGCCAAGCTTCCGAACGCGCTCACGATCGCGCGGCTGCTGGTCATTCCCGTTTTCGCCGTCCTGATCCTCACCTCGACGGGAGGGCACAGCTGGCCCGCGGCGATCCTGTTCGCGCTCGCGGGGGTCACCGACCAGATCGACGGCTACCTCGCCCGCCGCTGGCACGTCGAGTCCGAGTTCGGGAAGATCGCCGATCCGCTCGCCGATCGGCTCCTGATCGACGTCGCCGTCGTGCTGCTCTGGCACACAGGCCAGCTGCCGTGGGCGGCGTTCTTGATCCCTGCGAGGGACATCTTCCTGATCGTGACCACGCCGGTCGCGCTTCGGCGCGGGTACAAGTTCGAGGTCAACTTCCTCGGCAAGCTCGCGACGTGGGTGCTCTACGCGAGCCTGACGTTCGTGATGGTCGCGGAGGGAAGCTGGCCGCTCGTGCTGTTCTGGATCGGCTTCGGCCTAGCCGTCGCCTCGCTCCTGCTCTACGTCCTGAAGGCCCGGAAGGAGATCGGAACGGGGTAGGGAACCTAGAAATCTCAAGTTGAGGTTGACGGTTTGCGACCTCTCCGCTGTAATCATTGGTAGCGACCGAAAGGCTCACGTGGAAATACTCCCGGATCTCGGCTCCCTCTCAGATGAGGAGCTCAAGCAGTTGAAGCTCGACCTCGAGGCGAAGGAGCACGACGTCAGCTACCAGCGTCGCGTTCTCCACGGCCAGATCGACATCCTCCGCGCCGAGATCGTGGCGAGGCTGCAGCGCACCGGGGGGCTCAGCGTCCTCGACGAACTCGACGTCGAGCGGCTCACGGAGATCCTCTCAGGCAAGGGCAGCGCGCCGGAATGACGACACGAGGCAGCGGTTGAGTCACGTCTACTGCTCGGAGTGCGGCTATCTCAACCCCGAGGCCGCGAACTACTGCTCGCGCTGCGGCGCACTGCTCGAGAAGGGGGACGCGGTCGCAGAGACGACCCAGTCGTTCACCGCTGACGAAGTCGCGGACCACGAGCATGACCTGGTCGACGGGCTCGAGGGCCCGGCGCTCGTCGTCCGCGCCGGCGGCGGCAGGGCGGGGGAGACCTTCCGCCCGACCGGTGAGCGCACGCGGATCGGCCGGTCGCCCGACTGCGAGATCTTCCTCGACGACGTGACCGTTTCGCGCAACCATGCGGCGCTCGTGGAGCGCGGCGGTGAGTATTACGCCGAGGACGGGGGCTCGCTCAACGGCACCTTCGTGAACCGGCGGCGGATCGACAGCGTGCGGCTCGAGAACGGTGACGAGCTCCAGGTGGGGAAGTACCGGATGACCTTCGTGGACGGCCGCGGATGAGCAGTGTCGTCGAGTCGCAGCGCCGGGAACGGCCGATCCGGATCGGTGAGGTCGTGCGCCGCCTGAGCGAGGAGTTCCCGGACATCTCGATCTCGAAGATCCGCTTCCTCGAGGACGAGGGTCTGCTGAGCCCACAGCGCACGCGCGGCGGCTACCGCCTGTTCGACGAGCACGATGTCGAGCGGCTGGTGACGATTTTGCGGCTCCAGCGCGACGAGTTCCTGCCGTTGCGCGTGATCCGCGACGAGCTGGCGCTGCCGGGTGCGTCGGAACGCAAGCGGCGCCGGCCTGTCGGACTGGGGGAGCGGGTCGAGCAGATCGATCTCGACGAGCTCTGCCGGCGCGCCGGGGTGACGCCCGAGCTCGCGAAGGAGCTCGAGGACTACGGCTTGCTCGCTCCGTACGGGAGCGGCTCGGACAAGCGCTACCCCGAGACGGACGCCGACATCGCCGCCGTGTGCGCCCAGGTGACGCGGTTCGGCGTGGACGGCAGGCATCTGCGCACCTTCCGCACGGCCACCGACCGCGAGGCCTCGTTGCTCGAGCAGGTGATCGCGCCGGCGCTGCGCTCGCGCAACGCCGAGCGCCGCGCCGCGGGGCTGAACGACCTCCAGGCGTTGACCGACCTGGCTCAGGAGCTCACGAGCCTGCTGCTCTGGCGCGAAGTCCGCGAGATGGCCTCCCGATGACGGCGGTGGACCTGCGCTCGCGGATCCGCGAGGTCGACGATTTCCCGACGCCGGGCGTCGGGTTCAAGGACATCACGCCGCTCCTGGCCGACCCGGTGGCGCTTCGCCAGACCATCACCGATCTGTCGGCCTGGGTTGCGGAGAAGGGGGCGGACCTCGTCCTCGGTGCCGAGGCTCGTGGGTTCATCCTCGGTGCCGCCGTCGCGTCCGAGGCCGGGATCGGCTTCGTCCCGGCGCGCCGGCCGGGAAAGCTCCCGCCGGAGACGGTGGGTGCCCGTTACCTGCTCGAATACGGCGAGAACACGCTCGAGGTGCACCCGGATCTGATCCCGGCTGGATCGAGGGTGGTGATCCACGACGACGTGCTCGCGACCGGCGGAACGGTCGAGGCCATCTGCGGCCTGGTCGAGCAGCTCGGCGCCGAGGTGGTCGGCGCATGCTTCATCATCGAGTTGACGTTCCTCGGCGGGCGTGAGCGCCTCCAGGGGCTCGACGTCCACTCGCTGATCTCGTACTGATCCGCCCGATCGAGGGAGGCCTCCTCGGCGGGTGATGACCCCTTGCGCCAGGGATCACCGGCGCCCGTGCCGCGGTCGATGATGAAGCTGTGGGCAGGCAGGCCGAGCAACCAACCTCGATCGAGACCCCGGCGATGCCGCATTCCCATCGTCTGGCGCGCCTGGTGCTCGTCCCGGCCTTCAGGACGGCACGGGAGCGTCTCGACGAGGCCCTGGGCCCGGATCTCACCCGCTTTCTCCTGGCAGCCCTCACGGCCGAAGGCCGCGGCGGCACTGACCTCGCTGCCAAAACGGCCTAACGGGGTCTAGGGAGCGCTGGGCTCGTCCTCGCCGTGCGTCCGCACGTAGAGGAAGATCGCCGCCCCGGCGACAACCCCGGCCACGAGTGAAAGCGCCGAAGAGAACCCAACCGCGATCCCCCCGATCCAGATGTAGAGCGCAAACACGATCGCCCAGATGAATGAAGTAACCCCATGAGAAAAAGCCGGCAACCGCATAGCCCGAGAGTTTAGTCAGCCCAGCAGAAAAGCGACTGCCGAAGCGACACAAGTACGCCCGCACGGCGAAAGAGCCGAGAAGCCACCCGAGGAGTTAGCGAGCGAAGCAAGCTAACGACAAGCAGCGGCGCCACAAAAACCGCACTCCCGCGCCCAACCGTCGAGCGCCTGAAGCCTAGGCGGGTGTGCCGGCTTGCCGGCGCATCCGCCAGAGCAAACCGTCGCCCAAAGCAAACTCCTCGAACCAACGAGCCAGCGGAAAGGCAGAAGCAAAAGGAGGGGGCCTACGGGGGAAACCCGGTTTCCCCCGTAATTAATTCACCGAGCCGGTGGCGCTTTCGTCCGCCGACCCTGTTGGCTTTCCGCTTCCGCGTACGGCCCCCAGGAGCGGCTTCGACCTACCGGCGCTCCGTGCTCGGTGCAGAGGGCAAGCTAGTCGGCGCCCGCGGTCGCGGCAAGGGCGGCGTCGACGAGATTGTCCGCATTTTGCGAAGAGCGCTACTTTCGCGATCGGCGCCTGCTTGGGAGACTGTGCCGGCGGCCAGGGACAGGTTGTCGTTTCGTCGGGACACCTGATCCTGGGGGAGCGGACGGCGAGGCTTATCGGAGGGCGACGTCAGGGCGATGGTTTTCTGCCGACTCGACATAACACCGATTATCGTGCGCTGGGCGCAGAGACAGGAGGGCAGGTGATCGTCGAGGAAGACGTGCTACTCCAGAGCGAGGAGCTGCGGCAGTTGGTGGAAGCGGCGGAGGAGCGCGGACGGCTGCGCTCGTCGCGGCTTTCCGAGGTGCTGGAGCCGCTCGAGCTCGGCGAGCTCCAACGCGAAGCCGTGTTCCGCGAGCTCGAGAAGCGCGCGATCGACGTGATCGACGACGGCGAGCCGGCGCGCGAGCGTGTCGCGGCGCTGCCGGTGGCGGCGGAGTCGACGACGGATGGGCTGCAGCTCTTCCTCCGCGAGGCCTCGCGGCATCCCCTGCTCACCGCTGCGCAGGAGGTTGCGCTCGCGAAGCAGGTCGAGCGCGGCGATCCGGTCGCGAAGCAGCGGATGATCCAGGCGAACCTCCGTTTGGTCGTCTCGATCGCGAAGAACTACCGCAACCAGGGTCTTCCCTTTCTCGATCTGATTCAGGAGGGGACGCTGGGGCTGATCCGGGCGGTCGAGAAGTTCGATTGGCGCCGCGGCTTCAAGTTCTCGACGTACGCGACCTGGTGGATCCGCCAGGCGGTGGCGCGCGCGCTTGCAGACAAGGCCCGGATGATCCGGATGCCGGTGCATGTGGTCGAGCGGGTCCACAAGCTGAGCCGCGCCGAGCGGAACCTGTGGGCCGAGCTCGGGCGTGAGCCGACGCTCGCCGAGGTCGCTGTCGAGGCCAACATCACGCTCGAGCAGGCCAAGGAGGTGCGCGCTGCGCCGCGCGCGACCTCGCTGGACGCGCCGGTCGGCGAGGACGACGACGCGGTCGTCGGCGACTTCGTCTCGGGAACCGAGCCGCCGCCGGAGGAGCTCGTCGAGGACTCGATGCGCTCCGAGACGATCGCGGTCTGTCTCCGTTCGCTCCCGAAGCGCCACCGCGACGTGATCGTGCTCCGCTACGGGCTCGATCACGCCGATCCTCGCACCCTGGGCGAGATCGGCACCCGGCTCGGGATCACGCGCGAGCGCGTGCGTCAGATCGAGGTCGAGGCGCTTGGCCGCCTGGCCTCGCTCGCCGAAATGCGCCTCATCTAGCCAACGACGATCAGGACGCCGAGGATCGCGATCACGGTCCCGAAGCACAGCCCGGCGTAGATCCCGGCCTCGAGTTGGCGGGTGAAGACCTCCGGCTCGACCGGCTCGAGGCGGGCGCGCGACCGCAAGGCGACCGAGCTGCGGAAGAGCGAGCGCTGAAGTGTCCGTGAGCGCAGCACGAAGACGAGTGCGACGACCAGGCCCACGCCGGCGAGGATCAGCAGCACGCCCGCGATCACGAGAGGCCCGGCGGTGACCAGAGAAACGGGGTTGTCGTGGTCACTGCGACGAAACCGAGCCGTTCGAGCACCGGGCGGCTCGCGGCCGAGGCATCGACCGTCACGTAGCGGAGGCCCCGTTCCGCAGCCAGATTCGCGCGGTGGGCGACGGTGGCGCGGTAGAGGCCGCGACGGCGCCACGCGGGGACGGTCGCGCCGCCCCAGAACGTCGCGAACTCGGAGCCCCGCTCGAATCGCACCCAGGCGGCACAGAGGGCCTCAACCCCCGCCTCCGCGACGACGATCGTGACGCCGTCCGGATCGGCCGCCTGCTCGGCTTCGAGACTGTCGGCGATCCAGCTCTGGCCGTCCTGCCAGACCACGTGCTCGAGCGCCTCGATCCGCTCGAAGTCGCGGCGCTCGGTCACCTCGCGTAGCGAAACACCCTCGGGTAGACGAGGGCTGCCCGCCACCTCGGCGACTGCCGCGATCACCACCGTCTCGGTGTCCGCGGGCACGAAGCCGGCCGCGAGCAGGCGCTCGGCGAGGTCGGGTGGACGATCGTGGGCGTAGAGCTTCCACTCGAACGGCTCTCCACGTGCCGCGAAGACATCGACCTGACGGGCGATCAGCCCGTCGAGCTCCGTGCCTTCCAGTCCGGCGAGGTCGCGATAGAGGACGAGCCCGTGCGCCCCGAGGCCGAGGAGCCGCTGGAGCGGCCCGTCCTGCTCGATTCGTACGCCCTCGGGCAGCTCGGCCGTGAACAGCCGCAGCTGGGCATCGTGGGCGGCAAGGAGCTCGGCAGCGTCGGTGCCCGGCACGCCCCCCACTCTAGGTCGCAGCCGCAGCCATCATAGAGAGCTCATCCTTCCCGGCAAAGGAGTCACACGGTGCAGAAGAGGCTTGTTACCCGGTACGCGATGCGCTCGACGGAGGACGCCGACGAGAACCAGCGGCGCGTGGAAGGGGTGTTCGCCGAGCTGAACGAGACGAAGCCCGACACGGTGAGCTACCTCGTTCTGCGGCTCGCAGACGACTCGTTCGTCCACATCTCCTTCCACGACCACGGTGACGACGAGGTCAATCCGATCGTCGCGACGGCGGCGTTCGCGCATTTCCAGGTCGGCCATTCCGAGCGCCGTGAGGGCGGCGTCGACCAGCAGACGGCGAGCCTCGTGGGCGCCTACATCACGAAGATCGAGTGAGCGACCTCGCTCAGGCGAGCTCGTCTAGGCCCCGGGTGACCCAGGCCCTGAGCTCGTCGGAGCCCGCAAAGGGCGCCTCGTCGGCCTCCGCTCGCGCGAGCACGTCCTCGGCGGCGGCGCCCTCCTGGAGACCCGCGTACAGGTAGACGAGCGCCGAGGCGCGAGGGCCTGTGCGGCAGGTGACGAGGGTCGGGCGCGGGAGCTCGTCGAGCTTCGCGATCTGGCGGCGGGCCAGATCCATGTCGAGCACCGTCTGGCCGTCGGAGACGACGCGTGCCGACGCCGGAACCGCCGCTTCGACGCTCTCGAACGACATGCCCCCGGGTATGTCGGCGAACTCGTCGGAGCAGAGATAGAGCCAAGCCGCGGCGTTCGTTTCGCGCGCTAGAGCCTCAGGATCGCTCACCAACCCGCGGTTGAACGTCAGCTCGGTCGGGCGCTCGAACTCGGCCATGGTGCGACTCTATCGCGGCCTCCCCCGAACGAAAAGCCGGTGTACGCTGGTGTCATCGCCAACCCGCCGAAGACCGGCAAGTTCCTACGGATGCCGTACGACTGGCGCCGACCCACCGTTGCCCGGGTGAAGAGCCGCTGGTGGAACCCCGGCGAGCCCCGGTTCATCGTTCCCAAATCGTTCGGCTGGGGCTATTCGTTCAACTTCGCGCGGCTGTTCGGCCGCTAACCGAGCGCATGGCGAGCCTCGGCGACGCGCGCTCGCTCGTAGGAGAGCCGGAACAGCTCGACGACGTCGTGCTCGTCCTCGGCGTTCCGGATGGGTCTCGACACCCAGCCGGAATCGGGCAGATGGTGGTGGATCTCGGCGCGGCCGGTCTCGACGAGCATGTCGCGGATCCGACGTGTGAACGGCAGGTCGGCGAGCGTGTCGCCGTGCAGATGGCCGAGCTCGCGGCGCCCGAGCCGGAACTCGCGACCGCCGAAGCGGTGTGGGAGCACGCTCACCCCGTCCCAGCTGCCGACCTCGGACTCGATGCGCGCTGCCACGAGGCCCACCAGCGCGACCTACGAGTCGACGAGCTCGCCGCCCCACGTCTCGGGAGCGACGTCCGCGAGCGTCTCCGAGAACGTCCAGCGGTGGCCGGCCAGATCCTCTGCCTCGTACTGGCGCTCCCCGTACTCGAAGTCGGTCGGCTCCATCAGGATCCGCGCACCGTGCGTCCGCGCATGCTCGCAATGGGTGTGCGCGTCGGGCACACGCACCATCACCGAATGCGTGACCTCACCTGCGCGCGGGGGGCGGCGCTCGTGGCGAACGTCCCCGATGATCACGGCTCCCCCACCCGCGTTCATCTGTGAGCGGTGGGTCTCGCCGATCCGCAGGCGCTCGGAGAACCCGAACGTGTCGGTCAGCCAGGCGACCGCTTCCCGCACATCGGGGTAGATGAGCACGGGAACGACCGGAGCGGTCGGAATCGAGCGGTTCGGCGTCAGCACGCCGAAAGCATAGAGCGGTTATCGTGTCGCGTCTTGTGGCGAGACCCGATGACGCGGTCACTCACGGCAGCGGTAGCGACCCTCGCGCTTCTGGTCTTCGCCCCGGATGGCGGTGCGCGGCCGCTCGGAACGTCCTCGACCGTGACCGCGGCCGCCTCGGCGCCCTGGATCATGCTCGGCGGCCAGCTCTCGATCGCCGGGACGATTTCGCCGCATCCGCGGGGAGTCACGGCGACGCTGCAGCGCAAGATCATCGGCACCTGGCTCCCGGTCGTCACGACGAAACTCACGCAAAGCGGCTCGTTTGCGTTTCGAGCGACCCCGGCGAAAACGGGAACAACGGTCTACCGGGTGGTTGGATCGGCCGGCGGGAGCTCGCCGCGGGTCTCGGTGCGCGTCGTGCACTGGAGCTACCTCGGCGACATCTATGCGCGACCGGCCTCGGGTGACCTCGTCATCGATCCGCTGCTTGCGAACGGCAAGACCGACCCGCATCCGGTCGCCCTCGATGCGGGGTGTTACAACGGAGTCGGCGGCGATGCGTGGGTCACCTACCCGCTCGCGAAGAGCTACCAGCGTTTCACCGCGACGATGAGCCTCGCCGGCTATATCGAGTCGGCCTCCACCGCGACCTACGAGGTGATCGGCGACGGAAAAGTGTTGAGCCGCGGGAGCCTCGTGCCGGGAAAGGCCGCGAAGCTCTCGATCTCGCTGGACGGTCTCTCGAACCTGAAGCTCTTCGTCAACGTGCCGGATCCCGAGGACACCGGAGGCTGCGGCCTCGACTACACGCAGGTCGACTTCGGCGGCGCCCAGGTCCTGGGCCCATAGACGCCGGCCGCTAGACCTGGAGGTAGAGCTTCAGCGCGGGCGCGGTGCGGCGCAGCTCGCGCAGCGCCTTGTTCTCGAGCTGACGCACCCGCTCCCGCGTGATCCCGAGGTCGGCGCCGAGCTCTTCGAGCGTCTGTGAGGCCTGCCCGTCGAGTCCGTACCGTCTTTCGAGCACGTACCGCATGCGCGGCTCCAGCGAACCGAGGGCGACGAGGAGCTCCGAGTCGCGGGCGGTGACGGTGGTCACGTCCTGGGGCGAATCGGCCTTCTCGTCCTCGATCAGGTCGGCGTAGAGGCTCTCGCCGTCGCCGACGGGCGTCTCGAGCGACACCGGATGGGCGACCAGCTCGAGCAGCTGGCCGACCTTCACAGTCGGGACTCCGGCCTCGACGCCGATCTCCTCGTTCGTCGGGTCGCGGTTCAGCTTCTGGGTCAGCGTCCGGCGAGCCCGCAGCACCTTGCGGACCTGGTCTCCGACGTGGACGGGGAGCCTGATCGTGCGGCCCTGGTCGGCGAGGGCGCGGGAGATCGACTGGCGGATCCACCAGGTCGCGTAGGTCGAGAGCTTGTAGCCGAGCCGGTAGTCGAACTTCTCGACCGCCCGGATCAGGCCCATGTTCCCTTCCTGGATCAGGTCGAGCAGCGGGACGTCGGCCTTCGTGTAGTTCCGCGTGATCGACATCACGAGCCTGAGATTCGACTCGATCAGGCGCTGCTTCGCGGCCTCGTCGCCTGCGTCCTTGCGCCGGGCGAGCTCGCGCTCCTCCGACGGCGTCAACAGACGGCCGTCGCCGAGCTGGCGGACATACAGCTTGAGCGGATCGGCCGAGACGAGCTGCTCCTCGGCCGTCAGGCGCGCGTTCTCCGGCTCGTCCTCGTCGGCGTCGACCACCACCGGATCGTCGAGCGGCGGCAGGAGCTCGACGATCGGCTCCGAACTCTCCTGCTCGAAATGGGGTTGAGAGACTGCCACGACTCACCGTCGCTATCGGCCTGGACCGAGGTTTTCTTGAGGGGCCATGACCCGACTGCCCGCCCGGTCAGGCTCAACTCGACCAACCTCCGGGCCGATCATCCGTCGTAACGCCTAGGATCAAACACCATGTGCGGAATAGCCGGATACAGCCTTTCCCCCCACTCGCGGCTCGATCGAACACTCGCCGCGCAGGCGCTCCTGGCTGCAATTGCCGAGCGCGGAACGGATGCGGTGGGCTATGCGTATCCCGCTCGTGGCGCCGCTGTGGTGGTCAAGCAGCAGACGCCCGCCTCGAGGCTGCTCGAGCAGGTCGCGGTGCCTGAAAGCGCGACGGAGCTCCTGCTGCACGTCCGTGACTTCACGAAGGGTCATCCCTCGATCGATGCGAACAACCATCCCGTCCGGCACGGTCCCGTGATCGGGGTGCACAACGGCAGGATCCTGAACGACGACGAACTTCTCGCCGAGCACACCTGTGCCCGGGCCGAGCCGCGGATGACGGTCGACTCGGAGGCGGTTTTCGCGGTTGCGGCCCACTCCAGGAGCGAGGCGAAGGCCTTCGAAGCCCTCTACGGGACGATGGCAGCCGCGTGGCTCGACGAGCGCCGTCCCGACGTCGTTCACATCGGCCGGGGCGTCGGGCGGCCGCTCTGGCTCGGCGAATGCCGCGACGGCGCGCTGTTTGCGTCAACCGAGTACGCGCTGGAGGTGGTCGAGCGCTATTGCGGCCTGCGTCTGCGCAAGCGCCGCGTCGAGGACGGCACGCTGCTCGCGCTGCACCACGGGAAGATCGTGAACCGCCAGAGTTTCCGCCCGCCGGCCTACAGCGAAGACGATCCGCTGCCAGCGCCGCGCGGACTGCAGGAGCGCGACTCCTGCCTGCGGCGGCTCGCCACCCTCGCCGCAGCCGCCTAGCGCGCCTCTAGGCCTCGACCGTGCCGTCCGGACGGACGCCGGTCCCCTGTTCGAGCAGCCGCTTGCGGATGAGGAACTGGAACGTTGCCCAGGCCCCGCGGCGGGAGTCGAACATCCGGTACACCTGCCACTCGGTCAGCATCCCGGGCGTCGTCCGGCGCACCGTGGCCCATTCGGCGAACTTCGGGAGCCGGCCGAGCTCGATCGCCAGCTCGACGCCCTGTTCGATCGCGCGCTCGAGGCGCTCCTCGCCGAGGGCGACGTCGTAGCCCGCCTCGCGCAGGGCGGCGCTGAGCGAGCCGAACGTGTGCCAGTAGAGCGATTTCGAGGGCATCCGTCCGCGACGCTCGTCCAGATCGCGCGCGGTCGGCATCCGGCCAAGCTCCTCGCCGAGGCCGCGCAGCACCTCGAGCAGCTCCTCGCGCGTCGCGAACCGGCGGGGGACGAGGCCTGCGGCGCGTTTCGCGGCATTCCAGGTGCCGAAGTGCTCGATCACGGTCTGCGGGTGGACGTGCGTCTCGGGGTCGGCCGCGAACTCCTTCATCGTCGGCGACCGGCCGAGCCTCGCGGCGTGCGAGCGGAGCTCGGAGAGGATCTGCTCGTCGGAGTACCGCTTGCGGATCGCCGTCTGGAACGACGCGAGCTCGTCGGGGTCGATCCCCTCGATCGCGTCATATGCCCGCTTTGCCGCCATGCAACAAATGGTAGATCATGCTGCATGTTTTACAAGTCGAGGAGAGTATTGACCTAGTCCGCGGGTACGCTCAGGCGATGCTGCTCGGGCTCGAGGTCGCAACCGCACGGTCCGTCGGGGCGCTCTCGCGCCTGGCCGGGCGCGGTGGGGGGACGACCCTCCCCGGGAAGCTGCTCCTGACCGTGGATGCCGGTGCGATCGACCGGCTCGCATCCCGCCTGGAACGCGGCTCGGTGCTCGTCTCCGCGACGAACGGGAAGACGACGACGACGGCGATGGTGGCCGAGATCCTCGGCGGCCGGCTCGCCTACAACCACTCGGGGGCGAACCTGCTCTCCGGGGTCGCCTCCACGCTCGTCACCGCCCGCGACGCCGAGCTCGGGCTCTTCGAGGTCGACGAGGCGGCGCTGCCCGAGGTGGCCAGGCGCATCCGGCCGCGGGTCGTTGCGCTCGGGAACCTCTTCCGCGACCAGCTCGACCGCTACGGCGAGCTCGAGCACGTGGCCGAGCGCTGGCGTGCCGCCGTCGGCAAGCTCGGCGACGCGGTGCTCGTCGTGAACGCCGACGATCCCATGCTCGGCGAGCTCGCTCGAGGGCACGAGCCGACGATCGCCTACGGACTGGATGATCCGCGCCATGCGAGGGCCTCGCTCCAGCACGCCGCCGACTCCACGTTCTGCCTGGCCTGCGGTGCCCCGTACGACTACGCCGCCGCCTATGTCGGGCATCTCGGCGACTACCGGTGCCCGAACGGCCACGCAGCGAGGCTTCCTCTCGACGTGGCAGCGCGCGAGATCGAGCTGCACGGCCTCGACGGAACCGACTTCACGCTCGAGACGGCGGACGGCTCGGCGCGCGTCAAGCTCGCGCTCCCTGGGCTCTACAACGTCTACAACGCGACTGCGGCCGCTGCGATCGCCGGAGCGCTCGGGGTGCCTCTGGAGACGATCGCAGCGGGTCTCGCGCGGTTCACGGCGGCGTTCGGCCGGTTCGAGCGGATCCAGGCGGGCGACCGGCGGCTGTTGATGCTGCTGATCAAGAACCCGGCCGGTGCCAACGAGGCGGTACGCACGCTCCTCGACGGCCCTCCCCCACGCCTCGCAGTCGTCGCGCTCAACGACGCGATCGCCGACGGGCGCGACATCTCGTGGATCTGGGACGTCGACTTCGAGCCGCTTGTCGCCGGCCTCGAGCGGGTCGTCGTCTCGGGCGACCGGGCGGCCGAGCTGGCGCTTCGCTTCGCCTACGGCGGCCTCGAGCGCGAACGGATCGAGGTGATCCCCGAGCTCGAGGAAGGACTCGACCGGGGGATCGAGCTCACGCCCCCGGGCGGCGAGCTCGTCGTCCTGCCCACCTACACGGCCATGCTCGGTCTCAGGGGGATCGTGGCCCAGCGCGGCCACGTCGCCGAGTTCTGGGAGCGCTCGTGAAGATCCGCGTCGGCCATCTCTATCCCGGCTACCTCAACATCTACGCCGATCGCGGCAACATCGCCGTGCTCGAAGGACGCGCCCGCGCCCGCGGCCACGAGCTCGACGTCACCGCCGTCGGCCTCGGAGACCCGACGCCCGCCGGAATCGACCTGTTCTACGTCGGCGGCGGGCAGGATCGCGAGCAGGAGATCGTCGCTCCCGATCTCGCTGCGCGCGGTGCGGCTCTCCGTGCAGCTGCCGAGGCGGGCTCGGCGTTTCTCGCGGTCTGCGGCGGATACCAGCTGCTCGGCCGCTTCTACCGCGACCGTTCGGGCGCTGAACTTCCCGGGATCGGGCTGCTCCCGCTCCATACGATCGCCGGAGAGCGGCGGATGATCGGCGATGTCCTCCTCGATTGCGGGTGGGCCGGCGAGACGCTTGCCGGGTTCGAGAACCACGCCGGCCGCACGATCCTCGACAGCGGCGCCGAGCCCCTCGGCCGGGTGATCGCCGGGTTCGGGAACGACGGGGCCTCGGGTTTCGAAGGCTGCCGCGACGGCCGGATCTACGGGACATACCTTCACGGGCCGCTGCTTCCGCGCAACCCGTGGCTCGCCGACCGGCTCCTCGCCGACGCGCTCGCGCACCAGACGGGTGAAGCGGTGGTTCTCGAGCCGCTGCCCGACGAGCTCGAGCGGCAGGCGCACGCCGTCTCAGCGGCGCGCGCCCGCGCCCGCGGCGGCCGTTCCGGCTAGACCCGGCACGGGGCTGCTCGAGCTGAAAGCCGCTGCGGCCACGAGAGGCGAAAACCGGGGTCAGGTACCGCCTGAAACCTGCGGACAAGAATGCCCGAATTCCCGCACGCAGCAGGTGGGAAGCCGGGGACAGGTACCGTTGCCAAAGCGTGACGAAACGCCCCCGGGGACGGCCCCAACCGCCAGGCCTGAAAACGACGAGCGGTGCGAGAGCTAGGGGCTCCTAGCGGATCCAGAGCGAGCCGAGGTAGACCGCCGGGTCGCCCGGCAGCCAGCGCTCGACGAAGCGCTTCATCGGCGGGTGGATCACGATCTCCGTCAGCTCCTCGAGCGAGAACAGGCGCAGACCGCGGACGGCCGCGTCGTGCGACTCGAGCTCCTCGAGCGAGCGGCGCGACAGATCGGCTCCGAACACGATGTGCACCACATGACGCTCACCCGGCGTCCAGGCCGGCGCGATCGACTCGGCGACAGCAATCGGTCCTTCGAAGACGAGATCGTCACCGAGTCCGAGCTCCTCCTCGAGCTCGCGCCGGAGCGCCTCGTCGAGCGTCTCTCCGCTCTCGACCCCGCCACCCGGCAGTAGCCAGTACTCCTTGCCGGGCTTCTCCTGGCGGCAGAGAAGCACGCGCCCCTGCCAGCGGATCAACGCCGCAACGCGGATGCGCGGCGCCGTCATGCCGGATTCGATGAGCCGAAGCCGCGGACACCCCGTTCCGACTCCGGTAGCTCTTCGACCTCGACCAGCTCGACGTCGGGAATCGGCACCAGCACGAGTTGCGCGATGCGCATGCCCGGCTCGACGACGAACGGCTCCGCCGTGTCCGTATTGAGGAGGTTCACGAGCAGCTCGCCGCGGTAGCCCGAGTCGACGAGGCCGGGCGTGTTGACGATCGTGATCCCGTGCTTGGTCGCGAGACCCGAACGCGGCTGGACGAACCCCGCAAAACCCTCCGGAATCGCCACAGCGAGGCCGGTCGGGACGAGCGCACGCTGCCCCGGGCCGAGCTCTACCCGTTCACACGACGAGAGATCGAGCCCGGCGTCCCCGCTGTAGGCACGTGCCGGGAGCACGGCCTCTTCGCGCACGCGACGGATCGGCAGCTCGATCAGGCGCTCTCCCGCGCGATCTCGACCGCATCCGCGATCAGGAACGGCGCATATCTGCGAAGCACGTGGCGCGGAAGCTTGGCGACGACGAGGACGCCGTCCGGCGTGTCCTCGCGCTGCTCGATCGGTGCGCCGAGCGCGTAGAGCTCGGAGAGCCGTCCGCCCTCCTCGTACGGGATCAGCAGGCGCACCGGCTCGAAGCGGCTCGCGAACCGCTCCGCGATGCGTTCCTTCAGCTCCTCGAGACCCTCGCCCGTGACCGCCGAGACCTGCGGCGCGTCCGGGAAGCGGTTCTCGAGCCTCCGTCGGCCGACCTCGTCGACCCGGTCGATCTTGTTCAGCACGATCTGGACCGGGAGCTCGGAGGCGCCGATCTCGTCGAGCACCTCCTCGACCGACTTCACCATCGCGTCGAGCTGGTCGTCGCGGGCCGAGGCATCGGCGACGTGGAGGACGATGTCCGCGACGAGCGTCTCCTCGAGCGTCGCCGCGAAACCTTCGACGAGCTGATGGGGCAGCCGGCGGATGAAGCCGACCGTATCGGTGACGAGGTAGCGGCGCCCTTCGTACTCGAAGCCCCGGGTGGTCGGGTCGAGTGTCTCGAAGAGCCTGTTCTCGACCGAGACATGGGCGCCGGTGAGGGCGTTCAGGAGCGTCGACTTCCCGACGTTCGTGTAGCCGGCGAGCGCGATCGTCGGCACCTGGGTGCGCCGGCGCTCCTTGCGGCGCGTGTCGCGCTGCCGGCTCAGATCCTTCAGACGCTGCTTGAGCACCGAGACCCGCCTGCGGGCGAGGCGGCGGTCGGTCTCGAGCTGCGACTCGCCGGGGCCGCGGGTGCCGACACCGCCGCCGAGCCGCTCGAGGTGCTGCCACATTCCGCGCATGCGCGGCAGGTTGTACTCGAGCTGGGCGAGCTCGACCTGGAGCTTTCCCTCGGCGCTCACCGCGTGCTGGGCGAAGATGTCGAGGATCAGCTGTGTCCGGTCGACCACACGCGACCCGATCTGGTCTTCGAGGTAGCGCTGCTGGACGGGGTCGAGCTCGCCGTCGACGAGCACGCTCTCGGCGTCCGACTCCTCGAAGGCCTGCTTCAGCTCCTCGAGCTTCCCCTTGCCGACGTAGGTTCGCTGCGCCGGGCGGGCGCGATGCTGCACGATCCGGCCGATCGGTTCGACACCGGCCGTGCGGGCAAGCTCCTCGATTTCGGCGAGCTCGTCGTCAGGATCAGCCCCCTGGGCCAGGACCGCGAGGACGAACCCGCGCTCCGGCTCCTGGGAACGTGGAATCATCCCAGGCATTATGCCCGCCGACTCCCCCACCCCAGAGCTCGCGGCCCGGACACTCGCACTCGTCGACCTCCATTCGCCCTCACGCGGGGAGATCGAGGTGTACTCCTACATCAAGGCACACGTCGATGTGCCCCTCGTCCACGACGACGGCGAGACGCTCCTCTACGCCAAGCGCAGCGGCAAGCCGCTCGTACTGCTCTCGGGCCACACCGACACCGTTCCGGCCCAGGGGAACATCCCGGGCAGGATCGAGGCCGGTGCGGTGCACGGGCTCGGCGCGAGCGACATGAAGGGCGGGCTCGCGGTGATGATCGAGCTCGCGCGCTTCGCCGCCGTGCACGAGCTCGCCTACGACCTCGCGTGGCTGTTCTTTCCGCGCGAGGAGCTCGGTCCCGAGTGGAACCCGCTCCCCGCGGTCTTCGAGGCGGCGCCGCTGATCGACGAGGCGGCGCTCGTGATCTGCCTCGAGCCGACCGACAACACCCTCCAGCTCGGGTGCCTCGGGAACATCAACGCGCGCGTCGTCTTCGAAGGGCGCGCGGCGCACTCGGCGCGGCCCTGGCTGGGTGTGAACGCGATCGCGCTCGCGCTCGAGGGGCTGCGCGGCGTGCTCGAGCTCGAGCCGCAGGACGTCGAGGTCGACGGGCTCGTGTTTCGCGAGGTCGTGAGCGTCACCCAGATCGACGATTGCGGCAACGCCAGCAACGTGATTCCGGCCCGCGTCGAGGCGACGATCAACTACCGCTTCGCGCCGACACGGACAAAGGCCGAGGCAGAGGCGCGTCTGGCCGAGCTCGTGGGGCGCGAGCTGGAGATCCTCTCGTCCGCTGCGGCCGCGCACGTCGCGCTCGGCTCGCCGCTCGTGCAGCGGCTCCGCGACGTCGGTGAGTTTGCGGTCGAGCCCAAGCAGGCCTGGACGAACGTCGCCGACTTCGCCGGACGCGGACTCGACGCCCTCAATCTCGGGCCCGGCGGTACCCGCTACGCGCACACGGCCGACGAGCTGGTCGAGATCGACGAGCTCGAGCGCACCTACGACGCGCTCCGCCGGTTCCTCGCCGGATAGCGTCCGGCGATGCAGCTCTCGCCCCTCCTCGCGCAGCTCGAGCAGTACCCGTTCGCCCGTCTCGACGAGTGGCGCTCGCGTGCGCAGGGCCGCGGCATCGAGGTGATCGACTTCGGCGTCGGCGACCCGCGGGAGCCGACGCCGGGCTTCGTGCGTGACGCGCTCGTCGCCGGGTTGCGCGAGGTGTCGTCCTACCCTCGCGCAGTTGGGCTGCCAGAGTACCGCGACGCCGTTTCGACCTGGCTGTCCGGGCGGTTCGGTGTCGAGATCGACCCGGTGCTCGAGATCGTGCCGACGCTCGGTTCCAAGGAAGCGATCTTCTCGTTCGCGCAGATGGCGATCGGGGAGCGACGCGTGGTCGCGGTGCCGGAGCCCGCATACCCGGTCTACGAGCGGGGCGCGCTGTTCGCCGGGGCAGAAGTGGTCACCGTGCCGCTGCGCGAGAGCTCGGGGTGGCTTCCCGACCTCGACGCGTTCGATCGCTGGCATGAGCTCGCGCTCTTCTGGACCTGCTACCCGCACAATCCGACGGGTGCGACGGCGCCGCTCTCGTTCTACGAGGAGCTGGCCGGCCGGGCTCGCGAGCATGGGTTCCTGCTCTGCTCCGACGAGGCCTACTCCGAGCTCTGGTTCGGGGAGGCGCCGAGCACGGCGCTCCAGGTCGCAGATCGCGAGAACGTCGTCGTCTTCAACACGCTCTCCAAGCGCTCGTCGATGACGGGCTACCGCTGCGGGTTCGTGTGCGCTCCCGAGCCGATCGCGGCGGCCTTGCGGGCCTTCCGGCCCTCGATCGGGACGGCGCCACAGGAGTTCGTCCAGCGCGCCGGAGTCGCGGCGCTCGCCGACGAGAGCCATGTCGAGGCGGTCCGCCGTGTGTATCGCGAGAAGCGCGAGACCCTGCTGCCGGTGCTCGAGTCGAAGGGCCTGCGGCTCGCCGGCGGGGATGCGACGTTCTTCCTCTGGCTCGCCGTCGGGGGCTCGTCCGAGGCCTTCGCCCTCCGGCTTCTCGAGCAGGGCATCCTCGTCGCGCCGGGATCGTTCTTCGGGCCGGCGGGTGAGGGCTACGTGCGGATGGCGCTCGTGCCCACTCAGGCCGATTGCGAGCGCGCTGCGGCCATTCTGCAGGCCGCCCTCTGAGGTTCCCGCGTCACGAGTCCGGATGCTTCTCATAACCTGAGGCTCGAGATGGCCGGGAACGACGGGATGACGACCGAGGAGACGATTGCCGCGCTCGACCGGGGCGAGCTTCGCGTCGCGGAGCCCGCCGGTGAGGACTGGGTGGTCAACGAGGGCGTCCAGGCGGCGATCCTCGACTACTTCCGCACGAGGGCGATGGAGCCGCGGGAGGTCGGGCCGTTCGAGTACCACGACAAGATTCCGCTCAAGTCGGGGTACGAGGCGCTCGGTGTCCGCGTCGTGCCGCCGGCGGTCGCGCGCTACGGGTCGTTCCTCTCTCGCGGCGTGATCCTGATGCCCTCCTACGTCAACATCGGTGCCTGGGTCGGGCCGGGAACGATGGTCGACACCTGGGCCACGGTCGGTTCGGGAGCCCAGATCGGCGCCGGGGTCCACCTGGCGGGAGGCGTGGGAATCGGCGGTGTCCTCGAGCCGCCGGGCGCGCGGCCGGTGATCATCGAGGACGGCGCGTTCATCGGCTCCCGCGCGATCGTGACCGAAGGCGTTCGCGTCGGCCGCGAGGCCGTGCTCGCCCCGAACGTGTCGCTGACGGCAACGGTTCCGATCATCGATGTCACCGTGGCCGAGCCGATCGAGCACCGTGGCTTCGTCCCGCCCCGCGCCGTGGTCGTCCCCGGCACCCGGCCGAAGACGTTCCCGGCAGGTACCTACCAGCTCTCGTGCGCGCTGATCATCGGCTACCGGAACGAGTCGACAGACTTGAAGACCTCGCTCAACGACGCGTTGCGCGAGTACGGCGTCGGTTCCTAGCGAAGGCCGCCGTCAGGCGGTGAAGACCTTGCCGCCGCCCTTCTTGGACTGGACCGCCGAGGTTCGCGGCGCTCTGTGCAGCGGCGTGGAAGCCGACCCGCTCCACATCGGCGAAGGTCGTGCCCTTGCCGACGAAGGTGTAGACGCCCGAGAGGGTGTTCCCCTTCACCTGGTAGACCGCGATCCCGAGCTGCGAGGAGTGCCTCTTACCGTCGACGACGGTGATCTTGATCTTGACCGCGAGGGCACCGGCCGGGATCCGGGGATCCTTCAGCAGCGAGACGTCGTAGGTCTCCGTGATCGCGCCCTGCTTGAGCACGGCGGGCGCCTTCGCGCACTCGCCCGCGACCTGCGTCACCTCGGCGAGTGCTTCGCTCGCACCCCCCGGCACGTAGGTGACGACCTCGTTCGACACGCTGACGCCCTCGCCGGTGTGCGTGTACCTCACCTGGAGGCGGCCCGTGCGAAGGATCTCGCTCGGGTAGCTCGCCGCGCAGAGGTCGAGTGTCGCCTCGCCGATGATGCTCTGCCCGAATGGATAGCTCGTCAGCTTGTAGCCGGCGCCGACCTGCTTGGCCTTGAGGACGACGTGGGTCAGATTCGGGCCTGGCAGCAGCTTGAACGTCCGCGCGCTTGCCGCGAACGTCGGCTCGTACTTGGCCCAGCTCTTCTTCGGCGCCACGTAGATGATCCCGTACTCGATCTGGTCGTGGACGAAGAGATACTCGTCGGTTTCGTTCGGGAGGCCCTTCTCGGAGAGATGCAGGAGGTACGCGGGGCCGGCGGCCAGCTTCACCGACGTGGTGACCGCCGCGATCTTCGAGCCGAGCGACTTCTTCAGTGCCGCAGTCGTCTCCGAGACCACCTTGGCCGGGGCCAGCGCCCCCACACGCACGGCTCCGGCGTCCATGTAGACGCTGCCCTTCGCTGCCGGGTCGAGCACGGCCAGCCTCAGCGCCGCGTTCGTGCTCGCCTGCTGAAGAAACGCCTTGAAGGACGGAACCTGCTCGAACTGCTTGAGCTGCGCCGAAGGCAGCGTCGCGACATCGACCCAGGTTGCCGGAAGGCTCACCGAGAAACCGCCGGTCGGGACCGGATAGACACGCATCGCCGCGCCCGAGGCCGGGATCGGCATGAGGAGGCATAGAAGCGCAGCTCCGGCGAGCAGTGGGCGAAGCACGCCTCTCACGATAGAGACTCGATTCGCTCTGCGGGGCCCGTGAGGCGCGCTGTCCCGTTCTCGACGACGACGTGGAGGTCGCCGCCGGGAAAGCGGACGGTGGCCTCTCCGCCGCCGAGCGCCGCCACGACGGCGACCGCGCTCGACCCGGAGGCGCGGGTCTCGCCCACGCCGCGCTCCCAGACGCGGGCCTCGATCGTCTCGCCGTCGAGCCGTCTGGCCACCTGCACGTTCGTCCGGTTGGGGAACCGCGGGTGCGTCTCGAGGAGCGGGCCGATGCGGTCGAGCTCGGCCGGGTCGCCCTCGACGACGGCGTGCGGATTGCCGACATCTGCGGTCGTGAAGCGGATTCCCACGAGCTCCTCGGGCTCGCCGACGACGACCGGGCCCATGTCCTGCTCGACGAGGCCGTCTGCAAGCATGCGCGCCCTGACCTCCCGTGGCCCGAGCCTGACCGAGATCTCGTTTGCGCCGGTGCGCTCCGCGAGCCAGCTCGCGGCGATGCGGGTGCCGTTGCCGGACATCTCGGCCAGCGAGCCGTCCGGGTTCCAGACGGCGATCTCGAGCCAGTCGTCTCCCCTGCCGCGAACCTCGAGGATGCCGTCGGCATCGCCGACGTGTTCGCGCACACTCGCCGCGGTGAGCGGTTCCTCAGCCACGAGGTACACGTTTCCCTGCGCCTGCCAGCGCGACGATCTCATCGGCGATCTCCTCAGGTGAACGTCCTGCATCGAGGGTAGCCGCCACGTTCAGTCTTCGCAGCCACTTCCGCTGGTATCGCGCGAGGCGGCGAGTGGCGAGCCTGACCGCTTCGGCCGCCTCATCGACGGGCATCGTCGCGAACTCTTCCAGTCCGACCACCTTGCGGGCGGTCGCCGACAGCGGTCCCGCCCACGCTGCCTCCGCCTCCGCGACTGCGCCAGCCTGGATCATCGACTCGACGCGGGCCTCGATGCGGGCGTCGAGCACCTCGATCGGCAGGTCGAGGCCGACGAGCAGCGTCTCGTGGCGGACGGCGTCGCTCCAGAGCCGATTCTCGTCGGGAACGAGCGAGCCACCGGCTTCGGCGAGCTCGAGCGCCCGGATCACGCGCCGCCGGTCGTTTGCGTGCACGCGGGCGGCTGCGGCCGGATCTCGCTCGGCGAGGAGCGCGTGGGCCCCCTCGGCACCGAGCTCGTCGTAGACGGTGCTCCACCGTTCGCGTGCTCCCGGCTCGGGAGGCGGAGGCAGTTCGAGCACCCCGAGCGCCGCCCGGAGGTAGAGACCGGTTCCGCCGACCACGATCGCGGTGCGCCCGCTCGCGACGATCTCGTCGATCGTCTCGTGCGCGAGCCGCTGGTAGTCGCCGACGGACACGTCCTGATCGAGCGGAATGACGCCGACGAGACGGGTCGGATGGTCGGGCGCAGCCGTGATCACCGGGATCCCCGCGTAGAGCGCCGCGGAATCGGCCGAGACGATCTCGCCCTCGAGCCGCTGCTCGAGCGCCCGGGCGACGGCGGTCTTGCCGGAGGCGGTCGGGCCGAAGAGCGCGACGACGGGAATCGGCGTCGTCAGACCGCGGCGGTCTTGAAGGCGTGCTCGATCTCGCCCGGCACGCGCTCGGGCACGATCTCGCGGTTCTCTTCGGGGTGCCGGGCCCGCCAGTCGAGGAACCACTCGACGGCAAGCGGGATCCCGTCCTCGAGCGGCGTCCGCGGCTGCCAGTCGAGGAGCGCCCGCGCCTTGCGGACGTCGGCGACGTAGTGGGTCACCTCGCCGCGTAGCGACGGCTTGTACGTGATCTCCGGTGTGACGTCGAGCGCGCCTGCGATCAGCTCGGCCGCCCGGACGAGGGTGTTGCCCTGACCGTAGGCGAGGTTGATCGTCTCGTTCTCGACCTTGCCCGATCCGAGGCCGTCGACGCCGCGAACGATTCCGTCGATGCAATCGTCGATGTAGGTGAAGTCGAGCACCTTCTCGTCGCCGCCGTAGACCGTGATCGGCTCACCGCGGCTGAGCTGGTGCATGAAGAGCGGCAGCACGCGCTCCATCCGCTGCAGGTCGTTGTCGTAGCGGCCGTAGACGTTCGAGAAGCGGAACACCAGGTACTTCAGGCCGTAGCACTTGGCATAGGAGTAGATGAACCCCTCGGAGCTGATCTTCGAGGCCGAATAGGGGCTCTCAGTGTACGCGAAGTCCGCTGTCGCCTCGCCGTATTCGTCGAAGCGGTGGACGTCGCCGTACACCTCGCGCGTCGAGGAGAAGACGAGTGGGAGCTCGAGCGCCCGGCAGTACTCGAGGATGTTGAACGTCATCATCACGTTCTCGAGCGCACGCTGAGGCAGCTGGACGAGCTGGTGCACCTTGGCGTGCGCCGCGAGATGGATCACCAGGTCGACTTCGGGATAGTCGATCTCGTTGATCCCGCCTCGATAGGGCGCATAGAAGCCCGCGAGGTTCTGAGGCATCGTCGGGAACTTCTCGTCGCCCCACCACGTGTTGAGGCGTTTGTCCACGCCGCAGACCTTGTGGCCGTCGGCCATCAGCCGGAGCGCGAGGTTCGTGCCGATCTGGCCGGACGACCCGGTGACGAGGATCCGCACCCGCTAAGCCTGCCAGACCGGCCCGACGGGGGCGTGCACACGCGACTCCTGCGTGCCGCGGAGGGTGGTCGAGGTCGAATGCTCGATCAGCACGTCGGCGAAGGTGCCCGCCTCGGCATCGCCGCTGAAGTTGACGGTGGTATTGCGGCGGGTTCGGCCACGCAGCACGGTTTCGTCGGTCCGAGACGGCCCCTCGACGAGTACCTGCTCGACGAGGCCGATGCGGGCCGCGTTGCGCTCGGTGGCGAGGCGCTGGGTGAGCTCGACGAGCCGCTCCATCCGCTCGATCTTGAGCTCATGGGGAACCTGGTCGTCCATCTTTGCCGCCTCGGTGCCGTGCCGGGGCGAGTAGACGAAGGTGAAGGCGCTGTCGAAGCCGACCTGCTCGACGACCGCGAGAGTCTGCGCGAAATCCGTGTCGGTCTCGCCCGGGAAGCCGACGATGATGTCCGTCCCGAGCGCGAGGTCGGGGATCGCGTCGCGGAGCCGGTCGACGAGTGCGAGGTAGCGCTCTGCGGTATAGGTGCGACGCATCGCCTTGAGCACGCGCGTGGAGCCCGATTGAAGTGGCAGATGGATCTGCTCGCAGACGGCGTCGCACTCCGCGATCGCCGCGATCACCGGCTCGCGAAAGTCCTTGGGATGGGGGCTCGTGAAGCGGATCCGCTCGATTCCCTCGACGGCGTCGCAGGCGCGCAGCAGCTCGCCGAACTCCGTCTGGAGTTCCGGCGCAAGGTCGCGCCCCCACGAGTTCACGTTCTGCCCGAGCAGGGTGAGCTCGCGGACGCCACCGGCGGCGAGTTGCGTCACCTCTGCGACGATCTCGCCGGGCCGGCGGCTCTGCTCACGGCCGCGCACGGCGGGCACGATGCAGTAGGAGCAGACCGAGTTGCAGCCCATCGAGACCTGCACCCAGGCCTGGAACGGCCGTTCGCGGTGCACCGGCAGCTCGGCGGCGAAGTTCCTGTCGTCCAGGCCGAACCGCCCGCGTGCGACACCCTCCCCACCCGCGCCGAGCCACTCGCCGAGATGGGCGATCGAGCCCGGTCCGAAGGCGACGTCAACCTCGGGATAGAGCTCGAAGATCCGCTCGCGCTGCGCCTCGGCGTAGCAGCCGCCGACAGCGATGACCCGGTCCGGGATTGCGTCGCTTGCGGGCCGAAGCCTCGCAGAGGTAGGCGGCAAGCTTCGTATCCGGCTTCTCGCGGATCGTGCAGGTGTTGAAGACGACGACATCGGCCTCGTCGGCGCTGACGGCCTCGCCGAGGCCCAGCTCTTCGAGCATGCCCTTGATCCGCTCCGAGTCGTGAGCGTTCATCTGGCAACCGAAGGTGGTGACAAAGTAGCGGCGGGCCACCGGCGAAGGGTACCGGCCGCTCGTAACGGTCCCGGGACGGCAGGGCGTTAGATTCCACGGATGACGACCGACGTTCATCCCGCAATGCGCCACGGCCTTGCGATTCCGCGGTCTCGGGGCGGCTTGTCGCGGCTCGCGTTCGCGCTCGGGGTGGTCACGATCGCGTTCACGGCGGCGGCGATTCCGCTGACCGTGCTGAGCGCGGCCACGCCGGGGCTGCCGCTGTTGCCGTTTGCGATCGTCGGGTACGTCGTCGCGCGACGCCAGCCCGAAAATCCGGTCGGCTGGGCGCTCTTCGGCCTCGGTTTCGTCTTCCTCGTCGCCGGAGACGCAGGCCAGTACTCCGTGCTGGCGTTCACGCAGGGCTACCACCTGCCCTTGCCCGGGTGGCCGCGTTCTTCGCTGCGCTCTGGGTCTGGCTCGTGATCCTCGCGCCCGTGCCGGTCGCGCTCTTCCCCGACGGACACCTCACCGGACCTTGGCGCCTCGTTCTCCGGGCCTGGCATCGTGTTCGCCGCGGTGCTCGTCGCCGTCTTCACCTGGGACGACATCGCGCAGTGCTCGCGCATCCGATTCAGATCGACGCCACTGCTCTGGACCGGCTCCGGCAGGTCGTCGCACCTCTTCTCGTCTTACTCTCGGTCGCGCTCGTCGCGAGCGGCGCCCAGCAGTTCAAGTGGTTCCTCGCCGGTGGCGCGATCTCCCTGGTGGCGCTGATCCTCACCCTGAGTGGGCTGCATACGAGCCAGTTCGTCGTGCTGCGCGTGATCGGTGACGCCGGGTTCCTGGCGATCGTCGCCCTGCCGCTCGGGATCGGGATCGGGATCCTCAAATACCGGCTCTACGAGATCGACCGGCTGATCAGCCGAACCCTCTCGTACGCGATCCTGACGGGATTCCTGGTTGCGGTGTTCGCGGGGCTCGTGGTGGTGTCGACCGACGTGTTGCCGTTTGCCTCTCCGGTCGGTGTCGCTGCGTCCACGCTTGCGACGGCCGCTCTCTTCAACCCGTTCAGGCGGCGAATTCAGCGGATCGTCGATCATCGCTTCAACCGGTCCGGCTATGACGCCGAGGCGTTGGTCGCGGCCTTTTCGACCAAGCTTCGGGATGCGGTCGATCTGACGACGATCCACGACGAGCTGCTCGAGGCCGTCGTGCGATCGGTCGAGCCGAGTGGCGTCTCGCTGTTGCTCACCGGCCCCGCGCCGCGCTAGCGTTCGCCGGAATGCGGACGATCGTTGCGGGCGCTGTGGGTGCCGTCCTCTTGGCCGGCTGGGTGGGGACAGCGTCGGCAAAGGGCATCCAGCACTTCTTCTTCGGCCCGGGCGTCACCACGAGCTGCGAGATGGATATCGGCGTGCCGAAGCTCCCGACCTCGGTCTTCTGCCAGACCTATCCGCACGCCGAGAGCGTGACCCTCGATGCGACGGGCCGGCTGACGATCTGCCACGGGATCAAGTGCATCGGCAACCCGCCGGACCAGATTCCGACGCTCGTCTACGGCACGTCGATCGTCGGCGGGCCTTTCCGCTGCAGCTCCAAGCGCGCCGGCATGCAATGCGTGGTCGCGCGCACCGGCCACGGGTTCCTGATCGCGCCGACCTCGATCAAACGCGTCGGATGACCCGCGCGTGGTGATCGAGCAGGCAAGCGCCGAGACGATCGCCGAGCACCGTGCCGGCGTCTGCGCGCTCGTCCGCGACGCGGTCGAGGGTGGCGCGTCGATCGGCTTCGTCCTCCCGCTTGCCGACGACGAGCTGGGTGCCTACGTCGACGGTGTCCAGGCGGACGTCGAACGAGGATCGCGCCTGGTGCTCCTTGCCTTTGACGGCGGACGGGTCGCCGGCATGGTGCAGCTCGAGCTCGCCTCGAAGGCGAATGCGCGTCACCGGGCCGAGGTGCAGAAGCTGATCGTGCTCGGCAGCGCACGGCGGCAGGGGCTCGCGACCCGACTCATGGCCGAGGTCGAGAGGGCCGCGGCGGAGGTGGGACGGTCGCTGCTCGTTCTCGACACGATCTCCGGCAGCGAGGCGGACCCGCTCTACCGAGGACTCGGCTACACCGCGGCCGGCTCGATCCCCGATTACGCGGCGATGCCTGCGGGCGAACTCGCGCCGACGACGGTGTTCTTCAAGCAGCTCTGAGCGCTTCGAGCAACCCCCAGCCATGCGGCACGAAGGCCGGCGAGCATACGATTCGTTCGTGGGAGTGCTGGAAGCGTCGAGGCGCCGGGTCCCGAGACCTGCACGGATCGCGATCGACTGGGCGCTGACGATCGTGGTCGCCGTCGGCTTCGTGCTCGCCTTCGAAGCCGAGGTCGCGCGGCCCTACCGGATTCCGTCCTCGTCGATGGAGCCGACGCTGCACTGTGCGCGGCCGGCGACCGGTTGCGAGGCCTCGTTCTCCGATCGGGTGATCGCGTGCGAGCTCTGCTACCGGTTCTCCTCGCCGTCGCGGGGACAGATCGTCGTCTTCCACGCTCCGGTCGCGGCGGCGGCGAAGTGCGGAACGGCGGGCGTCTATGTCAAGCGCCTGATCGGGCTTCCCGGCGACACGATCCGGGAGGACGCCCAGGGCTTCCTCTGGATCGACGGCAAGCGTCTCAGCGAGCCGTATATCTCTGCCGCGGCGCGACTCGCCGACACGCAGTTTCGTTCGGACGCCTGGCACGTGCCGGCGGGGTCGTACTTCATGATGGGCGACAACCGCGGCAGCTCGTGCGACTCCCGGGTCTGGGGCCCGGTGGCGCGCTCGAGGCTGATCGGGCCCGTGGTGGCGACCTACTGGCCGCCGAGCAGGCTCTCGCTCGATTCCTAGAACCCGGACGAGCCGGGCGCTAGCCGACGCGCCAGGCGAGCAGGGCGAATCCGAGGGTCTCGCCTGTTTCGGCGGCCAGCAGCCGGCGGCGGCGAACCCGGTCGGCGCGGTCCCTCAAAAGCTCGATGCCTTCCTCGTCCGGATGGTCGTGGGCGTAGCGGTCGAGGTTGAACGCGTAGGCCCATTCGTAGCGATTCCAATCGTCGTGATCGGCCGTCAGCAGATAAACGAGCTCGAGTCCGTGGGCCTCGCCGGCGGCCACGGGGCCTCGGAGCTCCGTCAGTTCGTCGGCGCTCGCGCCGAGCAGCTCGAGGAACGCCGGCTCCGGAGGCCGGAGCCAGTAGCCCTCGCCGATCACGAGGTAGCCGCCGGGACGGACGAGCTCGGCGAGCCGGGCGAGCGCCGGCTCGAGGCCGCCGAGAGCGTGCGTGGAGCCGAGGCAGGCCGCGACGGCGTAGCCTCCGGCCGGTGCAACGAGGGCTCCGGCGTCCCTGACCTCGAAGATCAGGTGCTCCCCGGGGGCGCGGAGCGTCGCCTGCTCGCGGGCGATTGCGATCTGCTCCTCGCTGATGTCGACGCCGAGTCCGCCGCCTCCGGTGCGCTCCGCGATCCGCACCAGGAGCTCGCCGCGCCCGCAGCCGACGTCGAGCGTGCGGTCGGGAGGCTCGAGCGCGAGGAGGTCGATCAGCTCGTCCAGCGCCTCCGGCCGGATCGGATTGTGGAACGGGAGCTCGCCGTGGGCGATCAGGCTCGCCCGCGCGGGCGTCATCACTCCGGTTGCGCCGCCGCGTGACTTTCACTGCGAGCGGGCGCGCGGTGTTCGACGAGCCCGAGCCGGTTGCCGGCAGGGTCGCGAACCGTTGCGAGCAGGCGTTCGGGGCCGTCCTCGGTAGGAGCCTCGGCGAGCTCGCCACCGCTCTCGCCGACGGCGAGCAGCGCCTCGTCGATCCGGTCGACGGAGATCCAGACGAGCAACCCGGACGCCGGAGCCGGCGGCGTGTCGTCGACAAACTGACCGATCAGGCCGGGGGCCTCGAAGCTCGGATGGACGAGGTCGATCTCCCAGCCGAGCACGCGCTCGTAGAACGCGGCCGACCGAGCCAAATCGAGCACCGGGATCTGGAGGTAGCAGACGGCACCGTGGCGCAGAGTGCCCCGCAGCGAGCCTTCCGTATCGGCACTCGTCATCGCAGCATCCTACGCCTAGCTACCAGGGCGGAAGGACGCGCGAGCACCAGGGAGCCGGCTTTGGCTGAGCCCCCAGACCGAGGCAATCCAGGCTCAGTCGAGGTCGGGCAGGCCGACGGCGGCCTCGATCGCCTCGGGCGAGAAACCGCGTCGCGCGAGACGCATCGCGGTCTTGGTGGGCGCCGAGTTCGCGCCTACGAGCTCGCGGGCGCGCTCGACCTCGGGTGCGCACGACCCGAGCGCCGAGGCGATTCGCTCTGCGTCGATGCCGTCCCGACCGAGCTCGAACCGGATCGCCTCATCTCCGTACCCGCGGGCGGCGAGCGCCCCGGCCCGACTGATCGCGTAGCGGTCGTCGTCGAGGTAGCCGAGACGGACGAGCGTGTCGACAGCCTCGGCGCTGTCCTTCTCGGCGATCCCGCGGTGTTCGAGCAACTCTCCGAGTGCTGCCACGGAGCGGTCACGGCGCGCCAGCGCCCTGCCGGCGCTGTCGAGCGCTTCGCTGCGACGGATCGCGCGCCGGAGCGTCCGGAGCTGCTCCCGGTCGAGCACCGCGCCGAGCCGCAGACCTGCCGCGACCACGGCGGCCGCCGGCAGCGTCCGCCAGTGCGCACCGTCGAGGCCGACGCGAACCCGGTCGCGGTGCTCCGGCTGAAGCGCCGTCACCGTCGGCATTCGCTGGACGCCCGTTCTATGCGGCTGCCGCCGCTCCGTTCGGGGCCGACTCCAACGGAATCGCGTCGAGATCCTCGACCGCAGGCGGTCGGCGGCCCTCGAGTTCACCCGGATCGGGCTCGACCGGTATCGCCTCTGCCGGCTCCGCCTTCGCGGTCAGCCGCGCCGAAACGATCTGGCCCTCGGGGACCTGAGCCTGGATCCCCTGCAGGATGCCCTGGACGACGTCGGGGTGCTCCTTGAGGAACCCCGAAGCGTTCTGGCGGCCCTGGCCGAGCCGTTCGTCGCCGAAGCTGAAGTACGAGCCCGACTTCTGCACGATCTTTCGCTCGATCCCCGCATCGAGCACGGTGCCCTCCCAGGGAATCCCGACGCCGTAGATGATGTCGAACTCGGCCTGCTTGAACGGCGGCGCCACCTTGTTCTTCGCCACCTTCACGCGGACCCGGTTGCCGATCGCCTCGACCCCGTCCTTGAGCGTCTCGATCCGGCGGATGTCGAGCCGTACCGAGGCGTAGAACTTGAGGGCGCGCCCTCCGGAGGTGGTCTCGTTCGACCCGAACATGACGCCGATCTTCTCGCGGAGCTGGTTCGTGAAGATGCAGATCGTCTCGGTGCGGTTGAGCGTGCCCGCGAGCTTGCGGAGCGCCTGCGACATCAGCCGCGCCTGGAGGCCCACGTGGGAGTCGCCCATCTCGCCCTCGATCTCGGCCTTCGGCGTCAGGGCCGCGACGGAGTCGATCGCAACGACTGCGAGTGCGCCGGAGCGGACGAGCAGCTCCGTGATCTCGAGCGCCTGCTCACCGGTGTCGGGTTGGGAGACGAGCAGGTCGTCGATGTTCACGCCGATGTTCTTGGCGTAGGTCGGATCCATTGCGTGCTCCGCGTCGATGAAGGCGCAGATGCCGCCGAGGCGCTGCGCCTCCGCGATCACGTGGTAGACGAGCGTCGTCTTGCCCGACGACTCGGGGCCGAAGATCTCGATCACGCGGCCGCGCGGCAGCCCGCCGATCCCGAGCGCCATGTCGAGCGGGAGCGATCCGGTCGAGATCGCACCCACCGAGACCTGGGCCTGGTCGCTCATCTTCATCACGGCGCCCTTGCCGAAATTGCGTTCGATCTGTCCGAGAGCCGTGTCCAGAGCCTGCTCGCGATCCACCTTCATCAACCTCCTCGTGGGACGGATTCCTGAGTTCTTAGCGACTTCCTGAGTTCTTTCCGACTAGGTCCTACTGATTGCTTCGTGGCGCACTCCGTCCGACGCAGCCGTGGAATGGAACCAGACGAGTCGGACGGAGCGACGAACAAATGTTCGATGACCCTACCGAGGAAGGTGCAACGCGCGGGTCACAGCTCTGTGACAAGTGCGTGCAGCAGGTGCAGCGCAGCCACGGTGGCGCGGCGCCGCACCGTCTCACGGTCGCCGGTCACGACGAAGTCCCGGTTCCGCTCGCCGTGCGGGCCCGAAGCACAGAGGTACACGAGCCCGACCGGCTTCTCGGGCGTCCCTCCGCCCGGCCCGGCGATCCCCGTGACCGAGACGGCGATGTCGGCGCCCAGGCGCTCGCGCGCGCCCCGCGCCATTGCGATCGCCGTCTCCTCGGAGACCGCACCGTGCGCCTCGAGCACGGCAGTCGGCACGCCGAGCTCGGCCGTCTTCACCTCGTTCGCATACGCGACCACACCGCCGAGAACCACGTCGCTCGAGCCCGGGACGGAGGTGAGGCGCGCCGCCACGAGCCCCCCGGTGCAGGACTCCGCCGTGACGAGCTTGAGCCCTCGCTCCCGGCAGGCCTCGAGCACGAGCGCCTCGATCGGTTCCTCGCTGCGCGCATAGAGAGACCCGGCGATCGGCGCCACGAGGGCCTCCTCGAGCGTGCGCGCCCTCGCTTCGGCGCCCGCGTCCGCGAACAGGTCGACGTGAATTTCGCTGTCCCGCGCGCAGATCGTCACCTCGACCCCCTCGCCGTCCCCGCCGGCGGCTGAGAGCGCCTGTGCAACCGTCGACTCCGACACGCCGTAGAACCGGAGCACACGCCGCGCTTGAGGCCGAAGGCTCGACGTAAGCAAGCGCAGCGGCGTCGTCTCGAGCGCCTCTGCCCAGAGCGGCTGCAGCTCGCGTGGAGGGCCGGGAAGACAGACCGCAACGCAACGTTCCAACGCAAGCACGAGCGCAGGAGCGGTCCCTGCGAGGCCGGCGACGATCGCCCCCTCGGGAACGGTCGCCTGCTTGAGGACGCCGCTCTCGAAGTCGACGTAGGGACGCTTCATCCGCTCGGCGATCGCCCGGGAGCGCGCCTCGATCCGCTCCGCGAGCTCCGCGTCGAGCACGAGCGGACGCTCCGCCGCACGCGCGAGCAGTTCGACGGTGCGGTCGTCGTGCGTCGGCCCGAGCCCGCCCGAGACGACGACCAGGTCGCGCTCAAGGCCTGCGCGCAGTGCGGCTTCGAGCTCGTCGGGCACGTCGCCGACGATTCGCAGCTCGGCGGGCTCGAAGCCGAGCCCGAGCAGCGAGCGCGACAGGAACGGCCCGTTCAGGTCGTTGCGATCCCCGCGAACGAGCTCCGACCCGGTGACGACGATCGCCGCGCGGAGGCGGTTCAGGCTGTTTGCACCCCGCTCGGCGTAACGGTCAGCACAACCGGCTTGCCGCCGGCGAGCGGAATCGCCTTACCGCCGACGATGACGACGAGGTTCTCGGGCGAGCTCACGCTGACCCAGAAGTTCTTGCCGCTGAACGGCTCGACCCGGCCCTTGCCGATCGTCCCCTGGAAGAGCAGCCGGCCCCGAGGCCCGCCGCGGTGGACGAGCACGTACGAGGGGCCCTTGACCGCGTCGATCTGCAGATAGGCGTGCGACTTCGGCGCCAGATGGCGCTTCGCAACGTGAGTACCGGCGTGCCTCGCCGGCGCCTTCTCCCCGGAGCCGGCGCTCTGCCAGGCTCCGACCACGACGGCCGTGACGACGGCAACCACGGCGACCGCGACGAGCACAATTGCGGTTTCGAGGCGTCGCGTTCGCCGCTCGGGCCTGACGGTGGACCGTCGCGGTCGTGAATCGTGGTCTTCGCCGACGACGAACCGCGAGTTGTACTCGTCGACATAGAGCTGCCCGTCCAGCCCGAGATACTCGGCGTAGGTGCGCAGGAAGCCCTTGACGTAGGTCTGGGAAGGCAGTTGCTCGAAGCGCTCCTCCTCGAGCGCGCGCAGGTACTTCGCGCGGATCTTCGTCGCGATCTCGGCCTGCGCGAAGTCGACCGCGCGGCGTGACCGTGCTTCCCGGAGGCTGGTACCGATCTCGAACACGGAGCAATGATCGCACAGAACCCCGGACCGGCCTGGTGGCAGTTCGGAACCTAACTACGGGCGCGCAGGACGCCGTAGAAGCCGAGCGCGAGCGCCCCGACGAGGCCGACGTAGAGACCTGCCCAGACGAGAAATCGTGCGAACCGGACTGTGCGGGCGCCCCGGCGCGAGATGCTCCGGTCGACTCTGTACCGCGCCCGGCGGGCGAGCGAGATCCCCACGAGGCCGAAGAAGACGGCGACGCCGACCGACACGACGAGCGCCGGGATGAGATTCACCGAAGAGAGGAAGACAGCGGCGGCGACGCCGGCCGGAACGGCCAGGAGCGCGACGACGCCGAAGAGGATCGCGGCAAAACGCATGAGCTACTGCTTAACGTACGGCTTGCCGTCGGCGGCCGGTGGGATCGACCGTCCGATCACGCCGGCGACGGCAACGAGGGTCAGGATGTACGGAAGGGTCTGGAAGAGCGCGCCCGACTGCAGGATCGACGAGGTGGAGTCGACGTATGCCGACGGGATCGCGTAGGCGAGCGCCGTCGAGAATCCGAACAGGCACGCCGCGCCGAACGCCCCGAACGGCCGCCACTTCCCGAAGATCAGCGCCGCGAGTGCGATGAATCCCCGGCCGGCCGTCAGGTTCTCGTCGAAGGAGTGCACGAAGCCGATCGAGAGGTACGCCCCGCCCATCGCCGCAAGCATGCCGGACAGGGTGACGCAGATGTAGCGCGTCCTGTAGACGTCGATCCCGACCGTGTCGGCGGCCCTTGGGTGCTCCCCGACGGCGCGGAGCCGCAGCCCAACCGACGTCCGGAAGACGACGAAGTAGACGACGAACAGCAGCGCGAACACGAGCCAGATCATCAGGTTGAGCTGGCCCACCACCTGCCCGACGAACCCGTTCCCGAGGAAGTGCAGATGGACGTCCGGGATCGACTCGGCGTTCGAGAGGTCGGGCGTGCCGTTTGCGCCGTAGATCTGGACGTAGAAGTACCCGGTGATCCCGAGGGCGAGGAAGTTGACCGCGGTGCCGCCGACGATCTGGTCGGCGCGGAAGTGGATCGCGAAGATGCCGTAGATGAAGGCGGTGAGGCCCCCCGCTCCCATCGCGATCAGCAGCCCGAGCTCCCAGGAGCCCGTCGTGACCGAGCCCCAGATCCCGAAGAACGCCCCCATCAGCATCATTCCCTCGAGGGCGATGTTGACGACGCCGCTGCGCTCGGACATCAGGCCGCCGAGCGCTCCGTAGGTGAGCGGTGTTGCGTAGCGGAGGGTCGCCGCGAGCAACGTTCCCCACGTGAACACCTGCGCCAGGTGCGAATCGCTCGACTGCAGCGCGAGCAGACCGAGTCCGATCCCGAAGATGCCTGCGGCAATGGCGCCGAAGCCGGGGCGCTTGGCTCCCCGCGACACAGCCCAGATCCCGGCCGCGGCGGCGAGGATCCCGAGCAGGAGCGGGAGCGTCGCGCTCCGGGTCGCGACCGGCGGCAGGGCGACCCAGCCACCGATGATCCCGAGCAGGATCCCGAGGATCCCGACCCGGCGCGCGGTGCCGAGCTCGAACACGCGCTGAACGCGCGTCGGGCTGATCGGCGCGGCGGTCATGACCCGGGCCTCGTTCCGCGGATCCGCACCTTCTTGCGCGCCTTCCAGATCGAGAGCACGAGCAGGTCGGCCCCGACGAACAGGACGACGAGCCCTTGGATGATCAGCGTCAGGTTGCTTGCGAGCGACGGGTCGAAGATGCTCGGGTCGAGCTGGCGGCTCGAGGTGCCGACGGTGAGCGCGCCGAAGAGCAGCGCCGCGAAGAAGACGCCGACGGCGGTGTTGCGCCCGAGCAGGGCGACCGCGATCCCGAGGAAGCCGACCGACGAGACGAGGATGTCGGAGGTCGCGATGTGGAACTCCCAGCCGAGCATGTCGATCCCGCCCGCGAGACCCGCGAAGGCACCGGAGATCGCCATTGCGAGGAAGTAGTTCCGCTTGACGCTGATTCCGCTGTAGCGCGCGGCCTCGGGGTTGAAGCCGACGGCGCGGACCTCGAAGCCGAGCGTCGTCCGGTTCAGGATCGCCCAGAAGACGACGAGCGCGGCGAGCGCGATGAAGAAGCCGATGTGGAGCCCCTGGAGGACGGCGCTGCCCCAGAAGACGGGAAGGTGGACGTCCGGCAGGATGTCGTTCGACTCCGGGTTGTAGATGGAGGCTACGAACGGCCCTTGCAACCCGAAGAAATACGTCCCGACCCAGATCGCGATCCAGTTCAGCATGATCGTCGAGATCACCTCGTGGGCACCGGTGGTCGCCTTGAGGAAGCCCGCGATGCCCGCCCAGGCCGCGCCGCAGAGCGTCGAGACGACGAGGCAGAGAATGATGTGGGCCGGTCCGGGGATGCTCGACCACATCGAGCCGACGATCACGGCGGCGTAGGTGCCCGCGAAGTACTGGCCCTGGCCGCCGATGTTGAACATCCCGCAGCGGAAGGCGAAGGCGACCGCGAGCCCGCAGAGGATGAGCGGGGTCGTGACGATCAGCGTCTGCTGGAGGTTCAGCGCGTCGCTGCCGTTGCTGATCCCGGGGATGAGCCAGGTCAGGCCAGTGCCGTTGAAGATCGCCTGGTAGGTCCTGAGGGGGTTGTGGCCGGTCGCGAGTACGACGAGCCCGCCGACCAGGAAGGCGATGAACGTCGTGATGATCGAGACGATGAGCCCCTGGGTGTTGAACTTCTTCTTCTCCGGCGGGAGGGGCTGGCTGACCGGCGGGGTGCCGGGTTGCGGTCCCGGCGGCGGAGCGGCGGCTTCGGTCACGCGGGGGCGCTTTCGTGCGTGATCCCGGTCATCGCCAGCCCGAGAGCGTTCTCGGAGACATCCGGCAGGTACTCGCCCACGACCTCGCCCTCGAACATGACGAGGATGCGGTCGGCGAGCGCGAAGATCTCGTCGAGCTCGAGCGACACGAGAAGCACGCCGCGGCCTTCGTCGCGCTCGGCGATCAGGCGCCGGTGGACGAACTCGATCGCCCCCACGTCGAGCCCGCGCGTCGGCTGGGCGGCGATCAGCACCTTCGGGTCGCGGTCGATCTCACGTGCCAGCACGACCTTCTGCTGGTTTCCGCCAGAGAGCGCGCTCGCCGGCGTCGACGGCCCGCCGCCGCGCACGTCGAACTCCGGGAGCAGGCGGCTCGCCCGGCTCGTGAGGCGACGCGGGAAGAGCCAGCCGAGCTTCGAATCCGGCTCGTGGCGGTAGTCGTGCAGCGCGAGGTTCTCGGCGAGCGAGAAGTCGAGCACGAGGCCGCGGAGGTGGCGGTCCTCGGGGATGTGGCCGAGGCCCGCGACATCGGTCATCTCCTTCGGGGTCGCGTGCTGGAACTCACGGCCGCCCATCGAGATCGTTCCGGAGTCGGCGCGGCGCAGGCCGGTCAGGGCGTCGATCAGCTCGCTCTGGCCGTTGTTGTCGACGCCCGCGATACCGACGACCTCACCGGCGCGGACCTCGAACGAGACGCCGCGCACCTTCTCGATGCCCCGGTCGTCGAACACGTGCAGGTCGCTGACCTCGAGGAGCGTCTCACCCGGCGTCGGCGGCGGCTTGTCGACGCGGAAGACGACCTCGCGGCCGACCATCAGCTGCGCGAGCCCCTCCTCGGTCGCTCCGGCGCGCGGGACCGTGTCGATCTTCTTGCCGCGGCGCAGGACGCTGATCCGGTCGGCGATCTCGAGCACCTCGTTCAGCTTGTGGGTGATGAAGATGATCGACATCCCGCCGGCCTTGAGGTTCTTCAGGATCTCGAACAGCTCCGATGCCTCCTGCGGCGTCAGCACCGCGGTCGGCTCGTCGAGGATCAGAATGTCGGCCTTCCGGTACAACGCCTTCAGGATCTCGACGCGCTGCTGCTGGCCGACCGTGATGTCCGCGATCAGCGCTTCGGGTTCGACCTCGAACTTGAACTGCGCGGCCAGGTTTCGTACACGCTCGTCGGCGGCCGCAACGTCGAGCCAGATACCGGCGCGCGTCGGCTCGTTCGCGAGCACGATGTTCTCGGCGACGGTCATCACCGGGATGAGCATGAAGTGCTGGTGCACCATCCCGATCCCGCGGTCGATCGCGTCCTTCGCCGACTTGAGGGAGACGGGCTTCCCGTTGAGCAGGATCTCGCCCTCGTCGGGCCGGTAGAGGCCGTAGAGGACGTTCATCAGCGTCGACTTGCCGGCGCCGTTCTCACCGAGGAGCGCATGCACCTCCCCGCGGCGAAGGTCGAGGTCGATCCGGTCGTTCGCGACGACTCCTGGGAACCGCTTGGTGATCCCGCGAAGCTCCAGGACGGGGGGCCCTTCCATGCCGGGCGATTGTATGCAGGTCGCCGAACGGCACGCATTAAGGAAGGGCGGGCCCGAAGGCCCGCCCTGTCGCGCTCCCTGCGTTGCCGAGCTACCCGATCAGCAGTTCGGGTTCGGCGTGCACTGCGTCGGCGGCTTGATGACGCCATGCGCAACTGCGAGCTGGATCACCTTCGTCTTCGCCCGGATCGACAGCGGCACGGCCTTGTTGATGATGCCGAGGCCGACACCGCCGTTTGCGGCATTGAAGAGGAGGTTGTTCGCTCCCGCGAACTTGCCCTTCTGCAGGTTGGCGATCGCGGTGTAGACGGCGACGTCGACCTTCTTCTGGGCGCTCGTGAGCACCCGCTCGTTCACGTAGGCCTGGTCGGCGTCGACGCCGATGCCCCAGGCGGTCTTCTCCTTCGCAGCGTCGAGGACGCCGAGCCCGCAGGCGCCGGCGACCTGGAACACGACGTTTGAGCCCTGCGAGATCTGGTTCAGCGCCAGGTTCTTACACGTGTCCTGAGCGGTGAACGACTGCGAATACGCATTGACGACCTTGATGCTCGACACGGCCTTCTTGGCGCCCGCCTGGTAGCCCGCGATGTAGCGGACGACTGCCGGGACCGGGATGCCGCCGACCGAGCTGACGGTTGTGTCGTGGTCGTGCTGCGCCATCAGGGCGGCGATGTAGCCGGCCTCGTAGCCGACCTCGTTCTCCGCGAAGATGAGGCCCTCGAAGTTCTTGGTGATGCCTCCCTTGGTGAAGTCGGTCTTGGCGTTCATGTCGACGCCGGCCCACTTCGTGTTCGGGAACTGCTTGGCCATCGTCTGGATCGCCTGCTCCATCAGGAAGCCGACGCCGATGACGAGCTGTGCGTGGTACTTGTTGACGCAGGTCTGGAAGTTCGGGATGTAGTCGTTCCCGCTCTTCGACACGAGCACCCACGTCTGGACGTGCAGCTGGGACTTGGCCCGCTGGAGCCCGAGGTAGGCGAGGTGGTTGAATCCGTGATCGTTCAGTCCGCCGATGTCCGTAACGAGACACGTGGACGGCGACGCCGTCGTCTTCGCCGGTGCCGCAGCGCCGACCGAGACGAAGACGAGTGCCGTGACGGCAAGAATGCCGCCGACGAACGCCGTGAGGCGCGTTCCTGTCACACTTCCCTCCTAAGGTGGTTTGAGAGCTTAGGACGCGGACTCTAAGTGTCTTGTTGGCCGCGCGCTAGGCGAGTCGTTCGAGATCGGTCTCGCTGATCAGCACCGTACGGGGCTTCGAGCCTTCGTACGGCGAGATGATCCCGCGCCGTTCCAGCATGTCGATCAGCCGGCCCGCCCGCGTGTAGCCGACGCGCAAACGGCGCTGCAGCAGGGACACGGACGCCGTCTGGGCCGCCACGACGACCTCGATCGCGCGGTCGAGCAGCGGATCCTCGTCCGGGTCGAACTCGCCGTCCACCGAGTCGACGTCGTCTGCGAACACCTGCGGTGCCTGGAGAAAGGTCTCGTCGACTTCCTGGTCGCGCTGGACGCGCGACTGCTCGACGATGAGCGCGACCTCGTCTTCGGTGACGTAGGCGCCCTGGACGCGCTGGAGCCGGGAGGTGCCGAGCGGCTTGTAGAGCATGTCTCCGGAGCCCAGCAGGCTCTCGGCGCCGTTCGAGTCGAGGATCACGCGCGAGTCGGTCTGCGAGGAGACGGCGAAGGCGATGCGCGAGGGGACGTTCGCCTTGATCATGCCGGTGATCACGTCGACGGACGGCCGCTGCGTTGCGAGCACGAGGTGGATCCCGACGGCGCGCGACTTCTGCGCGAGCCGGATGATCGCGTCCTCGACGTCTTGCGGGCTGACCATCATCAGGTCGGCGAGCTCGTCGATCACGACCAGCAGGTAGGGAAGCTCGTCCTCGCCGCGCTTCCGGAAGGCCCGGTTGGCTTCGGGCAGGCCGCGGGCGCGGACCTGGGCGAGCCGCTCGTAGCGGCGCTCCATCTCGGTGACGACGTTGAGAAGGACTGCGCTCGCTTCCTTCGGGCTCGAGACGACCGGGGTGAGCAGGTGCGGGATCGACTCGTAGTGGTTGAGCTCGATGCGCTTGGGGTCGATCAGGATCAGCCGCACCTGGTCGGGCGTGGCGCGCAGGAGGATCGAGGTGAGGATCGCGTTGATGCAGCCCGACTTGCCCGACCCGGTCGTTCCGGCGATCAGGAGGTGCGGCATCCGCGCGAGGTCGCAATAGACCGGGATGCCGTCGATCCCCTTGCCGAGCCAGACCGAGAGCGGGCTCGACTGCGGCGGGATGTCGCCGAAGATGTCGCCGAGGGTGACGAGGTTCGGCGAGAGGTTCGGTACCTCTACGCCGACTGCCTGCTTGCCGGGGATCGGCGCCAGGATCCGGATCTCTGTCGTCGCGAGTGCGTAGGAGAGGTCGTCACGGAGGGCCGCAACCTTGCCGACCTTGGTGCCAGGGGCGAGCTGGAGCTCGTAGCGGGTGACGCGCGGGCCCGCGATCTCGCCGACCACCGTCGCCTCGACGCCGAAGTTCTTCAGGCACATGAGCAGCGCCTCGGCGACGCGCTTGCTCGCCTCCGCGTTCGGCCCCGTGCCGGGTGCGGACTTCTGCAGGAGGGAGGGATCGGGAAGCCGATAGTCGCCCTTGGCAGGAGCCGGCGCCTCGAACAGCGCCTGCTGGGTGTCCTCGGTCGGCTCGTCGGCGTCGAACGGGAAGCTCGGGAGCTGGACCAGAGGCGCGGTCGAGACGAGATCCGGGTAGTCGCTGACCGCATCGACCGGGTGATCGGGCTTCGGGAGCGGATGGAACGACGCGGTCTCGAACGAGATCGGCTCGACGGAAGGCTCGCGGTCGGCCGGCGCGGGCGCGCGTTCACGGCGGACGCGGGTCGACGCCGTTCGCATCGCGTGGCCGGATCCGCGAACGAGCGCCCCGAGCGAGGCTCCCGTGAGCAGGAGCACCCCGACGAGCGTCAGCATTCCACCCAGGATCGTCGCGCCGGTCGTGCCGATCCCCCGGGCGACGACTCCTTCGAGCTGCCTCCCGACGAAGCCGCCGTGCGAGGCGCCGAGCGCGAGCATCAGGCCGACGACGGTCACGCTCAACCCCAGCCTGAAAGGCCCCACCGCGACGAGGGAGCTGCGCGTGACCATGAGCGCGCCGACCGGAACGAGAACGACGGGTGCGACGAAGGCAGCCCAGCCGAGCACCGACCGCAGAGCGCCCGGTACGGGCCCGCCGTTCAACCCGAACCAGAGCACGCACGCCAGGAAGATCCCGCTCGCGATCAGGCCGAGCCCGATCAGCTCGGCGTCGTGGCCCCGATTCCGCGCGCGCTTCCGCTTGCGCTTGGTCACGCGCGCAGGAGTCTTCGGCCGCGGCCTTGCGGTGCGGGTCGTGCGGCGTGCCTGTGCCATTCCAGGGCCACTTCGCGGCCCGAAGCGGCGATCCTGCTCGGGGGCTGCCTACCCCAGCGAGGCGATGCGGCGCGTGAGCAGCTCGACGAACGCGGGATTGTCGATTTCGAGGCCGACGGTGGCGTTCGGCTCGTGGCTGTCGAGGCGGCGGCGCCAGTCGACGTTCGTCCGTCCGCGACCCTGCTCCCAGCCGCAGTCGATCTCGATGAAGGCGGCCTTCGTCTCGACGAGCCCCGGATCGATCACGTGCGCGACCGCGACCGGGTCGTGCAGCGGCGAGCCGCTGAGATCCGGATAGGTCGCCCGGTGCCAGACGCGGTAGAAGTCGAGGAGCTCGGCGGCGACCTTCCCAACGCGGCCGGTGGCCCTGAGCGCCTCGGCGTCGGCCTCGTTCACGAGCGCCTGGTGGGTGACGTCGAGGCCGATCATCGTCACGTCGATCCCGCTCGAAAACACGCGTCGCGCCGCTTCCGGGTCGGCCCAGATGTTGAACTCGGCGGCCGGGGTGCGGTTGCCCTCCCCCACCGACCCGCCCATGAGCACGATCCGTTCCGGACGGGCGTCCGGCGCGCGCGCGAGCAGCAGTGCGATGTTCGTCAGCGGGCCGATCGGGATCAGCGTCAGCTTTCCCTCGTGCTCGCGGACCTGCCGTGCCAGGAAGTCGACAGCGTGCTCGTCGATCGCCTTGCGCGAGGGCGGCGGCAGCTCGGGGCCGTCGAGGCCACTCTCGCCGTGGACGTGAGCCGCGACCGTGCGCTGGCGGACGAGCGGGTCGCCCGCGCCCGCGGCGACGGGAATGTCGCCGTGGCCCGTGAGCTCGAGGACGCGCAGGGCGTTCGCGGTCGTCTTGTCGAGCGTCTGGTTGCCCGCAACGGTGGTGACGCCGACGAGCTCGACTTCGGGTGAGGCGACGGCGAGCATCAGCGCGAGCGCGTCGTCGTGCCCGGGATCGCAGTCGATGATGATCGGTGTGGCCATCAGGTCAGTTTTATCCACCCTTCGAGGTCCGCCGCAGTCGGAAGCGAGCTCTGCGCGCCGAGGGTGGCCGCGGCGAAGGCGCCCGCGTAGCAGGCCCACTGCAGTGCGGCCTCGTACGGCCGGCCTTCGAGCAGCCCGACCACGAGCGCAGCGGTGAACGAATCGCCGGCGCCGGTGCCGTCGACCGCGACGATCTTCGGCGAGCCGGAGCCGGCGACCTGCCGACCGTTGTCGTACAGGACGGCGCCGTTGGCGCCGTCGGTGACGGCGACGAGCTTGCCGCGCTTCACGACCTCGTACTCGAACCGGTTGACGACGAGCAGGTCGGGCTCGAGATCGAGTACACGGGCCGGCGCGGCGTTGAGCGCGAAGAAGGATGCCTTCTCGGCCGCGGCCAGAACGACCTCGTCGGGCACCTCGAGCTGGCAGAGCACCGCGCCCTCGACCTGGCGCGGAGCGAGCTCCCCGTTCGCGCCTGGGAAGACGGCGATCTCGTTCTCGCCCTGCATGTCCACGTAGATCAACGCGACGCCGGTCTGCCCCTTTCGCTCGAGGTCGAGCACGACCCCGGCCGCTGTGAGCCCGGACAGGGCCTCCTCGGCGAACGCATCGTCTCCGACGGCCCCGATCATCGTGACGCTCGCGCCGAGCCTCGCCGCTGCGACCGCCTGATTGGCCCCTTTGCCGCCCGGATACCGTCCGAACTGGTGTGCGGGAACCGTCTCACCCGGCCGGGGGAGCTGCTCCATCCGGGCGACGAAGTCGAGGTTGATCGAACCGACGACGGTGAGCTCGACTGCCATTGGCTCGGAATTTACGCGGCGAGGGCGCGGACGTCGTCGTGCACGCGGCCGAGCAGGTTCTCGCGCAGATCGAAGAGCCCCGCCCAGAGCGACCCGCGGTCGGGGCTCGCCTCGAACCCGATTGCGGCCGAGAGACCCTCGAGCGCACGGATCAGGACGGCGAGCTCGAGGTAGGCGGCCGTGACGCGGTGCGGGTCGGCGTCCACCCCGGCCCTGCTGAGGACGGGCTCCCAGTCGATCAGCTCGGCCCGGCTCGGCTCCCCGAACCACGATCGGCCCTCGGCACGTTCGGGCTCGAGCTCCAGCAGGTAGCGCCCGAGCGGCTCCTCGAGCTCGTCGAGAGCAGTGTCAACTCGCTCGGCTGCCTCGTGGAGCGTCGCCGAGCGTGCCTCGGTCGTCGAAGGCTCGGCCTCGCCCCTGGCCCACTGCTCGAGCAGCCGGCAGAACGCCAACGCCGCCCCTTCGAGCGTCGTGAGCCGGTCGACCAGTGCGCCGGCGGTGACGAGGTCGCTCGCGTTGCCGGCGATCACCCGCGCCCAGCCGACCGCGGTCACCGGCTCAGGTCTCCACGACGACCGGCAGGATCATCGGTCGCCGGCGGGTCCGGTCGTAGATGAGCTGGCCGATCCCGTCGTGAAGGTGCTCCTGGATCAGCTTGATCTCACCGATGTCCTGCTCGAGCAGCTCGCGGAGGATGTCGCTCGCCTCGCTCCGCATCTCGGCCATCAGCTCGTCCGATTCCGCGAAGCCGCGTGAGATGAGCTCCGGCGCGGCGACGATCCCGTCCGACAGCGTCGCGACCACGATCAGCACGCCGTCCTCGGAGAGATGGCGGCGGTCGCGCAGCGCGACGTCGGAGAGATCGCCGACGCCGAGTCCGTCGACGAAGGTGAGCCCGGCCTCCACGTGGTCGACGACCCTGACCCCGCTCGGGGAGAGCTCGACGACGTCGCCGTTCTCGACGATCAGGATCGAGGAGCCAGGTACCCCCGCTTCCTGGGCGAGGCGCGCATGGGCGGCCTGCATCCGGTACTCGCCGTGGATCGGCATCACAGCCTTCGGCCGCAGGAGGCTCAGCAGCGTCCGAAGCTCCTCGGATCTGGCGTGCCCGCTGACATGCACGTCGGCGTTCTCCTCGTGAAGGACCTCCGCCCCGCTCCGGGTCAGGCGGTTGATCGAGTCGTGCACACGCAGCTCGTTGCCCGGCACGGCGCGCGCGGAGATGATCACGGTGTCGCCGCGCTGGACGTGAACCGCCGGATGGTCGTTGTAGGCGATGCGGGTGAGCGCGGAGAGTGGCTCGCCCTGCGAGCCGGTGCAGAGGATGAGCTGGCGCTCGGGCGGAAGATCGTCGAGATCGACGGGCCGGACGAGCAGATCCTCGGGTGCTTCGATGTAGCCGAGATTGCGGGCGATGTTCAGGTTCTTGCGCATCGAGCGCCCGATCACCGCGACCGACCGGCCGACCTCGCCCGCGACGTCGATCGCCTGCTGCATCCGGTGGATGTTCGAGGCGAAGCTGGAGATCAGGATCCGGCCCTGCCGGGCCGGGATCAGCTGCCGGAAGGCCTCTCCGACGACCCGCTCGGAGCGGGTGAAGCCGGGCTGCTCCGCGTTCGTCGAGTCGCCGAGGAGCAGGTCGACGCCCTGGTTGCCGAGTTCCGCGAGCATGCCGACGTCGGTCCGCAGGCCGTCGACCGGCGTGTGATCGAGCTTCCAGTCGCCCGTGTGGAAGAGCCGGCCGGCGGGCGTCTCGAGGCAGATCCCGACCGCGTCCGGGATCGAGTGGGCCATCCTCACCATCCGCATCCGGAAGGGCCCGAGCTCGATCGGGCCCGAATCCGGCCCTGCCTCGCGGAGCTGGGTGGAGTGCAGGAGGCCGTGCTCGTCGAGCTTGGACTTCACGAGCCCGAGGGTCAACCGAGTGCCGATGATCTCGCTCACCTTGATCTCCCGCAGCAGATAAGGCAGCGCGCCGACATGGTCTTCGTGCGCATGGGTGAGGATCAGCGCCCGCACCTGCCGACCCTGGAGGTAACCAAAGTCCGGAAGGATCAGATCGACCCCGAGGTGCTCGTCGCGCGGGAAGGCGAGCCCGGCATCGATGACGAGGGTCTCGCCCCCGAACTCGAAGACGGTCATGTTCTTTCCGACCTCGCCGAGACCGCCGAGCGGGATCACCCGTAAGGAGTTGTCACTCACCGCGAGAAGCATACGGGCGGACGGGGTCCCGCGAAATCGCATGGTCAAGCGGTTTCGCGCCGGGGTGTCCCTCGACTCAGGGAACTTCGCCCCCTCACCCTTCGGGGGGAGGGATTTGCCGGTCGGAGCAGCCAAAACGAGCTACATGCGCCGGTACTCACCGCAGTTGGCAACCGTCGTCCCCGCACTGGCGGTCACGGGCCACGGGTTCGCGGACGGTTCCAACACCCCGGAACACGCAGTCCCGGAGGACACACCCGTCCGGGAGGACGCCACGTCGGACGCCACGGCGACGGACCATCCGGATCCGCCGCCTGTCTCCAGCTCGAGTTCCCGCTCTTCTGCCGACCCATCGCCTGAGCCCGATCCGACCACGATCTCGATCGGCGCCGGTGTGCTGCTCGCGTCGGCGCTGGTCGTCCTCACGTGGCACGGGGTCGCGATCGCGGTAAAAGCCCATCCGGTGGGCTTCGTGGCGTTCCTCGCACTGATTGCGGGGCTGATGCTCCTCGTCGTGGACATCGACGAGAAGAGCTCGATCAGCGTCAGCGGCGTGGCGGTGCTCGCCACCGGATTCACGTTCGGGATCGGTGCGGGCGTCGTTGCGGGCGTCTTCGCGGCCGCGGTGCATGGGGTCCGGCGGCGTGAGCGGGCGCACAAGGCCGCGTTCAAGGCAGCCAGCCTTGCACTCGCGGCCGGCGCCGGAGTGGCCGTCTTCAGAGCTCTGCCCGGCTCCGGCTCATCTCTCACGACGCTCGCGCGAGGCTGCGCGGGCGGTCTGGCCTTCTGGGTCGTGAGCCTGTGGCTGCTGACGGTCGCGGTGAGCGCGACGCACGGGCTCGACGTCCGGCGACTCCGGGCCGAGCATCTCCGCTGGCCGACCCTCCTGTACCTCGTCTGCGGTCCGCTCGCAGTCGCCTGCACGATCGGGTATGGGGAGCTCGGGGTGATCGGCCTGTTCGCCGTCGCGTTACCGCCGGCGCTCCTGATCATCTCCGTCCAGCAGTACATCGAGAAAACGCGTGCCTCGGTCACGGAGATCGGCCGTGCGAACGACGAGCTACGCCGCTCGAACGAAGACCTGACCGATCTCTTCGACTTCGCCGCCGGGCTCGCCGCCCAGAGGCACGACAGCAACCAGCTCGCGCTCTATGCGAAGAGAACCCTGGAGCGGCTCACGGGCGCCTACGTCGAGGTCACGGTTGGGCCCGAGCCTCGCGACGGTGCGACGCCGCTCGAGTCGGCGGGCAGTGTCGTCGGAAGTCTCCGGATCCAGGGCGGGGACCCCGAGCGCTGGGAGCGCTTGCGGGACGCGATTGAGCCACAGCTCGCGACGGCGCTCCAGTCGACAACTCTCGCCGAGAAGGTGCACAAGACGCACCTCGAGACGATTTCAGCGCTCGCCCGGACGATGAAGGCGAAGGACAGCTACACCGGCGACCACACCGAGCGCGTGTCGGACATCGCGGTCGGCCTGGCCCGGCGCCTGGGCTATACCGGGGCGGATCTCGACGCAATCGAGATCGGGGCGTTGATGCACGACATCGGCAAGATTGGGATGCCCGAGTCGATCCTGCACAAGCCGGGGCCGCTGGACAACGACGAGTGGATCGTCATGCAGCGCCACCCGGTGATCTCCGAGCTGATCCTCTCCGAGATCGAGCTCTCGCCGATCGTCCTCCAGATAGCGCGTTCGTCACACGAACGGATGGACGGCCAGGGCTATCCCGAGGGGCTCGCCGGAAGCGAGATCCCGATGCCCGCTCGCATCGTGCTCGTCGCCGACGCCTTCGATGCCCTGACGAGCGACCGGCCCTACCGCCGCGCGCGGCGGCCGAAGGCTGCGATCGACGAGATCGTGCGGAACTCCGGCAAGCAGTTCTGCGAGCACGTCGTCGCGGCGCTGCAGGAGCTCTACGACGAGGAGCCTCGCCTTCTCGGCGAGATCGGCCTCACCGTCATCGCGAGCTGACCACGCGGCCCGTTCACGGCTCGACTCCGAGCGAGAGCTGTCGAAGAACTGGTTCCCGCGTGTCACACCTTCGCAGCTAGCCTCGACGGCATTGGGGCGGGAGGTGGGTACCCGGAAAACAGACAGCCGGAGACCTCGGCGCTTCCGTCGGGCGTAGCGCACCCGCGTTCCCCGCGTGCGTCGAGGGTGGAGCTTCTCAGGCGGCGACGAGCAGCCCGAGCCGGGAGAGGCACGAGCGAACCTGCGCGAGCTCCTCGCCGGTCGGTGCGACGAGCGGCAGGCGGTAGCCGCCGACCTCGTGGCCGAGCAGGTTGAGCGCGGCCTTGATCGGAATCGGGTTCGTCGTGATCGCGAGCAAGTCATAGGCGGCACGCAGCTCGCCGTCGAGCTCCTGGGCGCGGGCGAAGTCGCCTTCGTGCGCCGCGCGCACCTGTTCGGCGACCTGCGGCCCGACGATGTGGGTGTGCACGCAGATGCCGCCCACGGCCCCGAGCTCGAGGAACGGGAGAACGAGGTTGTCGTCGCCCGCATAGAGGTCGAGGCCTGACGCGACGATGTGGCGAGCCTCCGACGGTTCCGGCTTGGCCTGCTTCACGGCACGCACCGTCGGGATCTCGGCGAGCCGCGAGATCGTCTCGGGCTCGATGTTGACGACGACCCGGCTCGGGATGTTGTACGCGACGATCGGTCGGTCGCTCACCCGGGCGATCGCCTCGAAATGGGCCACGATTCCGGCCTGCGGCGGCTTGTTGTAGTACGGCGTCACGACCAGGAACGCATCGGCGCCCGCCTCGTGGGCCTGCTCGGTCAGCTCGATCGAATGTGCGGTCGAGGCCGTGCCCGTGTTCGCGACGACGGTGGCCTGGTCGCCGACCGCCTCGATCGCGGCGCGCACGAGGTCAAGCCGCTCCGCGTCCTCGAGGGTCGGACTCTCCCCCGTCGTCCCACCGACGACAAGGCCGTCCGAGCCGTGGTCGATCAGGTGCCGGGCGAGGGCCTGGAAGGCGTCGTAGTCGATTCGGCCGTCATCGCCGAACGGGGTCACGATCGCCGTCAGGACTCCACCGAGCATCCATCAATCGTAGAGACTTTCGGAATGGCACGGTTCGTCCTCGTCCACGGTGCCTGGCACGGCGCGTGGTGCTGGGAGCGGCTCGCCGACGAGCTCGAATGCCGCGGGCACGACGTCTCGGCCACCGATCTTCCATGTGAGCAGCTCGGCCTCACGGTGCACGACTACGCAGCCTGCGCCCGCTCCGACCCGGAGGCGGTCGTCGTCGGCCACTCGCTCGCGGGCCTCGTGCTCCCGTTCGTCCCGGCGCGGCTGACGGTGTTCCTCGCGGCGCTCGTCCCGGTCGAAGGCGTGTTCTCGGCGCTCGATCCGGCGTTCATCGCCACCGAACGCGACCACGACGGCCGGTCGTACTGGCCGACGTTCGAGCTCGCGGCGTCGCACCTCTACCCGGACCTCTGCGAGGCCGATGCGCGTTGGGCCTTCGCGCGCCTCCGCTCACAGGCGCCCCTCGAGCCCGTCTACGAGCTGCCACCGGCCCCGTGCGCCTCGATCGTCACTACCCGCGACCGGGCAATCCGGCCCGAGTGGCAGGCCCAGCTCGCCCGCGCCGCGCTTGGTGTCGAGCCGATCGAGCTCGATGCCGGCCATTTGCCCTTCATCACGCACCCGCGTGAGTTGAGCGAGCTCCTGGAGTCGCTCGCCTCGTGAGCCGGTAGACCCGGTCCCGGAGCGGTTCGACGAGCCATGCGACCTCGGCAGCGGCGAAGAACGAGGCAGCGGCAGGACGGCCGGGCTCGGCGATCAACACCTCGGGCGCGAGCTCGGGAAGCACCTCGAGCAGCGAGTCGGCGTTTCGCTGTTCGTAGAGTAGGTCGGAGGCGAGTACGAGGTCGTAGCGACCGCGAAAGGAACGCCAGTCGGAGTGAACCGCCTCGAGCTCGACCGCGTTTCCTGCCGCGTTGTGACGGAGGAGCTCGACGGCCTCGTCGGCCCAGTCGAGCGCTGTTACCTCCGCCCCGCGCGCCGCGGCGGCGATCGCAGGGACACCGAGTCCGCAGCCGAGCTCGACGACGCGGATCGCCTCCATCCGCTCCGGCAGCGCCGCCGCGAGCGCCAGAGCCGACGGCCACAACTCGGCCCAGTACGGCATGAACTCGTCGGCGGCGAACGCGTCCTCGTCGAGGAGCGCATCCGGTGCACGCGGTCGGAGGAGCCGGAGCTCGAGCCCGCCGGCGTCGATCGTCTCTTCGACGAGCTCGGTCAGAGCAGTGCGTCGAGACCGACGGTGACGCCCGGCGGCAGGCTCCCGACCTTCGAGAGAGCAAGCTCGACACCCGGGACGAACGCCTCGCGGGAGCTCGTGTCGTGGCGGATCGTGAGCGTCTCGCCGCGCCCGCCGAGGATGACTTCCTGGTGGGCGACGAGGCCCGGGAGCCGGACGGAATGGATCGCGGGCTTGCCCTCCATCGCGGCGGCGGTTGCGAGCGCCGTTCCCGACGGTGCATCGAGCTTCGTCTGGTGGTGAAGCTCGATGATCTCGGCCGCGGGGAAGTAGTTCGACGCCTCGCGCGCGAAGCGCATCATCAGCACCGCCCCGAGCGCGAAGTTCGGCGCGAAGAACACAGGCACGCCCGCCGCCTTGGCCCGTTCGTCCACCTCCTCGGGGTCCCACCCACTCGTGCCCACGACACACGGAACGACCGCGTCGATTGCGCGGAGAATGTTCGGCACGACCGCCGACGGGGTCGTGAAGTCGACCATCGCCTCCGCTTCGCCCTCCGTCGCCACAAGCTCGTGGCCCGCGTCGACGAGCGCCGGGCCGAGAATGGAACCGACCTTCCCCGTTTCCGGCGAGGGCGGTCTGAAGCCGTTCAGCAGGATCTTCACGCCGCGCGGGCCAGCGAAGGCGTGGCGCGCTCGATCGCGGCGAGGAAGTGCTCCTCACTGGGACCGATCCCCGCCGCGGAGAGCCGCTGCGGATCGAAGAGCTCGGCCGCGAGGCTGCACACCGTCTCGGCGTCGACGGCGTCGATCTCGGCGGTGAGCCGGTCGAGCGACAGGATCTCGGTCTCGGTGATGATCGACTTGCCGAGCCTCGTCATTCGCGCGGAGGTGGACTCCATCGAGAGCAGTAACCGGCCCTTCAGGTTCTCCTGGGCGCGTGTCAGCTCGCCCGACCGGAGGTTGCCGGCGGCAATGTCGGCGATCTCCTCGGCTGCGATCTCGAGCGCCTCGGCGAGATTGTCCTCACGGGTGCCGACGTAGATCCCGACCTGGCCGGTGTCCGCGTACTGGGAGAGGAAGCTGTAGACCGAGTAGGCCATCCCGCGCTTCTCGCGGATCTCCTGGAAGAGCCGGGACGAGGCCGAGCCGCCGAGGATCGCGTCGAGGATCGAAGCGGCAAAGCGGCGGCGGTCGGAGCGTGAGACGCCTGTCGCCCCGAGGCACACGTGGTACTGCTCGGTGTCCTTGCGCTGGAAGCGCAGGCCGGGCTTCGGGATCTTGACCAGCGGCGGCCGGATCCGCGGCTTGCCCGGTGCCCCGTCGGCGCGGCGTTCGGTCGCGCGCTGGACGAGCGAGACGAGCTGGTCGTGCTCGATGCTCCCGGCGGCCGCGACGACGACGTTCGCGGGGCCGTAGAAGGTGTTGTGGTGTGTCTTGAGCGTGCGGCGGCTGACACTCGAGATCACCTCGGCCGTGCCGATGACGGGCCGCCCGAGCGCGTGGTTGCCGAAGACCGCCTCGCCGATCAGGTCGTGGACGAGGTCCTGCGGCGTGTCGTCGTACATCGCGATCTCCTCGAGCACGACAGCCCGCTCGGAATCGAGATCCTCGAGCAGCGGCGCGAACACCATGTCCCCCATCACGTCGAGCGCCACCTCCACGTGGTTTTCGGGGACGCGTCCGTAGACGACGGTGTGCTCGCGCGAGGTCGCCGCGTTGAGCTCGCCGCCCATTCCGTCGAACACCTCGGCGATCTCGAGCGCCCCGAAGCGGCTCGATCCTTTGAACAGCAGGTGCTCGATGAAGTGCGAGATGCCCGCCTTCGACTCGGTCTCGTCGCGCGCACCCGCGCCGATCCAGAACCCGATCGTCGCCGACCGCACGTGCGGAAGCCGCTCCGAGATCACCCGCTCTCCCGAGTCGAGTTCCGACTGCACCCACGATTCCACGGCTTGATCGTACGCGGTGGGGCGCGCCCCGGCCCGCGAGGTGAGATCGCGCTAGGATGGAGGTGTCAGTGACTCGAGCAGGAGGTGCCGCTTGGAACTGATTCCACCGGACAGGATGAGCGGACGGAGGTAACTCCGCCGCCCCGACCAGCCGAACCACTCGAGAACTCCGCTGGTCGGTTCGAGAAAACCGAAGCGCGCTCGCTTCGCTCCCTCTGTCTCCGGCGCCGCACGAACCGTCGGCGCGAACATGGAGCCCTCGCTGCAGCGCGTGCCATGACCGAGGGGTGCGCCCGAGTTGGAGGCGCACCCCTCACCGTTTCCGGCACATTTAGGATCGAGCCGAGATGAGCGAGAGCGACCCGAACCAGAAGATCATCGACGAGTTCCGCGCAAACGGCGGCAAGGTCGGCGGCTACTTCGTAGGCCGGCCGCTGCTGCTGTTGCATCACAGAGGCGCGAAGACGGGCATCGAGCGCGTGAACCCGCTTGCCTATCAACAGGTAGCCGACGCGGTCGCCGTCTTCGGGTCGAAGGGTGGCGCGCCGACGAATCCCGACTGGTACTACAACGTCGTCGCGAACCCCGAGGTCGAGGTGGAGGTCGGGACCGAGCGCTATCCGGCCGTTGCGCGGGTGGCGACAGGCGAGGAGCGCGACCGGATCTACGACGCGCAGAAGGCTCGGTTCTCGAACTTCGCCGACTACGAGCAGAGCGCCGGGACGCGGCAGATCCCGGTGGTCGTGCTCGAGCGGCGCTAGACGCGTTCCGGCTCGCTCGGTGGGCCGGCGCCGTCGCGAAGCCGGAGCTCGTACCACGTGACGTCGTGCCAGGCACCGGCCTTCCAGCCGATGCGGCGGTACGTCCCGACCGGTTCGAACCCGACCGCGAGATGCAGCGCCGTGCTGGCGGGATTCGGCTCGGCAATTCCGGCGCAGAGCGTCCAGAGACCGCAGTCGCGGAGGCGCGCGAAGAGCTCCGTGTAGAGGACGCGGCCGATCCCGCGGCGATGCACGCTTGCGTCGAGGTAGACGGCGACATCGGCAGCCCAGCGGTAAGCGGAGCGCTCACGGTGCGGACTGCCGTAGGCGTAGCCGACGACGCCCTCCGAGCCCTCGGCCACGAGCCAGCACCAGGCCGCGGCCATGCGCGCCGCCACGTCGGCGGCATCGGGCGCGGACTCCTCGAACGAGGCGACGGAGTCGAGGACATACGGCGCGTAGATCGCCGCGCAGGCTCCGGCGTCGGCGGGCAACGCCGGCCGAACGGTGATGGGCATGTTCTGCGCGGCCCCACTCTCGTCGCCCTCGAGCATCGTTCAGCTCAGGATAGGCAGTGGCCTCGCGCACGAGGGTCGAAATAGACTCGACCTCATGCGCTATGTCGTGCGAGAGGTCGAGTTGTCGGCACAGCCCACCGCCGTCGTCGCGGAGGCAACGACGTGGAAGGTTTTCCCCGCGCTCTGGCCGCAGCTCCTCGAGCGGGTCTTGACCGCAGTCAGGTCGGAGGGCTCGATCAGCCCCGGACGGAACGTCATGCTCTACAAGGACGATGTGCCGAACGTCGAGGTCGGCGTCGAGGTTGCAGCGCCGTTCGCCCAGATGGGCGCAGTCGTCTCGTCGTACCTTCCACCGGGACGAGCGGCGATGACCAGGCACATCGGCCGCTACGAGGATCTCGGTTTGGCACACCGGGCGATCATCGAGTGGTGCGACCGTCTCGAGCTTCAACGGGTGGGGCCGCGGTTCGACCTCTACGGGCGCTGGCGGGACGATTCGGCCGACCAGGAAGTCGAGTTCTACTACCTCGTCCGCTAGCACCGGTGGTCACGCCTCGCAACACGACAAATCTCGGCCGGCGCCGAATGTCGGATTGCAAGACGTGACCCCGGGTTTCGCCTAGATCAGCCCTTCTTCACGGTGAAGGAGACGAGACGGCGGGCCGAGATGCCGCCGAGCAGGTCTTCTCCGTTCTTGCGGGCACGGATGAACATCACGAGCAGCTGCTGCTTCGGGCTCACCGGGAAGCCGGGGAGCGCCGACATGGTCAGCGTGGCCCAGCCGTCGGAGCCGGTCATCGCCTCGGGCGGGACGCCGAACATGTTGTAAGGAACCGCCGTCACGTACACGAGCGCGCCCTGTACCGAACCGCCGCATCCGGCGATGTGGACCCGTACGCTCAGCGTGCGGGTGCCAAAAGTGACCGGAGAGGGGTTCACCTGGAACCCGTCGATCTCGAGGTGTGCCGGGGAGGTGATGTTGGCGATCGGCACGGTGCCGCCGCTCGTCGTGCAGCCGTTCGCTGCGGGAGGCGTCGTGGTTGTCGGCGGCGGCCCCGAAGCAGCAATGACCGCAGTCTGCGCGGACGAAAGTGCCCCGGCGCCGTCCGCGTTCGTGGCTGTCACGTGGACACGCATCGTGTTGCCGGCGTTCGCGCTCACGAGCGTGTAGGTCGAGCGATCGTTATGGGCGACGTCCTTACATGCGGCGCCGTTCGCGTCGCACTGCTTCCAGCTGTAGGCGAAGGTGATCGGTGTCGTCCCGTTCCAGGAACCGGGACTCGCGCTGAGTACCTGCCCGACGGTGGTCGTGCCGGAGATCGTCGGTGGCGCGTTGTTGGTCGGGGCAGCCGCCAGCCGTGCGGTCCCGGCGCCGGCCGAGGCGGTGAGCGCCAGCAGAGCCGCGAGGGCGACAGCGAGTCCGACAGGGACTCGAGCGAGTCGGAAGGCTTTCGTCGTCCACGTGCGCCTGCACCCGAAGCCGATGCTTCCTTCCATGATTCCTTCTCCTTTTCTCCCCGTGCGGGTAGCGAATATCGCGAAAGGGATGGTTGGTAACCGGAGCATTGCACGGCCTGCCCTCCCCCACCTCTCGGGTTTCCTCGATCGATGGCTTGCTCGCGGATCGACCGCGCCGATCAGAAGGTAGGCCCCGGTGATCCAACGGTGCCGGGGGCCCCTCGGGTTCTAGCCACCAGGCAATCGCCGACGAAGCCGTCGCCAGCTCCGATGGAGTTCGCTCATAGCTGCTCGCGAGCCTTCCTCTGTAGGGTCGATTCATCCCATCGAGAGGAACGGCGATGTCCGCGTTCATCATCACCCGGATCCAGGTCGACGACTACGCGAGCCGGCGCCCGATGTTCGACCAGGACCGACCACATGCGCGTGAGAAAGCGATGTCGCAGCGCGTCTTCCGTGGTGTGGAAGATCCGAACCAGGTCTTCATCCAGTTGGAATTCGGCTCTGAGGAGGACGCGCAGGAAGCCCAGCGGAGGCTTGCCGAATCAGGGGTGCTCGACCGCTTCGAGGACAAGCACGGACCGACTGTGGTCGTCGAGGCAGATTCGTAGGCCGGCAAGGGCCAACCCGATCCGATGCCGCCGCCGCTCGTTCCCCTGAAGAACAGCAAGACGAGTCGTCGGAAGAGGATTGGCCGCGGCACCACAGGAGGAGATAGAACGCGGCGTCCGCGGGGCTCGCGCCTTTGCGGTGTCCGCTGCATTGCAGGGGCGGCGGCCCACCGGAGTCGCGGAACGCTCCGCATCGTGTTCGCCACGATCACAGGCGTTCTTGCGTTTGCGGCCATATAGACCTCGGCCCGATCGGGTTCCTCGAGTACGTCCTGCGGCTGGGCGAACGTGCGCCAAGTAGCCTGAGCAACGCTTCCTGAACGACCTTGACTCACCGTCGACGTCAGCGGCGCTACCCTCGAAGAGTGAGCGACCTCGAGAAGCGCAGGAGCTACACGCCGCGGCGGGTCCGGGAACGACGGCTGTACCAGCTCACGATCGGAGCAGTCGTAACCGGGCTGATCGGCGTCGTCGGGCTCGTGTTGGCCGTCGTTGGTGTGATCGGCGCGACTCTGCCGATCATCGCGCTCGTCGCCGCAGCAGCCTGCGTGTTCATGGCCCGCCGCGTCATCGCAGGCTGACGACGCCAACGAGCGACATCTGGACAGGAGCCGCCACAACGGTGACCTGCCCCCGGCGTGACGGGAGACACTCTGAGCGCCGACTCCGATCGGTTCACGCCAGTCGTGGAGATTCCCGTCGGAAAGATCGAAGATTGACACGTTCCACGATGTCTTCGCAACCGCTCTCGGCTTCCCTGAGTTCTAGGGTCGGAACATGGACGCATGGATCGGCTGTCCGACCGACGCGGACGAGGACGAGGACGAGGACGACAGGGCGTTGCCGTGCCCCAGGGTGCGGGAATACACCCCGAGCGCCCCGGGTTCTCTGATCCTCTGAGGACACGCGAACAAGGAGGATGGAACGGGCCGACGGTACGTTTCCTGCGGTGGCAGTCTTAGGGCGTGACCGCCCGCCACACCATCAGCGAGTTCGGACGCAAGGAGGACGGCGTCCTGGAAGAGCCTGCAGGGCTGCCGGAGCTGCGGGAGGGCGACGTGCTGCCCCCGGACCTGCGGGCGTTCTACCGGGGCTGCGGCGGTCTCATGCTGCAGACGATCCGGATGCGCGTCGTCGGGCCGGACCGTCTGATTCGCCTGGGCTCGGGAAGTCGGTACCTCCTGGCCGAGAGGTACGACCACGAGGCAGAGCGGGTTGCGATCGATCTCTCACCGGACGGCCGCGGGCGGTGTTACGAGGCATCCGATCGTGGTGATTGCGTCGCACCTTCGTTCACCTCGTTCCTGGTGCGCCTATCCCGCGAAGGGATCTACTGGAGCAGCTGACGACTGCCGTGGTCTTCCCGAGTGCTCGCGAATAACACTCGGACGAAAAGGCTCGCTAACGCGAGCGGCCTAGTCGGCGGAGCAATCGAGTTCGGAGCGGCGGACGGATCTCGTAGTAGGACGAACCCCGTGGTATCGGCGGGATATCGACATGACCCTGGAGCCAGCGCCCCATACGTCTCAGGCCAGGAGTGCCCTGGAAGTACGCGGGGCCTGCTCGCAGCATTGCGAGAGCTTAGGTTGGAACGGCGCTCCATGCCAGACCCGATGGCTCTCGCCTGTGCCAGACCGTATGGAGTGCCCGGCGCCTCGCTCGTAAGTTAGGCGCGGGTTGCCGTCGGGATGGGCCCGGCGGTAGAGCCGCAATTACGGGAGGCGCCGGTTATCAACGAAGGTAGCTGTGTCGGGCTTGATGTGCACGCTCGGTCGCTGGTCGCGGGCGTGATCGATCTGGGGAGCGGTGAGGTGCGGTCGTTGCGGGTGCCACCGGGGTCTGAGGCCATGGTGGCGTGGTTGAAGAACCTTCCGGCACCGGTCAGGGTCGTCTACGAGGCAGGGCCAACCGGGTACGGGCTCGCGCGGGCGTGTACCGAGGCGGGAATCAGCTGCGTTGTGGCGGCGCCGTCGAAGATCCCGCCGGCTGCCGATCGGGTCAAGACGGACCGCCGTGACGCTGAGCGGCTGGCGCGGCTGCTGCGACTGGGCGAGATCACTCCTGTGCGGGTGCCCGGTCCCGAGGAGGAGGCGGCGCGGGATCTGGTTCGTGCTCGTGAGGACGCGCGCGGTGATCTGATGCGTGCTCGGCACCGGCTCTCGAAGCTGCTCCTCCGCCACGGGCTCGTGTACGACGCGACGGCGTGGACGCGGGCCCACGATGCGTGGCTTCGCAAGCAGCGGTTCCAAGGCGGCCCGCTCGCGCTCGTGTTCGACGAGTGCTACAGCCGCATGGTCGACGCGAAGAGCAGGAGGGACACACTCGATAAGGCGATAACCGAGCTGGCCGCAAGCGAGCCGTATGTCGATGTCGTCGACCGGCTCGTCTGTCTCCGCGGCGTCTCCACGCTGACGGCGTTCGCGTTGACGGTCGAGCTCGGCGGCTGGAACAGGTTCCGGCCTGAGTCGCTCGGCCCGTTCCTCGGGCTCACCCCGAGCGAGAACTCAAGCGGGGAGCGCCGCCGTCGAGGCGCGATCACCAAGACCGGCAACTCGCACGCACGCCGGCTCCTGATCGAAGCCGCCTGGCACCACCGCCGTCCCTCACGCTTCAGCCGCACGCTGGAAAGCAGACGCACAGGCAAGTCCCTCGCCGTACGAGCACAAGCCGACCGCAGCGCCCACAGGCTCCACGGACGCTGGCGCACGCTCGAGGCCCGCGGCAAGCCCCGCACGGTCGTCGTGGTCGCCGTCGCCCGCGAACTCGCAGGGCACCTCTGGGCGCTCGCAACGATGGAGTAGCCGCACCGCCAACGGCTCGGCGAGGAGAGCGCACCGGCGCAACGACGCGAGGAGCGACCCGAGAGAACGCTGCGAGCAGCCCTAACAGGCCACGCTCGACCCCAGAGATCGGCACCGCTCCTCATCTCGCATACCCGGTCATGCGGTACCAACCCGCGCATATGAGTCGCGACCCAGACATCGACCACAGCCGGTGCGCTCCCCCCGCCGAACCCGAACCCGCAAACACCGGGGCCAACTACCCCTGCGAACTTGACCTGCCGCACTCCATATGAGTGTTGCTTCACGCCGCCTGAACCATCGATCAGGAGTTGCATCCTTTATGACTTACAAAGCTGGGCCGCTCGGCCCATTTGGTACGACCGGAGTTGGGCCGATGTAGCAAGAGACAGGGGTCGGTCTACACCGATGAACAGACACAACGCCAATCGCGCCAGAAGGGATCTGCGGTCGTCTGACCGCCGCGATCCCCGGATCGTCGCTCGCCTCCGCGGCCGGGTAACCGACGAACACGGGTTCACTCTGATCGAACTCCTCGTTGTCGTCCAGATCCTCGGGATACTCACCCTGATCGCGGTACCCGCGTTCCTGAGCACCGCCGCCAAAGCGCGAATCGCCGCCACCGAATCGAATGTCAGGTCGGCAGTCAATGCAGCGAGCTTGTACTACTTCGACACTGTCAGCAACCCGACCCCGAACACCTTCGGCGGAATCACAGGCGCGAAACTGAGGCTCGAGGCCCATGGTGTCGGAGTCAACGTCAAGGCCGGTGCGAAGACCTCCTCGACGACGAACGACGCCTTCTGCATCCAGGACAGCGAAGACGGCGGACACACCATCTACCACTACGAAGGCGGAACCGGGGGCCCAGCGGCGATCCTTACTGGGGCCTGCGCAGCAGCCTACAACGCCACTTGATTCGAAGAGAGCAAGACCACCCTAGGTGAGCAGACGCTCGATGCGCGAGCGTTTCGCAAGAGACCCCGACGGAGCATCTAGGGATCTCACGTCCTTCGGGCTCAGATCAGGGCGCGGAGGACTTCGACCTCGTCCTCGTCGGCGCCGAGATAGGCGCCACGAATGACACTCCAGGCACGCATTCTCTCCTCGTCGAGCCCGACCGCCGCGAATGCTGCAAGGCGCCGCTCTGTCGTGACGAGTGACATTCGGTAGGGCAGTGGATTGCGAAGGAACGAGAACACATCGAATTCCGGTTCGCCGCGCATGGGCTTCGGATCGATCGTGAGGTATCGATCCCCTGCTTTCAGGATGTTGTGGTGGTGAAAGTCGCCGTGGACGAGCATTGACCGACCAACACTGAGGCCGTCATACAGCGCTCGCGCTCGTGGAAGCAATTGATGCCCTGGTTGTTGCGAGCATTCCGCTTGCTTCAGCCAACGTGGCACCCAGTCGCCGATCCAACGAAAAGGCGCGTCCGCTGGCCGCCATAGCTTGCAGGCGACCGTGAGAGCGATCGCGGTGGCCTCATCGTCGGGCAACTCGGCCAGGTCGGTGCCGGGGCATGCCCTTTCGATCAGAAGAACGCGTCGCTCAGGGTCCGAGCGCAACAATCGGACAGCACCCTCGCCGCTCCAAAGGGCAAGCGCATCGACTTCCTGGTCGGACTCATCGTCATCAGCTGATCTGACCTTCAGTACGGAGTCATCGCCGGCTGAGACGACGTACGAATGCCGTGAGAGTGCGAACGCGCCACCGAGCTTGAGCCCCCATTCTTCGGCAACCTCGTCGGCGATTCGTTCAAGCTGCGCGAGATCGGTCATATCCATCGAGCAATGAGACTAGGTCGCCTCCGGCGGATTCGCTCTGGGATGGGGGAGCGTTCCGGAATGACGCCCGAACCCGGCATACGGGCTAGAGCGACGTCGTTGAGAGATTCGTCTGTTCCCTCCATCACTCCGGAAGGAGCTTGGAATGGCTCTCGACCTAGATTCAGTGGCCCCCACGAACGAGCTGGAGCGTCTGATCAGCGATCTTTCTGTCTCAGGCGAGCTGGTGTTCGTCTTCGGCGTCGGATGGCATACGACGCATCTGACTGGCACGACACAGCCTGTGTTCCATGGCCCTCAGGAACGACGGTGGTGGCACGTCGAGGAGGGCGCCGACGAGAGCAAGTGGGTGATGTCCATTCGCGTGGACGAGATTACTGGTGTGCGATTCGTGCGTGAGCCGAACCCGTTTCCTCACTTTCCCGGGCAGGAGTCGCTGGTCGTTCGCTTCGTTGGGCCGCACGATGACGGTGTTCTTTCCTGTTACCTCGCCGATCTCTACGACGGGCAGACGCTGCGACCAGAGAGGCTCTCGGCCTGGGAGACGCTGCGGGAGCGTTATGGGAACCGCAACGAGTCACGAGTGGAGGGCGGCTCGCTGCGTCCGCTCGCCAGGGCCGCCTGACCCGACCAGGCGACAGCACGATCGACTGCGCGAGTGTCCGTCAGGCACTCCGAGCTAAGACCGATACTCGGGCTGATGGCTCCGTGGTCTGCGCTCACATGGACGTGAACGGTTCTTCTCTCGTATGTCGATGACCTCGTTGGCCTCGCATTGGCGGGAGTCGTGGTTCCCGGTGTGACTGTGAGAGCCTCTGGGGCTCTCGTGGGCGGGCTGGTGATCTCGGCCTTCGGGGCTCGCTGGTCTGATCGTGATGCGGCGAGCGGCAGGTCACTTAGAGCGGCTGTGGGCGCTGCCGGTCGCTCTCTTCCAAGGCTTGAGATCACTGGCGTTTGGAGCTACACGGTCACCGCGGTGATCCTTGGGTGTGTGTCAGAGGCAACGAGCCTTCTGATGAAACGCGCGCCGTTGCAGACGCGATAGACGATCAGGCGAACAGGCACCCGGCTGGGGGAGCGTCCCCGCCTGAAACGACGAGGGGCGGCTTTCGCCGCCCCTCTCGGTACTTCCTTACCGGCGTCCGCCGCCGCGGCTGCCGCCGCGGTCGCCGCTGCGCGGGGGGCGCTCCTCGCGGGGCGGGCGCGGCGGGGCATCCTTGGCCCGCTCGACCAGCTCCTCGGGAGAGACCATGTTGCCGTTCTCGTGCTTCTGGACGAGCTTCAGGCCGATCCGGCCGCGCGCCTTGTCCACTTCCTGCACGAGCACGTCCACCACATCGCCGCGGGCGAGGACGTCCTCGATGTGAGCGACGCGACCCGGGCCGACGTTCGAGACGTGGAGCAGGCCGTCGGTGCCCTTCTTCAGCTCGACGAAGGCGCCGAAGTCGGTCGTCTTCACGACCTTGCCGGTGAACTCGTCGCCGACCTCCGGGTCCTTCGTGAGGGCGGTGATCGCCGAGATCGCGGCGTCGCCCTTCTCGCCCGAGGTGGCGTAGACGAGGATCGTCCCGTCCTCCTCGATGTCGATCTGCACCTCGTAGTCGGCCTCCAGCGAGCGGATCGTCTCGCCGCCCTTGCCGATCACCATGCCGATGTACTCCGGGTTGATCTGCACCGTCGAGATCCGCGGCGCGTGGCCCGCGAGCTGCGTGCGCGGCTCGGGGAGGGCCTGGAGCATCCGGTCGAGGATCGCCTCGCGAGCGTCGCGAGCCTGCGAGAGCGCCCGCTCCATGATCTCGCGGGAGACCCCGGTGATCTTGATGTCCATCTGGAGCGCCGTGATCCCGCCGCGCGTGCCGGCGACCTTGAAGTCCATGTCACCGAGGTGATCCTCGGCGCCCTGGATGTCGGTGAGGATGACGTAGTCGTCGCCCTCCTTGACGAGGCCCATCGCGATGCCCGAAACCGGCTCCTTGATCGGCACACCGGCGTCCATCAGGGCCAGGGTCGAGCCGCAGACCGACCCCATCGACGAGGAGCCGTTCGATTCGAGCGTCTCCGAGACGACCCGGATCGTGTACGGGAAATCCGCGGCGTCCGGGATCACGGCCTCGAGCGCGCGCTGTGCGAGCGCACCGTGGCCGATGTCGCGGCGGCGCGGGCCCGTCATCCGGCCCGTCTCCCCCACCGAGTACGGCGGGAAGTTGTAGTGATGGATGTAGCGGCGATCCTTCTCGAGCGAGAGGTCGTCGATCCGCTGGCCCTCCTTGGCGGTGCCGAGGGTGACGAGCGACATGATCTGCGTCTGACCGCGCGTGAAGAGCGCGGAGCCGTGGGTGCGCGGGCTGACCGTGACCTCGCAGGTGATCGCGCGGATCTCGGTCTCCGAGCGGCCATCCGGGCGCCGCTTGTCGATCGCGATCTTCTTGCGGACGAGATCCTTGTAGATCGCGTCGGCAGCCCTCTTCACATAGCCCTTGGTCAGGCCGTCGAGGCCCTCACCGTCGGAGGAGCCGGGGAACGGAAGCTGCACCGTGTCGATGATCCGGTCGTACAGCAGATGCTGCTTGGCCGACTTCAGCTCCTTCGAGTCCTGCTCGGCGTCGGTGAGCCCGCGCAGATCGCCCTCGAACTGCGACCTGACTGCAGCCTCGGCCGCGGCAGAGCGCTTCTTCTCGAGCACGGCGGCGAGCGACATCCGGGTCTGGAGCTCCTTCTGGACGTCGGCCTCGGTGGACGACATCGTCAGCGTTCCGGCTTCCTTCTCGAGGATTTCCTCGACGATCCCGCCGGCGCCGTCGAGGCCGCGCTCGGAGATCCGGCCGGCGATCTCGTCGCCGTAGCGGTTCGTGATGTCCTCGGTGACCTCCGTCGAGAGCCACTTGGCCTTGCCGGCCTTCGACTGGAGCTCTTCCTGGGCGGCGCAGAGCTTCTTGATCTCCTCGTGGGCCAGGTCGAGCGCCTCGAGGAGCTTGTCCTCGGGCACCTGGTCGGCGCCGGCCTCGACCATCGTCAGGCCGTCCTTCGTACCGACGACGATCAAGTCGAGCGTGCTCTCCTCGAACTGCTCGGGAAGCGTCGGGTCGATGACGAACTCGCCGTCGATCACGCCGACGCGCACGGCCCCGATCGGGCCGAAGAACGGCATCGGCGAGATCATCAGGGCCGCGGAGACGCCGTTGATCGCGAGGATGTCGTGCGAGGTGATCATGTCCGCCGAGAGCACCGTGGCGATGCACTGGACCTCGTTGCGGTAGCCCTTCGGCCAGAGCGGACGGATCGGGCGGTCGATCATGCGGGCGGTCAGGATCGCACGCTCGGTGGGGCGCCCTTCACGCTTGAAGAACCCGCCGGGAATCTTCCCCGCGGCGTAGGCGCGCTCCTCGACGTCGATCGTGAGCGGGAAGAAATCTTGACCCTCGCGCGCTTCCGTCCGCCCCTGGGCGGTCGCAAGGACCATGGTGTCGCCGGACCGGACGACGACCGCGCCGTCTGCCTGCTTGGCAAGCTTGCCCGTCTCGAACGTGACTTCCTTGCCGCCGATATTCACGGCCACGGAAACGGGAGCCGCTTGCTGCTCGGCTTCGATAATGCTCATTCTCTCTATTCCTCCACTGAACTTGGGAAGGGTGGAGGTTTGAGCCAGGCTGTGACTCCTAGAGCAAGCCGGCCAGCGGCCTCGCTCAAACTTCCACCCTCCGGGGCGTTGGAGCTAGCGGCGCAGGCCGAGCTCCTTGATGAGGGCTCTGTAGCCCTCGAGATCCTTCTTCTGCAGGTAGTTCAGGAACCGCCGGCGCCGGCCGACGAGCTTCAGCAGGCCGCGGCGAGAGTAGTGATCCTTCGCGTGCGTCCGGAGATGCTCCGTCAGTCCGTTGATCCGCTCGGTGAGCATTGCGATCTGGACCTCGGGCGAACCCGTATCCGTGTCCGACTTCCCGAACTTCTTCGTAGCTTCCTGCTTGGCTTCCTTGGAGAGGGCCATCTCAACCTCCTGGTAGTGAGTCGCCAACAGCCCAGCAACGGCGCGCAAGGAAGACGCGCACGGCCGAGTCCGCGGTCAGCAAGAAGGGTAGCAATTGTCTGCTCGCATCAGTGATTCCGGGTCGTTCCCGGCTCGGTTGCCCGTGCCCGACGGCTAGGCTCAAGGCATGGCCGAAGAGTCCCTGTCGATCACGGACAATCGCACGGGAGAGAGCTACACGGTGCCGATCGTCGACGGGGCGATCCGGGCGACCGACCTGCGCGGCGACCTCGTCTCCTACGATCCGGCGTTCCTGAACACCGCAGCGTGCCGGAGCGCGATCACCTACATCGACGGCGACGCCGGGATCCTGCGCTACCGCGGCTATCCGATCGAGCAGATCGCCGAGACGATGGGGTTCCTCGAAGTCGCGTATCTGCTCCTCGAAGGCGAGTTGCCAACCACTGCCGAGCTCGCGCAGTGGGAAGAGGATGTACGCCTACACACCTATGTGCACGAGAGCGTCACGAAGTTCCTCGATGGGTATCGCTATGACGCGCATCCGATGGGGATGCTGCTCGGGACGATGGGCGCGCTTTCGACCTTCTACCCCGACGCGAAGGACATCGACGATCCGGAGAATCGCTATCTCCAGCGGGTGCGGCTGATCGCAAAGTTGCCGACGATCGCCGCGTTCATCTTCCGGCACTCGCACGGCCTCCCCTATGTGCTGCCCCGGAACGATCTCGACTACGTCGGCAACTTCGCGAACATGACGTTCGAGATCGGCGGCGAGCGCCGCGAGAACCGGGTGCTGCAGCGCGCGCTCGAGACCCTGTTGATCCTGCACGCGGACCACGAGCAGAACTGCTCCACGAACGCGGTGCGCGGTGTCGGCTCCTCGCGCGTCGATCCGTTTTCGGCGGTTTCGGCGGGGATCGCTGCGCTCTACGGTCCGCTGCACGGAGGCGCGAACGAGGCAGTGCTGCGAATGCTCGACGTGATCGGCGACAAGAAGAACATCCCCGGGTTCATCGAGCAGGTGAAGGCCGGTCACGGGCGCCTGATGGGCTTCGGCCACCGCGTGTACAAGAGCTACGACCCCCGTGCCACTCTGATCAAGCAGGCTGCAGATGCGGTGTTCGCCGAGACCGGCCTGAACCCGAAGCTCGAGATCGCCCTCGAGCTCGAGCGGATCGCGCTGGAGGACGACTACTTCATCTCCCGCAAGCTGTACCCGAACGTCGACTTCTATTCGGGGCTGATCTATCAGGCGATGGGCTACCCGACCGACTACTTCACGGTGCTTTTCGCGCTCGGCCGGCTTCCGGGGTGGATCGCCCAGTGGGACGAGATGCTCACCGATCCCGAGCAGAAGATCGCCCGGCCGAAGCAGGTCTACACGGGCCCGGCGCAGCGGCAATTCGTTCCGATCTCCGATCGCTGAGCTCGCGGTCGCACCGCTTCTCTACGATCGCAAGATGGAAGATTTCCTCGAACGGCGCCGCCACGCGACCGCAGCCGCCTGGGGTCTCGAGACCGGGGTCGTACTCGTGGCGGCCGGCGACGAGATCGCGGTTCCCGGGCGGGGCGACCGGACATACCCGTTCCGCGCGCACTCCGAGTACCTCTATCTGACCGATCGCGAACGGCCGGCCGGCGTGCTCGCGTTCGACCCGGGTGAGGGCTGGGTCGAGTTCGTGGCACCGGTCACCGTCGAGGAGCTGCTCTGGACGGGGCTCGAGGGCGACCGGGAGGGCGTGCCCGATGGGACGCGGCCGCTCGACGAGCTCGGAGCGTTCGTCGCCGGCCGACCGGTACGCCGGCTCGGGGTCACGTCGGAGCCGGACGCCGAGCTCCGCGACGAACTGATCCGCGTCCGGCGGCCAAAGGACGATGTCGAGCTGCAACGGATGCGCGTGGCGGCCGAGGCGACCCGGGCCGGCTTCGCCGAGCTGGCGCCGCTGATTGAGGCGGGCCGGAGCGAGCGCGAGCTGCAGGTGGCGCTCGAGGCGGCGTTTCTTCGTAGCGGCGGGGACTTCCTGGCGTTCGGGACGATCGTTGCCGCAGGCGATCACGCTGCGGTCCTGCACTTCATGCCCACGACGCGCGCGCTCGGCGAGGGCGAGTTGGTGCTCGTCGACGCGGGTGCCGAGTTTCGCGGGTATGTCAGCGACGTCACCCGGACCTTCGCTGTTGGTGGCGTCTTCACGCCCGATCAGGCACTCGTGTACGAGACGGTGCGGCGGGCCGGCGAGGCGGCGATCGCCGTCTGCCGGCCGGGCATAGAGTGGCGCGAAGTTCACCGCACCGCGGCGCTCGTGGTCGCCGACGGTCTCGTCGAGCTCGGCGTGCTGCGCGGTCAGCCCGAATCGCTCGTCGAGAGCGGCGCCGTGACGCTCTTCTTCCCTCACGGCGTCGGCCACATGGTCGGGCTCGGGGTTCGCGACGGAGGTCCAGCATCGGACGAGACGCGAGAGCCGGCCCCGGGATTGCCGCGCTTGCGCGTCGACATCCCGCTTGCGCCGCGGCAGGCCTGGACGGTCGAGCCGGGGATCTACTTCGTGCCGGCGCTGTTCGCACGCGCCCGCGAGCGCGACGATGTCGTCTCGGACCGGCTCGAGCAGCTGCAGCGGTTCGGCGGCGTTCGGCTCGAGCAGAACATCTTGATCGGCGACGACGGCTGCGAGGTTCTGACGGCCGCGATCCCGCTCCTGCCTGCCTGAGCGACGGTGCTCAGGCCGGCGACGGGGCCCGCGCGGCGATGGCGAGGATTACTGCCGCCGAACGCTCGACGTCGTCCCGGGTCGTGCGCCAGTTGGACACCGAGATGCGCATCGCGTGCTCGCCGAGCCAGTCGGTTCCGCCGAGCCAGCACGTGCCGTCTTCCTGCACACGCGCGATCACTTCGCGCGTCTCCTCGCCGTCTCCGAAGCGGACGAGCACCTGGTTCAGGACGATGTCGTTGACGATCGTTGCGCCGCCCGCCTCGAGCAGATCGGCGAACAGGCGAGCGTGGGCGCAGCAGCGTTCGACGAGCTCGGCGACCCCGCTTCGCCCGAGCGCGCGGATCGCCGCGTAGATCGGAAAACCTCGGGCGCGGCGGGAGAACTCGGGTGTCCAGTCGACCGCGTCGCGCATCCGCCCGTCCTTGGACTGGACGAGGTAGGAGGCGGTCACCGACATCGCGGCGCGGTGTGCGTCCTCGTGAGCGCAGAACGCGATCCCGGAGTCGTACGGGACGTTCAGCCACTTATGAGCGTCAGTTGCCCAGGAATCGGCCCGATCGGCTCCGCGTGTCAGGTGACGAAGCTCCGGCGAGGCGGCGGCCCAGAGGCCGAACGCACCGTCCAGGTGGAACCAGGCGCCGCCGGCCTTCGC
>CAVYAR010000003.1:0-909048 GCA_963766575.1 uncultured Actinomycetota bacterium | reverse complement strand
GGCTCCTCCGGCGTCGGAAGAGCCACTGCCACCGTGAAGCTCGCGACGCGGAGGGGGGGTCGCGAATCACTGAGCTAGGAGCTCAGGCGACTTGAGCGACGTGCTCGCGGACCGGCTCGGGCCTTGGTCCCAAGTCATTTTTGGCCGTGATTGTCCCGGGCTCCCAGAGCCCGCCGACGAGCCGTTTGCAGAGGCGGAGCCGACCCTCGGTCGTGAAGCGCTCGGAGTAGACGCGATCCCGTCGCCGAGGCTCACGAGCTCGTTCATGTCCGGATCCACCGAGGGCTGGCGGCCGTCGAGCACAGCATCAGCCTGTCGCCAGTGCTGCTGCTGCTCGATTCTCCAGCGAAGCTCTTCGGCCCCTGCTGCATCCACGGTGTGTCCTTTCGTTGGGCTTCCTGCCCGACTTCATCGACCCGCCGGCGCGGGTGCTTGAGGCGCGGAACCCCTCGTTCGAGGGGCACCGCTCCACTGACCATCGGGCTAGCCCGGTCCACCCCTTCCGCTGCAGAAATCGCGGGCCGGGTGCTGTGTGATGCGTGTGACGGGGGAAGCACGGAGTCGGGTTTCGTAGGGGGAAACGCAAGGTGAACGGACGGATACAGGTCGGGGGTTGGAGGGTTTGGAGAGCCTGCCGGAAGGGGCCGGCAGGCCTCCCCTCCGCACGGGCGTGCGGCGGGGGTCGGGGCCGGGCTGTGTCAGGCACCGCCGCAGCCCGGCTGCGACGCCCCCGCTTGCGACCAGGCCGCCGCTCCGTTGAGCCCGTTCTGCTCGACGCGCCGTCCGGTCGTGGGTAAAGCGTGGGGCTGCCCGAGCGCCCGTCGCCGCTCGTCTACGCGATTCCTAGACCGACGGTCTAGGAGGTCCTAACCCTACGGCCGCTGACGTTCGGGCCGCTGTCGTGTCTCATAAGGAGACCGGTTGCGGGCCGCCGATCCGGATCTGGAGCCAGTTTCCACTTCTGCCACCGGTAGCCAAGCGCGTCCGTCTCACCGGCCCGGCGAGATGGATTGGGGGTTAGAGGAGATGACCATGTCGATCGGTAACGCCCTCGCCGGCGGAAACCCGGGAGCATCGGCGCATGAGCGTCGAAGGCTCAACAGCCCTTCAGCTCAGACTCGAGCAGCAGAGGCACTGGCAGCTGGCGAGTGCGGTGCGCGACGGCAAGCAGCCGTCGATCGATCCCGACTCCCACGCTCTCGTCGAGTTGCGCAGCAACGAGCGCATCAACGGCCCCGACCGGGCCGTACTCGAAGCGCATCATCGCCGGCGCCTGGGCGCTCGTCGAGCTCTACTAGCGCGCCTCGCCCCAACGTCGCCCTCACGGTCTAGGAACTAGACCGATGGGCTAATAGGTCCTATCCCTATGACCGCCGACTTCGATCTCGCGCTCGTGTGTCATGGCCCCGACCGGACGGTGGGCTGACCATCCGGATCCAGGGGCCGAGCTTCTTCGCTCCTGTCTGCGGCAAGCCACTGCATCAATCCCTGCCGGCCCGGCAGGGCCGAGTACGGGGGACATAGGGGATGAACGCTTCCATCACGCTCGACTTCAAACCGGCGGCCGCGTTGTTGCGGGCGGCCGTATCTCTGTCGGATTCGACAGGCCACGAGCTGCGGAAGCTGTCCTCGTCGAGTGCAGTTGCGGCACGCCGCAACTGCAAAAACGGGCGCTGCGGGGATACCGGCACGCGTCGCATCCAGCCCCTTTGGGGCGCAACACGTGTCGTCCGGACGGATTGGGCTCGCTCCGGCGCGGCGTGACGTCAAACCATTGACTAACGGAGGTAGAAACAGATGAGCTTCATTAAATCGAAGAAGGGTCTTGCTCTTCTTGCCACGCTCGTCGTCGCTGCTGTTGCGGCGATCGGCGGTTACGCGTACTTCACGGCTAGCGGTAGCGGTACCGGCTCGGGAGTCGTCGGCCACTCGGCGGACACGATCACTGTGGTCGGCACCGCTGCTGACGCCGTGACCCCGGGTACGGTCGCCAACCCCGGCGACACGTCCACTGTGACGTTCAAGGCGTCGAACGGCTCAGGGTTCGCCCAGCGGATTTCGAACATCCACCTGACCAGCGTGGTCGGCATGCAGCGCTCCTCTCGACGCGAACAACGCATGCGCCGCTGCGGACGTTATCCCGACTGGTAACACGGATTCGACGTGTGACACAAGCGCCTTCACGATCGCGGATGTTCCGGTTGGCGCTGCTGACGGCGACCTCGCAGCGAACGCTTCGGGTGTCGACCTGACGGAGCAGGGGACGCTCGTGATGACCGACAACGGTCTTGACCAGAACGGCTGCGAGAACGCCAACCTGGCGTTCACCTTCTCCACGACGTAGCAAGCGAGTCGCTGACGGGAGGGGCGGCTTCGGCCGCTCCTCCAGCTTCTTGTCCATTGTCATAGCTGGTTCTAAGGAGGTTTGAGTTGCGGTTCTTGAAGACAAAGAAGGGGTTGGCGCTTTTGGTGGCTGTCGTTGCTGTTGCGGCTTCTGCTGTGGGCGCGTATGCGTACTTCAGCACGAGCGGCAGCGGTACCGGGTCGTTCAGCACGGGCGCGCTTTGGCTCGATCAGGTCACTAGCGAGACGGTTGGTCCGCTGTATCGCAGACGGATCAGACGCAGGTGCGCCTGTACGGTTCATGTGGCCAACAACGGTGGCGGGACTCAGTATGTGGGTCAGATCACCGGTATGGTTGACGCGAGCTCGGCTGTTGGTTGTGATCCGTCGTGGTTCACGGTGGCGCCGATTTCGGCTCCGGGGCGTCTGACGCCTGGTAGTCACGACTTCGGGTCGTCGATCATCTTGAACGACCTGAACGGCAACCAGGATGCGTGCGCAAGCGCGAGCCTGACGATCGACTGGACCAGCGCGAGCGGCTAGTCGATCTGAGCTAGATCGCGGTGGAGGGGCGCGCTGCGGGCGCGCTCCTCCACCAACTTCTTCCACCGGTGACCGACACGGAGAGACAAGAGACGATTCTGATGGCAAGCCAGTTCAAGAACACAGCGTGGAGTTCCAGGCCCAGGAGGGTCACGGTTCTGCTCGGTGCGCTCGGGATGGTTGCGGCGCTGTCGTTCGGTGTGATGTCGGCGCTGGCTGCGGCTGGGCCGACGGTGTCGTCGTTCACGTTGGTCGGCACGTCTCCGACCAACGCGGCCTCGGTGTCGTGGAGGGTTGTGTTCTCGTCCAGCGTGACCGGGGTCGCGGCGTCGAACTTCACGCTGGTGCCCGGCGGGAGTGTGTCGGGTGCCGGGTCTGTGTCGGTTTCTGGGAGCGGCACGACCTACACGGTGAGCGCGAGCACGGGGTCGGGGAGCGGTTCGTTGGGATTGAACCTGTCGTCTGCGGGTTCGATCAAGGACTCGTCGAACCACGCGTTGCAGGGAGCGCCGGTGACGGGGCCGGTGTACACAGTCGGTAAGACCGCGCCGACCGTCACGGGGATCGTCCTGGCGGGTGCGACACCGTCGAACGCGGCCAGTGTGGCCTGGACGGTCAGCTTCAGTGAGTCGGTGACCGGGGTCGCCGCGGGCAACTTCACCTTGGTCAATACGGGTCTGTCGGGGTCGCCCGCGATCACGGGTGTGTCCGGGAGCGCGGCATCGTGGACGGTGACCGCGTCGACCGGATCTGGCACCGGCAGCTTGAAGCTGAACCTGACGAGCGTCGTTCGATCAAGGATCTGGCGGGGAACGCGCTGACGGGGGTGCCGGTGACCGGGTCGAGCTACACGGTCGACCGGGTCGCGCCGGGAACGCCAACGCTGACGCAGACGCCGCCGAACCCGTCTGCGACTGCGACCTCGACGTTCATCTGGACTGACAGCGATGTCGGCACCAGGGTCGCCTCTTACCTGTGCAGCGCGGAGAACGGTGCGTTCCAGACCACCGTTGGCGGGCAGCCGTGCGCACCTGGGGTCACCTACACGGTCGCGACGACCAACAACGGGCAGCATCATTCGCGGTCGAGGCGGTCGACTTCGCGGGGAACGTCTCGGGTGCGGCGAGCTACAGCTGGAAGGTGAAAGCGGGCACGCTCGCAACCCCGACGATCAGCACCTCGCTGTCGCCGTCGTCGATCACGGTCGGCGGCAGCGCCCACGACACCGCGGCCCTGACCGGGGCGACCGCGACCGCGGGCGGAACGGTCACCTACAGCTACTACACGAACAGCACCTGCACCAGCGGCGCGGTCAGCGTGAACACCGTGACCGTCACCAACGCGGGCGTCCCGACGTCGAGCGCGGTCACGTTCACAAGCGCGGTCAACTATTTCTGGCAGGCGGTCTACAGCGGCGACAGCAACAACGCTGGCGCCTCCAGCCCGTGCACCGCTACGAGCAACGAGCAGCTGACGGTCGTGAAGGCGACGCCGGGGATGTCGACGGCTCCGACGCCGTCGTCGGTCGTGGTCGGGTCGAGCACGGCGACGATAAGGCGACGCTGTCGGGCGGCTACGGGACGCTGGGCGGCACGGTCAGCTACAAGCTGTACGCGCCTACCGACACCAGCTGCACGGGCACACCGCTCACTGCTTCCTCCTCGACGGTCACCGGGAGAGGCACCTACACGTCGGGGACGGTCACGCCGACCTCGCCGGGCACCTGGAACTGGATCGCGAGCTACAGCGGCGACCCCAACAACGCCGGGGTTACCGGCAGCTGCACCAGCGAGCCGTTGACGGTCACGAAGACCTCACCGACGATCAGCACCGCGCTGTCAGCCGGTTCGATCTACGAGCAGGGCAGCGCGAACGACACCGCGACCCTCTCTGCGGCAGCCACGCCGGACGCGGGCGGCCACGTCACCTACAGCTACTACACAAACAACACCTGCACGACCGGCGCGGCGACTGTGAACACCGTCACCGTCGCGAGCGCCGCCGTGCCGAACTCCAGCACGGTCACGTTCAACACCCCGGGCAGCTTCTACTGGCAGGCCGTCTACACCGGCGACAGCAACAACAACGGCGCTTCTAGCCCCTGCACCCCGTCAGCGAACGAGCAGCTGACCGTGAACCCGCTCCAGCCGTTGGTGATCAGCGGGAACGCCGTCGGGCTTGTCTACCCGGGTGGCACGGCCCGGCCGATCCCGGTCACATTCACCAACACAAACAGCGTCCCGGTCGTCGTCAACAACCTCACGATCAGCATCGTCGCAGCGACCGTCCCGGGCGGATGCGACGTCGCTGACTTCGTGATCGACGTCGGCAACATCTCCGCCGCCCACCCCGTCACGGTGCCCGCGAACGGCTCGGTCACGCTCCCCGACGCGACCAACGCACCCGGTGTCACCGAGCCGACCGTGCAACTCACCGACACCAACGTCAACCAGAATGCCTGCGCCCACACCACCTTCACCCTCACCTACGGCAACCACGCATGAACCGCCACCTGACCAACACCGCCACAGTTCGCCGGATCAAGAAGAGCCTCTCGGGCACGAGCGGCAAGATCGCCGTCTCGCTCGCAGCGCTCCTCGCGCTCGGCGCGTTTGCCGTAGCGGGCTACGCCTATTTCACCGCCACCGGAAACGGCGGCGGCAGCGGCACGGTCGGCACGCTGAACCCGCCGACGGGCGTGACGGCGGTGGCGAGCGGTTCGACCGTCACCGTGTCCTGGACGGCTCCGGTGAACGGGGCGACGCCTCAGGGCTACTACGTCACCCGCACAAACACCGGCAACAGCTCCACGGCGAACGCCTGCGCCACGACCCCGCCGCCCTCCCCGACCCTGACCGCGGGCCCGTCATGCACGGACACGGGCGTCCCGGACGGCACCTACACCTACACCGTGACCGCCGTCTACCACAGCTGGACGGCAACGAGCGCCGCGAGCGCGTCGGTGACCGTGAACGCGGTCGCGACGAAGCTTGTCTTCACCACCTCACCACAGACAATGGTGACGGGGCAGTTGAGCGGGACGATCACCGTGCAGCGGCAGAACGCATCAAACACGCCGACCACGACTGGCGCGATCACCGTCAACCTCGCGAGCAGCTCGGCAGGTGGCGTGTTCCGGGATACGGGGAACACAACGACGATCACCTCGGTGCAGATCCCGAATGGGCAATCGTCGGCGAGCTTCACCTACAAGGACTCCCGGGCCGGGTCGCCGCAGCTGACCGCGTCGAGCGGGTCGCTGACCTCAGCGACCCAGACCGAAACGGTCAATCCGGCCTCGACCAGTTCGACCGTCGTCTCGACAACGGGGTCGCCCTCCGTGACCGGACAGACGGTCACCTACACGGCCACGGTTTCGGTGTCGGCTCCGGGGTCGGGCAGCCCGACCGGGTTCGTCGAGTTCTTCGACGGCGGCACCCCGATCAGCGCCTGCGCTGGCGCCACCGGCGAACCGCTGACGGGAACGACCGCCACCTGCTCTGTCACCTATGCAGCGATCGGCAGCCACACAATCACGGTGAAGTACCTGGGCGACGCGAACTTCAACCAGTCGGCCGGGTCGTCGGCGATTACGCAGGTCGTGCAGATGGCCTCGACCTCGACGACGGTGGCCTCGACGACGGGGAGCCCCTCGGTCGTCGGGCAGCAGGTCACCTACACCGCAACGGTGTCGGTCACGGCGCCTGGTGGCGGGACCCCGACCGGCAACATCGAGTTTTTCGACGGCGGGACACCGATCGCGGTCTGCGCAGCGGGAACGGGGCGACCCCTGAGTGGTCTGAACGCGACTTGCCAGGTGATCTACTCGGCGATCGGAAGCCACACGATCACTGCGAAGTACCTCGGCGACACCAACTACAACGCTTCAGCATTGTCCGCCTCGATCACACAGGTCGTCAACCAGGCATCAACGACGACCGGGCTTGCTTCGTCGGCGAACCCGTCTGTGGCGGGTCAGCAGGTCACCTATACCGCAACGGTGTCGGTTGCTGCGCCGGGCTCCGGTACCCCGACCGGCAGCGTGACGTTCAAGGACGGCGCGAGCACGATCAGCTGCGGGACAGGTTCGGTTACGTTCAACGGGACGACCGCCACGTGCAAGGTCACCTACGCGACATGATCGGAAGCCCGCACTCGATCACGGCGGTCTACAACGGTGACACGAACTTCTCCGGCTCGACCTCGACGCAGGCGAGCCGGTTGTGAACCAGGCATCAACGACGACGACGTTGGCCTCATCGGTGAACCCCACCGTGACCGGGCAATCGGCGACCCTGACAGCGACGGTGTCTGCTATCGCACCCGGGTCGGGCACCCCCACAGGGAGCGTCGAGTTCCTCGACGGTCTAACACCGCTCTGTGGCGGCGCGGGTGGGGTGGCGGTCAACGGCTCCGGCGTCGCGACCTGCTCGCAGAGCTTCACCCATGGGGGCAGCCCGGACAGCCTTACGGCCAAGTACCTCGCCGACAGCAACTACACCGGCTCGACCTCCAGTGCGCTCAGCCAGGTCACGAACACCGCAGCCACGACGGCGAGCGTTGTCTCGACGACCGGTAGCCCTTCTGTCGTTGGCCAGCAGGTCACCTACACCGGAACGGTTTCGGTCACGGCGCCTGGTGGCGGCACGCCGGCCGGCAACATCAAGTTCCTCGACGGCGGAACGGCGATCGCGGGCTGTGGCGGGGCGACCGGTCAGTCGTTGACTGGGTCGAGCGCGATCTGCCAGGTGACCTATGCCGCGGTTGGTAGTCACACGATCACCGTCCAGTACCTCGGCGATACCAACTACACAGCCTCAGCAGTCTCCGGCCCGATCACACAGGTCGTGAGCCAGGCTGCCACGACGGCGAACGTTGTCTCGACGACTGGCAGTCCGTCGGTGGTGGGTCAGCAGCTGACCTACACCGGCACGGTGTCTGTGACCGCTCCGGGTGGCGGGACGCCCACCGGCAAGATCGAGTTCCTTGATGGCGGAACGGCGATCGCGGGCTGCGGTGGGGCGACGGGTCAGTCGTTGACTGGGTCGAGCGCGATCTGCCAGGTGACCTATGCCGCGGTGGGTAGCCACACGATCACCGTCAAGTACCTCGGCGACACCACCTACACAGCCTCGCCCGCGTCTGGCTCGATCACGCAGGTCGTCAACCAGGCCGCGACCACGACGGTGGTGGTGTCGTCTGCGAACCCGTCGGTTTCCGGGCAGCAGGTCACTTACACGGCGACCGTGTCCGTCACCGCGCCTGGCGGCGGCACACCCACCGGAACGGTGACGTTCAAGGACGGTCTGTCCACGATCACCTGCGAGACGGGGTCGGTCGCATTCAACGGTACAACCGCAACCTGCAAGGTCACCTACGCGACAACGACCGGAAGCCCGCACTCGATCACCGCGGTCTACAACGGCGACACCAACTTTACGACCTCGACCTCATCCCCGCTCAGCCAGACTGTGAACGCTCCGGACACGTTCGCAATCACGAATCCGGGCGCACAGACAGCAGGCGGTGCTTTCAGCGTCACGATCACCGCGCAGCCTCCCAGGCGGTTCGACCACTGACACGACCTACACGGGCCCGAAGTGTGTCGTCTTCTCTGGGCCCGGGAACAGCCCGAACGCCACTGCACCGATTTACCCCGCTCCAGGTGGAGGCTGCACCACAGGACAAAGCAGCGTGACCTTCTCCAACGGTGTCGCGACAGCTGCGAACGCCCCGAGCGTCACGCTTTTCAACGCCTCGACAACGACCATCCTGACCGCGACCCAGGGCTTCATCACCGGGACTTCGACGAGCTTCACCGTGAGCCCTGCAGCGGCGACCGCGATGCGCCTTGCGAACTGCGTGGACAAGACCGGCTCGGTTTCATGCTCTACCAACGCGTTCACACTCGGGAATGCACCTAGCTCATTCACGGCTAACGTCGATATTTTCGACGCGTTCGGAAATGTGCCCGCCGCGACGAGCGTAACGATCACCTTGACCATGACCGGCAGTACGAGCTTGTTCACGTTCGGCACTCCGCCCGCGCAGGTGACCGTGACCACGGTCACTGTGACTGGGACCGGAAGTCCGACGAACCGGAGCAGCCAGCTCGTCGTGAACAAGATCGGCACCGCCGGAGGGACGGTCACGGTCACGGCCACGGCCACGGGCTTCACCAATCTGGCGTTCACGGTTACGAAATAGCCATGGACGAGCGGCAGGGATTGAGGGGCAAGGAGCGCCCGAGGCCGATCGAGTGCCTTGTGTGTCGTACGATTCGTGGTCACCGCGGCGGGCACGGCGCGGCGGGCGACTGTCCGCGGTGTGGTTATGCGGGGTGGACGTATTCCGATGAGCTCGATTCGACGGCGCTGCGGAGCGTCAGTGATGGGTGACGCGGAGGGTGCCGCGGTGCGAGACGGGCGCGGCAGCGGGTCGAGTCCGGCTCAGACGTGCGCTGGTTGGGCGTCACAGCACCGAGCGGATCTATACGGCGGCACTTCCGGGGTGGGCGGGAATGCCTTAGGCTCGCGCCGTGCGCTGGGCGAGCGGCGGGTTGGAAGTGGATACGGGAGCAGTCTCACAAAACGATTCGGAGGTCAACCATGCGGCTAGGGAGTGCAATCGCAGGGGTCGTGGTTCTCGCGGCGATGGTGGGTGCGGGATCAGCGTTCGCGTCGAGGGCGGCGAATGCGCCGGCCGGAGGCGCGGTCTATGTTCACGCGACCGGGAGCAATGGGCCGGCCGGAACGATCATCATCACGGGCGCGATCGGCGACTACGGAAAGACGCTTTCGATCGACAAGAACGGCAAGACCGACGCGAACGGCAACTTCGTCAGGATCACGCTGAAGCGGGGAACGTTTGAGGTCAACTCGACGGCGCTGAACGCGAAGACGAACCATGCGCAGCCGATCTTCAACAGGGCGACCTGCTCGTTCCGGTTTACGGGCACCGGGCCGGTGACGCTGTTCAACGGCACGGGTTTGTACGCGGGGATCAAGGGGAGGGTGTTGATCACGATCAGCTTCGGCGGTGTCGGCCCTCTGTTCAAGAGCGGTCCGCACAAGGGCCAGTGCAACATGAGCAACAGCGCGCCGCTTGTCGCTCAGTACGCATCGATCACCGGGCCCGGCACCGTCTCGTTTGGCTAAGCACCGCGACGAGTTGAGGCATCACGCTGGCTCTGGAGTCAAGGGGCGCCCCCGTGAGGGGCGCCCCGTCTCCGGCGCTCCCGACTCGCTCGGCCGCGGCGCAACGAGGGATCCGGATCGGCATGCTGGCGGTGCGACCGTCTTTCCGGCCCCGCGGACGTTGTTGGTCGCGGCCTAGGGTGGCGGCGTGAACGAGAGGCCGGGATTGCGGGTCGAGGGGCGGCCGAGGTCGATCGAATGTCTTGTCTGCCGCACGACCCGCGTCGTCACAGCGACAACAAACGGAGCGGCGGGCGACTGTCCGCGATGCGGCTATGCGGGCTGGACGTACTCCGACGAACTCGACTCGACGACGCTACGAAGGGTCAACGACGCGTAACATGCCCGACAGTGCGTCGGCCAATGCGGCGTAGGTCATGTTCCGGTGTTCTTCGCGCGCTTGGGTACGGTCCTGGTGATGAACGTCGCGCTCGGGCTGATTCCGGACGGCCTTGTTCGCTGCAAGGTCTGCGGTGAACTCCACGGCCGCGGGCTTGCGCGCGACCCGCCAGACGGGGCCAGGATCACGCCGGTGTCCGTCAGCTGCCTGTGCGACGGCCTGGTTTGCGGCCGGTGCCGGGTCGGGCGGCTGCATCGCCCGATCACGAACCACTACGACGAGCGGACAGGCCAGGTGATCCACATGCCGTGGTTCTCGGTTTGGCGGGAGTGCTCCGTCTGCGGCGAGCGGGACTGGGTCACCGACTACCGAGCTAGGTAGGCATAGCGATGTTCGCGGGGTCTTTTCCGCAAAATGCTAAACGTTGTCGTCGAACGCACCTTCGCCTGGCTCCACAACCGCCGCCGGCTCCTCATCCGCATCGACCGCCACGACGAGATCCACGAAGCATTCCTCGCCCTCACCTGCTGCCTCATCTGCTGGCAACGACTCGAAAGCTCATTCAGTTAGAGCTTCTTGGCCCTCGCCGGGAGCGGAGAGGCGGGCGCGACTTCTGCGGGCTCGAGTGTAGGCCGGGAGGGGGCTCGCGCCCCCTCCCGGCTCCGTCCTCAGTGCGGGATACCCACGTCCGACGTGAAGATGTCCTCGTCGTTCGCCGTCATCCCGTCCTGCGGGCCGCCATCCTCGGTGCCCGTGCAGTTGTCCGGCGGGTTTCCCGGCGTTCCGGTGCCCGGGCACAGGAACAGGTCGGTGTCGCGTGTGTCCATCCAGAGCGGATGTGCGTCATCGGACGCTGCGAGCCCCGTGTAGTCCCCGAAGAACTGGCCCGAGAACTCCGTGGGCGGCGGCATCGACGACGATGTCACTCGCGTCTGGCCCCACGTCGTGAGGTTCCGTGAGCCCGACAGGGTGAAGTCGAGGTTGCCGGTCGTCTCGTCGTCACCGTACTGGCGGTCGTAGTAGGAGACGGCCAGGCTCCCGTTGTCGCCGAAGGCGGCCCACTGCCAGAACTGATCGGTGCCCGCCTGGCCCTTCGAGTTCACGACCGGCTGTGTGCGCGGGTTGGCTCCGGCTGCGCCGCCCGTGAACGATGTGCCCCCGTCGTTGGAGACGCTGTAGAGGATCTTGTTGTTGCAGGCATTGGCGGTCTTGACGCCCGTGTACGTGTTGAGCCCGGAGCTGTCGAAGCCGGTCGGCACGCACCCGTTCGATTCGTTGGAGTACTGGTTGATGTACGACCCGTAGGTGACGACGACCTGCGCCGGGTTGCCCGGATTCACTGCCCCGGACGGATAGTTCGTGGCCCGGAAGATCGAGTGCGTCGTCGTGCCCTTCTCCGGCACGCAGGCGCGTCCCGGATCGGAGCCGGCTCCCTGGTATGTGTCGCAGCTCGGAAGGTCGTAGTAGTCACCGACCTTCACGGGCGCGCTGAAGGTCTGCCCGCCGTCGGTCGACTTCACGAGCAGCATCTGGTTGCGGTTGTCGCTCCCGGACACGACGTTGTTGAAGTTGCTGTAGGCGATGTAGAGCGTCCCGTCGCTTCCCGTGAACGGATCCGAGTACTGGTTCTCGTTGCACGGGCCCTTCGGGGTGGCCAGCCCGTACGTCTGGCCGCAGAGCGCGGCGCTGCCTGTGCTGACGAGGACAGGGGTCGAGAAGCTCTCCCCGTAATCGTTCGAATGCGCCGAGTAGATGTACGCCGTCCCGTCCGTTGCGAATGTCGTCCACGTCACGTAGATCCGGTCGACGAACGGGCTGCCGGCATGGTCGTCGACCGTCATGTAGGGCTTATCGATGAAGGCCGCCGTCCCGGTGCCGTTCGGATCCGGGCTCTGGATCACCGGCCTTGCCGGGAAGTTCCACGAGGCACCCCCGTTGCCGGTCGAGCGGAACAGGAACACGCCGCTCGAGAGATCGGGGTTCGGGCTCGTCCCATCTCCGCGCTGGAACATCTGGCAGGCGTAGTAGGCGTTGCCCTTCGTGTCCCACGCCATCGACGGGTCGCCACCTCCCTGCCAGTACTCGCGCGGAGTTCCCTCGGCCGTGCCGTCGGTGAAGCTCATCGGCGGCGTCGAATCCGCCCAGCTCCTCCCGCTGTTCGAGCTGTACGACGAGTAGCAGTTACCGTCGCCACGGCGATAGTCGTTGAAGGCAGCGACGATCTGGGTTCTGTCCTCAGGGTTGATTGCGATCGCCGTCTCGTTCTCGGCCTGTCCCCGGCCCTGAAGCGTTGGATCGGTGATGTTGAGGCAGTTCTGGTTCACCTCGACGTCGTTGCCGAAGCTGGTTCCGCAGCCGTTGTTGCGTCGCGGCGTGAAGTTGTCGAGGTGCCGGCTCGACCGGAGGTCACCGGTTGGCTTCAGCTCGTAGTCGGCCATCCCGTCGAGCAACCTGTCCTGGATCTCCGGCGCCTTCGTCGGATCGAACGCGTTCGCCGTGCGCGCGACACCGAGTGCGCCGCCGAGCACGAGCACCATCACCGCAGTTGCGATTGCCGGCAGCAACATCGAACGTCTCATCGTTCATCTCCCTCCAGTCGGCCTCATGGGCGCTTTCCGCCGACCCTCCGGAATGGTGCCGTGGGGTCGGAGTGTCGTTGCGTCCCCCGCGTGGACGGGTGTGGGAGCCCGACGCCACGAACGTCCCTCCAGCGCTGCATCTGCAAGCGACGGCGCAACATGCTGTTTACCTATCGCCCCTTTGGGTAAATCCGAAACATGCGATATACAACGTTTCTCGTTACGGCACTGGCGGCGCTTTCGTTTGGAGTGCTGCACGCATCCGGCAACGCCACGTTTGGCACACCGGCCCTGAGCTTCGTTGCCGGCTCGCCGCTGCGCGTTCACGGCATGCACTTCCATGAGCACGAACGGGTGCGGGTGACCTTCGACGCGGGGACCCAGTCACCGATCGTCGTCGTTCGCACGTCCGCTTCGGGCTCGTTCACGGCAAGCGCTCCCAGCGGGTTCACCTCGGACGCGTGCGGATCGCCGCTCGTGATCACCGCCGCCGGCGCTCAGGGGGACCATGCGTTGCTGCGTCGGCCGCCGCGCCTCTGTGCACCCGAAACGCCGGGCGCGCCGGCGTTGCCGGCCGGATAGCTCGCCCCGCCCCGCCCAGGCGCAGCCTTCGAGCTCGGCCAGGGCCGGCCGGGTCGTCTCGGCGGGGGCCGCTTCGGCGGCGTCGAGCGGGAACATGACCCGGATGGCGGTCACGCCGCCTCCCCGTCGTCCGGCGGAATACCTTCGATCTCGATCGTGGCGTCGAACGCCTCCTTCACCGAAAGTAAAGCGGCGGAGAACTTGCCCTGACCCCTAATGAAAGACGACTTCTCCACGCCTGAAGTTTCGGCCGCGCGCGATAGCGAGTATCGGGCGCAGGTCCTCTGGTGGTACTCCGTCGAAGAGCCCCCACTGCACGCCCTGATTCGAGAGCGCAACGTCCGAGATTAGACATTCGGACGGTCTGCGGCCGGAACGACGCGGACGAGCGGTCCTCTTACTGTCCGCGTCGAGATGTCGCTTCGGGCTCCGCAGCAAATTTACGACCTGTGCACCGGGCGATCGAGCTCAGCCCGACCAGGCTGAGCGACCCCAACCCGGCAAGGAGAGTGTCATGGCCCTTCATCCCAGCATTCACTCCAACCTCACTCGCCAACGCGACCTGGAGCTTCGCCGGCGGCTTGCCCGGCCACGGCGCGGCGCGGCGCGGCGCGAACACAAGGCGGGCAGGTGGCATTTCTTGACGAGAAGTTTCGTGGTCGGTCTAGTTGCGGCAGCCTGTGTGGCCGGAATTGCGGCATCGTCCTCTTCGGCTGCCGGGCCGATCTTCACGGATTGGTCGGCGCCTGTGAACCTGGGCCCGGTTGTGAACTCGGGCGCGAATGAACTCGGTCCCGCTCTCTCCGGGGACGGCCTGAGCCTCTACATCTCGTCCAACAGGCCGGGTGGGTTCGGCGGCAACGACATCTGGGTGTCGCAGCGTCCGACGGTGAACGATGCTTGGGGGGCGCCGGTGGATCTAGGCGCGACGGTCAATACGGCGGCGACGGAGTTCGTGCCGGCCTTCTCGGAGGACGGCCATTGGATGTTCTTCGCGAGCGACCGTGCCGGCGGGTCGGGCGGCCAAGACATTTACGAGTCCTATCGTGCGGACGTCCAGGACGACTTCGGGTGGCAGGCGCCGATCAACCTTGGCGCAGCGCTGAACAGCACCGCTGACGACAATGCATCCACTTACTTCGACAACGGCGGTCACCCGCAGCTGATCTTTGGGAGCGGCCGGCTCGGCGGCGCGGCCCGCGATCTGTTCCTGAGCAACCTGCAGCCGGATGGAACGTGGGGTCCGGCGACGCTGATTCCGGAGCTCAGCAGCCCGTCGACCGAGAATCGGCCGACCATCCGCCAGGACGGCCTGGAGATCTTCTTCTACTCCGACCGCCCCGGGGGATCGGGCAGCAGCGATCTGTGGACCGCGACGCGAGCGACAGTCGATTCACCGTGGTCGACGCCGGTCAACCTCGGCGCCACAGTCAACAGCGGCAGCGTCGACCAGCACCCCTACCTGTCCGCGGACGGGACGACGCTCGTGTTCTCCTCTAATCGTCCCGGCGGCTCAGGCGGCTTCGACCTGTGGATGACGACACGCGCGCAGATCTTTCCCGTGACGAAAGACGAGTGCAAGAACGATGGCTTTGAACGATTCGGGATCTTCAAGAACCAGGGCGACTGTGTCAGCTACGTCGCCAGCGGCGGGACGAACACGCCGGGCTGACGAGCAGCCACACAAGCGAATCAGAGTCATCGAGAGGCCCGCTCCGGCGGGCCTCTCGGGACACCTCGAGTCAGCGGACAAGCCACCGTCTCTCCGGCGATCTTCGTGTACGAGGACGCCTCGGGGAGGCTGCAGACCGTAGCCAGCCGGCTCCTGGCTGTCACTCCGGCGCGCACCGCTCGGCGCGGGTACAACGAAGACTATGGGGGCCCGCGCCCGCCGAACTCGAGTCGTTCTTGGCATCGCCGTCGCCGGCTTGGTCGTGCTCGGTGCGATCGTGTGGGTGACGAGCCCGGCCGGAACGGGCCTCGACTTACGAGTCGCGGCGCGACTCGCGCGGGTCGGTGCGCGACCGGTGGCGCTCGACCGGGTGGCGCCGATCCTCCGCGAGGCGGTCGTCGCGACCGAGGACGAACGGTTCTACCAGCACGACGGGATCGACGTAATCGGCGTCCTGCGGGCCGTTCCCTACGATCTCGTTCATCTCTCGTACGCGCAGGGTGCGAGCACGATTACCGAGCAGGTCGCGAAGCTCCTGTACTTGAACGGTAATGACCACAATCCATGGCGCAAGCTCGAGGACGCCGCGGTCGCGCTGAAGCTCGAGAGCCGGTACAACAAGGAGCAGATCCTCGCCGCCTACCTGAACAGCGCCTACTTCGGTGACGGCGCCTACGGCATCCGCGCCGCCTGCGAGCGGTACTTCGGACTCGCCCCTGCACGGATCGATGTTGCGCAGGCGAGCCTGCTCGCCGGGTTGATCCAGGCGCCCTCCGCCTACGACCCGCTGCGCAATCCCGGCGCCGCGCGCGCCCGCCAGATCGAGGTGTTGCGCTCGCTCGTCGGCGGCGGTTTCCTGACCGAGGGCGAAGCGGCCGCGGCGGTCCACGCCGGCCTCCACCTCCGCGGCGGGGCCGTCCTACCGCCGGTGGGGAACGTCGATCTTGCCCCGGGGCCCGCGTTCGTCTGGTCGGAGCTTGCAGTCGGCGTGACGGTTGCGCTGCTCGGCGCCGCGATCCTGGCTGCCTCGTGCCTGACGCGCCTACGCGCCTCGCATAGACGCCTGGCGCTCCGCGCCGCGGCGTTGGTCGTCGTGGTGCTCGGTGCGGTCGCGATCGTCCACTCGTTCCGCACCGTCTGAGCCGGCGTCTGATGAGAAACGTGTTGTGGCTAGGTGAAGCTGCACACCCTGGCTGAGGGAAGCGAGGCCGAGCGGCGAATCCGGCGGCCCCACACCCGGAGGTCGTCATGTCGGAGCAGCTTCAGAGGTACTTCGCGGCCGTGCTCGCCTGCGTTGTCGCAGCGACCTGGGCGGCCTCGGGAATCGGCCCCGCGCTCGCCGGGCTGGCAGCAGCGGTGGTCGGCTATGCGGCCGTCGCATTCACGCAACACCGCGGCGTGAGGCAGGTCGAGCGCCGGCCGGCCGCCAAACCACGCCGCACGAAACCCACCCGTGCCCGGCCCCGGGCGAGCGAGTGGCCGGTGTTCGACGCCGACGCCGAGCTACCCGGCGAGCAGGACGCGGGCGCGGTTCCCGCGACCGGCAGCTACGGCTGGTAGGCGTCGTTTCGGTGGATGCCTTCAGGTGGCGGCCCCCGCAGATGCTCGTCCAGCCGAGGCAAGCAGCAACACCAGCACAGCGACGAGAACCTTGCCGCGCATCGACGAGGCTTCGCGACGTTCCACCCGGCCTCGTTCCCCGATGTTCCGGTTCCGTGACCGAGGGGAGGCAGCCCTGGGGGCATCTCGGGCCGGATCGGCACCGCGCGCGCCGCTTAGCGCGGTCCCGCCGGCGGCGATTGGCGGCGAACGAGTGCACGAAGCCGTGCGAGGAGTTCGTCGGCCGGACACTCGACTCCCACGCAATCGTCGGCGCCGGCATTCAGGCCCTCGACCCGGTCATCGACAACGTCCTCGGCGAGGATCAGGACGATGGGCAAACGCACGCCCTCGCGGCGAAGGGCGTCGCACAGGGTCAGAGTCTGGTCGCCGGGCGTCAAGATGCCGATGACGACTGCATCGAACGAGTCGCTCCTCGTGAGCCCGCAAACGTCACGTCCGCTTCGTACGACGGTCACCTGGTGACCGGCACGCCGAAGCGACGTTGCCGTCGCATCCTTGTTCTCCGCCACGAGAACGTTCACCCACACACTCCGATTTCTCGAGGAAGCACCGCCAGCCACCAGGTTGTCGCACAGCGCGATGAGAGCGGGATTAGCGCGACCCGATCGCGCGATGCGGGTGGCTGATCGCATACGAGGCGTCCGATCCGCGAGAGACGCCTGGGTGGGGATCACGCGCGAAGCAATTCGGTGCCCGGACGAGCGTCCAGTCGTAGTACGCTCGGAAGCTCTTCGGAACGGGCCATGAGGCGAGCGAGGTGGCAAGACGCGTCCCAGTAGCGTTGATGGCTGCAGGAGGTGGCCGGTTCAGTCCGAGGTGCGCGCGTGCTGATCGCCCGGCATGTGTTCGAGCTCGTGGATCGCTCACGTACGATCCTGTTGCCGGACGGAAGGCGTGTCCCGCGAAAGTTGGAGACGTTCGTCCACGTTCCGTCGCGACGCGATCGGTACCCGTTGATCGTATTCGGTCACGGGTTTGGGCTCACGCCGGCGCCGTACGCTGCGCTTCTCGAGACCTGGGCGGCGGCCGGCTACGTGGTCGCTGCACCCGTGTTCCCGCTCGAGAACGCCAATGCTCCAGGTGGCCCATCGGAGTCCGACCTCGTGAACCAGCCGCGCGATCTGAGCTTCGTGATCTCGAGCCTCCTCTGGTTCTCGACACGACACGTCGGCGCGCTCGAAGGGAGGATCGATCCGCTGAGGATCGCCGTCGCCGGCCACTCGGACGGGGCCGAGACTGCTCTCGCTACCGCGTACGACAGCCGTTATCGCGACTCGCGCGTTCGCGCCGCGATCATCCTCTCGGGCGCGATGTTTCCGGGGATGGCGCCGTTCCCGCGCGGCGGGCCGCCGCTCCTCGCGACGCAGGGAACGGAAGACCCGATCAACTCGCCGGCGACTACCGCCTCGTACTTTCGGCGCGCGCGCCGTCCAAAGTTCCTGCTCTTGCTGACGGGCGCGTCACATCTCCCTCCATACACGAATCAACAGCCGCAGCTTCAGATCGTCGAGCGGGTGACCATCGCGTTCCTCGACCATTACTTCAAGGGCGCCCCGCTGGTCGGGATCGCGCGCGCGGCACGCCGCCCTGGGCTGACCCGGTTGATTGCCGAACCGTAAACGGCTTCTCATCCTCACGTCATCTGGCTCGGCGAGGCTGTGCGCTATGGACACGCCTGCGGAGGGGGCCGGGCCGCGATCTGACCCCATTTCCCAGGCGGTGCTCGCAGAACGACGGCTGGCGCGACAGCATGACGCCAAGCGGCGCAAACGCAGGCGGAGACGGCGCATCGCGTTGCTCGTCGTGCTCGTGGTGCTGTCGCCGGCGCTCTACTCGTACACGACGACGATGCTCCAGCCCTCGAGTCTCCCGCTGGGAGTCCGAAGCGTCGAGTGGCTGCGAGCGAATCACGGCAACTGGCTCGTGGACGAAGGCGAGCACATCTATTACGGCTGGTGGAAGGCCCCGAAAAAGGGCGGACCGCAGCTGAAGACGCTGCCGGCCGTCGGCATCGTGGCACGCCGGCCGCCTGCTCACGCCAAGACGACGCCGTGGCCGCCGCAGATCACACCGGTGTTTCCGCATCCGCTACCGGGCGAGGGCGTCTGGCAGCCGACGGGGCCGCTCGTCGACGGGAGCCCCGCGGTGCTCGTCACCACCTTCCGCACCGAGCGCGACTATCCGCGCATCCTCGCCTATGTCGCCTGGTTCGACCACACGCGCACGGCGCTCGCCTACTACCCCGGCCGTTATGAGCCGCCGGCTGCAGCCGTGCGCGGCCCGATGATGGTCCCCTACGACCAACGCTGGCGCCTCCTGGCCACCTTCAACGGCGGATTCACCCACTCCGACGGCAACAACGGCTCCACCGACAATGGCGCCATGAACGAGCCACTCCAAGACGGGAACGCCACGCTGCTCGGCTACAAGAACGGCGCCGTCGCGATCGTGAACTGGACCGGAGGCCCGAACGCCGGCCCGAACGTCGCCTGGGCACGCCAGAGTCTCGCCCCGATTCTCTGGAACGGACACGTCAACCCCGCCTTGAACACCGATCCCAACAGCCCGCAATGGGGTTACACACTCGGCGGCGTCACCCGCGTCTGGCGCACCGCCGTCGGCATCGACCGTCGCGGCAACCTCATCTATGTCGCGGCCGACGACCAAACCGTGATCACCCTCGCGAAGATCCTCCAGCACGTCGGCGCCGTTCGGGGAATGGAGTTCGACATCAACCCCGAGTGGCACACCCTGATCACCTACGACCACAAACAACACGGCGTCGTCCCGACACTCGTCGAGCCCCAACCGATGCAATCCCCCGACCGCTACCTCGCGCCCGACGACCGCGACTTCTTTGCCGTCTACCGAAGACTGCCCGGCCCGATCTCAGTGCCGTTCAAATAGTGGCCGAGTCTCACCGCCTTCTCATCGGGGAGGGAGAAGATCTGCGACGCCGTCGACATGGATCGCTAGGCAGGGGCAGGCATGGCGCTTTACGAACTCACAGTGGTGAGGCCAAACGGCGAGTCCGAGACTCGCTACACGGATCTGTTGCCGCAGCTCGGCGGAACCGTCGCGATCGACGGCAAGAGAGCGGAAATCGTCTCGCAGCACCACGACGTCACCAACCCGAACGCACGAGAGCGATTCGTCTGCAAGATCCTTTTGGTTACGACTCACGCTCTGAGCTAGCTGTGGGACCCGAGCAGGCATGCCGGAGGTCACGGAAGCGGAGCCGCTGCTCTGCGGGCGTGAGCTTCGGCGGGGCCGGGATCATGCACGACGCGCCGCAAGGTGATTCAAATGCCTCGGCTCTGTCACTGCGTGGAAGAGCAGACGTGGTGTTGCTCCGGCGCCGACGCAGGCAGCCGGCCATCCTCGGTGTGATCGTCGCCGTGGCAGTGGCATGGTCTGCCGGCGGCGCGACGGCGGCTCCTCCGCTCTCGTTGAGCTCGCTCGAGCCGGCACCGGCTCCGTCGGGCTGGCGGCTCCTCGTCCCCAAGTCGGGGAGTTCGCTGCTCTGGTACCCGCCGTCGATGAAGCAGATCTCCGGCGATCCCACCTCGGTCTCGGCCGCCCTGGTGGGTCGCAACGGCACCGACGTGCTCTATCTGAACGCTGGGCCGAAGACCGGTGACGAGCAGCTGAGTACCTGGCCGAGCTTTCGCATCGACCACCTTCGCGAGGAGCGAAACCGCTCGGTCCACGAGGATGCCCATGCCTTTGGTGTTCCGTTTCGCGGCGGCCACGGATCATGCGTTCTCGACGACTACGTCACCCACGTCGGTGCGCACCACTACCGGGAGCTCACCTGCCTCGTCCAGGGTCGGACGACCACGAGCGTGATCGTCGCCACGGCGCTCGCCAAGGCCTGGCCGCGCTACGGGCAGCTACTCGAGCGTGCGGTCGAGGCCTGGCAGGTCCGCTAGCGGGCACCCTTGCCCGCGCCCGGGCTGGACCTACTCGCTCGGTGGTTAGGGGACGAGGCAGATGATGTTGGCGATGACTGTGCGGTTCGCGATGGCCGTGGTCGAGCCGATGCAGCGAAGACCGTGCGAGGTGGCGAGCAGGGAGTAGTGGCGGGCTGGGACGAGCAGCCGGTACCGGTTGTCGGGGCCTGAGGTGGCGGTGTGCGCGACGACGCGGCCGGCGCTATCGGTTGCCGACACCCGGAAGACGCGGGTCAGGCAATGACCGGGAATGTTGCAGACGCGAACCTCACCGGCGATGCGCGCGCTCGGCGTCTGCGCCACCCCGGCTGCAACCGGCAGGCTGGCGAAGGCGCCGGTCAAGAACAGCAGAACAACGACGGCTGAAGCTCCCGGCCGCATCGCTCGAGCGTGGCGCGCTCGAGCCCGTTGGGGTGCGAGTTCGCTCTTCCCCACCGGTCAGCGCCTACCGATGAGTGAAATCGAACGTGGCAGGCCGCTACCGACACAGCCGCCCGCGACGACGTTGCTGCCGCTCACGCTCAGGCTCGAGCATTCACCGCTCCCCTGTGGACGCGGCTTTTGCGGCACGACGGTGAAACTGGTCGCGACCTTGATGCGGCAGCCTGCGCCGTCGCTGATTAACCGGAACTCGTCGCGCGCGATCGTATCGACGCCGAAGATGGAAAGCTCGTACACGGCTGCCCGGCAGTGCTGCCGGTAGGCGTGCAGCAAGCACGTCGCGCCACCGATCCTCTTCCCGGCAGGGAGTGCCGTCGGGCCGACGGACATGGATCCACAGTCGAGGACCGACGGCGTCGCGGCGCCTCCGCTCCCCACCAGCGCGCCCATCGCCAAAGCGAACAACAGCCCCGTGGCGACGACGAAGCGCATCAACAAATGATGCCGGGACAGCTCACGGCTCGGACTAAGACGGCTTCATGATCAAGAGTTGCGGCCCACCGTTGGAACCGCTTTGAAGTGGGAAGTAGACGAGGTGCGTTCGAGGGTCGACGGCGACCGTGTGCGCCTCGGTCGCGAGGAATGCCTGCCCGAGCTTCTTGAGGCCGTGTGCACCCTCGGCGAAGACCGCGACCTCGCCGCTTTCGGCCGAGACGTAGAGGCGTCGCAACGAGCTGTCGAACGCGAGGACGTCCGGCGAGTCGCCGACGCTTGCGCGGCCCGTCACGGTCATCGTACGTAGGTCGAGTGTGAGCAGCGTGGCGTTCTCGTCGCAGGCTACAAACGCGAGCCGACGTGTCGAGTCGACGTAGAGTCCGTGGTCGTTGGCGCAGCCCGGCATCGCCACCCGGCCGATGATCCGGTTCGTCTTCGGGTTGATGATCGCGACCTGGTCGAGCGTCTGCACGTCGACGACCACGTGACCCGAACCGGCGTCGTACTGGACGTTGCCGGCGTCACCGCCAAGCGGGATCGTCGCGATCCGCTGCCCGCGAGCGTTGATGACGGTTTCGACGCCGCCGCTCTCGTCCGAGACGAAGACGTGGCGTTCGACAGGGTCATAGGCAAGCCCGTCGGGATACTCGCCCGCCTGCGTCCGAGCGATGACAGACCCCGTCTTCGCATCGATGGTCAGCACCTGGTGCGCGTTCGTCGCGGATGCAAACACACGGCCGAGCTGGGGCACCGCGATCACACCGTGAACTCCCGGAGCCGGGATCGTCTCGATGATCTTGCGACTTCGAAGATCGAACACCAGGAGCTGACTTGCGTCCATGTGCGCGATGTAGAGACGGTTCGACGTCGGGTCGAGGCTCGTGTAGTCGAACCGAACTGGAGGCCCCGACAGCGGAACCCGGGCGACGACCTGCAGCTGCAACGACGCGCCGGCGCGGGCCGATGCGCCTCGTTCGGTCTGCGTAAGCATCAGCGCGGCAAGGCAGATCGCGAGCGCCGCGATCAGCTGTCCACGTCCCCGCCGAGCTCGATGGTCGATCGTCCCCCGTCTCACGCGGTCACGATCCGGCAAGGCGCCTGGGGTGGTACGGCGCCGCCCTCGGCCCTCGAGCCCGTCCAGGTCGACTCTCGTCACCAGATCGGGTGGATCGGAGGTGCCTCCGAAGCCGGCAGAACGCTCCGGATCCGCTCGACGGGCAACCGGGCCAGGCCGTGGCCGTAGGAGATCGGTTGGAGCTCGGAGCTGACGGCCCTGACGACCCGAAAGGGGCCGATGGCGACGTCGGCCGAGGTGACGTCGACGATCGCGACGCGCACGCCGGCGGCACTGAGGGCGCTCGCACATGCCGCCTGCGATCGCATCGTGTGCTTCGTCGTGAGCGAAGAGAGCAGGATCGGGTCGTTGTTCGACCGGAGGCCGTCGAACGCGGTCGCGCGGGCAGGGGGGAAGTAGAAGGTGGCGTGATCGAGCATCTCGTGCACCGAGTCGGGGCCGGGTGGCACGGCGCGATCGCGAGAGCGCAGTAGCCGCCTCAGATAGGGCCCGGTCTGAAACAGCTCGAGGATCGCCCCGCGCACCGCGAGTGATGGATCGAGGTCGGCGGCGAGACCCATCGTGACCCCAGGCCAGGTCTCGCCGTCCCCGAGCGCGAGAGCCATGACCGAAGTCCCGCAGGTCGAGGTCGGCAAGAGTCGCAGTTCCACGGATGCTCCCTGCGTCTCGATCCAGTCGAGGGCGCCGCGAAGCCTTGGTTCCAACGGACCGTCGAGTTCGATCGGTCGGCAGTTCGTTCCGCTCAGCCAGGCGGCCATGAATGCGTCGCGTTCGACGAGCTCCAGGGTCGCCCGCAACGCGGCATCGTCGAGATCGGTCGAGGCGGCCAATCCGTTCGATGTTCCCTGACAGATCAGGTTCTCGGGGCCAAGCGTGAGCGACAGGAACACGAACACGGCATGGACCCAGACCTCGCGTCCGCTGTCGAGCCAGTGCCCGCGAACCCACGGATGCAGCAGGCCGGGATGGAAGCGCGCGAAAGGGAAGCCGGGCGTGGCGTACTGCTCCTCGGCGTAGAGGGCGAGGTCGCGTGGATCCAGGACATCGCCGTCGAGGTCGCCGACGGTGCGCCAGACGATGCGGCGGATGTCGGGAACCGAAGCGGCGTAGCGCTCGATCGCTTCGCCGAGGGCGGACCCGGCGGCCTGGTTCGCCGTCAGGCCCTTGCCCCAGCCGACCGGCAGGCGCCGGATGAGACCGTCCTCGTCGACCACGTGCGGCGGCGCAGCCGAGACGACGATCGGCAGCGCAGAGCCGTCTGCCGGCGCAGGCTCGACCAGCAACGCGGGGATGACCCCGGTGACCGGATCGACCCATCCCGCGAGCTCGTTGCCGACCGGCCGCGGCGGATCGGTGCCCGCGAATTCGCGCCGATCGAGCCTCTGGGCGCCCCCGCAAACCGGACACGCCGCGAGCGGAACGACATGATGGCGTGTCACCTCGCCGGCCTCGACGCGGAGGACGACGCCCGCAAATCGCGCCGCCTCGACGCCGGATGCCTGAATTGCCGCGAGCTCGTCGAGGACGATTCTGCGAACGCTCGGGAAGGCGTCTTCGGCTTCCGCCGGGGGAGACGACGCGACCTCGCCCGCCGCCGACGCCGCACGGATCCGCTGGTGGGCGCAGTGCGCGCAACCGACTCGACCCGGGAGCGCGAGCGGGCCGACCAGACCGACGTGCGCGCCAATCCGGACAACGAGCGCGGCCAGCTCCGCCGACTGCGCCCATGCAGCGAATCGGCTGATCGAGTCGCCGTCCTCGATTGCGTGCACACCGACGCCCACGACACCGGCCAGAGAACCGCCAGGGGCGCGGAGGTCGGTCGTTTCCCTCACGTGGCAGCACGCCACGCCCGAAAGAAGAGGCTGGCCGGGGTCGGGCCTGAAGTCGAAGAGGCGAACTTGCGCCAGGTCCACGGCCGCAACGGCCGGTCCGGGCGAATCGCCCGGACCGGCCCCTTCGCCGCGCGCGTCAGCTGCCGATTTCTCCGACCGCGCCATGCATCGACGCGAGATTCGCATGAATCGACTGCAGTTGCTGCTCCACCGCGACGAGCGAGCTCTCGACGAGGCGGGCTTCGGCCGGCGTCGTGATTCCCTTGAAGATCTCCCAGAACCGCTCGCGCTCGTCTGGGTTTCCGCCGAGCAGCTTCAGGAGCCCCTCGAAGCTGAGCTCGACTCCGTGGATCTCCCTCTCCAGTACCGTCATATCGGGTCCCTCCTTATCGGTCGCGACTTTCCGGTGTCGCCGCAGGGAACCGCGCGAGCAACGCTACACCCGCCCGCCCCAAAGTCAAGCGTGCGTCGGAGGTCAGCCGGAGGCCGTCAGACGTTGTTGGCGATGGTGAAGGCCTGGGAGTGGGTTCCGGTGTTAGCGGCGAGATCGATCGCCTGCACCTCGAGGCGGTAGGTGCCGTCGCTGAGCAGACCGGTGCTCCAGGTGTGGGCCAGGTAGAAGCGGTAGAGGCCGGGGGTGCCGGCGTGGTTTTGCCTGGTTCCGGGGGCATAGACGCGCTCGAACGCGGACTGGGGTAGGAGCGTTGCTCGGAAGTCGACGGGTGTGTGCCAGGGACGGATCACGTCTTCGCCGTTCAATACGCGCCAGCGGAGGCAGGCGGGGGTGACGGGCAGGTTGTTCCACGGTGCCGGCACCGGTATCGGGGGGGTGTCGTAAGCCTCGGCGATCACGTCGACCTGACCGTGGACCCTCTCGGGTGGAAGCTCTGCCCCGGCCGATGAGAAGGTCACGCGCGTGACGGTGGGTTGGGTGTCGTCGTGCCAGGGCGTGAGCGCCCCACCACGCAGGGGGTTTCGGTAGGTGCCGTTCCGACGCTCGGCGAAGTGCACGTGCAGCCAGGGAGCATCGACGTGACCGAGCAGTTGGTGCTTCGTGACCTGTTGGAGATGTTGAACGGCCGGGACGACGTGCCAGTAACCGAAATCGAGATCGCCGGTGACGACCGAAATCGCACGGGCGTCTTCGAGGTGGACGGTCCCGGCCTCGACTGCGAACACGGGGGTTCCGTTGGCAGCCGAGATGTCGATCCCGAAGTGGAAGGCTCTCGACTGGCCGGAGATCCGCGGGTCGTTGAAATACGCGCGCACCGGATGCGGCTGGTCGAAGGGCTCGAGCGGCCAGGAGTAGCTCATCGGCCGATGTGTCCTGGGCGAGCTTCGCTGGTCATCGTCCTCCCTAGTGGCCGGTGGCGGAGAAGTGCATGTAGTCCTGCGTCGATCCGCTCCAAGCACCGCCCCAGCCCCAACCGACCGAGCCGAACGCCTCGGCAACAGCGGGGGTGACCATCCCGCGGCGTACGCGGGAGCGGTTCAGGTACGAGCGCGCCGTCGCGTCGCGAGTCATACCGCAGCCGACGTAAGGGTTCTCGACCGGATTGAGATCGATCGCCTCGCCGTATGCGTGCTCCGACCAGCTACCGGTGCCGGTGTTCGCAGCACTCGTGCAGGGCGAGGCCGACGCCTGCCGGCACTCGAACGACGCCGTGATGTCACCGTCTGCCGGTCGTCCGGGAGTCGGGCCGTAGGTGTCTGCGAGCTGCATGTGACGGATCGGGAAGCGAAGGGCATAGAGGCGACGGAACACCTTGGTCAGCGGTGTGACCGCGGCCGCGTTGACGACCAGTTCACCGGTGTGAGTGCGACCGTCGAACCCGAAGTACCCGACTCTCAGAACGCGCAACTGCGAGAGCGGCACGGGGCAGCCGGAATGCCACTCGTCCGCGGCGGTGACCTCCTGACGGATCGCGGCGGACAACGGCTGCGAGCTCGCATGAAAGCCCGTGAACGTCGAGAGCGCCGTCACGGCCACTAGCGCGAGAAGTCGGATCGCTCACCTCGATTCGTCGCGGCAGCTTCCTGATCGCGAGCGCGACACCTTCGTCGCCAAACTGACCGCCCGCGAGGTCGAGTCTATCGACGTGCGCGAATCAGGGTTTCTCCGTCGACCCGCGGCGTCAGCCCGGGAACCGGTAGACGCGGGCGTCGTGAGGCCCATACGGGCTTGGGTCGGTGAGACGGCCGCCGGCGGCGGTGACGGGCCGGGCGGGGTTCCCTCCGGGATGGGCGAGCGCAATTCCGTCGCCGAGGCCGGAGGGCAGGCCGGAGAAGTGGACGGTACCGGTCGCGGTCGGGCTCCTCCTGACCGCGATCAGGTAGGTGTCTGCACCGGCCCGGCGCACGCTCAGAGCGATGTCGGAGGCGCTTGCGACGACCTTGTCCCCGGTCAGCGGCGCGGTGAGTGCTCGGGAGTGGTCGGCGTCCGTGAGCTCCTCCAGGAGTGGGCGCTGAACGTTGTGCCAGTACGTCCAGTTCCAGCCGAGGGCCCTGTCTCGTGCATTCATTACCTGCTTGAACTGGCCACCGAAGAAGAAGAGGCCCCGCGCACCGGAGACGATTGCGTCGTAGGCCATGAACCGAGCTTGATGCAGAGTGGGGAACACGACCCGGTGAGGAGGGAACACTCCGCTCCAGGCGATCTGCAAGGTCGTCCAGATCGCGTTCCTTCCGGTGGCCTCGGCGACGATTCTGGTCATGTCGCCGACGACGCTGATATCGGTGTTCACGGGCGGCCCGCCTGCGTGGGCGCCCGCCGGGATGGGGTAGATGTCGATTCCGTGGATGTCACACGCGGCCGCGTACGGTTCCACGTCGGCGACCGTCAGCCGCGTATCGCGCTTCCCTGCGGCCGGGCTCGGTCCGCGAGGCGCCTCGATGATCACGACCGGGTGGTCGGGGTCGAGGTCGTGCAGTTCGCGATAGACCGAGACGGCTCCCGTCGGGGGCACGCGCGCATGTGCCGGCTCGTCGATGCCCTTCCACGCGCCGAGGCCCGGATGCTTCTTGATCGCGTTCACGATCTGGTCGAGCAGCGACCGCCGACTCAGATCCGCATCGACGCCGGCAAGACCGACCCAGAGCTGAAGCCCGTGCGCCGGAGCCGCATCCAGCTCCTGTCCGAGGGCGAGCAGTTGCTCACCGACGGCCGCCTCCTCCCACACCGTGTAGTTGCGAACGAACGTCACGCCCGCGGCCGCGATCTCAGCCCAGGCAGCGCGGCCGCTTTCGGGCGCAACCGACTGCAGCGGCGGAGGATCCGACAGCCCGACCGGAAACACCCGCTTGCCGGCGACTACGAGGTTGCCCGTCACGGCGTCGATAGAGGTCGTCGTCACGAAATCCCCTGCTGCATGCATACCCGGAAGCTGGGGGGCGCACTCTCGAGTGCAACCCGCCGGCTCGCCCGGCCCCGACCGGAGTAGCTGGAGTGACTCTCGCCCTGGTCGGTCTGGCATCCGCCTGGTCGGACCCGGCGGCCCCTGTCGAGGGTGCGGCGGTCCGGTCGTCCCCAAACCGCGCCGGTTTTGTCCGGTCGGGCCTACCTGATCCCGGTATCGATCGAGAAGTCGAGGCGTGCGAAGCTGCCCCGCGTGACGTGCACCTGGTTCGGTCGGATGCCGAAGCCGATCCGCGGCATCTGACCGATCGTGACCGTGTAGTAGCCCGGTGCGAGGCGGATCGAGTAGAGCCCCCCGGCCCCGGCACGGACGCGTGCAGGGGTGTGACCGGTGCGTGAGAAGACGAGCACGGCGCCGACCGCCGGCGCGCTGCACGGCACTCCGACCCTGCAGACCGGGGTGGTAGGCCCGCGCGTCACGGTCCCGTGCAGGCCGCTCGTCAGCACCAACGCGACCAGAAGCACGCTCACCGCATCAGTGTGCCTGCCCCGCGGCTTCTGTGGCCGCCTCCCGCTCGGACGGATTTGGCACGACGCTCAGAGGCCCCACGGTGCAACCGAGGAGAGGACTGGGCGGTTGATTTTTCGACGCGGTTGTGCATAAAGTCACAAACTACACATCGGGTCTGGTCGCGTTGGCAGAGCAACACGGGCTACTCCTTAGCACCGCGTTTGGTCGCCGACACCTCTTCTCTCGCTGTGACTGGCTAATCGAGAGTGAGGAGTTGGCATGGAACTCTGGCTTCCTCGCCGCACGCCGCTGGTGGTGGGTGCGGCCCTCGTCCTGTTTGGCGTTTCGACGTCGTTTACGCGTGCAGCACCGGTCTACTCGCAGTGGTCCACCCCGGTGAACCTCGGCCCGATCGTCAACTCGGCGGCCTCCGAGACAGGGCCCGCGATCTCCCCGGACGGTTTGAGCCTGTACTTCAGCTCCGACCAGGCAGTCGGCGGTTTGGGCCTGCGCGACATCTGGGTTTCCCAACGAGCCACGACGACTTCCGCTTGGGGCGCTCCTCAGCACCTGCCGCCGCCGATCAACACGGCGTTCGACGACTTCGTCCCGTCGTTCTCACCGGACGGGCACTGGATGTTCTTCGCCAGCACGCGCCCCGGCGGGTTCGGCGGCCCCGATCTCTACCAGTCCTACCGCGCCGACATCCACGACGATTTCGCCTGGCAGACACCGACCAACCTCGGCCCGGGAGTGAACACCGCGGCGGCCGAGAACGGAAACGGCTACTCCGACAACGGAGGTCACCCGCAGATCTATTTCGGAAGCGACCGGCTCGGCCCTGCCGGGAATGCCAGCCTCTACGTGAGCAACCTTCAGGCAGACGGGACCTGGGGGCCCGCGACCCAGGTCACGGAGCTCGGCGCGGGAAATCGCCCGAGTCTGCGCCTGGACGGTCTCGAGATCTTCTTCTACTCAGCGCGCGCCGGAGGCGTCGGCGGGATCGACCTCTGGACGGCGACCCGGGCAACGCTCGACGCGCCCTGGTCGACACCGGTCAACGTCGGTTCGACCGTGAACAGCACAGACAACGACCAGCATCCCTCTATCTCAAGCGATGCGAAGACGCTGTTCTTCTTCTCGAATCGCCCAGGCGGATCGGGGGGCAACGACCTGTGGATGACGACTCGCACGCAGATCCTCCCGCAGACAAGAGACGACTGCAAGAAGGGCGGCTGGGACCGATTCGGCATCTTCGACAACCAGGGCGACTGTGTGAGCTACGTCGCCACCAACGGAACCAACGAGCCAGGCTGACGAGCCGCAAAAACGGGGACAAGATCGAGAGGCCCGCTTCGGCGGGCCTCTCGATCTGATGGCCTACAGCTGCCGAACGGCGGCTCAGGCGCGAGCAGCAAAGACTCGCAGCCGGCGTCGGATTACGTGAGGATGGCCGGCCGCGAATCGACCCCGATTTGGATGCGCTGGTCCACCTGTGGAAGCTCGAACGGAGGGGTCCCACAAAGCGTCTGGTCATCCAAACGAGGTATCGAAGTTCCTGACGTCCCGGTCGATCACCGTCGTGAAGCGCACTTCGCCTTCCGACGATGTCCAGAACAAGCACACTCACTCGGCTCTCGCTCCTGTCGCTCTTTGCGCTATCGCTCATCGGGGTCGGCGCCGCAACGGCCCCGGCGCAGAGTCGCGCGGCGGACACGACCCAGCTACTCGTGCGGTTCCGCCCGGACTTGCCACCGACGGCCAACGCAACCGCACTCGCGGCTGTTGAGGGAACGGATGTCCAGACGATTCCACAGCTCGGCGTTCATGTCGTCGACGTTCCATCGGGACGGGCCGCCGCCGCTCTCGCGCGGCTCCAGGCGAGCCCATCTGTGTCGTTTGCGGAGCCGGACGCGATCCTTCAGCCGCAGGAGAGTCTTCCCAACGACCCCTACTTTCCGCAGCAGTACGCGCATCGGCGGCGGCGCCTGGGGCTGGTATCAGACGCACACGACGCAGGCCTGGGACATCACGACCGGTAGCGCATCCGTCGTGATCGCGGTGCTCGACACGGGTCTGAAGACCGCGGGCCTCTCGGACTTCGACGGGCAGCTCGTCAGCGGCTGGAACGTGCTCTCGAACTCGTCCGACACGAGCTCCCAGGCCGGGAACCACGGCACCTATGTCGCCGGGGTGGTCGGGCTCGCGGCCGGGAACGGCGTAGGTGGCTCCGGGTTCTGCCCCGCCTGCAAGATCATGCCGGTTCAGGTCGGAACCGATGCCGGCGCCTCGGTGAGCGACATCGCCACCGGCCTCGTGTGGGCGGCCGACCACGGCGCCCGCGTCGCGAACATGAGCTGGGCGGGGAGCGGCTCGGCGACACTGCAGAGCGCGATCGACTACGCGCACTCGAAGGGCCTGGTGCTGACGGCCGCCGCGGGCAACTCGAATTGCGACTGCCCCACCTATCCCGGCCGCGATATCCGAACGTGCTCGCGCGTCGGCGGCACGGACAGCTCGGGAACAAGGCGGGAGACTCGAACTACGGCAGCTGGGTCACGCTCGCCGCACCCGAGAGGAACGTCACGGCCTGGCCCACGATCAACGGCGCACCGGGATACGCGCCGGTCGGCGGCACGTCGCTCGCCGCGCCGGTTGTCGCCGGCATCGCCGGGCTGCTCTTCAGCTACAACCCGTCGCTGACGAACACGCAGGTCGAGCAGGCGCTCGAGCAGACCGCCGCCCCGGTTCCGTTCACCGTCGCCTACGGCCGCGTCGATGCGCTGGCTGCGCTGGAATCGGTCGGCGCGGTCGATCCGCAACCGGCCTCCTCGCCCGTGCAGACCGCGTCGCCGCAGCTCTACTACGAGCTGAACGGCACGACTTCGATCGCGCCATTGTCATCCGCGCCGCAGGCGGGCCAGATTCTCGTCCGCGGCATCGGCGGCTGGAAGGGGTCGGCCGGGCTCACGGTCAGCGGCCTCCAGTGGCAGCGCTGCTCGGGAACCGGCTCGAACTGTGTCGGAGTGACGAGCGCGAGCACCTACACCGTCCAGTCGACCGACGCCGGCTCGACGATCAAGCTCGTCTTCTCCGTCACGAACGGCCTTGGCTCCGTCCGGTCTCGATCCTCACTCAACCGGTCGGAGGCGGATCACCGCCGCCGCGCCGCCGCCCGTCGAACACGGCGCTGCCGGTGATCGCCGGAACGGCGCAGGCCGGGCAGGTGCTGACGGTCTCGAGCGGTTCCTGGTCGGGCAGCCCGACCGGCTATTCGCTACCAGTGGCAGCGCTGCGACGGCACCGGCGCGAACTGCGCGGCCGCTCGAGGGGCGACCTCGACGAGCTACGCGGTGCCAGAGCGCTGATGTCGGCTCAACCCTCCGCGTCGCCGTCACCGCGTCGAACAGCGCCGGCTCGGCGTCCGCGACCTCCGCACAGACCGCGCTGGTTCACGCGGCTCCGCCTTCCGCCTCCGTCGAATACGGCGCTGCCGGTGATCTCCGGGACGGCGCAGGACGGGCAGACGCTGACGGTCTCGAGCGGCTCCTGGTCCGGCAGCCCGACCAGCTATGCGTACCAGTGGCAGCGCTGCGACAGCACGGGCGCGAACTGCGCGCGCGCTCGCGGGCGCGACCTCGACCAGTTACGCGGTGCAGAGCGCTGATGTCGGCTCGACCCTCCGCGTCGCCGGTCACCGCCTCGAACAGCGCGGGTCGGCTATCGCGACCTCCGCCGCGACCGCGGTCGTCATCCTGCGGCGCCGCCGTCTCAGACCCAGACGCTGACTTTTCGGGCACACTACAAGCAGGGCAACTCGTCGCGCAGCTTCACCGTCACGGTCGGGAGCCGGAGTTGCGGACGCGCGGCTCAGCTTCTCGAAGTGCAGTTCGCTCACGCTCGGCCTCTCGACTGGCGCAGCACGGCCGGCCCGAGCGTCGCTCGTCCTCGACCCAGACGCTCGCCGCCGGCACGCTATACCTACACGGTCAGCGGCGGCACGAGTGCTCGTTCACGCTCACGGTCACCGCGCCGCTCCCCTAGAACGCGGTGAGGGCCCCGTCGCCGGAGCCCTCGACCGAAGCACTGGGTTTCGAGCGGCGGCGTCTACTTACGGGCGCTAAACGCCACCTGGTTGTTGATCGCGTCGAAGGTGTCCTTCGCCTGGACGATCGTCGCCTTGACGTTGGCTATACCAGGTCGAACCGCCTACGTTGGAGTGGCTCGCGGCGTGACGTGAGGATCTGCCGACACCGTCAGGCTGGCCGGCGCCGAACGCGGAGCTCGTCGTCCTCGAAGGAATCGTCGCAGGTCGCGGATAGTGTCGTGCAGATCTTCGTCAGATCGATGCTCTGGCCGATCCGATCGGGCCGCGGGCGCCGATCTTGTCGCCGCCGAGGGCCGGATCGCTGAAGTAGACGTCGAGTGCCGTCGCGAGCATCTGCGCCTTCAACATCGCGTTGCACGTCGTGCCGCCGCACGTCGCCGCCCCGATGACGCTGGAGACGTACGTCGCAACCGTGGCGCAGCGTCGAGGTGGAGGTACAGCGACCCGCCCTGGAACGGGGCGTACCCGTCGCAGCCAGGTGCCGGACGTGCAGCACTCCGGCTCACCGCCTGCACCGCCGCTGATGATGCCCTGGCCGTTCTTGTTCTGCCAGAAGCCGATCGTCAGGGCACCCGTGTTCGCGGGTCCGCACACCGTGACCGTCTGGCTCGAGCTCTGACTTCGTCTCGACGATCTTCGCCGTGTTCGGGTAGCTCAGACAGTCCGAGGGCCGGGATGGCTGATCGTGCGGGCATAGGTGAACGTGCGCCGGCGGACGAGTCTGATCGGGTAGCGTCGACCGTCCCGAGCGTGACGGGGCCGCCATTGAACGTGTCGGTCACGGTGATCGTCTTGTTGACCGCGGTCGTCGGCGTCGTGAATGCTGCCGAGTTCGCCGTTCCAGTCGTCGCGGCGTCCGTGCGGGCTTGCGGCCACTGACTTGTCCCAGCTCGCGGTCGCCGTGTTGGTGAAGCTCGCTGGCTATCGGCTCGCGCCGACCCGTAGCGTGCAGCTGTAGGCGAGCTGGCACAGAGCCGCTTGCAGGCACGGACACGTTCCGGTCGCGTTCCGCGTGACCGTGCACGTTGCCGCCGTTGTCGATGCAGTCGATCACTCACCGTGAGCGGTGATGGCCTCGAAATCGTTCGGGTTGGTGATCGGTGATCATCCCGGTCACCTTCCAGTTCGCTGTCAACGTGAAGCCGGAATCGCGGAGTTCGCACCGTGACCGTGTAGTTGAACGTCGCCGTTCCCTCCGACCTGCTTCGACCCTGGTCTTGTCGACAGCCTTGGCGATCGTCCACTGGTAGGTGCGGGTGAACGACGGCGTCGCCGTCTTGCTCGCCGTGAGGTCAGCGCCGTACGCAAAGCTTCGACCGTCTTACTCGTCCGATGCCGGTCTTACCGGTTGTGTTCGTCGTGAACGTCGCCGTGTTCGGCCTTGCTCACGCAGGTACCCGGGCGTGCCGGTAACCTGTATCCGGATAGTTGAATGTCGTCGGGTTCGAGTCGGTGTGCGAGACCGTTCCGAGTGTCGCCGCCCACCGAGTCGGTGACGCTCGACGCAATCGTCGGCGATCGTCGGGACGGCTGGTGCTGAAGTCGACGGGAACGGTGTTGCTCGCCGAGAGATCCGGTGTTGCCGGCAAGCTGTGCGTCCATCGGAAAGGTCGCCGGTTGGCCCAGGTTGCGGTTCCGGTGTCCAGCTCACTGGTGCTCGTGGCCGCCAGGGCCGTGTACGTGCACGTGTAGGTCGAAGTCTGTGCTCCGAGAGCGCCGGAATCGTCACATTCGTACCGACCCGTTGACCAAACAGGTCGCATCGGATCCGTCGATAGCGTCGGTGACGTTCGACGCCGGTGAAAGTAACGCTCGTTCGGGTTCGTAACACGTCGATCGTCCCGGTGACCATTCCAGCCACTGTCGGTGCCGGTGTCGTGCGTGACCGTCACCGTGTAGTTGAAGGTCGCCGACGTCCCCGGTCGGGTTCGTAGCTTAGTATTGTCGACCGACTTCTTGATTCGTCCACCCGATAGGTGCGCGATCGAAAGCACCGGTGATGCATCCTTCACGACCGTCAGATCAGCCGCCGTTGGGATGGCCGCCGTCCACCGCAGGTCGTGATCGGGCTACCGTTCCACGTCGACGAAGCCGAACGCCGGCGTGAGCGCCTCGTGCTGGTGGCCCATCGTCGGAGGTCGTTCCCTGAGTGTCGTAGAAGCCTATGTTCGTCGTCTCGCAGCCGTTCATGCCGCCCGGTGTAGGTGAATGTGATCGTCGACTCCGGAAACCGTCCCGCTGAACGTATTCGTTTCCGAGCTCGGAGTGCTCTTGATCGCGACCGTCACCTCGGTCGGGCGCCGACGAGGCTCGTTCCGCGCCGTCGATCGTGCAGGTGACCGTCGTCGCCGACCCGAGCTTGAAGTGCGTCGGGTTGTAGGAGATCAACGGGCAGGTCACAGCCCCGATTGTGAGTGGCGGCCCCGTGTTGTCCGCCGCCGCGGTCGCCAGAGATCGAGCCCGAACGCCAGAACCGCGATCAGAGCACTGCCCGCAACGAGCCGGGCAAGCTCGCTGAGACACCCTATTCATGATGCCGCTCGCCTCCGGGCGCCGTGAGGCCGCTGTCGTTGTCAGCGGTAGCATGAGCCCTGCGCCCGGTAAAGCCGGGCCCGAAATCGTCGTCATCGATGTCCCCGTTCCTCGGTTGTCGGGCGCCGAGCCGTATTGCCGGCGCCCGTATGAGCCCCCTCGAAGCCGTGTCGATACGTAGGGCAGGACCGCATACTGTGCGCACGCCGCAAGTGCCGCTCATGCCGTCTCCAACTCGTCCGCAGAAATCCAGAGGACCGGATTCAGAGTCCGATCACTCCTCAATCCCGTCTAAGCCGGCCGACCCTAACACAGTCCTTACAACCAGTACAACGACTACTTCGGCGGCCTAACGAACATTTACCGCGCGAAAACAAAGGGGGAATCGGCTCATTCCTCATCGTCGCCGACGGATCCCGCGCATCATTGGTGACGCCTGACGTCGCGGTTGCCTGGACGATCTTCTGCTTGGCGCCTTTGCGATCCTGCAGACCTCGTTTCTCGTCACGCGGGATGAGGTGCCGGCGTCGACAATTGACGCGGATCGCAGGAGTTCGGCAACGAGGGCCGGTGACTTCTAGCCGAGGATCTCCTTCGCGGCCCGGATCCCTTCGGCGGCGCCGCCCTCCATGTAGCCCTGGAAGTCCTGTGAGCAATGCTCGCCGGCAAAGTGGATCTGGCCGGCGGGCCCCTGCGGCACGCCCTCGTAGCCGCTGAACTGCGTGTACTGGCCGACGCGCCAGTACGAGTACGAGCAGAGGAGGTTCGGGTCGAGGAACGGGGTCGACAGGCTGGCGCGGCCGTTCCAGTGCGGAGAGATTCCGGAGAAGACGGTCTCGAGCTGCTTCAGGAACGCCTTCGCGTACGTCGTGACCTGAGGGTTCGCGGACGCGTTCGAATACGGCGTCGAGGGGCGAAAGCCGCCCGCGACGCTGCCGCCGGTGTAGTCGACCAGAATGCCCTTCGAATAGGGCTGGGCGCGGGTGACGTCCCAGACGTTCTGAAACCCGAGATCTGTGTAGACGTCGCCGTTCGAGAGCCCCCAGGGGCCGGTCTGATTCCAGTAGCGGGTGTCGAACTGGAGCTGCAGCTTGGCGTTCCGTCCCGAGCCGAGCTGGGTGACCGCCGTTCGCTTGCGAGGGTCGAACCCTGCCTTCGAGTAGTCGAGCGTCCGCAGCACCGAGAAGCTGGTCGTGAGAATCACCTGATCGACGACCACCGGCGTCGTCGAGCCGTCGAACCAGAGGCTCACGGTGCCGTTGCCGTTCAGGGCGACAGTGTTCATCCGCGAGCTCGTGGCGATCGTGGTCAGGCCGGTGCCGGTGAGATAGGAGGCGATCGCTTCGGGGAGTTGCTGGTTCCCCCCCGCGATGTGGAAGCGCTCGTCGGAGGCGCCGAAGATCTGGAAGTTCCCGGGCTTCGCCTTCGAGCCGAGGAGGTAGATGAGGTTGAGCGACGACTGATCGGTCGTGTCGGCCCCGTACTCCTCGTTGTAGGCGGCGTCGAGGAGTCGCCCGAAGTTCGAGCCGTGGCCACCGGGCACGTACTGGTCGATCCAGTCGTGGAGCGAGAGTTGGTCGAACGTCGAGCCGGCCTGGTTGAAGCTGTTCCAGAGCGTCGGATATCCGGCGGCGTGCATCTGGGACTGGAGCGTGGCGTGAATCGGCTGGAAGTCCTTCGACGCCTGCGCGTAGGAGTAATAGCCGCCTTGGAAGTAGTAGGTCTCCGTGCTGCTGTTCGGCTGAGCGGCGAGCACGTCCGCGGCCGTGAGCCCGAACCGCTTCACGAGGCCGAGGATCGTGTTGTGGTCGGAGTCGATGAACTCACCGCAGTACTCGGCAACCTGGCCCTGGAAGTAGTCGTCTCCCCCCGCGACCAGCGGGCTGTCCGAGTGCATCCGGCCGCCGAGCCGCGACGAGGCTTCGTACACCGTCGAGCGCAGGCCCGCGTCGGCGAGTGTCAGCGCGGCGCTGAGGCCCGCGATGCCTGCGCCGACGATCGCCACGCGCGGTGCGACCGCGGCCCTCGACCCGCGTGCGAAAGCTGCCGGGCCCACAGCCGCCGCGGTGCCGACCAGGGCGGCGCGCCGCAGGAACTCGCCGCGCGAGTAGCCGTTCTCGGCGCGGGACTCGTGCAGCGTCGCCGGTTCCGTCCCGAGCTTCTCCGCAGCCTGGTGCTCTTCGGCGAGCCTCTGGAGCACGCGCAGAAGTGGGGTACGAGCCATCGAAACCTCCAGCTTCGATTGAGAGTAGTCGGGCATGGTAATCGGGCTCGAGCTGCTGCTCGCGGCTCGAGCCCGACCTCATGCGCGCTCCTCAGACCTGATTCAGCTCGTAGGCTCCGCTTCCCGTGTGGTCGTGGTTGCCTCCGGCCGGGCACTTGCCCGGCGTCGGATTGCCCGCGAAGGTGAGACCCTGGCACTTGTGGCACCAGCGCCAGTCGGGTTGGGTGTCGCCGGTCGCCACGTTCTGGACGACGACGTAGTTGCCGCTACCGACATGCGTGTGGTTGCCGCCGGCCGGACAGGGGCCCGGCGACGGGTTGCCTGCGAAGGTTAGCCCCTGGCACTTGTTGCACCATTTCCAGTCGCCCTGGCCGCCGGGGCCCTTGCCGGTGTTGAACGCCACGACGTAGTTCCCGCTGCCGACATGCGTGTGGTTGCCGCCGGCCGGGCACGGGCCCTGCGACGCGTTCCCGGCGAAGGTCAGCGCCTGGCACTTGTTGCACCACTTCCAGTTGGGCTGGTCTCCGTAGTAGTTGAGGTCGATCTCGCCGGCGGTGGCTGAGTCGCTCACGATCACCGTGTGCTGACCACAGTCGGTCACGGGGTTGTTGGCCGTCCAGTTGAGCGTCGGATGGGTCGATCCGGTGGAGACCTTGATCGCGCTCATGTTGCTCAGGTCCGTGTCCGGGTAGTCCGTGCTCTTCGTGATGCCGTAGCACTCGAGCGTCTCGATCAGCCACGTCAACTGCTGGATGTTCGTCACCGGCAAGCTCGTGCCCCCGATCCCGGTGAAGTCGCAGTTGTAATCGAAGTTGCTGCCCGAATGACCGGTCAGCGTCATGACACCGATCAGCAGCTGGCCGGGGTTCACCCTCACCAGATTGGTGTGCAGGGCCGGGCCTCCCTGACCGTCGACGTACCAGCTCGCGACCGCCCAGTAGTTTCCGCCCCCCGCCGCGGAGGATCCCCATTGCAGGACCGGCTGGTAGATCATCGTCGAGTTCTGGATGCCGTTGAACAGGAAGATGATCTGCCCCGACTCCGTCGCCGGCGGATCCGGGACGACCCAGGTGGTCGAAAACGAGGAGACCGGAGTGCCGGTGCTATTCGTCCAGGACGAATAGGTGATCCAACCGCTGCCGAACGACGGCACCGGGCCGGGGACGTGCGAGACGTTGGCGGGCATCAGCGGCACGCCGGCGGCGCGCTCCGGAAGCTCGCCAAAATCCCTCAGCACCTCGCCGGCCGGCTTCGAGAGGTGTCGCAGGCGGCCGTCCGACCCATCGACGACGCCCGACTCGACCAGGTGGACCTGCGATTTCGGCCGTGCCCCTCCTGGTGTGATGACCTGTTGCTCTGACATGTCCTACCCCCTTCCACGCATGGCTTCGTGAGCTGGCGTGCCTGCCGAGCCTGCGGCCGCGAGAGTCGACGTCTGTGAGGGCGCCCGGGTGCGTCCGGTAGGGAACAGCCGGTGTTGGGGCCGTGGGAACGACGCGCCGCAGGAACTTGCGTGTCGACTTTCAACGAGCCCTTCTGTTCGACGCGGCACCTACAACTGCTGCCTGGCTGCGTCCGCAACTCCGAGCGGATAACTCCCGATCGGACAACGACCGCCTCGGAATCTACGCCCGACGGTACGGGGAGTCAAGCTGCGGCTTGCTCTCGTGTTGCTCCGGTACGGCGTCGCTCAAGCGAACGGAAGGTCAGGCCACCCGCTCGACGCGATCTCCCCGGTAATGACGGGAGCAGGCTCTGGTTCGGCGACGGGCCAACGATTCGACATCGTGACCTCTTCGGTGATCTCCTCATCGAGCGCGAGATCGCCTCGACTTGGCTCATCGGAGATCAGCAGGGGGTTCTCTTCGATGTAGTTCGCGAGCGGCATCTCGTACTCCAGGCCGGCGTTGCGTCGTCGTAGATCGAGATGGTCGCGGATTGCAGCTGCCAGTGGAGCTGTGTCCTCGTCGGCCATTGCGTCTCCTCCGTCGCCTGCCCTCGGATGCGTGCTCGACGGTACGTGGAGGCGATGAGAGCACGATGAGGTCGCGCCCGGCGCTCGTGTCCCACGAGTCGCACGTTTCTCCGTTGTCGGGGATCGGCGTGCCGGCGCGAGCATCCGTGTTTGCCGTGAGCGGATGAAGAACCCGTGGAAGGAGTCCGGGTGGCGCGTCGCGAAGCCTCGGTAATGCGGGGCAAACTCGCCGTCGCGGTGCTGGTGCTTTCGCTCGGATGGGCTGGGGGAGCATCCGCGGCGTCCCCGAGCTGGTCAGGGCGGTACACCGTTCGAGCCGGGGACTCGCTCTCGGCGATCGCGCAGCGCTACCACCTCTCTTTGGGGGCGCTCGCCCAAGCGAACGGGCTCGATCCGAGGAAGGTGCTTCTGATCGGGGCCCTGCTGCGGGTGCCGTCGGCCGGTCTGCCGAGCAGCGGCTGGAGCGGAACCTACATCGTCCGGCCGGGCGACACATTGAACGGAATCGCTCTGCGCCACCACGTCTCGCTCGCGCAGCTCGCCGCCGCCAACGATCTCGATCCGGCAAAGCTGCTGCTGATCGGAACCCGGCTTGCGGTGCCGACCGGCAGCGCACTCGATCTTGCCCATCTCGTGGAGAACACCCCGTACCAATCCGGCCAAACGGGCATAGACATCAGCTACCCGAACTGCGCCGGGCTACTACCGGCCACGGGTTCGTTCGCGGTCATCGGACTCAACGCGGGGCGTCCGTTCACCACGAACCCGTGCTTCGCTGCTGAGTGGGCAACGACCACGGTGCCGCGAAGCGTCTACATCAACACGGCCTACAGCCCGATCCTCGCCCGCCACATCACCCCGGATTGCGCGGTCGCCGCGAGTGCGGAGGGCTTCAGCCTCTCGGAACGGCGGGCCTACGCCGTCGGCTGTAGCGAAGCAGCAGCAGCCCTCGTGCAGCTCGCCGGCATTGCGCCCGCGGAGATCTGGCTCGACGTCGAGCCGGGCAACTCATGGGCGTCCCGCCCGGCGCTCAACGTCGCCGCGATCACGGGGATCCTCGAACGCCTGCTCACCCAGTCACCGCAGCCGACCGTCGGGATCTATTCGAACGATCTCTACTGGCAGCAGATCGCCGGCGGCTGGCCCTCGCTCAGCGTCCCCGAATGGATCGCGACCAACGCACCCGACCCGCCCGGCTGCCCATCCGGGTTCGCAGCCGGACCGGTGTGGCTCGCCCAGAGCACGGACGGCCGCCACGATCGCGACACGGTCTGTTGAGCTTCGGAGCGGCCGGCCGCCCGCCGCGCGTGGCGAGGCGGGGTCGCGCGTGACCGTGGCGGTTCCGCACACGTTGCTCGTGGGCCGCGCGCTAGGCTGGCGCCGTGAGCGAGCGGCGCGGATTGAGGGGCGGGGAGCGCTCGACGCCGATCGAATGTCTAGTGTGCCGCACGACTCGTGTGGTCGCAACGACGGCGAACGGGGCGGCGGGAGACTGTCCGCAGTGCGGCTATGCGGGCTGGACGTACTCGGACGAGCTCGATTCGACGACGCTGCGAAGCATCACGGACGCGTAACCGCCGGACGCGGCCGTGCGCGACGGCGAGCCGTCGCGCACGATCCTTCGGGAGCACCGTTCGGCGCATGCTCGACGAGTTCGTGGACCTTCCCTCGTCGTGATCAACGACCGGCGGCGGTCAGCCAAGACGAGGATCCGGCAGGGAGACCCGGGTCGACCCGGGCCTCCCTGCCGGACGGTTCTACTAACCGGCGGTGGCGAAGCTGATGCAGTCGCCCTGGTTCTTGAACGATGCGCCGCTGCCGTTCACGAGGGTCTGCCAGCCGCCGTTCTTGCACTGGTCCTTGCTCGTGGGCGTGGCAGGCTCGTACGTGATGGTCGTGCCGTTGATGTTCGTGTTGTCGAAGTCGGCCGTCTGGCTCGACCCGTCGACGACGAGCGAGACATCGAGCACCGTGTAGCTCCCGTAGGCGGCCTGAACCGCTGAGTACGGCTCGTAGAAGCTGCCGCCGAGCTGGCTCGCATCGACGAGGTTCGTCGGCGCCGCCAGGTTCCCGGAGCTCGACCAGACACTTCCCGGGCACGCCGTGTAGTTCGGCGGCGGCCCCAGGTAGAAGAACAGGTTGCCCGTCGTCGTCCCGTTCGTCACTTCCACCGAGAACCGTGGCGAGCCAGCACCGCAGCTCCCCGACGGGAACATGTAGTCGGTCGAAAGCGTCTGCAGTTGGCTGACCGTCAACCCTGCCGGGAACGAGAAGTCGACGCCGCCGAAGGCTGACGACCCGGTCGAGGTCGCCTGCGCGGCGTGGTTCGATGCGTCTCCGGGCGACACGATCTGGGCGTCGCCGAAGAGCGAATAGCCCGAGGCGGCCGCCGCCACGGACGCGATGCAAAGCGCCAGCAAAGCCGCAACCGCAGCGCCGGCGAAGAAGCGATTCTTCATTTCAGTACCCCCATTGTTGAGCGGAACAAGCGAAAGCCGCCCCGCGGCCGCTATCCCCCGAGGCTTTCGATCGTTCTGACCGTGCATCAGGAAGACGGTTGTGCCCGACACTCGCGCCTCGGCAAACCTTCTGAGTCATCCCCCTCGATCGTCTAGGCGGGCCGCAGGCTGCTCTATCCTGAGATCGGGAAGGGCGAAAGTCGCCGCCGCGGGGTCGGGGCAGGAAGGGCGAGGATGCACAAGGTCGCGGAGCCGACGGTTGGCAAGACCTCATTCGAGGGCTATTACCGGGAGCACCTCTCGGAGGTCTATCGCTTCACGCTCTCGCGGCTTCGCAACCACGAGGACGCCGAAGACGCCACCCAGTCGACGTTCCTGAAGGCTCTGCAGTCGCTGTCGGCCGGGCACGTGCCGACGAACGCCAGCGCCTGGCTGATCGCAATTGCCCGGAATGTCTGCCACGACGACGGTCGGCGCGCGCTCCGTCGGCCGGAGCAGGTGGCGCTTCACTCCTCGACCGGCCTCGCAGTCGAGGAGACGTCGGAGGACTTCAGCGTGATCATCGCCGGCCTCTATGGGCTGCCGAAGCGCGAGCGGTCCGTGATCGTCTGGCGCGAGCTCGAAGGCCGAAGCCGCCTCGAGATCGCCTCCAAGCTCGGGATCAGCGAGAAGCAGGTTACGAAACTCCTCGGCCGCGCGCGCGACGATCTGCGCGAGCAGATCGTGGCCGGAGTGACGTGTGCCGCGGTACAGGAGTCTGAGCGGCGCGGTAAGGCCGAGACCACGACCCGGGTTCGGCGGGCGTTCGAAGCGCATAGGCGCTGGTGCCCACGCTGCAGCGCCGCCGGCCTTCGCCCACGGTCGAAACTCGGGCTGCTTCAGCCTCTCTGGCTCGCGCTCGGAAGCCTCCACCTCCTGGGAAGAACGCGTCACGCCGCGAACATGGCGCAGCCCGCGGCCACAGTCGGGTCGGGCGGTGCGGTCGGCGCGCTTGCCGGAAAGGCGGCGTTGCTCGTGGCTGTCGGGGCTGTGTCGGGAGGGATCGCGTGGCACCACGAGGCGGGCCGCGCCCAGCACACGCGGAATACAACTCCGGCGGCCAGCGCTGCGACCAGGCGCTCGACGCCCGTCGTCTCGTACGGGCCGGATCACCATCTGCCGGCGGTCGGCGGCGGGTCCATTGGTGGCGACCGCGCGGGCGTTCGGGCCGTGGCGCTTCGATCCGCTCGCGCCGGTCGGACACACGGGTCGACCGCCGGCTCGGGAACTCCCGCGCTGTCGAGCCCGGCCGTCGGACCGGCCGCGGTCGTCGGGCACGCGGCGCGCGCTCAGGGTGCGCCCGCGCTCCCGCCCGTGGCGGCCGGTGGGACTGGCGTTCAGCGTGCGGCCGCGCCGTCGAGCGATCCTCCACCGTCCGCGGGCTCGGCGAGCGACAGCGACACCGTTGCCCCCACGTCTCCGACGGAGCACGCTCCGGTACACGCGCCCGCCGGGCAGGGCGGCGAGGCTACGTCGGACGCCGCCACTCCGTCGGGAGGCCAGGCGGCGAAGGGCGTGGGGAGATGACCGCGCCGGGTCAGCAGAAAACGATCGGCGAGGGTCGGGCGACGGCGCCGGGTCAGCTCAGCGCTACCGGCGCCGGCCAGTCGACGGCGCCTGGTCAGCAGAACACGAGCGGAGGCGGCCAGTTGAGCGCACCGGGGCAGCAGGCCGTGAGCGGCGGCGGCCGGCTGACGTCGCCCGGGCAGCAGGCTGTCAACGGCGGCGGTCAGGGACAGGCCACTGCGCCTGGTCAGCAGGCAAGCGTCGACCCCGGTTCGCCAAGCCTGCCCGCTGCGACGGGGTCGGAGGTCGGAGGTGGTTCGAGCACACCTCCTGGTCAGGAGAACCCCGGCAACGGTCAACCCGCCCCGCCGGGACAGCTCGACGACCTGGGGCAAGGAAGCGCAAACGCGAACGGGAACGCTAACGCCAAGGGGCACGCCTAGCGCCGCTTTCGCCGACGGTCGGCAGCACAACGTCGTTATGGATTTGTTGAGGGCGCATGAATCCGGCTAGGGTGGGGCGGTAACTCGGTTCCCGAAACGGTTGGGGGTATGTATGCGTACGTCAGCTCTTGGCATGGTCCGCGCGGTTGGCGGGCTTGCCGTTCTTGCGGTTGCGGTTGGATCTCTCGTTCCGGCGTCGCTCGCCGGTCAGGGCCCCGGAATGCTGTGGGCCTCGCCCACGGGTAGCGGCACGGCGTGCACGGCGAAGGCACCCTGTTCGCTCGGCGAGGCCGTCGGATCGGCCACCGCCGGTGCGACGGTGAAGGCAAGCTCCGGTACCTACTCCGGCGGCGTCGTGATCTCGACTCCGATCGATCTCTCCGGAACCGGAGCCTCGATCCTCGACGCGACGACCTCGGCGAACGGCGTCGGGATCCAGATCCTGGCCTCGGGTACCACGGTCGACCACTTCACCGTCGAGAACGCGCCCTTCGAGGGCATTCTCGTCGGCGACTCGTCGGTGGCCCCGAAACCCGGCACCACGGTCAGCGACGTCACGATCGACCAGGACAACGTGATCGACAATGACCAGGGAATCGACGCCAGCCCCCAGGTCGGCGAATGCGCCCCGAATGCCGGTGGCCCCGGCGATTGCGGCGAGGCGATCCATCTCGAGTCCGTCACTGACTCCGTCGTCGAGCACACGCTCGTGCAGGACAACGCCGGCGGCATCCTGCTCAGCGATCAATTCGGGCCGACATCCGACAACACGATCGCCCACGACACGATCCTCGACAACACGGATGACTGCGGTGTCACGCTCGCGAGCCACACGTCAAACGGCGTGTTCGACAACCTGATCGAGTACAACGTCGCCGACGGCAACGGCGTCGCGGGGCAGGGCGCCGGGTACCTGATCGCCGGTGGCGGACCCTTCACGGAGGCCTACGGGAACGTGATCACCCACAACGAGGCCTCCGGCAACGGGCTCGCCGGGGTCACGATCCACCAGCACTTCGCCGGTGATCTGAACGGGAACGTGATCACGTTCAACAACCTGAGCAACAACAACGTCGACGGCGACTTCGACTTCGGGACGCCCGATCCGGGGACGACGGACATCATCGTCGCCTCAGGGCCTCCGGGGTTCCTGCCGCCGCCGCTTCTGCCCGGTCCGCTCACGGGCACAGTGATCGAGCACAACCAGCTGAGCGACGCCTCGGTCGGCATCTGGACGCTCAACGCACCGAGCACGATCGACAACAACCAGTTCTCCGGCATTACGACGCCGGTCAGTACGAACTAGGAAACGCACCCGCGCCGGTGCTCTCGCCGGCAAAGGACGAGGCGCCCGTTTCGGGCGCCTCGTCCGTCGGGTCGCGGCAATACGGGATGCGACGGGCGATTTACGCGTCGTTCGCGCAGGTGCCGCCGTCGCTGTCGCTGTTCGAGCCGTCGGGACACGTGGTGCCCGAGAAGATCGTGCCGGTCAGGTTCGCGCCGTGGAGGTTCGCCCCCCTCAGGTCGGCGCCCGTGAGGTTCGCAGCGGAAAGGTCGGCACCGTTGAGGTTCGCCCCTTCGAGGTCGGCACCGTTCAGGAGCGCTCCGGCGAGGACCGTCTTGTTCAGATTGGCGCCCGCGAGGTTCGCGGCGTCGAGGAACGCCCCGGCCGCCTCGGACTTGTTCAAGTTGGCGCCTTGAAGACTTGCGCCGACGAGATAGGCGCCCACGAGTTGGCCGCCGTTCAGGTTGGCGCCCGTGAAGCTCTGGCCGCTCCCCGGCACGGGGGCCGCGGTCGGGGCCCGGAAGACGCTGACGATCTGGACGCCGAAGTCGTAGCGTCCCCCCGCGACGTCACCCGGTGCAGTCAGACGGGGGCCCGTGTCCTGCATCAGTGCCGAGTGGCCGCTGTCCATCACGGCGAGCAGATCGGGATTCGCATTCCGGTTCGGGGCGATCTCGGCCCAGGAGACGAGCGCGGCCCCGCCGTCCTCGGACGAGGTGGCCTCGACGTAGAAGTTGAGGTCATCCAACGGGTCGGTCGGGTCGAACTGTGGTCCGAGCGGGTTCGCGACGCTGTAGAGCGTCGGTCCGACCTCGGTCTCGGTCTTCGTGGTCATGCCCTGCTTGAAGATGTCGGTCTGGGTGATCTGCGGTAGGGCCTGGAGTTGGGCGAAGGAGACGATGCCCGGATCCGCGAGCGCGCCGTTGAAGATCACGAAGCCCTTGGGGTTCGCTGCCGTCACCGGTGGAAGCGTCACCGGTGGGACGAAGCCGGGCGGTGTGCAGCCGGCCTGGGTCATCGATGCGGTGAGCTGCGGGGCGGCCCGGCCGATCGTGACGTTGAAGACGTCCGGGACGTCACGCGCGTCGGTCGCATCGTGGGGGACGATGAGCCGCGGTACGGCGAGTCCGCCGCCGTTCTCGCTGATCGAGAGGATCGCGGGATTGTTGCCGAACATCGGTGAGAGCTCGCCGTCGCCGATTTCGGCGGAGGAGCCGTTGAGGCTCGAGGCCTCGATCCAGTAGTGAAGCGCGTCGTTCTTGCAGGTGGAGAGGGGCGTGAAGCCGGCCGTTCCGAGCACCGCGCTGAGGAGCGGACCCGATTCGGTTGTCGAGACGCCCCCGATCGTCACCGTGTCTGTTTGCTGCGGCATCGCCGCGAGTTGGGCGGTCGTGAAGGTCGTGGTGGGGAACGGGATCAGCCCGTTGCCAGGGAAGTCGGCGATCGTGACCGTCGGTGCGGCGATCACGGGCGGCCCATTCTTGGCCGCAGAGGCCGAGACGAAGACGAAGCAAAGCGCTGCTCCGACGAAGGTGACAAGAACCACGCGGAAGTTCATCGGTGCTCCTCCTCAGTGAGACAGTGTCAGCCTGCACTCGTATCCAGTACGACTAGTTTATAAAGCGAGTACTGGAGCGTGCTCGCGGAGAGTTTCGCGTCGGCCCGGTCAGCGCGTGGCGTTCCCGCCGGTCACCGGCAACACGGGCACGGTCGTCGACAAGCCAAACACCGTCTCGGGCCCGAAGAAGCTGAAGCAGGGGCCGCGAGGGACGGGCTGAAAGAACCCCGCCCCGAGCTCGAGAGCTCGGGGCGGGGGTTCTTCGCTAGACGACTACGGAGCGGCCGCGAGCCCGGCGACGTAGCTCGTCGCCGAGGGGGTGCCCCAGCCGGTCGTCATGTCGAACCCGCCGAGCACAGGCCAGCCGGGGACCGGGTCGGGTGTCACGGCGACACCGTTGCCGTTGAAGTCCCATTCCTGGTTGTTGACGAGCTGGCCGCTCGCCGCCGTGCCCTGGGTTGCCGGCTTCACGTCGTTGAACCACGAACCGTTCGAGCTGTAGATCGCCGGGTTCGCGTTCCCGATCGGGGCCTTCGACTCGGCATGGCGCCGCTCGTTCGCGAGCGCGGTCAGCGCGGCGACCTGCGGGCTTGCCGCGCTCGTCCCACCGATGATGTAGTCCCCTTTCGGACCGTTGTAGTCCGGATAGGCCGAGATGTAGATCAAGACGCCTCCGTTGACGGCGGCGTTCCACGAGACGTCCGGCACGAGGCGATGGTTACCCGCCGAGGGCAGGACGCCCGACTGCCAGCTCGGGCGCGGGTAGATCGCGCTCGGCCCACCACCCGACGCGGCCGGCAGCCACGACTCGTTCCAGACGTAGTTCGTGTCGCCGCCCGGAGTCGAGCTGAAGTACGCCGGGTTGAACGACCCGTCGGCCAGGAAGGGGATGTCGCTCGTCGGGTTCCACGTCCAGCCGTCCTGCAGTTGGGTTCCGCCGACGGCCGTCACGTACGGGCTCGAGGCGGGCCAACCGACGGTCGCGTCCGAATAGGTCGCTGTGTTCTTCGCCTGCCTGGCCGTCCCGAGTGTCCCGTCGTCGCCCGAGGACGAGAAGAACGAGTCGCCCTTGGCGATCCCGGCCTGGAACACCGTGTCGAACTTCTGTGTCTGCGAGGCGGCGGCGCCGCCGAAGGTCTGCTCGGTGATCCCGAAGCTCATCGAGAACACCGTCCCGGACGGGTAGGTGTCGATTGCGGTCGAGATCGCCTTGAACAGGTTCGGCAGCCCCTGAACGCCCTCGGTCTCCGCCGGCGGAACGGCAAGCAGGACGATGTGGGCGTGCGGTGCGATCGCGTAGGCCCACTCGATGTCGAGCGTCGCCTCACCGGACCACCCGGCGGCGGCGTTCTGGCCCGACTTCCCGTTGCCGTTCGAGCTCGAGAACCCGCTCGGCCCCTGCACGACCTGGGTGAAGTCAGGGTTCGGATCGTTCGGGAAGAACTGGTCGTGGAAGGTCTGCAGGTCGGCGGCCGCGGTCGGGCTGCCGTACGAGTCGACGAGCACGATCGTCTGACCGTCGCCTTCCTCCGGCAACTGGTCGACGCCGTAGGCGGCTCGAATGTCCTGCGGTGTGTAGCAGTGGATCGTCGAGCTTGGCGCCTGACAGCTGAACGTCGCCGGCGCCCCGCTTGCGACGTACGGTCCTCCCGGTGCCATCTCGGCGAGCGGCGCGAACGCGGTGCCCGCGGCGACTGCCGTTACTGCCGCACCACCTCCAAGCAGTAGCGACATCGAAGCTGCGAGCGCTCCGAGATACACGAACGGTGAACGCAACATGTGTTTCTCCCTCTCTCTCGTGCGCGGGCCTTCGCCCGTCTGGTCAGAGGCCAAACATAGACCTCGGCCCCGCCCCGAGCGTGAGCTCTTGGACGGGGCCGAGGTCGTCGTGCGCGAGACGGGTGATTAGCTCTTGCCGCCGTCGTCGCCCTTGCCGTTGCTCTTGTCGTTGCCCTGGCTCTTGTTGCTGCCCTGGCTGTCGTCGTTGCCGTTGGCCTTGCCGTTGTTCGACTTGGCCGCATGGTTCATGGCGCTGACGCACTGACCCTGGTTCTTGTAGCTCGGGTCGGAGAACGTCTTCCACCCGCCGTGCTTGCACAGGTTCTTGGCGGAAGTGCCGCCTCCGTTCGAGTTCGACGAGGCATAGGTCACTCCGTCGACCAGGAAGCCGTTACCCGCAAGGCCCGGAACGCCCACGATCGTGGAGCCGCCCTCGCGGAAGAGGAGCGTCTTCGTCACCGGCACGACGTTGTGGTTCGCGTTCTGCTCGTTGTCGTAGCGGTAGTAGTTCTCCCAGCTCGTTCCGGTCGCCTTGAGGGCGCCGTCGATGTAGATGCGGACGACGTCGTTGCCGGGGCCCGGCACGAAGTCCATCGAGAACCGGATCGTGTGCGACTGAGTCCGGTCGAGTGTCGCGATGTCATGCTCGTTGAACGTCGCGGTTGTCCCGAGCGGGCCCGCGTCGGTCACATCGTCGAAGAAGACGTGGACTCCGTCGGCCTGATCCTCGAACCGGAGATAGCTCATCCGGTCGCCGAGGCCGTCGTCGGGACTCACCGACATCGCGAGACCAGGCTGCACGGCGGCAGAGGTCGTCCCGATGTCGAACGTCGCGTCGAAGTGCTTGAAGCTCGTCGACTCGCCGGCCGCGTTCGCGAGCAGCGGCCCGAACGTCTGGTCGCCGAACGAACCGCTGGCGGTGGCGTTCGAGACCCGAAGCGCCTGCGTGCCGAAGCCGTACCCGGACGCGGCCGGGAACGAGCTGACACTGGCAACGGCCACGTCGTACGAGCCCGTCTTGACCCAGCCGTTCTGGCCGTTGATGTTGCCGAGGGCGTAGGTGGGCGGCTCGAACGTGATCGGGCCCACTGAATCCGCAAGTGCAGCTGCCGTGCCGAAGAGCGCAAGCGCCGCAATCACGGTCAGGAGTGCTAGGCGTTTGGTCATTTTGAGTTCTCCTATCGGTGGTGGAACTAGGTTCGTAGTTGGCTTGTTCAGGAAATCGTCTGCCCACTCGCAGCGGAACGTACTCGCGAATCGCGGCGTTCGCAGAAACATTTACGGGCCGAAAACCTGCCGTCGAACAGCCGAAAATGCAACGGTGGTGCGGCTTTGGCAGCTCGAGAGGCCCCTCGTTCGGCCGGCAAGAATCCCCCTATCGAGCTAGGTCCATCGGCTCCAGAACCAGCTACTCTGAGCGAGGCTTCGGGCCAGCCCGAGCAACAGATGACTGCGCGCCACTCCTTCAGCCGGACTGCCCTTGCCGCCCTTGTGGCGGCTGCTTTCGTGCTGATGGCCGGCGCCGCGTCGGGCGGCGCGGATCCGGGGCAGGGCGCGTCGCGCGACCACGGCCGCGGCGCGTGGTTCCGGAGCGTCTGCGATGTCGCCGACGCGGGCAGCGCCGCCTGCCAGGCCGAGGTTGTCTCGGACTCGAGCGGCGACCCGCTCGCCGCCGGCTCGCCGCCCTCGACTGCGATCACGCCGGCGAAGTTCCACATGGGCTACAACCTGCCGGCGACCGCTCCTGGCACGCCGACCGTGGCGATCGTCGATGCCTACGACGACCCGAACGCCGAGTCCGACCTCCAGACCTTCGACGGGATGTACGGCCTGCCGTCTTGCACGAGCGCGAATGGGTGCTTCAAGAAGATCAACGAGACGGGCGGCACGCGATATCCGTCGGCGAACTCCGGCTGGGCGCTCGAGATCTCGCTCGACGTACAGACCGTTCACTCGATCTGCCAGAACTGCAACATCCTGCTCGTCGAGGCCAACAGCGCCAACGACGGCGACCTCGGTCAGGCCGAGAACGAGGCCGCCGGCTGGCCCGGCGTAGTCGCGGTCTCGAACTCGTGGGGCGGTGGCGAGTTCTCGGGTGAGAACAGCCTCGACTCGTCGTACTTCACGCATCCCGGTCTTGCGATCACCGTCTCCTCCGGCGACGCCGGGTACGGCGTCGAGTGGCCCGCAGCCTCGCCGACGGTCACGGCGGTCGGCGGCACAACTCTCAACCTCAACTCGAGCGGCAGCTATGTGAGCGAGAGCGCCTGGTCGGGCGGCGGCTCGGGCTGCTCCAGCGTGGAGGCAAAGCCCGGCTGGCAGACCGACTCATCGTCCTGCTCGCACCGCACCGTGGTCGACGTCGCTGCCGACGCCGATCCGAACACCGGCGCCGCCGTCTACGACTCCATCGCCTACCAGGGATCGGCCGGCTGGTTCCAGGTCGGAGGCACGAGCCTCGCCTCGCCGCTGATTGCCTCGACCTACGCGCTCGCCGGCGCGAACGGCTCGAACGTCAACGCCGGCTCGATCCCTTACGCGCACGCCGGTTCGTCCGGTCTGCACGACGTCACGAGCGGAAGCAACGGATCGTGCAGCCCGGCCCCTCTGTGTACCGCCGGTTCCGGCTACGACGGACCGACCGGTGTCGGGACGCCGAACGGAACGAGCGCGTTCTCGGCCGGGCCGCCGCCGAACGACTTCTCACTCGGCGTCTCGGCTCAGAGCGGCAGCCTGACGTCGGGGACCGGCGGCACGACGAACTACGCTGTGTCAACCGCAGTCGCCTCCGGCGTCGCGGGCACTGTCGCGCTCTCGGCCTCTGGACTCCCGAACGGTGTGACCGCCGGCTTCGTGCCGAGCTCGGTCACCGCGGGTGGGAGCTCGACGCTCACGCTAACCGTCGCCTCGACGGTTCCCGGGGGCACCTACACATTTGCGATCAACGGCCTCGAGGGTTCGCTCGGACACTCGATCAATGGAACGCTCACGGTCGCCTCGGCGCCTGACTTCTCGCTGAGCGTCGGCTCGCAGGTCGGGACCGTGAATCAGGGAACCGGCGGCTCTGTTTCCTACACCGTGTCGGTACACGACATCGGCGGCTTCGGCGACCCGGTGACGCTCACCACGGGCCCGCTTCCGACGGGTGTCAGCCTGACGGGCTTCTCGCTTGATCCGACGACCACGACCTCGACGCTCACCCTGGCAGTCGACGCTTCTGTCGCCAAGGGCACCTTGACGATCCCGATTACCGGCGTGAGCGGGTCGCTCAACCACACGGTCAACGCGACCCTCACAGTCGGCGCGCCACCGCCGCCCGACTTCACGATCACGGTCTCGCCGAACGGCTCGACGACGATCGGCTCTCCCGGGTCGACCACCTATACCGTCACAATCGCGCCGAAGAGCGGCAGCTTCACGGGCACCGTCGCGCTCAGCGTCAGCGGCCTCCCGAGGAATGTGAGCGGCTCCTTCTCGCCGACCTCGATCTCCGGCGGATCCGGAAGCTCGACGTTGACCGTGAACGCGACGAACCGGGCGAGAGCAGGCAGCGCGACGTTCACCGTCAAGGGAACGAGCGGCTCGCTTTCGCACACGGTGACCCTAACCATCAAGGTCACGTAGAGCCTCGTCGAGTTAAGAGGCTGTTCAGCCGCCCGTAAGTGGGCGGTAACTCCCTGTTGAGAGCGTGGTCGCGCTCGGGCATCCGCCCAGCATCTTCACGGGAGGTTCCATCGCATGACCAAGTTTCGCTTCGCAACAGCGGCTGTCCTTGCCGCCGTGGTTTCGGTCGCCTTCGTCGGCGGCGCCGCGGCCGGGCAGGCTCCGGCCGGATCGCCCGTCGTCGGGCAGCTCTACATCAACGACAACACGGCGCCCACCAACACGGTCGGAGGCTTCGATCGTCACGCCGACGGGACGCTGACTCCGCTCCCGGGCTCGCCGTTTGCAATCGGGGGCTCGGGCACGGGCTCGTCGACCGCCTCGCAGGGCGCGCTCCAGCTGAGCTCGGACGGTCGCTACCTGCTCGCCGTCGACGCGGGCTCGAATCAGATCTCCGTGCTTCGGCTCAAGCCGGACGGCGGCCTCCAGCAGGCCGATCTCGAGTCGTCGAACGGCGTCGATCCGGTCAGCGTCGCCGAATACAACGGACTCGTCTACGTCGCGAACGCCGGCAACCCGACTCCCAACTACACCGGCTTCTCGCTCAATCCCGGCGGTCACCTTCGCGCCCTCTCCGGCTCGACGGTCTCGCTGCCCACGGGCTCGCAGCCCGGTGACGTGCTCTTCAGCGGCGACGGAACGAAGGTCGTCGGCACCCGCGTCGGGACGTCGCTGATCGACAGCTTCACGGTCGGCAACGACGGCCTGCTCACCGCTTCCGGGCCGGCGATCGCCGCCCAGGGCCTCGGCCCCTTCGGCAGCGAGTTCCGCCCGACCGACCCGTCGCAGCTCTTCGTCTCCAACGCCCACAACGGCGGCCCGACGAACGGCACCGTCTCGGCGTTCAGCGTTGCAGCGGACGCCACGCTGACCCCGATCGGCTCCTCGCCGTTCGGCGACAACCAGTCGGCACCGTGCTGGGTCGAGCTCAGCCACGACGGCCAGTACCTGTTCGCCGTCAACACGGGAAACTCGACGATCTCGAGCTACTCGATCGCCGCCGACGGCAGCCTGACACTGCTCGGCTCGGTCGGATTCAAGGGCGGGCTCGTCGGCCCTGAAGATGCCCGGCTCTCACCGGACGGCTCGACCCTCTGGGTCGTCGAGGCCGGCGCGCACAACGCCGTCGCCGGCTTCTCGGTCTCCGGCGGCACGCTGATGGAACTGCCGTCCTCGGCAACGCCCGGCCCTGCCGGCGCGACCCCCTCGGGCATCGTCGTCACCTAAAGGCCACGGAGGGAGGCGGCTGCAACGGCGCCGCCTCCCTCCCCTATGTTTTCGGCATGTAAATTCAGACGGTACCTCTGGCTGAATGAACGGGCGGCAGGGCGGCATGATTTGGCTTCCCTGCAGGTCTTTCCGCACCAAAAGGGGGATGCGCGCCAACAGTTCACCCTGTAATCCACCAGCCGTGCTGTTGTCAAAGCGCCTCACACCTGTCTAGAGTGCGTCTGTTTTGGGCAGCGGGCATGGGCCCCGGTGATTACGCCGGGAGGCGCTGCCGTCAAATATTCGGGTTGGGAAGGGGTTCACATGCGGCGCACGGGTTTCTGGGTTGAGTTCGGGTTGGGTTATCTCGAGACTGGAGGACGGGGATGAGATCGCCGCTCAGATGGAGACGGCTGACTGGGTATGCGCTCGCGCTGGTTGCGGCGGCGCTGTTCGTTGGCGGTGCCGAGAGCGCGGACGTCACGTATGGCGTCAGCGTGTCCAAGGGCTGTGCGTCGCCGACTCTTGTTGGTCAGAAGAGCATCTGCCATTACGTGTTCTCGAATACCGGCGCGACCTCTGGGGACACGGTGACGCTGAACATGGTGAATGACACCGTCACGAGCGCGGGTGGTCCTGTTGCGTCTGGGAACATCCTGCCGGGGCTAAGCCTGCTGTTCAATCAGCCTCCGATCACGGGAACACCGGCGAGTCCAACGTGTACCGGTGGGTCTGGGTTGGGCACGGTCGCGTCGCCGTATGTCAACGCGACGTCGTGCAGCGTGCCGTTCGGCGCGAACATCACCAGCGAGAACTTCAGCTGGTACACGGTGACGGGAGCCGACTTCGCGCTCTCGGGCAACAGGCTGCACGATCAGGTCGATTACAACTGGACCGATCAGTGCGACGTGACTCCGACGCCGGCAACGTGCGACGGGGCGCCCGACACGAGCGATAACCAGGCGACTTCGAGCACGATCGTCGAGCAGTTCACGCCGACGATCACGACGACGATCGTTCCTGCCTCACCGATCGTTGTCGGTCAGAGCGCGCACGACACGGCGCAGATCGCGCTCTCTCCGAACAGCCCGCCGCCGCCGGGGTTCAGCGGGTCGGTGACCTACAAGCTGTTCACGAACAACGCGTGTACGACGCTGTCGACGACACCTGCGCTGAACTCGACGGTGGCGGTCACGGGCGGGGTGGTTCCGCCCTCGCCGACTGTCGTGTTCCCGAACGCGGGGAACTTCTGGTTCCAGGCGACCTACTCGGGTGATACGGCGGACGGGATCTCCGGGCCGGTCACGAGCACCTGCACCGATGAGCCGCTCGTCGTCAACCCGGGCCCCTCGTCGACGGTCACGACCGTGATGAGCGGCGGTTCGCCGGTGGCGGCGCCGCTGCCGCTCGGCTCGACGGTGACCGACATGGCGACCGTCAACACCTCGGCGACCGGCGCACCTCCGACCGGCAACGTGTCGTTCTTGTTCTTCACGAACGGGACGTGCGCGCCGACCGGTGCGACCGACGGCACGATCACACTGACCGGCAACACGGCAACGTCGGCTCCCGCCGAGGGCCCGTTGACTGCCGGGAGCTACTCGTTCCAGGCGACCTACAACGGCGATGCGAACTACACCGGCTCCACCGGTGCGTGTGAGCCGTTCACGGTGAGCAAGGCGAACTCGACGCACCGTCACGGCGATCAAGCAGGGCGGCGGGACCGTCACCACCGTGGCGGCCGGGACCTCGGTCACCGACCAGGCGACTGTGTCGGGCTCCGGGGCGGGCACGCCGACCGGCAACGTGACGTTTACGTTCTTCGCGAACGGGACGTGCGCGCCGACCGGAACGGGTGCCGGCACGGGGACGCTCTCGAGTGGTGTTGCGACCTCGAGCTCCGAGGGTCCGCTCACGCCAGGGAGCTACTCGTTCCAGGCGACCTACAACGGCGATACGAACTACAACGCATCCACGGGTGCCTGTGAGCCGCTGACGGTCTCCAAGGCGGATAGCACTACGGTCACGGCGATCAAGCAGAGCGGCGCGACCGTGACGTCAGATCAATGCCGGGACATCGGTGACCGACCAGGCGACAGTGTCCGGTAGTGCCGGGACGCCGACCGGAACCGTGACGTTCACGTTCTTCACGAACGGGACGTGCGCTCCGACTGGAACGGCGGCCGGTGCACCGACGCTTGCCGGTGGGGTGGCGACCTCGAACTCCGAGGGCCCGCTCAACGCCGGAAGCTACTCGTTCCAGGCCGTGTACAGCGGTGACGCGAACTACAACGGCTCGACCGGTGCCTGTGAGCCGCTGACGGTCACCGCGAACTTCGTGGCCGGCTTCACGCCCGGCTACTGGAAGAACCACTGTGCGGCGACGCAGAAGTTCCTGCCGCTCACGATGGGCAGCTTCTACACCGTCACCACCTGTGCCCAGGCTTCGGACATCCTGTCGTCGCCCGGCTGCGGAGGGAACAGGCTCGGCTGCATGGCCGTCATGCTTCTGGCCGCCAAGCTGAACCTGGCTCAGGGTGACAATCCGTGCATCACCTCGACGATCGCTACGGCCGAGGCGCTGCTGACGAAGTACCACTACGTCGGTCCGTCCGGCACGTACAACCTGTCGGGGCCTGACAACACGTTGGCGCAGTCGCTCCACGACACGTTGAGCAACTACGCATCGGACAGCGTCAGTAACTGCTGATCCGAGAGGTTGGGAGATGGTGTGGCCGGAGCTCGCTCCGGCCACACCACCTCGACTCATGCCAAGCGTTCGATGAGGCCGATTTGTCGCAGATCACTATCCGGCTCCGCGCGTGGCACAATTCCTCCCTCGAGAAGCCTCGAACGATTTCGACGCGGGAGGCTTTTCCTCTCCCGCTCACGTCAATGAGGAGGGTTCGAATGCGCACAAGACTTCCAATGCTCGTGACGGCCATTTGTGCCGCGGCCGCGATCGCGACGGTGGGGGCTGCAGCGGGCTCGACCAAGGGCATCCCCTACAAGGCGACGCTGAGCACCTCTCAGGAGATTCCGAAGCCGACGAAGGCTGCGGCGGGCGCCAAGGGGTCGTTCAACGCAACGTTGTCTGGTCGCAAGTTGACCTGGAAGCTGAGCTATGCCGGGCTGACCGGGCCGGCGACTGCGACCTACCTCCACTTCGGGACGAAGAGCGAGAGCGGCACGATCCTGCTCGCGTTCTGCGCCCCGTGCAAGTCCCCGTCGAGCGGCACGAAGAAGCTCACCGCGGCGGAGCTCACCGACCTGACGCACGGGAAGACGTACGTGAGCATCCACACGTTCAAGAACCCGAGAGGCGAGATCCGCGGGCAGATCGTGCCCTGACTCACGGGCCACGAGACGGCAGGCGAATACTGAGGACGATGAAGAGCCGTTTCCTCATCGCGGGAGTCGTTGCGACCGCGGTGCTCCTCGTTCCAGGTAGCGCCCTCTCGAGTCTCCCGAGCACGCTTAGAGTCGGCGCAACGATGACGGGCAAGCACGAAGTGCCGGCACTCACCGCGAAGGTCGGGCACGGCAGCGGCCGGCTGACGGGCAAGCTCACGAAGACCAAGAGGGGCTATCAGTTCGCCTGGCATCTAACCTACTCGCACCTGAGCGGTGCTGCGACGTTCGCGAACATCGAGCGTGGCAAGGCTGCGAAGTACGGCCCCGTGGTGGTATTCCTCTGTAGCCCCTGCAGGTCGGGTGCGCACGGGACATTCTTCGCGTCGCCGGGTGAGGTGGCGTTGCTCACCATGGGCGGACTGTACGTGAACGTCCGAACGAAGAAGCATCCAGCTGGCGAAATTCGCGGGTTGCTCGCAAATCGCGGTAACCCGGCCGTTTGGGGGGATAGTGCAATTCAGGGCATCTTGCACTATGCTCAGTCGGCTCACGCCGATCGTCTGGGTGTTTCGAAGCTTTTTCGCGATAAGCCTGCTGGCGCTTGTGCGCCGGCCGGGTTGGGGATTCGTCAGCACGGACTGAAGGGGGTTGGGGAATGAGGGGTTTTGGGTTGCGCGGGCCGTTCTGGCTTGCAATTGTAGGCGTCATTGCGGCGCTGTTTGTGGTTTCTGCGGGTGGTGCGCCGACGGACGTGACGTATGGGGTCAGTCTCGCCAAGGGATGCAACTCGCCGACCTTCGTCGGGCAGAAGGACACGTGCTTCTACGTCTTCAGCAACGCCGGTGCGACCTCCGGTGACACCGTCACGGTCAGTTCGGTGGTCGACACGGTCGCGAACGCCGGCGGCCCCACGAGCTCGTCCAACCTTCTCTCTCAGCTGAGCCTCGTCTTTTCGCCGGCTCCCGCCCGCAGCGGGCGCGCCGTCATGCTCCGGTGGTTCGGGCTTGGGCACGGTCGCCTCGCCGTACGTCGGCGCGACCCTCTGCACCTTGCCTTTCAACGCAAGCATCATCGACCAACCCCTTCGGCTTCTACACGACGACGGCGGCCGACTTCAATCTGAATCCCCTGACCCACAGGCTCGTCGACCAGGTCGACTTCACGTGGCAGGACCTGTGCGACAAGACCCCGACGCCGGGGACCTGCGACGCGGCGAGCAGCAACGACGTCCAGGCACCGGCAAGCACCAAGCTCCAGCAGTACACGCCGCTGATCACGACGGTCGTCTCACCGGCCGGCCCGATTGCTGTCGGTACCGCGGCGCACGACACCTCGTCGATCTCGTTCTCCGGTGGATCGCCGTCCACGGTGGGAGGCACCGTCGGCTACGCGCTCTATAGCGACAACTCGTGCACGACGAAGCTCGCCGATCTGACTCCGGCTGCGAATGGCGTCACCGGTATGGGGCTGCGCCGGATTCGAAGCCCTACACGTTCACACCGCAGGCACGTTCTACTTCGTTGCGACCTACAGCGGCGACGCGACCGACGGCATTGCGGGTCCCGTCGACAGCGGCTGCGCGTCTGAGCCGCTCGTCGTGAATCCGGCGACCCCGACGCTCGTGACTCAGGCTTCGCCGACGACGGCGGTGCCGGGTGCGCTCACCGACAGCGCCACCCTCTCCGGCGGGTTGTCGCCGACCGGGACGATCACCTTCCATCTGTACTCGGACGCTTCCTGCACCCAGGAGGTGGCGGGTAGCCCGAAGACGGCGACGGTCGCCGGAAACGGCACGTACACCTCGTCGCCGGCGATCACGGTGAACACGGCCGGCACGTATTACTGGCGAGATTCGTACGGCGGCGATACGAACAACAACGCGATCGCGCTGACGGCGTGCAACGCTGCCAACGAGAGCACGATCGTGAATCCGGTTTCGCCGACGCTCACCACGCAGGCCTCCGCCGCAACGACGGTTCCGGGAGCGCTGACAGACACGGCGACACTCGCGGGCGGCCTCAGCCCGACGGGGACGATCACGTTCCACCTCTACTCGGACGACACCTGCACCACCGAGGTCTCGGGTAGCCCGATCACGGCGACCGTGAGTGGGAACGGTGCTTACATCTCGTCGCCCGCGATCACGGTTTCGACCGCCGGCACGTACTACTGGCGCGACTCCTATAGCGGCGACACGAACAACAACGCCGTTGCGCTGACCACGTGCGGAGCCACCAACGAGAGCACCCACGTGAGCCCGAAAACACCGACGATCTTGACCGCGACCGTGCCCGCCGGCCCGATCGCTCTCGGCGCGGCAGCGCACGATACGGCGACGCTCACCGGCGCGTCGACGAACGCGGGGGGCACTGTCACCTATGCCCTCTACAGCACCAGCACCTGCACCACGCTCGTCGCGAACCTGACGCCTACGGTCAATGCGGTGGTCAACGGGTCGGTTCCGGACTCGAACGCCTTCACCTTCACGAGCGTCGGGACGTTCTATTTCGTCGCCACTTACTCGGGGGACGTCAACAACACGGGCCCCGTCTCGAGCGGCTGCTCGGCCGAGCCGCTGATCGTGAACAAGGCGCCGACGACGACCGTGACGGCGATCAAGCAGAGCGGCTCGACGGTGACGACGATCGCCGCCGGCACCTCGGTCACCGATCTGGCGACCGTCTCCGGCCAGGTCGGCTCGACGGCGCCACCGGAACGGTCGCCTTCTCCTTCTATTCGACATCGACTGCTCGGGAACCGCAACCTCGGCCGGTACCCCGGCGCTCGCCTTCGGGCTCGGCTACCTCGAACTCCGAGGGCCCGCTCGCCGCGGGGAGCTACTCCTTCAAGGCGGTCTACAGCGGCGATGCCAACTACGTCGGTTCTACGGCAGCCTGTGAGCCTCTTACCGTGACGTCGCCTCCGGGTGGCGGTGGTGGCGGTGGGACGCCGGCAATCTCGATCACGAAGAACCCGAAGTCGCAGTCGATCGCGACCGGCGCCACGGCGAACTTCACGATCGTGGTCACGAACACCGGCACCCTGCCGCTGACGAACGTGAGCGTCTCGGATCCGCTGAGCCCGAACTGCAACCAGACGAGCTCGCAGATCGCGGCGCTGATCGGTTCTTCCACGATGGCTCCGGGTTCGAGCGTGACGTACAACTGCTCGCTCGCGAATGTGACGGCGAGCTTCACCAATGTCGCAACGGCGACCGGCACCGGCTCGAACGGACAGACGGTGACCGCCACCGACAACGCACCGGTGACCGTCACTGCGCCGATCACTCCGCCGGTCGTGCCGGCGCCGACGCCGCATGCGGCGATCGGAATCGTCAAGGATCCGAAGTCGCAGACGATCGGTACGGGCGGCACGGCGAAGTTCACGATCACCGTCACGAACACCGGCGACGTGACCCTGTCGAACGTGCAGGTCACCGATCCGCTCTCGCCCGGCTGCGACAAGGGCCTCGGTACCCTCGCCGTCGGCCAGTCGAAGAGCTACAGCTGCAGCAAGGCGAACGTGACGGCCGACTTCGAGAACGTCGCCACCGCCACCGGCAAGCCGCCGACGACGGCCACGGTCAAGGCGACGGACCATGCCCAGATCAACGTCCAGGCGTTCGTGCCGCCGCAGCATCCGAAGATCGCGATCGTCAAGAGCCCGAAGACGCAGACCGTGACCACGAAGACCAATACGGTCACCTCCGCGAACGGTTCGAGCAAGACGACCGTCACCTACGGGGCGGCGCACTTCTCGATCAAGGTCACGAACACCGGTGATGTGACCCTGCACGACGTCAAGGTCACGGACCCGGCCTCGCCCGGCTGCGACAAGCCGCTCGGGACGCTCGCACCGAACGCCTCGAAGACCTACAGCTGCTCGCGCTCGACCGTGAGGAGCAACTTCACGAACGTCGCGACCGCCCACGGCATTTCGCCGAAGGGGGTCAACGTCCAGGCCACCGACCACGCGAACGTCAAGGTGACTGTCAAGACCACCAGCACGAGCGGCGCGAAGTTCACCGGCTGAGCGCGCCTCCAAGGCGAGTCCTGGAGAGGGCGGGGCGGCAGTGACGCGCCCCGCCCTATGTGTGCCGCGGACGAGCCGATGGGTCGTCGGATTCCGGCCGGTTCGGCGCCGCCCACGGCTACCCGGAAATTGAGCTGTCGTTCGGGCCCGACTCACTGCGCTCAGAAATGGCCTGGACATCGCCCTTTAAGGGGCTTAGACTACGACCCCACCGGCTCGAGGGACCAGACTTAACGGTAGGTGCTTTTTAGGGCAGATCCGGTTACTGTAAGCCCGAGCAAGATGCACGTTCCGCACGTTGGAACGGTTGGGTTGTGTTCGCAGTATCAACGAGTAAGGGGAAACAAACATGGGCGGGGAGTTGGGAAAGCGGGATGCCGCGCGCGTTGACACGTCGCGGCCACTCTGGTTCATCTCACCGTCCGCGTTCTACGCGGGTTCGATGACCTGCGTTCATCCGAAGGGAGAGGCATGACTGTGAAATTCGATCGTGATGCAGGCGTCCGCGGCAACCGCCGCGCTATGGCCACGTGGTTCGTCATGGGGCTGATCGCCGCATTGTTCGTGGTCGCCCTCCCCTACAGCGCCACTGGTGCGCTTCCGAACCCGCCGCTGTTCGAGCTCGACGGGAACGCAATCACCGACCACGCGACCGCCGGCATCCCGGACGACTGGGATCGTGCCTACTGCTCTCTCCAGGGCGTGACGCTGCGCGACGAACCCGGGCGCGACCAGCGCCTCGTCGGTGAGTTTCGTCAGCGCCCCAGCCGACGTCTTCGGCGGAGGTTCTAAGACCGACGGAGCAATCAGCAGCTGGTCGTGCACAGGCGGAGCGCCGAGCAAGAACACCCTCGCTGATCTGTTCTCGGCTGCCTACATCGATCCGAGCAACGGCCACACGATCCTCTACTTCGGCGCCGACCGGAACTCGACGAGCGGCGACTCGAACCTCGGTTTCTGGTTCATGCAGGATCCAACTTTCGGAGCCCAGTGCGGCTCGACCCCGAACTTCACGGGTACGCACGTCGTGGGCGACGTGTTCGTCTCGGTCAACTACACGAACGGCGGCGGCCAGCCGACGATCAGCCTCTATACGTGGAATGGGTCCGGGATCACCCAGAACGTGACCGACGCAGCGGCCTGTAACCCGGCCACGTTCGGTGCAGGCCAGAACGAGTGCCTGATCGGCAATGCGAGTGCGACCGTGTCGGCGCCCTGGCAGGCGACTCCGTTCCCCATCAACGGCTTCGTCGAGGGCGGCATCGACCTCACCACGCTCTTCTCCGGCCTTCAACAGACCCTCCCGTGCTTCTCGAGCTTCCTGGGGGCGACGCGCGCCTCGGCGTCCGGCAGCGCCGAGCTCAAGAACTTCGGAGTCGGGAACATCGACACCTGCGGCTCGATCGAGCTGAAGAAGGTATGGAACGGAACCCCGGGCTCCACCAAGCTCGGTATCGGGACGGGCCCCAATGGGACCGATATCGCCTCCAAGACGGTGACGACGAACGACACGACCGGCCCCCAGCTCGTCCAACCGGGCACCTATCACGTGAGCGAGACGCTCGCGAATAGCAACGTGTCGGGCCAGTATTCGAGCTCGCTTTCGTGCGTGAACACGAAGAACGGGGGTTCGGCGCCTGTCACAACGAACCCCGACACTGTCACGACCGGTCAGAGCGCGAACCTGACGCTGACGACCGGCGACGTCGTCGTCTGTACCTACACGAACACCCTCAACAACCCGAAGATCGCGATCACCAAGACCGCGGATGCGACATCGGTCAGTGCGGGCGATCCGATCGGGTTCACGGTGAACGTCTCGAACCCCGGCACGACCGTCACGAACGGCGTGACGGTGACTGATCCTCTGCCGGCCGGCGTGACGTGGTCGCTCGATACGCAGTCGAACTCGGGCCTGTGCGCGCTGAGCGGCGCCGTCGGCTCGCAGTCGGTCACGTGCGGTAGCTCGAGCACTCCGCTCGCGGCAGGCGCGTCGTTCAGTTTTCACGTCACCGCCACCACGTCTGGCTCGCTGTGCGCGACCTACAACAACACGGCGACGGTGACCACGACCAATACTCCTCCCGGATCGGCTTCGGCCTCGATCACGTGTCACACGGCCTCGATCCAGGTGCTCAAGACCGCTGATGCGGCGACAGTGAATGCCGGCGACCCGATCGGATACACGGTCACGGTCAAGAACAACGGGACGGGCCTCGCCAAGGGTGTCACGCTCACGGACGCGCTGCCTGCGGGAACCGGTGCCGGTGTGACGTGGGCCATCGACAGTTCGACCGGGAATCCGACTGCATTCACTCTTGCCGGCGCGAAGGGCAGCCAGACGCTGACCCTGGCGGGTCAGCCGATCACGCTGGCAGCGGGTGCGAGCCTCGTGGTGCACATCACGGCGCTGACCTCGGGCTCGGAGTGCACGACCTACAACAACTCGGCGACCGTCGCGACGACGAACGACGGCACCAGTACTGCGTCGGCGTTGATCACGTGTCACCCGGCCGCGATCCTGGTCACCAAGACCGCGGATGCCGGGACCGTGAGTGCGGGCGACACGATCGGCTACACGGTCACCGTCAAGAACACCGGCACCGGGCTCGCCAAGGGTGTCGTCCTCACGGATGCGCTTCCTGCAGGCTCGGGCACAGGAGTGACCTGGGCGATCGACGGCACCACCGGCAACCCGGCCGCCTTCACCCTTGCCGGCGCCAAGGGCAGCCAGACGCTGACGCTTGCGGGTCAGCCGATCACGCTGGCAGCGGGTGCAAGTCTCGTCGTGCACATCACGGCGCTGACCTCCGGCGCCGAGTGCTCGACGTACAACAACACGGCCTCGGTCACGACGACCAACGACGGCACGAGTAGCCAGACGGCGTCGATCACGTGCAACACGGCTTCGATCCAGGTGCTCAAGACCGCGGATGCCGGGTCGGTGAACGCGGGTGACACGATCGGTTACACGGTTACGGTCAAGAACAACGGCCTTGGCCTCGCGAAGGGCGTGACGCTCAACGACGCGCTGCCTGCAGGCTCCGGTACCGGTGTGACCTGGTCGGTCGACGGCTCCGTCGGCACCCCGGCCGCGTTCGTCCTGGGCGGCGCCGCGGGCAGCCAGACGCTGACTCTCGCGGGCCAGCCGATCTCGCTCGGGGCGGGTGCGAGCCTGACGGTTCACATCACCGCGCTGACCTCGAGGACCGAGTGCACGACCTACAACAACACGGCCTCGGTGTCGACGACCAATGACGGTACGAGCAGCCAGACGGCGTTGATCACCTGCAACCCGGCCTCGATCCAGGTCATCAAGACTGCTGATGCGAGCCCGGTGAATGCCGGCGACACGATCGGCTTCACCGTCACGGTCAAGAACAACGGCACGGGCCTCGCGAAGGGCGTCGCCCTCACCGACGCGCTGCCTGAAGGCACCGGTAGCGGAGTGACGTGGGCGATCGACGGTTCGACCGGCAATCCGGCCGCCTTCACGGTCGCCGGCGCCAAGGGCAGCCAGACGCTGACGCTCGCGGGTCAGCCGATCACCCTGGCCGCAGGTGCGAGCCTGACAGTGCACATCACAGCGCTGACCTCGGGCGCGGAGTGCACGAGCTACAACAACAGCGCAACGGTCGTGACCACGAACGACGGGACGAGCACCTCGTCGGCGTCGATCACGTGCAACCCGGCTTCGATCCAGGTGATCAAGACGGCGGATTCGACGTCGGTGAACGACGGCGACACGATCGGATACACGGTCACGGTCAAGAACAACGGGACCGGCCTTGCGAAGGGTGTCACCTTGACCGACCTGCTGCCTGCGGGTTCGGGAACAGGTGTGACCTGGGCGAAGGACGGCTCAGTCGGTAACCCCGCCTCGTTCACGCTCGCCGGCGCCAAGGGCAGCCAGACGCTGACTCTCGCGGGCCAGCCGATCACCCTCGCGGCGGGTGCCAGCCTCACGGTGCACATCACCGCGGCGACCTCGCTCACCGAGTGTTCGACCTACGACAACACCGCGTCGGTCACGACGACCAACGACGGCACGAGTACCTCGGAGGCTCAGATCGTCTGTAACTCCGGCGCGATCCAGGTGATCAAGACCGCGGATGCCTCGCCGGTCAACGCGGGCGACCCGATCGGATTCACCGTCACGATCAAGAACAACGGCACCGGCCTCGCGCACGGCGTCACGCTGACCGACGCGCTTCCGGCGGGCACCGGCAGCGGTGTGACCTGGGCGATCGACGGCTCGACCGGCAATCCGAGCTCGTTCTCGCTCGGCGGCGCCGCGGGCAGCCAGACGCTCACTCTCGCCGGGCAGCCGATCACGCTTGGCGCGGGAGCCAGCCTGGTGGTGCACATCACGGCTGCGACCTCGGGCACGGAGTGCACGACCTACGACAACACCGCGTCGGTCACGACGACCAACGCTGGCACGAGCACCTCGTCGGCGTCGATCCTCTGCAATCCGGCGTCGATCCAGGTGATCAAGACCGCCGATGCTTCGCCGGTCAACGCCGGTGACACGATCGGTTACACGGTTACGGTCAAGAACAACGGCACCGGCCTGGCGAAGGGCGTCACGCTCAACGACGCGCTGCCTGCAGGATCCGGCAGTGGCGTGACCTGGGCGATCGACGGTTCCGTCGGGAACCCGGCCGCGTTCACCCTTGGCGGTGTCGCGGGGAGCCAGACTCTGACGCTCGCGGGCCAGCCGATCACGCTGGCCGCGGGTGCGAGCCTCACGGTGCACATCACGGCGGCAACCTCGAAGACCGAGTGCACCTCCTACAACAACACGGCCTCGGTGTCGACGACAAACGACGGCACGAGCAGCCAGACGGCGTTGATCACCTGCAATCCGGCGTCGATCCAGGTGATCAAGACTGCCGACGCGAGCCCGGTCAATGCGGGAGACCCGATCGGGTTCACGGTCACGGTCAAGAACAACGGCCTTGGCCTCGCGAGGGGCGTCACGCTGACCGACGCGCTGCCTGCAGGTACCGGTAGCGGTGTCACCTGGGCGATCGACGGCTCGACCGGCAATCCGGCCGCCTTCACGGTCGCCGGCGCCAAGGGCAGCCAGACGCTGACGCTCGTCGGCCAGCCGATCCCGCTTCCCGCGGGCGGCAGCCTGACCGTCCACATCACCGCGCTCACCTCGGGCACGGAGTGCACGACCTACGACAACTCGGCGACCGTCACGACGACGAACGACGGGACGAGCACCTCGTCGGCGTCGATCACGTGCAACCCGGCTTCGATCCAGGTGATCAAGACCGCGGATGCCGCGTCGGTGAATGCCGGTGACACGATCGGCTACACGGTCACGGTCAAGAACAACGGCCTTGGCCTCGCGAAGGGCGTCACGCTCAACGACGCCCTGCCTGCAGGCTCGGGCACCGGCGTGACCTGGTCGGTCGACGGCTCAGTCGGTACCCCGGCGGCGTTCACGCTCGCCGGCGCCAAGGGCAGCCAGACACTGACCCTGGCGGGCCAGCCGATCACGCTGGCCGCAGGTGCCAGCCTGACGGTGCACATCACCGCTCTGACGTCCGGCACCGAGTGCTCGACGTACAACAACACGGCCTCGGTTTCCACCACCAATGACGGTACGAGCAGCCAGACGGCGTTGATCACGTGCAACCCGGCGTCGATCCAGGTGATCAAGACCGCCGATGCCTCGCCGGTGAACGCGGGTGACCCGATCGGGTTCACGGTCACGGTCAAGAACAACGGCACCGGCCTTGCGAGGGGTGTCACCCTCACCGACGCGTTGCCCGCAGGATCGGGCAGCGGCGTGACCTGGGCGATCGATGGCTCGACCGGCAATCCGGCCGCCTTCACGGTCGCCGGCGCCAAGGGCAGCCAGACGCTGACGCTTGCGGGTCAGCCGATCACGCTGGCAGCGGGTGCAAGTCTCGTCGTGCACATCACGGCGCTGACCTCGGGCACGGAGTGCACGACCTACAACAACTCGGCGACCGTCACGACGACGAACGACGGGACGAGCACCTCGTCGGCGTCGATCACGTGCAACCCGGCTTCGATCCAGGTGATCAAGACCGCGGATGCCTCGTCGGTGAATGCCGGTGACACGATCGGTTACACGGTCACGGTCAAGAACAACGGCACCGGCCTCGCGAAGGGCGTCACGCTCAACGACTCGCTGCCTGCAGGATCGGGCAGCGGTGTGACGTGGTCGGTCGACGGTTCCGTCGGCACGCCGGCGGCGTTCGTCCTGGGCGGCGCCGCAGGCAGCCAGACGCTGACCCTGGCGGGACAGCCGATCTCGCTGGCTGCGGGTGCGAGCCTGACGGTTCACATCACCGCCCTGACGTCCAGGACCGAGTGCACGACCTACGACAACACGGCCTCGGTCACGACCACGAACGACGGCACGAGCAGCTCGTCGGCGTCGATCACGTGCAACCCGGCCTCGATCCAGGTGATCAAGACCGCCGATGCTTCGCCGGTCAACGCCGGTGACACGATCGGCTTCACGGTCACGGTCAAGAACAACGGGACGGGCCTCGCGAAGGGCGTCGCGCTGAGCGACGCGCTCCCGGCCGGCACCGGCTCAGGTGTCGCGTGGGCGATCGACGGCTCCACCGGCAACCCGGCGGCGTTCGCGCTCGGCGGGAGTGCCGGCAGCCAGACGCTGACGCTTGCGGGTCAGCCGATCACGCTGGCGGCAGGTGCGAGCTTGACCGTTCACATCACGGCGCTGACCTCGGGCACGGAGTGCACGAGCTACAACAACAGCGCAACGGTCGTGACCACAAACGATGGCACGAGCACCTCGTCGGCTTCGATCACGTGCAACCCGGCTTCGATCCAGGTGATCAAGACCGCGGATGCCTCGTCGGTCAACGACGGCGACACGATCGGCTACACGGTCACGGTCAAGAACAACGGCACCGGCCTTGCGAAGGGCGTCACGCTCAACGACTCGCTGCCTGCAGGCTCCGGCACGGGTGTCACCTGGTCGGTCGACGGCTCCACGGGTACCCCGGCCGCGTTCACGCTGGCCGGCGCCCAGGGCAGCCAGACGCTGACCCTCGCGGGGCAGCCGATCACCCTCGCGGCGGGTGCCAGCCTCACGGTGCACATCACGGCGGCGACCTCGCTCACCGAGTGTTCGACCTACGACAACACCGCGTCGGTCACGACGACCAACGACGGCACCAGTTCCTCGGAGGCTCAGATCGTCTGCAACTCGGGTGACATCCAGGTGATCAAGACTGCGGATGCGGCCTCGGTCAACGCTGGTGACACGATCGGTTACACCGTCACGCTCAAGAACAACGGCACCGGCCTCGCGCACGGCGTCACGCTGACCGACGCGCTGCCGGCAGGAACGGGCAGCGGTATCACCTGGGCGATCGACGGCTCGACGGGCAACCCGGCTTCGTTCACGCTCGGTGGGAGCGCCGGCAGCCAGACGCTGACGCTTGCCGGGCAGCCGGTCACGCTCGACCCGGGGGCAAGCCTGACGGTGCACATCACCGCTCTGACGTCCGGCACCGAGTGCTCGACCTACGACAACACCGCCTCGGTGACGACGACCAACGCCGGCACGAGCACCTCCTCGGCGACGATCACGTGCAACCCGGCCTCGATCCAGGTGATCAAGACCGCCGATTCGGCCTCCGTCAACGCGGGTGACACGATCGGCTACACCGTCACCGTCAAGAACAACGGCACCGGCCTCGCCAAGGGTGTCAGCCTCACCGACGCGCTTCCTGCAGGAACGGGAAGCGGTGTGACGTGGGCGATCGACGGCTCGACCGGCAACCCGAGCTCGTTCTCGCTCGGCGGGAGCGCGGGCAGCCAGACGCTTACCCTCGCGGGTCAGCCGATCACGCTGGCGGCGGGTGCGAGCCTGACGGTCCACATCACCGCCGGGACATCCGGCACCGAGTGCACGACCTACAACAACACCGCCTCGGTAACGACGACGAACGACGGCACCAGCACCTCGTCGGCGACGATCACATGCAACGCGGCGTCGATCCAGGTGACCAAGACCGCGGATGCGGCCTCGGTCAACGCGGGTGACCCGATCGGGTTCACCGTCACGGTCAAGAACAACGGGACCGGCCTCGCGAAGGGCGTCACCCTGACCGACGCGCTGCCTGCAGGTACCGGTAGCGGTGTCACCTGGGCGATCGACGGCTCGACCGGCAACCCGGCCGCCTTCACGGTCGCCGGCGGCGCGGGCCACCAGACGCTGGCCTTCGTCGGCCAGCCGATCCCGGTCCCCGCGGGCGGCACCCTGACGGTCCACATCACCGCACTGACCTCGAAGACCGAGTGCACGACCTACAACAACACGGCCTCGGTCACGACGACGAACGACGGCACAAGCAGTCAGTCGGCGTCGATCACGTGTAACCCGGCATCGATCCACATCGTCAAGACGGCGGATGCCGCCACGGTGAACCAGGGCAGCGCGGTCGGGTTCACGGTCACGGTCAACAACAGTGGGGCCGGCACGGCCCACGGCGTCACCGTCAACGACCCGCTCCCGGCCGGCCTGAGCTGGTCGATCAACACCCAGTCCAACACAGGGCTGTGTGCGATCACCGGTGCGACGGGCTCCCAGGTTCTCGCCTGCGGCGGCTCCTCGACCAATGTGAACGCCGGCGCTTCGTTCAGCGTTCACATCACCGCGACCACGGCGGCCGGCTCGTGCGGGACATACAACAACACGGCGTCGGTGACGACCTCGAACGACGGCAGCGGGACCTCGTCGGCCTCGATCACGTGCAACCCGCCGCCCCCGCCGAGCGGATCGCCGGCGATCTCGATCACGAAGAACCCGAAGACGCAGTCGATCGCAAGCGGTGGGACCGCGAGCTTCACGATCGTGGTGACGAACACGGGCACCCTGGCGCTGACGAACGTGAGTGTCTCGGATCCGCTGTCTCCGAACTGCAATCAGACGAGCTCGCAGATCGCGGCGCTGATCGGTTCCTCCTCGATGGCTCCGGGTGCGAGCGTGACCTACAACTGCTCGCTCGCGAACGTGACGGCGAGCTTCACCAACGTCGCCACGACCACGGGAACGGGCTCGAACGGTCAGACAGTCACCGCCACCGACTCGGCCCCGGTGACCGTCATGGCGCTCGTGCCTCCGATCGTGCCGGCTCCGACGCCGCATTCGTCGATCGGGATCGTCAAGGATCCGGCCTCGCAGACGATCGGCCAGGGCGGCACCGCGAAGTTCACGATCACGGTCACCAACACCGGTGACACGACCCTGAGCGACGTAAAGGTCAGCGATCCGCTCTCGACCGGCTGCGACAAGAGCCTCGGCACCCTGGCCGTCGGTCAGTCGAAGAGCTACAGCTGCACCAAGACCAACGTGTCCGCGGACTTCGAGAACGTCGCGACCGCGACGGGCAAGCCGCCGACGACCGCGGTGGTCAAGGCGACCGACCACGCCCAGATCAACGTCCAGGCGTTCGTCCCGCCGCAGCACCCGAAGATCGCGATCGTCAAGAGCCCGAAGAGCCAGACGCTCACCACCAAGCTCCACACGGTGAACGCCGCGAACGGCTCGAGCAACACGATCGTGACCTACGGCACGGCGCACTTCACGATCAAGGTGACGAACACGGGTGACGTGACGTTGCACAACGTCAAGGTCACCGACCCGTCCTCGCCCGGATGCGACAAGGCCATCGGGGCGCTCGCCTCACACGCCTCGAAGACCTACAGCTGCACCCGCTCCACGGTCAGGAGCAACTTCACGAACGTCGCGACCGCCCACGGCACCTCGCCCAAGGGCAAGCAGGTCGAGGCAACCGACCACGCCAAGGTCACGGTGAAGGTCAAGACGACCAGCACCAGCGGCGCGAAGTTCACGGGCTAGGCAAAACCCGACTATCCCGCCGGGACGGCTCCGAAGTCGTCCCGGCGGGAATGTCTTAGCCGAGCGTTACTCTGGCTGAACGGTGCCCGAACCTCGAGGACGAGCCGCGGTGGACTCGGCACTCAGATTGGTCGCACTCGTGCTGGCCGTCGCGGGCACTGCGGCCGCAGCACCGCAACTCGCCGAGGCGCACGCCGTCGCGACGAACCCGACGGCGGCGGTCAGAGTTGCGCCGGCGAGCACCACGACGCCGCCCGCCACGACCACCACGACGCCCTCGGCGCCGCCGAAGACACGTCTCACGAGCAACCAGGCGACCGAGATCTTTCTGACCAACGGTCACGTCGTCGCATGGATCCACCGCTACCCACCGAACATCGGGACCGAGGCGAGCTACACGAACGGCTCGTGGACCGTCAATGTCTTCTATGGGCCTGCCGGCGAGATCGCGACCGGCAACGTCGACGATCTCACCGGAGCGGTGACCCGGGCCTGGACGGGCCCTCAGGTGGCGTGGGGCATGGCACGCGGGGGCAACGGCTTCGGCGGGAGCCAGATCAACTCCCCCACTGTTTGGCTGATCTTCTGCGCCGTGTTCCTGCTCGGCCTCGTCGACTGGCGACGGCTGTTCTCGCTGCGGAACCTCGACCTACTCGTACTGCTCTCCTTCACGGCGTCGCTCTGGTACTTCAATCACGGCAACGTCTTCGCCGCGATCCCGCTCGTCTATCCGGGCTTCGCGTACTTGATCGTCCGGTGTCTCTGGATCGCGCGCCGGAACACCGGGAACCGAGGATCGGTGGTCTGGCCGGTCTGGGTGCTCGTGGTGGCGACACTCTGCCTCGTCGCGTTCCGGATCGACCTGACGTCAACCACTCGGACGTGATCGATGTCGGGCTCTCCGGAGTGATCGGGGCCGACCGGCTCGCGAAGCTCCAGAGCCCGTATGGCCACTTCCCTGTCGAGGACAACCGTCCGCCGTGCGGGCCGGCCGACGCCTTCGGGGACATCCGCGACCACGTCCAGACTGACGGTCGCTGCGAGGCTGCCGACGCTCAGGGAGACACCTACGGCCCGGTCGCCTACGAGGCTTACCTACCGGGCTACTTCGTTTTCGGCTGGAGCGGCCAGTGGGACTCGCTGCCCACCGCCCATGCCACATCGGTTCTCTGGGACCTGATCGCGATCATCGGGTTGTGGTTCGTCGGGTTGCGCTTCGGCGGGCCTCGACTCGGGGCGACCCTCGCTTTTGCGTGGGCGGCGTGGCCGTTCACGCAGTATGCGTCGAGTTCGAACACGAACGACCTGATCGAGCCGGCGCTGCTCGTCTGGGGCTTCTATTTCGTGACCGCGCGCTTCAAACGGGGGCTCTTCGTCTCGCTCGCGGCCTGGACCAAGTTCGGCGTGCTCCTCGTCCCACTCTGGTCGGGCTACCCGGACGCGCCCCGCTACGTCCACGGCTTCGATTCCTCGGCGGCTTCGCCGCCGCGTCCGTGCTCGCGTTCGTCATCCTTCTCTTCGAGCCGTCGCCGACACGCAACCTCGTCGTCTTCTTCCATCACACGTTCGCGTACCAGTTCGGCCGCTCCTCGCCGTTCTCGCTCTGGGACTGGCGGCAGTACCACGCAAAAGGGCTCCCCGATCTCCGCTGGGTTCAGCGGGTCCTTTACCTCCTGCTGATCGCCGGCGCCCTCGTCCTCTTCCGTTGGCCGAGGAGACGCTCTCCGCTCCGGCTCGCGGCGTATACGGGCGCCCTGCTCGTCGGGTTCGAGAGCGTCCTGACTCACTGGTCATGGCTCTACCTTCCGTGGTTCTTCCCGTTCGTCGCCTTCGCGCTGCTCTCGTCGCGCCGCGACCCGCCGTCACCGGCCGTGGAGATCCCACCGGTCGAAGGGGCGGTCGTGAGCGAGAGCGCGGCAAGCATGAGCTGAATCGGACCGCGGTGCGGTGCGCCCGGCTGGCATACTTCTGTTGTTGCCGACGGGCTTGGTCGTGCTAGCCGAAAGGACGGGGCGCGGGGCGCAAGCGGGATGGACACTAAGTCCGAGGAGGAACGGGCATCCGGCCTGCGAAGCCGTTCATGCTGTCTGGATTTCCCGCCGATACCGTAAACGATGGTCACCGAGCCACATCCTGAAGGCCCGCAGCGCGGCTCAGCCGTGCGGTCTTCGGCGGGCTCGAAAGCTCTCTCGGGTTCGAAAAGCCTCTATCGGGCGCTGCGGAAGAAGAACGGCCAGGCGCTCGTCGAGTTCGCGATCGTCGTTCCGTTGATGATGTTGATCGTGCTTGCCGGAGCCGACTTCGGGATCGCATACAACTACAAGAACGATCAGACGAACATGGCGGCCGAGGCGCTCCGCTACGCCGAGGTCAACACGTGTAGCCCCTGCGGCTCCTCGTCCATTGAGGACTTCATCAAGAGCACTGCGGATACGGCTGCCCTTCGACCGGTGTTTCCGCCGGCTCGTGGGGCATTCAGTCGCCGGGCGTCCAGATCAGCTTTTCGTGTACCTACCCCGCTGGCTCGTTTGCTACGCGCGGCCAGGTCGGCACCCCGATTGAGGCACAGGCGACGTCGAGCTACCTCTGGCTGCCGTTTCTGAACCTCGGCGCGGCGACGATCACCGCGACCGCGATCGGCAGGATCGAGCAGCCGTACGACACCATGAACCCGTCGAGCAACGCGTATGCGCAGGGGAGCGGCGGGCACCCGGTCTTGGATGTATGCCCATGATTAAGGTTCGCTTCACGGGTTGCCACGAGGGGAAGAGCGGGCAGTTCCGGTCTAGGCAACTCTGGCTGACAGTGCTAACGTCTGCGGGAGTTTTTCACTCGAACGATGGAGCGCCTGCGGCCAGACAGCGCTTCTTCGCTGCAAGCGATTCTCGGCCGAGGTTTCCGCGAGATGAGCGCGAACGGTTTCAAGCTACTGCCATTGATGATGCTGTTCGTGGCGTTCGTCGTCGGCGCGGGCCACGCGTTCGTCGACACGTACAACGGATTTCCGCGAAGCCGACGATTCACCGGGTTCGCGGTATGATCGGGCGCTTTTTCAACCGTCTCATCCACCGCGCGGGCAGTCGTTGGTGCTCTTTGCGATCTCCTCCCGCTGATGGTGCTGTTCGTGGCGTTCGTCGTCGACGCGGGCCACGCTTTCGTTGACCAGCGGCATTTGCAGATGCTGCTGATTTGGTTGCGCTGGCGCTGGCGGCAACGTTGGCTCGGCCTGTACCGACCCGCTGGTCCGGCGTGCCTGAACCCGACGGTCACGCTTTACGCGACTACCAACAACGGTGGCCCCTCGGGGATAGTGCCCTGTGATGCGACGCACACGAGCAACTGTTACGAGTGGCCTTACGTTTGACTCCAGCGGCACACCCCATCCCGATGAAGTCCTGGTCGTGCTTCGAGCTGCACACCCACGTACTTCGGCGTGCTGCCCGGGGTCCCGAGTCAGATCTGCGAGTCGGTGCGCTCCGTCGCAGCGACCCGGACGACGCCGTTTACGCAGACGACTGTGTACCCCGGATCCGTTATCAACGGCACAACCATCTACAACGTCTCGACGGGCAGTACCGTGGTCAACGGCACCACGAACTACTTTTCGAACACGACGTGGACGACCAGCCCGTACACCACTGTGGCGAACAGCACGCAGTACACCAGCACAGTGAACGGCACCTTGGGCGGTGGCACGAAGCGGGCGATCTTCGCCAACAACACCAATTGCGGACCTAGCAACGGCATCGTCATCGACACGAACCCCGGGTCAAGCATTGATGCTATTGAGAGCAACGGGAGCGTCAACCTTCCAACTTCAAATAAGGGAACTGTCATCTCGGCGTATCTGCCCGGCGGATCTGCAGGCTGTCTGAGTGACAGCTCGAGCGCAGGCGGTGTCCAGAATTCCTACGACCTGCCAGCTAGCACGTGGCCGGTGACCTTCGACCGAACGCTCGTCTGCACCGGTGCTAACAGCACCAACAGCACGGCCCTTATGCTTAGCAACCCGGCGGATGGAATCTTACTTCTCGACAACGAGCATCGAGATAACGAAAATGACGGCCAAAAACCCGAATCTGACCCTCGTTGCTCCGCAGATAACGATCGACAACACCGTAAACGGCTTCACACTTCACGGCTTTTATACGAGCCCGCAGGGCTATAAGCTTTCGATCTGGCAAGGCACGGGGGTCGACCAGACGACTGGCCCGACATTTACGTTCAACAGCAACAAGGCCGGGATCGCTGATGTTATGTGGATCCAAAATGGAAATCTTGACTACTCAGGCAACAGCGGCGTTACCGGCTTTTACGAAGCGCAGAACGTCAAAATCAGCGGCTTGAACGGCAACAGTTACGTGATGTCGGGGGCGGGCCGCCGGTCGGTCAGACCACGACTTACTCCACGACAACTAACTCGACGGTCGTTCCGACCACCATTACGACGAGTACCACAATTTCAACGCCACGACCAGCTCGACGGTTTCGCCGGATACCACCGTTCCTACGACAGTCACCGTCACAACAACGACCCCCGACACCACGCAACCGGCAACCACCCAGACGGTCACGACCAGCGTCAGTACGGACCTCAATCTTCAAGCGGTAAGAAACCGGAGTCCGCCAGCTCCGGCCATGATGACCGAACTGGAGTAGCGATACGGCGACGTTGGCTGGGTTGGTCGACTCTCGAAGGGCAGCACCGGGAAATCGGTCGCTGCATGCGAGGCGCTTCGTAGTGGTTACTGGCGGCGTCGAGTTACTGATCGGTTTCTGATTCGACCGACGGGCCGGTCAGTTCCGAGCCTCAGCGGATAGCCGGGCCACCCGGCACGCGACCCGGGCAGGCTAGTTCGGCACGGATACACCTCCCGGCGCGGCCGCGACTATCGCGGCAGCTAGAGGTAACGCCGCGTCAGGTCGTCAGACGAGCGTGTTGCGGAGGAATAGCACCTCCATCGGTACGACGAGCGCGATGAGCGCGACCACGATCGGCCAGGCGAGCATTCGCGGGAGCGTGCCGACCAGGATTGCCGCGGGGAGCAGGGCAGCCTCGCCGCGGTACTGGGAGACGGCGGTCGTGCCTTGAGGGATCAACCAGGCGCCGATCATCCAGAGCCCGACGAGCACGTGAAATGGTTTGATCGCCGCCCGGCCGAAGATCGGCCCGGCGAGCCGCCACCCGAGCACGAGCGATGATCGCCACCACTGCGAACGTCACGACGAGCGTCTGGGCGAACGGCGCGTTCGCGAGCGTGAGAGCTTCCAGTCGGTGAGTAGGCGAAGCGCATGGAACGTCCGTGAGAATGGGTTTGTCAAATCGTGCCGGAAGTTCGCCTGGCCGAGGAAATACGCGTCCCAGTGCTTCGTCTCGCGCTCCTGGACATAGGCGAAGAGTGCGAGCGCGATCGTTGGGGGAATGACCGAAAGAGCGGCGCGGCGGCCCCGGCTGAGAAGTGGGACGCCTCGGTAGACGAAGAGCAGAGCGACTGCCGCCGCGACGGGCGCGGCGACGCCGACCGGGTAGGTGAGAATCGCGACCGAGCCCGCGAGACCCGCGAGGAACCATCGCTCCCGGTCGAGAAGCAGGAGATAGATGACCGTGAAGAACGCGAGCATCGAGAGCGGGAAGGCCCGGCATAGTCGTAGATCAGCGCAGGCGCGAACGCCGCGAACAGGACGGCCACCGCGGCAGCGGCACGACCAGCCCGGCGATAGAACGCGGCCCAGATCAACACGACCGCGCCGAAGTCGAAGAGCCACGAGAGAGCGATCGCGACCACGGCGTGGCTGATGAACCCGACCAAGGTGATCGCGTGGATCAGCCACGGGTAGGCCGGGAACCAGCCCGCGTTACCGCACCGGTCAGCAGCCCGTTCGGAAAGAAACACTGGAAGAGGACGTATCCGTGACGGGAGATATCGATGTACTCGTAGGCATCCCAGTGGACATACGGCGCCGTCGTGAAGGGCGAGTGGCCTGCGAATGCGCATGTCGCGAGCACCACGATGGTGGCCAGCAGCCATCCAGAGACAGGAAGCCACGCCGAGCTCCACGCACGCGGGGGTACTTCGACTTCGCACGGGCTCCGCGCCGAGGCGCATCTGCCTCTGCCCCGGATTCGCCTGGGAGCAGCCCCCCGGCCAGACTCTGCAGCGTCACCCGCTAATCCTAAAGACTCCGCCACCCGTACCTAGCCGGACATCCGGACAGCCCGACCTCGCGGATCAGGCTGGTTTCTCGGCGGCCCGCCGGGCCACCATGTGGTGCTGAGCCGTCAGCGTGACGAGCATGACGACCCCTAGTACGCCGTACAGCTTGTCGACCGTAAGCACGAGGAGCGCAACCGAAAGGCCCGAGACGATGACGACGCGACTCCAGGCGATCGCGCGCCGCTCGGCCTCGGCCCGGCTCCCCGTTTCGGCCCAGAGCGCCGAGCGGAACAAGGCGTAACCGTCGGTCGGGGCCACGGGCAGCAGGTTGACGCCCAGGACGAGGACGTTGAGAAAAGCTGCGACCAGCAGACCGATGCCCACTGGGCCGGGCGAGACAATTACGCCTGCGAGGACGAGGACGATCGTCAGGAGGACTGTCGCGAGCGGGCCGCCGGCTGCGAAGAGCGCGGCACCGCGCGGCTCCTTGAAGCGGCCCTCGACGATCGCCACCCCGCCGCTCGAGCGCATCAGCAGCATCCTCGGGCTCACTCCGAGCGCCGCGCGGCTCGAGAGTAGATGGCCTGCCTCGTGAACCGCCAGGCTCACCATCTGGGCCAAGCCGGCGACCGCAGCGGCCACAAGCCCAAACCAGAGCCCGTGTCGGTAGGAGAAGCCGAAACCGCACACCGCGCCGCCGAGGGCGGGAAGCCACGCGTGCGGGCCGAAGGCGATGGTGAGCGGCCGCCGCGTCAGGACGCGGTAGCGGCCTGCTCCGACGGTGGCTGCAAGCAGGGTCTGTTCCTTCGTCGAAAGCGTCGAGCTCGAGCCTGTGGACGGGCGAACGAACCGGAACATCGAGCACTTCCTTCCCGGAGAGGGGCCTGACCAACCCACGTTCCCTTCCTCATCGAGGGTACCCGTCCGGCGGCCGTGCCCGATCACCCGTTCAGGTGATGCGGCCCCGATGCGTCTGCGATCCTTCGCGTCATGGAGGGACGGGGAATCGCGCTCTTCGCAGGGACGGCGTCCGAGGTCGTCGCCGAAACGGCGCGCCTGGCCGAGGCGCTTGGCTACTCCTCGTTCTGGCTGAACCACCCCGGCTCGACCGACGGGATCGCACGGCTCGCAGCGGCTGCCGAGGCGACGAGCGAGCTCGAGCTTGGCATCGGGGTTGTTCCGCTGCAGATTCGGAATGCTGCGAGCGTCGTCGAGGGTGTGCGCGCGGCGGGCCTTCCGGCCCGGCGTCTCCTGCTCGGGATCGGGACGTCGGGCAAGGGCGCCTACGCGCTCGCACGCGAGGGAGTGGAGCTGCTGCGCGACGAGCTCGGCTGCCGGGTGGTAATGGCTGCGCTTGCGGAGCGTACGTGCCGCCTCGCCGGCGAGATCGCGGACGGCGTTCTCTTCAACTGGCTCACGCCCGAGCACGCCCGGCGTTCGGCTGCGTGGGTCGGCGAAGGCGCAGCGGCTGCGGGCCGGCCCCGGCCCCCGCTGTACGCCTACGTTCGGGTCGCACTCGGGCCGGATGCGCGGAAGGTGATCGAGGACGAGGGCACGCGGTATATGCGCGTCCCGGCGTACGGCTCGCACTTCGAGCGGATGGGCTCGGCGCCGCTTGCAACTGCGATCGCCGCGGCCGAGCCCGGTGAGGTTGCTACCTCGCTCGCGGCCTGGGAGGGTGTCGTCGACGAGGTCGTGCTGCGGCTCCTGCCCGCTTCCGACTCCGCCGAGTCGCATCTCGAGCTCGTCCGCGCCGGCGCTCCCTGAGCCCGGGCGCTCTTGAACGCCCTCGGGAAGGCGGCGGTCGCGGTCGTCGTGCTCGTCGAGCTGGCCGTTCTCGGCGGCGGCATCTTCCTGCTCGTCCAGCGTGAGACCGGGACACGGGCCCGAGCAACGGTCACGGGCTGCGTCGAGAGCGGCGCCGGCCGCTACGCGACGATCGATTGCAGCGGCACCTGGGTCGTCGGAGGAAGCCTCGTCGGCGGCGACGGCGACGTCGTCGTCGGCACGGTTCAGGGGGCGGTTCAGGGCGACGTCGGGAAAACCATCGACGTGACGGTCTCAGGTGGCACGGCGTACGTCAGGTCGATCACCTTGCCGCTCGCGCTGATCGGACTCGGTCTCGCGCTGCCCGCCCTGGTGGCCTTCGTCGCGCTCGGCACCCGGCGGCAGAGACGCCGCCGGGCGCGGCGCGGACTAAGCTCCCCGAAGGCCGGCGACCGCGGCACCATCGAGGAAACGGAGGGCAGAAAATGGCGACGAAGGCCGATTTCACCGAAGACGAATGGAAGGCATTGGAGAAGGGCGTCACGGGCGCCGGGCTGTATGTCTCCGCCAGCGACCCCGGGTTCATGGACACCTTTGGCGAGGCGAGCGCGCTCGCGAAGGAGCTCGCGGCCGAGCACACCTCGAGCCAGAACGAGCTCGTCCGCGAGCTCGCGGGCACCCACGGCACGGGCTTCGGTCTCACCGCCTCGAAGAACGAGCTAGAGACCGAGACCTTCGCCGCACTGAGTTCGGCGATTGCGACTCTCACCGCCAAGGATCCCGCCGACGCCGACGCCTACCGCGAGCTCGTCCTGGCCGTCGCGAACAAGGTGGCCGCCGCGAAGAAGGGCGTCTCCGACTCCGAGACGGCCGCGATCGAGAAGATCAAGGCCGCCCTCGGCGCACCCGCCGCCGCACCGGCTGCCGACCCGCCCGCACCGGCAGCCTGAGCCACCTCGCCGCTACCCGGCCGGGCACGTCCTAGCGACGCCCGGTCGGGGTCGGTCGGCCCCGGACGCTTCACGCCAGGGGCGTCTGACACGCGGGCGTCGAAACCTTAAGTGCCTGGCACCGGTCTTGTCGTCCGCGGAGAAGGCGCGCCGGTCGGGCGCTGCGTTTCAGCTCTTCGTGCGCTGGCCGCGGCGGACGGCCGTGCCGAAGACGGTGTCCCACCAGGGCGCGCTGACACCGAAGCAGCGCTCGTCGTCCTCGAAATGGTGGCGCATGTGCAGCTCGTGGAGCCAGCGCCCGAGCTTGCCCTTTGGCTTCCGATGGTGGAGCGTGTAGTGCGTCATGTCGTAGAGCAGGTAGCCGAAGAAGAAGCCCGCGCCGACCGCCGAGCCAAGCGCGACGCCGAAGATGCCGATGAAGAGCGCGAGGAACAGCGCTCCGAGCGGCACCGTGACGATCGGGGGCATCACCAGGCGCATCGGGTCGCTCGGGTGGTCGTGATGGACGCCGTGGATCATCCAGTGCAGCCGGGCGCCGACGGCGCTACGCGGCTCGAGGTGGAAGACGGCGCGGTGGATCCAGTATTCCGTGAACGTCCAGAACCCGTATGCGCCGGCGAACGCGACGGCGACCTCCCAGAACGGCAGCCGTTCGAGGGCGATCACGGTGAGGATCACGATCGCCGGGACGAAGATCAGGGCAGGAACGAACGGACGACAACGAGTGACCACGTCCAGCCGTGAGTCGAACATCGGTGGCGAGGCACGCCGGAGCTCCGAGCGCGACAGCTGTTCCACTCCGACATCGTAAACGAATCGGCCGTCGGATTCACGCGGGTCGGTGTGCCCGGCGACGAGGTCAGGCGGGGCGGACGATGAAGAAGGCGATCGCGACGTACTGGCAGGCGATCGCGACGAGCGTCAGCGCGTGGAAGACCTCGTGGTACCCGAAGATGGTCGGGACGGGATCGGGCTTCCGCCTGGCGTAGACGATCGCGCCGATCGAGTAGGCGACGCCGCCCACGAGCAGGAGCGCGACGGCGGCGGTGCCCGCGCTCTCCTCGAGCTGGGGCAGGGTTGCGATCCCGACCCAGCCGAGCGCGAGGGCGGTCACGACCGACACCCATTTCGGCGCGCGAACCCAGCAGAACTTCATCAGCGCGGCCAGGCCGGCGCCGATCCACACGATCGCGAGCACGGTCACCTGAAGGGGGCCGTGCAGCCCGAGCAGCCCGACCGCGGTGTAGGTGCCCGCGATCAGCACGTAGATGCCGGCGTGGTCGACACGGCGCATCCACATCCGGGCGCCGACGTTCCAGTTGACGCGGTGATAGAGCGCGCTCGCGGTCAGCATGACGACGACCGAGCCGGCGAAGGCCGCGGCGGCAACGGATGCGCGCCCTCCGTCGGCCTCGGCGATCAGGAGCGTCCCGACAACGAGCGCGACCCCGAGACCGATCTCGTGCAGAACCCCCCGAAGCAACGGCTTGGGGGGCAGTGGCACTGCAGGAGGATCCGCGACCGAAAGGCTGCTCAGAGCAACAAGTCTACGCGGCGCATCAGGAGCATGGCCGCGAAGGGCGAGGCCTGTGGAAGGCCGCCGCGGGGCGAAGATCGGTGCCACGCACCGATCTTCGCCCCACGAACCCGCTTGGCCAAACGGTTCTCGCGGTCATCGGGCGTTCAAAATCGGTGCCTGGCACCGATTTCCACAGTTGGGAGCGAGTAACGCACCGATCGGCGGTTCGGCTCGCAGGCTCCGGTTTGCCGACCCGGCCGCTTGCGCTTGACGGAAACGCGGCCTTCACCTGCCGCGGCGTCTGTCCGACGTTCTGGACGACGGCGACATCCGCACCTGACCCGCCGGGGCTCGCCCAAGGGTCGGGGCCCGGCCAGTCGACGTGCATAGACTTGCCGCGTGGGCTGTGGTCTTCGTCTGGTCGTGGCGCTCGCCACGAATGCGCTGGCGCTCTGGATCTCCGGGAAGCTCTTCGGAGGCGTCTCGATCTCCGGGTTCTGGGCTTACCTGATCGGCTCGATCGTGCTCGGGATCGCGAACTCGATCTTCAAGCCGCTGCTCACGATCCTGACGCTGCCGCTCGTCGTGATCACACTCGGCCTCTTCTACCTGCTGATCAACATCGCGATGGTCGCCTTCACCGCCTGGGTGACGCCGAACTTCTCGGTCCACGGCTTCTGGGACTACGTCGGCACGGTGTTCGTGATCTGGGTCGTGAACCTGGCCGCCGGCCTACTGCTCGACCGCTCCCGCGCCACAACCGCCTAAGGTCGCGCCGTACGCGAAGAGGGGAGCGGGCCCGGAACAGCGCGGCGCGTTCCGGGCCCGCAGGGCGCGCGGGTCAGACCGCGCGGTACACCAGCGAGTGGCTCGTGCTACCGAGGTAGCCGGCCCCCGCCTGATTCACGCTCAGCGCCAGCCGGACCATCGAGTCCGGAAGCCGGAGCGTGAAGATCGTCGAGGATCCGGTGCCGAGCTGCTGCTTGGCCACCGTGTGCCATGTGGTGCCCGCCATCCGCTGCAACTTCACCGAAGCTCCGGCGAACGCCTTCCCGCCCGTGACACTGGCCAGGAGGTGCCCACCGGTCAGCTCGCGGAGCACGAGCGTCGGCTGGACGCCGACCGTCACGGCTGCCGGCGACTGGAGCCCGGCGACGGCCGCGCGGTAGACCGTCCGGATCGACGGCCGCACGGTCAGGCTGAAGCGCCCCGCGCTGCCCGTCCTCACGGTCGCGAGCTTCTTCGGAACGGAGCTTCCGTACGCGCGCGCGAAGATCGAGACGCGCGTCCCGGCCGGCCCGTTCACGAGGCGCCCGGCGAGCGTGAGCGGATGCCCGTACTCGACCTTGAACGCCGACGGCGCCATCGTCAGCAGCTCGGAGCGGTAGACGAGCGGATGGCTCGCGGCGCCGAGGTACCCCGCCCCTGCCTGGTTGATGCTCATCGCAACCCGGATGATCGAGGTGGAGAGCTTCGGCGAAAGCACCGCGATCGACGCGGGGCTGAGCCGCTTGCGCGCGATCGTCGACCAGGTGTGGCCGACGGTCAGGCGCTGAAGCTCGATCATCCGGCCGCCGAACGGGCGCACCGCGTCGATCTCGGCCCGCAGGCGGCCGTTTCCGAGCTCCGTCACGATCACGCGCGGAGCGACCCCGACCGTGATCCCGAGGCTCTTCGTTCCGGCGGCGTGCGCGTCGTAGCTCGTCTGGATCGTCGGATTGACGCGATACGACCACTTCCCTCCGAGCCCCGTGCTCACGACCGCGACGGCGTGCGGCGCGGACGTGCCGTACGGCCGGGCGTCGATCACGACCGTCCGGCCGGCGACGATGCCCCCGGCGAGCCGGCCCGAGAGCGTGACGCCGTGTCCGTAGAGAACCCTGGGAGACGAGACGTGCAGTGTCAATGTCGGAGTGGTGGCCGCCTCGGCTGCGACCGCGACCTGAAGGGCCGCAAGACCGAGGAGAAAGGCCAGTAACTTGCTCACCGTGTTCCCCCTTCGCTCAGACCTGCCGACGAGAACGTCGACCTCCTTACGGGTCTTGACCGGAACGGGCGAACCTAAACCTGCCGGCGGGCGCTACTGCGGCGGGCCGGCGGCGAGATGCAGCGTCGCCGTGTGCCCGGTGCCGTATTCGTCCACCCAGCGGACCTGAACCGCGTCGCCGGGATGCTTGGTCACGACGAGCGCCGTCAACCGGGCGACCGTGTTGACGGCCTTCCCGTCGAAGCGGGTGAGCACGTCGCCGGGGATGATGCCGACGCGGTCGATCGGCGATCCCGGAACGACCGCGCCGACCGTGAGACCGTGCGTCGGTGAGATCAGATCGTCGGCGCTCTGCCCTGGCGTGAAGCCCATGAAACCGGTGGCGCCGATGTGGATTTTGGTCGAGCCGTGGCCGCCGACGATCTGCGCGACCGTCGCGAGCGCGTGGTCGATCGGAATCGCGTAGCCGCGGTTGACCGACTGCGAGAAGGTGAACGTGCCGCCGGCGGCCGTGTCCATTCCGATCACCTGGCCGTTCGCGTCGACGAGCGGCCCGCCAGAGTCGCCGGGCTCCAGGCTGGCGTTGGTGGCGATCAGCCCGGTGAGCTGCTCCGAGCCGCCGGAGTCGTCGTGGGCGACGATCGACTTGCCGAGCCCCACGATCTTCCCGCTCGAGTTGCTCGGCGTGCCGCCGACCCCGCCGGCGTTCCCGAATGCCGTCACGGAGTCTCCGACGCGGACGCCTGCCGAGTGCCCGAGCGCCGCGGTCTGGAGCCCCGAGGCGTTCTGGCACTGGATCACGGCCATGTCGCCGTTCAGGGTGTACCCGACGACCTTGGCGCTATAGGTGCGGTCGTTATCGACGTCCGTGACCCGGATCGTGGTCGCGCCGCGAATCACGTGGTTGTTCGTCAGGATCTCGCCCGTGCTCGTGAGCACGATCCCGGTGCCGGCCGCGGCGGCGTTCTGGTACCCGAGGTTCGTGTCGATGTCGACGATCCCGGGAATGGGCGTCGCGGCAGTCCGGGCGGTCGCGCCACCCGCGACGGCGAGCGCGGCCAGAGCCAGCGCCGAGGTGATGAGGGCACGAAGGGTCTTCACGGGGAACAGTTGACCAAAGCCACCTTAGAAAGAGTTGAGAGAGCGCTTGGAGCGGCTCCGTCAGGGATGAGTCGAATCGCCCCAGTCGTTGCGCTCCGCGAGCGGGCCGAACTCGCGGTCGGCGCAGTCAGGGCAGAAGAACCCGATCTCCGGCGTGTCGCCCTCCTCCGGATCGTCGATCCGGTAGCCGCGCCACCCCCACGCCCCGGCCGTGGCCTGCGCCCCACATTCCTCGCAGCAGAGCCGTCTCACTTCGTACGCCCCTTCTGGCACCTGCTCAGGATAGTCGCTTTTTGCCGGTAGCTGCAGTGGCCGTTTTGGCCTTGGCTGGGCTGAACATGCCCCGTCGGGCGCCCTGGCATGGGTATCGTCAAGAGAGGATTTCACGCTCGGTCAGGAGGTCATGATGCGGATCCGGAACCTTCTCTCGGTCTCAGCCCTCGCCGCTCTCGCCGCGGCTGCGATCGGTGCCGGCGGCGCGGGAGCGACGCCGGGCCCGTGTGCAACAGGGCAGGTGGTGAAGACGCCGTCCTATGTCTTCGCCCTCGCGATCGGCCCGCTCGAGACCATGTACACGCGCGCCCAGGTGAAGGCCGAGCATCCGACCTCGGGCGAGGAGATGCTCTCCGGCTCGATGACCACGGGCATGGCCGCGATGACGATGCCCTCGGACGAGCGGCATCTCGAGGTTCACATCTGCACGACCGGCGGTGCTGTCTACACCAAAGGGCACCCGACGATCTCGATCGTCGATACGAGTGCGAAGGTTCTCTCGATGATGATGGTGCCCGTCGCGACGATGGAGGGCATCGGCGAGGGCAGCGCGGACTTCCACTACGGCAACAACGTCGCGCTGACCGCCGGCCACCACCTCACCGTCGGCGTCCAGCTGAACGGCCAGAAGGCCGTGTTCCACACGATCGTCCCGAAGTCGATGTAGCACGCCGCTCGGCGGGTGCCGGGACCCGGCAGGGATCCGCCGCTCCCGGTCGAAATCACCAATTCTCGTGGACATTGCCGGGGCGGAAATACTCAGGCAACGCATAGCCCAGCAGGAGAACTGGCGCCAGTCCGTAGCGGTCCAGACGGGAGAGCAGCCGGCGACCGACCCTGATGGGCATGTCCTCGAGGGCTTCTGCGACGGCGCCCGGACCTACCGGGACGAGCATCGGATCGAGCTGCGCGGCGGCCGGAGCGAGATGGTCTCGCGGCGGATCTCGAAGCAGCTCGTCGACGGAGTCTGGCAAGTCGACATCGTCGTCGAGCGCGTCGCTCAATACCTTTGAGCTGACCTCTGAGCGCAGGGCGCCTCTTGACACGAACCGCGCTGTATGGAAACTATTCGGTTCGTCGTGTCAAGCAGCGCCCACCTCGAACCTGTTGCCGCAGGCCCGCCAGGTGAGAAGGCTCAGCCTTCCTGGCTGCTCGAGCTGGGCGCAGCCGTGAGGGAGGCCGAGGCGAAGGCGCTCTTCCAGGCGGGACGTGGTCTCCGGGTTCGTAGCTGGAGTTCCCGTCGTGCCGGCGCGCGTGCCCGCCGCGAGCTCGTGCAGCAGGCACTCGCCGCCTCGGCCGCCGGGTCCGGGCTCGAGCCCGGAGAGGATCCGTCGGAGCTCGCGATCGACCTACTCGACCGGGTCGGCGCCTACACGTCTCCGGCGCACGTCAAGTCGCACTGACGACCGAACTCTGATCCACCGTGATCGGCCCGGGATTCTGGCCGACGATCCAGACCGTGAAGCGGTAGCGGCCGGCGGCGAGCGTCCCCTTCGGGAGCGTCACCGTCCGCGCCCCGGCTCGTGCGATCGCGCCGCGCCGCGCGAGCACCGGCGCCCCGTCGCCCGCGCGCTCGAGCGTGACCAGATACAGGCAGGCCGCGGTACACCCGAGGTGCACGCTCGGCGGCGAGGTTCGCCGGACGCTCGCCGGAAAGACGAGCTGGCCTGCGGACGCGACCGCGGTCGCGACGGCGACGGCCTTCGGAGTCGGGACGGCGGGCGTCGCCGTGGTCGTGGTCGGCTTCGACCCCGAAGTTGCCGGCGGTGTCTTCACGACCGGCGGTGGAGCGGGAGCGGACACCGACGCGCAGCCCCGCGTCGAGCCCTGGGCCGTGGCGGCAGCCTGCGCCACGGCGGCGAGGCTCGTCTTCGGCGAGCCGTCGGAGTAGAAGAGGCCTGACTGCGCACCCGGCGCGGAACCGTCGACGAGCCGGCCGAGCAGCACCTCGACCACAGAGGAGCGACACGCCACGGCGGTGAGGGCCGAGGCATAGGCCGCCGCCTGGCTCGCCTCGTCGAGCCCGGTCGTCCCGACCGACGGTGAGGAGTAGACCGGCAGCTCCTCCTGCGGGATCACCGAGGCGAACGAGATCCCGTCGACGATCAACGGCAGTGCCGAGCCGGCCTGTGCCGTTCCGGCAAATCCGGTCCCGAGAGCGGTGACGAGGGTCGGGACGCTTGCGAGCGGCCAGAGGTTCTTACCGGCGGCGGGGGCGGGCGCGAAGTCGAGCTCGTCCATCAGAGGCCCGAGGCGGCCGCTCGAGCGGTAGGCCGCAGCGAGGGCGGCGAGCGAGGCTTTGGGTGTCACGGCCCCATCGATCGAGCCGGCGACGCGCACGGCGGGTGCGCCGGCCTTGACTGCGTCGTAGACCGCGGCAAGCGCAGCCTCGTAGGTTGGCGCGCCGGCGGTCGAGGGGGCGGGGCCGAGCACGAGGTCGCGCAGCGTCGGCACCTGCGCGGCGACCGCGGCGGCATAGGCGGCGAGCGCCGCACGGCCGGGATCGTCGGTCGGCAGGGCCTGGGTGTAGAGCTCGAGTGTCAGGTTCGCGGTCGCCGGGAGCTTTGCGAGCGCAGCGACCGCACCGGGGTCGGGAGCCGGCGCCCCTGCCGGCCAGACCAGCGTCATCTTTACGGCGCCGAGCCCCTGTGCGACCGCGAGCGCCGCCTGCGAGGGCTGGTCGAGCCCGGCGCCGACGAGCAGCGGCGGGAGGGCCGCCGCGACGGCGGTCAGCTTGCGGGCGGGGTGCTTCTTCTTTGTCTTCGGCTTTTTCCGCGGCTCGACGACGTGCACGATCGGCAGCGCGGCGACGGACGACGACCGTCCGAGCCAGTCGGTGGCGTGGATCGAGACCGGGAAGACACCGGCGCGCGCGGGGAGCGCGAACGAGACGGTGTGCCATCCGCCGCCGACGGAGAGGTAGCGGTTGCCGCCGAGGGCCGAGATGCGCACCGAGGAGGGCTTCGAGACCCAGAAGGTGACGCCGCCTACGCCGGCATTCGCCAGCTTGAAGGCGGGCGGCGTCGTGTCGAAGCTCGCGAACTGGGTGGCCGCGCTCGAGAAGCGGTCGTCGCTTCGGGCGAGCGTCTGGAGCAGCTGGACGACGTAGTCCTGGTAGCTGACCGGGGAGAGATCGTCGGGGAGCTGGTAGTACGACCAGTACCCCGTGCTGAAGCTCGGCAGTGCGTGGGCAGCCGCAGTCTGCAGGCTCGCGGCGAGCGAGGCCGCGGCGTTGTCCGCGGCGAGCTTGGCGTAGCTCGCCAGCGAGATCGCCGTCTGGAGCTGGGCATTCAGGACAACGGCGTGGTCGAAGCTGTAGAGCCGGATCCAGGGGCCGAACGAGGTCTGCTCGTCAAGTCGGCCGGGAATCGTCCGGTAGGCGTCGCGGGCGGCGGCGAAGAGCTTCGCGCTGTCGGTCGTATCGAGCGTCGCCGCGCGCGCGAGCGACTGAGCCGCGACCGCCTGGGCGAAGCCCGACCGCCACGGAGCCGCGCCCCCCGAGTAGTCGAAGTAGTACTCCCAGCTCAGCGAGCCGTTCGCACCGGGGACGCCGCGGTCGACGAGCGCGTTCGCGAGCCGCGAAGTAGCGGCGACGTTCTTGCTCGCGAAGGCGGCGTTCAGGGCGGCGAAGTTCCCGAGCGGGTGAAACTCGAACCCCTTCCCCGGGAAGTAGCGGTAGACGACGCCGTCGGCGTCCGTGATGTCGCTCTGGGGGGCCGGGGCTCCGCGGTGCGAGAACCAGTCGTCGTTCGCCGCGAGCTGGGAGAAGACCGCGAGGGCCCGCGGCGCGGTCAAGATGCGGGCGATCCCCGCTGCCTGTTCGAGCTGCGACTGCAGGAGCTCGGCGCGCGAGCCCGGCAGGTGCCGGGCGAGCCTGGCCGTGCGATCGACGGTTGCCGTGTAGCTCGCGGCCTCCGAAATCGTCAGGTGCCCCTTCGCCTTCTGGCTCGCGATCGCCGCCAGCGCGACCTTCGACGCGGGCAGCGGCCGACGTGCCGCGGCCGTCCCGGCAAACACCGAGACCGCGACGACGATGGCGCAGACCCCTAGCACCACCTTCAGAGCCACTCCGAAAGGGTAGGGCCTGCCGCTCACCTCGGCGAGCGGCAGGCCCCGTCAAGCTCGAGTCAGGTCGTCGCAGGCGCCGGCAGCGCGGGGATCGCGAGCTGGACCGCCGGTGCCGCCGTGGCCGCCCGTTCGAGCTCGAGGTAACGGTTGCGGATGTCGATCAGGTCGGGCTCGCAGGCGACGAGACCGTCGACGACGTCCGGGTCGAACTGGCTTCCCGAGCCCTTCCGGATCCGCGCGAGCGCCGCCTCCCAGCGGAGAGGGCGGCGGTAGGGCCGGCGGTCGGTCATCGCGTCGAGGGCGTCGGCGACCGAGAAGATCCGGGCGCCGAGTGGGATCTCCCGCCCGACGAGGCCGTCGGGGTAGCCGCTTCCGTCCCAGCGCTCGTGATGCGAGCGGACCACCCGCAGCCCCTCGCCGTCGAGCAGCGGGACGTGCTCGAGCAGGTGCGCGCCGATCGCCGTGTGTTGCTGGAGAATCCCCCAGTCCTCGCTCTTCAGCGAGCCGCGCTTGAGCAGGATCCGGTCGGGGACGCCGATGTTGCCGATGTCGTGGAACATGAAGCCCCATTCGAGCCCGGCGTCGTCGGACAGGTCCGGCGCGACCTCGACGGTGAGCCGCATCGCATACGCGGTCACGCGCCGGGTGTGCGAGCTCGTGTCGAGCCCGCGGATCTCGAGCGACGCTGCGATCGCCGCGAGCGTCTGGCGGTAGGCGCCGTCGAGTTGCTCGTGGCGGCGCCGTCCGATCTCGACGAGCCGCCGCAGCTCCGCCGCATTCTCGGTGGCGTCCTCGTCGGAGATTCCGGGCCCGAACGCGTGCGTGAGCGGCGTGACCCCGATCGCCTGCTCGAGCAGGGTCAGCAGTTCGAGCAGGTCGAACGGCTTGCGAACGAACGCCGTTGCTCCCGCCGCGAGCGCGGAGTCGCCGTTTGCCTCCGCGCCGCTGACCGCGATGATCGGGATCGTGCTCGTGGCCGGGTTCTCGCGGATCCGCGCGCAGAGAAAGAGCCCGTCGATTCCCGGCAGGCCGATGTCGAGCACGATCGCATCGGGCGTTCGGGCGTGGAGAAGCCGGTCGGCCTCGACCACGTGGTGGGCCTCGTCCACGCTGATTCCTTCGAGCTCGAGTGCCGAGCGCACGAGCTCACAGAGGGCGATGTCGTCGTCGACGACGAGGATGTGCGGTTGCTCCATGGCTGCTTCCCCGTTCTGCCGCTTCGTGTTCCCCGATCCCTAAGTTCCTACGTCGGCAGCGCGGGCTCTCGCCTGAAGCAACCCGAACGGAACATTTACAAAGAATCGCCCGAAGGGGGTAGAGCGGGGGAACCGCCCGGCAGCCGCACCGTGAATCTCGTGCCGGCGCCTGGAGCGCTCTCCACGGAGACGGTGCCGCCCATGGCCTCGGTCAGCTCCTTCACGATCGCGAGCCCGAGCCCGGTGCCGACCGCGCCGTTCGCGGCATGACGGCCGTGGAGGTAGAAGCGCTCGAACGCGCGCGGCAGCTCCTCGGCCGCGAGTCCGGAGCCGTTGTCGGCGACCGTGAGCTCGCCGGGATGCGCGCCGACGACCACTGCTCCCCCGGCGGGGGTCGACCGGAGCGCGTTCTCGATCAGGTTCGAGAGCACCTGGAGCGTTCGATCAGGGTCGGCGACGGCTGCGGCCCGCCCATTGGTCTCGCCGATCAGGGAGACGCCGACCCGCGCCGACTCGGCGCCGTGGCGACTCACGGCGTCGGCGACGATCGTCGAGAGGTCGACCGGCTGGGCGTGGATCGAGAACGAGCGCTGGTTGAGCCGGGCGAGGTCGAGCAGGTCGCGAACGAGCCGCTCGAGCCGCAGCGACTCCCGCACGATCACCCCCGCCGCCTGGGGGATCGCCATCACCCCGTCGAGGAGCGCCTCTCCGTGCCCCCGGATCGCGGCGAGCGGCGTTTTCAGCTCGTGGCTGACCGAGAGCAGAAACGAGCGCTCGGCGTCCCTGGCCCGGTCGAGGTCGTCGGCGAGCTTGTTGAACGAGGCAGCGAGCGCGGCGACCTCGGTGGAGCCGCGGACCGGGAGCGGCCCGGGACGCTCGCCCGCCGCCAGCGCGAGGCTTGCCTGGGAGACGCGCTCCACGGGCCGGGCGACGGCCCGCGCGAGCCAGAACGCGGCGATCGCCGCAATCAGTGCGCCGACGGCGGCCGCGATCCCGAAGGCGATCGTGTAGGGCTCGAGATCCGAGGATTCGAGCGTCGCCGGCCGCAGGAGCACGACCGCCCGCTTGCGCACGGGGCTCGCGGCGTAGAGGTAGCGGTGGGAGCCGATCACGAGCGATCCCTGCGCGGAACCACCGGCACGGAGCTTCGCCCCTCCGTCGGCCGGAACGAGCAGCGCGGCCTGGGGGAGCGAGACGATCGCGAGGCGCTCCTGCTGCGTGTCGAAGAACACGCCGAGCCCGGCGAGCTTGCTCGGGGTCGGCGCCGCGCGTTGCTGGGCCGCGATCAGAGCCGCCTGCCGCGCGAGCGACTTGAGCGCGTCGTGTCGGGCCGAGTTGCGCACGAGCACCACGGCCAGGACGAGTGTGACCCCGACCGATGCGACGACCGCGATCGCGATCGCCGCGAACTCGCGAACTCGCAGTGATCTCAAGGCCGATGCCTTGCCCTTGTCATCACCACCAAACAGTTACACCTCCGGGCGGAAGATGCCCGATGTCCGGCTCAGGACTGAACGGCCTTGTACCCGGCGCCGCGGACCGTGCGGATCAGGTCGGGGCGGTTGAGCTTGCGGCGGAGCTGGGCGACGTGGACGTCCACCGTGCGCGTCCCGCCGGCGTAGTCGTAGCCCCACACCCGCTCGAGCAGCAGATCGCGCGAGATGACCGCGCCGCGATTCGAGATCAAGTACGAGAGCAGGTCGAACTCCTTCGGTCGCAGCTCGACGGTCTCCCCGGCGACCCGCACCTCGTGGCCGGGACGGTTCACGACCACGTCGCCGAGTGCGATCAGCTCCTCGTCGGAGCCCTGCTCGGAGCGGCGGAGCACGGCCTTCATCCGCGCGACGAGCTCCTTGGGCGAGAACGGCTTGCCGATGTAGTCGTCGGCGCCCGCCCCGAGCCCGATCAGCAGGTCGCTCTCCTCGTCGCGGGCGGTGAGCATCACCACGGGGACGGAGGAGTGAGCGCGGATCCGGCGGCACACATCGAGCCCGTCCATGTCGGGCAGGTTCAGGTCGAGCACGACCATCCGCACCGGCTCACGCTCGAGCCGAGCGAGGGCCGCGGCGCCGGTGCCGACCGAGCTGACCGTGAAGCCCTCCTGCACGAGGTAGGCCTCGACCAGCGAGGCGAGACTCTCCTCGTCCTCGACGAGGAGAACGGCTCCCGCGCCCATGACTAGTTCGGCCTCACGAAGCGGAGCACCGTCGCGTCCGTCCCGGCTTTCCAGATCGCGTGGACGAGCACGTACCCGGGCTTGACGCCGGTCATACGCACGTGTCGGCCGTCGACGAAGAGCTGCGTCTTCTTGTCGAAGGGAACGTTGACGGTGGTCCCGTCGAGCTGCTTGACGGCGAACGCGGAGACTCGGATCGACTGCACGACCCCGGTCGCGCTCATGGTCGTGGAGCTCCTGGTCGAGGAGCTCTTGCCCGAGCCGTTGCCGCTGCTCGACGCGTTGTTGCCGGGAGAGGCCGGCTTGGCGCTCTGCACGGAGCTTGCGCCGAGCGACGGCGCGGCAAGGATGAGCAGAAAGGCGGCGGCCAGAACAGCAGCCGTCATCCTACGATGAGCCCTCGAGCCGAGCTTGAAGACGCCAGTCACTGACGGATCTTTCCACTCTGCGGTTACCGGACGGTTCTCCACCTGTAAGCGGATGGTAAACACCTGCTCTTCCTGTCGGCCTATCCGGCCCCCGGCTTGACCCGGTAGAGGATCCCTCCCGCCGCGCTGCGAACGAGCACGAGCCGCCCGTCCCGGGCCGCGAGGTGCGCGGCCGCCGAGCCCGGAGCCACGAGCACGTAGCCGGCATGGGAGACTGCGCCGGCCCCCGACGGGAGCCCGCGGAGCCAGTCGAGATAGAGCCGCTGGTCGGCGCTGCGAAACGCGTCGATCGGATTGTCGATCCACACGCGGCCTCCGGCGAGCGCCACCTGTTGCCCGAGCAGCGCCTCGGCGAGCACTGGCCGACCCTGGGCCGCCGCGATCCGGGCGAGTGCCGGCGAGCCGGAGCTGAGTGGGCCCTTGACGAGCAGCGCGCAGGCGGCGACGGCGCCGACGGCCGCGATCCCGCCCAGCACCCTCGGGGCGACCCGACCGAGCCGGAGCCCGCGCGCGGCCGGGCAGGCGAGAACGAAGAGGAGCCAGACGCCGGTCCGTGCCACCTGGATCGTTTCGAGCGCCAGACCGGCGAGCGCCACCACTTCCCACAGCCGGATCCGCCGCCACCCCGCGGCGGTCGCGCACGCTGCGAGCGCCACGATCGCCGCGAGCAGGACGAGGCTGAAGCCCCCGAACCCGAGCGGCGTCCAGAGCCCCTGGCCGGTGCGCGCGGGGGCGCTGTGCAGCACGCCGCGATAGTAGGAGGGCGTGTGCCACAACGCCGGCGTCAGGAACAGGGCGGCCGTCCCCGCGGCCAGCACGCCGACCGCCGTGCCCGGCGCCCGTCGCGCGCGTCCGAAGATCAGGTAGCAGCCGAGCAGCGCCCAGCCGGCGAGCACGCCGCCGTGGAGATTCCCCCAGACCGCGAGCAGCGGCACGGCAAGCCACACGCGCGCGCTCGGCGAGTCGAACTCCGACTCGAGCAGCGCGAGGAGCAGCGGGAAGAACGCGAGCGAGAACAGCGACACGTCGGTGACGGCGGTCGCCGGCAGTGCTCCCACGAGCACGATCCCGCAGACGGCGAGCGTCGTTCCGCTCGAGCTCTCGCGCCTCATTCCCCAGGCCAGCGCGCCGAACCCGATCGCCGCGGCGAGCACCTGGGCGACGACGAGCCCGCGGGCACCGCCGAGGGCGTGGTAGAGGGCCCAGAACACCAGCTGGGCGGCCGCGGGCACGTCGTGCCAGCCGGAGCTGGCCGCGGTCGCGAACGGGATGGAGCGGGGCAGGTGGCCGTGGGCGAGCTCGTGGCCGAGCGGCACGAGCCAGAGCGCGTCGGCGCCGACGACGCCCAGCGCGCCGACGAGCCCCGCGACTGCGGCGACTGCCAGGATGGCCGGGTCCGGAGCTCGTGGCATGCGCCGCAGGCGATTCTGTCAGAGGCACCCGGCGGCCTTGCCGCTTCCAGTCACTCGATCGAGGGGTATGGGGTTGGTCCGGACGGTCCAGACCGTCGGGTCTGGAGCTCCGACCGGAAGCGAACGACAACGTGGGAGAAGCCGAAAGCCCAGGCAGACAACGACAAGGATCGGTCAGGCATGCAATGCCGTCCGCAACGTATTACAGTCTTCGATTCTTGAAGCGCTCCGACTCGAGAGGCCCTTGCGGCACGCACGAATACGGCCTCTCGAAGTCCTCGGGGGTTCTGGATGGCCCATGCGGCGGGCTCGCCCGGCTACAAGCGAAGCGACCTGCAGGCGTTCCACCGGTGAATAGGCCGGTGCGGTTGATGCGAACGTGGGGGAACGATCGGGGGACTGTGTCGGGGATGCGCTCGGGAGTCTGGCACTAGAGGCCGCCCATGCATGCACGCGCTTCAGTCTGGGGGCTTCCCGGCCTCCAGTTTCGGCTTGCCGCGCTCTTCGCCGCGCTCTCGATCTGTGTCGGCGTGCCGCTGCTCGCGACCGGCGGCGCCAGCGCGGGCACGCGGTCGCATTCGGCGCTGACCTCGCTCGAGCTCGGGACCCTCGACCAGATCAATGCGATCCGGGAGCGGCACGGTCTCGGGCCGCTGCGCTTCAGCCGCGGCCTCTTTGCCTCCGCGAGCCTGCACTGCGAGCAGATGGTCGAGGGCGGGTACTTCGGCCATCAGGGGCTGCACGGCTCGAGCTTCGATCGGCGGCTCGCAAGCTTCTACCCGCAGGCCGGCCACACCTTCTACCAGGTCGGCGAGAACCTGCTCTGGGCCACGGGACACGAGTCGAGCACCGCGATGGTTCGCGCGTGGATGCACAGCCCGCCGCACCGCGAGAACCTGCTCGACCCGAACTGGACTCAGATCGGCGTTGCCGCGCTCTCGGCTCCCTCCGCGCCGGGCGTCTACTCCGGACGGAGCGTGATCGTCGTCACCGTCGACTTCGGCGTCAGACACTGACCCTGGGCCCGGCACAAGCCGGGCCCAGGTCAATGTCCGGTGTTACGCCTTCAAGTTGACTCTGAAGGAGACGAGCCGGCGGGCCGAGATGCCGCCGAGCAGATCCTCGCCGGACTTCCGTGCCCGGACGAACACGACGAGGAGCGACTGGTGGGGCGAGGCCGGGAAGCCGCTCAGCTCGTTCATCGAGAGCGTCACCGACCCATCGGCAGCAGTCGTGCCCTCGGGCGGGATCGAGTACTGGTTGTAGGGAGCCGCGGTGACGTAGACGAGCGCGCCCTGCACGGGCCGGCCACCGCAGGCGGTGATCACGAAGTGGAGCTGGATCGTGGCCGACGAGCGGGTGATCGGATTCGGCGTGACGCTGCCGGTGCCGATCAGCAGATGCGCGGGCGAGGTGACGTCAGCGATCTGCATGGGGCCGGTGCCGCTCGGGCAGCCGGTTGCCGGAGCCGGGCCCGCCACGACCGCGGTCGCGTTGGACGACTCCGAGTCCTGGCCGTCGGTGTTCTTCCCGACGACGTTGATCACGAGCGTCGAGCCGACATCGGCCTGAACGACCGTGTAGGTGTTGTCCATCGCATTCGCGATCTGGGCGCAGTTCTTGCCGTTCGTGTCGCAACGCTCCCACTGGTAGGTGAACGTGATCGGGGTCGTCCCCGTCCACGTGCCGTTCCCGGCGGTCAGCGTCTGACCGACCTGCGCCGTTCCGGCGATCGTCGGCTGAGTCTGGTTCGTGGGCTTGACAGTGATCGCGGCGTCGCTCGTCCGGAACGAGCCGAACACAGCACCGATCACGATCGCTGTGAGGGCGAGTACCAGTGCAGTGAGCCACCGGCGGCCGAAGTGCCGTTTGGGTGTCATTCAATCGCCTCCTTCATGGCGTAACCGTTCGGAGGACATGGCTTACCCACATCAGGCGTGGACCACGTAAATAGGGTGTCAGGGTGCGGTTAGCTGCGGGTCGCGCGCGCCGGGAAATCGGGCTAAGCTCGGACGGCGAATGGTCGTCACGGTGGGCAGAGCCAGGATGAACATGCAGATCGAGCTCGCATGGCGCTGATCCTCAAGCGCGTCGGCCGGTATGAGCTGCTGAAGGAGATCGGCCGCGGCGGGATGGCGACCGTCTACCTGGCGCGCCAGACCGACCTCGACCGTCACGTCGCGCTCAAGGAGCTCGCGAGCCTCCACTCGGCCGACGAGGCCTTCGCGGAGCGATTCCTGCGCGAGTCGCGCATGGCAGGGTCGCTCAGCCACCCGAACATCGTCACAGTCCACGACTACTTCGAGCACGAGGGGACGCCGTACATCTCGATGGAGTACATCGAGCGCGGCTCGCTCCGTCCGCTCGTCGACCACCTGACCCTGGCGCAGATCGTCGGCGTCCTCGAAGGCCTGCTCGCGGGGCTCCAGCACGCAGCAAGCCGCGGAATCGTCCACCGCGACATGAAGCCCGAGAACGTGATGGTCACCGGCGAGGGCGGAGTCAAGATCTCCGACTTCGGGATCGGCCGCGCGCTCAACCAGGCGGGCCAGGCCTCGCGCTTCCTCACCGCGACCGGAACCGCGATCGGCACGCCGGCTTACATGGCGCCCGAGCAGGCGATGGCCAAGGAAGTGGGGCCATGGACCGACCTCTACTCGCTCGGGATCATGGCCTACGAGATGGTGCTCGGCGAGGTGCCGTTCAGCGACTCGGAGACGCCGATGTCGATGCTCGTGCGGCACGTCAGCGAGACCGTTCCGGCGCCGTCGACGATCAACCCCTCGATCGACCCGCAGCTCAGCGATTGGCTCGAATGGCTGCTGAAGAAGGATCCCAAGGATCGCCCGCCGAGCGCCGCGGAGGCCTGGGACAAGCTCGAGGAGCTGATCATCCACCTGCTCGGCCCCCGCTGGCGCCGCGAGGCCCGCCTCGGTGCCGCCGAGCCGAGCGCCGATGACGAGGAGGCGAAGCCGCTCACGCCGGCGCCGTTCTCCGAGGAGCGCTCGAAGGTCTCGCTCGAGACACCCCAGCCCGAGTACGTCACGGTGGATCCGCTGGCGGCCGAAGCTGCTGCAGCCGCGGTCGTCGCCGACGGGGTTGCGGCCGCCCCGGTCACCACACCGCCGGAAGTGGGGATAGCGCCGGCTCCGCCCGTTGCAGCGACCCCTGCGCCGCCGGAGACTCCCCCTGCCGCCGAGGCGCCGCCTGCCGCCGCGGAAGAGCCTGCCCCGGTGGCGGAAGAGCCTGCAGCAGAGGCCGCTCCCGAGGAGCCGGCGGCCGAGTCCGCGCCCCCTGTCGAGGAGGTCGAGCAGAAGCCGCCCGCCGTCGAGGAGTACGGCGCCGAGGAGCCTGTGGCCCAGGAGCCTGTGTCGCAGCAACCGGCAGGCTCACTCGACCTGGGCGACGAGGAAGAGGACATGTACCTCACCTTCGCGCCCGGGGCGAAGAAGGCTGTCGCCCCGCCTCCGGAGCCGCCGCCTGCTCCGCCCGCCCCCGTCGAGCCCGCCCCCGCCCCGGCGGAGCCGGTCCCGGTTGCGGCGACACCGCCCGCCGAGGCGCCGGCTGCCACGCCCCCGGCTGTGGCGGTACCGGCTGCTCCCGTGCCCGTTGCCGAGCCTGCGGCTCCTGCGGTCGCGGCGACGCCGCCGGGCCCGGAGAGTCCGCCGGCTCCGGCGCCCGAGGCTGCGCCGCCCGTCGAGCCTGTTCCGGTCGCAGCTTCCGCGGCCGCGGCCGATCACCAGCCCGCGCCTGACGAGGATCATTCCGCTACAGGCGCTGTCGCGGGCGCTGCGGCTGCGGCTGCCGCCGCGGCCGCGGTCTCGAAGCCGAAGCGCGGCCTCGGCCGGCTGAAGAAGCCGAACCTGCCGAAGATGCCCGACATCCCCGGGATCCCGAACCTGCCGCCGGAGGTCCAGCAGTTTGCTCCGGGCGTTGCCGGGGGGATCGCCGAGGCAAACGCCGAGGTGGCGGGCGTTCCGCAGGATCTACGGGTTCCCTCGGCCGGGGAGGAGTTCGGCCAGGCGATGCCGGATGTCGCCGAGCATGTCGCAGAGGCCCAGGCGGTCGTCGGCGACACGCCCGGCGGGCCGAGCATCAAGCCGCACGTCCCCCACAAGAACGCTCACCCGGACGAGGCAGCCGCAGCCGCAGCCGCCGTGGCCGAGGTCGCAGCTCCCGAAGCCACACCACCCAAGGCAGACACGCCGCCGGCTCCGCCTCCGCCCGCAGTGGCCCCGCCGCTCGTCCCCGAGCCTGCCGCGCCCGAGGTTCACGAGGAGAAGAAGCACAGGGGCCTCAAGGGCGCCGCGGCCGCCGCTGCTGCCGGCGCGGGCGCCGCGGCTGCGGCCGCCGAGGCGCCGTCGGCAGCCTCGGAGGTCGCGACGCCGGAAGCCGCCGCACCGCCGCCTCCCGCGGCGCCGCCGGTCCAACCGCCGCCGCCCACCGAGCCGCCGCCTGCCGAGCCGGGCGCCGCGGCTGAGCCGCCCGCGCAGAAGCCGCCCTCGACGCCGCTTGCCCCCGACCTGCGGGTGACCGTTCCGCCCGACAAGGCGCCGAAGGCGGTTGAGCATCCGAGCTTCGTCCTCACCGACGCGGTCAAGGCGCTCGACCAGGAGAAGGAGACCAAGGTCAAGATCAAGCCGGTGTGGATCATCGGAGCGGTCGTGCTCGTGGCGGCGGCCGTGATCGGCTTCATCGTGCTCGCCGGCGGCGGCAGCAGCAAGAAGGCACAGACGACGCAGACGACGACCGCGCCGCCGACCACGACGACGCCTCCGCCGACGACGACGCCCACCGCTCCCGTGATCGCCGACGTGAGACCCACCTCGAGCGAGCGGCAGTCGATCGCCGGTGCCGGCACCTCGGTGATCGTCGCCTCGCCCGGCGGCGCGATCGAGCGCCTGTCCGGCGCGACGCTCAAGCCCCAGGCGACCACCGCCGATCCGGCGCAGCCCACCTCGGTCAGCCAGAGCTACGGCCGCGTGTTCGTCACCGACAGCGGCACGATCGCGTCCTACAAGGTGAACGATCTGGCTCCGCTCGACGCGGCCGCGTTCCCGGGCGCGGTGGCGCTCGCCGGTGGTGGCGCCAACCTGCCGCTCTTTGCGCTCTCCCGCCGCGCCGTCGACGCCGGGCAGCTCTGCACCGTCACGCCGCAGGCGGTCTCGCCCTGCATGACGCTTCCGTTCGCGCCCATGGACGGCGGTGTGCGGCGGGTCAGCGCCGCGACCAGTGTCGTCTACGTCGTCGACCGGATCGCCTCGACCGTCGTGCCCTACACGGCGACGAAGACCGCCCTCACCGCCGGCACGCCGATCAAGCTCAGCGCCGAGCCTCAGGGCGCTCCGATCGCGGTCGGCAGCAGGCTCTATGTCCCCGTCCGGCGCGGGATCGACGTCGTCAGCACCTCGACGGGCAAGGTCACCTCGACGATTGCGCTCCCCGTCTCGCCGCTCTCCCTCGTAGCCGTCGGGACGAAGCAGATCTTCGCGGCGCTCTTCACCACCAACGAGGTCGCCGCGATCGATCTCTCGAACCCGGCCGGAAAGCCCTCGCTCGTCAAGGTCGAGAAGGGGCCGGTCGCGCTCACGAGCGCCGGGGGATCGGTCTACGTGGTCAACGGCGTCGCCGACAGCGCACAGCGGATCGATCCGAGCACGCTTGCGGTGACGAGCGTGTCGCACCTCCCGTCCCTTGCATCGAACACGCCGCCGATCACGGCGCAGGCGCCGCGGATCGTCGCGAGCGGCCGGACGGTGACCGTCACGGTCCCGCTCGTGGGTGGGACGCTTCCCGCATCGGGGCTCGTCGTCTCGAGCAGGGCGATCTCGAGCGGCAACGCCGCCGCGGTGCTCTGGCAGGGTGGGATCAAGACGGCCGGCGGCACGAAGACCGCGAGTGGTGTGACGGTCAAGACGAGCGGTTCGCCGGGACGGGTCGAGGTCGTGCTCAGGGCGCAGGCGGGTGACTTCACGAAGCTCGTCGCAGCGCGGGCGAGCAACGGCCGGTCGGTCGTCTTCACGCTCACCGAGAAGCCCGCGCCGCCGCCCGCGGCCACGACGACGCCGGTGACGACGCCGGTCACCACCCCGACGACCTCGACTCCGCCGCCGACCTCGACGTCGACTCCGCCGCCCACGTCGACCTCGACTCCGCCGCCGACCTCGACGTCGACTCCGCCGCCGACGTCGACCTCGACTCCGCCGCCGACCCATACGACGACGCAGACGTTCACGGTCGGCTAGCGCCGACGGTCCGACGGATCAGCCGTCGGACGGCGCGTTCGGATCGGGAACCGCGGGCAGGATCTGAACGGTGCTGTGGCCGCCGCTCGAGCCGCCGCCTGCGGGGAGATCGGGTGAGGGCTGACCGCCGGAGGAGTCCGGGACGGCGCCGAAGAGACCGCTGTTGCCGCCGGCCGGCGCGCCCGCCTCGGAGCCGGTGCCCGTGCCGGTGTCCGCAGGTGCCGCCGGCGGACTCGACGGCTCGACCGGCGGTGCGCCGCCTCCGGGCGCCGGAGCACCGCTCGCGAGCCCGGTCACGTCGCTGCCGCCGGCGAACTGCTCCTTGTAATACGGCTCGTCGAGGCTCGAGACCTTGACCACGTCGCCCGTGTGCGGCGCGTGGAGGAACATGTGGTTGCCGATGTAGAGCCCCTCGTGATGGACGTAGCCGGTCGAGTCCTTGAAGAAGACGATGTCGCCGGGCTTCAGGTCGTTGATGTTCGAGATGTGCACGCCGACGTTGAACTGGTCGGCGGCGACGCGGGGAACGTGGATGCCGACCTGGCCGTAGCTGTACTCGACGAGCCCGGAGCAGTCGAACCCGGTCTGCGGGGTGTCGCCGCCCCAGTGGTAGGGCGTGCCCATGTACTTCTCGGCGATGGCGAGCGCCTGCACCGCGGCGGTCGAACCCGGCGCTGCGTAGCCGGCGCCGCCGGTCGCCCCCTGCAACGCTGCCGCGGCCTCGGCCGCGTTCGGCCCCGCCGTGCCGCCGGCGCCCGCTCCGCCCGGCCCGCCGGCGGCAAGGAGGCTGTCTGCCTGGTCGAGATGGGTCTGGTAGCGCCCGCGATACTCGGCCGCCGGCTGCTCGACATCTGCGACCCAGTCGCCCCACTTGGTCTTGTCCTGGCCGTAGCTCGCGTCGCCCTGCTGGATCCGCTCCCGGCGCACCTCGAGCGCCTGGTTGATGAACCACTTGAGCTGGAGCTCGGGGTGGTCGGAGAAGCCCTTGTACTCGCCCTGGTTCCAGATGCTCGTGCGCATCTGGAAGAAGCCGAGCGAGTCGCGGTCGCCGTAGTTGTCGTTCTTCAGGCCCGACTCCGTGAGCGCCGCCATGATCGGCAGCTCGGCCGGAAGGCCCGCCTTGTGCGCCTGTCGCGCCATCCACGCCGCGATCGCCTGCTGCGAGGCGTTGTCGCCAGGGTAGGTGTCGCTCGCGTCCGGTAGGCCGCCCGCCGCGTTCGGGTCGAAACCGGCCAGCGCGGACTCCGCCGCCGCGCCGCCGTGACTCGCCCCGGGCACCTCGAACTGGAAGGTCGAGTGACCCTCGTGGCTCTGAACCGCGCCGAGCACGACGCTCTGGTGGGTCGGCGGGGGAGCCGCAGGCGTCGTGACGGGCGTTGCCGGCTCCGCCGGCGGCGTCGACGGCGAGGCCGGGGGTGTGGTCGGGTCCGCGGGGCGGTGCGCCGCTCCCGGCGGGTGGCGTCGTCGGCGATGGCGGTGGCGTTGTCGGCGCGGCGGGCGGCGTGGTCGTCGGATCCGGCGCTGTTCCGCCCGAAGGCGTGGGCGTCGTCGGATCGGCCGGCGGCGTCGAGCCGCCCTGCGGTTCCGGCTGGGTGGTGGCCGGCGCCGGCGGCGGTGTGGTCGGATCTGGGGTGGGTGTCGTGCCTCCAGCCGACGGCGTGGTGCTCGGATCGGGCGGCGTCGGCGTCGGATCCGCCGGCGCGGCGCCGCCACCCGAGGGTGTCGTCGTCGGATCGGGCGGGGGAGTCGAAGGTGCGGCCGGCGGTGTGGTGGTCGGGTCGGGAGGCGGCGTGGTCGGATCCGTCGGCGTCGTCCCGCCACCCGCGGGAGGGGTCGTCGGATCCGGAGGCGGTGTCGCCGGTGAAGCAGGCGGCGTCGTGCTCGGATCGGGCGGCGGCGTCGAGGGCGAGGCGGGTGGGGTTGAGGAATCGGCCGGCGGGACGCTCGAGTCGGCAGGCGTCGTGCCGGTGTCGGGCGTGGTCGATGTGTCCATCGGGCTCGCCGTCCCGGTTGCGACCGGTGCGGCGGCAGAGCCCGAGGACGACGGGGCGTCGAACACGATGTGGATCCGGTCGTCGTGACCGCCGCCCTGGGTGAAGCCCGCAGCCTCGATCGGCCAGGGCGTGACGATCTGCGCCGGCCGGAGCGAGGGGTCGAGCGAAGAGAGCTCGTTGGCGAGGTCGCGGGCATAGATGTTCGACTGCGACACCCGCTCGCCGTCGACGGAGAGGATGTCGAACGAGTCGCCGCCTGCCCCATGGCTCACCTGGAGTGACCCGATCCGCAGCTGGTGCTCCTTCGTCAGGTCGTCCAGCACCGAGACGAGCCGGGCGTCGGCGCCCCCGCGGGCCAGTGCCGCGTGCGCCTCGGGCGAGAGGGTGAGATGGGAGTTGCCGAGCAGCGAGGAGATGTCGGTCGAGCTCGCAAGGTGACCCGTGCCGGAGCTCGCGAGGTGGTCCGTGACCCCGGAGCCGTGGAGGTTGTCGGGGTCGATCGCGTGCAGCTTGGGGCTCGTGAGCGCGTGGTGAACGACCCGGTGGGCCTCGCCGTGGAGGTGGTTGTCGTGCAGGTTCCTGAGGTGGTCGACGGCGCCGGTTCCCTCGGATGCCGCTGCCATGAACGCCCCGGCCAGGCTCGACCGCGATTCGCGGATCTCGAGCGTGTGGAACATCGCGCCCGGGCCGGCACCGCCGCCGAACTCGGTGGCGAGGTCCGGCAGGTCGAACTGCTCGCATGCGCTGGCCGGGTCGCGGCGGAAGCTCGCGCGGAACTCGTCGTCGGTCAGTAGCCGCTCGAGCAGTTCCGCAGCCCTGGCTTCTTCAGCCGCTCGAATCTCCTCAGACGATTGCACCCTCGACTCCAGTTTCCCGGTCGCTCCGGCGCGCCGTGTACGCCTTCCAGAATACCGCCAGAATGGGCAGAAGCATCAAAATGTAGAAGCCGATCAGGACCGTCCAGACGAGGCTCGCCGGGGCGATCGCGGTCATGTAGCCGTAGTAGCGTTGCGACATCACGACCGTGAACGCGGCGGTCGCGAGCGACCAGATGAGGGCCGTGATCGCGTATGTTGCGAGCACGCCCGCGTCGTCGGGCTCGGCCTGGCGGCCGGACAGCCGGTTCGAGAGCCATTCGCGCGAGCGGCGGCGGAGGCCGGGCTCGCGCATCAGGTCGACCAGGATGTGGTACCCGTCGCGGTCGAGCAGCGGATTCAGGTTGAAGATCGCGCCCGTGTAGGCGGCCAGGGCGAGCTGGAACCAGACGTCCTGCAGCGTTCCGGCAGGCGAGACGACGGCGAGCAGAGCGGCGGTGCCGCCGATCGTGAGATCGCTGATCGGCCCGGCGGCGCTGATCGCGATCCGCCGCCGCGACGGCTCGAACCAGGCTTCCGAGGTGTCCACGTAGGCGTACGGGAAGATCAGCATCAGCTTGATGCCCGCCTTCGGCACTTTGCGGCCGTACGACTCGACCGTGAGCCCGTGGGCGAACTCGTGGACGATCACGACGAGGAACCGCCCGACGAGGAAGACGAGGCCGCCGAGCCCGACCTTGCTCGCGACCACGAACGGCGCGACCTCGCCGCCGCCGATCAGGTAGGCGAAGGCGACGATGCCGGCGATGGAGAGGATCGAGATCACGATCAGCGGCGGTGGGGTGAAGAGCAGGAAGCCTCCGGCCTCGTAGACGCGGGTGAAGACCGGCCCGAGCCAGGTGAAGTCCCACTGCCGCATCCGGAAGATCCGGGCAAGCGACTTCTTCGAGGGCGGCGGCTTCGCCTCCTCGACGCCCTCGAGCAGGCCGCGCTCGCCGAGGTCGGCCAGCATCGAGGCGAGCCGGCTCGGCCCGTCGGCGCCGAAGCGGCCGGTCGAGGCGGTGATCAGGCTCGAGAGTGAGTTCTCGCCGTTCAGCAGCTCGAGCAGGTCGGCATCTTCTGCGTTCAGCCGCACGAACCGGCCGTCCGGCCCGCGGAGGACGAAGCGGAGGTCGCCCTCGTCGGCCGCCAGGCGCTTCAGCTTCGTTCCCGCCCGCAACCGGGGGAAGCGAAGAGCGGCGCCGTCCTCGTCGGGCAGGCCCGGGATCGACCCGAAGACGACCGTCCGGCCGCTCTCCGACTCGTGGCGCTTCGCCTCGACCTTCAGCTTCACGTCGCCGAGCTCGATCGTCGAGCCGTCGCGGAGCAGCGTCCGGCCGGCGATCTTCTGCCCGTCGACGAACGTGCCGTAGCTCGAGCCGGCGTCCTCCACCGCAGGCGCCGAGCCGTCGAAGACGATCCGCGCGTGGTGGCGCGAGACGCCGTCGCCGTCGATCCGGATCAGGTTGTCGCTGCCGCGGCCGATCGTCATCGGGCCCGCGATCAGCGGCAGGCGAAGGCCTTCGCGGACTACGAGCTCGAGCGGCGCGCGGCCGGGGACCGGCGTGCCGCAGACGGTGCAGACGTCGTCGGCACGGGAGATCTGGCGTCGGCAGCTACGGCAGAGCATCTCACGGGGGTGTGACGTATTGCCAGGCGGGATTCTGGGCGCCGGACGCGCGCAGCTGAGTCACGGTCGCGGGCGAGCTCAGCGACAGCCGCCCGAGCGACCCGAGCGCGTTGGCACAGGCATTGTCCGCCTGGGTCACGACCAGCTCGCCGCCGTCTGCCCGCCAGGCGACCTCGCAGGCCCTCACCGTCGGCACGACCGGCTTCGGCGTCCCGAGCTGCCCGTTCGACCAGCTCGCCGTGTAGAGCCGGAAGACCTGGTTGTTCGTCCAGTTGGCAACGAGCGCGACCTGCGTGCCGTCGGGCGAGAACGCGGCATAGATCACCGCGTCGCTGCCCTTCGAGCCGTGCATCTTGTCGGTGATCAGCCCCTGCCAGACCCAGTCGCTCGGGCTCGAAGAGAATGGCCGGGCGGTCGTGTACTCGCCGAGCTCGATCTGATTCTTGTCCTTCGGGTCGTGCGTGACGACGAGGATCGCTCGCCCGTCGGGCGACCACGTCGGGCGGTCGACGTCGAAGGCGGGGTCCTTGATGCAGGCCCCCTGATGCAGCGTCGAGCTCGTGCGGACGAAGCAGAGGTCACCGTCCGTCCCGGTCGAGGTCTTGCGGATGAAGGCGATCACCTTCCCGTCGGGCGAGAAGGCCGGCCGGCGATCGTTCGGGCCGGCCGTGATCGCGCGGGCGCTCGTTGCGCCCTTCGAGGTGTCGACGAGCCAGATCTTGCCCGCGTTCGAGTTGCCTGCCGGCCCGCGCCGGTAGGCGACGAGCTGGCCGTTTGGCTGCCAGGTCGGCTCGTCCTCGGTGTCGCCCGACGCGGCGATCTTCTTCGCTCCGGAGCCGTTCACCGCGCTCATCGTGTAGATCGAGGTGCCGTCCGAGAACGCGAGCGGCGGCTCGCCGGCCGAGACGATCAGCTGCACCGTCTGGCCCTTCGTGATCTTCGAGACGTCCGCCGGGTTCGTGCCGACGACCGTGCCGGGTGCCGAGGCGCTGAACTGCTTCGTGATCACCGCCGTGCCGCCCGCCGCCTTCACCTGCGCGGCTCCGGCCGCCGCCGAGGCCCCGGCGAGCGCGCCCGAGGAGATCGACGGGGTCGTGGTGGTGCTCGTCGTCGTGGGCTTGGTCGGCGCCGGCGGGTTGACGTAGATCGTGACCGCCGAGCCCGCCTTCTCGCGGGACTGCGCGGTCGGAACCTGGAGCGAGATCTTCGCGGTCGTCGGGTTCACCGTCGACGGGATCGGGTTGAGCACGGGGGCCAGTCCGGCGCCCTTGATCAGCGCCGAGGCCTGCGCGATGCCCTGGCCGACGACGTTCGGCACCGTGCGCAGCCCGCTGCCGACGGCGACCACGACCGTGATCGTCGTCCCTTCGGCGACCGGTGTCTTCGGAGCCGGGCTCTGGTTGATGATCGTGCCGATCTTCGCCTTCGCCCGCGAGGCGAGCTCGGTCTTGGCCGGCCCGAGCTGCAGCTTCAGCAGCGGCAGCACCTTTTGGGCCTCGGCCTGAGTGGCTCCGACGAGGTTCGGCACCCGCGGCTCGGCGACCCAGAAGGTGACCGTCTTGCCGGTCTTCACCTTGTTCGGGGTGAAGTGGCCGTTCTGGACGGGGCCTTTGTGCCAGCTCGGGCTCTGTCGCACCACGTGGAGGTAGGCGACCGTCTTCGACGGCACCTCGCTCGGCGGCTGTGACGGCGCCTTCAGGTTCGCCTTCCCGATCGCCAACTGCGCGGCCGTGATCGTCATCCCGTGCAGGTCGGGCACCGTCGTCTTGTGCGGGATCAGTGAATAAAGCAGCACGGCGGCCGCGATCAGCGGCGGGATGATGATCGGCACCCAGAACGGGATCCACGGCTTCTGGCGGAAGGTGCCGTTCAGGGATCTCGCCGTCGACTCGCCGACCGCGCCCTTCGCTGTCACCTCGAAGCGCCGGTCGATCACGCGTCCGATCCAGTGGTTGTGCTTCGGCTTGACCGTGAAGGTCGTGCCGTCTCGCCGGCCGGGCTCGGCGATGAACCGCGGCTTGGCGAAGTCGAACTCGAGCGCGTTCTGGCTGTCGACCGCGGTGACCTCGGTGTCGAGCGGCGCGTTCGCCTTGTTCCTGACCATCATCGCGAACTCGCCCCGTCGCCTGCCCGTCACGATCTCGGGTCGCAGCTCGCTCTCGATCTGCTCGTAGGGCGTGATCTGGACCTTGCCGGCCGTCGTGCCGGTGACCTCGTTCTGGGCGCGTGAGAGGGCGATCACCTCGATCTCCCAGATCCGCGCCTCGGCCTCGGCGCTGCGCGGCGGGCTGAAGTTGATCTGCACCTCCTGCTCGTAGGTGCCGCTCGGGGCGCCGAACGGGACGAGGTACACCGACGGCGGCGTGACGTTCCACCACTCCTCCGGCATCCCCCTCACCTGGATCTCGTAGTTGTCCACGATGCCGCTCTGGTTGCGGACGAGCGCGGGCAGCGGCACATGGCCGCCGGCCTCGACGACGAGCTTCTGCTCGTTTCCCGGGAGCTCCGGGTAGTTGAGCGTGATCTGCACCGCCTCGGTCGTGAGGAGCGGCGCGACGCCGGGGATGTTGGGGGCGTTCGGGTCTCCTGCCCGGATGACGGGCATGTCCATCGTGCGCATCACCGGGACGGGGATCTCGACGGCGTGCTGCTCCTCCGGCGGAGCTGGTGCAGGCTCGGGTGGAGGCGCCGGCGGCGCGGGCATCCCCGGCGGCGGGACGGCTGCTGCTGCGGCGGCTCCGGCTGCAGCTCCAGCTGCCTCGACGGGGGCAGGGGGCGCGGCGAGCGGCGGGTCAGCGGGTGCGGCCGGGGGAGCCGGCTCCGCCGGCGCGGCGGGGGCCTCGGGCTCCGGCAGCTTGACCGCGGGCTGGATCCGCGTCGGGTCCCAGCGAAGGTACGTGCCGCAGTTGGCGCAGAAGTCGACGTCGTCGTTGTCGTGCGCGCACTTCGGGCAGAGAGCCATCAGTCAGCGGGCGGCGGCGCGGGCTTCTTCGCTGCTTTGACACGCAGTCTGTAGGTCACGTGCACCGGCTTCGTCTCCTCGATCACGCGCGCGATCGCGAGCTGGGTCTTCTCGGGAATCGGAGTGTCGCAGTAGACCACAAAGCTCGGCGGGGGAGCTTTCGTTCGGCTGTCGGGATTCGTCGACCAGGTGACCCCGCCGCCGTCCTCGACGCGCAACGGCATGTTCGGGAACGCGATCGAGAGCGCGAGCGTCAGCCCCGCCTTCGTCCCGCGCTGGCGTGAGAGCTCACCCTCGCGGCCGAGCGCCTCGCGAAGCCGCTCGTCGGGCCAGCCCTCCTCGACGTTCAACCCGAGCCAGGAGGCGAGCAGGTCGAGTACGTCGCGGGGTGCGAGGGTGGGGTGGAAGTAGCGCGAGAGCACGTCGAGAGTGCCGACGATCGGGTCGAGCGTCGTCTCGAGTGCGCCGATGAAGCGGAGGCCGAAGTCGCCGTCCTGGTAGATGCTCGGCATCGCGTTTCGCAGGTAGCCACGGGTGGAGACGACCCCCGGTGCCTCGTTGGCCGACAGGCGTGCACGGAGCTTCGTCGTCGAGAACCCGCGCCGCGTCGTGACCCCGTGCGCGAGCGAGGTTCCCTGGACGGTCGACGGACTCAAATCTCGGCCCGCTCGGCCTTGATGATGTGCGTGCCCGAGGCGATGACCTCGTCCTCGCCGATCTCGATGTAGCTGCCGGCGGGCTTGGGATCCTGCTTGCCGGTCGCGAGGTCGGTCTCGTAGACGCGGAGGATCTTGATGAACTCGACGCCTTCGATCTTGCGGACGATCCCGTAGAGCTCGCCCTGGTTCAGCGAGCGCCCGAACTCCCAGCCCTCGCCGAGCCCGTCGGTCGAGCCGCCGACGAGCGGATTCAGGTAGCTGTAGAGCGCGTAGGCGACGTCCTGTTCGACGCGCTCGAGGTCGGCGTTGATCGAGGCCTGGAGGTTGACGACGACGCTCACGCCGTGAAGCTTGACGGGCAGCAGCTCGAGGCTCATCCCGATCACGCGGCGCTCGTCGAGGTACTCCGCGACCTCGGTCAGCAGCGCCTCGTCGGGCGAGAGCTCGTCGACGCTCAGCTCGCGGTCGGCGGGCGCGACCATCGGCAGGATGTGCACGCGCACCATTCCGTCCTCGCCGGGCGGCAGGCAGACGGCGCGGGCAACACGGGGCGAGGCCTCGCCGCAGAGGAACTCGAAGTCGTCTGGGGTGACGGCGCGGTACCGCGTCCTGATCTCGAGCGCCGCCCGGTTGCGCGCGCTCTCGAGCGATTCCGGATCGACCCCGCCGAACGCGGGCTTGAGGTTCGTCACGGTGTCCACGCCGGGGATCGCGCTCTTCAGCACGCTCAAGGTGCCGCTCGCGACGTTCCCCTGGCGGCCGCCGCCGTGTCGGTACCGGTTGAACCGCAGCGTGCCGCCCTTCTTCGGCACGCCGCCGTACTGGCGCCAGTTCCCGTCGGGCGTCCGGATCGCGGGGCCGAACTCGAGCTGCCCGGCGGCGGCGTTCAGCACGTAATGGCGCGCGCTGGCCTTGCTCTCGACGAACGACTCGACCTGCTCCCAGCGCTCCCACGTCCCGGAGTCGGGGTCGAGCACCTCGAGGTATTCCTCGGGCGTCGGGTCGAGGATCGGGTAGTAGCGGAGCTCGAAGACCTGGCCGGGCGTTCCGTCGCTGGCGCCGAGGATCTCCTCGTTCACCCGCTCGGAGTGCGCGGCCGGGATGATCGCGCCGATCGGGGCCGCGGTGATCGAGTGGATCTCCGGAGGATGCGAGTAGGTGGCGCTGCCACTCACGCCGGAGCGGGTCTTCGAGTCGAGCCGGCAGCAGACCCAGTAGGCGCGATGGCCGGCGATCGGGACGGCCGTGTGGCGCTCGGGGAGCTGAATCGTGACCTTGCCCGAGCCGTAGTTGAAGCCGCCGGTCAGGTCCTCGACCACCTCGGCCTCGAGCCAGCCCGTCTCCTCCTCGGCGTCCGAGACCTCCCAGCGAAGCGGCGGATCCTCGGGATCGACGCCGGCGCCGCGGGCCTGCGAGCAGTCGACGTCGACCTCGAGCAGGATGTTCGCGAGCGGCACGTCGAAGCCGAGGTAGAGCGCGTCGCCCGCCTTCGGGGGCGAGCCGAAAGCGTTCTGGTCGGGTCCCTTCGGCTTGGCGATCCCGGAGGCGACGCCGATGTCCTTCACGGCCCCGCCGCGCTTGACCGCGTAGAAGCCGGGACGCGCCGGGGGGATCGTGAAGTCCTCGGAGGTCTGGAAGACGATCGACTCCTCGTTTGCGGTGCGGATCGTGCCGACCTCGGTCACGCCCGCCGGAATCTCGACCGCGTCCTCCGGCGGCGCCGAGAGGCGGAAGCGCAGGTGGGTCGTGGCCGCGACGGGCGGCTCCATCTCGATCCCGAGCAGATTGAGCAGCGTCACGTGGAGCTTCTCGGGGACGCGGTTCAGCCGGTAGATGATCGCCTCGGTCATCCAGGCAAAGAGCTCGACCAGGGTGATCCCCGGATCGGAGACGTTGTGCTCGGACCACTCGGGGCAGCGCTGCGAGAGCCGCAGGCGCGCCTCGTTGACGAGGTCCTGGAAACTGCGGTCGTCAAGGGTGACTTCTGGGATCCGGCTCATTGGTCAGCCTTTCCCGGCCAATGAGCCGGGGAGGGGGCGTGGGGGAACCGGGGATTTCCCCCACGGGAGCGAGCGTACGGTGAGCCATGGAGCCCGATAGACGGCTGATACAGCGAGCGACGCGCCATTACTCGGGCCCCTCGGGGATCACGTAGAACGGGTAGACGAGATTGCGGATGTCGTTCGTGGCGCGCAGGCGGTAGGTGATGTCGATCGTCAGCACGCCTTCGTCCATCCGTGAGAGGTCGGGGTCGATGTCGAGCACGTCGATGCGCGGCTCCCAGCGGTCGAGGGCGGAGCGGATGTCGTACTCGATCTTCGCGAGCGTCGAGGCGTCGATGTTCCCGAAGACGTGGTTGTGGATCCCGCAGCCGAACTCGGGCCGCATCGGGCGCTCGCCCGGGGCGGTGCCGAGGATGACGTCGATCGCCTCCTGCACGTCGTTGTCGCCGGAGCTCAGCGCCAGTCCCCCGAGCCGGTCGACCCGAAGCGGAAACGCGATCCCGGTGCCGATGATGTCTGACATCTACTCCTTCCTGGTGTCGGTCAGCCGAGGCTGATCTGGGTGCCGGAGATCGAGATCGTGCCGAGCTGGGTCATCGTGAGCGAGGCGTTCCCGCACTTGATCTCGAGCTGCGTCGTGCCTTCGATCGAGATCGTGGTGCCGCCCTTGATCGTCACGGCCTGGGCGCCGTCGAGGGTCATGTCCTGCTGCGGCTTCTGGTCGATCTTGCCGGTCGTCTCGAGCGTGAAGTCCTTGTCGCTCTTGATCGTGATCACGTCTTTCGCGTGCATCGCGATCTTCTGGTCGGACTGGAGCGAGAACGAGCCGTCCTGGATCGCCAGGTCGTCCCCGGGCTTCGCCTGGCCGTTGAAGAGCGACCCGAGCACGTAGGGGTGGTGGACGTCGTCGTGCTCGAAGCCGATCACGACCTCGTCGCCGACCTGCGGCATCATCAGCAGACCGCGCGCGTTGCCGGCGTTCGGGGAGGCGATCCGGGCCCACCAACCCTCGGTGTCGTCGCCGAGTGCCGGGTACTTGACGCGGACGCGGCCGAGCCCGTCGGGGTCGTTGTTGTTCGTCACGATCCCGATCACGACCGAGTTGCCCCAGCCGCGCTTGCCCTTCGGCGTCATCAGGTCGACGAGGCTGCGAGCGGAGCGGCCGGTGGTGGAGAAGAGCGTGCGGTAGCCGTGCGAGCCCTGGAAGAGCTGGGTGCACGACGAGACGACGTAGGTTCCGCCGAAGCTCGTGCCGACGCCGTCGATCTTGACCTTCGAGCCGGCCTTGATCGCCGGGTTGCCCTTGGCAACGCCCTCGGCCTCCAGGTAGCCGGCGCCCATATGCGAGGCGTAGGCGTCGGCCAGGTCGGAGGCCTCCTGCTGGGAGAGGACGGGCCGGTCGGCAACGACCATCGTGCCGCCGCTCAGCGCCGCGGCTGCGGTGGCGCGGCTGATCCCGATCGCGGACACGGGCTCCTGCAGGCTCGTCGTTGCCTCGAACGGGCTGCTCTGCGCAGGGTTGTGGGCGCGCACGGTGACCTGGTCGACCTGCTGGACGGCGCTGACCCGCGGCTTGAAGCTGATCAGGTTGTCGCCCCACTTGAGCTCGATGTCCTGCGTGCCGGCCGGCGGCCCTGCCTTGCGGAAGTAGAGCTGGTGGTCGATCACGAGCACCTCGAAGTCGATCCGCGACGCGAGCTTCCAGAGGAACTCCCAGTCGGTCTCGTTGTTCTGCTGGACGAAGTCGTAGGCGGGGCCGGCGCTGTCGATCGTCCCCTCCGAAACGCCTGCGCGCTGGCCGACCTTGCGCGCGATGTCGGCCGCGGTCATGTTCTGGTATGTCGCTGCGACCTTGGTCTGGTGCAGCATGTGCGAGCCGTCGTAGGCGCGGAAGCCGAGCGTCGTCCCCTGCGCGAACTCGGGCTCGAGCGAAACGACCTTGCCCTTGAAGACGCTCGTCAGCGAGGTCGCATCGGTGCCGGAGAGCAGCACCTCGATGTCGCTCCCGATCTGGATCGGGAACTTGTCGATCGTCGCGAGATTCGGGTCGCTGAAGCGCAGCAGGCAGGCATCCGGCAGCCGCAGGTTCATCTGCACTCGAGCCTCGACGAGCCGCTGCCCGACCGAGTCGTCGAGCTTCGCGCCGTTCACACGAACCTCTGCTCCGGAGACGCCGCTCATCCCAGAACCTCGGTGCCCGGCACCAGGCTCGTCCTGCGGAAAACGCTCTCTTTGCAGGACGTTTCCGGCCGCCGGGTCGCGGCGTCCCAGTCAGTGCCTGGCACCGTTTTCAACGGCTCGCGTGGCGTTTTCCACACGGTCTCCACAGGGCGGCTCATTCGTCGATCTTCGGGATCGAGAGGACGGAGCCGCGCTTCAGGTGGAGCGGGTCGTCGATGCCGTTCGCCTCGGCGATCGCGCGCCAGCGCGTCGGGTCGCGGTAGTGGTGGAAGGCGATCGAGGCGAGGCTGTCGCCGTCCTGGACGGTGTGCGAGCCGAGGCCGGGCTGAGCCCGCGTGGTCGGGTTCTGCGGCGCGGCCGAGCCGTGCTGGCTCGACTTGTCCATCGCGCGCTCGGCCTGGATCAGCGATAGCTGGGCCTGCGCGCGGACCGGCGTCCCGTCGGCGCGGAACATCGTGTACTGGACGCTCAGGTTGTCGGCGACCGCCTTGAACGAGACGGTGCTGCCCCAGACGAAGGTCACCATCGGCGGCCGGCCGCTGTTTCGGCCCGAGCCCGAGCCGAGCGAGGCCTGGACCTCCATCATGTTGAACAGCTTCTGGGTGACGTCGGTGACGTCGAGGCTCTGCGAGTCGGTCGAGTCGAAGAAGAGCTGCAGGGTCAGCTTGCGCGGCTGCCCGCCGCCGAACTGCGCGCTCGGGAGCGCCGTGCCGACGACCGGGTCGACCTTCCACTGGTTCTGCTTGGCGATCGTGTACTCCTTGGGGTTGAACCAGCAGGCGATCGGGTCGTCGTCGCCCTCGATCTCGAGGCTTGCCAGTTCGAATCCGGTGAGCGGCGGCAGCGGCATCGTCAGCTCGGCGGCAGCAGGCCCTGGTGGGCGATCTCGAGGGTCTCGGTCGCGACGTTCGTCGACTTCGCGCTGAACGACGGCCCCGACCACTTGACCGGGAACGCCCCGGCGAACGACCAGGTGCGCACCTGCTGGCCGTCGTCGCCGAGCAAGTTGAGCGTGACGTTCCCGCGGCTCTCGCGGTCGGTGTCCTGGTCGAAGAACCACTTGAGCAGCGCGTCCTCGTAGGTGACCCCGCGCTTGAGGACGAGGTTCGGGTACTTGAGCGCGCCGCGGAACTTGTGGACGAATCGCATCTCGCCTCCCTCCTGGTACTCGAAGATGTCGTACTCGACGCTGAGCCCGCTGCACTCCGCGAACGCGCCGATCGTCGTCGCGTCCTGCAGAACGACCTGGAAGCGGAGCTCGCCGACCGGGTCGGGCAGGCTCGCCGCATCGCTCTCGGCGCTCGAGCGGTCGCTCGGCGATGGGCTGGAATCCGACGCATCCGGCGGCGGAGGCGGCGGCGGGCTGCTCGGATCCGGGCTGCTCGGGTCGGGGCTGCTCGGGCTGCTCGGATCTGGGCTGCCGGGATCGCTGGGCTGCCCGGGATCTGGGCTGTCGTCGTCTGCCATCGTGTCTCCCTGCTGCTACGGCAGGTCGCCGAGCAGGTCTCCCATTCGTTCGCGGTCCGCCAGGAGGTCGCGGCGAAGCCGATCGATCACCTGGGTGTAGATCTCCTCGATGTCGCCGCCCCCGCCCCCGCCACCACCTCCGCCGCCGCCTTGCGCGGGGGCGGGCGCGGGTGAAGGCGCCGGTGCGGCAGCAGCTTGAGCGCCGTCGGCCGCGGCCGGCTGGGCCGCGTCGGCCGGCGCATCCTCGGCGGCCCGCATCAGCGAGACGGCGGGCGCGAACGCCATCCCGGCCGGCCGCGGGAACTCCACCGTCTCGAAGCCTTCGTCGGTCTGCGAGAGCCGCGCACCGGTGGCCGCGGCGAGCCTCGCCCCGCTCGTCGGTGTCCGCCTTGGCCCGAGCGGCTCTGCCGTGGATTGCCGGCCGCCGGACTGGACCCGTGCGAGCGCGCCCGGCGATCCGGGCCTGTCTGCCGTGCTCACGAGGCGGATCGCCGGCCTTCCGACCTGCTGCGCGGCCGCTCCCGCGACCGTGCGCGCAACCTGTGGCGGCGCGGGAGGCCGGCCGGGAACGACGGCGACAGGCGGCGGTGAGGCCGGCCGCGCCGTGACCGACGCGAGTTCAGGCGTCGCAGCAGTCATCGCGATCGCCTCGTCCACCGATTCGTCGCCCTGCGGCGGGTCGTGCCGGGAGATTCTCCCACCCGGAGAGGCCGGGCTCGAAACACCGGCCGCGGGCGTCCGCGGCACCGCGGTCAGCGGCGCTGCCGGCGCTGCCGGCGCTCCGGACGTTCCGGCGGCGGGCCGAGCGGGCGAGGCCGTGGTGGCGGGAGCAGCCGGTCCTGGGGACGACGGCGCTGCCGAGGCAGGTGCCTGCTTGGACACGGCCGAACGGCTGAGCGCCCGGAAGGGCCGCAGCACGGCGCGGGCAACCTTGCTGCCTCCGGGCCCCGGGCTCCTCTTCCGGAGCCGGCGGGGTACCGGGCTGGGTTCCGGCCGGAGGTGTCGTGACGGGCCCCGCGCCCGAGGCCGGCGTTCCGTCGGGCGCCGGCGGGGAACCTCCGGGGGCCGGAGCGCTTCCGCCGGAGGCGGGGGTGGATTCGGGCGAGGTCGTGTCGGTCACCTCCGAGGCGCCCCCTGCCGCCTCCGGCCCTGCGGCCGGGGCCGAGCCGTCGGGCGCAGGGGTCGATGCCTCGGTGGGTGTCGACTCGACGAGCTCGAGCGGCACGGGAGTCGAGACCGGCTCCGGGGCGGCGGCGGAGGGCTCGGGCGGCCCGGCTGCGTCGGCCGGAGCCTCGGCGCCACCCCTGGGCTCGGACGGCGCGGCGGCCTCATTCGGGTAGGCGATCGGCACCGGGCCTGCGGGTGGGGGCGGTCCCTCCGTCGGCCCGACCGACCCGGGGGCGGCGCCTGCCGGGGGCGCCGCGGTTGCCGCGGAGGCCGAGGGCTGTCCGCCCTCTTCCCAGGGGCCCTCACTCGCCCGCGTGAGCACACGCGGCGCCGCGGCGGCGGGTTCTGTCGGGCCCGTCTCGGCGCCTGGCGGCAAGGCGGCGCGCGGAGCGGGCGGTGACGGCTCACGGCCGAACACTGCGTCGACCGCACGCCGCAGCAGGCTCCGCTCCGGTGCAGGCGGAGTGGCTGCCTCCACCGGCGGCTCGCCGACAGCTTCAGCCGGCTCCGGTTCCCGGCGGCGCATCGCGATCGCGGGCCGCGCGCTTCGCTCGGGCGCCGCCGCCGGGGCGAGGGTCAGCTTCGCCCGCGGCGGCGGCAGTACCGGATCGATTTGACTTTGCGGGGCGACCGGTGCCGGGGCGGTCCTGAGCGGCGGCTCCGGAACGGCCGCATCATCCAGCGCCGCCGCCGCCTCCAGCCGAGGCGGCGCGGCCGGTTCGGGCGTCCGCGCCACGGGCGGCCGTGTCGAGAGGACGTTCCGTCGCGGCGGAACCTCGGGCCCGGCCGCCGGCGGCTCCGGGACGACGGGCGAAACCGGTGCCTGCTCGGACGCCGTCTGCAGGGCCTCTGCCGGTTCCTCCGCTACGGAAAGCGGCGGTTCCGAAGCCTCCGACGGAACGGCCTCGACGGCAGGCGCGGGTGCCGGCCTGCGCGCCAACCTGAACCCCGGCGTGACCTCGTCGACGCGACCGCGTGGAACGGGCTGGGAGCGCCGTTCGCTCTCGGCCTTCGCGGCCAGGGTCTCCTTCGCCGTCCGTTCGTCCCGTTCGACGAGGAACGACGGCCGCTCGGCGGGAGCCATGTCGGCGAGAGCCGCCTCCCCCGCGATCGGGATGCCCTCGGCCGGCCCGTCGCCGAAGATCCAGCGGGCCGCGAAGTCGCTCATCCCGGCCGGCTTCGGGATCGCGGCTTTGTCCTCGGCCCGGGCCACCGTCGGCGTCGCGATCGACCGGCCCCGCGCGAGCCGGGTCGAGCTCTCGACGATCCGTTCCGGTGTCCGGGCGGCAACCACGTGCTGCGCCAGCCGCAGGCCGCCGACGTGCGGCGATCGCGCGTGACGCGCGAGAACCCTCTGCCCGAGCAGTCTGAGCCGGCCGGTCATATGCGCTAGTACCCCCCGTGAACGCGGGCGGAGATCGTTTCGGCTTCCTCGAGGAAGCGCCGGCGATCCGGGTGCTCGAGGTCGAGGATCGTGTCGAGCGGCCAGTGGAAGTGGTAGGCGAGCTCGGCCGCCTCCGCGATCAGCTCATGCGGAGACGGCCTGTTCATTCCCCCAGGCGCCTGTCCTCGACCTCGGTGAGATCAACCTCGAAGGATTGCGAGCACGACGGACACGTCACCGCCCCGACCGACTCGCCGTCGGTGTTCAGCCGCTCGTAAAGCCGCTGGAGGTGGTCGAAATCGGCCGCGAAGAGGCCTTCGACAACATCCGGCGTCACCTCGGGCACCTCCCCGAGCTTCGTCACGACCCGCGACAAAAGCAGGACCAGAGGTACGCCTCGTTCTGACGCACCTCGGCAGAACGGAGCGGCTCGATCTCGTCGCGCGCCGTGGCAAGGCGCATCGCGCCTTGCCGGTGGATATTGCCCGCCGCGTCCACGTACCCCCGCGGAAGCGTGAACGGGAACTCTGTTCTCACCCTTTGACCTCCTTCTCAGTGCCCCCCTCTCGGTCTACTCCCTGGTGAAGCCTTCGTGGCAGATGTGCAGCTCTTCGAGCGCCACGTTGTTCGTCGAGGCATCGAGGGTCGCGGCGACGTACTTGATCGCCCAGCCCTGCTTGAACTGGTAGGTGGCGATCGTGCCGCCGTCGATGTCGAGCAGCTCGACCTTCCCGTCGACCCGCGCGGAGTCGGCGCCCTTGTTGATCACGTCGTCACGCCACTGCCAGATGTCCATGCTCTCGTCGACGCCGCGCTTGAGGACGATGTTCGCCCACTTAATCCCTCCCGCGACCTTGCGGGTGTAGGGGCGGCCGTTCGCGTCGATCGACTTGTGCTCGATCACTTCGGTCTCGGAGTCGAAGCCCGAGGCCTCCTTGAATACTCCTACGGCTTCCTTGCCGCCGAGCGTCAGTCGGAAATATGACGCCGGGCGGGGCTCTCTCATCGGCATTTAGCTCAACCTCCTCTCTTCGTGCCTTTTATGCGACTTCGCTGGCTCCAGCAGCGAACTGGCTGATCCGGAAGATCACGAACTCGGCCGGCTTCGTCGGGCAGATCCCGATCTCGACCACGACCTGGCCCGCCTCGATCACGTCCTGCGGATTCGTCTCGGCGTCGCACTTGACGTAGTACGCGTCACTCGGCGAGGCTCCGAAGAGCGCCCCCGACCGCCATGTGCGGTTAAGGAAGTTCGCGGCCGAGATGCGCAGCGAGCTCCAGAGACGCTCGTCGTTCGGCTCGAACACGGCCCACTGCGTCCCTTCCATGATCGACTCGGAGACGTAGTTGAAGAGCCGGCGGACGTTCAGGTACCGCCACTCGGGATCGCTCGAGAGGGTCCGGGCGCCCCAGATGCGGATGCCGCGGCCGGGGAAGGCCCGGATGCAGTTGATCCCGCGCTGGTTCAGGCCGCCCTGCTCCTCGCCGGTGATCTGGAAGGCGACGCCGTTGACGCCGAGGGTGACCTCGTTCGCGGGTGCCTTGTGCACGCCGCGGGTCCCGTCGGTGCGCGCCCAGACGCCGGCGACGTGGCCGGAGGGCGGGACCATCAGCGGGCGCTTCGAGATCGGGTCCATGACCTCGAGCCAGGGGTAGTAGAGCGTCGCGAACTTCGAGTCGTATCCGGCGGCGTTCATCCGCCAGTCGAGCGCGTCCTGCGGGCTCAGGTTCGGCGGCATGTCCAGGATCGCCATCCGGTCGCCCATGTTCTCGCAGTGGGCGATCATCTTTCCCTGGAGATCGCGGAACCCGGTGTCGTCGCCGTTCCCGGCGAACGTGACCGCGTCGGGGCAGATCACCATCGTGACCTCGTCCACCGCTGCGAGCCCGCCCATGCCCTCGCGCTTGGCGACGTCGCCCTCGAACTGCGACGGCGTGATCGCGTCGCTCGACTGCTTCGGCATCGAGAGCGTGAAGCTGCCCGTGGCGAGCGTCACGTCGGGAAGGCTCGCGCCGGTCTCCTCGAGCTTGATCAGCTTGGAGGCGGCATTCACCTTCGTGACGATGTAGGCGCGGCCCTTCTTGACGCTGAGGCCGTCGAACTCCTCGGACTGGGTGCCGGCCGACACGGTCAGCTTGTACGTCTGCGGCGTATCGTCGCCGTCGCCGCCACCCGTGCCCTCGGCCGTGAGGTCGAGCTTGACGTCCGAGTCGACGCCCTTGAGCGCGATCGCCCGGAACGCCTCGGAGCTGCCGTCGCCGGCTGCCGGGAGCGCCGCCTGCCGGACGCCTCCGTCGGAGCTGCCGACGCGGACGATCCAGCAGAGCCCGCCGCCGTTCTGGAAGAAGCCGTACACGCTGTGTGCGAGGAACGCGCCCTCCATGAACGGGCCGTTCTCCGGGTTCTGGGCGTCGCCGAAGATCGTCGCGAACTGGGTCCAGTTCGAGATCCGGGTCGGCCGGTTGACCGGACCGCCCGGGGCCAGGCCGACGAACGCGGCGATCGACGTTCCCACCCCCTCGATCGGCTTGTTCGCCGAGGGGACCTCCTCGACGTACACGCCTGGGGTCAAATAACTTGTCGCCATCTCACTCCCTTCTTAGGTCGATCGACCGGTATGGAGCTCCCGAATGAGTGCGTCGGAAGTCGAAGCTGGAATCCGTCGTGGTGAGTTGCTGCCGGGGTCGAACACCTGCATCTCCGCCTCGTCTCGCGGCCAGAGGATCAGCTTTGCGCCAGGTGCGGCGACCCGAACGCGTTCCCCGAGGTCGCTCGAGCTGCGCTCGAGACCGAGGACGATCGCGTCGGGTTGGAGACGCCGTGCCTGCTCGACGAACGCATCCGGGAGCTCGTCGTCGGCGACGACCTCCAGACCTTCGTCCTCGAGCACGCGGGTCATGCCGAGCTTGGCAACAGGCTCGAGGTTCCCGATCAGAGCCCGTCGAGACATGGGCTGAACTCTGATTTCCACGACCCGCCGCCGCTAGAAGAGCCGGTGCATCGAAGAGGGCACGGTTGCTGCCCTCTCGGGGCAGGCGCGAGGCCGGTTTCGTCAGCCGCGCTTGGCGGCGGCCTTGACGCCGCCGAGGACGATCTCCGCGCCTTCGCCCGGGATCTTCAGGTCGGCCTTCGTCTCCTTGCCGTCGGGGCCTCGCGCCACCACCGTGTAGTCGCCGGTGTGCAGACGGTCGAAGCGGAAGCGGCCCTCGCCGTCGGTGACCGCCAGCTGGCCGGTCTCGAGCAGGTGGACCCACACGTTGCGGAGGGCCTGGCCGTCGCCGTCGACGACCGTACCGCCGCTCCGGTGCATCTCGAGCAGCGTCGCGTTGCGCGCGTCCCGGTCGAAGAGCCGGGTCGTGGCGGTCCTGACCTCGGGCCCGCGCTCGAGCGAGACCCCGCCCTCGCACGACAGCGTGACGACGTAGTTGAAGGAGGCCTTGTACTGGCCACCGACCGCCGTCCAGAAATCAGAGGCATCCTCGTGGCGCTCCTGCGCGGTCGTCGTCTTCAGCGGGTAGCGCTGCGAGCCGTTCGCAAGCGACGGCGGCAGGATGTCCGCCGGCAGGGTCGGGAACGCGTAGAAGATCGCCATCGTCTGCGAGAGCAGCCGGTGCTCGTCCTGGACGTCGCGGGTCCAGGCGGTCACCGCGTAGGAGGCGTCGATCCGAAGCGGCGGGCGCAGGTCGACAGTGCGGCCCTCGCGCACGCGCTCCTCCCAATCGATCGGGCGCAGCTCCTTTGCCTCACGGATGTCGTAGAGGAAGAGGTTGACCGCGGGGCTCGAGAGCGACGCGGCCCACTCCTTGTCCGGGGCGTCGAAGACGATCTCGACGCCGTCGAAGCCGTGCCGTTCGAGATCGCGCTTGAGCAGGCTCTTCAGCGACTCGTCCAGGTCGGCGAGCATCGTGTTGATCGGAACCTGGACCTTCATCGGCATCGCCACGGCTATCACGGAGTTTCGCAGATCCCCGGAGCGGCGTCAGGGCGGGGCGGGTAGCACTCGTTGCCCCAAAGGGCAGCCCATGGGGCAGCGGGGTTGCCCGAGCAGATCGTGCCGAACGCCTCACCAGGTCACCGTTTGCAACTTGCAAAACAGGACTACTGGCCGGCAGGCGGGCTCGCGCCCGGGCTGCCGTCGCTCGCGCCCGGCGGGTTCACGCTCTGGTTCGGCTGGTCGTCGGGCACCGAGACCTTCTTCTTGTCGTCCTCGTGACCGGTCGGCATCGTCGAGGCGCCCGCGTGGAGCCCTTCGAAGATCGCGGGTGTGATCGCGTCGATCTTCGTGGCGGCCCCGGTGACCTTCGCCTGCCACGAGGTCCACGCCTGGATCTGGGCCGTCGCCTCGGGGGTCATCGCCGCGCCGAGCTGGGCCTCCTCGCGGAGCGCCTTCAGGCCCGCGTCGGAGCCGCCCTTGAGCTGGGCGAGCTGCCCGGTGATCTGCTCCCTGACCCTCGCGAGCTCCTCGACGTTTGCAAGCGACTTGACGAAGTCCGGATCCTTGGCCTTCTTGACCCACTCCATCAGCTGCTCGCCGAGCGTCTCGAGCTGGTTTGCCTGCATGAACTCGGCACCGAGGACGCCGGTGACGCGGTTGCCGTGCTTGCCGAGCGCCTTGATCGCGTCGGCGTAGGCCTCCGGGCCCACGGCCGCTGCGGCGAGCTCCCCGGCCGCCTTGTCGAGGTGGGGCCCCTCGGCAAGGATCGCCGTGTAGCGCACCTCCGGCCAGCGCGGGGTGAGCGTCTTCGGCATGTTCGGCAGGTCGATCGGCCGCTCGGTCACGTTCACGCGCACACCGCCGCCGGTCGCGTAGCCGCCACCGCCCTCGGCGAGCACCTGTCCCTGCGACTGGCCGACCTCCTCGATGATCTGCTTCTTCTCGGCCTCGGAGGCTGTTTCGAGCTTCTTGCAGAGCCCGTCGATCCGCGTGTTCAGCGCCTCGATCTCGCCCTTGCCGAGCGGCTTGTACCCCTCGAACGGCTTGATCCCGAGCGCTTCGGCGTCCGCCTTGATCTGTGCGACGAGCGCGTCGTTCCCGGCCGCCTTGGCGTCGAAGAGGCGCTTCGCGAAGATCAACTGCTCCTCGTACTTCGCCGCGGACTTCGAGATGTCGCGCCGCACCTCGTCGGAGAGCCCCTTCGTCACATCCTGCAGGTGCATCCGCGACGGGTCGGCGAAGACGTCCAGGTCGAGGAGCTTTCCGAGCTCCTCGTTGGAGCAGCCCGCGCGCGAGGCCAGGAACTCGCGCGACTTCTTGACGTTCGCCGACGCGTCCTCCCCGAACATCGAGACGTCGATGTCCGAGGTCGCGCTCTTCGGCGTCCCGGTCTGGACCGCTTTCGAGGCGCCCTGCGACTCCTCGAGCATCCAGTCTTCCAGCTCGCGGATGAGGCCTTCGCGCCAGTGCATGAGCTCCTGCGAGATCGCATGCTCAGGGCCGAGTGCCTTCGTCAGCTTCGTCCAACCGCCGGCCCTGCGCACCGTGCCGACGACGCCCCATTGGTCGAGCGCCTCGCGCGCGACCTTCGCCATCTCCTCTTTGTCGAGCTCGCCGAACTTCGCGAGTTTCCCGGCGAGCTCCTCGGCCGCTTTCCCGCCCTCCTTCGATGCCGTCTCGCCGGCGGCGACGATCCGCTTGCCGAGCTCGCTCTCCTTGCCGACCTGCTCCGCCAGCTGGTCGGCGGTCTTGCCGCTCGCCTTGACCGTGCCCTCGACGCCGACCTCGGTGACCGATTTCTCGATCGCCGTTCTCGCCGCCTCGCCGCCCTTGGCGAGCGCCTCGGCGAGCCCGTGCGCCGCGCTCTTCGAGAGGCCGGCTTCCGCGGCCTCGAGCAAGGCGGCCGAGGCGCGGGCTCCCTTCGAGAGCCCGCCGGCGACCGCGCCCGCGCCGTCGAGGAAGACGAAGACAGAGTCGATCACGGCGGCGAGGAGGGCCGAGTCCGCCTGCTCCTTGTTCACGATGTCGAGAGCCGGGTTCCCCGAGCTCGCGTCGGCGGCGGTCTTCTTCTTCATGTAGTCGTCGATCGAGAGGCCCGCGTTCGTGGCGCTGGCGCCGATGCCGGCGGCGACGAGCAGGAACGTCGCCATCCCGGCCGTTGCGAACTCGGCGAGAATGAACGCGGCGGCCGAGAGCGCGCCGAGTCCGAGGGAGCGCAGCATCTTCGCCGTCTCGTGGCCCTCGACGTCGTGCTGGATCACGGCCTTGGAGATCGGATCGCCGAACTTCGGCCCGGCCATCAGCTGCTCGTGAACCGGGATGAAGTCGCGATAGTCGAGGTCGCCGCCGACCTTGCCGGCTGCGTCCTCGATCTTGCCGATCACCGCGACCATGGCCGGCTTGATCTGCTTCCGCGCATCGGCGGGCGATGCCCCGGCCACGGTGTGGGCCGTGTTGCCCTGCTGTACGCCGATCTCGTCGGCGCCCGAGACGAGCGCGTAGACGGCCGGATTGCTCGAGAGGATCTTCTGGAGGGCGGCGTCGGCCTTCTTGTACTCCTTGTCGATGTCTTCCCACTTGCGGAACTCGGGGCCCTCGCCGACCTGATACCCCGTCATCCCGCTCGGCGGGCCGTTCGGGCTGTAGCTGACCTTGGCGCGGGTCGGCATCGGGCCGCCGCCCGAGACCCCGTAGACCATCAGATACGTGCCGACCGGGATCGTCTGGGCCATCCCCTTGGCCTTCTGCGCCTTCGAGGCCTGCTCGGCGAGCTTCTGCGTCTCGAGGAGCGAGGCGTCCTGATCCGGGGTGGGAGCGTCGTCCGTGTCACCGCCCGAGATCCCGAGCGTCTTCATCTCGTCCATCACGTAGTTGCGGTTGTTCTCGAGGTTCGCCGAGACCTTTGCGTCGACGGCGTCCTTGAAATCGCTCTTGATCGACTCCCACGCCGGATCGTTCAAGAGCATCGGCGAGAGCCTGGCGCTCTGGGCGAAGAGATCCGCGTGCGCGGTCGCGTTGCCCTTCAGGTCGCCGAGGCTGTTCCAGACCAGGTAGAGCCCCTCGCCCGCTGCTCCGCCGCCGCTTGCGACGAGTCGCTGGATCTCTGCGATCTTCTCCTCGGGGGAGGCCTTGTCGATGTCGATCTTGAGCCCGCGGGCAGGATCCCGCACCGGCGGGCCGTCTGCGTACCGCTGGAGCATCCTGGCCACCGCCTGGTTGCCCCCGCCGCGATTCAGCCGGGCGATCGCGTCGGCGCGCTGCCGCGGCGGAAGCCGGCGCAGCCCCGCGCCCACCGAGCCGAACCCGCCTCCCAGCATCGGCACCCCGATCGGGCTGTCGGCGACGGCGTCGGGTGTCGCGACCGCCGCCTCTTCGACGCTCTCAGCGGGCTCGAGGGAGTGGCCGCTCATTGCAGGTCGATCCTATCTCCGGCCGCCGCGCGCTCAAAACGCCCTGCGAGCGTCGCGGCGAGCACGTCTACGGGACTGCCGGGAAGGCACCGGTCGTCGGCTTGATCACTTCGAGGAAATGCTCGAAGTCGGCCTCGATCGTGAGCCGGCCGAGCTTGTTGTACTCGAGCGCGACGGCGCGGACGAGGTGCTCCATCGCGATCGAGCCGCCCGCGTCGGCGGCCATGAAGGCGCCCGAGAGCGAACAGTTGCGGATGCTGCCGCCGGACAGCCGGAAGCGCTCGGCGAGGAAGTGGACGTCGATGTCGTCGGCCTGCGGTGCCGCGTCGGGGAGCACGAGCCTCCAGATCCGCTCGCGGTCCTCGGGCTCGGGGAACGGGAAGTCGACGACGACGTCGAGGCGCCGCAGGAAGGCGTCGTCCATGTTCTGGCGGAAGTTCGTCGCCAGGATCACGGCGCCGGGATAGCCCTCCATCTTCTGGAGCAGGTAGGCGACCTCGATGTTCGCGTAGCGGTCGTGGGCGTCGCGGACCTCGGAACGCTTGCCGAAGAGGGCGTCGGCCTCGTCGAAGAAGAGGATCGCGTTCGACCCCTCGGCGGCGCCGAAGACGCGGTCGAGGTTCTTCTCGGTCTCGCCGATGTACTTCGAGACGACGGTCGCGAGGTCGAGCCGGAAGAGGTCGAGGCCCAGGTCTCGCGCCAGTACCTGGCCCGCCATCGTCTTCCCGGTTCCGGATTCGCCCGCGAACAGCACCTTGATCCCCTGGGTGCGTGCGACTGTCTTCTCGTAGCCCCATTCGGAGAGCACGAGGTCGCGGTGGCGGAGGTAGGCGGAGATCGAGTGCAGGATGTCGAGCTGGCGCTCGGCGATCACGAGATCGCCCCAGCCGAACGGCGAGTCGAGCCGCGTCGCGAGCTCGGCGAGGCGCGTGCTCGAGGCGCGGCGGGCGCCGAGGTCGAGATCGGCCCGCAGTGGGACCCTCTCGCCGCGGGTGGCGGCGGCGAGTTTCGCGACAGAGGCCGCGTCGTTGATCTGCCGGATCGAGAGCCGGAACTTGGCGGCCACATCCTCGATCTCGTCGCTGCCCGTCGCCGCGATCCAGGCCGAGCGTCGCTCGGCGAAGCTCGGCTGCGGGGCCTCGACCACGATCGCGGTTGCCTCCCCCAGGGTGACGACGGCCTGCGGCGAGGCCGCGCAGATCAGCACGCGGTCGCCGCGGGCCGTGAAGACCCGCTGCACGCGCAGGTGCTTGTCCGGCTCGAGATCGTCGAGGCCGTCGAAGACGATCTGGCGGCCCTCGAGCAGCGCGCCGACTGTCGCGTCGCGCATCAGGTCGGCATCGCCGGCGTCGATCGCATCGACGAGCAGGAGCGGCCGGCCGAGGGCGGCCGCGAGCAGCGCTTCCGCGTCGGGCCCGGCGACGAGGATCGGGAGCAGGCTGTCTGCGGCGATCAGCGGCTCGAGCTCGGCGATCGTGGCCGCGCGCCCCGGGTCGTACTCGGGCATCGCCACCGGGCGGAGGCGCCCGTCGCGTGCCGGCTCGTCGAGGCCGCTCGCGAGCAGGTGCGCCGCGAGCCGGTCCGAGATCTTCAGCAGCCGGTCGGCGACAGGTAGCTGGCCGCCGGCTTCGAGCAGCCGCACGGCTCCTGTCCGCCGCAGCGGCGCCTCGTGGTCGAAGCAGTCGAGCGCCTGCGCAGCGGAGACCCCCGAGTCGGCGAGCAGGCGGGCGACGAGCCTCGGGCTCGCGAGCTTCCGCGTCACGTCGTCGTGGAGGTAGGCATAGAGACGGCCGTAGTGCGGTCCCAGCTCGGGTGCAGCGCACAGCGCCATCGCCGCCGTCTCGACGTCGCTCAGCCCGAGCAGACGGGCCGCGAGCGCAAGCCGGTCGTCAAGATCCTGGCCGGGGCCCTCGCGTGAGAGCTCGACGGCGAGCTCGTCGGAGATGTAGAGGCCGCGGAACGGATCGGCCGGGTTCGGGTCGGTCGCGGCGACCGCTTCGACGGCGGAGCGGATGCGGCCGTCGAGTGCTTCGAAGGTATGGAGCGAGGCCGCGGGGTCAGCCGAGGAGGTCACCGGCCGCCGCCTCCGCCTCGTCCTCGAGTGCGTCGCCCGGCTGGGAGACCTGGAGCGGGCCGCTCGTCGCGGCGCCGCGCTGCTGGACGACGTGGGTCAGCTCGTGGGCGAGCAGCTGCTGGCCGTCGCTCGAGCCGGGGCTGTACTCGCCCTTCGCGAAGTAGACGTCGCTGCCCGTCGTGAATGCGCGCGCGGAGACGGACGACGCAAGCGAGTTGGCGTGGTCGTCGGTGTGGACGCGCACGTCGCTCAGCGGATCTCCGAGCCCGCCGCCGATCTTCTCGCGCGCGCTGTCGTCGAGCCTCTGGCCGCTACCGCGCGTCTGGGCGATTGCCGACTCGACGTCGGGATGGGCGCGGCCGTCGGGAAGGATCCCGGAGCCCTGACGTGCCAGCGCCGAGAAGGCCTGGTTGCCGACCGTCGAGGCGAGCCGCTGGGCATCGGCGACCTCGGGCGCCTGGGCCGGGGTGCGCTTCGGGCTGCCTTCGGCCGCTTCGAGCTCGCGCTCGTAGCTCGACATCAGGTGACCCTCACGTCCTGGCGCTTGGCGATCTTGCCGCCGACCACGAGCGTGGCGTACCAGGTACCGCGCGGAAGCGCCTCGTTCGACTTCAGGTCGGAGTCGATCGTGGTCGCGTACGGCTTCGTCACCGCGCCGAGGAACGTGAAGCTCGGCGTCCGCCACTCGACCTTCACGGTCTTCGTGCCGGGCGGCGGGACGAGGAAGTGAAAGCGCACCCAGAGCGTGTGCGTGCTGCTCGGCACGGCCTTCGCCGACTTGCCGCCCTGCGTCGTCGAGACGACCGCCGTGTCGACGACGCCCTCGGCGGGGGTCGGCACGGTGAAGTTCGCCGTCGCGGTGCCGACCTTCAGCACGTAGGCCCTCGGCTGGAGCCGCGCCGGCAGCTTGATCGTCTCCGAGGCGGCGCCGGACTGCGTGAACGAGTACTGCTTGAGCGCCGCCACCGGGCCCGGGCTCACCGGGCGAACCGTCGCCTGGACGCTGGTCGGGCCGCTGACGGTGACCGTGAAGTGGAGGTTCCCGGTGAGCCAGCCCTGGTTCCAGACGGCGCTCAGGTGGACGTCCGAGAGACCGACCGAGGCGGCCGGCGCGGCCGAGACGGCCGACGGAAGCAGGAGCCCACCGACCACGAGAGTCGCTGCGGCAAGCCGTGCGCCGCGTGGCGCGTGCCCGCTCTCCATGTTGCTGATGGTACGTGCCATACGATGCTCGCGCAATGCCGGACTCAGGGGATGAGGGGCCTAGAACAGACGATCCCGAGGGGATCGAGCTCCTGCGCTCGATCCTCGTCGAGGCGGGATTCACGCCGTCCGGGGTACGGGATGCACTCGCGACCGAGGTGGCAACCGGGCGCGACTCCGCGGAGCTGCCGCTCTACCTACGGATGCTCGAGGGCGGAGGTGTGCTCGCGACGCTGATCAAGCTCTTCCTGCTCGACCTCGAGGTCAGTGAGACCGACGCCGGGGAGGCGCTCGCCGGCCTGTCGCTGGCGCGCCTCGAGGCGATGGGTGTGATCAGCCACGCCGATGGCAAGGTCTCCGCGCCGTTCGAGCTCGTTCCGACCGACGACCTGCTGATCGCGTGCGATGCGTTCCAGAAGGAGCTGGCGACGGCGGATCACGTGCTCGGCGTCTCCTCGCCGGCTCGGGTGCTCGCGTGGCTGACCGTGCGCTTGCCGGTGGAGCGCGTGCTCGACCTCGGGACGGGGAACGGGCATCAGGCGCTGCTCGCCGCCCGGCACGCCGGGCAGGTAACGGCGATCGACATCAACCCGCGTGCACTGCGGTTCGCCGCTTTCAACGCCGCGCTGAACGGGGCGGACGGCATCGACTTTCGCGAGGGGAATCTGTTCGAGCCGGTCACCGGCGAGCAGTACGACCTGATCGTCTGCAACCCGCCGTACGTGATCTCGCCGGAGACCGACATCGTCTACCGCGACGGCGGCCTCGCGGGCGACGCGTTCTGCGAGCAGATCGTGCACGAGTTGCCGGCCCACCTCGCGCCGGGCGGGATCGGCGAGGTGCTCGTGAGCTGGCTGCATCCGCTCGGCGGGGACTGGATCGAACCGATCCGGCGCTGGGTCGAGGGCAGCGGGTGCGATGCGCTCCTGATCCGCTACGCGGCGCACGAGCCGCTCGACTACGCGGCGGCGTGGAACCGTCCGTTCCGGACGAACCCTGAGCTGTACGCAGAGAAGATCGAGCGCTGGATGGACTACTTCGAGCAGATCGGCGTCGAGGAGATCTCGTGGGGCGCGCTGATCCTGCGCCGTCGTGAGGGTGCGAACTGGTTCTTCCCATACACCTCGACGACCGAGCGGATCACGGGTGCGAGCCACCAGATCCTGCGGCTGATCGCGGCACAGGACTACCTCGCCGCGACCGGCGACGAGGAGCTGCTCGACGCCTCGTTCGCGCTCACAGACGAGCATCGCGTCGAGCAGACCTTCCGGATCGAAGGCGGACGCGAGCTCGTCGACCGGAACCTCCTGCGCCTCGACACCGGCCTTCGCTTCGAGGTCGCCCTCGGTCAGTCGACCGAGCGGATGCTCGCGCTCCTCGACGACGAACTGCCGCTCGGGGCGGTTCTGACTGCGGCGGCAGACGGCTCCGGTCTCCCGCCGGAGGAGTTCATCGGCCGGGCGCTGCCCATCGTCCGACGCCTGATCGAGCTCGGGTTCTTGACCGTGGCGCCGGGAGCAAAGGGCCGACGGCGCTAGATGAGACCTTCACGAACCGCGGCGGCGACCGCCTGCGAGCGGCTGCGCGCGTTGAACTTCGTGACCACGTCGTGGATCACGTTCTTGACGGTGCGCTCGCTGTAGCTCAGGCGCTTGGCCACCTCGCGGGTCGGGTGGCCGTCGGCGACGAGCCGCAGCACTTCCTGCTCCCGCACGGTCAGCGGTGAGAGCGAGAGGCCGCGAGGCTCGAGGATCTCGTTCGAGGCTCGCGCGATCGTGCGCAGCAGGTCGCCGAGCATGTCCGGGGCGATCACGCCCGAGCCGGTGGCGGCGGTGCGGAGGCTCGCGACGAGCGCGTCCGGCGTCAGCGTCTCCTTCCAGACATAGCCCGCGGCGCCCGCCTCGACGGCGGCGAGCAGCTCCCGCTGCTCCGACCGTCCCGAGCACACGAGGACGCTTGCTTCGGTCCGTGTGCGGAGCTCCCTGATGAAGTCGTGCCCGCCTTCGAGGTCCTGGTCGACGAGGACGACGTTGGCGCAGGCGAGCTCCGGGCGTGCCCACGCGGCCTCGACCGTCGCGGCATCCGTGACTGAGTCGATCCCCTCGGCGCCTTCGAGACACGCGACCAGCCCTCGACGGTAGATCGAGTGCGGGTCCACGAGGAACACTCTCATAGCGTCGAGCCGCGGTCCTGCCCCAGAGCCACGCTGTTCCTTTCCCCGTTTATTGTTCCGCAGCCTGTCGGACGCTGCCAGCAACCCGCGCCCGTGTCAAGCGAGTTCACCTTTCCGAGGCACTCCGGTCACCCTCTCGTCTCGAGCGCCGGCAGGCGATCCACCACCAGACTGACGTACACTCGATGAGTGGACGTGACGTTCGAGGTAGGCGACCGGAGCTACGTCGTCTCAGAGCCGCAGGCGACGATCCTCGCCGAGAATCTGCGGATCCTTTCGAAGTCGGAGTTCGCGAGCGCTTCGGTTCCCGCGGGGCTGCTCGAGGCCGACGGGGACTGGCGCGGCCCCGCGGAGGAGCTCGCCGACACGATCGAGGCGGCGCTCGTGAACGGGCGCACGACGCCGCTGCGTCTGGAAGGCGGCGCGGCCGACGCGACCTACTGCGTCCTGCGCCTCATGGTGGGTCTCGACACGAACGGCGGCGCGGGTTTGCGCGATGCACTCGGTGCTCCCGTCACGACGGAGAAGAGCGTCGCGCGCTCCCCCGGTATGTCCGATCCGCTGCCCCACCTCTCCCGGCCGGAGCTGCTCGAGCTGCTCGTGATCCTCTTCGTCCTCGCGGTGCTGACGGTCGTGCTCGGCTTCGCGTGGACCGGGACGTGGTGGGTGCTCGCGCCTGTGATCGCCGCTCTGCTCGGACTCCGGGTGGCGACGACGCGAACGAGCGGCCGCCTCGCCTGGACCGTGGCCTCGGTTGTCTGGTGGGCGATCTTCCTCGTTCCCGCTGCGGTGCTCGTGACCCTCGTCGGCCTGCTCGTGGTCGACATCCTGAACTCGTAACGGTCCCGGGACGGCCGGGGGTCTACAGTCGACCCAAATGGCCGGTTCGACGAACGCAGCCTCGGTACCGCTGGCAGCGACGTTCAGCGCGTTCGAGCGCGAGGGCAGACGGTGGCGCAGGCGCAGATCCTGATGCGCGCGCAGGATCCGGTCACCGAGATCGGGCTGACGCTCGGCGGTCACCGGAAGGAGAACGCCTTCTGGGGCACGACGCTTCGCGCGCTCGCCGCGCGCTTCGACGTCGAGGCGGAGCCGGAGACGAAGGTCGTCTGCATCGACGCGCGCCGGCAGTGGTCGCGCGCAGGGAACGTCCGGCACAACGTCGGCCTCCGCTCGGGGGTGCACACGGTCACCTCGACGTTCCGCAAGAACCCCGAGTGAGCTGCGGGTAGCGTCCATCGCGAAATGCCGGATGCGACCGTCGTCGGCTCGGGGCCGAATGGGCTCGGCGCGGCGATCGTCCTTGCCCGCGCCGGCCTTTCGGTGCAGGTGCTCGAAGGCGAGGCGACGATCGGCGGCGGCTGCCGCTCGGCCGAGCTCACGCTCCCCGGGTTCGTTCACGACAGCTGCGCGGCGATCCACCCGCTCGCCGCCGCCTCGTCGTTCATGCGCTCGGTGCCGCTCGAGCGCCACGGCGTGGAGTGGGTGCACTCGCCGGCCGCGCTCGCCCATCCCTTCGACGACGGGACTGCCGCGCTACTCCTGCGGTCGGTGGACGAGACCGCGGCCGGCCTCGGCGAGGATGCGGGACGATACCGGCGGCTGATGGCGCCGCTCGTCGAGCGGGCGGACTCGCTGCTCGACGATCTGCTGGCGCCGCTTCGCCTACCCGGTCATCCGGGCGCGATGGCGCGCTTCTCGGCGCGGGCGGCGCTGCCGGCGAGCGTGCTCGCGCGTCGCTCCTTCCGCGGTGCTCACGCACGCGGGCTCTTCGCCGGGCTCGCTGCGCACTCGATGCTGCCGCTCACCCGGCTCCCGTCGGCAGCGTTCGGGCTGGTGCTCGGCGTGCTCGCGCATTCGGCCGGCTGGCCGCTCGCGCGCGGCGGCTCGCAGCGGCTCACCGACGGCCTCGCCGCCTACCTCGGCTCGCTCGGCGGAGCGGTGGAGACGGGGCGGCGCGTCGGCTCGCTCGCCGAGCTCGGTTCGGCACGCCCTGTCCTGCTCGACGTGTCGCCGCGGGCGCTCTCCGCACTCGGGCGGGCCGAGCTGCCGCCCCGCTACCGCCGCCGGCTCGAGCGCTTTCGCTACGGCCCCGGAGTGTTCAAGCTCGACTGGGCACTCGACGGGCCGATCCCCTGGCGCGCGGCCGAATGCGCCTCCGCGGCCACGGTGCATCTCGGGGCGACGCTCGAGGAGATCGTCGACTCCGAGCGGGAGCCCTGGCGCGGGGGAATCTCCGAGCGCCCGTTCGTGCTCCTTGCCCAGCAGTCGCTCTTCGACCCTTCGCGCGCGCCGGCCGGAAAGCACACGGCGTGGGCCTACTGCCACGTTCCGAACGACTCGCGCGTGGACATGACCGAACGGATCGAGGCGCAGGTCGAGCGCTTCGCGCCCGGCTTCCGCGAGCTCGTGATCGGGCGCTCCGCGATGGGGCCGGCCGAGATGGAGGCTCACAACCCGAACTACATCGGCGGCGATATCAACGGGGGCGCCGCCGATCTCCGTCAGACGCTCGCGCGGCCCACGCTCCAGGTCTCGCCGTATGCGACGCCGCTGCCCGGCGTCTTCCTCTGTTCGGCTTCGACCCCGCCCGGAGGCGGCGTCCACGGCATGTGCGGGTTCAACGCCGCGCGGGCGGCACTCGGGCGATGACGAACCCGCACGATGCCCGCCGCCTGTCGTTCGGCCCGTCGGCCGAGCTGTACGAGTCGATCAGGCCGTCATATCCGCCCGAAGCGGCGCGCTGGATTCTCGGCGAGGCACCGCGGCGTGTCGTCGATCTCGGCGCGGGGACGGGAAAGTTCACGCGGGTCCTCGTCTCACTAGGGCACGAGGTGGTCGCGATCGAGCCAGATCCCGAGATGCGAGCGCTCCTCGCGCAGCTCTCGCCGGAGGTGACGGCTCGAGCCGGGTCGGCCGAGTCGATGGCCCTGCCGAGCGAGAGCGTCGACGCCGTCGTCGCCGCGCAGTCCTTCCACTGGTTCGCCAACGACCTGGCCCGCGAGGAGATCGCGCGGGTGATCCGCCCCGGCGGGGTGTTCGGCCCGATCTGGAACGTCCGCGACGACTCCGTGCCCTGGGTCGCCGAGCTCACGCGGGCGGTGCTCCAGGGAGACGGCTCCTCGTCGTTCGCGGACCTGTACGAGTTCGACTTCGGCCCGGCCTTCGGCGATCGTGAGCGGGCCGAGTTTCGCTTCAGCGTCGAGCACACGACGGCCTCGCTCCTCGACCTCGTGCGGAGCAGGTCCAAGTACCTCGTGGCCGGTGGAGCCGAGCGCCGGGAGCTACTCGCTGCGGCCGAGGCGGTCGTCGCCGGGCTTCCGGAGCCGTTCGAGCTGCCGTACCTCACGGTCGCCTACCGCGCAGTTCGGCTCTGACTCACTCACGCCGGCAGCGGCTCGCGGCCGAGTGCGGGAACGCGCTCGGAGCGGCCGATGCGGAGCGACAGGCCCGCGGCGAGGAGGCACAGCACGCCGGCGCTGACGAAGGCGTAGTTGTACGTACCCGTCCACTCGCGCGAGGCGCCGGCGGCCCAGGCGGCGAACGCGGCGCCGATCTGGTGGGCGGCGAAGATCCAGCCGAACACGATCCCCACCCGCTCGCGCCCGAAGGCATCCGCAGTGAGCGCCACGGTCGGCGGCACGGTCGCGACCCAGTCCAGGCCGTAGAAGACGGCGAAGAGGACGAGAGCCCAGTCGGCGCCGAACGCCACCGGCAAGGCGATCACCGCCAGCCCGCGCAGCGAGTAGTACCAGGCGAGCAGATGGCGGGGGTCGACCCTGTCTGTCAGCCAGCCCGAGCAGGTCGTGCCGATCACGTCGAACAGGCCCATCAGGGCGAGCAGCGAGGCGCCGGTCACGGCGGTCAGGTTGTGGTCGATCGCCGCCGGGATCAGATGCGTGCCGATCAGCCCGTTCGTCGAGAGCCCGCAGACGAAGAACGTCGCCGAGAGGAACCAGAAGGTGCGGGAGCGCAGGCCGAGCAGGAGCCCGTCGATCGCCGGGCGAAACGGCCGCTTCGTGCGCGCCGGCACGGGAACCGGCTCCGTCGCGCCGTAGGGCTCGAGGCCGATCGACTGCGGCCGGTCGCGGACGACGAGCGCCACGATCGGCAGCACGAGGAACATCGCGACCGCCGCCACCGAGATCGCCGCGTACCGCCAGCCGTAGGCGGTCGCGAGCCAGGCCAGGGCGGGTAGGAAGATCATCTGGCCACTCGCGTTGCTCGCGGTCAGGATCCCGGTGACGAGGCCTCGCCGCGTGGCGAACCAGCGGTTCGCGACCGTCGCCGCGAGCGGCACCGAGATCGCGCCGGTCGCGCCTCCGACGACAACGCCCCAGAGCAGGATGAACTGCCAGGCCTGGGTCATGACCGTCGTCGCGGTCGCCCCGGCGGCGATCGTCACGAGCGCGATCAGCATCACGCGCCGCATCCCGAAGCGGTCCATCAACGCCGCCGAGAACGGTGCGGTGAGGCCGTACATCAGCAGGCCGATCGAGATCCCGAGCGAGATCGTGCTGCGCGACCAGCCGAACTCCTGTTGGAGGGGAATGATCAGGACGCCGGGAGTCGCCCGGAAGCCGGCCGTCGTGATCAGGGTCACGAAGGTGACGACCACGATCAGCCACGCGTAGTGCAGCGGCCGTCCGATGAGCCGGTCGATCACGCTCCCGCTCCCGCGAGGGCGTTCAACTCACTCACGAGTGCCGAGGTCCGCTCGGCTCCGAACTCGGCGGTGAGGCTCTGCTGCGCGGCCTTCCAGAGCGGGTAGGCCTCGCGGACGCGATGCCGGCCGGCGTCGCTCAGTTCGAGCATCCGGCGGCGGCGATCTCCGGCGTCCGCGGCATCCTCGATCAGCCCCGCCTCGATCAGCGGCGCGAGCTCACGGGAGAGGGTCGAGCGGTCCGCTCCGAGCGCTGAGGCGAGCCCACCGAGCGGGAGCGGACCGAGCTCGCTGAGCCTGACGAGGATCGAGTAGCCGTTCGTCGAGATCCCCGCGGGCGCGAGCGCCTGGTCGTAGTGGCGCGCCACGAGCCGCGTCGCCATTCTCAGGGACGCGCACACGCAGATCGATGGAGCCGGCCCCGTTCCCACCAAATGGGAGTATATACACCTAGTTCTCAGCACTCTCTCAGCCCGTTCCGGCGAGGCTCCCAGGAGGTGGTGGTCTCCTTGATGCACAAGCGACCACGTCCGAACGGAGCCTCATGTCGATCCTCACCTTCACGATCCTGAACGCCTCGCTGGCAGCGACGCTCGTGGCCGGCCTCGCGGCCGTCATGCTCGTGCCGCTGCGGGCAGCGCGGTTCTAGGGCACGCTGAGCGTCGAGCGGCCGTCCGGCGGCTCGCACCTCGTATCGGGCGCCGCCCGGCCGCCCTCCGTCGGGCCGGCACGCAGGTCGATCACCTCGCTCCGGACGTCCACGTTCCCGCCGGTGTCGGAGGCGGAGACCGTGATCCGGTAGCGCCCGTGCGGGAGCCTCGAGGTGTCGAGCAGGTGCGGCGTGAGGTCGAACAGATAGCGCCCGGCCTTGCCGTAGTGGAAGACGCCGTCGACGGCCGCGAAGTTCTGTTCGGTCCCGGGGGCATAGACGGTGCAGAACGCCTGGCGGGGCGGCTCGCCGTAGCGGAAGTCGGCCGCGGTGTTCTTCGCGACGACGCGGCCGCCGAGCGTGGTGAGCCGCCAGGCCACGTGGACCGGGGCGACCGGCAGTGACTTCCACGGATACGGGCTCGCGAGCTCGGGCGTGTCGAAGGCGTTCGCGAGGATCCGTACCTTCCCGGTGAGATCGTCGGCGCGCAGCGGCTCGCGCGACGGCGCCTGGAAGAGAATGGCCTCCACCGTCGGTTTCGTCGTGTCGCGGTAGGGCTCGAGGTGGTGTGGCATCAGCGGGTTCACGGCACAGTCCTCGCGCAGTTCGGTCAGGTGGATGTGGTTCCAGCGCGGCCGCACGAGCCCGAGGACTGTTTTCAGTGCGGTCACTTCCTCGCCGACGTGCACGAGCGGCGCGAGGTGGATGTACTGGAAGCGCCGCCCGCCCGGTGTCTGGATCGAGATCAGATCGCCGGTCACGCGTACGGCAATCCCGGCCTTCACCGGGTACACGCGGTTCCCCGGCCAGGCGGAGATGTCGATCCCGTTGTGGAACGAGAAGGCCCCCTCCTCGGGGCCCGTGAACACGGTGCGCGGGTCGCCGAAGTTGCCGCGCACGGGGTGCATGCGATGGAACGGCTTGACCGGCCAGGGGTAGGCGGCGAGCCGGTCGCGCGCGAGGTAGCGGCAGCGGTGCTGGAGCGTCTGCCAGACGGTGAGCCGCGGCGCCGCGACCGGCGAGGGCGCTGCGGCGGCCAGCGTCAGGCACAGCAGCCCGAGCGCCGCGAGACCCGCCCCCTTTGCGATCCGCTCCCGTCTCACCGGTAGGGATTGACCCTACCGGCGCCGACTCAGAGCGCGTCCACGAGCACCCGCACCTCGAGCGTCTCCTCGCCCTTCCCCTTGAAGACGCCCCGGGTGGGGGGCACGTCGGCGTAGTCGCGCCCGGTCGCGACCCGCACGTAGGACTCGTCCTGCTCCCGCGAGTGGGTCGGATCGAGCGAAACCCACCCGCGCGCGTCGTCCCACACGTCCACCCAGGCGTGTGAGGCCCCGTGCTCGGATGCGAGCTTGTCGTCGTGGAGGTAGCCGCTGACGTACCGGGCCGGGATTCCGTCGAGGCGGCAGGCGGCGATCAGGACGTGGGCGAAGTCCTGGCAGACGCCGCGGCCGAGTGTGAGCACCTCCGGAGCGGGGGTCTGGACGGAGGTCGCACCCTTCTCGTAGACGAGTGCGGCCGCGACCGCGTCCATCAGCTCGTGCGCGCGCTCGGCGACGCTCGTCCCGGCGGCCCGCGGCGCGATCGGGATCTGGGTGTCGAGCTGGGCATATTCGGTGGGGTGGAGGTAGTCGTAGAGCTCGAGCGGCGACAGCGGATCGCGGTCGTCATAGGGCGCGGTCAAGACCTCGCTCGTCGCGGTGACCGTGAGCTGCTCGTGCGGCTCGAGCACGTCGAGCTGGCCGACCGTGTTGCCCAGGTGGTCGGCGAACTGATGCACACGCACGCCTCGCGGATCGGTCTCGAGGCTGAAGGAGAGGCACCGCTGCCCGCCGTTGTCGAGGGGACGGAGCCGGAGCTCGGTCGTCGCCTCCACGATCGGCGCGGTGTAGGTGAACTCCGTCGTATGTTCGACCCTGATCCGCATCAGGGCTGGCCCTGCTGTTGCTGCTGGGCCTGTGCGTAGGCGCCGGGGACGAGGACGCGGGTCGCGAAGTACGTCGAGGCGATCTCGGCACCGGCCGCCGCGATCCCTTCGATCAGCCGGTTCAGCCTCGGGCCGAGCTGCTCGCTGTGGAGCTCGGCGATCTCGAGGAACGACAGCTCGGAGGCGAGCCGGCCGATCGTCCGTTCCGGCCGGTCCGAGCTTCCGGCGATCCGCTCCAGCGAGCCGCGGCATTCCTCGAGACAGAAGAGCACCGTGCGCGGGCAGCGTCGGTCGAGGAGCAGGTACTCGAGCACCCGGGGCGCCCGCGTGACGGAGCTCTCGGCCTTGCGGAAGGCTTCGAACGCACCGCAGGCCTTGAGCAGCGCGGTCAGCCGGACGGTCTCGTCGAGCGAGTCGAACGGGAGGCCTGCGAGCACCGGATACTCGACCGCGAGGATCCGGGCGGTGACGTCGGCGCGCTCGATGTGGGCTCCGAGCCGGAGCAGCTCGTAGGCATCGCCGCGCGGCAGCGTCGCGTGCGTGACCCCGACGAAGCCGTGCGAGCCCTGGCGGACGTGGACGAAGAGCTGATGCTGGAGGTGGTTCACGCCCTGGAGCCGGCTCGTCGCGAGGTAGAGGTGGAGCCGGTTCAGCTCCTCCCACATCTCGGTCGAGATCTGGTCGCGCACTCCGCGGGCGTTCTCGCGCGCCCGGGCGATGCAGCCGACCACGGAGTTCGGATTCGCGCGGCCGCGCAGCAGGAACTCGCTGACCTGCTCTGCGCCGTAGCCGTCGTGGTGCTCGCGGTAGAGGTCGTGGCTTCCGCTCAGGAAGAGCAGCCGGCGCCACGCCTCGCCGGGGTCGGTGTGGTCGGAATCGAGCAGCGAGTGGAAGTTGACGTGCACGATCCGGCTCATCAGCTCGGCGCGCTCGATGTACCTCGCCGTCCAGTAGAGGGATTCGGCGACCCTGCTCAGCATCGGTTCACCCTGCGCTGCTCACCGCAAGACCCAGGTGTCCTTGCTCCCGCCGCCCTGCGACGAGTTGACGACGAGCGAGCCGGGCCGGAGCGCAGCGCGCGTGAGCCCACCGGGAACAAGCGAGATACGGTCGCCGTGCAGGACGAACGGCCGAAGGTCGATGTGGGCCGGGCGGAGCGCGTCCATGTAGATCGGATGGCGGCTGAGCGCGATCGTCGGCTGAGCGATATAGGCGCGTGGATTCTTCTCGATCCGCTTGCGGAATGCCTCCCGCTCGGCCCGCGACGAAGCCGGGCCGACGAGCATCCCGTAGCCGCCGCTCGCATCGACGGGTTTCACGACGAGCTCCTCGAGGTGGTCGAGGATGTAGCCGAGCTCCTTCTCGTCGGCGCCGAGATAGGTCTCGACGTTCGGGAGCAGTGGCTCCTCGCCAAGGTAGAAGCGGATCATCTCGGGGACGTAGCGGTAGACGGCCTTGTCGTCGGCGACGCCCGTGCCGAGCGCGTTCGCCAGCGTGACGTTGCCCGCGCGGTAGGCGTTGAGGAGCCCCGGGGTGCCGAGCAGCGAGTCGTTGCGGAAAGCGAGGGGATCGAGGAACTCGTCGTCGACGCGGCGGTAGATCACGTCGACCCGCTCGAGGCCGCGGGTCGTCCGCATGTAGACGACCTCGTCGTGGCAGACGAGGTCCGACCCCTCGACGAGCTCGATTCCCATCTGCCGCGCCAGGAACGAATGCTCGAAGTACGCGGAGTTGTGGACACCCGGTGTGAGCAGGACGACCGTCGGCTCGATCGTGCCCGCCGGAGCCGCGGCGTGGAGCGCGGCCAGAAGCTCCTGCGGGTAGTGGTCGATCCCGCGGACACCGCAGCGCTCGAACAGGTCGGGGAACGTGCGCTTCATCGCCTGCCGGTTCTCGAGCATGTAACTCGCGCCGGAGGGCGAGCGCAGGTTGTCCTCCAGGACGAGGTACTCGCCGGCCGCGTCGCGGATGATGTCGATGCCGGCGACGTGCGCGTAGATCCCGCCGGCCGGCTCGAGCCCCATCATCTCCCGCCGGAAGTGCGCGGCGCCGAAGACGAGCCCGGCCGGGATTCGGCGCTCGCGGATCATTCGCTGGTCGTGGTAGACGTCGTGCAGGAAGAGGTCGAGCGCGCGCACGCGCTGGATCAGGCCCCGCTCGAGCCTGGCCCAGTCCTCGCCCGGGATCACACGAGGAATCAGGTCGACGGGGAAGATCCGCTCGAGCGCGTCCTCCTGGTCGTAGACCGTGAAGCCGATTCCCTGGTTCAGGAACGAGGCGTCGACCGCCCGCCGGCGCTCTTCGAACTCCTCGACCGAGAGGCGGCGCAGCTGCCGGAACAGCTCGTCGTAGTGCGGGCGCGGGGCGGCGGACGCGTCGAACATCTCGTCGTAGAACCCCGCGGGGTCGTAGCTCGCTCCGAGGAACGCGGGTGCAGCTCGCTGGGTGGGGACGCTGGTCATGGCTCGATCGATTCGATCCGAGCCCCGTCGCCCGAACGGTCGCCCAGCAACGTGCGCCCGCTCAAATACTGACACATTCTCGCCTCGAGGCCCACGCCTCCCGTTCCCGCCGACGCTCGAGGGGCCAGTCCGCCGCAGCCGTCACTTCCCCGAAGCCCGGGAGGCGGTAATGGTCACTTGAGCTGGCAGAACTACAAGCCGCTGATATCGCCCGACGGATCTCCCGAAGAGTAGTAGCGATCTTGACTACTCATCGACGCTTCTATAGACTGCCCTATGCCGACTTGGTGCACCGGATTTCCGTGTGCCGCGTCGTCCTTCCGAGACCGGGCTCCCGCACGTGGTGGAGCATGCGTTGGGGCCCGGTCTCGTCCCTTCTCTCGTCGGCGCCCGTCTGCTTGGCGTGCCTAGGACGAATAGTGAACCGCCTGACCACTCCCCGTAGTAACGTGGAACGTGGTGGCGGAGCGAGCTGACCTCTCGGCAGGCGAGTATTGCCTGCTCGCGCTGCTCTCGGAGCAGCAGAGCCACGGCTGGAGTCTCGCGGCCACGCTCGCCCACAACGGCGAGATCGGAGCGATCTGGTCGGTTGCCCGGCCGCTTGTCTACACAGGCCTTCGCCACCTCGAGACAGGGGGATACATCCTCACGACCGGCCTCGAGCGCGGGCAGCGCGGCCCCCACCGGGTCGTCTACGCGCCGACGCCGATGGGGCGTGAAGCCGTCCAGGAATGGCTGCTCGCGCCCGTCGAGCACGTCCGGGAGATCCGCTCGCTCTTCCTCTTGAAGGTCGTTTTGGCCCAACGGCTCGGGCTCGACACGAAGCCGCTGCTCGTCGCGCAGCGCGCGCTGATGACGCCGTTCGTGGCCTGGCTCGAGGCCCGGCTCGACGACGTCGACCAGGCCGCCGATCCGACGGAGGCAACTGTGCTCACCTTCAGGTTCGAGACCGCGCAGACGACCGTGCGCTTCATCGACCACATGCTGGAGGTCGCCGGGGCTGGCCCGGCCAAGCGCAAGCGCAAGGCCGCCCCGAAGTAGACCGCAGCGCCGCCTCCCGCGTAGGCTTGCCTCGTGGCGGACGACGACCTCACCACGTTCATCGCGGGCATGCCGAAGGCAGAGCTCCACCTCCATCTCGAGGGGACGCTCGAACCCGAGCTCAAGTTCGAGCTCGCGGCCCGAAACGGCGTCGAGCTGCCGTACCGTTCGGTGGGGGAGATGCGCGCCGCCTACGGCTTCGACGACCTCCCATCCTTTCTCGCCGTCTACTACGAGGGGACGAGCGTCCTGCAGAAGGAGCAGGACTTCTACGACCTCGCGGCCGCCTACTTCCGCAAGGCCGCATCGCAGAACGTCGTCTACGCCGAGGTTTTCTTCGACCCGCAGGCGCACACGACCCGTGGGATCCCGTTCCGCACCGCGATCGAGGGGTTCCGCCGCGCGCAGGAGGACGCGGTCGCCGAGCTCGGCCTCGAGAGCCGGCTGATCATGTGCTTCCTCCGCGACCTGACCGCCGAGTCCGCCCTCGCGACGCTCGAGGAGTCCCTGCCCTTCAGCGACTGGATCGTCGGCGTCGGGCTCGACTCGGACGAGAGCGGCAACCCGCCGCTCAAGTTCGCCGACGTCTTCGCGCGCGCCCGTGACGAGGGCTACCGCCTGACGATGCACTGCGACGTCGACCAGGAGGACTCCGTCAGCCACATCTGGCAATGCCTCGACGACATTGGCGTCGAGCGGATCGACCACGGTGTCAACTCGCTCGAGGATTCGGCGCTCGTACGCGAGATCGCCGGACGCGGACTCGGGTTGACGGTGTGCCCGATCTCGAACGGCTACGTCGCGGGCGGGCTGAAGGCCCGCGAGCTGAAGACGATGCTCGACCACGGGATGCGCGCCACTGTCAACTCCGACGACCCGGCCTACTTCCCCGGCTACATGAACGAGAACCTGGCCGCCGCCCAGGCCGAGGCCGGCATGAGCCGCGACGAGGTGGTCCAGCTGGCGCGCAACGCGTTCTCCGTCAGCTGGCTTCCCGAGAGCGAGCGCGCCGTCTATCTTGCGCGGCTCGAGGCCTACGCCGCGGGCTGACCCGACGCCGAGAACCTGGTGTCTGACATCGATTCGGGCATCCAGAATCGCTCACGAGCAGGGATTGACGCGCCGCGCTGCGACGACAGAGCCCGGTGTCTGACGCCATCTGCGGCCGGGTAGAGTCCGCGCTCTTCGCGACCAAGGCGCGACGGAATATGCTGTCTGAGCGAGGGAGGGCATAAAGCCCGCAAGCGGTGACTGGTCCTCGCCGCGAGCAGACGAGAGGAGAAACACATTGGCGCTCACTATCGGTGACACCGCGCCCGATTTCGAGGCGGAGACTTCAGAAGGCCCAATCCACTTCCATGAGTGGCTCGGTGACGGATGGGCCGTGCTGTTCTCGCATCCGAAGGACTTCACGCCGGTCTGCACGACAGAGCTCGGTTACATGGCGAAGATCAAGCCCGAGTTCGACCAGCGGGGTGTGAAGATCATTGGCCTCTCGGTCGATCCGGCTTCGGATCATGACCGCTGGGCCTCGGACATCGAGGAGACGCAGGGCACGCGGCCGAACTACCCGATTATCGGCGACGCCGATTTCGAGATCTCGAAGGCCTATGGGATGCTCGGGGCCGACGTCTCTGGCGACCCGCACGACCGGACCGCGGCCCAGAACCAGACGGTTCGCAACGTGTTCGTGATCGGGCCCGACAAGAAGATCAAGCTCGTCCTCATCTATCCGATGACGACGGGCCGCAACTTCGACGAGGTGCTGCGGGTGATCGACTCACTCCAGCTCACCGCCAAGCATCGCGTTGCGACGCCCGTGAACTGGAAGGACGGGGAGGACGTGATCATCGCCGGCTCGGTCTCGAACGACGAGGCGAAGGAGATCTTCGGCGACTGGGAAGAGCCGAAGCCCTACATCCGGATCGTTCCGCAGCCGTCCTAGTCGAGAGAAGCTGATGAGCCCGTCCGGGGAGGGCGTGCGAGTGCGCGCTCTCCCCGCTCACGCGGTGAGGACGACGAATGACGTAGCCCGCCCAAGCTTCGAGTAGAAGCTCCACGGCCCTGGGGCAAGCGTGACGAGGCGCCCGCGTCTGCCCGTGAAGGGCATGTTCGTGACCCCGATCGGGGCGCCGCCGCGTCGCACCAGGTAGAAGCCGGCTCGCGAGCTCCTGTCCGAGACGGTGATGTCGTAGCGCCCCGCCTTGAGCGAGCCGACCGCCTTGCCCGCCCGCTCGAGCGAAGCCTTGCCGGCCGGGCTCACCGTTGCAAGGAGCGTTCCCCGATAGGCCGTCACCTCGGAGCCGACGAGCGCCTGTTGGGTCGAGCCCGTCCCACCGGTGGTCGTGGTTGTCGTCCCGGCGAGCAGTGAGGCGCTCGAGCCGGATGCGGCCGTGGTGAAGATGCGCTGCGTCGACGCCCCGGCGGTCTGGTCCACGGCGACGTAGGTCGACGAGGGCTGGAGCGTCATCGCCACGTCGGTGTCGATCGCCTCCATCTGGAAAGTGGCCTGGCTGCTGACGCCGGGCCCCGTGAACGAGAAGACCGGCACCTGGCAGGAGTACCCGGAGATCGGATTCGGCATATGGAGGACGAGCTGGTAGTTCCCGGGCGGCAGGGTCGGCCCGCTGGTCGACGAGTTCATCGCGAACCCGCCGTCGGCGGTCATCACGAACGTGCAGTTCGGGTCGTAGTTGATGTAGATCGAGGGAATCCCGGGGATGACGGCGGCCGACCCGCCGGCCATGACCCCGAAGAGTGCCGCGACCGCAAGGGCCGCGACGAGCGATTCCACCAGACGAACGCGAATAGCTTGATCGTACGCGCCGTCACCCGGCCCGGGCGATCGGCCGAACCTCCGCGCCGGTCAGCCGGGCGAGCTCGGCCGGGTCGAGCTCGAGCTCGAGGCCCCGCCGTCCCGCGCTGACATAGATCGTCGGATGGGCGAGCGCCGAGGAATCGAGGGTCGTCGGGAGGGTCTTCCGCTGCCCGAGCGGCGAGACCCCGCCGAGCACGTAGCCGGTCGTGCTCTCCACCTTTCTCGGCTCCGCCAGTGCCGTCCGCTTGCCGCCGAGCCGTTTGAGGTCGACCTGCGCGGTGACCGGGACGATCGCGACCGCGAGCGTGCCGTCGAGGTCGACGACGAGTGTCTTGAAGACGCGGCCGGGGTCGATCCCGAGTCGCTCGGCCGCCTCGAGGCCGTAGGAGTCGCTGCCCGGGTCGTGCTCGTATTCGTGCACCGAGAAGGCGATCTTCGCCCGCTCCGCTGCCGCGATCGCCGGCGTCCGGGCCACGCTCGGACGATAGATGACGGCGGCCTGCCGGGTCCAGCCCTCGCAGGGCCGAGTGCTACTGTCGAGGCGTGAAGAGGGGGCTCGTCGCGGCGCTCGTTTGCGCCCTCGCGCTCTCGACGACGAGCGAGCCCGGCGCCGCCGCCGGGCCTCCACCTGCCTTCCGGCCCTGCGGTGTCGACACACCCGTGCTGTGCGCCTCGGTCGTCGTGCCGCTCGATTCCTCGGGCGATCGCCCCGGCTCGGTGAGGCTGCACGTCGAGGAGCTGCCGACGGAGTCGGCGCTGTCTCGGCCCGGCGCGGTGCCGAAGGTGATGCTGATGATCGCCGGGGGTCCCGGCCAGGCCTCCTCCGAGGCGTTCGATCTCGGCCGCGCGGTCTCGTTCTGGCGCTCGCTCTTTCCCGGCTACACGCTCGTGACCTACGACGATCGCGGCACGGGGCGCTCCGGCCGGGTCTCCTGCCCGGGGCTCGCAGCGATCGTCAGTACGACCCCGGCCCAGACCGCGGTCGCCGTCGGTGCGTGCGGCCGCAGGCTCGGTTCCAGGAGCTCGCTGTACTCGACCCGCGCGAACGCCTCCGACATGGATGCGGTCCGTCAGGCGCTCGGTGTCGACACCGTCTCGCTCTTCGGCGTCTCGTATGGCACGAAGCAGGTGCTCGGGTACACCCTCCGCTACCCCTCCCACGTCTCGCGCGTCGTGCTCGACTCGGTGGTGTCGGCCGCCTGGCCAGACGACTACTTCAGCCGTGTCCTGACGGGGCTACCGAAGGGCCTCGACCAGCTCTGCCGCGTCGGCTGCCGCGGACTGACGGGCAGTCCGGGCGCCAACTTCGTGAAGCTTGCGAACCGGCTCGCAGCCGCTCCGATCGTCGCCGACGTGAGCCGTCCCGGCCGTCAGCCGACCCACGTTCGGCTCGATGGGTTCGCACTGCTCGAGCTCGGGCTCGACACCGACCTCGTTCCGGGAGTCGCCGTTCAGCTTCCGGCCGACGACAGCGCCGCCCTGGCCGGGAACCCCGCACCGCTCGAGCGGCTCCTGGCGCTCGACGAGCAGGCCTCGAGCTCAGGTTCGCTCGGGATCGATCTCGCCGTCAACGTCGCGACGGAGTGCAGCGACGGCCGCTTCTTCTGGGATCCCGCGAGTGCCGTTGGTGGACGTCCGCCGCTGCTCGCCAGGGGGCTTGCGACACTCGGTCGGGGCGCGACCGGGCCCTTCGGCAGCTGGGCGGCACTCGGCGGGGCCGCACAGGAATGCGAGGACTGGCCGCCCACGACCGGCGATACGTCGCTCCCGGCCGGGCCCTACCCGAACGTCCCGGTGCTGATCCTCTCGGGCAGCCGCGATGTTCGCACTCCGACTACCGGGGCGCGGGTGGTTGCGGCCAGGTTCCCGCAGAGCCGGCTCGTCGTGATCGCGGGTGCCGGCCATGCCGTCACCGTGAGCTCGCGCTGCGCGGACGCGGTTGTCTCGAGCTGGCTCGAGGGCCGCCGCCACGAGGGCTGTACCCGCCTGCCGCTCTTCATGACTCCGCTCGGCGCCACGCCCAGTCCGCCCGCCGGCGGGACCGGCGAACTGTCCGCGTCGGAGACCTTCAAGCTCGCCTCCTACACCCTCGCCGAGGCCGAGGCGATGACGCTGACCGCCGGCGGCCTGCGGACACAGATCGCGGGCCTGGCGGGCGGATCACTCCGCCCGGACGGACACGGAGGCGCGATGTTGAGGCACTACACAGACGTCGACGGCGTCACGCTCGACGGGATCATCTCGTCCGTCCCCTACGCCGGCGGAGGCTGGGTCGCCTTCGTCACGATCGAGGGCCCGCGAGCGGCGTCCGGCACGCTGACCCAGCGGCAGACGCGCCTGAAGGCGACCCTGGGCGGCCGCGTGATCACGGGCTGACCGGCGAGACGGGCCCCTACTTCCAATTGGCCTCGATGCCCGTGATCTTCTTGACCGGCGCCGGAAGCCGGTTGGCCGCCAGGTCTGCGAGGGTGACTCGCTCGAGGATCGCACGGATGTTCGAGCGCACGGCGACCCAGACCTCGCGGAGAGGCTCGGCGGATGGCTGGTAGTCGACCGCGGTCGGCCGGACGCCACGAACCGTCGCGAGCGGGCCGCTGACGGCTCGGACGATGTCGGCGACCGTGATCTCCGAGGCGGGGCGGGCGAGGCGAAAGCCCCCATCGCGGCCGCGCTGGGCTTCGACGATCTCGGCATGGCGGAGCTCCATCAGGATGTTCTGCAGGAAGGCGATCGGGATCTCCTGTGCATGCGAGATCTGTTCGCGCTTGAGCGGGCCGCCATCCGCGATCGCCAGCTCGAGCGCCGCCCGCACCGCGTAGTCCTCCTTCGCCGAGATCCGCATCCCGGGGAGTCTGACGCAATGCCACGGCGGGCGCGCCCGATCCGGTCGGCGGCCACGGCGGGCAACATCAGCGCTGATTATTTGTGATATAAGTCAACTACTTTGATGCACTTAACGAAGATCGTCCCGTTGGAAGGATTCGACGGCACCCTCGCCTCGCTCGTCAGGGAGCACGGCGACGACGGTTGCAGGCTGTACCTGGAGCACGTTCGCTGGCAAGCCGGTGTCGAGTGCCCCCGGTGCAGCTCGGGCGACGTGCTCTGGCTCGAGCGGCGCCGTCGACATCACTGCCGCGGGTGCCGCTACCAGTTTCGGGTCACCGCGCGAACAGTCTTCCACGACTCGCACCTTTCGCTTCCCAAATGGTTCCTCGCGATCTCGCTGATGCTCTCGTCCGATGGGGGATTCTCGGCCACCCAGCTCCAGGGGATCCTCGGTGGGAGCTACAAGAGCGCGTGGTTTCTCGAGCATCGGATCCGGTCGGCGATGGGCGGCGGCCATCCGGCTCCCGGTGGGCTCGTCGCCTTCCTGCCGGCTCGGCCGACCCGTGAGCCGGGGAGGCTCGAGTCGCCGGCGGCCGGAACCGGAATCGAGGCACCGCAAAACTGGCAGCTGCTCCGTGCGGTGATCGCGGGCGCCCACCGGAACGTCGGCGCCCGCTATCTCGCCGCCTACTGGGACGAGGTGCGCTGGAGGCACGAGCACAGCGGGAATCCAAACGCATTCCGTGACACCGTGCGAGCGCTGCTCGACCATCCGTGGCTTCCGTACGACGAGCTGACCGGAGCCCGTAGGTCGAGTGGCTCGGCGGTAGAGACGGCGTGACGGCTCGCCAGCTCCGCCCCGAAGCGTCGCGCGCGACAGCGCCTGTCGCGGCCGGGCTGGAGCTCGTGGAGGCGGAGGGCGAGCTCGAGCTGAACCTCGACTACGCGGCGACGACGCCGGCGCTGCGGGCAACACTCGAGGCCGTCGAGGCCTTCCTTCCCCACTACGGCAGCGTGCATCGAGGAGGAGGGCGACGTAGTGCCGCGGCGACCGCAGCATACGAGCTTGCCCGGCGGTCGGTTGCGAGCTTCGTCGGCTGCCCGCCCGGGAGCTCGGTGATCTTCGTGCGCAACACGACCGAGGCGGCGAACCTGCTCGCTGCCGCGCTCCCGCGGGACTCGATCGTTCTCAGCACGCCGTTCGAGCACCACGCGAACCTCTTGCCGTGGCGCATTCATCGTGTCCGGCACCTCGACTTCCAGCGGTCGCCCGAAGACTTCCTCGACGAGGTGGAGCGATCGCTCGAGCGGGCGAGCCTCGTGCGGCGACCCGTCGACCTCGTCGCCGTGAGCGGGGCCTCGAACGTGACCGGGGAAGTGACGCCGCTCCACGAGCTCGTCGTGCTCGCCCATGCCTACGGGGCCCGGGTCTTCGTCGACGCCGCCCAGCTCGCACCGCACCGCACGATCGATGTGGAAGCCGACGACGTCGACTTTCTCGCCTTCTCCGGGCCAAGCTGTACGCACCGTTCGGGGTGGGCGCGCTGATCGTCCGCGACGAGGCGCTGGCCGACGGGCTGCCGCTGCTCCATGGGGGCGGGGCCGTCCAGCTCGTCTCGCTCGACGATGTCGCCTGGGGGCCGCTGCCTCACCGCTACGAGGCCGGGACGCCCAACACGGTGGGCGCCGTGGCGCTCGGAGCGGCATGCCGGGCCCTCGCCGAGCACGGGATGGACATGATCCGCGACCGCGAGCAGGAGCTTTCCGACCGGCTCTGGGCCGGCCTCGAGCGGATTGCGGGAATCGAGCTGCTCCGGATGTGGGACGAGGTCGAGGACAGGGTCGGGTGTCGCCACGTTCGTCGTCGAGGGACTCGATCCGCGAGCGGTCGCCGAGGAGCTCGCGACGCGGTTCGGGATCGCGGTCCGCAGCGGCGCGTTCTGCGCGCATCCACTCGTCGCGCATCTGCTCGGCGTGACGGGAGCCGAGACCGCCGCGCTGTTCGACGGTATCTCGCGTGGCGAGGAGATCCGTGTCCCCGGAGCTGTCCGCGCGAGCATCGGGATCGGCGTCACGGCTGCCGGACTCGACCGGCTGCTCGAGGCGCTCGAGCTGATCGCGACCCGAGGCTGAGGCGCTCGCACGGGAAGGAACACGCTTCCTTATATGTAATATAAGTAGACTTAGTGGATGTAGATTAGTTGCCGCCTTGGGACGGTGACAGGGACACGATTGGGAGGACGATGACCGATCAACTCGAGAACGAAGACGTCTATTCGGCGACGCGGGCAGAACAGCTGCTCGATCAGCTGGAACGGCACCAGGGGTACTCGCGGCGGGAACTCCTGAAGCTCGGAGCCTTCGGCGTGCCGCTGCTCGCCGGGTTCGCCCGGCTCGCCGCGCCCCAGCCGGCCCGCGCGGACAACGGCTCCCCGATCTCGAAGCCGCTGCCGCCGGGATGGTTCACGAACTTCGGCTCCAACGCGGAGATGCGGTGGGACTCCGTCTCCGGGCTCGGCTACGCGATCCCGAACGAACGCTTCTTCGTCCGGGACCACACGGGGACGCCGATCATCGATCCGTCGTCGTGGCAGCTGAACGTCTTCGGTAGCGGACTGAAGGGCTCGCCGACGCTCGCGAATCCCGTGACGTTCACTCTCGACGCCCTGCGCGAGCTTCCGAAGCAGACCATCTACTCCTTCATCGAGTGCGCCGGCAACGGACGGAGCTTCTTCGGCACTCAGCAGGGCGCGCCGGCCGCGGGCACGCAGTGGACGCTCGGGGCCGTCGGGGTCGCGGCATGGACAGGGGTGCCGCTGTCGGCGGTGCTGGACAAGGCCGGGATCCTCTCGAATGCCGTGGATGTGATGCCCACGGGCCTCGACAGCAACGTCGTCGCGAGCGGGGTCGACGCAGGCCACGTGCGCCGGCCGCTCCCCTCGAGCAAGGCGCTGAACGACGTGCTCCTCGCCTACGAGATGAACGGACAGCCGCTTCCCTGGGATCACGGCTACCCGCTCGGGTTCGTCGTCCCGGGGTGGGTGGGTGTCGCGAACGTGAAGTGGGTGGGCCAGATCGAAGTCTCGACGACCCCGCTCTTCTCGCTCTGGAACACGGCCCAGTACGTGATGACCGGCCCGATCTACATGGGGTCGCCTCCCGTCACGACCCAGGTCGTCAAGAGCGCGTTCGAGCTTCCGTTCGGCGCCCAGCTTCCCGCCGGCAAGGCGCAGGTGCTGAGCGGCCGGTCATGGTCGGGGAGCGGGTCGATCAAGAAGGTCGACATCAGCGTCGACGGCGGTCTCAGCTGGGCTCCCGCCTCGCTGCATGGGGCCAACATCGCGAACGCCTGGGGCCGCTGGAACTTCACCTGGACACCGCCCGCACCCGGCAACTACACGCTGAGGGCACGGGCGACCGACAGTGCCGGGAACGTCCAGCCGGCGACCGTTCCCTTCAACGACGGCGGCTACCTGTTCGGCGCCATCGTCCAGCACCCGGTGGTCGTGGCGTGAGCCTGCAGCTCGATCGCGACGGGCGCCGGCTCACGAGTGAGCCGGCGTGGCTCGCGGCCGTCCCGGGCGGTCGCGATCTCGAGCGTGGCGAGCTTCGGAGGCTCGCATCAAGGATCGCGCGCAGCCGCCTGAGCTGGCAGGGCCTCGTCCGTCACGATCCGAGGGAGCGAACCTACGTCCAGCTCCATCGCGACGCCCATCTCGACATCTGGCTTCTTTGCTGGGCGAACCACCAGGAGACCGGGTTGCATGACCACGACCTCTCCTCGGGCGCCGTGCACGTCTGCGAGGGCGAGCTCGTCGAGGACAGGATCGAGTTGCGGGACGGACTGCTCCAACGCGTTTCCGAGCCGAGGGCCGAGGGCACGACGTTCGACTTCGACGCGTCGCATGTCCACTGCCTCCGTCACGCCGAGGGCACGCCGCCGGCGGTCTCGATCCATGTCTATTCGCCGGCCCTTTGGCGGATGGGCTACTACAGCGTCGGTGAGAACGGACTCCTCCGGCGCGTCTCGGTGAGCTATGCCGAGGAGATGGACGTCGCCTGAGGCGCCCACGGCGGGGTTCGGCGGGCCGGTGTACGACGTTCACCAGCACCTGTGGCCGCCTGCGCTCGTCGGCTCGCTGCGTCGGCGCCGGCGGCCACCGTTCCTCCACGGCGAGATCCTGACGACGGTCGAAGGCGCCTTTCGCGTCGACACACGGGCGAACGAGCTCGGCTACCGGCTCGCGGCGCTCGATCGGTCGGGAATCGACGTCGCGCTGATCTCGCTGCAGCCGACGCTCGGCATCGACCTGCTTCCGGCCCGCGAGCGAGCCGCCCTCGTCCTCGACTATCACGCCGGGATCCTCGAGCTCGTCGAGGCTTCGGGGGGCCGGCTCCGGGCCCTCGCCGCAGGCGCGTACGTGGACGGCTTCGACGGGGTCTGCATCGGCGCCTCGCGGCTGCTCGAGCCGACGGCTCTCGCCGGCGTGCTCGACCTGCTCGAGAAATCCGGGGGCATTCTCTTCGTGCATCCGGACCGCGTTGTGCCCGCCGCCGGCGCGCCGCACTGGTGGGCGGCAGTGGCGGAGTACCCCGCGGACATGCAGTCGGCCTATCTGGCCTGGATCGAGAACGGCGCACCGCGCTGGCCTTCGCTGCGTGTCCTCTTCTCGCTCCTCGCCGGCGGCGCTGCCTTCCAGCTCGACCGGCTACAGTCGCGGGGCATCGAAACGCGACGGTTCATCCGCGCGCCGGTCTACTTCGAGACGAGCTCCTACGGCCGCCTCTCGATCGAGCTCTCGCTCGCCGCGTTCGGCGTCGACCGGATCGTTCACGGCAGCGACTACCCCGTGATCGACCCGGGCCGAACGCTCGGTGTGATCCGGAGCCTTGGCCGGGCGGCCTACGACGCCGTCTCGAGCCGCAACCCGGCGGCGCTCCTCGAGAAGGCGCCTCGGGAGCGGTCGGCGGTTCCACACCTGTCGACCGGCGGGCTCCGTTCGGTTGCGCTGCCCGCGCGGCTCAGCCCGCCTGCCTAGCGGAAGTCAGTCGCGCGCCGAAGCGGCGTCTGCCGTCACGGCGGGTGCGAACGTCATCTGCCTCGTCGGGCTGACGAAGACGATCTGGCCGCTCTCGATCTCCAGGCGCTCGGCCTCGTCGCGGGTGATCTGCACGCTGATCCGCTCGCCGTCTTCGCGGACGAGCTCGACCCGGACCTCGAAGCCGAGATAGAGCACACGCTCGACGAGCGCCTCGCGCGTGGAGCCGTTCGGCTCGAGCGTCAGCTCGAGGTCGTGCGGGCGAACGAACGCATCGTCGATGCGGTTGACCTGGCCGACGAAGGACATCACGAACTCGTTGGCGGGATGCTCATAGAGCTCCCGCGGGCCGCCGGTCTGCTCGAGCCGCCCGCGGTTCATCACGACGACCTCGTCGGCGATCTCCATCGCCTCTTCCTGGTCGTGCGTGACGATCACCGTCGTCGTGTGGGTCTCGTCGTGGAGGCGGCGGAGCCAGGCGCGAAGCTCGGTACGGACACGCGCGTCGAGGGCGCCGAAGGGCTCGTCGAGGAGGAGCACCGAAGGATCGACGGCGAGCGCCCGGGCGAGGCCCATGCGCTGGCGCTGGCCGCCCGAGAGCTGGGCGGGATAGCGGTCGGCAAGGCCTTCGAGCTGGACGAGCTCGAGGAGTTGGGCGACGCGGTCCTTGATCTCCGCCTTCGGCCGCCTGCGGACGGAGAGGCCGAAGGCGATGTTGTCGCGCACCGTCTTGTGCTTGAACGCGGCGTAGTGCTGGAAGACGAAGCCGATCCCGCGCTCCTGCGGCGGCCGCCCCGTCACGTTCTGGCCCTCGATCAGGACGGTTCCCGAATCGGGCTGCTCGAGGCCTGCGATCACGCGCAGGAGCGTCGACTTCCCACTACCGCTCGGGCCGAGAAGTGCAGTCAGCGAGCCGGCCTCGACCTCGACGGAGACGTCGTCGAGTGCGACGAAGTCGCCGAAGCGCTTGGAGATGTGATTGGCGGAGATCGACATCAGGCGGTTCCCTCTTTCGGTCGGAGCGTCGTCATGAGGATGAGGACGAGCACGGCGATCCCGGCGAGTGCGAGCGAGATCCCGTAGGCACCCGCGAGGTTCAGGTTCTCATACTCCTCCTGGACCCGCAAGGTCGCCGTTTCGGTCTTTCCCTGGATGCTGCCCGAGACGACCGCGACCGCGCCGTACTCGCCGAGGCACCGGGCCGTCGTGAGGACGACGCCGTAGATCACGGCCCAGCGGATCGTCGGGAGCGTGATCCGGAAGAATGTCTGCCAGTACGACGCGCCGAGCGTGTAGGCGGCCTTCTCCTGCTCCTCGCCGACCTCGCGCAGCGTCGGGATCACCTCGCGCGCGACGAACGGCACAGAGACGAACGTCGTTGCCAGCACGATCGACGGCAGCGCGAAGAGCACCTGGATTCCGTGCCCGAGGAAGTAGTGGCCGAACCAGCCGTTGCGGCCGTAGAGGAGATACAGCGAGAACCCGACGACGACCGGCGAGAGTGCGAGCGGGAGATCGACGAACGCGTTGAGCAGGCCCTTGCCGCGGAAGCGGCGACGGACGATCGCGAGTCCGCAGATGATCCCGAAGACGGTGTTGAGCGGTACCGCGATCGCGGTTGCGATCAGCGTGATCTTGAACGCATGGATCGTGTCGGGGTTCGTCAGCGCGTGCAGCGCTGCCGAGGCGTCGTGCGCGAAGGTCTCGTAGTAGACGTAGACGAGCGGCGCGATCAGGATCGCGCCGAGGTAGACGACCACGATTCCGCGCAAGAGGTACTTAGACACGTTCGTGCCTCGTCGCGAACCGCCGGATACCGCCGACCAGGAGCAGGACGGCGAAGGAGATCGACAGCAGCAGGACCGCGACGGCGGCCGCGCCCGCCTGATTCTGGCTCGCGATCTGGTTGAAGATGAACACCGACGAGACCTCGGTCTTGTACGGGATGTTCCCGGTGATGATCACGACGGCGCCGATCTCGCCGACCGCGCGTGCGAAGGCCATCGTCATTCCGGAGAGGATCCCCGGCAGGATGTTCGGGAGCACGATCCGCCGGAAGACCGTGAACTGGCCGGCGCCGAGCGACCGTGCCGCTTCTTCCATCTCGTGATCGAGCTCGTGCAGCACCGGCTGGACGGTTCTGATCACAAACGGCAGCGTGACGAAGAGCAGCGCGACGAAGAGCGCATAGCGGGTGAAGGCGATGTGGACGCCGACCGGGGAGCGGGGCCCATAGAACGTGAGCAGGATCAGGCCCGCGACGATCGTCGGCAGGGCGAACGGAAGGTCGATCACTGCGTTCAGCACACCCTTGCCGCGGAAGTCGTCGCGGACGAGCACCCACGCGGTGACCGTCCCGAGGACGGCATTCGTGAGCGCCGCCAGCGCGGCAACGGTCAGCGTCAGCTTCAGGGCGGCGACCGCCTCCGGAGCCGAGACGCTCGTCCAGAAGTCCGACCAGCCGCCCGCCTTCGCCTGCCAGATCAGCGCCGCGATCGGGAGCGCGACGATGATGAACAGGAAGGTCGAGGCATACGCCGAGCGAGAAGGCCGTTCCGGCCTTCTCGCTCGACAGGTAGTGGAGTATGCGGTGCCTCTCCGGAGGGTGAGGCTCGGCGTAGCTGGTCAGTTCGAAGGTCCTCCGTCGGCCGCTTCGATGCCATACATCAGGCCCTTCGGCTGCGCAAACCATCTCGCCTGAGCGGTCGCGAAGCCACCGAGCGTCTTGTCGTTGAGCGTGATCTGGCCCGGGCGGACGGGGAAGTTCTTGAACTGGGCCGCCGCCTTCGCATTGACCGGCCTGAAGCCGTTCTGGCCGAACACGACCTGTGACGGAGTCGACTTGAGGAACTGGATGAACTGATTCGCGACGTCCTTGTTCGGACTGTTCTGGATCACGGCGATCGGGAGCTGGATCAAGAGCGTCTGGCGCGGGATCACGTACTCGACCTGCGTCCCCTTGAGCGTCGCGGCAATCGCCTCGCTCTCGTAGGTGATGAACGTATCCCCCTCGCCCGAGAGGAACGCGGCGGTGCCGGCCGACCCCGAGGTCGGCTGCGCGACGACGTTCTTGAACAGCTTCTGGACGTAGGCGCGTGCCTGGGCGTCGGTCTTGCCGAGATGCCTCTGGGCCGAGTAGGCGGCGAGCACGTTCCACTTCGCCGAGCCGGAGCTGAACGGATCGGGCGTGATCACCTGGACGCCCGACTTGATCAGGTCGTTCCAGCCCTTGATCTTCTTCGGGTTGTAGTGGCGCACCGCGAACGCGACGACCGTGTTCGCGACGACGCCGTGGTAGGACTGCTCGTTCCAGTTCTTGTTGACGAGCCCGGCATCCACGAGGATCTGGACGTCGCCCGGCCACGAGGGAAAGATGATGTCGCACGGGAGACCGGCGGCCACGGCCTGAGCCTGGCTCGTCGACGGGCCGTAGGACTGCGTGAACGAGACGCCCTGTCCCGCCGGCGTCGCCTGGAAGGCTGCGATCAGTGCCGCCATCACCGGCTTCGGCGTCGAGTAGGCGACCAGGTTCAGCGTCGTGCCCGTGCTGCGCGCTCTCGCGAGCGACGGCAGCATGCCTCCGAGCGCGAGCGTTCCGCCCACGGCGGCGGCGCGCTTGAGGAGCGTCCCACGGTCGAACGTCTCGGCGGTCTTCTCGAACTCTGAACTCATCGGCGATCTCTCCCCTTCGGAATGGTTGGCAGCCCGACCACTTTCTCGACCGGGGTAGTGAACAAATACATGAGAATGGCTAATCCGTCAAATAAGTAAGGATCGAATGAGGGTGCAAACGTCCATGCTCGGGGGCCCAGGTGGGGCCGGCGTGGCGGCCATCGTCCGCCACGCCGGGGAGTGCGCCGGGAGAACGGCCGCGCCCGCGCCCGTATCTCCGGGGCTGCTCACCCGCGACATCGGCGCCTCGAGCCGCCGTCTTCATAGGCGTGCCGTGACCTTTTCGACGGCAAAGCCGCGCGCTAGAAGCCCTTGGCTCCGTTCTGCTGCGCGTCGTTGAGGGTGAGGACGAGGCTCGGGGCCGGGATCGTGTGGTCGTCGCTCGTCGGCATCACCGCGGTGCCGACGGCGAAGTACTCGATCACGTGGCTGTCCCAGCCGTGGCTGCCCTCGACGAGCTGCACCCCGACGATCCCTTCGGCCTGAAGCTGCTCGGCCTCGTACTGCATCCGCTCCATCGCGAGCTCGCGGGCGTCGTAGAGCGCCTGGGTGAAGTTCGGCATCTCGGCGTTCCTGCCGATCTTCTTCGCCCAGCCGCCGAGCCCCTGATGGGCGACGTGGTAGACGCACGTGCCCATGACGAGCCCGAGCGGCCGGTAGCCGGCCGAGAGCAGTGTGTAGAAGTCCTGCCCCGAGAGGTCGCTCGTGAACGGGCGGCCGTTCGGCGCGCGGTGCAGTACGCCCTCGCTGTGGCGGACGGCGGTTCCGACCGCGATGAACTCGGCGAGCTCGCCGCTCCATTCGTGCCGACTGACGTCGAGCCTGACCCCGACGACGCCGTCCGCGCCGAGCTGGTCGGCCTCCTCCTCCATCCGCGTCATCGCGAGCTCCCGGGCGTGGTACATCGCCTGGGAGAGCACGTCCATCTCCTGGTTCGAGTTCCAGGAGCCGCGCTGGTAGCCGACGTGGTAGATCGAGCTGCCGATCACGAGCCCGAGCGGCTCGAATCCCGCTGCCTTCACGAGCAGGAACTCGTTCACGGTCAGGTCGCTCGTGAAGAACCCGGCCGCCTTCATCTTCTCGAGCCGCTCGAGCCCGTGCTCGGGCACGCCGGCGGTTGACGTCGGGTCGTACTGCTCGTCCTGCTGCTCGTCCTGTTCGGTCATCAGGTCTCCTGGTTCATGGGTAAGCCGATGTAGACCGGCGGGGGCTCCCGGCCGGTATCGATCTCGACGATCGCGGTTCCGAGCACGTGCACGGTCACGACCATGTCCCTGAACTTCTGGTCGTTCGCGTCCTCGCGCTCGTGCTCGCGCTGCCCGACCTCGAGGCTCACTCCGACCATGCCGGAGGCCTCGACTGCGTGCGCTTCGCGGGCCGCGCGGTCGACGGCAGTGCGGCGGGCGTGCTGGACGCCCTGGGTGAAGTCCTGGAGCTCCTGGTTCGGGGCCCACCGCGTGCTTCCCATCGCCTGGCTCCAGCCCGTCATCACGTAGAGCACGGTGGTGTTCGCGACGATCCCGACCGGCCAGTAGCCGCTCGCGTAGAGCTTCGCGAACTCCTGGCCCGAGAGGTTCGTGAGCACCGGCTCCTCGCCGAGGTCGTAGCGCTCCGAACGCACCGCGGTGCCGACGGCGACGAATTCGATCACGTTTCGGCTCCAGTCCCGCTCGCCGCGCTCGAGGCGCACTCCGACGACCGCGTTGGCGCCCGCGAGTCGCGCCTCTTCGGTGAGGCGCGAGAATGCGAGCCGGCGTGCCTCCTGCCAGGCCTCGGTCTCGGTCTCGAGCTCGAACACCTGGCCGTAGGAGGGCGTCCAGCCGCGCTGGCTATATCCACTTTGGCCGTACCCGGCGCCGCCGTACCCACTCCAGGGCATCGCCTGGTAGCCCATGCCGTAGAAGCAGCTCCCCATCACCAGGGAGAGCGGCCGGAAGCCCGCCTCGCGAATCAGCAGGAACTCCTGAGTCGAGAGGTCCGAGGTGTAGAAGTCTCCGCCGCGCTCGTGCTGCTTCGCGAAGCGTTCCTGCGCGGCGAGCGGCAACCCGCCGGCCTCGATCGCGCTCAGACTCTGCTCGGCGCGACGAACGGCCTCCGGATCTTCCCCACCACGCCCTAGCCGCATCAGCCACCTCGCCGTCCGACGTGCCTGCGTCGAGACGCAGCCTAACGTTCGGCGGTCAGACGGCGGGCGCCACCGCTTCCTCGAGCTCGCCGATCGGCACGGTGGCGGTCCGGCGGCGCGTGGGGGCGCCGGCAAGGTACCCGAGAACGCCGATCAACACGATCACTCCGAGTGTCCCGAGTGTGTAGGCCTCGTACTTCGCCCGTGAGACGCCCCAGGCGTCCTTGAACGACCCGTAGTCGACGCCGATCGCCGGCTCGATCGTGCCGGGGAAGACCGCGACCCACGAGCCGAGCACGACCCAAAGGGTGACGAGGATGGTGCCGGCCCAGATCCCGGCCCGGCCGAACGGGAAGCGGTAGGGCCGGTGCACGTCGCCGTGGCTCCAGCGGAGCTTGAGGATCGCCGGGAAGATCAGGATGTAGGAGAGGAGCGTCGTCGAGATCGCGATGTCGAGCACGACCTGGAAGGTCGAGTCGGCCCCGCTCTTGAAGAAGGCGACGGCGACGACGCAGAACACGGTCGAGACGATCCCCGACATCAGGTTGACGCGGACCGGCGTCCCGAGCTTGCGGTTGAAGACACCGAAGAACGGCCAGAAGGCCCCGTCGTAGGCGGCGACCGCCTGGACCCGGTCGGAGCCGATCATCCAGACGGCGCCCGAGGTGACGAGGCTGCCGATGAAGCCGAGCGTCATCAGGATCAGCAGCGCGTGGGCGGCGCCCCCGTAGACCGTGAACACCTGAGAGACCGCGTCGATGAAGCCGCCGATGCCCGTGACCTTGTTCAGCGGCAGCACGAGCAGGATCCCGAGGATCGGGACGACGTAGCTGATCACGCCCAGCACCGCGCTCTGGAACACGGACACCGGGACGTCGCGGCTCGGGTTCTCCATCTCCTCGGCGGCCCCGTTCTGCAGCTCGAAGCCGACGTAGTTGAAGAGCAGGATCGGGACGAGCCCGATGAAGACGGCGCGTGACGGCGCGGCGTCGTGCCCGGAGAAGCCGTGGAAGCCGTGTTTTGCGCCGTAGACGACGACGCTGATCGAGAAGAAGCCGAGCGTCAGGAACCGCAGGATCGCCCCGACGTTCGGAATCCACTTCCCGTAGCGGAGCGAGGCGATCGCGACCCCGATCGAGATCCAGATGAAGCCGATCTTGAACAGGTAGTCGCCTCCCGAGGAGTGGCCGATCCCGGAGACGTTCACCCTCCAGGCGTCGGTCGCGATGAACGCGAGCGAGCCGCCGACCCAGAGCGGGTTCGTCACCCAGTAGAGGATCGCCGCGATCGCGCCGGCGAAGCGGCCGAACGCGAGCTTGACCCACTCGTAGGGCCCGCCCTCCTCGGTGAACGTCGAGCCCGCCTCGGCCATCAGGAGCGCATAGGGGAGCACGAAGACCACCGCCAGCACGACGAGCCAGACGAATCCCTGTGGCCCCTCCGCGGCGACGGTTCCGAGCGTGTCGAGGCCGACGAAGGCGCAGACGGTGAAGAAGACCATGTCGAAGCGGCGCAGCGACTTGATGAGCTTGCTCTTCTCGCCGAGCGCGAGAGTCGTCGTCTGCTCGAGGTAAACCGGGGTCGTGGCCACGTGTCGCTCTCCGTTGTCGGGCGCCGGTCGGCGTGGCGAGGGAGTCTATGAGGTGGCCGCCCTGCGCGTCGGAAACTCTCTACCCGTGGGGATGCAGCCGTAGCGCAGGATGCGCTGTTGGCTGATCTGAAAACCCGACCAGACAACAACCCTTGTGACATACATCGAGTCAGGCTTTCGGGATCGCGCCCGCCGGGGCACCATCGATCAGCGTTGCGGTCGTAGCCGATTCAGGTAATTGGACGATCCGCCCGATAGGTAGATCGTGAACGCCAACGCGAACCTGGTTGAACCGGAGTCCACTGCTTCTGAAGCTGTCTCCGGAGACGAGCGTGCAGCGGGCCCTGGAGCGCGCGACGACGATGCACGGGCAACGTCGCGTCGTCACGCGAGCGGTTGGCTCGGCCGCTACGTCGGTCTCGTCATCGCCGGCATCTCCATTGGTGGGGCACTTCTGCTGTGGTTCGTCGTGTCTGCGCGCTCGCAAGCGGTCGAGCAATCGTCGCGGTCGGGAGCACTGCTCGGCTTTTGGCGCGTTTCTTACGACACCCATGCGCCCGCCCTCACCGTCGTGGCCGGCGCCGTCGGTCTCGGGCTGCTGGTCGCGGCCGGCGTAGCCATCGTCGAACGGGTCGTCACGGACCGATCCCGGCGCTCGTCCGACGCCAAGGTGAAGTTGCTCGCACCCAAGCTCGTGATGGCGCAGACCCGCGGCGTGTTCGGCGGCCCCGTGACGGTCACCGTCCTCATCCCCGCCCACAACGAGGCGGCCTCCATCGGCGCGACGCTCGACTCGCTCGGCGCTCAGGACCCGAGGCCAAACCGGGTCATCGTCGTGGCCGACAACTGCACCGACGCGACCGCGTCCATCGCGCGAGCGCGCGGGGCGGAGGTTCTGGTCACCGTCGGCAACGACCACAAGAAGGCGGGGGCACTCAACCAGGCACTGCGCGGGCTCTTCGACGGAATGGGAGATAACGCTGTCGTCATGTGCATGGACGCCGACACCGTGCTCGACGAGGGCTTTCTAGCCGCGGGTATCCAGCGCTTCACGAGCGACCGCGCGCTCATGGCTATCGGTGGGCTCTTCTACGGCGAATCGGGGCATGGTCTCCTGGGCCAGCTTCAACGAAACGAGTACATCCGCTACTCCCGCGAGATCCGGCGGCGGCGCGGGCGCGTCTTCGTACTGACCGGCACGGCGTCGATGTTTCGCGCGCGAGCACTGCGAGCAGTTGCCGAGAACCGAGGTGGGCTTCTACCGGGGGTGCACGGTGATGTCTACGACACCGCGGCACTCACAGAGGACAACGAGCTGACGTTGGCCATCAAGACGCTCGGCGGGCTGATGGCCTCCCCGAATGGTTGCCGAGTGGTCACCGAGCTCATGCCCACGTGGCGCAACCTTTGGACCCAGCGACTTCGCTGGCAGCGAGGTGCCCTCGAGAACCTGGGTGCCTACGGGCCGGCTCCGACCGTGCTGCGCTACTGGGCCCAACAGCTCGGCATCGGCTACTCGGTCATCGCACTGAGCTCCTTCTGGGTGCTGATCTTCGTCACTGTGCTCGCCACCGACCAGTGGGTGTGGTTTCCCTTCTGGATCGGGGTCGGGAGCCTGTTCGTCCTCGATCGGATCGTCAGCGTCTGGAGCGGCGGCTGGAAGGCCCGTCTGCTCGCCGCGCTCCTATTCCCCGAGCTCATCTACGACGTGTATCTCGATGTCGTCTATGCCAAGGGCATCGTCGACATCACGTCCGCTCGGAACGCCGAATGGGGTCACGTGGCCCACCTGTCGCAGCTCGCGCCCGAAACCAGCGGGAACGAGTCGCGCGAACTCGTCGAGGTGAACTCATGACCGGCATCGCGTTGGTCGGGGGCATCGTGCTCCCGGAGAGCATCATGCACAGCCAATGGTTCGCAGTGCTGAGCGTGTTCGTGGCCGTCAACACGGTCCTGTACCTGACCCTCGCCGTCGTCAAGTTGCTCCCGAAGCTCTATCTCAGCGACTGGTTGGGCCAACGCAACCGGCGCGGTGAGAGCCGCAGCATCTACCCCGACTCCAAAGGCGGGGCAGCGTCGTAACGCCTGTCGTCCAGGGTCAAATCCATCGACGCGCAGGGCCGTTGAGGTGCAGGGCGCGAGCGGTGGATCCAGGCCAAGAGAGGGAGCGACGGGACTCGAACCCGTGACCTCCGGCGTGACAGGTGGGCCCGAACGGTTGCGACCGGCTGCGGCTACCCCTCCATGACGCCTAGCTGAGCCACCTTGGGGGCGGCATGTTTCGCCCCGTTGCCGCTAGTCGTTTTCCATCGGGTTTCCATCGAGGAGGCTTCCGAACTGGGCGAAAAGGACGTTTCTCATCCCGTGGGCGTGGTTCGCCTTGTCGAAGAGGTGGGCGTAGGCCCGGAGTGTGGTGGTCGTGATTCCCGAGGCCCACTTCCGGTACGGCAGATCTGTGTTCGAGACTACGGCTTCTTGAGTTTGAGTCCGCAGGCCGAATCGAGGTAGCCGACGACCTTGTCGCTCGCAGGTTTGAGCTTCGGGCCGCTGACCGCCCAAGTGGCGAGGACCGATCTGGGTACTTTGGCGATCGTCCAGCCAACCCTGGAGAGCTCGGTGAAGAGGCCGTTGTCGAAGGCGAAGATCTTGGTCAGATCTGTCCTGATCGACGCCGGTGCCAAAGAGACCATTCTGGGCTGTGCTGCTTTGAAGGCTGCGTCGTCGGTCTTGAGCTTGCTCGGGGGAGTGGTCAAGATGTTCGTGCCGTCTGCGAACGCGGCGCCCGCTTTGCAGAACGGCGAGCTACCGGCGAGCGAGTACGAGCCCGTGTTCGATGAACGCGCACTCGCGAGGGGGCTTGCGATCGTCGCCGCCACGAGTACGACCGCCGCGACCGAGACGGCCTTCGTCACCAGCTCCGCACGCGTATGAGAGTTAACAGCCAGGCCCGGCTCCTTCCGTTCGACTTACTTTCTTGTCGTAGAGCACCTTGCTCGGCAGCGCCGGGACCGTTTTGAAGAGCTGGGCGCCGAGGCCGGTCTTGACCGAGAAGTCGAGGTCGTATTTCGAGCACGACTGCCCGGCGACGGCGGAACCGGTGGTCTGTCCGAGCGAGGTGATCACGTCGATGTTCGCGGTGCCGTTGATCGTGTTCGGGAGCCCGATCCCGACGGTGATCTTCGGCAGGTTGAACGCCAAGAGCGCGGCGGAGGAGGCGAGGGTGAGGGAGCCGGCGGCGCTCAGGAACTGGCCGGCGACCTTCTCGGCACCCTCCGTCGTCAGCGTGCCGTTCGTCGCGATGCCGCCGCTCGAGCCGTTGTAGTCGAGCTCGGCGCCGCCCTCGATGATTCCCGTTTTCGCCGTGATCGCGATCGTGAACAGGGTCTGGGTCTGGAACGTCGCGAAGAACGGGATGCCGCCGATGATGAACGGCCTCGTGACGGAGAACGGCAGCGTGAAGACGGGCGCTTTGATCGTGTAGTTCGTCGTGTCGGCGCGGCCGAGCTTCCAGGTGACTCGCAGGTGACCATCGAGCGGCTTGGCGAGGAAGCTGCTGCTCTTCACCTGGTCGTTCGCGACCAGCATGCGGATCTGGGCGGCGAAGGAATCTAGGTAGCCGTCGAGGTTGATCGTTCCCTCCAGGCCGTTCTTGTCGAAGTCGTACGTGGCCGAGAAGTCGAGCCTGTTCGTGGTGGGGGACAGCGTCGCCTTGTACGCGATCGGGCCCGCCGCGCCCGTGTAGGTGTTGGCGAATCGCACGGCAGACCGCACCCGGGCCCGCTCGGCCGCAGAGACTCCCGCCGCGGAGAGGCGTGTCGTGTTGATGAACGTTACGTCCGGCGGGGGTTCCGTTGCGGGAGTAAGAGTTGCCCCGGCGAAGGTGATCTTTGGATCGCCCGCGATCGTCCCCGACTGGATGAAGTCGGTGACCGCTGCCGGCCGTGTCGCGACGACGAGCTTGCCGCCGGGATGACCGACGTGCGTCACGATTCCCACGGCCTTGCCCTGGAGCAGCAGAACATCTCCCGCCGTGAGAGTGCCGAGCGGACCCGACGCGGCCTTGAATGTGAATGTGTTCCCGTCGGCTGAGATACTGGCCAGCTCGGCGGACACGACCGCCGACGGGACCAAAACGGTGTTCGGCGTGTAGACGACACCTGCCAGGTCGGCCGACGACGCGGTCTCCCTGGTCTCTGCGAACGGACGCCCTTCGGCCGCCGGCACGATCGCCACGAGCATCGAGACGAGCCCTGCAACAGCGAGTCCGCGAACCACGCCCGGACCTCTCTGCCTGCACCTGGAAAGCCGTTTTCCTGCTGGAAAATACCCGCGTGACGGTACACGCCGCCCGTCGGCCTGTCAACGAGGCGGCGGGTCTCGACCGCGTTGTCGTCGGCGCCGCGGTCGCCGACGCCTGGCTCCTTCAGGATGTGACGTTCGGGACGCCCGCCTCCCCGCGGAGGGGAACCGTTGCGAGGCCCGCTCCTGCACTTGCCGGTGTTAGGGGTAGCCTTGCTTCCAGGCGAAGACGACCTGGACGAGCGCCGCTCTCTTCGCTGTCCTACCTCACGTCGAGGAGGTTCTGCGCCCGCACCTCGCGGGCACCGTCGTCGACGAGGACGACGTACGCGCCGACGGCGATCGAGGCGGGCAGCGTCACCCGGATTTCGTTCGGACCGACGATGTCGTACTTCGGCACGAGCGGCGTGCCCGCGGGCCGAGGGTAGCCGTGCACGAAGTGCCGCATGGCGAAGCCCGACTCGCTGTAGATCACAAGGCCCGTGGGCCCGAAAGAGCCCTGGAACCCGCGCAGGGACTGCTCGTGGCACCAGAGCAGGAGGTTGGTCGTCCCGCCCGGAGCGGTTTCTTCCGGGCTGACCAGGAACGTGCTCGGCCGCGACTTCGTACACGTCGTGGCGCCGGTCGAGGTCGCACCGGCGCCTCCGCCGAACGCTGCGGCGAGAAGCGCCGTGAACGCGAGACCCGAGACGATCTTCATCCGGTCAAGGCCACCTGCCTGCCCACTGTATCGGGGCGACGCGCCCCGCATCTGCGTCGATGTCCCGCCACGGCTCGACGGCTCGCGGCGATGCAAGCTCCGGATCGGATCGGTCCGCTAGTTGAGATTGGCGACGTAGACAACTCTGCCGCCCGGCGTACGAATCTCGAACAGTGGCGGCTGCTTGACGGCTGACGATTCGGCGGCTTGAACCTCCGACGGCTCGAAGACCTCGGCCAGGGGCTGGCCGCAGTGTTCGCAGAAGGCGGTCGCGGGGTCGCTCTTGTGTTCCATTCGGTGTGTCCTTTCGGTTGGTTGGTAGGAGGCCCGAAGCGGCGAAGAGGAACCTCCCGTCGCTCGGTAGTCCTCGCCTACGCGTTAATTGTCGCGGATGGTCTCGTGCTGTCTCGCTCGGGGTCGCCTCTGAGTGTCATCCGCAACGCCCATAGGGAATGCCTCATCGACGAGCGGCTCGCGGTCGACGAGGACGAACTGCTCGGCGGTCACCGCCTGCGGCGCCGGGATCGCAAACGCGATCGGGTGACCAGCTTGGGCGGCGAGAGCCTCCCCGCCCTCGACCCGGCGGCCGCAGTCGATCAGCGCGTTGAGGCGGCCCGGGCGGCGGCGACGGCCTCGAGTCGCGAGTTGACGCCGAGGGCCTTGAGGAGATGGCGGATGTGGTTTCGGACTGTCTCGGTGCTCAGGTGGAGCTCGGCGGCAATCTGCTTGGTCGAACGGCCCTGTTCGAGAAGTCTGAGCACCTCGACTTGACGGGGGGTCAGATGCGGGTGGGGCGCTGCGGGAGAGGCGTCGGGGAGCCCATCGAGCAGCCCGAAGACGCCGACCACCCGTTCGCCGTTCTTGAGCGGTACCGAGCTGAGCTCCACGGCCACCCGAGAGCCGGCGGTTGAGATCAGGACGCCGGTCGTGTCTGTGCCGGGGGAGGTGCCGAGCAGTTTCCCGGCGACGAGTTCGCGGGCACGCCGGCTGTCCTCGGGCGCAACGACGGACGTGAAATGGCGGCCACGTATGTCGCCGAGAAGCTGCTCGGCTGCCGCGTTTATCCACCGGACTACTCCCGTCGCGTCGAGAACGTAGCTCGGGACCCCGACGCTGCCCAGAGCTTGCTCGACGTCACCGCCGACAGCCAGCCCAGAAACAGAGACCATCAGCGAAGTGTGGCTGATCCGGGCCGGACGTGAATGCAGCAGCCTCCGTTCGGGTCAGGTATCCACGCGGGTCGAAGGTTATTGCGCGAGAGACTCCACCGCAGACCCCTGAGTCTCTCGCGCAGTGATCGCGAGCCCGGGCAGGCCCCGCCTACCGCAGGGGTGCGCCGTTTGCCGGGGGATCGGCTCAGGCACCGGACTTGCCATCGCCCACGGTAGGTGCCGACGGCATGGCCGTATAGGACACGATCGGGTCAATTCCGATACCCGTCCCGAACTTTTGAATCGCGCCGGGCGTTCGCGGCCGTGGCCCGCCGGCGGCGGTTCCGTCAGGGTGACGCAGACGAGCGCCGTGTCGCCTAAGCCGGGCGTTGTCAACGTGTTGATCGACTGGCGGTCCGGGTTGCTTGGGGCCGAGAGGTGGGAGAACCACTGGGGGAGCTAGCGCATCAGGGGAGCGGCGTGTGCCCTGACCGCTCGCCTGGTCAGCGGCTGCGCGGGTCTGACAAAAGCCTCGCAGGCACTGCTACCAGTCAAGATCGTTCGGACGCGAGGGGACACTCGCCCAGTTGCCGCGACTGATGCAGATGATCCCTCGTCGCCCTTAGTCGGGGACGACTCTCTGACTGTGAGTTCTCAGGCTGAGCAACGGTCGTGGTCGTGACAACCCGGCGCAGGACGACGGTCACCTGTCGTTCGAGGCGTCACCGCAGCCACGAACATGCCGAGGGAATGACCCATTTGTGTCCTGGTGGGAGAGGTGAAGGAAGCAGATGCTGTCAGGGGTAGGTCGATCACTTTGATTGCCCGCAAGCTACGAATGGAAGGAATGTCAGATGAAGAAGATCATGGTTTTGGCTGTTGGCGTGTGTGCTCTCGTCGCGTCGAGCGTCGCCTTGGCTGCTCCCGGTAACGGTAACGGCGCAGTGACTACGCAGTTCACCGTTCCGACGTATAACGACATCTACGGCTCTGGCTTCGATGTGACTGGCTGCAAGGGCGTGAACATCTACAAGGCGGGACAGTTCAACAAGGACAACGAGGAGTGCACGATCCAGGGCATCGTCGCGCCTGGCACGTACAGCGTCGGTCACGGGATCGACGGTTGGGCTTCGGACTCCACGGCTCCTTCGCACTCGGTCGGTTTGGCAACCCTGGATGTCACGGTTGTTATCACCGACAACGGGAACGGCACCTCGCACGAAAGCATCACCGCGAACTACGCTGCCTAGATCGACGATTCAGCAGCAGGAAAAGGGGCGCTTCGGCGCCTTTTCTTTGCTCGTCGCCCAATGCTCGCTGCGGCGATGAATTGGTGCCGGGAAGAGGAGCGGCATGTTGATCCTGGAGGACACGGGAGTGGTACGACGCACTCGACGCCGCTGGGATCGGGAGGCGCGGCCCGTACTGCCTGGCACACGTCCCGGAGCGAGGCCCTCTCTGCGGGCGTCTCGATCTTTGGGGCGCCCGTCTCATGGGCACCTCGGTCAAGCTGATCGACCGCACCTACGGCCACCGAGTAGCGGACGGTGAGGAGGCGATCCTCGCCCGCCTCGAAGCGAGAGCCGTGCGTTTAGGCGTGGAAAAGGGCGTCAGAGACTGGCGGCGAGCAGCTCGAGAGCTGTGAAAGCCGCACGGCTGCAAGCGTTGCGAAGCGGGAGCGACGGGACTCGAACCCGCGACCTCCGGCGTGACAGGCTCTCGTGGCCTGGATTGCTCGGTAGAGATGGGTATCGAGTCACGCTTCTGAGCGGTTATGTGTCTGAACTGATGTAGGAGTGACCGTCCCTTCGAGGCTCCGCTTGCCAAAGACTTGCCAACGGTGACCGCCGACGAGTGGACAGAACGAACTCGGAGCGCACCTATCGTCGGCACCCTCACTTATCGAGGGCAAGGCGGTACACGGTCGTCGATCGGAAGATGCGACCGGGTCGGAGAATCGTGGTCGGGAAGCTCTCGTGATGAGGCGAATCAGCAAAATGCTGCGTCTCGAGAGCGAGGCCCGCGCGTCGAGGGTAGGCGCGGCCGGCCGTGCCAGCAAGGCTGCTGTCGAGGCTGTTGCCGCTGTAGAGCTGAAGTCCGGGCTCGGTGGTCTGGATTTCGAGCGTTCTGCCGGATCGTCGCTCCTCGACCCATGCGACCGGGATGATCGATCGCCCATCTTCGCGATCGGCGAATCCGAGTACGAGGTTCGCGCGTCGGCCGACCCTGTCAGGTGCCCAAAGCTCTTGGATGGCCGCTCCGTAGCTGATGACCGAGACCTCGATTCCAGCGCCATTTCGGAGCGTGACGCGTTCGACGGCCTCACCGTCAGGGGTGGTGCCGAACGGAAGTCTCATGGGCGCAATCTCGCAGATCGCGCCGACTTGAAAACCGAGGTCGACGCTCGCCGCTGCAGGCGACCGCACGTTTCGAGCATGAGATACTCGCCCGAAATGATCGTCGAGACAATGGGTGCGGCGCCGACGCGCGACACCTCCGGCAACGGCTTTCCCGACGCCGACACGTTTTGCGTCACTGCTCGCAGTCACCCGCTGCTCGTGCGTGGCCAAGCGGTCGTCGTCGCCCGGGCGCCAGGACGCTTCGACGTCTTCGGCGGAATCGCCGACTACGCCGGCGGGCTTGTCCTCGGCTTCCCGATCGGGCAGGCCGTGTTGGCGGCTGCACAGGTTGCCGAGGACGGCGAGGTCGTCGCGATCAGTGGAAACCGGCGCCTCGCTGTGCCCGCGGCGGAGCTCGTCGAGGCGCCGCTCGACGACCTGGCGGGCCGTTTCGCAGGTGAGGACGCATGGGGGGCGTATGTGCTGGGACCGGTCGCGCTGCTCGCCAGGGAGGAGCGGCTCGCCATCCCGGGGCTGCGGCTCGTCGTCTCATCGTCGGTGCCGGAGGGCAAGGGTCTCGGTTCATCGGCTGCGGTCGAGATCGCTGTCGCGCAGGCGACGGCCGGGGCGTTCGGCCACGTGCTCGAGCCGCGCCGGCTGGCGATGCTCGGACATCGCGCGGAGCAACTCGTCGCGCGAGCGCCGTGCGGATCGATGGATCAGATGACTGCAACGTACGGTGAGGAGGCGCACATCCTGGCGCTGATGTGCCGGCCGGCCGAGATCGTCGGCTCCTTCGCGCTGCCGGAAGGGGTCACACTGTGGGGGATCGACTCAGGCGCGCGGCACGCCGTCCGCGACGCGCCTTACCGGCGTGCGCGCTGCGCCACGTTTATGGGGAAAGCCCTGCTCGGTGTCGCGGCCGAATACCTGACCGAGCTTCGCCCCCAGGACATAGAGGCCGAGCGGCTTCCCGAGCGCATGACGGGCGGCGAGTTCCTGCGTCTCCGCGACGGTGTCGAGGACGAGATGAGCACAGTCGAGCCCGCGGTCGAGTACCCGGTCCGGGCTGCGACGCGCCACCCGGTCGAGGAGCAGGCTCGCGTCGAGACGTTCTTACGTGTGCTCGCGGAACCCCTCTCGAGACGCCGCGCGCGCCTGCTCGGCGACCTGATGGCGGCATCGCATGACGGGTACTCGCGCTGCGGGCTCGGAACCGCAGTGACCGATCGAATCGTCGACGCTGTGCGGGACGCCGGTTGGGAGCGCGGTCTCGTGGGGGCGCGCGTAAGCGGCGGCGGCTGCGGGGGCACCGTCGTCGTTCTCGGTCGCGAGGAGGCGGAGCCGGTCGTCCGTCGGATCGCCAAGAGGCTCGGCGTGGGGATCGTCGCCGGCACGTCGGCCGGAGCATCCTCGTTCGGAATCCGCGCGGTTTAGCCTACGACGCGAACTTCGCAGTCGCGATCGCGCAACGCCTCGACCACTGCGGGGTCTGCCGAACGGCCGGTGATCACCAGGTCGATGTCCGCCACGCTGCACAACCGTGCCACTTCGACGCGGCCGAGCTTGCTTCCGTCCGCGAGCACGACCTTGCGCGTAGCCACGGCCAGCATTCGCTGCTTCAGCGCCGCCTCGGGCAGGTTGATATTCGTGACGCCTCCCACCGGATCGACGCCGTTGCAGCCGAGCAAGACCGTCTTGACCGAGATCTGGTCGAGGATGAGTGTTCCGTATGGATCGACGAGCGAGTGCTGCAACGGCCGGAGCGTCCCACCAAGCACCACCACCGTGATCCGCGGCGTCGCCGGCTCGAGCTCGAGCGCGGTCTTCAGCCCGTTCGTGAAGACGACCACGTCGCTGAGCTCCTCTCGCTCCGCAATCGCGCGTGCCGTTGCTGCCGCGGTCGTGCCGACATCCATGAGGACCGTCTCGCCGTCCTCCAGCAACGAGGCCGCGGCCTGCGCGATCGCCACCTTCTCCGCCGCGAAGCTCGAGATGCTGTCCTCGAACGGCTGCTCCTGGCGCGGTATCGACCGCGGGATCGCACCACCGCGGATACGGTGCACCTTGCCCCTGGCGGCGAGGGAGTCCAGATCTCCGCGCACTGTCACCTCTGAGACTCCGAAACGGCTGCTCAGTTCGCCGACGCGCACGAACTCGCGCTCCTTGATCTCCGCGAGCATGCGCTCGCGTCGCAGCGACGCGGGAACCGGTGGCTCGGTCGCTTTCGCGCTCACGAGAGCATCGCCGCTTCCACTTGTGTGACCGAGAAGAGCGAATCGAGCTCGATCGGCTCGGCGGGAACGTCGAGGCCGCCGAGCTGCCGCGCCGCGTCCTCCGGCGCCACGTCGTTGAGGAAGAGCCCGAGCCCGGTCTCGACGCTGGCCCGGATCTTCGTCGCCCCGGGCGCTCGGTGCAGGGGATACAGCTCGAAGGCGAGGTGCCAGTCGGGCTCGTCGTGTGGTGCCTCCTGCGCCACCATCATGTACGGGAGCGGGAAATCGAAGAGCGCGTCGTACCGGAGCGCGACGTCGCGGAGGGCGAGCGCGAGGTCGCGCTGCTCCTCGGGGAGAAGGTCGGCCAAGCGTCCCAGCCCGTGCCTCCGCGCCCGGACCGCGACCTCGAAGGGCCACCTCGCGGCGAAGGGGACGGCCACGACGAAGCTCTCGTTCGCCGAGACGACGCGGCTGGAGCGGTCGTCTGCTTCCGTCGCGGCGCACGAGAGGCAGCCACCCTCGCGCAGGCGATGCCGGCGGTGGGCTTCCGACTTTGCGGCCGTGACGGGCGGGAGGTGATCGAGCGCGTAGACCTGCCCGTGCGGGTGGGCGATGGTGGCTCCGACCTCAGCGCCGCAGTTCTCGAAGACGCAGACGTAGGCATGAGCGGGATCCGCCCAGAGCTCGCGTCCGCGGTCGATCCAGATCGCGATCACGCGCGCGAGCTCGGTCGGCGAGAGCCCGCCGAACGAGGCATCGTGACGGTCGGTGTAGAGAACGACCTCGCAGTGCCCGTGCGCAGGCCCGGTCGGCCCGTCCAGGTGCGGCGCCGGCGACGCGTCGGGCCGGAACGACGGGAACCGGTTGTCGAAGACGGCCGCCTCGTACGAGAAAGGAACCTCGATCCCTCCCGGACAGAAAGGGCACTGCTCGAGGCCGCCGCTCGTCTCTGCCGAGTCGAGCGGCCGCGTGTTCCGCGCCGGCGCGATCCCGACCCACGAGTCCGTGAACACGTCGAGGCGCTTGTGGATCTCGGCGCCCTCGCCCGCTCCGCCCGGCCCCTCGTCTTCGAGGCTCCCGCGCAGCTCCCCGTACACGAGCAGGCGTCTCCCGTCGGAGTGGGCGAGCGTGTGTCGGGGCAGTGATCTCATGGCTTCGGAATCGAGCGTAGTATCGTCGGCTTCGACAATAATAGAAAGATCTGACAAGTGCACCTCTGAAGGGTGACCCGGAGACTCGGATGAAAACGAGAAGGCTTGGGGAGACGGGCTACCAGGTCTCCGAGATCGGCTTCGGAGCATGGGGCATCGGTGCCGACTGGGGCAACGTTAGCGATAGCGAATCGCTCGCAGCACTGCACGCCGCGGTCGACGCGGGCGTGACCTTCATCGATACGGCGGATGTACGGCGACGGCCGCTCCGAGCGCCTCGTCGGGCAGCTCCTACGCGAGCGGTCCGACCCGCTCGTCGTGGCCACGAAGTTCGGGCGCCGTCTGCCGCTCGACCTCTCCCTCTACACCTACGACAATTTCCGGAGCTGGATCGAGCGGTCGCGCGAGAACCTCGGCGTCGACACCGTCGATCTCGTGCAGCTCCATTGCCTCCCGTGGGAGGCGTACTACACACCGTGGTTTCGTGCGCGCCTACGGGGTAAGCGTCGAGAAGGTCGAGGAGGCGCTGAAGGCGATCGAGTACCCGGGCGTCGCCACCGTCCAGATCATCTTCAACATGTTCCGTCAGCGGCCCGCCGAGCTGTTCTTCACGGAGTGCACGCGCGCTGGTAGCGGGCTATCCCGCCGCGTCGGCAGTTTCGCAAACGTAACCCGTTCCGTCGCGGCCGGTGCGAGCGACGTACTCCTCTGTCACGGTAGCGGCGAAAGCCTCCGCCTCGCCTGCGTCGGCGAGTGCAACCACCGACCCGCCGAAACCGCCGCCCGTCAGGCGCGCTGCGAGCGCACCGTGGTCATAGGCCAGTTCGACCAACTGGTCGATCTCGGGGGTGGAGACCTCGAAATCGTCGCGAAGGCTCGCGTGCGCATCGCGGAAGAGCGGGCCCAGTGCGCGCCGGTCCGGGCCGCCCGGCGACTCGAGCATGCGCACGCATGCCCGCACGCGCTCGTTCTCCGAGACGACGTGACGCAGCCGGCGAAGCGCGATCTCGTCGACGTTCGCCGCCCCCGCTGCGGCTTCAGCCTCCTCGACCGTGACCTGCGAAGGGCTTGCCCCTTCGAGAGCCGGGAGCGCGCGCTCCAACTCGGCGCGACGCGTCGAGTAACCGGAATGCTCGAGCTGGTGTCGGACCCCCGAATCGAGGACGACGACCGCGAGGCTCTCGGGCAAAGGGACGAGCCGGTGCTCGTCGGTCGTACAGTCGAGCAGCAGTGCGTGACCGCGACGAGTGAGCAGGCACACCGCCGGGTCCATCAGGCCGACGGGCACGCCGACCGCCCGGTACTCCGCCTCGCGGCAGACGTGCGCAAGCTGCAGTTTCGAAAGCTCGAAGCCGGCCGCCCGGCAGAGGGCGAGCCCGACTGCGACTGTCAGCGCCGCCGAGGACGATAGTCCGGCGCCGATCGGCACCGTCGAGGTCACCCATCCGTCGAGGCCGGCCGCCGGCCGCCCGCGCTCGGTCAGCAGCGCGGCGACCGCGGCTGCGTAGCGGCCCCAGCCGGTGAGGCCGTGCGCTGACGTCCCGTCAGGCGCGAGCTCCACCACCGTTTCCGGGAATGCAGCCGACCGGAGCCGGACGACGTTCGCATCCGGGCGCCACTTCACCGTGACGCCGCGATCGACAGCGACCGGGAGGACCAGCCCTCCGGAGTAATCGGTGTGCTCGCCGATCAGATTGACGCGGCCGGGTGCCAGGATCGACGGAGGTACGGGCATCACTTGTGAAAGCTATCGAGACCTGTTATATACGAACATCGAACTGACGATCTGGAAAGTGCTGACCGAGTGACAGAAGGAGGAGAGATGGCAACAGACGGGCATGACGACGTCCGTAAGGAGCAGTGGGAGTTCTCGCGGCGGCGCTTCCTCAAGTACGCAGGTGGGGCCGTCGCGGCCGGTTCGACGTATGCCGGGCTTGCCGGGTTGCTCGGCGCCGAGGGCGCCAACGCGGCGAGGCTCGCGCGCACGAACAGCGACACCGCATTCTTTGCGAGCCACCCGAAGTACAAGTTCGTGATGGTCAACCACGTGACGACGAACTCGTTCTTCACGGCGACGATCTACGGGCTCCAGGACGCTTGTGCCATCACTGGTTGCTCGTACCAGTGGACAGGCTCGACGACAGCGATCGTCAGCGAGATGGTCTCGGCGATGGATGCCGCGATCGCCGGCAAGGCGAACGGGATCGGGGTCTGCCTGGTCGACAACACGGCCTTCAACAAGCCCGTCGACAACGCGCTCGGGGGCGGTATCCCCGTCATCGCCTACAACGCCGACGTCGCGGCGGGCGTCCCCAACAACCGGATGGCCTACGTCGGCCAGAACAACCTGACCGCGGGAGCGGCGGTGGGCAACCAGATCCTCAGGCTCGGGATCAAGAAGGGCGACAAGGTCGCCGGGGTGATCGCGACTCCGGGAACCGGGAACATCCAGCCGCGGATCGACGGCGCGAAGCCGGTCCTGACCAAGGCCGGTGTCAACTTCGTCGAGGTCGGGACGTCCGCGACCCAGGGCGCCCCGGAGTACAACAAGATCGCTTCCTGGTACGCGGGCAACAAGGACGTGAAGTTCATGTTCGGCGTGGACAGCGGTGACAGCGACGCGATCGCGCAGTTCATCCAGAACAACAAACTGAAGGGGAAGGTCGGCGGCGCGGGGTGGGACGTCGGGACTCCCGTCACGCAGGGGATCAACTCCGGCAACCTGACGTTTACGATCGACCAGCAGGCCTACCTCCAGGGGTTCGATACGCTCATGCAGCTCTTCCTCTACAACGTCTCCGGCGGGCTGATGAAGCCGACCAACACCGACACCGGGCTCGGCATCGTCGTCAAGTCGAACGTCGGTCCGTACCTCGCGAAGAACAGGTTCACGGGAACGAGCTCGAAGCAGCAGACGCTGAAGCCGCCGTCCTCGGTCCCGCACTAGGTCTCACGGGGGTGCAATCGGGTGCTCCAGCACCTGCCGTTGCCCCGGCGGCCGAGCCGCCGGGGCAACGGCAGCATTCCTCGTCGCTCGCGCGCCGGGTCCTGCGGCTCTTCCTGTACCAGCGCGAGCTGACGCCGCTCGTGATCACGGCGGGCCTGTTCGTGTACTTCACGATCAGGGCGGGGTCGTCGTTCACCTCGCAGCTCAGCCTCAGCTCGGCCGCCGGCTACGCGGGGCCGATCGCAGGGATCGCGGTCGGAGAGGTGCTCCTGCTCACACTCGGGGAGATCGACCTGTCGGCCGGCCAGGTGTTCCTGTTCGGAGCGTGGGTCGAGTACTGGTTCCACCATCGCGGAGTGCCGGTCGGGCTGGCGATCCTGCTCGCGCTCCTCGTGTGCTGCGGTGTCGGGGCGGTGAACGGGCTGATCACCGTGCGCCTGAACGTGCCGTCCTTCGTCACGACGCTCGCGACGAACTTCATCCTCTTCGGGCTCGTGCTCATCTACTCGAATGAGACGCAGGCATCGCCGGTCCCGCTGTCGGACAAGACGGGCTTCTGGAGCCAGCTGATGGGAGTCTGGATCTGGTCGGAGATCCTCTGGGTGCTTGCGATCACGATCGTCGCGCACGTGATGCTCACGCGCACGCGTTTCGGTGTCAGGATCGTCGCCACCGGAGGGAACCGGGTCGGCGCGGCGGAGGCGGGCGTGCCGGTCCGGCGCGTGAAGGTGTGGTGCTTCGTGCTCTGCTCCTTCTTCGCCGGCCTCATCGGGATCGTCGACGCGGCCAAGTACGGGTCTCTCAACCCGGGCAACTTCGGCGTCGACTACATCCTCTACGCCGTCGGCGCCTGCGTGATCGGCGGCACCGCGCTCACAGGCGGGCGCGGGTCGGTGATCGGCGCGTTCATCGGCGCCATCCTGATCGGCATCCTCCAGGCCGGGCTGACGCTGATCGGCGTCAGCACGGACGAGTTCTTCGTGTGGATTGGCGTCGTGATCATCTTCGCGATGGCGCTCAACGTGCAGCTCGACCGCCTCGTCGCCAGGAGCCGTGGCGCATGACCGAGCCGACCCCGTCCTCGCGCGTGCCGGCCGCCCTGGAGGTGCAGGGGATCACGAAGCGCTTCGGCGCGCTGAACGTCCTGCGGGGCGTCGACCTCACCCTGGGGCAGGGCGAGGTGCTCGGCCTGGTCGGCGACAACGGTGCCGGCAAGAGCACGCTCGTGAAGATCCTCTGCGGCTTCCAACAGCAGGACGGCGGCCGCGTGCTGCTCGAAGGCCGTGAGGTCGGCTTCCGCTCCGTCGGGGAGGCACGCGCGAACGGGATCGAGACCGTCTACCAGGACCTGGCGCTCATCCCCCAGCTGCCTGTCTACCTCAACCTGTTCCTCGGCCATGAGCTCACGAGGCTCGGGCCGATCCGCTTCCTCGACAAGAGGAAGATGCGCAGCCTCTCGCGTCAGTACCTCGACGACATCAAGGTCGACGTGCCGAGCGTCAACGCCGAGACCGAGCAGCTCTCCGGGGGGCAGCGGCAGGCGATCGCCGTCGCCCGAGCCGTGCGCGCCGCGCGGAAGATCCTGCTGCTGGACGAGCCGCTCGCGGCCATGGGCGCGCGCGAGTCGCGCCTCATCATCGACCTCGTCAAGGATCTCGCGACGAGCGGGCGTGTCTCGATCATCGTGATCGACCACAACTACGCGCACCTCTTCGAGCTCTGCGACCGGATCAACGTCCTGCAAGGCGGTCGGATCACGATCGACCAGCACGTGCGCGAGACGTCGCTCGAGGACCTCACCAAGCTGATGATCTCGAGCTATCGCCGGCAACTCGACGAGATCTCGAGCGATGACGGCTGACGCGCTCGGACAGCTCGAGGCCTGGTTTGTCTGCGGGAGCCAGCACATGTACGGCGCCGAGCAGCTCCGAGCCGTCGAGGCGCACGCGGCCGAGATCGCCGCCGCCCTCGACGCCCCGCCGCCGAGATCCCGGTGCGCATCGTCGGCAAGCCCGTCGCGACGACGCCGGGATCGATCCGCGCCGTACCGGTCGAGGCCAACGCGAGCCCGGCGTGCGTCGGCGTCATCGCCTGGATGCACACGTTCTCCCCGGCGCAGATGTGGATCTCGGGGCTCGCTGCCCTCCAGCGGCCTTTCTTGCACCTCCAGACGCAGTACAACCGCGATCTTCCCTGGGCCGAGATCGACATGGACTTCGGGTCGACACGCGAGATGTCGAGGCGATGAGACCACTTGCTGGTCGCAGAGACGTCCGCTCCGCTCGGACGGCGTTCGTTCCAAACTCGTTTCCAAACCGAGCAAGCTGAAGGCAGGAAGCTCCGAGACACGAGTAAGCCCCGCAGCGCAGGGCTATCAGAGCGGGAGCGACGGGACTCGAACCCGCGAAAGATTCCCCGCCGACTGAGTGCGCCCGCTGTGATCGCGATGACACTCGATCGGAACTGCTGTGGACGCTGCCGTCGGCGCGAAGTCGCCGCGTACACGTGCAGGTCACCCACCACCGGAGCGGTCATACTCGTAGCGTGGATGAAGCCCCACTGGTGCTGGTCACCGGCGCGACCGGCAAGGTCGGCCAGGCGTTCATCCGCAGGGTGCTCGCCTCCTCAGACGAGCGGCTAGCCGGGATCACGATCAGAGCGCTGTGCCACCACCGACTGCTGCAAGCCGAAGCGCGGCTCGAGGTCCTCGAGGGCTCGATCGAGGACCGTGAGGTCGTGGATGCTGCGTCCGACGGCGCGACACACGTGATTCACCTGGCGACGACCAAAGAGACGCCCGAAACGATCTTCGACGTCGCGGTCAAGGGGCTCTTCTGGCTGCTCGAAGCGTGCCGCGACAGTCCCACCTTCCGACAGCTCGTCCTGGTCGGCGGAGACGCTTCGGTCGGGCACTTTTACTATCCGCATCCCCTACCTATCACCGAGACGCAGCCGCACACGGCCTACTCCGGCTGCTACGCGCTGTCGAAGGTGCTCGAAGAAGTGATGCTCGAGCAGTACGGCCTGCAGTACGGCTTCGACTACTGCTGCCTACGTGCGCCGTGGATCATGGAGAAAGACGACTTCCGGTATCAGCTCTCGTTCGGTGAGGACGTGTTCGGTGGGCCGCGTTGGCGCGACCTCGTCGGCGCCCAACAGGCGGATGCCTACGTCGAGCAAGACGCGGTGCCGGTGATGCTCGACGAGGAGGGGCGGCCGGTGAAGCGGAACTTCGTCCACGTCGAGGATCTCGTGGACGCGATTCTCGCCGCTCTCGACCAGCCGGCCGCACGGCGTCAGACGTTCAACATCTGCATGGACGAGCCGGTCGACTACGGAGAGCTCGGTGCCTACCTCGCCGAGTCCCGCGGTCTACCCACGGTCGAAATCCGCACGCCGTATCACTCGACCTGGCTCGACAACGCGAAAGCAAAGTTCGTGCTCGCGTGGCGCCCACGCTATGACCTCGAGCGCTTGGTCGAAGAAGCATGGAACTACAAGCGCGACCCCGACGAACCGCGCGTCATCTGGTATCCGGGGTAGCCGCTACCTCGTCTTGCCTAGAGCTTCATCGCAGATTGCATGGCGGCCGTACCTGCTCGTCGGTGCGCTGGCGGTCGACCCGTATAGCCGATCAGGTCGGCCACGACGGTGTGGTTCACGCCTCGCTCGATCATGATCGACGTGAAGGCGTGGCGGAGGTCGGCAGTCGCGACTCGCTTCGGCGAATCGCTACTTGTCAAAACACTTTCCAAACTCCGTTCTAGTCTCGGCGGAACGATCATCAGAAATGAAGAAACCCGCCGTTCATGCGGGCTTTAGAAGCGGGAGCGACGGGACTCGAACCCGCGACCTCCGGCGTGACAGGCCGGCGTTCTAACCAGCTGAACTACGCCCCCAGGCGGACGGCAGTGTAGCCGCCGCGGGTCGAGCGGTGGGGGACGCATGGTGCGGCTTCCTGCACGTCCCGACCCGTACCATCGTCGGTGATGAGCGAATCCAGGGAGGCGGCCCGTCGGCGCTTTGCGCTGCGGGGTCGGGGGGCGCTCGTCGGGGTCGGCTTCCTCGGGCTCGTGTGTGTGCTCGCGTTGGCCGCCTGTGGGAGCGGTGGGAAGCATGCTGCGTCAACGAGCGTGTCGACACCGACGACCTCGAGTACGCCCGACGCCGGCGGGTGCGACACCTACGGGATCAGCTGGGTGCGCTCCTACAACGTGAAGGCGGTCAGGCAGGGCAATCCGATCCGGATGCTCTCGGCGTGCTGCCAGACCTCCGGGCAGGTGGGTGTCCACCACTGCTTTATCAAGCTCACGCTCGCGGGCACGAAGGACCTTGGCTGCGAGACGGTCGATATCGGCTCGAACGGGCTTCCGGCGGGCACCGGAACCCACGAGAAGTGCGACTCCGACACCTGAGCCTCAGAGACGCACCGCAGGGCAGCGTCGGCTGACGCCGAAGTACGGCCGGTGACCGAACTGGACTGGATCATCGCCGCGGTCGTCGGCCTCGCCGCCGCAGCGGGGTACAAGCGCGGGCTGATCCGTACCGCCTTCGCGCTCGTGGGGCTCGTCGTCGGGGCTGTGCTCGGCGCGCGGATCGCTCCTCATTTCCTGGCGGCGGGGGAACATTCGCGCTACACCGCGTTGATCGGGCTCGCCGGCGCCGTGATCGGCGTCGTCGTCGCGCAGATCGTCGCCGGGTTGCTTGCCGGGGTGATCCGCAACGGCCTTCGGCTCCTGCCGCCGCTCCGGACGCTCGACTCGCTCGCCGGGCTCGCGATCGGTGCGGTCTGGGGACTCGCGCTCTGCTGGGTCGTAGGCGCGGTCGCGCTGCAGATCCCCGGTCAGCCAAAGGTTCGGCGGGACGTCCGACGCTCCGAGGTGCTCCAGCGGCTCGACCGGGTCGCCTCGCCGCACGACATCCTCCGCGTGCAGAAGCGGCTCGTGCAGATGGAGTCCCAGGTCCAGGCCCGGCTAGGCCAGTAGCTCGAGCACCGAGGTCGGCTTGCGGTACGGCGCGACCACGTAGACCCCGTCGCAGCGTTCGCGCGCCTCGTCGAGCAGCCGCTTCGCGTGCGCCATCCCGATCGCCGCCGCGCCGGCCCCGGCGTCCGCCAGCTGGTCCTGCAGCGGATCCGGGACGATGATCCCCGGCACCTCGTTGTGCAGCCGCAGCGCGAGCCGGTAGCTCGTCAGTGGGAAGATCCCGGCGATCACCGGCACCGGCCAGCCGCCGAGGAGCTCGCCGAACCGGTCGAGAACGTCGAGGTCGAAGACGATCTGGGTCATCGCGAAGCGCGCGCCCGCGGCGAGCTTTGCCCGGAAGCGCTCCGCTTCGAGCTCGAGGTCGTCGGCAGTCGGGTTCACCGCCACGCCCGGGAAGAACGCCGTCGGGGCATCGATCGGCCGGCCGTTGAAGTCCTCGCCGCGGTTCAGCCGGGTCATCAGCCCGGTGAGGCCGATCGAGTCGATCTCGTATACGCCCTGCGAGCCCGGATAGTCGCCCACCTCGGGCGGGTCGCCGGTCACCGCGAGCACGTTTCGCACCCCCTCGGAATGCGTGCCGAGCAGCTGCGACTCGATCCCGAGCACCGTCGAGTCGCGCGTGGTCAGGTGCGGGATCGTCTCGAGGCCGGTCGCGCGCTCGATCGCGCCCGAGACGATCAGGGCGCTGATCCCAGCCCGCGCGGTCGCGTTGTCGTTCACATCGACGAACCGGACGAGCCCCGAGGCCTCGAGCTCCTGCGCCACCTCGATCAGGCCGCGCGAGGATCCGCCGAGCGGCGGGTCGAGTTGAACCGAGACGACGAACTCCTGCTCTCGGAGGGCCTGCGCGAATCGCGTCTCGAGCTGCTCCTCGCCGAGCGCGACCGCGATCTCGCGCGCGTCGGCGTGCAGGAGAGCGCGCACCTGGCGCTCCGAGTCGATCGCCGCCTTGATCGCCGCGATCTCCGCCGGGGTCGTCCCGCAGCACCCGCCGATCACCCGGGCACCGAGGTCGCGTGCGTGCGCGGCGAACTCCGCGAAGTAATCCGGCGTGGCGTGCGGGTAGATCACCTTCCCGGCGAGCAGGCTCGCGAGCCCGATGTTCGGCAGCGCCGCGAGCTTCCGTCCCGGCGCCTGCATCTCCTCGAGAGCCGTCAGGGCCGCAAGCAGCCCGGCGCCGTGGTTCGCGCCCATGACCGCGACGTCGAGGGCTGCGAGCCGCTCGGCGGCCTGAGCCGCGCTCACGCCGGCGAGCGTCTCGGCCTCCTCGTCGAAGGTGAGGAGCGCGACCACCGGCAGCGACGACACGCTCCGCACAGCCGCGATCGCATCCACGAGCTCCTCCAGGTCGAAGAACGTCTCGAGCATGAAGAGGTCCGACCCGCGATCCTCGAGCACCGCCGCCTGCTCGGCGAAGAGCTCGCGCCGCTTCTCGGAGCTTGCCGCCTCACCGAGCGGGCCGATCGCGCCGCCGATGAAGACGTCGCGGCCGGTGAGCTCGCGCGCCTCCCGGGCGAGCTTCACGGCGGTCGAGTTGATCCGCTCGAGCTCGTCGTCGAGATAGTGCGAAGCGAGCTTGCGCCGGTTCGCGCCGAACGTGTTCGTCTCGATCAGCTCCGCTCCGGCGTTGATGAAGCTCACGTGCAGCGACACGACCGCCTCGGGTGCCCGCAGGTTCGCCTCCTCGGGCGCCCGCAGGCGCGGTACCGCGGCGGTCAGCAGCGAACCCATCCCCCCGTCGGCGACGATCGGCGGTCCCTCGTTTAGGCGTGTCTCGAAGCGCCCGGCCATGCACGGAACCTAGACAAAGCGCATGGGGCCACAGTCAAGTAGAGCGATGAACCACCATATCGGGGATAGATCAAGCGGGCTCCGCAGACGATGATGAATCCCGTTGAGAAGGCTCGATGTGGCGGGCCCGGTTTGAACCCAAGAAGGAATCAGTCACACCGCACTACCAGTCACATAGCGGCACTCCCTGCCTTAGGAACTGACGGCAATCATTCCTGTGGCAAAGACATAAACGGCGGCCAGGTGGCCGCCGTTTTGTTTGAGGAGGGCCGCCTGGTCAGTCGGCAAGGGCGGTTGCGGGTTCGAGGGTCTCGGCTTCGTGTGGGCGCCGGCCGAGCAGCGTGACCGACGCGAGCGCGCCGAGGCCGGCGAGAAGGGCGCTCGCCAGGAACGCGGCCTGGAAGCCGTGGGTGAGGCCGTCGAGTTGGGTCGCGTGCACGTTCGCGGTCAGGAAGTCCTTCGTCCTCGTCACCGACACGGTCGAGACGATCGCAACGCCGAGGGCCGCACCGATCTGGAACGAGGTATTCGAGAGACCCGAGGCGAGACCGGCCTCTTTGTCGGGAACGCCGTGGAGGGCGGCGATCGACGCGGTGACGAAGGCGAAGCCGACGCCCGGCCCGAAGACGAGGAGGCCGAAGAAGATGTCCCCGAAATATGTGCCGTTCACGGAGATCTGCGTCAGAAGCAGCGAACCGCCCGCCATGAGCGCCATGCCGACCGTCGCGACCGGCCGGTACCCGACCCTGAGGACGATCGCCTGGCCCGAGATCGAGCCGATCGCCGCGCCGATCGGGAAGACGATCGAGGTGAGCCCGAATCGGAGCGCCGAGTAGCCGAGCACCTGCTGGGTGTACAGCGTGAGGATGAAAGGCATCCCGTAGACGACCGCGCCGAAGAAGAGCATCACGCTGTTCGCGCCGACGAGGGTTTGCGAGCGGAAGATCCCAAGCGGGACGAGCGGCGCCGGATGACGCGACTCGACGACGACGAACGCGACGAGCAGCAGCGCGGAGCCGATCAGCATCGAAATCGTCTGGGCACTGCCCCAACCCTTCGTCGGTGCCTCGACCACCGCGTAGACAAGCAACCCGAGCGCGCCGGTGATCGTCACCGCGCCACCGGGGTCAAAGCTACGCCTGTCGTAGCTCCGGGTGACTTGCGACCGGCTCTCGCGGAGCAGGACCGGGCAGAGGATGAAGGCGATCACTCCGACCGGCACGTTGATGAAGAAGATCCACTGCCAGCCCGGACCGTCGACGAGCGGGCCGCCGATCAGCCACGCCGCGGTCGCGCCGACGCCGCCGAGCGAGCCCCAGATCCCCAGTGCCTTGTTCCGCTCGGGCCCATCCTGGAAGGTCGTCATGATGATCGAAAGCGCCGTCGGGGTCATGATCGCCGCCCCGACGCCCTGGAGCGCGCGGGCGCCGATCAGCGCGCCGGGCGACCAACTTAGCCCGCAGAGGAGCGACGCGCCGGTGAAGATCACGATCCCGAACATGAACACCCGGCGGCGGCCGAGCAGGTCGGCAGCGCGACCCCCGAGCAGGAGCAAGCCCGCGAACGTCAGCGCATAGGCGCTCACGACCCACTGGAGGCTCTCGGCCGAGAAGCCGAGATCGCTCTGGATCGAAGGCAGCGCCACGGTCACGATCGCGGCGTCGAGGATCACCATGAAGAACGCGCCGCAGAGCAGCGCCAGCGCGTACCAGCGGCGTGGGTCGGGGGCTAGCTCCTGCATCTCGGCTCCTTTGTGCTTAGTGGCGAACAGCAATCGAGCTGAGTATAAACATTCATACTTGCTTTATGCAAGTAGAGTATGATTCGCGAATGACGTCCCGCTCCTACGGCCAATACTGCGGGCTCGCCTACGCACTCGACCTCATCGGTGAGCGCTGGGCGCTCCTGATCGTGCGCGACTTGATCCTGGGCCCACGCCGCTTCAGCGACCTGAGCCGCGGGCTCCCGGGCATCCCGAGCAACGTGCTCACGGCACGGCTCAAGGAGCTCGAGGAGAAGGGAGTCGTTCATCGCCGCGTGCTGCCGCGTCCGGACGGCTCGGTCGTCTACGAGCTGACGGAGTACGGGCAGGAGCTCGAGGAGATCGTCCTCCGCCTCGGCCTTTGGGGTGCCCGCTCGCTCAGCGACCCGCGCGAGGGAGACGTCCCCACTCCAGGTGGTCTGCTGATCGCACTCCGCGCCGCGTTCCAACCCGACGCCGCCAGGACGGTCGAGGCGAGCTACGAGCTTCACCTCGGCGACGCGACGATTCACGCCCTGGTCGACGACGGTCTACTCGAGATCGGCGAGGGCGCGGTACCCGAGCCAGATCTCGTGATCGAAGCGGGCCCGGTGCTCCGCAGACTGATGGCCGGCGAGCTGACCCCGGACGAAGCGGTTGCAGAAGGACTCGGGGTGGAGGGCGATCCTGCGTTCGTCGGGCGGTTCGCCGAGCTCTTCCGGCTCCCACCGCCGGTCGTGCCGGCGGTCTGAGCGGGTTCTAGAGCTCAGTCGTGGAGCACGCGGCCTTCCATGCCGCCCGCGACGGTGACGACCTGGCCGGTCACGTGTCCTGAGATCGCCGGTGAGCTCAGGGCGACGATCTGGGCGGCGACGTCCTCGACGGTCGCGACCTTCGCGAGCGCCATCGTGCGCGTGATCTTCGCGACCTGAGCCTCGTCGAGGACGTTCTCGGTCATCGGCGAGACCGTCCAGCCGGGCGCGACCCCGTTCACGCGCGTCTTCGGGTTGCGGCGGACGACTTCGTTCTTCAGGGAGAGCAGGAGCCCACCGAGGATCCCCGACTTCGCGGCGGCATAGTCGCCGTGGCCGGGCTCGCCGAAGAGGCCGGCGGTCGAGCCGACGAGGACAAGCGAGCCCTCGCGCTCGCCCAGGTTCTGCAGGAAGCCGCGGGCCGTGAGGAACGTCGCCGTCAGGTTCGCGTCCACCGTCGCGCGCCAGCGGTCGAGCGACAGCTCCGAGACGGGCACGTCTTGCTCGGGCCAGATCCCGGCGACCGCGGCGCACGCGTCGAGCTCGCCGGTCTCGGAGAAGAGCCGGTTGACCTCGGCCTCATCGGTGAGATCGGCCTGAACGACCGCCGCTCCGCCGGCGGCCTCTGCGGCAGCGCGGTTCCGGTGGTAGTGGACGACCACGTGCGCCCCCTCCTTCGCGAACAGGCGGACGCATGCGGAACCTATTCCGCCTGACCCCCCAGTCACCAACACGCGTGCCCCATCGAGACCTGTCCACATATGTGTTAAGAAGTTTCCCAAATTGCGGAAAGGTGGTGTAAAGTCCGGCGCGCGTCAAGAGTCGAGGGGATGACGACTCGTCAGGGGTATTGGTAAAAGCCAAGCCGGAGGTTGGGGTCAAGTGCTGACGGTTGACATCGCCCTACCCGAAGTAGAGGAGCTGCAGAAGCTCGTCGAAACGGGCAAGGAGAAAGGCTTTCTCACGTACGACGAGATCATCTCCGGTATCGAGGAGATCGAGCTCACCAAGGAACAGTTCGAAGACTTCACCACGTACCTGATCGATCACGGCGTCGAGCTCGTCGAGGGAGAGAACAACAAGTCGCTCCCGCACGAAGAGCCCCTCGCCGCCGTCGAGAAGAACTCGCCGAAGCTCGACCTCACCGTCGAGCCCTCGCTCGACTCGCTGCGGCTGTACTTACGGGAGATCGGCCGCGTGCCGCTCCTGACAGCCGACCAGGAGGTCTACCTCGCCAAGCGGATCGAGCGTGGCGACATGACCGCGAAGGCCCAGATGATCGAGGCGAACCTGCGCCTCGTCGTCTCGATCGCCAAGGGCTACCTGGGACGCGGGCTCTCGTTCCTCGACCTGATCCAGGAGGGTTCGCTCGGCCTGATCAGGGCGGTCGAGAAGTTCGACTATCGCAAGGGCTTCAAGTTCTCCACCTACGCGACCTGGTGGATCCGCCAAGCCGTCACCCGGGCGATCGCCGACAAGGCGAGGACGATCCGGATTCCGGTGCACATGGTCGAGAAGCTCAACAAGGTCGTCCACATCGAGCGCCAGCTCGTCCAGCGCCTCGGCCGCGAGCCGATGCCGGAGGAGATTGCCGAGGAGCTCGAGATCTCGACCGACGAGGTGCGGGAGATCCTGCGGATGGCGCAGCACCCGATCTCGCTCGAGAAGCCGATCGGCGAGGAAGAGGACTCCGAGCTCGGCGACTTCGTCGAGGACGACCAGGCCGAATCGCCGTTCGACAGCGCCTCGCTGACGCTGCGGCGCTCGGACATCGAGAACGCGCTCTCGTCCCTGCCGACACGCGAGCGCCGCGTGATCGAGCTGCGCTACGGACTCGACGGCTCCCAGCCGTGCACGCTCGAAGAGGTCGGCAAGGCTTTCGGCGTCACCCGCGAGCGGATCCGCCAGATCGAGAACAACACGCTGAAGAAGCTCGAGTCCCTGCCCGAGGCGCAGGGCCTCAAAGACTGCGTTCAGTAGCCGGGACGCTCGCTGGGGGACAGGACGATGTCCTCCAGCGAGCCCCGATTGCGCTTTGCGAGTCAGACCTGCGTGCGTCGACCGTCGTTTTCAGGCCTGCCGGTTGAGGGCGTGTTCAAGGGTGTTTCGTCACGCTTTCGTTCCAGTACCTGACCCCGGCTTCCGCCCTGCTGGGTGCGGGAATGCGGCATTTCTCGACGTGTTTTTTTCAGGCTGTACCTGTCCCCGTTTTGGCGTCTCTCGTTGACGCGGTCTTGCCTCCGCCCGCGAGCTAGTCCGTTGCCGTCGCTGCTTCGCCTGCGCGCGCTCTGGCCCTGGAGCGGCCGGGGACGAGGAGGGAGGCGACGACGCCGACGGTGAGGACGACGGCGCAGAGGATGAACGTGACGGTGTAGCCGTGCTTGTCGGGGTAGCCGCTCGCGAGCAGGTTCGCGGCGAGGATGCTCGCGGCGACCTCGGCGCCGATCGCGCCGCCGATCGTGCGGACGATCGTGTTCATGCCGGATGCCACGCCCGTCTGGTCCGGCCGGACTGCCTCGACGATCAGGTTCGCGAGTGCGGCGAAGGCGAAGCCGACGCCGACGCCGAGCAGGCCGGAGGCGACGTAGATGCCCGGTGGCGCGCTCGAGGCGGCGAGCACGACGAAACTGACCGCTGTGATGGCGGTGCCGATCACGAGCGGCACCTTGGAGCCGACGGAGCTCGAAAGCCGCCCGCCGAGGGGGCTGAAGATGAGCAGCGCAAGGGTCGACGGGATCAGGAACAACCCCGCTTCGCTGACGGTCGCGCCGAAGCCGTATCCGGTCGACTTCGGTGCCTGCACGTACTGCGGGATCAGAATGAAGGCGCTGTACATCCCGAAACCGATCAGGAATGCCGCCAGGTTCGTCGTCCAGACGCCGCGCAGGCGCATCATCGTCATGTCCACGAGCGGGTGCTTGGAGCGGAGCTCCGCATAGACCCAGGCGACGGCGATCACCGCGGAGAGCACGAGCAGGCCGATCGTCTTCGGTGAGCCCCATCCCCACGTCGGTGCCTCGCTCACGGCGAGCAGGAGCGCCACGAGCCACCCCGACAGGAGAATCGCGCCGACCCAGTGCACGTCACCGGGCGCGCGGACGCTCGACTCCGGGATCAGGACGAACGTCGCCACCATCGAGATCAACGTCACGACGAGCGGGATCCAGAACAGCCAGTGGTAGTTGAGGTTCTCGAGGATCGGGCCCGCGAGCACGATCCCGAGACCGCCGCCGATCCCGAGGATCCCCGAGATCAGCGCGATCGCGCCGGCCACCCGTTCGCGCGGGAACTCGTCGCGGATGATCCCGAAGGCGAGCGGGAAGATCGCGCCGCCGATGCCCTGGACGGTGCGCGCCAGGATCATCAACGGCAGCGTGGTCACGAGCGCGGCGAGGCCGCTCCCGAAGGCGAGCCCCGCCAGGACGACCACGAGCACACGCTTCTTGCCGTACAGGTCGCCCATCCGGCCGGCGATCGGCGTCGCGACCGATGCCGCGAGCAGGTAGGCGGTGAACACCCACGCGACTCCCGAGGTCGAGGTGTGGAGGTCCTGCTGGAGCACCGGCAGCGCCGGCACGACAAGCGATTGCAGCAGGGCATAGGCGCCGCCGGCAAGCGAGAGGACAGCGAGGACGGCACCGGGCCTCGAGGTCTGGACGTGCTCCTCGCTCACCCGCCCAAACCTACCGGCGGCCGCTCACCCGTGGAGGATCTCGAACGGGGTGTGAGCCGCTAGCCGGAGAGTTCGATCGACTCGATCCGGATCTCGTCGACCGGCCGGTCGTTCACCGTCTTCGCGTTCCCCATCTCGTCGACGAGTTCGATGCCCGTCGTGACGCGGCCGAAGACTGTGTGGAGGCCGTCGAGCCACGGGCACGCATCGGCAGTGACGATGAAGAACTGCGATCCGTTCGTGTTCGGGCCCGAGTTCGCCATCGCGAGCACGCCCTTGACGATCGGATGGTCGTTCGGCTCGTCCTCGAACTTGTAGCCGGGGCCGCCCATGCCGGTTCCCGTCGGATCACCGCCCTGGATCATGAAGTTCGGGATGATGCGGTGGAAGATCACGCCGTCGTAGAAGCCGTCTCCGGCCAGCTTGACGAAGTTGGCGACGGTCTTCGGGGCGTCGTCGTCGAAGAACTCGACCCCGATCGGGCCCCGGTTCGTCGTGATCACGGCCTCGCTCACGCCCGGGATCCTACCGGTGGCCACTTGCCCGGTGCGGCTATGGGCCGAACGGCCTACTCACGTTTTCAATCCCTCTAAAGGGTGGAGATCTTAGGGCCGATGTAGTTCAGGAATGGCCGCGGCTCAGCCACAGCACGTCCTCGCCTGGTCGGGTGCACCCGTGATGCGACTCTGGCGGGTCGTCGCCTGCGCCGGATTCGCCTTTCTCCTCGCGCATCTGGCCTTCGGCTTTGGCGGCTCGGGGTTGAACAACTTCAGCGAGCGGTGGGTCTATGACGGCCTCGAGCTGCTCGCGGCTGCGGGCTGCCTGCTGCGCGCCGCCTCGACGCGGGTGGAGCGCGGAGCGTGGCTCGTGCTCGGGCTCGGGATCCTCTCGTTCACGTTCGGCGACATCTGCTTCGACTTCGTGTACGGAGGCAGCCCGCCGGGTGTCTCGCTCTGCGATGCGTTCTATCTCGCGTTCTACCCCGCCTGCTATCTGGCGCTTGCGCTGCTCGTGCGCTCGCGCATCTCGACGTTCGATCGCAGCGTCTGGCTCGACGGCCTGATCGCGGCGCTCGCCGTCTCGGCGCTCAGCGCCTCCATCGTCCTTCAGGTCGTGCTGACGCACACACACGGGAAACGGCTCACGATGGTCGTCAACCTCGCCTACCCGGTCGCCGATCTCGTGCTGCTCGCGATCGTGATCCTCGTCTTCGCCCTCACCGGCCGCCGACCGGGGCGGGCCTGGGCGGTGGCCGGGCTCGCGTTCGGGCTGATCGCGCTCGCCGACAGCCTCTTCCTCTACCTGAATGCGACGGGCGGCTACTCGGAGGGTTCGATGCTCGACGCGCTCTGGCCCGCAGGGATGCTCCTGCTCGCTGTGGCCGCGTGGCAGCCCGTCGGGCGCGAACACTCGGTGGAGCTCGAGGGGCGCTTCCTCGCAGCGACGCCGCTTCTGTGCGGGTTGCTGGCGCTGACGGTGCTCGTCGTCGCACGCTTCCACCCGCACAACATGATCGCCGACGCTCTCGCGGTCGCCGCGATCCTCGTCGTCTTCCTGCGCACCGGGATCAGCTTCCTCGACAACGCCCGCCTACTCGAGAAGACGCGGGCGCTGTCGCTCACCGACCCGCTGACCGGCCTCGGCAACCGCCGGTGCCTGATGGCGTCCCTCGACCGTGTGCTGCGGCGAACCGACGGCAGCCCGACTCTGTTCGCGATCTTCGACCTCAACGGCTTCAAGACCTACAACGACACCTTCGGCCATCCCGGCGGCGACGCGCTGCTCGTCCGGCTCGCTTCGAGGCTGACCGCAGCCGCCGGACCGACCGGCCAGGCCTTCCGAATGGGCGGCGACGAGTTCTGCATTCTCGTCCCGATCGGGGCCGAAAGCATCGAGCAGATCGTCGAGCTGGCGACCGGGGCGCTCAGTGAGGAGGGCGACGGCTTCCACATCGCCTGCGAGCACGGTGCGGTGGTGCTGCCCGACGAGGCCGACGATGCGACGAGCGTCCTGCGGCTCGCCGACGAGCGGCTCTACGTCCACAAGCACCGGCTCTACCGGGCCGAGGAGCCGTCGCACGAGATCCTGCTCCGAGCTCTGACCGAGCGCGAGCCGGGCATGCGCGAGCATCTGCTCGACGTCGCGCAGCTCTCGATGTCCGTGGGGGAGCAGCTCGGCCTCTCGGGGCACACGCTAAAGCAGTTGCGGATCGCGGCCGAGCTGCACGACATCGGCAAGGTCGCGATTCCCGATGCCGTCCTCAAGAAGCCCGGCGCGCTCACCCAGGACGAGTGGCGGTTCGTTCGCCAGCACACGCTGATCGGCCAGCGGATTCTCGCCGGTGCGCCCGGGATGCGCGAAGTCGGAGGGATCGTGCGCGCGACGCATGAGCGCTGGGACGGCAGCGGGTACGGCGACGGTCTCTCACAGACCTCGATCCCCCTCGCTGCGCGGATCATCGCTGTCTGCGACGCGTACGCCGCGATGACCTCCGACCGTCCGTATCGCCGGGCGATCAGCCGGGCCGCGGCGCTCGCCGAGCTGCGACGCTGCGCCGGATCGCAGTTCGACCCCGACATCGTCGCCGCCTTCTGCCGTCTCTACGAGGAAGCACCGGCGACGCTCGAAGCGGCGAGCTAGGAATGGCCGCGGCCGCCGCGAAACCGTACGCGGCAGGACTCGATTATTCAACTGGCTTGCCGATACCTCGGAACAGGTGATGACGGCAGGAGCGTCAAGACGTGGCGGCGACGATGAGAAAATCTGCGGCTGACGAGACCCACTGGGCGCTGCTCGGTGTGGCCGTCGTGCTGATGTTCGCGGTGGCGACGGGCTTCGGCGTCTGGTGGCTGGCCGTTCGCGGCACCACTCGGCCTGCGCAGCAGCAGACGACGCCGGGCGAAGCGGTCAGCATCTCCCAGAGCGGCCTCGAGACCCTCGCCTCACTCGGGCGCCCGATCTACTGGGCAGGCCCCCGCAAGGGCGATACCTACGAGCTGACACAGGCTCAGGGCGGCCAGGTCTTCGTTCGCTACCTGCCCACCGGCACGGCGGCCAACTCGACGCAGATCGTCCTCACGGTTGCGACCTACCCGGTCGGCAACGCCTTCGCCCTCACGCAGCATGTCGGCTCGCAGCCGGGTTCAGTGGCGATTCCGCTCGCCCATGGTGGGACTGCGTTCTACCGGACGAGGCTGCCCACGAACATCTATCTCGCCTATCCGGGGTCCGGATACCAGGTCGAGGTCTTCGATCCGCTGCCGAGCGAGGGACTCCGGCTCGTCAGAAGCGGCGCGATCGACGAGGTCCGCGAGCAGTCGACGGGCGTGACTGTCCCGAAGACGGCGGCCGTCGCCGTTGCGTCGGCCGATCTCGCGAAATTGCAGGCGCGCCTCGGCCGCAACGTCTACTGGGCGGGCGCCGAGCGCGGAGCGACCTATGAGCTGACCCAGACGCCCGACGGCCGGGTCTACGTCCGCTACCTACCCGCGAGTGTCCGCGTCGGCACTCCCCATCTCTACCTCACGATCGGCACCTACCCGCTACCGAACGCCTATGCAACAACCAACTCCGCGGCGACACGCATCGGTGCCGTCACGATCCCAGTGGCGGGCGGAATAGCCTTTTACGATCGGAGTCGGCCGACCAGCGTCTACGTCGCCTTCCCCGGCGTAGACGAGCAGATCGAGGTGTTCGACCCGTCGGCTGCGATCGCCCAAAGCACCGTCGCCAGGCATCTGATCCGCGCCGTCGGCTAGAACATCTCGAGATGACGCTGATCGTCGCCTGGGTTGCCTACCCGGTTGTCGCTCTCGCGTTGTCTCTCGGCTCGGGCCTCGTGGTCGAGCTGGCCTCGGGGCGGCGGCTTCCCGGTGCGCTCGTCGCTCCGGCCGGCTTTGCGTTCGTCATCGTCGTCTCCTCGCTGACGACGGCGCTCGCCGATACGGCGCAGTTCACGACGCCGCTGCTCGTTTCGATCGCCGTCCTCGGATTCGGGCTCGCGCTTGGGGATCCGCGGCGGCCGAAGCTCTGGCCCGCGGTCGCGGCCCTGGGGGTCTTCACGGCCTTCGCGGCGCCGATCGTGCTCTCGGGAAGCGCGACCTTCGCCGGCTACATCACGCTTGACGACACCTCGACGTGGCTGGCGCTCTCGGACAACGCGATGGTTCACGGGCGCGATCTCTCGCACCTCGCGCCCTCGACCTACCAGACGGTCCTCCACGACTACATGAGCGCCGGCTACCCGCTCGGAGCGTTTCTCCCGCTCGGGATCGGCCACCAGTTGACGCGGGTCGACTCCGCCTGGCTCTTCCAGCCGCAGATCGCGTTCCTTGCGGCGATGCTCGCCCTCGCCCTCTACGCCATCGCCGAGCCGTTGCTGAGAAGCCGCCCGCTGCGTGCGGTGGCGGCGTTTCTCGGGGCCCAGGCGGCGCTGCTCTTCGGCTACGCCTTCTGGAGCGGGATCAAGGAAGTGACGGCCGCCCTGCTCCTCGCCCTACTCGCCGCGCTCGTCGCCGCGCTTCCCGGTGAGGATACGCGCGTTCGCGATGCGATCCCGATCGCCGTCGTCGGGGCCGCGATGCTCGATGTGCTCGCGATCGTCGGTGTCGTCTGGTTCGTGGGTTTCGCGGCGGTTGCGGCAGTACTTCTCGCGTCCCGGCATCGCGGGCAGGCCGGAAAGACGATCGGCGTGCTCGCCGTCGCGACGGCCGTGCTGGCGGTTCCGGCGCTCGTGGAGGCACACGCGTTTCTCCATGTCGCGGACAACGGCGACATCACGAGCAGCGGTGCCGCCGGGCTCGGCAATCTCCTGCATCCGTTGAGCACGCTGCAGGTGCTCGGGATCTGGCCGACCGGCGACTTCCGCGCGCGACCGCAATCGATGGCGGTCACCTACCTCCTGCTAGCGGTGCTCGTGGCCGCCGCCGTCGGCGGGCTCGTGACCTCGATCCGGAGGCGGGTGTGGGGGCTGCCGATCTTCGTCGGCGCTGCCGGGGGCGGTGCGTTCGCGGTGGTCGTCCTCGGCGATCTCGGCCATGGCTCGCCGTGGCTCGACGGCAAGGCGCTCGCCACCGCGTCGCCCGCCTTCGTCACGGCGGGGGCCGTCGGCGCCGCCCTGCTCCTGGAGGACCGGGTTCTCTGGCGGGCCGTCGGCGGAGTCGCTGCGGTGGCGATCGCGGCCGGTGTGCTTTGGTCGAACGCCCTTGCCTATGCCAACGTCTGGCTTGCGCCCCGGTCGCAGCTCACCGAGCTCGAGACGATCGGGAACGACTTCGCCGGCGAAGGCCCGACGCTGATGACCGAGTACCAGCCCTACGGCGTCCGCCACTTCCTGCGCGGGCTCGACCCGGAGGGCGCCTCGGAGCGGCGATCGCGTCCGGTGCTGCTCCAGACCGGCGGCACGCTCGGTAAGGGGGCGTATGCCGACATCGACGCCTTCGAGCTCGGCTCGGTTCTCGTCTACCGCACGCTCGTCCTGCGTACCTCGCCGGTCGAGAGCCGCCCGCCGTCGGTCTACCAGCCTGTCTGGAGCGGGCCCTACTACGAGGTCTGGCAGAGGCCGCAGACTGGACCGACGATCCTCGAGCACCTCTCGCTGGGCACGCCCGTCGAGCCGGATTCGGTGCCGGCGTGCAGGGTCGTGAAGCGGCTCGCCGCGGTCGCCGCCGCCGCCCACGGCGAGCTCGTCGCCTCCGAGCGGCCCGAGGCGATCATCGTGCCGCTCGCGGCGGCGGCACGACCGCCGAGCTGGGGTCTCGATCCGCAGGGCACGGTCGTGCCGCACGGGTCGGGCGTCATGTTCGTCCGCGTCAACGTTCCGGCCGCGGGCACCTACGGGGTCTGGCTCGGTGGCTCCTTCAGGGACACGGTGTCGATCTCGGTCGACGAGACCAACGTCGGATCGAAGACCGCCCAGCTGTCGGAGAACCCGGAGCAGCTCGTGCCGTTTGGCTCGGCCACCCTTTCGGAGGGGCTGCACGTGTTCGCGATCGCCTACTCTCGAAACCGGCTTCGGCCGGGCAGCGGGAGCTACCCCTTCGGGTTCGGCCCGCTCGAGCTCGGTGCGCCGGCGACGCAGGCGACGCTCGTCAACGTAGCGCCCGCCGCTGCGAGCTCGCTCTGCGGGAAGCAGCTCGACTGGATCGAAGCCGTCACCGGCGGCGGCTGACCGCCTCCGCGTAGACCTCTTCGTAGGCCGACACGAACCGATCGAGGCCGAAATGGCGCTCTGCGACCTCGCGCGAGCGGGCTGCGAGCGTCATCCTGAGCGCGTCGTCGCCGGCGAGGCGAACGAGCGCTTTCCGGAGAGAGCCGGGATCGCGGTCGATCGCGAGTACGTCCGCGGGCTCGAGGTAGTGCTCGTATCCCGGCTGCATCGTCGTCACCACCGGAAGGCCGGCGGCGAAGGCCTCCTGGAGCGTGAGCGGGAAGCCCTCGCCCTCGGATGGAAGCACGAAGGCATCGACCGCGTACAGGAGCTCGCCGAGACGGTCGGGCGGCATGAAGGGTAGGAGCTTGGCCCGCACTGCGCCTGGCGCGCGGTCGGTGACGGCGACGAGCTCGTAGGCCGGGTCGCCGGCGGCCAGGAAGATATCGAGGCCTTTCTTGGGAACATCGCGGCCGACGAAGAGGGCGACGAAACCGTCCTCCGGCAGACCGAACGAGCGCCGTGTGGCGGCGCGGTCGCTCCCCGCGCCGGGCGGCGGCGGAACGCCGACGGGGAGCACGCGCGGTTCCGGGATCCGCCAGGTTCGGGCAGCCCAGCCGGCGACAGCGGGATTGAGCGTGGCGACGATCGTGGCGAGGCGGGCGCCTCGGGCGATCGTCGCGAGCGCCGCCCGCTCGATCGCGTCGAGCGCGGGATTCGCCTGCGGCACGAACGCCACGTGCTGGGTGAGCACGCTCGGCACCCGTCGGCGCCGCGCAGCCAGGAGCGCCGCCACCGACGTCGCATACACCGCGTCCTGGACATGGACGACCTCCGTGGCCGCGAGCAGTCGGCCCATCGTCCGAAGGAGCGCGGGGGAGGGAACGGGATAGGGGATGCCGAGGCGGCGCTCGAGCACATAGGTCGAGGGGACGCGGACGATCTCGAACGAGTCTCGCTCGGTGAGCGGGGCCCCGCCGGAACGGCAGCAGACGATCGTGACGTCGTGGCCTCGAGCAGCGAGCCCGCCGGCGAGCATCTCCACGAACCGCTCGATCCCCCCGACGTGCGGCCGGAAGTTGGCGCTGGAGAGGAGGATCCGCAATTTCAGTGCACTACAGCTCGATGCCTGCGCGGGCCAGAAGGTCGGCGATGCAGGCGACCACCTCGTAGCCGTCCGCACCGGTCATCCAACGAGCCCGTTCGGGCCGACCCTCGATCGCGTCGACGAAACGCCCGACCACCTCGTTGTTGCCGTACGACAGCCGCTTGGCAGTCATCCGGACGCCCGATGAGACGACGCCGGCGACATGGGCGCCGACTGCTCGGCCCGAGGTCCGGAGGATCTCGCGTGCGCGGTGGCTGCCGTCGTTCGGGAGCACGACCAGGATGTCGCGGAAGATGTCGAGCGCGGCGATCGACTCGCTGCCGACCACCACGAACTGCCACTCCGAGACAGAGGCGCCGAAACCCATCGAGAGCGTCGCCCAGATCGTCTCGTGCTCGAAGGTCGCAACCAGGTCGCGGATTTCGGTGCCGTCGAGGCGGGCATCGACTGTTCGCGGCTCGAGCCGGCCGAGCACGCGGCGCAAGAGGTAGAGCAGGTGCGGCGACTCGTCGACGAAGAGCCCGCCCGGGAGCGACTTGTACCAGCGGGGGAGCCGCCGTTTCGGGTTCGAGAGCTGAAACGCGTACGCGGCCTCGATCGTGCCGAGCTTGCCGGTCTCGACGAGCTCGAACAGGCGGCTACCCGACCGTGAGAACTGGAAGTTGTGGACGACGCAGAGCACGAGGCCGGCTGCGCGGGCCCGCTCGACGAGATTCGCCGCCTCGAGAGGCGGCAGCGCGAAGGGTTTCTCGGCCAGGCAGTGCCACCCGCGGTCGAGCGCAGTCGAGATCGAAGCGGCATGACTGAAAGGCGGGGTGCCGACCGTGAGGCAGTCGGCGCGCTCCGTCCAGGGCTCGTCGAGTGAGGTGCCGGAGTGAGGGAGAGCGAACGCGGCCGCCATGGCTGCAGCCTTGGCCGGATCCGGATCGACGATCCCGATTACCTCGAATCGCGGTTCCGCCTTCAGCGCGGGCAGATGCCGGGCGCCGGTCACCCAGCCTGCACCGGCGCACACGACCTCGAGTGTCATCCGCTGAAGCTAGCGGACGAGCCCGCTGGAGCTTATCCGGGAGACCTGGTACAAGCAGTGCGATGCTGTCGGCGGAGCCGGAGCGAACGATGCCTCCCCCGGGTGCCGATGCCGGGCGCGTCTCGGTGGTGATCCCGTGTCTCAACGAGGCCGAGAACATCGAGCAGTGCGTGGGGCTCGCGTTCGCCGCACTCGAGGCCGGCGGTCTCCAGGGCGAGGTGATCGTCGTCGACAACGGCTCCGAGGACGGCAGTGCGAGCCTGGCCCGGAAGGCGGGAGCCACGGTGGTCGAGGAGCCGCGGCGTGGGTACGGCCAGGCCTACCTGACGGGGTTCGAGGCCTCGACGGGCGAGTACATCGTGATGATCGACGCCGATCTCACGTACGACTTCAACGAGATCCCGCATTTCGTCGCGGAGCTCGACGGCGGCGCGGAGCTCGTGATGGGCAACCGGATGGGTTCGATCGATCCCGGCGCGATGAGCCTGACGAGCAGGATCGGCAACCCGATCCTCACCGGCTTCCTGAACCTGCTCTACTCGACGCCCGTGCAGGACGCCCACTGCGGTCTGCGGGCGCTCCGGCGCGACGTGCTTCCGGAGCTTGACCTGCACTCGACCGGGATGGAGTTCGCCTCCGAGATGGTGATCCGTGCCTCGAAGGTCGGCCTCGACGTCCGGGAGGTGCCGATCGAGCTCCACGTCCGCGGTGGCGAGTCGAAGCTCTCGCCGTTCCGTGACGGGTGGCGTCATCTGCGGTTGATCCTGATCTATAGCCCGACCGCGCTGTTCATCGTCCCGGGGGTGGCGATGGTCGGCCTGGGTGCACTGATCGGCGTCGCGGTGTTCACGCACGTGAGCCTCTTCGGCCGCGCCTACTACGTGCATACGCTGATCGTCGCCTCTGCGCTCGCGATCGTCGGCACTCAGGTCGTCGGGCTCGGGCTGTGCGGGCGGGCGTACGCCGTCTATGCGATGGGAGAGCGGGACGAGTGGCTCGAGCGAATGCAGGGCCGCTTCCGGCTCGAACACGGCCTGCTGATCGGTTTGGCGATGGTTGCCGTCGGGCTCGCACTGGCTGGAATCGTGGTCGGGATCTGGATCGACCGCGGTTTCGGAACGCTGGGCGAGGAGCGGCTTGCGATCAGCGCGATGACCTTCGTCGTGATCGGCATCCAGGTGTTCTTTACCTCGTTCCTGCTCTCACTCCTCGGGATGCGGCGTCGGCTCTGAGAGGCTCGTGCTGCGTCGTCCCGGCGCCCTGACCACGGGTCTCGTTGCACCCGTTCGCTACGGGGCCAGACCCCAGGTCACCCCGCCGGCCTTGTTGCCGTTCGCGACCTGGACGTCGATCAGGTCGCCCGCTGCGACCGAGAGCGTGATCGTATTGCTGACGACGGTAGTGGCGCCGCTGGGAAGCGTGCATGTCGCCGTCCCAACGCTCGCCCCGTTCTTTCGAACAGTGAAGACGTCTGACGTACCGGCTGTCGGCTTCGGGCCGAAGCAGTAGAACTTCGTCAGCGTCTCGGCGACGGGCACGACGATCTGGACATCCGTCTCCGTCGCGCTCTGGCTCGAGAGCCCGGTGTACACGGTGGTGCTGGCGGCGACGCTTCCCCCGCTGGCTCCGGCCAGGAAGTTCGGGCCGGTTGCCCCGGTGGCGCCGGTTGTTCCGGTGGCGCCTGCCGTTCCCGTGGGCCCGGTCGCGCCTGCCGTTCCCGTGGGCCCGGCCGCACCCGCTGTTCCCGTGGGCCCGGTCGCGCCTGCTGTCCCGCTCGCTCCCGTCGGCCCCGTGGGGCCGGTCGCGCCCTGGATGCCGCCAGGGGTGACGGAGTTGCCGGCCGCGATCGTCGAGCCGACCGTTCCGTTCCCTGTGTAGCCGAGGTTCTTCAGCAACACAGTGGTGCCATCCGTAATGGAGGTGACGGTGTAGTAGCCGCCCGTTGCCACGTAGACGTATTCGCCGCTGACCATCCAGGCGGTGGTGCCGACGGTGACGCTCGTCGTGGCGTTCACCGCGGGTTGGATAAATCCGGAGCCGGTCGTCGTGTAGGAATTGCCACCGCTCGTACCGTTGGCGCCGGTGGCGCCTGTTGTTCCTGCGGCACCGGCCGTCCCGGTCGCTCCGGTCGCGCCTGTCGCCCCGGTCGCGCCCGCCGGCCCGCTCGATCCTGCCGGCCCGGTGGCGCCGCTAGCGCCGGTGGCGCCCGCCGCGCCGCTCGAGCCCGCTGACCCGGCAGAACCCGTCGGGCCCTGGAGGCCGCCCGGGCTCACCGCGGAACCGCTGGACACGGTGGAACCGCCCGAGGCGTTTCCGGCGTAGCCGGCATTCGTGAGGACGGCATCACTTGCATCCGTGATCGAGGTGACCGTGTAGTAGCCGCCGGTTGCGATGTAGAGGGTTTCGCCTGCCGCCATCCAGGCCGTTGTTGCAACCTGGACGGTGACGGTGCTGCTCGCCGCAGGCTGGGTGAACGCTGCGCCGGTGGTCGTATAGGCACTGACGCCGTTCGTTCCTGTCGCGCCCGTTGCGCCTCCGGCTCCGGTAGCGCCCTTGGTCCCGGTCGCTCCGGCGGCCCCAACTACGCCGGCGGCTCCGGTCGCCCCGGTCGCCCCGGTCGCTCCGGCGGCTCCGGTTGCGCCGGCGGCTCCGGTGGCCCCGTTTGCTCCGGTCGCCCCGGTTGCGCCGTTTGCTCCGGTCGCCCCGGTTGCTCCGGCGGCCCCCGTTGCGCCCGCGGCTCCGGTCGCTCCGGTTGCGCCAACGGGGCCCTGGGGGCCGGTCGGGCCCTGGAGTCCGGCCGGACTCAGTGCGGAGCCGCTCGACACGGTCGAGCTGGTCGCGGCGTTGCCGGGATAACCGAGGTTCGTGAGAGATATCGACGTGCCGCTGCCGATCGAGGCGACCGTGTAGAAGCCTCCGTTCGCGACGTAGACGTACTGGCCCGCCGCCATCCAGGCGGTTGTCGCGACGGTGACGGTGACGCTCGAGCTCACGGTGGGCTGGGTGAAGCCGGCGCTCGTCGTCGTATAGGCATTGCCGCCGCCCACTCCCGTGTTGCCTGTCGCTCCGGCCGCGCCGGTTGCCCCGGCTGCTCCGGTCGCGCCCGCGGCTCCAGTCGCACCGACAGCACCGGTCGCCCCGTTGCTGCCATTCGCCCCGGCTGCTCCGGTCGCGCCGGTTGCCCCGGCGGCGCCGGCTGCACCGTCGGTGCCGTCCGACCCGGCTGCGCCGGTCGCGCCCGGCTGCGCCGGTCGCGCCGACTGCGCCGGTCGCTCCATCCACGCCGGTTGCGCCGGTTGCGCCGGTTGCGCCGGTTGCGCCGGTCGCGCCGGTTGCTCCGGCTGGGCCTTGGAGGCCGGCGGGGCTGACGGCGGCTCCGCTGGGGACGGTATCGCCCTCCGAGGCGCTACCGGGATAGCCGAGGTTGGCCAGTCCGACGGTGGTGAGATCGCTGATCGAGGCGACGGTGTAGAGGCCGCCGCCGGTCACATAGACGACCTGCCCGGCGCCCATCCAGCTGCTGTTGGCGACCGTGATCGTTACCTCGCCACCCACGGCCGGCTGGGCGAAATCGCCGCTCGTGGCCGTGAACGCGTTGACCCCGGCAGCACCCGTCGCACCGACCGCACCGGTCGCTCCGACGGCGCCGGTCGCCCCGTCGTTCCCGTTCGATCCCGCCGCACCGGTTGCTCCAACTGCTCCTGTTGCCCCGTTGCCGCCGTTCAACCCAGCGGCGCCGGTCGCTCCGGTCACTCCTACTGCTCCGTCGGTCCCGTTGGCGCCGGGTGCTCCCGTTGCTCCGGTGGCTCCGTCGCTCCCGTTCGACCCGGCTGCACCGGTCGCGCCCACCGCTCCGATTGCCCCCGTGGCGCCGGTGGCGCCTGTTGCTCCGTCGCTCCCATTCAACCCGGCTGCACCGGTCGCTCCGACCGCACCGGTCGCCCCGGTCGCTCCGGTTGCGCCCGTCGCACCCGCTGTCCCGGTTGCCCCGGTGGCACCGCTCGCGCCGACGCCGCCCGTTGCTCCGGTTGCACCGGTCGCTCCGGTTACGCCAACAGCCCCGGTCGCACCGGTGGCTCCGGTCGCGCCCGTTGCTCCGGTCGGGCCCATTGCTCCGGTCGGGCCCTGAAGGCCGCCCGGGCTGACGGCGGATCCGCCCGGCACCGTCGCGCCCTGCCCCGCACCTCCGGGGTAACCGAGATCGGTGAGCACGACGGTGGTGCCGTCGAGGATCGCGTCGACCGAGTAGAAGCCGCCGGCGGTCACGTAGAGGATCTGTCCCGTCGCCATCCAGTCGGTGTTGCCGACGCCGACCGTTACGTTTCCGTTGGCGGCCGGCTGGGTGAAGGCGGCAGTCGTGTCTGAAAAGGCCGATGCCCCGTTCGTTCCATTGACCCCGGTCGCGCCGGTCGCGCCCGCGGCCCCGGTCGCGCCTGTTGCTCCGGCGGCGCCCGCAGTTCCGGTCGCTCCGGTTGCACCCGTGGGCCCAGCTGCACCTGTGGCGCCGGTCGCTCCGGTCGCGCCCGCGACTCCCGTTGCTCCGGTCGCACCTACTGCGCCGGTCGTTCCGGGCTGGCCGGTGGCTCCGGTCTGACCTGTGGCTCCGGCCGGGCCGGCTGGTCCCGTCGCTCCCGTCTGTCCGGTGTCACCGGTCGGGCCGGTTACGCCTCCGAACCCGGTCGCTCCGGTGTCGCCGGTCGCTCCTGTGGGGCCGGCGTCGCCCGTGACACCGGCTGGACCTTTCGCGCCCGTGACACCCGCAGCACCGGTCGCCCCGGCAGCGCCGGTCGTGCCCTTGTCGCCTGCCGCACCCTTCGCACCGGTTGTTCCCGTCGCGCCCGCCGCTCCGTTCGCGCCGGTGCGTCCGCTTTCACCCGCCGGACCGGCTGGGCCTGCCGCACCGGCGTCGCCCATCGCTCCTTTCGGCCCCGGCGACCCCTTCAGCCCGGCTGTGCCCGTTTGACCGTCCTGACCCGGGTTTCCGTCCGGTCCTTTGTTCCCCGGCGCGCCTGGAGGGCCGGGAGCTCCACGGCGGCCGTTCGGTCCCGGCTGCCCGCTCGGTCCCGGCCGGCCGGGGGTTCCGGGGGAGCCGGGCAGGCCCGCCGGCCCCTGGATTCCAGCCTGACCCGTCTGGCCGGGAGGGCCCGGTGAGCCTGTGATCCCCACCGGCCCGCCAGGCCCGGGCGGGGCTCCCGCGTCGGGCAGGGCAAGATCGAGCTCGGTCTCACCCGGCCCGCACGACGCCGTGAGGCCGACGAGGACACGAACGTTGCCGCTGTAGATGCCGGCGTCGACGACGCAGGTGCGGGTCACGCCGAGCGGAGCCCCCGGTCCGGGGTAAAGCCCATCCGCGGTCGCGACGAAGACGGCTGCGCCCGCGAGCGCCGCCAGGGAGACCGATACCGTCCGGTACGAACGCGCTCGGAAGGGACCGCCCACGCGGCAGCGGAGTTCGGTCGACCCCCCGGTCGTCGAATTGTGGAGTTGCTTCCTCACCAAGAAGCGCTTCCTGTCAGTGGATTGGGGCGCGGGCGCGCTGAACTGTGTATCGGCGCCGCTTTTCGACGATCTCCCCCCCTTATGGGGGATGTCTCGGGAAGCCGGTTTTTGCGCCTCGAGGCGCCGCGCGCGCTAGCTAAGCAGTCTCAAATTGCGGGCTCGGAGTGCCCCTGGAGAGAGGTGTTCCCCGCCGCCTGCTCGACGAAATGCTTGCTGAGCATGGTCTCCTGGCCCTGGTAGTTCGAGCCGAGATCCTCGCCGTAGAGGACATCGGGTGGCTCTAGCATCCGCTCGAAGGCCAGCTTGCAGATCGGCTGGCGGTGCTCGACCATGAACGAGACGTCTCGCGCCCGCACCTCGAGCGCGGCTCGGGTGCCGTGACGGCGGCCGCTCACGTCGTAGCCGAAGCCCGGGTCGAAGAAGCCCGCGTAGTGGGTGCGCAGCTCGCCGGCGGTGGGATCGTACGCCGTCATCTCTGCCGCATACCCCGGCGGAATGCATGCGCCTTCGGCCGATAGCAGCAGGTAGAAGATCTCTGGTTCGAGCACGATTCTCGATCCGGTCTCCGGGAAGACCGGTTCCCAGAAGTCCCGCCAGCCGTACCCGTGGATCCGGCCGAGGTCGATCGGCAGGCTGTTCCGTTTCGCGCGGTAGCCGACGACCCGGTCGGCCGGGCCGCTCAGGTCGACGCTCAGGAAGAGCCCGTCCGAGATCGTCAGCTCCCAGCCGCGCAACGCGTGGGAGTCGAGGTAGAGGAGCGGAAACTCGTCGTGGACAGCCGCGATCTCGGCGTCGCGGAGGCGCGCGTCGCCGGTGAAGAGCCGGAGCTGGTTGAGCGCGAGTCCGGTCTTCACCTGGATCGCGAACGAGCGCGGAACGATCTCGAGGTAGAGCTTCCCGTGGTAGCCGTAGGGCACCTCGTCGAACGACGGATTGCCGTCTGTGATCACCCGCGTGAAGACGTCGAGACGTCCGGTCGAGCTCTTCGGATTTGCCTTCGCGCGGATCTCGTCGGGAAGGGCGAGCCCTTCGATCAGCGGGACGAGATACGGCCGGTCGCGCTCGAGCGTCGCGCCGTCGCGAAGGTCGATCTTCTGGAACGCGATCCCGGCGATCTTCTCCTCGACGGTCGAGGAGGTGTCGGGCAGGAAGCTGCAACGGAGGGCCCACGCGAACTCGCCGAGGCGGAGGTCGAGGCTCGCAGGCTGAACGCTTCCCGGCGGGATCCGGTAGGGGTCCGACTGGATCCACTCGTCGGCGATGGCCCTGCGAAGCGCCTGGGCGGGAAGGACACCGGGCGGTCTGGTCTGCCCCTCGTCCGCTTCAGCGGGGACGGCCTCGGGTGTGTCCTCCGCGTTCATTCGCACTGAGTGTAAGGACCCGGGCACGGCGCGATTCTTCAGGTCGAGGCGGACGGATCGCGCGCGCGGTCGGCTGCGGCTGGCACCCTTAGGGCGTGTCGACACGGACGGAGCCGTACTCTCGCTATCCGGATCGTCGCCGTCGCAGGCGTTCGCGTGCGCCGGTGGTGATGTTCGTGCTCGTCGTGCTCCTGCTGCTCCTCGCGTTCGGGCTGATCGCCGTGCGGGTGACCTGGCCCAAGGCCTCGATCGCCGCCGACCCGCAGGCGCTCGCCAGTGTGACGGTGGCGTCCACCGGCGAGCATCTCGCCGCGGTGACCGTCCGCGATGCCCAGGGGCGGCCGGTTGCCGTCTCGCTCCGGGGCGGGAAGATCACGCCGACTGGGAAACTGCCCGCCGGCGAGCGGCTGCGCGTGCGTGCGACTGTCCGGCGGTCATCGTGGATCGGCTGGCTAGTCGGCGGCACGGAACACGTGAAGACGACTGTCATGACTCCCGAGTCGAGCGTCCGGGCGACGCTGCTCCACCTCACGCCGAACGCTCCGGTCGTGCTCCACTTCGCCGGCGCCGCGAGCCTCGTGAACCTTCAGCTGCCCGGCTACAAGCCTCAACACCTTGTCTTCGGCAAGCCGCGCCATGCGTTCGCGACCGGCGTCCTCGCGACCGGACCGAATCGGTTCGGCGCTCTCACCGTCGCCACGGCCGCCCGGCCGTGGGAAACGCTCTCGGCCCCGGTCCGCGTGAGCTGGTTCCCGACCGGCGGCCGGCTCGAGGCGATCGTGAAGCCGACGCCGGGGTCGGTGATCGAGCCGTCGACCCCGATCCAGGTGACGTTCTCGCAGCCGGTGGCGGCTGTGCTCGGCCGGGTCAGGCCGACCATCGATCCGGCGACGCCCGGAACCTGGACGCAGACGGCGGTGAACACGCTGACCTTCCAGCCGGCGGGCGCGGGGTTCGCCCTGGGTCGCCGCGTCACGGTGACCCTGCCTGCGAAGACGGACATCCTCTCGTCCACGAGCACGCAGACAGTGGCGTCTCTGAGCTGGACCGTGCCGGTCGGCTCGACGCTCCGCCTGCAGCAACTGCTGGCACAGCTCGGCTACCTGCCCCTGACCTGGTCGCCGGCATCGGGGTCGGTGCCGGACACCGCGCTTGCCCAGAAGCAGGCGGCGCTGCACGCTCCGACCGGGAAGTTCACGTGGCGCTACTCCGACACGCCTGCGCAGCTGCAGGCGCTCTGGCAGCCGAACGGCTGGACCCGCATGACCCAGGGAGCCGTGATGGCCTTCGAGGCAGACCACGGGCTGACGACCGACGGCATTCCGGGCCCGATCGTCTGGCACACGCTGATCTCGGCGGCGCTCCACGGCGAGAACGCCCGCTCCTACAGCTACGTCCTCGTCCACCGCAGCGTGCCGCAGACGCTGACGCTCTGGAACGACGGCCAGACGATCCTCACGACCAAGGTCAACACCGGCGTCCCGGGAGCGCCCACGCCGTTCGGGACGCACGCGGTCTTCGAGCACATTCCGGTCGGGACGATGCGCGGTGTCAACCCCGACGGCAGCCACTACGTCGACCCCGGGATCAAATGGATCAGCTACTTCTTCGGCGGCGAGGCCATCCACGGCTTCGACCGTGCGACCTACGGCTTCCCGCAGAGCGTGGGCTGCGTCGAGACTCCGATCTCGACCGCCGGCCAGATCTGGCCCTACACGCCGGTCGGCACCCTCGTCACGATCGTCCCGTAGCGGCCGGACACGTCCGTCCGAGACGCGGCTTCGTAGGCCATGTCAAGGGGACAGTCCCCTGGACAGTGGCCAAAAGGGCGTAGAGGGGGGACAGTCCCCTAGACGGTGGCCAAAAGAGCGTGGAGGGGACAGTCCCCTGGACATGTCTCGGAGGGACACGGCTGGTTCTGACCGCTACCCGGTGAGCCTGTCCGTGACGGCGCGGCGGAGGGCTTCGGCGCCGGCGCTGATCGCGACCTCGTAGGGCCTCGCATCGAGCGTGCGATGCTCGGCCGGAAGGGCCGCACGTTGGGCGGCGGCACGCTCTCGGCCTGCGGCGAGGGGTCTTCGGACAGCCGTACGCCGCCCGACAGGGCCGGCTCGAGCAGAGCCACGGCGCGCGGCGGCGCCTCCTCGGCGGTCAGCGAGATGACGTCCCGCGAAGCACTCGCCCTTGAGCCGGCGCCAGACCTGCTTTTGCCCGGGCAGCGTCGCCTTCTCGGCGGAGAGCTTCAGGACGCCTTGCCGTCGAACTCGACGAGCTTGTAGACCATGTCGAGGTAGGCCGCGCCGGCCACGTCGAGAGCCGCGAGCCGACACCGAAGCCGTCGATCGGCGCGCCGTCCTCGAGCAGCGCCGCGATCGAATACTCGTCGAGATTGCCGCTCGCGAAGATCGTCACCTCCGTAAGCCCGGCCTCGTCGAGCACGGAACGAACGCGACGGCTCAGGTCGAGCAGATCGCCGGAGTCGAGACGGACTGCTCCGAGCCGGCCTCCACGCGAGGCCAGCTCACGCGCAACGAGCGCGGCGCGGCGGGCACCCTCGACCGTGTCGTAGGTGTCGATCAGGAGCGTGCTCCCATCGGGGTAGGCGCGCGTGAAGGCTTCGAACGCCGCGGTCTCGTCCGGGAAGCACTCGACGTAGGAGTGAGCCATCGTCCCCGCGACCGGGATCCCGAAGCGCTGCCCGGCCTCGAGGTTGCTCGTCGCGTCGAAGCCCGCGAGGAAGCTCGCGCGCGCGACCGCGACGCCCGCCTCGGCACCGTGCGCGCGGCGGAAGCCGAACTCGACGAGCCGCCGACCGCCGGCCACATCGACGCAGCGGGCCGCGCGGGAGCCGAGCAGCGACTGGACATGCACGAGATTGATCAACGCCGTCTCGACGAGCTGTGCCTCGAGCAGCGGCGCCGTCACCTCCAACACCGGCTCCCCGGCGAAGAACACGGTGCCTTCGGGCATCGCCCGCACCTCGCCCGAGAAGCGCAGCCCCGCGAGCCGCTCGAGGAATGCGGCTCCGAAGCGCCCGGTCGTCTCGAGGTAGGCGAGATCCTCCTCCCTGAACGAGAGCTCCTCCAGGTGGGCGAGCGCCTCGTCGATCCCCGCCACGAGGAGGTACCCCCAGCCGGTCGGCAGTGTCCGGCAGAAGAGCTGGAACGTCGCCGGCCGCTCGTCGATCCCCTCGGCGAGATAGCTCTCGCCCATCGTCAGCTCGTACAGATCGACCAGAAGCGCACCCACCGGCGTGCCCGAGTCAGCCGCCGACGATGCCCGCAAGCCCCGCGACCCCGGTCGAGTCGCTGACCTCGAACCGGTGCAGGAGCAGCGGCGCGGCGGCCGACTGCATCGCACCTCCCTGGGTCGTCAGCGCAAGCACATACCCGGCCTTCGCCGCGAGCGCGACCACCGAGGCGTTCTCGGCCCCGAACGGGTAGGCCAGCCACTGGACGGGACGGCCGAGATGCTGCTCGAGTGCGCGCCGGGAGTCGCGAAGCTCGCCGAGCGCCTCGGCTGCGGACATCAGGCGAAGATCGCGATGCGTGACCGTGTGCGAGCCGATCGTGAACCCGAACGCCTCGAGCCGGGTCAGTTCGGGCCAGGTGAGGAAGCTCGGATCGGGCCCCGAGACGCGGCCGGTGATGATGTAGGCGGTGGCCGGCATGTGGAGCCGGTGCAGCACGGCGGCTGCATGCCAGAGGATGTCCCGGTAGCCATCGTCGAACGTGATCATCACCGGCTTCGAGGGCAGCGGGCGCCCGTACTCGAGGGCTTCGAAGGCGTGGAGCGGAGTGACCGCGTGGTAGCCGTGCGCGTGCAGCCAGGTCATCTGCGCCGCGAAGACGCCGGGGCTCACCGTCAGTCGCTGGGTGATCGCCGGCTGCGAGGAGAGGATCGGCCCGACGCGGTGGTACATCAGTACGGGCAGGTCGATCGTCCGGTCGGGAAGCGGTGAGGGAAGCCTGAGCGCGGCCGCCGCGGGCGAGGCCAGAAGAGCGCCGAGCGCGACCGTGGCAGCAGCCATCCGCAGGGCCCTCATCGCCGTAGTCTGACTGAGAGCTGCCGTCGGCGGTACCCTCGTCCGGAGTGGTCGGGTTCAGGTGCACGCGCCCGGCAGGCGTTCTGCTGGTCGCTCTGGTCGTCGTGCTCTCGGGTTGTGGTGGCGGGAAGAAGCAGACGACGACCGCCGCCCACCAGGGTCCACCGCCGCGTCGGGTCCAGATTCGTGTCCTCGACGGTGACACCGGCAAGGCCGTGTCCGGCGCCAGGGTCGAAGCACCCGGTGCCCGCGTGCATGGCACCGTGCTCGTGACGCGGGTGAGAGCGCGGCCCCTCCAGATCACCGCGACTGCGCCCGGCTACGGGAGCGTCACGCGGAGCCTTGCTCCCGGGCCGAGGCAGCTGACGCTCGAGCTGTACCGGGCGGCCGGCCAGTGGCTCCTCTACGGGGCCTCCGCGAACCGCACGCAGTACCAGCCGGCGATCCGGCTACGTCCGCCGTTCCGAGTGGTCTGGAGCCGCTACCTCGGAACGCTCCTCGAGTTTCCGGCGGTCGTCGACGACGGTGTCGCCTACCTCTCGAACCTCCATGGTCAGCTGTACGCGCTCTCGATGCAGCGACGGCCACATCGTCTGGCATGTCGACATGCACACGCGCGAAGAGGACTCCTCACCGGCCGTCGTCGGCAGCAAGCTCGTCGCGCACGTGAAGGCAGGGCGCGTGCTCGTGCTCGACCGGGCGTCCGGGCGCGTCCTCTGGAGTCACGATGTCTCGGGCGAGGTCGAGTCCTCACCGGTCGTCCAGGACGGCATCGACTACCTCGGCGACTGGGCCGGCGACGTCTACGCGCTCGACCTCGCGACGAGGCAGGTGCGTTGGACCTACCACGACGGCTGCAAGATCACCGCGAGCGTCGCGATTGCCGGCCGGGCCCTCTATTTCGGCGACTACTGCGGTCGTGTGCTCGCCCTCGACCGCTCGACCGGGCGGCTGCTCTGGACGGCGTCGGCCGAGAGTCCGGTCTACGGCACTTCGGCCGTTGCCGGCGGACGGGTCTACGTCCCCTCCCGCGACGCCGGCTCGCTCTACGCGTTCACCACGAGCGGGCAGTACCTCTGGCACGTCTCCACGGGCGGCCTTGTCTACTCGGCACCGGCCGTCTGGCGCGGCCGCGTCTACTTCGGCTCCTACACGGGCCGGCTCTACTGCGTCTCCGCGCGGACCGGGGCCGTGCTGTGGACGCTCGATACCGGCGGTGAGATCTCCGGCTCGCCGACTGTCGTCGACGGCGTCGTCTACGCCGGGACCTTCGCGCACCGGATCGTGGGCGCCGATGCACGCACCGGCAAGCTGCTCTTCAGCTTCCCGCACGGCGAGTACGTGGCCGTGTCGGGAAACGCGGGTCGCCTGCTGCTCTACGGCTGGGCCAGCGTCTGGGCCGTCGAGCCGCGCTCGTAGAACACCGCCCGGCCGTTCTGCCAGCAAAGCGGTGTGTCGAGGCCGGCCTCGGCCGTGATCGCCGCGACGTAGGCGACCGTCTCGCGGCCCTGTTCGTCGTCGCTGTGTGCGACCGGCCGCGCCTGTTCGTCGATCCAGCACGGAACGAAGCCCGCCGAGACCACACCCCGGCGATCGACGGTGACCCGGGCGACCATCGTGTGGCGAGCCTCCCGCCGGTAGGGGAAGTTGAGCACAGACCGGTCGGGCTCCCCGATCTGCTTGAAGATCGGCGAGCGGCCCGGCACCGGGCGGCGTGCTGCCGCCCCGGCGCTCGCAGGGCTCGACTGTTCCGTGTAGGCGACGACGAAGTGGTTGAGCCCGTGGTAGATCGGCCGGTCGCGGTACACCTCGACGCCCTTGAGGATGTGGGCGTGGTGGCCGACGACGACGTCGGCGCCCGCGTCGATCGCGGCGCGCGCGAGCGGCCGCTCGTACTGCGCAAGCTGCGCGCGGGTGAAGGCGACGCCTTTGTGAAACGCAACCGCGACGAGATCGACCGAGGCTCGGAGCTCGCGGACGTCGGCCTGCATCGCCTCGAGGGTCTCGTACTCCGGCGATGTGAACTCGGTCGGCGGCGAACCCGGTGAGGCACCCTCGACCTCGTAGTGCTGGGAGATTCGGACGAACGCGGTCCCGGCCTTCACGCCCGTCGCCCACGACTCGCGCGGCCCGACCGCGTTGTAGGCGAGGACACCGACCCGCAGGCCGTGCGCCTCGACCACCGCCGGCCGGCGCGCCTCGGGGAGCGTCATCCCGGCGCCCGTCGTGGCGAGCCCGAGACGGCGGAGCTCGGTGACCGTGTCGAGCACGCCGAACGGCCCTTGATCGAAGGTGTGGTTCGAGGCGACGGTCGCCACGCCGAAGCCGAGCTCCGCCAAGGCGGCCAGGTTCTCCGGGGGCGCCCCGGGCGCCGGCACCTCGAGCGCGCACACCTGCCCCCGCGTCGTATGCGGCCACTCGACCTGAGCCACCGCCACGTCGCCGGCGATCGCCTCGCGGCAGTGCTCGAAGTACGACGCCGGATCCGGTGCGTCGAGGATCAGATCGCCGACGAAGACGAGCTCCACCATCAGTATCAGGTGAGCTTATACTCGGTCCGAGTGGACGTCTCCCAGAGGATCGCCCGTCACGTCAGCGGGACGAGAGCGGAGGCGGTGCCGGCGGCCGCCCTCGCCGCCGCGAGACGATCGCTCCTCGACGCGATCGGGGTCTCGGTCGCGGCGAGCGGTCTCGCACCCGAGTGTCGGCCGTTCGTCTCACTCGCCCGCGCCGAGCGTGCAGCACCCGTGTGCTCGATCCTCGGCTTCGATGAGCGGACGTCGCCGGCTGCCTCGGCACTCGCGAACGGCGCGCTCGCTCATGCCCTCGACTTCGAGGATGCCCACGACCCTTCGCTCTGCCATCCGAACGCGCAGGTCGTGCCGGTGCTACTTGCGCTCGTCCAGTCCGGGCAGCGCGTGCGCGGCGAAGACTTTCTCGCGGCGATGGCGGTCGGCTGCGATCTCACCTGCCGGCTCTCGCTGGCGCTCGGCGAGCGGCTCGCCGACCACGGCTGGTACGCCCCGTCGCTCCTCGGCGGATTCGGCGCGACCGCCGCGGGCGCGAATCTCCTGCGGCTCGACGAGCGACGAACGCTCGATGCGTTCTCGCTCGTCCTCGGCCAGCTCGGGAGCCACGGCCAGATCTTCGCCGGCACGGCCTCGCCGATGCGCGGCATCCGCGATGCCTTCCCCGCTCAGGCGGCGCTCGTCTCGGTGCTGCTCGCCCGGGAGGGGCTGCGAGGATTCGACTCTCCATTCGAGGGCGCCGGCGGGCTCCAGGCCGCCTACGCCCGCGGCGAGGGCGACCTCGCCTCAGCGCTCGACGATCTCGGTGAGCGCTATGCCGGAGTGGAGGTCAGCTTCAAGCCGTGGCCGAGCTGCCGCGCGACGCACGCGTTCGTCGAGGGGGCGCTTGCGCTCCGTGAGCAGGAGCAGCTCCGCCCGGACGAGATCGCGTGGGTCGCGCTCACCGGCTCCCCGCGCGCCACCCGGATCGTCGCCGAGCCGCGCGAGCCAAGACTTCGACCCAGTACGGTCGTCGAGGCGAAGTTCAGCGTCTACTACACGGTCGCCCTCACGCTCGCCACCGGCGGGGTCACGCTCTCGTCGTTCACCGAGGAGGCGCTCGACGATGAGGCAGTGCTCGCTCTGGCCGCCCGGACCGCCTTTGCCGAGGACGATGCCTACGCCGTCGACTCGGGCCGCGTCGAGGTGACGACCACCGACGGCCGCACCTTCGCCTACGAGACTCCGGCCGCTGCCGGCGGACCCGCGAACCCGATCTCCGACGAGGCCCTCGTCGCCAAGTTCCTCGATTGCACCGCCTACGCTGCAGCTCCGAAGGACAAGGCCTTCTGGACGGCGGTCGCCGGCCGGCTGACGACGCTCGACGCCGCGGCGGACGTCGCTCTCGCGCTAGCCGGTTTCTAGCCGGACGAGCCCATCCTTGATCACGATCCGGTCGGGGGCGCACGAGGCTTCGAAGCCGTAGAGCCCGTTGCCGAGCTCCCACACGCGGGTCGTGAGCGAGTCGCCCGGGAAGACCGGCGCCGAGAAGCGCGCCGCGATCCGGCCGAGCTGGGCGTCCTCGGGCGCGCCGACCGTCTCGCGCACCGCCCGGGCCGTGAAGGCGAGCGTGCAGAAGCCGTGGACGATGCGCCCGGGCAGGCCGACGCCGCGGGCGGCGGCGTCGTCGAGGTGAATGACGAACCGGTCGCCCGAGGCCTCGGCGTAGCGGTCGGGCTGGTCCGGCGCAATCGTCTGCACGACCGCACCGAGCGGTTCCGACCCGGTCACGCTCTCGGCCAGCCGGTGGTCGGCGGGCGGCTCACCGCGGCTTTCGGGCGTGTCGATCCCGCGGAAGTACTCCGTGACCCACTGCTCGTTCACGAGCTCGCCTGCGGTAGTGCGCGTCTCGGTGTGGATGACGAGCGCGGTGCCGCTTCCCCGCTGGAGCAGCGAGACCGGTGTCGCGCTGGAGACGAGCTCGGCGCCCGCCTCGATCGGCCGGTGGAGCACCATGTCCTGGCTGAAATGGACGACGCGCTTGCGCGCCTCGTCGGTCGCGATCGAGCGTGACGCAGGTGCAATCGCCTCCCACACGGGAACGATCGCGAAGACGGGCGTCGCCACGAGTCCGTCGCGGGCCGCTGGCGAGGAGTCAGCGGTCGCCGCTGCGTAGGCGCTGATCGCCTCGGCGGTCACCGTGTACCTGACCTCCTGGCCCGGCCGGCCGAGTGCGTCGAGGCTGAGCTCGCCGATCTGCGTGCTCATGAGGTCATCCCCGTCGTCTGGCCGCCACTCGCAGTGATGACCTGGCCCTGGACGAAGTTCGACCACGGCGAGCAGAGGAAGAAGATCGGCCCGGCGGCCTCCTCGGCGGTCGCGGGCCGGCCGAGCGGGATGATCTGAGCCGCCAACTCGCGCATCCGGTCGGGAATCCCGAGCGGAACCTCGACCTCGCCTGCCTTGAACGTCTGCTCGCCGGGCGTGCCGGTGAGGCGGGTCTCGACGAAGCCGAAGGCGACCGCGTTCACGTTGATCTTCGACGGGCCCCATTCCCGCGCGAGCGTCTTCGTCAGGCCGACGAGCCCTGCCTTCGCGGCGGAGTAGTTGGCCTGCCCGACGTTGCCCTGCGTCCCGGAGATCGAGGTGACGTTCACGACCTTGCGGAAGACCTCGCGCCCCTCGGCGGCCTCCTGCTTCGCCCGTTCGCGCAGGTGCGGCGCGGCGGCGCGGAGGATCCTGAACGGGACGACGGTGTGGATCTCGAGCATGGCCCGGAACTGATCGTCGCTCATCTTGTGTGCGATCCCGTCCCAGCTGTAGCCGGCGTTGTTGACGACGATGTCGAGCTGCCCGAGCTCCGCGACCGTCGCCTCGACGAGCGCCTCGCAGACACCGTCCTTCGTCAGGTCGCCGCCGAACACCGCTGTCTGAGCCCCGAGCTCATCGGAAGTGGCCTGTGCAACGTCGGCGTCGAGGTCGGCGATCATGACCCGCGCTCCCTGTTCGACGAGGAGCGCCGCCGCGGCCTTGCCGATCCCGCGGGCCGCACCCGTGATCAGCGCAGCCTTGCCGTCCAGCACCTTCATCTGCCAGTCCTCCTCGGGAGCCCGCCGTCGGTAACGACGCGTCAGGCTACCTGATAATCAACCTTCGGGGAGTCCGGCGTGGAGCGCCCGCACGGCGGCGACGAGTCCCTGATAGAGCCCGTCGCGCTCGTCCGGTTCGAGCTCGCGGAGCATCTCCTCTTCGAACTTCCCGACCGCCTCGTCGCAGGCCTCGAGCACCTTGAGCCCGGTCGCGGTGAGGCGGGCCGGGTACACGCGGCGGTGGTTCGGGTGCTGGTCGCGGACGATCAGGCCCTTGCGCTCGAGTGCCTCGATCACCTCGCTCATCGACTGCGGGGTCATGTATGAACGGCGCGCAAGCTGCGCGTTCGAGAGGCCGCCGCGGCGCCCGAGGACGCTGAGTGTCGTGTACTGGAGCGTGGTCAGCCCATAGGGGCTCACGCGCTCGTTGATCGCAGAGCGCACGGCCCGCTCGAGCCGGGCGATCACGTAGCTGATGCGGGGCTCGACCTCTTCCCGCTGGTCGGCGACAACGGGCTCCTTCATCACGGGCATCGTCTCACAGGGCAGGCGGTCAACTTCCGCAGACTGTCAGTGGACCTGCGATTGTTCCCGGCGGTCGTGAACGCGAACCTCGCAGGCATCGTCGGCGAGCCTACCGGCAACCCTGGCGCGACGGCGCTCATCGATGCGGGCGGGCCTGTTTCCTACGGCCGGCTGGCGGGGCTCGTGCGTGCGGCGGCGATTGAGCTCGCGGCGGCCGGCGTCGGGCCCGGCGACAGGGTCGCGATCGCGCTTCCGAACGCGACGCCGTTCGTTGCCTCGTTCTTCGGGGCGCTCTCGCTCGGCGCGGTCGCGGTGCCGGTGAACGTGCTCCTGCGCCCACGCGAGATCGAGGAGCGGCTCGCGGTTGTCTCGCCCGCGGCGCTCGTCGTCGACGCCGAGCGCGCAGCAGCCCTCGGGCCGCTCGCGGAGGCGGGTGGGATCGCCGTCGTGATCGCCCCCGGCGGCGTGGAGGCCGGCCCGGCCGAGGCCCCGGTGCCGGTCGAGCGCGATCCCGGCGATCCGGCCGTGATCCTGTTCACGTCGGGAACCTCGGGCGTGTCGAAGGGCGCCGTGCTGACCCATGGTGGCATCGCCGCGGCGGCCGGGAATGCTGCGGCCGCGCTCGGCTTCGGCCCGGCGGACGTCGTGCTCGGTGCCGCCCCGTTCTCGCACGTCCTCGGCCAGTCGACCGGCCTCGTCGCGACGCTTGCGAGCGGCGGTGCCGTCGCGATCGTTCAGCGCTTCGAACCGGTGCAGACACTCGAGCTGATGGTCGAGACCGGAACCACCGTGCTGCTCGGCGTTCCGACGATGTGCATCGCGCTCTGCGAGGCCGCCCGCGGCGCGGCGTGGCTGCCGCCGCTGCGGCTCGCGCACGTCGGCGGTGCGTCCGTGCCGATCGAGGTCACTCGGGAGTTCGAACGAGTCTTCGGCGCGGAGGTCTACGAGGGCTACGGGCTGACCGAGATCTCCGGGATCGCGACCACCTACCGTCAGGGACAGAGGCGTCTGCCCGGCTCGGTCGGGTTCCCGCTCGGCGACACGGAGCTTCGCGTGCTCGCGCCCGACGGACGGGTACTGCCGGCGGGCGAGGTGGGGGAGATCCAGTTTCGCGGCGCGAGCGTGATCCCCGGCTACTGGCGGGGCGAGGGCGCGGAGCTCACCCCGGTCTCGGCCGACGGCTGGCTTGCGACCGGCGACCTCGGCTACACCGACGCGGACGGCTTCCTGTTCATCGTGGACAGGCTGAAGGAGATGATCATCCGCAACGGTTACAACGTCTATCCGCGCGAGGTCGAGGAGGTGCTGTACGCCCACCCGGATGTGCTCGAGGCAGCCGTCGTCGGCGTACCCGACGCGAAGCTCGGGGAAGAGGTCGTCGCTCTCGTCCGCCTGCGCCCCGGCACGAGCTGCGAGGCGGACGCGCTCCGCGAATGGACGCGCGAGCGGGTCGCCGCGTACAAGTACCCGCGGCATGTCATCGTCGTCGATGTGCTCCCGACGGGTCCGACCGGGAAGATCCTGAAGCGCGAGCTCGACCGCGACACCCTGGCCCGCGACCTTGGCCTCGGCTGACCTCGACCCGCGCCTGCGACCGGCCACTCAAGCCGTGTCCCAAGGGGCCCCCACCAGCTCGAGCCCCCACCCTGGGCGGGGAGCCATCCCCGCCACCCTCAACATCAATTGTATGTTTCCGGGCAGCCAGTGTCTGAGCCAACTTCGTAACGATTCACGGAGCGGGAGCCGCCGTATCTTTCAGGTGAGGCGAGGTCTGGGACGGGAACCCACCGCTCGAGGCGGGCGCTTGTACGGGTCGGTCCTGGGCCGGGGAAGCGGTCGCCACGCCCCTCAGTACTGCATCCCGTCGTCGTCCGGCGGCCCGAGCCTCGGCCCGTACGGCGCCGAGTCGAGCCACCTTCCCGCCGCCTCGTCGGCCGGCGCGGCGGCCGCGGCCGCTCGGCGCCGCTCGAGGGTCGCGTCATCCGTTGGAGCGAGCTGAGCGAGCGCCTCGTTCGACGCCGCCCGGTTTCGCTCGGCGGCGGCGCGGCGCAACTCGGCGAAGTGCTCGACTGCTGCACGCGCCTCGCCGGCGCTCGGAGCATCGAGCGCGGCGCGGACTGCTCGTGCGGCGACGATGGCATCCGGGATCCCCGAGTTCAGCCCGCGGGCGCCGAACGGCGCGAACAGATGGGCCGCCTCGCCGACGAGCAGCACACGCCCTGTCGGATCGGCGAACTCCCGCGCGAGCACCTGCATGAACACATAGGTCGAGACCCAGGTGACGCGCTCGGCGTACTTCGCGTCGATCACGAGGGGCAGCCAGTCCTTGACCCCTTCGCCGCCGAAGGCCTCGGCGTCGTCGTCCGGCCGGCACTGCAGGTCGATCCGCCAGTGCCCGGCGAACGGGACGAAGAGCACATTGCGGCCCTCGACCGCCGGATGCTCGTAGTGGAAGATCCGCTCGGCGGGCAGCGGCGCATCCGGATCCTCGTCGGCATCGACGATCACGAACGCGTTCTGCGTCCGTGGGCCCTCCAGCGGGATCTCGAGCGAGGCCCGGACGTTCGAGCGCGAGCCGTCCGCGCCGATCACGAAGTCGGCGTCGAGTCGCGACCCGCTTTCGGTGACGACGGTCACCCCGTCCTCTCGAGCCTCGACACCGGCGACGGGGCTCTCCCACAGAAAATCCACTCCGGCGGCGTGGGCCGCAGCCAGGAGCAGCTGCTCCGTCACGACTTGCGGCAGGCTCGTCGCCGCGGGAAGCAGGTCGGCGGGCGGCGGTGGATAGGTCTTCGCGTACACCTCGCGGCCGCAATAGAGCGTGCGCTTCGTCAGCCAGATCAGCCCGTGATCGGCGAGCTCCCGGCCGAGTCCCGGCCGGAGCCCGTCGAGCAGCCGGATCGAGGCGCCGTGGATGAAGATCGCCCGGCTTCCGGGTCGTACGCGGTCGGCGGTGCCCGCCTCGACCACGGTCACATCGATTCCCTCGGCGCGCAGCGCGAGCGCGGCGGTCAGGCCGACCGGCCCGGCGCCGACGACGATCGTCCGGCCGCTCATCGGGCGACCACCAGCGCATCGAGGGCGACGAGCCCGCCGCTCGTCACGCGGAGCGGGTTGACCTCGACCTCGGCGATGTCGTCTCGGCCGGCGATCAGATCGCCGAACGCGACGATCGCTGCGCCGAGCTCGGACGCGTCGACCGCCGGCGCGCCGCGCGCACCTCGGAACGCCGCCACACCGGCCAGCTCGTCGAGCATCGTCTCCGCCTCGGCCCGTTCGACGGGCGCGAGCCTGACGGCGGCGTCCCCGAGCGCCTCGGCGGCGGTGCCGCCCGCGCCGAGCGCGACGATCGGGCCGAAGGCCGGGTCGCGTCGGGCGCCGAGGATCAGTTCCGGGCCGGACGGCGCAGTCTCTTCGATCAGGTAGCGGTGCCCGTGTCGCCCGAGCGCATCGATCGCGGCAAGCGCCGCGTCGAGCTCGGACGCGTCGCGGATCCCGAGCTTGACGCCGCCGACGTCCGACTTGTGCTCGATCGCAGGGTCGAGGATCTTGACGACCAGCGGCGGGCGAAGCTGCCCGAGCGCGGCGAAGGCCTCGTCGTGGTTGCCGCAGACGATTCGAGCCGGAACCGCCAGCCCCGTCTCGGCGACGAGCCGCTTCGCGAGATCCTCATCCCAGTCGCCTACGGGCGCGAAGGCCGATGGGCGAGCCGGCGCTACCCCCGCCGGGCGCCGCGCCCTCTGAGCAGCATCGCGCACGATCGCCGAAACGGCCCGTGCACAGCGTTCCGGGGTGGGGAGCACCGGGACCCGCGAGCCCGCGAGCTCGGCGCGGGCCGCGGCGAAAGCGGAAGGGGTCGCAGTGAGCGAGAGCACGGCGGCCGCGTCGACCTCGCCGAGCAGCGCCGCCGGGTCGACCGCGTCGGGCTCGTCGAGCAGGTAGACCGCGAGCAGGTCGATTCCCGATGCGCGGGCGACGGTGTCGAGCACGGCGCCGAACGTCTCACCCGGGCGGCCCGTATCGACGGGATTTCGCTGGAAGGTGATCGGCGGCAGCAACTCGCCCAGCCGGTCGAGTGAGGCCGCCGGCAGCTGGGGCATACGCATGCCGAGGCTTCCGAGCTCGTCGGCGAGCAGCAGTCCCGGCCCCGCCTGGCCGGTGACGACTCCGACTCCGGCCGAAGCGTCGGCCGGAAGCCGCACGAGCCGAAGTGCCTGCGCGGCATCGATGAGCTGCGTCATGTCGTCGACCACGACTGCCCCCGCCTGGACGAGCGCCGCCCGGGTCACGCGCCAGCTCCCGGTCAGGGCGCCGGTGTGCGAGCGCGAGAAGGCATCGACGTCGGTCCGGCCCGTCTTGAGCGCGACGACCGGTACGCGCGCCGCGACGAGCTCGACCGCCTCCACGAGCCTGCGTCCGTCCGCGACGCCTTCGATTGCGAGAGCTACCACCTCGACCAGCGCATCTCCGGCGAGCGCCTCGAGCACGTCCGCGAAGCCGACATCCGCCGAGTTCCCGAGACCGACGCCGAGGCGGATGCCGAGGCCCTCGCCCGCGGCCAGGAACGCGAGCGCGTGGTTCACGCCTCCGCTCTGGGCGACGATCGCGAGACCGCCCGCCGGAAGCTCCGCGGCCGTGCGAACGAAGCTCGCGCAGAGTCTTTCGGGCGGCGCGAAGAAGCCGGAGGTGTTCGGCCCGAGAACACGGAGGCCCGTATCCCCGGCGATCGAAACGAGCTCTGCCTGGAGCGCCTCGCCGGCGGGGCCGGCCTCAGCCCAGCCGCCCGAGTGGACGACCGCCGCGCCCGCCCCGGCCTCCGCGCACTCGCGCAGGACACCCGGCACGGCCTCGGCAGGCACCGCGATCAGCACCAGATCGACCACAGCGCCGATCGCTGCGAGCCGTTCGGCGCCCGGTCGCCCGGCCACGTCTTCGCCCCGCGGATTGACGGCGGTCACCTGCCCGGAAAACGATGCGAGGCTGTGCATCAGGGCGTTACCGGCCTTGCCCGGCGTCGCGGATGCTCCCACTACTGCAACGGAGCCGGGCGTGAAGAGCCGCCCGAGAGCGTCGCTCACCCCTGCTCCTGGACGCTCTGCGCCACCTCGTCCGGATCGACGCTCGAGGGCCGGCGCAGCTCGAAGCGGTCGCGGGTGCGCACCCAGTCGTTCCCGGCGATCCGGCCCACCAGCGCAAGCGCGGCGGACAGTGGGCGCAGCTCGTGATCGACACAGTCGTCTCGGACGTAGATCCGCACGACGCGGGCGATCACGAGGGCGTTCGAGGGAACCTCGGTGCTGCCGAGGTCGACGATCTGGTGGATCCGGCACTCGAACGCGGCCGGGGATTCGGCGACGCGAGGCGGCGCGACGAGCTCCGAGGGAGCGCGGGTCACGCCGGCGACGATCCACTCGTCCACCTCGGGCCCGAACTCGGCACTCGTGGCGTTCGCGCGCTCCGCGAGGCTCTCGTCGACGGTGGAGATCGTCAGCTCGCCGGTCTCCCTGACGTTGCGCAGGGTGTCCTTGTCGATGCCGGCGCGGGCGCCGGGGCCGATCCCTACGGTCGGGAACGGATGGAACGAGAAGGCGTTGAAGAACGAGAACGGCGCGAGGTTCGCCCGGCCGTCGACGCCCACCGTCGAGACCCAGGCGATCGGGCGCGGAGCGACGAGGCCGTTCATCAGGCCGTTCAGGACCGGCCGCTCGAGCTGTCCTGGGTCGAGGAACATCAGTCGAGGAACATCAGCCGGCGACGAAGGCGGTGCGTAGGGAGCCGAGCCCCTCGAGCGACACCTCGACCACGTCGCCGGCCGCGAGGTACGAGGGTGGCTCCATCCCATGTCCGACGCCGCCGGGCGTGCCGGTCGCGATCAGGTCGCCGGGCGAGAGCTCGATCACCTGGGAGATGTCGGCGATCAGCGTGGGGATGTCGAAGACGAGGTCGCCGATCACGGCCTGCTGGCGCAGCTCGCCGTTCACGGTCGTCACGAGCTGCCGCGACTCGAGGCCGTCCAGCTCGTCGAGTGTCACGACCTCGGGCCCGACGGGAGTCGAGGCGCGCCAAGACTTCCCGGCGAACCACTGCAGCGAGCGGTACTGGAAATCGCGCATCGTCACGTCGTTCATCAGGGTCAACCCGGCCACGTGGGCCATTGCCTCGTCGTGCAGGATCCGCCGGCCGCCGCGCCCGATCACGACGACGAGCTCGCCCTCGTAGTCCACCTTGGCGGACTCGGGCGGCATCATGACGTCGTCCTCGGGGTCGAGCAGTGCCTGGGCGAGCTTGAGGAACAGCGTCGGGCTTGTCGGCAGCTCCCGGCCCATTTCCTTGATGTGGGCGCCGTAGTTGATCCCCACGCAGACGGTCGCAGCGGGGTTCGTCACCGGACGGACGACGCGCCAGTTGCCTGCGAGCGGCTCCCGCACCGCGCCCTCGAAACCGCCCGCGAAGAGCGCGCCGAGGTCGCGGTACGGCGCGCCGGTCTCGTCGTGCAGCGCGTGTAGCGCCTCGCCCTCGCGGACGGCCGCGACGGTCGAGCCGTCGGGAGCCGCGACCGTTACGAGCCGCATCGCTGACCGGGCGCTAGGATCGTCATGTGACAGAACACTAGACGGCAGTCGAAAGAACTGTCAATAATGCCGAGGACGCAATCTGTGACGGGAGACGCCAGGTGAAGTTCGAGGACGTGTGCATTCCGGTGAACGCCTCGTGGTCGAGTCCGTTCGTGCGCTGGCAGGGGCCGGCGGCGGACATCTCGAGCCTCGACCTCGCGGTCCAGGTCACGCGCGACGGGCTCGCCCGCACCGGGATCGAGTGGCCGGTGACCGAGCTCGTGCTCGGAATCACGGTGCCGCAGAAGGAGTCGTTCTACGGCACCCCGACGCTCGCCGCCAGGCTCGGGCTCGGACACACGAGCGGCCCGATGCTCGCCCAGGCCTGCGCGACCTCGGTTGCCTGCATCAACTGGGCGGCGGCGAACGGCAGCGGCGCGCGCCTCGTGGTCGCGACCGACCGCACGAGCAACGGCCCGCACCTCGTGTACCCGCGAACCGGTGCACCGGGCGGGACGCCCGACTCCGAGAACTGGGTGCTCGACAACTTCGGCCGTGACCCGGTGACGGGCAAGGCGATGCTCGCGACCGCCGAGCGTGTCGCGGCCGAGGGGAAGATCGAGAAGGCCGAGATCGACGAGCTGGCCGTGCGCCGCTATGAGCAGTACCTCGACGCGCTTGCCGACGATCGCGCGTTCCAGCGCGAGTGGATGGTGCCGATCGCTGCCGGCTCCAGGCGCAAGCCGGCCGAGATCGCCGAGGACTGGGGGATTCGCCCGATCGTCCGCGAGGAGCTCGAGGCGCTGAAAGCGGTCGAAGAGGGCGGCGTCGTCAGCTACGGCACCCAGACCCACCCTGCCGACGGCTGCGCCGGAATGATCGTCGCCGATAGGGCGGTGCTCGCCGCCACCGGCTATGACGGCCCCGTCGCGCGGATCCGCTCGACGGGATTCGCGCGCGTCGAGCCCGGCGCGATGCCGAAGGCCCCGGTCCCGGCCGCCCGCGCCGCGCTCGAGGACGCGGAGATCGGCATCGCCGAGGTGGCCGTGATCAAGACGCACAACCCCTTCGCGGTCAACGACGTCTGGTTCGCGCGCGAGTTCGAGCTCGACGCGAACGAGCTGAACCCGTTCGGCTCGAGCCTCGTCTACGGACACCCGCAGGCGCCGACCGGTGCGCGCGGGGTCGTCGAGCTGATGCACGCGCTCGTCCAGCGCGGCGGGGGAGTCGGGGTCTTCACCGGCTGCGCGGCCGGCGATACCGGCGCAGCACTCGTGCTCGAGGTCGACGGATGACCGCACTCGCGAGCCCGCCGCCGAGCAGCGCCCTCGCGGGTGCGATGCGCCGGCGCAGCGTCGGCCCGCCTGCCGCGCGCTCGGTGCTGATGACGGTGCTCGGGGAGTACGCGATGCCCCGCTCCGGCGTCGTCTGGCAGGAACGCCTGATCGCGGCGCTCGTGACGCTCGGCCACACGGAGCAGACCGCGCGGCAGGCGGTCGCCCGCAGTACGCGGGACGGCTGGCTCACCGGCGAGCGAGCCGGCCGCCGCACGCGGATGACCGTGACGCCCGAGACCGAGCACATGCTCGACGAGGGCCGCGAGCGCATCTTCGGCTTCGGCCGCGAGACGACCTGGGACGAGCGCTGGCTCGTCGTCGTGCTCCGGATCCCGGAAGAGCGCCGCCGTGTCAGGCATCACGTCCGAACCCGGCTCGCGCGCGCGGGCATGGGCTCGCTCGGAGGGGGCGTATGGATCGCCCCGCACGCCGACCGCGAGCCGCTCGTTGCCGCGGCGCTGCAGGCTGCCGATGCGAGCGCCGAGGCGATCTCGTTCATGGCCGGGCTCGGCACGCTCGGCCGCGCCGAGGATCTCGTCGACGCGTGGGACCTCGACGGGCTCCGCGAGGAGTACGCGAGCTTCCTCGACCGGTTCGCCGGCGCCCGTCCCCGTGACGGTGCCGCCGTCTTCCGCGCCCAGACTGAGCTCGTCCACGCCTGGCGCCGGATCGCATTCCTCGACCCGGATCTGCCGGACGAGCTGCTTCCGCGCGACTGGCCGAGGCGCCGCGCCTACGAGTTCTTCCACCGCCGTCATGCCGCCTGGCATCAGGGGGCGCAGGATCATTTCGACCGGCTCGAGGATGGCGAGCCGTCGAGCACAAGCGACAGGAGGCCCAGATGAGCATCGACGTGAAGAGTGCGCACACCGTCGAGGTCGGCTACGACGAGTTCTGCGGCGCGCTCGCCGCCCACGATCTGCAGGCGCTCTGGAGCCTGCAGCGCAAGATCATGCCCGACATCCCGCTGCCGAGCACGCTGCCGTGGCTCTGGAAGTGGGACACCGTCCTGCCGCTGGCCAAGCGAGCCGGGGAGATCATCACGATCGAACGCGGAGGCGACCGACGCGTGCTCGCGCTGGCGAATCCGGGCCTCAACGGCCTGCCGTTCACGAGCACGACGCTCTGGGGCGCGATCCAGTACCTGGGGCCCGGCGAGAGCGCCCCGGCCCACCGGCACACGCCCTCGGCGATCCGTTTCGTGATGGCCGGGTCGAGCGTCTACACGACGGTCGACGGCGATGCCTGCGAGATGGAGGCCGGCGACCTGATCCTCACCCCGAACTGGAAGTGGCACGACCACAACAACTACGGTGAGGAGCCGATGGTCTGGTTCGACGGGCTCGACCTGCCGCTGATGGTCTCGCTCGAGTCGATCTTCTTCGAGAACCACCCCGACCTGAACCAGGAAGTGGTCGGCCACAACCTCTCCGAGCAGCTCTACTCGGGCTCCGGCGTCGCGCCGGCGGGCGGCGACCCAGACCCGCTGAACTCGCCGCTCCTGCGCTACAGCCGTGCGAACACCGTGCGCCAGCTCGAGGCGCTGCATGCCGTGCAGGGCGGCCATCAGGTCACCGTCGAGTACCTGAACCCGGCCACCGGCGGTCCGGCGATCCGCACCTTCTCGAGCGAGATGACACGGCTCTACCCCGGCGCCCGCACGCCGACGACGCGCACGACCGGCAGCTCGGTCTGGGTCGTCTTCAGCGGCTCCGGGCGCAGCGTGATCAACGGGACGGTGTTCGAATGGGCGCCGGGGGACACGTTCGTCATTCCCTCCTGGGCGGCGGCCGACCACGAGGCCGACGAGGAGGCCGACCTGTTCGTGATCAGCGACCGGCCGGTGCTCGAGGCCTTCCGGCTCTTCAAGCGGATCGAGGAGCCCGAGCAGCAGGCGGTCGGCGAGACCTTCGAGCCACGATGAACGAGACCGCCGAGCACAACGTGGCCGAATGGGATCCCTACGACGCCGACACGGTCGCCGACCCGCCGGCGTCGTGGGCCGGCCTCCGCGAGCGCTGCCCGGTCGCCTGGACGGCGCGGATGGGCGGGTTCTGGGCGGTATCGCGCTACGACGACGTCGTCTCGATCGCTCGGGCCTCCGAGCGGTTCAACAACTCGGGCGGCCCCCAGTTCGGCACCGGGCGGCCCCCGCTCGAGGTCGACCGGCCCGAGCACACCTTCTACCGCCGCGTGCTGCAGCCGTTCTTCGGCCGGGAGCGGGTGGCGCAGCTCGAGCCGGCCGTGCGCGGGTTCGTCGCCGAGATGCTCGAGCCGGTCCTCGCGGCCGGCGAGGGGGATCTCGCCGAGACGCTCAGCTACCCGCTTCCCGCCCGGACGCTCTGCCTCTGGCTCGGGCTTCCCGACGAGGAGTGGGGCGGGCTGAAGGCGATCTCCGAGGAGCTCTTCGCAGCCGAGGAAGGCCGCGGGAACGATCCGGCCGCGCGCGCCCGCTGTAATGACGCGCTCTACGAGTACTCGCGCGCGCTCGTCCGCGAGCGCATCGAGCGGCCGCGGGATCCCGAGCTCGACCTGATCTCGGGGATCTTCGGCGCCACCGATGGCACGAACGAGGTGACCGAGTCGAGCTGCATCGAGCTGATTCGGCTGCTGCTCACCGCGGGCCACAACTCGACGACCGGCGGCATCGGCAACTCGCTCCTGCGCATCGCAGCCGAGCCCGAGATCCAGGAGCGCCTCCGCGCCCAGCCCGAGCTCGTTCCGCTGGCGATCGAGGAGTTCCTGCGCCTCGAGACGCCGGTGCAGGGAATGCCGCGCTGGGCCAACGACGACCTCGAGCTCCACGACCGCCGGGTCGAGGCGGGTGATCAACTGATGCTGATGTGGGCCGCCGCAAATCGGGACCCGGGGCACTTCGCGGAGCCGGATCGTTGCGTGATCGACCGAAGCCCCAACGAGCACGTCACCTTCGGGCGCGGCATCCACCGCTGCATCGGGATCGACCTCGCGCGCCTCGAGATCCGCGTCGCGGTCGAGGAGCTCCTGAGCCGGACCTCGTGGTTCGAGCTCGCCGGCGAGCCGACCCGCACCACCTTCATCCGCCAGGGCGTGTCGTACCTGCCCCTTCGCCTGGTGAAACCGTGAAGATCGCGGTCGACGCAGAGGTCTGCTCGCTGAACGCCGAGTGCACCTACGCCGCCCCCGACGTGTTCCGGATCGTCGACGGCGAGCTCGTCTACGACGTTGTGCCGTCGGCCGAGCACGAGGCGGCTGTCCGCGAGGCCGTCGATGCCTGCCCGAACCTCGCGATCGAGCTCGAGGAGGACTGATGGCCGTCGACGCCGAGCGGCCCGTCCAGGACTTCGATCCGCTCGAGGCCGAGTCGTTCGGGAGCTTCCACGAGGAGTTCACGGTGCTGCGCCGGGCCTGTCCGGTCGCCCGGAGCGATGCGTGGAACGGCTTCTGGGCGCTTCTGCGCTACGACGACGTGCTCGCCGCGGCGGGCGACCCGGCGCTCTTCACGACCGCCGTCCAGAACGTCGTGCCGAGGCTCGCGTTCACCGGCCGCCGGCCGCCGCTTCACCTCGACCCGCCCGAGCACACGCCCTACCGGCGCGCACTCAACCCCTATTTCACCGTCGAGAAGATGAGCGCGATCGAGCCGGAGCTGCGGCGCATCGTCGGGGACCTCCTGCAGCCGCTCGTCGACAAAGGCCGCGCGGATATCTGCGCAGAGTTCACGCATCGCCTTCCCGGGTTCGTCTTCGCCGAGTTCTTCAATCTGACCCCAGAGCTCGGGATGGCGATCCGGGAGGCGACGCGTGAGTTCGTCGATGCGGTGCAGAAGTTCGACATGGAGGCCGTCAAGCGGACGAGCGTCGCGCTCTACGACATCGCCCGGGCGATCATCGCGATGCGCGAGGCCGAGCCGCTCGACCCCGCTGACGACCCGGTCTCGGGCCTGCTCGCGGCCCGGATCGACGGCGAGCCGTTCCCGCCGGACATGCTGCTCGGGACGATCCGGCAGTTCATCGTCGTCGGCATGGTCGCCCCCTGCGTGTTCATCGGGAGCATGGTCGTGCACCTCGCAGAGCATCCCGAGCTGCAGGCGACGCTGCGCGACGATCCGTCGCTCGTCCCGGCTGCGGTGCAGGAATACCTCCGCCTGCTCACGCCCTACCGCGGCTTTGCCCGCACCCCGACGCGAGACGTCGAACTCGGCGGCCGCACGATCCACAAGGACGAGCCGGTCGCGCTCGTCTATGCATCCGCCAACCGCGACGAGTCGGTCTTCGAGAACCCGCACGAGTTCGTGCTCGACCGTCCGAACATCGGCCGTCATCTCGCCTTCGGCGCCGGCCCGCACCGTTGCGCGGGCGCGCCCCTCGCGACGCTGATGCTCGAGGTCACGCTCGACGAGCTCCTCGCGCGAACCTCGGCGATCCAGCTCGACGGCGAGGTGACGATGACCGGGTGGCCCGAGTGGGGGACGTTGAGCGTGCCGACGGTGCTCGCCCCGTGAACCCGGCGGAGACCGACGTGCGCGAGGACTGGGCCCCGCTCGAGGCGCCGAGCGGCGAAGAGCTCTTCCCGCTCTACGCAGAGCTGCGTGAGGGCTGTCCCGTCGCCCACACCTCTGCCTACGGCGGTTTCTGGACGCTCTCGCGCTACGCGGAGATCGAGGCCGCCGCGCGGGACCCGGCGACCTTCGAGAGCCGCCAGCCGTTCGTCGAGCGCCCCGGGACGCCCGAGTTCATCCCGCTCTCGACGAACGGGCCGCGGCACGTGTACTTCCGGAGGCTGCTCGCTCCCTACTTCACCCCCAGCCGGATCAAGGCGCTCGAGCCCCGCGTCCGGGCGCTCGTCGCCGAGCATGTCGACCCGGTTGTCGCGGCAGGGGACGGCGACATGCACGCCGCTCTCGCACATCCGCTCCCTGCTCGAGTCCTCTGCGCCTTCCTGAACGTGCCCGACTCGGAGTGGATCGCGATGAAGGAGCTGAGTGCGGCTGTTCAGGCGGTGGGTGGTTCGGGGCCGGAGGAGCAGGCTGCCGTGTCGCAGCTGTTCATCGAGAAGGCCGCAGAACTGCGTCGCAGAACGGCGCCGCTCGCCTCTCGATCCCGCCGAGGACATGTTCTCGGGGCTGCTCGTCGCCCGGCAGGAGGGCGAGCTGCTCGACGACGAGACGATCGCCGCCGTCGGCTGGCAGATGATCGCGGCCGGTCATTCGACCACAACCCGCTCGCTGACGATTGCGATCCATCGCCTGGCGACCCATCCGGATGAGCAGGCCCGGCTCCGCGACGACCGATCGTTGATCCCGACCGCGGTCGAGGAGCTTCTCCGCATCGGGCCTCCGCTTCATCTGCTCGGGCGGACCGCAACGCAAGACGTCGAACTCGACGGTGTTGCCATCCCTGCCGGTGAGCTGGTCGGCTTGGGTTTTGCGGCCGGGAACTTCGACGAGGCCGCATTTCCGGCTGCCGGCGTCTGCGATCTCGCGCGTAAGCCGAACCGGCACCTCACCTTCGGGATCGGCCCGCACATCTGCATCGGGGCGCCGCTCGCCCGGCTCGAGCTCCGGGTCGTGCTCGACGAGTTGCTCGACCGCGCAGGCTCGTTCTCACTCGCCGGAGAGCCCGTGCCGTCGGTCGGCTTCAGGTCGGGCTACGAGCGGCTGCCGATCCGCTTCGGATGAGCGCACCGCCCGCCGACTTCGATCCGCTTGCCGAGGACTTCGTCGCCGACCCACACGCGACCTGGGCGCGGCTCCGCGCCGGCTGCCCGGTCGCCCGCGGCGCCCGCTGGGACTTCTGGGCGCTGACTCGCTACGACGACATCGTCGCCGCGAGCTCCAGGCCGGCCGATTTCTCGAGCGCGGAGGGGATCGTCGTGCCGAAGAACCCAGTCTCGGGCCGGCGCGCGCCGCTGCACTTCGACCCGCCGGAGCATCCGCGCTACCGGCGGCCGCTCAACGCGGTGTTCGCGGCCGAGCGCGTTCCGGCGATGGAGCCGCGGATGCGAGAGCTTGCCGGGGAGTTGCTCGAGCCGTTCGTCGCTGCGAGGGGCGGGGAGTTCGTGATGGAGTTCAGCTCGCCGTATGCGGGGCTCGTGTTCACGGACATCCTCCACCTGCCGCGCGAATACGCCCGCGAGCTGAACGCGAGCGGCGAGCGCTTCGAGCACGCCCAGGCGCATTTCGACACCAAGACGGCCGAGCGCGAGAACCAGCATCTCTACGCCGAATGCCGGAAGCTCGTGGCGTTGCGGCGCGAGAGCCCGCTCGAGCCGGCGGAGGACATCGTCAGCGCGCTGCTCGCGGTGGAGATCGACGGCGAGCCGCTCGAGGACGAGTTCGTCGCCGGGAGCCTGCGTCAGTTGCTGATCGCCGCGCATGTTGCTCCGACAGCTCTGCTCGCGAGCGCGGTCGACCACCTGGCTCGCGACCGGGAGCTTCAGCAGGAGCTACGGGGCGATCCGGGCCTGATCCCCGCGGCGCTCGAGGAGCTCTTGCGCCTCTACGCGCCGAACCAGGGCTTCGCGCGCACCGCGACCCGCGATGTCGAAGTCCGCGGCCGCACGATCCGCGCGGGTGAGATGGCCGCGCTCGTGCTGCCGTCTGCCAATCGCGATCCCGACGTGTTCGCCGATCCGGAGAGCTTCGTTCTCGACCGCTCGCCGAACCCACACCTCGCCTTCGGCCACGGCCCGCACAAGTGCGCCGGGATCGCCGTCGCCCGCGCCGAGCTGAGAATCGCGCTCGAGGAACTGCTCGCACGCACCTCGTCCTTCGAGCGGGCGGGCGACCCCGAAATGCTCGGCTGGCCCGTCCACGGGCCCGAGACGCTGCCGCTCGCGTGCGCGGCGGCGGAGTCGTAGCCGCACGCGGCAGTAGTCGTTTTCAGCCAAGCCGATTGAGGCCGTGTGCGAGGCCGTTTCGTCACACTTTCGTTCCAGTGTCTGTCCCCGCTCTTTCGCCTGCTGAGAGCGCGAATATGGGCACTCTTGTTGCCAGGTTTCAGGCGGTGCCTGACCCCGCCTTTCGCGCCTGGCCCCCCAGGGCCCGGTCGTAGCTGATGAGCACGCGTTCTCCATCCCAGGCGAAGCTGGTCGAGAATCCTGCCGCGGTGCTGATCCGCTCGACGTAGGCCGCGACCGCCTCGCCTCCCGACGCCGGGCCGACCGGAACCGGGCGGCCTTGGTCGTCGATCCAGCACGGGACGAAGCCCGCCTCGATCTCGCCGTCAGCGCTGATACGGCAGTCGGCGACCATCGTGTTCCGGCTTTCGGGATGGAAGGGGTAGAACGGCATCGCCCGGTCCGGCGCGAAGCCGAAGAGCTCGCGGCGGCGCTGCGACCACGCGGCGAGCTCGTCGGCGCCCCCGCCGCTCGGCGTCAGTGCGTGGGTGACCGCGACGAAGTTGCCGAGGCCGTGGAACACCGGCTTGCCGCGGTACAGCTCGATGCCGCGGAGGATGTGGGCGTGGTGGCCGACGACGACGTCGGCGCCGCAGTCGATCGCCGTGCGCGCCAGCTCGCGCTCGTAGGCCGGCACGACGACCGGAAGGTGGCCGATGCCCTTGTGGAAGGCGACGACGACGACGTCCACGACCTCGCGGAGCGCGAGCACGTCGCCGCGAAGCACCTCGAGGCTCTCGGGCGTGACGAACGTGTAGATCCGCGGCGGTCCGCCGGGGCCCGCGTAGTCGAGCTCGTAGTGGGTGAGCACGTCGAGCGCCGCGCAGCCGGCCTTGCGCGAGGTGGCCCGCGACTCGCGCGGGCCGACGCAGTTGTAGCTCAGCACCCCAACCCGGAGCCCATCCGCCTCGACGATCGCCGGGGCCCGCGCCTCGTCGATGTTCATCCCGGCGCCGGCGGTCGCGATCCCGAGCCGGCGCAGCTCGGCGATCGTGTCCTCGATCCCGGCTGGGCCCGAGTCGAAGATGTGGTTTCCCGCGAGCGTGGCGACATCGACGCCCGCCCGCGCGAGTGCGGCGAGGTGGTCCGGGTCGGCCGGTGGCGCCGGGATGTCGACCGAGCTCGGAACGCCGCGGCTCGTGTGGGGCACCTCGACGTGCCCGACGACGAGGTCGGCCTCGCCGAGCAGGGCTCGGCTCGGTGCGAAGAAGCTGTCCGGGTCGGGCTCGTCGAGGATCAGGTCGCCGAGCAGGAGCAGTCTCACGGCCGCTTCACGACCCGTGTCTCGATGAACTCCGAGAGCGAGGCGACGAACGCCGCCTCGTCCCACTCGCGCGCGTCGGCGTTGTTGGCGTCGATCTCGAGCACCGGGATCCCCGCCCGTTCGAGCGCCCGCGTGACGAAGTAGCTGCTGCGCGATTCGGCGGTGACGAGATGGACGACCCCGTCGACGCCGTGCGACTGCGCCTCCTTGACGTACCAGGCATCGGCCCAGCCGGGCATCCCGATCAGGTCGGTGAACGCGGCGAAACGCGCCGCGAGTGCCCGCCGCGGCTCGCCGCCGTAGCGGACGTAGCCGTCGGCCGCGATCGCGAGGTACATCGACCAGACGAAGACGGCGCCGTAGGCCTCCTGGAAATGCTGGTAGAAGCCGAGGTTGAACCAGAGGCCGCGGCCGATCCACATCAGGCGCAACTGCTCGTCCTCGCACACCGCCGCGCCGTCGGCGACGAGCCCTTCCACCTCCTCGTGAAACGCGCGGGCAGCGTCGCGGGCCCATTCGGTGCCGCGGTGCCACTGCGGGAGCATCACGGCGGGGATGCTGTCGACGATGTCGAGCGGCGCCGGGGAGGTGGCGGCGAGCAGGTCGCGTGTCTTTCGGCTCCACTCCTGCTGCTCATTGGCGAGCGCAAGCACCTCGACGAGCCGTGCCGGGTCGAACGCCCGCCCGGTCTCCGTCTCCAGGAAGCCGACCATCCGTTCGAGCTCGTCGGTCATCAGGTCGAGTCGCGCCGTGCCGACGACGTCTTCCCAGTTCCACGGGATCCGCTCCCACCAGAGGTCGGGCAGCTCCGGCACGACAGCCTTCTCGAGCGCGAAGAACGGCATGCCGCGCTCGCGGCGCCACGCCTGCGCGATCCCGAGGTGCGAGTCGGTCCAGATCTGGGTCAGGAACAGCGAGATGTCCGGCAGGCCTCCCCAGGGCGCCTCGGACGCGTCCGGCTCCAGCGTCGAGCCGAGCGCGATCGCCGAGTACTGCTCGACCCAGTCGGGGTAGCCGCGCTCGCGCAGCAGCTCGAGGTAGCGAGGCCCGCGCTGTTTGGCCGAGCAGATCGAGGCCCACCACTGATTGACCACATAGGGGATGTCCATTGCGCGCAGGAGCTCGTGCGGCACGTCGGCGTCCGCCAGGACGAGCGGCTCGCCCGCCGCCACACGCGGGGCGAGGCCTGCGAACCACTCGCGTTGATACCGCGAGGCCGCCGCGCTCGCGGCGAGCCGTCTCGCGCCCCGCGCCCCCTGGAAGCTCAACGCAGCGCCGCCAGCTCGAGAGGCGCCGGCGCCTCGAGGGTGCGGTGCTCGAGGACGGCGAGCGGAATGCCTCTCGCCTCGAGCGCACGCTCGAGCGCGGGGATGCCCCAGGCGAGCGGGTCGTCGCCGGTGCGGATCCAGGAGAGCACGACCTCGGCGCCCGCGGCTTCGGCCTGGGCGGCCGTTCGCTCGGCCCGGGCGTCGGGGTCGTTGCGGAGCGCCTGCGCCGAGCCGGAGTGGTAGTAGGCCGCGATCGCGGCCAGAGGAGCGAGGTCCTCGTCGACCCGGCCGTCACCGATCGACTCGCCCGAGCCGTGATCTTCGCCGACCACGACGGCGCCCTCGGCCTCGATCGCCTGGTATACGGGTGCCGAGTCGTGGGCGCTGCCGGTGAGGTAGACGCGCCTCCCGCTGACCGAGGGCCGGCCGGGCGTCGCGAGGAACTCGGTGAGGAGCTCGTTGTAGCGACGGGCGTCGAGCACGGTCGCCGCACCCAGGATCGCGAGCGCATCCGTGCCGCCGAGGCTCGCCGGCGCCGTGCGGCGCAAACCGGCGAGCTGCGCAAGGAGCTCGCGCGTGCGGTTCGACTCGGCGATCGCAGCTCGGAGGCTGTCGTCGCCGAGCGGCCGGCCGGCCCACCGCTGGAGGAGCCCGGCGAGCTCGCGCACCCGGTCGAGGTCGTAGGCAGCAGTTGTCTCGGTCCGCAGATGGAGCAGGTCGACGATCGCGAACTCGGGAAGCGGTGGCGGCGCCTCGTCTCGGGCGAGCACGCGGAGCGAGGTGAAGAGCCGGACGGTCGAATCGGACTCGTGCGACACGAGCAGGAAGTCGATCGGAGTCCGCCCTTCGAGCAGCCCGGCAAGGATCAGGCGCACGGAGGGATCGACCCGCGGCCCGAGCACGGCCTCGGCGAGCGGCGAGGGCTCCCCTTCGCCGCGCAGCCGCACCGCCAGCATCCCGGCCGCCGCGACGAGCTCGTGCGGAACATCGGCGCCGACGCAGCCGACGACGAGCCCGCCCGCCTCGTGCCATTCGCGGATCGCCGCGCTCGGATCCTCGTACGCCGCCCTCAGCGTCTCGAGCGCTGTCACGGGAGGTCCCCGAGAAAGGCGAGCACGGCCTCGGTGAACGCCTCCGGCTGCTCGCAGTGCACGAGGTGGCCCGCAGCGGGGATCTCCACGAGCCGGATCATCGCGTTCACCTCGACCATCCGCTCGGCATACTCGCGCTTGAAGAGCGGCGACTCGCGGCCGCGGACGACGAGAGTGGGCGAGCGGATCGCCTCGACGTAGAGCCAGAGACCCATGATCAGCGGCTCGCCGCCCGCCGCCGACCAGCGGACGCGCCCGGCGATGTCGCTGCGCCAGGTGAGGCGGCCGTCGTCGAGCCGGCGGAAGCGCGAGTCGAGCACCCAGTCCGGAACTCCGCGCGGCAGCGTCTTGCCGAGCGCCGCGAGTGCGTGCTCGTCGGACTCGAAGACGATCGTAGGGCTCTCGAGCGACGAGGGGCGGGTGTGGTCGGCAGGGCCTCCGTCCTCCATCACGCACGCGATCACGCGCTCCGGGTGCCGGGCCGCATAGACGCAGGCGGTGATCGCACCGAGCGAGTGCCCGACGAGGAAGAACCGCTCGAGCCCGAGGTGAGCGATCAGCTCGTCGAGATCCCTGAGCGTGTCCTCGACGCCGTAGCGAACCTCGGGATCCCAGTCGCTCTCACCGCAGCCGCGAAGGTCGGGGACGGTGACGCGGTAGCCGGCCGCGGCGAGCACGGGCGCGACCTCGCACCAGTCGTCGGCGCTCAACCCGCCTCCGTGGAGGAGCAGGAGCTCCGGGTCGCCGGGCTTGCCGAGCTCGAGGTAGGAGAGCGTCAGCCCGCCGGAGAGCTCGAGGCTGCTGCGAGCGCTCGTCACCCGGCCTCCGCCGGGGTGAACGCGAGCGGGAGCCGGTCGACGCCGAGCCGCGGCCACGCCGGTCGCGCGACGGGGCCCGAGACCGAGAATGCCGAGGTGCGCGAGAGCAGCTCCTCGAGCGCGATCCGCACCTCGAGCCGGGCAAGCGGCGCCCCGATGCACTGGTGGATCCCCCGCCCGAAGCCGACATGGCGATTCGGCGCACGCTCCGGATCGAGCTCGGCCGGCCCCGCGTCGAGCGTTGCCGAGCCGAAGACGAGCCAGACGTAGTCGCCCCGGGCGATCTGCCGGCCGCCTAGCTCGGTGTCCCGCGTGGCGATCCGCCTCATCGCCTGCTGCGGTGCGTCGAGCCGGACGACCTCCTCGACGAGCCCGGGCACGAGCTCCGGCCGCGCGCGAAGCGTGCTTTGGAGCCCCTCGTCACGTGCGAGCCGCAAGGCAGCGTTGCCGATCGCGCTCGTCGTCGTGTTGTGGCCGGCCGAGATGAACATCATCACGATCCCGACGAGCGTCTCGTCGTCGAGCGGCGACAGCTCGGGATCTCCCCGGAGCAGGCAGCTGACGACGTCGTCGCCCGGATCGAGCCGTCGTCGCTCGATCAGCTCGGCCATGTACGGGCGAAGCTCCTCGCCGACGGCGATGCGCTCGGGGCTCCCGGGCGGGCTCTGACCCCCGATCTCGTCGACGCGCAGCGACCAGTCGTTGATCACGCGCCAGTCATCCGGTGGCAGAGCGAGCAGCAGGCAGAGGGCCCGCGTCGGAAAGGGATGGCTGAACTGGGCCGCGAAATCGCCCGTTCCGGCAGCCACGAGCGCCTCGATCATCGCGGCGGCATCGCGACGGAGCGGCGCCTCCATCGCGGCGATCCGCTCGCGCCCGAAGTACGGATTGAGCAGCCGCCTGTAGATCCGGTGCTCGGGCGGGTCGCATTCGAGCGGTGGGCGGCGCGTCTTGAAGAACGGGACGACGTTCGAGAAGGTGTCGGTCGCGAGTGCGGCTTCGACGAGCTCGTCGTGGCCGAGGACGGCCCAGAACCCGCCGAGCACCCCGTCGACGCGGGCCACCGGACAGCGACTCCGCGTCTCGGCGTAGGCCAGTTCGGCATCGGGAGCCACGTCGGTCATCAGCCCCTGCCAGGAAGTGTTCGGATCCCAGTCGCCCGTCGCGTCCTCCGTCGCGCGAGAGAGTATCAGGTTACTTGATACTTGCTCAGGCCTCGAGCAGCCCCCGCGTGCGGTCGTCGATCGTTGCCGGGCGCCCCTCGCCGTCGACGTGCACGATCGTATGGCCGCCGGCAATCGCCACCTCGCCGTCGTGCACGACCTCCCAGGCGAAGCGGATCGAGGTCCGCCCGACCGAGTCGACGCGGATCGTGATCTCGACCGCATCCTCGAAGACGAGCACGCGCCGGTACTCGGCCTCGACATGGCGCCGCGGGTAGTCGCCACGGCCCTCCTCGAGCAGGCCGAGCTTGCGATACAGGCCGGTCTCGGCCGTCTCTGCCCAGCGGAACGCCACCGTGAAGTGGATCCGTCCGCCGGCGTCGGTGTCGATCCAACCGACCCGCATCCGTTCGGTGTGCTCGGCCACGCGGGCACCCTACGCCGTTTCGGTGTTCGGGGTCCTGCGATAACGTCCCCGCCCGTGGCGACCGGAGCCGAGCTTCCCCGCCCCCTCGAAGGGATCACGGTCGTCGACTTCACGATCGCGCTCGCCGGGCCGTTCGCGACACAACTCCTCGCCGCCCTCGGCGCGACGGTGATCAAGGTCGAGAACCCGGCCGGCGGCGACCCGGCGCGCAGCAACGCACCCTACGTCGGCGACACGGGCCTGCACCTCGCCCGGGAGGACGACAGCGACATGTCGGTCTCGATGCTCGAGCGGGGACGCAACAAGCTCTCGACGACGCTCAACCTGAAGCACCCCGAAGCGCAGGCGATCTTCGCCGACCTCGTCTCGAACGCCGATGTCGTCGTCGAGAACTACAGCGCGGGCACCGCCGACCGCAACGGCGTCGGGTACGCCTTCGCCTCGGAGATCAATCCGCGGATCGTCTACGTGTCGATCAGCGGCTTCGGGGCCGGAGAGCCCGGAAAGGGCATGGATACGATCTTCCAGGCCCTGAGCGGCCTGATGACGACCCCCGGGAACGAGGGCGACGCTCCGGTCAGGAACGCGGTCCCGTTCGGCGATCTGATCGGGCCCCTCTTCGGCGTGATCGGGACGCTCACGGCGCTCTACCAACGCGAGCACACCGGGCTCGGCCAGCACGTCGACGTCTCGCTCCTCGGCGCGCTCACCTCCCTCGTCGCGACCGAGCCCTGGGACACGATGGAGCGCGCCGGGATCGCGATGCGCACCGGCAACGTCGTCCCGCGCCTGACGCCGTTCGGGATCTTCGAGACCACCGACGGCCACGTCGCGCTCTGCGCACCGACCGACACCTTCGCCCGCGGCGTCTTCGAGGCGATCGGCGCGCCGGAGCTCGAGCAGGACGAGCGCTTCTCCTCGCGCGACCGGCGCGTCCGCAACTCGACCGAGGTGCACGCCCTGATCGCCGCCTGGGCGGCGGGAATGACGAGCACCGAGGCGGCCGCTGCGCTCGAGGCGCGGGGCGTTCCGGCAGCGGTCGTCCGCGACACGGCGGCCGCCGTCCGCGATCCGAGAGCCCTTCGTCGAGGCGAGACAGCACCGCTCTCCCATCCCGAGCTCGGACCGGTCGACGAGCTCTACGGGAGCGGGTTCCCGGTGCGCTTCTCCGCTGCGCGGACGGGATACGAAACCGCCCCGCCGAGGCTCGGCGAGCACAACGAGTTCATCTTCGGCGGGCTCCTGGGCTACTCGCCCGAGCGGCTCGAGGAACTCCGCGCCTCGGGCGCTATCTAAACGGCCAACACGGCGTCCTAGGTTCAGGCCCTGGTGCCGTGCACTGGCACGCGGGTCGAGAGGCAGGAACCCGAAGAATCGGCACAGGCCGAGGACAAAAGGTCCTACCGTTGAGTATCAGGCTACTTGACAATGAACGCCGGCTCGGTTAAAAGCCGGTGTCACCACCCGGTCACAGCGACGCTGCTTGGACCGCGGACATCAACGTTTCGAGGAGGCGCGTTACATGTCGGCTCTCAAGGTTTCACTCCCGGGCCGCCGGGCTGTGACGGCGGTTCTGGCAATCGCGGTCCTGGCCGGCGCGCTTGCGGCAACGGGATTCTCGGCCCGCAAGGCCACGCCCGCTCCCTATGTGATCGGCTGGGTCACCGGTTTCACGGGAAGCCAGGCAACGAATGCCGCGTCGGCGACGCAGGGCCTCCAGGCCGCGCTCGCCTACGTCAACAAGAACAACGTGGCAGGCCGTCAGATCAAGGTCTTCTACGCCGATGACGCGGCGGATCCGGTCACCGCCGGCAACGTCTGCAACCGGCTCGTCAACTCGACCCATGTGAGCGCGATCCTCGGGTTCGAGTCGACACCGGCGACGGCGGCCTGCAACACCTATCTGACGAGCAACAACATGCCCTACATCCTCGCGCAGACCTCGACCTCCGGGTCGCTGTGCCTGCCGAACTACTTCTCGCTCGCGAACGTCGGCAATCAGCAGGTCAACCCGCTGATCAAGTACCTGACGAAGACCGGGACGAAGAAGATCTACATCGTCGCGAGCGACTTCTCGTCGGGTCACGTCGGTGCGGCGGCGGTCACCGCTCAGGCTCAGGCCGACGGCGCAACGATCGTCGGTACCTCATACGAGCCGCTCGGCACGACCGACTTCTCGAGCGACATCTCGAAGATCGCTTCGGCGCAACCGGACACGGTCGTCGACATCCTCGTCGGCAGTGACGAGACGGCGTTCTACAAGCAGTTCAAGACCGATCCGCGCTCGAACGGGATCAAGACGGCGAGCTACCTGATGGACGACGGCATCGCCGCGTCGATCGGCGGCACCCTCCTGAACGGCACCACCGTCTCGACCGGGTACTTCAAGGACAACACGGGCAAGGGCAACCAGCAGTTCGTCGCCGCGATGAACAAGAAGTACGGCGACAAGGCCGAGATCTCCGGTGCAGCCGCTGCTGCCTGGGACGGCGTCTTCGTCCTCGCTCATGCCCTGAAGAGCGCCAAGTCGACGAGCGGGCCGGACATGATCACGGCGCTCATGAACGCGAAGACCTCCGGGCCGCGGGGAGACCTGGCGTTCAAGAACCGGCACTACGTGAGCATGACGACCTACCTCGTCACCGAACAGAAGGACGGGTCCGCGAAGCTGATCGCGAAGTACCAGCGGATCACGCCGGTCCCCGCGAACCCCACCTGCTAGCGAGCGAATCGGAAACAGAAGAAGCAATAGAATAGGAAGAGGCCCGTGAGTCTGACGCTGGACCTTCTGGTCGCGATTTCGACCCTGGTGCTCGTCGTCGCGGGCCTCTTCCTCATCTTCGGGCTGCTCCACGTCGTCAACCTCGCGAACGCCGGCCTGATGGCGGTCGGCGTCTACTCGGAGGTGAGCTTCCGGGCGCACGGAGTCCCGTTCTGGCCGAGCCTCCTCCTCGCCGCGCTCGTGACCGGGGCGGTCGGGGCGGTGATCGAGCTCGTCGTGATCCGGCGGCTCTACGCGCGTCCGCTCGACACGATCCTTGCGACCTGGGGCGTCTCGCTCGTCCTCGTGCAGGGCATCACCGAGATCTACGGCCCCGGCCAGCGGTTCCTCAACCTGCCGACGATCAGTGCGACGACCGTGCTCGGCACGCCCTATTCGAACTACCGCCTGATCCTGATCGGGCTCGGTGCTGCGGTGTTCGCGTCGCTCGCCGTGATCGTCCGCTTCACGAACATCGGGCTCACGATCCGGGCGGTGATGACGAACGAGGCGCTGGCCCGCGCCGACGGGATCAACACCGTACGCGTGCGCCAGCTGACGTTCATCACGGGCGCCGGGCTCGCCGGGTTCGCCGGCGCCGTGCTCGGCCCGATCGAGGGCGTCGACCCGAACTTCGGCTCGACCCTGATCGCCACGGGCTTCCTGGCCGTGCTGCTCTCAGGGAGGACGCTCGTGGGGCTGCTGCTCTCCTGCACGCTCGTTGCGGGCACGCTGACGCTGTTCTCGCGCTACGAAAACGCGATCTGGGCGAACGCTGTCGTGATCGGTGTCGCCGTCGTCATCCTGCGCTTCCGCCCGCAAGGGCTCGCGCTGCGGCGCACATGAGCTCGACCCGCGCCGGCTGGCTGGCCGGGGCGATCGCGCTCGTCGTTGCGGTCGTCGCGATGCCGCACCTGCTCGACACCTATTACCTGAGCCTGCTCGCGGAATCGCTGCTCTACGGGATCGTCGCGCTCAGCCTCGACCTCGTCTGGGGCTACACGGGGATTCCCGACCTCGGCCATGCCCTCTGGTTCGGCACCGGCGCGCTCGCGGTCGGGATGATGACGACTACCGTCGATCCGTCGGGACTCGTGCTCGGAACGCACGGCGGACTCGGGCGTCACGCCGCGGGCGTCCTGATCGGGATGGCCGTCGCGGCGGCGATGGCGCTCGTCGTCGGACTGCTCTCGTTCTCCCAGGGGGAGGCCGACCCGTTCTACATCGCGATCGTGACGCTGGCGCTGACGGTCGTCGCGGCGACGGTCTACGGGCAGGAGACGAAGTACACGGGCGGCGATAGCGGCCTCTTCGGGTTCGCGTCGCACCGGTTCTCCGGCACCACCTGGTACTACATCTGCGCGGTCCTGCTCGCGATCGTCACCGCCGGCGCGCTCCTGCTCGTGCGTAGCGACTTCGGGCTCGTGATGAAGGCGGTCCGCGACAACCAGCGCCGCGTGAGGTTCTTCGGAACGAACGTCGAGGCGATCAAGATCGCCGTCTTCGTGCTCGGCGCGACGCTCGCGGCGGGGGCGGGCGGCGTCTACGCGACGATCGTCGGCTTCGTCTCGGCGCCGCTCTTCGGCTTCCTCTTCTCGACGCAGATCCTGATCTGGGTCGCCGTCGGCGGGCGCGGCACGATCCTCGGGCCCGTGATCGGCGCAATCGGGCTGAGCTTCATCACCTCGAAGCTGAACGCGTCCTACCCGACCGAGTGGTCGCTCTTCCTCGGCCTGCTCTTCGTCGCCGTCGTCGTGTTCGTCCCGGACGGAGTGCTGCCGCCCGCGGTGCGCCAGGTGCGCGGACTGCTCCACCGGCGGCGTCCCCCGAAGCTCAGCCGCACACTCACCGCAGCGCCCCGATCGCGTCCCGAGCTGCGCCCGCGCGGTGAGCAGCTCGCAGCCGTCTCCGAGGTCGAGTTCGCCTACGGCTCCCTCGAGGTGCTGCGCGGCGTCGACTTCGAGATCAAGGCGGGCGAGCTGCTCTGCATCGTCGGCCCGAACGGCGCGGGCAAGTCGACGCTCCTGAACGTCCTCACTGACGGCAAGCTGCCGGCCAAGGGCTCGATCGTCTACTCGATGCACGCGGGCGAGGTGGTGCGCAAGGGCCGGCCGATCCACAAGCTCGCGCGCGCTGGGATCGCGAGGAAGTTCCAGATTCCCCATCTCTTCGACAGCCTCACGGTCGCCGAGACGATCCTGCTCGCGTCGCGCAAGGGGCGCATCCCGTCGCTGTGGCGACGGACGCGCGAGATCCCCGTCGCGAAGTCGGTGCTGGACATCGTCGAGGCGACCGGGCTCACCGATCGCGGCGATGCGCCCTCGCCGGCGCTCGCCCACGGGCTCAAGCAGGGGCTTGAGCTGGCCGCGGCGGTCTCCGTGCGACCCGAGCTGCTGCTGCTCGACGAGCCGACTGCCGGGCTCACGAGCAACGAGCGGGGCGTGATCGGCGATGTCTTCCGGCGTCTCGTCGAGGCCGGGATGACGATCGTCCTGATCGAGCACGACCTCGACTTCGTGGCGCGCGTCGCCGACCGGGTCATCGTCCTGCACGGCGGCAAGGTGGTCGAGTCGGGGACGCCCGCCGAGGTCGCCGCCTCGGCGGTCGTGCGCGAGGCCTACGTCGGCACGGTGGCCGCCACGTGAACGTCGCGGTCGCCGGCCTCTGCGCGGGCTACGGCTCGGCGCAGATCCTCGACGGGATCGAGTTCTCGGTGCCCGAGCACGGGGCGCTCGCGATCGTCGGTCGAAACGGCATGGGTAAGTCCACCCTCCTCAAGTCGGTGATGGGCTACATCAAGCCGTCGAAGGGCACGGTCACGATCCGCGAGAAGAACGTCACCGGCTGGCCGAGCTACAAGATCGCGCGGATGGGAGTTGCCTACGGCGCCCAGGAACGCTCGCTCTACGGTGATCTCTCGATCGAGGACAACCTCACCGTCGGGCGCGGGCGGCGCTGCACGCCGGAGCTACGCGAGGAGGTGTTCGGCTACTTCCCCGTGCTCGGCAAGCGCCTGCGGCAGCGGGCCGGAACGCTCAGCGGCGGGGAGCAGAAGATGCTGACGCTCGCAAAGGCGCTCGTCGTCGGCCCGGAGCTGCTCGTACTCGACGAGATCAGCGACGGTCTCGGGCCTGGGGTGATCTCGACCGTCGGCTCGGCGCTCGAGAGCCTGCGGCAGCGGCACGGCTGCACGATCCTGATGGTCGAGCAGAACCTCGACCTGAGCCTGCAGGTGGCAGACAGCGTTGCGGTGCTCAAGCTCGGCAGCATCACCTTCGAGAAGCCCGCCGACGTCCCCGGGCTCCGGGACGAACTGGTGACGCAACTAGCCCCGTAGACCGAGCAGGCGGATCGCGTTCTCCTTCAGGATCAGCGGCCGCACCTCGTCCTTGATCGGCAGCTCGGCGAAGTCGGCCAGCCAGCGGTCGGGCGTGATCACGGGAAAGTCCGAGCCGAACAGCATCTTCTCGCGAAGCAGACTGTTCGCGTAGCGGATGAGGATCTCCGGGAAGTACTTCGGCGACCAGCCCGACAGGTCGATGTAGACGTTCGGCTTGTGCAGCGCGACCGAGATCGCCTCGTCCTGCCAGGGAAAGGACGGATGGGCGAGGATGATCTTGAGGTCGGGGAAGTCGACCGCGACGTCGTCCACGGCCATCGGGTTCGAGTACTTGAGCCGCAGCCCGCCGCCGCCGCGCACGCCGGCGCCGATCCCGCTGTGGCCCGTGTGGAAGAGCGCCGGCAGGCCCGCGGCCTCGATCACCTCGTACAGCCCGTACGCACTGCCGTCGTTCGGGAAGAAGCCCTGCGAGTTCGGGTGGAACTTGAAGCCCCGGATGCCGTGCTCCTCGATCAGGCGGCGCGCGGACTTGACGCCGTCGGCGCCGCGGGCCGGGTCGATGCTCGCGAACGGGATCAGCACGTCCGGGTTGGCGGCGGCGATCTCGGCGATCTCCTCGTTCGGGATCGGCGGCGCCCCCGTCACCGACTCGCTGTCGACGCCGAAGATCACCGCGAGCAGCTTCCGCTCGCGGTAGTAGACGGCCACGTCCTCGGCGGTCGGCAGGCGGTCGCTCCCGAAATAACGTGCGGCGCCCGCGCGGAGCTCGGGCGAGAGTGGGTCGAGGCCCGTCCGCGAGACCTCGGCATGCGTGTGGACGTCGATCGCGACGATCGCTTCGAGGTCGATCGCGTTCACGCCGCCATCCTAATCGGCCATAACGTCAGGTAACCTGCGACCCGCTCATCGTGGCCCAGCGAACGACACCCCCGTTTCGTGCCGATCACGTCGGCAGCCTGCTGCGGCCGCCGGAGCTTCTCGACGCGCGGGCAGACCACGCCGCCGGGCGTCTCGATGCCGCCGGTCTACGTGCCGCCGAGGACGAGGCGATCCGCTCGGTCGTGGAGCTGCAGGGGGATGCCGGTCTTCGGTCGGTGACCGACGGCGAGTTCCGCCGCTCGTCGTGGCACATGGACTTCATCTACGCGCTCGACGGGATCGCCAAGGCGCCGGGCGAGCTCAAGGTCGAGTTCCGGAACGCCGACGGGACGATCGAGTTCACGCCCGCTGCGATGCACGTCGACGGGCGGATCGGGCTCGGCGAGACGATCTTCGGCGACGACTTCAGCTTCCTGTGCGACGCCGCAGGAGAAGGCGTGACGCCGAAGCTCACGATCCCCTCGCCGAGCATGGTCCACTACCGCGGCGGCCGGACCGCGATCGACGAGACCGTCTACCCCGATCTCGACCGGTTCTGGGCCGACCTCACTGCCGCCTATGCCGACGAGGTCGCGCGGCTCGGAGCGCTCGGGTGCCGATACCTGCAACTCGACGACACGAGCCTCGCCTACCTGAACGATCCGTCCCAGCGGGCGTACGTGGCCTCGATCGGCGGCGACCCGGACCGTCAGCACATCGCCTACATCCGGCACATCAACGAAGCGCTCGCGGGGCGGCCCGAGGGAATGGCGATCACGACGCATATGTGCCGCGGCAACTTCCGCAGCTCGTGGGTGGCCGAGGGAGACTACGAGTTCGTGGCCGAGGCGCTCTTCAACGAGCTCGAGGTGGACGGCTTCTTCATGGAGTGGGACGACGAACGCTCGGGCGGCTTCGCGCCGCTCCGTTTCGTCCCGCCCGGCAAGCAGGTCGTGCTCGGTCTCGTGACCACCAAGCGAGGCGAGCTCGAGCGGCGCGACGAGCTGATGCGCAGGATCGAGACGGCGGCGGCGTTCGTGCCGCTCGACCAGCTCTGCCTCTCGCCGCAGTGCGGGTTCTCCTCGACGGTCGAGGGGAACGCGCTCACGATCGAGGAGGAGCTCGCAAAACTCCACCTCGTTGTCGAGACCGCGGCCGAAGTCTGGGGCTGACCCGACATCTGACGCCGGGCTGGAAACGCCGGTGCCATGCACCGGCTCGAGCGGCGTGCCGTGCCTGGCGCTGGTTTTCGGTTAGGTTGGCTCGATGATCGGGAAGCCCGGATCCCGCCTCACGCGGATCAGCCAGGCCTATCCGGACCGGGTGGAGATTCGCGGCCGCGATCTGACCGGCGAGCTGATGGGCCGCCTGAGCTTCACCGCGTACTTCCACCTTTTGCTCACCGGGCAGGAGCCGACGCCGGAGCAGACCTACTTCCTGGACGTCCTGCTCGTCGCGATCGCGGAGCACGGGATGATGCCGACGAACGTCGCGGCCCGGATGACGCTCGCGGCTGACCCAGAAGCGCTACAGGCCGCGGTCGCCGCAGGGATCCTCGGCGCCGGGACGGTCGTGCTGGGAACGGCCGAGCCGTGTGCACGGCTGCTCGAGGAGGGGCAGGCAAGAGTCGCCGCAGGAGGCGAGCCGGCCGCCGTCGCGACCGAGCTCGCGCGTGAGCTCCATGCCGCGGGAGCACGGGCGCCTGGGTTCGGCCATCCGGTGCACAAGCCGCTCGATCCCCGTGCCGAACGGATCCTCGAGCTCGCCGACGCACGCTGTGTTAGTGGACCGCACGTGCTGCTCGCCCGCGCCCTCCGCGCGAGCGTCGCCGATGTCTGGGGCAAGCCGCTGACGATGAACGTCTCCGTCCCGATCGCCGCCGTCATGCTCGATCTCGGCTTCCCCGCCTCGGCCGTCAAGTCCGTGCCGATCCTCGCCCGCACCGCCGGGCTGCTCGCGCACCTGGCCGAGGAACGCGAGCAGCCGCTCGGCTTCCTGATGGCCGGCGCCGCCGAGGAAGCTGTCCTGTACGAGCCCGGCGCGTGATGCTCGAGCCCGCCGTCGAGAGTCGGCCCTGGTCGGAACAGCTGGCCCTCGACGATGCGAGCTACCGCGAGCAGCTGCCCTATCTCTTCGCGCGCTCGGCCTTCTACCGCGAGAAGCTCACCGCCGCCGGGTTTGCCTCGGCCGAGAGCGCAGGAGGACTGGACGAGATCGCGGGGCTTCCGTTCACCGAGAAGCGCGAGCTCCGCGAGACTGTCACCCCGGAGAATCCGATCGGAACGCACCTCTGCGCGAACCGTGCCGAGATCGTCCGCATCTACTCGACGAGCGGGACCACCGGTGCGCCGAGCTTCATTCCCCTCACCGCCGGCGACCTCGACAACTGGCTCACAGGCTCGTCGCGCAGCTACGCGGCCTCGGGAATCGCGGCCGGCGAGCGGATCGTCTCGACCTACAACGCAGGCCCATTCGTCGCCGGGGCGGCGCTGCAGTCGTTCGATCGCATCGGGCTCAGCCACATCCCGGTCGGCACCGGGAACACCGAGCGCCTGATGACGGCGATCGAGCTGCTCCGCCCCGAGGCCGCGGTGCTCACGCCCTCCTACGCCGCCTACCTCGTCGAGTGGGCCGGCGAGCGCGGGCGGGACCTGCGCGGCTCCTCCGTGCAACGCGTCCTCGTCGCGGGCGAGCCCGGCGGCGGCGAGCCGGCGTTCCGCGCCAAGGTCGAGGAGGGCTGGGGTGCGAAGGTGACCGAGGCGATGGGGATCGGCGACATCGGCGTCTCGCTCTGGGGCGAGTGCGAAGCGCAGGACGGGATGCATCTCGGCGCCCGCAGCTTCGTCCACCCGGAGCTGATCGACCCCGACACGGGGGCGGCGCTGCCGCTCGACGACGGCGCGACCGGCGAGCTCGTGCTCACCCATCTCCGCCACCGCGCCGCGCCGCTCCTGCGCTTCCGCACCCGCGACCACGTCGTCGTCCGCACGAGGCCCTGCGCCTGCGGCCGCACCGCTCCGCGCGTTCGCTGCATCGGCCGCACCGACGACATGCTGATCGTCCGCGGCGTCAACGTCTTCCCCTCGGCGATCCGCGAGGTGGTCGGCGCCTTCGCGCCCGCGGTCAGCGGCAACATTCTCGTCAGGCCTCGCACGGCCGGCGTCAAGCAGGAGCCGCCGCTGCCGGTCTCGGTCGAGCTCACCGCCGAATCCACCGCCGGCGGCGAGCTCGCGGAGACGATTCGCGAGCGGCTCCGGAGCGTCCTTGTCGTCCAGGTCGAGGTCGAGCTCGTCCCCTTCGGGAGCCTGGAGCGAAGCGAGTACAAATCCCACCTCGTGCAGCGCTAGTTGCACTAGGCTCCGACCGTGCGCAAGCTCCAGTCCCAGGGCGTGCACCACATCACGCTCGTCGGTGCCGACCGGCAGACCTCGATCGAGTTCTGGGAGGGCGTGCTCGGGATGCCGTTCGTCTTCGAGCAGCCGAACCTCGACAACCCCGACGAGAGCCACCTCTACTTCGATCCGGGCGACGGCCGGCTGATCACGATCTTCACGAATGAGGAGCGCGTCCCCGACCCGGCGCGCACCCCGACCGATCCCGGCTGCGTTCATCACATCGCACTCTCGGTCTCGCACGCGACCTTCGCGCAAGCCGTCGAGCGGCTCGAGGAACGTGGGATCAAACCGGCCGTTCGCGACCGCGGCTTCATGGATTCGATCTACTTCGAGGACCCGCTCGGCCTGACGATCGAGCTCGCGTCGTACCGTTTCGAGCCGCCGCAGGGGTTCACGCACACCGAGGTGCTGTTCGAGGCGCACAAGCTGAAGGAGGCCGACGGCGGCTACAACATCGACGAGAAGCATCTCGCCGACGCGATCGAGGCGCTCACGGAGCGCTCCCGCGAGTCGCTCTCCGATGACCGCTCGCCGAAGGACCCCTACCGCCAGACCACCCCAAAGTAACCCCGAATCGGAGGATCACGTGGCAGACAACACCCTCAGCATCCTGAAGCCGAGCGTCAACAACCTGAGCGCCCGCATCTTCGTCAGGGCGGCCGGTCTCGACTTCGAGGAGATCGACGTCTGGGGCCAGCAGCAGAGCCCCGAGTTCGTCTCGAAAGATCCGTCGATGCTCACCCCGCTCCTCGAGTGCGACGGCCTGCCGCGTGGCGCGCTCTGGGAGAGCTGCGCGATCATGCAGTACCTGTGCAACAAGCACGGGCTCGACCAGTTCTACCCGACCGAGCCGGGCGAGCGGGCGATGGTCGACAGCGCGATTGCCTACCACCTCGCGACGCTCTATCCGCTGGTGGCGCGCGCGACGTATCCGACCCTCTCGTTCGGCCAATACGCAGGGGAGGTGGGGACAGCCCCCGACGCAACCGACGAGATGAAGGCGAAGGCGCAGGCCGATGCCCTGGCGGCCCTCGAAGGTCCGCTGGAGGTGTATCGGAGGTTCTTCCTCGCCGACCGGCCCTTCATCGGGGGCAACTCGCCGTCGATCGCGGACATCCGGCTGGCTGCGACGTTCGAGTTCCTGCACGCGATCGACTACGACTTCCCGGCCTGGGCGAGCGACTTCATGGCCCGGATGGAGTCGTCGCTCGGCGAGGCCTACTCCGAGCCCGCCGCCGACGTCCGCGGTTATGTTCAGTACGTGAAGTCGCCCGAGGCGACGGCCTCGTAGCGACAACGGCCGTCAGGCGGGCGCCGGTTCCGGCAGCTCTGGAGGCGGCTCAGGGCGTGCTGCGGCGCGCGCCCCGCCGAGCTCCGCGGCGATCTGACGCACGGCCGAGGTGATCGGAGCCGCGAGGATGAGCCCGAGCATGCCGAACAGGCAGCCGGCGCCGATCGTGACGATGAGCACCACGAGCGGGTTCAGCTTGAGCGTCGCGCCGAACGCGATCGGCTGGAAGATGTTCTGCAGCAACCCGTTCGCGAGCAGCACGATCACGAGCATGATGATCGCGGTCGTCGTTCCCTTCGCCCCGAGCGCCAGGATCACGGCAAACGCGCCCGCGACGATCGCGCCGATGTAGGGCACGTACGCGGTGACGAAGGCGACGACGGCGATCGTCCCCGCGAGCGGCACGTCGAGGATCAACGCGCCGAGACCGACCACGACCCCGTTGAACGCGGCGACCATCGTCACGCCGAGGAAATACCGGCGGAGCGAGCCCATCACCCCGCCCGTGACCACGCGCGCGACCGGCTGGGCGACGCCCATGCGCCGCTCCACCCAGACTCGCATCCCGGGCCCGTCCTTGAGCAGGAAGAAGATGGCGATCGCGGCGAACGAGAGCCCGAAGGCGATCGAGGCGAGCGCGCTGATTCCCGAGACGATCCCGTGGACGAGCGTCGAGGTTGTCTGGGAGCTCGCGCTGGCCACGCCCGCGGTCGCGCTCGAGGCGCCGGAGGAGTTCACGCCGAGCTTCTTCAGCCAGTGCTGGGCCTTCGGGATCGCCGCGTCCGCCTGAGCCCGGATCGAGTCGCCCTGGCTCGAGATTCCCCCGATCACGATCAGGACGATCCCGGCGGCGACGGCGACGATCGCAAGCAGGACGAGCGCGCTCCCGGCCGCACGTGGCAGACGGTGCCCGGCGAGCCAGCCGACAGCCGGCGAGGCGACGGTCGCGATGATCAGACCGGTCACGACCGGGTCGACGATCGTCGCCGTCAGCGCCGCGAGCCAGATGAAGCCGGCGAGCAGGAGCGCCACGCCCGCCAGGAGCCACGAAGCGATCCCGGCGTCGCGCAGCCACTTCGGCGCCGAGAACACGTTCGAGAGCGCCTTCAGCTGCTCCGTGTCGATCTCGACGATGTTGTGCTCGACCACGGGGACAGGGGCTGCCTTCTGGCCGCCGTCGTCGTCTTGTCCGAAAAGTCGCCTGAACCTCATGCTCGCCTCGCTCGCCCCGAGCCGGTCGGGGATGTGCAGCATCGTTCCGTCCGCGAAGCGGTTATCCTTCGCCGCGGCATGGGGGAGGCGCTCAGTTCCTGGCACGACGGGCAGACGAAGGACGCGATCGTCGAGTTCGTCGGCCGCGTCACCGACGAGGGCTCCGCCGACTACGTCCCGCCGGCGGAGCGCATCGCGGTGTTCGACAACGACGGCACCCTCTGGTGCGAGAAGCCGATGCCGATCGAGCTCGTGTTCATCCTGAGGCGGCTCGTTGAGATGGTCGGAACCGACGACGCGCTGCGCGAGCGCCAGCCGTGGAAGGCCGCCCACGAGAAGGACTACGCCTGGCTCGGCGGAGCGATCAACAAGCACTACGCCGGAGACGACAGCGATGTCGCGCTACTGCTCGGCGGGATCGTCCAGGCCTTCGCCGGCATGACGGTCGAGGACTACGCCGACTCGGCACACGGTTTTCTGACGAGCGGTGACCATCCGACGCTCGGCCGCTCCTTCAGCGCGTGCGCCTACACCCCGATGATCGATCTGCTCCGCTACCTCGAGGCTCACGGCTTCTCGAACTTCATCGCCTCCGGCGGCGACCGTGACTTCATGCGGCCGGTCACCGACGAGATCTACGGTATTCCCTCGGAGCGGGTGATCGGCAGCTCGAACGCGCTCGGCTACGAGCCGGGCGAGCACGGCGGCAGAGTCGTCTACATGGCGAAGCCGGACTTCTTCGACGACGGCCCCGTCAAGCCGGTGCGGATCTGGAGCCGCGTCGGGCGCCGGCCGATCTTCGCCGGCGGGAACTCGAACGGCGACATCGAGATGCTGCGCTATGCGGGCGGCTCCAAGCTCCCGGCGTTTCGCCTGCTGATCGACCACGACGACGCCGAGCGCGAGTTCGAGTACAGGGCCGGCGCCGAAAAGGCACTCGAGGCGGCCGCCGCGGAAGGGTGGACGGTGTCGAGCATGAAGGCCGACTGGAAGTCCGTCTTCCCGGACTCCTGAGGCTCCGTTCGTCCCGGCCCTCCGGGGTCTTCACACCCGGCTTATACGATTTGCAGGCGTGAATGTCCCTGCCGTCTCCGCTTTGTCTGCCGGCCGAGGCTCGCCGTGATCTCCTGCCCGTCTTGCGGCGGTGAGAATCCGGCCGGCTTCAAGTTCTGCGGCTTCTGCGGTGGTGCACTCGAAGCGGCGCCGCCGCCCGAACCGGCGCACGAGACGCGCCGGTCGGTCACGATCGTCTTCTCCGATCTCGTCGGCTCGACCGCTCTCGGCGAGCGGATCGACTCGGAGGCCGTGCGAGAGGTGCTGAAGCGGTACTTCGAGGAGATGAGCGGCGCGCTCGAAATGCACGGCGGCACCGTCGAGAAGTTCATCGGCGACGCGATCATGGCCGTCTTCGGGATGCCGATTGCGCACGAGGACGATGCGCTGCGCGCCGCGCGCGCGACGCTCGAGATGAAGGCGCGGCTCGCCGTCCTGAACGAGGAGCTCGAACGGCGCTGGGGCGTCACGCTTGCGAACCGGACCGGGATCAACACCGGTTCGGTGATCGCCTCCGGTGATGCCTCGACCCGCCAGGGGCTCGTGGCCGGCGACACGGTGAACACCGCCGCACGGCTCGAGCAGGCAGCCCCGAGCTGCGAGGTGCTGATCGGCGAGCCGACCTACCGGCTCCTCCGTGGCGCCGTGGAGGTCGAAGAGGTCGAGCCGCTCGAGCTCAAGGGCAAGGCAGAGCGCGTGCCCGCCTATCGCCTGCTCGCCGTCACCGAGGCCGGAAGCCCACCGCGGCGCAGCGACCTGCCGCTGATCGGCCGCGAGCGCGAGCTCGAGTTGCTCACGGAGCTGCTCGAGGAGGCGAACTCGACCTCGGTTCCGCGGTTCGTCACGCTGTTCGCCGAGGCCGGCACGGGCAAATCGCGGCTGATCGAGGAGCTGATGACTCTTACCGCCGACCGCGGCGGGCTCGCCGTGCGCGGCCGCTGCCTCCCCTACGGGCGTGGGATCACGTTCTGGCCGCTCGTCGAGATCGTCGGGCAGGCGGCCGGTATCGCCGACGACGATCCCCCGGAAGCTGCACGCGCGAAGATCGCCGAGTTCGCCGGCGATGCCGCCGTCGCCGAGCGGATCGCCGTCGCGGTCGGGCTCTCGGAGGCGAAGTTCCCGCTCGACGAGATCTTCTGGGGCGTGCGCAAGCTGCTCGAGTCCCTGGCCCGGCGCCGTCCGCTTGTCGCCGTGTTCGAGGACGTGCACTGGGCCGAGAACGCCATGCTCGATCTGCTCTCCCACGTCGGCTCGACCGCCGCCTCGGCTCCGCTCCTGATCGTCTGCTCGTCGAGACCGGATCTCGAGCAGAAGCAGCCCGACTGGCCGGCCGTCCCCGGCTCGGCCCGGCTCCAACTCGAACCGCTGCGCGACGCCGACGTCGACCGGCTCGTGGAGCACGTGCTCGGCGGCTCGCTGCCGGAGGATGCGCGGGCCCGGATCTGCGAGGCCTCCCAGGGCAATCCGCTGTTCCTCGAGCAGCTCGTGACGATGCTCGTCGAGGAGGGCATGCTCCGCCGCGAGGGGGAGAAATGGTTGCCCACCGCCGACTTTTCCGGCGGCATGGCAGTCCCGGCCTCGATCGAGGCGTTGCTCACGGCACGCCTCGACCTGCTTCCGATGAGTGAGCTCACGGTCGTCGAGGCGGCGTCGGTGGTCGGCTTCCAGTTTCCGAGGGAACCCGTGGCCGAGCTCGTGCCCGAGGCGGCTTCGGACCTGGACGAGCGGCTCGAGAGGATCTCGGAGCGGCGGCTTGTCCAGCGGGTCGACGACGCGCCAGATCTCCACCGGTTCCACCACATCATGATCAAGGACACCGCCTACAACCGGCTGCCCAAGCGGACGCGCTCGACGCTCCATTCCCGCTTCGCCGACTGGGCGGAGCGGGTGAACCGTGAGCGCGACCGCGAGATCGAGTTCCAGGAGATCGTCGGCTACCACCTCGAGCAAGCCAGGCGCTACCTGGTCGAGCTCGCCCCGCTCGACGACGCAGGCCGCGAGCTCGGCCGGCGGGCGGCGGGGCATCTCGTACCGGCCGGGCGCCGGGCCTTCGGGCGTGGAGACATGTGGGCGGCCGCAAACCTCTTCCGCCGGTCCGTCGAGTTGCTGCCGGAGGGCTCGCGGGCCCGGCTCGAGCTGCTTCCCGATCTGGGCGAGGCATTGATGGAGATTGGCGAGTTCGGCGCCGCTCGGGAGCTGCTCGACGAGGCGGTCGCCGGCGCTGCGGCCCTCGGTGACCGGACGCTCGAGGCGGAGGCGATCCTCACTCGGCTGCTCGTCGCGCACCACACGGTGGACGACCTCGACGCGTGGCGGTCGGAGGTGCAGGCCGAGTCGGAACGCCTTATCCCGATGCTCGAGCAGGACGCGGCGGCTGGAGCTCTCGCGAAGGCGTGGCGGATGGTCGCGTTCGTGCACGGCACGGTCTGCCAGTGGCAGCAGACCGCCGACGCACTCGAGAAGGCGATCGCCAACGCCCGGATCGCCGGTGACGATCGCCGCGTCGCCCGCCTGTCGGCCTCCTACGTGATGGCGCTCGCGGAGGGAACGACGCCTGCGCCCGAGGCGATCGAGCGGGCCGAGGAGGTGCTCGGACAGGGGCTCTCGGGCCGCGAGGCCGAGGCGATCGCCCTGCTCACGCTGTCGCCGCTGCACGCGATGTCGGGCGATTTCGACCGGGCGCGCGAGCTCTGCGCGCGCGGGGCGGAGCTGCTCGCCGACCTCGGTGCGACGGTGCTCGCGGCGCGAACCTCGGACTTCTCGTCACGGATCGAGCTGATGGCAGGCGATCCGCAGGCGGCCGAGGCCAAGCTTCGCGCCGACTACGACGCTCTGACCGCCCTCGACGAGCGCTACTTCCTGCCGAACATCGCCGCGTTGCTCGCGAAGACGCTCTTCGAGCTCGACCGGCTCGAGGAGGCGGAGGAGTTCGTGAACGTGGCCGCCGGGCTCTCCGACGCGGAGGATGTCGAGGCCCAGGCTCTGCTCCAGAGCGTGCAGGCACGGCTGCTCGCCGCCCGGGGCCGGGGCGACGAGGCGCGGACAGTCGCCCGCGCGGCGGTTGCCCTCACCGAGCAGACGGACGCGCCCGTGCTGCGCGCCGACGCGCTCGTCGATGTGTCGGCGGTTCTCGGGGAGACACCGGAGGAGCGGACGGCGGCGCTCGACGAGGCGCGCTCCCTGTACCAGCAGAAGCAGCACCTCGTCGGGCTTGCGAGAGTCGACGCGGAGCTCGCGAAGCCTCCGGTCTTGGTCTGAGCTATCCGATGTAGCGGGGATCGCCGAAGCCCGTGCCCTGCACGAGCAGCTTGATCCAGCCCTGGTCGTAGTCGTTCTGCGAATTCGACGCGCCGGCGCCGCGGGGGACGTCGATCGCGTGCACCTGGATCACGCACGTCAGCCAGCCGGCAGGGAATGCCGGGCCGGGCATGCACTGCGGAACGACCCGCTTGCCACCCAGGGCGTTCGCATCGAGCATCCAGAGCGGGTTCGGGTTGTCGAGCGGGGCCTTGGTGCCGGGGACGATGTCGTCGATCCACTTCTCGTCCGGAAGGGTCTCGTTCGCGAAGGTCAGCTTGACCACGGTCGGGTGGCTCAGCTCGGGCAGGCCGACCGACGAGATCTGCGTCTTGTAGGCACCCGAACCTGGCTTCGGCTCGACGCCCACCGTAAGCGGGGTGCAGAGCAGGTCGAGCGATGCGGCCGCCGCTGAAGGCGCGACGAGTGTCGTCTGCTGGTCGTTCAGCGTGGCGGTGAGCGGTGCAGGCGTCCTCGCGCAGTTGCCCTGCTCCGAGGCGTTGTTCGAGGCGAGCACCTTCGCCGAGGTGCCGGTCAGGATCGGGTTCGGCTTCGCCGAGCCGACGCGCAGCGCGAAGGTCGCGTTCACCCTCGTCTCGACCGGGATCGTCTTCGGCGCGCGCCCGACGACGGAGGCCCTGATCGTGGTGTGAGCGGCAACGGTGCCGAGCGGGCAGGCCGCCGTCCCGGGCGTCGTCGACGCGATGCACTTGCCGGGGTCCACAACCGTGAAGCCGGTTGGGAGATGGATGGTCACGACCACGCCCGAGAGAGGCACGGGCGAGAAGTTACGGAAGGTTGCGACTGCGAGCTCCTGCTTGCCAGGCGAGACGACACCCGGCACGAGTTGGACGGTGAGCTGAAGGCTCGCCGGTGCGCCGAACGTCGAACCCGTGAGACTCGCTGCGAGCGCCACCATGAGCGCCAGGCCAAAGAACATCCGTGCGCTTTTCGAGCCAAATTTTGACTTCGTCTTCACCGTTCCCCCTTCCCGTACTGCTGCCGCTGAGTCCCCCTGAAACGCCCTTGTCACGGGACGTAGGCGGGATCGTAGTACGAATGAGACGAAGGCGTGGGAGATCCGTTAGGAGCGGTTCGTCTCGCGACGGAGCCTATCCGCCATCACCCGCATCACGATCTCTGCGAAGTACGGCGTCTCCTGCACGAGGAACCAGAATCGCCGCCGGTCGATCGTGACGAGCTCGCAGTCGGACTGCGCGAATGCCGTGGCCGATCGCGTGTCGCGCTCGATCACGGCCATCTCGCCGAAGAGGCCCCCTGGGCCGACGACCTCGAGGATGTGACCGTTTGTCGAGAGCTCGACGGCGCCACTCTTCACGAGATAGACCCGGTCGGCCTCGTCGCCCTCCTCGAAGATCGTCGTGCCGGAGGTGAACGCCTCGGCATCGCCGCTCCGCATTAGGAGCTGGAGGTACTCGTCCTGGACCCCGGTCTCAGACATGGAGAGCTGCCCCGCGCACGACCCTAGCGTAGGCAGCCCTGCAGGAGCTTCGTGCGTCGTTCTGGTGAATATCTCCGGTCAGCGTGGTGACCGAGGGGAGAACCGGCGCGGCGCGCGCGTCAGTCGCTGCCGGCCTTCTCGGCCGCCTCGGCGGCCTTCTTCTCTTCCTTCTTGCGCTTGCGCTCCTCCTTCTTCTCGGCGACCTGCTCCTTCGCGCCGACGTAGGAGGTCGTGACGAGCTCTCGGCCGCCCGTCCAGCCGAAGACCGAGATGACGAGGATGACCGCGAAGACCACGTTCCAGGCCGTCGTGATCAGCTGCTGAGCGGTCGAGTAGGCGACGGCGGTGCTGTTCGGCACGTTGCAGCAGATGTTCAGTGCGAGCGCGTTCGTTGCCTGGGTGATCCCGACGGCGCCGGGCGTGACCGACACCACGTTCGCGAGCGAACCTGAACCGACGACCCAGGTGATCGAGTCGAACGTGACCGGGATCGCGAAGGCCGCGAGGAAGATGCCGATCACGATGAACTTGCAGACGTAGGACAGGAACGAGGGCAGGAACGCGCGCGTCAGGTAGCGCCTGGGCTGCGAGAGGATCACGCCGCCCTGCTTCGCCTGGTTCCAGAGCTTCTTCACCTGGCGCCAGAAGAGCCGGGCGACGATGACGATCAGGAAGATCCCGCCGACGACGATGATCGCGGTCAGGGCCGGATGCCCGGAGATGTTCCCGAAGCTCTGGTGGAACGAGTTCGGGACGGACAGGAAGAGGTAGAGGTAGATGAAGGCGCCGGCGATCACGAAGAAGATCTTCTGGACGAGATACGCCGCGATCGAGCCGCCGATCGTGCAGGCGGGAATGAGCGCCACGAACATCAGCAGGGTGACGAACGTCCCGATGTTCGCCGGCAGGAAGTTGTTCATGGCGACGCCGACGGCGTAGGCGGTGACGATCGCGGCGATCTTGACCTCTCCCGGGTAGGCGGCCTGGAGGATCCCGTAATAGGAGACGCCGGCGAACACCGTCTGGCCGGTCTGGAAGACGAGCGCCGCGACGATGTAGCTCAGCGGCACGGCCTTCATCTGCGTCCAGAGATTCTTGAACCAGCCCGTCACGTCGACCCCGAGGAGCTGCAGGATCGCGACGAAGATGACGGTGCCGATCAGCCAGGCCGCAACCTTGAGAAGCCGTCTCGCCCGCGGGCTCGAGCCCGACGGAGGTGCGAGGGCCACGCTGCCGGCCGACTCAGTCATGCGCGGAGCTTAGACGACCTGCGAAATGCGGTCGGCGTAGTCTCTCGGCGATGAGCTCCGAGGCGGCGGGCGAGCGGGCAGGAGGCGCCCGCACCGCGGCTCCGAGTCGCGCCGACTCCCTCCGGCTCGTCGGATTCGCCGCCTTGATCGGCATTCCAGCGGCGGTCGTCGCAGCGCTGTTCCTCGGGTTCGTCCATGACCTCGAGCACTGGATGTGGACGGATCTGCCGTCCCACCTGGGCGACACCTCTCCGCCCTTGTATCTCGTCGTCGGGCTTCCGGTCGCCGGCGCTGCGATCGTGCTCACCGCGCGCAGGCTGCTGCCGGGCGACGGCGGGCACCCGCCGCTCGAGGGGATCAACGCGGATCCCACGCCGCTTCGGTACGGCCCCGGAGTCGCGTTGGCGGCGGTCGGAACGCTCGGCTTCGGGGCGGTGCTCGGGCCCGAGGGGCCGCTGATCGCGCTCGGATCGCTGACGGCGCTCGCCTGCTCGTTGGCCTCCAGGGACTCGACGCCGTTCCGGCGGTCGTCCTCGCCGCCTCGGCAGCCTGGCTCACGATCTCGTTCGTGGAGCCCCCACGCCCGAAGGCCGAGACGAAGCCCCAGACGCTCTAACCGTCCGTCCGAGACCTCGTCCCGAGGGGCCATGTCCAGGGGACTGTCCCCTGGGCTTGCCTCGAAGGGCCATGTCTAGGGGACTGTCCCCCAGCCTTGTCCGGAGGGGCCATGTCCAGGGGACTGTCCCTGGTGGCTGGAAAGGGCAGGCGGTCGAATCTTCGGGTTGTCTAGGCTGAGTCGATGGCTGTTTCGGCTTCGGCTCCGACGGATACGGCTCAGGGGCGACCGGGGATGCGGTGGATTCCGGGCGGGAGCTTCCTGATGGGGGCCGAGGGCTTCTATCCCGAGGAGGGGCCGGTGCGCACGGTCTCCGTCGAGGGATTCTGGGCCGACGAGCACCTCGTGACCGTGGCCGAGTTCCGGAAGTTCGTGCGCGACACCGGGTACGTGACCCTGGCCGAGCGCCCGCTCGACCCCGCCGACTATCCCGACGCGGATCCCGAGCTGCTCGTGCCCGGCGCGCTCGTCTTCCGCGGGACCGCGGGCCCCGTTCCGCTCAGTGACGTACGTAGCTGGTGGGAATACGTCCCGGGCGCGTTCTGGAAACGCCCGGGCGGTCCGGGCACGACCGCGAACGGGCGCGACCGCCATCCTGTCGTCCAGATCGCCGTCGAGGACGCCGAGGCCTACGCGGCCTGGGCGGGGAAGGCACTGCCGTCCGAGGAGGAGTGGGAGTACGCCGCCCGCGGCGGGCTCGAGGGAAAGCCCTTCGCCTGGGGCGAGGAGCACTTCCCGGACGGCAAGCCCGCGGCGAACACGTGGCAGGGCGAGTTCCCCTGGCAGAACCTGAAGCTCGACGGGTTCGAGGGCACCTCGCCGGTCGGTTCCTTCGCCCCCAACGGCTACGGCCTCCACGACGTGTGCGGGAACGTCTGGGAGTGGACGACGAGCTGGTTCCGCGACTCGCCGGGCACCACCGAGACCGCGCCGTGCTGCGGGCCCCCTCTCGCGGACGGGGAGCGCTTCCCGCGTCGCGTGATCAAGGGCGGCTCGCACCTCTGCGCGCCGAACTACTGCCTTCGCTATCGCCCGGCGGCGCGGCAGGGCGAAGCCGTCGACACCTCGACGGGGCACATCGGCTTCCGCTGCATCCTCCGCGCTAGGTAGAAAAACCGGCGATTGCCTGGCCGATCAGCTTCACGCCGATCACGAGCAGCAGCACGGCCATGATCACCGCGTTGTTGTGGGCGAGCCAGCCCTTCATCCGGTCGAGCAGCGCGCGTGAGCGGTCGCCCATCGCGAAGTAGATGACGACGGGCGTCGCGACGCCGATCGAGGCGATCAGGACGAAGACGACGTAGGAGGCGATCTGCTCGCCGGTCGAGATCCCCGTCTGGGCGATCGCCGCCGCCCCTGCCGCCGCGAGGAGCAGGTTCTTCGGGTTCAGTCCCGAGAGGACGACCCCGGCGCCGCCTGCCTTCAGCGGGGTGAAGCCGTCGAGCGCGCCCATCCACTTCGGCGTCGGCGGCTCGTCGGCGCCGTGCGGGCGGCTGCGCCACTGCCTGCCCGCGACGAGGAGCAACCCGAGGCCGAGCACGAGGAAGAGCCAGTCGACCCAGGTCTTCGGCTCGCCGCCGCTCGTGGCACCGGCACTCCCGACGACCGAGAGCACGATCGCACCCACGATTGCGAGGCCGATCCACCAGCCGACGACGAACATCGGCCCGTTCACCCGTCCGCGCGGCGTCACGAGCATCAGCACCACCGCGACGATCGGCAGCGGGCTGATCGCCACGCCCACCGCCGACGGCAGGAAGTTCCCGATCGCCTCGCCCATGGTGCGGGCGAGTCTAGAGACCCGGCGCCCGCCGGGAATCGCCGGGGTTAGCCGGTCTCGACCGCGCCGCTCGCCGCGGCCGCAGCCGCGACGACTTCGAGCTCGCCCTCCGCGCTCTCCTCGCCCTCTTCGCCTGCCTCGAGGGCGGCAGCGGCGAGCTCCTCCTCGGTGGGCTCGGGCGCGTTCTTGGCGAGGATCGCGGCCTGCTTCTTCAATGCCTTGCGCTCGCGCTTCTCGCGCATCGCCTGCTCGCGGGCACGTTTGGCTGCTGTCTGGGGGCTTCGCTTCGAGGCCATTGTCGTCCTCCCTTCGGCGCTACCTGCGCCGGCGCCGCTGCCGATTGGGGCCGCGGGGCGTCGATGATGATGTGGGCGCGCGCATTCCCGAGGCGGCGAACGCTGCGCTGTGGCCGAGCTTGTCGGCGAGCTTGCCGACGTCCTGCTGCTGCTCGGGAAGCACGAGCGTCAGGCCCGTGCCCGAACGACCGGCTCGGCCTGTCCGCCCGACACGGTGAACGTAGTCGTCCTCTGTGCGGGGCGGGTCGAAGTTGATGACGTGGGTGATGTCGTCGATGTCGAGTCCCCGGGCCGCGACGTCCGTCGCGATCAGCGTCGTGACGCGACCCGATTCGAATTGCGCAAGCGATCGTTCGCGTGCGTTCTGAGACATATTGCCGTGCATCACGGCCGCGCGCAGGTCGTGCTCGCGGGCGAGCTTGCGCGCGAGCTTGTCGGCGCCGTGCTTCGTGCGCACGAACACGAGCGCGAGACCGCGTTCCCGGTCGAGCTGGGTGGCGAGGCTCTTGAGCTTGTTGTCGAGGGTCACCGGGTGGAACTCGTGGTCGATCTCGCCGGGGAGCAGCTCCTCGGGAGCGTCGGCGCGAACCCTGACCGCGTTCGTCGTGTACGAGCGGGCGAGCTCGGTGACCGGCCCCTCGAGCGTGGCCGAGAAGAGCATCGTCTGCCGGTTGCGCGGGACGCCGGCGAGGATGCGGTCGACCTGCGGCTTGAAGCCCATGTCGAGCATCCGGTCGGCCTCGTCGAGGACGAGGACGCGAACCGCGGCGAGGGAGATCATGCGGCGGTCGATCAGGTCGGTCAGGCGTCCGGGAGTCGCGACGAGGATATGTGCGCCCCGGGCCTTCCTGGCCTGTGCGGGAATCGGTGCGCCGCCGTAGACGGCCTCGATCCGCAGCGATCTGGCCGCTGCGAGTGGGCGCAGCTCGGCGACGACCTGCGAGGCGAGCTCGCGGGTCGGCACCAGCACGAGCGCGCTCGGTTGGGCGCCGCCGGCGGCTGTCCGCTCGATCAGGGGAATCCCGAAGGCGATCGTCTTGCCCGATCCGGTCGGCGAGGCGGCGAGGATGTCGACGCCGGCGAGGCCGTCCGGAAGGACGATGCTCTGGATGGCAAACGGGGCGGTGATGCCGCCCTTGGCAAGTGCCCTGACGACGGGCTCGCTAACGCCGAGCGCGCCGAAAGACAGCACAGATGAATCAGTCAAGTTGTTCACTCCTTTACTACGGGGTCGAGATGCAAGAGCCTCGAAACGCCCGGAAAGGGGGGAACGAGAAGCTGAATCTCCCGGTTGCCGGATTGGCGACCGTGTACCTAGGGTAGCTGCTGGCGGGTTGGCTATGCCTCGTGGGAGCCAGGCTAAGCGGGCGGGGCGTGGGTGGTGCCGGTCATCGCCCTCGCCGTCCGTTTCGAGCGGCGCGCCTCCGCGAAGGTGACGAGCCGGCCGCTCTCCTCGTCCCAGAGCTTCAGCCGCACCGCGAGCACCGCATCCCAGAGCGAGAGCGTCGGCACCGACTGGAGCGCCTCGACCTTCTCGTGTGCGGCGACCAGGTTGTAGTTCGGGATCCGCGCACTCAGGTGATGGACGTGATGCAGGCCGATGTTGCCGGTGAAGAACCTGAGCACTTCCGGGAGCTTCAGGTAGGAGCTCCCCTGCAGCGCCGCGTCGTCGTAGCTCCAGTTCTCGCTCTTCTGCCAGTAGGCGTCCTCGAACTGGTGCTGGACGTAGAAGAGGAAGATCCCGACCGCGCCTGTGAGCAGGATCACCGGCCCCTGCACGAGCAGGAAGCCCTGCCAGCCGAGGAGCCAGACGAGTACGGCGATCACGGCGGCGAGCGCGAGGTCGGTTCCGAGCACGCTGCGCCGGATCCGCTTGCTGGAGCCGCGCGGCACGAGCCGCGGCCCGACGACGATCACCCAGAGCGGGCCGAGCCCGAACATCACGAACGGGTTGCGGAAGAGCCGGTAGCCGAGGCGGCCCCAGAACGACTCGGCCCGGTACTCCTCGACGGTCAGGGTCTTGATGTCGCCGACACCGCGGCGGTCGAGGTCTCCGGAGGTTGCGTGGTGGACGGCGTGCTCGTGGCGCCAGGCGCCGAAGGGCATCCAGAGGATGACGCCGAGCACGGAGCCGACCCAGGCGTTCGCGCGCTTCGAGGGCAGGAACGAGGCGTGCGCGCAGTCGTGGAAGACGATGAAGGTCCGGATCAGGAACCCGGCGGCGGGAACGGCGAGTGCGAGCACGAGCCAGTCCGAGATGCGAAGCGCGTAACACATGGCCGCGAACAGGGCCAGGTAGGCGCCGACGGAGGTGAGCAGGTTCAGCAGGCTCAGATCGAGCCGGGGAACCATGTACGGCGCGAGGATGCGCCTCCAGGACTCCTCGCCCGGGGCCGGCCCGGCTGTCTCCCGCACGGCCGTCAAGACTCAGACATCCCGTCGCCGGCGCGTGTACGGCCGCGGCGTTCCTCGAGTTCGGAGATTCGGAAGATCGACATGGGGCTCCAGTGGTCTCTGCGAAGGCGCCAAACAGTTGTTTCTCTCTGCGAAGGCGCCAACCTTCAGCCCCTGCACTCACCACAATCCTAGCGCGCGATCCCGGACGGAGGGCCGGGAGCAGATCCAGCTGGGGCCCGGAGTAGGGTAGGCCGATGTCGTGGGCGCGCAGGTTCCGGATCCGCCAGAACCTCAAGGGAAACCTGTGGCTCGTTCCGCTCCTCGGCGGTGTCACCGGGTGGCTGCTCAGCTACGCCACCCGGTGGCTCGACCGCTCGGTGACGCTCCCCGACGGCTTCCAGTACACGGTGGGAACGGCCCAGACGATCCTCGCGACGATCGTCGGGGCGATGATCGCGCTCACCGGGTTCGTGGTCACGGTCACCGTGCTCGTCGTCCAGATGGCCACCGGCACCTTCTCGGCCCGTTACATGCGGATCTGGTACCGCGACGGGGTGCTGAAGGCGGTGCTCGCGGTGTTGCTCGGGACGCTCTTCTTCTCCTTCGCCCTGCTCGGGAAGGTCGAGAAGACTGCGGTTCCGTCGCTCAGCATCACACTCGCCGGCGTCTTCGTCGGTGCGGGCCTCGTGCTCTTCCTCGTCTTCCTCGACCGCTACCTGCACCGGCTGAGGCCGGTCGCGGTCGCGCAGCTCGTGGGCGCTGCGGGCCGGGAGGCGGTTGCCGTGTATGCCGTGGCGGCCGAGCTCGCGGGCCGCGCGAGCCGCGCGGACGCCCACGAGTCGGCGCTCGCCGGTGAGCCGACGGCCGCGGTGCGCTGCGAGCGCTCGGGCGCGGTTCAGGCGATGAACACGCATGCGCTCGTCGGGTGGGCCACTCGCGCCGACCGTGTCCTCGTGATGCCCCACGCCGTCGGCGACTTCCTCGTCGAGGGCTCCCGGCTCTTCGACGTGTACGGCGGCCCGGTGAGCGCGAGCGACGAGCGGGCGCTGCGCGACCTCGTCGCACTCGGCATCGAGCGGACGATCGATCAGGACCCCGCGTTCGCGCTGCGCGTCATCGTCGACATCGGAAACCTCGCGCTCTCGCCCGCTGTCAACGACCCGACGACCGCCGCCCAGGTGATCGACGAGCTCGAGGATCTGCTCACGACGATCGGGCAGACGCCCGGCCTCGACGGACGCTACGAGCTTCGGGACGCCGAAGGGCGCCGCCGGATCGTCGTGCATGCACCCCGGTGGGACGAGTTCCTGTCGCTCGGGACGACGGAGATCCGCCGGTACGGGGGCTCGGCGATCCAGGTCGTCCGCCGGCTCCGCTCGATGCTCGAGGCGCTGCGCGACTCGGTCCTACCCGAGTACGCCGAGGCGGTGGGCCGTGAGCTCGAGCGCCTCGATGCGACAGTCGAGGAGCGATTCGGGGGCTCGATCGACCTCGACCTCGCGCGTGTGTCCGACCGCCAGGGGATCGGCGGGGCCGCAGGGTCGTGATGCGGTGACCGCTCGCTCGACCATCTGATCTACTACCGCCGTGGCCGGAATCGCCGCTTCGTTCGCGCTCACGTCGGGCGCCGGGGTCGTCATCTCGATCATCGTGCTCGGGGCGCTGTTTGTCGCCTGGGTCGTCTCCCTGTTCCTGCTCGTCGTCGACACGATCTCGGTCGGGGCGAAGATCCTCTGGTTCATCGTGCTCACGTGCCTGGCACCGATCACGATCCCGCTCTACCTGATCCTCCGGCATCGCCGCCACGCGGCGGCCTGACGGGGCGCACGCTCGAGCTGAGGAGGTTGAGATGAAGCGCGAGTACATCGCGATCCCGATGGTCCTGTTCGTGCTCGCCTACGGGCTCTGCATCTACTGGGCAGCCACCTCCGGGTCCGCGGCGGCGTGGATCGTGCTCGTCGTCCTGAGCTTCGTACTCGCCGTGGCGATCGTCGGCGCGATCGCGAAGCGGTCGCGCGCCGCGTCACGTGCAGAGCCGCTCGAGCCGGCAGCCGCTGTCGACGACGGTGCCTACCGCGTGCTCGTCGTCGTTGACGACGGAGGGACCTCGGCCGCCTTCCGCCGGTCGCTGCTCGACTCGGCCATGGGCCGCACGGCGAAGGCGCTCGTGATCGCCACCTCGGCCGCCTCGGGTCTCGACCGGCTGACGGGCGACCAGAGCGCTCTCGATGCGGAGCAGGCGAAGCTCGACGCGACGGTGAGGGCGCTCGTCGCCGTCGGGATCGGGGCGGAGGGGCGCATCGGCTCCCACGATCCGGTCCAGGCTGTGACCGATGGGCTCCGCGAGTTTCCCGCCGACGCCGTGGTGCTCGGGACGCACGCGGACACGACCGGCGGATGGCTCGAGGACGGCGTGATCGAGGCCGCGCAGAAGCGCGCGACCGTGCCCGTGTCGCACGTCGTGATCACGGGCGACTGAGTCTCCGGCAGCACCTGCTCGAGCGGCGTTCCCGGGCTAGGCCCCCGGCGGCGTCTCTTTCCCGATGAGCCAGGCTTCGGCGTCGTCGCGGGCCCGGGCGGTCGACTCGCCGATCACCGGCGTCGCTTCGAACATCCGTAGAGGACCGCTCGCCTCGATGTGCCCCGCCTGCCGGAACCGTTCGATCACGCCCGGGTCGAGCCCGGTGAGGTAGAGGCGCCCTCCCGACTCGGCGAGGCTCTCCGCGTACCCTTTCAACACCGTCGAGGCGGTGGCGCCAAGGGTCGTCCGGCCCCGGAGGCGCAGCACGACGACCGCTTCCTCGGAGCCGGCCGGATCCGGGAGCTTCGCCGCGAGCGTCCGCGCGCCCGCATAGAAGAGGCTCCCGTAGACGTCGAGCGTCGTCACGGCGTGGCTTTGAAGCCGGGCCGGCGCCGGATGCTCCTCGAGCCGGCCGTCGGGAAGAGGCACGATCTCGACGATCGAGAGATCGAGTGCCTCGCGGTTCAGCTGGAGCATCAACGAGAGCGCCACGCCGATCCCGACCGCGGCGGCGACCGGCAGAAAAAGCGTCGAGCAGAACGTCGCCACGAACGCGATTTGCGAGTTGATCCCGGTCCGCCAGACCGTCTCGATCCCGCCGAAGCGGATCGAGCTCGCGCCGGCGTAGATCAGGATCGCCGCCAGCGTCGGCATCGCCACCTTGCCGACGATTCCCGAGAACACGATCAGGATCGCGAGCATCCAGATCCCCGAGAAGATCGAAGCCCAGCGCGTGCGCGCCCCGGCGGCGAGATTGAGCGCCGTCTGTCCCACCGAGCCGCCCACCGGCTGGCCGCGGAAGAGCCCCGAGGCGAGATTTCCGATCCCCTGCGCGACGAAGTCCTGGTTCGGCTCGCTGCGGGGCCCGTCGGTATTCGGCGCCGACTCGGCGACCCCGACTCCCTGCACGAGCACGATCACCGCCACCGCGAAGGCGCCCGTGACGAGGTCGAACGAGAGGAGCCCGAGGTGGGGAAGGTGCGGCACGGGGATTCCGGTGGGAATCGAGCCTTCGTCCTCGACCGAGGCGACCCCGCCGAGCCAGATCGTGAGCACGGTCGGGACGATGATCGCGACCAGCGAGGCGAACGCCTGGATCCGCGTCCTCGCGAGCACCACCATGATCAGAAGCGCGCTCACGCCGACGGCCACCGACTGCCAGTGGATCAGGCCCGGATGGGTGATCACGTTCGCCGCCTTCGCGAGTGCGAAGCGCCCCACCGCCGGGCTGCCCGTGAGGTCGGGGAGCTGCCCGCAGATGATGTTCACCGCGACTCCGGTGAGGAAGCCCAGCATCACCGAGATCGACACGAAGCGCGTGAATCGGCCGAGCCGGAAGAGGCCGGCGGCGAGCATGATCGCGCCGGCGAGGACGGTGAGCAGGATGAGCGAATCCGAGCGCTCGGCCCGCGTCACGCCGCCGAGCGCGGACCCGGCCGCGAGCGCCGCCGCCGTGGTGGTGGTGATCACCATCAGCCGGGTGCTCGAGCTGAGACCGCCGGCGATCGGTCCCGCGAAGCTCGCGTAGAGCCCGTGGATCGGGTTCACTCCGACGAGTACGGCCGAGGCCATCCCGTCCGGCACGCTCCCGATCGCACCCGGGACGCCTGCGACGAGGTCGGTCTTCACGTAGCGGCGATCGGGCGCCACCGACCGGACCCAGCCGAGAGCAGCATTGCCGGTGCGGCGCGCGTATGCGGTCACGCCGGCGAGACTATCGCGCCTCTTTTCGACCCACTGTCACCATCCGGCAACATCACCTGGATCGGATGAAACAGTTCGCGGGCGTGGTGAACTAGAGTCAGTGCTCACGCGTCGAGACGCGGTCTAGAACCCGGAGAGAGGAAGACGATGAGCGCGACGAAGCCGGACAAGACAGAACAGGCCGCGAGCGGCACCACCACCGCCAAGGCCGTTCCCCATTTCACCCTGGAGGAGCGTGCGGCACGGGGCAAGGCCGCCCGGGCCGAGGTTCCGCGTAGCGCTCATGCCGACTGGGAGCCTTCCCCCGTGCGCCCCGATCCGGTCGAGCTGCTCGAGTCGCAGGCTGAGTCGCGCGTCCCCGAGCTCGTACCGATCCGCTACGGGCGTATGCTCGTCTCGCCGTTCACGTTCTTCCGGGGAGCCGCTTACCTCATGGCCTCGGATCTCGCCGGATCGCCCCGCACGGGACTCCATGCGCAGCTTTGCGGCGACGCCCACCTCTCGAACTTCGGCGCCTATGCGGCACCCGACCGGCGGCTCGTGTTCGACACGAACGACTTCGACGAGACGCTGCCGGGGCCGTTCGAGTGGGATCTGAAGCGCCTCGTCGCGAGCTTCGCCGTCGCGGGCCGCAGCCGCGAGTTCGCCACCGAGCAGCGGCAGGTGATCAACATCGCCGTCGTTCGCTCCTACCGCGAGGCGATGGCCGGGTTCGCAGAGATGGGGACGTTCGACCTGTGGTATTCCCGCGTCGACGTCGAGGCTGAGGCCAAGCAGTGGTCGTCGCGGCTGAGCGCGAAGGCGATCAAGCGGTTCGATCGCAACATGGCGAAGGCCCGGACCAAGGACAGTCTCTCGGCGTTCTCCAAGCTCACCGAGATCGTCGACGGCGAGCCGCGTTTTGTCAGCAACCCGCCCCTGATCGTCGCGGCGCGTGACCTGGGCTCCGGTGAGGAGCTGCTCGACCTCTCCCGGAACGTGATCCGCTCCTACCGCCGCACGCTCGTCGGCGATCGCCGCCACCTGCTCGAGCGGTTCCGATTCGTCGATGCCGCACGCAAGGTCGTCGGCGTCGGGAGCGTCGGCACGAGGGCGTGGATCCTGCTCTTCGTCGGGCGCGACAACCACGATCCGCTGATCCTCCAGATGAAGGAGGCTCAGGGATCCGTGCTCGAGCCGTTCCTCGGCAAGAGCGAGTTCGCAAACCACGGGCAGCGAGTCGTCGAGGGCCAGCGCATGACGCAGGCGGCGAGCGACATCATGCTCGGCTGGATCCGGATCAAGATTCCGGAGCAGGGTGAGCTCGACTTCTACATCCGGCAGCTCTGGGACTCGAAGGGCTCGGCGATCGTCGAGCTGATGGAGCCGGAGACGATGGAGGTCTACGCGGAGATCTGTGGACAGACGCTCGCACGCGCCCATGCCCGTTCGGGGGACGCGGTCGCGATCTCGGCCTATCTCGGCTCGAACGACACCTTCGACCGCGCGCTCGCCTCGTTCGCGGAGACCTACGCCGACCAGAACGAGCGGGACTACGCCGCGCTCAAGGCGGCCGCCGACTCGAGCCGGATCACGGTCGAGGCCGGTCTGTAAGCCCTACGCCGGAGCCGGCGCGGCGGCCGGGTCCTGGCCGCCGCGCACCGGCGGTGCGGGCAGGCGTGCCTCGGCAAAGGCGGCGAGGCCGAGGGTCGCGAGGTAGGCGACGACGACGGCGACGATGATCAGCGGTGCGACCGCCGGGCCCGCGCTCGCGCTGAGGATCAGCGCGATCACGATCGAGGAGAGCGGGAGCCGGAGGATCGACACGCACATCGCGCCGGCGAGCGCGGCCACCGCCGGCGCTTCGGAGTAGCCGGGCAGGTGGGCGGCCATCAACCCGGCGACGGCTCCGAGGAAGAGCGCCGGAAACGTCGGCCCGCCGCGGAAGTTCCCGAGTGACACGCTCCAGGCGAGCCCCTTGAACAGGAAGAGCAGCGCCAGAGTCGAGAGCGACAGCGCGGCGCCCGTGGGGAAGATCGAGCCGAAGGCGTCCTGCCCCGAGAAGAGAACCGTGTTCGTCGAGCCTCCGGTCGACTCGGCAAACGCGATCGCGAGCCCGCCGATCGCGAGCCCGGCGATGATGGTGAACAGGTACGGCCGCTGCTCGACGAGCGGCTTCGTCCAGCGCGCGAGCTCCATGATCACGAAGGCGCCGAGGGCGAGCGCGAGCGCGGCGGCGATCGTCCAGCCGAAGTCGCCCCAGCCGATGCCGGAGAACACGGGCAGCGAGAACGGGGTGAGCGCATAGGCGCTGCTGCTGAGCCCCGACCACGAGCCGAGTCCGATGAAGACGAGCGCGCCGACGCCGGAGGCCAGCAGGCCGGGCAGCAGCACCACCGGCAGCATGGCGCCGCCGAGGCCCGAGGCCTCGATGATGATGATCGCGCCGATCACCGGCGAGCCGAAGATCGTCGAGACCGCGGCGAAGCTTCCGGCTGCGGCCATCAGCGCCAGCGCCTGTTGCGGGGCATCCTTCTTCGCAAGCCGGATCGCCAGGATCCCGAGGCCCATTCCGAGGGCGATCAGCGGCGCCTCGGGCCCGAGCACGATTCCGAGGACGAGAGTGGCGGCCGCGGCGAGCAGGACACCCGGGAGCTCCTCGGGCGTGGTCGGCTTGCCGCCCGTGGCGAGGCCGTTGGCGGGGACGTGCCCACCGCGCCCGGGCAGGCGCAGGATCGCAAACGCGGTGATCAGTCCGGCCAGAGCCAGCCAGGGGAGCGGCCACCAGGTCGGCTCGCTCGAGAACCCGAGCTTGCCCGGGAGGTCGTCGTACACCCAGACCTCCAGCTTGTGGGTGAGCTCGAGGAAGCCCCACGACGCAAGCGAGACGATCAGGCCGATCACTCCCGCGAAGACGAGGAGGACGCGGTATTGCCGGCTGCGAAGCAGCGCGGCGGTGTCGGTTGGAGCCGCGGCGGCGGTGTCGCTCATCGCGGGCCGAAAGCTATCTGCAACCGTCAGAAGGGGAAGGCGGCGCGGTTGCCGGTTTCATCCCTCCCGGGTGATGCCCAGCTACCCGTGGTTGGCGATGATCGTGGTTTCCAATCGAACGTGATCGAAAGACGAGAACATCGGGCCGGCATGGTGCCGGCCTGGATTCAGGAATGGGGTGACTGAAGTGGCAATCGGACCTGTTCAGTTGATCGTGCTCGGCTTCGAGCACCCGGAGTTCCACGGCGAGATCATCGCCGAGCTCGAGCGGCTCCGCGACAGCGACACGGTGCGGGTGATCGATTCGCTCGCCGTGCACAAAGACGCCGACGGTGAGATGGAGGTCGTGCATCTCAGCAACCTCACCAAGGACGAGGCGATCGAGTTGGGAAGCAAGGTCGCAGCGCTCATCGGTCTCGGGATCGACGGCGAGGAGGGATTCGAGGCAGGCGCCGAGATCGGTGCCGAGGCCGGCGCCGAGGGCATCCACCTCTTCAACGACGAGGAGGCCTGGGACGTGCTGGAGGAGATCCCGAACGACTCAGCCGCGGCCCTGATCCTGATCGAGCACCACTGGGCCGTGCCGCTGCGCGACGCGGTCGTGAAGGCCGGCGGCTTCCGGATCAGTGACGGCTTCATCAGCCCGCTCGATCTGGTCGCGATCGGGCTCGCCACGAGCGAGGAGGCCGAGCACATGGCCTCCGTCGAGAAGCCCGCCAAGGTCGCGTCCTAATCATCGAACTCGAAGGAGGCCTGAGATGTTCGGAGCAAGAAGGGTCGCCCGGCGCACGAGCCGCCGGGTCGCGCGTCGCCGTTAGAGGTTCTCGCTCTCGAGGGCCTATTCCATTCGGGATAGGCCCTCGTGTTAATTGCTCGTACGGGACTTTCACCCCACTGGCATGATGACGCGGCGCCGCTCAAGCGGTGATATCGAGTGCATTCGCGCGCAACGAACTCGCGCGAGGCTTTCGACCAACCCAAGCTGACTGGAGGCCGCCGTTGCTCGTTGCAAGTTATTCGTTCCTGGACGTCATGTGGACCATGCTCGTCTTCTTTGCCTGGGTGATCTGGTTCTGGCTCCTGATCACCGTGTTCTCCGATCTGTTCCGCCGGCACGACACCTCGGGATTCTCCAAGGTGCTGTGGATCATCTTCGTGATCATCCTGCCGTACTTCGGCGTCTTCATCTACCTGATCGCCGAGCACAACGGGATGGCCGAGCGGAGTCAGAACCAGCTGGCCGCCGCACAGTCGCAGACCGACGCCTACATCAAGAGCGTTGCCGCGACGACCGACCCGAGCGAGCAGATCGCCAAGGCGAAGGGGCTGCTCGATGCCGGCACGATCACGCAGGCCGAGTTCGACCAGCTCAAGCAGAAGGCTCTCGCCTGATCGACGCCGAGGCGGCCACCGCGCCGCGCTCCGGTCGGGCTCGAACGATCGGGCGGTGGGCTTCGTCCCGCCGCCCGATCGTCGTTTCCAGTCGTTCACCAGCCTCTCGAAGGACGCTTCATCCCCTTGGGATGAGGCGTCCCGGGAAGGGGTCTGCTTCAGTGGCCTCGACGGTGTCATCGGGCGTAGAGGGGTGCGGACAATGATCGTTTTCGGCGTCGGAATGGTCGTGATAGCCTCGAACCGGAGGGGGAGCGTCGCGGCACTACGGGGGTGCGTACGATGAGTGTGGAACGGGATCGAGTCGACGGCTTCGGGCGGCTCGAGAACGGGTTGCGGCAGGCAAGCGACTGGTACCACTGGGGCCCGTACCTCTCCGAGCGGCAATGGGGCACGGTCCGCGAGGACTACAGCCCGGACGGCACCGCCTGGGAGTACCTGCCCCACGATCACGCGCGTTCGCGCGCCTACCGCTGGGGCGAGGACGGGCTTGCCGGCTTCTCCGACGTCGAACAGCGGCTCTGCCTCGGGCTCGCCCTGTGGAACGGCCGCGACCCGATCCTCAAGGAGCGCATCTTCGGCCTCACCGGCAACCAGGGCAACCACGGCGAGGACGCCAAGGAGTACTGGTGGTACCTCGATGCGCTTCCGAGCCACGTGTGGAACCGCTGGCGCTACCACTACCCGCAGGCCGCCTACCCCTACGGCGATCTCGTCGCCGAGAACGCGCGCCGCGGCAAGCTCGACCCGGAGTACGAGCTGCTCGACACCGGCGTCTTCGAGGAGGACCGCTACTGGATCGTCGAGGTCGACTACGCGAAGGCCGATCCACACGAAGTGCTGATGACGGTGCGCGTCACGAACGCGGGGCCCGATTCGGAGACGATCCACGTGCTGCCGACCGCCTGGTACCGGAACACCTGGGACTGGGGCATCGACGGTGAGGTCAAGCCCGAGCTGCGGGCGGCCGGCGCCGCGGAGGTCGTGACCGAGCATCCGTTCCTGGGGAAGCTCGAGCTGCTCGCCCAGGGCGAGCCGAAACTGCTCTTCTGCGACAACGAGACGAACGCGGCTCGGGTGTTCGGGACCCTGCCGACGACCGAGACCCCGAAGGACGGGATCAACGACCACGTCGTCTCGGGCACGCCGACCGTCGGGACCGAGGCCGGTACGAAGGTTGCGTTCTTGTACGAGCTGAACGTCGCGCCGGGCCAGACGGCGACGGTTCGGATCCGGCTCCGCCCGGCCGCCCGCCGCAAGGATCCGTGGACCGACTTCGACGCGGTCGCCCTGAAGCGCCAGGCCGAGGCCGACGAGTTCTACGCCGAGCTCACGCCGGCCGAGACGACCGAGGACGAGGCGCTCGTGCTTCGCCAGGCGCTGGCCGGGATGCTCTGGAGCAAGCAGCTGTACTACTACGACGTCGCGCGCTGGCTCGACGGCGACCCGACCCAGCCTCGCCCCCCGGACTCCCGGCTCGGCGGCCGGAACACCCGCTGGCGCCACTTCGACGCGTTCGACATCATGTCGATGCCCGACAAGTGGGAGTACCCGTGGTTCGCCGCGTGGGATCTCGCCTTCCACTGCGTCGCGCTCGCCCGCGTCGACCCGGCGTTCGCCAAGTACCAGCTGATCCTGCTCTGCCGCGAGTGGTTCCAGCACCCCAACGGGGCGCTCGCCGCCTACGAGTGGTCGTTCGACGACGTCAATCCGCCGGTCCAGGCATGGGCGGCGCTCGAGGTGTTCGCGATCGACGGTGGCCGTGACACCGCCTTCCTCAGCCGGATCTTCGACAAGCTGCTCGTCAACTTCACCTGGTGGGTGAACCGCGAGGATCCCGACGGCTCGAACGTCTTCGAGGGCGGCTTCCTCGGGCTCGACAACATCGGCCCGATCGACCGATCCCACCTGGCCCCCGGCCAGACCCTCGACCAGTCCGACAGCACCGGGTGGATGGGTTTCTTCGCGCTGACGATGGCAGCGATCGCCTCTGTCCTGAACGCCCGCGGCCGACCGGCGAACGATCTCGTGCTCAAGTTCCTCGAGCACTTCGCGCTGATCTCGGCGGCGCTCGAGTCGCAAGGGCTCTGGGACGAGGACGACGGGTTCTTCTACGACAGCCTGCGCCTGGCCGACGGGACGACCGTGCCGATCAAGGTGCGCTCGATCGTCGGCGTGCTGCCGCTCCTCGGGGTCGCCGCGGTCGACGAGGAGGTCGTCGACCGCGCGGAGATCGTGAACAAGAAGGCGGCGGAGATGCTCAGGGTGGCACATCCGATGACCGGGGACGTCGGCCAGCGGCGGATGCTCCTCGGCGTGGTCGGAGTCGGACGGGTGCAACGTCTGCTCGCGAGGCTGTTCGACGAGTCCGAGTTCCTCTCCCCCTATGGGCTGCGCGCCGTCTCCCGCTGGCACGCGGAGAATCCGTTCGAGCTCGACGTCGACGGCATGCGCGCGACGATCGACTACGAGCCTGCGGAGTCGACGACCGGGATGTTCGGCGGCAACTCGAACTGGCGCGGCCCGATCTGGATGCCCGTCAACTTCCTCGTCGTCGAGGCGCTCACCCGCTACGCCCGTTTCTTCGGCGACTCGCTGAAGCTCGAGTACCCGTCCGGCTCGGGCAAGGAGCACACGCTCGACGAGATCGCCGCCGATCTCCAGGAGCGGCTGATCTCGCTCTTCCTCGTCGGCGAGGACGGCCGGCGGCCCTGCTTCGGCTGGGTCGAGCGCCTCCAGACCGACCCGGAGTGGAAGGACAACGTGCTCTTCAACGAGTACTTCCACGGCGACAACGGCGCCGGGCTCGGTGCGAGCCACCAGACGGGCTGGACGGGCGTCGTCGCCGAGATGATCCTGCGCCGCCGCGGCGTCTACACGCCGACGCTCGGGGAGCTCCTCTCGAAGCTCAACTCCGAGACCCTGCCGTGAACTTCGGCCCCCAGCTCTGCGGGACGCTCGAGGAGGCGGCGCTGCGCGAGTGGCTCGTCGCCGACGGCCTCGGCGGCTACGCGATGGGCACCGTCTCGGGCCTGCGGACACGGCGCTACCACGGCCTGCTCGCGGTCGCGGTGGACGGGCCGGGAAGCCGCATGCTCGGGCTCGCCGCACTCGACCCCGTGCTCGTCGCCGGCGACACGCGGATCCGCCTTGCGACCGACGAATGGGGCTCGGGAACCGTCGACCCGAAGGGCCACGAGCTCCTCGTCTCGTTCGATCTGGAGCACGGCGTCCCGCGGTGGCGTTGGCAACTCGGCGGGATCGTGCTCGAACGCGAGCTCGCGGCCGCGCACGGACTGCCCGCGGTGGGCGTCGTCCACCGCTTGATCGCCTCCGACCGGCCCGTCCGGCTCGAGCTCACACCGCTCTGCACCTGGCGCAGCGTTCACGGCGAGCGGTTCGCCGCCGGCGATCCGGAGGTCGAGGCGACCACCGACGGCTTCTCCTTCGAGGGCGCCTACCGCGTCGCCGGCGAGGGCTGGCAGCCAGGCGGGAGCTGGTACCGCGACGTGCGAGCCCGCGAGGAGGCGGCGCGCGGCCTCTCGGACCGCGAAGACCTCTGGGCGGCAGGCACCTTTGTCGCCGAGCTCGAGCCCGGAGGGCAGCACGAGGTCACGGCCGCCGCGGCCCCGTTCGGCCGGAAGCTGCTCGCGGCGGCGAAGATCGTCACCGCGGCTCGCTCCCGCGCCGACAAGCTCGTCGCGCAGGCCAAGGTGGCCGACGCGATCGACACGCAGCTCGTGCTCGCGGCGGACCAGTTCGCGATCGCCACGGCCGGGCGGCCGACAGCGGTCGCCGGGTACCCGTGGTTCGGCGAATGGTCACGTGACCTGATGACCTCCTACGAGGGGCTCTACCTCTCGACCGGACGTGAGGACGAAGGACGGGAGGTGCTGCGCACCTCGGCCGAGACCGTGTCCGAAGGGATGCTCGCGAATACGGCCGACACGGGCTCGCTCGAGTACAACACCGTCGACGGCACACTCTGGTTCGTGCACGCGCTCGGCCGGCACGTCACCGTGACCGGCGACGAGGAGCTCGGGAGCGAGCTCGCGCCGGTTATCGAGCAGATCGTCTCCCACCACCTCGACGGGACGCGCTACGGAATCGGCGTCGATGCCGGCGACGGCCTGCTCCGCCAGGGCGCCGACGGCTGGGCGCTCACCTGGATGGACGCCCGCATCGACGGCGTTCCGGTGACGCCGCGCGCGGGGAAGCCCGTCGAGGTCAACGCGCTCTGGCTCAGGGCGCTCGAGGTCGCCGGCGAGCTCGGCGGCGACTCCGGCTTCCGGGACCGCTGTGGCGCGATCCGTGAGCAGGCTGCTGTGTCATTCGCCGCCCGGTTCGTGCGGCCCGACGGAGCCGGCCTGTACGACGTGGTCGACGGCCCGGGAGGCGACGACGCCTCGGTGCGGCCGAACCAGCTGCTCGCGGTTTCGCTCCCGGGATCTCCGCTCGGTGGCGATGTCGCGCGAAGCGTCGTCGAGCGCTGCCGCGAGTCGCTCCTCACGCCGCTCGGGCTGCGCTCGCTCGCGCCCGGGGATCCCCGCTACCGCCCCTATCATCGGGGTGGCCCGGCCGACCGCGACGCCGCCTACCACCAGGGAACCGTGTGGCCGTGGCTGCTCGGCCCCTACATCGACGCGGCCGCCGCCGCTGGGCTTCCGGCCGAAGGCGCGCTCGCGGGCATCGAGGCCCATCTCGGGGACTGGGGGCTCGGGTCGGTCTCCGAGACGACCGACGGCGCCGCGCCGCATGCCGCCACCGGCTGCCCGTTCCAGGCCTGGTCGGTCGCGGAGGTTCTGCGCGTCCGCCGCGAGGCGCCGCTCACCGGACGCACCCGCAAGCGGGCGACGGCCGGACGGGCGAGCTCGCGGTGACGAACGAGGCGGGCGGGCCCCGCGTGCTCGTGCTCGGCGGCGGCTTCGCCGGCGTCGGCGCGGCGAAGAAGCTCGAGAAGGCCGACGCAGAGGTCGTGCTCGTCGACCGCCACGACTACCACACCTTCCAACCGCTCCTCTACCAGCTCGCCTCGGGGCTGCTCGAGACGACCGCGATCGGCCATTCGCTCCGGGATCTGCTCATGGATCAGAAGAACGCGACGGTCCACAAGAGCACCGTCGAGGCGGTCGACTTCGAAAAGCGGGTCGTCTCGTTCGCGGATCTCGAGCCGATCGTCTACGACTACCTCGTCTTCGGGCTCGGGGCCGAGGTCAACTTCTTCGGGACGGAAGGCGCCGCCGAGCACGCGTTCCCGATGTACACGCTCCCGAACGCCGTCCACCTCAAGGATCATCTGCTCGAGCGCTGGGAGGCCGCCGACCGCGACCCATCCCTGATCGAGGACGGGGCGCTCAACGCCGTCATCGTCGGCGGCGGCCCGACCGGTGTGGAGACCGCGGGCGCGCTCGCGGAGCTCTACCGGGCGAACCTCGCCTCCGACTTCAAGTTCACCGACGAATCGAAGGCGCGGGTGATCCTCGTCGAGGCCGGACCCGATGTCTTCCCGATGTTCAAGGAGAACCTCCGCGAGTACGCGACGAAGGCACTCGAGAAGCGCACGGTCGAGGTGATGACCGGAGTCGCGGTCGCCTCGGTCTCACCGACGCGCGTGACGCTGAAGACCGGGGAGGTGCTGAAGGCGCACACGCTCGTCTGGGGCGCCGGACTGCAGGGCAACGCCCTCGTCAAGTCGCTCGGACTCGAGCTCGAGCGCGGCAACCGGATCGGGGTCGGGGCCGACCTCACGCTCGCCGGCCACCCCGAGGTCTACGCGGTCGGCGACGTCGCGGCGATCCCCGACGTGAAGACGGGTCAGGTGCTGCCGCAGCTCGGGTCGGTCGCGCTCCAGTCCGGCGAGCACGCCGGCGAGACGATCGCGCGGCGCCTCGCGGGTAAGGCTGCGAAGCCGTTCGCCTACAAGGACAAGGGAACGATGGCGACGATCGGCCGCCGTGCCGCGGTCGTGCAGATGCTCGGCGGCCGCACGATGCAGGGGACGAAGGCCCAGCTCGCCTGGGGCACGGTCCATCTCGCGCTCCTGCCGACGAACGAGGACCGCGCGAAGGCCGTCGTCGACTGGGCCGGTGCCGCCTTCACGCACCAGCGCATCGGCCGGATCACGGTCGAAGAAGATTGATCGACATTTCGATGACTGAAAGGGGTTGTGCATGACGAACGGCACGCAGACGCCCTTCACGGCGCCGGCGGACGTCCTGGTGATCTTCGGGATCACCGGCGACCTGGCGAAGGTGATGACGTTCCACTCGCTCTACCGGCTCGAGGCGCGTGGCGAGCTCGACTGCCCGATCGTCGGAGTGGCCGTCGACGACTGGACGAAGGATCAGCTGGTCGAGCGCGCCCGCGAATCGATCGTCGGCACCGGCGAGGCGATCGACGAGACCGTGTTCTCGCGCTTCGCGGCACGGCTCTCCTACGTCTCGGGCGACTTCGGCGACGACGAGGCCTACGCGCGCGTCGCGAAGGCGATCGGGGGCAAGCAGGCGCCGGTCTTCTACCTCGAGATCCCGCCGTTCCTCTTCGGCCGGGTCGTCAAGGGCCTCCACGACGCCGGTCTCACGAAGACTGCACGCGTCGTCGTCGAGAAGCCCTTCGGCCACGACCTCGAGTCGGCCCGCGCCCTCGCCGCCGAGCTCCACACCTACATCGACGAGGCCCAGCTCTACCGGATCGACCACTACCTCGGGAAGATGGGGCTCGACGAGATCCTGTACCTCCGCTTCGCGAACTCCGTCCTCGAGCCGATCTGGAACCGGAACTACATCGAATCTGTCCAGATCACGATGGCAGAGGACTTCGGCGTCGAGGATCGCGGGCACTTCTACGATCCGGTCGGCGCACTGCGCGACGTGGTCGTGAACCACCTGATGCAGGTCGTCGGCGCCGCGGCGATGGAGCCGCCCGGGGGCGGCGACCCGAAGACGCTCAAGGACTCGCTCGTCTCCGTGTTCCGGAGCGTCCAGACCGCCGACCCGGACGCCTACGTCCGCGGGCAGTACGACGGCTACCGGTCGATCGAGGGCGTCAAGCCGGACTCGACCACCGAGACCTTCGCCGCGCTGCGGCTCGACATCGAGAACTGGCGCTGGTCCGGCGTGCCGTTCTTCATCCGGACGGGCAAGCGCCTGCCCGTGACCCAGACCGAGCTGCGGCTCGTGTTCAAGCGGCCGCCGAAGCTCGGCGTCTTCCAGACGACGCGGATGCCGGAGCCGAACCAGATCGTCGTCAAGCTCGACCCGACGACCGGGTTCAAGTTGATCGTCGATGCCCACCGGGCAGACGAGGGCGGCCCCGGCCGCGTCGACCTCGACCTCGAGTTCGCCGAGCAGGGCGGCGAGGGGCCGACCCCGTACGAGGTGCTGCTGCTCGCCGCGCTCCAGGGGAACCCGATGCGGTTCACCCGCCAGGACGCGGTCGAGGAGGCCTGGCGCATCTACCAGCCTCTGCTCGATTCTCCCCCGCCGGTGAAGCCCTACGCGCCCGGCACCTGGGGGCCCGACGAGTGCGACCGGCTGATCCACGGCCACGGCAACTGGCACGCACCATGGGTGGTGGCCTGATGAGCACCCGCGACGGTTACGACGTGATCATCGTCGGCACGGGTGCAGGCGGCGGCACGCTGGCCCAGCGTCTCGCCTCGTCGGGCAAGCGGATCCTGCTGCTCGAGCGCGGCGACTGGCTCCCGCGCGAGCCGCAGAACTGGCTCTCGGAGGACGTCTTCGTCCACAACCGCTACGTCTCGCCCGATACCTGGTCGGACGCCGACGGCAACCCGTTCCAGCCGCAGGTGCACTACTTCGTCGGCGGCGCGACGAAGCTCTACGGCGCCGCGCTCTACCGGCTCCGCGAGAAGGACTTCGGCGAGCTTCAGCACCACGACGGGATCTCGCCCGCCTGGCCGATCGCCTACGACGAGCTCGAGCCGTACTACACGCAGGCGGAAAAGCTCTACCAGGTGCACGGCGCCCGCGGCGAGGATCCGACCGAGCCGCCCTCGACCGACCCGTACCCGTATCCGGCCGTCTCCCACGAGCCGCGAATCCAGCAGCTCGCCGACGACCTCGCCGCTGCGGGGCTCCATCCGTTCCACGCGCCCTGCGGCGTGCAGCTCCTCGAGGACGACAAGCCCCACAGCCCGTGCGTCCGCTGCCAGAACTGCGACGGCTTCCCCTGCGTCGTCCACGGCAAGTCGGACGCCGAGGTGCTGGCGGTGCGGCCGGCCCTGGAGCAGCCGAACGTGCATATGCTGACGAATGCGCGGGCCGTGAAGCTCGAGACGAACGACGCCGGCACGGCTGTGACGGCGGTCATCGTCGAGGTCGGCGCCGAGACCGAGCGGCTGACCGCCGACGTGATCGTCGTCGCCTGCGGCGCGGCCAACTCGGCGAAGCTCCTGCTCGCCTCGGCCGGGGACAAGCATCCGAGCGGGCTCGCCAACGGCTCCGACCAGGTCGGCCGCAACTACACCTACCACGCGAGCCAGGCCGTGCTCGCGCTCTCGCGCGAGGAGAATCCGACCGTCTTCCAGAAGACGCTCGGGGTGAACGACTTCTACTTCGGCGCCGACGACTTCGAGTTCCCGCTCGGGAACATCCAGATGATCGGCAAGTCGCAGGCGCCGATGTTCCGCGGTGAGAAGCCGCACGAGACGCTGCTCGCGCCGAGCTGGACGCTCGAGAAGGTGGCGAAGCACGCGGTCGACTTCTGGCTCTCGACCGAGGATCTGCCGCGGCCCGAGAACCGGGTCACGCTCGACCGCGACGGCAACGTCCAGCTCTCGTACACGCCGAGCAACGAAGAGCCGAAGAAGCGGCTGTTCGCGAAGCTCGAGTCGATGCTCGGCCACCTCGGGATGGAGCACAGCCATCTGCTGGGCCGGCACATCTACATGAAGACGGCGATCCCGGTTGCCGGCTGCGCGCACCAGGCGGGGACGTGCCGCTTTGGCACCGATCCGGCATCGTCGGTGCTCGACGTCAACTGCAAGGCGCACGAGCTCGACAACCTCTACGTCGTCGACACGAGCTTCTTCCCAAGCATCGGCGCGGTCAACCCGGCGCTGACGGCGATGGCGAATGCGCTCCGCGTCGGGGATCACCTGCTGGAGCGGCTCAGCTGACGCAAAGCTGATGCGCGCGCTCGATCCGCGCCTCGTCCGCCGCTCGAAGGACGTGCGCGGGCTCCTGTGGCTCGACGCCGCGATCGGGCTCGCGACGACGGTGCTCGTGCTCGTCCAGGCGACCCTGCTCGCCCGGATCGTCGCGCAGGCCTTCGACGGGGCGTCACTCGGCTCCGTCGCGCGCGATCTCGTGCTGCTGGCGCTCGCGTTCGCAGGCCGCGGTGCCCTCACCTGGGGCTTCGAGGTGGCGGGCCGGCGCGCGGCGACCTCGGTGCTCTCCGAGTTCCGGCTCGGGCTCGTCGAACGGCGCCTCCGCGCCCTCCGAGTTCCGGCTCGAGCTCGTCGAACGGCGCCTCCGCGCCCAGCCGGCCGCCCTCGACGGGGCGCAGGCCGGCGAGATCACCGCCGCCGCGGTCCAGGGCGGGCAGCGGAATCTCCGGCGGCGAGCGCCAGCGGATCGTCCTCGCCCGCGCGCTCCTTGCGGGCTCCCCGGTGCTCGTCCTCGACGAGCCGACGGCCCACCTCGACGAGCCCACGGCGAAGCGGCTGATCGACGACGTCCTGGACGCCGCCGGCGACGGCTCGGTGCTCCTGATCACCCACCGGCCAGAAGGCCTCGACCGGATGGACGAGGTCGTCGTGCTCGCCGGTCGCTGAGTTCCTTTTCGGAACGAAGCAGCTGCCGCTCGGGCGCGCTGGACGGTGCGCCGACGGCATCCCAAATGCTCTTGGACGCCGGATACACCTGGAGCCGGCCTCCTCGAGAGTGTTGCTGCATCCACCTCGAAGGAGCGGCTCAGGGCGGTTGGATGGGCCTCCCCCGAAGGCCCACCCAACTCCGCCGCACCTGCTTCGCTCGTCCCTGCTATGGGCCGGTGTTGCCGTCCTTGAGGCCGAACTCGTGGGCGTTGCAGCCCCAATCAATGGCCGTCACGTCATTCGCGCCGCCGGTCAGGCCTGTGGCCTGTTTGGTCTGGCCCCAGTTCTGGGAGTGCGCAGGATCGCCCTTGATCGGATCCGTCACCGGGGTGGTGTCAGCGTTGGTGGTGTACCACTGGAGATCTTCCTGCCCCGAGTACGCGCACGGGGAATTGCCGTTCACCGTCTTGAGCGTGCCGTTGCCGGTGATCTCGCCTGCGAACGCGGCACTCGCACCCAGAGACATCATCACGGCCATGGAGACCGCAGCGACCAACAATCGCATGTTTCTCCCCTTTCCCATCAGTAACCTCCTTATTCCGACTTGAACTGTCTGGCCGTGATTGTCTTCGCCTCGGGAGGTAGCGGGAATACGACGATTGTCGTATCTTGCGATGAAGATGGAGAGCCTCACCAGGACGGATTTTCGGGGGGTGCTCGACCTTCTCTACGACCTCGGCTCGATGCCCTCCACCGATCCGTTTCCGCTGCCGGTACTCGCTCGACTCGGTACTCTCCTCGGCGCGAACAAGACGGGCTATGGCGAGTTCTCGCTCACCGATGGCGGCCAGAGCTACGTCGTCCGACGCCGCCTCATCCTTCGTACCGAACCGGAATGGCTTCTGAAGACGGTTCAGCGGTTGTGGCTTCAGGACCCGATCGTGTGTCGAGCCCATGGCCGTGCTGTCGAACCCATGGCGGTCTCCGATCGGATGAGCATGAGGACCTTCCACCGCCTCGAGTACTTCCGACAGGTCCATCATCCATTCGGGACTCTCGATTGCGTTCGCCTTTTCCTGCCGGCCCCGAATGGGATGTCCCGCTTCTTCTGGTTCGACCAGGAGCGCTGGGGGTTGAAACAACGCGAGCGCGAACTCCTAGAACTGCTCCGTCCCCACCTGGTGCTTTGGCGGAGCCGGTGGAGCGCGCCCGTCCCGGGCGTGCTTCAACTCACCGCCCGTGAGCAGGATGTCCTCCGAGCGGTCGCAGACGGCGCGACCAACCGCCAGATCGCCGCTCAGCTCTGGATCTCCGCACACACGGTCAGGACGCACCTCGAGCACATCTTCGAGAAGCTCGACGTGCATACACGCACTGAAGCTGCCGCACTCCTACGCGATGCCAACTCGGTCGAACCAGAACCCTGGGTCGGTGTCCCCTTCGACACACTCACAGAAAGCGCGATGCCTGCCGGTCGCACCGAACGACGACGGGCGCGTCTCGCAGCACGTCCAGATGAACGCCCATCCGTGGTCGATGAAAGGTAGGCCGGGTCCCTCCATCTGAGATGCGGGAATGCTCCCCGACGGCTACCGCTGGCGGGGACGCAACCGGCCGGGGCCAACGCAAGGCAGGGCGCTTACCTGCGCGACCGGTTCCGAGCACACCGGGGACGACGACCAGCAAAGTCATTCTGCAACGGGTTCTCGACATAGAATCGCGCCGTGGCCAAAGGCGGCGACTCTCCGCGTAGCCGTCGCCTGCTCAAGCTGATCGCGGCCGAGCGCGTCGTCCGCTCGATCCTGCTCGTGGCCGCAGGGATCTACCTGCTGACGCACGAGGCGAGCGACTTCGGGCGGCTGGCCGACCACGTGATGCGCGCGATCGAGCTCGACCCTCGGCGGCCGTTCTTCCACCGGATCGTCGTCTATCTCCACGACCTGCACGCCTCCGAGATCCGCATCGCCGCGCTCGTCGCGATCGGGTACGGGATCCTCGAGCTGGTCGAGGGGATCGGGCTCTGGCTCGATCAGCTCTGGGCCGAGTACCTGACGGTGATCGCGACCTCGATCCTGCTCCCGTACGAGATCTACGAGCTGATCCACCGGCCGACGATCTGGAAGGTCGGCGGGATCGCGATCAACATCCTGATCGTCGTCTACCTGGCCCGGATGCTCCGGCACAGGGTGCTCAGGGAACGCGCGCTGAAAGCCGACGCGGCGCGTGAGTGACCGCGGCTGGGTTCGCGACGGGGCGCGGAAGGTGCTCCGCGTCATCCCCGAGGCCGGCCAGCGGTTCTACTCCGACCATTGCCCGCAACAGGCCGCCGGGATCGCCTACCGCGTGCTCTTCTCGGTCGCCCCGCTCGCGATCGTGCTCGTCTCGGTCTTCGGGCTCGTTCTCCAGAACGACGAATACCGCGAAGACGTCATCGACTCGATCGTCAATGCGCTGCCCGTCTCGGCGCAGGGCCACACCGACGTCGAGAACGCGATCCGGGCGATCGCGACGCCGTCGAGTGCGGCCGGCCTCCTGAGTCTCGTCCTGTTCGTGTGGGCCGCGACCGGGATGATGACGTCGATCCGGCAGGGGCTCGAGACTGCGATGCAGGTGACCCGCGCACGGCCGACGGTGCGCGGCAAGCTCGTCGATCTCGCCCTCGTGGTCGGCACCGCCGTGCTCGTGCTCCTCACGGCGGCGGTCACTGTCGTCGGAGGTGCCGTCGAGAAAGCGGCGGCGCGAATCGGCGGTTCGGGAATGCTCGCCCGGGGGCTCGTCCACGGCGTCGCCTTCGCGCTCACGGTCGGGGTCGTGCTCCTGCTCTACCGCTTCGTGCCGGCCCGGGGACTGCGTATCCGCGACGGGCTCGCCGGCGCGCTCGTCACCGGTGTCCTGCTCCAGTTGATCTCGCTGGCCTCGGCTTTCATCTACGACAAGGCGACGAACCTGACCGTGATCTACGGCTCGCTCACCGCCGCGCTCGTCTTCCTCTACTCCGTCTACCTCTACTCCTCGGCGCTCCTCCTCGGCGCCGAGGTGGCGGCGGCCTGGGCCCGTCCCGACGGCGGCGAGCCCGGTGACCCGGTGCTCGTTCAGATCAAGCGCGCGGTGCTCGGCCTCTTCGTCGCGCAGGACGATCCGCCGGCGCCGAAGCCGGCGGATCCCCCGCGCGAAGAGCCGGGTCGGACTACCGAGGCGTGATGATCTGGAGCTTCTGGAGGTTGCCGGTCGAGCCCGTGTAGTAGCCGGGGCCGTCGGGGCCGCTCTGGCTGAAGCTGTTGTAGGGCGCCTCGAACGTCTCGCCGGTCGCCGTGTTCGTGACGAGATCCTCGCCGTTCAGTGCCTCGTCGAACCCCGAGACCTGCGCGCCGAAGGCCTGCTGCTGCCGGCTCAGCCGCTCCCACTGCGTGAGGTCCTGCGAGAAGCTGTGCTGGACGCCCGAGGCGATCCGGATCACTGCGCCGCTCGAGGAGTTCCAGCTCGCCGTCTTCGTCAGCGCCATCCGGATCACGCCTGACGCATCGACGCCGCTCGCGACCGCCGCGTCGATCGAGGCGAGCCCGTGCACGGGAGTCGTGCCGTTCAGGACGCCGAGGAACTCGAGGTTCTCGTCCTGCGCGACCGCGCCGCTCGAGGTGGTCTGCGCCGGCGAGAGCGCCGTGGATAGGACCTTCGTGATCTTCAGGTTCTCGTGCGCGAACACGTACTGCTGGAGCGTTTGCACCGAGGTGACTCCGTCGCCGGCGGGAAGCAGCGTGAGCAGGAAGCTCGCCGACGCCGTGTTCCCGAGGGCGATCAGCAGGTTGTCCTGGCCCTCGCTCGTGACCTTGAAGCCAGGCGGGATCGCGTACGTGAACACCTGGTCCTTGGACACGCGGAAGAGCGGCGCCCGCTCGGGGCCATAGCAGGCGGCAACCCCCGCGAGCTTGCCGGCGAGGCTGCCGAAGCTCGCGGTCGGAGCCCAGTAGGCCGAGAGGACGGCGACCGCCGATCCGTGCGCGGTCTTGTCGGGAAGGACGAACACGGTGGCCCGGCCGGTGAGCGGCGTCGTGCCGGCGCGGCCGGTCAGGGTTGCCTCGGGGACGCCGCCGCTCGTGCTCGTGATGCGGTAGCTCATCGCGTTCCCGATCGCACCGATCTGCTTGTCGAGCGTGCCCATCGCAGAGGCGAAGTACTTCGCGGGCGTGAGCCCGTTCGTGAGCAGCACCGGCGCCACGATCGACTGGATCGGTGCGGTCGCGCTCGGCGTGACGACGAGCCTGCCGTTCACGCGGAAGACGCTCCAGCCGGCGGGGACGCCGACGTGGTAGCCGTCGTAGGGGTCGTGCGTCACCGGCACGTCGCAGCCCGCGGCGAGTGCCGTCGCCGTCCGGCCACCGGTTGCGGCGGCGAGGAGACAACTTGCCGCCAGGCAGGCGACGATCCCCATCGTCCCGATCGTTCCCGTGCGCATCATCATTCCCTCCCGTCGCTCGAAGCAGGTCGCTTTCGATCTTGGCGGGCACGCGTAACGGGAGCGTTACGGCGCCGGTGCGACCACCCCGGCGGCGATCCGCCAGACATGCGTCGCGTACTGGGCGGCATCCTCCTCGTGGGTGGCGGCGAGGCAGGCTGTCCCTTCGGCCGCGGCTTCGGCGAGGAGCCGCCAAACCGCGTCGTGCCAGCCCGCGTCCTGGTGGGAGCTCGGCTCGTCGGCGAGCAGCAGGCGCGGCCGGAGCACGAGCGCCCGGGCAAGTGCGATCCGCTGCTGCTGGCCGATCGAGGTCTCCGACGGGACGCGTCCGGCGAGCTCGGTGAGCCCGAGCTCCTCGAGCAGGTCGTCGATTCTGGGTGCGAGCTCTGCCCGGCGCCCCGCCAGGCGCGCCGGCAGCTCCACGTTCTCCCGTGCGGTCAGCTCAGGAATCAGGCCGAAGCGCTGCGGGAGGTAGCCGAGCTCGGCCCACGGGAGTCCCGCCGGATCCGCCGCCTCGCCCGCCCAGAGGATCTCGCCCGTATCCGGGGGCTGCCAGCCGGCGAGCAGGGTCAGGATCGTCGACTTGCCGGAACCGGACCGTCCGAGCAGGATCCCGATCTCGCCCCGACGCAACGCGAAGCTGGCATCGCGAACGGCGTACACGCTCTCGCCGCCATGGACGAACCGGCGGGAGAGGCCGCGCGCCTCGACGGCAGGCTCCGCATCGTCTGGGACCGTCGGGGCCGCCGCGCCGGGGGCCGGCAGGGGCATCTCGCCGGTTACCACCCGCCCGCGCTCCAGCCGGAGCACGCTGTCGGCGATCGCGGTCACATCTGAATCGTGCGTCGCGACGACCAGGGCCCTTCCCGCCCCCGCGTGGCGGCGGATCGTCTCGAGTAGCAGCTCCGCCGAGTCGCGGTCGAGCTCTGCGGTCGGCTCGTCGGCGACGACCAGCGGAGTCTCGCGGGCGAGCGCCAGCGCGAACGCGGCGCGTGCCTGCTCGCCACCGGAGAGCTCGATCGGCTTCGCGTCCATCCGGTCGCCGAGGCCGACGTCGGCGAGCAACTCGCGCCCCAGGCGGGGCAGGTCGCGCGCATGCTGCTCGAGGGTGAGATGCGGGATGAAGTTGTCGGCTGCCTTCTGGCTCACGTATGTGACCCGGTCGCGGCGGTGCTTGCGCAGCTCGCGCGGCGAGGCCGTACCGAGGTCGCGCCCGCCGACGAGCAGCTCCCCGCTCGAGGGACGGTCGAGCCCGGCGAGCGCGCGCAGGAGCGTGGATTTGCCGCTGCCGGACGAGCCGACGATCGCGGTCACCTCGCCGAGCGCGAACTCGGCATCGACGGCGCGGAGGGCTTCGATCCCGCCGGTCGGCGTCGCATAGGTCTTCGAGAGCGTGCGGCAGCTGGCGAGGGGATCACGCGACACGCAGTGCCTCGCTCATATCCGTGCGCCGGGAGAGGCGACTCGTGACCGCGGCGGCTGCGAGCCCGACGAGGACGAGGGCGATCGCGCTCGCGACGATCGCTCCGACCGGGATCACGAGGGACGGGGGTGGCGAGTCCGTCGGCAGCGGATCGATGTGGCGCGTGATCGGGCTCGCCGCCAGGAGCGCGACCACGCCGCCGACGACCGCGGCGGCGAGCGCGATCGCCGCGAGCTCGAGCGCGAGCGCGAGGATCTCGGTGCTCCGGCGCAGCCCCATCCGGACGGCGAGGGCCGAGGACACGGCCTGCGAACGCTGCCGTGCCTGCAGGTAGAGCAGGAGCGCCACGAAGACGAGCGCTCCGGCGGCGAGCGCGATCAGCCGCATGTACGAGAACGTCCGCGTCGCGAGCAGGACGTCCGGGTCCTTCCTGAACGAGTCGACGGTCGTGACGTAGTAGGCGCGGAGGGGCGGCGCTGCGAGCGCTGCCGCGACCGGAGCCGGCGGCCCCTTGGCCCAGAGGTAGGTCTGGGCTTCGCCGAGCGGGTCGTAGATGTGGTGCTTGCGGGCGAAGGCGTTGACGGCGTCACGGCTGACCACGACGAGCGGAACGCCCGCCGTCATCCCCGGAAACGCCGCGACCTTCGCGACGACGCGGATCGGAACCCGCACCTCCTGGATCCAGATGGCGCGGGCCCCCGTCGGGAACGCGGTGTTGACGATCACGGGCAGCGGCGCGGTCGACGTGGTTGCGAGCTTGCCGAAGCTGGGTCTCGGGTCGGTGCCCCAGTCGGGGTACCAGTGGATGACCGAGCCGAGCGTGGCGGGGTCCACCGCCATCACGTCGGCCTCGGTGCCGTTGGTGCCGCCGATCGTGGCCGACTGGTTGGCGTAGTCGAGTCGGGTCAGGGGGTAGGGGAAGCTGCGGGGCAGCGAGCTCGAGTCGGAGGCGAGCCCTTGCACGTCGCCGCCGTAGGCGACGTAGGCCTTCTCGCTGACGTTGTGAGTCAGCGATGCGGCCAGGGCCTCTGCGTAGAAGTACGCGCCGAACGCGACGGCGGAGACGACGAGCAGTGCGGTCAGAATCCCACGCGCAGCCGAGAGCCGGCGCAGCGCGAAGAACGGGGCGATCGGGAGATCGCTGCCGCGACCGGGCCGGGGGCGAAGCGCCCGCCGCAGGGCCCGGGTGAGAAGCCCGGCGACGGCGGCAACCATCAAGAGCGGGAACAGGAACACGGCCAGCGTCGGGTGACCGGCGGCGTTCGGCCCGCCGCCGGCGAGGCCGCCGCCGGTCTCGACCTCGTGGAGGAGCCAGAGCGCGACGACGAGCAGGGGCAGCTCCCACGGGATGAACCGGAGCCACCGTCCACGACGCGTGCCGGAGTCGAACTGCCGCACGAAGAGGAATGCGGCGGCAGCGGCGGCCAGCAGCAGACCGGCCAGGGCCGCGAACCCCGCGTGCGCGATCGCCGAGCCGAGCGTCCCGCGGTCGATCGATCCCGATGGGGCAAAGACTCCCGTGAGGGTCAGTGCGAATGCGAACCCGGCCGCCGCGCCGACCGCCGTCGGCAAGAGCAGCTCGAGGCAGGTCCGGCCGCCGAAGGCGAGGACGTTCTCGCCGCGGGCGAAGAGGAGCGCCACCTCCGCCGAGCGGCGCCGCACGAGGAACACTCCGGCAGCGCCCGCGACTGCGAGTGCGATCGCCGTCCCGGCAGCGGCGAGGAGCGTCACGCCCGCCGAGATCTGGCTCGCACTCTGGTTCGCGAGCGCGACGGCCGAGGAGAGCGAGCTCGAGACCGGGCATCGCGGGCCGCTCGTGATCCCCGTGCTCACCTCGATCCGGACGGGCCCGGCGCAGCCGAGCATCCGGCCGAGGGTCGAGGTGGGGAGCGTGCGCCGGAAGGCGTCGAACTGGCCCGAAAGACGCCGTGCCCGCTCGAGCGTGAGCCCGTGCGGAACGATCGCGAGCTCGGCGATGCTGCCGAGCGGGACCCCGGCGCCGACGTGGAAGACCTGGCCGTTGGAGGTGAACGTCCGGCTGCTCGAGAGCTTCTCGGCCAGGCTGTAGAGCTCGGTCGGGCTCATCAGCACGAGCCGCGCCGGCGGCGGCGGATCGGCTCCCTGTGGCAGGATCTCGGGCAGGAGGTTGGCCCACGAGGCGTCCGGTGCCGACCGGTCGAGGGCGCGGTAGATCCCCTTCACACGCACAGGGACGGTGTGCGCCACTCCGCTCCCCTGTTCGGAGTAGGCGAGCCTGATCGTCCCACCCGGCCGGATCCCGGTGCTCGCCGCGGTCAGATCGGACAGCCACACTCCATCCCCACCCGTTTGCGACAGGATCTTCACGTGGCCGAGGGCTCCCGTCCGCGCCATCAGGATCACCGGCTGGTCGCCGAGCGAGGTCGAGACCGCGACGGGCGCTGCCGACTGCTCCGTGAACACGGGCTGCTCGAGATGGAGTCGTCCCGTCAGCGTGCGGATCGCGCTCTCGCGGGCAGCGGCGGTGCGAAGGGCCGCACGGACGCTCGTGACCGGCGGGATCAGTGCCTGAACCTCGAGCCCGGTCGCGAGCGGGCTCAAGCCCGACAGGTTGTCCTTGAGCGCCGAGCTGGCCGACGCTGTCGTCACGAACGGCGCCGAGGAGGCCGCAAGCGCGATGAGGAAGCCGGCGACCGCGACGGCGAGGAGCGCGCTTCGGTGGTAGCCGAGCGCGAACGGCGCCCGCAGCCAGAGGGGCGAGCGCCACCATGGGCCCCGAACAGGCACCCCATCCGGAGCTGCGCCGTCCGACGACCCCCGACCCTGGGCGCTCATCGCCCCCAAGTGTTCCTGTTTTCGGCCGCGTTCGGCCCGGGGAACCGAATCAGGCGGCGTGCTGGAGCGGCCCGGCGCCGGGCCGAGGCGTCGGATAGAACGAGAGCGCCCGCTTGCCGACGCAGACCGTGGCGAACGAGACGTGCTCTTCGGCCACTGCGGTCTCCACGAGCTCGACGACGGTCGCCATCACCCCGTCGCCGCTGCGGATGTCGATGTAAGGGTGACCGTCCTCCTCGCCGAGCGCCACGTCGAGGCGGCCGAGCCCGATGATCTCGTGCATAAGCCATGCCGTCTCGGTGGTCTCGGCATGAATGCGGATGTCGCCCGGCTCGTCCGGCTGGACGGCCCGCAGCGAAGCGGCGCGTTTCGACGCCGCGAGCGCTCTGACCCGACGGGCATCGAACGCTCCTATGTCCCAGATCGAGTTCCCGAAGTTGTGAGCAGACATCGGATCTCCCTTCGTTGACCTCGAGTTCATGGTTCCCGTTCCTGCACGGTCGCAAACGGCCTCGGGTGCCGGAACCCGGTTCGGGTCGACCGTCATCTCGTGTGCGCCAGGGAGGGCGGGGGCGTTGCGAGCGCCGGTGCCGGCGCCTGCGGCGCGATCCAGTCGAGGGTGCGGCCGCTCGGCGTGGTCGCGGCGATCGGCAGCAGCGCCTGACGCGCTTCGAGCCAACCGTCCAGATCAGCAATGACGGGTGCGGCATCCTCGTCGCCCATCACCTGTTCTCAGCGGGCACGGTTTGTCGAATTACGGTGGTGCGGTCAGACGCTCGACCAGGTCTTGCCGCCGTCGGTCGTGTGCCAGAGCGAGCCGTCGAAGCCTCCCGCATAGGCCACGCTCGAGGAGCCTCCGACCCACGCGATCGGCCCGAACATCACCGCGGACTTGAGCGCGGGCTGCCAGGTCTTGCCGCCGTCGGTCGAGAGTTCGATGCCGATGCTCGACATCAGGATCCGCGTCGGGTCGCTCGGCTCGACCGCGTATTCCATCACCATGTGCGTGCCGCGGCCGTCGGTGAACGGCGCCGGCTGCCAGGTCGTTCCGTTCGAGCTGACGTGGGAGCCGTTGTCCATGTCGCCGCTCACGAAGCTCGTTCCCTTGGATGCGGCGATCGCCCAGGGCGGGATGCCGAGCTTCGAGGAGACGAGCGTGAAGCTCTGAGCCCCGTTGGTGGAGCGGTAGAACGCTCCGGTCGTCGTCACCGCGTAGATCGTCTTCGCGTTCCCGGGATCGACGGTGAGGCTCTGGATCGCGACCTTCGGCAGGCCCGCCGGACTCGTCGGCTTCCAGGTTTTCCCACCGTCGGTGCTGATCGCAAAAACGGCGGGGCCGGGCGGAGCAGACCGCTCCTTGAGGGTGCCGCCAGTCTTCTGCACGACCGGGCCGGCCGTCACCGCGGAGCGGACGCCGGCGGCGAGGAGCGAGCTCCCGGACTGGACGATGCTCGTGGTGTTGACGCCCTTCAGCCCGGACTGCGTCCAGGTCTTCCCGCCGTCCGCCGAGCGGTAGACGCCGCTGCTCGTGCCGAGCGCGAGTGCGTTCGGGTCGGTCGGTGAGACCGCCATCGTCCAGTACCAGGTCACGGGCGGCAGGACGGATTTCGCGGGTGCGACCGCAACGACGGGTGGGGTGGCGGTGGACGAGGTCGAGCGCGAGACGAGGCCGACCCCGGCGAGCAGGATCAGGAACCCGACGGTCACCGCGGTCACGACGACCCACCTGCGCTTGAAGATGCTCACACCGCCTCCGCCTCGGTGACGACGCCGGGCGCGCCGGTCTCGTCGTCGAGCTCGTAACGGTGGATCGCCTCGAACCGCACCTTGGCGTCCCGGAGCGCCTGCTCGACATCTGGCTCCTGATCCCAGACGAAGGCGACCGCGACGCCGCAGTTCGGGCTCACCTCGCGGGGGCCCGGGACGAGCCGCGCAGCCAGGTCGGCGCGCTCGAGCACCCGCTCGGCGCGCATCGCATGCTCGGAGGCATAGAAGGACACGACGCCGCCCCACTTCATGCGACCGTCCCCACCGGTTGGACGTCGCGCGCTCGCGCGGCGATCGTGCGCAGCGCGTCCGCGGCGAGGTCGATCTGCGCCTCGGTCGTGTCGTAGCCCCACGAGAGCCGAAGTGTTCCGCCGGGCGCCGTGCCGAGTGAGCGGTGCGCTGCCGGCGAGCAATGCAGGCCCGCGCGGGTCATCACGCCCCATTCGTCGTCGAGCAGCCGGGCAACCGTGGCGCACGGCATGCCGTCGATGTTCACCGAGAGGATCCCCGTCGTGGCGGCCGGATCTTCGGGGCCGTAGAGCTGCACACCCTCGACGCCGGCGAGGGCCGCGCGGAACCGCCCTCCGAGCGCGGCTGAGCGCGCATGGACGGCCGCGATCCCGACTTCGCGAAGGTACTCCGCCGCGGCGCCGAGCCCGACGATCCCGGGGCCGTTCAGCGTGCCGCTCTCGTAGCGGTCGGGCGCGAAGTCGGGTTGGATCTCGAGCTCCGACTGGCTGCCCGTGCCGCCGCGGATCAGCGGCTCGATCTCGACGTCCGGGGCGAGGTGGAGCAGCCCTGTCCCCATCGGCCCGAGCAGCCCCTTGTGGCCGGGCATCGCGACCGCGCTCGCTCCGAGACCGGCGAGCGCCAGCGGGACGTGGCCGGCGCTCTGCGAGGCATCGACGACCATCGGTACCCCGCGCTCGCGGGCGCTCGCCGCCATGTCTGCGATCGGGAGGATGACGCCCGTGACGTTCGAGGCGTGCGTTGCGACCGCGAGGCGTGGCCCGGAGCCCTCGAGGGCGGCGGCCCAGCGTTCGAGGTCGAGCTCGCCGGTGTTGCCGTCGGCCGGAACGACCTCGAGCGTCGCGCGACCCGTTGCCTCCAGGTGGCGCAGTGGGCGCATCACCGAGTTGTGCTCGAGCGAGGAGGTCACGAGCCTGGTCCCATCGGGCGCGAGGCCGGCGATTGCGAGATTGAGCGCTTCGGTCGCGTTCTTCGTGAAGATCAGCTCGTCGGGCGACTCGGCACCGAGCAGCTCGGCGAGGCTCTCCCGGGCGAGGCTCACCGCGCGCGACGAGGCGATCGACCGGTGGTGGCCCGCGCGACCCATGTTGCCGCCCGCATTCGTGAAGAACTCGACGATCGCCTCCAGGACGGCCGGCGGCTTGGGCCACGAGGTGGCCGCATGGTCGAGGTACACGTCCCCGTTCATTGCACCCACGAACCGATGTGGGGCGAGATCCAGCTCGTGTACACGACTGCGGCGATGTAGAACCCGGCCAGGAAGACCCACGCGCCGACGCGGCCCTGTCCGGCGAGAACGTGCTGGCGCAGCGGGCAGGCGCCCGAGAGGGTCGCGAGCAGGCCGAGCAGGATCGCCCCGCCGAGAACCGCGAAGCAGGCGCTCAGGCTGGAGGGAGTCGTCCCGACGGCGAGGAGCCCGCTGCCGGCGGCGGTGCCGCCGAAGAGGCGAAGCACGCTGAAGGCGACCCAGGCTGCGACGAGCATCGCGGCGACGCCCTTGAGCAGGCCGGTGTCGCGGACGAGGACCCAGTCGCGCAGTCCGCCGATCGTGCACATCCGCGAGCGCTGGCCGAGGTAGCCGACGACCAGGCCGAGCGCGAGTGAGGAGAGTGAGACGATCATCGCCGGGCCACCCAGCGCATCGAGACGGTGGCGATCACGATCCCGATCGCGACCCCGCCGAGGGCGAGGGCGCCCGCAACGTCGCCGTAGCCGGTGCGGATGATGATCCGGGTCGGGCAGCCGCCGACGAACAGCGCGGCGCACATCACGAAGAAGCCGAGGGTGAACTGGCGGACATGGCCGCCGAGGTTGATCGAGCTCCACTCGCCGTTCCGTTTCGCAGCGACGAAGGAACCGATGACGAGCCCGACCACCGTGAAGAGCGGCCAACTCGCGCCGGCTGCGGTAACGAAGAGCTTCGTGCCTTCGACGTGATTGAGCGTCCAGTCGATCAGGTCGCGGCCGTGGCAAGCCGAGCACAGGCCGTAGGCGGCGGGCGGCGCGACGCCACCCCACTGGCCGACGATCGCGGCGCCGACGGCGGCGACGATCCCGTAGACGATGACCGAGCGAGCCCAGCGGCCGTGCTGGATCTGAAGCAGGCCCGCCAGGGCACCGCGTTTTGCCGTACCGGGCTTCGTTTCGCCGTGAGCTGGAGCCGTGCCTGCCGTCATGTAGCGGCGCAGGCGGTGGAGGCAGCCCCCTGACCGGTAGTCGACGCAGCCTGGCTCGATGGAACGAGACGGAGCCCGCCGCCAACGAGGACGGCGATCACGACGACTCCGGCGAGCGCATGCTTGTGCCAGCGGCGAAAGCGGCCGCGCGCGGGAGGTTCTGGAACCTCGACCGGTGGTGCTGCGTCGTCCGCAGGCACGGGCTCGGCCCCGTTCATAGGTGCCTGATCGCTGTGATCATCCCGTTCCGTCATCCCGTCCAGCTTACCCCTTCGCTCTGGATATCCGCGCTCGATTTTCGGCCGCCGCAGCGGGTTCGCGCCCCGGTCTTATCCTGTCTCCATGTCGAGGAAGGCCGGTGAAACCAGTACGTCCCGGCGCCTCGGCTGGATTGCCGCCGCCGTCGCTGCGATCGCGATCGTGGCCGCGGTCGTCGTCCTGCTGAGTCTCGGGAGCCCGTCTGTCGCGGCGACGATGCGGGCAGCCGGCTGTACCTACCGGGACGTCGTTCCGTTCCCGCCCGAGCACGACGAGAACTACCACCTCGACTTCCCGACGCTCCAGACCAAGCCGCACTGGACGACGTTCCCGCCGGCCGGCGGCGGCCACTACCGGTTGTGGGCCACGTGGGGCTTCTTTCTCCAGGCGGTCAACCCGAGGCAGGTGGTCCACAACGAAGAGCACGGCGGCGTCGTGATCTGGTGGGGCCCGAAGGTCTCGAAACAGACGATCGCGCAGCTCAAGGCCTTCTACGACAAGGAGCCGGTCGGCATGTTCGGCACCCCGATCGCCGGCTTAGGCGACCGGATCGCCCTCACGGCCTGGACGGCAGACCCTCGCTGGAAGGGCGATCCCGGCCTCGCCTACGAGCATCACTTCTACGGCACCGGGCGGATCGCCGTCTGCCCGCGCTTCGACGAGAAGGCCTTCGCGGCGTTTCGCGACGCCTACCGGGGCAGGAGCCCGCAGGGATTTCCGCTCGACTACGACAAGCCGGGCTGCGGGCCGACGACGACCTGCAGGCCGGCGACGAGCGTGAGCGGCTAAGCCTCGTCGAGCGCGGGCCGGGCCTGCGGGCGCGGCGCCGGATCCGAGTGCTCGATCGCGAGCCGGGGCAGCCGGCGGTCGAGCGAGGCCGGGAAGTACCAGGCCTTCGCGCCGAAGATGTGGAGCACGGCGGGGAGGAGCACGCAGCGGATCACGAGGGCGTCGAGGAAGACCGCGCTCGCGAGCCCGACGCCGAAGAGGGCGATCACGCGCTCGCCGCCGAAGATGAAGGACGCGAAGACGGCGACCATGACGGCCGCGGCCGCCGTGATCACGCGGCCCGTCTGGATCATTCCCTCGCGGACTGCGCCACGGGCGTCGTTCGAGCGGCCCCACTCCTCGTGGATGCGCGAGATGAGGAAGACCTCGTAGTCCATCGAGAGGCCGAAGACGATCGCGAACATCAGCACCGGCACGAACGCGTCGATCGGGCCGGCCGTGACCCCCGGGAACCAGCCGAACTGGAAGACCATCACGCAGACGCCGAGCGAGGCGCCGATCGAGAGCAGGTTCATCACCGCCGCCTGCACCGGGATCAGGAGCGAGCGGAAGACGACGAGGAGCAGGAGCGCCGAGAGCGCGACGACGATCCCGATGAACAGCCAGAGCTTGGAGGAGAGGACGGAGGAGAAGTCGATGAACGCCGCGGTGGCGCCGCCGACATAGACGGTCGAATCGGTGCTCGCCGCGACCGCCGGTATCACTTCGTGGCGGATGTGTTCGACGAGGTCGTGCGTCTCGGCGCTCTCCGGCGAGGTGCTCGGGTACGCGTTGATCAGAGCGACGTCGCCCGATGGGCTCAGACGGGGCGGTGTCACGGTGACGATGCCGGGCGTCTGCGCGACGGCGCTCGAGATCGCGGCGAGTGCCTCGGTGTCGTTCGCCTTCGGCAGCTGCACGACGAGAGCGAGCGGCCCGTTGAAGCCGGGGCCGAAGCCCTGGGCGAGGAGGTCGTAGGCATGGCGGGTCGTGAAGGCCGGCGGGTCGTTGCCGGCGTCGCTCGAGCCGAGACGCAGCCACAGGGCGGGTGCGCAGAGAAGCAGCATCAGCGCGAGCGCGGCCGACGCCGCGATGCGCGGGTGCCGCTGGATCGTGCCGATCCAGCGCGCCCAGAATCCGGCGCCGTCGGGCTTGGGCTTCCGTCCGCGCGAGGCGAGCTTCGCGAGCCGGCCGCGCTCGCCGACGCGGCGGCCGAAGAAGGTGATCAGCGCGGGGAGCAGGGTGATCGAGGCGGCGAGGACGAGCAGGACGGCGAGCGAAGCCGCGATCGCGAGGCCGTAGAGGAAGCTGACTCCCAGCGCGAACATGCCGAGCAGGGCGATCACGACGGTCGCGCCCGCGAACACGACCGCGCGGCCCGCGGTGTCCATCGCGAGCACCACGGCGTCCTTCACGTCGCCGCCGTTGTCGCGGTAGCTCTCACGGAAGCGGGTGAGGATGAAGAGGGCGTAGTCGATCCCGACGCCGAGGCCGATCATCGCGGCGAGCTCGATCGAGAAGCTCGGCATCCCGACCACGTGCGAAGTGAGGCCGATCAGGCCGATCCCGGTGCCGAGGCCGAAGAGCGCGGTCACGATCGGGAGCCCCATCGCGAGGAACGAGCCGAAGCTGATCAGGAGCACGATCACCGCTGCGAGCACGCCGATGCCGGTCGTCGTGCTCGGCGCCGCGAACTCCGTCTGCTCGATCGCCTGCCCGCCCAGCTCGACCTCGAGCGCGGGCGAGTCGATGCTCTGCGCCTTCGCGATCACGGCCTTGATCGAGTCGATCGGGAGGACGTTCGCCTTCTGGTCGAAGAAGATCGAGGCGAAGCCGATCGTGCCGTCCTCCGAGATGCGCTTGCCGGCCTTCGGGTCGAACGGGCTCGTCACGCCGACGACATGCGGCATCTTCGCGACCGCGGCGAGCATCGGCTCGATCTTCGCCTGCACCTCCGGGTCGGTCAGGTTGCCGGCCTTCGCGTGGAAGACGATCTGGTCGGTGTCGCCCGCCTGCGAGGGGAAATGGCTCTGGAGCAGGTCGGCCGCACGCTGTGCGTCGGTGTGGCCGAGGGTGAAGTTGCTCGAGTAGTGGCTGCCCGCCGTCTGCCAGGCGACGCCGACGCCGATCAGGAGGGCGATCCAGCCGACGAGCACGAGCCGGCGGTGGGCGATGCAGAAACGGGCGAGGGAGGCCATGGCGTTGACCGTAGCAGAAAGCGGAGGCATGCCTCCGTTTTCGGTGGTACGGTGGGTGGATGACAGACACCGCCGGGCAGCATGCGGGACAGCGAAGCGACGCGAGGCGCAACCACGAGCTTCTCGTCGCCGCGGCGCGCGAGGTGTTCGCCGAGCGCGGAGTCGAGGCCTCGCTCGAGGAGATCGCACGGCGGGCCGGGCTCGGGATCGGGACGCTCTACCGGCACTTCTCCAGCCGGGAGGACCTGGTCGAAGCGATCTTCGAGGGCCGGATCGGCGAGCTCGTCGCGCTCGGGCAGGCGGCGGAGGCCGAGCCGGATGCGTGGCTCGCGGTGGTGCTCGTGCTGGAAGGAACGCTCGAGCTCCAGGCGGGCGATCGCGTGCTGAAGGACGTGCTGATGCGCTACCCGCCCGGCGAGGGCAGGCTTGCGAACGCGCGTGAGGAGCTTCGGGGCGTGTTCGAGCGGACGCTTGCCCGGGCCCAGGAGCAAGGGAGTTTGCGGCCCGACTTCGCGCTCTCCGATCTCGCCCTGGCGCTCTGGTCGTTCGGGCCGCTGATGGACGCCACCGCCGAGGTCGCACCGAACGCCTGGCGCCGCCACCTCCACTGGCTGCTCGACGGCCTCCGGCCTGCTGCGGCAACGACCCAGTCAGACGAGCCGCTCACCGACGATCAGCTGCACGCGGCGATGCAGGCACTGAAGGAACACCGGCTCCGCCGAGCCTGACCGAGCGCCGGCGAATCACGAGGCTGGACCCTGCGCGCAACCCTGTGCACAGAGGTGTGTAAAACGGCGCCAGGCACCGGCTTCAGACGTTGTCCCGATCGGCAGAACCCGAGCAACCAAACGCCTCTTCGGGCAGAAGCCCGGTCCAGACACCAGCTTGTCGGGTCGTCGGGGCGGCTGTGGAGAAGTCGGTCCGCCGTCAGGCTTGGAGCGGCGGGGCGAGGAGGACGACGTTCGGGCGGTCGTGGTCGCCGAGGTGGGGCTCGACCTCGAGCTCGCTCTCCGCGGCGTGCTCGACGGGTGCGCCGAGCGCTTCGAGGAAGGCGTCCGGTGGCTCGAGGAAGTCGATCGCCGGAGTCTGGTAGTGCATCGGAATCACGAGGCGCGGCCGGAGTGCCCGCACGACTGCGGCGGCCGTCTCCCCGCCGACGGTGGGGCCGTTGCCCGCCGGCACGAAGAGGACGTCGATCTCGCCGATTGCCTCCTGCTGCTCGTCACGGAGCGCAGTCTGGCCGAGGTCGCCGAGATGGCAGGTGCGCAGCCCGTCGAGGGTGAAGCGGAAGATCGTGTTCGGTCCGCGCTGGGTGCCCGCGACGGCGTCGTGCTCGGAGGCGACGCCGACGACCTCGCCGACCGGCGAGTCGAACGTTCCCGCGGTCGAACGGATCACGACGGGCGAGCCCCCGACCGCCTCGACGCCGTTGTGGTCGGCGTGCTCGTGCGTGACGAGCAGCAGTTCCGCCTCGAGCCCCTCGATCGGCGGGTAGTCGAAATGAATCCCGCGCGCGGCCGCCGCCGACATGTCGCCGAAGGGGTCGATGGCGACGCGCTGCTTCCCGGTGAGGGCGAACGTGGACTGGCCATACCAACGGATCTTCATCCGGGCTCCTTCTGGTAACTTGACGTTAACGTCAATAGTAGATAGCCGACGGAGGGTAGCGGGTCAAGTGAGGATCGACTACAAGTGGGTGGCGCTCTCGAACACGACGCTCGGGATGCTGATGGCCACGATCAACGCGTCGATCTTGCTGATCGCCCTGCCGGACATCTTCCGTGGGATCGGCATCGACCCGCTCGCGCCGGGTAACACGAGCTACCTGCTCTGGCTGATCCTCGGCTTCCCCGTCGTGATGGCCGTGCTGATGGTGAGCCTCGGGCGGCTCGGTGACATGTACGGCCGCGTGCGGATGTTCAACCTCGGCTTCGCCGTCTTCACGGTCTTCTCGATCCTGCTCTCGCTCACCTGGATGCAGGGGACGACCGCCGCGCTCTGGCTGATCCTGATGCGCTTGGGTCAGGGCGTCGGCGGTGCGCTGCTCTTCGCGAACTCGACAGCGATCCTCACCGACGCCTTCCCCCAGAACGAGCGCGGCCTCGCGCTCGGGATCAACAGCATCGCCGCGATCGCCGGCTCGTTCGTCGGGCTCGTCCTCGGCGGCGTGCTCGCGCCGGTCAGTTGGCGTGCCGTCTTCCTCGTCTCCGTCCCGGTCGGCATCGTCGCGACGATCTGGTCCTACCACTCGCTCCGCGAGCTCGGCGAGCGCCGGCCCGCGAAGATCGACTGGTGGGGCAACGCGACGTTTGCGCTCGGCCTCGTCGGGGTGATGGTCGGGATCACCTATGGGATCCAGCCCTACGGCGGGCACACGATGGGGTGGACCTCGCCGTTCGTGCTGACGATGCTCCTCGGTGGCCTGACGCTGCTCGTCGTCTTCTGCGTGATCGAGGGCCGCGTCGCCGAGCCGATGTTCCACCTCGACCTGTTCCGCATCCGCGCGTTCGCGGCCGGCAACGTCGCAGCGCTCCTCGCTGCGATGGGGCGCGGCGGGCTCCAGTTCATCTTGATCATCTGGCTCCAGGGCATCTGGCTGCCCGAGCACGGCTACGCCTTCTCGCAGACACCGCTCTGGGCCGGGATCTACATGATGCCGCTGATCGCCGGGTTCCTGATCGCCGGGCCGGCCTCCGGCTGGCTCTCCGATCGCTACGGCGCGAGACCGTTCGCGACCGGAGGGATGCTGCTCGCTGCGCTCAGCTTCGCGCTCCTGATCGAGCTGCCGGTCGGCTTCTCCTACGTCTGGTTTGCCTTCATCCTGCTGCTGAACGGGATCGGCATGGGGCTCTTCTCCTCTCCCAACAGCGCCGGAGTGATGAACTCGCTGCCGCCGAGCCAGCGCGGCGCCGGCGCCGGGATGCTCGCCACCTTCATCAACTCGGCGAGCGTGCTCTCGATCGGTGTCTTCTTCACGTTGATGATCGTCGGGCTCGCCGCGGGTCTCTCGCACACGCTCGAGGTCGGCCTGCTCGCCCACGGGGTTCCGGCCGCCGACGCCTCTCGCGTCGCCTCGCTGCCGCCGGTGGCAACGCTCTTTGCCTCGTTCCTCGGCTACAACCCGATGTCGACCCTGCTCGGGCCGAAGGTCCTCGCCCACCTGCCGGCCGGCCAGGCAGGCCAGCTGACGAACCAGCGGTTCTTCCCGCATCTGATCTCCGGCCCGTTCCACACGGCGCTCGTCTACGCCTTCGGCTTCGCGATCGCGGCCTGCCTGATCGCGGCGCTCGCCTCGCTCCTGCGCGGCGGGAAGTACCACCATCTCGAGACCGTGACGGTAGTGCCGATCGAGCCCGAGGCGATTCCCGCAACCGCGATCCGTCCGGCTCGGGAGGCTGTATGACCGTTCATCGGATCGGGGAGGTCGCCGAGCGCGTCGGGATCACGACCCGGACGATCCGCTACTACGAGGAGCTCGGGCTGCTCGGAAACGCCGGCGACCGCAACAAGGGCGCCCATCGCCTCTACAGCGACGCCGAGGTCGGCCGGCTGAGCGAGCTCGTCCGCCTGCGCGATCTGCTCGGACTCTCGCTCGAGGAACTGACGGCGCTCGCCGAGACAGGACAGGCGCGGGCCGCCCTTCGCGACCAGTGGGCGGAGACGGCGAGCGACGAGGAGCGCGCGGCGATCGTCGAGGAGGCGATTCCGCTCGTCGAGCGGCAGCTCGAGCTCGTCCGGACGAGACAAGAGAAGCTCGACGAGTTCGCGGCCGAGCTCGAGGACAAGCTCGCCACGCTCCGCAAGCAGCAGCGGGACTTTCGGCGCACGTCGGCTGCTTTGCCGGCTTCCTGACCGGTTACCAGCGCTGCCAGTGCACGAGGTCGGCGGCCGGGCGCCGGCGCTTTGCGTGGCGCGAGCCCGCCGGCGGATCCTCGCCGGGCCGTCCGACGAGTGCGAGCCCGATCGGAACGACGTCCGCCGGTAGCCCGAGCAGCTCGTCGAAGATCCGCTTCTGCTCGGGGTGGCCGATGAACGCGCTTGCGAGCCCTTCGTCGATCGCGGCCTCGAGCACGAGCATCATCAGCGCGCCGGCATCGACGAACCAGTAGGGCACGGGCCAGCTCAGCTCGACCCCGCCGGGCGCGAGCTTGTCGGCCTCGTTGTACCGCGCGTGGTAGAGCGCCTCGTTGGCGGAGATGACCAGGTGCACGGGGGCCTCGGCGATGTAGTTGTGGCCGTTCCGGCTGTAGTGCTCGTCGCCAAAGGCGGCGGCGATCTGGGAACGCGTGGCGGCATCGGTGACGACGACGATGCTGCCGCCCTGACTGAAGCCGCCGGAGGGAGCGCGGCGGATCACACCGGCGATGCGCTCGATCTGCTCCTCGGGAATCGGGTCGGGCAGGAAGGATCGATGCATCCGGCGCCGTCGCATGATCTCGCGAAACTCCACCGGCGCACGGTAGCTCGCGCTCGGGCGCAGGTCGAGCTCGGCCCCGCGGCTCAGCCCCGTCGCGGGCCCGGGACGCTCTCCACGTCCTCGGGGCGCAGGATCTCTGCGGCGCCCTCCGGCACGAGCGCGACCACGACCGGCGCGCCGTCGCTCGTCCGCTGGAGAACCCGCGGCGGCGACTCGCTCAGGTAGTCATCGCCCCACTGGCGTAGGCCCGAGAGCGCGAGCCTGAGCTCGCGGCCCTTGGCCGTGAGCCTGTACTCGAAGCGCTCCGGCCGTTCGTTGTAGCGGATCCGCTCGAAGATCCCTTCCTCGACCAGGCGGTTGAGCCGGTCCGTGAGCACGTTGCGGGCGATCCCGAGGCTCTCCTGGAACTGGTCGAACCGGCTCAGGCCGAACAGGGCGTCGCGAATGATCAGGAGCGTCCAGCGCTCGCCGACGACCTCGAGGGCCCGCGCGATCGAGCAGTCCTGATCGGCGTAGTCGCGGTTGAGCATGGACGCAGCGTACCAGAGTCAGTTGCGTCATACAACTCGATGTGGCATACTTCGCGAGTTAGTTTTGTGAAGCAACTAAGAGAGGACGCCCGTGACGACGCTCGCCAGCCCTGCTGTCTCCAACCCAGTGGCCCACAGCCCTGAAGCTCCTACCCAGGATCGGATCGACCCGCCGGTCGCTCTCGCCGTAGCGGCGATCGCCGGTCGCAGGCGCGTCCTTTCCGGCCGGGTTGCCTATGCGCTCGCCGCGGCCGTGATCGGGCTCGGCCTGTTCGCGTCGGTCACGCCCTCACCGCTCTATCGCAGCTACAGCGAGCTCTGGCACTTCTCGCCGTTCACGCTGACCCTGATCTACGCGACCTACGCGTTCGGCGTGCTCACAAGCCTGCTGCTCGTCGGTGGCCTCTCGGACGATGTCGGACGCCGGCCCGTCCTCCTCGGCGCGCTCGGAACCCTGATGGCGTCGACCGTCCTCTTCATGCTCGCCGACTCGGCGGCCTGGCTGTTCGCCGCCCGCGGGCTCCAGGGGCTTGCGACCGGCGCGGCGCTGAGCGCCGCCAGCGCCTCGCTGCTCGACTTCCATCCGCGTCGCGACCCGGCGGGCGTCGGCCTCACGAACGCGATCGCGGCGGCCGCCGGACTCGGCCTGGGCATCCTCGTCTCCTCCGCGCTCGTCCAGCTCGGCACGGATCCGCGGGTTCTGCCGTACGCCCTGCTGCTCGGTCTGTTCGCGATCGCCTTCGCAGGCGCCTACTGGATGCCCGAGCCGGTCGCCGACCGCAAGCCGTTCCACCTGAGGCTGGAGCGCCCGAGCATCCCGGCGGTCGTCCGCCGCCCGTTCGTGCTCGCCGCGCTCGCCGTTCTGTCGTCCTGGTCGATCGGCGCGCTCTTCTTCTCGCTCGGGCCCGAGCTCGCCGGCCAGCTGTTCGAGACGACGAATGCGATCGTCGCCGGCATCGGGATCGTCGCGCTTGCGGCCTCTGCGGTTGCCGCCCAGTTCGTAACGGCCCGTCTCGCCCCGTGGATCGGCGCCGCCGCCGGGTCGATCGCACTGGCGCTCGGAGTGATCCTGATCGTCGCGGCGGCCGCGACGGATTCGAGCAAGCTCTACCTGACGGGCTCGATCGCCGCCGGTGCCGGCTTCGGGGCCGCGTTTCTCGGGGGCCTTCGCTCGCTCGTCACGGCAATCCCGCCCGCGAGTCGCGCGTCGGTGATGTCCGCGTTCTACATCGCCGCCTACGCCTCACTCTCGATCCCGGCCGTCCTCGCCGGCCTCGTCGTCACACGCCTGGGACTCGACGAGACCTTCGAGCTCTTCGGGAGCGTCGTCTCCGTGCTCGCGCTGGTCGTCGCGTTCGAAGCCTGGCGCACGCGGCCGGCCCGCGTGAGCCCGGTTGCGGCGCGGGCCGCCTGCGGCTAAACAAAACGGGGGCCGGTCCGCGTCGTACCACGAGATGGGGGGCAACACGCGTCGAGACACCGAGCTGGAAACGCTCTACCGGCGCAACTTCGCCTCCTTCGTCCGTGTCGCTTCGGCGATCGCCGGCAGTCTCGAGCTGGGACGCGAAGCGGTGCAGGACGCCTTCGCACGGGCGATCGAGTCACAAGCAGCCTTTCGAGGCGAGGGGACGCTCGAAGCGTGGGTGTGGCGAATCGTCGTCAACACCGCGCGGAGCTCGCGACGGGCGGCGCGCCCCGAATCGAGGCTCGAGGAACTCGAAACGGCCGTGCCGAACGGCGACGGCGAATCCTCGCCGCTGCGCCTCTGGGTGCGCTCGCTCCCCGAGCGTCAGCGGCTGATCGTCTTCCTGCGCTACTGGGCCGATCTCGACTACCGCTCGATCGCCTCCGTGCTCGACGTCGAGGTCGGAACCGTCTCGGCAACGCTCAACGCCGCCCACCGCGCCCTGCGCCGATCGCTCGAGGAGGCCTCGCCGTGACCGACTCCGACACCCTGATCCTGGCCGAACTGGACCAGCTCGCTCCGCTTCCCGCGGTGCCGTCGCCCGACTGGGACGACGTCCTTCGCCGGGTCGCACCGCCTGCCGCCGGCCCGAGCCGCTTCGGGCGCAGGCGGCCGTTGCTCGTGGCCGCGATCGTCCTTGCCGTGACGGCCCTTCCGGTGGGCGCGCTGGGGGTCGCGAAGAGCGATCCGTGGTGGTTCCTGCGCGACGGGATGCGTCTGCCCGCGGACGAGCCGGTGAACGGCAAGGTCGTGGTCGTCAAGACCGGGAGCTGGAACGGCGCCGGCTGGGTGCTGACTGCCTTCCGCAGTCGCAGCGGGTCGCTCTGCTACCAGGTCACAGAGACCGCAAACGGCCGGCAGGCTTCGCATCCCGACGGGGCCGCAGTGTGCCAGCCTCTGCTCGGCACCCCGGTTCCGGGCAGAAAGACCCCGCTCACGATCGGCTTCCAGGGTGGCAGCCGCTCGCCGGGCGGGCTGCCCCGTTACATCGCCGGGCCGGTTGTCAGTAGCGCCAGAGAGGTCGTCGTTCACCTGAACGACGGGACGGTCGTCCGCACGCCGACCTTTGCCGCGCCGGCTGCGCTCGGGATGCCGATCCGCTTCTATGCGACCACGGTGCCCGCGGCGGCCGCGACCGGCGGGAGCTGCCGGAAGAAGGAGCTGGCAGGGGCTGCCGTCGAGCCGGCTCGTCTCGTCGGCCTCGACGCGAGCGGAAGGGTCGTCGCGAGCCTCACACCGCTCGCGCCGGGGCTTGCGAAGAAGCTCGCCGCCCTTCGGTGCAATCCGCCGCGGCAACCGATCGGCCCGCGGGCGGGCACCGCGAGCCTCGAGCCCGTCGCGCGTTTCGCCGGCCCCTACGGCGGCGTCGCGACCTTGTTCGTCGGCGACACGTTCCCGATGCGGCTCGGCAAGGGGCTGCTCACGGGGCGAATCAGGTGGTTCGTGCAGCCGAGCCGCTGCTGGGAGGTGACCCTCGACCGCGGCGGGCGCGAAGGTGGCTGCCAGCCGGTCGTCCCACGCCGAGATCCGACCTGGGGGTACCTGACCGACCACGATGGACGAGATTCGTTCGTCGTTGCCGACCAGCTGCCGCGCACCGGGCCGCCGGTGGCCCGGATCGAGCTCGAGCTCGCAAACGGCAAGGTCTTGAGCGCCCAGCCGATCGACGGCGTCGCGGTGTTCGCGATCCCGGCCGACGCGCTCAGCACCGTCAAGTCGCAGCGAGGCTTCCTAGTCGCCTACGACGCGCAGGGGCACGAGCTGCTCACGATCGACCACTTCAACGGCCGCCACTTCTACAAGCAGGCGGTCTACTACCGCTCCTGCCCGCGCGGCAGCAGCTGCTACTCGGCGCCCCGCTGAGAGTCACATGTCGCCGTCGCCCGCGAGCAGCAGTTGCGGCAGCTGTGAGAACGCGTAGCCGAGCTCGGGCGCCGGGGTGACGAGGTCGAAGAGCCAGACGAGGTCGAACCGGTCGCCCGGCCACGCGGCCGGAACCGCGGCGGAACCCTGGGAAAGCGGGAGCTCCGATGCGATCGCGCGGAGCAGCGTGTGCTCCCAGCAGACGAGGCTCGTGCCGCCGTCCGAGTCGAGGATGTGCCGGGCGAGCCTCGCCTCGTGGCCTTCCTTGTGGGGGCTTTCGATCCTGAGGCCGAGTCGCTCGCTCAGAGGCAGGATCGTCTCGTATGTCCGGTGGTTCACCGTCCGGTCGTCGTTCTCGTACTTGGGCGCGTAGAGCCGGTCGGGCCGGGTGAGCGGCGCGCGGGGATCACCGAGCACCGGGGCGAAGAGCATCGCCAGGGCGCCTGCTCGCTGCCAGCCGCGCGGGGTCAGGCACCGGGCGCTCGCCACGCCCGCGACGTCGATCCCGGCCGCGTGGACGGCGGGTTTCTCCGCGTGACGGATGAGGCCGATCTGCCAGGGCGGGCCCGCCATCTGGCTCAGCGGACGGTGCAGCCGGCGCTATGCCCGCCGGTCGGGAAGGCCCGTCCGAGCGCCTGGGCGATCAGCTGTGCACGGGCGGCATAGCCCGGTGTGTTGTAGTGGATCCCGTCGTCGATGAACCAGGAGCTCTGGGCGACCGCGCTCCAGTCGAAGATCCGCATGTTCGGGTAGATCTGGCAGGCCTCGCTGAGCGCCTCGTTCCAGCTCTCCATGTTCTGCTCGGCGTACGGCCCGGAGTCGAGGAGCGACTTCGTGTTGACCCACATCACGTGCTGCTTGCCGATCGCGGACATCATCTGCTCGATCCGTGCGAGCGCGGAGACGCTCGACCCGACATAGACGTTTGCGGCGTCGTTCGTGCCGAGCGCGAGCACCCAGCAGCCGTGGTAGCCGGCGTGCTTCCACTCGGCGGCGACCTCGGTCGCGTTGGGCTGGCCGTCATAGGTCTCGACGATCGACCTCGCGCCCGAGAACTCGTAATGCTGGATCGTCGCCCCGATCTGGTCGAAGCGAGCCTCGATCCGATGCGCTCTGTCGGGGAGGTAGTTGGGCGAGATCAGGCCCTCCGAGGTCGAGTCGCCGATGTCGACGACCGAGGTGCAGGAGCTGTGGGTCGGATTGCCGGTCGCGACCCTCGCGGCTGCCACGTGGGCGGGAGCCTTGTGCGTGGCGCTCACCGAACCCGCCGCGGGGAGCGGCGGGGTCGCGCTCGAGCCGCCGTTGCTCGCTGCCGTGAGCACGGCGACGATCACGACGAGCGGGACGATCACCGCGAAGGCGTGCACGAGCGTGGCCTGGCCGGGGCGCCGCCGCCGAAGCGCTGCGGACGGTCGAGCGCCTGCCCGCCACTGCCGCCAGGCCCGCGCGAGGGCTCCATGGCGGATCGGCCGCTCGAGATAGCGCCACGAGAGCGCGGCGACGAGGATCGTGGCCGCCACCTGCAGCGCCGAGCGCCAGAGGTCGACCCGGTGGTCGCCGGCCGGAGTGGTGAGCGCGATGATCGGCATGTGCCAGAGATAGATGCCGTACGACCGCACCCCGAGCCAGCGCAGCACGCCCACACCGAGGAGGGGCCCGAGCTTGCCGCCCGGATGGACGAGCGCGGCGATCAGGAACACCGTTGCGAACGTCAGCAGCACGAACCCGCCGCGGTAGAGGAACGACGAGTACTGGTTCGTCGACCAGATCAGGAGTCCGATGCCGACGAGCCCGACGATGCCGAGGGCGTCGAGGGTCCGGCGGGCGCCGGGTGCGATCTTCGGCCGCAGGAGGCGGCTCGGCCAGACCATGGCGAGCACGGCGCCGCCGAGCAGCTCGAAGGCGCGCGTGTCGGTGCCGAAGTACACCCGTGAGCTGTCGAGGCTCGGGTGGTAGAGCATCGCCATCTCGACCGCCGAAGCCCCGGCCAGGAGCAGCGTCAGCAGTGCCAGGCGCGGACGTGTGCCCGGCACCCGTGACCGCTCGGGCACGAGCCGCACACCGAGGAGCAGCACGAGCGGCCACACGATGTAGAACTGCTCCTCGATCCCGAGCGACCACAGATGGTTCAGCGGCGAGGGCGGCCCGAAACGGGCGAAGTAGGAGACATGCTGGAAGATGAGCTGCCAGTTGCTCACGTAGAGCACCGCCCCTGCGACCACGCCGGCGAATCCCGACTGCGCCGGGCCGACGAGCTCGACCCAGAGCGCGACGACGACGAGCATCGCGAGGAGCGCGGGCAGGAGCCGGCGCGCCCGCGCGAGCCAGAAGGGAGCGAGCCGAAGCCCCGGGCCAGCGATCTGATTCAGCAGCAGGTCGGTGATCAGGTAGCCGCTGAGCGTGAAGAAGACCCCGACGCCGAGGAGGCCGCCGCCCGCCCAGCCGAAGCCGAGGTGGTAGGCAATCACTGCCGCAACCGCCAGGGCCCGCAGCCCGTCGAGCCCCGGCATGTAGCGCTGCCCGCGCGTCAGCGGCTCAGGCATTGCGCCCGGGAGGCATCGTCGAACCGCAAGGCATTGGCAAAGCTTGACGATAGTCGGTACATCGCCGCTGCAAGACGGGTATTTCCGGCGGCGCTCGCGCGGGTAAGGTCGGCGTCGTGGAGGCTCGCATCACCCGGATCTCGATCGCGCCTGTCAAGTCGCTCGGGCTCGTGCATCCGAACGAGGTCGAGCTCGGGCCCGGCGGGGTCACGGGCGACCGGCGGTTCTGGCTGCTCGACGAGCAGGGCGCCCTCTACGGGGGCAAGCGCGACGGGACGTTGATGCAGGTTCGCCCGGAGTGGGACGAGCAGAGCCGCCGTCTCGCGCTTGCGTTTCCCGACGGAACCCGCGTCGAGGGCGTGGTCGAGCTCGGCGACCCGGTGGACGCTGCTCTCTACCGGCTGCCCCGGCTCTCCCACCGCGTGCTCGGGCCCTGGCAGGAGGCGATCTCGAGCTTCACCGGCCGGCCGTTGACCTTGCTCTGGGCCGACGAGAGCGCCGTCGATCGAAGCCCTGAGGGCGGCACCGTCTCGCTCGTCTCCCGTGCCTCGCTCGAACGCCTCGCCTCGGAGGCGGGAAACGCAGACGAGGTCGACGGGCGGCGCTTCCGGATGCTCTTCGAGATCGACGGCGTTCGACCCCACGAGGAGGACGGCTGGATCGGGGCAGAGGTGCAGGCCGGCGAGGCGACGCTCAGGTTCAACGGCGACGTCGGCCGCTGCGTCGTCACCTCGCGCGATCCCGACACCGGAGAGATCGACCTGCCGACGCTCGTGACGCTCGCCGCCTACCGGCCCGAGGGCCTGACCGAGCCCCTGCCCTTCGGCATCTACGGCTCCGTGGTCTCTCCGGGCCGCGTGCGCGTCGGCGACTCGGTGCTTCCCGTTTAGATTCGGTCGAGTAGCTCCTTCTTCTTCTCGTCGAACTCGGCCTGGGTGATCAGCCCGCGGTCGCGCATGTCTGCGAGCCGAGTGAGGGACGCGTCGACCTCCTCGGCCGAGGCGTGGGCGGGTTTCTCGGGCGCTGCCGCAGGCGCGGCTGCCGGCGCGGCCGGCTGTGGCTGTTGCGGTGGCTGGACCGGCGGCGCAGCCTCGATCGCCCGCTCGCCGCCGGCGAGCTCGACGGCGTGCGCCTGCTTGGCGTCGAGGAGCGCCTTCTTGAAGCCGTCGGGGTCGGGCAGGAAGCGGATCTTGTTCTCGCCCTGCTCGGCGGCGGTCAGGAGGTCGATCTCGCCGTAGCCGAAGATCCGCCCCAGGAACGGATGGTCGACGATCATGTCGGTGATCATCTCGAGGGAGGTGTCGCGCGACCACTTGTTGATCACGCCGCCGGTCTCGATCACGCGGCGGGTCGTGACGATGTAGCGCTCGACCTGCCAGACGATGATGTACCAGGCGATTCCGATCACGCCGATCGCGAGGAAGAGGGACGAGGCCCACCCGAGAACGGTGCTCACGGGACCGGCAATACCGCCGTTCGGAACCTCCACGTCGATTGCCGCGGCGAGGATCGCGGCGCCGAGTGCGAGCAGGAACCAGCGCCCGGCCTCGAGGAACGTCAGCCAGTGCCGCCGGCGGACGAGGAGAACGCGCTCCCCGCTTGCGAGCAGCGAGGCATACCGCGCGGTCAGGTCCTCCGGCGGTTTGGGGCTCGCTGCGGTCGTCTCGGCGGTTTCGGACATCTGCGGCCTGCCGCTCAATACTGACAGCAGAGGCGGGCGCCCGCCGTTTGTCGGCTGCTGCGGCAACGACATACGAAACTGATAGTTCAGTTTCTGATACACTCACCGAGGATAGAGAAGCCGAAAGGAGCAGCAAATCGAGGTATTCGGGGGAGGAGTAGCGGTACCGCGTCTCGTCGCGCAGCAGCGGCGGGGCAGGCCGCGGAGCGAGAAAGCACGGGAGGCGATCCTCGCGGCGGCCGCGGAGCTCTTGATCGAGCGTGGGCTCGAGGCGGTCAGCATGGACGCGGTTGCGGTGCGGGCCGGTGTCAGCAAGGCGACGATCTACCGCTGGTGGCCGACGAAGGAGACGCTCGCGCTCGACACGCTCTACAACGAGTGGGTCACGGTTCGGCCGGCGCTCCGGCAGACGGGTTCGCTGCGAGGCGACCTGCTCGGGCTGTTGCGTCCGTGGATCCGGCTGCTGGCCACGCGGCCCTACGGTCGCGTGATTGCGGCGTTGATCTGCGAGGCGCAGACCGACCCGGTGTTCGCCGCCGAGTACCGCTCACGGCTGATCGAGCCTCGTCGAGATCAGGCACGCCCGATCCTCGAGCGGGCGATCGACCGTGGTGAGCTTCCACCCGGTACCGACGTCGAGCTCGCGCTCGACCTGCTCTACGGCCCGCTCTATCACCGTCTGCTCTACGGCCACGCCCCACTCGACGACCGCTTCGTCTGCGAGCTCGTCGACACGGTCGTCGCCGGGCTCGAGGGCAGGCACTGAACGCAGTTCACACCACACGAAAGGATTTCCCAATGACCAAGGAAAGAACGATCAGCCCGGCCGAGGAGAACCGGCTGCGGATCTTGATCGAGCAGCTACAGCGACAGGGCAAGACCGAACAGGAGATCACCTCGGTGATCGGCGAGGCAGTCGCCGAGCGGGTCGACGCAACCCGCTAGACCGAGTAGCGCCACTCGCGTTCCATGCGCATCGTCCTTGACGGGCGGTCGACGATCAGCTCGCACGAGCCCGTCGGCCGCCCGTCGCTGTTCGGACGGGCGCCCCGGTTGGTGGCAACATTCGACGGATGTGGATCTGGTGACGGTCCGGCTGCGATCTCGTGACGGGCCGCTCGCCCGCGTGCTCGCGGCGGACGGGAACTGCAAGCTGTCGGCCGGACGTTTTCGAGGCACGATCCGAGGATCGAAGGAGGCAGCGAGAGATGAGCGTCGAGAGGGAACGGGTCGAGACATTCGGTCGGTTGGACGAAGGTCTCAAGGAGGCGACCGACTGGTACCACTGGGGCCCATACGTCAGCGAGCGCCAATGGGGCACGGTCCGCGAGGACTACAGCCCCGGCGGAACCGCCTGGGAGTACCTGTCCCACGACCACGCCCGCTCCCGTGCCTACCGGTGGGGAGAAGACGGGCTCGCCGGATTCTGTGACGTCGAACAGCGGTTGTGTCTCGGCCTCGCGCTCTGGAACGGCCGCGATCCGATTCTCAAGGAGCGGATCTTCGGCCTGACCGGCAACGAGGGCAACCACGGCGAGGACGCCAAGGAGTACTGGTGGTATCTCGACTCGATCCCGAGTCACGCCTGGAACCGATGGCGCTACCACTATCCGCAGCGCGAGTTTCCCTACGGCGACCTCGTGGCCGAGAGCGCCCGCCGCGGCAAGCTCGACCCGGAATACGAGCTCCTCGACACCGGCGTCTTCGACGACGATCGCTACTGGATCGTCGAGGTCGACTACGCCAAGGCGAGCCCGCACGACCTGCTGATGACGGTGCGCGTCACGAACGCCGGGCCCGAGGCAGAGACCATCCACGTCCTGCCGACGGCGTGGTACCGGAACACCTGGTCGTACGACCCCGCCTCCGGAAAGCCCTTGCTGGAGGCCTCGGGGGCGCAGCGCATCGTCACCGAGCATCCGTTTCTCGGCCCGCTCGAGATCGTCGCCGACGCCGGGCCCGACGGGTCGGAGCCGGCCACGCTCTTCTGCGACAACGAGACGAACGCCGACCGGCTGTTCGGCTCCGTCTCGACGAGCGCCTACCCGAAGGACGGGATCGCCGATCACGTCGTCGGCGGGGCCGACACAGTCGCCGTCGGCAGCGGCACGAAAGCCTCCTTCTGGTACCGCGCAGAGATCCCGGCCGGCGAGACCGTCTCCTTCCGCATCCGGCTCCGTCCGCAGGCCAAGCGGCCGCGGAATCCCTGGAAGGACTTTGCCGCCGTCAACACCGAGCGCCAGGGCGAGGCCGACGAGTTCTACGGTGAGCTCACGCCTGCCGGCACCTCGGCCGACGAGGCGAACGTCCTGCGGCAGGCATTCGCGGGGATGCTCTGGGGCAAGCAGCTGTACTACTTCGACGTCGCGGCGTGGCTGGAGGGTGATCCCGATCTGCCGGCGCCGCCGGAGTCGCGCCGAGGCGGTCGGAACACGCGCTGGAACAGTTTCGCCTCGTTCGACATCATGTCGATGCCGGACAAGTGGGAGTACCCGTGGTTCGCCGCCTGGGATCTTCCGTTCCACTGCATCCCGCTCGCGCGCGTCGACCCTGCCTTCGCCAAGTACCAGCTCACGCTGCTCTGCCGCGAGCGCTTCCAACACTCGAGCGGTGCCCTGCCGGCCTACGAATGGTCGTTCGACGACGTCAACCCGCCGGTGCAGGCCTGGGCGGCGCTCGGGGTGTTCGCGATCGACGGTGCGCGAGATGCCGACTTCCTCGCGCGCGTCTTCGACAAGCTCGTCGTCAACTTCACCTGGTGGGTCAACCGCAAGGACCCCGACGGCTCGAACCTGTTCGAAGGCGGTTTCCTCGGCCTCGACAACATCGGGCCGATCGACCGCTCGCACCTTCCGCCCGGCTACACGCTCGAGCAGTCGGATGCGACTGGCTGGATGGGCGTTATGCGCTCGCGATGGCGGCGATGGCGACGATCCTCTACGGGCGCGGGCGCCCCGCGACTCATCTCGTCCACAAGTTCCTCGAGCACTTCGCCCAGATCTCCGACGCCCTCAGCACCCAGGGGCTCTGGGACGAGACGGACGGGTTCTTCTACGACCGGCTGCGCGCCCCGGACGGCTCGAGCGACGGCGGTGAAGGTCCGCTCGATGGTCGGCATCGTTCCGCTGCTCGGGGTGGTCGACCTCGACGCCCATGTGATCGAACGCGCAGAAGCGGTCGATCCGCGGATCCTCGAGCTGCTGCTCTCGCGTCAGCGCGACGTCGAGCGGCTCCAGGAGCAGGGTCTGCTGGAGGAGGATCCCGACGACCGCGATCTGCTGCTCGGAGTCGTCGAGGTCGACCGCGTGCTGCGGATCTTCCAGCGGCTCTTCAACGAGGAGGCCTTCCTCTCACCGCACGGGCTGCGGGCGCTGTCGCGCTTCCATGTCGAGCATCCCTTCGAGCTGCATGTCGACGGTATGCACGCCTCGATCGCCTACGAGCCGGCCGAGTCGACGACCGGGATGTTCGGCGGCAACTCGAACTGGCGCGGCCCGGTCTGGTTCCCGGTCAACTACCTCGTCGTCTCAGCGCTCAACCGCTATGCGCGCTTCTTCGGCGACCGGCTCACGATCGAGTATCCGACCGGATCGGGCGAGCAGAAGACGACCTCGAGGAGGTCCGGGACGATCTCCGGCGCCGGCTGATCTCGATGTTCCTCGTCGGGCGCCGACGGGCGGCGGCCGTGTTTCGGCGGTACCGAGCGCTTCCAGACCGATCCGGCCTGGAAGAACCTGATCCTCTTCAGCGAGTACTTCCACGGCGACAACGGCGCCGGGATCGGCGCCTCCCACCAGACGGGCTGGACGGGCCTCGTCGCTGATCTGATCCTGCAGGACCACGGGCAGGTTCCGCCCACGCTCTACGAGCTGATGCTCCAGTCGGAGCGGATGCACGAGCTCGAGCTCGCCCGCAACGCGCCGTGAAGGCCGTCGCCGTCCATCCGGGGAAGCCCGACTCGATGCATCTTCGGGAGATCGCGGAGCCGTCGGTCGGCGAGATCCCCGGCGGGCGGGGTGTGAAGGTAAGAGTGCTCCGAGTCGGCGTCGACGGCACCGACCGTGAGATCAATGCGGCCGAGTACGGCGACGCGCCGCCGGGCGACGACTTCCTCGTGACCGGGCACGAGAGCTTCGGGAGGGTGGTCGAGGTCGGCCCGAACGTGCCCACGGCGATCGCGCCGGGAACCTACGTCGTTGCCTCGGTCAGGCGGCCGGGCACCTCGATCTACGGGAAGATCGGGCTGCAGGACTTCACAACCGACGAGATCTACTACGAGCGCGGGATCAGTCACCTGCACGGCTACCTCACCGAGTACTACGTCGAGGATCACGAGTACCTCTTCACGCTGCCGCCGACCCTGAACGAGGTCGGCGTCCTGCTCGAGCCGATGTCGGTCGCCGAGAAAGGCGTCAACCACGCCTATGAGATCCAGCGCCGCCTGAAGGTCTGGGAGCCCCGGCGCGCGTGCATCCTCGGCTCCGGCACCCTCGGCCTGCTGACCGCGCTCACCGTCCGCCTCCGCGGCCTCGAGCTGACCGTCTACTCGCTGCCGGCGAGGCCCAACCGGAACGCCGAGCTGATCGAGCGGATCGGCGGCCACTACGTCTCGACCTCGGAGGCCACGCTCACGGAGACGGGGGAGCGCTACGGGCCGTTCGACCTGATCTTCGACGCGACCGGGTTCAGCCCGATCGTCTGGGAGGCCGCGGAGATCCTCGGCAAGAACGGCGTGCTCGTGCTCGCCTCGATCACGGGCGGCGATCGCAAGGCCGAGATCAACTCCGACCGGATCAACCAGAGCTTCGTGCTCGGCAACAAGGTGATGGTTGGAACCGTGAACGCGGCGCCGAACGACTTCCGCTCCGGCGCCGACGACCTCGTGAAGGCGGAGGCGCACTTCCCGCGCTGGCTCGAGCAGTTGCTGACGACCCGGATCGACGGTCTCGAGAACTACGAGCAGATGCTACGCGCGCTCGACGACCCCGACGCGATCAAGGTCTACGTCCAGGTCGGCTGACCGAGCGGCAATCTGAGCGCTCTCCCGGCTCGGGCGGTCTATCGGTGGACAGTGACGGGGTGCACCCAATAGACCGGAGCCGGCTTCGCGACGGCATGCACCATCGCCGCGGTGACAGGCGGCCCCCAGTTGGTCGCCGGATGCACCATGGCGGCGGTCACAGGCGGCCCCCAGTTGGCCGCGGATCTGTGGTGCGCGAACGAACCTGTTCCGGCAACGGCCACCGTGGCCGCGACCGCAAGGAGACCGGTCAGAAGCGTGATCCGTTTCATGGAGCCAGGGTAGCCGCGTATCTGCGCCGTTCCGGCTAAGCGTTTCGTACGGCGCCCCCGGCTCCTGCCTACGCGCGCCTCTCACCGTTTTCAGCCCTGCCGGTTGCGGCCAAGTGCCGGCGTGTTTGTCACACGGTCGTTGCAGTACCTGACCCCGCCTTTCTGCCTGCTCGATGCGAGCATCCGGACGTCCTGGACGTAGCGTTTTCAGGCTTTACCTGACCCCGCCTGGACGGCTCACGGAGGACCGAGCGGGGCTAACCCCGCTTTGACGGCCCAGGGAGGATCGAGCGGCGCTAGCTCGTTGCCCGCTGCGCGAGCTCGGCCAGGCGGGCGTGGACGAACTGGACGGCCATCGCGCCTTCGCCGACGGCGGTTGCGCAGCGCTTGATCGAGCCCGAGCGTACGTCCCCGGCGGCGAAGATCCCCGGCACGCTCGTCTCGAGGAGACCCGGAGCGTCGGCGTCCTCGCCGGTGAGGATGAAGCCGTTCTCGTCGCGCGCGACCACGTCGCCGAGCCACTCGGTGCACGGGAGCGCGCCGAGGAACAGGAAGAGGAACGAGAAGCCGAGCCGCTCGCCGTCCCGGAGCGTCACCGCCTCGAGAAGGCCGTCCTCGCCGTGGAGCTCGGCGACCTCGCTCCGACCGCGGACCGAGACGCCGTAGCGCTCGAGCTCGAGCACGAGGTACTCCGACATCGTCTCGCGGAGATCGCCGCGGCGATGTAGCAGAGTGACGAGCGCGCCGCCGCGGGCGAGCCAGACCGCGGCCTGTCCCGCCGAGTTCCCTCCGCCGACCACGCCGACCCGCCTGGCGCCGCAGGCCTGAGCCTCGGGCGGACCGGCCGCATAGAAGACGCTGATCCCCTCGTAGTCGGCGAGATCGGCGACCGCCAGCCGCCGGTACTGCGCGCCGGTTGCGAGGAGAACCGCGCGCGCCGCGATCTCGTGGTCGTCTTCGAGGCGCACGAGGTGGCGGTCGGTGCCTGGCTCCAGGGCCAGGGCCCTGTACGGCGTCGCCGTTCGCGCGCGGAACTTTCGCGCCTGCGTCACCGCGCGCGTGGTCAGCTCCGAGCCGCTGATCCCGGCGGGAAAGCCGAGGTAGTTCTCGATCCGGCGTGAAGTGCCGGCCTGGCCGCCGAGCGCGGTGCTCTCGATCACGAGGGTGTCGAGGCCTTCCGACGCGCCGTACACAGCGGCAGCGAGGCCCGCCGGCCCTGCACCGATCACGACCAGGTCGACCTCCTCGCGCGGGGCGAGCTCGAGCCCGATCCCGAGCGCGCGGGAAACCTGGCCGGTCGAGGGCCCCTGGAGCTCCACTCCGCCGGGAAGGCGCACCAGCGGCAGCTGCTCGGCCGTGAGTCCGGCGACGAGCGCGGCCGCTTCCGGATCGCCCGCGTGCTCCGTGTCGCGCCAGGTGTAGGGCAGGCGGTTGTTGCGGGCAAAGCCGACGATCGCCGTCGTCGCCGCCGAGGAGCGCGGCCCGATCACCTCGAGGCCGATACCGTCGACCTGTTGCAGGGCCTCGCGTCGGGCCATGAAGGTCGAGAGCAGCAGGTCGCTCAGCGGCCCGTCGTCGAAGAGCAGCGGCCGGAGCTCGTCGCGGTCGACCGCCAGGTAGCGCATCGGCTTGGTCACCACCGCGGTCAGGAAGACGGTCTGGCCGGACAGGAGGTTCATCTCACCGAGGAACCCGGAGACGCCGTGCCGGACGATCTCGTTGCCTGCGGCGTCGTAGACGGTCGCCTCGCCTTCGAGGATCGCGATGAACGGATACCGCTCGTCCCCGACGCTGAACAGGACCTCGCCGACGGGTGCAGTGCGCTCTTCGCCGTGCTCGGCGAGGGTGGCAAGCTGTACTGCGGAGAGCACCGGACTGACGGGACCGGCCATCGATCCTGAGAGTACCCCGTGCCGTACGCCCGCCGAATGCCGCGGGCCCTCAGGCGAGGGCGGCGACGACGGCGGCGTCGACATCGACATCGGCGTCCCCAGGGGCCGGTTCGCCGCCCGGCCAGAGCCGTCCGGTCGCGCGCTCGCGGATCGCGAGCTCGTCCCCCTGGAAGCGGATTCCGAGCGATGCCGCGAGCTGGTCGGAGGCGGCGAGCAACTCTCGCGCGACGCGCTCCTCGCCCTCGGCGGCCGCGATGTCTCCCAGCCCGAGCAGGCAGTGCGCGACGAGCTCGCGGTAGCTGAGCTGGCTTGCGATCCGCAGCGCCTCCTGGATCTCGCGCCGGCCGCGGGCCACGTCGCCGAGCTCGAAGGCGGCGCGGCCCAGGTTGAAGCGAATCGAGCACTCGGTGATCCAGTTCTCCGCGCGCCGGGTCAGCGCCAGCGCCTCGTCGAGGAACCCGACCGCCTCCTCGTAGCGGCCGCTGCTCGACGCGGCGACGCCGAGATTCCCGAGTGCGATCGCGAGCCGCATCTCGTCGCCGAGCTCACGGAGCTCCCGGGCACTCTGCTGCCAGAGCTCGGTCGCACGGTCGAGATCGCCTTCGGCGTGGGCAATCCCGGCGAGATTGCCGAGGATCCGAGCCGAGGCGGCGGCGTCGCCCGTCTCGTCGAAGCGGTCGCGTGCCTCTTCCCACCAACGGCGCGCCAGCTCGAACTCGCCGGCGCGGTAGACGAGGATCCCGCCGGCCGACAGGGCCGCGGCGCGCTCCGGCTCGTCGGACGAGCCGGTCGCCTCGAGCGCCGCTTCGAACCAGGCCCTGCCCTCGGCGAGGTGTCCGCGCACCATCCAGAAGAGGCGCAGCGCGGTGACCAGGCGAAGCAGGATCGCGCGCTCCTCGTGCTCGAGCGCCCAGCGGAGGGCGGCGCGGTAGTTGTCGTGATCCTGCTCGAGCGTCGCGAGAAACTCGGCCTCACGGGCGCCCGAGCCGGCGATGATCTCCCTGGTCTGCTCGGCGGCCTCGAGGTAGTAGAGCGCGTGGCGGCGGCGCAGGATCGCTCGCTCCGGCTCGGTGAGCTGGTCGGCGGCGAAGTCCCTGATCGTTGCCAGGAGCCCGAACCGGGGCTCGCGTCCGGGCTCTTGCTCGCGGCGGAGCAAGCTGTGGTCGAGGAGCGCCGCGAGCGCGTCGAGATCGGCCTGGCAGACAGCATCGACAGCCTCGAGCGAGCAGCCGCCCGAGAAGACAGACAGCTGCTCGAACAGCGTGCGCGCCTTCCGATCGAGCAGGTCATAGCTCCACTTGATCGTGCCCCGAAGCGTCCGGTGCCGAACGGGCCAGTCGCGGTCACCGCCGGTCAGCAGCTCGAGCGGCCGGGCGATCCGGGGCAGGATCTGCTGCGGGCTCAGGAGCTTGCTCCAGGCGGCGGCGAGCTCGATTGCGAGCGGCATCCCGTCGAGCAGGCGGCAGATGTCGGCGACGAAGCGGCCGTTCTCGTCCGTGAGCTCGAAGGCGCGGTCGACGGCGCGCGCCCGTGCGAGGAACACGGAGACGGCGGGGTTGCGGAGCAGCTCTCCGACCCCGAGGCCTTCGCGCGGTACCTCGAGCGGCGGAACGGTGTACAGCTGCTCGCCGGAGAGATGCAGCGGCGTCCGGCTCGTGACGAGCACGCGCAGCCGGGGCGCCCCGGCGACGAGCTCTGCGATCATCGGTGCGGCATCGAGGACGTGCTCGAAGTTGTCGAGCACCACGAGCAGATCGCTGGTCGCGAGTCGCGCGAGCGCGTTTCCCTCGTCCGCGAGGCCGAGCGTCGTTGCAAGCGCCGAGGGGACGAGAGAGGCATCCGCGAGGCTGGCAAGGTCGACGAATGCGGCGCCGTCAGCTCTCGAGGAGCCGAGCTGACGCGCCACCGCGATCGCGATCCTCGTCTTGCCGACGCCTCCGGGGCCGACGAGCGTCAGGAGGCGCGCACCCCGCTGCTCGAAGAGGCCGCCTACCTCTGCGATCTCCGGCTCCCGTCCCACGAGCGGCGTGGCGGGATTCGGCAGCGCGAGAAACCGGGCTTCTCCGGTCGGGCGCTCGAGCTCGAGCGACGGATCGTGGCGCAGGATCGCCCGCTCGAGCTCGCGGAGCGGGGGGCTCGGCTCGATCCCGAGCTCCTCGCCGAGCTTCGTGTGCGCCCGCCGGTAGGCCTCGAGCGCGTCCGACTGGCGGCCCGCCCTGTACAGCGCGAGCATCAGGAGCCTCCAGGCGCGTTCGCGATACGGGTGCTGGGCGACGAAGGCCGAAAGCTCAGAAATCAGCTGCTCGTGCTCGCCGAGGGCGAGCCGCGCCTCCAGGCACAGCTCCTCGGTGACGAGCCGGAGCTCGCCGAGACGCTCGCGCTCGACGGCGACGAACGGGACGAAGGGAAGGCCGGCCAGTGCCTCGCCTCGCCAGAGCTCGAGCGCGCCCTGAAGCAGCCCTTTCGAGCGCAGATCGTCGCCGGCGGCGAGTGCGGCTCGACCCTCGGACAGCCGCCGCTCGAAGACCGCGGCGTCGATCTCGTCGGTCTCGCCGCGCAGGAGATAGCCCGTGCCCCAGGTCACGATTCGCTCGCGGCCGAGGCTCCGGCGCAGGTTGTGCACGTACACCTGGAGCGCGGTCTCTGCCCGGGCCGGCGGGTCATCGGGCCAGAGTGCGTCCACGGCCGCCTCGCGTGAGACGACGTCGTTCGCGTTCAGCAGGAGCAGCGCCAGCAGTAGGCGCTGCTTGGGAGCGCCCAGTGATGTCGGATCGCCCTCAGCCTGCGCTTCCAGCGACCCCAGCAGGCGGAACGTCAGCCCGGAGGTTTGTGGGTTCGAACCAGCCATGCTGCGCCGCCTTCAACACGGTCGAAATCAGCCCCGTCGCGCCTTGCACCATCGTTTCCCACGCGGTGGCTCATACCGCCGTCCAGGATACGGCGTCGCGCCGAAGTGCGCGCCGCCCAGGGGATTCGTGCGTCTTAAGCTGGGCCTTAAGCGGGGATCGGGATCCTCCGGGTCAAGCAGGCGATGGGCGGACATCGTCGAGGCCGGAGTCGAACGGATCGGCCCTGCAAACGTGCCATGACCGAAACGGAGAGAGAGATGAGCAAGCGGTTCCTGTTCTGCGCGATCGGCGTCCTCGCGATCGCATCGATCGTGCTCGGAGGCGCTTCGGCGGCCGGCAAGAAAACGGTCACGTTCCACCTCGTCGAGAAGGACGTCGGCTTCAACTTCATCGACAACCCGCCGAGGCAGGGCCCGGAGGCCGCGCCGCTGATCGGCGATCAGATCGCGTTCACCTCGGACCTCTTGACGACGTCGGGTGCCCGCGCCGGATCGCTCCAGGCGACGTGCACGATGGCTCGGGGTGGCACGCGCGCTGCCGGTCCATGCGTTGGCGTCTTCGCGCTCAAGGGCGGCACGCTGATGGCGATGGCGCAGATCAAGTACTACGGCAGCGGCAAGCGGACGGACATCGTGATCGTCGGGGGGACGGGTGTCTACCAGGGCGCCACGGGGAGCATCGTCTCAATTACGAAGACCGAGAGCACGAACGACGACACCGTCACGCTGAACTGGGCCTAGTCGGGGGGAGGCAGGGCCGGACGCCGGCGGGCGGCGTCCGGCCTAGTCAGGCCGCTTCGACGGAGCCCGCCGAAGCCACGCCGGCCCCGCCGGCGGCGAGAAGGATCTCGACGAGTCGGTCGCACGAGAGGCGGCTCGCGTCGAGCACGAGCATGTAGCGGGACTCGTCGTCGGCATCGAGGTGGTAGAGCTTGCGCACCCACGCGCGCTGGAGGTGATCCGCGTGGCGCACGGCCTTCTCGGCGTGGTGGCGGTCGAGCAGGCGCTCACGCTGGTAGGCCGCGACCCGCCAGTCGAACGGGGCCCGGAGCCGCACGTGGACGGCGCCCGGCTGGTCACTGAGGACGGCGAAGGCCACTGTCGCGTCGATCACGCTCGGCGTCCGGGCTGCCTCCCCGAGCAGGCGCCGCCCGAGCTCGGGCAGGGCGTCACGGATCTTCAGCTCCGAGATGGTCTCGGCGGGCGCGGCGCCCGCCGCCATGAAGAGGAGCACCGAGTGACGCCCGCAGAAGCGCTCCTCGATCTGGTCCGTCCCTGGGATCTCGATCTGCGAGCGCTCCGCCAGCTCGGCCAGCCGGGCACGGTCGTAGAGCGGAACGCCTGCGGCCGCCGCGAGCTCTGCGGCAACCCGGTGGCCGGGCGTTCCGTCCTGCGCTGAAATCGTCCAGACAGCCATCTCCACCTCGGCTACCAGCTTGAGCTTGTGGCTCAATTGTAGTCCGAAGTGTCCGACATCGGCGCCCGGCGCCGCACTCGTGCGGCGCCGGGTGAGCGGCTGTCTCTCAGATGGTCGCGAACTCGCGGACCTGCGTGAGCCGGAGGTGATTCCCCGACGGGTCGCGGAAGCCGGCGTCGATGCCGTACGGGCGATCCTCCGGCTCCTCGACGAACTCGACGCCGCGGCTCCTGAGCTCTTCGTAGGAGGCCCGGCAGTCGTCGGTCGTCAGGAAGAGCGTCCCGGCGAAGCCCTTGCCCATCAGTGTGCGGACCTGCTCCGCGGTCTCGGCGTCCATCACGGGCGGGCCGGGGATCGCCATCAGCACCACTGCGATCTCGTCCTGGCCGGGCGGCGCGACGGTGAGCCACCGAAAGTTCCCCATCTCCTCCATGGTCACGTCCATGCGAGTCTCGAACCCGAGCTTCTCGGTGTAGAAGGCGAGGGTTTCGTCCTGGTCGTGCACCCAGAGCTGGGTGGTCGAGAGCTTGATCATCGGGTCCTCCTCGATCGATTGAACGGTCGGAGCCGATGCTAGGCAGGCACCGGTGAGGTGTCTTCTCGAAATGTGCCGAGTTCGACCTGCCGGGGTTGCGGCCGCGAGTAGGCGCGCATGACGCAGGCGGGGACGAGCGCGTGCGACGCGGCCGGCGGGAAGGCCGCGCGGTAGGCGCCGGGCGGGAGCCCGTAGGTGCGGGTGAAGCTCGTCGTGAACGAACCGACGCTGCGCAGCCCGACCGCGAAGCAGATGTCGGAGATCGAGCGGTCGGTGTTCCGCAGCAGCGCGGCGGTCCGCTCGAGCCGCCGCGTCAGGAGATAGGCGTGGGGCGGCTCGCCGAAGGCTCGCCGGAACTCGCGGCTGAAATGCGTGCGCGAGAGCCCCGCGGCGCGGGCGAGGTCGTCGACCCCGAGCGGCTCGAAGTACCGAGCATCGGCGAGGTCCTTGGCGCGCTGAAGGTGGCGGACGGGCGGGACGAAGCTCATCGGCCAGTATCTCTTCTGCCTGCGCGCCCGCGCGGAACTCGTTAACCGAAGGTGAACACGTACGTGTGGGCGCCCGGCTCGAGGAACGCGATCTCGAAGGTGCGCTCGCCGACCGGGCCCGGCTGGCGAATGAGCTGGTACACCCGTTCCTCGGTGAGCACGCCGTGACCGTCGGCGTCCACGTCGAGGCCGTGTGCCGGCCCCGGAGACGCCCCGTCGAGGAGCACACGGAACGCGGCCGGCTCGGGCGTGCCCGGAAGCCCCATCACCAGGTTCAGGTCGCGCGCCCGAAACCGAAACACGATCGCTGCGTTCTCCGAGCCCGAGACCGCAGCCTGGCTCTGGATCGCCCACTCGCCGCTCAGGGCCCAGTGATTCAGCCTCAGCTCCGGCGGTGCTTCGTAGGCCCGGCGACCGTCCGAAACGACCCCGCCGGGCGAGGCGAAGTTCTCGCTGCGCGCGTAGCCGACGTAGGTCTCGGGCGTCCCGAGGTTCTCCCAGTCGGCGGCAGCCTCGATCCCCTGCGGATCGAGGGCGACCAGCTCCTCGCCGATCCTCCGCAGCGCCCGCATCGGCGAGCAGGCGCTGGATCACGCGTTCCGACTGGTCGTAGTCGCCCTCCCCGAAGTGATGGTGGCGGATCTGTCCCTCCGCGTCGACGAAGTAGAGCGCCGGCCAGTAGTTGTTGTCGAATGCCCGCCAGACCGCGTAGTCGGGATCGAGCGCGATCGGATAGCCGACCTTCAGCTCGCTCGCGGCCCGGCGGACGTTCTCGACCTCCTGCTCGAAGCGGAACTCCGGCGTGTGCGCACCGATGACGACGAGCCCTTGCTCGCGGTAACGCTCGGCCCAGGCCGAGATGTAGGGGCGCGTGCGGAGCCAGTTGATGCAGCTAAAGGTCCAGAACTGGACGAGCACCACCTTCCCGGCCAAGTCGGCCATCGTCAGCGGCTCCGAGTTGAGCCATCCGGTCGCACCCTCGAACGAAGGCAGCTCCCCCTCGGCCCGCAGCGGGCCGAGAGTCGAGGTGTGGAGCACGTCGCGGAGGCTCATTTCACGTGATCATCCCGATCGATGACGGCTTTGGCAAATCTCCTCCGGGTGCCGTGGCTCATGAACTCAACGGCCTGGCACGCCAAACCGGTCGACGTCTCCGATGAACTCCTCGAGCATCGCCGGATCGAGGTCGGAGAGCCGTTTGAATCGGATACAGCTCTTCCCGAAGTCCGCCTTCGGCAGCCTCGAGGCATAGCTCTCGGTGCCGGCGCCGTTTGACGGACGAGCCGGTGAAGCTGCTCGATCTCGCTCCGGCGAGGCTCCTCGAGCGAGGCGATGTAGGCCTCCGGTGAAGCCGCCTCGATCCTCATCGGTTGGGTTCAGGCCTCTTCCGCGTCCTCCGGGGTTTCCGTTGCTTCGTCCTCGGCGGGCTCGGGAACGGTCGGCGTCACCGGATAGGCGCCGTAGCTCGCAGCCGTGCCGTTCGTGCCGTTGGACGTGGAGGGAGCGGCGTACAGCTTCCAGCCGGCATAAGCGGCCCCGGCGGCTGCGCCCCCGCCGACCACGACCACGACCGTCCGCTTGAGCCGGCTCGGGCGCGGGTTGACGACGAGGCTCGCTGCCTTCGTGGCGTGACCGGTCGCCAGCCGAAGCTCGCGGAGGGCCCGCTTGTCGTTGAGTGCGTTTCCGAACCCGACCGCCTGAGCCCGCTGTGCTGCGCGCAACGCACGGGCCACAGCGCGCTGGCCCTCCGTATGGACGGCTTGATCCGTGGCTGCGCGCCTGGCTGCCTCGGCTGCCTGCCGGCTGATGACTACGAGCTTGACCGTCGACCCGAGAAGCATGTTCCCCATCTCCGCGGTGCGCAGCGGGTGTCTCAGTGCCAGACGGACACCGTAGTTCGAGATCTGTCCGCTCATTTCTTCACTTCCTCTCGTGTCCTCGTGGATCCCGCGCTTCGGAGCGCAGGATTTCGTAGTTCGGTCGTGCAAGTCAACCAGACGTCGAAGGGGTCGGGCGCGTTCTGTCCCGGTCGGGCCGCTCGCAAACCTCGGGCCGGCCGCGTGGCCGGGCTACCAGTCCGGGTTCTCGACGAAGTGGGTCGGGTCGTGCTTGCTGATCTGCTTGATGTGGCTGCCGTCTGCGTTCATCACCGTGATCTGGTTCGCGCGGACGAAGGCGATCTGCGTCCCGTCGGGCGACCACGACGGCTCGAAGTTGTCGGAGGTGGGGGTCAGCTCGACCTCCTTCGCCCCGGTCGCGGCCGCCGTGTAGATCGCATCGTGGCCGCCGCCGACGCTGCGCACGAAGGCGAACGTCCTTCCGTCGGGCGACCAGCTCTCCTGGTTTGCGTGCGTGAGGAGCAGGGTGATCCCGGTTCCTGCGGGTGCGATCGTCAGGACCGACGGGAACTCGCCGTAGACCGTGCTGAACGCGATCTTCGTCCCGTCGTTCGACCAGTCGGGGAACCGCGCGCCGATCCCGGTCGCGTCCTTCTCGAGCGGTGGCTTGCCTGCGGTCACGTCGGCGAGGCCCGTTCCGTCGGCGTTGATCGTGTAAAGGTCGCCGTAGCTCGGCGAGACGCCGATGAAGGCGAGCTGCTTGCCGCCCGCCGACCACGCCGGCCCGCCGGAGCCGCCGAGCCAGCTCGGCGAGTCGAAGCGGGCCCGCTGGACGGGGGTCGAGGAGAGCCGCTTCTGCCTGGTTCCGTCGGCGTTCATCAGCCAGAGCGTCGCCTTCGAGCTTGCCGTCGATCCGCCGCGGAAGAACGCGATCCGCTTCCGATTCGGCGACCAGACGGGATTCGTGTCGTTGAACGCGCCGCTCGTGAGGGCGCGAGCCGGAGACCCGGGCTTCGGGATGACGTAGATCCGCGCGTCGTAGGCTCGCCCGCTGCACGTCCCGCTCGGGCAGCGCAGCGCCGAGTCGTACAGGACGCCCGAGCCGGAGACGGGCGCGCTGCTCGCTGCTCCGGCCGTCACGACGGCGGTCACGATCACAGCGAGCAGCAGCCCGAACCTCACGATCAACGGATCATCTCACGGCGATGTGAAGGAGACCTGACCGCCGTGTTCGGATCTCGTTCTCAGCTTGCGGCGGCAGGCTCCTTGAGCCCGAAGAGCTCGCGGTAGGTCTCGAGGAACATGTGCTTTCCCTTGATGCTCGAGGTGGTCTCGGCGCCGGCGATCTCGTCCTGGCCCGGGAGCTCCGACGCGCCGCCGCCGGGGCCGAGCGGGATCACGATCGCGGGGGGTGAGGGCTCGTACGGCTCGAGCGGCCGGCCTTCGTGCAGGGCCCGGATGTTGGCGGCAGCGACCGGGGCCTGTCGCGCCGCGCGGCCGGCCGTCTTGAGGTCGGCGGTGGAGACGTCGCCGAGCGCGAAGACGGTGGTCTGTCCTTCGACCTGAAGGGTCGGGGTCACCGCGATCCAGCCGTCGGCCGTCCTGGCGCCCGCCAGGTCGCCGCTCAGGTAGTCGCTCACGGGCCGCAGGCCGTTGCAGCGGAACCAGATGTCCGCCTCGATCGTGCGTCCCTTGTCCGTCGTGACCGCGAACGGCCCGAGCGTCACGGGCGGGCTCTCGGGCTCGCCGGTGAGCCGCTCGCCGAGGACGAACTCGACGCCGCGCTCCTCGAGCTGGCGGCGAACCTCGTTGCGGAGCTCCTGCTTGTACGGGCCCGCGAGGATCTCCTGCTCCGGCTCGAGGATCGTGATCTTCTTCTCGGGCCAGCGTGCGCTGATCTCACCCGCGAGCTCGAGCCCGGTCGGCCCGGCGCCCGCGATCAGGATCCGGTCGGCGCGCGCGAGCTCCTCGTGGCTCTGCCGGTAGCGACCGATCGCGAGGGCGGTGTCGTCGGTACCGCTCTTGGCGGGGTAGGGATAGGTCGAGCCGGTGGCGAGCACGATGAAATCGGGGGTGAGCTCGGTGCCGGACGCGAGCACGACCCGGCCGGCGTCGACCTCGACCGCCCTGTCCCGCAGCACGCGGCCGTTCGTGAGCAGGTGGTCGTAAGGCAGGAAGATGTCCGCCAGCCAGTCGGTGTCGACCAGGGCCCGTAGTGCGGCCACGTTGTGCACGAACGCATCGCGCGGCTCGATCAGGGTCACGTCGGCGAAGTCGTCGAGCGCCTTGGCGGTCGAATACCCGGCGTAGCCGCCGCCGATCACCGCCACCGTCGGGCGGGTGTCTCCGGAGTTCGTGTCGGTGCTCATCTGCATCCCCCGTTGTCGAGTCTCGGTACCTGGGAGCACGAGATACGTGCGAACGCAAGTTTATCGCCAGCAGACTAGCTAGAACTCGATCCGCGAGCCCATGATCACGGTGCGCTCACGAGGAAGCCGGAAGTACTCGACGGGATCTGCGGTGAGCTGGGAGGTTGCGAGGAAGAGGTTCTTCCGCCAGCGGCTCATGCCAGGTGTGTTTCCCCGATGCAGCTCGATCGTGGAGAGAAAGTAGGAGACGCTCCCCTCGTCGAGGCCGCAGTCGATGCCGGCGGCGCGGATCAGCGGCAGCAGGCCGGGCACGTCGGGCTTGTCCATGTAACCGAATCGCGCCGTGACGTGGGTGATCCCGTCGTCTGAGTAGCCGAGCTCGTCGATCGCGAGCAGTTGCTTGTCGGGCACGTGGGGCCGGGGCCTCGTCTCGACCGACACGATCAGGACGTTCTCGTGCAGGACGTGGTTGTGCTCGACGTTCGCCCTCAGCGCCAGCGGGGCCGTCGCCTTGCCGCGGTTCAGGAAGACAGCGGTGCCCGGCACCCGCGGCAGCGGCGGGTTCATCGCATGCAGTTCCTCGATGAACGCCCGCAGCTGCCCTTCGTCGCGCCGGCGCTGCTCCGTCACGAGCCTGCGGCCTTTCTCCCAGGTCGTGAGCACGGTGAAGACCGCGAGCGCGATCACGATCGGAAGCCAGGCGCCGTGCAGGAGCTTGATCGCGTTCGCCCCGAGGAACAGCAGGTCGAAGCTGACGAGCGCGGCGCCGGCGGGGGCGACGATCCACAGCGGCTTCTTCCAGTGCGAGCGGACGAGGTAGAAGAAGAGGAGCGTCGTGATCGTGATCGTCCCGGTCACCGCGACGCCGTAGGCGAAGGCAAGCGCGTTCGAGGTCTTGAACGTGACCACGAGCGTGAGCACCGCGACGAGCAGCGCCCAGTTGATCCACGGCACGTAGATCTGGCCGAACGTCCGCTCCGAGGTGTGCGTGATCCGCAGACGGGGGAGGTAGCCGAGCCGGGCGGCCTGTTGGGTCACCGAGAACGCCCCGGAGATCACCGCCTGCGAGGCGATCACGGTCGCGGCGGCAGCCAGGAAGACCAGCGGCAGCTGCGCCCAACCCGGGGCGAGCAGGAAGAACGGGTTGGCGATCATGCCCTTCGGATCGCCGAGGATCAGCGCGCCCTGCCCCATGTAGTTCAGCACGCAGGCCGGGAACACGAGGAACAGCCAGATGCGGGTGATCGGCGAGCGGCCGAAGTGGCCCATGTCCGCGTAGAGCGCCTCGGCGCCGGTCACCGCGAGTACGACGGCAGCCAGGGCGAAGAAGGCGATCGAGAAGTGGCCGAACAGGAAGCCCGCCGCGTAGGACGGCGAGAGCGCCTTCAGGATCTCCGGGTGCGCAGCGATCCCGTGCACGCCGAGTGCGCCGATCGAGACGAACCAGGCCGCCATCACCGGCCCGAACAGTCGACCGACGGCGCCGGTGCCAAACCGCTGCACGAGGAACAGGCAGATGATGATCGCGCAGGTGATCGGAACGATCAGATGGCTCACCGACGGCGCCGCGACATCGACGCCGTCGACTGCCGAGAGCACCGAGATCGCCGGGGTGATCATGCTGTCCCCGAAGAAGAGCGAGGCTCCGAAGACCCCGAGCACGGCGAGCGTCATCTTCGTCCGCCGCCCGCCCGAGACGCCGCGTCGCCGGATCAGGGTGATCAGCGCCAGGATGCCGCCTTCGCCGTCGTTGTCGGCCCGCATCACGAGCAGGACATAGGTGACGGTCACGATGATCGTCACCGACCAGAAGATCAGCGACACGACCCCGAAGATCGCCTCCGTCGTCGCCTTCACCGGATGCGGGTCGCCCGGGTTGAAGACGGTCTGGATCGTGTAGAGCGGGCTCGTCCCGATGTCGCCGAAGACGACCCCGAGCGCGCCGACCGCGAGCGCGGCCTGAGCGGTGCTTCTCTGCTTCATGAAGAGCCCTATTCTCGCTCGGGACTGTGGTGCCTGGGACGCTCCGAAGGAGCGACGCCGAACCGGCCACCGCGCGGCGCTTTCCGAGCCGCTGAGAATCGGTGCCTGGCACCGGGCCTCGGGTCGGAAACAGCCCTGGTGCAGGGTCTCTTCGAGCTCGTACGTGCTCCGGTCGGAGTTTTGTTACAGGTTTTCCCCAGCCGGAGAGTGAGCTAGGAGGCCGGGCGGCCGAGATGTTCGAGGCTGAGCTTTCGCAGTGAGTGCTCGAGCCCGGGCACGCGGTCGCGGATGCGTTCGAGCTCCCGGCCCGAAAGCGCGAGGAGTCTCATCGGGGTGCGGGCCGTCACGGTGGCGGTGCGCCGGCCGGTCAGGAGCAAGGCAATCTCGCCGAAGGTATCGCCGGGTCCAAGAGGCCCGAGCGCCTCGCCGGTGTCGGTCATGACGTCGGCTTCCCCCTCCTGGATGCAGTAGAGGGTCGTCGCGTAGTCGTTCAGCTTCGTGATCCCCGTGCCGGCATCGAGCTCGAGCTCGATCGTCACGGCCCCGAGCTCGTCGAGCTCCTCGTCCGGAAGATCCGGGAAGAACACGCCGAGCTGTACCCGCTTCTGGACGGCCGGGGTGTGGGGTTCGTGGTCTGTCAACGCCTTCTCTGGCTCGCGGCCCACGGACGGCGAGCCGGCGAACGCGGAACCATAGCCCGCGAGCGGGCTTTCCGTTCCGGGATGCGACGCGCCAGGCAAGCCGCGACGGCTCACGACGAAGGCGTCGCGGCGTACTCCTCGTCGCTCACGTGCGCGCCCCAGGTGGCCGTCGTGCCTTCGTCGTCGACCTGCATCAGCGCGAGATGCATCATGAAGCGGTCGGGCGCGGCGCCGTGCCAGTGCTCCTCGCCCGGCTCGAAGAAGACCCGGTCGCCCGGCCGGATCGCCTCGAGCGGGCCGCCGCGGCGCTGGGCCCGCCCGACGCCCTCGAGGACATAGATCGTCTGGCCCTTCGGGTGCGTGTGCCACGCCGTTCGCGCGCCCGGCGTGAAGTGGACGCTGCTCGCGGTCAGCTGCGACTGCCCCGAGGGCGCCGCGACCGCGTCGATGTAGACCTGCCCGGTGAACCACTCACTCGGGCCGGCCATCGTTTCGATCGAGCTTCTGGTGATCTGCATCGGGTTCTCCGTCCTCGTCGTTTACGGGTGGGTGGCTGGCGGGAGTCTGAAGGTCGCGGCTCGCCGGGCGCGGCGGGGTCAGGGTTCCAGCGCGAGCTCGACCGCCCTGCGGGCATGCAGGGCCGTCGTATCGAAGACCGGCACCGGGCTGTCGTCCTGCCCGACGAGCAGGCCGATCTCGGTGCAGCCGAGCAGCACGCCGGTTGCGCCCCGACTGACGAGGGACGCGATGATCCGGCGGTAGGCATCGCGCGAGGCGTCGCTCGTGATCCCGAGACAGAGCTCGTCGTAGATCGTGTCGTGGACGATGCGCCGGTCGGGGCCGTCCGGCACGAGCACCTCGAGCCCGTCGTGGTCGCGGAGCCGGCCGACATAGAAGTCCTGTTCCATCGTGTAGGCGGTCGCGAGGAGGCCGACTGTGGCGATGCCGGCAGAGGTGACCGCCTCGGCGGTCGCATCGGCGATGTGCAGAAACGGGATCTCCACCGCGTCGAGGATCGAGTCGGCGACCCGGTGCATCGTGTTCGTGCAGAGCACGAGCAGCTCGGCGCCGCCGGCGACGAGGCCCCGGGACTCCTCGGCGAGTCGTTCGCCGGCCCGCTCCCATTCGTCCTCGCGTTGCAGCTCCTCGATCTCGGCGAAATCGACGGAGCGCACGACGCAGTCGGCCGAATGCAGGCCGCCGAGACGCTCCCTCGTCGCCTCGTTGATCAGGCGGTAGTACTCGGCCGTCGACTCCCAGCTCATGCCGCCGAGCAGGCCGATGCGCTTCACTCGCTAGCCGGCCAGGACCTGCATCACGAACCGCACCGCCATCGCGCCGTCGCCGACGGCGCCGGCAACCCGGTTCGAGGCGCCGGCGCGGACGTCGCCGGCCGCGAACACGCTCGGCCGAACCGTTTCGAGCAGATGCGGCTCGCGGTCCGAAAGCGGCCAGCCGAGGTGGCCCTTGCAGTTGGCGGCGCCTTCGCCGCAGAGCAGGAACCCGCCGTCGTCGACCGCGAGGATCCCGGTGGCGGCCTCGCTGCACGGATCGCCGCCGATCATCACGAAGACGGCAGCCGTCGGAACCTCCTGCACGCTGCCGTCGCGTCGGTCGCGGAGCGTCACCGATTCCACCGTCGCCGTGCCGTGCACCGCGGTCAGCTCGGTCTCCGTGATCACCTCGATCCGCGGCGAGCGCTTGATCCGGTCGAGGAGGTAGTGCGACATCGTCGATTTGAGCGAGGTGCCCCGGACGACGATCCGGACGCTCCGGGCGCGGGTCGCGAGGTGCGTGGCCGCCTGGCCCGCCGAGTTGCCGCCGCCGACCACGATCACGTCCTCGTCGCGGCTGCGCTCGGCGTCCGTGGCCATCGCCGCGTGGTAGACGCCGGCGCCGCGGAAGCGCTCGATCCCCTCCGCATCGAGCTCACGCCAGCGGGCGCCCGTCGCCATCACGAGCGAGCGGGCGAGCACATGCTGGCCGTCGTCGAGGTCGACCCGGACGAGGCCCTCGGTCCCGTCGGCCAGCTCGACGGCGCGGTGGAAGCTCGAGAGCACGGCATCGAAGCGGCGGGCCTGGAGCGTCGCCTTCCGGGTCAGCTCCGTTCCCGAGACGCCGCTCGGGAAGCCGAGGTAGTTCTCGATCCGCGTGCTCGTGCCCGCCTGCCCGCCCGGCGCCCAGGCTTCGGCGACGAACGTGGAGAGCCCCTCCGAACCGCCGTAGACCGCGCTCGCGAGGCCCGCGGGCCCCGCACCGAGCACGACGAGGTCGAACCGCTGCCCGTCGACCTCGGCGCGCAGCCCGAGCGAGCGCGCGACCTGGGCCGCGGATGGATTGCGCATCACCTCGGTCGCGTGCACGAGGACTGGTGTCTCCGAGCGGGGGATCTCGAGCCAGTCGAGGAGCGCCGCGCTCTCGTCGTCGGTGTCGACGTCGTACCAGCGCACCGGCAGGAGATTGCGCTCGAGCAGGTCGCGCACCTCGAATGCGCGGCGCGAGGTGCGCGGGGCGATGAGCCGCATCACGCCGTGCCCTTCGGCCTCGCTCCACGCGCGCCGGGCAAGGAGCGTGCTGAAGATGTGCTCGCCGAACTCAGGCCAGCGGGCGACGAGCTTGCGCAGCCCGGCCCGGTCGAACCCGATCACCTCGGTCTGCTCCACCGCGACGCACGCGTTGATCGTCGGCTCCCCGGTGAACATCGCGATGTCCCCGATGAACGTGCGCGCGTCGGCCTGCGCAATGTGGACGTTCTTGCCGGGTTTGCGATCGATGAACTCGACGAGGCCGCTCTCGATCACGTAGAAGGGCGCGTCCCGCTCGGCGTGCTCGTAGAGCACCTCGCCGGGTTGGAATGTCCGACGCTCGCCGCGCTTGGCAAACCACGCGAGCTTCGAGTCCGAGAGTCTCGGAAACAGGACCTCGTCGTCGAGGTCGGGAAACCGCTCGCTCCGAACCACCTCGGTGGCAGCCACGTGATGGAGGCTACCCGCCCCCCTTTGCGCTCGCGTCGAGCAAGAAGGTTTCCGGTTTCCTTTCCACGTCCTTACGGATGGTGGGAATGCCTCCACCATGAACACTTCACGATTTGCCAAGTCAGTCATCGGCGCTGTGAGCGTGATCGCTTCCTTGGCCTTCGCCGGCAACGTCTGGGCCGCCGGCGGCCCAGGAGCGGCGACAGGTTCAGCGACGTCGATCTCGGTCGACAACGCCACCTTCAACGGCTCGGTCAACCCGAACGGGCTTCCGACAAGCTGGTACTTCGTCTACGGCACCAGCTCCTCCTACGGCTCGCGCACTGCATCGCACTCGGTGGGATCCGGCACGCACACGGTCCACGTCTCGGTTTCGGTTTCGGGACTTGCCGCGACGACCGGGTACCACTTCCAGCTCATCGCCTCGAACGCCGACGGAACGAAAGGCGGCGGCGATCGGGTTCTGTCGACGTTCGGAGTCCCGAGCGTGCAGGCAGGAACGGTCCAGTCGCTGACCCCGACCTCCGGGACGTTCACCGGCACGGTCGCCCCGAACGGTGAGACCACGAGCTGGCATTTCGACTACGGGACGACGAGCGCCTATGGCAACTCGACGCCTACGGAGACCTTGGCCGCCGGGTCGGCCTCGACCGCGGTGAGCGCGGCGGTCTCCAACCTGACTCCCAACTCGGGGCTGCACTTCCGGCTCGTCGCCTCGAGCAAGGCCGGGACGAGCGCGAGCTCGGACGCCGTGGCCGCAACTCCGGCGGCGGTGTCACTCGCTCCCGCCGCCTCACACGTGGTGCTCGGCCACTACCTCCAGCTCCACGGCACGACCTGGGGCGGTCAGGCCGGCGTGAGCGTGGCGATCCAGGCACAGCCGTTCGGCGAGAGTGCACCGGCGACCGTCGCCACCGTGCTCACCGGTGCCGGCGGCAACTGGAGCTTCCCGGCACGCCCGCAGATCCTGACCACCTACACGGTCTCGGCCGAGGGCGGGACGAGCGGCTCGATCCTCGTTGCCGTCACGCCGGGGATCACGCTTCGGCGGATCACGGGTCACCGCTACCTCGCCCACGTCGGAACGGGAACGACGTTCGCCGGGCACGTGGTGCAGCTGCAGGTCCAGTCACGCGGCCGCTGGAAGACGGTCGCTCGGGAGCGCCTCAACCCGAACTCGAGCGCGACCTTCCTTGCGACGAAGCTTCCCGCGGGGCACTCGAGCCTCCGGATCGCATTCAGCGTGAACCAGGCCGGTCCGGGGTATCTCGCCGGGTTCAGCAGGACGCTCGGGTACACGCGGGCGGTCGCCGTCAAGCACTGAGCCCCAGCCGCCGGCGCCCGGCGCGAAGGGCTGCGCCGGGCGCCGGCGGCACGCTCCGATTCGCGGGCGCGATCAGGCTGCCGGGTTGCGGGCCGTTCAGCTCGGGGCGGGAGACCAGCGGAATGCGACGCCTGCCCGCACGACGTATCCCGCTCCGCGCACGTGGCTCGAGACGCAGAGCCGTCCGCTCACGGCAGCCTCTTCGAGCAGGGCGAGCCGGGTGCTGAGGGCGAGGTGCGGATCGTCGTCGTGGGCCCCGTCCCAGTCGGGATGCTCGACGTGACGGGGGTCGTGGATCGTGTCGGCCAGGTGCATGAACCCGTCGCCGACTTCGAGCACGGCGTGGCCCGTCCGGTGCCCGGGGGCGGCTCGTAGGCGGAGCCCAGGCGCAAGCTCCTCGCCGTCGGCGGCTTCGCGCAGGAGGCCGGCCTCGTCGAACACCCCGACCGCACGAGTGGCCGAGTTCCACTGCCGGTCGGGGTCGTCGCTGCGGGCGTGGCGGGCGGCCGTCTCGAGCAGGACGACGGGCGCAGAGGGGAACGCCGGCGCCAGCTCATCGGGCCATCGGCCGGCCAGCAGGCCGCCGACATGGTCGAAGTCGAGGTGCGTGACCACGACCAGGTCGGGCTCACGGCCGTCGAGCGCCGCGGCGAGCCCGGCCCCGTCGCACGGGTACCAGGAGGAGAGAATCCCCTCGCCCGCGTCGAGGAGGATGGTCGAGTCGGGCCCGGTCAGCAAGAGGACGTTCGTCGGAACGGCGACACGCTCGCCGGTTGCTCCCACCGGCGTCAGATCCTCTGTGGGCATCGAGAGACGGCTCACCTCGATCAACTCCGGCCGCCAGCCCGCGAAGGATCCAAGCGCCATCAGGGCGCCCAGCCTATCGCTCGCCCGATTCGGCGCGTCACGCGATAGATCGCGCGGGGCGGCTGCAGCGATCAGGCGAGCGCGTCGGGCAGGGAGTCGACGACGCACAGCGTGTCCAGCAGCTGCGTCAATTCGAAGATGCGCCTGACGTTCTGATCGACGGGGCTGACCACCCGGAAGTCGATGTCGCGTTTTGCGAGATCGCGTTGCGCGTGGATGAGCGCGTTCAGCGCGGAGGAGTCGAGGAAGACGACCGCCGAGAGGTCGGCAACGACCCGCTGCTCCGCGTCCACGGAGGAGTCGAGCATCGCCGTGAGCTCGGGCGCGGTGGCCATGTCGACCTCACCCACCACCTCGACGATGCGGACGCTGTCGACGCTTTTCGACCTGATCTCGAAGCGGGGCTCGGACATCGTGCGCGGGGGAGTCTAGAACAAGACTTGAACAAGGCGGCCGGTCACCGGAACGGCTACGACCTGGGGGCGACAGGCGCAGGTTCGGCCACGGTCTGCTGTGTGTGCGACATCAGGTGCTCGAGCGTCACGCGCGTTCCGGCAGCTCCGGCGTCGACCTCGACCGAGTCCATCAGCTGTCTCATCAGTAGGAGCCCTCGTCCTCGCTCGTCGCTCGGGGACTCCTCACGCCAGCTGCCGTGATCCTCGATCGTGATCCGCACCCGCTCCCGTTCGCACTCCCCGGTGAGCTTGACCGAACCATTGCCGTCGCGATAGCCGTGCTCGATCGCGTTGTTGCAGGCCTCGCTGACCGCCAGGACGAGATCCGCGGATTCCGAGGCGTCGAGGCCGCGGCGCTCGAGCCATCCGCGGAGGCGCCGGCGGATTCCGGGCAGCGAGCTCGGATCGGCGGCTACCTCGATCTCGAACTGCGTCATCGCGCCGTCGATCTCGGCGAGCAGCAGGGCGACGTCGTCGTCCGGGGCGCCGATCCCTTCGCTCAGCTTCGCCACCACGAGATCGGGATCGCTCTCCGCTCCGTCGGTCTCGATGATCTGCGCGAGGAGGTCGATCCCGTCGTCGATGTTCTGGCCACGCCGCTCGATCAGGCCGTCCGTGTACATCGCGAGGACGGCGCTCTTCGACACGGTCAGGCGCGCCTCGACGATGTCCGTGAGCTCGGCGACCCCGATCGGCGGCGCGCTCGCCCCGTCGAGCCTGACGACCGTGCCGAGCTCGCGGTCGAAGAGCAGCGGCGGCGGATGGCCCGCACAGGCGTAGGCGAGCTCGCCGGTGTACGGATCGAAGCTCACGCAGGCGACGGTGATCATCTCGTCGGGCCCGATGTGGCGGACGATGCGGCGGATGATCTCGGCGGGGGAGAGGCAGTCGTACGCGCTGACATGGAAGGTGTTCCGTTGGCGCCCCATGACGGTCGCGGCCCCGATTCCCCGGCCGCTGACGTCGCCGACGCACAGCTGGACGATCCCGTCGGCTCTGCGGACGGCGTCGTACCAGTCGCCGCCGACCTCGACCGCATCGCCGCCGGCGAGATAGTGCCCGGCGAGCTCGAGCCCGGCTTCGCTCGGCAGCTGGTCGGGTAGGAGGCTTCGCTGAAGCCGGACCGCCAGCTCGTGCTCGTGCATGAAGAGACGCGAGCGCTCGAGCGCAAGAGCTGCCTGATCGGCGAACGAGCCGAGCAGCGCCCACTCGCTCTCCTCGAGGACGGGGGCGTCGGTCACGACAGAGATCGTCCCCACCGGTTGGGTCTTGCCGGGCAGGGGCACGCTGTGCAGTGCCCTCAGGGATCTGCCGCTCCCGTCGGCCAGCCGGCGCAACGCGGGATCCTGGTCGAGCGGTCGGGTAACCGGGCCGTTCTTCCCGATCTCCGCGATCGCCGCGAGCAGCGCGGTGTCTTCGAGGATTTCCGCCGTTCCCGGCGCCCGCGAGGAGGCATTCACCCGGAAGGCCCCGCGATCGTCGAAGCCGACGACCGCCACCCCGGCGGGGAAGACGGCGGCCAGTGAGGTGAGAAGCGCATGGACGACTTCGAAGGGCGAGGTTGCCCCCGCCAGCGTGCGTGTCAGCCCGCTCCAGGAACGCGCACGCTCGTTCTGGGCGTCTGTGTCGCGCGCCGCGCGCCGCAGCACGAAGAGGAGGATCGCGATCACGAGCAGCACGCCGATACCGACGGAGACGAGCTCGAGGGTGAGCGCCCGGAGCGACGCCGCGAACACGGTCGAGCGCGGCCGGTCGATCACGGTCACCCAGCCCGACACCTTCGAGGTCGCAAACGCGACGACGTCGGACCCGTGGCCGTCGAGGCCCTTGCTCGATGCCAACGCGCCCGAGCCGTCATGCTGGATCTGCGCGAGCAACGTCCGGTTCTCGACCGGCTTCAGCCCCTCGAGCAGCAGGTTCCCCTTGCGATCGAGGATCTGGAGGTCGCCGTAGCCGAGGTCGAGCGCCTGCTTGCTCTCGCCCACCGTCTTCAGGAGGATGCTTCCGACGAGCACCCCCGACAGGTGCCCTCGAGCGTCGAACGTGGGGACCGCCACAACTGTGACCGGCTGTTTGTTGTTGCGACCGATCAGACCCGCGCTGACATAGGGCAGGCCCGTCTTCACGACTTGCTTGAAGTAGGTGCGGTCGGCAAACGAGCCTGTCGTCAAATGGTTGGGCGGGTTGCTGGCACGCGCGATCCCGTGCAGGTCGATCCACCCCAGGCCGCCGCTGAAGAGTCGGCTGCCCTTGGGATCGACGCGTGCGAAGTACTGATCCATTCGCGGCAGCTGCCGGTCGATGACCGCCGGCGCCTTCCCGATCGACTGCAGGGTGGAGATCTGACCGCCGAACGATGTGTCCACGAGCGCGCTCACCGCGACCACCCTCGCGTCGAGGTCCGTGACGGCGCGGCTCTTGGCGTCGTCGTACTGGCTCCACGCGAGCGCGATCGAGATCCCCGCGAGCAGAAGCACCCCGATCCCGGTGCCGACGATCGCCCGTCGGCGAAAGGACGCCGAGTCTCGACGGAGCAGCCCGTCGATCGGGTTCGTCTGGTCCCAGCCTCCGGCGGCCGGGGTCACGCCTGCACTCCCCGCTGCCCCGACCGGGTCACGGCGCGCACGCTGCAGACGTGCACGCTCTGCATCGGGGGCCGGACAGTCGGTGCACGCTCGTGATCATTCCACGGTTCCCAATTGTTCAATCATTGTTCAGACGCCAGGTAGTGTCTTGCCCTTGACGCGAGACGCGCGGAAGGGGGTGAACGAGGGCTGGTTCCGCGATCTGAACGAGCGGCTCGAGCACCGGGCAGCGGGCGATGCGGCCCTGGGCGACCGCTTCGAGATCGTGTGCGAGTGCTCGCGCGAGGAGTGCACCGAGCGGATTACCGTCTCGTTTGCCGAGTACGAGCGCGTGAGGATCGACGCGAAGACGTTCATCGTCCTGCCCGGCCACGCCGACCCGACCTGCGAGCGGATCGTCGCCCGCCGGGAGGGCTACAACATCGTCGAGAAGTTCGGCGAAGCCGGGGCCGTCGCGGAGATTGAGAATCCCCGCGATGGTAAAAACTCGCTGGGTGAAGCGGAAAGCTGACCTCGGATGACGAGCACCGGTCTCCTCGAAATCGGGGCGGTGGCCAGAGAGTTGGGAGTCAGTCCCAGTACGTTGCGCACCTGGGAGCGCCGTTACCGGTCGGTGGTCCCGCAGCGCGGTGAGCACGGGCAGCGCCTCTACGACTCCGAGCAGGTCGTGATGCTCCGCCGGGTACTCGCGCAGGTCCGTCGTGGGTCCCGCGCGGGGGCCGCGCATGAGAACGCCCTCGCTCCGCGGCCGCTCCGCATCCTGCGGATTCAGCCGAAGGTGTCCCCCGAAGCGCCGATGGAAGCGCGTGAGGCCGTCGACACGCTCCTCGAAGACCGCGGCGATGCGAGATTCTCGTTCTATCTCCGCCTCGTCGTCAACGAACTCGTCAAGAACGCCGTCCTCTACGGCGCGGAGCGCGAGCCGATCAGGATCGAGCTGAAGCTCTTCGAGGACTGGGTCGATCTGTGCGTCCGGAACGGGGGGCCCCGCCTCTCGATGAAGAGCCTCCGCACCCGACGGCGTGAGGGGGGTCGCGGGCTCGAGATCATCGATGCGCTTGCGGAGGCCTGGTCGATCGACACCGGTCCGTTCGGGACGACGGTAACGGTTCGGCTTCCGGTCGAAGCTCGAGTCTGAGCCGGCAAGCCGCGGCCGAGGCCCAGGCTGCGATCACTCGAGCGCGCGAATGGACTCGGTCTGCGAGCGGCTCTGCGGCAGCACATACCAGGTGCACACGATCGCCACGCCGGCGCCGGCGGACGAGATCGCGGCCACCGTCGTCCCGAACAGCACATCGGCGACGAGGAACACCGAGGCGACGATGGCCGCGCCAAGGAAGCTCGTGCCGGCGAGGAACATCCGGTGGGCGACCCGGATCACGTCCGACTTTCCGCCCTGGCCCCAGCGCAGGCGATGGTAGACCGACGGAGCCATCAGCAGGATCGTTCCGGCCACAGTGAGCAGCAGGCACGTGAACAGCGCGAGCCGCTCGAGCTGAGTCGTCCGGCCGAAGCGGGTCGCAAACGGGACGGCCAGAAGGAAGGCAAGGAGAACCTGCGCTCCGGGCAGCGCGACCCTGAGCTCGGAGAGAAGCTCCGTCAGCTGCCTGTCCGTCTGCTGCTTCTCCGTCTCTTGCGCCGTGCCCTGGACCGCGGCGGTCAGCTCCTCGAGGAGGATGCAGATCCGATCCGACTGATCTTGGTCGACGTCCGTGACGATGCTTCTTCGTACCCGGAGGCGAGCCCGGAAAACCATTCGGCGGCGCCCCGGGGCGGCTCTGCCGCCGGCAGCTGTCGGCTCGGGTGGATTGGGAACGGCGTCGGGCGGTAACAACGGAGTGGTGACGACGCCCGAGCTCTCCACCTCGGTTCACGATTTGTGGACCGTGGCGCAAGGGCGGCCGTGAGAGCCGCGCTCTCGCGCCTCGGCGCGAGGGTTCGCAGCGGTTACCTCTGGCTCGAGGAGAAGCCGACCGTGATCGTCATTGCCGCGGCCGGGACCACCGTCGGCGTCACGTTCGTTCTCGCCTCGACCGCTGGCTGGACCCGGGTGGTGCGACTCACCGAGGCAAACCATCCGTGGTCATGGCTCCTCGTCTGCCTTGCCGGGGAGCTCGTCGCCTATGCCGGCTACATGCTGACCATTCGCGACATGGCACGGGTCGACGACGCCTCAGAGATGAGCCTCGCCGTCTCGGCCAAGACCGTCGTCGCCGGCTTCGGCGTCTTCGCCGCCACGCGATCCTCGGGAGGATTCGCTGTCGACAACTGGGCCTTCCGAAAGGCGGGTGCGACGAAATCCGAGGCAGCAGCGCGGGCCGTCGGACTCGGGCTCCTCGAGTACGTCGTGCTGTCGATCGGTGCGCTGCTCGCCTCCTTCGCGCTGTTCTTCCGTCTCGACGGACATGCGAGCAAGTCGACGACTCTGCCCTCGCTCCTCGTCCTGCCCTTTCTCGCGCTCGGCCTCTACCTGACCTCACCCAAACGGGCGCGGCGGCTGAGCCGGCCCCGGGGCGGCTTTCTCCGGCGCTACCTCGCGGCTCTCGTCGCCGGTGCCGTGACGGTTCGGCGTCTGCTGCTGAGCCCACGGGAGCATGGCATGGGCGTGGCCGGCAATGCGATCTACTGGACCGGCGACATCATCTGTCTCTGGGCGGCACTGCAGGTCGTCCACGTCCACCTCACGGCCGCCGCGCTCGTGCTCGCGTACTCCGGCGGGTACGTCCTCACCCGCCGCGCGCTGCCCGCCGGGGGTGCCGGAGTCGTGGAGGTCGCCCTGACGTTTGCGATCTTCTGGATGGGCGCGCCGTTCGCACGAACGCTGATCGCGGTCGTGATCTATCGGCTGTTCAACTTCTGGCTGCCGATCATCCCGGCGCTCGTGTTGATGCCCTCGATCAAGCAGCTCCGGCAGCGCTTCGAGCGGGCCGAACGCGTCGCCTGACGCGTGTTTGCTCAGATCTTGCGGTAGCGCGCGTCGCTCAGCGAATACAACGCGAACGCGATCAGTCCGGCCGAGACGATTCCGAGCAGGTAGCGCCCGTAGCCGCGGTGAAGGACCTTTGCGAGGGCCCCGTCGAGACCGACGGCCGCGCTCGGACGAAAGTCGATCGCCGCCTTGATCAGGAAGATGCCGACGAGGCCGAAGACGACCATCCGCGCGAGGTAGCCCACCGTGCCGGCCACCTCGACCGAGCGACGAACGGCCGGGCTCATCTCGCCTGTCTTCGAGTCGTCGAGGAAGGAGCTGCGTGACGCCGCGATAACCCTGATAGAGAGCGACTCCGATCATCGACCGCCCCCGCGATCCCGACGATCCAGACGCCGGCGGGCCAGCCGAGGACGCCCGCCGTCGTCCTTCGTCGGCTTCGCCGAGCTCGCAGCTCGACGACCCGATGAGCACCTCACCGCGAGGTAGCAGAGGAGCGCGTAGGCGATCCCGCTCGCGGCCGCGGCCACCCGCTCGAAGCCGGTGTCCGAGCCTTCGGGGCCGTGGCCGAGCGCAGCCCTGACGAGCCGCCAGAGCGCGTAACCGCCGAGGCCGATCGCGACGAGGAGTAGCAGCGATCCGCCGAACCGCTGGTGGGCGACGGTGTGGAACGCTCCCTGCTGGTTCGTGAGCTTCCCGCCGTCGCCGAGCGCAAGCCTGAAAGCGAGGATGCCGATGATTGCGTACACGAGCGCTCCGGGCGACGAACCCTGCGCGCGACAGCGTTTCGAAAGCGGTCGAGTCGACGAAGCCTTCACGCGCCGCCCTCGCCGAGGCCTTGGCGTGGGCCGGCTGCAAGACGTCGGCGGTCTTCTCGCTCGCCCTGCCAGCCTCTCCCGTGTCGCAAACTCCAAACCGAATGTCTCGGGCACGCATACGTTGACGGCGCCCGGCTCGACCTCCACCGAGAACTTCTTGACCTTCTCGCGGTCGCCCCCGTCGAGCTCGTAGGCGACCTTGCGGTCAGCTTGACCTCGATCGACTTCGCCCTTCGTGCGCCTGACGAACGGCGACTTCGCCGCCGTGCCGGCGACGGTGCGGGCGATCGTCCGCGACCATTGCAACGCTCCCTCTGCGGTCACGACCCCGAACTCGAGCAAGCCGTCGTCCGGGCGCGCGCCCTCGAAGACCTCGACGCCGCCGAACAGCTCGCCGACATTTCCGAGCGAGGATGCAGGTCGCGTTGCCCGCGTACCAGTTCACGCCGTCGATCTTGATCCGGGCGTCGAACGGCTCGAGGCGCAGGTTCTGCGAGCCGCTCAGGACGTAGGCGAGACGCCCGACCCGCTCCTTGAGGCTGCCCGCGTCCCTGATCATCGCGGCGTCGAAGCCGACTCCCGCCATCACAGCGAATCTCTCGCCGTTGAACCGGCCGATCGAGGCGGCCCGTTCGCCGTGAAGCCCCAGCGCGACGGCCTTCGGGATGTCCTTCGGGATGCCGAGGTTGTCGCGAAGAGGTTCGCCGTACCGGCCGGGATGATCGCGAGCTCGCCTGGGTGCCGCCGAGCACGTCGACGCAGCGCTGCACCATCCCGTCGCCGCCCCAGACGAAGACCAGCTCGGCGCCCTGCTTGAGCGCCCGCCGAACCTGGGCCGGTGCCTTGCGGCTCTTCGGCACCTCGGCCCAGAACGGATCAGAGACGCCCTCCGCCTCGAGCGTGCGGCGCAGCTCGAGCAGCCCGCCGCCGAGCGTCTTGCCTGCATGTGCGATCGACGGCGACTTTCATCAGCGGGTCTCGCTCCCGGGCAGCGACTGCCGCGCCGGCGGCGCGGCAGGCAAAGACGATGAGGCAGAGGGCGCCGACCCCGAGCAGCGCTCCACCGAGGACGTCGAGCGGGTGGTGCATCCCGCGGTACATCCGCGACAGGCCCACGTAACACGGAATCGCGACCGCGAGCGTCCAAAGGGCCGCTCGGACGAACGTGTTCTCGAACCTGGAGGTGAGCAGCAGGACGAGCCCGCCGTAGACCGCGATCGACGCCGCAGTGTGGCCGGACGGATAGCTGGCCTTAACCGGTAGCTGCTCGAGCCGGTGGACGCGCGGGCGATGCTCGTGGAAGACGAGCGTCGTGGCGCGATAGGCCGAGGACTCTGACGACGAGGGCAAAGACAGCGAAGGCCGCGATGCGCCACTTCCTGAACAGAGCCGCGAGCGCGCCGGTGACGGCGGCGATGATCGGAAGGACGACGCCGCCGGCCGCGATCGAGCCGATCAGCGAGGCTTCGGTGAGCGACGAGGTCCGGTGCGCTGGCGAGCATCCTGTCAAATCCGTCGTTCGCGCCGGCGACTCCGGGTAGGTGCCCGACGACGTCGACGAGCACGTAGCCGGCCGCGACCGACAGGCGGCGAGCAGGAGGACACCCAGGACGGCGTCACGAAGAAGACGAGCGCCGGATGGCGCCGCCGGCCGAGAAGGTGGGCGTACCGCGGCGCGATTCCGGCGCGTGCGGGCTCGAGCACAGGCACCCCCGCCGACGGCGGCGGATGCTCGAGCGACCGCGGCTGCGGCGCGTTCTGACCCGATCTGGGAGCGGCTGCTGCGGAACTCATCGACCCACGTTTGCCCACCAGACATCAGGGGCAAACACTTCGGGCGGAGATTCCGCCCGAAGCCAGATGCCGATCCTTGCTCTCATCCTCGTCGCCCTAACCGCCGGAACCGCTGCGGGCCTCGTCGCGTGGTGGTACCCGGCGAGACGCTCGGCACCTGCGAAGCCGGTCATTGCGACCGCCGAAGCGGTCGGCGCTGCCGCCCGCCGCCATCCGGGGCTTCATCCGGCGCTTCTGCGGCGACTCGATCCGGAGTCCGAGACAGGCCTCGGTCTGACGCTTGCCGCCCTCTTCGTCGTGGGTGGCGGCGTCGTCCTCGGACTCCTCGCCTACCTCGTCCGCACGAACTCGACCCTGGCCTCGCTCGACAATGCCGTCGCCAAGTGGGGGGAGCGCAATGCCTCGCCGTTCTCGACGCATGCCCTGACAGACGTCACCCAGCTCGGGGCGATCTACGTCGTGATCGGTCTCTGCGTCGTGCTCGTCGTCGTCGAGCTGGTGCGTCTCCCGAACCGGTGGCTCATCCCGTTCGTCGTGGCCGTCGTCGCCGGGGAAGAGCTGATCGCCACCGTGATCAAGAACCTCGTCGATCGGACGCGCCCCGCGTTCAACCCGGCTGCCGCGACCCTCGGGCCGTCGTTCCCGAGCGGCCACACGACGACTGCCGCCGCCTTCTGGGCCGCCGCCGCGCTGCTCCTCGGCAGGCGCAGGCCACGCGCCGCGCGCGCCCTGCTGGCCGGCGCCGCGGTCGGGATCGCGGTGGCAGTGGCCGCGAGCCGGGTCCTGCTCGATCTCCACTGGCTCAGCGACGTGATCGGGGGACTCGCCCTGGGCTGGGCCTGGTTCGCGCTCTGCGCGATCGCATTCGGCGGCCGCTTCCTTCGCTTCGGGGTTACGGCCGAGGTCGCCGAGACCGTTGCCGCGCCCGGCTCAGATGCGAGCGAAGATCCCGGCGCGCCCGCCCCTGCCCGCGAGGCAGATGCGAGCCACCGCACCCCGGCCGCCGGCGTACCGCGGCGTTAGCCCTCATCCGGAATGCGCAATCCGATCGCACATCTTCAGGATCACCCGGGCCCGGTCCGCGCCCTCTCGGTTCCGGCCGAGCAGTGGCTTGGAACCAGGATCAGCCGTCAGATCGTGGCCCACCACCGGCGCCGGCTGCATCGGATCGGCTGGGACCGCGCGCTCGACCCGCCGGCGGGCGGTTGGGCCGAGGCGGCGCCGCCTCCTCGTTCGGGCAACTCGGTCGAGGTGTTGATCGACGGTGCGGAGGTCCTTCCGGCGATCGCCGAGGAGCTCCTTAAGGCCGAATCCCACATCCATCTCACCGGCTGGTACTTCACGCCGTCGTTCGCACTCGTCCGCGACGGCGCGCACGTCATCCTCCGCGATCTGCTCGCGGAGCTGGCCGAGCGGGTCGACGTCCGGGTGCTCGGGTGGGCCGGCGCGCCGCTCCCCCTCTTCCGGCCTTCGCGGAAGGACGTTGCGCAGATGCGAGACCGGATGACGGATCGCTCCAAGGTGCAGTTCGCGCTCGATGCGCACGAGCGCCCGATGCACTGTCACCACGAGAAGACGATCGTGATCGACGACCGGGTCGCGTTCGTGGGCGGCATCGACCTGACCTCGGAGACCGGCGACCGCTTCGACACCTCGGCGCATCGCGCGCGCGCCGCAGTCGGTTGGCACGATGTCGCGGCCCGAATCGAGGGGCCGGCGGTCACCGACGTCGCGACCCATTTCAACCTCCGCTGGCACGAAGTCACCTCCGAGACGCTCGACTCTCCGAAGCCGGCCGTGCCGGCAGGCGGCGTGGAGCTCCAGGTCGTGCGAACCGTGCCCGAGAAGATCTACAAGGCGCTCCCGAAGGGCGACTTCAGCATTCTCGAGTCGTACGCACGAGCGTTCAAGAGCGCGAAGTCGCTGATCTACCTCGAGAACCAGTTCCTCTGGTCTCCCGAGATCGCGGCCATTCTCGCCGACAAGATCGAGCATCCGCCCTCGGAGGACTTTCGGATCGTGCTCCTCCTTCCCTCGAAGCCGAACAGCGGCGCCGACGACACCCGCGGGGTGCTCGGCGAGCTGCTCGAGGCCGACGCGGAACGGGGGCGGATCTTCGCCTCCGCGCTGTATGCCCGGTCGGGGGACCGGACCGACCCGATCTACGTCCACGCCAAGGTCGGGATCGTCGACGACGAATGGCTGACGATCGGCTCCGCGAACCTGAACGAGCATTCGCTCTTCAACGACACGGAGATGAACCTCGTCGCCCACGACCCGGCTCTTGCGCGCAGCACCCGCATTCGCCTCTGGTCGGAGCACCTCGAGCTTCCACCCGATCGGCTCGGCGGCGATCCGCTCGAGCTGATCGAGACGATCTGGAAGCCGATCAGCTGCGAGCAGCTCAAACGCCGAAATGAGGGTCTCCCGCTGACCCATCGGCTCGTCTGTCTCCCGCACGTCTCGAAACGCACCGGCCGCCTCCTTGGGCCGGTCTCCGGGCTGGTTGTCGACGGGTGAGAGTCAGCTGCGGCCGCGCCATGGCGTTCGCCGCCGCAGCTGACCTCGCGCCGTCACCGGGCCGCGGTTTCTCCGTTGCGCGCCTTCGCCTTGTTCACGGTTCGGGCCGCGATCTCCTCGGCGCGCTCCTCCGAACGACCCTGGTCGAGCTCGCTCTCCTTGATGTGCTCGTACTGACGGGCTCGCTTCGTTCCTTTCTTCACTCCGCGTGGCGGCATGAGTCCTCCTCGGCGTTCGGTGGCCGCCGCGCGGCGGTGGATACGGCGCTCTTCTCCGCGCGAGCCCGGGGAAGCGCCAGAAACCCGGGAAGCACGGCCACCGCCGCGAGGCAAGCCACGTTCATGCCTCGGGCTCGTACCCCTGTCGGCACCGGTTCGAAACGGGTTTGAGCTCGGAGCCTTCCGAGTACTCCCTTGGCATGGGAATCAAGCAGGTGAAGGAGCGGTTCGACGGGGCGCAGCAGCGTCATGCCGTCCTCGGCTTCCCGTTGGCCGTGCGGCGGAAGTACTCGGACGACCAGGGCGGGTATCTGGCGGCGACGATCGCCTACTACGGCTTCTTCTCGCTGTTCCCGCTCCTGCTCGTGCTGGTCACCGTGCTCGGCTACGCGCTTGACGGCGACCGGAGCCTCCAGCATCGGATCGTCGGATCGGCGCTCGAGCAGCTGCCGGTGATCGGGACCGAGATCCAGCAGCATGCGCTGACCGGGAATCCGCTGGCGCTCGCGATCGGAATCGTCGGTGCGCTCTGGACCGGGATCGGCGTCGCTCCTCGCCTCCGAGCATGCGATGAGCACGATCTGGGACATACCGCGCGACCGTGAGCTCGGCTTCGCCGCGTCCAGGGGACGGGCGCTCGGCCTGCTCGCCCTGCTCGGAGGGAGTCTGCTGCTCACGACCGGGCTTTCGGGAGCAAGCGCAGCCGGCGGGGGTCTCGGCGCGGTCGCCCGGATCGGGGCGGCGTGCATCTCGCTCGCGGCCAACTACCTCCTCTTCTGGCTCGCCTTCCGCCTGCTCACTCCCGGCGCGATGGCCTGGCGGTGCTTCGTCCGCGGCGCGGTCGTCGCCGCGCTCGGGTACGAAGCGCTCCAGCTCGGCGGCTCCTACTACGTGAACCACGTCGTCAGGAGTGCCTCGAACGCCTACGGCACCTTCGCGCTCGTAATCGGGCTGCTCTCGTGGATCTACCTGTTCGCAACGATCTTCCTGCTTGCCGCCGAGACGAACGTCGTCGCGGCCCGGCGGCAATGGCCGCGTCCGCTTTGACCTGGTAGCTCGAGGTCGCCTAGTTCGCGATGTCCCCGGTCACCCGGGCGCTGCCGTCCGTCAGGATCTCCTCGCTAACCGTGTCGGCGCGGCCATTCGTGCGGACGACGACCGTCCGGTGCGCGGCGTGCCAGCCTTTGGGCGCCTTCCGTCCGACCAGGAACAGCTTTGCGACCGCGCGGGCGGTCGCACACGAGACCTTGACGGCCCGCAGGTTGTTGAGCGCCGCGTGCCCTTCGTCGTTCGTGTGCGGGACCGTGTAGCTGACCCCGGCGCAGCTCGTCCCCGTCGACGCGTTGGCGGCGGGAGCGACGGCCACGAGCACGAGCATCGAGACCGTGAGACAGAGGCGAGCGAACGTCGCGGCCACGGAGGGATGGTACGTCAGCCCGCCCCGGCGAGCTCCCGCGCGCGCTCGAGCAGGGCGGCCTCCGCACTCGCCTCGTGCTCGTGCGCCGCGTGGCTCCAGGCGGTCTCTGCAACGAGCATCGCCTCGAGATCTGCGAGCATCGCGTCCATCGCGGCCTCAGACGATGAGCCGGTCTGCAGGCGGGAAGCCGCGCAGGCAGCGGGGTCGAGCGCGTCGCGGAGCGTTGCGGCATCGATCTCGACCGGCCGGCCGATGGCGGCCTCGGCCGCGGCGGAGAGCCGTTCGGGGCTCAGGTGCTCCGGCGGGTCCCCGGCATCGACGAGGTCGCGCACCGCGCGGCCCACGACCTTGTGGGCGCTTCGGTAGTCGAGCTCCCCCGAGAGTGCGAGGACATCTGCGACATCGGCCGCGGTGACGAAGCTCTGCCGGGCGATCTCCTCGAAGCGCTCCGGCCGGAGCTCGATCCCCTCGAGCACCGACGCGGTCAGACGTGCGATCGCGACCGCCTCGTCGAGGGCGCGTGGCACGGTGCCGTTCAGCAGGTGGAAGTGGTCGGTCCGCGCCGAGCCCGTGTGCAGCGCCGTGAGCGCCGCGGCGAGGTCGCCGGCCGCCTGCGCCGCCTGCGTGCGGATCGCGGCCAGCGCATACGGGTTCTTCTTCTGTGGCATCAGGGCGCTGGCACGGCTATGCGCGTCGGCGAGCTCGATCAGGCCGAACTCCTGGCTCGCGTAGATCTCGAAGTCCTGGCCGAGCTGCGTCTGGTGCGTGGCGGCGATCGCGAGCGTCGCGAGCAGGTCAAGGTAGACGTCCGCCTGCCAGGCCGCGTCCTTCGCATGCTCGACGAGGGTCTCGCAGCCGAGCAGCTGGGCGAGCCGGCCGCGGTCGAGCGCCCAGCGCGACCCGGCGCTCCCCCCGGCCCCGGCGACGCTGGCGCCGAGCTCGGCGTGCGAGCGGCGCGCGCGGTGTGCGTCGCGGAGAGCGGGAAACGCGTAGGCGAGCAGCAGGTGGCCGACGGTCGTTGGTTGCGCGGGCTGGAGGTAGGTGTAGTCGGTCGCGAGCGCCGTCTTGGTCTCGCGGGCGTGTGCGGCGAGCGCCGCAGCCTGGTCGGCAAGCGCGTCGTGAAGCTCGCGGACGCCCGCGCGCGCGGTCAACCGCAGCCCGACTCGGAAGGCCTCGCGCCGGGGCCGGCCCGCGCTCAGCCAGCCCGCAGCCGAGCGTCCCACGCGGCGTTCGAGCTCGGCCTCGCGCGCGTTGAACGCATCGCCGAGCGACGGGTCCCAGGGAAACTCCTCGCCGGGAATCGCGTGCAGCTCGAGCAGCCCACGCAGGAGCGGCCGGCCCTCGTCACCGGCGAGGTCGCCGCCCTCGACGAGCGCGACCGCGTGGGCGAGGTCCGCCAGCGACAGCCCGCGCGCAAGCCGTGGGCCGTGCGCACTCTCGGCGGCATAGGCCGCGACGACTAGCTCCCCCGCCGCGCCGCCGCGAAGCCGCCCGCCGCGTCCAAGCTCCTCCTTGGCGTCCATGCCCTGAGCCTAGTCACGGTTCGGTCGAGCGGTTCGCCGCGATCCGTCGTGGGTAACCCGTGGGTACGGGCCCCGTGACCGAAGGAGCACCTTGGCAGAACCCGTGATCGCCGTCCGCGAGCCGTCGTCTCCGTGGCCCGAGATCCTTCGGGAATACGCCCTGCTCGCCGACGGCGAGCGCGGGATCCTCGTCGGGCCGCGGGGCGAGTTCGCCTGGATGTGCTTTCCCCGCTGGGACAGCGACGGCGTCTTCTCGTCGTTGATCGGCGGCGGAGGCTTCTATTCGGCCCGGCCGACCGACCGCTTCGTCTGGGGCGGGTACTACGAGGAGGGCAGCCTCATCTGGCGGAGCCGGTGGGTGACCGTCGAGCACGCCATCATCGAATGCCGGAACGCGCTCGCTCTGCCCGCGACGCCCGCGCGGGCGGTGATCCTGCGGCGCGTCATCGCCGTCAAGGGCAGGGCGAACGTGAAGGTGGAGCTCGACGTTCGTCCCGCGTTCGGCGACGACCCGCTGCGGAGGGTTTCGCGCGACGACGCCGGTGCCTGGCACGGGGCCGGCTCGGGGCTCCACCTCTGCTGGGCCGGCGGCGAGGCGGCGAACGCCGTGGACGACACGGCGGGCGGCAAGGCGCTCGAGCTCGAGCTGCAGCTCGACGAGGGCGAGGCACACGATTTCGTGCTGGTGCTCTCGACCGGGGATGACGTCGCACCGCCCGAGCCCGAGCGAGCCTGGTCCGGCACCGAAGCGGTCTGGCGCGAGCGCGTTCCCGGGTTCCGGCAGACCCTCGCACCTCGCGATGCGCAACACGCGTACGCAGTCCTCACCGGATTGACGAGCGCCGGTGGCGGCATGGTCGCAGCGGCGACGATGTCGCTCCCGGAACGCGCCCGCGAGGGGCGGAACTACGACTACCGCTACGTGTGGATCCGCGACCAGTGCTTCGCCGGGGTCGCGGCTGCGAAGGCGGGGGCAGATCCGCTGCTCGACGCAGCTGTCGGCTTCGTCGGCAGCTGCCTGCTCGAGCACGGCTCCGAGCTCCGGCCTGCCTACACGACCACCGGTGGACGCGTTCCCGACGAACGGCGGCTCGACCTCGCGGGCTATCCCGGCGGGAGCGACATCGTTGGCAACTGGGTCAACGAGCAGCTTCAGCTCGACATCTTCGGCGAGTCGCTCCTCCTCTTCGCGGCCGCCTCGCGCAACGACCGCCTGGATGCCGACGGGTGGCGCGCGGCGGAGCTCGCCGCCGCCGCGATCGAGGCGCGCTGGCACGAACCGGACGCCGGGATCTGGGAGCTCGAGCCGGACGACTGGACGCACAGCCGGTTGATCTGCGTCGCGGGTCTCCGCTCGATCAGCGCAAGGGGTGCGAGCGGCGAGCGCGCCGCGCGCTGGCTCGCTCTCGCAGACGCCATCGTCGCGGATACTTCCGCTCGCGCCCTCCACCCGTCGGGACGCTGGCAACGCTCGAGCAGCGACGAGCGGCCGGACGCCGCGCTGCTCCTGCCGGCGCTCCGCGGCGCGATTCCACCGGAGGACCCGCGCACGCTCGCCACCCTGAAGGCGGTCGTCGACGACCTGACGGAGGACGGCTACGTCTACCGCTACCGTCCCGACGCGCGTCCCCTCGGTGAGGCCGAAGGCGCCTTTCTGCTCTGCGGGTTCGTGCTCGCACTCACATTTGCGCAGCAGGGCGATGCCGTGGCCGCGGCTCGCTGGTTCGAGCGCAATCGCGCCGCCTGTGGGCCGCCGGGCCTGCTCTCGGAGGAGTTCGACGTGGCCCAGCGCCAGCTCAGGGGAAACCTCCCGCAGGCGTTCGTTCACGCGCTGCTCCTCGAGTGCGCGGCCGGCGAGGCGCCGGAGCCTGCCGCAGCAGGGTTTTGAGTCGCCACCGGAGGGAATGACTCGAGGGTGATGGTCCAGAGCCCTCAGCCCTCGCGCGGACCGCATTCTCTTGACGGTCCCGCCGTCGGAGGTCGATGACCGACACGCAGGAGAGAGTGGAAGAGGCCGCGCAGGACGAGAGCCGCGCGTCGATGCGGTGGCTCGAGCCGGACCCCCTGTGGTTCCAGCGGGCCACGTTCTACGAGATCCACCTGCGCGGGTTCGCCGACGGGAACGCCGACGGCTGCGGCGACTTCATCGGCCTGACCGAGAGGCTCGACTACCTCCAGTGGCTCGGCGTCGACTGCATCTGGCTGCTTCCGATCTACCCCTCGCCGCTTCGCGACGGCGGGTACGACATCGCCGACTACTACGGCATCCATCCCGACTACGGAACGCTCGACGACTTCAGCACGTTCGTGGCGGCGGCGCACGAGCGCGGGATCCGTGTCATCGCCGACCTCGTGGTCAACCACACCTCGAGCGACCACCCCTGGTTTCAGGAAGCGCGCTCGGCCTCCGAGTCGCCGAAACGCCACTGGTACGTGTGGTCGGACACGCCCGACCGCTACCCCGACGCCCGGATCATCTTCGTCGACACCGAGCCGTCGAACTGGACGTGGGATCCCGTCGCCGGCCAGTACTACTGGCACCGGTTCTTCTCGCACCAGCCCGACCTGAACTTCGACAACGCCGAGGTGCAGGAAGCCGTGCTCGAGGTGCTGCGGTTCTGGCTCGACCTCGGCCTCGACGGATTCCGTCTCGACGCCGTCCCCTACCTGTTCGAGCGCGACGGAACGAACGGCGAGAACCTGCCGGAGACGCACGCCTACCTACGCCGGATCCGGGCGGAGATCGACACGAACTATCCTGACCGCGTGCTGCTCGCCGAGGCCAACCAGTGGCCCGCAGACGTCGTCGCCTACCTCGGGGACGGGGACGAGTGTCACATGGCGTTCCAGTTTCCGCTGATGCCGCGGCTCTTCATGGCAATCCGCCGCGAGGACGCAACCCCGATCGCCGACATCATCGAGCAGACGCCGGCGATCCCGGGGAACGCACAGTGGGGCCTCTTTCTCCGCAACCACGACGAGCTCACGCTCGAGATGGTCACCGACGAGGACCGGCACTACATGTGGTCGGAGTATGCGAAGGATCCCCGGATGAAGCTCAATCTCGGGATCCGGCGGCGGCTCGCCCCCCTCCTCGACAACGACCGCTCGCTGATCGAGCTGCTCACCGCCGTCCTGTTCTCGCTGCCCGGCAGCCCGGTTCTCTACTACGGCGACGAGATCGGAATGGGCGACAACATCTTCCTCGGCGACCGGGACGGAGTGCGTACGCCGATGCAGTGGACGAGCGACCGCAACGGCGGCTTCTCGCGCGCCGACTTCGCGCAGCTCTACCTACCGCCGTTGATGGATCCGGTGTTCGGGTACCAGGCGGTCAACGTGGAGGCGCAGCTCAGGACCTCGACCTCGCTGCTGCGCTGGGTGCACCGGTTCATCGCGCTCAGGAAGCAGTACGCGGTCTTTGCGCTCGGAAGCTACGAGGCTCTGAGGTCGGCGAACCACCGTATCCTCGCGCATGTGCGAAGCCTCGAGAACGAGGTCGTGCTCTGTGTCCACAACCTGGCACGCTCGGCGCAGCCCGTCGAGCTCGACCTCTCGGCGTACGAGGGGCGGGTGCCCGAGGAGATGCTCGGGAACACGGCGTTTCCCCGGGTCGGCTCGCACCCCTATCTCCTGACGCTGCCCGGCCGCTCCTTCTACTGGTTCCGCTTGCTCGGGGAGGCGCCGTGAACGATCGGGCTCTCACCGAGCTCGACACGAGCGAGCTCTGCCGGCATATCGGCGAGCAGCGGTGGTTCGGCGCGAAGTCACGGGAGACGACCGGCGTCAACGTCGTCGATCGCGTCTCGCTCGGATCGTCGCCCGAAACGCTCGACGCGCTCGTCGAGGTGCGCTACGCAGCGGGTGACCACGACATCTACCAGCTCGTGCTGCGTGGTTCAGGCTCGATCGCCTCGCACGACGCGGTCTCGGATCCGGCGTTCGTGGCGCGGCTGCTCGAGCTGATCGACGACCGCACCGTCGTCGAGGCCGTCGACGGCGTGTTCGAGTTCTCGCGGCCCGACACCACGCGGATCGCCGTGTCGCGTGACGATGTCCGTGCGCTCGGGCTCGAGCAGTCGAACTCGTCGGTCGTCGCCGGCGACGAGCTGATCGTGAAGACCTACCGGCGCCTCGAAGCCGGCGCCAACCCGGAGCTCGAGATGCTCCGGTTCCTCGACGCGCACGAGTTCGCGCACGTGCCGCGGCTCGAGGGCTGGTGGAGCTACCGGGGCCCGGTCATGAGCACCTCGCTCGGGATCGTCCAGGAGTACCTGCACGGAGCCGTCGACGGCTGGACGCTCGCACTCGACGAGCTGCGGCGGCAACCCGAGGACTTTCTCCCGCGTGCGCGCCGGCTCGGAACCGTGATCGGAGAGCTGCACTGCGTCCTCGCCTCCGACTCGGCCGACGGCGCCTTCGCGGCCGAGGAGATCAGCGCCGAATCCGTCGCGCTGCTGATGGCGACGGTCGACGACGAGATCGACGGGGTCTTCAGTGCGCTCCCGCAGACGGACGAGGTTGCCCCGATCGCCGGCCGGGGAGACGCCGTCCGGGCGCTACTCCGCGAGCTCTCCTCGAGCGGCGCGGTCGGGCGGCGGATCCGAAACCATGGCGATCTGCATCTCGCACAGGTGCTCTGGACCGACGGCGACTGGATGATCGTCGATTTCGAAGGCGAGCCGGCCCGATCGCTCCCCGAGCGCCGGCAGAAGAGCTCGCCGCTGCGCGACGTCGCCGGGATGCTGCGATCGTTCGCCTACGCGGCCCGCGCCGCCCGGGTGAACCCGCCGACCGAGGAGTTGCTCCGAGCGGAGTTCCTGGAGGCCTACCTCGCGACGATCGGGCCGAGCGGCGTCCTGCCGCAGGCCGAGGCCACGGATCGGCTACTGCGGGTGTTCGAGCTCGAGAAGGCCGTCTACGAGCTTCGCTACGAGCTCGCGCACCGGCCTGACTGGGTGGAGATCCCGGTTGCGGGGATCGCCCAGCTGCTCGAATGACGCCGAGGCTCGGCGCGGTTCCCCGCGGCGATGGTTCGGTCGAGTTCCGGGTCTGGGCGCCGTACGCCACGGATGTACACGTCGGTGAGGAGCCGCTCGAGCGCGAGGCGGAGGGAGTGTTCGCGGCGGTCATCGAGGCGAGCCACGGCGACGACTACTGGTTCGTCCTCGACGACGGCGCGCCACTTGCCGATCCCTGTTCCCGCTGGCAGCCGCTCGGCCTGCGCGGACCGTCGCGCGTCCTCGACCCGTCCACCCTCGAGCTCGCCTCGGCGCCGGTCAGCGTTCCGCCCTCCGAGCTCGTCATCTACGAGCTGCATGTGGGCACCTACACCAGCGAGGGGACATTCGAGGCGGCGGCGCAGCGGCTGCCCGAGCTTGCCGCCCTCGGGGTGACCGCGGTCGAGCTGATGCCGGTGGCCACGTTCCCGGGAGAGCGCGGGTGGGGGTACGACGGGGTGCTCAACTTCGCCCCGCACTGCGTATACGGAGGGCCACAAGGACTCGCCCGGTTCGTCGAGGCCGCACACGCCGCGGAGCTGGCCGTGATCCTCGACGTCGTCTACAACCACGTCGGCCCGGGCAGCGAGCTGCTCGCGACATTTGGCCCCTACTTCACCCCGGCGCACGAGACGTTCTGGGGGGACGCGATCGACTACTCGCTCGCCGGCCCGCGCGAGTGGGCGATCCAGAACGCCGAGCAGTGGATCCGCGACTACCGGATCGACGGCCTGCGGCTCGACGCCACGCACGCGATCTTCGACGATTCGGAGCCGCACGTGCTGCGTGAGCTCGCCGCACGCGTCCACGCCCTGCGCCCGGATGCCCTGGTCATCGCCGAGGCGGCGATCGGCGACCGGCGCCCACTCGAGGACTGGGGCCACGATGCGCAGTGGGACGACGAGTTCCACCACGCGTTGTACGTGCTGTTGACCGGGGAGCAGGATGGGTACTACGCAACGTATGGGTCGGTGTCGGCACTCGCACGCGCGTTCGAGGAACGACCGGCGGGGCGGCTCGTGAGCTGCGCCTCCAATCACGACCAGATCGGCAACCGCCCCTTCGGGGATCGGCTTCCTCCGGCCGCGGCCCGGGTTGCCGCGGCCTGCGTGCTGTTCGCGCCGCACATCCCGCTCGTCTTCCAGGGCGAGGAGTACGGCGAGCAGGCGCCGTTCCTGTACTTCACCGATCACGACGACCCGGCGATCGTCCGCGCCACCCGCGAAGGGCGCCGCCAGGAGTTCTCCGAGTTCGAGGCCTTCGCCGGCGCATCGCTTCCCGATCCTCAGGCGCGCGAGACCTTCGAGGACTCAAAACTGCATCCCGAGAGCGGAGACACGCAGTTGCGCACCTTCTACCAACGGCTGATCTCGCTCCGGAGGGCTCTGCCGGCGACGGTCGAGACCGAGGCCGACGAGCAGCGCCGCACCCTCCGAGTCCGTCGCGGGGATGTCGAGCTCTTTGCCGATTTCGAGCAGCGGACAGCCGAGCTCCGAGAGCGCTGAGCGTGGAGCGCGCCGCCTCAGCGTCGTTTCGCTGCAGCTACAGGCTGCAGCTCCTTCCCCACCTCGACTTCGAGCGGGCGCGGGCGCTCGTGCCCTACCTCATCGAGCTCGGGGTCAGCCACCTCTACCTCTCACCGTCGCTCCAGGCTCGCTCGGGCTCCGAGCATGGATACGACGTCGTCGATCCCACGCGGGTCTCGGACGATCTCGGCGGCGAGGAGAGGTTCGCCGAGCTCTGCGCTGCAGGTCTCGGCGTGATCCTCGACGTCGTCCCGAACCACATGGCCTCGAGCTCCGAGAACCCCTTCTGGCGAGAGCCGCTGACCCGCGCCAAGTTCTTCGACCTCGACTGGCGCAACGGCGGCGCGCGCCGCTTCTTCGACATCGGCGATCTCGCAGGGGTGAGGGTCGAGGATGCCGAGGTGTTCGAGGCGACGCATGCGAAGGTGATCGAGCTCGCGCGTGACGGATCGGTCGACGGCGTGCGCATCGACCATGTCGACGGCCTCGCGAGGCCGGCCCGCTACCTCGAGCGCCTCCGCGAAGCGGGAATCGAGCACGTGTGGGTCGAGAAGATCCTCCAGCCCGAGGAGCAGCTTCGCGATTGGCCCGTCGAAGGGACGACGGGCTACCAGTTCGCGAACGACGTGACGCGGCTCTTCGTCGATCCTGCGGTTGAGGAGCGGCTCACGCGTCTCTACGCGAAGTTCACGGGCGAGTCTCGCTCGTTCGACGAGGTCGCCCGGGAGGCGAAGTTCGAGCAGGCTGTGACCGCGTTCGAGCCGGAGATCGCCTGGCTCGGCGAGAACCTTGCCGGGATCGACGAGGATCTCGATCTCGCCCGGTCGCTCGCCTCCTTCGGCATCTATCGCACCTACATCGACCCCGACCTCGGCGCAGTCGACGGACTCGACCGGCAGGCGGTCGCCGACGCACGGCTGCCGGCGCGGCTGGCCGATCTGCTCCTGCTCGAGGAGCGCGGGCACGACGCGTTCGTGACGCGGTTCCAGCAGACGACGCCGCCGATCAATGCCAAGGGCGTCGAGGACACAGCGTTCTACCGCTACAACCGCCTCCTCTGCCTCAACGAGGTTGGGGGAGACCCGGATCGCTTCTCGGTCTCGATCGACGAGTTCCACGGCCGAAATCTCGAGCGCGCACGGCGATTCCCCAACGAGCTCCTCGCCTCGCAGACGCACGACACGAAACGCAGTGGCGATGTCCGGGCAAGGCTCTGTGCCCTGTCCTGGCACGCCGCCGAATGGGAGCGGCTGGTCGCCGGCTGGCGTGAGCTCAACCAGGGCCTCCGCGACGGGGACGCACCCGACCGCAACGAGGAGTACTTCATCTACCAGACGGTCGTCGCGATTTGGCCGGTCGAGCAGGATCGGCTCGACGGCTATCTCGAGAAAGCCCTTCGCGAGGCCAAGGTCAACTCCAGCTGGAGCTCTCCGGACGCCTCCTGGGAAGCCGCCACCGGACGGTTCGTGCATCGGCTGCTCGAGAGCGCCGCCTTCCGCTCGGAGCTCGAGGCGTTCGTCGAGCTGATCGCCGCCGACGGCCGGCGGATCGCGCTTGGCCACACGCTCCTGAAGTTGACGTGCCCCGGAGTCCCGGACATCTACCAGGGCGACGAGGTGTGGTCGTTCTCGCTCGTCGATCCGGACAACCGCCGCCCGGTCGACTGGGACTACCGTCGCCGACTCCTGGCCGAGCTCAAAGCCGGAGCACCGGTGCGCGAGGAGAACATGAAGCTCTACCTCGTCTGGAAAGCCCTCGAGCTTCGCGCCCGCCGCCCGGAGGCGTTCGCCGGAACCTACGAGCCGCTCGACTACGGCGAGGGGATCTGCGCGTTCAGTCGCAACCAAGAGGTGATCGTGGCCGTCGCGGTTCGACCCGACGCGGCCTTCGTCGAGCCTGCCGGGTTCCGGGATGTCCTGGGCGGCGTCGACCTGGGGGTCTCCCTCCTCGAGCTCGAGCCTCCCGGGTCTGTCCGAACGGGGGTAGCGATCGGGCCGCGGGCCGCTTAGAATCAGCTCACCCCGGCGCCGTTTGCGACCCCGCTGCGTCCCACACCCTGAAGGTGTCGGCTGCCGCCGTGTGGACGTTCGCGAAGCCGATCGCCCCCGCTGCCAGCACGAGCGCGATCGCGAGCCGGCGCAGCCCACTGCGGCGGCGAGCATGCGTTCGCACCGGCCGTGCCGATCCGGGCTCGAAGGTCTCGAGCTTCACCGTCCCAACACGAGGACCGGTGCTCCTCCGGCGGTAGTGGGGAGAACCACACACTCTGCTCGCGCGCCAACCAGAAGGCGGCTGCCCTCGCGACCCGGGAACAGGAGGCGTTCGCGGCGAATTAGAGTGCGAGCGGTGGGGAGAGGCGTGCGGCTTTCGGAGCTCGTGGCAACGCTGTCGCTCGGGACGGATCTCGGGATGGCGCAGCCGATGGAGCACGTGCTCCGGCAGTCGCTGATCGCGCTTCGGCTCGCCGAGCGGCTCGGGCTGGACGAGTCCGAGCGCGAGGTCGTCTACTACGTCGGCCTGCTGGCGTGGGTGGGCTGCCACGTGGACGCCTACGAGCAGGCGAAGTGGTTCGGCGACGACACGGCCTTCAAGGGCGACTCGCGGGCTGTCGACATGGGGCGCTTCGTTCCCGCGGGGATGTTCGTCCTGAAGCACCTCGGGTCCGATCGGGCGCTGCTCGAGCGGGCGCGGGTCGGGATCGGATTTCTCGGCGACGGGCGCCGCGCTGTCGACGACCTGCTCGAGAATCACTGGGTGGCGACGAACGAGTTCGCCGCCCAGCTGGCCCTCGGCGAGCAGGTGCGGGAGGGCCTGTACCAGACGTTCGAGCGCTGGGACGGCAAGGGCGTCCCGGCCGGGGCGAAGGGCGCCGAGATCGGGGTCGCGGCGCGCCTCGTCAATCTCGCCGATGTGGTGGAGGTCTTCCATCGCGCCGGTGGCGTGCCGGCGGCGGTCGCGGTCGCGCGGCAGCGAAGCGGGACGCAGTTCGACCCGGAGCTCGTCGAGCTCTTCTGCGCCGAGGCCGAGGCCGTCTTCGCGGAGCTCGATGCAGCGGCGAGCTGGGACGCGGTGATTGCTGCGGAGCCGGCTCTCTCGGTCGTGCTCTCGGACGCCGAGTTCGAGCGCGCGCTCGAGGCGATCGCCGACTTCGTCGACCTGAAATCACCCTGGACGATCGGTCACTCGCGCGGCGTCGCCGACCTGGCAGGGCGCGCGGCGGAGGGCTTCGGACTGCCCGAGGACGACGTCGTCCTCGTCCGCAGGGCGGGACTCGTTCACGACCTGGGCCGGCTGGGTGTTCCGAACACGATCTGGGACAAGCGGGGAGCGCTCACCGCATCCGAGCTCGAGCGCGTTCGCCTGCATCCCTACCTCACCGGACGCATGCTCGCCTCCTCGCCGGCTCTCGCTCCGCTGGGGGAGATTGCCGTTCAGCATCACGAGCGGCTCGACGGGTCGGGCTATCCCCGCGGGATCGGCGGCGGTGCGCTCACGCCCGGCGGCAAGCTCCTCGGGGCCGCCGATGCCTACCACGCGATGACCGAGCCCAGGCCTCATCGTCCGGCTCGCGCTCCGGACGAGGCTGCGCGGGAGCTACGCGACGCGGTGAGGCGCGGGCTGTTCGACGGGGCCGCCGTGGATGCCGTGCTCCAGGCCGCCGGTCACTCGGTCAAGCGCCGCCGCGCCCTCCCCGCAGGCCTGACGGCCCGGGAGCTCGAGGTGCTGAAGCTCCTGGTGCGCGGCCTCTCGAACAAGGAGATTGGCCGGGAGCTGACCATCTCCCCGAAGACCGCCGGGAGCCACGTCGAGCACATCTACGCGAAGCTCGGAGTCTCGAACCGCGCCCGGGCGAGCCTGTTCGCGATGCAGCATGGGTTGATGACCGCGAGGTGATGAGCACGGCAGGCGCCGGCGCAAGCCTCAGTCCGCTGCCGACCGGGTTGTCGCGAGCCACTCCGAGACGACGGCGCCAACCGAGGCGGTGCTCCTCAGCGAGTGGGAACCGGGGATCCGGACGACCGTTCGGTTCGGGCTCGCCGGCGGCATCCCGAACGGGTCGTTCTCGCCCTGGACGACGAGCGTCGGAACCGAGACGGCGTCGAGCTCGGCGAGCCGGCTCTTCTCGGGCCGACCCGGTGGATGGAGCGGGAAGGCGAGGCAGATGACCGCGACGGAGTCCGTCTTGGCGGCGGTGCGGCATGCGACGCGGGCACCCGAGGACCGGCCGCCGGTCAGGATCGGAAGGCCCCCGAAGGAGCGCTCGCGCAGGCTGTGTACGACCGACGTCCAGGCCGCGTCGAGCTGCGTCGCCGGCGCGGGACTCCGTCGTCCCGCCACCCGATAGGGCTGCTCGACGAGCGCGACGCTGAGGCCCGCCGACCGTGCGGCCTCGGCCGCTCCGAGCAGATCGGGCGCCTCGATTCCGCCGCCGGCTCCATGACCGAGGATCAGAGCGGCGACCGGCGAGTCCACCGGCAGCAGGCTGGCTCGGGCCCGTCCGTGAGGCGTGTCGAGCTCGAGCATCAGCCGAGGCTAACCCCCGGCAGCCGTCAGGCCGCGGCGCCATCCCGGTTGTCCGCGTTTCCGAGTCGATCGCGTCCACGTAGGCATGCGTGGTCGCTCGTGCGTCGAGCGAAGAGGCGGCGGCCGTGGCGAAGTCGCCCTGTTCGTCGGCGCCCACACGGCCATCAGATCGCTGAGCGGGCCGTCCCGCATGACGATCGCGCCCTTGAGCTCGTCGTCGATCGGAAGATGGTCGATCGCCTCGACGAGCGTCCGGTCGGTGAGTGCATCGACCACGGAGAGCAGTCCTGCGAGGAACGCGCGATCGGCGTCCCGGGACGGGCTCGCCGCAAGGCTCTCGCACATCCGCGCCCGGACGTAGCCACAGACCTTGACGGCGTGATCGAAAGATCGTCTGGCGAGCCTGGGACAGAGTCGCAGCATTCGGGACTCGACCGTAGTCGGCTCGCTCGGGAAGAAATCGATCACCCGCAGCGAGGGAAGGAGCCGCCGATCAGGATGGATCGGCGGTCTGGCTGCGCGCGGGAAGCGCTTGCTGCAGGGTGAGCAGCCGAACCGGCAGCCGTTGCTCTTCGAGCAGGGCGAGCGCTTCGCGCAAGGCTGCCCGCTCCTCCCGCGAGAGCTCCAGCCCTCGCCGATCGGCCTCCCGGAGGACGACTTCGCTCCTGAGCTTTGTTGCGAGCGTCAGGCTTGCCGTGGAGCCGCAGGCCGCAAGCAGCAATGCCACGGCGGTGGCGTCGTGTTCCGTGATCACGGGACAGCCGTCGAGAGCCAACGTGATTCGCCCCATGTTCGACTTTGCCCAGGGCGAGCACCCTCGAAACGCGGCGAGGTAGGATGGGGCGGATGACAAGGGCGGCACGGAAGGGCCAGAACGAGGCGTGGTTTCGGGAGTTGAATGAACGGCTCGAGCAGCGCGCCGTCGCGGTCCTGGGCCAGTCGGATGCGTTCCAGATCGTCTGCGAATGCTCCGCCGAGGAATGCACGAATCGGATCATGATCGCCTTCGAGGAGTACGAGCGGGTGCGCTCGGAGCCGGTCAGGTTCGTTCTCTTTCCTGACCACTTCGATCCGAGCTGCGAGGTTGTCGTCGCGGAAGGCGACGAGTACGAGATCGTCGAGAAATTCGGGGACGCCGCCGAGCAAGCAGAGCTCGAAGACCCGCGGACGGACGACTGAGCGCGGTCGCTCTCGTCGGGCACGGTTAGCCGGCGGGCCCCGATGTTTGAGCTTCCGGCGGGTGGGTAGGACGGAGATCAGTGGAACCATGTGTGCGCGCTTTGAGCGCCGCATCTTTGAGTTCGGTATTTGTGGCAGGTCGCTCCTTACTTGTCATCATTATTCGTGAAGTTGTAAACGTCATTGTGACAAGTCACGATCTTGGCTCGTCGTGAATAATCACCATCTTTTGTGAACCGATTTCGCTGTCCTGACGAATGAGAGGCCTTGACCTCAGCGGTGTTGGCTCGATCCCACCGCAAACAAAGGAGCAGCGAATATGTCGGATAAAATCTTTGGTCTCGAGGAAATAGATATCGACGGGGCGATCCAGGAGACTGCATCCAGGGTCGATCCGCAGACGCGCGGGGCGTTCCTGCGCAAGGCCGGGCTCGGGCTGGGAGCGATCGCGGGGAGCAGTGCCATCCTCGGCGCGCTTCCCTCACTCGCCTCGGCCGCGGCCACGAGCGACGTGGACATCCTCAACTTCGCGCTGACGCTCGAGTACCTCGAGTCGGCCTTCTACTCGGAGGCTGTTGCACAGGGCGCGCTCTCAGGCGAGACGAAGACCTTCGCCAAGGTCGTCGCCGTCCACGAGGCCGCCCATGTCGGAGCGCTCGAGGGGGCACTCGGGATGCACGCCGTCAAGAAGCCGAAGTTCGACTTCAAGGGCACGACCGCCAACCAGGCGAAGTTCCAGGCGACCTCCGAGGTGCTCGAGTTCACCGGTGTCAGCGCCTACCTCGGCCAGGTCGGGAAGATCAAGTCGGCGCAGGTGCTCGGCGCGGCGGGCTCGATCCTGCCGGTCGAGGCGTGGCATGCCGCCTGGATCTCGGACCTCCGCCGCCACGGGGCGAAGCCCTACCCGGCTCCGTCCGCCTTCGCGACCGCGAAGACGATGTCCCAGATCCTGACCGCGGTCAAGGGCACCGGCTTCATCGTCGGCTGACCCGACTTCGTCCTGGGCGGCGTGTGACTCCTTCACGCCGGCCAGGACGAGGCTCGCCGCCGACCCGGCCCGCTTCCTCGCCGTGGGCGATGATAGGGCTGCGTTGGCCGAGGAGATCGCGATCCGGACGACAGGGCTGACGAAGGACTACGGCCAGGGTCACGGGTTGTTCGAGCTCGACCTCGAGGTTCGTCACGGGGAGATCCTCGGGTTCCTCGGGCCGAACGGGGCGGGGAAGTCGACCACGATGCGGCTGCTGCTCGACCTGATCAAGCCGACGGCCGGGTCGGCGACGCTCCTCGGGCTCGACAGCCGGGGAGAGAGCCTCGAGCTCAGGCGGCGGGTCGGCTTCCTGCCCGGCGATCTCGCCCTCTACCCCTCGTTGACCGGATCGGCGATGCTCGATTACCTGGCTGAGCTCAGGGGCGGAGTCGACCGGGGGATCCGCGACGGGCTCGTGGAGCGCTTCGATGCCGATCCCGGCAGGCGGATCCGGGAGCTCTCGACCGGAAACCGCCAGAAGCTCGGCCTGATCCAGGCCTTCATGCACGAGCCGGAGCTGCTGATCCTCGACGAGCCGATCGCGGGGCTGGACCCGCTCGTGCAGCGGAGCTTCCACGAGCTCTTGCGAGAGGTCGTCGAGGCAGGGCGGACTGTCCTGCTCTCGTCCCACACACTGTCCGAGGTCGAGCGGGTCGCAGACAGGGTCGCGATCCTGCGGCACGGGCGGCTCGTGGTGGTCGATTCGCTCGAAAACCTGCGTGCGGTCGCGATCCAACGGCTCGAACTCGAGTTCGTCGGCGTGGCTCCCCGGCCCGAGGAGCTCGGTGCCGTCGCGGGCGTGCGAGAGGTCACCGCGGAGGGCGAGCAGCTCGTGGTGGCGTTCGAGGGCTCGGCCGACGCTCTCGTCAAGGCCCTCGCCGCCTATGACGTGCGTTCGATCCGCAGCCGGGACGACGATCTCGAGGAGATCTTCCTCGGCTACTACCGCGATCGCGAGGCTCCGTGAGCCTGCCCGTGCTGAAGCTGACGCTGCGTCTGCGGATGCTGACAACACTGCTCGTGGCGCTCGGGATGGTCGTCGTCGTCCTGATGGTGGGCGCGCTCTTCCCGGCGATCGGCGATTCGATCGGCAAGCTCAACCTGCCCAAGGGCGTCGCGACGCTGCTCGGCGGCGCCGACTACGGAACGCTGACGGGCTGGATGCGCAGTGAGATCGGGGCGGTCTACGGCCCCCTGCTCGTCGCCTATGTCGGGATTTCGATCGCGACCACATCGACGGCGGGCGAAGAGGAGGCCGGCATCCTCGCTCTGACCCTCGCCCATCCGGTCCAGCGGACGAGCCTCGTGCTGGCGAAGGCTACGGCGGTCGCGATCGGCGTCGCGGTGGTTGCACTCGCCACGTTCGCGGGGCTCGCCGCGGGCGTCGCGATCGCCGGCGGGGGCATTGAGACCCGAAACCTCGGCGCTCTCGCGCTCCAGCTCGCGTTCTTCGGCTGGGCCGTCGGCGCGCTCGCGCTCGCCGTCGCCACGTCAACCGGGCGGCGCGGGCTCGCCTCCGGGGTCGCGGCGGCCTTCGCGGTCTTCGGGTTCCTCGTCAACGGCTTCGCGCCGCTCGTCGGAGCCCTCGGCTGGCTGAAGTACTCCTCGCTCTTCTACTACTACGAGGCACATGACCCGATCACGAACGGCGTCGACGCGGGCCATCTCGCCGTTCTCGCTGCGGCCGCGATCGTGCTCACGGCGCTCGCCGTCCTCGGTCTGCGGCAGCGGGACCTGCGCAAGTAGCCAACCGCAATTTCTCTCCTCAGGCGGACGCGCGTGCCGCTTCGGTCGTCGCCGCCGGTGCCGGCTTGCCCGCTGCGACGAGGTGGCAGGCGACGAGGTGACCCGGCGCGAACTCGCGCAGCAGCGGTTCCTCGTTCGTCGATCGCGGCGCCGAGAGCGATTCCAGCGGGCAGCGGGTGCGGAAGCGGCACCCGGAGGGCGGATCGAGCGGGCTCGGGGGCTCGGCGTCGAGCGCGACCGGCCGTCGCTCGCGCCGGACGGTCGGGTCGGGTACGACCACGGCCGAGAGGAGGGCCCTCGTGTAAGGGTGTTGGGGCTCCCGGTAGAGGTCGGCGGTGCTCGCCGACTCGACGATCTTCCCGAGGTGGATCACGGCCGTGCGGTCGCAGAGGAACTCGACGGCGGCGAGATCGTGCGCGATCAGGAGGCACGAGAAGCCGATGTCCCGCTGGAGATCGCGCAGCATGTTCAGGATCGACGCCTGCACGGAGACGTCGAGCGCGGAGACCGGCTCGTCGGCGACGAGCACGCTCGGCTCGAGGATCAGCGCCCGTGCGATCCCGATCCGCTGTCGCTGGCCGCCCGAGAGCTCGTGCGGGAAACGGAACCGGAGCTCGCCATGGAGCCCGACGAGGTCGAACATCTCAGCGATCCGGGCATCCGCCTCCCTGCCGCGCGCGAGCCGATGCACGCGCAGCGGCTCGGCGACGATGTCCCCGCAGGTCATCCGTGGGTCGAGTGACGAGAACGGATCCTGGAAGACGATGTTCAGGTCGCGTCGGAACGGGCGCAGCTGACGTCGCGTCAGCTGCGTGATCTCCGTTCCACCGAGGCGGATCACGCCCGAGGTGGGCTCGACGAGCCTCAGGATGCACTTCGCGATCGTCGTCTTGCCGCTGCCCGACTCGCCGACCAGGCCGAGGATCTCGCCGCGGCCAAGCGCGAACGAGACTCGGTCGACGGCATGCACGAGCCCCTCCCCGGCGCCGACGATGCTTCGTCCCGAGCGGTAGTGCTTCACCAGGTCGACGACCTCGAGCGCGGGGGCGGGCTTCTCGATCATTCGGGTCCGGGGTGGAAACAGGCGACGAGGTGGCCGGGGCCGACGCTCTGCAACTTAGGGATGTGCGTGCGGGAGTGCTCGTCGGCGCGGGAGCAGCGATCGGCGAAGGAGCAGTGCGCCGGAAGCTCGTGCATCGGTGGGAGCCGTCCCGGCAGCTCCCGGAGCCGTTGGCCGCCCCCGTTCGAGCGCGGGATCGCGTCGAGCAGCGCGATCGTGTACGGGTGCTGGGGATGGGCGAACAGGTCGCCGGTCGCCGCCTCCTCGGCCTTGCGGCCCGCGTAGAGGACGAGCACGCGGTCGGCCAGGTCGGCGACGATCCCGAGATCGTGCGTGATCAGGATGATCGCCGTCCCGAGCCGCTCGCGGATCTCGTGCATCAAGTCGAGGATGCCGGCCTGCGTGGTGACGTCGAGCGCGGTCGTTGGCTCATCCGCGATCAGCACCTTTGGGTCGCAGGCGATCGCCATCGCGACCATCACGCGCTGTCGCATCCCGCCCGAGAGCTGGTGCGGATACTCGTCGACGCGGCGCTCCGGTGCAGGCACGTGCACCTGCGCCAGCAGCTCGATCGACCGGGCTCGAGCATCGCGTCGCGAGAGCCCGAGGTGCGTGCGCAGCACCTCGCCGATTTGCCGACCGACCGTGAAGACCGGGTTGAGCGACGTCATTGGCTCCTGGAACACGAACGCGATCTCTCGGCCGCGAACGTGACGAAGCTCGCGCCCGGGGAGCTGCAGCAGGTCGACGCCACCGAAGCGGGCGCTGCCGTCGATCACGGCGTGGTTCGGCAGCAGCCGGAGGAGCGACATCGCCGACACCGACTTCCCGCAGCCCGACTCGCCGACGACGCCGAGCACCTCGCCGGGTTCGAGCGCGAACGACAGCCGGTCGACCGCATAGACCGGCCCGTCCTCGGTCGCGAATCTGACGGAGAGGTCGGTCACCTCGAGCAGCGGCGCCCCCATCAGCGCGTCGTGCGCGGATCGAAGACGTCCCGGAGTCCGTCGCCGAGAAGGTTGAAGGCGAGCGACGCCAGCACGATCGCGATGCCCGGATAGACGGCGAGCCTCGGCGCCTGCGTCAAGTACGACTGGGCGTCCTGCAGCATGATCCCCCACGACGATCCGGGCACGCGGATCCCGAGCCCGAGAAACGACAGCGCAGCCTCGCCGATGATCGCCCTCGGGATCATCACGGTGGCCTGCACGAGCAGCACGCTCGTCATGTTCGGAAGGATGTGGCGGAAGACGATCCGGGCGTCCCCGGCCCCGTTCGCGACCGCCGCCGCCACGAACTCGGACTCGCGCAGGCGCAGCGTCTCGGCCCGGGTGATGCGGAGCAACGAGGGTGTGCCTGCAATCGCGAGCGCGATCGTGGCGGTCTCGAGCCCCGGGCCGAGGATCGCGCCGAGCCCGATCGCGAGCACCACGTAGGGGAAGGCGAGCAACACGTCGGTGCTCCGTGCGACAACCGCGTCGACGAGGCCCCGGTAGTAGCCAGCAACGAGCCCGAGCGGCACCGCGAGCACGAGTGCGAGTCCGGTCGCGAGGAAACCGACGACGATCGAGGCCCGCGCTCCCCAGACGAGACGCGAGAACTCGTCGCGCCCGAGCTCGTCGGTACCGAGCAGGTGCTGCCAGGATGGATGCGCCAGAGTCTGCGAGAAGTCGGTCTGCGCGGCGCTCTCCGGGGCGATGACGGGGGCCAGCACCGCGGTGAGCAGGAAGAGGAGCACGACGAAAAGCGCGCCGACCGCCGCCGGCCGCCGCAGGAAGCGCCGCCGCAGAATGCGACGGCGCCGTGCCCGCGGCTGGCCCAGCCCGGCCTCGGCGGCGATCATTCGCGCGCGCCCGCGAGCGCGATCCGCGGATCGAGCACCGAGTAGAGGATATCGGCGGCGAGATTGACGACGACGAACACCACGGCGGTGAACAGGACAATTCCCTGGATCAGCACGTCGTCGCGGAGGTTGACCGCCTGGATCATCAACGCGCCGAACCCGGGAATCCCGAAGATCGTCTCGACGATCGCGGCGCCTGAGATCAGCAGCCCGAAATCGAGCGCGATCAAGGTCGTGACCGTGATCAGGCTGTTTCGGAGTGCGTGCCGCCCGACCACGCTCCATTCGGAAAGGCCCTTGGCCCGCGCCGTCCGCACGTAGTCGGCGTTGAGCGCTACGAGCATCGACGAGCGGGTCTGGCGCATCAGGACCGCCGCGAAGCCCGTCCCGAGCACGATGCAGGGCAGGACCATATGCCTGAGATTTCCGACCGGGTGGGCGATCGAGACGTACCCGGTCGCCGGCAGCCAGCGGAGATCGTCGGCAAACCAGATGATCAGGAGCAGCCCGAGCCAGAAATGGGGAACGGACTGTCCGATCAGCGCAGCAGTTCTCGCAGCATGGTCGCTCGCCTTTCCCTGTCGGGCCGCACAGATCACGCCCGCCGGGATCCCGATCAGGATCGCGATCGTGAGGCTCAACGCCGCCAGCTCGAGCGTCGGCGGAAGCCGCTCGGCGATCGTTGTCGCGACCGGAACGTCGCGGGTACTGCGACCGAGGTTCCCCTGAAGGACGAGCCAGACCCAGTGCCCGTACTGCTCGGGGAGCGGCCGGTCGAGCAGGTATTCGTGACGGACTGCCTGCAAAGCGGCGGGGTCGGTGTTGTCGCCGGCAAGGGCAGTCGCCGTGTCGCCCGGAATCGCGCGCACCCCGGCGAAGACGAGCACGCTCGCGACGAAAACGACGAGAAGGGCGGCTCCGGTCTTCCTCAGGGCAAACGCGCCCATCAACGGCCGAAGCTCGCGAGGAGCGGACGGGGGTGGAGAGCACGACCGAGCGCCTCTCTGCTCACCGGGTGAGCGTAAAAGATCGGGACGTGGATAGCCAACCGCGCGGCGAGGGGCGATTCGTGCCCACGCCAACCCGGTGGGTCAGCCGTCCTGGGCCGAAAGGCCGGCGCGACGACTCAAGGCCGGACGGTCGCGGAGGATCGTCGACCCGCGCCGGGTCTCGATCGTCCCCCGCAGCCGCTCGGCGGCGAGGACCGCGCTCACGGTTGCACGGGAGGCGCCGGCGAGGGCGCCGAGCTGCTCCTGCGTCACCCGGACGGTCTCCTCGCCTGTCCCGGGGTCGACCACCCCGAGCTCGAGCAACCGGCGGAGCACGCGCCGGTTGGCGCTCTCGTAGAACGCTTCGCTGAGGAGCTGGTTCATCCGTTGGAGCTGCCGTGCCAGCAGGCTGACGAGCATCCGGTCGACGCTCGGGTGGCGCGAGCGCAGCTGGTCGAAGTCGATCCGATGGACGGAGAGCGTCTCGCCCACCGCGAGTGCGGTCACGGTCGCCGACCTGGGTTGGTTCGAGACGAGCGCGAGCTCGCCGAACGCGTCGCCGGCGCCGCGGATGGCCAGCAGTGCGTCCTCGCCGAGCGCCGAGCGGCGCGCGATCCCGAAGCGTCCGGAGACGACGAGGTGGAGCGAATCGCCCGGGTCGTCCTGGTGGAAGACGATCTCCCCAGAGCCGAACCCGCGCCGGCGGGCGATCTCGAGCACTCGCTGGAGATCGTCTTCGGGCACGCCCGCAAGGAGCTCCCAGCGCACGACCGGGATCGTACGCCTTCGCTGTGTCTGGGATTGGACATTCGGGACTCCCAACCGTGGAACGACGGGGCGATCGAGGCGCCCTACCGTCGGGATCACAGCCTGTTGTCCACGAAATGGGAGGTCGGCAATGCGTTTCATCAACACTCAGCGCACCGTCGCCGCGGTCATCTCCTTGGCCCTCGCCGTTCCCGCCGCGGGCTTCGCCTCGCCAGGCAAGTCCGCGAGCCTGCACGGGAAGCAGTCGATCAAGGCGACCAGGGCCGTCAACGGCAAGACGAGCGTGAAGACGCGGACCGTCATCTACATCCACCTGCCGGGCGCGACCACTCCGACGGATCTCACGACCGACCCGAACGTCTGCCAGGACACCGGTCAGTTCTGCACCGACGCTCAGCTCTGCGCCTTCCGGAGCGAGAACTGCGACGTCCTTGCGGCGCCGATGGGAGACCTCGCGATTCGCCCCTAGTGCTCTTCACCTTGCGTCCCTGCCTCACTCCCATGGGCACGGACGCAGGCTGCACCGCCGAGGTGCGGCACCGCGCCCGGTGGCAAGAGAATCCGCTCGTTGAGCGCTCTTGTGCCGGGCGCTTTTTCTGCGCTTCCACCACGGCTTCGAAACCCGACCCGACTGGGATGTGCTGCTCGGGTGGCGCATACTGACGTTCGATGAGCCGCTGTCGCCTGGCCCTCCTCTCGCTGGCCGCGCTCGCGCTCGTCGTACTCGCGCCGGCCTCCGCGCGCACCTCGAGGTACGGCGGAACGCTCGTCGTGGGGCTGACCGCCGACCCGGACAGCATGGATCCGACCGTCAGTCGCGGTACCGGAGTGACCATCTACCGCGACATGTGCTGGCGCCTCTACGAGAACTTCGAGAACCACGGCCTGGTGGAGATGTCCCCGCAGCTCGCCGCCTCGCTGCCGACGCTCTCGAAGGACAGACTGAGTTACTGGGTCCGACTGAGGCGCGGCGTGCTCTTCAACGACGGCACGCCGCTCAACGCCGAGGCCGTCGTCACCTCCTACCAGCGCTTCATCACTGTCCCGAACTCCTCGCGGGCGACGGACTTCGCCGACGTCGCGAGCGTTACGGCGATCGGCACGTACACCGTCGTCTTCCACCTGAAGCAGCCGGACTCGTCGTTCACGAGCAACATGTACGTGTTCTCGCCGACGGCACTCGCAACCGAGGGGGCCAACTTCGCGGCGCACCCGGTTTGTGCCGGCCCGTTCATGTACGACCACCGCGACCTCGGTGTCGACGTGACCATCGTCAAGTCGCCGTACTTCTGGGACAAGGCTGCGGTCCGCCTAGACAAGATCGTCTTCGAACCGCTCCCCGACGCCCCGGCCGCCGTGGCCGCGCTCGAGGCGGGCGACGTGCAGGTGCTCGCGATCCTCCCGCCGACGCAGCTGCCCGCGATCCAGAACAATCCGAACCTTCGCGTGATCCGGTTCGCGTCGATGGGCTTCCAGTCGGTCGTGATCAACATCGGAAACCAGAATGGTGTCCTTCATCTGCCCTACCAGCAGCTCGACACCCCGCTGGCGTCGAGCCCACTCCTGCGGCAGGCGTTCGAGGAGGCGATCGACCGCGCCACGCTCGTACGTGTCGTCGACAACGGCTTTGCGGTGCCGACCTGTACCCCGATCGCGCCCAGCGATGAGCCGTGGTATGGCCTGACAAGGATTCGATGCACGCCGTACGACCCGCAAGACGCAAAACGGCTCGTCGCGAAATCGGGTATCGAGAGCCCGAGCGTCGATCTCTTGATCGCGAACGACAGCGGCTCGCTTCTCTTGGCGCAGTTCATCCAGGCCGAGGAGGCGGCCGTCGGAATCGACGTCGTCATCGACTCGATCGACTCGACGACGCAGACAGCGCGCCTGACCGCGGGCAACTTCGACGCCGCTTTCGACAATTACTCGGGAGGTCCCGATCCGAACTCGAACACGTACGTCTTCGTGGACACCCAGGGAGCGAGGAACTACGGCGGCTATTCGAGCCCGCGCCTCGACTACGTCCTCGCAAACGGGCTCAAGGCACTGCAACCGAAGTCGAGGGCGGTCGACTACCGCGTCGCCGAGCAGATAATCGAGAATGACCGGCCGCGGATCTATCTGGACGCGCCGATCGCGCTCACCGCCTATAGCGCCAGCCTGAAGGATGTCGTTCTGAGTGGCGGTGGACTGCCGCTCTTCGAATACACCCAATACAAGTGACGGCTACGAGCGGGAGCCCGCCAGGCTTAAAGCGGCGACTGCGTTCCCCTTCGCCCGGTACAGCGCCATTGCCTCGGCCGCGGCGACTGCGGCATCGTCGAGTCTGCAGGCGACCCGAGACACTTCGGCAAGCGCCAGCCAGTCGGCCGCGTGATCGTTCAAGGCGTCGCTGGCCGCGCGGAGCTCGAGCGCGCGCTGCGCGAGCGCCAGCGCCTGGCTGTGCTCGCCCCGGTGAGCGGCGGAGCGGGCCTTCGAGCTGAGCCGCCCGGCGGTCTCTCGCCGGGGAACGTCGACATAGAGAGCCAGCCACTCCTCGGCTTCGTCCCAGCGGCCGTGCTCGCAGCTGAACCTCACGACGTCCTCGGCGGCGTCGATCGCCCGCGCGTCGTGCTGTCCATAGCCGGACCTGCTGAAGAATCGCCACCTGGCCTTGTAGGCCTCGAGCGCAGCCTCGTCGTCCCCGACCAGCTCGAGTGCCCGCCCGATCGTGCGTTGAGCCAGCGCTGCCAGCATCGTGTCGGCCGTTCCAAACACGTCTGTCGCGCCATCGAGGTAATCGCGCGCCTCGTCAAGACGCCCGGCCATCGCGCTCAGCCCGGCCAGGCAGCTCGAGATCGTGGCCTCGAGGACGCGGTCGCCCCGGTTCGCACGCAGGAGCGCCTCGCAGCGTGCCGCGGCGAGGGGGACGGGCATCGGCCCTTCGACGAGGACGTGCGCCAGCGACCGCGTGATCTGCTGAAAGCTGACGCGGTCATCGCACGTCCTTGCGTGCGCGAGTGCGCGCTCGAGCCACTCCGCCGCTTCGCCGAACTGCCCCTTTTGCCGGCAGACCATTCCGAGATGCCGGGCGTTTTCGGCGAGCGCGGTTTCATGGACGGTCTCGGAGAGAAGCGCGTAGTTTTTCTCGAGGATTTCTTGCTGGGCGTCGAGGTCGACGAGCGGATCTCCCCAGATCGCATGCGAGGCAAGTTGATTGCGGGCGCGCACGGCCACCACCGGGTCTGCGAGCCCGGCGGCGCGTTCGGCGATCTCCTCGAGCGCCGTCCGGGACTCGGCTCCCCCTCCGAGGTGATCGATCGCGACGCTGTAGCGGCGCAGCAATTCGAGTCGTTGAAGGCTCGCATCGGGGAGCAGCTCTGCGGCGCGCATGAGCAAGTTCGTGGCGGCGTGGTGGTCGGCCCGTGCTGCCGCCCGCGCACCCGACGCTCCCAGATGCGAGGCGGCGAGTGCCGCGAGCGCCGGGTCGTCCTCGCCAAGCTCGGCGCGATAGCGGTAGGCCCGCTCGAGGTGGTAGCCGATGATCTCGTCCACCTCGGCGGCACGGCCGCCCGCTCGTCGCTCGAGCCATTCGGCGAAGCGCTCGTGAAGCGAGGCCCGAAGCTTCTTCGTGGTGCTGCGGTAGGCGGCGTCACGGACGAGGATGTGCTTGAAGCGGTAGGCGACGATCTCACCGGCGAGGCTCGCGGCGGTGGGCCTGATCATGTCTTTCCGGGCGAGCTCGTCCAGGCTGGCTGCGACGCCGGCGCGCGCGGTCTCGCCGGTCAGCTCGACGATCGTCCCGTGATGGAAGAGCTCGCCTTCGACGGCGCCCAGTTCGAGCGCCTCGCGTTCGCTCGGTGCGAGCCGGTCGAGGCGGGCGCCGAGCAGCGCGTTGAGGGTGGTCGGAAGGTCGTCAGCGTCTCCCCCCTCACGTACCCAGGCGACGAGCTCCTCGGCGTAGAGCGGGTTGCCGGCCGCCGCGACTGCGAGGCGGACGCGCGCCTCCGCCGGCGCCTGCAGCTGCTCGAGCAGTGCTTCGACCTCGGTCGCGCCGAGCGGCTCGGCGGAAATCGTGACCGGCCAGTCGAGCCGCTGCTCAAGCAGCTCGGGTCGGGCCAGGCAGAGAAGGAGCACAGGGCTGGTGCCGATGGCCGCCGGCAGCCGTTCGAGCAGGTCGAGCAGCGCAGGCTCCGCCCACTGGATGTCGTCGATCACGACGAGAAGCGGTCGGTCGGAGGCCGCTTCGGCGAGGAACTCTGCGACGGCCCTCAGGGTCTGCTCGGCCGTGATCGTTCCCTCCTCGAGACCGAGCAGCTGCGCGATCTGCATCGGAACCCGGTTGCGTGCTTGCTCGGCTGAGAGGTCGTCGCCGATCGCGGCCAGGTCGCGCACGATCTGGGCGATCGCCCAGAAGGTGATGCCCTCGCCGTATGAGAGACAGGCGCCGCGCACGATCCGGGCGCGCTCGCCGATTTGTGCGGCGAGCTCGAAGCTGAGACGCGACTTTCCGACTCCGGCCTCGCCGACCACCGTCACCAGGCGGCAACCCCCCGCAGCGGCCTCGAACCCTGCTTCGAGCCGGCCGAGCTCCTCGCTTCGGCCAACGAGCGGGCTGCCGGCCTGCCGAGGCGGCGGTCTGTGCGGACTCGCCTCGAGGAGCCGGTAGGCGGTCAGCGGCTGGGCCTTGCCCTTCGCGTCGATCGGCGCGACCGGCTCGACGCGGACGGCATCGCGTACGAGCCTGTAGGTCGCCTCGCCGATCAAGATCTCGCCCGGGGCGGCGGCCTGTTCGAGACGCGCGGCGATGTTGACCGCGTCGCCAAGTACGACCGCGTCGCCGGAGTCGAACATCTCGCGCCTGACTGCGTCGGCCGCGACCACCTCGCCGGAGTTGACCCCGATCCGCACCGAAATGTTCAGCGCGGCTGTCTGCCGCTGGAGCTCGAGCGCTGCGCGGCAGGCGCGGAGTGCATCGTCCTCGTGGGCCTCGGGGATCCCGAACATGCCGACCACGGCGTCCCCGATGAACTTCTCGACCGTGCCCCCATGCCGCGCGAGCGCCGCGCGTGCCGTGTCGAAGTACGACACCATCAGCCCGAACACGGTCTCGGCATCCGAACGCTCTCCCAGCGCGGTTGATCCCGGCAGGTCGCAGAACACGGTGGTCACGAGCTTGCGCCGCTCCGCCGCGGGCGCCGCCAGGGAGCCGCCGCAGCCGTTGCAGAAGCCGGCGTCAACCGGGTTCTCGCGGCTGCAGTCTGCGCAGATGACCACAGGAGAAGCGTAGGGCGGAACGAGCAACGATGCCGGTCGAGCTCGGGGTTCCGGATCGGGCGAAGGCCGTCGCGCTCGGGCAAGCTTCGCGAATGGGAGAGTACGCAGACGGCGGTGCGGGCAGCTCTGCGGGCGCGCCGCTTTCGGCGCGTGAACGGCGGAGGCTCGTGACTGCGGTCTTCTGCGATCTCTCGGGCTCCACAGCACTCGCCGAGCGGGTCGACGGCGAGGCGGTGTTCGGGCTCATGCGCTCCTACTTCGAGGCGGCGCAGGCGGCGCTCGAGCGGCACGGCGGCCTCGTCGAGAAGTTCATCGGCGATGCGGTCGTCGGCGTATTCGGGATGCCGGAGGCCCACGAAGACGACGCGCTCCGAGCCTGCCGCGCAGCACTCGAGCTCCAGGAGCGGGTCGAAACGCTGAACGAGGACCTCGAGGCGCGCTACCGGATCCGGCTCGCCGTCCGGATCGGCGTCAACACGGGCGAGGTGATCACGGGGGAGATCGGGGGTCGCCCGATGTTCGCGGGCGTGGACTCGGTCGTTGTCGGCGACACGATGAACACGGCGGCGCGGCTCGAGCAGGCCTCCGCGCCCGGTGAGGTGCTGATCGGCGAGTCGACGCGGCGCCTCGTGCGCGCCGCGGCCGAGCTCGAGCTGCGCGAGCCCGTGCGGGCGAAGGGCAAGGCGGAGCCGCTCGCCGCCTATCGGCTGATCGGTGTCAGGGCCCCCGGCCAGGCGCAGCGGCAGGCTGCCGCTCCGCTCGCCGGGCGCGAGGATGAGCTCGCCGTCCTCCTCGGCGCGTTCGCCGAGGTCGAAGCGGGAAGCTTCTGCCGGCTCGTGACCGTCGTCGGGGAGCCGGGAATCGGCAAGTCCCGGCTCGCCGCCGAGTTTCTCGAGCGAGTCGGAGGCGCTCGCATCGCTCGCGGCGCATGCCTCTCCTACGGTGAAGGCATCACCTATTGGCCGGTCGGCGAGGTTGTTCGGGAGCTCCTCGGTATTCGCGATGCCCACTCGCTCGCAACCGCGCGCGCCGAGGTCGACGCGTTTCTCACCGGATCGCCCGACGGGCCGGCGGTCGCCGCGCAGATCGCGCAACTCCTCGGCCTGGCCGGCGGCTCGACGACGCCGGAGGAGCTCGCCTGGGCCATCGGGCGCTTCCTGGCGGCCGGCGCCCGCGACCGGCCGCTCGTCCTCGTGATCGACGACCTCCAGTGGGCCGAGCGGGTGCTCCTCGACGTGCTGGCCGGTCTGCCGCGGGCGCTTCCAGGCCTGCCGGTGCTCGTCGTCTGCCTGGCCCGGCCCGAGCTGCTCGAGGATCGCGCCTGGCCCGTGACCGTCCGGCTCGGCCCGCTCGCCCACGGCGCCGTGGAAGTGCTGCTCGCGATTCTCGGTACACCGCCCGCTCTGCGCGAGAAGCTGATCGCGGCAGCCGCCGGTAACCCGCTCTTTGCCGAGGAGCTCGTCGCCACGCTCGCCGACCAGGGTCTGCTCGACGCCGACGAGGCGCCGGGGGTCGAGGAGATCGACCTTCCGATCGGGATCAACGCCCTGCTCTCTGCGCGCCTCGATCTGCTCGATGCCGGGTCGCGCGCCGCACTCGAGCGCGGCGCGGTGGAGGGCGAGCTCTTTCACCAGGGCGCGGTCGTGGAGCTGTCCGAGCACTCCGAACGCGAGGCCGTTCCATTCCGCCTCGACGATCTCGCCCGCCGCGATTTCGTCAGCCCCGCCGTCGGAACCGTCGCCGGCGAGTCCGCGTTCCGCTTCAAGCACCTCCTCGTGCGCGAGGCCGCCTACCGCGCGACGGCGAAGAACCTCCGCGCCGGGTTGCACGAGCGGTTCGCCGACTGGCTCGAGCGGGTCGCGGGCGACCGGCTGGTCGAGTACGAGGAGATCCTCGGCTACCACCTCGAGCAGGCCTATCGGTATCGAAGCGAGATCGGCGCGCTCGATCCCGAGGCGCATGCCCTCGGCGAGCGCGCCGCGGCGCACCTTGCGTCGGCGGCGTGGCGCGCCCGGGCGTTGGGCGATTTCGACGCAGCGGCAAGGCTGCTCGAGCGGGGGCTCGCGATCGGGTTCGCCGAGCCGCACCTCCGGGTGGGCGTCCAGACGGAGCTCGGGAGCGTGCTGGGCCAGACGCGGCGCACCATCGACGCGGACGCCGTCTTGACCGAGGCGTACGAGACCGCCACCCGCCTCGGTGAGCGCAACCTTGCCGCCTGGGCGCTCGTCCGCCGCGGCTGGAACCGAACCGGCCAGCCGACGAGCACGCCGGCCGGGTGGCAGGCGGAAGCCGAGGAGGCGATCGCGACGCTGACGGAGCTCGGCGACGACCGCGGGCTCTCCGACGCGCGGAGGCTTCGCGCGCTCGGGCTGGCCAACCTGCGCCGGTCCGAGGAGGCACGGTCGGAGCTCGAGCTCGCCCTCGAGAACGCGGAGAAAAGCGGCGATTCCGAGCAGCGCCGGAGCGTGATCAACACGCTCGCCAATGTCTACATCGGCGGCCCGACGCCGGTTTCGGAGGCGATCGGCCTCTGCGAGCGGCTCTCCGATACAGCCGCCGGCGATCGCGTCCTCGAAGCGTCCCTTCAGCGCTCGCTCGGAGTGCTCTACGCGATGGCCGCCCGCCCGAGGGAAGCGGTCGACGCGCTGGCGCGCGGCGCGGCTGTTCTCGACGAGGTGAGGCTCAGGCGGCACGAGGTCTACCGCGTCGTCGTCGCCTACGCGCGGAAGCTTTGCGGCGATCGCGACGGGGCCGAGCGAGAGCTCCGGATGATGTGGGAGTACTTCCGGGATGTCGGCCGTGACTTCGACACTCGCGCGTGGAACGCGTCCAACAGGCTTGCGGCGCTCTACTGCGACGAGGGCCGCTTCGACGACGCAGCGGACTTCCACGCCTACGGGCGCAAGGAGAACGGCGGCGAGCGACCGCATCCCCGCTGGTTGTCGGTCGAGGCGATGCTCGCGGCCGGCGAGGGCCGGCTCGTTCAGGCGGCAAGGCTGGCAGCTCGATCGATCGTCGAGGCGGAGACGGACTCGAACGCCATCGAGAGCGTCGAGCTGCTCGCGGCCGCGGCGAGGGTGCAGCGAGCCGCCGGGCTGCCCGTCGAAGCCGAAGCCGCGATCCAGAGGGCGCTTGCAATCTGCGAGCGGAAGGAAAATCGCGGTGCTGCCGCCCGCCTGGGGGCGGGCGCCCTCGCCCCGATGTAGGGTCTCCCGCGGAGGCCTCTCGATGGGCAAGGTTCGTTCCCTGGTATCCGTCGTCGCCGGCATTGCAGTCGGGCTGGCGATCCTTGGGGGAGCGGGTGCAACGCCGGCTCGGGACGGCGGCTACGGCGGTGTGCTCGTCGTCGGGATCACCCACGGCGACCCCGACTCGCTCGACCCGACGATCAACATCTCGTTTTCTTCGGTCGAGATCTATCGCGCGATTGCCCTGCGTCTCTACGACTTCGACGCCAAAGGGAACGTCTACCCCGAGCTCGCATCGGCCCTGCCGAGGGTCTCGACGGACGGGCGCACGTACACGATTCCCCTTCGCCAGGGGCTCCTGTTCAACGACGGCACGCCCTTCAACGCGCAGGCGGTCGTAGTCTCGCTCGAACGCGACATCGACCTGCCGACCTCGAACCGCGCCAGCGATCTCTCGTCCGTCTCGTCGGTTACCGCGAGCGGACCGTACACCGTGGTGATCCACCTGAACCAGCGCTTCACGCTGCTCCTCCAGACGCTGGCGACGAACGACGGGATCGTGATGTCGCCGACGCAGCTCGCGAAGCTGGGGCCGGACTTCGGCTCCGATCCGGTCGGCGTCGGTCCGTTCATGTTCGACAGCCAGGTCGTGGGCTCGAGCGTGACCGTGATCAAGTCGCCGTACTTCTACGACAAAGCCGCAGTCCACTTCGACAAGATCGTCTTCCAGGACGAGAGCAATGGCCCAGCGGGCGTAGCCGCGCTCCAGGCCGGCGACATCCAGATGCTCGACCAGGTCTCGGCGACGCAGGTCTCGGCGCTCGAGTCGGACCAGAGTGTCCATCTGATCAAGGTGAACTCACTGGGCTGGCTCGGGATCCAGATCAACCTCGGCAACGCCAAGGGCGTCGGGAATCTGCCGTACACGCCAGTCGGCACGGTGCTCGCCTCGAGCGCCCCCCTCCGTCAAGCCTTCGAGGAGGCGATCGACCGTGCGACCCTCGTCAAGGTCGTGTTCGACGGAGCGGGTGTTCCCGACTGCACGCCGATCTCACCCTCGAGCACCAAGGTCTACGACCCGACGATCAAGTGCACGCCGTACGACCCCCAGGACGCGAAGCGGCTCGTCGCGAGGTCGGGGGTCGAGGACCCGAACGGTCCAGCTGACCTCGGTGGGGAACACCGTCCTCGACGAGTTCATCCAGTCGGAAGAGGCCGCGGTCGGGATCGACGTGACGATCAACCAGGTGAGCGAGCCGGAGTTCACCGCGCTCGAGAAGAGCGGGAACTTCGACGCGATCGTCGCCGGCTGGACCGCAAGTCCCGCGATCGACAAGAACGTCTTCCCGTTCCTCGCAACGAGCGGCAGCCGTAACTTCGGCGGCTACTCGAACCCGCGGCTCGACGCGATCCTCGCGAACGCGCGGAAGGCGACGACCCCACAGGCCCTGCGCACGCTCTGGCACGCGGCCTTTCAGATCATGCTCCACGACCGGCCGATCATCTTCCTCGAGCACCCGATCGTCTATGCGGCGGTCGCCGGCAACGTCAAGGGCGTCGAGTTCCTCTCGGACATCCAACCGCGAGTCGATTTCGCGCAGGACGCCTAACCTGGAAACTCGCGCCCGCTCGGTGCTCACGTGAGTGTGACGCCCGTGCGGTGAGCATCGGCCGGCAGGTCGACAAGACGCCGAAGGCCTTGCAGCACCAGTCCGAACGCCGCCGACTGGAAGAGCAGCTCGCTCGGGATCATGTAGTCGTTGAGCCCCACCTGCGCCGCGAGGATCGAGATCCCGGCTGCTGCTTCGATCAGGTAGATCGCCCGGGTCAACCGGTCGTGGATCTGCAGCGCAATCCAGCCACCCAGCACGAGCCCGGAGACGAAGAGCACCGAGACGACGCCGATGTGAAGCCAGTCGAAGATCACGTCGACGGCGTATGGGCTGCAGGGGACGGCAGCAGTCAAGGCAAGGAGGCCTGCAACGCCTTCCCGGAACCGGCGCGCACGCGCTCCGCCCGCCTCGACGCGGGAGAGCCCGATGGCTGTCAAGCCGATCAGGCACCCGAAGCCGACGGCGTAGGGGACACCGGTCGTGATCGAGTTTCCGTAGTAGCTCAGGCCGCGCTTGACCGCGAACCACGATGGCCGGAGTGCGCAGCAGGCGAGCATGGAAGCCAGGAATGTGCATTGCCCGACGAGCGCATAGCGGACGGCATCGCCCCGGCCTCGAAAGCACGGGGCTCCGACCGGTCGTGATTCGAGCTGTGCAGCGGCGTCCATGGCTCTCGCATCGGGTACCCAGGTACGTGACTGCTCAATCACTTCCGAGGAGGCGAGGCGAGAGCATTTCGATTCGGTGAATGGGGCCGCGCGGTTCGGTACCAGAGGGTTTTTGGCGTGAAACCTGGTCTAGCGTTTTGGCCGCTGGTCGTGAGAACGTCCAGCCGTAGGTCGAGAGCGCTCGAGGCCGCCATTTCCAAGGGCGCCCTCGTCCGACGGACGAGGGGCTGCCGTACTCGCGTCTCGCGTGATCCCTCCGACCGGCGGAGTCGACGTACCGAGGAACGGAGCGTGCGCTCGTTACTGGAGGCCGCTGCGGACGGAGGTGATCCGCCCGGTGTTGAAGCCGAGCCAGTGCATCCTCCCGATGTACCGCGCGTGCTCGACCTTGAGGCAGCGGTCCATGATCACCGTCACACCCCCGTCCTCGGCAATCTGCGCCGCCTCTTCGTTGACCACGCCGAACTGGCACCACAGCGCGCCGGCGTGGATCGAAACGGCCTCTCTGGCGATTCCCGGCAAGGCGTCCGGTGCGCGGAAGACGTTCACGATGTCGACCGGCACGGGCACCTCCAGCAGGCTCGGATAGCTCACCTCGCCGAGGATCTCGGTTTCGCGGGGGTTGACCGGGATCACCCGATACCCATGACGCTTGAGGTAATAGCCGACGAAGTTGCTCGCGCGGAGCTCGTTGGCCGAAAGCCCGACGACGGCGATCGTGCTCGCCCCGTGGAGCACGCGCTGGATCGTGAGGGGATCCTGGTAGCGCTCGAGCTCGATCATCTCACGGCCTTGCTCAGGGCCAGATCGAGGTCCCAGATCAGATCCTCGACCGATTCGGTGCCGACCGACAGCCGGACGGTGCCGGGCCTGACGCCCGCCGCCTCCAGCTCGGCGTCGCTCAGCTGGCGGTGGGTCGTGCTGGCGGGGTGGATGATCAGGCTCTTCGAGTCACCGACGTTGGCCAGGTGCGACCAGAGCGTCACACCGCGGATCAGGTTCTGCCCGCCTTCACGCCCACCCGCACAGTCGAACGAGAACACCGCGCCCGCGCCGCCCGGCAGGTACTTCTCGACGAGCGGGCGGTACTTGCTGCCCGGCAACCCCGGGTAGGCGACGTTCGATGCCAGCTCGTGCGAGTCGAGAAACGCCGCGACGGCTCGCGCGTTCTCGACGTGGCGTTCCATCCGCAGCGACAGGGTCTCGAGGCCCTGCAGGAACAGGAAGGCGTTGAGCGGCGCGAGCACGCCGCCGAGATCGCGCAGCGTCTCGGCCCGCAGCTTCATCAGATAGCCGTAGGTCCCGAACGTCTCGTGGAACTGCAGGCCGTGGTAGGCGGGCGAGGGGTCGGCGACCACCGGGAACCGGCCGTTCGACCAGTCGAACGTGCCGGCCTCGACGACGACCCCGCCGATGCTCGTCCCGTGGCCCCCGATGAACTTGGTCGCCGAGTGGATCACGATGTCGGCGCCCCATTCGATCGGGCGGCAGAGGTACGGCGTTGCGAACGTATTGTCGACGATCAGCGGCAGCCCGTGCTCGTGTGCGATCGAGGCCACGGCTTCGATGTCGAGGACGTTGCCTGCCGGGTTGCCGATCGTCTCGCCGAAGAACGCCTTGGTGTTCGCCCGCACCGCCTTCCGCCACGCCTCGGGATCGTCGGGATCGGCCCAGGTCAGTTCGACGCTGAGCTTGCGCAACAGGTGCTTGAGCTGGTTCACCGTCCCGCCGTAGAGAGCCGACGAGGAAACGACGTGGTCACCGGGCTCGAGCAACGTGAACAGCGCGGCCGCCTGCGCGGCGATACCGCTCGCGAAGGCCACACCGCCGGCTCCGCCCTCGAGGTTCGCGACCCGCTCCTCGAAGACGGCGACGGTCGGGTTCATGATCCGGGAGTACGTGTTCCCGTACTCCTGCAGATTGAAGTACGCCGCAGCCGACTCGGGATCCTCGAAGACGTAGCTGGTCGTCTGGAAGATCGGCACCGCTCGAGCGCCGGTGTTCGGGTCCGGCCGCTGTCCGGCGTGCAGTTGCCGTGTCTCGAATCCGAACTCCTTCGACACCTCCGGCAGCTCGCCCGGCGCGCTCATGCGAGCCCCTGGAGAAAGTGACGGATGATCGGTGTCTGCCGCGCCTCTTCGAGCAGGAAGCAGTCGTGCCCGTACGGCGCGTCGATCACGTGGAGCTCGACCGGCTTGCCGAGGTCGCGAAGCGCCTCCTCGAGCTCTCGCGATCCCGACGGCGGGTACAGCCAGTCGGAGCTGAAGGCGATCAACAGTGTTCGAGCGGTGACCCGATCAAGTGCCCGCGTGAGCGAGCCGCGGCCGTACTGACGGGCGAGGTCGAAGTACGTCAGCGCCCGCGACGTGTACAGGTAGGTGTTGGCGTCGAACCGCCTGACGAACGAGTCGGCCTGGTGCCGCAGGTAGCTCTCGACCTCGAACTCCGGCTCGGTGACCGTATAGCGGATGTCGCCGTCGGACTGGAGGCGGCGGCCGAACTTGTCGCTCAGTCCCATCGCCGAGAGATAGGTGATGTGCCCGATCATCCGGGCAACCCCCATCCCGGCGTTCGGTGCTGCGCCCGTGCCGTAGTAGTCACCGTTGCGCCATGCCGGGTCGCGCATGATCGCCTCTCGCGCGATCGCGTTCCAGGCCATGCCCTGCGGATGGAGGGCATGGGTGCTGGCGATCGCCACGACGGTGTCGATCTGATCGGGGTAGAGGATCGACCACTCGAATGCCTGCATGCCTCCGAGCGAACCGCCCGCGACCGCAGCAAGCCGCTCGATTCCGAGCTCGTCGAGGAACGCGCGCTCGGTTCTGACCATGTCCGCGACGGTGATCACCGGGAAGCCCGAGCCGTAGGGCCTTCCTGTCGCCGGGTCGGGCGACGACGGGCCCGTCGTCCCGCGGCAGCCGCCGAGCAGGTTCGTGGAGACGACGAAGTACCGGTCCGTGTCGAACGCCTTGCCGGGGCCGATCATCCCGTCCCACCAGCCGAGCCCCTTCCCCGACGTGCCGTCGCGGTCGTCCGCGCCGAACCCGTCGCGGGTGCTCTGCGCCGCCGCTTCGGGCGAGAAGCCGGCCGCGTGCGCATCGCCGCTGAGTGCATGGCAGACGAGGATCACGTTGTCCCGCTTGGGCGCGAGCGTGCCGTAGGTCTCGTAGGCCACGCGGACCGGATGGAGCTCCCGCCCACAGTCGAGCAGCACCGGCTTTCGAAGGTCGAGGAACTCCGTCTCGACGGTTCCCACCGAACCGGCTGCACGCGCGGAGGCTGCCGCAGCAGGGACGGTCATTTTGGTCTCCGATCGATCATTTGCGTGTATTGTGCTGATTTCTTTACTTTGGAAAGCGAAGGAGAGGTGAGGTGCGATGACCACGATCGACAACGGAGTCAACGTACAGGCGCTACTCGACGCGCGCGAGGTGCTCGCAGGGGCGCCGGAGGCAGCCCAGTTCACGTGGCGGGCATCGTCCAGGTGGGAGAACGGCGTCCACAGCACGACGACGATCAAGAACTTCTTCGGCCTCGGCGAGGAGCAGACCCACAAGACCGAAGCCGTGTTCGACGCGGATCACCCGGAGGTCTTCGCAGCTCAGGACCAGGGGATCACGCCGATCGAGTACCTCCTCGTCGGGCTGACGAGCTGCCTGACCGCGGGCGTGGCCTCGGTCGCCCAGAACCGTGGGATCCAGTTGCGCTCGATCGAATCGACGGTCGAGGGCAACCACGACATCCGCGGGATCCTCGGCGTCGACCCGGACGTCCGCAACGGTTTCAACGACATCAAGGTCACGTTCAAGATCGACGCGGATGCTTCGCAGCAGGAGATCGAGGCGCTGGTCGCCCAGTCCCAGAAGCGCTCCGCCGTCTTCGACGCCTTGACGAATCCGACAGAGGTCACCGTCGAGGTCGCCTGAGCTCGTGGGCTCATCGGTGAGGCTCCCGGGCTCCGGCGCTGCGTGATCGCGGCCCGGAAGCCCGCGAGCGTCGCCGGTCATCCCGCTAGACCCAAGCCGGGGCACTCCCCATCGAGCACTTCACCGCCGTTGTCATAGGCGCAGGCCACGCCGGCCTCGCCGCAAGCCACTTCCTCGCCGAGCGGTCGATCGACCACGTCGTGCTCGAGCGCGGCGAGCCGGCGAACTCCTGGCGGCACGAGCGCTGGGACTCGCTGCGGCTGCTGACTCCCAGCTGGCAGAGCCGGCTCCCAGGACTCCCCTATGAAGGCGCCGATCCCGACGGTTACATGACCGCTGCCGAGGTCGTCGAGCTCGTCACTCGATTTGCCGCCCGCGTCCGTGCTCCCGTCCGGACCGGTACGAACGTCACCGCGGTCCGGCGCACCGAGAGCGGGTACCAGGTCACGACGAACCAGGGCGAGCTCCGGGCGAACACCGTGCTGATCGCAAGCGGAGCCTGCAACGAGCCGACGGTGCCGGCGTTCGCGGATGCGCTGCCGCCGGACGTCGAGCAGCTCACGGCGTTCGACTACCGCAATCCGAGGGAGCTCCCGGACGGCGGCGTCCTCGTCGTCGGCGCGTCGGCCACCGGGGTGCAGCTGGCGGCCGAGCTCAGGCAATCGGGACGACCGGTGACTCTCTCCGTCGGCGAGCACGTGCGACTGCCGCGAACGTATCGCGGCCGCGACGTCCTGTGGTGGATGGACGCCTCCGGTGTGTGGGACCAGCGGTACGACCAGGTGGACGATCTCTCGCGGGCGCGGCGTTTGCCGTCGCCGCAACTCGTCGGCACCCCCGCGCGGACGACGCTCGACCTCAACGCGCTGGGCGCGATGGGAGTCGAACTCGTGGGCCGCTGGGCGAGTGTCCGAGACGGGCGCGCGCTCTTCTCGGGCGGTCTCCGAAACGTGTGCTCGCTCGCGGACCTGAAGCTGGAGCGGCTCCTGGATGTCTTCGACGAGTGGAATCGTGCGGCCGGCGAGGATCCCGAGAGCGCTCCGCCGGAGCGCTTCGCCCCGACGGAGGTGCCAGGGTCGGCGAGGACCGGGGTCGACCTCGGGAGCGGCGAGATCCGCTCGGTCGTCTGGGCAACCGGGTTCCGGCCCGACTACCGGTGGCTCGACGTGCCTGTCCTCGATGGGAAAGGCCACCTCCGCCACCAGGGAGGTGCCGTCGACAGTCCCGGTCTGTACGCGTTGGGGCTGCCCGTCCTGCGGCGGCGCAAATCGACGTTCATCTGCGGGATCGAGGACGATGCGCGTGAGGTGACCGAGCACCTCGTCGGGTACCTGGCCGGCTGACAGGCGTCCGGTTGTCGCCGGCCGAGACGGCTTAGGATGCCCGCATGGATCAAGGCGGTCAGCGGCGCGTTCGTCTCGAGAACTGGGCGGAGATGGCGGGGGGCTGGGAGCGCGCGCGAGAGGAGCGCGAGCGCTTCGCCGCACCGATCACCGACTGGCTCGTGCGCGAGCTTGCGCCGAGGCGGGGCGATGTCGTCCTCGAGCTCGCCGCCGGTCAGGGAGACGTGGGGTTCGCAGTCGCGGCGTTGCTGGGTGAGACCGGACGGCTGATCTCGAGTGATTTCAGCCCGGCGATGCTCGAGATCGCTCGCCGCCGTGGGGAGGAGCTCGGCCTCGAGCACGTCGAGTTCCGAGAGCTCGACGCCGAGGATCTCGACCTCGCGGAGGACTCCGTCGATGGAGTCGTCTGTCGCTGGGGCTTCATGCTGATGCCGAATCCGGTGACTGCGCTCGGCGAGACGCGGCGGGTGCTGCGCAGCGGGGGACGGCTGGCGTTTGCGGTCTGGGGAAGCGGCGAACGCAATCCGTGGGTCACGATCGCCGGCCGGATCCTCGTCGCGCACGACCTGATGCCGCCCCCCGATCCGGGTGAGCCGGGGATGTTCGTCCTCGGGGACGAGCGAGAGTTGCGTACGCTCGTGGAGGGCGCCGGTTTCGCGAACGTGCAGATTGCCGAGGTGTCGGTCAAGAGCGTCTACCCCGACGTCGACGAGTACATCCGGCGCTCGCACGAAATGGGCGGCATGTTCTCGCGTGCCTGGACGGCGGCGCGGGATGACCAGCGCGCGGCGATGACCGAAGAGCTCCGGAGCGCGTTCGCGCCCTTCGAAGTCGACGGCGGCTACGAGCTGCCCGGGCTCGCGATGTGCGTCGTCGCAAGCTGACCGGCTCGGGAGGATCTCCTCGTCCGGAATAGCGAAGCCGGCGGAACGTTGAAACGGGCTATGGCCCGCGCGTTGGGGATCAATCATGTCGCGCTTGACGTCGGCAGCCTCGACGAGGCGCTCGACTTCTGGCAGGCGCTCTTCCCGGATCTGGAGTTGCGCAGCCGGTCGCGCAGAATGGCCTTCATCGACCTCGGAGACCAGTTCATCGGGCTCTTCGAGCAGGAGGTCGAGCCGCGGAGTGAGCATCGACACTTCGGCCTCGTCGTCGACGACGTGGCCGCGGTGCTCGCGGCAGCCCGCGGGCGCGGTGCCGACATCCGCGGTCACAACGTCGGCGATCCGTGGGGCAATCGGTTCGACGTGGTCGCCTACAGCGACGTGCAGTTCATGAAGGCCGACCCGGTGCTGCGCGCCCAGAACGCCACACATCTGATCAAGAGCGACTCTGCGGTGGCGGAGTTACGCGGCAAGGGGATCGAGCTGTAGGACGGCCGGCCGCTCGCGCCGGGGCCGCACGGTCGGCGGACGACCGGTTGGTATCGTCCACCTGGAGATGGCCAGCAAGGATCTCGAGTACGAGTACCGGCGCCCCTTCGACCGAGGCTTGCGGGCCTCCGACCGCGACCGGGAAGCCGTTCTCGAGATTCTCCGCCGCGAACACGTCGCGGGGCGACTCACGTCCGATGAGTTCCAGGAGCGTCTCGATCGCTGCCTCCGAGCGAAGACCTACCGCGAGCTCGACCAGCTGGTCGCCGACTTCCCGCACGACGAGCCGGCGAGCCCTCGCCGCGTGTCGCTTCGGCCGGCGCCGTTCGTGCTGGTACCCATCGCACTTGTCGCCCTCATCGCCTTCGGCGGGGGCCGGGTCGGCTGGCTCCCCGTCCCGCTCTTCATCTTCTTCGTCGCCCGACCTCTCGTCTGGCGCTCGCGCGGACGTCGAGGCGGGTGGGGACACTCGCCGCTTCCGCCGCGCTCGAGCGGAAGTCAGCCCTTCTCGTAGAGCTGCTCTATGCCTCTTCCGGAGTCTCGTCGGCCCGGGGCAGTCGCACCGTGGCGCGGAGCCCTCCGGCCTCCCGGGGGGCGAGGACGAGGGTCCCGGCATGTGCCTGGGCGATGCTCTTGACGATTGCCAGGCCGAGGCCGACACCGGCGTGGTCGGTGCGTATGCGGCCGCTTCCGCGCTGAAAGGGCTCCGTAAGCGTGGCGACGAGCTCTGGGGACAGCTGCTCGCCGGTGTTCTCGACGGTGAGAACCACGTTCTCGGGCTGAACGCCGGTCGTGACCGCGACGGTGCCGTGCTCGGGAAGGTTGTGGACGATCGCGTTGTGCACGAGGTTCGTGGCCATCTGCAGGAGAAGCGCGGGTGAGCCGACGGTGTGCGTGATCTCGCCGGAGGTTTCGATCGTGAGGCCGCGCTTTTCGGCGAGCGGGAGCAGCGTCTCGGAGGCCTCTTCGGCCAGCAGAGACAGGTCGACCTGCTCCCGGCTGAACGATCGCTGGCCGGTGCGGCTGAGCACGAGCAGCGCTTCGGTGAGATCGATCGCCCGGGTGTTGACGGCGTGCAGGCGGTCGACGAGTTCGCCGTTCTCGCGGCTCGGGTCCTTGCGTGCGACGTCGAGCAGCGTCTGGGTGACCGCGAGCGGGCTGCGCAGCTCGTGGGAAGCGTTGGCCGCAAATCGCTGCTGTTCGGCGACGTAGGCCTCTAGCCGGTCGAGCATGGTGTCGAAGGCGTCGGCGAGCTCGCGGAACTCGTCTTTGCGGCCCTCCAACTCGATCCGATGGGAGAGCGATCCGGTCGCAGCCGTGCGTGTGGCGGCGGTGATCCGATCCAGCGGGGCGAGCATGCGCCCCGCCAGAAGCCAGCCTCCCAGCAAACCGAACACCAACAGGAACGCCAGCACGATGACCGCGATCGAGCCGAAGCCGTGGAGGGGGTCGGATCGGTCGACGACGAACCACCACGAGGGATGCATGTGGTAGAGCGCGCCGTCGGGGATGTAGCGCAGAACGACCGCCCAAACGGCCGCGAGCATCAGGACCCCGGCGAGCATCAGAAACCCGGCGTAGCTGAGCGTGAGCTTGAGGCGCACGCTCAGGCCAGGGTCCTATCCCTATCCACGCTCAGCTTCCTCGCGTTCGCCGTCCGATCCTGTGTCGATGCGGTAGCCGGCGCCGGGCACGGTGGTGATGATCCATGGTTCGCCGAGGCGCTTGCGCAATCCCGAGACTGTGATGCGAGGGGCGTTCGTGAATGGGTCTGCGAACTCGTCCCACGCTCGCGCCAGGAGCTCCTCGGCGCTGACGACACCGCCTTCGGCGGCGACGAGGACCTCGAGCACCGCGAACTGCTTCCTCGTGAGCGCGACGTAGCGGCCGTCGCGGAAGACCTCTCGGCGGAACGGATCAAGCCGGAGCCCCGCGATCTCCCGCACCGGCGGCCGGTTGTGGGCGCGCCTGCGGTCGAGCGCCCTGAGCCGGAGCACGAGCTCCCGGAGCTCGAACGGCTTCGTGAGGTAGTCGTCGGCGCCGAGCTCGAACCCGGTTGCCTTGTCGTCGAGCCGGTCGGCGGCGGTGAGCATGAGGATCGGCATGCCGCTGCCGGAGGCGACGATGCGTTCGGCGATCTCGTCACCGGTAGGGCCGGGGATGTCTCGGTCGAGGACGGCGATGTCGTAGGCGTTGAATCGCAGCAGCTCGAGAGCGGTGTCGCCGTCACCGGCGACATCCGCCGCGATCGCTTCCAGACGCAGCCCGTCGCGGATGGCGTCGGCCATGTAGGGCTCGTCCTCGACGATCAAGACCCGCATCCTCCGATGCTACGAGCTGCGGCATATTGCCGACGTATCGAAAACGCCATACGTGGCTGCAACACCACGCTCGATTGACTGGAGGCATGACCTACAGCGAACGAGCGCGAACGACGACGCGCCGTCGTCCCAGGAGAACTACGACACACCGGATCTGGATTCGCAGGATCCTTCTCGCAAGCCTCCTCCTCGCCGTCGTGACGATCTACCGGCTCCTGGCGTCATCCGCGACGCCGTCCGCATCACCCAGCGATGTCCTTCGCAGTGCGCACCGAAGCGAGCTCGCTGAGGCGCTCGCCAGCACGGTGTGGCCGGCGGCCGGCCAGGCGGCTTTCGTCCAGGGAGGGCGGCCGCAGATCCAGGCCGGTCCGAATCAGCACCCGACCCCGATCGCCAGCGTCGCCAAGGTGATGACGGCGTATCTCGTGCTCCGTGACCACCCGCTACGACTAGGCGAGGAAGGCCCGACGATCACGCTCACCGACGCCGATGTCCACGACACGGACCGCAGGACCGAACAAGAAGAGTCTGTCGTGCCGATCGCCGCCGGTGAGCCGTTGAGCGAACTGCAGGCGTTGCAGGCGCTGCTGCTGCCGTCGGCGAACAACATCGCCGCGGTGCTTGCGCGCTGGGACGCCGGCTCCGCAGGGCGGTTCGTGGGCCGGATGAACGCGGCCGCTCGATCGCTGGGGATGACCCACACCCGCTACACCGACCCGAGCGGCTACGACGACGCAACCGTCTCGACTGCCGCCGACCAGGTGCGCATCGTCGACCGCGCCATGCGCCTGCCGGTGTTCGCGAGCATCGTCGCGACCCCGAGCGCGACGCTGCCGGTCGCCGGCACGGTGGTCAACACCGACACATTGCTCGGGTACGACGGGTTCGTCGGGGTCAAGACCGGCTCGGACAGTGCCGCCGGCGGCTGCTTCGCGTTCCGGGCGATCCGCTGGATCGACGGCAAGCAGACGACGATCACCGGGGTCGTGTTGGGCCAGCCCGGCAGCGACAGGGTCGAGGCGGGTCTCGCGGCCGCCGACGCCATGGTCGAACGCATCGCCGGCCGCGGGCCGGTACAAGGGAAACCCGGCCAACCCCCCGGAAGGAGCTCAGTAGACTCTCCGGCGGAATGCCGAATCGCCGCACGCTGTTCTCCGCAAGCGATTCCGCGTACGCATTAGCGCTCGTTTTCCGCTTCCTCTCTTCTCTCGGTCAGGGATGAGGACGATCGAGGACGCGGCGAGGGACGGGTCGCGCCGGGCGCGGGTCGCGGGTGATCTCCGTGTGCTCCGCCGCATGCTGCGTCTCGTCTGGGCCTATTTCCTCACCGGCGCTCTCCTCCGCCGGCGCTATCGGCAGAAGGAGCGCGACGGCGAGGTCTTCTTCGTCGACGAGGAGCTCGGGCAGTGAGGCCGCATGACCCGCCGGAGCCGACCTACGCGTTCGGGTATCGGAACCCGCCGGTCTCGGGCAACGAGATCAACGGGCTCGGAGTCGCGGAGCGCACGCGTGCAAACAAGGTCTTCCACAACCCGGGCGGCGAGACGATGCCGTGGGATGCGCTCGATCAGTTCTTCTCGCTGATCAATCCGCGGGGTGTCGTCCGCCACATCCTCGGGAACATGTGGCAGCTCCGCCGGCGCGACGGCCCGGTAAATCCACACCGCGTCGAGGTTCCGGATTCGCTGCTGATGAGCGCCCGGATCAAGGAGAAGGCCAGGGAGCTCGGCGCCGACCTCGTGGGGATCACGCCTCTGACCGACGACGTCCTCTACGCCGGCGTCGAGGTGCCGTATCGCTATGCGGTGTGTCTCGGCCTGCGGATGGATCGGGAGGAGATGAGCTTCGCTCCGCAGCATCGAGCGGCCGTCGAGGTGCTGCGGGTGTACCGAGCCGTCTCCCGGATCGCGATCGAGCTCGGTGAGCACGTCAGGGACCTCGGCTGGCCGGCGAAGGCATACGGCAACCCCAACAGCACCGATCTCCTCCACATCCCGCTGGCCGTCCGTGCCGGTCTCGGTCAGCTCGGCAAGCACGGATCGCTGATCAGCAAGGAGCTTGGCTCGAACGTCCGGCTCGCGACCCTCGTCACAGATCTCCCGCTCGCAGCCGACGAGGCGGTGGACATCGGCGTCGAAGACCTGTGCCTCACCTGCCGGCGCTGCGTGCTCGACTGCCCGCCGGACGCGATCTCAGATGAAAAGCAGCTCGTGCGGGGCGAAGAGAAGTGGTACGTCGACTTCGACAAGTGCGTCCCGTACTTCACGAAGACCTCCGGCTGCGCGATCTGCATCCAGGTCTGTCCGTGGAGCGAGCCCGGCCGGGGACCGAAGCTCTCGGACAAGCTGCTCTCGGCACGGAGTGAGCGGGCATAGGCGCGAAGGCCGGAAGCTCTCGCTCCTACGGGCGTGCGCCTATCCGTCCTGGTGTCGTGGCGGCCCGGTCGATTCACGGACGACGAGACGCGTCGCGAGCTCGACGTGCAGCGTCTCGAACCGCTGACGTTCGAGGAGCCGCATCAGCAGACTCACGGCCGTGCGCCCCATCTCGGCGAGCGGCTGCCGGATCGTCGTCAGCGTCGGGGTGACGATCGTCGCGTGCTCGACGTCGTCGAAGCCGACGACGGAGAGGCCCTCCGGAACCTGAACCCCCTGGGCGCGTGCGGCCTGGAGGACGCCGATCGCAAGGTTGTCGTTGAAGGCGAAGACCGCCGTGGGCGGATCGGGAAGCCCAAGCAGGATGTCGCCCGCGGCGCGCCCTCCGCTCACCTCGAAATCGGATTCGAGCTCGAGTGCCGGATCGGGCAGGATGCCCGCGGCCGCGAGGGCGGCGTGGTACCCGCGCCGGCGCTCCTCGGTCGCCACCCAGCCGTTTGGCCCGGTGACCGCGGCGATGCGCCGATGACCGAGTCCGAGCAGGTGCTGCATCGCCTGGTCGGCACCCGACGCATGCGCCGCGGAAACCGAAGGGATATCCGCCGCGAGCGGTTCGAGCGGGTCGACGACGACAAAGCGATAGCCCTGATCGAGCAGCTGAGTGAGCTCGTCGTTCGACTCCTCCGGCAGGACGATCAGCGCGCCGTCGGTGACGCCGTGCATCAGCCGGTCGAGCAACGAAACCTCTCGATCGTGCTCGTGGCCGGTCGGTGAGAGTACGAGCCGTAGGTCGTGTTCGTGCAGCGCCTCCGCCGCGCCGGAGACGATCCTCGAGAAGTACGCGGGGTAGACGAGTGGCACGAGGACGCCGATCAGCCCGGTGCTGCCGCCCGACAGATGACGTGCGCTGCGGTTCGCCGTGTAGTTGCGCTCGCGAATCACCCGCGCGACCACCTCGCGTGTCCTGGCCGAGACGTCTTCGCGGTCGTTGAGGACCCGCGAGACGGTCGCGATCGAGACTCCTGCTTCCTTCGCGACCTCGCGAATCGTCACGCGGCTGGGGGCGCCTGCGTCGTCCATTGCGGAAGTATGCCTGTTCCGGGAACGTTACGGGAGCCAATTTCAATCTATTGAAGCCAGTTTATGGAAGCGCTTGACTTTCCCACTACCAAAGTGTTACATACCGTCCCGGAAACGTTTACGGACTCGATGTCGAGTCCCCCATTCGCCCGACGACGGGCGAGAAAGGACAGTCGATGCGACGCAGCTTCCGGAACAAACGGCGCCTCGCCGCACTGCCCGCCGCCGCGGCCCTCGCCGCTGCAGTGGTCGTGCTTGTCGGAACGGGATCGGCCCTCGCCGGCGCGAAGGCCAGCCACACCTGCCTGGTGATGACCGGTGCCGGTGACCCGGCGTTCGTCAAGAACTTCAACCCCTACACAGCGACCGGCCTCCCCAGTGGCTCGTTCGTCCAGGGCGCCTTCTACGAGCCCCTGATCGTCACGGGCGAGGGCGGCCTGAAGCCCGTTCCGTGGCTCGCACGTACCTGGAGCTGGTCGAACGGCAACAAGACCCTGACCCTCAATCTGGCGAAGAACGTCAAGTGGTCGGACGGTACGGCTCTGACCTCGGCAGACGTCGTCTACAGCCTCATGGCCGGCAAGCAGGATCCGATCATGGATCGCATCGGCATCACCGGTGCGGGCAACAACGTCGCCTCGGTGAAGGCGAAGGGCCCCTACGGCGTCGTGATCACTCTGAAGTCCCCGGACTCGCAGTTCATCGCGGCGACGCTGAACCGCCAGTTCATCGTTCCCCAGCACATCTGGTCGAAGGTCGCCAAGCCGGCCACGTTCCTGAATCCGACCCCGGTCGGCTCGGGCCCGTTCGATGTGGTCACGCGGTTCACCACGCAGGACTACGTCTTCGGCAAGAACCCGAACTACTGGCAGCCGGGCCTTCCCAAGGTCCCCTGCCTCGAGTACGTGCAGGCCTCGTCCAACGACGCCGCACTGGCGTTGATCGACAGCGGGCAGGTCGACTGGACGCACAACTTCGTGCCGAACGTCGCGAAGGCCTACGAGTCGAAGGACCCGCAGCACTACCACGCGTTCTACGCGACCACGGCGTATCCGATCTCGCTCACCTTCGACGACACGGCGTATCCGTTCAGCCTGGTCGCGTTCCGCAAGGCGCTCAGCCTCGCGATCGATCGCAACTCGGTGTCGAAGCTCGGTGAGTACGGCTACGCGCCGCCGACCGACGCAATCGGCCTGAGCGGGCTGTTCCCGAAGTGGATGGTCAGCGGCACCGTCAAGGCGCAAGCCAAGGCGGCGGCCAAGTTCGACCCGGCTGCGGCCAAGGCGATGCTGATGGCCAACGGCTTCACCTACAACGGCAGCCAGCTCGTCGACCCGAAGGGCAACCCGGTATCGCTGGACATCCACGTGATCTCGGGCTGGTCGGACTGGGTCGCCTCGAATCAGATCATCACCAAGGATCTTTCGGCGATCGGCATCTCCTCGCAGGTGGCTCTCGAACCCGACTGGGGCTCGTGGCAGCCGAACGCGATGGCGACGAAGAACCCGACGCTGCTCTGGCAGGGCGGCTCACAGGGCTCGCCGTACGGCTACTTCTACGCGAACCTCGACAAGAACGCGTACATCCCGTCCGGTCAGGACGGGACGCCGACCGGCAACTGGGAGCACTACGCCGATGCAAAGGCGACCATGCTCCTCAACGCGTGGAAGGTTACGCTCAACCCGGCGAGGCAGCAGGCGTTGGCGACGCAGCTCGAGGGAATCTTCCTCAAGGATCAGCCGATCATCCCGCTCTTCATCGGTCCGCGCTGGTCGACCTACAGCACGAAGTACTTCCACTGTTACGACACGCCGAAGAACTTCTTCGGTGATCCGATCTTCACCACGTTCCCGGACAACATCCTGTCCTTCACCCGCATCTGCCCCGGGGGGCAGTCGGGCCCCTAAAGCCGGTCGGGTAGACGCATCTCCTCAGCGGGCGGCCGCCCAGGGCCGCCCGCCGTCTACCCTCCCGCTTGAAGCGATGCGCTGGTTCGCCCGTCGGCTCGTTTTCTACGTCTTCGCGATCTGGGTCGCGCTGACGATCAACTTCCTGCTCCCGAGGCTGATGCCGGGCAACCCGATGGACGGCGTCCTGGAGCACTTGAGCAGCGCGCAGCTCGCTGCGAACCCCGGCCTCGTCGCGACGTACCAAGCGTTGCTCGGAGGCGGCCACCACTCACTCTGGCACGACTACGTCGTCTACCTGCATCGGATCGTGCATTTCAACTTCGGCATCTCGACCTCGAACTATCCGACGCCGGTCTCCGAGGTCGTCGGCCGCACGCTGCCGTACTCGATCTTCCTCGTCGGCGTTGCCTTCCTGTTCGCCTTCGCAATCGGCACCGCGGTCGGGATGTTCGCGGCCTGGCGGCGCGGGGGCCTCGTCGACAACCTCGTCGTTCCGACCTTCATGGTGCTCGGTGCGTTCCCCGCCTTCTTCCTCGCGCTGGTCGGCCTCTACGTCTTCGGGCTGAAGCTTGGCTGGTTCCCGATCCAGCACGCCTATGACAGCGACATCACGCCCGGGTTCAACTGGTCGTTCTTCAGCAGCGCCTTTCGTCACTCGCAGCTCCCGATCCTGGTGATCATCGCCGCCTATACCGGCTACTGGGTGCTGAACATGCGGACGGTGATGATCAACACGATCTCGGAGGACTACGTGACGATGGCCACCGCGAAAGGCCTGCGCGACAAGCGCGTGATGACGCAGTACGCCGGCCGGAACGCGATCCTCCCGCCCTTGAACGGCTTCGCCGCGCAGTTCGCGAGCGCTGTCGGAGGGCTCGTCTTCATCGAGTACATCTTCAGCTACCCCGGCGTCGGCTACACGCTGCAGAGCGCGGTCCTCGGCAACGACTACCCCCTCGCTCAGGCGATCCTGGTCGTGCTCTGCCTGTGCGTGATCGTCGCGAACCTGATCATGGACGTCCTCAACCTCGTCCTCGACCCGCGCCTCCGGACGAGCTGATGTCGCAGCTCGATCCGACCCTGGCCGATCAAACCGCCGTCGACTTCGCCGCGCCCGTACCGGCCCTCGTCGCCGGGCGTCGCGTGAAGATCCCGGGTTGGCTCGCCCTGATGCTCGGGAACGGCAAGTCGTGCCTGGGTCTCGCGATCGTGGCGTTCGTGGTCGTCGTCGCGTTGATCGCGCCGTGGATCTCGGTCGCTCACCCGAACGACTTCAATCTGCTCGACGCCAGTCAGGCGCCTTCATGGCATCACCTGTTCGGGACGACGGATCAGGGCAGCGACGTCTTCTCGCAGGTCGTCGTCGGCGCGCGGCGCTCCCTGCTCCTCGGGGCGGCCGCGGCCGCCCTTGCGACCGCGGTGGCCGCGATTCTCGGTGTCAGCTCGGCCTACATCGGCGGGACGTACGACGATGTCGTGAACCTGATCATCAACGTCTTCCTGACGATCCCGGCGATCCCGCTGCTGATCGTGATCTCGGCCTATCTGAAGGGCCGCGGCATGTGGACGATGGCCGTCGTCCTCGCGCTCGTCCTGTGGGCCTTCGAAGCACGGATCCTCCGTGGCCAGGCGCTCTCGCTGCGCAATCGGGATTTCGTGCTCGCAGCGAAGGCATCCGGCGAGTCGACCTCGCGCATCGTCTTCGGCGAGCTGATGCCCAACATGATCAGCAGGATCGCCGCCGGGTTCGTGCTCGTCTTCTACGTGGCGCTCCTCGTCGACGCCGGCCTCGAGTTCCTCGGGCTCGGCGACGTCACGCACACGAGTTGGGGCATGACGCTCTACTGGGCCCAGACGAACTCGGCGATCCTCCAGGGCGAATGGTGGCCGTTCGTCTTCCCCGGCGCCGCGCTCGCGCTGACCGTCCTCGGCCTCGTCCTGATCCTCACCGGCGTCGACGAGGTCAGTAACCCGCGGCTCCGCACCGAGCGCCCGGAAGGCCGCCGCCGCCTGCTGCCTCTCTTCATCGGGAACCGGTCATTGGTGAAACCATGACCAGCGCGATCGAGCAGCCTCGTCCAGCCGCGAGCAAGACCGAGACGCTGCTCGAACTGCGCGGACTTGCGGTCGACTACGGCTCGGTGCGCGTCGTCAACGGCATCGACCTCTCGATCGGCGCGGGCGAGATCGTCGGCCTCGCCGGCGAATCGGGCTGCGGCAAGAGCACGGTCGCCAACGCGATGATGCAGATCCTGCCGCCGACAGCACGGGTCACCGGCGGCAACATCCTCTTCCGGGGCGAAGACCTCGTCACCCGATCGCGCGAGGAGCTGAGGAAGTTCCGCTGGCGGAATGTCTCGATCGTCTTCCAGTCGGCGATGAACGCGCTCAATCCCGTGACGCGCGTCGGAGACCAGTTCGTCGACATGATGCAGGCCCACGAGCGGATCTCCAAGCAGCAGGCGCTGTCGGAGGCCGGCGATCTGCTCGAGCTGATGTGCATGGACCGCCAGCGGGTGCGCGCGTATCCGCACGAGCTGTCGGGCGGCATGCGACAACGCGTGATCATCGCGATGGCGCTCGCCCTCAAGCCCGAGCTGGTCATCCTCGACGAGCCGACCACAGCCCTCGACGTGGTCGTGCAGCGCGAGATCCTGCAACGGGTGCAGGAGCTTCAGCGCGAGCGGCAGTTCGCGGTGCTCTTCATCACGCACGATCTCTCGCTGCTGATCGAGACCGCCCATCGGATTGCGATCATGTACGCGGGATCGATCGTCGAAAGCGCGGCTTCCGCCCAGCTCGCGGCGAATCCGCTCCATCCGTATACGCGGGGTTTGCTTGCGTCGTTCCCTCCGCTGCGCGGGCCTCGCCAACGCCTGACGGGCATCGGCGGTGCGCCGCCGGATCTCCGCGATCCCCCGGCCGGTTGCCGGTTCCACCCGCGCTGCCAGGAATGTCGACCCGAACGCCCCGGGCTCTACCAGCGCCAGACGACCGAGGTACCGGTGCTCCGTGAGCTCGAGCCGGGCCACCAGGTCGCCTGCCACCTCGTAGACGGGACAACGGTGTGAGCGCGCTCGAGGTCCGGAATCTCGAGAAGCGCTTTCAGCTCGGCGGCACGATCAAGCGACCGCAGGTCCATGCGGTCGACGACGTCTCGTTCGAGCTCGAAGCCGGGACGATCACCGCGCTCGTCGGTGAGAGTGGGAGCGGCAAGAGCACGGTCGCGCGCCTGCTGGCACGGCTCCACACGCCGACGTCAGGGTCGGTGTTCTTCGAAGGCGGTGATGCCGCGAAGCTGAGGAGTCGCAAGGAGGAGCTGCACTACCGCTCCCAGGTGCAGATCATCTTCCAGGACCCGTTTGCCTCGCTCAACCCGGTCAAGACGATTCGCCACCACCTGGCCCGGCCGTTGCAGCTCCATGGGATCGTGCCGCGCCGCCAGATCGACGAACGGATCCACGAGCTGCTCTCGAGCGTGGGCTTGACCCCGCCCGACAAGGTCGCTGCGAAGTACCCGCACCAACTCTCGGGCGGGCAGCGGCAGCGCGTCGCGATCGCGCGCGCACTGGCGGTCGAGCCGAAGGTCGTGCTCGCCGATGAGCCGACGAGCATGCTCGACGTCTCGATTCGGATCGGGATCCTGAACCTGATGCTGAAGCTGAAAGAGGAGCGCGACCTCGCGTTCCTCTACGTCACCCATGATCTGGCAGCAGCTCGGTACGTCGCCGACGAGATCCTCGTCATGTACGCAGGCCAGATCGTCGAGCAGGGCCCGATCGAGCAGGTGCTGGCCGAGCCGCTGCATCCGTACACGCAGCTTCTGCTCGACGCCGCTCCGGATCCCGGCGTCGAGGCGAAATGGATCGAGTTCGGAGCGCCGGCGTCCGCGGCCGTCGACCCCGTCGAAGGCTGCCGGTTCGTGGCGCGATGCCCGTTGGCGATCGATCTGTGCTCCGAACGGACGCCGCGCCTCGTCGAGGCCCGGCCCGCCCAGCTTGGGCGCTGTCACGTGACCGCGCCTTCCTCTCACCCCAGCGAAAGGACAACGCCATGACTGACCTCGCGAACTCCATCCCGGCGAATTTCCTCTGGGGAGCGGCAACCGCCTCGTACCAGATCGAAGGCGCAGCGCATGAAGACGGGCGCGGCGAGAGTGTCTGGGACCGCTTCTCAGCGACCCCCGGCAAGGTGCGCGGCGGGGACACGGGAGAGGTCGCGTGCGACTTCTACCACCGCTACCCCGACGACGTGAAGCTGATGACCGAGCTCGGGCTCGACGCCTTTCGGTTCTCGATCGCGTGGCCGCGGGTCCTGCCGCAGGGGCGCGGGGCGGTGAACGAGAAGGGTCTCGACTTCTACGACCGCCTCGTCGACGCGTTGCTCGAGCAGGGAATCGAGCCGTTCGCGACGCTCTTCCACTGGGACCTTCCGCAGGCCCTCGAGGACGAGGGCGGTTTTCGGGTGCGCTCGACGGCCGAGGCCTTCGTCGAGTACACCGAGGCGGTCGTGGGCCGGCTCGGAGACCGGGTACATCACTGGTTGACGCACAACGAACCCTGGGTCTATGCCTGGATCGGACACTCGTGGGGTCGGCACGCGCCGGGGCTCACGAGCGAGGCCGACGCCGTCGCCGTTTCGCACCATCTGCTCCTGAGCCACGGCTGGGCCGTGGAGACGATCCGGCGGATCGCCCCGGAGGCTCAGGTCGGGATCGCCCTGAACCTCCACCACATCTATCCGCACTCGGCCACACCGGAGGACGAGGCGGCCGCGTGGCAGGTCGACGGCGAAGGGAATCGCTGGTTCCTCGACCCGATCTTCCGCGGTGCGTATCCCGCCGACCTACTGGAGCGCAACGCCCTCGTCGCGCCGCATGTCCAGCCCGGCGATCTGGCGACGATCGCCGCGCCGCTCGACTTCCTCGGCGTCAACAACTACTTCCGGTTCGTGGTCGCCGCCGGGACCGACGAACCCCAGATCGTCAAGGACCCGGAGGCGCAGAAGACCGAGATGGGCTGGGAGGTGTATCCCGACGGCCTGCACCAGCTACTCGTGCGGGTCACCGAGGACTACGCGCCGCCGGCGATGTACGTGACCGAGAACGGCGCCGCTTTCGGGGACGTCCGGGTCCACGACGGAAGCGTCCACGATCCGGAGCGGATCGCGTATCTGGACGGCTACATCGCCGGGATGGCGCGGGCGATCGAGGAAGGTGCGCCGGTGAAGGGGTACTTCGTCTGGAGCCTGCTCGACAACTTCGAGTGGGGCGAGGGCTATTCGAAGCGATTCGGCCTCGTCTATGTCGACTACCTCACGCAGGAGCGCGTCCCGAAGGACAGCTTCTACTGGTACCGGGGACTGATCGAGAGCCGGCTCGACGCACCACGGCCGGTGGCGACCGGCTGAGCGACGATGAGGAGGCTGGTGCTCGCCGTCATCGCCTCGGCGGTGGCGGCGATTCTCGTCGGTGGGGGCGTTCGCGCCCAGGTGCGACCGCAGTTCGTCGTCCGGGCGCTCGTATCCGATCGAGCGCTCGGCGCCTCGAGCCACGATTCCCAACTCGTGAACGCCTGGGGGCTCGCCTCGATGAAGCAGGGGCCATGGTGGGTGTCGAACGAGGGGCGCGGCACGAGCACGCTCTACTCGTCGGGCGGGCGCAAGCAGCACCTGACGGTGGCCGTGTCCGGCGGACCGACCGGCGTCGTGTTCAACGGTGGGAGCGGGTTCGTCATCGGCCACGGCGAGCACGCCGCGCCGGCCCGGTTCCTCTATGCCTGCGAGGACGGCCGCATTCGAGCCTGGTCGCCCACCGTTCCTCACGGCTGGTCGAATCAGACGGTCGTCGCCGTCGACGGCTCCGGAACGGCGGCGGTGTTCAAGGGGCTCGCACTCACCCACGGCCGGCTCTACGTGACCGATTTCCACAACGGCCACGTGCTCGTCTTCGATCGCCGCTGGCGCCCAGTCGTTCTTCGGCATGCGTTCGTCGACCCTTCGATTCCGTCGTGGTATGCGCCGTTCAACATCCTGGCCGCCGGGAACCGCCTGTTCGTCAGTTACTCCTGGCCCGCGCCGGTCGACGGCAACGACATGCCGAGCGGGGGGTACGTCGACGAGTTCGATCTGCAGGGGAGGCTCGTGGCCCGGGTCGGGCGTTCGGTCGCGTTCGCCGAACCGTGGGGCCTCGCTCTTGCCCCGGCCCGGTTTGCGCCGTTCGGCGGCGATCTGCTCGTCGCCAACTTCGGCACCGGAAAGATCGACGCGTTTGCGCTGCGCCGCGGCCGGTGGACGCCGGCCGGGAAGCTCGGCGTCAAGATTCCCGGGATCTGGGGAATCGCGTTCGGGACCGGCGGCATGAGCGGGCCCCGAACGACGCTGTTCTTCACAGCCGGACCTCACCGCTGGCTTGGATCCTCGGAACTCGCGGTGCAGGGCGAGTTCGGGTCGATCGCGCCGGGCTAGCGTCCCCAGGAGGTACTTCTGGCCCTCCTCGGGAGCCGGGGCGTCGAGCGCCCCGGCCTCCGAGGACGACCGGATGTTCGCGTTCTCGGGAGGTTCGCTTCCTACCCGATTCGGAACGGCCCGGACACGGTGTTGCCGGTGGCGTGGACGGAACCGGTGTCCGGCGGCGGGAGCGGCCCGGTCGTGCCGCTGATCGTCGCCGGGCCCGTTACGTCGTTGTCGTCGAACTCGACGCCGCCCTTGTTACCGGTCAGGGTGACGGGGCCCGCAATGGCGTTTCCGGCACAGCTGCTTCCAGCGTCGCCGATCGTGACGAGGCCCGTGGTGGCCGACACGGTGAGGGGACCGGAGGTGGCCGAACCGCAGATGCGAATCGAGGTGGCGCCGTCGGCCTTGATCGGGCCGCTGACCGAGGCGCCTTCGAGCTCGAGCGAGCCGCCCGCCTCCACGGTGATCGGGCCGTTGACGGTGGCACCGGCCAACTCGAGCGAGCCACCCGCCTGAACGGTTGCCGGGCCGTTGATGGTCGTGCCGGGTGCGAAGCATGAGGTCTGGCCGGCGCCGATCGTGAGCTTCCCGGCCGCGGCCGGCGTCGCGCAGGCGGGCAATGAGACGACCGTTTCGTTGGGGTCGGCCGTGTCGAGGCCGGTGACGAGGATTCCCGCCGTCGAGCCGGCCTTCGTCGCCTTGAAGGTCAGCGTGACGAGCGTCGTCGGGCCCTCCGAGGCGGGAGACGTGCCGAGCTTGGTGTTGACCACCGTCACCGCGTTGGTGGAGGGTTCGACGTAGTTGACACCGCTCGTGCCGACATCGGAGCTGACGAGGCTGAACGCTTTCGCGTCGTAGCCGACCCTCAGGTCGTACGCGAACAGTGCGGCGGCGTCCTGCGACACCGTGACCGTGAACTGCTGGCCCTTGGCCGCGTTGGCCACCGACGGCGTAACGCGGAGCGCACCGTTCCCCGCGGGGTCGTCGTCCTCACCCGGACCGGGGAACACGTCACCGGGGAGCGCCGGATAGAGCGACGGGGTGGTGCGATGCTTGGTCGCCTGCTCGTAGGCGTAGCCGATCGAGATCAGCGTCGGCTCGGCGTAGGCCCGTCCGAGCAGCTCGATGTTCGCGCCGCCGATCCCGGCAAAGGTCTCCGACCCCGCGGCCACGCCCATCGGCACCGTGAGTGCCGGGAGGCCCGTGTTCGGGCTGAGCCTCAGGTTGCTTCCGACGCTGCCGTAGGGCGACGCGGTCGGGTACATCAGTGCGTCGAGCGAGTTGTCGTCCATGGTGCTCGTGATGGTGGAACGGAAGCTCGCGATGTTCGCTTCGTGCGATGCGATCCAGGTCTGGTAGGTCGCCTCGGTGACCGCACCACGAGTTGCGTAAGTGCCGTTCGGCGCACCGCGGCCCGGGTCGAAGAAGCCGCCGGAGTTGGCGATCTGCGTGAGGGAGCGGTACGGCACGGCCGGGTTGAGGTGTGCGGCGATGTAGTTGTTCAGGTCGTGGTTGAACTCGTTCGTGCTGCCGCTCGCCTCGCCGAGGATCGTGCTCAGGTTCGGGATCGTGATCGGCACGACCGTTGCGCCCTGCGCCTCGAGGTCGGCCTTCGTCTGTGCGAACAGACGCACCACGGTTGCGTTGGTGCCGATCATCGAAGGGTCGTAGCCGATCCGTTTGCCCTGGAGGCCGTTCTTGTTGAGGAACGCGGTGTAGGTCGGCGGCACGTGCGAGCTCGCCGTAGCGGTGGCCGGGTCGTTCGGGTCGGTGCCGGCGACGGCGTCGAGGGCGATGGCAACGTCGGTGACCGACCGGGCGAGCGGTCCGCCGCTGTCTTGGCTCAACGCGAGCGGCACGATGCCGGAGCGGCTCGTCAGACCAACGGTCGGACGGAGGCCGACGAGCTGGTTGTACGACGAAGGTACCCGGATCGAGCCGCCGGTATCGGTGCCGAAGCCGAGTGCGACCAGGTTCGCCGCCACCGACGCTCCGGTGCCGCCCGAGGAGCCGCCCGAGGTGCTGCTGGTGCCGGTCGGCCGGTAGGGGCTGTAGACGTTGAGCGCCGAGCCGGGGGCCGAGCCGGTGCTGAACGTCGACGATGTGTTGATTGCGAACTCGTCCATGCTCGCCTTCGCGAGGATGATCGCGTGGTCGGCACGGAGATCCGCGGCCATGGACGAGTCGTCCGTCGTCTGGTTCGCCGCCCAGCAGGAACAGCCGGCGGTGGTCGGCATGTCCTTGGTGTCGTAGTTGTCCTTGAGGATGATCGGGATGCCGTCGAGCAGGCTGCGTGGGCCGTGGTCGACCGCGCGCGCGGCGTCGCTCTCGGCGGCTTCGGCCAGCGCGTCGGGGGCCGTCGTGATGATCGCGTTGAGCGGCTCGGTCGCCCCGGGCTGCACCGTGCGGTCATAGGCGGCGATGCGGGCGAGGTAGGCCTGCGTCAGCTGCACCGAGGTCACGACGCCGGCGTTCATGGCAGCCTGCATCTGGAGTGCATCCGCCTCGATGAGCTTGAAGGTCCCGTCGTCGTAGATGATCTCCTGCGACATCAACGCCAGGTCGGCCACCGTGAGCGCGCCGTCGCCGTTGAGATCGGCGGGGGCGAGGGCGGCCCATCCCGGACTACTGGTCGTCTTCCCGAGGTTCTGCTCGAGTTTGAGCAGGTCGTCTGTGCCGATCTTCCCGTCGCCTGTGATGTCTCCCGTGCTGTATTGCGGCGGAAGGACGAGTGAACCTGAGCCGGTCGAGGTCGCGGAGGTGGCGGTGTAACCCGACTACGAGCACCATGAAGGCGCAGACAAGAATTCCCCGGATCCCCCGGGCGCGGTGCTGACGCATGGCGCTCCTTTTCATCGCGGATATCTGACCGCGGCGACGCTACTGAGGCTCGGTTTCCACGCTGTTTCGGGCGGGTTTCCACTCTGTTTCGCACCGGCACAAGGTCGGTAGAGAAGGCGGCGGCCGCGGCACACGGCGGCCCGCCGGGGCCGAACTGGGGCAATCAGGACCGCGCTCTTGCCCAGCCGGGAGTCGGGGTGTAGCCTCAGGACGCGCGGGCCCATTGGCGAACGGGGGAGGTCATTCCATGAGCACGACTGCCGAGACCGTGACGGCGATCCGGCCCTTCCGGGCGGAGTTCTCGGAGGAGCAGATCGGGGATCTGCGTCGGCGTATCGCCGCGACACGCTGGCCCACCAAGGAGCTGGTCGACGACCGGTCGCAGGGTGTGAAGCTCACCACCGCGGAAGCGCTCGCCCGCTATTGGCTGGACCGGTACGACTTCGGACGCATCGAGGCGCGGCTGAACGAGCTGCCGCAGTTCGTCACGCAGATCGACGGCGTGGACATCCACTTCATCCACGTCGGCTCGGCGCACGAGAACGCGTTGCCGCTGATCATGACCCACGGCTGGCCGGGCTCGGTGATCGAGCTGCTCGACACGGTCGGCCCGCTGACGGACCCGACCGCGCACGGTGGGAGCGCCGAGGATGCATTCCATCTCGTGCTGCCCTCCCTGCCCGGGTACGGGCTCTCGGCCGAGCCGAAGGAGATCGGCTGGGATCTGGGCCGGACCGCACGGGCCTGGGCGGAGCTCATGCGACGCCTCGGCTACACCCGCTACGTCGCTCAGGGCGGCGACGTGGGCGCCGGCGTCACCGACGCGATGAGCCGTCAGGCACCTGAGGGCCTGATCGGCATCCACACGAACCTGCTCGTGCCGGCGCTCAGCGGGCCCATGCCGACGGACACGGATGAGGAACGCGCAGCGAACGCACAGATCGCCACCTTCGGAAAGACCGGGCAACGGCTACTTCGTCGAGATGGCCACGCGGCCCCAGACGATCGGCTACGCGCTGCTGGACTCGCCCGTCGCGCTCGCCGCCTGGATGGTCGACCACGACACGGACGCGTACTACAAGATCGCGAGCGCCTTCGGCGACGGTCAGCCCTCGGGCAACCTCACCTGCGACCACATCCTCGACAACATCACCCTGTACTGGCTGAGCGGCACCGGCGCTTCCGCCGCCAGGTCGTACTGGGAGGCCTACGGCGCCGACGCCCCGGCGTCGAGTCAGAAGCCTCTCCCGCCGACCTCGATTCCGTTCGGCTTCACGACGTTCCCGGGCGAGATCTGGAAGACGCCGCGCAGCTGGGTCGAGGCGAGCTACCCGAACGTCATCTACTTCAACGAGGTCGAAAAGGGCGGACACTTTGCCGCCTGGGAGGAGCCGGAGCTCTTCAGCCAGGAGCTGAGGGCGGCCTTCACGTCACTCCGGTGACGAAAGGCGACACGTGAATGACCGCGACACGAATGATCGTGACGCACTTCATCGTCTCCGATGACGTCGAGCGCTCCCGGCGCTTCTACACGGAGGTGCTCGGCGGCACGGTGGTCTTCGGTCCGGAGCCGACCAACATCGCACTCGCCAACACCTTCATCATCATCAACGTCGGTGGAGGTCCCACCGACGACAAGCCCACTGTCACGCTCGCGACCCCGAGCGACCCCGACCGGGTCAGCAGCTTCCTGAATATCCGGGTCGACGACATCCACGCGGTGTACGCCGAATGGAGCGCCCGTGGTGCGCAGTTCATCACGCCGCCGAAGCAACACGCCTTTGAGATCCGTTGCTACATCCGGGACCCCGACGGGTACATCATCGAGGTGGGGCAGACCACCGACCCACACGGAGACTGGTGGCCCGCCGACTGGCCGCCGATCACCTCCGGGTAAATCAAGTCCCGGCGATCAATGAGCGCGCCTCCGCAGGGCCGAGTACGAGATCGTGGAGGTCGCCGCCCACCTCGAGTCGGGCCGACTGTTCGAGCCCGCCGATCTTGACCGGCTCGAAGCCGGCCGTTCGGATCAACCGCTCGACCTCCTCGCCGGCGGCGTCGTCGTCGGTCGCGTAGAACAGGACAGCCGGCTCAGGGGACCGGCCGGCCGCGGACTCGAAGAGACCAGCCGACATGGTTCCAAACGCCATGGCCAGACGCGCCCCCGCCGGCAGCCATCTGGCCACGACCTTGCCGGAGGATTGCCCCTCCGGCAGGAGACGCACGATGGTTCCCTGGGCGTCGAGGCCGACCGGGTTGCTGGGAACGACCACGAGCTTGCCGGTTACCGAGTCGGCGATCTCGTCGATGACGCCCTCGAGCACCGTGAACCGCAGCGCGAGCACGACGGCGTCGGCGTCCCGCAACGCGTCACGGTTGTCGACGGCGACGACGGCAGCGCGACCGACGGCGCCGGCCAGCGTTCGTGCCGACTCGCTGTTGGCGCTCGAGAGCCGCAGGGTCTCGCCGCCCGAGGCGAGTTGGCGGGCGATGGCCGATCCGATCCCTCCGGTGCCGATCACAGCTGTGGTCATAGCCGAAACCTCCTCGATGTCCTTCACAGATCGAGCACCAGGTCGTCGTGTGGTTGCGAGCAGCAGATGAGCGTGCTTCCCTCGGCCGGGGGCTCGACCGGCTGCGGGTCGTACTCGACCTCGCCTGCGATGAGCGTCGTCTCGCAGGTGTGGCAGACGCCGGTTCTGCATGACCAGCGGACGGGGACGTCGCATGCTTCGGCGAGTTCGAGCAGGCTGCCGTACTCGCTCGCCCACGGGACGGCGAGGTTGCTGCGTGCGAACTCGATCGTGGGTCCGTCTCCGGGTTTGCCCCCGGGTGCATGAGGTGCCCGGGCGGGTGGTGCGGCGATGCCGGGGGTCAAGCCCGGCGCAGGGCCGAACGGCTCGGTGTGGATGCGCGAGGCGTCGATCCCGATCGCCGCCAGACCCGCGCTGAGCTCGTCCATGAACGGCGCGGGCCCACAGAGGTATGCCTCGGCGTCGTGAGGCGGCTCCAGTCCGGCGAGCTCGGAGCCGGTGAGACGGCCCGCGGTGTCGAAGTCCCGGCCTGGGACGTCGTTTGGGCCCGGACGGCTGTAGTACACGTGTGCACGTGCGTTCGGGAGCGAGGCGACGAGAGCCCGAGCCTCGGCCGCGAACGAGTGCTCCCGGTTGTTGCGTGCGGCGTGCAGGCACCAGATCTCCCGATCGGAGTGCTGCTCCGCCAGCTCGTGAAGCATGGCGAGGACGGGGGTGGCCCCGATCCCGGCACTGATCAGCAGCACGGGCGCATTCGTCTGGTCGAGGATGAAGGTGCCGCGCGGTGCTGCAACCTCGAGTTGGTCGCCGAGCTCGAGTCGGGTATGGAGATAGCCGCTGGCGACGCCGCGGCGTTCGTGTTTGACGGCGATGCGGTAGTAGCCGGCCTCGGGCGGCCCGGACAGCGAGTAGTTGCGGAGCACCGATCTCGGTTGCTTGTCGGGCCGGACGCGCAGTGTGAGGTACTGGCCCGGGCGCGCAGCCGGGAGTGGCGCGCCGTCCGGGGCCTCGAGCCGGATCGAGATCACCCCCTCGCTTTCGCGGGTGATCGCCGTGACGGTCAGCGGACGGAAGCCCGACCAGGCGGGCGGCGGGCTCGCGAGGGCGAGTCCGGCGTTGCCGCTGCCGGGTTCTTCCTCGAGCAGAGCTCGGAAGGAGCCCTGCCAGCCGGGGCTGAGCGCGGGGATCCGCAGCGCTCGGAGCAGTTGCTGGCGCGGGTGTCCGGGGAGGTAGAGCAGCGCGTCGACCTCGGCCACTGACATGCCTTCGGGGCCGGAGGCGAGCTTGACGATCTCGTCTCCCGCCTGGATGTCGCCTTCTTCGAGCACGCGGAAGTAGAAGCCCGGGCGGTGGTGGGAGACGAGCAGCGCGGGGATGCTCGGGTCGTTCATCCGGATCCCGACGCGGTAGCAGGTGACCCGGGGCTGCGTGACCTCGAAGACGGCATCGCCGATCCGGTAGCGATCGCCGATGCACACCGCGTCGTCGGTGAGCCCGTCCACGGTGAAGTTCTCGCCGAACTGCCCGTGGACGAAGTCGTTTCGGCCGAGCTCGCGTTCCCAGTGGCGATACGAGTCGAGCTGGTACACGAACACTGCGCGCTGTTCCCCTCCGTGCCCGCCGAGATCGCCCTGACCGTCACCCTCGACGTTGAGCTTCCGGACGCGGCGCGGGCCGACCACCGGATCCTTGAAGACGCCGGTGAAGACCGTCCTTCCTTTCCAGTCCACGTTCTTCGGCATGCCGACGTTGACCGACACCAGCCGCCCGGCGTGACTCATCAGTCAGCCTTCCGGCGCGGAGGTACCTGCCGCCGGCACGAGCGCGACCAGTTCGGCCACGATTTCCGCAGCGGGCTGCGTCCGCGTGGCAAGCGCGACGCTCTGTCCGGCCCACATCGACATCGGCTCGATTTCACCGGTTGTTCCGGCCATCGGGGGAGCCGGCTCATAGCGAACGATCGGTTCTCCGGAAGCGAAGTTCGCTATCACCTCGTCCTCGCGGGGTCGACTGCCCGGTGCCGGGCGGCCCGCGGCCTCCCACAGTTCGGCCGTCGAGTTCCGGATCGCACGGTGCGAAGCGTCGGGCCAGCCCACCTCGTAGAGGTTCGGGTACCACACGGCTTCGGTCTCGGTCGCAGCTACGAGACGGCTCCGGTACTCGTCGTGGATCGGCGTCTCGTCGGCCAGCAGGAAGCGCGTGCCGAGCAAGGCGGCCTGCGCGCCGAGGACGAGCACGGCCGCGACTCCCCGAGCGTCGCCGATCCCACCGGCGGCGATCACCGGGACCGGCGCCACGGCATCGACGACCGCCGGCACGAGTGGGAGCGTTGCCACGCCGCCCCAGACGTGCCCACCGGCCTCCCAACCCTGCGCCACGATGATGTCCACGCCGCAGCCGGCCGCGCGCCGCGCTTCCTCGACACTGCCGACCGTGTGCATGACGAGCCCGCCGCCGTCATGCACCAGCTCGACGTAGTCCTCGGGGTCGCCCCAGAAGAGCGACACGATGCGTAGGCCCGCCGAAAGGGCCTGCTCGACTCGATGGTGTTGCTCGAACGCAAGGACGAAGTTGCCGGCGAACGGCTGATCGGTGAGGGCGGCCGTTTCCCGAACCACGGCCCCAGCGTCGTCGGCCCACCCGAGCCCCAGGGTGCCGAGGCCGCCCGCATTCGACACGGCAGCGGGCAGGCGAGGATCTACAGAGAGCGGCGCCTCGACGATCGGGAGCTCGATCCCGAGCAGCTCGCACACCGGAGTTCGCTTGTCGCCTCCGCCCGGCCGAGGACCGTGTTCAACACCCATCTGTGCCTCCGTTCAATACGCGTCCGGTCGCTCTGCGGTTCGTTCGCGCTGCTTGTTCCAGCCATGGAACGGCGAGAGGTCGCCGGCATCCCATCGCTCCCGCAGGCCCGGTGTTGCGAGGTCCCAGTCGGGCCGGATCTCGCTCGATACGTCCCGCAGGTCGCGCCAGAGGTCGACGAAGGACGGTCGTCCCCAGAACCAGTAGCCGTTGTAGATCGTGTGGATCACGAGCCCGGGCCTGAGCACGAACGTGTGCGGGATCATCGGGTCGTGCTCGGTGTCGGTGTACTCCTGGATGTCGAGGTCCTTCTGGACGATCCGGCCCGGATCCTCGAGGAACGGCCACTGGGCGCCGACCGATGCGCGGAACTCCTGGCTCGAGTGGTGGCTGTCGGTCGAGATCGTGGCGATCTTAGTGTAGGAGACGGCGACCTTCGAGTAGTTGGCGGCGAGTTCGAGATGCTGTTGATGCTCTTTCGGGCAGTAGTTGCCGCGCGCGAGTGTGAGGATCAGCGGATCCTCGCCCTGGATCTCGCTGAGCGCGCGGGTGACGCGATCCTGGTCGGGCAGCTCGTAGTCGGGGAATGTGCCGCCGGGCGTGATGTCCGAGCGCATGGTTCGAGTCCTTCCGGTCGGGTGAGGTTGATCGGGGCTACCGGCCGGCCGCCTGGCCGCCGTCGACGTGCAGCGTCTCGCCGGTCACGAACGTCGCCCGCTCGAGATAGAGGATCGCGTCGACGACGTCGCTGACTTCGCCGACGCGTCCCAGCGGGTGGAGCGCCTCGAGCCCGTCGTAGGACGCGGGATCGTGGGCGGGTGTCCTGACGACTCCCAGCGAGACGGCGTTGACGCGGACGCCGCGGGAGGCGTATTCGATGGCAAGCGAACGGCCGGCCGCGACGAGTCCACCCTTCGTGAGCGCGGGTAGCGCAGACGGTCTTGTGCTGTCCGCGTTGTCGACCAGGCTCGTCGAGATGTTTACGACGTGCCCACTGCCCCGGGCGACCATCTCCGCGATCGCCAGCTGGGTGAAGTGGAAGAAGCCGGTGAGGTTCACGGCCGTGATCGCCTCGTACTCCTCGACCGTGTACTCCGTGAACGACTTGCCGATGAAGATGCCCGCGTTGTTGACGAGCGTGTCGAGCCGCCCGAACCGATCGCGAGCCGCGTCGACCGCGCGCTGTGCGGTCTGCCGATCTGCGACGTCGCCGGCCACCTCGATGTAGTCGTTCTCCTCCGGCCGGCCTGACGGGAACGACAGTGCCACTCCGACGACGGCATATCCGGCACCGCGGTACCCGGCGACGAGGCCGGCGCCGATGCCCTGGGAAGCGCCCGTGATGATCGCGACCGGCCGGCTCATTCCGAAGCTGTACCGGCCTTGCTCCGCGCCGCCGCGATCTCGAGCCGGAGTGCCTTCAGCGCGGCGGCGTGGATGTCCGAGAAGCTGGGGAACGGCTGGATCGTGTCGCGCAGCACCTCGAGTGGGATCCTGGCGCGGATCGCGAGCGTCGCCTGCTGCAGCCACTCGCCCGCTTCGGGGCCGAGCGCGTAGCCGCCTGTGAGTCTTTCCCCGTCGCTGAGGAGCGTCAGGAACCCCTTCGACGTCGCGTACGCGTGCGTATAGGTGGCAGTCCGGGCGACCTCCGACAGTGGGGCGGTGCCGCTGAACTCGGCCTCGGTGGCGCCCACGGACGCGGCCTGGGGGTCGGTGTAGGTGACGCGCGGAACCGCCTCGTAGTGAGCCTCGCGTGGTTCGCCGAGGATGTTCGAGGCGACGACCTCGCCCTGATACTCCCCGACGTGGGTCAGTTGCCAGATGCCGGTGACGTCGCCGACCGCCCAGAGCCGCTCGCCGACGCGTAGGTGCGCGTCAACGGAAATCCCATGCGGGTCGGCCTTGACGCCGACCGTTTCGAGGCCGATCCCCTCGACGCGCGGGCGCCGTCCGGTCGCGACGAGCAGGTGATCACCGCGCAGTTCCCGGCCATCGTCCAGTCCCAAGACGAAGTCGTCGCCATCGCGTGAGGCCGAGATCGCCCGCACACCGAGAAAGAGCTCGATTCCGTCGCCGCGGAGTGCGTCGCCTAGCCCTTCGCCGAGCGGTGCCGGCTCGCGCGCGAGCACGCGCTCTGCGCCTTCGACGAGCGCCACCTCGCCGCCGAGGCGGCGCACGGCCTGGGAAAGCTCGCTGCCGGCCGGCCCACCTCCGAGCACGAGCAGTCGTCTCGGCACGGCCTTCATCCCGGTGGCCTCGTCCGTGCCCCAGACGCCGTCGAGCTCTCGTAGGCCGGGAACGGGTGGGACGAACGGATCGGCGCCGTTGGCGAGGACGATGTGCTCGGCCGTGTGACGAACGCCGTCGACCTCGACAACCCCGGTCCCGGCGAGGCAACCGCGGCCGCGCAGCAGGGTGATCCCGCGGTCCGTCAGCCACTTCGCAGCCGCGGTATCGGAGTAGTTGGAGACCAGGACGTCGCGCCAATCGAGCGCGGCCTGCGCGTCAACCTCAGCGCCGGCAGCCGCCTCACGGGCGCCGTGCACGGCCTCCCCGGGGCGTAGCAGCGCCTTCGAGGGAATGCACGCCCAGTAGGAGCAAAGGCCACCGACGAGGTCGCGCTCGACGACGGCGACCCGCAGCCCGCCCTCCGCGAGCGCAGCGGCGCAGTGCTCTCCGGGCGCGCCGCCACCCAGGACGATTACGTCGTAGTCGGCTGTCACGAACACGGCGATTCTCGCACACTCTCCACCTGGCCTCACCTGGGGTTTTGGGAGTGTGCTGGTCCAGGCTATCGGTATACCGAACGGTATGTATACTAATGGGATGAGCAACCGTCGCAACGCGCATGAGTCCCTCCTGGCGGCCGCCGGCGAGCTGACGTATGCGCGAGGCATTACGGCGACGGGCGTCGACGCGATCGCGGCACAGGCGGGAGTGACGAAGCGAACGCTGTATCAACACTTCGGCTCGAAGGACACGCTTGTCGCCGAAGCGCTCGGCAGCCGGAGCAGGCGCGCGCTTCCCGCCCTCGAGGCGAACGCCAGGCAACGCTCGGAGGAGACCGGCGAGCCGGCGGTCCTCGCGCTTTTCGACGTGATCGAGCACGCCCTGCGCACGAGCTCGAAGGCTGGATGCGCGTTCATCAACGCCTCGCTCGAGCTCAACCGCGCGAACCACCCTGTGCGCCAGGCCGCGCTGGCGCACCTACAGGCTCGCGAGGAGCTCGTTCGCCGATTGGCCGCCGAGGCGGGCGTGGAAGGCCCCGATCTGGCCGGCCAGATCGCGCTGCTCGTCGACGGCGCGTACGCCGTCGGTGGGTCTCGCCGAGATCCGTCGGCGGCGAGCCGCGCAAAGGCCGCGGCAGCCGCCTTGCTCGCCGGCCGGATCGACTCCTAGCGGGTGTGAGCGCTTTCGCGGCCGAAGCCGCCGAAGCCCCGAGCGCCGCCCGGCGCTTCGGAGCTGCGAACGCGATCGACGCGCTCGGGAGCGGCCTCTTCATCCCGGTCTCGCTCCTCTACTTCATCGCCACGACGCCGCTCTCGACGGTTCGCATCGGACTGGCACTCACGGCCGCCTCGCTGCTTTCGATGCCGTTCGGCCCTCCGGTCGGCTCGCTCGTCGATCGCTTCGGCGCGAAGCCGGCGCTTCTGGCGGCCAATGCGCTCCAGGCAGTTGGGTTCGCCGGCTACAGCCTGGTGGGCACGTTCTCGGGCGTTCTGATCTGCGCGTGGGTCGCCGCGCTGGGCCGGGCGTGCTTCCTCGGGAGCTACGGCGTAGCAGTGACCTCGCTCTCGGAGGCCGGCGGTCGAGAACTCGCGTTCGGCCGCCTCAATGCGATCCGCAACCTCGGCTATGCGGCCGGGGGCCTCGTGTCGGGCCTCGCGATCAGCATCGGAACCCATGCCGTGTATACGGGCATCGTCGCTGCAAACGCGCTCTCGTATCTCGTTGCCTTCGCGCTGATCTCGAGGGTTCCAAACCCTCGTCGCGCCTCGGTTGGTCGGTCCGAAGGCGCGTGGCGGGCCGCGTTGTCCGACCGTCCGTATCGCGTCGTGATCGGGGCACAGTTCTGCCTCACGGCGTCGCTTTTTGCTCTGTACTTCGTCTTCCCGGTGTATGTGGCCCGCCAACTCGGCCTGCCTGGATGGCTCGCTGGTGGCGTCTTCACGTTCAACGCCCTGCTCGTCGGCTTCGGACAGAGCGGCGTGGTGCGAGCCGTCATCGGGCAGGTTCGGTCACGTGTGCTCGCAGCAGGGCACCTCGCCTTCGGCATCGGTTACCTGCTGATGCTCGGCGCGCTTCATCGACCAACCCCGGTGGCCGGTGCCGTCGTGATCGCCGGGACACTCGTCTATACCGTGGGCGAGCTACTCGCATCACCGATCACTGCAACGCTCGCCGCAGAAGCTGCCCCAGACCACCTCCGAGGCCGCTACCTCTCGCTCAATCAACTGGCCGTGTCGCTCGCGACCGCACTGAGCCCGGTGGCTTTCACTCTCCTACTCGCCGGCGGACCGGGCGCAACCTGGCTCACGCTGACGATGCTCGCACTAGTGGGCGCCGCTCTCTCGATCGTCGCCGGACGAGTGCTTCCCCGGGCGCGAAGCCGGATCGGTGAGGTCGAACTAGGCCGCTGAGGTCCAGCGGATGACATTCCGCGTCGTCGCGTCGAACAGCGCGATCCTCGAGCGCGAGACGGTGAACGAGCTTCGTGTCCCGGCCTGGAGGCGGGGCTCGACCGGGAGCTTTGCAACGAGCCTTTGCTCTCCGAGCCGAAGGTGAGCGAGTTGTTCGTCGCCGAGGTACTCGACGACCTCGACCTCGGCGTCGAACGCGACCGAGTCTGCACTAGTTGCATCGTGCCGGATGTGTTCGGGGCGGAAGCCGGCGAGCTCGCCCGGGCCACCCACGCCGATTGCCTCGGCCGGGACGAGGTTCATCGCGGGAGAGCCGATGAAGGTCGCGACGAAGACGTTTGCAGGACGGGTGTAGAGCTCCTCGGGGGTGCCGATCTGCTGGAGGATGCCGTTCCGCATGACCGCGATCCTGTCGCCCATCGTCATCGCCTCGACCTGGTCGTGGGTGACGTAGATCGTGGTCGTTCCCAGGCGTCTCTGCAGCTTGAGGATCTCGGCACGCGTCTGGACGCGAAGGGCGGCGTCGAGATTCGAGAGTGGCTCGTCCATCAGAAAGGCGGCCGGCTCGCGCACGATCGCCCGGCCGAGAGCGACCCGCTGGCGTTGCCCGCCCGAAAGGGCTCGTGGCTTTCGCGCCAGGCACTGTTCGAGGTCGAGAGCCGCCGCGGCGGCGTTGACGCGGCGATCGACTTCGGCCTTCGGGAGGTGGCGCAGTTTGAGGCCGAACGCCAGGTTCTGGGCGACCGTCATGTGGGGGTAGAGCGCGTAGTTCTGGAAGACCATCGCGAGGTCGCGGTTCTTCGACGGGACGTCGTTGACGACTCGCTCGCCGACCAGGATCGACCCGTCGCTGATCTCCTCGAGCCCGGCCACCATCCTGAGCGCCGTCGTCTTGCCGCATCCGGACGGGCCGACGAGCACCATGAACTCGCCCTCGGCAACCGTGAGCGCCAGCGAGTCGACCGCCCGCGTTCCGTCGGGATAGACCTTCGAGACCTCGTCGAACTGGATAGACGCCATTCCTTCGTCAGCCTTTCAGCGCGCCGCCGAGGCCTGTGCCGCGAAGGAACGTGCGTTGGAAGATGAGGAAGGCGGCGATCGGGATGAGGCACGCGATGAACATCGCAGCCAGGAAGACGCCGAGCTCCGTCTGGGCTTGGATCGTCGGGAGGCGCACCGACAGAGGTTGCTTGTCGGGGTTCGTGAGTACGAGCAGCGGCCAGAGGAAGTCCTTCCATGACGCGAGCAGCGCGAACACGGAGACGACGCCGAGAATCGGCTTCGACATCGGGAGCACGATCGACACGAACAACCGGAGGGGGCCGCAGCCGTCCATCTCCGCCGCTTCGAAGATCTCGCGGGGGATGTTGTCGAAGAACCGCTTCACGAGCACGACGTTGAACGCGCTCGCCGCCGCCGGCAGCCAGATCGCCCAGTAGCTGTCGATGAACGAGTGGTGAATCAGCGGCGGGTGAACAACCTCGACGTAGAGCGGCACGAGGAGCACGACCGCGGGAACGAACAGGGTGGTGAGGAGTAGGGCCATGACGACCTTGCCATACTTCGGCCGGAGCACGGAGAGCGCGAACCCGCCGGTCGTCGCGATCACGATCTGGGTGAACCATGATCCGGCGGCGATCACGATCGTGTTCCAGAAATAGCGGCCGACGTCCACTTGCGTCCACGCGTTCGTGATGTTGCTCCATGCGAACCCGTGCGGGAAGAGCGCCATCGGGTGCGAGATCGTGTCCTGCGTCGGCGTGATCGCCGATTTTGCGAGCCAGAGAATCGGGCCCAGGCCGATGATCAAGAGACCGGCGAGCAGCGCCCAGTGAGCCGCGCCGAGCCCGAAGCGCACGCTCCGTCGGTGCCAGTCGGCGGGCGTGACGAGTCTCTGGCCATGGTCCGCGGTCTTCCGCGGGCGACGGCGGAGGGGGGAAGCGATCATTCGGTACTCCACGAGCGGGTCGCTCGCAGGTAGACGAGGGAGAACACGGCCAGGAATCCGGCGAGCATGAGGCTCAGGGCGGTGGCGGCGCCGTAGTCGCCGCCGAGGGAGTTGCCGAACGCGTAGTCGTAGATCAGGAGCAGCACCGTCAGGGTCGCATTCGCCGGCCCGCCCGAGGTGAAGAGGTATGGCTCGAGGAAGACCTGGGCCGTCCCGATGATCTGCAGGATCATCGTCACGAGCAGCACGGTCCTGATCTGCGGCAGAGTGACGTGCCAGATCTTTCTCCAGAGGCTTGCCCCATCCATCGACGCAGCCTCGTACAGCTCGTAGTTCACCCCGGTCAGCGCCGCCAGGTAGATGATCACCGTGCCGCCGGCATTCGCCCAGGTCGATTCGAGGACGAGCGAGGGGAGCGCGGTTTGCTGCGATTGGAGCCAGGGATACGGGCCGAGCCCGACCCAGCCGAGCGCAGTGTTGAAGACCCCGGTCGGGCCTCCGTCGTAGAAGGTCTTCCAGAGAAGGACGGCGACGACCGGTGGGATCACGACGGGGAGATAGGCGAGCGCGCTGTAGATCCCTCGGTGGCGGCGGACCTCACTCATCAGGACGGCCGCGATCAGCGGGATCGGATAGCCGAAGACGAGCGCGAGGAGCGCGAACTCGATCGTGTTCTTGACCGCGATCGGGAAGAGCGGATCGTGGATCACCGTCGCGAAGTTCTGGAATCCGACCCAGGTCGGCTGCGTCACGAGGTTCGTGTGCTGCAGCGACATGATCACCGTGCGCACGATCGGGTACCAGGAAAAGGCCCCGAAGATCAGCAAGGTCGGGAGCAGGAAGAGGAGCGAGGCGAGCCCGCCGCCCCGGACCCAGTTCACCGGTGTGCGCCGGGCCCGTCGCTGTGGCCTGGCGGGCTTCGCCGTGCTCATCAGCGCATATTCCGTCTTTTCGATCGTGGACGTCACGGGATCGATCGTCGCCATCGGGCCTCCGGGAAGTCGGCGGCGGACGGGACCCTATGAGGGGCCCCGCCCGCCGGGACGCCGGTCTAGGTGCCTTGCTTGATCGCGGCCTGCGCGGAGCTGTTGGCCTGTTGGAGCAGTTGCGAGATGTTCGCGTTCTGATCCGTGAGCACCGCCTCGACAACAGCGTCGAGCGAGTGGTAGACGCTCTGGGTCGACGCCTCGGGCTCGGGAATGAGCTTCTGCGAGAAGATGCCCGTCGTGAACGGCTTCATCTGCCCTACGGGGACGTTCACGTAGGGCTTGATCCAGCTGTTCGCCAACGTGAATTGGGTCTTGTTGAAGATCGGCAGGGCGGGGACGCCGACCGGCTGCTTGGACTCGGTGAGCGTCTTGGCGTTGCGAATCGCCTGCGCCTTGTCGATCAGCGGCTGCTCGTAGTAGAAGTCGATCCACTTGACGGCCGCCGCCCGCGTCGCCGCGTTTGCGTCGGGCCGTACCGCGGCGAGCGTGCCACCGCCGAGGACGCCGGCGTTCTTGTTCTTCGCGAGCGGGATCGGCGCGATCCCGTAGATGCTCGGATTGATGTTGCTCGCCTGGACGAGGTTCGTGTAGATATCGGAGCCGCTCACGAACATCCCGACCTGGCCGGCTGCGAACGCCTGGTTGATGTCACTCCAGCCGTAGTCGAAGTTCGAGCCCATCGAGTTGTCGGTCCACCGCATCGTCTTCAGCATGTTCAGCGCGGTGAGGGTCTGCGGGTTGTCCACGGTCGCGACCGCCTTCGTCCCGATCCCCGTTTCCATCCGTCCGCCGAGTGCGTAGACGAGGGTGGTGAGGATCCAGCCGGCGGTGTTGTCGTCCTTGCCCATCTCGGCGTAGCCGGCCATGCCGGTCTTGGCGGAGATGGCCTTTGCGTCAGCCTCGACCTGAGCCCAGGTCGTCGGCGGCTTGTTCGGGTCGAGCCCCGCAGCCGCGAAGAGCTTGCGGTTGTAGTGAAGTGCCTGCGCGTAGGCGGCCGTCGGCAGGGCGACGACCTGGTTCTTCGAGTCGGTGCCCTCGGCGATGACCGCAGGGTTGTACTTCGAGAAGTACGGCAACCCCTTGGCCTCGCTTGTGAGGTCTGCGAGCTGTCCGTTGTCGCCGAGCGCCCGGGCATCCGTGAACGGGACGGTGAAGACGGTCGGCAGAGTGCCGGCGGCCAGCTTCGCTGCGAACGTTGGCCCGGTCCACTGGTATTCGACGGAATTGACCTTGATCGAGGGGTTTGCCTTCTCGAACTCCGCCACCTGATTTGCGAACTGCTGCGTTGCCGCCTTGGTGCTCCCCGGGATCAGGGAGGCGACGCTGATCGTGACCGTCTGCGACGAGCTCGTCGCAGCACTGGAGACCGAGCCCGCACAGACGGCCAGCAGGCTCACAACGGCGAGGGTCGCGCTCAAACGAACTGGCTTCATCGCCCTTCCTTTGGACTTCATCGTCCTTCCTTTCGTTGGCCTGAATCGATGCTGTGCTCCGTTCGAAGGGACCCCTCCCCGAACGGACCCTGATTGACGGCCTGGTAGATCCAGGCCGAGGTGTCCTGCGGCAGCGAACCTCCGTCGAGCGCGTCGCTGGCGATTAGGACGTCGGCGCCGACCGGAAGTTCAACCGGGGCCGGGCCGAAGTTGACGATGCACGCAAACCGCGCTCCGCGTGCGAAGGCGAGGACCTCGTCGTCGGACGGGATCCAACGGACCGTTGCGTCGTCGCCCCAGGGCGACTCGCGACGCAGACGGAGGCCGGCGCGGTACAGGTTGAGCATGGAGGTCGGGTCGCCGCTCTGGGACTCGACGGTAAGCAGCTCCCAGTCGTCCGGCTGATCGAGCCACGGACGATCGGCGCCGTTCTTGCTGAAGCCGTAGGGCTGTCGTGCGCCAGACCACGGGAGTGGCACCCGGCAGCCGTCGCGACCCGGGTCGAGTCCGCCCGAGCGCCGCCACATCGGATCCTGGCGGCGGTCGGACGGGATGTTCTCTACTTCCGGCAGTCCGAGCTCTTCGCCCTGGTAGATGTACATCGATCCCGGGAGCGCCATCGCGAGCAGGGCCGCCGCTCGCGCCCGTCGCGTCCCGCGGGCGAGATCGGTCGGCGTGCCCTCGCGCTTCGACTCGAACGCAAACGAGGTATCGGCACGGCCGTAGCGCGTGACCGGTCTCGTGACATCGTGGTTCGAGAGCACCCAGGTCGCCGGCGCGCCGATCGGTGTGTGGGTCGCGAGCGCCGAGTCGATCGAGGCGCGCAGCGGGCCCGCCTCCCATGGGCAGGCCAGGAAGTCGAAATTGAACGCGGTGTGCAGCTCGTCGGGGCGCAGGTAGCGCGCGAGCCGGTCTGCGTCCGGAAGCCAGATCTCACCGACGAGAACACGAGGCTCCGGGTAGCTGTCGGCGATTGCCCGCCAGCGCCTGTAGATCTCGTGGAGCTCGTCCCGATCGGTAAACGGATGCTCGCTAGGACGGCTCTCGAGCGGCTCCTCCGACAGCTCGGGATCCTTGACGAGCAGCGCAGCCGAGTCGATCCTGACGCCCGCGGCGCCCCGGTCGAACCAGAAGCGCAGAACGTCCTCGTGCTCGTCCCACACCTCGGGGTTCTCCCAGTTGAGGTCGGGCTGCTCCGGCGCGAACAGATGCAGGTACCACTCGGAGGGTTTCCCGTTCGCGTCGACCGTCCGCGTCCACGCGGAGCCGCCGAAGATCGACCGCCATCCGTTCGGAGGCTCCTCGCCGTTCTCGCCACTCCCGGCTCGGAACCAGAAACGCGAGCGCTCGCTCGATCCCGGCGCCGACTCGATCGCCTCCTTGAACCAGGGGTGCTCGTTCGAGACGTGGTTCGGGACGATGTCGACGATTGTCCGGATTCCGAGCGCGCGCGCCTCCGCGATCAGTTCCTCGGCCTCCGCGAGCGTCCCGAATGCCGGGTCGATCGAGCGGTAGTCCGAGATGTCATATCCCGTATCGGCAAGAGGCGAGGGGTACCACGGGTTGAACCACAGAGCGTCGATCCCCAGGTCACGCAGGTACGGGAGCCGGGCCCGGACCCCGGCGAGATCGCCGGCTCCGTCGCCGTTGGCGTCGGCGAAGCTGCGGACGTAGACCTGGTAGACGACGGCGTCGCGCCACCAGGGGCGGTCAGTCTGGGAGCCGACCGCCCCGATGGCATCCGGCTCGGGCGGAGGAGTGGCCGTCGCCGTGGATTCCGTCTGCGTCACGCGGACGAGCATCGCAGATCCGACAAAGGATTGCAAGTATCGAACAAAAAGCTGCAGTTTTCCAATAAATGACCGCATAGTGGTCAAGCGGTGACGACGAGTCGGAATGGGGAGCGGGATGTCGGCGCGGAGCTAGGACGCTCAGATCCGCGCCAGGGCACGGTCCGGCACGTTCGCGGTCGACCCGCGCGCGACGACCTCGGGCTCGAAGAAGAGCTCGTCGGTCGAGACGGCCGCACCCTCGATCTGGCCTGCGAGGATCTCGACCGCGGCGCGGCCGATTGCTTCGATCGGCTGCCTGACCGTGGTCAGCGGCGGATCGGTGCAGCTCATGAACGTCGAGTCGTCGTAGCCGATCACCGAAAGATCGGTCGGAACGGAGAGCCCGGCCCGCCGCGCCGCCCGGATCGCACCGAGCGCGAGTGGGTCGCTCGCGCAGATGATGCCGGTCGCGCCGTGTGCGATCAGGCGCGCCGCGGCGGCATGACCGCCCTCGAGCGAGAAACGCGTTCGCTCGACCAGCTCCGCCGGGAGTTGCTCGCCCGTGGCGCGTCTGACCTGCACCTCGAACGCCGCGAGTTTGCGCAACGAAGGCATATGGTCGGGAGGTCCGAGGATCAGCCCAACTCGCTCGTGGCGCAGGTACGCGAGATGGGCGTAGGCCTGCTCCATCGCGGCCGCGTCGTCCGTCGACACGCGAGGGAAATCCAGGTGCTCGGCCGCGGCGTTCACGAGGACGACCGGCAGGCGGAGCTGAAGCAAGCGCAGGTAGTGCTCGTGCGGTGCGTCGGCCTCCGCGTACTGGCCGCCGGCGAAGATCATCCCCGACACCTGCCGTTCGAGCAGCATCTCGACGTACTCGGCCTCGGACATGCTCCCGGTCCGCGTGCACAGCACCGCATTGAACCCACGCTGCGCGAGCGCACCGGCGACGACCTCGGCCAGGGCCGGGAAGATCGGATTCTGCAGCTCCGGCACGATGAGGCCCACCATCCGGGCCCGGCGGACTCGCAGATGCGTCGGCCGCTCGTACCCGATCACGTCGAGCGCCGTCAAGACCGCGGCCCGGGTCGCATCGGAGATCCCGGCCTTGCCGTTCAGCACACGGCTGACCGTCGCCTCGCTGACTCCAGCCTGCTTGGCAACGTCTGCAAGCTTTCCGGCCATCCTGCAACTTTACGACAAATCTCTGCAAGACCTTCGTAGAGGAGAGACTGCTGAACGCGGTTTCGGTGCCTGAGGCGCGTCTAGGCCCGGGTGTCGAGTGCGGCCTCCGGTCGCGTTGGCTGGAAGAGCTCAACTGGATTGCCGGAGGGGTCGTCGAGCAGGATCTGGTTGCCGCCGATGCCGGTGATGATACCGCTCCGGAAGTGAACGCCGGTGCTGCGGAGTTGTTCGACCGTCGCGGCGAGGTCGGGTACCTCGAGCGAGAAGCGGTTCCAGCCGCCGGGCTCGGGGCGTGTGCCGTCTGGCATTGCTTGGCCGCCCCCGCCTTGGCCGCTCGGGGCGCTGAGGTTGAGGCGGAGATCGCCTCGTGCGAGCATCGCGAAGGTGGGGGCTGGGTGCATGACCTCGTCGAAGCCGAGGTTCTGGGTGTAGAAAGCGATTGCGGCGTCGACGTCGTCGACGATGTAGCGGACGCTGACTGTGGCCATCAGGTGCTCCTTCTCGGTTCGGTTCTCGGTCACCAGGGCGCCGACATTTGGTGCCGGTGATGCTGGTTGAAGATGTCGCACAGGTTGACTGGTGCAGAGGGGTATTCAACTGAAACCGATTCTGGTGACGGATCGCGCCGCGGGAATGGCTGCGACGAAGCTCTTGGAGCGTCGATCCAGATGGGGCGAGGCTAGACTGGCTGCCGATGTAGCCCGCGGCGAAGCCCGTCCCGCATCCGAACGGGCTTTCGCCGCCCAATAGGCGATCAACGCGGGTCATTCGCAAGCGCCCTAGCTAGCTGCTCGGCAGCCGTCGTTCGCCGGCGTGGCGGCTGATCGTCTGCCGGTCGAGAACGATCGTCTTGCCGCGGCGCAACGCCACAGCCCCCTCGTGTTCCTGCTGGCGCAGCACCCGGTTCACGGTCTCGCGCGTCGTCCCCGCGAGTTCGGCGAGTTGTTCCTGTGTCAGCGGCACATGGGCCGGGTCTCCACCCGGCGCGTAGAGGCGCGCAAGCTCGCCCAACCGGCGTAGCACCCGCTGCTCCGAGGAGACGAACAACGCTTCCAGCAACCGGTCGTGCAATTTCCGTATCTCACCGGCGAGGTATTCGATCAGCCATTCGTTCAACTCACGATGCTCGTCGCGGAGCCGTTGAAAGTCCGCCCGGTAGATCGCGAAGGTCTCCGCCGGCTCCAACGCGGCAACCGTGGCAGAACGGTCGTCGCCACCCGCGACGAGCGCCATCTCCCCGAAACTCTCCCCAGGTCCAGGGAGCGCGATCGTGACCGTCTCCCCGAGCGACGTCGCCACCCTGACCACGAACCGGCCGCTCACGACCAGATGCAGCGAATCAGCGGGATCGTGGCGATGGAACACGACCTCGTCGCGAGAAAAGCGACGTCGCCGCGCGATCGACAACACCTGCTGCATCTCCTCGGCAGGGACGCCTTCGAATAGCCGCCACTCCACCGCGTAACTCTAGACCCAGCCTGGTACTAGGCGGCCCTGGTCGGGACGCCCGGCACTGCACTTTCCGTGACGACGGTCACACACTCTCCGTGAGCGCCGACACCGACACGGCACGCAGGCGCTCGTACGCTATCCCTGCGCGTTGGCTCTAGCACCTTGACCCGGGGAGGGAGATGCGGCGTTCCTCTCCGGGTCAGAAGGGGGTTGTGGCGTCCGAGGTCGTCCGACCTTGGGCGCCATTCTGGCGCGGGCGAGAAGAAGCGAGTCACGAACGCGTCGCCCAGGCGCTACCCCAAACCCACAGATGCGACCGTCGGTTCGTCGCCCTCGTCCGTTGCCCGAACCCGGGGCAGCTTCGGGTAGGAAGGGCCAACTCGCCCCCTCTACGTGCCCCGGCGCGCTAGCCTCAAACCACCGGGGCGCAGTCGGAAGCCGACCGCGCGCTCGCCGCAGACGCTCGGGCGGCTCCTGCGCCCCGGTCTACTCGAGAAGACCTCGCGCGTTCCCGCCAATGCCCGCTCGCCGGACAATGCGCCCGCCCTCGTACCCAGGAAGCGCGACCTGTCCCCAACATCGGTTTCCTGAAGGCGGAGCGATCGATGAGGCTTCACTGACGGCGCTGATCAAAAATGCGGCGGAGCTGAACGCATAGAGGGCCCGGGGTGACTGACGAGATGCCGTTCGTATACGCCGGTTCGGCGAGTCGGGCGTTTATCTTGTTCCGGTGGCCCGCTACTCCGTCGCTCCCTTCGATGCGATCGACGAGATCGACGACGGTGGCGCGCCGTACCGGCCGGTGAGGCAGCACTTCGGGATCGCGTCGTTCGGTGTCAGCAGCTTCACCGGCCGCAAGACCGGCGATCGGATCATCAACGAGCACTCCGAGGAGGACGATCAGGAAGAGCTGTACCTCGTGCTCCAGGGCCGCGCCACGTTCGTGCTCGACGGAGAGCGGGTGGACGCGCCGGTGGGGACGCTCGTCTTCGCCGAGCCCGGCGTGAAGCGGACGGCGTTCGCGAAGGAGGAGGGGACGACGGTCGTCGTCGTGGGCGGCAAGCCGGGAAAGGTGTACGAAGTCCTCGGGTTCGAGGCCTGGGCGCCGTTCCAGCAGCTGTACGAGGCCGGCGAATACGCCGAGGCCGCCGACCGGGCCCGGGGGGCGATCGAGGCAGACCCCGAGGCCTCCGGAGCTTTCTTCTGCCTGGCGTGCTGCGAGGCGCTGGCCGGCCGCGCAGACGACGCGGTGCGGCATCTCAGGCATGCGCTCGAGCGGTCGGAGCGGCTTCGGGGCCTCGCCCGCCGGAACTCGGACCTCGACTCGATCCGCGAGAGGCCCGAGATCGCCGAGCTGCTCGCGGGGTAAGAAGATCGTCCGGGACTGACGAGGCGCGTTTCCCGGGCGAGTATCTCGTCCCTTTGTAGGAGGGCGATTTCGTCCCTAAGGCCCACCCGGCACGGGCTAGCGTGTGCTGCATGATCGAGGTGGAGGCACTGACGAAGGATTACGACGGCACGCGCGCCGTCGACGCGCTGACGTTCACCGTCCAGCCCGGGATCGTCACGGGCTTCCTCGGGCCGAACGGATCCGGGAAGTCGACGACGATGCGGCTGATTCTCGGGCTCGACGCTCCCACCTCGGGCGACGTTCGCGTCAACGGGAAGCACTATCGTGACCACGAAGCGCCGTTGCACGAGGTCGGTGCGCTCCTCGAGGCGCGGTCGGTGCACACGGGGCGGTCGGCCTACAACCATTTGCTCTCGCTCGCCGAGACCCACGGTCTTCCGCGTTCACGGGTCGACGAGATGATCGACCTGGTCGGACTCCACGCCGTTGCGAAGAAACGCGCCGGCCAGTTCTCGCTCGGGATGGGGCAGCGGCTCGGAATCGCTGTGGCGCTGCTCGGCGACCCGCAGACCGTGATGCTTGACGAACCGGTCAACGGTCTCGACCCGGAGGGAATCCATTGGATCCGGAACCTGTTGAAGGAGCTTGCCGCGCAGGGCCGGACTGTTTTTGTCTCGTCGCATTTGATGAGCGAGATGGCCTTGACCGCCGAGCACTTGATCGTGATCGGCCGCGGCCGGCTGATCGCCGACACGACCGTCGAGGAGCTCGTTCGACAGGCCTCCGGCAACGTCGTCCGTGTCCGCTCTCCCCAGGCTGAAGAGCTTCGTGGCCACATCGCCGGGGCAGAGATCAAGATCGTGTCGCTCGAGCCGGGCTTGCTCGAGGTGCAGGGGTTGACCGCAGCCCAGATCGGCCGGGCCGCATCCAGCAACGGGATCGAGCTCCACGAGCTCACGCCGCAACAGGTCTCCCTGGAGCAGGCGTTCATGGAGATGACCCGCGACGACGTCGAGTTTCACACCGCCGACGCGCTCGTGGCGGCCGCATGACGACGATCGACACCGAACCGATCTTTCTTCCTCGGCTCACCGACCACGGCCGAGTCACCCAGTGGCACGTCGTACGCTCGGAGTGGCGGAAGCTGATCTCGCTCCGCTCGACGCGCTGGTCACTGGGGGTGTTCGTGCTGCTGACGATCGGCCTCTCGGCACTCTTTGCCGCGGTCACCTCGGCGCACTGGGGCCACATGAGCCCCCACGACCGCGCCGACCGGCATCCGCTCGACATTGCGCTCGCCGGGGTCAACCTCTCACAGCTGGCGATCGGCGTTCTCGGCGTGCTCGTGATCACCGGCGAGTACTCGACCGGGATGATCCGCGCCAGCCTGACCGCTGTTCCGAAACGGTTGCCGATGCTCTGGGCGAAACTCGGCGTGTTCGCCGCGGTCACGTTCCTGCTCGCGCTCCCGTCGGTCCTGATCGCGTTCTTCGCCACCCAGGCGATCCTCTCGCGCCACAACATCCTCCAGATCTCGTTCTCGCAGCACGGCGTCGCTCGCGCGGTCGTCGGCGGGGCCGTCTACCTGATGTTGCTCGGGGTCTTCGCGCTGGCGCTGGGAGCGATGCTCCGTAACACCGCCGGAGGGATCGCGGTGTTCGCGGCCATCTTCTTCGTGATCCCGCCGCTTCTCGACATCCTGCCGACGAGCTGGAACAACACCATCTCGCCCTACCTCCCGAACAACGCGGGCCGCTCGATCTTCTCGTTGACCCACGGAGCTCACAGCCTCGCGTGGGGCCCCGGGCTCGCGCTCTTCTGCGGCTACTGCGCCGTCGCGATCGCGATCGCCGCGGTACTGCTCGTCCGTCGCGACGCATAGCCGCCAAGGAATCGTGAGGCCGCTAACGTGAGCCTGACGTGATCTGGAACTGGCTTCGCCGGCACTCGTTGCTCGTCGATTTGGGCCTCGTCGTCCTGGTCGGGCTGCCAACGATCCTCGTCGCAACCCACCACCCGCACCCGCTCGCCGGGTCGATCCTGGTCACGCTCGAGACGCTGCCGCTGCTCTGGCGCAGGCAGCGCCCGCTGGCCGTGCTCGTGGCGGTGACGGCCGTCGCGCTCGTGATCATCGTGGCCGGCATCTGGTTCCTACCGTTCCAGCTCGCAATCGCCCTTTACACCTTCGCGGCCTATCCGCCGTCTCGATTCGCCCGAAGCGTCGCGGTGACCTCGATCGTCGTGGTCGCGCTGGCGCTCGCCGGAACCGGGAACTACCCGTACTTCGGCGGCTCGGCCTCACGTGTGGTGTTCCTGATAGCAGGCTGGCTGCTCGGCGACAGCATCGGCTCGCGCCGAGCCTACGTCCACGAAGTCGAGGAGAAGGCCGCGCGGCTCGAACGTGAGCGCGAAACCGTTGCCGGCCGCGTCGTCGCCGAAGAACAGGCTCGGATCGCGCGCGAGCTCCACGATGTCGTCGCTCACGCGCTCAGCGTGATCGTCGTTCAAGCAGGCGCGGCCGAGGAGGTCTTCGACCTCGACCCGAGTCGTGCACAGGCGCCGATCCGGGCGATCGACACGGCGGCGCGAAGCGCGCTCACCGACCTGCGCCGCGTGCTCGGGATCCTCCACGAGGACACCACCTACGAGCCGCAGCCGGGCCTCGCGAGGCTCGACGGGTTGATCGCCCAGGTGCGCGCAACCGGTCTCGAGGTCGCCCTCGAGATCGAAGGGGCACCAGAAGAGCTGTCCCCGGCCGTCGACCTCTCCGCCTACCGGATCATCCAGGAGGCGTTGACGAACACGCTCAAGCATTCGGCCGCCGAGCGCGCCCGCGTGAGCATCCGATACGACAAGGACCTCGAGCTCCAGATCCGCGACGATGGGCACGGCGCCGCCGACGGCAACTACGCCGGGCACGGCCTGACCGGGATGCGCGAGCGGGCCGCGATGCTCGGCGGGGTCGTCGAAGCGGAATCGCCCACGACCGGTGGATATCTCGTGACGGTGCGGATCCCGCTCGCCGAGCAGCCATGAGCATCCGTGTCCTCATTGCCGACGACCAGGCGCTCGTTCGGAGCGGTTTCCGGCTGATCCTCGAGACACGCGACGACCTCGAGGTCGTCGGCGAGGCCGAGGATGGCCCCGAGGCGATCGCACTTGCCCGCGAGCTCGAGCCTCAGGTGATCCTGATGGACATCCGAATGCCGACGATCGACGGGATCGAGGCGACACGCCAGATCGTCGCTTCGGGCAGCCCGTCGAGGGTCCTCGTGCTCACGACCTTCGACATCGACGAGTACGTCTACGAGGCAATCCGAGCGGGCGCGAGCGGATTCCTGCTCAAGGACGTGCGGCCGATCGATCTGATCGACGCGATCAGGCTGATCGCCGACGGCAACGCTCTCCTCGGACCGACCGTTACCAGGCGGCTCCTCGACCGCTTCGCAGCACCGACGAGCAGCGCCGACCCGACAATCGTCGCCGGGCTGACCGAGCGCGAACGGGAGACGCTTCAGCTTCTCGCGAGCGGCCTCTCGAACGCCGAGCTTGCGGACCACCTGTTCTTGAGCGAAACGACCGTCAAAACGCACGTCTCGAGCATCCTGCGCAAGCTCGGAGTCAGAGACCGTGTCCAGGCCGTGATCTCAGCCTACGACGCCGGTCTCGTTCAGCCACGTGGGGCACGCGAGCCCGTCCAGTAGATACGCCAGACGTTCGCCTGAACTGAGTTTCGCAGCCCCCGTCGAGAGTACCCGGCCCACACGGAGTGGGCCGGGTGCGGCTGCGAGGGACCCGATGACAGCAATCGCCCTTCGGGGCAGGTTGACGACGCTCTCCTAACGGTGACCCTCAACGGGTGATGATTCTTCCGCCGACCCTGGCTACTCTTTCGCGATGTTGGCGAGGTGGTCGCTTGGCTCGGGATTCTCGTTGGGTCTTTTGTGCGCTGGCATCTCGCTCTTGGCTGTGAACTCGGCGGGAGCGGAGCCACTAAAAGCGGGCACGCAACGGACTGGAATAACGGGGCCAACGTATGCGATCTGCATCGAGAAGCGAGGCTCCTGGGAGACGATCGGGGACATCGACGCGCTGCGATCATGCAAGGACAAGCCCTTCTCGATCCCCGTGACCTTCGAGCAGCTCTTCGGCCCTCAGACTGGGCCGCCGGGCGTTCAAGGCCCAACTGGAGCGCAGGGGCCGCAAGGCCCGACCGGGGCAGTCGGTCCGCCGGGCTCGGCGGGCGCTTCGGGCTCGCAGGGCCCGCCCGGGATGCAAGGGCCGATGGGTCCAGCTGGAGCGACCGGCCCGGCTGGCGCTACCGGTGGAAGCGGGTCGGCTGGAGCCTCGGGCTCGCAGGGCCTCACCGGCCCACCGGGAGCGACGGGGGCAAGCGGATCGACCGGCCTGACCGGCTCGCAGGGGCCGACAGGGCCTGAAGGGCCGACGGGCGTCACGGGTCCGACGGGCGCAACCGGGGTGGGCTCCATCGGCGCGACCGGCGCGACCGGGCTGACCGGGGCGACCGGGGCGACGGGTTCTGTTGGAGCTACGGGCCCGCCCGGTTCGGGCTCCACGGGCGCGACAGGTCCGACCGGGCCGACCGGGCCGACGGGAGCAACCGGGGGTTCGGGCGACCCGGGAACAACAGGTGCCGCGGGCGCGACCGGCCCCACTGGCTCACAGGGCCCGACCGGCGATCAAGGGCCGACCGGCGTGCAGGGCCCGACGGGAGCGACTGGCGCGACCGGCGCGACCGGGTCAACCGGCCCGGCAAGCCAAGTACTGATGTTCGGCAACCAGAACGGAAACGCGGGCTCGGCTAACAACTGCCTGAGCTACGCGAACGTGGGCCCGGGCAGCCCTTGTCTTTCCCTGATAACCGAGTTCGTATCCTCGCCCAACTCGTTGATGTTCGGACCCCTGCCGACGGACGCCACGATCTCCCACCTGCACGCCGTCACCACCAACTCGCTCGCGGGCCAGACGGTCACGGTGCTCGACAACGGCGCGCCAACAGCGCTCACCTGCACGACCGCGGGCACGCTCGACACGTGCAGCGACGACGCTGACTCCGTCGCGATTCCGGCCGACGACTTCATCCAGGTGCGGATCAGCAACGGAGGGGGTTCCTGGAGGGTGACCTTCCAACTCGGGTGACACCATCGTTGCCGACTGCCGCCTGCGAACAGGCCCAGCCGACGACGAGGCCACGATCGCCGGAGTGTGACGGCCTTTCAGGCCCGTCTTGACCCCGCCGTCTCGAGGCTCGTTTCCAATCCGAGCAAACGGCGACCGTCTGAGAGAAAGAGGAAACCCGCCGTTTCCAGCGGGTTTCCCGAGAGTTGGACGTCGCCGGACAGGCTGTTGCGGGCCGCGGTTTCGTCGGTGATGGTCATCGCGAAGGTTTGGGAGCTGAAGTCGAAATGCGCCGGCAGCATCAAGGTGCCCGAAAATGTTGACTTTCTGTGCGACGGCAATCTCGACTAGCAGCGCAGCTAGGTGCTGTTGGCCCGCTCGACGAGGCGCCCGTCGATGAGCATGAGGGTCTGGTCTTGACCGAGGTTGCTTGCGTATGTTCCTTGTCGTATGTTCCCGTTTTGAACTTCCGCACAAGGGAGGTGCCGTGATGCAGCGAATGATTCGTTTCCTTTTCAGCGCAGCGGTCTTGGGGGCTGCCGTGCTGACCGCTACAGGCGGCGGGGCCAGCGCGGATCCCTCGCCACCGGCAAGTCTTTGCCCGGATGCTGTCACCACGATGTTCGGGCCGAATGTCTGTGTCTTCACCCCGAGCATGTCGCAGACCGCTATCCAGGCGGCGGTCGACGCCATCTATGCCCAGCAGGTCGACAACGAGATGGGCACCGAGCGTTATGCGTTGCTTTTCGAGCCGGGCACATATGGGTCCCAGACCAACCCGCTGGACATCCCGGTCGGCTATTACACCGAGGTCGACGGCCTGGGCCAGGACCCGTCCGCCGTCGTCATCAACGGTGGCGTGACCGCCGTCGGCAAGAACGGCAGCGGTGCGTTGGACATCTTCTGGCGTTCCGTCTCCAACTTGACCATCCATGTCGTCCCAACAGCGGACGGCTGCCACACCGGCAACGAAATGTGGGCGGTTTCGCAGGCGGCGCCAATGCGCCGGGTCGATGTCAAGGACTTCACCACGTTCATGCCGTATTGCGAGAACCCGAACTTCGCCAGCGGCGGGTTCGTGGCCGATTCACGGCTGGAGGGCGGCGCGCTCAACGGATCGCAGCAGCAGTTCTACGTCCGCAACAGCGACCTCGGTACCGGCTGGTCCAACTTCGTATGGAACCAGGTCTTCTCTGGAGACATCGCGGCGCCCGCGCAGGACTTCGGCAACGGCCACGCCTACACGACGCTCGCGCAGACGCCGGTGAGCAGGGAGAAGCCCTACCTGTACATCGACGGCTCGGGCACCTGGAACGTCTTCGTGCCGTCAGCCCAAACCAACTCGATCGGCCCCACGTGGGCCAACGGGCACACGCCCGGCACGTCGATCCCACTGTCGCAGTTCTTCCTCGCCACACCGTCGGACTCGGTCAGCACGATCAACGCCGCGCTCGCCCGGGGCCTCAACCTGCTGCTCACGCCCGGCGTCTACAACGTGGACTCGGCGATCAAGGTCAAGCGGGCCGACACGGTCGTAGAGGGCCTGGGCATGGCCACGTTGACAGCGAGCAACGGAAACTCGGTCCTGACCACCGCCGATGTGACCGGCATCGACATCTCCGGCCTCATCGTCGATGCCGGACCGGTCAACTCGCCCGTGCTCATGCAGATCGGCTCGAAGAACGGCAACAACGGCGTGCCGCACAACCGGCCGTCCGACCCGACCGCGCTGCAGGACGTGTTCTTCCGAGTCGGCGGACCGCACATCGGCAAGGCGACCGTCGCTCTCGAGGTCAACAGCGACAACAGCATCCTCGACGACCTGTGGATCTGGCGTGCCGACCACGGTGTTCCCGGGTCGGTCGGCTGGACCGTCAACACCGCCGACACCGGCCTCGTGGTGAACGGCGACGATGTCACCGCCACAGGTCTCTTCGTCGAGCACTTCCAGAAATACAACGTCATCTGGAACGGCAACGGCGGCGAGGTCATCTTCTTCCAGAACGAACTGCCCTATGACCCGCCGACCCAGGCCGACTACGAGCACGACGGCGTGCTCGGCTACGCCGCCTTCAAGGTCGCCGACAAGGTGCAGTCGTTCCAGGGGTACGGCATGGGCAGCTACATCTTCACCAACGTGAACCCGGACATCCACGTGTCGCATGCCTTCGAGGTCCCGAACACGCAGGGCGTCCAGATGCACGACCTGCTCACGATCAACCTCAGCGGTCCCGGCACCATCGACCACGTCATCAACGACACCGGCGGCCCCGTGAGCTCAGCCAACCCGGACGTGGCCAGCCAGGTCGTCAGCTACCCGTGACCTAACGGACGGGTGATTAGCGCCCGCATGCCCGCTCCGCGGGCATGCGGGCGCTACGGCCTACCAAACTTCCGCCCCGGCGCAGCGGCCAGCGTCCTGAACCTGATCGACGCTAGCTCGGTCATCAACCCACGGCACCCAGGTCTCGGTGGCGGGCGCACAGCACCGTTATTTGGCGGGCCGAAAGTGCGTCCCTTCAACGCGGGTCGCCTTGACTTCGGGATGCTGTCCGTGAGTTACTGCGAGAGCGGCAGGCAAACCAAACGTCCCTCCAGGTGTAGCGGCCGGGTAACGACGTAACCCGATCTGAAAAGGGACTACTCGATGAAGAAGTTCCGTGCTTCCGTCTCGCCTCGCGCGTCGATGCGCGGTGCACTGGTCGCCCTCACCTTTGCGGCGATCGTCGCGGGGAGTCTGGCAGGGCCTGTGTCCGCCGATCCGGGCGCCTTTACCGACTCGTTGTTCGGCTGCACGGGGCCCTTGGGAACCCCGACGGCGTTCACGGTCGAGAAGGAGTCGACCTCCGGTGCTGCGCTGCACTTCGTCGCCACGACGCAGGTGTTCAATCTGCAGGGAGAACTCGACCTGGTCACCGGGGTGACGGTTTTGGCACCACCGGCCGGTCTTGCCAACAGTGGCCGGATGGTGACGTGCGAAACCGTCAGCGCCTTCAGCGGCGACCTCGTCGAGCTCTTCGGGAAGATCACGCCGGCTTCCTAAACGCCTGGACTGCGGTCCCGCCTCGTTGAAGGGGCGGGACCGGCGACGCGATTTCGATAGAGCAGCCGTGATGACGAACGAGCGGGCGAGCACAACGCCGCTTGAACGTCACGTTGTCGGTTATGGCCAACTGACGACAGGACCTGAACGAAAACCTGACTTCCGTCACTCGTTCGGGTGCAATGGTCGTTCAGCACCGGACGAGCGGTGCCGATGCAATGAACGGTGAAGGTCAAGGGAGCTGTCGTCGCACTCTTCCTGGCCGGTGTGTGGGCATCGTTCGCTCTCGCCGGTCGGCCGCCGGATGCCGGACACGGCAGAGCCTCCTCGGGGAGCGCAGCAACGGCCGCGGCGACGATCATCATCACCACGACTGTGACCGTGACAACGACGACCGCCGCCGCTCCTCGTCTCATCGTGCTCTGCCACGAAACCGGATCCGTAGCCCATCCGTGGGTGAAGATCAAGGTCCCAGTGAATGCCGCGTGGCCCCACGTAAGCCACGGCGACGTGCTGCCCACCGCCCGCGGGGGCTGTCCTTTCGCGGGCGGGACGCGCGGGCTAAAGGCCCACGGCCACTAGCTAGGAGGCGTCTATTGGGTTAGGTCGATGCGGATTTGCAGAAACTCGTCACGGCCGATCGCCCCGCGCGCGTATCGGAGTGCGGCCTCTCGGATTGCCTCGGCGAAAATGCCCGAGGGCTCGCCGCTCCCGGCTGCTCGGGCGGTGACTTCAGGCACAGTTACCCGTGAACACGATGTCGCGCTCTTGTTCCCGGATGATTGAGCGCGCCTGACCCGTCCCAAACGGCGAATAGCGGTGAGGCGGCGGGATCCGTCAAGCTTTCGTCGCGGGCCGGGTTGCGCGGTGGCAACTCTCAAGCCGCCCGGCCCGCCACGCGCGGGTTTTGCCAATACTGTTAGCTCGGAATACTGAGGCTCGGACGTACGGAGAGGCTCGGGAAGGAATCGGAACGGGGAACGACGGCCCTCCCGAGCCTCGCGTCCGGCGACCAGAGAGCTTTCTCGACCGTTCAGTGACCGTTCGCTCAGCTGAAGGTGACGGTGCCGGGGCCGGTGATCGACGCGTACGCGGCAAGCGGCGGTGCGCTGTTGCTCATGTTGCACTGCCCTTTGTGTGCGCCGCTCTTGTCGAGCGAACCGACAGCGCCGTAGCTGACGGTGATCAGAACTTTCCCCTTGATCCCCTTGTACAGTCCGGTTCCGTTGAAGAGGGTGACCGGCCCGGATCCGCTGAAACGAAACGAGCACGTCGCCCTATTGAAGATCGGCTGCGCGTGATTCGTTCTTTCATTCAGCGCCGTGGAGTTGACCTCGAAGGTTCCCTTGTGGAGCGTGATCTTGACGAAGTTGCCGTTGTTATCAGTCTTGCCGTTCTTGTCGATCGAGAGCGTCTTGCCGTAGTCCCCAATCGCGCCCGTGATGATGATCGTCCCGGCCGGCCCGTTATTTCCGGTTGCGTGGATGTACACGGCGCCTCCGGCTGGCATATTCGCCGTCCTTGACGCGAACGCCGACCCTCCGCTGACCACCGCAGCGATGATCATGATCCCGGCGATTGCACCCGCTATCCGCATATCGTTCGACCTCCGAATCGTTAGGGACGAGCCCCGTTTTGACTTCCGAACGGTTTAGACGCCGAAGAAGCACGCGAGTTTTGGGCATAGCGACGAGCTCACTATTCGAAAGCGACCCGCGGCCGTCGAGCACCCGCCGCGAGGATCTCCCGGAGGGCCTCCAAAGCCTCATGCGCGCCTCTCCGAGTGCGGCGAGGCAGCCGCCGGCCATCACTGTCATCGATCGTCGGTACCTGGGCTTCAGTGAGCCAAGGTTCGAGCCACCGCGCCGCCATGCGCCATGGAACGAGGTTGCAACGACCTCCTACCAGGGCAGTAGGCGGTCGGCTCTCGAACCGGCATCACAAGCCAGGCGTTCGCCCGATGCCGAATTCCCCGTCTCCGGTTCAGGCTTCGCTAGAGCAGCGGCCCGTGCCTGAGACGTCGCGGGCCGCTGCTGCATCGGACGGTTGCTAGCCCGAGAAGTTGACCGCGACGAGTCGCCTCGTCGAGACGCCGGCGAGCACGTCTTCGCCCGGCTTCGTCGCGCGGATGAAGAGCGTGAGCTGTTGCTGTTTGCTGCTCGCGGGGAAGTTCGAGAGGCGGCTGAAGCTGAGTGTCGCGGTGCCGTCGCTCCCGGTGAGTTTCTCTGCGGGGATGTCGAACTGGTTGTAGGGCACTGCGGTGACGTAGATGCTCGCGCCCTGGATGTCGAGGCCGCAGGTGCTGCCGATGCGTACCTGGAGGGAGAAGCTCTGCGTCTGCTTGTTGATCGGTCCAGTCGTCACGTTGAACGCGACGATCTGGAGCCGCGCGGTCGGCTTCGCCAAGACGGACAGTTCCGAAAACGACTAACGCGCCCGGCTCGAGGAGGAGGATCCGGCCGTGTTGGCGAATTTCTGTTGACATCGACCTTGACCGGTGGACCGCGGCGGGGTGAGGAAAGAGAAAACCCGCCGTTTCCAGCGGGTTCTCCGAGAGCCCTCTAACGGACTCGAACCGTTGACCCCCTCCTACCCATTGAGGTTCTGGGGCGGTAACGGCGTGCACGGGCGGTCATTCGCGAGCACGTTTGGCCTGTAAATCACCCCTTTACAACGTGCCGGACGTGCCCGCGCGTGAACGTTTGTGCTCGACCGGGAACGTCGGAGAGCTGTGCGGGTGGCACTGAACGTGCTCACCGCGTAGCCTCGATGTAGGCCCTTGCTGTCGCGACGATCTCGCTACCAGCGACGCCCATCTGGTTGTAACCCCACGCGTAGCTTCCGAGGTGGCTGAACCCGGCCGCGATTGCGCCGACGATGCGTGCGTCGACCACCTGCAGCCAGTCTCCGAGGCCGAGGCCCCCGCGTCCGCGCCCGGTGCCCGTCGCCGTCTGAGCGTAATGCTCGACCAGAACACACCTGTCGAGCGGCACCCCTTGCGCTTGGTAGCTCGCCGCCATCGACGCATAACTCGTGCGGCAGAATCCGGCGGGGTCAGCGGCCCCGACCACGCCGGCCGGGTCGAGGTAGCCCTCGATCGCGACATAACCAGCGGCCGCCAGCGCCGACCAGTTGTCGCCCTCGCTGCGCGGGTTCATGACCGGCGAGTAGACAACCGGAACAACTCCTGACTGTGCGAGCGCTTGCGCAAAGCTGACTGCCCAGACCCGGTACGCCTCGTTCGCAGAGGCACGCCATTGCGACGACGAGAGCTCGTTGCAGCAGACCCACGGCGAGCTGAAGTCCCACTTCGCTCGAGTGCTCATCACCTGCTGTGCGAGCTCGACCGGGTCGACGTTGCGCCAGCTGGTGTTTGCCCGGCTGAGATGGTTGTCGTACTGGGCGTGGTCGTGCCCGGGCGCGACCTGCGCCTTGCGCAACGTGGTCGGCATAACGACGACGTGGTCGCGGCCACCGGCAAGGAGCGCCTCGAACACGTCCTCGCTCAGCGGAAAGTTGGCGTCGCCGAACCACATAGCGTCGAATGCGTCGATCACGCCTCCTCTCGCGCGACAGTCGTAAGAGGACGAAGTTCTACCGGCCGCTTCTATCCGTTCCGGTTGATCCTGAACGCGAATCACGTCGATGCCGGCGAGCGGGTGGGCTTGGCTCGGCTGCGCACGAAGGATCGCGTTGACCTGCCGGCGAATTTCCGGGGCGAGCGCACGACCGCTCCCGTGCTCGCGGATCGCTTCGACATCCCAACGCTGGCTCAACAGGAGACCTGGACGCATCCGACATCCGAGCTGCAGGAGCGATCAGTCGCGGCGACGAGTTCGCTGTCTACCTTGGACATGTGCGCACGCCGTCTCTGACCCTTCTCGTCGCTGTTGCAGCGCTCGTTGTCGCCGGTGCGCCCGCTGCGGGGGCGGCTGGCACGTTGTCGGTCTCGGGTCGAGGGCGGCTCACCGCGCTGGCCGAGCCGCAAGCCGGTATCCGCCCGATCTACCGGCTCATCACGAGTGCAGATTCGTCGGTTGACCTCACGATGTACGAACTCAACGACCCCACTGCGGAAAAGGATCTGGCGGCCGACGCTGCACGCGGCGTCGAGGTGCGGGTGCTCCTGGACCAGAACCTGGAGCGGTCGAGGAACAGCGCCGCCTACGACTACCTGGCCGCTCATCACGTGCACGTCCGGTGGGCGCCGTTCGGTACGACCTATCACCAAAAGACGCTGACCGTCGACGGCAGGACCTCGGCGATCATGACCCTCAACCTCGTGGGGTCCGACTACTCCGGCACCCGCGACTTCGTCGTGCTCGACACGAACCGTGCCGACGTTGCGGCGATCGTCGCGACGTTCGACGCCGACTTTGCCGGTAGGTCGATCAGTCCCCCGGTTGGTGCCGACCTCGTGTGGTCGCCGACCAACGCCGAAAGCTCAGTCTTGTCGGTCATCGACGGCGCGAAGCACACGTTGGCCGTCGAGAACGAAGAGATGAACGATCCGGCCGTCACTGGTGCCCTGGCTGCTGCCGCGCGACGGGGCGTGCGGGTCGAGATCACGATGACCGCCGACCCCGAGTGGGACCAGGCTCTTGGCGAGCTGGCCCAGGCGGGGGCGCGTATCCGGCTGTACGCCGATAGCAACCGTGCCTTGTACATCCATGCGAAGGCCCTCGTTGCCGATGCAGGCCTGCGCGACCCGCGGGTACTGGTCGGATCGCAGAACTTCTCCGTGGCAAGCCTGAACTACAACCGAGAGCTGGGTGTCATCACCACCGACCCCGCCGTCGTGGCCGTCCTCAGCACCACGCTCGCCTCCGACTACGCCCATGCTGCTCCCGACACATCGGCCGCGAGCTCGAGTTCGTCCCGGCCGACGACCGCCGGACCGGCAAGGTGCACGGCCACCGCGAGCGTCTACGACGCCGCCAGGCGCGAGAACAACGTCTACGTGCACTCGAACCAGCCGTATCGGCAGGCGACCGCGACAGCTGGCGGTTACTCGCACAGCTACGAGACCGACGGCACGGGGTACGCGCTGATCTACCTCAACGGGCCGCTCCCCGGTGCCCAGATCACCGTGACGGTCAGCGGCGCGACCTGCATTACGAGGGCCTGAATCACTCCAGAACCGGCCCTGGTCAAGTCAGCTCCGTCGTACCGGTACGAATTGCGTCGCGGTGACGACGTCGTGGCGACTGGGCATCTTGTGTCGCAAGGCGACGCCCGACGTCGCGCTCGACCGTGGATGCCCGCCAGTCCCGCAATGTGTACTCGTTTCGTACTCGCGAGGGTCTCAATGCGCGCCAAAACAGGCTCCAAAACATGCAGTTTTGCAGGTATTTCTACGACAATCCCTCTAACGGACTCGAACCGTTGACCCCCTCCTTACCATGGAGGTTTCGTGGTGCACCGGCGAGTCGGAGGAGGCGCGCTTCCCGCCTTGTTTTTGCCGTACCTAAGCCGGTCCGCACTCGGTTTCTACCGCTTCCTTGAGACTCCTTGAACAGTCTCGAGACGACCCGCACCTGTCCCCAAAACCTGTCCCCAGATACGAACGCGCCGAAGGGTCGTGAAGGCCAGAGAGCGAGAGTCAGCGGCGCAGTGAAGTCGCAGCGGCGATGTTCCCCTTCGTCTCGTAGAGAGCGAGCGCCGTCGCGACCGCGGCGTCGGCTTCCACCCGCTGGCCGGCGCGTAGTCGGACTTCGCCGAGCGCGCACCAGACACGGGCCCTGAGGTTCAGCCAGTCGCTCTGATCGGCCAACTCGACGGCGTGGTGTGCGAGCGTTAGCGCCTCGTCGGTCGCTCCGCGAGACGCCTTGAGCCGGGCTTCGGCGGCGCAACGGAGCACGGTCTCCTCGCGGAACGCTGGCGGCTCGGGGACGTCACGGCCGTAGGAGAGGCATGTCGCCACGTCATCCCAGCGGCCGTCGTCGGCGTAGAGAAGAGCGAGCTTGTACGCCGTCCACATCGCGCGCGCGTTCGTCGGTGCGCCCGGGACGCCGCGAAAGGTCAGCCACTGTGCGGTCAGCTCACGCTTGGCTCCCTCGCAGTCGCCGATCAGCTCCTTCGTCTGGGCTGCGATCCCCCGGTAGACGATCGACTGCGTCAGCTGGTTCAGCTCGTCGAGCATCAGGCTGCTGCGCGTGACCTGCTCCCGCGCTTCATCGAACCGGCCCGCCATCGCCGAGAGCGCCGAGAGGCAGCGGATCATCGCGGCTTCCAGGACACCGTCTCCCCGGCTCGACAGCAGCAACTCCTCGCAACGGAGGGTCACGTCCTCGACCGGGAGGGGACCGTCGAGCAGGGAGAAGGCCAGCGTGGAGACGACGAGCCGCCGTGTGCGCTCATCGCCCGAGGCATCGGCGTGCTCGAGCGCTCGTTCGGCCGCCGCACAGCTCGTTGCGAGCAAGCCCTGACGCCTCGCCGTCAGGGCGAGCAGCCGTTCGCCAAGCGCGAGACCGGACAGATCCTCCAGCTGCCTGAACGTCTCGATTGCGTTCTCGGCCACGGGGAGCATCGCTTCGGGATCGAACCCGGGATCCAACATCACGCGCTGGTGGGAGCGCTGGACGAGCGCGTGCGCCGCAACGCCTCGCTCCTCGAGGCCCGTCGCAACGTCGAGGCTCGCGGCGAGGATCGCGTCGGACTCCGAGAACCGCCCGGTCTCGTTCAGAAGGTAGCCGAGCTCGACCTGGACGCCCACGCGCAAACGGGGATCAGGGATCCCGAGCTCGAGCGCCGTGGTCAACCGGGCCGCCCCCTCGCCGAACGCCAGCGACGCCACGGCCGCGTTCGCAGCGCGGAGGTTGTAGTCGACCGCGCGATCGATGCTCGCCAGGGGAATCGCGAGCGTGAAGTGGTGCGCGAGCTCGGGGAGGACACCGTCCAGATCGGCTGCATGGACGTGCTCGAGAGCCTCGGCGACGCGGAGGTGCAGCTCGGTTCGGCGAATGCGCTCGATCCGGTCGTAGATGCTCCGGCGCACGAGCTCGTGCGTGAAGCGGCTGAGGGACGCCAGCTCCGGCAGTTCCTCGATCATCCCGTTTCGCACGACCTCATCGACGGCGGCGACGAGATCACCTTGACCGAGGCCGGCCGCCTCGGCGAGGACTCGCAGCTCGGACCGCGGTCCGCTGACGGCAGCGAGCTCGAGCAATTCATTCGCGTCGGGCGAGAGCCGCGAGAGGCGCTGCCGGACGATGTCATGGATCCGTTCCGGCCCACGCAGGTCGGAAACCGGCCGGGTCAGGTGGATCCGCGCCTCCGATACCCCGAGTGCGCCGCTTTCGACGAGGTCGCGCCAGAGTTCGCAGAGTAGGAGCGGGCGTGCCGCTCGTCAGCTCGCCGAGTGCGGATGCGAGCTCCGGGCTCGGCTCCTCGTCCGATGACCCGCGAACGAACGCGCTCACCTCGGCCGCGTTGAGATTGCCCAGTGTGACGGGAGACACGCCCACGAGGCGAGAGAGGTCGGCGATCGTGCTCGACAGCTCCGCTCCGAGCTCGTCTCCACGATGGCGGAAGGCGATGACGACGAGCACGCGCCCCTCGGGAGCGACGCGGGCGAGACGCCGGAGCAACTGCAGGGTCTCGTCGTCCGACCAGTGGACGTCGTCGGCGACGAGCAGCAGAGGCTGGAGTCCGCTCATTCGCAACAGGAGCTCCACCATCGCGCTCTGGAGCAGATAGCGATCACCCTCTACGTCGTCCCTCGGCGGAGCAGGCGGCCCGGTCAGCCCGGCGAGCTCGGGTACGAGCCGCGCCAGGGTAGCGCCGGCACCCAGGCACTCCTGCAGAGCACGGGGATCGCAGACGCGCACCAGAAACTCGAACCATTCGCGCAGCGGCTCGTACGGCGTCCTCACCGCAGCGTCCGAGGCGCCGTAACAGACGAGCACGCTCCGTGCTGCCGCCTCGTGAGCCAGTTCGCGCACGAGGCGTGTCTTCCCGCTTCCGGCCTCCCCGGCCAGCAGGACTACCCCGCCCTCACCCGCCTCTGCGCGCGCGAGCAGCGAGCGCAGCGCCGCGAGCTCGACCGAGCGGCCGACGAACGGGAACGGCGGCGTCGGGACGAGTGGGCCCGGAAGGGCGACGCGATCGCCGGGTGCAGACGCGAGGAGCCGCTCGCGCCGGGGCTCGAGCGCGACGTCCTGCGTGAGGATCTGCATCTCGATTAGGCGCAAGGTCGGGCTCGGCTCGATTCCGACCTCGTCGAGCGCAGCCCGCGCATCGCGGTAGGCCTCGAGTGCGTCCGCCTGCCTCCCCGACCGGTAGAGCGCGATCATGAGCTGACTCCGGAGGCGCTCGCGGTGGGGGTGGTCGCCGATCAGCGCCTCGAGCTCGCCGACGAGCTCACCGTGGCGGCCGAGGGCCAGGTCCGCGTCGATCCGATCCTCGAGAGCGGCGAGCCTCATCGCCCAGAGCCGTCCGACCTCGGCGCGCGCAAACGGCTCGGCGCCGAACTCCCCGAGCGGCGGCCCGCGCCAGAGAGCAAGCGCCTCTCCGAGCAGGGTCGACGCTCGCGCCGCATTGACGCCGCGGGCCCCTGCCACCATGGCCTCGAACCGACGGAGATCGATCGACTCGGGTTGGACCTCGAGCAGGTAGCCCGGCGGCCGCGTCAGCAACACGCCGTCGGGCAACAGTTTCCGTAGCCGCGACACGCAGCCCTGGACTGCCTTGACCGCGGTCTCGGGCGGGCTCTCGCCCCACAACCCGTCGATCAGCCGGTCGCGGGCAACCACGCGATTCGCCTCGAGCAGGAGCAGCGCCAGTACCGCCCTTTGCTTCGAACCCCCGAGGGGAATCGCCGCGTCGCCCGATCGAGCGTCGAGCGGGCCGAGCAACCTGAACTCCAGGTCCTGTTTCAACAGCTTTGCCGTCCTCGCTTCACGGGCGTTGCCCTACCGGAGCCCAAGCCTAAACCTGGATCCACCGATCTGCGCGGGCGGCCGGTGCGAGGCGTGTTACCGCCCGATGACCGCCCGATTACCGCGCTCGGGTCTCATCGGCCGCGCCCGACTCCAGGGGGACCGAGCTCATTTCCGAAACATGAACAGGAAGAGGGGACATGCAGACAGACGAAAGCGGACGGAACCCGGCACTCGAAGCAGCAGGGCGTTCTTGGTGGCGGCGGCGGCTCCGAGGCTCGCCGCGGAACCTTCTGGTGTTGGCGGCGGTACTGCTCGGCGCGACTCTCGCCGGCGCAGCCTTTGCCGGCTCGGCGCCGCTCGGCGGGTTGACAGAGTTCACGACCGGCCTCAACGCTGGGAGCAACGTCGGCGGCACGCTCGTCTCCGCCCCGGATGGGAACATGTGGTTCAGCGACTCCGGGACGACCCCGGCGATCGGCGACGTCAATCCGGCGAGCGGGGGAATCGCCGAGTTCGCCATCTCCGCGAACGGGGGCGCGGCCGCCAGCGCCCCGAAATCGCTCACGGTCGGCCCCGATGGGAACATCTGGTTTACGGACCAGGCCGCGACCCCGGGGATCGCCGAGTTCAATCTCACGACGCACGCGATCACCGAGTTCAGCACCGGCCTGAACGCCGGGAGCAAGCCGTACATGATCGCGCTCGGCCCTGACGGCAATCTTTGGTTCACCGACATGAGCACCATCACGCCGGCCATCGGGACGATCAACGCGACGACGCACGCGATTGCCGAGTTCAGCACTGGACTGAACGCGGGCAGCAAGCCGTTCATCGGAATGGCGGCGGGACCAGACGGGAACATGTGGTTTACCGATCAGGGGACCACCCCGGCGATCGGCCGGATCAACACAACGACGCACGCGATCACGGAGTTCAGTTCCGGCCTAGATGCAGGGGCTTCACCGACGGGCCTCGCGGCGGGGCCGGACGGCAACCTATGGTTCCTCGACAACGGGCTCCCCAAGGGGTTCGGAAAGATCACCACGACGGGGGTGATCACCGGATACAGCAGCCTGACTCCGACCGTCGTGTCCGGGGCCGGGACAAACGCGTTGACGCTGTCGCAAGCCGCGACTGCGAGCAGCACTGTGAGTCTGGCATTCTCGACGTCCCTCCTCATCACCCTGACATCCGGCTCCCCCACGGTGACCGTGCCGTCGGGCGGCTTCCCCGGCGTCTCCGCCGGGATGTTGGTCAGCGGTAACGGAATCGCGGGCGGGACGACCGTGAGCTCGATCAGCGGAAACACGTCGACCTTGTCTCAGAACGCGACGACGACCGGTCCGATCGTCGAGACGTTCTCGACGTCAGTCGCAAACGTTGCGACCACGGTGGGGTCAGCGAACGTAAGCGTGGCGTCGGGTGGCTTTCCGCTTGTCGCGAACGGCCTCGTCGTCAGCGGGCCCGGCATCCCGGTTGGGATCCTCAACCCGGGCGTCATCCCGCTCAAGCTCGTGGCCGGGCCCGACGGAAACATGTGGTTCAACGACGGCGGCACCGGCGTCACTCCGGCCACCCCCGCGATGGGCCGGATCGATCCAGCCAACGGCACCGCCACCGAGTTCACGAGTCCCGCGGGTCTCGGCGTAGGCGGCATCATCCACGGGGCCGGCATAGGGCCGGACGGGAACATCTGGTTCCCCGATACGGGCACGACCAGGGCGATCGGCCGGTTCGGCATCGGTGCACCTGCTGCGTCTGTCTCGCCACCGGCCGTCACGGGCTCGGGCCAGCAGGGAACCCCACAGGCGTGCGACGGAGACCGCTGGTCCGACTGGGCCGGCGAGCAGCCCTCGCTCGGCGCGTACAGCTTCGACGGTTACCAGTGGCTCCTCGGCGGTAACCCGATCGCCGGCGCCACGGCGCGCTCCTACACGCCGACGGTCACCGACATCGGCGGTGCGCTCTCATGCAAGGTCACCGTCACCTACACGTTGTTCCCGACCACCGTGTCGGCGAGCAGTGCAGCGGTGAGCGTGACTGCGCAGGCCTCGGGCCCGGTCGGGGCAACCGGTCCGGCAGGCGCGTCCGGTCCGACCGGGGCCACCGGAACTACCGGCGCGACCGGCGCGGCGGGGACGACCGGCGCAGCCGGCGCAACGGGTGCAACAGGCCCGCAGGGTCCCGCGGGCAAGATCGAGCTCGTGATCTGCAAGAACGTGAAGAAGAAGGAGCGGTGCACGACCGAGCTCGTGAGCGGCCCCGTCACGTTCAAGACGGACACCACGCTCGAAGCCGCAACGCTCCTCCGCGGCAAGGTCGTTTACGCGACCGGCAAAGCACAGCAGAGAGCGAAGATCACGACGCTCCTGCTGACGCCACGGCGGCACCTCGCAGCGGGCCGCTACACGCTCCGGATCGGCCTGGCGGTTCGCGAGACCATCACGCTCCTCTAGCGCCCACCGGCCCGGGACGCGGGACCCCTCGGGTCTCGCGTCCCCGGGCCGGATCGCCTCCGCCTTCCGTCAGGAGCTCGAATGGCCTCCTCCCCCCTACAGATCCTCGAGACCGCGACACGCCGCGCGCGTTCCTTCGGAGCTGCGAACGTCGAGGAGCTCGCGTCCGGCAGCAGTCCGTTCGAACTGCCCGCTCGAGAAGCACTCACTCGCGCCGCGGGTGCCGAGTTCCTGAACGACGACTGGTTCTGGCTGCCAGGCGACCGCCGGAACCGGCTCTCGACACTCACCCGCAGGATCCTCGCGGTCACCTCACCGCTCGACATCGCAACGATTCGGGCCGGTGTCTGCCGAAGCTACCGGCGCCGGCAGGCGACGCTAATCCCGCCCGGCCGCGTAATGCGTGTGTTCTACGACAGTCACCCTGCCTTCGTGCTCGACACCCAGGACCGGGTGACGCCGGGAGGCCGCCTCGACTACAGGGTCGAGCTGGGCAAGAACGACCTGATCTTCGTCGAGGTCCTCCGGTCGTCATGGACAGGGGTGCTCGACGGCGCCTCTCTCCATGACGGGTGCCGCGCCCTCGGAATGACGACACCCGCATTCAGATTCGCCGCCGCCTACAGCGCGGTTCTCGACCATCCCGCCGCCGACGTCTGGTGCCTGCGCGGGACTCGGGTGAGCCCCGTCACGATGGCCGCCCTCCGTCACGCAAAGACCACAGAACGGCGGGACCGCGAATGAACATGCGCTCGCGGCAGGCCGGACCGTCGCGGCGGCTGCGGCTGTAGGGTTTCGCCGACGGGTGCCTGTGGTGAGCTCAGCGGCTTCGCTCGGGGCGGGCCTCGCCGTCGCAGGTCGTGCACGGCTCCTCGCCGGAGCGATTGCGATTTCGGCCGTGTTCGTACTGATCGTAGGTGCGAGCGACGCACGGCCCGCAGATCACATCACGATCACCTTCCTCGACGGAAACGTCCAGCAGCCCGGCTTCGACATTCTGATCCCCAACTTCGAGCGGGTCTACCCGAACATCACGGTCGATGTCACCTATACCGCGAGCACCACGGATCTGTACCAGCTCGAGACGACCGAGCTCGCGGCGGGGAACGGTCCCGACCTGATCTCCACGTTCCCGGGCTGCGGCCTGCCCGTATCCGTATGCACGCTCGCGAAGTCGGGCTACCTGGCTCCGATGCTCAAGGAGCCATGGGTGAGGCGCTCGCTCCCGCTCATCACGTCGCTCTCGAAATACGGTCAGGGGCTCTTCGCTTTCGAGCCGACGCTCTCGGCGTTCGGGATGTGGACGAACGACGCGCTGTTCGCGAAGCTCGGGCTGAAGGTTCCGACGACGTTCTCCAGCCTGCTCGCCGTCTGCCGCAAAGCGAAGGCCGCCGGGATCGTGCCCCTGCTCGTCCCGGGGCTCAACGCCACCCAGGTCTCGCTGCTCGTGACCGACCTGGCCGTCGCCAACGTCTACGGGCAAGACAAGCAATGGCCGCGCGAGTTGAGAGCCGGAACAGCGAGTTTCCAAGGGACGTCCGGGTGGCAGCAGGCACTCCAGGAGTTCGGCGAACTGAGCTCGACGGGCTGCTTCGAGCCCGGCATGGCCGGGACGGCCTCGACCACGGCGCAGTTCGCGGAGGGGCAGGGCCTGATGATGCCGGGACTCAACTCCTCCAAGGCCACGATCGACGTCTTGAGCCCGCGGTTCGGCTACCACTTCGTTCCGTTCGCGGGAGTGTCCATCCCGACGCAGACGAGGACACTGCTGAACCTTCCCGGCGCGATCAGCGTCAACGCCCATTCGAGCGCTCAGAACCAGGCCGCCGCTCAGACCTTCGTCGACTTCCTCGCGCGTCCGAAGCAGGACGCCCTATTCGCGCAGATCCAGGGCGGCTTGACCCAGTACGAGTTCCTAAAGGGGCAGATCCCGAGCTTCATGCCGAGCTTCGCGACGATCTTCGGCCAGCACCAGTACGTTCTCAACCCGATCCAGACCTGGTGGAACGCGGGAGTCGTGCTCGCCCTCCAGCAGAACGAGATCGGCCTGATCACCGGCCAGCGCTCGACTGACGACGTGCTGAACGCGATGGACGCCGCCTGGAAGCAGGGCCCGTCCTGAGCGGGCCGCGAGTCGATGGTCAACGCTCAGGCGACGGTTGAAAAGGTGGAGCGAGGCGCTCACCGAAACCGCTCGGGGTCGGTGCCGTGGCTCCTTGCCCTCCCGGCTCTCGCGGCGCTCGTCCTGTTTCATTTCCTGCCGATCGGGTTCGGGGGCTACTACGCCTTCACGGACTGGAACGGGCTTGATCACGCGCGCTGGATCGGGCTCGAGAACTTCCGCGAGATCGTCGCCGACAGGGCGGCGCGGGGAGCTCTCTGGCAGACGCTCGAGCTCACGGGCTGCTTCGTCGTGTTGGCCAACGCCATCGGGCTGGCGCTCGCGCTCGGGCTGAACAGGGCGGTCAAGACCCGGCACCTGCTGCGGCTGGTGTTCTTTGCTCCGGTCGCGCTCAGCCCGCTCGCAGTCGCCTTCATCTGGGGGTGGATCTTCGACCCCCAGGGCGCTCTGAACATCATCCTCCGCGACGTCGGTCTCGGCTCGCTGCAGCGGGGCTGGCTCGGCGATCCCTCCACCGCGCTCTGGACGATCCTCGTGGTCATGGTCTGGCAGTTCTCGGGGCTCGCGATGGTGCTCTACCTCGCCGGCCTCCAGGGGATCTCGGACGAGATCTACGAAGCGACGCTCATCGACGGCGCCTCCGCCTGGTTCAGGCTCCGCAAGATCGTCTTGCCCTTACTGGCGCCGGCTGTCACCGTCAGCGCCACGATCACGCTGATCATCGGCCTGCGCGTGTTCGATCAGGTGAGGGCGCTGACCGGCGGTGGTCCCGCAGGCGCGACGGAGACGCTCGCCACGCAGATCTACGAGCAGACGTTCTCGGCGGCGCGGTACGGCTACGGCGCCGCCTTCGCGCTGATCCTCACCGTGCTCGTCGCCACCCTCGCGCTGACCCAACTCGCGCTTCTCCGCAGGAACGAAGCGAGGCTCTGAGCTGGGCGTCGCTCGCTATAGCCGTCGGACGCTGCTTCGCGAGCTTGCGCTGATCGCCGCCGCCGCGGTCTTCTGCGTGCCGTTCTACCTGCTGGTTGCGATCGCACTCGACACGACGGCGGAGACCTACAAGACGCCGCTCTCGTTCCCGGTGCCGCCGCACTGGAGCAACTTCTCCGAGGCATGGGCGACAACAGGGCAAGGCGGCCTCCGCCACGCATTCGAGAGCAGTGTGATCATCACCGTCTCGAGCGTCGCCTGCGTGCTCGTGCTCGGCTCGCTTGCCGCCTACGCGATTGCCCGGAACACCGGGCGACTGAGCAATCTCGTCTATCTGGCATTCGTGCTCGGGATCATCCTGCCGTTCCAGCTCGCGCTGATCCCGCTCTTCGTCGCGATGCTCCACCTCGGCCTCGTCGGCAACTACCTCGGGATGATCGTGCTCAACACCGGGCTGCTGATGCCGCTGACGGTTTTTCTCTACACCGGGTTCATCCGCGCCCTGCCGCGAGACTACGAGGAGGCGGCGCGCGTGGACGGCGCCGGCATCCTCCGTACGTATGTCCGGGTCGTCCTTCCGCTGCTCCGCCCGATCACGGCAACCGTGGCGTTGCTCGTCGGCCTGATCGTCTGGAACGAGTACTTCGTCACCCTGATCTTCCTGGCCGGCAGCCGCGCCGCGACGCTTCCTGTTGCGCTCTCCTCGTTCGTCGGCGACTACGTCACCCGCTGGAACCTGATCTTCGCCGGCGTCGCGATCACGATCGCGCCGGTCCTGGCCTTCTACCTCTTCGCGCAGCGCCACTTCATCCGCGGCTTCACCGCGGGAGTGAAGGGCTGATGCCGTCCGTCACCCTCGCCGGTGTCGGCAAGGTCTATCCCGACGGGACACGCGCGGTCACGGGTCTCGATCTCGAGATTGCCGCCGGTGAGCTGCTAGTCCTCGTCGGGCCCTCGGGATGCGGCAAGACCTCTACGTTGCGGATGACTGCCGGCCTCGAGGAGATCACAGAGGGCGAGATCCGGATCGACGACCGGGTCGTCAACTCCCTCGATCCGAGGGAGCGCGATGTCGCGATGGTCTTCCAGAACTACGCGCTCTACCCTCACATGAGCGTCTTCGCCAACCTGGCTTTCCCACTCCAGGCCCAAGGTGTTCCGAAAGCTGAGGTTCAGAAGCGCGTCGAGCGAACGGCGGCTCTGCTCGGGCTCGACGGCCTGCTCGGGCGCAAGCCTCGGACGCTCTCCGGCGGACAGCGCCAGCGAGTCGCGATGGGCCGTGCGATCGTCCGCGAGCCTCAGGTGTTCCTGATGGACGAGCCGCTCTCGAATCTCGACTCGGCCCTTCGAACCCAGATGCGCGCGGAGATCGCCACCCTGCAGCGCGAGCTCGGCGTGACGACGATGTACGTCACCCACGACCAGGTCGAGGCCCTGACGATGGGCAGCCGGATCGCCGTCATCGTCGGAGGCGTCCTTCAACAGCATGGTCCGCCCGAAACCGTGTACGAAAGGCCCGACAATCTCCTCGTCGCAACGCTCATCGGGTCGCCGGCCATGAATCTCCTCCGAGGCAGGGTCCAGCGCGACGCCGACGATCTCACTCTCATTCTCGGCGACCAGCGGCTGCCGATCTCGGGTCGCGGCCCGGTAACGCTGGCGAGCTACGCCGGCACCGAAATCGCAGTCGGAATCCGTCCCGAACACCTGCACGAGCCCACTGACAGCCGGCCGGAGCGGCCCCCGTCTCCACGGCCGTGTCCGATTCTCCGAGCTTCTCGGCCCGGACAGGCTCGTCCAGATCGAGCTGGACGTAGGTGCGGTGGTCCCCGTCGAGCTCGACGGGGCAAGGAAGATCGATGCGACAGACCCCCAGACGCCTCCTGCGCCTGGCCCGGACGCCCCAGCCGTCATCACCGTGCGTTTGGAGGCGCGCGCACGGGTCAATCCCGGCGACAGTGCGACGGTCGCCGTGGAAATCGATCGAATGCACTTCTTCGACCTGACGACAGGCCGGGCGATTCGCTAGGACGCGTTAACGGCCTTCCGTCCAGGTGTAGGTGACGCGACGGTGGAAGCCAAGCTCGCATTCGGTTCCTGGACATCGCTGAGGGGGTGTGTAGAAGCGCATCGTTAGTACACCTCGCGAGCAAGGTCAACGCGGTTCTAGCAGGCTGCTAGCGTCGGTTTAGCGCTCTCCGTTCTCGTCTCCTTCGACGGATCGCATTGGCGATCCACGACGAGGAGGATCTGAGATGTACTTTCGAGAGGGCTTCACGACTCGGGCGGCCTTGCATGCATGTCGCCTGGCGATCGGCGCTCGCAGGCCCCGCAGCCAACAGGCGACGGCCGGCATCGCGATCATCTTTGTTCTGGTTTTCGCCTTCGCGGTGGGGGTCGCGGGTGCGCAGCCGCTGGGTACCGTGTCCGAGTTCAGTAGCGGCTTGAACTCGGGCGGCACGCTGTCCAACGTGATCGTCGCGGGGCCGGACGGGAATCTTTGGTTTCCGGACAAGGGGGCCGCAACGCCGGCGATCGGGGAGATCAATCCAGCGACCGGGGCGATCACAGATCTGGGCGTCGTCGCGAACGGCGGCAACATCGGCAGCCTCCCGAACGGCGTCGCCACAGGTCCGGACGGAAACATCTGGTTCACCGACGGGAGCACGACGAAGCCGGCCTTGGGGATGCTCAACCTGACGACGCACGCGATCGCCGAGTTCTCGACCGGATTGAACGCGGGGAGTGTTCCGCTCAAGATCGCTGCAGGGTCAGATGGCAATCTGTGGTTCTCCGATCAGGGAACCACCAAGGCGATCGGGATGATCAATCCGACCACGCACGCGATCACGGAGTTCACGAGCGGCCTGAACGCGGGCAGCGTGCCCGGAGCGATCGTCGCCGGCCCCGATGGGAACTTGTGGTTCGGCGACAAGGGCACGACGCCCGCGATCGGCACGATGAACACGGCCACGCACGCGATCTCGGAGTTCAGTAGCGGCCTCAACGGGGGCAGTTCTCCGAGTGGGATCGCTGCAGGCCCCGACGGCGACGTGTGGTTCACCGACCCCGGTTCGATCAAGGCGATCGGGCGGATCACGCCGACGGGAGCGATCACCGAGTTCGACAGTATCGTTCCGACCGTTGTCGCCGGGGCAGGCACGAACACCCTGACCCTGTCGGAGGCGGCGTCCGCGAGCGGCATTGTGACGTTGGGCTTCGCGACCTCCCTGACTGCCGCGGTTGGTTCCGGCTCGACGAGCGTAACCGTGGCCTCCGGCGGTTTCCCGTTGGTCTCGGTCGGGATGACCGTCACGAGCGCCCTGATCCCCACCGGCACCACAGTCGCCGCGGTCAGCGGGAACACGTTGACTCTTTCGAACGCCGCGACGACGACCAACGCGGGCATCTCGCTCACGTTCCTGACCTCGGTCGCGTCGGTTTCGACGACTGCCGGGTCGACGAGCGTGAGCGTGACCTCGGGCGGCTTCCCGCTCGTCGCGAACGGACTCTCGGTCAGCGGGCCGGGTATCCCGGCGGGGATCCTCAATCCTGGTTCCGCCTCAGTCTCGATGACCGCGGGCCCCGACGGCGACATGTGGTTCACAGACCAGGGCACGGGCGTGACTCCAGCCACCCCTGCGCTCGGCCGGATCGACCCTTCCACCGGGGTCATCACCGAGTTCACGAATCCCACGGGTCTCAACGCCAGCGGCTCTCCGTACGGGATCGGCGTGGGCGCGGACGGGAACCTCTGGTTCACCGACAAGAGCAACACCAAGGCGATCGGGCGGTTCGGCGTGGATGTGCCGCCGGCGTCCGTCGCCCCGCCTGTCGTCGCCGGATCGGGCGAGCAGGGTACCCAGCAGGTGTGCGAGGGTGACCGCTGGTCGGACTGGGCGAGACAGCAGCCGTCGATCAGCGCCGCGAGCTACGACGGATACCAGTGGCTGCTCGACGGCAGCGCGATCGCCGGGGGGAGCTCGCAGTCGTATACGCCCACGGGCGCCAACGTCGGCGATGCGCTCTCGTGCAGGGTGACCGTGACCTACACGCTCTTCCCGACGACCGTTTCGGCGACGAGCACGGCGGTGACCGTGCTCACGCAGCCCACCGGGCCCGCGGGCGCAAACGGCTCGGCGGGTGCCACCGGACCGACCGGTGCCACCGGTGCGGCCGGGCCGATCGGCCCCACCGGCGCGACGGGCGCCAAAGGCCCAGCGGGCGAGGTCGAGCTCGTGATCTGCAAGTCCGTGAAGAAGAAGCAGGTCTGCACAACGAAGCTCGTCAGCGGCCCCGTCTCGTTCACGGAGAGCGTCAAGGGCGCCAGGCTCGAAGCGGCAACGCTCAGGCGCGGCAAGCTCGTGTACGCAACCGGCAAGGGTCGGCGTGCCACGAGAAGCGCCGAGCTAGTACTCGAGCCGCTTCGTCACCTGCTTCCGGGCCGCTACACGCTCACGATCGGCCCGAGCCTGCACGAGACGGTGAGCGTCCTCTAAGAGTCGCCAACATCGGGAGGGGCGTGCGACACGGCGCCCGCCCCTCCCGATACCTCGCGGCCGAGTTCTCGAGAACCACCAGGGAGCCCGATGCACCCGCCCCTCACACCCATCGCCGATATCGCGTCGCGTCGCGTGCGCTCGTTCGGAGCGGCGAGCGTCGCCGAGCTCGCTTCGGCGGAGTTCGAGGACGGGATGCGTCTTTCGCCCGGTGAGGCTCGCGAACGCCTCAGGGGTATCGAGGCTCATTTCGTCGACGACGACTGGTTCTGGCTCCCGGCCGGCGCTCGGGACAGGCTCCCGGTTCTCACCCGCAGAGTCCTCGCAGTGACCTCGCCACTCGAGCTCGGCGCGGTTCGCGCAGGCATCAGCAGAAGCTACCGGCGCCGGCTCGCGTTCCTCGTTCCGCCTGCACGCGTCCTTCAGGCCTACTACAGCGCGCACCCCGAGTTCGAAATCGATGATCACGATCGCGTTCGACCGACCGCCCAGCTCGACTACCGGACAGAGCTGGGCAAGGCAGACCGGCTGTTCGTCGAGGTTCTCCGCTCCTCCTGGACAGGCTTCCTCGACCGGGCCGCGTTTCTCGAGGCATGCACGACTCACGGCATGAGTCGGCACGTGTTCAGCTTCGCCACCGCCTACAGCCCCGTCCTCGATCACCCAGCTCCCGACGCGTGGTGCCTGCGGGGAACGCGTTTCAGCCCGATCATCGTCGCTGCCTTGCGCCACGCCAAAGGCTCACGGGCAGGCGATCGCTAGCGAATCGCGCGGTCTGTCGCCAGGTCGAAGAAATGGAGCCGTTCGCTGCGAAGCGCGACCTCAATCAGGTCGCCCGGATCGAATCGCGCATGAGCGTCGAAGCGTGCCGATAGGAGCGCGCGGGCGAAGATCGCCCGGAAGTTGCGGAGGCCGACCCAGGCGGGGTGAGTGAGTCCGTTCCAGTTCGTGAACGCGTACTACCCGCCGAGCCCGACCGGTAGGAAATGGAACGCGACGAGTGCGGCGATGCCCGGAACGGCGAGGAGCCGCGGCACCTGTCTCCGACTTCTCGGAGGTCGGAGTGCCTTCCGGAAGCCGCTCAGAGCGACCAATTTGGGGTCGAGAACACCTCATGCGGGCCCCTGGTTCCAGGCGGCATCCATCGCATCGAGAATCCCGTTGATCGAGAGTTGGCCGGTCACGAGTCCGATCCCGTTCTGAAGCGCGAGCAGGACGTTCGGGTTCCACCAGCTCTCGATTGGATTAACGACGTACGCGTGGTCCACGAGCACCGGGGACTCATCGGACATGAACGCCGGAAGCTGCCGCTTCATGAATTTCGTACTGGGTCAGGCCGCCGCTGATCTTCGCGTAGAGCGCGTTTTGCTCGGGGCGCGCGAGGAAGTCGACGAAGGTCTGGGCGGCGGCCTGGGCCTGGGCGCTCGCGTGTGCGTTGACGCTCACCGAGCCGCTCAGATGCACGAACGTCCTCGTCTGATCGGGGGTAGTCCCGCCGGGAAACGGGTGGTGGGAGTAGGTGAACGGGGATTCCCGGCGTCGATCGTCCCTTTGTCCGTCGTCAAGCCGGCATACATCAAGCCTTGGCCCTCAGCGAACTGCGCCTCCGCAGAGGGGGCGGAGGTCCCGGCGAAGCCGTCCTCGAAGCAGCCGGCGGTGTTCATTTGCACGAACTCCTGAAGCGCCTGCTGCCAACCGGCGCTCCCCTCGAAGGTGACCTTGCCGGCTCGTCGCTCCCCGCCCCAATGGGGGTCATTCGCATACACGGTCGCAACGGCCAGGTCTGCGATCAGGCGCGAGACGACCGTCGGACTCTGGCCGCCGACGATGATCGCGGTTGTTCCCGCAGCTCGGGCCCGCTGGCAGATGCCGAGCAGCTGCGAGAACGTTTGCGGGACATTGAGCCCGAGCTGGGCGAATTTGTCGTCGTTTGTGAAGACTCCGTAGGGCGAAACGAGCGGCGAGAAGGCGAAGAGCTCCTGGCCGTTCTTGTCGAGCGAGGTGACAAGCCGCAGCGACCGCTTCAGCCAAGGCGCGTCGATCATCGGCGCAAGAAACCCTGCTTTCGCAAGCGTGCACACCGAGATCGGCGTGCCGCAACCGGGGAACGTCGCGAGGAGATCGGGGCCGTTTCCGGCCGCGAGCTCGGTCGTTTCTATCTGGTAGTCCTGAGCGGTGCTGGCCGCGTAGGTGATGTCGACCTTGATGTTCGGATAGACCCGCTCGAAGTTCGGGATCAAGACGCTGTAGCCGGGCTGGTACATCGCCTCGGCGATCATGCTGATCGTGATCGAGTCGCTCGTGCCTGCAGGCTGCGCGTCGCGCCCACCCCCGACGAGACACACGGCCACCGCCACCCCGAGCGATCCGATCAAGGGTCGCAAGCGACGATGCCGGATCACCTGATCGACCATGGGGCTCCTCCCGCGGGGCTCCCGAGATCCATCGGGAGTAGCGGAAAAAGGCTACGCCTCTCTGTCCGGTACCGTCAACTGTGCTCCGCACCGTGCAAACACGCAACCGCGATGGAGTAGGGTCCGCGCCGGAGCGCAGAGGGATGGCGAGAATCGAGTTCCGGTTGCTCGGACCGCTTGAGGTTCGAGGGCGCGATGGACCGCTGCCCCTCGGAGGAGCCAAGCAGCGGGCCGTGCTTGCGCTCTTGCTGCTTCACTCGAACCGGGTACTCGGACGGGATCGGCTGATCGACGAGTTGTGGGGCGAGAACCCACCGAAAACAGCGGTCACGACGCTCCAGGTCTACGTGTCACGGCTGCGCAAGGTGCTACCGGAGGGCACCCTGGTGACGCGATCTCCCGGCTATCTGCTCGAAATCGAACCCGAGTCGGTCGATCTGCGACAGTTCGAGCGGCTCGTCATCGAAGCGCACGAAGCCGATCCGGGCTGCGCAGCGGCTTTGCTCGACGAGGCGCTCGCTCTGTGGCACGGAGCCCCTCTCGCCGAGTTCGGCGACCTACCCTTCGTACGCGTCGAGCGAGCCCGCCTCGAGGAGCTGAGGCTGGCGGCGTCGGAGGAGCGGACCGAGGCAGAGCTGGCGCTTGGCCGCCACGCCGAGCTGGTCGGGGAGTTGGAGACTCTCATCATCGAGGCGCCGCACCGTGAGCGCCTCCGCGCCCAACTGATGCTCGCCCTCTATCGCTCCGACAGGCAGGCCGATGCCCTCGCGGCGTTTCGCGCGACTCGAGCAGCACTCGACGAGCTCGGGATCGAACCGAGCGTTGCTCTGAGGGAGCTCGAGAGACGAATCCTCGCGCAGGACCCGGCACTCGAACTCCAGGGTCTGTCGTACGTCTCGAGCGGAGGCGAGGCCGCGCTCCTGCCGGGCGCCTTGATCCCGACGCCGCCGTTCCCGTTCGTCGGGCGAACGCGCGAGCTTGCTGACTTGGATTCACTGCTCACGCTCGCCGAGAAAGGTGAGGGCGGGTTCGTTCTTCTAGCGGGCGAGGCTGGCGCCGGCAAGACGCGTCTTGTACGTGAACTCGCCCACAAGGCGCGCGCTCGCGGCGTGCTCGTCTTGTACGGGGCCTCCGACGCCGCCGTCAGCGTGCCGTACCAGCCGATCCGGGAGTGGGGAGAGTTCCTGATGCGCGTCTCTCCGCCGGAGTTGCTGCGAGAGTGCCTAGGAAACCGTGGCGCACAGGCATCGCGTCTCGTGCCCGAGCTCGCCGCCCTCACCGAGGCCCCCGCGGATGATTCCGAAACCGACCGGCACATCCTTCAGGGAGCCGTAGTCGAGTTCCTACGGGAACTGAGCGCAAACCAACCACTGCTGCTCGTCGCGGACGACGTCCACTGGTCGGACAGCGAGACACCGTTATTCCTCCGCCGACTGGCCCGAACAGCGCCGGAGGCGCGGATGCTCGTCGTTGTCGTATTCCGTCACCAGGGCGAGCAGGTCGGGGCGGAGCTCTCGGACGCGCTGGTCGACCTATCGCGGCTGGACGGGGTTAGTCGATTCACGCTCGCGAACCTCAGCAACGACGAGGTCGGCGAGTTCATCCGCGAATCGACGAAGGCGGAGGCGGCCGAGGGTCTCGCATCGGCGATCGGCCAGTTGACGAGCGGCAGCCCCTTGTTGCTCTGTGAGCTCTGGCGCAATCTACTCGAGCGACGTGCCGTCGAGGTATCTCACGAGCGCGTGCAGTTGTCTCGCCCGTTTGCAGAGCTGCGGGGCTCCGACCGGCTCCACGACGTGGTGCGGCAGCGTCTGGTCCGGCTTTCGCCTGACGCGGCGACTCTGCTCGAGCTTGCCGCTGTGGCCGGGCCGCGGCTCGAGCTACGTCTTCTTACCGGGGCTGCTGGACTGGGCGAGGCTCTCGGCGCCGCGATTGAGGAAGCCGTGAGAAACGGGATGATTGAGGAGCTGCCGGATCGCGCGCCGGCGTGGCGTTTCACTCATGAGCTGGTGCGCCGCGTGGTCTACGACCGCATCCAACGTATCCGCCGGGCGGACCTGCACCTGCGCATCGGCGAGACCCTGGAGCGGATCCACGCGGTTGAACCGGCGCGAGCTCTGCCGGAGCTCGCTTATCACTTCACGCTCGCCGCTCCGGTCGCGGGTGTCGAACGGGCAGTCGACTACAACGTTCGTGCGGCCGACGTCGCGATTGCCTCCTTTGCATTCGGAGAAGCCGCGGCAAGACTCTCGAGTGCGCTCGAGCTCGGAATCGACGACGCGCCCGAGCGAGCCCGGGTTCAGGTCGTCCTCGGCTACCTGCTCTACGAGACTGGGCGTTTCTCTGAGTCCGAGGCGATTCTGGCGGCGAGTCTCGACGCAATGACGAGTCTCGAGGAACGCGGGCTCGCGACCCGTGCGCTCGTTCAACGCTCGTATCACCGGCTGATGGAAGATCCGGAGGTCGATCCCGCGTCGATGGTGCCGGTTGCCGATGATGCGATCGAGACGTTCGAGCGCCTCAACGATCCCCTCGGTCTCGCGCTGGCCGAGCGGTTGCTCGCTCGGGCCCTCACTCGTCAGGGCCGCTCGGCCGAGAGCTACGCGGCGGCGGAACGTGCGCTCGAGCAAGCAAATGCCTCTGGAGATCGCGGAACCCAGCGGCAGGCGGTTCAGACGCTGGCCTGGCGACTCGTCGACGGTTCGGCCCCGGTCGAGGACGCAATAGTCCGCCTTGAGGAGATGCTGCGAGCGAGCAGCGATGATCACGTGCTCGAAGCGATTGTCGCGCGGTTCCTGTCGGCGGTGCTCGCGATGGCTGCTCGCTTTGACGAGGCCCGCGAGTATCTTCGAACAAGCGGCCCGGTGCTCGACGAGCTAAACCAGACGACACACACGAGCGCGAACCTGGCGATGGTCGCCGAGGCAAAAGAGCTGCTGGGTGATCGAGCAGGTGCGGAGCGAGATCTGTCCACGCAGTGGCTCAGCTTTCGCGACGCTCGCGGCGACGCACCTGATACACACGCGCTGAGAGCAGCATCAGTGTTGGCGCTTCTCTATTGCGACGATGGTCGCTGGGCTGAAGCAGCGGAGTGCCTCAGCTACGGCCGAGACGTACCCGAACCGCAGTTCATCCATCGTGAGTCCATCCTTCGCCTAGCTGGGGAGGCACGGCTCGCCGGCCACCACGGCCGCCATAACGAAGCTCTGGGGCTTGCACGCCGCGCCGTCGAGAGCGCCGATCGTAGCGACTGGCTGAACCTCCGAGCCCGCGCGTGGCTCGCGCTCGCAGAAGTCGAATCCCAAGCCGGCCACATCGCTAAAGCCGAACGAGCCACCGTCAAGGCACTCGCCCTCTACCACAAGAAAGGGAACGTCGCGGCCGCAGCTCGACTGCGCGCGCGGGCGTGACGATAGTCCTTCAGCTCCGCTCCGCTCCGGTTCGGATCCGGGACCACCGACTCCAGCTGCCTGTCAGAACTGCTCTGATCGCCCTTGTGGTGGACACCACGTGGTCAAGCGTTGCTGGAAAGTGAACATTTGCGCGGATGTCCGAGAACGTATCGACTCTGGCTTTCATGGCCCGAGGCCCTCCCTCCCAGGGAGGTGCTCGATGGCACGCGCCACGTGAGTTCGAGCCAAGTTTCAGACGTCATCCTGATTTGGGGACAGGTTTTGGGGACCCACGGCGGGAGGCTCAGGGAGGGGCTGTCTCGTAGGGAGGCAACAGAAAAGGCCGTTTCCTGGCCTTTTGTGAAACCCTCCAACGGACTCGAACCGTTGACCCCCTCCTTACCATGGAGGTTTCGTAGTGCACCGGCGAGTCGGAGGAGGCGCGCTCCCCGCCTTGGTTTTCCTGAATCTATGCGCCTTAGCGGTCGCTTTCTCTCAGGTGCTTGAGCGTCCCCGAGTAGCCCTGACTCACCCCGAACCTGTCCCCAAGACCTGTCCCCAGGACGCCGTCGCAACTGGCGTCACCAACCTCGATGAGGAAATTCGAATCAGGCACTCGTATGAGGCGACTTTCCACAACAGCAACCTGTAGTGATCCGGAGTGGTCGATCTCTTGAAACAGGTTATGGGAGCCCCAACGGGGCCCGAGGCCAGCAGGACTGGTCGTTCGAATCCTGTAGGGCCTTAAATACCTGTAAATCAGCATTTTTCTGTTGTCTTGGAAGACGCATTCGATGGACCCGGATCGGATCTCGAACCCTAGTTAGGGCCGCGTTCCGGTCGGCTCTTGTGCACAGAACGCGTGGAGATATCCGGTTTGTCGTGGGTAGATTCCCGATGTGCGGGTTGTCGAGGTTCCGGAGGGGGTGCGTCGGCAGGCGCTGGATCCGTTTCGGGAGTTGCCGGCGCCGCCTGGATTCCGGAAGGTCGAGCGTGGCCATCTTCTCGTGGTTCTTCATCCGTTGCCGTTCGCGCAGATCGTCGAGCCGGGTGATCTGGGCAGGGACGAGGTCGGTGCGGCGGTCGAGGAGGCGCGTACGCTGGTGCGGGAACACGGCCGCTCGTTGCTGATCTGGCTGGTCGGGCCTGAGCATAGGTGGCTCGGGGAACTGCTCGAGGAGCTCGGTCTCGTCAACGCCGATACACCCGGGTTCGAGGCGACCGAGAACGCGATGGCTTTGACGGAACGCCCCCTGGGTGAGATACCTACGGATGTCGAGGTTCAGGTTGTCAGGTCATTCGTCGACTTCGAGACGTCGCAGCGGATCTCGGCTGAGGTGTTCGGGACGACGGCGGAGATGCTCGAGGAGATGGAGGCGAATCTGTCCAAGCTGTACGAGGAGTACCTGACTCCGGGGAACCCGCTGCGCCAGTTCAACGCGTCGATCGATGGCCGTGTCGTCGGCACCGCGGCGGCGGGCCTCGGGCCCGCCGGGATAAACCTGTTCGGCGGTTCGGTCGTTGCCGAGGCCCGCGGTCGCGGCGTCTACCGGGCGCTCACCTTCGCGCGTTGGGATCTGGCTGTCGCGGAGGGCACGCCGGCATTGACGATCCAGGCTGGGCGAATGTCGAAGCCGATCGCCGAGCGGCTGGGCTTCCAGCTGATCGACACGATGCGCGTGTACGTCGACGACTTCTCGGGCCTGTAGCGCCGGCCGCGCGCTTCGACGGCAATCCACCGTGAGCCCAAGACCATAGTCGGGTCGCGGCGGGAGGCTTGACCCGCGCCCGCGCCCGTGAGAGGGTGCAGAGTCGTGATCCGGATCGTGGTTGCGGGCTTCGCGGTGGCGATGGTTGCCGGCCTCGTCGCGAGTTCGGGCGGCGCCGTGAGCCCGCTGCCGCTGAGTGCCCGCTTGATCGAGACCGCCGACTTCGCCGGGTACACTCCCGAGCGCTCGCCGAAGGAGTACCGCTCGGCGCGGATCTGGACGAGCCTGGACACCAGCTTGATTCCGTCGCAGGTGAGCGCGGATGTCGCGAGGCTTCACCGGGAAGGCTTCAAGGAAGTCCTGGTTGAGTACCTCGATCGGGCGCCGGGCAAGCAGAATGGCGTTTCGTGGGTGATGCAGCTCGGATCACCGGCGGCGGCCCGCGCGGAGCTCGCCGCCAGCCTCTCCGAGGACAAGGCCCAAAACCCGGGCTACTCGCCCTACTCGGTGCCGGGGATCGCAGCGGCTCGCGGCTACCACGTCTCAGGTAACGGCTTCATCGGCGAGAACATCCTCTTCGCAGACGGCCCCTACCTCTACCTGGTCGGCGAGGGCTGGACGGTAGGACAAAAAGACGCCCCCACGCGCGCCGACCTCGTCGCCGCCGCCACCAGACTCCACGCGCGGGTCCGCGGCCACGCCGCCAGCACGGGCTGAGTGCGTGCCGGTTACCGCTCTCGGCGGGCGGGATCGGCGACGACGAGGTCGCCGTAGGCCGGGTGCTCCCGCACGAACACCTCGACGAACGGGCAGATCGGGACGACGCGGAACCCGCGTGCTCGTGCATCGTCGAGCACAGCAGCGACGAGCGTAGAGCCGAGGCCGTGCCGCTGCCGTCTCGTCTCGACCTCGGTATGCAGTAGCGCACGCACTCGGTCCCCGCGATCGCGATACACGAGCTCCCCCGCATGCTCGCCCTCGAGAAGCAGCTCGTAGCGCCGCTCCTCAGGGCGATCGACGACGCTGAGATCCTCATCCAACAACGCCACCCAGGCTACTGCGTGACGCACATCGTCGGTTGGCCACGGAAGCCCAGCATCCCCTGCTGGGACTGCGGACGGAAAGCAGATACGCTCGGGCCGCGTATGAGGCTGTTCGCTCGCAGCGGGGATGAGTGCAAGCGAAAGGACTCCACCTCGCGCTCGAAGGCTCGAGCGAAGACGTCCTTGTCGCCGCAGCACGGGCACTCGAACCGACGTTGCTGACACTCCAGCTGCCGGCGCCGCTCGTCGGGTTGGTTGAGACCCCGGCAATGTGCGCCTTGTTTCTCTGGTGGCCGACGTTCCTTCGTCTCGCTTGCCGCGCCGCACGCAGATTGCCGCCCGTGAGATGAGTTATGGTTTCGTCGATCACGGTCGCATTGGATGGGGCTTTACCGACCGACTGCATACGGTGTGAGCCGGTAGAGGTTGCCGCCGAAGGTGTCGGTCACCCAGATGTCGAGTCCGAAGCCGGTTGCGATCTGCAGCGGTTCGACGGCCCCCGGCAGCGTCCACTCGCCGGTCACGTGCCCCTTGAGATCGACGCGGGCGACGGCGTCTGCGAGGGCCAGCGCGAGATAGAGCTGTCCGTCTTTTCCGACCGTGATCCCGACGGGGCCACCGTCGATCGGGTACTCGGTTAGCTGCCCGTCGGTCGTGAGCCGGCCGATCTTGTCGCCGAACAGTTCGGTGAACCAGAGTGCACCGTCCGGTCCGACGACGATTCGGTTCGGGAACGAACCTGGGGCGAGCGGGTACTCGGTGAAGTGGCCGTCGAGCGTCATCCGGCCGATCTTGGCCGCTCCGCGCTCGACGAACCAGACGGCGCCGTCCGGCCCGAGCGCCCCGCTCTGCGTGCCGCTGTCGGGCGTCGGCACCGGGATGTCGACCGCGGCGCCGGTCACCGGGTTGAGACGGGCGATCGCGTTCGAGCCCTGCTCGGTGACATAGACGTTCCCGTCCGGCGCGAACACGATTCCCTGCGGAACGGCGTCCGGGCTCGGTAGCGCGTACTCGCGGATGGAGCCGTTCGCTGAGATGCGGCCGATCTTGCCGGTGTCGCGTTCTGCGAACCACACCTCGCCATCCGGGCCGCGAGTCATCCAGCCGACGTCCTGCTCGTTCGGATCGGACACCGGATAGGTCGTGATCCGTCCCTGCTGATCAACACGCGCGACGGCATTGTCGAGGCTGAACCATTCGCTCCCAACTGGCCCTTGCGTGACGCCGAACGGCGACGCAGCGTAGGGCGGCGCGATCAGCGTCGCGCATCCCGTCACACAGACGGGCGGACCCGCAGCGCTCGCCGCCCTCGCGGCAACCGCGGCCGCAACGAGCGTGGCGACCGTGACGACCGCGGCCTGAAGATGGTTCCGTTGCACCCCTGCTCCTCTCGTCGAAATACTCTGTGATGGACGAGCGAAGGCTCGCGCCGGCCGCGCACCAAGCGCTGTCACCCCACTGACCGCCTGCTGACAGCTCCGCGCACCGGTCGCATCGACTCTCGCCGGCACGTGGCTCAGCTACAGCCCGACCAGCGGCGGCGAGCTTCCATCCCGCACCAAGCTCGTCGGCGCCGCAATCGGCGACGTGACCGCCGCAGGATCGATAACCGGAAGCTCGACCGCGGGCCGCTCCCATCCGTTGCGCCGGCCTCTCCGACTCCGCGTGCTCTCGGGCGTCGGCGTTTCGTCCACCGACAGCGGGGGAAGACATGGCTTGCTCGGAGCCGTCCATGCTTCCTTCAAGGACACGCCGGGTCGAATGCTCGGTTCCCGAACGGGCTTCTGCCGGGGCGCTGCAAAGGCGCATCGGATTCATGTGCACAGGACGTTCTCTCACCAGGGAAGGAGTCGAAAATTCAAATGGCTGAATTGACGAAGCTTGAATCGAAGTTGGCCGAAGTCACCGGACTCGCAATGGCGGCCCAGGTTGCAACAAAGAAAGTAATCGGGCTGACAGGGGGAGAGGACGCGGGTCTGTGTTCGCAGCTCGAGCGGATGCATCAGGAGGCTGTCGAGACCGAGGAGCGGTGCACGCGGATCGCCGGGGGGTTCGAGGGAAAGAAGACAGCGATCCTCGAGGAGGCGGCCGCCACGAAGGCGAAGGGCGCCGAGATGATGAAGACCTACCTCGATGCCGATTCGGAGGCGCTGGACGGCTTTGAGTTCCTGACGATGGCCGAGGCAGGCGAGGTCGGCCACTGGTCGATCTTGAAGACGCTCAACGAGTCGGCGCTCCACCAGGAGATCGGTGCGCTGGTCGACTGGGCGCTGCCGATCCAGGAGCGGCATTTCGCTGGCGTCAGGAGCGGTTCTCTCACGCTTGCGGGCGAGGAAGACCCCAATAGCCCGGCCTGATTCGGCCGTCTCTCTGTCACCTCATTCGACGAAGGGCGGGGGAGGAGCTTCTGTGGCAGCTAAAGGCCGTGAGCGACCATACAGGGGGCGCAGGAAGGTGCCTCCGGCCCGTCGCGGGTGACGACCCGATCTTCTGGCGTGAGCTGGGGCAGCAGCTGCGCGTCGATGCCGTTCGCGCCGCCGCCGAGGCGGGCTCGGGTCACCCCACCTCTGGGATGTCAGCCGCCGATCTGATGGCGGTGCTGCTCGCTAAGTACCTCCGCTACGACTTCGATGATCCCAAGGATCCGCATAACGATCGGCTCGTGTTCTCGAAGGGGCATGCCTCCACGCTGCTGTACGCGATGTTTCGTGCCGCCGGGGCGATTTCGGATGACGAGCTCCTGAGCTACAGGCAGTTCGGTCCCTCACCGTCCCGAAAGAAGGAACCTGATTCCTCTCCGCACTCGCCCAACTTTCAGCGAGCAGAAGGGTCCCCGACCTTGAATCGGCGGGCACAGCAAATGGCAGTGATCTCTTCAGAACGTTAGGGACGTATCCGGAACGATTCGTCAGGGTCTTCCCGGAACTCGCAGCGACGACGGCCATGGTTCATCGACCAGGATTTGACCATGCCGCTCGGGCCAGGTGAAAATACCTGCAAATGAACGGGTGCTTTCCGCCCTCTCACGGCGGCGGCACGGGTTCGAATCCCGTATGGCCTCAGATCGTCGACCCCCTCCCTTTCACGGAGGTGCTCGATGCGGTCAGACGCCTTTGGTCAAGCCAAGATTTCAGAGCGCCTCAGATGTTGGGGACAGACCTTGGGGATAGGTTGAGGGGCGCTCAAGTGACGTACGTACGCCGTTGAGGCAACAAAAAAGGCCATTTGCTGGCCTTTTATGAAGCCCTCTAACGGACTCGAACCGTTGACCCCCTCCTTACCATGGAGGTTTCGTGGTGCGTCGGCGGGTCGGAGGAGGCGCGCTTCCCGCCTTGTTTTGCCTGGATCTATGCGCCTTGGCTGTCCTTTTCGATCTGGGGCTTGAGCGTCCCTGGGTATCCCTGAGCCTCCTCGAACCTGTCCCCAAGACCTGTCCCCAGAATGTTGTGTCGATTGGCTACGTCGCGCGTCGCCAGCAGGTCCCGGCGAGTCTCTTCGGTGTGGTCGCCTGCCAGGGGTGTGTTAGGCGGCGAGCGGTTCAAGCGCGTAGGGGAGGCCGTCATCGACTTCGGACACTACGAAACATCGGCTCTCGGCGGTGATCTCCTCGATCATCCACGTCGCTCCGGTGCCGTCGAGGATCACGTCGCCGACGCGATGCGCCAACTCAAAGTCGCTCGCCATGCGAGTCACCGTGACTGTTCCGTCAAAGGCCACGATCGTCAGGCTCGAAAACCATCGATCGAACCACACGCCCCCGCCGGACCTGGCGTTGCGCGACTTTCGCTGCGAGTCAATCGTAGTGGCGGAGTCGCGGCCAGATTAGCGTCCAAGGTGCTGTAAGTCCGGAGCATCTGAGGACGGGGTCGGCGTATTCGTCGTTGTTCAGGTGCACTGGATTGCTGATGTGCGCGACGATACGGCAGCCTGTGAAGTACGGTCTGACTGCTGCTGTTGAGGGGTAGCCGACGACGATGGTGGTCGTTTGGTCGGCGCGCGGTTTGGCCCAGAGGCTGAAGCCGTTGTGGCCGGAGAAGGCGTGTGGGAGGTGGTCGCGCGAGCCCAGAACGTCGATCGCTCCGGCCTCTCCGTAGTTTTGGGTGAAGATCACGGCGTGGCTGCGTGTCGTTGTTGGGAGTGAGTGCCAGGCGGTGCTGACGGTGCTGATGAACTGGGGCCAGCCGACGGTTTCGCCGAGGTCGGGGTTGAGGGCGATCGCGGCGCTGCCGGGCAGGTCGCGTTCGGGCAGGACCGGCAAGGCAACGACCGCACTGACGATCGCCGAGAGGGCGACTGCGAGTCCGAGTGAGACGGCTCGGACACGTTGGTGGGCGCCGTGTGTGAGCCAGGCGGCGGTTGGGATCGATCCCAATCCGATCACGGTCGGGTAGAGGCTCGCGAGATAGTAGGCCTTCCCGTCGCCGACTAGGTAGGCCGCTGCCACGAGCCCGAACAAGACCGGGATGAAGCGGACGGGGCGCATCGCCGGGTTCCGGAGCGCGGTCACGAGCCCGGCGATCCAGATGGGGACAAGAAGCGGCGAGACCATGACGAGCTGGAACGGGATGAAGCCGACGCGACCGTTCTCGGATTGGCCCGCGATGTTGCGCGCGACGGTCAACTGGGGCCAGCCGTGGAGTTGCTGCCAGATCACGTAGGGCAGACCGATCGCGACGGCAACGAGCACGCCGGCCCAGAGCTGTGGTGACCGGAACACCCAGCGGGGGCCGACGAGCGCAAGGGCGGCCAAGGAAACTGCGGCGACGAACCCGACCTGGGGCTTGGCCTCGAAACCGATTCCGACGACCAGGCCCGCCCAGAGAAGCGGTCTCGAGTCGTGGCGCAGCACTGCCCGGATCAGAAGCAAGCCAAGGATCGACGTCGAGAGCACATCGAAGGTGGTTGTGGTGACGAAATGCCCCGTCGCCAACGAGATCGCTGATACGCCCGTCACCAACGCCGCGATGAGGTGTGCGCGACTGCCCCCACCCGCCTCGCGAGAGACGATGGCCGCGAGCACCACGGTTGCTGCGGCCGCCAACGCCGATGGCAGCCTCAGCACGTAGAGCGAAGGAGCGATCCCGTGGACAAGCCAAGAGAGCAGCGGCACGAGCGGTGGCTGGTCGGGATACCCGAACGCCGGATGCGATCCAGCGACGATGAAGTACATCTCATCGCGGTGGTAGCCATACCGGCCGGCGAAAGCCATCAACTCGACCAACACAAGCCCGGCGACGACCCAAACGCCCCTGTTCAACCCCGGCCAACCTGGCGGAGCTGCCAATCCTTCTCTACCGCCGACCGAGGCCATTCTCCGAGCGTATCGACCAAGCGACCCGAACGAGCCTAAGCGAAAAATGGGACGTTCGTCGGCGAACACGGACCTCAACGAAACGACCGGCCGACCAGGAGCAACGCGACCGTGCGGCCGGTCGGGGCGGATCTGCCAAAAGCATCAGCATTCCAACCGCCCGCGTCCTCTGCGCGCTCACAAGACCTGCGCGAGGCTGGCGCCGACTACGTCATCGCATCGCCGACCGAATGGAACGCCCGCAGGCCCGTTGCGTGACGCGACTCGACGGCGTCGTTGTCCGAACCTGGCCAGCCGGCGTCGTCCTGCTCAGGGCCCGGCTCGGCACAGGGACGATGCTCGTGGCGAACGGGCGTTCGGAGCCATCGCAGCGAACGACGGGACGATCCGGTACGTACCCTCGCTCATGCCGCCAGGCGGATTCGCGAATGCGTCATTTCGGTCGGTACGGCATCGACGTGAGCCGCCACTCGCTCGACTACCCCGCCCCCAGCGATGCTCTCGTCCGGACGGGCACGGCCCACGCATGCCAAAACGTTCACACGTGCGATCTCTTGAACGGCGAGAATGCCGCATCGTGGACGACGCAAACCGGGAAGCGCTTCGTCGTGAGTTGGACGCGTGGTTGAGGGTTCGCGAGTGAGGCGGCGACATTCTTGTCCGAGCGCGAGTTCGGGAATGGCTCTTGAAAGCGTTGGAGGAATACCGTGCACGCGCAGGCACGAGCCACCGGGTCAGGGCAGCGCGTCTCCTGCGGACGACCTGAGCGGTTACGGGGTGACGACGCTGTGAAGGTCGTAGAACCCCTGCCGAGCCGGGGGCGGCGCTCCGCTATCCAGGATCGGTTGGACGAACGGCATGAGGGTTCCGTCGATAAAACGCTGCGCGTGTGCCTGGCTCTCCCAGATGTCAAAAATCCGGAACACACCGGCCTCCTCATCGAAGCCGGCGCTGTGGCTGACCAGTCCGTCGGGGACACCGGCCGCCATGACGTGGTCGTTGAGGGCGTCGTAGTTCGCAGTGCTTCGATCTTCGCCAATAATCGGGAACTCTTGAACGAATGCGACCGCCATGTCGTGCCCTCCTTCGTCGGGTGGCCGGATCGTATGGCAAACCCGTCTCGTGCGGACAAGTCCGGGAAGGACCGGGGAAAGTACAGTCGGTTGCGCCGGCGTTCACGAAGACACTCCGAGGTCGTGTGGCCTGGGCGTTCACCTCCACGGCTTGCCGCGAGCCTTCAAGAACAACGCGACGAGAAGCATCAGGACTGGGACGCCGATCACGATGAATGCGATTCCAGCGGTGCCCCACTGGCGCCACGTTCCGTATGAGAACACTACAAATGCGAGTAGCGCACCTCCGTTGGGCCAGGAAAAACGCCGACGCCCCATAGCCCGAGCGTAGGCGATCTAGCTGTCGGGCGGCGGTGCGACCGGCTGCCCGAGCGTTGCGTTATGACGCCCGAGTAGTCCCATGGGTAGCTTGGTCGCAGGCATGAGCGACGTTGAGTTTCTCGTTGGCCGGGCCGTAGTCGCTGTCAAAGACGGTCGGATTATCTTCGAGCTTGTGAAGATGGCGAGCCTGCCCTGTACGCCGACGTCGGGGATTGCTCCTACACGAATAAGGACGGCACCGGTTGGCCCGAATCGGCCATGGTCTTCAACGTGGTGGCCGACACGTCCACTGTGGGCGGAACGTTGGTCGTGACATTCGCCGACGAGCGCGTGCTGCGCTGTGAGCCCCAGCCGGATGTTGAGGCGTGGCAAGTGGTTGGGGGCGACCCGCAGTATCTCGTCGTGTGTAAGCCCGGTGGCGGTGATCCGGCGGTTTGGGACTCGTCTCACACACCAGCCGCCGGGGATAAAGAGAAGTCCATCGATCAGCTGACCCGACTCTTCGGGATGCCGCCGCCTGGCTCGATCAAGCGCGAGGACGCCTGACTGCGCGAGCGTTCAGCTAGACACTCCGAGGCGATTGGTCGGCTGGGCGTAGGCTGGGGATGTGAAAGGCCGGGTTCGTGCGTCAGCGGACATCAGTGCGGCCGAGTGGATAGTGGCGCGTCTCCCAGGCAGGTACGGGCTTTTCAGTTCGTTCCTTCCGGTCGGCTTTGAGAAGTACGCGCGGATCTTTCACCCAGCCGTGGGCCCGTGGGAGAAACGGGCGAGTTGGTCGGAGGTTGCGGCGTGGTCGGGGAAGGTGATGGACGCGGACGCCGAGTTCGAGTCGCTCGAGCGGCGGACGGCCGGCGAGGGGGCTGGACGCACGCACGGCTACCAGCCGCGATTTGGCGAACTGCTGCCGGATCTGGTCGACGCCCTTGCGGAGGTGCTGGGCAGCTATACGCGGCCCCCGCAACGGTGTTGGTTCTGTATTTGGGAGGGCGGCTGGATCAAAGGGCCGGGAACGCTCCACGTTGCGCTCGGCACGGCGGAGCGCGAGCGCCTGCAGATCCAATCGCAGTGGGAAGCTGGGTGGGAGCTTTCGTTTGGCCGGGAGGCGCTCGCGTTCCCGCGAATCAAGTTTCCGGCCCGCCAGTACGTACTCTTGGAAGGGCCACTCGATGCTGTCGCGGAGATCGGTGAGTGGACGCATTTTCAGGGCCGATCAGACTTTGAGTCGCACTCGCCAAACCTTTGGTGGCCAGACGACCAAGCCTGGTGCGTCGCCACCGAGATCGATCACCAATCAACGTACGTCGGGGCCCCGAAGGACTCATCTCCGAACTGCTCATCGATGCCCGTTTCGAGGCACTCGAAAGCATCGCCTCGGCGTAAATCCTTCGTCGGCTGCGCGAGTGTGTCTCACAGACGCCCGATGTTCTACTCGGGGCGCAGGAGATCCCAGCCGTCGTACTCGTCTTCTGTCCCGACCAGCGCCTCGATCAGAGATCTGAGTGAGGCGATCGCACCAGGCGTGACCCAGTTCGTCGCGAGTTGCGACAACCTCCCACTCGGGAGGATCATGGTCGCGACGCCTATACGGCTTTCTAACGAACGGCGGTTGAGCCCGGTCCCCGTAGCCTCTGTATTACAGCTTCAGCGCCACCATTTCCCCTCGCGTGCCTTGTCGGTGCCGCCGGTGCGGTCGAGCGCGTCGAGTGCCTGGGTGTCTTCTTTCGAGAGCTGGAAGTCGAAGATCTGCGTGTTCTCGGCGAGTCGTTCGCGATGCACGGACTTCGGGATCACGAGCACGCTCTTTTCGATGCACCAGCGAAGGAGCACCTGTGCGGCCGTGCGGTCGTGGCGCTGCGCGATCTCCTCGACGGCGCTGCCCCGAAGGTGGCGTCCGGTTCCGAGCGGACTGTAGGCCTCGAGAGCGATGCCGTTCTCCTCACACCAATCAAGAAGGGCCGTACGAGATTCGTAGGGGCTGAACTGCACCTGATTCACGACCGGCAGCTCAGAAGCCACCGCAAGGAGCTGTTTCAGCTCGTCGACGGAGAAGTTGGAGACGCCGATCGACCGGGCGAGCCGGCCGCGCGTGCTTGTTCCATGCCCGGCCAGGCCCAGGTGGGGCCGCCTTCGGGCCAGTGGATGATGTAGAGGTCGACGTGATCGACGCCAAGCCGCTCCAAGCTTCGCTTGACCTCAGCGACCGGGTCTGTTGATCGCGGAAAGAACTTCGTGGTGATGAACACCTCGTTGCGAGGCACACCACTTTCTCGTAGCCCCTGCCCGACGCTTTGCTCGTTGCCGTAGGCCTGGGCCGTGTCGATGTGCCGGTAGCCGAGTTCGAGAGCCCAGCGGACGGCGTCAACGCATTCCTGGTCGTTGTCTACTTGCCAGACCCCAAGCCCAAGCATGGGTATTGACGTACCGTCACTCAGTTCACGTGTTGCGACGCCGTCGCCAAGACGCTCAGTCACTCGAACTCCCTTCCTCGCGTCTCCGACGAATACCTATCTACGCTCAGAGCTCCGTGCCAGCGTGTGGCGCCATTAGCCGCCGGCGTGACGGACCCCAGGGGACGAGCATGACCCACCCGGGTGGAGTACTCAATGGTGGCCATGGCCGTGGCCGGTTGGTGTCCCGGAGGGGGCTTGCCAGACGATCGAGAAGTTGCCGGAGTTCGAGATCGGTGTTGGCTGAGCGAGCGTTGTTCCGCCCTGGACCATCGTGATCGGGTCAGGGCTCTGCAGCGCGAGAGAGATACCGTTGGCGGTCGCGCTCGTGAAGGAGACGGTGCCGAAATCGCCGAGCCCGAGCTCGCCGTTTGGCCCGTGGTTCGACGAGGGCGCCTCCGCGATCACTTCGGCCGAGGCCAGCGCAGCGTGGCGGACCGTGCCCTGAACCGTGGTGGGCGTCCCGTTGACGCTGATCGTCAGGGTGAAACCCCCGTTGCTGTCGGCGGCGACGGAGGCACTAACCTTGTCGCCAGGCGAAATGGTCGTCAGCTGCGCCGGGACCTTCGGGTACAGCTCGTCCCACGCGTAGTAGGTCGCGACGCCATTGACGCAGTCGGAGTCGGTGCCGATCTGCTCCACCGTGCTGCTCGTGTCGCCGTCAAGTCCGACCCAGAACGACGCATACGACGTCTCCCCGGGAGCACACGTGACCGCCGGCTGCGTCCACGACGCAGACACGCCCGTGAACGGCCCACCCGTGACCGCATACCCGGACCAGTTCGAGCTGGTCGAGTTCGTCTGCCCGGCGATCAACGGCGGGTGCACAGCCGCGCTCGCCGCGGAAGTCGTCGCCGCACCAAGCACTGTCGCCCCGACAACGACCATAACAACCATCCTGCGCATCTCGACCTCCTCGTAAAGCGCTCCTGCCGTCATCCGTGACCATACCCACGATAGCCGGGTGGAACTCAACCACCGGAACCGATGCTGCCTCAACCCACAGCGCCCTCCCCAGAGCCCGGCGCTTCCCCCTCCGACGTTCGCGAACGACTGCTAGCAGCGCGGCTGAGTGATCACCTGCTCGAGAGTCGTTCAGCGAGCAGTGATCGCGTCGGCCGCAGAGACCGTCGTTGGCGCGGACGGATCTAGGATGAACACGCGCAGTACGTGTCGCTGGCCATCGTCGCCCTGAGTCTCGTGCTGGTCCAAGTTTCAAGATGTCCGCCGTCGGTCGCGGCTAGCGCGGGCATCGGCGCACTCACACGGGGCTGAGGGAGTTCATCCAGCCCCACGACTCGATCGAGAGCATCAACCGATTCCTCCGCTGCCGTGGGCGAGCGGCGAGCGTGGTCTCTGGACCGATTGATCCCGTTGCCCTAATGGTCACCGCTCAGGCGGATCAGCCCAGAGATGATGGGATCGGCACACAAACGAGTTGGTGTCACGCCGCGCGTTTGGAAGCGGCCGGAATGTCCGATCTTCACGTGACACGACCCGAGTTCTGGGACGCAGACACGCCGGGCAGTGCGCGGGAACGCACACCCCGAACTGGTGCTCAAGAAGTGCGGAGCATCCTTAGCGATTTCCTGCGTGCGCTTCGGGACATATGGCATGACCCACTCGATGAGAGTGTCCGGACACCTGAACTGCCAGCCGCTCTCGACCTCTGTCACGTATTCGAGATGGTCGATCTAATCGAGTGCCTGTTGGCGTTGAGTTCGTACTCGGAACGGCAGCGACACGGCATCGCGGACGACATGGCCCGAGTTTATGACCCGGTCACCGCCGGTGGTCCGGCATCAGGTACGCCGGCTGCGCAAGCGGCGCGCGGGGACGCCTGACGCAATGTGCGCGTAGCTCTGCTTTGGGAACCTCACCGTAAGCTTGGTCGCTGAGGCTCGATCGCTCAGGTCAGCTACCAGACGATCTCGGCGAACATTGCCCGTAGACGTTGGCCACGGGTGGGATTGAGTTGTTCGGCCCAGGCGATGCGTCCGAGGAGGTGGGTGCGGAAGTCGGGGACGCCATTTCGGTTTGCGCGCTCGGGGCCTCGGTGGGTGGCTTCGTGGAGCGCGGCGCGGAGTCGGTCGTAGTCGGACCGTGGGAGGTTCGGTTGGGCGTTGACTACGACGCCGGTCACCAGCTGGCGGCCGGCAGCGGTCGTCAGGCGAGTCTTGCGTGGATTGAGACGCAGGCCCTCGTCCTCGGCTATCTCGGCGACGACCCTGCGGAAACCCTTCGTGCTGGTGAGCAGCTGTTTGCCCCCGGAGAAGGAGATGTCATCGGCGTAGCGCGAGTAGACGGCGCCGTTCTTCGCTGCCAGGCCCGCAAGGCGATAGTCGAGGTGGAGGGCTGCGAGATTCGCAAGCGCCGGAGAGGTGGGTGCTCCCTGTGGGAGGTGGGGGGAGGCAAGTCGTAGCCCGAGTCGGCGGTATCGGGCGACCTCGCGTGGATCCGTCGGGCGTGCGAGTGAGTCCCAGACCGCGACGGGCACGACATTCGTGCAGAGGCCCGTAAGGCGGTAGGCGACCGATTCGGGGTAGCCGGCGCTGCGGAAGATCGAATAGACGCGCGCTGGCGTGATCGCTGCGAAGAAGTCCTCCAGGTCGAAGCCGACCACGACCTGACGGCCCACGTGCCGTCGCGCGTTGGTCAGCGGCGAGTGTCCCCGACGGAAACCGGTTGCGTCGGGGTGAGGCGGGATCAGATCGAGAATGTCGTGCAGTACGCGTCGTTGAAGCTCGCGCAGATGGCGTTTGGGTGCCTCGATCAGACGGGGCATCGATGCTGCGCGCGGGAGCCAGCGATAGCGGTAGTGCCGCAATGGTTCGTCCTTGGCCGTTCGCTCGAGGCTTCGCGTGTCGGCGAACCGAGCAAGCTCGGGGACGTGGAGATCGAGGAACGCCGCCAGGTCGGCGACAGTCGGGACTGTCGGGACGTCCCAGCGTCGGTGTCCCATTTCCGCGACGGGAAGGAGGCGGTGGCGGACCTGCGGCGCTCGCCACTGATGCTCCCGGCCGGCGAGATCGGTGTCCAGCCAGGTATGCAGCTCGCGGCGCCGATCGCGGGGGACGTCCCGGTACGCCGTGAGCGTGCGACGGATGAGCGGGTCGAGCCAGCGCGGCTTAGAACCGCTCAGGACATCAAGGGCTCCGCCCCGAAGCCCCTCCTCAGTCCACGGGCCCGCCAGGAACGCGTCTCCAAGCGTCCAGGCAACCTCGCGTCGAACTCTCTCCCCCCACATCTCTGCTCAAGGAGGCGGCGACGCGCCCCGACTTCTCATGTCGTGCATGTGCGAGCTACGTCGAACTGTCGTACCAGGCACATGCGTTGCGATCCCGACCATCGTTGGTTCCCCCGGGGGTACCCCGGAGAGGGCCGTCCGTCGACGGACCATCTCGGAGCGCGTCGTCGTCTCCCCTCACACCATAGGAGATCGCCGCGCCACGAGGGACAAGGTTCGTGCTCTTAGCGTCTGGCGCGCACGGTGGGTGTCGCCGCGTTCCCAGTGCTGGTGGTGGCGTCGAGGCAGGGGGTGTCCGCGAAAGAGGGCTGACAGCCGGCCGAACCGAGGTCGTTGCTGGGGATGCTGACGCTAGCCTCGAGGTACTGGGTCGCCTTCAGGATGCTGACCTGAACATAGAGTCCGTCGCTTCCGGTGCGGACCCGTCCGAGGGCGACAAGCTGGGATGGCCGCGGGCCGTGGCGGATCCTCACGAGCGCGCCCGCCAGCGGTTGGCCGTCGACGAAGACGCGCCCGGAAACGAGCAGGAGGCGGACCGGGGTACCGTGCAGCTCGAGCGTCGTCGTCGTGGCCTCGATGGTGATCCCGGCGGCGAGCACATTGACGGTTGACTGCGCCTCGACGCTGGCGGTCGGATCCAATGCGCCGGTGGCGGCCGCGAACGGTGTCCAGAGCGACCGCCAGAGGTAGCCGCCGGCAGTCGTCGGGGCGGTGAACGGTGTGAGCGTGAGCGTCCACGAGTCGACGATGCGGCCGCCGGGCGAGCGGTTGGGGTCGGCGGCCGCAAGGTTGGCGGGGCGGAAGCACACGACCAGAACGTAAGGCCCGAACGACGCGGTCGCATCGGAGCTCGCATCGACGAAGATCGGGAAGCTGAGGGCCGTCCTGCCGGTGCCGAGCCGCGCCATCCACGCGGCCAGATGTTGGCCGGGGTCGCAGCTCGTGGCTTCGTAGGCCACGGCCGGGTCGGTCGGCGAGATCGCCGTCACCGATCCAGTGGACGACTGCCCGGTGGCCGAACCCGGGTCGGGTGCCGCGAAGCTGGCCGACACCGCGCCGACTCGTGTGCCCGGAGGCGGTGAGTTGAGCATGAATCCGAGCGGGACATACAGCTGGATCCGCCCGACCTGATCGTCGGTCCTCTGCGTCGTCCCCGAGATCGACAGCGTCTGGGTCCGCCCGCCGTCGCGCTCGCCGTGACCAGCAACCGCGGCGTGATCGCAGCGAGCGAGCTGTCCACGAGCACGAGCGAGGCAACAACGACAACACCCAGGATTCCGAGACGACAACGACCACCCTCAAGCCCGCCAAGCCGATCAAACACGTCGCGTCACCCCTGAAACACTCTTCGGCAGCAGCGGCCCAGAACTTGAGTAGGACCGGCACGCCTTTGGCTGACTCGCACCTCCGCTCGAAGTCCGCACTCCCGACGGAGCCTCCCTCCCAACAGTGACAGAACGTGGAACCCGGTCACGGGGTGGTGGCAAGGAGCCCGGCCCCCGCCATCGCCGGAAGGTTCGGCTCGGTGGAGTCGGAGCGACAATAGCCTGTCGGACCACCCTGACCTCCCTGGGTCGTTGATGGCCAGACGATCAGCTTGCCCCGTTATCAAAGCAAGGGCGACGGTGCGCCACGAACGCGAGCTCAGCGGGGCCGCCATCAGCGCGGTTCGGGCTACCCGGTCGGGTGCGCTTCGTGGCGCCTTCGAATTGCGCTCGTCGGAATACGTCCACCCCCCATAACCGCACCGCGGACAGTCGCCCGGCCCAACATCGATCCGCTCGTTTGCTCCCACACTCGACTGTGCATCCCAATCGGGATCAATCGACGGCTGACGGCGCGGGCGAGGCGGGGGCGCGAGCCTGAGCCCATAAGGCGGCTGCAGCTGCGAGGCCGATCAGCTTCGGGGCCTCGCCGCCGCAGTCGTTGGAGCAGAGGCCTTGTGTCGTGAACTAGACACTTTCTGTGTCGACTCCGCGAACGACATCGCTGCGAGCGCCTCCTAGCCTCAGCCCTGTGGGTCACGGCATTCGCTGTGACTGAATGAACGAGAGTGGGAGACGGCATGAAGGTATCGCTTCTTCGCCGCACGGTGCTGGTTGTGGGTGCGGCCTTTGTCCTATTCGGCATGTCGACGTCGCTTACGAATGCGACACCGATCTACACGCAATGGACTACACCGGTGAACCTCGGGCCGATCGTCAACTCGGCTGCCAACGAGACGGGGCCTGCGATCTCTCCGGACGGTTTGAGCCTGTACTTCAGCTCCGACCAGGCAGTCGGCGGTTTGGGCCTGCGCGACATCTGGGTTTCCCAACGAGCCACGACGACTTCCGCCTGGGGCGCTCCTCAGCACCTGCCGCCGCCGATCAACACGTCGTCGGACGACTTCGTCCCGTCGTTCTCACCGGACGGGCACTGGATGTTCTTCGCCAGCACGCGCCCCGGCGGGTTCGGCGGACCCGATCTCTACCAGTCCTACCGCGCCGACATCCACGACGATTTCGCCTGGCAGACACCGACCAACCTCGGCCCAGGAGTGAACACCGCGGCCGCCGAGAACGGAAACGGCTACTCCGACAACGGAGGTCACCCACAGATCTATTTCGGAAGCGACCGGCTCGGCCCTGCCGGGAATGCCAGCCTCTACGTGAGCAACCTTCAGGAAGACGGGACCTGGGGGCCCGCGACCCAGGTCACGGAGCTCGGCGCCGGAAATCGCCCGAGTCTTCGCCTGGACGGTCTCGAGATCTTCTTCTACTCAGCCCGCGCCGGAGGAGTCGGGGGGCTCGACCTCTGGACCGCCACCCGAGCGACGCTCGACGCGCCCTGGTCGACACCGGTCAACGTCGGTCCCACCGTGAACAGCACAGCCAACGACCAGCATCCCTACATCTCCAGTGACGCGACGACGCTTTTCTTCTACTCGAATCGCGCAGGCGGATCCGGGGGCAACGACCTCTGGATGACGACTCGCACGCAGGTCCTGCCGCAGACGAAGGACGACTGCAAGAACGACGGCTGGGAGCGGTTCGGGATCTTCAAGAACCAGGGCGACTGTGTCAGCTATGTCGCCACCGGCGGAACCAACCAGCCAGGCTGAGGAGCACACCGACTGGGGACGACGGTCACGAGAGGCCCGCTCAGGCGGGCCTCTCGATCGACGGATTCGCACGTGGCGACGCGGTCGATGTCGTCGCCGGCCCAAAGGAGGAGTCCTCGATGTACTCACGCCCGAGTACTGACGGCCGGGTACTGACACCACGCCACCGCGGCCTGGCCCCGGGAGGCACCCGCAGCGACCGCACCTCGCCGCTCCCCAGATCGATCACGCCCGCGACCACCGACCGAGCCTGCACATCAAGCCCGACACAGCCACCTTCGTTCATAACCGTCGCCTCCCGTAATTGCGGCTCTACCGCCGGGCCCATCCCGACGGTAACCCGCGCCTAACTTACGAGCGAGGCGCCGGGCACTCCATACGGTCTGACGCAAGGCAGCGGGATAACGTCTGGTGCCCGAGGCGGGAAGCGAGCCTTTGTGGCGGAGGCTATGTGCTCTCGCTGGCTACTTCCATCTCGAGATCTCTGAGGAGCTTGCGCGTCTGCGCAGCTTGGACGAAGTTCTCTTTCCGTTCGAAGAGTTCGAGCGCGTACTGGAGCGCTGGCTTCGAGTCTTTCGCCGCCCCTGATGACCGAAGGACATCGGCGAGAGCGAGGAGTGCGTCCCCTCGTTGGACGAGGCAGTCGGTTCGGGCAGCCAACTCGACGGCCTCATCGGCGAGCGTCACAGCGCGCTCGAAGGCGCCCTTGCTCGCAAGGATCCTTGCCCGCACGGAGCGGACGATTACTTGAGTCTCGACGTCGTCGGCACTTGCCAGCTGGGCGGCCACCGCAGCGAATTCGCCGGCTTCCGTCGCCCGACCGAGCGCCAGGAGGGCTCTCGCGAGCAGGGCGGCAATGAAAGGTCGGAAGTATTGCTCGTCAATGGCTGTCAAGGCGTCATAGTCGGCGCGCAGCAGGCTCTCGGCCGCCTGTGGGTCACCCGCCAACAACTCCACAAAGGACGATGCGTGCGAGGTCCATGCAGCGATGACTGTGTTGCCGAGCTCGCGCAGTATGTCGCCACCCTGTGCGTAGAGCTCCCGGGCTGTCTCCACGTCTCCGATCATCGCGCGCAGCGGGGCGAGCTCTAGGAGCACGACGGCCTCAGCCTGGCGGTCCACGAGCCCCTCGCTCATGACCGTCTCGGCGCGCGCGATCGCCTCCGTGGCCGGCACCGGGCCTTCGCTCAGAGCCAGCACGTATTGGGCGCTGAGCCTGGCGACGAGCCGGGCATCTTCGGCGCGGCGGGCAGCGGCGATAGCATGCTCGAGCGCGTCCGTGGTCTCCTGCCAGAGGCAGACGATCCCGTGGGTAATCGCAACCATCCGCCAGGCCTTCGCGCGCACCGTAGCGGCCTCGTCCCCGTTCAGCGACGGAAGCACGCGGTCGACCTCGCGCCGCACCTCTGCTCGGAAGGCATCGAGATCCTCGACCGTGTGATGGGCGACGAGGAGCCGCGTGAGAGTTGCATCGGCCTCTAGCCTCTGGTCGTCGAGGGCCGCCGCGCCCACGACCGCCTGACTCAGGTATCCCTGGGCCTCGCTGAACTCGCCCATCTCCATGAGAGCCTCGCCCAGGCTGGGCAGCAACTCGAGCCGCTCGCGTGAACGTTCGGGCAGTAGCTGCGCCGACCGACGCCAGAGATTCGCTGCCGCTCGCATGTCGCCGCGACCGAATGAACGTCTGCCCGCCCGCTCAAGATGCTCAGCGGACAGTACCGCGAGCGTTTCTGCTCGAACGTCTATCGGGGCGAGCTCGACGCGGTAGCGATAGGCCTGCTCGAGGTGGAAGCCGACGATTTCGTCGCGCTCGACCAGCTCGGTGCCGGATGCCTGAAGCCAAACGGCGAATCGCTCGTGAAGGACGGCTCGGACGGCCTTGGGAAGGGCTTCGTAGGCGGCATCCCGGATCAGAAGGTGGCGGAAGCGGTAGGCGTCCTCGTCAGGCAAGGTCGGACGGTCGGGCCGCACGAGTTCTTTGCGGACGAGCCCCGCGAGAGGTTCCAGGGTGGGCTCCGGTGAGTCTGCGAGCGCTTCCACCGCACTGCGGTGGAAGAGCTGGCCCTCGACTGATCCGCGCTCCAGCACGCTGCGCTCTGCCGGATCGAGCTGGTCGATCCTGGCCGCGAGCAATGCCTTGATCGTTGGCGGCACCTCCAGCTCCTCTACCTCGGAGTCGCGCGCCATCGCAACCATTTCCTCGACGAACAGCGGGTTGCCTTCGGAGGCTGTCCCGATCCGTAAGGTCAAGGCTGGGTCCAGCTCGCCTGGGTCGACCAGGCGGTCGATCAGCTCGCTCGTCTCGCGGGTATCGAGAGGCTGCAGGAGCAGCGTTGCCGCACCTGGCCTGCGGCCGCGCCAGGCAGGTCGGCGCTCGAGCAGCTCCGGACGCGCAAGGCACACGATCAGGATCGAGGCCTCGTGTGAGAGGTCGGCGACGTGCTCGATTAGGTCGAGGAAGATCGGCTCGCCCCAGTGGATGTCGTCGAAGACGATCACTAGCGGCCTCTCGGCCGCGGCCTCCTCGAACACCCTCCGTACCGCCCAAGCGATCTCGCCCGGAGTCGCCGCGGATCCCTCACCCATCAGCGCCGCGAGCGCCGCTGCAACCTGCGGAGTCCGGGTCATCAGCCGCTCGACGACATCCCCGAGCTGTTTGACCACCTCAACCACCGGCCAGTAGGTGATCCCCTCACCGTAGGAAAGGCAGCGGCCCGTCACCACCCTAACGTCGAGCCCTTCGAGGAACTCACCCGCGAGCCGTGACTTCCCCAACCCAGCGTTCCCGAGGATCGTGACCACTCTGCAGGTCCGGCGCGCGACCACGTCCGCAAACTCCTCGTCGAGCCTTCCCTTCTCGTCTGCCCGGCCGACCATCGGCGCGAGCCCCGTCGAGCGGCGGGGCCGCCCGGGCTCGACCGCAAGCAACCGGTATGCCTGGACGGGGCGCCCCTTCCCTTTCAGCTCGAGCGGTTCGAGCGCCTCGACCGTCACGGCATCCCGAGCGAGCGCGAGCGTCAAAGGCCCGATCAGGATCTGGCCCGGCTCCGCGGCCTGCTCCAGACGCGCTGCCACATTCACCGCGTCCCCCGTGGCGAGCCGCTGGTCCGACACCGCCGCAACCTCGCCGCTATTCACCCCAACCCGAAGCTGCAGTCTCGTCCCGAAATCACGCTCGAGTTCATCGTTCCAACGGGGTAGTTCTGCCAACAACTCCTCCGCCGCCCGGCACGCGCGCACGGCGTCGTCCTCATGCAACACCGGCACCCCAAACACCGCCATCACCGCGTCACCAATGAACTTCTGCACCGTCCCCCCATGCCTCTCAATCACCGCAGACGCCAACCTGAGATACCGCGACAACACCGCCTGTAGAACCTCGGCATCGAGGAGCTCGCCCAAAGCCGTCGAATCGGCGACATCGCAAAACAGCGCCGTCACCACCTTCCGGGCCGCCACCGGCCCACCTAACGAGGACACAGATTCCACGGACCGAAGCTTAAGACCCGAGCGCCCTCGACACCAGGAGGCGAACGATCTCGGTACGTCCCGTCTGGGCGAGTCCTAATCTCGAACACCTGTCCGACACTGAAACGACGCTCGGGCGTCATTGGCGAGCGCTGGCCCAAGCCTCAGGCCTGTCGCCTGGCCTCCTTGACCGTTGCACAGCGAGTCGGGGAGACTTCCGACGATGCCAACAGCTCTCATACGATTCGGCTGGCCGATCGTCGCCGTCGCGGTTGCTGTTGGGGTGAGCCTGACCGACTGGCCGCTGGGATGGCACTTCTGGCTCGACCACCCTCTCGACGCGGCGCTCGTCGCCGGATTGCTCGTCGTCCTCGTGACCGTCGCCGCCCTCGACAGCTATCTCCGGTGGCGTGAGTCTCGGCGCTGGCGAAGCGTCGGCCGCGCGGCGGCAGCGGAGTTCTCACACATCCTCGACCACGCCGTTCTCGGGATGGTGTCGTTGCTCGGCTTTGACCTGCCCCGGCCCCGACATGAGATCGAGTTGGCGTTGGCCCAGCCCCGCGCGAGGGCGCAGGCACGCTTCGACTCGCCTCCGGGTGATCCTGTCGAGGACCTCCTGCAGCGGCAGCGCGATCCAGCAGATCGGGGCGACGACGGCTGGCAGCGCGAGAGACTCGAGATCCTGATCCATGACGCGGAGTGGCTCAAGGGATGCCACGAAACAATCGTCGCCAGCTCGACACTCCAGCTCGCGCTCATCAGCAGATGGGTCTCGTCGTTCGCGATCCTCAACGACGACGCGCACGTCGCTCGGGTCGAGCATGCCCTCCATCTGATCGAGGCGCAACGGGCTCTCGACACCAGCCTCTCCCTCGTCGGCGACGATACGACCGGGACTCGGCTAGACGACGCTATTGGACGGTGGACACGGCTTGCCGCCGACCTCCGTCGGGAGTCGAACTACTGGTACCTCCGGTACCAGGAAGGCGCCGAGACGCCGGATATCGGACCAAGGCGTCGGGAAGCTGAGCGCGACCGGGAACTCGACGCGAACCACATTCGCTGATCGGGCGCGATCTCAAGAGACTTGTCCACAACTGCAACACGCCTCGGTTCAGGCGTCTGTGAGACTCGATTAGTGGGTCCGTCAGGGGCCGTTGCCAGCCTGGTGTTGAACCGCTCCGGGAAAGTTGCAGGCTCCAGTCCTTGAGAGGATGGGGTCATGTCAAGTACATCGAAGAGGTATTCGCCGGAGGTTCGTGAGCGTGCGGTGCGGCTGGTGTTCGAGCATCAGCATGAGCACGAGTCGCAGTGGGCTGCGATCGGTTCAGTCGCCGGGAAGATCGGTTGTTCGCCGGAGACGTTGCGGATCTGGGTCCGCCGAAGCGAGGTCGATGAGGGCCGCCGGCCCGGGTGACGAGTCGGGTGAGCGGGAGCGCTTGAAGGAGCTCGAGCGGGAGAATCGCGAGCTTCGGCGCGCGAATGAGATCTTGAAGTCGGCGTCGCTTTTCTTCGCGACCGAGCTCGACGGTCGAACCAGGAAGTGATCGCCTACATCGACAAGCACCGGACGAGTTCGGGGTCGAGCCGATCTGCAGCGTCTCTGCAGTTCGCCCCGCGCACCTACTTCGCCGCGAAGACCAGGCCGCCGTCGGCCCGGGCTCTGCGTGACGGCGAGCTGAAGCCGGAGATCGCGCGGTCCACGCAGAGAACTTCGGCGTGTACGGCGTCGACAAGGTCTGGGCGCAGCTCAACCGCGAAGGCACTCGGGTCGCTCGTTGCACCGTGGCGCGGCTGATGCGGGACCTGGGGCTGCGAGGCGTTGTGCGCGGCAAGCCGAAACTCACGACGATCCCGGCGACGCCGCCGCCCGGCCCCGCGACCTCGTCGACCGGAAGTTCGCCGCGTCGGCCCCGAACCGGCTCTGGGTCGCAGACATCACCTACGTCCGGACCTGGTCGGGGTTCGTCTACGTCGCGTTCATCACCGACGTCTACTCGCGGATGATCGTCGGCTGGCAAGCCTCGACGTCGCTGCGCTCCGACCTCGCCCTCGACGCGTTGGAGCAGGCGATCTGGGCCCGCTCCCAGGCCGGCCAGAAGCTCGACGAGCTCGTTCATCACTCCGACCGCGGCGTCCAATATCTGTCGATTCGCTACACCGAACGGCTCGCCGAGACCGCCGCGGTGAACTCGGTCGGGTCGAAGGGCGACACGTATGACAACGCGCTCGCCGAGACGATGAACGGGCTCTACAAGACCGAGCTCGTCAGAAACCGCGGCCCCTGGCGCGGCCTCGAAGACCTCGAGTACGCCACCCTCGAATGGGTCGACTGGTTCAACAACCGCCGCCTCTTCGAAGCCCACGGCCACATCCCGCCGGCCGAGTACGAGGCCGACCACTACCGTTATCAGGAAAGCTCAGGCCAGAAGGCTGAGACTCAAACCAAACAGCCTGCATGAAACCCGGAGCGGTTCAGTCCCTCGGTTGGCATCTGTATGGCAACAGGTTCATCGACTAAAGCCCAGCCCAGTCAGGATGCTCGGAGCGTGTCGGTTCGTGCTGGCCTGCGGCAGGCCGCCCCGAGTGACGGGAACATTTCCCGCAAGGCGTGCGGACGAATTGACCGGCCGCTCGACTGGGCATTTACCAGCTTTCGATTTTATCACGGCACGAACAAGACAGCCGGAGGTAGGAAGAGGGATGGGGAGTCGGTCGCCATTCCCGTCGCGCACCCCCGAATGGGAAAGGGCTCGAGATTGCCTGCCGAAATGCCATCGTCGATCGCGCAGGCCTTAGAACTCGTACCGAAATGAAGGGACCCGTTCGTTGAGGGCGAATGCCGTCGGCATCCGTCGTCAACATCGAGGGGGTGCCTGTGGCTACTGCTCCGTGGGTCGTGTCGGACGAGTTGTGGGCTCGGATCGAGCCGCTGCTGCCGAGGGTCGAGCGGCGGTTTCGTTATCCGGGCCGTAAGCGGGTCCCTGACCGGCTGGCTCTGCAGGGGATCTTGTTTGTGCTGCATACCGGGATTGCCTGGCGGCATTTGCCGCCGGAGTTGGGGTTCGGTGGCGGTTCGACGTGTCACCGGCGGATGGATCAGTGGCAGCGGGCCGGGGTCTGGGAGCGGCTGCACGCGGTGCTGCTTGCCGAGCTTCGTGCGGCCGGGGAGCTGGAATGGTCGCGGGCGGTCGCCGACTCGAGTCATGTGCAGGCGAAAAAGGGGGCTCCGAAACGGGCCCGAGCCCGGTTGATAGAGCCAGAAACGGCTCGAAGCACCACCTTCTCGTAGACGCGACCGGGATTCCGCTCGCCTGGACAGTCACGGGCGGCAACCGCAACGACGTCACCCAACTAATCCCGCTCGTCGAGCGCATACCGCCCGTCCGCGGCAAGGTCGGCCGGCCGCGGCGCCGTCCCGACCGCGTCACCGCTGACCGCGGCTACGACCACGACAAGTACCGGCGCGAGCTCCGCGCCCTCGGCATCACCCCAGAGATCGCTCGCCGCCAGACCAAGCACGGCTCCAGCCTCGGTCGCTACCGCTGGGTCGTCGAGCGCACCTTCGCCTGGCTCCACCAGTTCAAACGACTCCTCGTCCGCTACGACCGCCGCCACGACATCCACGAAGCCTTTCTCAGCCTCGCCTGCTGCCTCGTCTGCTTCAGAAGGCTCCGCTCTTCATTCTGAGACGAGCTCTAAGCCATCCATTGCCGGTCCATCAGGGTCGCTCCTTCACTCGGCGCTCGAGCAGCGTGACGACGGCTTCGATCCGCTGCGCCCGCAGCGCCGGGCTGCGCTTCGTCGCGTCGATCCAGCGCAGGTAGGCCCTGCGGTAGAACTGCGCCAGTTCGTCCCAGAATGCGGCGGCCGCGGGTGACGCCTCGAGGGCTGCAGCGAGGTCGGCGGCGAGATGCAGCCGCTGCGGCCCCTCAGCTTCGAGTTCGGCGCGCACGTGGTCGCCGGCGTCCAGGCCGCAGCCTCGGCGCCAGGCGGGGCCGAGTACGAGCGCAGGCGAGCCATCGATCAACTCGACCGCGCCGCGGTATCGCATGCCGTTCACGGTCCCCGCTAGGTGCCTGACCTCCGGCTCGCCGGGGAGCGGCAGGTAGACGCGGCGCTTCGAGTCGCTCCGCAGCGTGGCCCGAAACCGAAACATCCCTCCGACGCTACCGGGCGCCCGAGCGCCGTTGCCGATGCCGGTCTCAAGCTGCGCGTCGGCTCGGGCGGTCCCGCGCACGTTCGCCGCCGGGCCCCGTCTTCTTCCCTCGTTTCGGCCTCGAGTTCGTTCAATACTCGCCACCCTCGAGGACTGAGCTTGGCGGCGTCGAGCCTCCAAGACGCCCGAGGTCTGTCACGCGCCAAGCTTTTGCGCAACCCTAGGGAAGATGAACCGCGCAGAGCTTCGCGATTACTGCCTTTCGTTTACGGGAGCCGAGGAGACGTTTCCGTTTGGCCCAGAGACCTCGGTGTTCAAGGTTGCCGGGAAGATGTTTGCTCTGTCTCAGCTCGGCGCGGACGAGCTTCGCGTCAGCCTCAAGTGCGAGCCCCAGCTCGCCGAGGCGTTGCGCGCGGCACACGCGGCGGTGCTCCCCGGATACCACCTCAACAAGCGCCACTGGAACACGGTGATCATCGGTGGCTCAGTATCCGACGACGCCGTCAGCGACATGATCGAGGACTCCTACGACTTGGTCGTGAACAAGCTGCCGTCGGCACGTCGTCGCGCTTTCGGCTGGCGCGGCGACCCTCACTGAACTGGATCAGCAGAGGCAACCTCGCCGGTCTCGAGATCAACCATCACTGTGTGACTAGCGCGGTGTGCTCAATGTCGGCCTTCATGCCTCAGGTGTCCCCAAAACCTGTCCCCACGATCAGCGACGTTTCCCATCTCCCGATGAAGAGTCCCCGAAGCCCTTGGATTCATGCCAGATCCAATCGCAGGGAGCTACCGACGCCATTGCCGACGCCCTCCCTATCACGGAGGTGCTCCATTGTGGCAGCACAGGCAACAAAAAGCCCCGCTTTGCGAGGCTTTTAGAGCCCTCTAACGGACTCGAACCGTTGACCCCCTCCTTACCATGGAGGTGCTCTACCAACTGAGCTAAGAGGGCGAAGCGCAGTAACTGTAGCCGCTTCTCCTTCATCGTCAGCTGCCCGCGTGGGGTCGAGGGCCGAACGAAGCGGCGAGGGGGCTCTCGTTACGATGCGGCGGTGAGAGACCTGCGCCCGATCGATCTGGAGCACGTCGGAGCGCGGGGGGCGGTGGCGTCCTACCTTGTCGAGACCGACGACGGACCCGCGCTCTTCGACGTCGGACCGACGACGACGCTGCCGGCGCTCGAGCGGGGGCTCGCGGCTGAAGGGCTCACGATCGGCGATCTCCGCCATCTCTTGATCAGCCACATCCATCTCGACCACGCCGGGGCAGCGGGCGTGCTCGTTCGGCGCAATCCGAAGCTCCACGTTCACGTCTCGGCGGTCGGTGCGCCGCACTTGATCGCGCCTGAGCGGCTCGAGGCGAGCGCGCGGCGGCTCTTTGGGGACGATTTCGATCGACTCTGGGGCGAGCTGGCGCCGGTGCCGGCCGAGAACGTCGAGGTCACGACCGAGGAGGTGGTGGGGCTCTCGTGCTTTGACACACCGGGACACGCCGGCCATCACGTCTGCTTCCTCGACCGCGAAGGGACGCTTTACGCCGGCGATGTCGCCGGCGTGCGAATCCTCCCGCAGGCGCCCGTGATGCCGCCGACGCCGCCTCCCGAGATCGACATCGCAGCGTGGCTCACCTCGATCGAGGAGCTCGAGCGGCGCGAGCCGCGGCGGATCGCGTTGATCCACTTCGGGGTCGTCGACGACCCGACACCTCACCTGGTCGAATTGCGCGAGCGGCTGATCCGCTGGGGCGAGGTCGCCCGAGCCGAGCCGGACGACTTCGACTTCGCCGCCTTCGCGGTGGACGACCTCGGCGACGTCGGCGACGACCTTCCCGCCTATACCCACGTCACTACCTTCCCGCAGGCCTATCAGGGGCTGCGGAGGTGGGCCACGCGGCTCGCGGTCTGAGTCGTCTCGGCTACTTCATCGCGTACGGGTTGATCGGCGACCCCACCGCACCCGTGACGCGGAGCGGCGGCGCGACCAGCATGAACTCGTAGACACCGCCCTCGGCGCAGTCGCGCGCAAGGCCCTCGAGCTCGAAAAGCTCCCCGAGGGTCAACCCCATGTACACGAGCGCCACGACGTGGAACGGGAGCGAGAACCCCGGCGTCAGCGAGGGTCGCACCTCCACGGCCACGGTGTCCGAGGACACTGCCGCGAGCCGTCGCTCGTGAATCCACGCGAGGGTGTCCAACCCGAGGCCGGGCGAGGCGTCGTGGAGACCCACCCAGTCCCGGCCACGGCAGAGCTCGAGGAAGCCGGTTCGCACGAGCAGCACGTCGCCCTCGCCGAGCTCGACGTGCGCGGCTTCGAGCGTGCTCTCGAGGTCATCGACGCTGATCGGATACCCGGGCTCGAGCGACTCGAGGCCGAAGTGACGCGGCAGGTCGAGGAGAACGCCCCGGCTTGCGAACCGCGAGCTCACCGCGTCGATCGAGTTCGTAGCCGCCCCGCCCGGCGAGACCGCCGACGCGGAACGGCCGCCGTAGAGCAGTCCCTTGTACGACACATGCGCGAGCGCGTCCCATTGGGTTCCAGCCTGGAGCGGCAGCAGGAGCACGTCGTCGGCTATTGCCATCCCGTCCGCCCGCACGTCGTAGTCGTGGAGGGCGGTCATGAAGTGCAGCGGGTTGAACCGCCGCGGCCGTCCCTGCTGCGGCCCGCCACGATCCAACGGCAGTCCGAGCTCGAAGACGCGACCTGTCCGCACGAGCGCGGCCGCCTCGACGAGCTTCTCGGCAGTGACGAAGTTCAGTGTGCCGGCGGAATCGTCGGCGCCCCAGCGATCCCAGTTGCAGAGTCGCACGGCGAGTGGCTCGAGAGCTTCGACCGAGGCGGCGGGCCGCAGTTCAGGCAGGGCCGGCCTCGTCGGTGGGCGGTCCCCCGAAGGGGAGCCGCCCGGAACGAGATCGAACGTGCCTCGCGCACGCCGTGACGAGCTCCTCCCGCGTCAAACGCGCCCTTCGATCGAGTTCACCGTCATCTGCGGGGTGTTGAACGAGAGATGGATGCAGTCTTCGGTGCCCTCGGTGTTCCAGTTGCGGTGCTGCGTCCGGGGCGGGATCACCACGAAGTCGCCCGGCTTCAGCTCGCACGGCTCGTCGCCCTCGATCTCGAACCACATCGACCCGGAGATCACGTAGAAGCTCTGCTCCCACTTGTGGGCGTGGAAGCTTCCGTCCGGCGGGTTGCGGGTTCCCGCCTTCTTGATCTTGTAGCTCACGCGCGATGCTTCGCTTCCCGAGCTGATGTCGCAGAGCCTGTGGTCGGAGGGCTTGTTGTCTCCGGCGGCCTCGATCGCCGCGAAATCCACGGACTTCCAGTAGCTCGTGTGCTCGATTGCAGCCTCTCTGCTCATTTTGCGATCTCCGATCTCGAGTCGATTTGTCCGATTGCTTCAGCGTGGTGCGGGTTGAAAACTCAGGTCAAGGCCGGCGTCGGCGGTTCGTCGTCCACGTCCGCGAACTCGGATGCGTAGCCCGCGGGAACCGGGGTGCGGGCGCTGCGCATCAGGAGCGCGAGGAGGCGGTAGTAGCCGACGAGAACGACGAGATCCAGGACGTAGGCAAGGCCGAGAGCTTCGCTCGCCGCCTCGAACTGCTGCTGCGAGAGATCGCCGCCCCGCACGAGTGTCTGGACGACCGCGCGGGCGCCGGCCTCCTCCGGGCTCAAGGTCGGCGCGGGCGCCCCGGACCTGATCGCAGCGATCTCCTCCGCGCTCAAACCGGCGTCGCGTCCCGCCAGCTCGTGGACGAGCCACTCGTAGCTCGAGTGCTCGGCCACGGCCACCTCGAGAATCGCGAGCTCACGCGCACGAGGTGACGGAGCCGTGTGGAAACGCACCTCCGAGCCGAGTTGCTGCAGCGCCTGACCGAGGCTCGGGTTGAAGAGGAGCGCGTTGAAGGGCCCGTGCAGACGGCCGGCTTCGTCGGTGAGCGGCGGCCGTCCCGTTACCGCAGCGCGACGGCTCGTCATGATCGATTCGTAGAGGGCGTGCTGCGGGACGTCGAGCTCCGACGGGTCGAGCCACGGAAGCCGCCCAGCCCTCATGGCCGCGGGGCGGGGTCGGCCTCGGCAACCGGGCGCGAGCGCTCCATCTCGGCCGCGATCGCGAGCGTCTCGTTCGTCTCGGACACCGTCCGGGTGGCAACCGGCGACCCGTACGTCCAGAGGATCTTCAGCGTCCCGGGCCCGACGTTGCGGAAGCGATGGACGACGGAGGCCGGGACCCAGGTCGAGTCGTCTGCCGTCAGCCGCTCGGCATGGTCGTCGGTCTCGAACATCGCCTCGCCGTCGAGGATCAAAACGGACTCGTCGCAGTTGTGCGAATGGAACTCGAGGCCCGCGCGCGGGTCGAACTCGCTGATGCCGGTGAGGAATCCGACCTCGCCGAGGCCGGCATGAACGAGGTACCTCGTCGCGAGGCCAGCGCCCCGGTCGTGCCGAGGCAGCTTCGCGTGGTGGAAGACGGTCGGCCGGGGTTCGGTCATCTCGCCGAGAAGGAGCCGTATCCGAGTTGCGCCGAGATCCTGGAGGCCGCCTCGAGGACCTGCGGGCCGAGCCGTGCCGCCATCTCCTCCATCGGGCCGAGCGAGCCGTGCAGGTTGAGGTTGATCGCCGCGGCGGGAGACCCGTCGCGCGAGAGTACGACGGCTGCGATCGCTCGCTTGCCGAACGTAATCTCCTCGTTCGCGATCGAGATGCCCTCGCGGCGGATCTGGGCGAGCTCGGCGGCGAGGGCTTCGCGATTGGCGACGGTGTTCGGCCCGAGCCGGACGAACTTGATCTGGCTCAGCGTTGCTTCCTGTTGGTCGGGCGGGAGGTAGGCGAGCAGCACCTTGCCCATCGCCGTGCAGTAGGCCGGCAGCCGCGAGCCGATGTGAACGTTCAGGTCGATGAACGGCTCCTCGGGTCGTGAGCTCCGGCAGCGCTCGATGTAGATGATGTCGAGGCCATCGAGGATCGCCATGCTCGCCGTGTAGCCCGACTCGAGGCTGAGCTGGCGGAGGTGGGGCGTCGCGACCTCCCTCACCTCCATCGAGTTGATCGCCGAGAAGCCGAGGTTCAGCACCTGCGGCCCGAGGCGGTACTGCCGCGTCGCGGTGTCCTGCTGGAGGTAACCGAGATCGAGGAGCGTCGCGACGTAGCGGTGCGTCGTGCTCCGGCTCAGCCCGATCGAGCGGCCGATCTCGCTAACGCCGAGGGACGGCTTGTCGGATCGGAACGCCGAGAGCACGGCAAGGCCACGCACGAGAGCCTGCGCATTCGAGGATCCCGAAGTTCGCTTGGGGGCGAGAAGTTCAGACATGTCCCATAGGTTAGAACGCCGTCTTGACAGATGGACAAGCCTGACCCTACCATCGCGCGATGTTCGGCGCTGCGAACGATCGGCAGGAGGCGGGTACGGCGTGCCAGGCACGCAGCGGCCCGCCGCCCGATGGCGCGGTTCGCGGCGTCACCATCGAGTGCGAGTCGCGGCAGGCGGCCGTTCGCGGGAGCGAATCCGACCCCTGCCTTGCCCCCCGTCTCACATCCCCGTAGAGAGAAAGGATGACCAGGTTGAGACACAACAACCGCACGTTTCCGAGGCGCTCGGTAGTCCTCTCCTTGTTCGTCGGAGTGCTCGTTGCATTCGTCGCTGCCGTGCCGCTCGGCGCGTCGGCCACCGCGGGCCGTTCGGCGGCCGCTCCGGCGCCGCCGAAGAAGCCGCTCAGCCTCTCGCATGTCGTTCTCCAGGCGAGCGCGAACAATGTGGAGACGCTCACGGGCTTCATCGCCCAGCAGGAGGGCTTCTTCAAGAGGCAGGGGCTGACCGTCCAGTACCTCGACAAGTCGAGCTCGCAGCAGGATCTGACGATCGCCGCGCTGCTTCAGGGCTCCTACCAGTTCGTCCAGGAGATCGTGACGAGCGCGATGGTGGCGGCGCAGCAGGGCGCCGGGATCAAGGCAGTGGTCGCAATCGACGACGGCGCGCAGCAGGAGATCGCGATTCAGACCCAGGCAGCCGCCGGTCTTCGCATCCCGCTGGCCGGCAATACGCCTGCCCAGACGCTGCGGCAGTTCATGGCGCTGAAGGGATCGCATCTCCAGGTCGCGGTCACGAGCTTCACGTCGGGCACCTACAACAACCTGGTGACGCTGTGCGCGGTGAACGGCCTCGTCTGCCAGCAGAACAATTCGTCGGCCGACATCAACATCGTTGCCGCTGGGACGGCGGCCAACCAGGTGGCCGGCTTCGGGAACGGGACATACCAGGCGATCGCGGCCGGCGTCCCCGTGGCCGCCCAGCCGAACTCGCTCTCGATCAACATGGGCAACCTGGCTCCCACGAACAACGGCGCGTTCTTCGAGATTCTGACGACGCCGTCGATGATCTCGCAGCATCCGGACACGGTGCAGGCGTTCGTCACCGCCGAGGTGCAGGCCTGGAACTGGGCGCAGAAGAACCCGGTCAAGGCAGAGCACGCGCTTGCGAACATGGAGGCGTCGATCAACAACATCGACAACACCGACGAGGATCAGTACCTCTTCGGCGACTTCATGAACTTCTGGAAGACGCCGCTCCTGACCGTGTCCTCCTTCAACGACGCGGTGAAGATCGCCAACACCGGACAGCCGACGACGCCGGTCACGCTCACCTACAACCAGTGGAACGACCCGAGGTTCGTCAACAACGCGGTCAAGCTGCTGAAGCTGAGCCCGCCGAGCAAGTAGCTGCCTGAACGGGATCAGGAGGCTGCACGACTCGATCTTCTCGGGGTGCACCGGTGCCGGCGGCGAACTGTCGCCGGCGCCGGCCGCACGCCTCCGGATCGGGCCGGCGGCGAGTCCGCAACGAAGACAAGCGAATGAGGTGAAGACTCTTGGGTGCCCTTGACGGAATACGGATCATCGATCTGACGCAGTTCGAGGCGGGCACGTCGTGCACGCAGACCCTCGCGTGGCTCGGAGCCGACGTGATCAAGATCGAGGAGCCGCTGCGGGGAGAGTCCGGCAGGAACCAGCGGGCACCGGTCAAGGAGACGAACGCCGCGGACGCCTACTACTTCGTCGTCCTCAACTCGAACAAGAAGAGCGTCGCGCTCAACCTGCGGACGCCCGAGGGGTGCGACCTGCTTCGCAAGCTCTGCGCGGACGCCGACGTCTTCGTCGAGAACTTCGGGCCCGGCACGATCGAGCGGTTGGGCTTCGGCTACGAGGCTCTCCGCGAGCTCAACCCGCGGCTGATCTACGCCCAGATCAAGGGATACGACGCCGAGAGCCCGTTTGCCGAGTACCTGAGCTTCGACAGCGTGGCCCAGGCGGTCGGCGGTGCGATGTCCGTCACCGGCATGCCCGATGGGCCGCCGCTGATGCCGGGGCCCGCGACCGCCGACAGCGGCTCGGGGCTGCATCTGTCGATCGGGATCCTCGCCGCGCTCCACCAGCGCGAGCGCACCGGACAGGGACAGCGGGTTCGCGTCGCGATGCAGGAGGCCGTGATCAACCTCACGCGCACCTCGTATGCCCGCGCGATGCAGACCGGCAAAGCCTGCGGCCGCCGTGGGAACGGATTTGCGATGCGGACAGCGCCCGGCGACATCTACCCGTGCAAGCCGGGCGGCCCGAATGACTTCGTGATGATCTATACCTCGCGCGCGCCGAACTCGGTGCAGTGGGAGCGCCTCCTGGACATCGTCGGGCGTGCCGACCTGAAGGGCGACGAGCGCTACGCCACGCCGACCGCGCGCGCCGATCGCGCCGAAGAGGTGAACGCGATGATCGCCGAGTGGACGATCGAGCGGACGAAGGAAGAGGCGATGGAGATCCTCGGCAACGCCGGTGTGCCGGCCGGAGCCGTGTTCGACACGATGGAGCTCTCGACCGATCCACATCTTCGCGCGAATGGGGCGTTCCTGACGGTCGACCATCCTCAGCGCGGTGAGGTCACGATTCCCGGCTTCCCGATCCGGCTCTCGGACTCCGAGTTCACGGCCGTGCCCGCACCGCTCCTCGGCCAGCACACACGCGAGGTCCTGGTCGACCTCGCGGGGATCGACCCCGGGGAGCTCGAGGAGCTCGAGGAGTCCGGCGTGATCGCGACGAACAGCCTCGAGGCCGAGCCCGCGCGAACGGCGGCTCCGCCCGCATGACGGTGAACGGCTCGGAGCTGCTTGTGAAGGAGCTCGTCGCCCACGACGTACGGGACTTCTTCCACATCGTCGGCGGACCGATGACCTCGACGATCATCCTCGCGATCGAGCAGGGGATCAGAGGCATCGACGTGCGCGACGAGCGCGCCGGGACGTATGCAGCAACCGCCTACAGCCGAGTGACCCGGCGGCCGGGCGTCGTGATGGCGTGCTCCGGCCCCGGCACGATCAACACCGTCACGGGGGTCGCCCACGCCTTCGCCGACGGAGCGCCGATCGTGGTGCTCGGAGGCTCGGCCTCGATGTTTCAGCGGACGACGGGCGCCTTCCAGGAAACCGACCAGGTCGGCGTGATGCGGCCGATCACGAAGTGGGCTCACCAGGTCACCGATGCCGACGGCGTCGCCGATGCGATCACGCGGGGATTCCAGATCGCCACCTCGGGCGCGCCGGGGCCCGTCTACCTCGATCTTCCGGCGAATGCTCTCTACGGCGAGAGCCAGCAGCCGGAGGCCGTCGCCTTGCAGCCGCGACCCCAACCCCGCGGCGCGGGCGACCCGGCCCTGATCGCCCGGGCGGCCGACCGCCTGCGGCAGGCCGAACGGCCGATCGTGATCGCAGGAAGCGGCGTCTTGTGGTCTGAAGCCTGGGAGGAACTGCGGCGCTTCGTCGAGCTGACCGGCGTGCCCTTCTATACGACGCCGATCGCCGGTGGGCTCGTGCCGGAGGACCACGCGCTCTCGTTTCCTGCGGCGCGGTCGACGGCGTTCCGCGAGGCCGACTGCATCTTCGTCGTCGGCACGCGCGACAACTACATCCTCAACTTCCTTCAGCCCCCCGTGGTCAGCGCCGAGAGCACCGTCGTCACGCTCAACTCGAATCCCGAGGACATCTCTCGAAACCGGCTCGCGGATGTGGGGATCCTCGCCGACGCGAAGCTGGGGCTCGGGCAGCTCGCCGCCGAGCTTGGCAGCGAGTGCCTCGATTTCTCCGCCTGGACGGCCCGGCTCGGCGACAAGGACGCGGCCTCGCGTGAACGCTCGGCGGAGCAGGCCGAATCGAGCGAGGTGCCGATCCATCCCTTTCGTCTCGCGACAGAGGTGCGCAAGGCCGCGCCGCGCGAGGCGATCATGGTCGTCGACGGCCGGGAGACCCTGGCTTTCGGTCGCCGCGCGATCCCTTCGTACATGCCCGCCGGAATGCTGAATCCCGGCACCTACGGAACGATGGGTGTGGGGGTCCCGTTCGCGATCGGGGCCAAGGTGGCGTCGGGGTCGTCGCCGGTCGTCGCCCTCGTCGGTGACGGAGCCTTCGGGTACCACATGACCGAGATCGACACTGCGGTGCGCCACTCGCTCGGCTTCGTCTGTGTGATCGCGAACAACGCCGGCTGGACGGCCAACCGCGATCGCCCCGGCCACGCGCTCGCCTACTCCGACTACGACAAGCTCGGCGACGTCTTCGGCTGCTTCGGAGCCAAGGTCACGGAGCCCTCCGAGCTCGCCCCGACGCTGGCAGACGCGCTCGCCTACGCCGAACGAGAGAGCAAGCCGGCGCTCGTCAACGTCGTGATGGCCTCCGTCCGCGCCGGCGGGCGCAGCTTCAGCAAACACGCCCGTCAGGGAGAGAGTGACTATGACGCCGTCTGAAGGTCACCGGTGACTCGCGTCGCGTTCATCGGTGTCGGCCACTGGCATCGCTACCTCTACATGGATCCGCTCCTCCGGATCGAAGGGGCGAAGATCGTCGGTGTCAGCGACCACGAGCTCGAAACGGCCGAGCACTGGGGCCGGGAGCTCGACTGTGTGGCGACAACCAGTCCCGAGGAGCTCTGCTCGACCGTGCAGCCGGACTTCGTCTTCGCGCTCGGCCGTCACTGCGACATGGCCGGAACAGCTGAGTACCTGATGCGGGCCGACATCCCGTTTGCGATGGAGAAGCCGTGCGGCCTCAATGTCGAGGAGCTCGAGGTGCTGGCGAAGCTCCAGGACGAGCTCGGCGCCTTCGCCGCCGTTCCGTTCGTATGGCGGCAGACCGAGCTCGTGACCGCGATCCGCGAGCGGCTCGGCTACGAGAATCTCCGGTACGTCCTCTTCCGGCGCATGCTCGGGCCGCCCGATCGGTATCTCAACTCGGGTTGCGGCTGGATGCTCGATCCGGAGCAGGCAGGCGGGGGCAACACGCTCAACGTCGGCACCCATTGGATCGATCTCTTCTGCCACTTCATGGGCGACCGGCCGGTCGAGGTCGTGGCCTCGCATATGTCGAACGAGCTCTACGGCCATCCGGTCGAGGACTACTCGGTGCTCACGCTCAGGTCGGGCGGTGTCACCTGCGTCACCGACACCGGCTACGTCTACCCGGGGAAGCGCATGGATCTCCACCACAGCGTGATCGCCGAGGGCGGATACCTGATCGTCCGCGGCGACGAGGTGGGCGAGCTCTCCCGTCCCGGCCTTCCCGACGAGGAGCTCCCGATTTCCAAGCTCCCCGACTACGGCCGCTTCGTCACCGAGGTTCTCGCTCAGGCGGCGAACGACGACGCGCCGATCGCAACGATGCGCGACATGTTGCGGGTGATGGAGATCTGCGAGGCGGCATACGAGCTCGCCGGTTGGCCGCGTGGAAGGCAGCAAGTCGCGCAAGCCGCATTGGAAGCATGACCCAGTTGATCGCGACGGAAGGAAAGGTGCGCAATGTCTTCGTCCTCAGTTGAGCCCGGCGCGCCGGAGGGCTTGGAGCTTCTCAACGCCGAGAGCATCACTCCGGAGGAGATCGAGCAGTTCCGGGCGTTCTACAGCGACACGAAGCACAGCCAGAACCGCTCCTACGAGTTCTGGTTCCAGTATCGCCCGGAAGTCGTCAAGCGACACAAGGCGAGGACGATCCACTGGAACACCGGCCGCAAGTCGCTGTGCTCACCCCTCGGCCCGCTCCACTACTACGTGATCCGGGCGTTCCCGGACGGGATCGAGTACGAGATGATCCTCGCTCAGACGCTCGGGGCGAAGAAATCGGACCTTCTCGACCTGCTCTCGGTCGCGTTCATCCACTCGGGTCACCCAGGGATGTACGCCGTCGCGGACACCGTGTCCGAGTTCCTGAGCTCGTACGAGGAGCAAGAGGGGCTCGGCTTTCCGGACGGCTGGGAGTTCGACCCACATGCCTTCGACTCCGGCATGGACTACACCTCGCTCACGGCGAGCCAGGAGGATCTCGACGCGCTCTTCGGCTGGTACGAGCGGATGATCGGCTACGTCCCGAAGCACGTCCAGATGCTCGCCGAGTTCCGCCCCGATCTGCTCAAGGCATATCGCAACCGCTACGAGCATGCGATCAAGGAATCGATGCCCAAGCAGATGATGCCGTTCCTGCACATCAACTACAACGTGATCCGAGGGTTCAGCGACGGCATCCGCGAGAACGTCCTGCTCGGACGAACGCTCGGCCTGACGAAGTCGCAGATCCTCGACGCGATCTTCTCGGCCGTCCTCCAGTCGGGTGCGAACGCCCTCGATGTCGCGTACGACTCGGTCGGCGACCTACTCCGGGCCTACGACGAATGACCGCCGTTCTCGGAAAGGAGGCAGTGCGATGGGTATGACGATCGTGGAGAAGATCCTCGCCCGGGCGTCGGAGCGGGACAAGGTCTCGCCGGGCGAGTTCCTCGAGATCACGCCGATCCCGGTGACGGTGATCAACCCGAGCTCGATGGAAGGGAGGGTCCGGCCGACGCTCGAATGGGGGAAGCCGCTGCTCTTCCCCGAGCGCGTGTTCATCGTCGACGGCCATCTCGGGGCTTCGGCCTCGAACGGCGCCGCCAAGGGCCGCGAGTTCGCGCGCTTCTGGATGGAGAAGATGGGCGTTCCGAGCGAGAACTTCCTGCGGCTCGGCCGCTCCGGGATCGAGAACATGATCACCGTCGAGCGTTGCTGGGTGCGGCCGGGCGACTGTTACTTCCAGGGCGTGAACGGCCACATCAGCACGGCGGGCGCGCTCGGAGCCTTCTCCAGCGCACTCGGCTACGAGACGGCGTCCTTCCTCGTTCGCGGCAAGACCTGGGCCAAGGTCCCGACCACGCTGCGGGTCGAGGTGGTCGGCGAGGCGCCGCAGGGCGTACTGCCGCGCGACATCTCCGAAGCGCTCCTGCAGCAGATCGGCCCGACCGGATCGGTCGGAGCGGTGATCGAGTGGGGCGGGGAGTACATCGACCACTTGCCGATGGACGGACGCTTCGCGATCTGCTCCCAGGCGATGACGACCGGCGCGTGGACGTCGATCATCAACCCGGACGAGGCGACGCTCGAGTACGTGAGGGCGCGCACCGACGAACCGTTCGAGCCGCTCACCTCCGACAGCGACGCGACCTACTGGAAGACCGTGACGATCGACGCCTCCACGGTCGAGCCGCTCGTCGTCGTGCCGCCGACGCGCTGGGACATCCGACCGATCGGCGACGTTGCCGGTCGTCAGGTGACGAAGGGCTTCATCGGGAGCGACGCCGGCGGCTGGATCAGCGACCTCCGGATGGCCGCCAAGATCCTCGAGGGGAGAACGCTGCCGCACGACGTCGTCTTGAACGTTACGCCGGGGACCGTCAGCGTCCTCAAGCAGAGCCTGAGCGAGGGGCTCTACGAGGTCTTCGTCGATGCCTGCTGCGTCGTCCCCACCCCGAATGAGGGGATGGAGGGCGGGAAGAACACCCCGCTCGAGGACGGCGACGTCTGCATCGCGACCAGCCAGTCGAACTATCCAGGCCGGATGGGCAGCTACACCGCCGAGATCTACCTCGGAAACGCTGCGGTGGTCGCGGCCTCGTGCCTGAACGGGACGCTCACCGACCCGCGAACGTACCTCTCCTAGGAGCTGACGATGATTTCGAGAAAACTGACGGGAACCTGCTGGCGCTTCGAGGGACTGCTCGATGTCGACTACGACATCTTCCCGTGGCGGGAAGGCGATCGCTTCGCGACCGACGAGGAGTACGGATCGCTGTGCATGAGCAAGCGCGACCCGGACTTCGTGAACAAGATGACCGCCGGAGACTTCATCGTCGGCGACGTCGGTTTCGGCTACGGCCACGACCACGACTGCGGCGCGCGGGCGATCAAGGGGTGCGGTCTTGGTGCCGTGCTCTGCGAGAGCTCTACGCCCTACTTCCTGCGCAACGCCTTCAACCACGGGCTTCTGACCCTCGAGATTCCCGGGGTGTTCCACTCGACGACGACCGGCGATCAGCTGGAGGTCGACCTCGACAGCGGCACGATCACGAATCAGACGACCGGCTGGAGCGGCAGCTTCGGGAAGCTCCCCGACTTCGTCCTCGAGATGCTCGATGCCGGAAACATCTACAACAAGCTCAATCACGAGCTGGCGGCGGTCGGAGCGCCCGGCTGAGCCGGGCTGCAGCGGGCAGGCAACGATGAGAAACGGCACCACAGGGGTCGAGGACGTGCCTACTCCCGCCGGCGCGGGGCCGGACCCGGGCGCCGGCGCGGGCGGCCCGTCGCAGGAGGTCGCGATCGCGATGAAGGGCCTGACCTTCGGCTATTCGCCGTCGGAGGTGATCCTCGAGGACATCGACCTCCAGATCCGCCGCGGCGAGATCTTCGTGCTGATCGGCCCGTCGGGCTGCGGCAAGTCGACCCTGCTCAACGTGATCGCCGGACAGGTGAAGCCGCTCGCGGGCGAGCTCGCGGTGCTCGGCGCCCCGGTGAAGGGCCTGAACCGCGGCGTCACCTACATGACCCAGAAAGACACGCTGCTGCCCTGGCGCAACGGGATCGACAACGCGGCGCTCCCGCTCGAGATCAAGGGGGTCTCGAAGAAGGATCGCTACGCGAGGGCGCGCGAGCAGATGGCCCGGGTCGGCGTCTCCGACGCAGAGAATCGGCGGCCCCACCAACTCTCGGGCGGGATGCGCAGCAGGCTCTCGCTCGCCCGGGCGATGCTCACCGACACGGAGATCCTGCTGATGGACGAGCCCTTCGCCGCCATCGATGCGCTCCGCCGCGTCCAGCTGCAGCAGTTGCTCCTGAGCGTGTGGCAGGACACGCACAAGACGATCGTCTATGTCACCCACGATCTGAACGAGGCGCTGGCGCTCGGCCACCGTGTCGCGGTGATGAGCACCAGGCCGGGACGGATCTGGATGGAGCGCGCCGTCACGGCCCCGCAGCCGCGCGACGTCGCCCGCTTCCGGACGACGCCCGAGGCCGAACGGCTCTACAGCGAGCTCTGGGACGGTCTCGAGAAGCAGTTCGTGCAATGACCACGGGCGGATACTCCTCCGCGTCGTCCAATCGTCCGCTGATCGAGATGGGGCGGGTCCGCGTCTCCCGGAGCGTGGCCTACGTCGCCGTCGCGCGGCTGATCTCCCTGGCGCTGATCCTCGTGATCTGGCAGGCGCTGGCCGGCGGCCCTCGGTCGGTGCTCCCGACGACGATCGTCGGGAAGCCGACGACCGTCGCCTCGATGTTCTGGAAGCTACTCGTCCAGGGGACGTTGCTCTCGGCCGCCGAGACCACGATGAAGAACCTCGTGATCAGCCTCCTGATCGCCGCCCCGCTCGGGATCGCGATCGGGATCCTGCTCTCGCCTCGCCCGATGCGATGGCTCCTCGAGCCGGCGCTGACGATTCTCTACGCCGTCCCGAAGATCGCCCTGATCACGATCTACATCCTCGTGCTCGGCATCGGAACGAAGGCCCACGTCTGGCTGGTCGTCGGCGCCGCCCTGTTCGTCTACTACTTCGCGACCGTCCAGGCGCTGCGCGAGCTTGACCGAGACCGGATGACCGCCCTCAGGCTGATGGGCGCCGGCCCACTCAAGGTCGGGCGGGCCTACGTCCTGCCGGCGTCGCTTCCGTTGCTCCTTGCGGCCACGCGCATCGCCGTGCCGCTCGCGTTCACGACCGAGATCTTCGCCGAGCTCCGCATCCCCGGAGCCTCCGGGCTCGGTGTCCTGCTCTCCAACTACGAGCAGTTCGTCGAGGGCAGCGCGATCATGGCGATCCTCCTGTTCGTCGTCTTCTTCGCCTACCTCTTCGACATCCTCACGGCCTACCTGCTCTCGCGTTATGCGCAGTCGACCGGAACCGGAGTCCAGTTTTGAAGCCGGCGTTGCTCAACGGCCTATCGGTCGTCGCGCGCTGGGCGCTCTCGATCGGGATCCTCCTGCTCATCTGGCAGTTCGTCCTCGCCAGGCACATCCAGCGGCTCTTCTTCGCCTCGCCTGGACGGACGTGGACGGTTCTCCACCAGGAGCTCAACGACGGAACGATCTGGGCGATGGTCAAGACCACGCTCGCCGAGTCCATGACGGGGCTCGCGCTCGGCACGGCGATCGGGCTGCTGCTCGGGCTGACGATCGGCCTCGCCCCCTACATCGTCGGGAAGCTGCTCGAGCCGATCATCGTCGCGGTGTACGCGACGCCCAAGCTCGTACTCGCACCGATCTTCTTCGTCGCCTTCGGACAGGGATTCGACTCGATCGTGCTGCTCGTGATCACCGCCGTCTTCCCCGTGATCGCGATCTACACGGTGAGCGGCATCCGCACGGTTGACCCGGACGTCGCGCGGATGATGCAGCTCTTCGGGGCGAGCAAGCAGCAGGTCGGGCGAAAGCTGCTGATGCCGCACACGATGGGGTACTTCATCACCGGCCTGCTCTACGTCGCACCTCACGCAATCACGGTCGGGATCGCGGCCGAGATCGTGTTCGGCTCGACGACGGGGATCGGCGGTGAGCTCGGAATCGCATCGAGCCATTTCAACTCAGGCGGCGTCCTTGCCGCGCTCGTGGTCGGGACGGTGCTCGGGGTCACCCTGCTCGGGCTGACGCGGCTCGTCGGGAACAAGCTCGTTGGCATGACCACCGCCGGAGCCGAGGGCGGATCGGCACGCCGGAGCGTCGGCTTCTGACCGGTTAGCTCAGTTCGGCGCGAACGATCCGGGCGCCTTCGACCATCGCCGCGAGTTTCACGAACGCCAGGCTGCGCGGGAGGTACTTCATGCCGCAGTCGGGGGCCACGAGCAGGCGTTCCGCGGGGACGTGCTCGAGGGCCCGGCGGATTCGGGTGGCGACCAGTTCCGGCGTCTCGGCGGCGGGGTCGCCGAGGTCGAGGACGCCGAGCAGGATCCGCTTGTCGGGAAGCTCGCGCAGGATCGAGCAGTCGAGGTCCGGCTGGGCGGCCTCGATCGAGATCGCGTCGACAGTCGAGCCGTTCAGCTCGGCCAGGAACGAATAGCCGGGAAGCCTCGTGTGGACGATGTGGGCATAGCCGAAGCAGGTGTGGAGCACCGTGTCGGCCTCGATTCCCTCGAGGGCGCGGTCGATCGCGGGGAGGGCGTATTCGCGTGCGGGGTCGGGGCGGGCCTGCAGGTAGGGCTCGTCGATCTGGATCACGTCGGCGCCCGCGGCGACGAGGTCGTGCGCTTCGGCGTTGACGGCGGCGGCGTAGGCCATCGCGACCTCGGCGGGGTCGCCGTAGAAGTCGTCCTGGGCCTGCTGGCCCATCGTGAACGGGCCCGGGAGCGTGATCTTGATCCGGCGATCCGTAGTCGCGCGCAGGAACTCGACGTCGCGCACCTCGACCGGGTGGCGGCGGACGATCGGCCCGACGATCCGCGGCACCGGATTGGGATGCCCGGTGCGGTCGATCGCCGTCCCCGGGTTGTCGATGTCGACGCCGTCGAGCGCGGTCGCGAAGCGGTTCGAGTAGCTCTCGCGACGCTGCTCGCCGTCGGTGACGATGTCGATGCCGGCACGTTCCATGTCGGCGATCGCGATCCGGGTCGCGTCGTCCTGGGCCTCCTCGAGGAACTCGGGCGCGACCCGCCAGAGCTCGTGTGCGCGGACGCGCGGAGGCAGGCGGGAACCAAGGCGCTCGCGGTCGATCAGCCAGTCCGGCTGCGCGTAGCTGCCGACGACCGTGGTGGGGAGGAGCGGCAGGGACACGGCGGGTCAGTCTAGGCCGTTTCGAGGGAGGCGAGCACCTTTCGCAGCAGCGCGTCGAGCGCGCGCCGGTCAGCGGGCGCCAGGCCGTCGAGCAGCCGCTCCTCGTTTGCAACATGCGTGGCGATCGCGCGATCGATGGCCGTCCTTCCGCGGCGGGTGAGCCTCACGCGCGTCCCGCGGCGGTCGTCGGGATCGGGGCGCCGCTCGGCGAGCCCTGCCTCGACCAGCCTGTCGAGTCGCTTGGTCACGCCCCCCGATGTGAGCATCGTCGCGCTCATCAGCTCGGTCGGGGTCAGCTCGAACGGCGCTCCCGAACGCCGCAGCGCCGCCAGCAGATCGAACCACCCCGGCTGGAGGCCGCTACCAGCGAGACCCGCTGTCAACCGGGCATCAGCGAGCTGCGAGGCACGGAAGCAGCCGGCCCACGAGCGCCAGGGCGCCGGTGTCCAGGTCGGGCCGTTCGCGCCTCCATTGCTCGACGATCGTGTCGATGTGATCCACCTGGCACCAGTATACTTCCTGGGAAGAAACTTTCTAGGAAGGTAAAATGGAGGGAGAGCAGAGATGAGCGAGATGATGCGTGCGATCCGGCTCCATGCAGCGACCGGTATCGACGGCTTGACGCTCGACACGGTCGAGCTGCCCGAGGCGAAGCCGGGTGAGGTGCTCGTCCGTGTCCACGCCGCGGCGCTGACACGCGACGAGCTCGACTGGCCGACCGACCGCCTGCCGGCGATCCCGTCGTACGAGCTCTCGGGTGTGGTTGAGGCGACGGGTGGAGCGGTCTACGGGCTCACGGGCTTCGACCGTGACGGCGCCGCGGCCGACTACATCGCCGTGCCGGAAGGCCGGCTGGCTCGTAAGCCGGATTCGCTCAGTCACATCGAGGCTGCCGCACTTCCGCTCGCCGGGCTCAGCGCCTGGCAGGGGCTCTTCACACAGGGCGCCCTCGAGCCCGGCGAGCGCGTGCTGATCCTCGGTGCCGCGGGCGGCGTCGGACACCTCGCGACCCAGCTCGCGATCTGGCGGGGCGCACACGTGATCGGAGCCGCCGCCGGAGCCGGCGTCGCGTCGGTCGAGGCACTCGGTGCACACGAGGCGATCGAGGCAACGCCTGCCGCGCTCGACACCCTCGACCCCGTCGACCTCGTCTTCGACACCTCCGGCGGCGAGTTGCTCGCCTACTCCGCGGCTGTGCTCCGCCACGGCGGGCGGCTCGTCTCGGTCGCCGAGGAGCCGCCGGCCGCTCCCGGACGCGAGATCCGCACGAGCTACTTCGTGGTCGAGCCCGACCGTGAGCAGCTGGAGCAGCTCGCGCAGCTCGCGGCCGAGGGAGCGGTCAGGCCGGCGATCGACTCCACCTTCGCGCTGGAACAGGGCATGGAAGCCTTCCGCCGCCTGGCCGAGCGGGGCAAGCACGGTAAGGTCGTGCTCATCCTCGACCCGTGACAGAGAAGAGCGCGGTCGTTACGAAAGGAGAGACGGAATGAGCGATACCGACGGCAAGGTCAACTGGTTCGAGCTGCCCGCCGCGGACACGGCACGGGCGCGCGGCTTCTACTCGCTCGTCTTCGGCTGGACCTTCCAGCCGTTCGACGATACCGGTGAGTATCTGATGACCCCGGAAGGGAACGGCGGGATCTACAGCGCGCCGGACAAGAAGGGGCTCACGGTCTACTTCGGCACATCGGACATCGCGGCATCGATCGAGAAGGTCAAGAACGCCGGCGGCCAGGCCGACGAGCCGAAGGAGATCCCGAACGTCGGCTCCTACTGCCACTGCACCGATACCGAGGGCAATACGTTCGGGATCTACCAGAGGAGCTGAGAGAACGCTCGGAGCCGTCGCCGGGTTTCGGGCGTCGGCCCTTTGGATATCAACCGCGACTGAGGTCCCTTGGCTATCGATCTACGCAAAGGTTAGGATCGCGGCCGGTGCAAGGGGGGCCCAACATGGCCTGGAGGTTCGCCGGGGTCGTGCTGGCACTCGTCGTCGCGGGTGCCGCCATCGGGCTGTACATCTCCGACTATCTCGTCGGGAACACGCCCGCGTTCAAGCCGAAGGTTGAGGGTGGGCCGACGCCGACCGTGAACCTCACGATCGAGACCGTCGCCGCGGTCGGGCCGAGTCTCGCTCCGAACCATCCCGACTGGGTCTCCTACCTCGTCCGCACCGGCAGCGGCGCCTGGGAGCGCACGACGGTGTGGGATCTGCCGGCGAACGCGACCGTCCACGTGACGCTCTACAACTTCGACGGCGCGAGCGGGCTTCGCAACCCGTTCTTCGGCCGGCCGACTGGGATCGTCGGGCCCGAGCTCGTCGACGGGAAGCCCCTCGCGGCGATGAATCCCGACGACACCTCGCACACCTTCGCCGTCCCGGCGCTCGGGATCGTGATCCCGGTCGCGCCCGTCGGCGACAACGCGCCGAAGCAGTGTGACGATGCGCCGTGCTCGCTTTCGATGGCGCACAGGACAATCACGTTCACGTTTAGGACGGGTGCGCCGGGTCATTACCGCTGGCAGTGCTTCGTGCCGTGTGCGGCGGGCTACATCTTCGGGAACGGTGGCCCGATGCAGACGATCGGCTACATGGACGGGTTCCTCAATGTCAGCTAAGCCCACCGTTGCCGCCCCGCGCCTCCGAGGTTTCTTACGGTCGGCGCTTCCTGATCCTCTGGGTCGTCGCGAGCGTGATCGCCACGCCGCTCGTTGCGATCTTCATCGGGCCGCGGTTCCCGCCTGGCAACGGCAGCGTTCAGGCCTCCGGGCAGGTGTTCGATACGACGGTGCTGCTGTCGGTGCTTACCCCGGTGCTGCTCTTCGTGCTGATCTTCGTCGGATTCGTGCTCGCTCACTTCCGGGCGCGGCCGGGGGCCGACGGCGACGGGCCGTCCGACCGCGGCGACTCGGGGATCCAGATCGTCTGGGCTATCGTGACTGCCGTCGTTGCGATGTCGCTCGCGACGTTCGGCAGCTATGAGCTCGTCCAGGACGGCGCAGGCAGCGGGCAGGGCCCGACCGCGGCGTTCCTGCCGGCCGGCCACGCCACTGCGATGGACGTGCAGGTGATCGGCCAGCAATGGATGTTCACCTACCGCTACCCGACCTACGGCGGGATCGAGACGCCCCACCTCGAGCTACCGGCGAACACCCTGATCCGGCTGCACGTCACCTCACTCGACGTCGTCCACTCGTTCTGGGCCTACGGCCTCGGCGTGAAGGCCGACGCGAACCCGGGCACCGACAACATCGTCTACGTGAAGCTCAAGGGGCCCCGGACGTTCCAGCTCCGCTGCGCCGAGCTCTGCGGGCTCTGGCACGGCTACATGTACGACACGGGCCAGGTCGTCACGCCCGCCGCGTTCAAGACGTGGATCGCGCAGGAGCGGACCGTCTACGCGCCGATCGAGCGCTACCTGCCGCCGTACTCGCTCACCTACCTTCCCGAGCCGACTGCCCGCGCCGGATGAGCGACACCCTCCGCACACTCCCCGGCCCCTCGATGCGCGTGGTCGTGCACGCCCGTGTAGTGCGGCGCCCGTCTACCCGCTCCTACACAGCCTGGTGTCTCTCGTCACCGGCGGGTCGCGTGTGAAGCTCAGACGGCTCATCGGGTTCCACCTCGGCACCGGTCTCGTCTTCGGCGGGGTCGGCTGGTACATCGGGTGGTACCTCGGCCACCAGGTCAGTGCGCCGAGCGTCGACTACTTCGCGGACATCGATCAGAACGACATCGCGATCTTCTTCGGGTACCTGCTCGCGACCGTCGGCTTCCTCGCGGGTCTCGGCTTCCTCAACTACCCGCTCGCGCGGATGGCCGGCCGGCCGGCCTCGCTGCCGGCGATCGGGGGGCCGCGGCGCTACTTCGGGTTGGCGACCGACCACAAGGTCGTCGGGCTCCAGTATCTGTGGGGCATCGGCCTGTTCTTCTTCATCGGCGGGCTGAACGCGATGCTGATCCGGTTCGAGCTGCTCACCCCCAACGAGCAGGTGTTCCCGGCCGGGCAGTACCTGACCGTCGTCGGCCTGCACGGGACGATGATGATGGGGATCATGTCGAGCGCGGTCCTCGGGCCGTTCGCGAACTACTTCGTGCCGATCATGATCGGCGCCCGGCGGATGGCATTCCCGCGGCTCGAGGCGCTCAGTTTCTGGCTGCTGATGGCCGGCGGGGCGATCCTGACCACGACCATCTTCTTCGGCGGCTTCCCGACCGGATGGACGGGCTACGCCCCGCTGCTCGATCAGGCGAACGGCGGCATCGACTCCTACATCGTGTTCTTCTCGCTCGTCGGCCTCTCGATGTGCATCCTCGGGTTGAACCTGGTCGCGACCGTGATCACGATGCGCGGGCCCGGGCTCACGTGGTTCCGGCTACCGATCTTCGTCTGGGGCGTGCTCACGACCGCCCTGCTGATGCTGCTCGCCTCACCTGTGCTGATCGCGGTACTCGGGATGGGCGCGCTCGACCGGACGGCGCAGACGACCTTCTTCATCCCGAGCCGGGGCGGGAGCCAGTATCTCTACGAGAACCTCTTCTGGGTCTTCGGCCATCCCGAGGTCTACATCCTCGCGCTGCCCGGGTTCGGGATCATCCTCGAGCTGATCCCGGTGTTCGCGCGCAAGCCGCTCTGGGGCTACCGGCTTGCGGTGTCCGGGATGGTCGGGGTCGCGTTCCTGTCCTGGCTCGTGTGGCAGCACCACTTGTTCGTCAGCGGGATCAACAGCGACTCGCGGCCCTTCTACATGTTCTCGACGGAGCTGATCTCGGTGCCGACCGGGTTCACGTTCCTCTGCGGGCTGATGACGCTGTGGCGCGGGCGGATCCGGCTGGCGGTGCCGATGCTGTTCTGCCTCGCGTGGTTCTTCAACTTCCTGATCGGTGGGCTGTCCGGGATCTTCCTCTCCGACGTGCCGAGCGACACCACGCTGCACGGGAGCTTCTTCTCGATGGCGCACTTCCACTACACGATCATGGGCGGGCTCGTCTTCGCGTTCTTCGCGGCCATCTACTTCTGGGTGCCGAAGATGACCGGCTGGGCGTTCAACGAGCGGCTCGCGAAGATCCACTTCTGGACGATGTTCATCGCGTTCAACTCGACGTTCGCGCCGCTGTTCGCGATCGGCTACCTCGGGCAGTCTCGCCGCGCGGTGACCTACCCCTCGAACCTTCAGTTCCTCAACGACTGGGCCTCGATCTCGGCCTTCGTGCTCGGGATCTCGATGCTCGTCTTCCTCTACAACCTCGTCTGGTCGCTCGGCTTCGCCCGGGTGCCCGCCGGCTCGAACCCGTGGGAGTCGCGCTCGATCGAGTGGCAGCTTCCCTCGCCGGTGCCGTCGGGGAACTTCGAGACCCGGCCGGTGTTCACCGGCGACCTCTACGCCTACGGGAGCGGTGATCCGCTCTCGGTCCCGCCCGGAGCTGCGCCGGTCGGCGGGGGGCGGCGTGAGCTCGGCGCCCGTGACCACGACCTACGATGAGCCGCCGGAGCTCGTCGGCCGGAATCTCACCGTGGCCGGTCAGCTGATCGCGGGGGCGACCGCGTTCTTCTTCCTCTCGTTCGTCTTCGGGTACGTGTACCTGCGGTCGGTCGACACCGCCGTCCTCTGGCACCCGAAGGACGTCCATGCGCCGGTGGGGTACGGGACTGTCGTAATGGTGCTGCTCGTGGCGAGCGCCGTCTCGGTGCGGCTCGCGCGTACGCGGCTCCTCGGTCGCGCGCTCGGGCTCGGAGCGGGTCTCGCGCTCGGGATCGGTGCGCTCGCCGTGCAGATCGCCGAGTGGCTGACGATCGGGTTCGGCCCCGCCGACGGCGGCTATGCGAGCGTGTTCGTCGGCTGGACGGGCTTTTACGCCGCCGCCGTGGTGCTCGCGCTGGTGTGGATCGAGATCCAGCTCGCGACGACGCTCCGCAACCGCGACGACGAGCCGACGGGGCTCGACGCCGCCTCCTTCTACCTCTCGTTCGTTGTCGGGATCGGCGTTGTCACCTGGGCGGTCCTCTACCTTGCCTGACGCATGATCGCCGCTCATTTCCTCGCCGGCTCGCTGCTGACCCTGCTGGTACCGGTAGCGCTGCTCGTCGGCGTGATCGTGTGGTGGGCGGTTGCCGCGCGCCGGGCCTCGCGGCGCCGAGCGGACTGAGCGGGGTATCGTCACGGCGGGGGTCCTGCCCCGGGTCGATATGTCTGCGAACCAGCCCCTGCTCGCCGAGCCGAAGCGCCGCCCGGCGATCCATCGTCTCAAGTGGATCGCGTGGGGTGTCGCGCTCCTGATCGGGATCGGCGCCGGGACGGCGATCGCGTTGCTTTCGAACTCGCACGGGTCGAGCTCGGTTCTCGCCGCCGCGGCCCAGAGCGGGCCCGTCGAGACGTGGCCGCCCGGCGCCAAGCGCGCGCCGGCCTTCAGCCTGCTCGACCAGTACGGCAAGCCGGTGACGCTCGCGTCCCTGCGCGGACGGCCGGTGATCCTCACCTTCATCGATCCGCTCTGCCGCGATTTCTGCCCGCGCGAGGCGACCGTGCTCACGCAGGCGGCCGCCCAGCTCGGCTCGAATGCGCCGAAGATCGTGTCCGTCAGCGTCGACCCGTGGGGCGACAGCCCCGCGAACTTCCGAGCCGATGCGGCTCACTGGCGACTCGCGCCGGGCTGGCGCTGGGGCACCGGCAGCTACGCCCAGCTCGCCTCGGTCTGGAAGAGCTACTACGTCGCCGTCGCGGTGGCGAAGCAGACGATCGCTGGCGTCCACATCCGCCGGATCACGCACACGGGCGCCGCCTACCTGATCGACAGCACCGGTCACGAGCGCGCGCTCTTCCTCTACCCGTTCACGACCGCTGACGTCGTCGCGGCGGCCCGGAAGAACCTGACGCAGTAAAGGGTACGTCTGCCCGTCCGGGCACATCCGCCCACACGACCGTGCATCCATGCACACGTGGGTGTCGATGGGTGTCTCCGTGGGCGGTAGCGTGCGGCCATGTCGCCGGGTGAGTGGCTGACGAAGAGCGAGGTCAACGCCCGCTACTACAACACCGTCGCGGGGGACATCGTCTTTGCGACCGAGGCCTCGCTCGGCGGCCATCCCCAGGCAGTCGCGAAGCTGATCGCGGCGCGTGCCAGAGCCGCCGGTCTAGGCCGGATCCGGATCCTCGAGATCGGAGCAAACAACTGCGCCTTCGCCCGCGCGGCGATCATGGAGCTACGCCGACTCGACGCCGTCGGTGCCGCTGCCCTCGAGCGGATCGACTATCTCGCGGTCGAGTACGCCCGTGACTCGCTCGAGGCGGTGGCCGCGTGGGAGGAGTCGGCCGGAGCCCATGTCGTGCATCGGCCCCTTGGAAGCCCGATGCTCGGCGTGACCGGGCCGCCCGCTTCCCCGACGCTTGTCGCCCTCGTCGCGACCGGGGGCGCACCTGCGGTCAATCTCGGCCTCGTGCACGCCGAGGCGACCCAGTTCGCGCGGGCCAACCGGGAGCCCTTCGACTTCGTGATCCTCAACGAGCTTCTCGACGACATGCCCTACCGGGCATACCTCGCCGATGCCGACGGGCGGCGATTCGAGCTGGTCCCGGAGAGCCGCGACGACGGCGAGCTGTGGACCGTCAGGATCTCGGCGCAGGAAGCGGCCGATCCCGAGGGCGACGAGCTGCCGCCCGGCACGATCACCGCGAGCTCGGCCGAGAGCCTCGAGCTGGTGACGGCGATCGCGGGGCTGCTTGCGCCGGGCGGGATGCTGCTCCTGCACGACTACGGCTTCGCAGAGCCGTACACGACCCTCGAGAAGTACGAGGCGATGCCGCGACTCGTGCCGCCGTTTGTCGTCATGCAGTACGCCGAGCCCGGCGAGGCGGCGTTCCCCCGTAGCTTCTTTCGCGTGTTCGGGAACGAGGCGAGGCGTGTCGTGCAGGTGACGAACGACGTCAACTTCGCCGAGCTCGCCGCCGCGCTCGAGCCCGGCGGCGCGGTCACGACGATCCCGCACGGCAACCAGATCGTGATCGCGGGCGGCGCGTTCGCGAAGGGCCAGGGCGTCTTCCTGGCCGAGTTCGGGCTGCTCGAGCCGGACGACGACGTGGGAACATTGCTCGACCGGCTGCACCGCGATCAGGCTCGCGCGCGCGACGATTACGTCCGCGAGCAGATGCAGGGGCACGCGAGCGTGTTCCTCGACCTCGTCTACGTCAAGGACTAGCCGAGTAGTTCCGAGATCTCGCGGCCCCGCACCACTCATCTCGCGAACACCGAGAGGCACGTCACGCAGCCCTCGAGCTTCTGGAACTCGCCGATCTCGACCACGACAGGGTCGAAGCCGAGCGAGGCGAAGAGCCTGGCGCTCCTCGGGCAGTCGCCCGCGACGAGCACGGTACCGGGGTCGAGGACGACGACGTGCGCGCCGGATTCCTCGGGAACGGCCTGGAAGCTCGGAAAGAATCCGCCGTCCGGGGCGAGCCGGGGAAACCCGACGACGGTTCCGTCGGGAAGCGCGGTCACGCCGGACTTGAGGTGCAGGACACCTCGGACGGGAACCTGGACGAAGCTCGCGCCGAGGGGCTCGAGCAGTCGGCGCAGTTGGGCTACGCCCTCCGGATTGGTGCGGCCACCCGTGCCGACGTACACGGTGTTCCCGACAACGAGGACGTCGCCCCCGTCGAGGGTCGCCGGCGCTTCGATCCGGGCGATGTCCCAGCCGAATGAGCGCACGGCCGATTCGACCCCGGCGAGCTCCGGTAGCCGCGAGGCGCGCGCCGGGGCGGGTCACGATCGCGAGCTCCCGATAGACGACGAGCGCGTCCTCGACGAAGACGCCGTCGGGACAGTCGTCGGCAGGCTCGACCTCGAACGGCTCCCACCCCGCGCGGCAGAGCGCCGCGACGTAGCCGTCCCACTCGGCCTGGGCCCTCGCGAGGTCGATCGGGCGCCGTTCGACATGGGTGACGAGCCCCTCGGCGAGACGCGGCCCGGGACGGCGGACGAGCACCCGCTTCACGAGGGGGTGAGATCGAGGTACACCTAAGTCACGAGGGTTGCTCGGCAACAAGTGATGCGGCTGTACATCAACATCACGCAAGCCTTACACGATGGTTCATCGACGGTCGCCAGAGCTGATGTAAGGTGTGCCTTACACCGAAGGCCGACCAGGCCTTCAGAGTCTGAGAAAGGCTGACCGCATTTGCGCCGGATCCTCGTCATCGCCGCACCCATCGCTGTGGTCGTCCTCGTCGTAGGTGTGTTCGCCGCGTTTGGCGACTCGAGCCGCTCGGATTCGACGGCCAAGATCACCGTCTACAGCGGCCAGCATCCCGAGACGGTCTCGGCGCTCGTTGCCGCGTTCACGAAGCAGACGGGCATCCCGGTCGCGGTGCGCTCGGACGACGAGGGCGTGCTCGCCTCCCAGATCATCCAGGAAGGCTCGCATTCGCCCGCCGACGTCTTCCTGACCGAGAACACGCCGGCGCTCGTCGAGCTCGAACAGCGCGGACTGCTCTCGCCCGTCGATTCCTCTACGCTCGGGAAGACCTCGGCGAAGTACAGCTCGGCGCAGGGCAAGTGGGCCGCGATCTCGGCACGCGTGAGCACGATGGTCTACAACACGAACAAGCTGAAGCCCTCGCAGCTTCCGCGCTCCGTGCTCGAGCTGGCCGACCCGAAATGGAAGGGCAAGCTCGCACTCGCGCCGTCGGAGACCGACTTCCAGCCGATCGTGACCGCCGTCGCCGCGCGCTACGGCAACGCCCGCGCTGTCAAGTGGCTCGAAGGGATCCGCAGCAACGCGAGCCCGCACATCTACCCGGACAACGAGACACTCGTCGCCCAGGTGAACAGCGGCCAGGCAGAGCTCGGCGTGATCAACCACTACTACTGGTTCCGCCTTCGAGACGAGCTCGGCAAGTCGAAGATCCACTCCGCCGAGCACCTCTTCGCGGCCGGCGACCCGGGCTACGTGATCGACGTCTCCGGCGCCGGTGTCCTCTCGTCGAGCTCCCATCAGGCCGAGGCGCAGAAGTTCGTGGCGTTCCTCGTGAGCCGTGCAGGGCAGGAGCTCCTCGCGCACAGCGAAAGCTACGAGTACCCGCTCGGCTCCGGAGTCTCGACGGCCAAGCCGCTGATCCCGTTCTCGACACTGCGCCCGGATCCGATCACGGTGGCGCAGCTCGGAAACGGCAGCCGTGCGATCAGCCTCTTGCGTCAGGCGAGTCTCCTGTAGCACTTTGAACCGGGGGACCCCGATCACCCCCATGAGACGAATCGCCGACCAGGCCACTGCGCCCCCTCCGCCGAGGCTCCGTTGACCGCGTCCCCCGCCACGACGAAGCGCCAGGCGCCCGCGAGCCTGCTCGGGATCGGGCTCGTCGTCGTGGCGGCGGTGCTGGTTCCGCTCACGTTCCTGCTGCTCCAGGCCGTGCAGGTCGGATGGGCGACGCTCAAGCCGCTGCTGTTCCGGCAGCTCACAGTGACGCTGCTCTGGAACACCGTGCGCCTGACCTTCGCGGTGACGGTGATCTGCGCCGTGCTCGGGGTGGCGGTCGCGTGGTGCATCGAACGGACGGATCTGCCGTGGCGGCGGTTCTGGGCGGTCGTGCTCGTGCTGCCGCTCGCGATGCCCGACTTCGTCCTCGGCTACAGCTGGATCTCGATCGCACCGGGTGTCTCGGGCTACTGGGGCTCAGTGCTCGTGATGTCGCTCGGCAGCTATCCGCTCGTCTACCTGCCGGTGGCTGCGGCGCTGCGCACCGCCGACCCGAGCCTCGAAGACGTGGCGCGAGGCCTCGGGCTCGGGCGGGTGCGCACCTTCACCTCGGTGACGCTCCATCAGATCCGACCGGCCCTGCTCGGCGGCTCGCTGCTCGTCGCGCTGATCCTGCTCGCCGAGTTCGGCACGTTCGAGATCCTGCGCTTCCAGACCTTCACCACGCAGATCTACACCGAGATCCAGCTCGGCTACTCGACGACGGCCGGCTGCGCGCTCTCGCTCGTGCTCGTCGGGCTCGGGCTGCTCGTCCTGGGCGCCGAGGGGATCGGCCGGGGGCGTTCCGGAGCGGCGCGACGTAGCGCGGTCGGGCGGCGAGCGGCCCGCGTTCACCTGGGGTGGAACGCGGTCCCGGTGGTGGCCGGTCTTGCCGGTCTGCTTGCCCTCGCGATCGGCGTTCCGCTCTACGCCCTCGCCTACTGGTTCGTCCAGGGAACGTCCTCGACGCTGCCGCCGATCTCGATCCTCGATGCCGCGGCTTCGACGGCGATCTACAGCGGCTGCGCCGCGGTGGCCGCAACCCTGGCGGCGATCCCGATCGCCCTCCTCGTCGAACGTCATAGCAGCCCGACCACGGTCACGATGGAACGCTCGACCTACCTCGTCCAGGTGACACCCGGAATCGTCGTCGGGCTCGCGCTCGTCTACTTCACGGGCCGGTACCTCCCGGCCGTCTACCAGTCGAGCTTCGAGCTCGTATTCGCCTACTCGATCATGTTCTTCCCGCTTGCGCTCGTGGCGATCCGGGCCGGGGTCGCCCAGGCCCCGTCCGGTCTCGAGGAGGTCGCCCGCTCGCTCGGCCACGGCCGGCTGTCCGTGCTCATGCGCGTGACGCTGCCGATCCTCGCGCCCGCGCTCGTCGCCGCCTTCTCGCTCGTGTTCATCACCTCGTCCACCGAGCTGACCGCGACGCTGATCCTTCACCCGACCGGCGTGAACACGCTCGCCACGGGCTTCTGGGCGTTCACGAACGACTTTGCCTACGGTGCGGCCGCACCGTACGCGCTCGCGCTTCTCCTGGTCGCGACGCTGCCCGCGCTCCTGCTCGGACGGTGGTTCGAGCGGATCGCCGGAGCCGCTTCATGAGCGAGGCCCTCTCCGCGTCGGTCTCGGTCGCGGGTGCCCGCAAGTCGTTCGGGGGCGGCCCGGTGCTCGACGGCGTGTCGCTCGAGGTCGAGCCGGGCTCGCTCACCGCGATCCTCGGTGCCTCGGGCAGCGGCAAGACGACGCTGCTTCGGCTACTCGCGGGTTTCGAGCGCACGGATGCCGGAACGATCGCGCTCGGCGGGCGGGTCGTCGACGGGCCGAAGGTCTTCGTCCCGCCGGAGCGGCGGCGCATCGGCTACGTCCCGCAGGAGGGAGCGCTCTTCCCGCATCTCACGGTGGCCGGCAACGTCGGCTTCGCTCTCCGCGCCGGGAAGCTCGGCCGGGGTGGGGCGGAGACCGACGTCCGCGTGGCCGAGCTGCTCGAGCTCGTCGGCCTCGCGGGCTTCGAGCGAAGGCTGCCGCACGCTCTGTCGGGTGGAGAGCGCCAACGGGTCGCACTGGCTCGGGCACTCGCCGCCCGTCCCGCGCTCGTCCTACTCGACGAGCCGTTCTCCTCGCTCGATGTCGAGCTGCGAACGAGCATGCGCCGGGAGGTCGTCGAGGTGCTGCGGCGCTCGGGGGTGACGGTGATCCTCGTGACGCACGACCAGGACGAGGCGCTCTCGATCGCCGATCGCGTCGCCGTGCTCCAGCACGGCTCGATCGTCCAGTGCGACGAGCCGGCCGTGCTCTACACGCGACCGGTCAACGGCGAGGTCGCGCGCTTCGTCGGCCACGGCAACCTGCTGCTCGGACGGCTCGAGAATGGGATCGTCCGCTCGGTTCTCGGCGAGATCGCGGTCGAGCTCGGCGTAGCAGCGCCCGAGCCGTGCGCGGTCGGCGTTCTCGTACGTCCGGAGCAGATCGATCTCGAGGACGGGGCCGCACACGAAGACGGTGTCCCGCGCGGGGTCGTCGTGACGCGGGAGTTCCACGGCCACGACGTGCTGGTTGGGATCCGCCTGGACGAGCCCGCCTGGGGCCCCGACCCGGCCGGGCGGCTCGGTTTCGAGGTGCTCGTCAGGCTGCCGGGGCCCGAGGCGCCCGAGCCCGGCCGCCGAGTGTCGCTGCGGGTTCGCGGTACGGCTGCGGCCTGGGTGACGGCACAGCCGGAGTGACATTGCGACCGGCCGCGTACGCGTAGGCAAGGCCGGCGAGCCCGAGCAGGGCCCAGGTCGTCGGGTCCTCGAAGAAGTGGTCGTAGAACAGCGAGTGCACCGTGATCGCCGTCAGCGCGAGGGCGACGGCGAGGACGACGCGCCAGAGGAAGGGGTCGCCGCGCGTTCGCGCAAGCGTCCGGAAGGCGGCGACGAGCACCCAGCCGAAGAGCGCGAGGCCGATCAGCCCGTTCTCGGCCGCAACCGTCACCGGGCTGTCGTGGGAGGCGGCCTTCTTCGGCTCCTTCCCCTTCAGGTGGGTGAGCTCCGCGTAGTGGCGGCGGAAGGCGCCGACGCCGACACCGACGACGGGATGGCGCACCGCGATGCGGAGGCCGTTGTAGATCAGTCCCGCGCGGTCGCTCGTCGCGCGGTTGAGCGCGACACTCGACCGTTTGAGGAACGCGTTCTGGATGTTCGGGTTCGCGACGCCGGTCGAGACGAGCAGCACCGCCACGAAGGCGGCCGCGAGCAGCGCGGCGCGGCGCCAGACCACCGCCATCAAGACGACGACCGCCGCGATCAGGCCGGCGAAGCTCGACTGCGAATACGAGAGGAGCAGCCCCACCCAGATGGCGGCGATCGCGACCGCGGCCGCGATCGCGAGCCGGCGCGTGGGCCCGCGCATCACGACCACGAGCGCGGCGAGGATCGCGATCATCAGGAACCGGCCGTAGATCGAGGGATCCCAGAACACCGAGTTGACGCGATAGAACGGCAGGTAGGCGTTGGCGACGATCACCTTCGGGTTCCAGAACAGGTTGCGTGTCGCGTACTGCGCGATGCCGATGCCGGCGAAGACCAGGGCGAGTCCGACGAGCTCGATTCCGAGCCAGGTGATCGCCCGCTTGCTCCACCGAAGCCGTGCGATCCCGACTGCGATCACCGCGAACGGAAGGAAGTAGGCGATCAGTTCGAACGAGCCCGCGAGCACGTCGTCGCTCCAGAGCAGCGAGACGCCGGTCCAGAGGACGAACGCGGCGAGCGGCAGGGCCATCGGCCCGAGCTCGCGTGAGCGGCGGTCGCCGCCGATCGTCTCGATCGCGATCTGGAATCCCGCAGCGGCGGCGAGCAGATAGAGCGGAAGCTCGAGTTGGGAGTGCGTGCCGCCGACCGCGAGCGGCAGGCGGGCGGGCAGCGCCGGCAGGATCGAGAACGCAAGGATCCACGGCCAGCGCTTCAGCAGGAAGGCGACCGGCACGGCGGCGAGCACGACTCCGGCCACCGCCAGCGCGACTGCGAGCTGGTGGGCTGCCGGTGCGATCTCGGCACCGAGCAGCGCGCAGCCGAGCCCGACGAGAACCAGTCCGGAGATGCGCGCACGAGGAGTCCGGCCGGCCAGGAGCATCGCGACTCCGAGACAGCCGAGGGGGCCGCCGATGAGGCCGAAACTCATCTCATTTCAGACGCGCGCTCGAGACGCCCACGTCGTGCCGGCAACACCGGAAGACGTCACCCGTCTCCCTGCGCCGATCCGTTCGCGCGCAACCCAGCCGCAACTTTCCCGCGTCGTGCCAGCCCAACACATGTTCATCCTAAGACCTTTCCGTTGCGCCGTGTGCAGCGAAGTTCTGCCCGCGAGGTGCCCCTACGAGGAACACATCCTCAGTTGAGCACAGGTACGTGCGAGCGGGTTGAAGATCGGCCGGTCGAGCTCGGCTCAACCGGGGCTCGAGGGCGCGAGTGGGGCCCGCAGCTCGTCTCGGTGATCGTGTCCGCGGTGGAACCAGGGGGACGCCAGCGGATAGGTGGCCGCTGCGATTCCGACGCCCACCGCGAGCGCGACGGCCACGCCTGCCCACCGCAGAGCTCGGCCCGGTGGGTTGCGGCTCGAGAGATCGGCCAGCGCGTTGCGTGCCGCTCGGAGGATGTAGACGAGCACGTGGATCGTCATTGCCCCGAACCAGACGATGAAGCTCGCCTTGTGAAGGCCCGAAAGTGCTCCACCGTGGTGGAAGACGAGAAGCCCGACACCGGTGCCGAAGAGTGCGAGCGTCGAGAAGACGAGGATCGGAGCCACGATCACCCGCATCAGCGGTGCCGGCGGCCCCTCGCGGACGTACTCGCGACCGCCCGTGTAGTAGCGAACGAAGCGGTAGCCGGCGCTCCCGAGCTTGAGGGCGACCGGCCCGAGCAGGAGCATGCCGAGGAAGATGTGCACCGAGAGGAGCGGCCGGATCCACGGGATCGTGGCGCCTTCGACGGCGAGCCCCACGAGCAAGACGAGCGCGACGATCGAGGTCAACCGGGCGTTGCCGATCGCGCCGCCGAGCGTAGCGTTGTGGCGAGAGGTGCCTGCAGTGACGCCGGCTTCGACCCTCCCGAACTCGTTGCCGCTCGCCACGGTCAAAGTCCACCACCGGCCGATGAGAGGCCAGTGAGATGTTTCACGCGCATTCCTCATGCGTCGCTCATCCAGGTGCGCGACGATCCGTCACGATGAGAATCCTTGTCGTCGAGGACGAGCCCAAGCTCGGCCGGCTCCTGGTGCGTGGCCTCGGCGAGGAGGGCCATCCCACCGATCTCGCGGCCACGGGCGAGGCCGCGCTCTGGATGGCGCGCGCCGCCCCGTACGACGCGATCGTGCTCGACGTGATGCTCCCGGGAATCGACGGGTTCGCGACCTGCCGGGCACTACGAGCCGCTGACATCTGGACGCCGGTGCTGATGTTGACGGCCCGCGATGCGATCGAGGATCGAATCGAGGGCCTCGACACGGGCGCCGACGACTACCTGGGGAAGCCGTTTGCCTTCAGCGAGCTCCTGGCGCGGCTGCGTGCGCTCGCCCGGCGCGGAGGCGAGGTGCGCGCGACCGAGCTTTCCGTCGGTGACCTCCGGCTCGACCCGGCAGGGCATCGCGTGTGGCGCGGCGATGAAGAGCTCGACCTGACCGCAAAGGAGTTCATCCTGCTCGAAGTGTTCATGCGCCGGCCGGGAGAGGCCCTCTCGCGCGTGCAGCTGCTCGACGCCGCGTGGGATCTCGCCTTCGAGAGCCACTCGAACGTGGTCGACGTTTACGTCCGGTACCTCCGCGAGAAGATCGACCGCCCCTTCGGCCGCCGGTCGATCGAGACGGTGCGCGGTGTCGGGTACCGTCTCACGGCAGGATGACCGCTTCGAGGCTGCGGGCCGGCAGGGCCGGATGAGTCGGCTCCCGATCCGGATCCGCCTGACCTTGCCCTTTGCCGTCGCGATGGCGGCGGTGCTCGCTGCGCTCGGCGGGTTCGTCTACGTGCGCGTCAGCGCCACGCTCCTGCACAGCGCGGATCAAGCGCTCTACGCGCAGGCGACGGAATCGACGCTTCGTCTCGACAAGGGCCGGGGCCCCCTGGACCGCGACGCGACCGAGGGAGTGCCGCTCGCGCAGGTGATCGCGCTCGACGGGAGCGTCATCACCTCCGTCCCTGCCGGCCTTTCGCCGCTGCTCGACGCACAACGCGTGCGTCTCGTCGCTTCGGGAAGCTCGGTGCGGGCGAGCGTCCTCATTCCCGGCCGCAAGGGCCGGTGGCGGGTGCTCGCGATTCCCGAGTCGAGCGGCGGCGCGCACCGGGTGCTCGTGCTCGCCACCTCGCTCGATGCCAGGGACGAATCACTCGAGCACCTGAGGCGCGAGCTTCTCGTCGGCTCGCCGCTCGCGCTGCTCCTCGCAACGCTTGCGGGCTACGTGCTCGCCGGTGCCGCGCTCCGTCCAGTGGAGGAGATGCGGCGCAAGGCCGGCGCGATCTCGGCGACGACGCCGGGCAACCGCCTGCCGGTGCCGCGCGCCCGTGATGAGGTCTCCCGTCTCGCCGAGACGCTGAACGAGATGCTCGATCGGCTCGAGACCGCCTTCGAACACGAGCGCCACTTCATCGCCGAGGCGAGCCACGAGCTGAGGACGCCGCTCGCCCTGCTCCGTACGGAGCTCGAGCTCGCGCTGCGCCATCCTCGCTCGCATGCCGAGCTCGAGGATGCGCTGCGCTCGGCCGCCGAGGAGACCGACCGGCTGACGGCGCTTGCCGCGGATCTGCTGCTGATCGCCCGCTCCGACCAGGGCGCGCTGCAGGTCCATCCGGAACGGATCTCCACGCAGGACATACTCACGGCGGTGGCCGAGCGATTCTCCGCCCGGGCCGCCGAGCTGGGACGCCGTGTCGAGACCTCGGGCCGGCTCGACCTGACGTTCATCGCAGACCCGAAGCGCGTCGATCAGGCGCTCGGGAACCTCGTCGAGAATGCCCTCGTGCACGGCAGCGGGACCGTCACGCTCTCGGGGGTGCAGCGCGGGCGAGGGATCGAGCTCCACGTGAGCGACGAGGGAACGGGCTTCCCGCCGGGATTCGCGGCTCGAGCCTTCGATCGCTTCAGCCGCGCCGACGAGGCCCGGCCGCGCAGCGGCAGCGGCCTCGGGCTCGCGATCGTGCAGACGATCGCCGCAGCCCACGGTGGCAGTGCCGCCGTCTCGTCGGCGCCGGGCGAGGCCGACGTCTGGATCTCGCTTCCGGCTGCCGAGGTGGAGGCCGCGCCGCGCGTCCGTCATCGCGCGGTGGGCTGAGCTACTACTTCAGCTTCAGTAGGGCCGACTGGAGCGACTGTTCGAATGCCCCGCTCGTCGCGCTCGCGCCCGAGACACCCTGGACGTTCGCGCTCTGTGCGCTCAGGAACTCCTGCCGCAGGGTGGGAAGCGACACCGACATGATGTATTGCGAGCGGTCGGTGTGGTAGGTGTAGCTGCCGCCGAGATCGGTGAAGCGGATCGTCTTCTTTCCGCCCGAGGTGACGATCTTGGCGGTCACGTTCACCTGCACCGTTCCCCAGCGGTCGGCGACCGCGTCGATCCCCGTCACCTTCTTGACCGTGACGTTCTTAGCCGTGACTTTCCTGGCTGTTGTCGTCTTGGAGGTCGCGGCCGTGGCCTGCGCGACCGGAAGCGCGATCGCGCACGTGCTCATGGCTGCTGCAACTGCTCTTTTCATACGTCCAAGTCTGGCTCGCCTCGGTGAGAAACGAATGTGACCCGGCTAAGGATTTCCTGAGAAGCGCCGGTCACCGGAGCCGCCGCTTCAGAGCCGCGGCGCTCTTCGGCCCCCAGACTCCGTCGGCGTGCAGGCCGGAGGCGCGCTGGAAGCGCTTCACCGCGGCAGTTGTGAGCGGGCCGTAGAAGCCTGTGATCGGGCCCTTGAAGTAGCGGAGCTTCCGGAGTTCGGTCTGGAGGCGGGTCACCGCGGCGGTGCTCATGCCGCTCGCGGGCGCTACGGCCGCGGCGCTCGGTCCCGCGCCGGCCACCGTCGCGACCCAGGTTGCGAGCGTCTGGATATCCCCGGACGAGAGCGACGATCCGAACGACGGCATTCCACCGCCGCCGCTTGCGACCTGCGCTGCGACGGCATCGCTCGAGGGGCGCAGGTAGTCGAGGTTCGGGCCGACCTGGCCCGACGCGCCGGCCGCCTGGAGCGTGTGACAGCTGCCGCAGCCGGCCTGGCCCCAGAGCTCGGGGCCCGTTGCCGCGGCGGCCGCGCCCGGGAAGGCGGCGAGCAGCGCGCCCGCTGCGGCGATGAGTTGAAGACGCATGCGAGGCGTTCCTTTCGTCGAGGAATCGGGCAACGTAGGGAGGCCAGATGAGCGCGAGATGAGCCGAGACGGCTCTCGTTCTCGGTCAGTTCGCGGCGCCGTCGAGCGGGAGGCGCACCCGGAAGGTCGTGCCGTATCCCGGTTTCGAGTCGGCCTCCACCTCGCCGCCGTGGGCCTGAACGACTGCCGAGACGATTGCGAGACCGAGCCCGGCGCCACCACTTGCCCGCGCCCGGGACGGGTCGGCGCGGTAGAAGCGCTCGAAGACGAGCGCGAGCTGCTCGGCGTCCATCCCGGGACCTGAATCCGCAATCGCGAGGACGGCTGAATGCTCGTCGTGGTCGAGACTCACCCGGAGCGGGGCTTCGGGCGGCGTGTGCGCTCGCACATTCGCAAGCAGGTTGTCGACGACCTGGCGAAGGTGGTCCCGGTCTCCGTCGACGACGGTGGGGACGAGCGACACCTCGATCGGGCGGTCCGGCTCGAGTGTCCGGGCGGTCTCGACCGACTCGGCGACCACGTCCTCGAGTGCGACCGGCTCGAGGGCGAGCGGCCTTCCCTCGTCGAGATGGGCGAGCAGCAGCAGGTCTTCGACGAGGACGCTCATCCGCTCCGACTCACGGGTGATTCCCTTCATCGAGCGCTCGAGATCGTCGGGGCGGCTGGAGGCCCCGCGGGTGAAGAGCTCGGCGTAGGCGCGCACGGCGGCGAGCGGCGTTCGCAGCTCGTGCGAGGCGTCCGCGACGAAGCGGCGCAGCTTGCTCTCCGAGGCCTCGAGGGCACGCAGCGAGTTGTCGCGTGCGGTCACGGCCGCCTCGATATGCGCGAGCATCGAGTTCAGGGCGAGGCCGAGCCGGCCGACCTCCGTCCGCTCGTCGGTGAGCTCGACCCGCCGCGAGAGGTCGCCGGCGGCGATCGCGTCGGCCGTCTTGCCCATCGCATCGAGCGGACGCAGGGCGACCCGCACGACCCAGAGCCCGAGCGCCGTCATCGTCAGCAGCACGATCGCCGTGACGAGGAGCTCGACGAGGAGCAGGCGGTGCAGGGTGCTGTCGACGCCGCTCAGGGATGTCGAGATGATCACGATGTAGTTCGGGGCGTTGGACTCGATCGAGGCACGGACGCGGTAGCGGCCGCTGCCTTCCGTCGCGCCGACGGTGAGGAACTTCACCGTGTCGCCCTCGGGCGTGTTCGCGTGGGCGGGCATCGCGATCGTCGTCGGCAGGTCGGGGCCCGGCGCCGCCTCGGTCTCGCCGAACTCGGGGATGCATCCCTGCGTCACGACCTGCTGGTTCGTCCGGCGCAGCTCGATGCAGTCGCCGGGGATCGAGAGCGCCCGGAGGTTCCCGCCGGGCCCGGGCCCGGGCCCGCCGCCCGGGCCGGGGCCTCGCGGGTGAAGGAGTGCCGACACGACGCCCGGGTGGGTCGAGTTGAGCGTGCTATCGACGCGGTCGAGCAGGAAGGAGCGGAGCTCGGTGTAGGTCGCGATATCGGCGGCGACGAGCCCGACGGCGGCGATCGCGATCACGCCGAGCAGGAGCCGGGCGCGCAGCGAGAGCCTGCGGATCACGACTGCCTAACGACGCTCGGCGTCGAGCATGTAGCCGGCCTGCCGCACGGTTTTGATCAGCGGCGGGCCGAGCGCGTCGAGCTTGCGGCGCAGGTAGCTCACGTAGGTCTCGACGACGTTCGTGTTGCCGCCGAAGTCGTAGCGCCAGACGTGCTGGAGGATCTGGCCCTTCGAGAGCACGCGGCGCGGGTTGAGCAGGAAGAAGCGGAGCAGGTTGAACTCGGTCGCCGTCAGGTCGACGAGCTCGTCGCCGCGGAAGACCTCGTGCCGGGCCTCGTCGAGGACGAGGTCGGCGAAGCGGAGGACGTCGCCGGGGAGGTCGCTGCCCGTGCGGCGCAAGATCGCCTGCACGCGGGCGACGATCTCGGCCAGGCTGAACGGCTTCGTCACGTAGTCGTCGCCGCCGGCGCGGAGCGCCTCGACCTTGTTCTCGACGCCGCCCTTGGCGGTCAGGAAGAGGATCGCCGTCTTGAAGCCGCGCTCACGCAGACGCCGGCCGACCTCCAGGCCGTCGACGTCCGGGAGCATCCAGTCGAGGACGATCAGGTCGGGCTCGAAGCTCATCACGGTCGAGAGCGCGTCGCGACCGTTCGCCGCCTCGGCGACGTCGAAGCCCTCGTAGCGGAGCGCGGTGGAAACCGCATCGACGATGGCGGGCTCGTCGTCGACGACGAGGATCTTCGCGCCCGAGCCGGGGACTGTCAGCGTGCCGTTCATCTGCTCGCATCCTGGCAGCGGAAGCTGTGCGTTTCCTGAGAAACCGCTCGCGCGAGCTGTGAGCCGGCTGTGAATCGGTCAGGCATTGAACGCGGGCCCTGAAGGCGTCGAGCTCTGGCGCCAGGTGATCGAGAAGGCGCTGCCAGAGGCGGAGAGAGCGCTGGGGACGGCCTCGGTGCCGCTCGTCTCGGCGGCATACGGCCCGAAAGAGCCGGGCGCCCCGTCGCTGCCGGCCTCGAGGAGGATCCGGCTCGCCGTCCACGCCGAGTCGCCGATCGCGCCCCTGTGACCTGTTGCCGAGACGGCGGTGGCACTCGTGAAGCGCACGGTTCCGAAGTCGGTCAGGGGCAGGATCGTCGTCCCACGGGGAGTCAGAGCCGACGGGGCTTCTGCGATCCACTCCGCGGATGCCGTGTCGGGGGTGGCCATCCGGATCGCCTTCTCGAAGCTCTTCCCGCTCGTCAGGTCGCGGAGCGAGACAGTGACGATCGTTCCGTTCACCTCGACCGACGCGGCGATCCGGTCGCCGGCCGAGACGCGGAGTCCGACTCGCACCGATGCGGAGGGGACGAGCTCGTACCAGGCCGTGTAGCGGGCGGTGCCGTTCGCGAGGCAGTCGGCCTCGGTTCCCGTCTGCTCGAGCGCGCTCGAGGAGACGGAGTCGCCGCCGAGCCCGACCCAGAACGCCGAGGCGGTCGTTCCCTCGGTTGCCGTCGAGCAGTCGGCGGTCGGCTGGATCCACGTGCCGCTCACCGTCGAGAACGTCGTACCGGTGACGGCGTACCCGGCCCAGTTGGAGCTGACGGCGCTCGCAGCCGCCGCCCCACCGGCGGATCCGGCGGCGATCGCGAGCGCGGCAACGGCCGCGGCAATGGCTTTCATCGAATCTCCCTTCGCTGTATTCAGTTGACACAGCAAGGATCTCCTGGCCGACTTGGAGTCGCCTGTGACCGGCCTGTGCCCTTACCCAGAGCCGCTTGGCCGTCCAGACATGGCCACGCCAGCCATGTCCAGGGGACTGTCCCCTCGACATGGCTCGAATGGCCAGTTGGGGCTGTAGGGGGCGAGCTTCGAACCGACGCCGGGAGCGGCGTCAGCGATCGAGCCGCGGGAGAACTTCGCGGGCGAGCAGCTCGACGCCGCCGCGCTCGTCGAGGCCGTGAGGCGTGCCGAACTCCACTCGCCGGGCGCCGGCCTCGTAGAGCGCCTGGGCCTGGGCGGCGATCCGGTCGGGGGTTCCGGAGAAGGCAAACAGGTCGAGTACCTCGTCGGAGATCAGGCTCGCGGCGCCCGTCTCGCTGCCGGCCGCGAGCTCGGCGGCGACGGCGGCGATCAACTCGGCCGGGACGCCGGCGCTCGGGTCGAGCCCGGCGACGACGGCCAGATACATCGCGACCTGCCGCCGGGCGTGCTCCCGGGCGCGGTCGTCGTCGCGATCGACGACCGTCACCGCGCCGACGACGATTCCGAGGTCGCGGGTGCCGAGCCGTTCTCGAGCGATTCGTACCATCGCCGGGTTTGCGCTCCCGCCGATCTTGAGCTCGGCAGCGTGCTCGGCGGCGAACGCCGTCAACCGCCGCGACCACGTGCCGATGAGGAGCGGCACCCGCGCGCGCTCCGGGGGGTACGCGAGCCCGGCGCCCGCGGCGAGCCGGAAGACCTCGCCCTCGAACCCGGAGCGGTCGCCGGCAAGGAGGCGCGACACGATCTCCCACGCCTCGGCGATCGCCTCGACCGGCCGTCGCTGCTCGAGCCCGAGGTCGCCGAGCCAGGCTCCGGCCGCGAGGCCGAGGAAGGCCCGGCCGCCGGAGGCGCGGTCGAGCGCCGCCGTCTGGCCGGCAAGCTCGACCGGATGCACCGTGAACGGGTTGAGGCACGACGGGCCGACCCGCACGCGCTCGGTCGCACCGGCGATCTCGAGCAGCGCCGGCAGTGCCGGCTGGAACCAGAGATCGTTGAACGTCGTGACCACGTCGAAGCCGCCGCTCTCGGCGATCTGCGCAAGCGCCGCGTATTCGCCCGGCCGCTTGTTCGTCTGCAGCCCGAGCCCGACCTCCCGCCGCTCCCCGCTCACGTCAGGTCGGAGGTGAGCATCCGCGCGCGCCCGATCCGCTCGATCCGCATGATCAATCGCTCTTCGGGATCGGGGCAGCAGACGAGCGAGTCCTGTGCGAGCCAGTCGCCCTCTGCGAGGTCGCGCTGCTTCGCCGGCAGCAGCGGCATCACCGCCTGCAACGCATACAGACAGAAGTGCTTGCCCGGCGGAATCCTGATCTTGCTCGACTCGGTCAGCTCGAAGTAGTCGCCGGCCTCGAGGCCGCAGACCGATCGACCCTCGATCCGCTCGACCGTGACGCGGAGGTCATAGAGCTCGGTGAAGCCGGTCAAGAATCGAGCGTCGCGCCCGCGGCGAAGTTCCGCCGGGCGGCGTCGAGCGTCACGTTGAGCGCGTCGGTCGGTGTGAACTCGAGTGCCTCGCAGTCGGTCTCGAACGTGATCCTGTGGCCCGGCTCCACGTAGTAGGCCTCGCCGCCCTCGATCGTCTCCAGCCGGTCGCCGTAGTCGACGATCATCGTCCCCGAGAAGAGGTAGCCCCAGTGCGGTGCCTGGCAGCGGTCGTCGGGGAGCCCCTTGACCATGCTCGAGGCGTCCTGGCCCTTGTGGGCCTTCTCGAACGCAACCGTGATGCCGCCCCAGTCGGCCATGCGGCTCGAGTACCCCGGGACGATCTCGGTCAGCGGGAGGTTGTCGCGGGAACCGCTCGGCATGCGCCGATCCTAGATGATGTGCGTCTCCGCGGATCCGGTCGAGCGGTCGACGCGAAACGCGTCGAGCAGCGGATCGCGGCGGCCGGTCACACCGTCGGCAACGAGCCGCCCGACGGCCGGGGCGATCATGAACCCGTGACCGCTGAAGCCCGCCGCGAGCCAGACGCCCTCCGCGCCCGGCACCTCGCCGAGAAAGGGCAGGTTGTCGGGCGAGACGTCGTAGACCCCGGAGACGAGATGTGGCAACGCCACCATCTGAAGGCGCGGCAGGAGCGTCTCAATACCGGCATGGACGGTCCGCCGCCATTGCTCGACCCCTGCCGCCGGGTCGCCCTCGGCGTGCAGGTCGCTCGCAAGGACGCGGCCGTCGGCGAGCTGCTTTGCGGCAAAGGCAATCTCCGTCGCGATCACGAGCGGCTCGAGCAGGCGCTCGCCGATCGGATCGCTGAGGAAGAGGAAGCGCTGCTCGGGCCTCAGTGGAACGTCGAACCCGACGTCGCGGAGGATCGCGCGGCTCTCGCAGGCGGCGGCCACGACGACGCTGCCTGCGGTCGGGTCGGACCCGCTTCGGGTCCGGGCGCGCCACCCGTCCCCAGCGGGGTCGAGGCGGAGCACCTCCTCGATCCGGATCTCGACGCCGCGAGCCTGCGCGGCCTCGGCGAAGGCCTCCACCGGTTCCTGCGCGCGGTCGAAGTAGCCGTCCTCGGCACACCACGAGGCTCCGCGGATCGAGCCGGGGTCGAGCTCTGGCACCGCGGCCGCGGTCTCCTCCGGACTGAGGATGCGGGATGGGATCCCGAGCTCGTTCTGCAACGCAACCGCCTCGGTCAGCTCGCCCAGCCGCGCGTCCGAGTGGGCGACGAACGCGTACCCGCAGGCGGTGAACCGCGGACGCAATCGGGTGCCGAGTCGCCCGCCGAGCTCGCGATAGAAGCGAAGCGACTCCTGGGCGAGCAGGCAGCTCTCGCGCACTGCCCACTGCAGACGAACGCCGCCCGGCTGGACCCCCGAGGCGCCGGCCGCAATTCCCGACCGATCGAGGACGACGACGGAGGCTCCGAGATCCGCAAGGTGATAGGCGATCGAGAGGCCGATCACCCCGGCGCCGATCACCACAACGTCAGAGGTGCGGGTACCGCCCGTCGCGGACACGGCGCGAAGCTACCGTACCGACGCATGAGGCGTCCCCCCGTCTGCTTGCTCGCACGAGCCGGAGGGGGCGAGCGCGGATGACAGCCGCCCCCGAAACCGAGACGATCCTTCCCGCCGGCGGCCGCTCGAGACTCCGTCCGAGCACGTCGTTCGTGCTCTTCTTCCTGCGCCGGCTCGGTTCTCTGATCCTGCTCCTGCTCGGGATCACGTTCGTCGCGTTCGTCCTCACAGAGCTCGTCCCGAGCAACGCGGCGGCGACGAATCTCGGAGAGCAGGCGGCCGGCGATCCTGCCGCCGTCAAGGCCTTCGACCAGCACTACGGGCTCGACAAGCCGTTTCCGATCCGCTACCTGATCTACCTCAAGCATCTCCTGCACGGCGATCTCGGCCAGTCGACGCTCACCCACAACGCCGTCACGCACGACCTCGGGCAGGCGATTCCCGCCACGCTCGAGCTCGCGATCTATTCGATCATCTTCGCGTCGATCGTCGGTGTCACGTTCGGGGTGATCGCCGGCCTCCGCCGAAACCGGCCGACCGACCATGCGCTCCGGGTCACCTCACTCGCGGGCATCTCGATGCCGACGTTCTGGATCGCGCTCGTCGCGCTGTACGTCGGCTTCTACCGCCTTGGCTGGTTCCCGGGCAGCGGGCGCCTCGACCCGGGCACGAACCCGCCGTCTCGCATCACCGGCGTCTACACGATCGACGCGCTGCTCCACGGTCAATGGGGCGTGTCCGGGACGGCATTCCATCACCTGCTCCTGCCGGCGCTCGTCTTGGCGGCGTTCAACGTGAGCCTGCTCACCCGATTCACGCGCTCCGCTGTGCTCGAGGTGGTGGGCAACGACTACGTGAGAGCGGCTCGCGCCAAGGGGATGCCTGAGCGAATCGTCATCCGCCGCTACATCCTCCGGGCGGCGCTTCCGTCGGTGATCACCGTGCTCGGCCTGGTCTTCGCAAACGTGCTGACAGGCGCGGTGCTGATCGAGCAGATCTTCTCGTGGCCGGGCGTGGGCGAGTACGCCTACCAGGCCGCGGTCAATCTCGACGTGCCTTCGATCGCCGGCGTCAGCCTGTTCGTAGCGGCGGTGTATGTGACGGTGAACTTCATCGTCGACATCCTCTACGGGATCGTCGATCCGCGGATCCGCGTCACATGACCGTCCTCGCGTTCGGCAGACGCGCCTCGGGTGCCAGACGCCGGGTCAATCCTGCGTTGAGGCAGCCACTCGCAATCGCGGGCCTCGTGATCGTCGTGCTCTGGGTGGTGATCGCGATCTTCGCGCCGCTGCTCGCCCCGACGAACCCGAACGCGCAGCCGTTCACCTCGCTGCTCGGCCCGTCGTGGCAGCACCCCTTCGGGACGGATGAGCTCGGGCGCGATGTCCTCAGCCGGGTGATCTACGGCGCCCGGGTGACGCTGCCGATCGGCCTCGCGATCGTGTTGCTCGCCGCGACGGTCGGCGCCGCGGTCGGCGCGCTCTCGGGCTACTTCCGTGGTCCGCTCGACGGGCTCTGCATGCGTACCACCGATCTCGTCTTCGCCTTCCCGCCGATCATCCTCGCGATGGTCGTCGCCGCAGTGCTGGGGCGCAGCCTCGAAAACGCCGCGTTCGCGATCGTGATCGTCGCCTGGCCGCCGTACGCGCGGATCGTTCGCGGACTCGTCCTGAACGTCGGCGATACCGAGTACGTTCAGTCGGCGCGCCTGCTCGGGGCGACCGCACGTCGCGCGCTCGTCAAGGACGTGCTCCCGAACGTCGCCGGTCCGGTGCTCGTCCTGATGACGCTCGACCTCGCGACGGCGATCCTGCTGCTATCCGGCCTCTCGTTCCTCGGCCTCGGCGCCCAGCCGCCCCAGGCCGAGTGGGGCTCGATGGTCTCCGAAGGGGCGCAGTACTTCCAGTACTGGTGGATCGGGACGTTCCCCGGTCTCGCGATCTTCACCGTCGTCGTGGCGTTCAACTTCCTCGGTGACAGCCTCCGGGACGTTTTCGATCCGCGTACCGGCAAGCGCCACGAGGAGAGCGCGTGAGCCTGCTCGAGGTCGACGGTTTGCGGATCCGTCTTCAGGGGGCGAGCGGGCTGGTCACCGTCGTCGACGGCATCGACTACCGGGTCGAGCAGGGCGAGGTCTTCGGCGTCGCCGGCGAGAGCGGGAGTGGGAAGACGATGTCGATGCTTGCGCTGCTCGGGATCCTGCCCGAGGGCGCCCTGGTCGACGGGAGTGTCCGTTTCGAAGGCCGGGAGCTGCTCGGGCTGCCGACAGCAAAGCTGCGAGAGATCTCCGGGCGCGACCTCGCAATGGTCTTCCAGGATCCGATGACCTCGCTCCACCCGATGCTCTCGGTGGGGCGGCAGCTGACCGAGCACGTGCGCCTGCATCTCGGGTTCAGCCGGAAGCAGGCGAACGAGCGTGCGCTCGAGCTGCTCGAGCAGGTGCGGATCCCGGACGGCTCGGCCGCGCTCAAGGCCTACCCGCACCAGTTCTCGGGCGGGATGCGGCAGCGGATCGCGATCGCGATCGCACTCGCCTGCCGCCCGAAGCTCCTGATCGCCGACGAACCGACGACCGCGCTCGACGTGACGGTGCAGGCCGGGATCCTGCGGCTCCTCGACCGGCTCCGGAAGGAGAACAACCTCACGGTCGTCCTGATCACGCACGATCTCGGCGTGATGTCGGCGATCGCCGATCGCGTCTCGATCTTCTACGCCGGGCGGGTGGTCGAGTCTGGCACGCGCGGACAGGTGCTCCAGCAGCCGCGCCACCCGTATACGCAGGCTCTCCTCGACGCGCTTCCCCACCCGGAGGCCGTCCGCGACCAGCAGCTCGTCGCCGTCCCGGGCTCGCCGCCGAGCCCCGGCCAGATCCCGGCGGGCTGTTCGTTCAATCCGCGATGCGCGTATGTCCGCGAGAGCTGCCGGGTCGAGGTGCCGCCGCTCGTTCCCGTGGGCGACCGGTTGCTCGCCTGCCCTGTCGATCCGTTCGCCGGCCGATGAGCCTGCTCGAGCTGAACGAGGTCGTCGTCGACTACAAACGCCGCGGCGGCGGCAGCGTGAGGGCGGTCGCCGGAGCGAGCATCAGCGTCGACCCCGGACAGATCGTCGGCCTGGTCGGCGAGTCCGGGTGTGGGAAGTCGACGCTGGCCCGGGTCGCGGTGGGGCTCGTGAGGCCGGTCTCCGGATCCGTCGTCTTCGCCGGGAAGGAGGTCGTGCCGCTCGGGCGCCGCGGACGGGAGCGCGAGCTCGCCCGTCTCCAGCTCGTCTTCCAGAACCCCTACTCGTCGCTCAACCCCCGCCGCAAGGTCGGTTCCCAGCTCGGAGACGCGCTCGAGACGCTCGGCATCGATCCGCCCGCCGGCCGCGAAGCACGCGTACGCGAGCTCTGCGAGCTCGTAGGGCTATCGGCGGGCGCGGTCGACAGGTTCCCGCACGAGTTCTCGGGCGGGCAGCGCCAGCGGATCGCGGTCGCCCGCACGCTCGCCGCCGAGCCGTCGGTGATCGTGCTCGACGAGCCGCTCGCCTCGCTCGATGCCTCGGCGCAGGCGCAGCTCGCGAACCTGCTCGTCCAGCTCTCGCGCGACCTCGACCTCGGGCTGCTCCTGATCTCGCACGATCTGGCGATCGTCCGCCACGTCGCTGACGTCGTTTCGGTCATGTACCTCGGGAAGATGGTCGAGACCGGCGAGACACGCCGGCTCTGGGGGCAGCCCCTGCATCCCTACAGCGAGGCGCTGATCAAGGCCATCCCGCATCCCGACGGGAACGGCTTCCTGCCGGAGTCGCTCCCCGGCGAAGTGCCCGACCCGGCGAACCCGCCGAACGGCTGCCGCTTCCATCCGCGGTGTCCGTATGTCTTCGATCGCTGCCGGGTCGAGGAGCCGGCACTCGTGCCGCTTGCCGACGAGCGGGCGGCGGCGTGCTGGCTCCAGCCCGTAGGGGCCCCTTCGATGCCGTTGTCCGAACGGGTCAAACTTGTCGGGAACCCCGCCGTCCAATAGTTTCGTACGACCCCGTCGTTTTTCAACACCAGTAGGAGCGTGACCTTTGAAGACAATCTTCACCAGAAAGGCAGGCCTGATCGGCTCGCTCGCCGCGTCGATCGTGGCCGCGTCGCTGCTTGTCGGCGGTGCATCGGCCCACACGGCCTCGGCGCCGACGCTCGTGGTCGACAACTCGTTCACGATCAAGACCTCCGATCCCGGCCGGGCCTTCGACCCGACCGCGTCGATGATCGATCGTGCGATCTACGACACCCTCTTCACCTACAAGGGCGACGATCTCGCTCATCCGATCCCGCTCCTCGTCTCGTCGTGGAAGGCGAGCTCGAACGCCGAGACCTTCACCTTCCAGCTCAAGCACAACGTCCACTTCGCAGATGGGACGCCGCTGACCTCCGCCGATGTCGTGTGGTCGTTCAAGCGCCTCGTCAACCTGAAGGGGAACCCGTCGTTCCTGCTGGCCGGCGTTTCGGTCTCCCCGTCCGGCAAGTACGCCGTCGTCATGCACTCGAAGACTCCGGACACCGAGCTTCCCGTCATCCTCGCGAACCCGTCGACCGGGATCCTCAACTCGGCGCTCGTGACGAAGAACGGCGGTTCTGACGCCGCGAACGCCGCGAAGGCCGACACGGCCGAGAACTGGCTCAACTCGAGCGCCTCGGCCGGTGCGGGCAGCGGTCCCTACACGCTCAGCTCGTACAGCACGACCTCGCAGGTCACGCTCGTGCCGAGCACGAACTACTGGGGCTCGAAGAAGTCGCCCTGGTCGAGCGTCGTCGTCCGCAACATGATCGCCCCGACCCAGCTCCTGAACGTCGCCCGCGGCTCGCACGAGATCGCGATCGACCTCTCCGCTGACCAGGCGCAGACGCTCAAGAACAACAAGAACGTCAACGTCTCGCTTCAGCCCTCGACGTGGATCTTCTTCCTGATGGCGAACGACAACCCGAAGGTCTCGTCGGTCACGTCGAACCCGAACTACCAGAAGGCGCTCCGCTACGGCCTCGATTACGCCTCGCTCGTGACGCTCGCCGGTCAGGGCGCGATCCAGGCACCGGGAGTGATCCCGTCGATGTTCCTCGGCGCGCTTCCGCAGAGCGCCAAGATCAAGACCGACCTGTCCGCGGCGAAGAGTGCGCTGGCTGCGTCCGGCGTCGGGAGCCAGCAGGTCACGCTCCAGTACCCGAGCGACCTGACGATCAACGGCGTGCCGTTCACCTCGATGGCTCAGAAGATCCAGTCGAGCCTTCAGGCCGCCGGCTTCAACATCACCCTCTCGGGGTCGCCGACCTCGAACTGGCTGAACGTGTACCGGTCGGGGAAGATGGCGCTCGGGCTCTCGCTCTGGGGCCCGGACTACCCGGATCCGGCCGACTACCTGGCCTTCACGCCCGGAAATCTCGTCGGCCTTCGCGCCGGCTGGCCGAAGGGCTCGGACGCCGCGATCGAGAAGCTGGCCGCCAAGGCGATGGTCACGACCACGGCCGCCGCACGGCAGAGCATCTACCAGCAGATCCAGCGGATGCTCAACCAGAGCAGCCCGTTCTTCCCGCTGATCCAGCCGACGCAGGTGTTCGTGTCGACGAAGGATCTGAAGGGCGCGGTCTACAACGCCGAGTACGACGTCGACATCTCCGGCGTCTCGCCGGCCTAGTACCGAGCTCAGTCGTTCGCGACGAGGGCGGTCGGGTAGGAGTTCAACTTCCGCCCGCCGCCCTCCTCGCACACGACGATGTCTTCGATCCGCAGGCTGTAGCGGTCCGCGATGATGATCGAGGGCTCGTCGGTGAAGGTCATGCCGGGACGGAGCGGGGTCGTGTCCTCGGTCGAGATGAACGGCCGCTCGTGGACATCCATGCCGATCCCGTGTCCCATCCGGTGGCGGAAGTGCTCGCCGAGGCCGGCCTCTTCGATCGGTGCGCGGCAGGCGGCGTTCACCTCGCAGGCCGGGGTGCCCGCCGAGGCCGCGGCGCGTCCGGCTTCCTGGGCGGCGAGCATCACCTCGTAGGCATCGAGGTAGTCCTGCGGAGGCACGCCGCAGTAGACGGTACGGCCAAAATCCGAGCAGTAGCCGTCGACGACGCCGCCGAAGTCGAACATCACGGAGGTGCCCTCCGGCATGGGGAGGCGAGCGGTTGCCTCACCGGAGTCGAGATCGTCGGCGCCGAGGCCGGTGAAGATGTGCGTCGTGAACGACGGGCAGCGCGAGCCGGCGAGCCGCAGCTCGTGCTCCACGGCCTCCACCAGGTCGGCCATCGAGACCCCGGGGACGACGAGCGGTGCGGTTGCGGCCATCGCCTTCTCGACGGTGACGATGGCACGGCCCATCGCCTCGAGCTCCTCGGCGGTCTTCACCCGGCGGAGCTCGTTGACGAGCGCGGAGCCCGTCCGCAGGCGGTCGGCACCCAGGATGCGTCCCAGGTTCAGCGTCGTCTCGGCCCACACGCGATCGCCGATCGCGATGGTTCCCGTGCCGGCGACGTCGCGTGCGATGCGCTCGAAGGTCGCGAAGCCGTCGTCGGTCTCCTTGACGATCACGAGCTTGCCCTCCGGCTCCTCGCGCATGTCGAACGCAGCGAACATCCGCGGCACGACGAAGACGGGCTCGGCACCGGGCCGGAAGAACGCGCCGGTCACCCACCCGTGGGCATACGACGACTCGCCGAAGCTCGGGATGTGCCGCTCGACGCCCGTCAGATATTCGAGGTCCGCGGACGGCGCGAGGAACAGGGCATCGATGCCCTCGGCCTCGAGCTTCTCGGCGAGCCGTGCGCGGCGTGCGGCGTAGTCGAACATCGTTTCGAGTCTATGCAGCGCGGGAGTCGATCGCTTCGGGAAGCAGCCCGCACCGATTGCAGGCGGCCGGCCGAAGGCCGGCACGCCCTGGCCGCTCAAACGCGTGCCGAACCACCATGTCCAGGGGACAGTCCCCTGGACAGTGGTCGGAAGGGCGTAGACAGGGGACAGTCCCCTGGACATGGCCCGTGGAGACGTGGCTTCTGGGGAGGTGTTCGGAGGGGAGGGGTCTGCCGCAGGCTTTGCGGCAGACCCCTCGGGTCTTCGTCGTGGGGCTACAGGGAGCCGGTGCCCGTGCTTGCGGTCGAGCTCGAGCCCATTGCCGAGGCCGGGCACTTGTGTCCGCTCGGGGTGGCGCCCGAGCTCGTCGGTGGGGCGGTCGACGTGGTCGTCGTCGTCGTTCCCTGGTTGGTCGCATGACGCACGGTCGAACTCGAGTGGTGCGAGCTCGAATGCGTTGCGGCGATCGCCGCCCCGCTCCCGGCGAGTAGAGCGAGCGCCGAGACTCCGGCGACGAGTGGGGTTCGTCTTCCATTCATACGGTTGCCTCCTTTCTGATCCCTCCAGCAAACAGGCGCGAGATCGGAAACCCCTGCGAACGACGTGTGAGCCTCCACTAAGATGAGGCCGAAGTGAACCCGCCCGGCCTTTCCCAGCCGTGGCAGCTCGAGCCGGTCGTGACGGCCCTCGCCGCGGTCGCCGCTTTCTGCTTCGCCCGCGGCTTCGTCCGGCTCCGCCGGCGCGGGCGTCGGGACCACGCGCCATGGACGCGCGCCGTGCTCTTCGCGCTCGGGCTCGTGCTGCTCGTGCTCCCGCTCGTCTCCCCGCTCGACGAGCTCGCAGACCGCTACCTGCTCTCGGCGCACATGCTCCAGCACATGCTGATCGGCGATGCCGCGCCGGCGCTGATCCTGCTCGCGCTGCGAGGCCCGCTGCTCCTGTTCGTGATCCCGGCGGCCCTGCTCAGCAGGCTCGGACACTCGGCCCGCATCAGGAGCCTCGCCAACTGGCTGCTCCGGCCTCTCGTCGCGCTCGCGATCTGGGCGGTGGCCTTCGGGATCTGGCACATCCCGGCCGTCTACGACTACGCAGCCGCCCATCCCGTCGCCCACGACCTCGAGCACGCGAGCTTCCTCTTCGCGGGCTTCCTCGTCTGGACGCTCCTGATCGACCCGACGCGCCGCCGCCGGCTGTCTCGCGGACGCCGGCTCGCGCTCGCCGCGGCGCTGCTCGCGACCGGAACCGTGATCGCCGACATCCTCATCTTCAGCCTGACGCCGCTCTACCCGGCCTACGCAGACCAGGGGCACCGCGTCTTCGGGCTCTCGCCGCTTCGCGACCAGCAGCTCGCGGGGCTCGTGATGACCGCCGAGCAGTTGCTGGCGCTCGGCACCTGCGCGGCGATCCTGCTCGCGCCGGAGCTCCGGCGGCGCCGGCGTGGCAGCCTGCCGGTTCCGGCGCGGCAGCCGGCGTGACGTGAGCGGCGCCTACCGCTTCAGCTGGGAGCCGCTCTTCATCGTCCTGGCGCTCGTCGCGGCCGCGTTCTATCTCCGAGCGCTTCGCCGGGCCACGCCCGCCGACCGCCCCGGAGCCGGGAGGGTCGTCGTCTTCGCACTCGGCCTCGCGCTCGTCGCCGTCCCGGTCAACTCGCCGCTCGAGACGATCTCGGCGCACTACCTCCTGCTCGCACATCTGCTCCAGAACGCCCTGATCGCCGACTGGGGCCCACCGCTCCTGATCCTCGGGCTCACCCCGGCGATGCGTCGCGGAGTCGCGGCCGCCGCGGGCCGTCCGCTCGAGGAGATCACGCGGCCGTCCGTCGCGCTCGTGATCTGGCTCGCGGTCTGGTACGGGGTCCACCTGCCCGTCTTCTACGACTGGGCGCTTCGCAACGACTGGCCGCTGACCCTCGAGCACGCTCTGCTCGTCTTCGCCGGTCTAGTCTTCTGGTGGGCGATCCTCGGCGAGCCTCGCCGGCTCGAGCCGCTCGGCACCCTCGCCTACCTCGGGATCGCGTTCCTGACCGCGCCGTGGCTGTCGCTCGCCTATGTGTTCTCGTCCGGCCCCTTCTACTCGTTCTACCGGGACGCGCCACGCCTCTGGGGAATCTCGCCGATTCGCGACCAGAACCTCGCCGGGATCCTGATGAACGCCGAGCAGACGAGCATCTTCTTCATCGCCCTCGCCTGGCAGCTCCTCCGAGTGCTCGCCGAAGAGGAGGCCGCGCAGCGCCAGATCGACGCCGCTGTGCTCGAGGCCCATCCGCAATAGAATCCTCTCCGACCGCACGCCGACAAGGGGGATGCAAATGGCTACTGAACGCACACCGGTTGTGTTCGTCCACGGCCTCTGGCTCCATGCCGATTCGTGGGGCGACTGGGTGGAGAAGTTCCGCAAGGCGGGTTACGAGCCGTCCGCACCCGGCTGGCCCGGCGACGCCGACACCGTCGAGGAGGCCCGCAACCAGCCGGAGCGCGTCGCCGGCTACGGCATCGACTCCGTCGTCCAGCACTACGCCGCGATCATCGGCGACTCGAAGCCGATCGCGATCGGCCACTCGTTTGGTGGGCTGATCGTCCAGCGGCTGCTCGGCCAGAACCTGGCCTCGGCAGCAGTCGCGATCGACCCGGCGCCGATCAAGGGCGTGCTGAACCTGCCGCCCTCCGCGCTCAGGGTCGCCTCGATCGCCCTCCGCAACCCGGCGAACAAGAAGCGCGCCGTCTCGCTCACGGCCGATCAGTTCCGCTACGGCTTCGGCAACCAGCTCTCGGCCGAGCATTCGGAGGAACTGTTCGAGCGCTGGGCGATCCCCTCGCCAGGGCGGCCGCTCTTCGAGGCGGCGTTCGCGAACTTCTCGCGGAGCTCACCGGCGAAGGTCGATACAGCGAACCCGAGCCGCGGCCCGCTGCTCGTCACCGCGGGCGGCAAGGACCACACTGTCCCGGCGGCGATCAGCCACGCGACCGTGAAGCTGTACAAGCACTCACCGGCGGTGACCGAGCTCAAGGAGTTCCCGACGCGCGGGCATTCGCTGACGATCGACGCCGGCTGGGAAGAGATCGCCGATGCCGCGCTTGACTGGTTGAAGGAGCGCGGCCTCTAGGCAGGAACGGGCGCGAGGGCGGCCCGCACAGCAGGCGCGACCTCGGTGCCGAAGAGCTCGATCGCATGCAGCAGGTCGCGGTGGGGCATCGTGCCGACGCTGAGCTGGAGCAGGAAGCGCTCGTGCCCGAAGAGCTCGTGCTGGAAGAGGATCTTCTCGGTCACCTCGGCGGGACTGCCGACGAAGAGCGCGCCGCGCAGTGTCCGGCCCGCGTCGAAATCCTGGCGCTGGGCCGGCGGCCAGCCGCGCTCGCGCCCGATCTTCGTCATCTGATGGCGGAACGGCGGCCAGGCGGCCTCGGCTGCGGCCTGCGAGGTGTCCGCGATGAACCCGTGCGAGTTGATGCTCATCGGCGGCGCCGGATCATGGCCTGCCCGCTGCGCGGCCACCCGGTGGATCTCGGCAAACGGCGCGAACCGCTCGGGTAGCCCGCCGATGATCGCCAGCGCCATCGGCAGGCCGAGCGTTCCGGCGCGGGCCGCCGATTCGGGCGCTCCGCCGACCGCGACCCAGATCGGGAGCGGATCCTGGAGTGGGCGCGGATAGACGCGCGAGGCCGTCGATCGGCGCCCGGTGCCGCCCGGACCATGTGACGTGCTCGGAGTCGCGCAAGGCGAGCAGCAACTGGAGCTTCTCCTCGAAGAGCTCGTCGTAGTCGGCGAGTTCGTAGCCGAAGAGCGGGAACGACTCGATGAACGAGCCGCGGCCCGCCATGATCTCCGCGCGACCCTGAGACAGGAGATCGAGGGTCGCGAAGTCCTGGAAGACGCGCACCGGATCGTCGGAGCTGAGCACGCTGACCGCGCTCGTGAGCCGGATCCGGCTCGTCCGCTCGGCACCGGCCGCGAGCACGACGGCCGGCGAAGAGACCGCGAAGTCGGGGCGGTGGTGCTCACCCACTCCGAAGACGTCGAGCCCGACCTGATCCGCGAGCTCCATCTCCTCGACGAGGTTCGAGAGCCGTTCCGCGGGCGAGATCGTCCGGCCGGTGGCGGAGTCGGGCGTCAGCTCCGCAAACGTGTAGATCCCGAGTTCCATCAGCTCATCCTAACAGATACTTGATCGCTCAACCATCATCCCCGACGTGAGTCGTCGACGGCGCGAATCTCCGTGATCACGTGCTGACCCGCTGTGTAGAGCGCCGAGAGCGGATGGGTCCCGGCTCTGAGTTCGGTCTCGGCTGCCGTCGCGGTATACCGCGGGCCGGTCGTGAGCACGGTCAGCCGCACCGAGCCGCCGGCCGGCAACGCGTCGTCGCCGCTCTCGGCGAGCGCCGGCAGGGCCGCCTCGCCGATCGCGACCCAGCGCTTGCTCGCAGCGGCGGCATCGGGGTTCTCGCCGACGCCGAGCATGCCCCCGCCGTTCGAGACGTACATGCTCGTCGTGCCGTCGGCGAGCCCGACGATCGTCGCGACGCCGGTGTCCTCGCCCATGTCCATCACGACACCGAGTGCCCGCCCGCCGGGCACGACGGGCGCCGCCTTGATCTCGACCGACCCGAACGAGAGCGCCTGCCCACGCAGGGCGGCATAGATCTTGTCGATTGGGCGGTCGTCCATGCGGGCATTCTCTCTGACGGCGCCCGCAAGGGATACTTCCCGCCCGACGACAACGCTCGACTGAAAAAAGGGGGTCACCATGGGATTCGACCAGTACCACGAGCCACCCGACGAGCTGCCCGCCGCGACTCGGACGTTCGCGCGGCTCTGCGCCTCGCTGACCGAGGAAGCCGAGGCGATCGGCTGGTACGAGCAGCGACTCGCGGTCGAGACCGACCCGGAGGCGGCCGCGATCATGCGCGACGCTCAGGGCGAGGAGTTCAAGCACTTCGCGATGGACCTGGAGTTCCTGCTGCGGCGGACGCCGCGCTGGCGCGAGATCGCCAAAGGCGTGCTGTTCCAGCCGGGCGACATCGTCGAGCACGGAGAGGCGGCCGAAGCAGCCTCCGGCGACGAGGGCGGCCCGACGTCGTCCGAGGATCCGTCCGGGTCGCTCGGGATCGGGAGCATGCTCGGGGCTGTCCGATGAATCACCTGCTGCGTGGACACGCGCCGATCTCCGATGCGGGCTGGGAGCTGATCGACAGCGAAGCACGCTCGCGCCTCACAGCCGCCCTCGCGGCCCGCAAGCTCGTCGACTTCTCGGGCCCGCACGGCTGGACGCACTCCGCGATGAACCTCGGCCGAGTCGGCAAGCTCGCCTCGCCCGCGGTCAAGGGCGTGAAGGGTCTGCAGCGTGTCGTGCTGCCGCTGGTCGAGCTTCGGGCCGACTTCGCGGTGAAGCTCGACGAGCTCCGCGACCGACGACCGTGGCGCAGAGGACGTCGACCTCGCGAAGCTCGACGAGGCCGCTCATGCGATCGCCGTCGCCGAGAACACCGCGGTCTTCCACGGCTGGCCGGCCGCGGGGATCGTCGGGATCGCCGAAGCCTCGCCGCACAAGGGGCACGCACTCGGTGCGAAGCCCGACGGCTATCCGGCTGCAGTGGCCGCCGCGGTCGAGCTCCTGCTCCAGAACGGAATCTCCGGCCCCTACGCGCTCGCCCTCGGCCGCGAGCAGTACACGGCCGTGATCGAGACCGCCGAGCACGGCGGCTACCCGCTCCTCGACCACCTGCGAAAGATCCTCGACGGCCCGGTGATCTGGGCGCCCGGGGTTGACGGCGCCGTGGTCGCGAGCCTGCGAGGCGGCGACTTCCTCTTCGAGTCCGGGCAGGACATCGCAATCGGCTACGACCATGCCGACGCCGAGGCGGTTCACCTCTACCTCGAAGAGAGTCTCGGGTTCGTGGCCGCTACACCCGAGGCGGCGGTGCCGCTGACTGCATAGACCGAGGCGCTGCGGCGATTTCACGAGCCGAGAACTACTGGTGAGGTGTGTCGAGCCCGCTCACGCGGGCTGGTACTCGTCGTGGCGGCGCCACCAGAAGCCGTTCGCATTGCGGCCGAGTGGTGCGCGGTCGAGCCACTGCCACATGCCCCAGAGGCCGTCGAGGCCGCGGGCGTAGGCCGAATAGGTGTGGTAGACGACGCCGTCGTCCAGCACGAAGGCGCTGACGCCCGGGCCTTCGCGCCTGAAGGTCTCCCAGTCCGTGCCGACGGCACTCGCTGCGAACTCGTCGAGACCTGAGCCTTCCGCCGGCCGTAGGTCGATCGTGCGGAAGTTGTACTCGGCGGCTCCGGACTCCCACTCCTCTTTCGTGTGCGCCGCCTGGAAGTCGTGGTTGAAGTCGCTCTCGTACGACGAGGCCCAGGGGAAGCTCCAGCCCATCCGCTGCTTGTAGGCCTGGAGCTTCGGGAACGGAGCCCGCGACACGGCGCAGAGCGTGACGTCGTGGTTTGCGAGGTGGACGGCCGAGCCGTTGAAGCCGTCGGCGATTGCCGAGCAGGACGGGCACCCCGCCTTGTAGTCGGCCCCGAACATGAAGTGATAGACGAGGAGCTGGGAGCGTGCCGCGAAGAGATCCCGGAGCGACGCCGCGCCCTCCGCCGTCTCGAAGCGGTAGTCCTTGTCGACTCGGACCCAGGGCAGCTCCTGCCGCAACTGGGCGAGCTCGTCGCTGCGCCGCGTCAGCGCCTTCTCGGCCTCGAGCAGCTCGAGGCGGGCTGCGAGCCACTCCTCACGTGTTCCGGTCTTGTGGTCGGTCATGTTCCTCCTTCGTTTGTCCATCACATCGGTGGCATGAGCCCGGGTACGGCCGAGGGCGCGATCAGTGTCAGGAGTCCGAGCCCGACGATCGCGAGCCCGAGCGTCAGGTCGACGACGGCTCGCGCGGGCAGGAGCTTCTGCGCGACCACCGGGACGGCGATCAGCGCCATCCAGCCGATGCTCATCGGGCTCAGCGCCACGAGCACCAGCATCAGGCCGAGACTCGAGCCGACGCAGTAGAGCCCGAACTCGAACCCGGAGCCGACGCTCTCGCGGCAACGCCGTCGGCAGCGCTGCTTGACGGGTGTGAGCTCGTAGAGTCCCGCGGCGATCACCACCGCCCCGGCGGCGAGCGACCCGTGGGGCCGGTAGAGGGCGAAGACGACGACGCCGACCAGCGTCCACACGCCGAGATACGAGCCGAGAAACAGCGGCACCGCGCTCAGACGACCGCTCAGCTGAGCGCGCCTCGACACCGCCGGAGCAGCGCCGGGCAGCATCATCGCCGCCATCATCGAGATCCACAGCGCGAGGAAGAATGCGAACGAGCCGAGGCGGGTCGCGTCTCCCATCGCCATCCCGCTCATCTGCCTGACCGCGACAACCCAGGCCGCCGCGGCCAGGCCGAGCGTTGCCGTCGGCGGGACAGGCCGAAGCTTCGTTGTGTCGCCGGGATGTGAATGCGCAACCATTGGTTTCGGATCGGAGTGATATCATGCGCAACCACAAGTTGCAAATCGAACGCCAGGAGCGACATGACCGCCGACCGGATAGAGCGTGAGATCGAGATCGACGCCCCGATCGAGGTCGTCTGGTCGGTGATCACCGAGCCCGAGCACATCACCGGCTGGTTCACCGACTCGGCCGAGCTTGACGTCCGGCCGGGCGCCGAGGGACGCTTCGGATGGGACCGCGAGACGACGAGCTCCAGGATGGTCGTCAACCTGCGGGTCGAACGGATGGATCCGCCCCGCTTCTTCTCGTTCCGCTGGAACTACCCCGACGGCGAGGAGCCGACCGAGGCGAACGCGCCGCTCGTCGAGTTCGACCTCGAAGAACGGGGCGGCTCGACCCGCCTGCGTCTTGTGGAGAGCGGCATCGACAGGCTCACGCGCCCCGACGAGGCCAAGCAGACCTATTTCGACGAGCACTCGAGGGGCTGGCTGACGATCATCGAGCGCCTCCGCGACTACGCCCCGAAGCAGCGGGCCGGCGCCGGCGGCTGATGCCCGCAGCCGCCGTCGAAACCGAGGCTCTCGTCGCGGCGGTGACCGAGCCGACGCGTCGCCAGCTCCTCGACCTGCTGCTCGAGCGCGGCGAGTCGACCGCGACTGTCCTCGCCGAGAGCCTGCCGATCAGCCGCCAGGCCGTCAGCAAGCATCTTCTCGTCTTCACCCGCGTCGGCCTCGTCGACAGCGAGAAGAGCGGACGCGAGCTGCGCTACCGCCTGAACGTCGAGCGGCTCGACCAGGCGGCGAGGTCACTCGGCGAGCTCGCCGCACTCTGGGACCGGCGCCTCCTGCGGATCAAGCAGATCGCCGAGACCGCTGCCAAACAGCCGAGGAACTAGCGGCTGTCTTTCCAAGCGGGTCGCGACGCAGAGCCGTCACGAAGTGGGCACGGGCTCGGCCCGTGCCCACCCAGAGCGAGTACTCAAAGGACGAGCGCGGAAATTCTAGGATTTCCATGCGCGGGAAAAACTGTATGGAGGCGGGAGGATTCGAACCTCCGTAGGCTGAGCCGACGGGTTTACAGCCCGTTCCCTTTGGCCGCTCGGGCACACCTCCAGGGTGCGCGGCATTGTAGCCTCCTGGGTGTGAAGCGCTACGACGCCATCGTGATCGGCGGCGGCCCGTCGGGGTCGACGACCGCCTACCGGCTCGCCGAGCAGGGGGCAAACGTGCTCCTTGTCGACAAGGCCAAGTTCCCTCGGGACAAGCCTTGTGGCGGCGGAATGACGCTCCGGGCGGTGCGTCAGTGTCCGGTCGATCCCTCGCCGGTCGTGGAGGAGTACGTCGACCAGATCGAGCTTCGGTTCCGCTACGGGCCCGCAGTGATTCGGACCGCGAAGGAGCCGATCGTGTGGATGACGCAGCGCAAGCGCCTCGACGCGTTCCTGCTCGATGCCGCGCGCCAGCGCGGGGTGGAGGTGCGTGAGGGCGTGAAGGTCGCGATCGAGCCGGGCAACACCGTCGTGCTCGGGTCGGGAGAACGCGTCACCGCCGATGCGCTCGTCGGAGCCGACGGGGCAAACGGGATCACCCGGAAGGTCGTCGGGCTCGGCCAGGGCGTCAGGTACGGCGTTGCCTACGAGGGAAATGTCCCGTACCCCACGGTGTCGCGCGAGCGGTATGCGCGGCGGATCGTGCTCGAGCTCGCCGACATCCCGGGGGGATACGCCTGGGTGTTTCCGAAGGGCGATCACGCGAACGTCGGCGTCGGTGGGTGGGAGAGCGAGGGGCCGAAGCTCCGGGAGCACCTCGCCCGTTGCTGCGAGGCGCACGGGCTCGACCCGGACGACCTCGAAAGCCTTCGTGGTCACCGGCTCCCGCTGCGCAAGCCGGGGAGCACGCTCGCGACGGAGCGGGCACTCGTCGTCGGCGATGCGGCCGGCCTGGTCGATCCGGTCTCGGGCGACGGGATGTTCGAGTGCTTCGTCTCGTCGCGTCTCGCGGCGGCGGCGATCGGCGATCTCCTCGCCGGGCGCACCTCGACGCTCGAGCCCTACGGTGCCGCCGTCGACGGCGAGCTCGCACCGCTCCACCGCGCCTCGTGGACGCTCAAGAACGCGCTCGACCGCTGGCCGCGGGCCTCGTGGCAGATCGCCCGCTCGCACCTCCTCTGGGTGAGCATCCGTGGGATGCTCGACGGCGAGCTCCCCGATCCCGGCCAGCAACGCGGCCTCGCACGGGTGCCGCTCAGGGCGCTCGCGATCCTCGGCCGCTGAGCCTGTTAGAGCCGCTTCGGCTCTGAATTCCCTCGAGCTCCGGCAAAGCCGAATCCAGGGATCAAGCTCGACGTCCAACCTGCCGACTAGAGGTTGGTATGCAGCTGAACGGAGTCCTCAGCGAGGCTGTTCGCCTCCGCGCGTCCGATGTGCACCTGAAGATCGGGCGTCCGCCCCTGATGCGTCAGGACGGCGTGGTCTCGGCGCTCGCAGGCCCCGCCCTGACCGAGGAGGATCTCGACGACTGTCTCGAGATCGTCATCGCAAGCGCCCCGCAGCGCCGCCAGTTGTTCGACACGACCGGAGAGCTCGACGTCGCTTACACGCCTCACGGGCTCCCTCGATTCAGGGTCAACGTCTTTCGCCAGCGCGGCGCGACCTCGATGGCGTTGAGGGTGATCCCGAAGGATGTTCCCGGATTCGGGGAGCTCGGACTGCCGCCGGCGGTCGAGACGCTCAGCCACGAGCACCGCGGCCTGATCCTCGTCACGGGCGCCACGGGGTCGGGAAAGACGACCACGCTCGCGGCGATGATCGATCACATCAATCGCAACCGCGCCTCGCACATCGTCACGATCGAGGACCCGATCGAGATCATCCACGAGGACCAGTCTTCGATCGTCAGCCAGCGCGAGGTTGGAATCGACACTGCGAGCTTCGGCGAGGCCCTGCGCCGCGCGCTCCGTCAGGATCCGGACACGATCATGATCGGCGAGCTTCGGGACGCCGAGACGGCACAGACCGCCCTCCAGGCGGCCGAGTCCGGCCATCTGGTCTTCTCCACGCTCCACACGATCGATGCGGCCGAGACCGTGGGGAGGATGATCGAGTTCTTTCCGATCGAACGCCAGCAGGCGATCCGCTCGATCATGGCAGGCGTCCTGCGCGGCGTGATCTCGCAACGCCTCCTGCCGAGAGCAGACGGCGGGCGCGTTGCCGCCGTCGAGGTGATGGTCGTGAACGCGAGGATCGCCGAGCTCATCCGCGAGGGTCATCCCGAGGAGATCACCGACGCGATTGCCGAGGGCGAGTACTTCGGCATGCAGACCTTCGAGCAGGCACTGATCTCGCGGGTGATGAGCGGCGATCTCGAACGGGACGTCGCTGCCGATGCGGCAAGCAACCGCCACGATTTCATCGTTGCGCTCGAGCGTGTGCGGAAGCACCGGGCTGCAGCGGAGGCCGCGGAGCAGAAACCCGACGAGCCCGAGTCGGTTGCCTCGGAGCATGCCCTCAGGCTCGCGCGGCCCACGGCCCGATGAGCACCGCGACGGTCCGCCGGCGCGCAGCCCAGGAAGACGGCTTCACGCTGGTCGAGTTGCTGGTCGTGGTGGCGTGCCTGGGGTTCATCATGGCCGGGCTCGCCAACATCTTTGTCTCCGGTGCGCGGACGCAGACGGTCCTCGACAGCGAGATCAACGCTCAGCAGAGCATTCGGCTCGCCCTCGACCGCATCGAATTCGAAGGACGTTGTGCCTCATCGGCGACGATCGTCAGCTCTGGTGGCGGTGTCTCGTTCACGCTTCCGAGCCAGTGCTCCCACGCTTCAGGCATCGCAACATGGTGTGTGGTTTCAGGAGTCCTCGAACGGTTCGGGACGGCAAGCTGCTCGGGTACTGGCACGACGTTCGTTCGCTATCTCACGTCGGCGACGCCGTTCGCGCTCAACATCGTGACCGGTGACCTGCCGCAGCTTGTAGTCAGCCTGGTTGCAAATCCGTCGGGGCAGGCAAACGACAGCGCGGCTGTCACCGACACCATCACGCTTCGCAACGCGCCTCGCACCTGACGCCGGTACGGGGCTCGCGACTCAAGCACGTTTCTCAACCTGCCGATGGTCTCCAGATGAACACCGCGTTCGCCACTGCCATATTCGCTCCGGCCCTTGCGATCGGAAGCTTCCTGAACGTGATCGCATCTCGACTCCCGCTGGGACAGTCGATTTCGAGGCCGCGGTCTCGCTGCCCCCACTGCGCCCATCCGATCGCTCCCCGGGACAACATCCCCCTTCTCTCCTACGCGCTTCTTCGCGGTCGCTGCCGGAGTTGCCTGGTCTCGATCAGCTGGCGCTACCCCGCCGTCGAGTTCACGACCGCCGCTCTCGCCACAGCGTGCTTTTTCGCATTCGGCGTCTCGCTCGAGGCGCTCACCGGTGCGATCTTCTGCGCTGCCCTCGTGACCATCTCCGCCGTCGACATCGAACGGCGGATCGTCCCGAATAGGATCGTGCTGCCGGCGGCCGCGATCGTGCTCGCTCTCCAGCTCATCCGCGAGCCGAGCCTCGAGTGGCCCGCTGCAGGGTTGGGGGCGGCACTCTTCCTGTTCGTGGCGGCGCTCGCCTACCCGAAGGGAATGGGCATGGGGGACGTCAAGCTCGCGCTGCTCATCGGCGTGGGCGTCGGCTGGTCGGTGCCGGTGGCGCTGATGGCGGGCATGATCTTCGCCCTCGTCCCCTCCGTCGTGCTCCTGGCGCGCCATGGTGCAGCCGCTCGGAAGCTCGCGATCCCGTTCGCGCCGTTCCTCGCCCTCGGCGCGATCCTGGCGCTGTTCGCCGGTGGGTCGCTGATGCATCTGTACCTCGGGCTCATGCGATGATCGAGCCCGATGCGATCATCGCCCAGGGAGATTCGCCCTCCTCAAGGCTTCCGCCCTCGCTGCCGATACCTCCAGAGAGTCAGATGGACGACGCGCGGCCCCTGATCCGCCTCGCCGAGCCGCCAAGCGTCGAGACACTTCAGGCCAACGTCACGGCTCAGAACCTCGGAGCCCACGGCGAAGCAACCCCTCCCGGCGAGCTGGTCGCCGAGATCCTCGAAGCGACCGGTCTCCTCTCGGTCGAGCAGCTGGCAGCTGCTCGCTCGCGGATCGGCCTCCGGGGCTCGTTTGCCCAGGCGCTCATCGACGAAGGCATCGCCTCGGGCGAAGGGGTCGCGCGAGCCACCGCTCAGCGCTTCCACCTTCCCTACGTCGACATCTCAACCGAGCAGCCCTCGATCGAGGCGGTGGAGCAGATCTCCACGACGGTTCTCGAGCGCACGTTCGCGATCCCGTACAGGATCTCGAACGGCGTTCTCAAGGTGGCGATCGCAGATCCCGCAAACATCGCTGCGATCGACGAGCTGCGCCTCGCGACTGCGCTCGTGGTCGAGCTCGCGGTGGCGCCGAAGGAAGACATTCTCGCCGAGGTCAAGCGGTTCGGTCGCGCCAGTGAGGCACTCGGCGCCCGAACGAGCATGGACATGGCCGAGATGGAGCTCATCGAAGAGGACGAGCAAGACGACCTCGAGATGGACGACGGGATCTCGGACGCGCCTCTTGTCCGACTCGTCAACTCGATCATCTTCCAGGCGGCTGAGGAAGCCGCGAGCGACGTTCACGTCGAGCCGCAGGACGATTGCCTCCTCGTCCGTTTCCGGATCGACGGCGTCCTCCACGAGATGCAGCGGATCCCCAAGCGGCTGGCCGCCGGTGTCACCTCGCGGCTGAAGGTGCTCGCAAAGCTCGATATCGCCGAGCGCCGCAAGCCGCAGGATGGCCGAATCTCGCTCAGTGCGGCGGCTGCAGGCCGGCTGCTCGACATCCGCGTCGCAACCCTCCCGACCGTGGAGGGCGAGTCTGTCGTGATGCGCCTCCTCGACAAATCGAAGAAGGCGCCGACGCTCGAGGAGCTCGGGATGTCGGAGGAGATGCGCAAGCAGGTGCGCGCAATCATCGTTCGTCCTACCGGCGCGCTCCTCGTCACAGGGCCGACCGGTTCCGGCAAATCGACCACGCTGTATGCGGCACTCGCCGAGATCAACCGGCCGGAGATCAACATCATCACCGTCGAGGACCCTGTCGAGTACCGGCTCGTCGGCGTGAACCAGATCCAGATCAATCATCGCGCCGGCCTGACCTTTGCCTCGTCGCTCCGGTCGATCCTGCGCGCCGATCCCGACGTTGTCATGGTCGGCGAGATCCGGGACGGCGAGACGGCCAAGATCTCGATCGAGGCTGCCCTCACCGGCCACCTCGTGCTCTCGACCCTCCATACGAACGACGCTCCGAGCGCGATCACGCGCCTGAACGAGATGGGCGTCGATCCTTTTCTCACCGGCTCGGCGATTTCGGCGGTCCTGGCCCAGCGGCTCGTACGCAAGCTGTGCGGCCACTGCGCCCAGGTCTACTCGCCGAGCGTCGACGAGCTCATCAAGGCGCGACTCGCGCCGGACGACCCGACTATCCAGAACGGCGCCACCTTCTACCGCAAGGTGGGGTGCGCTCGCTGCAACCAGACTGGGTACCGCGGCCGCGTCGGCGTCTTCCAGCTGATGACGATGTCCGAGGAGATCGAGAACCTCGCGGTCGCGAGGGCGAGTCGGGACGAGGTCGAGCGCGCATCGATGCGCGGTGGAATGGAGACCCTCTGGGAGGACGGGCTCGCGAAGGTGGTCTCAGGTCTTACCTCGGTCGAAGAGCTCACGCGCGTCGTCGCATTCGTCTAGCGCGCCGTCTGTCTCTCGTGGTGTGTCGCAGTGAAGCGGCCGCTGCCGGCCGGAGCCCGCTCTGCCGTCTAGGCCCGGTTCCACCGATCTCCGCGCGCCGTGATCACGCCTCTCGGTGGATCCGGGCTAAGAGAAGCTCCCACACGATGAAGCCTTGAGTCGCTCGACCACGCTGGACGATGCGAGGCTGCGTCCTCGGTCGCGAAAATAGGCAAGCTATTCCCGCTCCCGCGTCCCTGCCTTGCATCGTCCAGCGCGTCCGATCGACGAAGCGTCAGTGTGTGAGAGCTTCTAAGGCGTGTATTTGCGCGGGCTGGCTCGGTTGTGCGCACGCCGTCTTTCAACAGCAGAACTCGCGTACGCGGAGCCGTCAGGTCGGGCTATGAGGTTGCTCCCGGCGCGAGACGCCCTGAGGCTCGGCGGATGCGGGATACGCGGGCAGCCGTCGCCGTCACCGAGACCAGATGATGGCCGCGAAGCGGCCCTTGGTGCGGGCCTCCCGCGACTGTCTTATTGGGTCAAGATGTAAGCGACGCCGAACTAGGCGACGTCGCAGCCGAGGTACTGGAGCGCGAGCAGCGTCTCCTGGACGAAGCGAAACGCTTCGGGCGCGTTCGGGAACCGGTAGGGCCCGCGACGGACGGTGTTCATCTCGCCCACCGGGAGGATCTCGACCTCGACGACCGAAAGGCCGTCCGAGTCGAAGCAGCGGAGGAGGGCGACTCGGCGTCCTTGCTGGGTTGCTTCGCGAACGAGCTCGCCCACGTTCATCGCCGCGCGTCGACGACGGCCTGGGCCACTGTCATGCTGTCGGCATAGCCGTCGAGCTCCACTGCGATGTTCCCGGGCCGGCTGACGACGAGCACTGCCGGCTCGACGGGATTCTTCATCCAGGCGGCGGTCGAGGCGGCGACCTGCTCGTTTCGGACGTTGAGAGCGACGACCTTCGCGTGCACGCTGCGGGCTCCCTTACGGGCCTGCGCAAGCACCTGGGCATCGATCGGATTCCCCGGCGCGTAGACCACTGCGACCACGAGGCGACTGTAGGTGAGCGCGTGCTGGAGCGGTTGGGGCAGGAAAGGAGCGAAGTGCACCACAGGCGCGACGTGCTTCGGTGCGACCGGGTGATGCACGGCCGTGTGTGTTGCCGAGTGCGTGGCGGTCGAGCGGGAGAGCGGAGCGTTCCCGGTTGCGGTCGAACGGCTGCGCTCGAGGATGAACAGGCCGGCGGCTCCGACGACGAGCGCGAGCAGCGCCAGCATCAGGATCTTGATCGGAGTCGAAATCTCGATGGTCATGTTGCTCCTATCGGCACGAAGTGACGGCGGCTTTACGGCGAAAGAGGGACGGGCGGTTGCGCGCACCTCTTCCCCTGTTTCGGCAGTGCGTCTGCTCAGCTGATGGTGTAGCCGGCCGGACAGGCGCCGGTCGCGATCGTCGCAGAGCCGGTCACCCCGCCCTGGTAGTTGTAGGTAAGTCCACCGGGCTCGGTGTCCTGAATGCAATAGCTCTGGTTCGTGGTGCCCGGACCGGCCTTGACGTGGGGGCTGACGCCGGGGGCCTCGGCCTTTAGCGCCGCAAGGCTCAGGTGGTCGTAGGAGTCGACCAAATGGGTGGCGCCGGCGATCGGCGTGGCGGAATCATCGTAATAGGCCTCCGCGGCCGAAATCGCCGAGCGGACGTTCGCTGCACCCGCCGCGGACTTCGCTTTGCTCGCAAAGTTCAGGTATTCGGGGACGGCAATCGCAACCAGGATGCCGAGGATGATGATCACGACGAGCAGCTCGATGAGCGTGAAGCCCTCGTCGCTTGCTGTACGGGTTTTGAGCGTCCGAAGCATGGTGGTTGATCTCTCCTCGTCGTTCTCACTGGTGGATTCGGGCCGAGGCGACCCTGGAAGTGAAGGAGGGGCGTGGTTGCCCACGCCCCTCCTTCCGCGTCATGCTGTTGTCTAGGTCGCCGTTGCGAGCGTGCAGGCGCCAGGAGTGATCGTCGCAGCATCTGTCGCGGTCGTGGCTCCGCCGTCGTAGTGGTAGAAGGTGACGTCGCCATCCTCGGAGTCCTGGATGCAGTACGAGTCGCCGGCCGTGACCGTCTGAAACGCGGCGGCCTTCACGTTGGGGGACACACCCGGGGCCTGCGTCCTCAGAAGGGCGCCGGTCATACCCGTGTAGGTGTAGTTGTGTCGATTCGTAGTAGCTCTCAGCCGCAGGAATAGCTGACCGCACGTTCGACTCCGCGGCCGCGACCTTCGCCTTGCCGGCGAAGCTCAGGTAGGCGGGAACGGCGATCGCAACCAGGATGCCGAGAATGATGATGACGACGAGGAGCTCGATGAGCGTAAAGCCCTCCTCACTCGCCATGCGGGTCTTGATCTTCTGAATCACGATTGTTTCTCCTCGTCGTATCTCGTTGGGTGGAATCGGGTCGGGGTGACCCGGGGGGCTGTATCGGACGGCGGACGAGGAACGCAGTAGCCCCCTTTGAGGGATCTTCCATTCTCGGCGGGGGATGTTCACTCACTTGGTAAAGGTGAGTAAAGTTCGAGCGCACCGCTGCCGATAGCCATGTTCGTGAGCGAGACGATTTACTCGATCGACACGTGGCTCGAGCAGGCCGTCGAACTGCGTGCGTCCGACCTCCACCTCGCGTTCGGCTCCCAGCCGGCGATTCGTGTGCGGGGCGCGATCGAGCTTCTGCCCGACACGCCGAAGCTCGACGCCGACTCGCTCCGCGCGCTGCTCTACGGGATTCTCACGACCGAGCAGCAGAAGCGATTCGAGCTCGACCGCCAGATCGACCTGACCTACTCCGTCCCGGGGGTCGCACGCTTCAGGCTCAACGTCTTCATGGATCGCGAGCAGCTCGCCGCGGCCTTCCGCGTCGTGCCGCACGAGCTGAAGACGCTCGAGGAGCTCGGACTCCCCCTTTCGCTTGCCGACCTGACGACGCTTCCCCGCGGCCTCGTCGTCGTCACCGGACCGACCGGCTCCGGTAAGTCGACGACCCTCGCTGCGCTGATCGACGAGATCAACCGCACGCGCACCGATCACATCATCACGATCGAGGACCCGATCGAGTTCATGCACCGGCACAAGCGCTGCATCGTGAACCAGCGCGAGATCGGGACCGACGCGAGTGGGTTCGCCGCGGCGCTTCGGGGCGCCCTCAGACAGGACCCCGACGTGATCCTCGTCGGCGAGATGCGCGACCTCGAGACGATCGCGACCGCGCTGACCGCGGCCGAGACGGGTCACCTGGTGTTCGGAACGCTCCACACCCAGAGCGCGTCGAGCACGATCGACCGGATCATCGACGTCTTCCCTCCTGGCCAGCAGGATCAGATCCGCGCACAGATCGCCGGCGCGTTGCAGGGCGTCGTGACGCAGGCGCTCCTGCCCACGGCCGACGGGCAGAGCCGCGTCGCGGCCCTCGAGATCCTCGTCCCTGACGACGCGATCCGCAACCTGATCCGCCAGGCAAAGGTCGAGCAGATCTACTCGTATATGCAGACAGGCTCTCGAGGAGGCATGCAGACGCTCGAGCAGTCACTCGCCGACCTCGTCGTCCGCCGCGTCGTGAGTGTCGACGAGGCGATTACGCGCTCGAGCCGGCGCGAGGAGCTCATCGGCTTGCTGCAGCGGGCCGGAGTCAGTGTCGTCCCCCGATTCGACAGCGGCCCGGCCGCCGGGTCTCATCCCGGCGGGCTCAGGGTGGCAGGAGGCTGAACATGTTCGACAGCAAATCCATCTGGAAGAAAGAGCTACGACTTCGCAAGCGCCGTGGCTACCTCACGCTGCCGCCGCAAGGGGGGTCGGCACCGAGCGCTTCGATCTGGAAGCAGGAGGCCGGAGCGGGTGATGGCTCTCCGGTGAGCGTCGAGAGTGCCCAGGTCTCCGCGCAGCCGACAGTGCTTCCCAATGTCCCCGAGCTGAAGGCGTCCGAGGCGCAGACAACCGCCCTACCGGTGGAGGAGTTGGCCGCCGCGGCCGACGTTTCGGTCGAGCCGACTCACGTAGATCTGACTCCGGAGCTGCCCGCGGCCGCCCCGTTCTTCGAGGCTGCTCCCGCTTGGGATGACCCTCCGGCGGAGTTGCCGGTCTCCGGGGCCGAGCTCGAGCGAGCGCCGATCGCGGAGCGCGCGGAGCCCGACGGTGATGACGAGCCGGAGTCCGGAGGAACCACGTGGATGCGCTCGGTGCCGCCGTATCCGGGCATCTCCGCCGGATTCGGCCAGGAGCCCACACCCTCGTACGCGGTCGAGGCGGTCGAGGCGGTCGAGCCCGAGGTTTCCACGGCTCAAGTCCCGGCCGAGCCCGAGGTCTGGCGCAATCCCGCGTGGTCTGCGCCCGAAGAGGACCGCTCGGCGGGTCCGGACACGGCAGTCCCGCCTGCGTTCGTTGGCGGCGATGCAATCGCGGATGCGGCCCGTGAGGAGCACGACCCGCAGCCTGAACATCCCGTCTGGCGAGACCGCACGCTCGATCCTCAGGATGACGAGGCGGTCTTGCCCGGACAGCTTCCCTCGGCGGAGCCGTCCGAGTACGGCTGGGCCGCGGATGAGTCCGAGCCCGAAGATTGGTCAGAGCGGCTCGAAGCAATGCAGCCGGCCGATTGGAGCCCGAAGACATCCGCTACCGGCGTGGAGCGTGATGACCTGAAAGACGTCGAAGATCCCTCGTTCGAGTCGTCGTTCACGAACGACTTTGACCAGGTCGAACACGAGATCGCACCCGTCGATCGAATCGGGCACGAAACCGGAGCCGTCGAGCAGGTCGACGAGTCGGTCGACGAGCCGTCGGCCGCCTCTCAGGAGTCGGCAGATCGGTTCGAGTTCCCGTGGTTCTCCGACCCCGAGCCACACGATCCCTTGTTCGAGTTCGCTCCGTCCTCGCACCCCAAGCCGCAGGATCCCTCGTTCGAGGGCGGGAGCGGGCCCTCCCATGACGGGATCGTCGATCTCGCGTCGTTCCGTCACGAGGTCGCTGCGGATTCCGGGTCGTTCGAGATGCCCGCGACCGAGACGCCGTCGCTGCCTGCAGAAGGTGGTCATTCGCTTGACGAGCCTGAGATTCCGCTCGAGGGCTTCGACGCGCCTTTTGGTACCTCTGCGGCCACGCTCGCCTACTGGGCGAACGTTGCTGCCGGCGAAAGCACGGAGAGCGAGGCGTCGCCCGTGGCCTCTGAAGAGGTGGCGGAGCCGGCCGCATTCAGCTCCTTCTCCCATCACGACGGCCAGGATCACTCGTTCGAGGGTGAGAATGTTTCGAGCTCCTCCTCCGAGGAGCCCGTACTTCCGGCCGGAAACCCGGACGAGCCGTTCGGTGCCTCGGCGGCCACGCTCGCATACTGGGCGCAGGTCGCCGCGGGTGAGAGCGGCGAGCCTGTCGAGCCGGCTGAGATCGGCTCCGAAGAGTCCATCGTTCCGGCCGCGTTCGAAGCGGGCTCGGAGCCAGAGCCGCACGATCACTCATCCGAGCCGCCGGCGGCGGAGCAGGACGATGGCGATGAGGAGGCGGATGCTCCGTTCGAGCCCGCGGCCGTCGTCGTTCCGGTCGTCGCCGCGGTGGCCGAGCTCGCAGAGCCGCCGAGCACGACCAAGAGCAAGGGGCGCGTCTCCGGCAAGCGCCGCAAGAAGTCCAAGAAGACGCCGGAAGCTCCGTCAGCCAATGACCACGACGGGCAGCCGATCAAGAAGATCGTCGGGCTCAGAGTCGGTTCCTCGCAGCTCAGCGCGGCGCGCGTGCACAACAACGGGACGGCCGAGGTCGTCCAGATCGCCCGTGCGCCGCTCGCACGCGGAATCGTCTCGGGCGGCGAGGTTCGCGACCAGGATGGTCTGACCCGCGCGCTGAAGGCGTTCTTCTCCGAGCACAAGCTTCCTCGCCGCGGAATCCGGCTCGGCATCGCCAGCAACCGGATCGGTGTTCGCGTGCTCGACGTCCCGGCCATCGACGACCCGCGGCTCTTCGAGAACTCGATCCGCTTCCACGCACAGGAGACCCTGCCGATCCCGGTGACAGACGCCATTCTCGACCACGTCATTCTCGGGAAAGGCGAGGGCCAGGGGCTCGAGCCCACCACCCGCGTGCTGCTCGTGTTCGCCCACCGCGAGCTCGTGGACCGGCACGTCGAAGCGTGCCGGCGTGCCGGCCTGAAGCTCGACGGAATCGATTTCGAGGCCTTTGCCCTGTTGCGCGCCCTCGGTACTCGGACGCCTGAGGACACGGATGCGACTCAGGCAACAGTGGCTGTCGCAGTCGGCCACGAGCGAACCATCTTCGCGGTGTCCGACGGCAAGGTCTGCGACTTCACGAGGGTGCTCGAGTGGGGCGGTGGGTCGCTCGATGTCGCGATCGCCAGGACGCTCGACCTCACCCCCTCGCAGGCCGAGCCGATCAAGCTCGCAATCTCTCTCGAAGACGAGAGCGACGTCGACGGTCTCTCGCACGAGCAGACCCAAGCGGCCCGAACGGCAATCCTGACCGAGCTGCAGACGCTGTCCCGAGAGCTCGTCTCCTCGCTTCAGTATTACCAGTCACGCCCGGGCTCTCTGGACATCGGCGAGCTCGTCATCACAGGCGGAGGAGCACAGCTCACCGGATTTGCTTCCGAGATCGAGCGCCTCATCGGCGTCCCGGTCCAGGTCGGCGATCCGTTCGGGCGCGTCGTTCTCTCACGGAAGGTTCAACGGCCGACCGAACCAGGCTCTCTCGCGGTAGCGGTCGGGCTCGGGATGGAGGACTGATGCGCGCCGTCAACCTTCTCCCCAAGGACACAGGGCGTACTCGCCGAAGCCTCCCGAGCCCCTGGATCCTCGTGGCCGCCCTGGCGCCGGTCGTGGCCATAGGCCTCGTCTACCTCGGCTACTCGATCGAGCATTCGTCGCTTGTCAACAAGCGCTCGGAGCTCAGCGCCGTGGACGACCGACTCGCCGCTTTGACGGCCCACAATGCGAACAATCAGGCCGAGTCGACCCTTTTCGGCCTACAGGTCAGCCGCCAGCAGGCCCTCCAGGACGCGCTGACCAAGCAGACCTCGTGGGATGTCACGCTCAATGATCTCGAACGCGTGCTCCCGAACGGCATCTGGCTGACGCTTCTGAACGCTCAGTCGCCCACTCCCGCCGATGTCGCGCCGGCATTGGCGCCGACGACCACGACTTCGACGACGACGACCACGACCACGACCACGACAACCGCTACGACACCAACGCCGGCTGCACCTCCGCCGAACCCGACCGCGTTCACGATCACCGGCTACGCGCACTCGCAGGAGTCTGTTGCCCAGCTGCTTGCTCGCCTACGGCTGCTTCCGATGCTCGGCAACGTCACGCTCGCGAGCACGGCCCAGGCGACTATGGCGAACGGGACGCCGGTCGTGCAGTTCAGCGTCTCGGCGAGCATCCAGGCGATTCCGAAGGGAGCAGGACTGTGAAGAAGAACAAGAAGCAAGCGAACTCGCAGTTGATCGCGATCTGCGCTCTCATTGGTGCCGGCGTTCTCGTGCTTGCGATCGGCTATCTCGAGGTCGTCTCACCCCAGCGAGCGAAGGCCGCCGCGGTCGTGACCAAGATCGCCGATGATCAGACCGCGGTGACGGTCGCAGAGGGAGCGAGCGCCAAGCCGATTCCGTTCCGCGCAACCGACCTCTTCAGGCTCGCGAAGGCGATGCCGGACGCCCCCGACATGACGGGGCTCATCCTCGACCTCCGCCAGGTCGCGAGCGCGAGCTCGGTCAAGCTGAGCTCGGTTCGTCCTTCGTCCGAGGTCTCCCTGGCGTTCGGCTACTACGCGCTCCCGGTCTCGATCGTGGTCGCAGGCAGGTACCAGGACATCTCGCGGTTCATGCGGCGGTTGAGAACCGACGTCCGCTTCGGCGCCGGCAACCGGCTCGACGTTCAAGGACGGCTCTTCGATGCGAACAGCATCGCCTTGGCTCCGGCACCGGCGCCAACCGTGACAACCCAGGGAGGCGGGTCGGGAACGACCCAGGGGAAGCCTCAGGCCAAGTCCAAGCCGGTCATCGACACGCTCTCGGCGACCCTTGCGCTCGATGCCTTCGTCTACGGCGGAGCAGCCCCGCTGACGGGCACCGCCGGTCTGTCCGCACCGACCTCGACGACTAGCGCGGGAAGTGGTACCTGATGGCGCCCCGCCGCCCGACCCCGGCGCAGATTCGCGAGCGGCGCTCCAAGATCGCCGCGATCGTGCTCGGAGGCGTCTTCCTGCTCGTCGCTGTGCTCCAGGGGCCAAAGCTGCTGAGCTCCATTCAGGGCTCGAACAAGAGCTCACCCGCCGAAACCACCACTCAGGCGTCCGGATCCGACATCCCCGCCACGGTTGCGGTCGGCGCGACCGGGACCGTTGTCGCGGCCGCGAGCCCGGGCCAATTGACGAGCTTCTCGCTGCTCAAGCCGCAGGACCCGTTCCATTCCCCGATCCCGACGGGGACGACAGGAGCGACGGGCGCTTCGGGCTCGACGACAACGACGGCCTCTTCGAGCTCGGGCTCGCACGCGACCACGACGAGCTCCACGCCCACCCAGACGACGCTTGCCGCCACGACGACGGCTACGACCACGACGACGGCTACGACCCCGACTGCGAGCGCTGCCACGCCCGCGGCTCCGGTGACGACGGTTGCCGGGCCGCCGGTCGCGTTCACGACGCCCCCCCTCACAGGGGTGCGGGCAGCCGTGATCATGATCAACGGCCACAAGGAGTTGATCGGCGCCGGCGGAGCCTTCCCTGCCAAATCGCCGCTCTTCAAGCTCACCTCGTTCGCGGGCGCGAAGGCCCGGGTCGGGGTGGTCGGAGGGTCGTTCAGCAACGGGCAGCCGTTCATCACGGTGGCCGTGGGTCACGAGCTCACGCTGCTCGACCAGACAAACGGCGTCCGCTTCGTGATCATGTTCAAGTCTCTGACACGGGCTCCAGCCGAGCAGCTGACGTCGCCCACGGCCGCTCCGGCTTCCGCCCCGGCCACGACGCCGGCGGCGACAACAACGCAGTCTGGATAGCTCGAAGGAGCTATCCAGACTGCGCGCACGACGGCCGATCCGGTTAACGATGACCCGGCGCGGAATCATGCATCGGCTCCTGTCCGAGGAACAGGGCGTTGCGCTCGTTCTCGCCATCGTGACGATGACCGTCCTCTCGGCGCTGACGGCGTCGGTGCTCTTCTCCGTTTCTCTGAATCAGCGAACATCACTTCAGGCGACCGAGTCGACGAAGGCATTCGCCCTCGCCGAGGAGGGGATCGCCTACGCCGAGGGCCGCCTCTATACGGCGACCGCACCGGGTCTCTCCAGCAACGTTCCACCTACGGGGCCGCTTCCTCAAAACGGCGGAACGATCCGGTACAGCGGCAGCCTCAGTGGAACCACCTGGACGCTCTATGGCATCGGCACCTACAACGGTGTGAGTCGGACAGTGCAGGTCCAGGCACCGCAGCCTTCAGCCGTTGTGCAAAAGGACACCACTGCCTGGAACTACTTCTTTGTGGATGGCGTCCCGGCGTGCATGACGCTTGCCGGGAACGGCTCGATCAACATCCCGATCTACACACATCACGACCTCTGCATCAACGGAAACGGCGCCTTCACCGGGTCCGATCTCGAGGTTGGAGGCGCCCTGACACTGGTCGGCAATGCGACGATCGGAAGTCCCGGAAAGCCAATCTCGAAGATGAACGTCGTCGGCGCCTGTTCTCCCGCATTTGGCTGCACGCACGACACCAACCCGTTCTATGTCTCCAGTCTCGGTACTTCGATTCCGAACGTGACCAAGCCGGCTATCGACTTCCCGACTCAGTATGCGACGGCGAACCCGGGCCCTGCCGCGGGCCACGGGTGCGGTGCCGGCAGCTCGGGTGTACCCGCGAACTTCTTCGACAACGACACGACGATGAACGACAGTGACGGCAACATCAACCTTTTCCCGGCCTCGAACTACGACTGCAAGGGGACAAGCGGCGAGATCAAGTGGACCGCCTCGACCCACACGCTGCAGTTCATCAAGGTCGGCTCGAACGACCCGCAGTTCTACTTCGACGGCAATCTGATTCTGGCGGGCAACACGACCGTAACCTACGTCGGACGCGGGCAGCTCTTTTTTACCGGCGCCGTCAACATGTCGGGACAGTTCAACCTCTGTGGGATCGCGAGCTGCACGAACCTGTGGGATAACAACACGAATCAGTTGTTCCTGTTTGCCGACTGCTGGAAGGATGCGGCCGGCGACCAGCTGAGCGTCGCGAACGGCGATGCCTACTGCTTCGACCTCCAGGGCCAGAACACGCTCCAGGCCGACGCGTGGGTCGCGACCGACTACCACTCTGGCGGCCAGGCCCAGGACACGGGCCCCGTGATTACCACCAGCGCTTTGGTCGCAGGCAATCCGACGCAGCTGATCCCGTTGAAAAACGCTCCTGCGGATTTGCCGGGCACGACAGGCACGATTCCGCAGCCCGCAGGCGCCCCGTACAACTGGTCGGGATAACGCCCCGGGGGCCGTTCTGTCCCCTTCGAGGCCGGTCTCTGGCCCTCGGCCGCCGTGTTCTCGGTTCCTTCTCGACCCTAGCTCGGGAGTCGCGTGGTGTGCCGCCCGGAAGGTAGGACAGGCCCGCGAACGCTCTCGAGCCTGCCGGCGTCCCACAAGACTTGACCTTGAACTGCCGGCTCGGGTTCGTGCGCGCTCACCTGATCCGGCATCCGGGCAACGTACGCTCGTTCGAGCCTCCTCGTGGTCGCGATCAAGGCTTGATCTTGACGTGCGGCCTGGGGTCCCGCGCGCTCGCCTGTCCGGCGATCCGACATCACACAGGTGACTTGTGCACTTGTTCGGGTCTCCTCGTCGCGGCGCACAAGGTTTGACCTTGATCCGCGGCGTCGGGCCTCGGGCGCTCACCTGATTCGGCGACTCGACATCTCACAGGCGATTTGTGCGCTTGGTTCAATCTCCTGGTCGCCTCGGATAACGCGTTGTCCCAGCTATGAGCCCCCGACTCCAAGCAGGCCGTTTCCAAGGAGCTTGAGCGTGCCCGCGTCGATCAGGTCACGAAGCCTGGCACGCGAGATCGAGCACTCCGCATCTAGCCCGATCCGTCGTTCCGTGAGGAGCCGAACGAGCGTCAGAGGTAGGAACGCGAGCAGAGGACCGAAGATCCTCCACAACGTGCGTCAAGGCCCACGGTCGAAGCCGGTCGAGGCTTCGAAGACGATCGGCGTGCCGGCGGTATTCGGGTCGCGGACGATTACCGTGACGAGCCGCTCTGTCCAGGTGGTGCTGGAACTGTTCCCGTCCTGGGAGTCCTGGATGAAGGTCTCGAGTCGGTAGCTTCGGTGATCCGCGCCCGTGACGGTCTGAATGGGCGAGCAGCCCGCAGCAGACAGCGTGGAGGCGCAGTTCGCGATCGTCACATCGACTGGCGGGAGGAGAGCCAAGGGATCGGCCAGGGCGGAGTCGTCGCTCTCGTACACGGTGTCGGTGCTCTCGGCATTCGCGACCGCGGTGCGGTCGAGCCCGACCGAGGCGAACGGCAGCGCCCTGTACAGCTCGAGCTGGGCATCGGCGATGGATGACGCAACTGTCTTTTCGGAAGACTGCCGGATTCCGACGACCGCCGAGCCGTAGCCCGCCAGGAGCGCGAGCAGGGCGATGGAGAGAACGGCCATGGCGACGATCAGCTCGATCAGGCCGAAGCCGTCCTCGGCTTTCGCGGGATGCGGCATGAGGGTGCAATCGGCAGCCGGGCGCATCTTCTCAACCCCTCGCTTGGGGCGAATCTCTCATTCGAGGGTCAAGGGGTGGATCGTCCCTGCCGATTGGTGGCCTATGGCCGCGTTTGCCTACACCGCGATCAACGCGAAGGGTTTGGAGCTCGACGGCACCATCGCGGCGTCCGACCTCGCGGCCGCGGTCGAGCAGCTCCGGGCAAAGGGTCTGCTCCCCCAGCAGATCGATCGGGTCGACGACGCGGGCGGATCGGCCGCCGCCGGAGTGTTCAAGGCGGTAAACCCGAAGTCCCTCCAGGTCTTCTCCCGCCAGTTCGCCACGATGATCGACGCGGGGATGAACGTCGTCGCCTCGCTCGTGATCCTCGAGCAGCAGACGAGCGACAACGTGCTCGCTCAGGTGATCGGGCAGTTGCGGGAGGATGTCGAGGCGGGGTTGCTCCTCTCCGAGGCGATGAGCCGCCACCCGAAGGTCTTCAGCAACCTCTATGTCGCGATGGTCGAGGCCGGCGAGGCCGCAGGAATCCTCGACCTCGTGCTCGACCGCGTTGCGCTCCAGATCGAGAAGGAGCAGCAGATCAAGCGGCGGGTGAAGAGCGCGATGGTCTATCCGACGGTCGTGATGGTCTTCGCTTTTCTCGTGCTGTCGGCGATGTTGCTCTTCATCGTCCCGATCTTCATCAAGATCTTCAACCAGCTCCACGGATCGCTGCCGATGCTCACCCAGTGGGTGCTGGCGGTCTCCACCTTCATGCGTGACTACTGGTTCATCGTCTTCCCGGTGATCGGTTTGCTCGTTTTTGCCTTTTTCCGCGGCAAGAAGACGACCCGGGGCCGCCAGGTCTGGGACCGCGTGCGGCTCAACCTGCCGATGAAGATCGGCGACACCGTGAGGAAGGTGACGATGGCGCGGTTCTCACGGACCCTCGCAACGCTCGTCGCCGCCGGTGTCGACATCATCCGGGCGCTCGAGATCACGGGGCAGGCCTGCGGCAACTACGTCGTCGAAGAAGCCCTCAACACCGTGCGGACGAGGGTGCGCGACGGAGCCTCGATCGCTCAGCCGCTGATCGAGAACCCGGTGTTCCCTCCTATGGTGAGCCAGATGGTTCGCATCGGTGAGGAGACAGGAGAGCTCGACAAGATGCTCGGCAAGATCGCCGACTTCTACGAGGACGAGGTCGATGCCTCGATCGGAGCGCTCACCTCGATCATCGAACCGCTGATGATGATCGCCGTCGGTGCGATGGTCGGAATCATCCTGATCGCGATGTACCTGCCGATGTTCAAGATGCTAAAGCTCGTCAGCAACAGCGGGTAGAGGCCTGATGCGTGTCAGCTGTCCCTGCCCGGCTGTTCCAGGCCAAGCCTGAGCGGCCTGGCACCCGAGGGGCAGGCCGGTGGCCTGGGTTAGGGTGACAAGACGGTCAGGTGCAGCGCCTGGGGCGGCATCCGTGCGCATCAGCCTCGAGTTCTGAGCGGAGGAGCTCTCTCGGCTGACCGTGGAACGCACTGCGGCGTCGAGTCGGCGGTTCTACGGCACACGTTGCCGTTTTACGTCCGCATTACGTTGGACCGATGCAGGTCTGACAGCGAGAGACGATGATCTTCATGTGCGCACGATCGCCATCTCCGTCGTTCTCGCCCTCGTCGTCGCCGCGACGGCCCAGGCCGATCCGATCGCGGGCCTGCCTCCGGGCTGGTCGCACGCAGAGGTGAACGTCGTGATCCGGCACCAGCCGCACACGCTCGACTACGACCGCGGCCGTGTGGTGTCGGTGACGGCGAGCTCGATCGTGCTGCGGGAGGCCGATGCGCAGCTGATGACGATCACCGTCGGGCCGAACACGAAGATCACGATCAAGGGGCGTGCGGCCTCGGTGACCGACATCCGGCCGCTCGAGCTTGCGACGACGATGTCGATCGACGGCGGCGCGGCGTCCTTCGTCCGGGTTCGGATCCCTCCGGCTCTTGCAGCAGCGTTCGCACGCCAGGCCGCCCGCGCGGCGCGGCAGGCGTCCCGCCAGGGAACCGGCGGCGGGTGAGCGTCGCGATTCGCAGGCTCGCCGCGCTCGCGCTCGGCGTTGCCGGCGGCTATTTCGCCGCCAAGGCCTGGATCGAGGCTCCGTAAACTCGGGCCTATGTCCGGCCACGTTCTGCTGGTAGAGGACGAGCCGTCGGTCGGCGCGCTCGTGAAGGGCTATCTCGCGCGTGACGGCTGGACCGTGATCTGGGTCCGCTCCGGGGAGGAGGCGCTCGTCGAGCTGGAGCGCCACCCGATCAGGATGGTGATCCTCGACATCGGGCTTCCGGGGATGGACGGCTTCGCTGTCTGCCAGGAGATGCGCGCCCGCTCGCGCGTGCCGATCCTGATGCTGACCGCACGGGACGAGGAGCCCGACCGGATCGTGGGGCTCGAGGTCGGCGCCGACGACTACCTGACGAAGCCGTTTTCGCCTCGAGAGCTCGTGGCGAGGATGAAGGCGATCCTGCGCCGTTCGGAGCCCCAGATGGATCACGACCTGCTCGAGCTCGGAGACGTGTCGCTGAACCGCGGGACCCACGACGTGACGATCGCCGGCCGGCCGGTCGAGCTGACGGCGAAGGAGTTCGACCTGCTCGCCTACTTCCTCGCGAACCCCGGGGCGGTGCTGTCGCGCGACGTGCTCCTGGATCGGGTGTGGGGGGTGTCCTATCCGGGCGGTACCCGCACCGTCGATGTCCATGTCGCGCAGCTGCGTCGGAAGCTCGGCCGCCCCGAGCTGATCCGCACGCTTCGCGGCAGCGGTTACAAGGCGGTCACGACGTGAAGACCCTGCGGGGCCGGTTGTTCGCGGCGACGCTCGCGGCGCTCGGGCTGACCCTGGCGCTGACGATCGGAATCGGAGCGGTGCTGACGAGGCAGCAAGTGGACCATGCCCAGGTCGCTGCGCTCTCACGCCAGGCCGACAGTGCGGCGGCTGCACGGCACCAGTCGGTCAACTACAACGTCTCGAACAACCTGGTCGGCGGGGTCCGGACGATCGTCGCGCTCCGCTCGAGCTTTGCGCGTTACGTCGCAGACGTGAATCGGCCGAGCAACGGGAGCACGACCTACGACGGGAAGCGCTACATCTACTCGTACCGAACGATCCCGGCCCGGGGCTTGATGCTGCTTCGCCCGACGAGCGTGAAGTCGGCTGCGTGGCGCCCGTTCCTCGGAGATCTGCTGCTCGCTGCGCTTGCCGGCGCGATCCTTGCGGCGCTGCTCTCGTTCGCGGTCGCGCGCTCGATCGTCCGGCCGGTGCGCCGGGTCGCCGAGGCCAGCCACGCGCTGGCCGCCGGGAAGACGCCGACGCCGGTGCCCGAGGAGGGCGTGCGGGAGCTGGCGTCGCTGGCCCAGGCGTTCAACGAGATGGCCGAGCAGCTCGCCCTCTCCCGGGAGAGCGAGCGCAACTTCCTGCTCTCGGTGAGCCACGAGCTGAAGACGCCGCTGACGGCGATTCGCGGGTATGCCGAGGGGCTCGGCGAAGGAGCGTTCACGTCCGACGACGCCTCGCGGACGATCCTGCTCGAGTCGCGCCGGCTGGAGAGGCTGGTCCGCGACCTGCTCGATCTCGCCCGGATGAACCGGCACGAGTTCTCGGTCTCGCGCGAGGCCGTCGATCTCGCCGACGTCGCCCGGGAGGCGGTTGCGCGGCACGAGGCGAGCGCCGTCGAGTTCGGCGTCGCCCTCGTGGCCGAGGGCGGCGAGAGCTGGGTCGAGGGCGACCACGACCGCCTGCTGCAGGTCGCGTCGAACCTGGTCGAGAACGCGCTCCGTGAGACTCCACGCTCGGGCGTCGTGACGGTACGAGCGGAGCCTCGGCGCCTCGCCGTGTCGGACACGGGCCCCGGCTTGGAGCAGGCCGACCTGGAGCACGCCTTCGACCGATTCTTCCTCTACGACAAGTACGGCCGCGAGCGCCCGGTCGGGAGCGGCCTCGGCCTCGCGATCGTCAAGCAGCTGACCGAGGCGATGGACGGAACGGTCGAAGTCGAGTCGTCACCCGGCAACGGCGCCACGTTCGTCGTCACCCTCCCCGCCGCGCGAGCCGAACGCCCCGCAGCCGTCCCCGTCGCCTGACTCGCTCCGTCCGGCACGGCGTTTCCAGGGGGTCGAGAAAGGATCTCGACGCGGCACGGTCAGGGACGGAGCTTCGAGGTGTCGACGACCTCGAAGTCCGCCCCGGTCAGGCGGCTCAGGCTGTGCAGGTCGTCGTTCGACCAGTGCGGGTCGGGCGCGCCGCTGATGTACCAGGGCGAGCCGTTGTCGGCCAGGATCATCCCGTACCGCTTCAGGGCCTCGAGGATGACGCGGCTCTGTGGCGGGAAGCCGCGAGTATCGAAGCTCGGCTTCAGTCGGACGCGGAGCCCCATCGGCGGGAGTGACCGGTCGGTCGAGTCGCTCGCGAAATGCCGCGCCGGATAGATATAGGCCCGGCGCGTGGTCGGGGCGGTGAACCGGAGTGCGTGGTCGATCGCCCCGGCGGCCACTTCGTCGTAGCGCGCGAGCCCGGGCAGGATCGGCAGCCCGGCCGCGTCCGCGGACGTCCAGCCGGGCGGGCGCAGCCTGTTCGACCGGAGGTTCCAGATCGCGCCCGACCCGGCCGCCCAGGCCCCGCCGACGCGCCGCAACGCATAGAGCTCATACAGCGTGCAGGTGTCGCGGTCGACGATCAGCGCATGCCTGTCCCCGTCGCCGGGATGTGGGTCGCCCTCGATCGGGACCGAGGCCGGGATCGGGTAAGGCCCCGCGTCCGACTCGTCGGCGTAGTCGAAGTGCGGCCGCGCCTTCGGCGTCGTCCCGCCGGAGACCACGAGGTACGGGATCCCGATCCGCTGTCCGTCGTAGAGGCCCGAGCCGAAGTCCGCATGCGCAGGCGAGTCGAGGCCGATCGAGCGGATCAGCGTCGCCGAGCCCTTCGCCACGGGAAGCCCGTCGACGCGCTGGTTCCAGACGCTCGAGGCGGGGAAGACGGGACAACCGGCGATCGAAGGTGCCGGCCCGCCGCCGGCGGCACCCGCCGCGCCGACCCCGAGAAGGAGCGCCAGAGCCGCCAGCCCGGCCGCCCGTCGCAGGATCAAATCAGGTGGTGGCGGATCGCGATTGCCACCGCGTGCGTCCGGTTCGTCGCTCCGAGCCGCTCGCTGGCCTTGCGCAGATGCGTCCGGACGGTTTCGGAACCGATCCCGAGCCCCTGGGCGATCTCGTCCAACTGACGGCCCTCCGCGAGAAGCACGAGCACCTCGCGCTCCCTACCGGTCAGATGGACGTCGTCGACGTCCGCCTTCACTCCACGAGCTTACCCCGATTCGCCGAACCGGAAGCTGCCGCGGCCGCAACCGGGACGGCCGGCGCATCGCACGCCGTCTGCGGCTCGCCCTCGCAGCAGCCGAGCTTGAATCGGCAACGCGGACACTGCCACGTCCCGTGGCGCCACTCCATGTGGGCGGCACAGCGCCAGCAGCGTTCGCTCTCGCTCATCCCCGGAAGGCTACGAGCCGGCGCGGACGCCTCCGATACGATGAGCGGGCCCAGGGCGGCGTAGCTCAGCTGGTCAGAGCGCCGGACTCATAACCCGGAGGTCGGTGGTTCGAGCCCACCCGCCGCTACTCCTCGCCGGAGCGCCAGGTCGAACGACTCAGCGTTCCTGCTGCCGGATCAGGTTCGCGGCGAGCGCGGTCGCCTGAGCCTCTGCGACGGCCGCAGTCGGCCAGCGATGGACGGAGACCTGGTAGGCCTCGCCGTTGCGTCTCCAGGCAAGCACGACGTGGTCTGCATACAGCGTGTCGCTGCCCGGCGCGACCAGGTAGCGGGCCACCGTCAGTCCGCCGATCCTCTCCCTCGTCACGGAGGTGATCCGTGCCTCCGGCCGCCCGACGGCGTCGCGAACGTCGACGAGATAGTCCAGCGTCGAGACGCTCCCGCCGGCGATCAGCCAGTGCACACGGCCGGCGCGAGCGAAGCCGAGACAGTCGATGAGATAGCCGGTGCGAAGGCTCGTCGAGGACAGGTTCGATCCGCCGAGGCTGAACGAAGGGATCGCAGTCGAGGGAACCCGCGTCGGACAGGTCACGCGCCAGCGCGCGCCGACCCGGGCGATTGCCGTCACGGCCTTCGCGCACTCCTGGAGGAGAGCGGGAGGTGCGGGCATCAGCTTGGATCCTCCTGCCGCTGCCGGCTCGGCTCCGACCGCCACAAGGAGCAGGGAGCACAGCACGAGCGTCGGGGCGCGACCCGTCACCACCAGAGCTTTCGTTTAGCCGGAGCCCTCGAGCAGCAGCGCGTAGGCGGTGAACTTCTGCGTGCAGTCGAGGCTCGAGGCCCAGGTCTTCGGGAACTTCACGAGCACCTCGAGCGCCGAGCGGTGCTTCCCGGTGTCGTCGGCGACCTGCTTCACGGTTCCGGCCGTGTAGTGGGCGACCGTGAGCTCATCGTCCTGACAGCGGTGGGCGGCCTGCCGGAGCGCCTGCTCGTACGGCTTCACCTCGAGCGCGGTCGGTGCCTTCCCGTGGTCGAGCACGTACAACGTCGCCGCGGGAGAGATCCCATGCTTGGAGTTGCCCGACCCGCACCCTGCGAGCACGACGGCGGCGAGCACGGCCAACGAGCCGGCGAGGAGTCTCGAGCGCATCACGAGAAGGATAGGTCGCGCGCCGCAGCAGGTCGCCGTGGCCGATCGTCGAACGAGAAGCTCTGGCGAACGTCTTCCGACCCGAGTTCGACGAGCCTCGCGAGCACGAGGGCTTCCGTGCGCTTCGTGCCCGGATCGGCTACCAGCTCGGCACCGAGCGGCTGGGTGCCAGCGTCTTCGAGATCGAGGCTGGTGAGGCCGCCTATCCGTTCCACTACCACTTCACCGAGGAGGAGCTCGTGGTCGTGCTCGAGGGCCGACCGACCCTCCGCACGCCCGGCGGCCTACGCGAGCTCGAGCCCGGGGACGCCGTCTCGTTCAAGCGCGGCGAAACGGGCGCCCACCAGCTAGTCAACCGGACGACCGGACGAGTTCGATTCCTCGCGATCAGCACGAACGGCGATCCCGACCTCGTGATCTACCCGGACTCGCAGAAGCTCGGCGCCGCCGAGCGCCTCCCGGCCGGCGGCGGGTTCCGGAAGTACTTCCGGCTCGAGTCCGAGGTCGACTACTACGACCGTGAAGCCCCGCCCGCGGACTCGTAACTCCCAGCAGACTCTCAGCGCGCTCCCAGGCTGCCTCCGGCCGGCGCCGCGAACCTCGAGAGGTACCAGCTACCGACCGAGGAGGACGTTCCGAATGAAGACGAACCACACCCAGACGACCGGCGGGGTCACGCGCGCGCGGCTCCTGCGCAACGCAGGCGTGCTCGGCGGGGCGCTCGCGGTCGGAGGCTCACTCGGCGCCGGGGGCGCGTTCGCCGAGCTCACCGGCGCCGCCGCGCTCACGGCGGGCGCGGCCGCCCTGGACCTGACCCCGGAGCAGGAAGAGGGCCCCTACTACGTCGCGCTCGAGAAGATCCGGAAGAACATCACGCTCGGGCAGCCGGGCGTCCCGCTGAAGCTCCGCATCACCGTCGTCAACTCGAAGACTGGCAAGCCGATCCCGAACGCCGCGTGCGACATCTGGCACTGCGACGCCACCGGCGTCTACTCCGACGAGTCGGTCGAGAGCACGGTCGGCCAGACCTGGCTGCGCGGCGTCCAGCTCACCGACGCCCACGGGCTTGCCGAGTTCCAGACGATCTATCCCGGCCACTACCACGGCCGCGCCACCCATATCCACGTCAAGGTGCACGTCGGCGGCACGAAGAGCGGGACGACCTATTCGGGCGGCCACGTCTCCCACACGGGCCAGCTCTTCTTCGACGACGCGATCAGCACCGGCGTCTATGCCCTCGATCCGTACGCGACCGACACCGACGCGCGCACGCTCGACCCAGTGGATTCCGTGTACACGCAGCAGGGCGGGAAGAAGTCGGTGCTCAGGCTGAGGCTGCTCGGCAACTCCGTCTCCTCCGGGTACCTCGGTACGATCACGCTCGGCGTGAATCCGGCCTCGACACCGGCGGCGGTCGGCCAGAGCGGCGGACCGCCCGGAACCGGCTGACTCACTCGCAGGCAGCGATTTCCGTGTCGGCGGAGCGCTCGAGCCGGTAGCCGGCGTCCTCCCAGTCGGCAATTCCGCCGGCATAGCGGCGTACGCGCGAATAGCCACGGCGCTCGAGGGCGCGGTAGGCATAGATGCTCGCGGCGCAGTAGACATCGGCGCAGTAGACGACGATCTCCTCGCCCGGATCGAGCGCGCCCAGCGCTTCGTCGGTCGGCTCGAGCTGCTCGGAGTCGGGGATGTGCTTGCTGCAGTAGGCGAGAGTGGACATGGTCATGACGAGCTTGAATTGGTCGTGGCGCTCCAGCTTCTGCCGGAGCTCGTCGCGTGTGATCAGGTTCATGGTTGTTCGGGCTCCTTTGATTAGTTAGAACGACCGATCGTGCAGTCTAACAAAGGCACGACCGTTCGTGCTAACTTATGGGAGCGATGAGCAAAACCCGTCTTGACCGCCGGGCGAGCCGTCCTCCGCGCAAGCAGCGCAGCGACGGCGAGCGGAGCCGGAACGCAATCCTCCACGAGGCCGCACAGCTCGCCACCGTGGAAGGAATCGGAGGGCTCTCGATCGGCCGTCTGGCAGACGCCGTCGGGATGAGCAAGAGCGGGCTCTTCGCGCACTTCGGCTCCAAGGAGGAGCTCCAGCTCGCGACGATCGAGGCTGCGGGCGCGATCTTCACCGAGCGGGTGATCGATCCGGCACTCGCCGAGCCCACCGGGCTCGAACGGTTGGGCGCGCTGGCGGAGGGATTCCTGAAGCACGTCGAGGACCAAGTCTTCCCGGGAGGCTGCTTCTTCGCCTCGGTCGCCGCCGAGATGGACACGCACCCCGGGCCGGTACGCGACCGGGCGATCGAGGTCACAGCGGAGTGGTTCGGTCAGCTCGAGGCGGCGATCGTCCAGGCTCAGGCCGAGGGCACGATCGACTCGGCCGAGGATCCCGGCCAGCTCGCCTTCGACCTCGATGCCTACCTGCTGCTAGCAAACGCGCAGTTCGTGGTCAGCCAGGAGCCGACCCCGATCAACCGGGCCCGCCGGTCGCTCGCGCGCCGCCTCGCCGAGGCGGCTGCCTGATCCCGCCGCCCTGACGCGGGGGTTTCTCGCTACACTTGCACGGCTCTGGGGCGGTGCGTCAGCATGCCCGCGCCCATTCACATTTGAAGCTAGACAGCCGAACAGAGAGATAAGACAATGGCCAAATCCGGAGTGAGAGTTGCGATCACGCTTGCCTGCACCGAGTGCAAGCGGCGCAACTACCAGACGACGAAGTCCAAGCGGAACACGCCCGACCGGGTGGAGTTCAACAAGTTCTGCCGCTGGTGCGGCTCGCACACGCCCCATCGGGAGTCCAGGTAGTCATGGCAACCGTGCAGGGCGCTGCGAGCCCGGCCCCTCGTCCCGAGGCTCCGGCCGTCGGGGGCGGCAATGTCTTCACGCGCTTCTTCCGTTACGTCCGCGAATGCGTGCACGAGCTGAAGAAGGTGGAATGGCCCGGTCAGAACCAGGTCGTCCAGGGGACCGTGGTCGTGCTCATGGCCTGCGTGATCGTCGGCACCTTCCTCTGGGTGAACGACCAGATCTGGCAGCAGGTCGTGAAGAAGCTCCTGGGGGAATAGGCGATGTTCCGCTGGTACGTCGTCAATACCTACTCGGGCCACGAGAACAAGGTCAAGGCCAACCTCGAGCATCGCATCGAGTCGATGGGCCAGCGCCCGCGCTTCCGTAGGGTCGTCGTCCCGACCGAGCAGATCATCGAGACCAAGGACGGCCAGAAGGTCCAGATCGAAAAGCGCGTCCTGCCCGGCTATGTCCTCGTCAACATGGACATGAGCGACGAGGCCTGGACGGTCGTCAAGAACACGCCGGGTGTCACCGGGTTCGTCGGGGCCGGCTCCAAGCCCGGCCCGCTCACCCAGGGTGAGGTCGACCGGATCCTGAAGACCGGCGCATCGACGGCCGACCGGCCGCGCGCGCAGGTCGAGTTCTCACTCGGCGAGTCGGTGAAGGTCACGAGCGGCCCGCTCTCGGACTTCGACGGCGAGATCGTCGACGTGAACCCGGACCAGCAGAAGCTCAAGGTGCTGGTCGACATCTTCGAACGCCAGGTTCCTGTCGAGCTCGGCTTCGATCAGGTCAAGAAGCTCGACTAGGAAGGCAGGATGGCAAAGAAAATTCTCACAGTGATCAAGCTCCAGATCCCCGGCGGGCAGGCTAACCCGGCGCCGCCGGTCGGACCTGCGCTCGGTCAGCACGGCGTCAACATCATGGAGTTCACGAAGGCGTTCAACGCGCAGACCGCGCAGGAGAACGGACGCATCACGCCGGTCGAGATCACGGTCTACGAGGACCGCAGCTTCAGCTTCATCACGAAGACGCCGCCGGCCGCCGTCCTGATCAAGGAAGTGCTCCGGCTCGACAAGGGCTCGGCCGAGCCGAACCGCACGAAGGTCGGTCGCCTGACGCGCGCCCAGATCCGCGGCATCGCCGAGACGAAGCTCGTCGATCTGAACGCGCGCGATGTCGACGCGGCGATGAAGGTCATTGCCGGGACAGCCCGCTCGATGGGCGTGGAGGTGGAGGCCTGATGGCGCAGCACGGGAAGAGATATGACGGAGCGCGCACCTCGATCGACCGCGAGAAGGTCTATTCGCCGGTCGAAGCGGTGCGGCTGCTCAAGTCGGGCCAGGCGGCCAAGTTCGACGAGACCGTCGAGGTGCACATGAACCTCGGCCTCAACGTCCGTCACGCCGAGGAGCAGCTCCGCGGCACGATGATGCTGCCGCACGGCACGGGCCGCGAGCAGCGGGTCGCCGTCTTCGCCGAGGGCGACAAGGCACGCGAGGCCGAGGAGGCCGGTGCCGACATCGTCGGCTCCGCCGATCTCGCCAAGCGCGTCGAGGAGGGCTTCACCGACTTCGACGTGGCGATCGCGACTCCCGACCAGATGGGGAACGTCGGCAAGCTCGGCCGGGTGCTCGGCCCCCGCGGGCTGATGCCGAACCCGAAGACGGGCACCGTCACAATGGACGTGGGCAAGGCCGTCCGCGAGGCGAAGGCCGGCAAGCTCGAGTACCGGACAGACCGCGGCGCGAACGTCCACATCCCGATCGGCAAGCGCTCCTTCGACGAGCGCGCGCTCGTCGAGAACTACGCGGCGCTGATCGACGAGATCGTCCGCGCGAAGCCGTCGGTCGCGAAGGGCCGCTACATCAAGAAGATCACGCTCGCGAGCACGATGGGCCCCGGCATCCACGTCGACCCGTCGAAGACCCGTGAGATCGTCGAAGAGCTGGAGACGGCAGAGGTCTAGTTTTTCTTGTCATCCAAGCTCGCGCTGAAGACAGATGGCGGCTCCCGGAAGGGGGCGGAAGACCATCCGAGGCGGGTCGAGAACGGTCGGGAACCTTCCGGCTCATGCGGCTCGCTGAAAAGCGGGCCGATTTGCTGAGTGGGAGGTGGTATGCACAGAGACGAGAAAGAACGGCTGGTCAGCGAGCTGACCGAGAAGCTCAAGGTGGCCGACACGCTGATCGTGACGGACTACCGCGGGCTGACGATGCCGCAGATCGACGAGCTTCGCGGGAAGCTCGTGGAGCACGGGGCCAAGTTCACCGTGGTCAAGAACACGCTCACCCGCAAGGCCGCTGAGGCAGCCGGGGCAGATGCGCTGCTCGCGCTGCTCGAAGGGCCTTCGGCGATCGCGTTCATCGAGGCCGACGGCGACATGGTCGCGGTCGCGAAGGCACTTGCCGACTCGGCCAACGACACGAAGGTGCTCGAGATCCGCGGCGGCCTGATGCAGGGCAAGACGATTTCGGCCGGCGACGTCGAGGAGCTCGCGAAGCTTCCGCCGTTCGACGTGCTGCGAGGTCAGGTGCTGGGCGCGATCATCGGGCCGCTCCAGAGTCTGCTCGGGCTCGTCAGCGCCCCGCTCCAGAATCTCGTCGGGCTGATCGACGCCCGCATCGAGCAGCTGGGCGGAGCCGATGCGGTGGCGGCTCAGGCCGAACCGGCCGCCGAGCCGGCGGCCGAGCCAGAGCCGGAGCCCGAGGCAGCGGCCGACGCAGAGGCAGAGCCCGAGGCAGCGGCAGCGGCAGAGGCGGAGCCCGAAGCAGCGGCGGTCGTCGAGCCCGAGGCGCCCGAAGCGCCTGCGGCTGAGCCGGCGACAGACGAACCAGAGACTGAGGAGCCGGCCGCCGAGGCCGAGGCTCCCGAAACCGAATCCGATTCAGAAAGCGAGGATGCCTGATGGCGGGAGTTGACACCGTCTTCGACCAGCTCGGCAAGATGACCGTGCTCGAGCTGGTGGAGCTGAAGAAGAAGATCGAAGAGGAGTGGGGGATCACGGCGGCAGCCGCCGTCGCGGTCGCCGCGCCCGGTGGCGGCGGCGGTGCCGCGGCCGAGGCCGAGGAGAAGACCGCGTTCGACGTTCATCTCACCGGTGCCGGCGCCCAGAAGATCCAGGTGATCAAGGTCGTCCGCGCGGTCACCGGTCTTGGGCTCAAGGAGGCCAAGGATCTCGTCGACAGCGCCCCGGCGAACGTCAAGGAAGGCGTGAACAAGGAAGAGGCCGATTCGATCAAGGCGCAGCTCGAAGAGGCAGGAGCCTCGGTCGAGCTCAAGTAGCGCCGAGCTAGACGAAGCGACTGGCGAGGGCCGGCGAAATGCCGGCCCTCGCCAATTCTCCGGGTCTCCCCCTCGGGTTCGGGAGGGTCGGTGGCCTGCGGGTCCACCGGCGACCCGTGATCAGGCGTCGCTGCTCACGACCTCGGTGACCGCCAGGCGGTTCTGGGGCGCCGAAAGGTGCGAGCCTTTGTTGCCCGAACGGATGCGCGAGCCGTCCGGGAGGGCCGTCACACTCGGCCCATCTTCCCATCCTAGGAGGCAGCGGGCATGAGTGGTGTCATCTGGATCATCTACCTCGCGATCTTGATCCTGATCATCGCGGGTTTCTGGAAGATCTTCACGAAGGCGGGTGAGGCCGGCTGGAAGAGCATCATCCCGATCTGGAGCACGATCGTCCTGCTGCGGATCGTCGGGCGTCCCTGGTGGTGGATCATCCTGTTCATCATCCCGATCGTGAACATCGTGATCGCGATCATCGTCTGGCGAGGGCTTGCCCGAAGCTTCGGGCGCGGCATCGGGTTCACGGTCGGCCTCTTCTTCCTGCCGTTCATCTGGGGCCCGATCCTGGGCTTCGGCGGCGACACCTATCGCGGCGCGGCGGCCGCGACGGTCTAGGACTAGCTCGGCGCACCGGTCGCCGGTGAGGGTCGGGTAATTCCGGCCCTCACGGCGCGGCGGTCGGCGGCTTCCCTGTCGTACACGACCTCCGTCCCGGCGAGGTAGTCCTGGAGTGCGCGGCGGCGGTCGTCGACGAGCACGGGCAGGAAGCCGAGGAAGGCGATCGCGATCGCGAGCCAGAGGCCGATGAGCCGGACGAACGAGCGGATCACGCCCGGCCGGCGGCCATCCGGTCCCTGCACACGCAGGCCCATCAGGTGCATGCCGGGCGTCCGGCCGAGGACGGACCAGGAGCCGACGAAGTAGACGATCTCGACGATTGCCCAGCCCCCGCCGACGAAGATGGCGGCGAGCCAGCCGGGATGGACGCCGCCCGCCAGCTCCGCGATGAGGCCGACCATCGCGGCGCCGACGAGGAAGATCACCTGGGCAAGGAGCGCGTCGATCATCAGCGCGACCCCGCGTGTCCCGAACCCTGCATACGGGGTCGGTGGATTCAGCTCCGGTCGCGCCGAGCGGTGGAACCAGCGCCGCGGGCGCCGCTCGAGTCGCGTGTCGAGCTCGACGGTCGACTCGCGGAGCGAGCCGATCATCTCGTCGCCGATCGTCGTCGTCTGCTTCGCGAGCGCGGCGCTGACCGCAGGGCTCGAGAGGACGCCGGTGAGCAGCCGCTCGAATTCGGGGCCTTTGAGCAGGTGCTCGGCGAGCTGTGCGGTGAGCTTGCTGTCGATCGCCTCCCCGAGGAGCCGCTCGGTTGCCTCGTCTTCCATGGCCGCCTTGACCGACGACTGGAAGTCGGCGCTCGCGAGCACCTCGCGCGTCACCCGTTCGATCACATGGTGCTGGACGAGGGAGCGCGCCACCGCCTCGGGCAGCGGGCCCGCGAGTGCGCGGTCGACGGCCGCCTCGGCGACCGGCTCGAAGACGTCTCCGGCGACCGCGCGCGTCGGCCGAAGGACGAGGCGCCCGGCGCCGATGCCGAGCCGCCCGACGCGGCCCATCCCGTTGCGGTTGCGACTCGCCATGCCCCCAGCTTCACAGAAGCGGGGCAGAAGGGCAACACGCAGGCCTGTCGGCCCGGCTCGAGGCTCAGCTCAGGCGGCCTTCGCCGACCGCGCGGCAAGCCTCGCACACGGGCCAGCCCTGGTTCCAGGGCACGTCTGTCTGGTCGATTCCGCAGAGCGAGGTGTCGGGATCCTCGTCGCTGACGAGATGCTCGACCTGCTCGAAGGCAGCACCGCCGTTTCCGTACAGCGGGTCGTTTTCGATCCGGGGCTTCGGTTCGACGCGGGTGGGAGGGGCCGGGCTCACCGCCGGAACGCTACCGACCACGGCAGCGCCGCATGCAACAGAGCCCAGCATCCACTCGTCGGGCTCGATACCGAGCGAGAGCCCGCGTGGCGCTGCTATTCTGTTCTTCCCGGCGATCCCTCGCTGCGGCCGTGTCGCTTTTCAACACGTGTTGCGGCTGGAGGGTGCTCTCCGCTATCCTGGGAGGTTCGCCGCACGCCCACGGTCTCGACCCCTGCACGTCCACATTTCTGGTTTCGACTCTCCTCGAGTTCCTTCAACCTACGTCCTCATCCGGAGCACGTTAAGGGAGGCTGTCTCACTTGGCCCAAACGGTCACTGCGCCTCGCGCGCGCAAGTCTTTTTCCCGTCTTAAGCATGTCCTTGACCTCCCCAACCTGATCGACATCCAGCGTGAGTCCTTCGACTGGTTCATGCGCGAAGGGCTCAGGGAGACGATCGACGACATCTCGCCGATCGAGGATTACACCGGCTCGCTCGCCGTCGAGTTCGGCGACTACGAGTTCGGCCTGCCGCAGTTCTCAATTCAGGAGTGTCGCGAGAAGGACCTGACCTATCAGGCCCCGCTGTCGATGACGGTCCGCTTCGTCAACAAGGACACCGGTGAGATCCGCGAGCAGCGGGTCTTCATGGGTGACTTCCCGATGATGACGGAGTGGGGCACGTTCATCATCAACGGCACCGAGCGCGTGATCGTCACGCAGCTCGTCCGGAGTCCCGGCGCCTACCTGATGGAGCCCAAGGACGCGACGAAGCAGGTCTTCATCGCGAACCTGATGCCGAGCCGCGGCTCCTGGCTCGAGCTCGAGATCGACAAGAAGGGCGTCGTCTACGCCCGGATCGACCGGAAGCGCAAGCTGCCGATCACCACGCTCCTGCGGGCGCTGCCGGCCGAGGACCCGACCACCGGGTTCGAGCTCGACACGACCACGAACGAGGCGATCCTCAAGCTGTTCAACGGTTCGCACTTCATCCAGACGACGCTCGAGAAGGACACGACCACGCGCGAGGAAGAGGCGCTGATCGAGGTCTTCAAGAAGCAGCGCCCGGGTGAGCCGCCGACGCTCGACAACGCGCGGAACCTGCTGCGGTCGCTGTTCTTCGACCCCAAGCGCTACGACCTGACCAAGGTCGGCCGCTACAAGCTGAACCAGCGTCTGGGCGTCAACGTGCCCGACGACTGCAGGGTCCTGACGACGCAGGACATCCTCGCGCTCGTCCAGAAGCTCGTCTCGCTGCCGCACACCCTTGGCGTCCCGGAGGACTCGAAGGACTTCGCGGCCGACGCGATCTCGATGGACCGCCGCCCGATCGCGGCCGAGCTCGACGAGTACGAGCACTTCGGCAACCGCCGCCTGCGCACCACCGGCGAGCTGATCCAGGAGGCATTCCGGGTCGGCCTCTACCGGATGGAGCGGGTCGTCCGCGAGCGGATGACGACGGAGGACGTCGACACGATCACGCCGCAGACGATCATCAACATCCGGCCCGTGGTCGCAGCGCTGAAGGAGTTCTTCGGCTCTTCGCAGCTCTCGCAGTTCATGCAGCAGACGAACTCGCTCGACGGTCTCACCCATCGCCGGCGGCTGTCGGCGCTCGGCGCCGGGGGCCTGACCCGCGAGCGCGCGCCGATCGAGGTGCGCGACGTCCACCCGACCCACTACGGCCGCATGTGCCCGATCGAGACGCCGGAAGGCCCGAACATCGGCCTGATCGGCTCGCTTGCCTCGATGGCGACGGTGTCCGAGTTCGGCTTCATCCAGACGCCCTATAGAAAGGTCGCGGGCGGCAAGGTCAGCGACGAGATCATCTACCTCGATGCTGCCGAAGAGGCCCAGTACACGATCGCGCAGGCCTCCGAGCCCGTCGACGAGAAGACCGGCAAGTTCCTGCACGAGCACGTCCTGTGCCGCTCTCGTGAGGGCGAGGCCGTCATGGCCGACCCCAAGGAGATCGAGTTCATGGACGTCTCGCCGGCGCAGATCGTCTCGGTCGCGACCGCGATGATCCCGTTCCTCGAGCACAACGACGCGAACCGCGCGCTGATGGGCGCGAACATGCAGCGGCAGGCAGTGCCGCTGATGATCACGCAGGCGCCGCTCGTCGGCACCGGCCTCGAGTACCGCGCGGCGGTCGACTCGGGCGACGTCGTCGTCTCGAAGCACGCCGGCGACGTGATCGAGCTCGACGCGACGAAGATCGTCGTCGAGGGCAAGGGCACGCGTGACGAGTACGACCTGATCAAGTTCATGCGCTCCAACCAGGGCACCCTGATCCACCACAAGCCGATCGTGAAGCTCGGCGACAAGGTGCTCGCGGGCTCGGTGCTCGCAGACGGCTCCTCGACCGACTACGGCGAGCTCGCGCTCGGAGCGAACCTGCTCGTCGCGTTCATGCCGTTCCAGGGCTACAACTTCGAGGACGCGATCGTCCTCTCCGAGCGCCTGGTCAAGGACGAGGTGCTCACCTCGATCCACATCCACGAGTACGAGATCGACGCCCGCTCGACGAAGCTCGGCGACGAGGAGATCACCCGCGACATCCCGAACCGCTCGGAGGAGTCGCTGCGCAACCTCGACGACCGTGGCATCGTCCGCATCGGCGCCGAGGTCGGCTCGGGCGACCTGCTCGTCGGCAAGGTCACGCCGAAGGGCGAGACCGAGCTGACCGCCGAGGAGAAGCTGATCCGCGCGATCTTCAAGGAGAAGGCGCGCGAGGTCCGCGACACCTCGCTCAAGGTGCCCCACGGTGAGGGCGGCGTCGTGATCGACGTCAAGACCTTCAACCGCGACTCGGGCGACGATCTGTCGCCGGGCGTCAACGAGCTCGTCCGCGTGTACGTCGCGAAGAAGCGCAAGATCAGCGAGGGCGACAAGCTCGCCGGCCGCCACGGCAACAAGGGCGTCATCTCGAAGATCGTGCCCGAGGAGGACATGCCGTTCCTCGAGGACGGCCGCCCGGTGGACATCCTGCTGAACCCGCTCGGCGTGCCGAGCCGGATGAACATCGGCCAGATCCTCGAGACGCACCTCGGCTGGGCCGCCGCTCACGGCGTGTTCGTCAGCGACGACGTGCACGTGATGAACGGCAACGCGAGCCGTGTGATCAACGCGCCCGCGCCGACGCCGGTCGCGACCCCGGTCTTCGACGGCGCCACCGTCGAGGACGTCGACGCGGCCCTGGCTGCCTGGGAGCAGTACAACCCGGATAACCCGATCCAGGTCGACGTCGACAAGAAGGCCGTTGCCGGCCGCCAGGTCTCGGGCAAGGTGCGGCTCTTCAACGGCCGCTCCGGCGAGCCGTTCGAGCAGAAGGTGACCGTCGGCTACATGTACATCCTCAAGCTGCTCCACCTGGTCGACGACAAGATCCACGCGCGCTCGACCGGCCCGTACTCGCTCGTCACCCAGCAGCCGCTGGGCGGCAAGGCACAGTTCGGCGGACAGCGCTTCGGCGAGATGGAGGTGTGGGCGCTCGAGGCGTATGGCGCCGCCTACACGCTCCAGGAGATGCTCACGATCAAGTCCGACGACACCGTCGGCCGGGTCAAGGCCTACGAGGCGATCGTCAAGGGCGAGAACATCGCCGAGCCGTCGATCCCCGAGTCGTTCAAGGTGCTCCTGAAGGAGATGCAGTCCCTGGCGCTCGATGTCCAGGTGATCTCCGAGGACGGCGGCGAGGTCGAGGTTCGCGAGGAAGACGACGAGCTGCTCCGCGCCGCGGAAGAGCTCGGAATCGATCTGTCGCCCGGCTCGCTCCGCGTCGCCGCAGGCGGCGAGGGCGAAGTCGAGGTCGAGGAGCTCGAGGCCGAGCCCGCCTCAGCCGAAGCCGACCTGATCGAGGACGACCTGCCGGTCGAGGACTTCGAGGCGGTGATCCTCGACGCGCCGCTCGGCGACGACGAGGCGCCTGTCGCGGCCCTCGATGAGCTCGATAGCGAAGGCGACGAGTAAGCCGCCCGGGCCGTTTCGCGGTCGCGAAACGGCCCGTAAGACCAACCGACATTTGTTTGACACACCGACTTGCGGAGAACAGAAAGAGGCCGACTTGACGCAGACTCCCATTAGCCGTTTCGTCTCAGGCGAAAAGGCCGCCCCGAGGGGGCAGGCATGATTGACATCAACGATTTCGACGCGATCCGCATCGGGCTCGCGTCGAGCAAGCAGATCCGTGACTGGTCCTCCGGCGAGGTCACCAAGCCGGAGACGATCAACTACCGCACGCTCAAGCCCGAGCGCGACGGCCTGTTCTGCGAGCGCATCTTCGGTCCGACCAAGGACTGGGAGTGCTACTGCGGCAAGTACAAGCGCGTCCGCTACAAGGGGATCATCTGCGAGCGCTGCGGCGTCGAGGTCACGCGCCAGAAGGTGCGCCGCGAGCGGATGGGTCACATCGACCTGGCCGCGCCGGTCTCGCACATCTGGTTCTTCAAGGGCGTTCCGAGCCGCATCGGCTACCTCCTCGACATCGCCCCGCGCGAGCTCGAGAAGGTCCTGTACTTCGCCGCGTCGATCATCACGAGCGTCGATGTCGAGGCACGCGCGAAGGACCTGAACGACCTCGAGGACAAGGTCAAGGCAGAGGTGGAGCGGATCTACGTCGACCGCGACGAAGGTCTCGCCGCGCTCGAGGGCCGGCTCGCCCGCCGCCGCGCGTACTTCGGCAAGGGCTCCGACAAGGGCTTCGACGAGGACGACGACTTCTGGGCCCGCGGGCTCTCGCACTGGGCCGAGGAGCAGCTGCTCCCGCCGCTCGAGGACGCGCGCAAGCTCGTCAGCGGGCTCTTCGTCGAGCTGGTCGCGCAGATCACGACCGAGGATGCGAAGAAGATCCGCGAGCTCGTCCGCAACGCCGCGATCCGCGACGACCGCAAGCTCACCCCGCGCGAGCTCGAGCAGGTCGCGTCCGCGGCCGAGCAGATCCGCACCGCTCTTGCAGGCCTCCGGGCCGAGCAGGACCAGGCGACCGGCTCGAAGAAGGGTGCCGTCTCCAAGCACATCAACAAGCTGACCGAGGCGCTGCTCACCGGGGAGGCTCTCACCGGCGAGGACGCCGAGATCGTCGCCGAGGTCGAGGTCAAGAACCTCGACAAGGCACGCGAGCTCGGCAACGGGCTCCTGCGCGAGGTGATCGCCGGTAGCGAGGAAGACACGGACGTCCGCGAGCTCGCGAACGACCTGTGCCTGCGCACCGACGGAAAGATCCAGAAGGAGGACCTCGACGCGCTGATCCAGTGGGCGCTGAAGGTCCGCGAGATGTACCTCGACATCGAGTCGCGCCGCGAGGACACGCGCGAGGCCGCCGTCGACTCCGTCAACCGGCTCGAGCAGACGTGGACGCTGTTCCGCGAGGCCGAGCCGAAGATGGTCGTCAACGACGAGCAGCTCTTCCGCGAGCTCAAGGACCGCTTCGGCTCCCCGTACGGCTTCGGGATCTACTTCCGGGGCGGCATGGGCGCCGAGTCGATCCGCGACCTACTCCGCGACCTCGACCTGAACGAGGAGTCGCTGTCGCTGCGCGACATCATCCGCACGTCGAAGGGCCAGAAGCAGCAGCGCGCGATCAAGCGGCTGAAGGTCTGCCAGGCGTTCGTGAAGAGCGAGAACAAGCCCGAGTGGATGATCCTCGAGGCGGTGCCGGTGATTCCGCCGGAGCTCCGCCCGATGGTCCAGCTCGACGGCGGACGCTTCGCGACGAGCGACCTGAACGACCTCTACCGCCGCGTGATCAACCGGAACAACCGCCTCAAGCGGCTGCTCGACCTCGGCGCGCCGGAGATCATCGTCAACAACGAGAAGCGCATGCTGCAGGAGGCCGTCGACGCACTGTTCGACAACGGCCGCCGCGGCCGCGCGGTCACCGGCCCGGGCAACCGGCCGCTGAAGTCGCTGTCCGACATGCTCAAGGGCAAGCAGGGCCGGTTCCGCCAGAACCTGCTCGGCAAGCGCGTCGACTACTCGGGGCGCTCGGTGATCGTCGCCGGGCCGAACCTGAAGCTGCACCAGTGCGGACTGCCGAAGCTGATGGCGCTCGAGCTCTTCAAGCCGTTCATCATGAGCCGGCTCGTCGAGCGGAAGTCCGTCCAGAACATCAAGGCGGCGAAGAAGTACGTGGACTCGATGACGCCCGAGGTCTGGGACGTCCTCGAGGAGGTCATCGCCGAGCACCCGGTGCTGCTCAACCGCGCACCGACGCTGCATCGCCTGGGGATCCAGGCGTTCGAGCCGGTGCTCGTCGAGGGCAAGGCGATCCAGGTGCATCCGCTCGTCTGCCACGCCTTCAACGCCGACTTCGACGGCGATCAGATGGCAGTCCATCTGCCGCTCTCGGCCGAGGCGCAGGCAGAGGCGCGCATCCTGATGCTCTCCTCGAACAACATCCTCTCGCCGGCCTCCGGGCGCCCGCTCGCGACGCCGACGCAGGACATGGTGCTCGGGATCTACAACCTGACCTACGCCCCCGGCGATCTCGGGAGCGAGGACGCGACGAAGCTCGACCCCCGGCCGATGCGGTTCAACACGGCCGACGACGTCGAGCTCGCAGTCGAGGGCAAGGGTGTCGGGCTCCGCGCGCCGATCGAGTTCCGCTTCAAGGGCGAGCTCTACCTCACGACGCCCGGCCGGGTGCTCTTCAACTCTGCCGTCTACCGGCAGCTCGGCGAGCTGATCGGCGACGAGAACGGCGACCTCGAAGAGTTCACGTTCGTCAACCAGACACTGACCAAGCCGGACACGGACAAGTTCGTGCTCTCGCTGTCGGAGAGCTACGGCGCGCACACGCTGGCGCCGGTGCTCGACACGATCAAGGCGCTCGGGTTCCACTACTCCACCCAGGCCGGTGTGACGATCTCGAAGAACGACATCGTCATCCCGCCGAACAAGGAGAAGATCCTCGCCGAGTACGAGGAGCGCGTCGAGGGGATCCACGGCCAGTACGACCGCGGCCTGATCACCGAGGACGAGCGGCGCGAGACGATCGTGAACATCTGGACTGAGGCAACCGACCGCGTCGCGAAGGCGATGGAGGACAACCTCGACGAGCTGAACCCGGTGTTCATGATGGCCAACTCCGGCGCCCGCGGGTCGTTCAAGCAGATCCGGCAGCTCGCCGGTATGCGCGGTCTGATGGCGAATCCGAAGGGCGAGATCATCGAGCGCCCGATCAAGGCCAACTTCATGGAAGGCCTGTCGGTGCTCGAGTACTTCATCTCGACCCACGGTGCCCGCAAGGGTCTCGCCGACACCGCTCTGCGCACGGCCGACTCGGGCTACCTCACCCGGCGCCTCGTCGATGTCTCGCAGGACGTGATCGTCCGCGAGGCCGACTGCGGCACCGACGAGTGGGTCGAGCTGCCGATCCGGACGAGCGAGGGACTGAACAAGTCGCTGCTCGGGCGGATCATCGCCGAGCGGGTCAGCAAGCCGCTCGCCTCCGGCAAGCCCGGCAAGACCACCCTGGCCGAGGTCGGGGCGATCGTGACGAGCGACCTGCTCGACGCGCTCGAGGCCGAGCTCGGCAGCGAGCTCCTGGTGCCCGTCCGCTCGGTCGTGAAGTGCCGCGCCGAGGCCGGCGTGTGCCAGACCTGCTACGGGGTGTTCCTCGCGACCGGTGAGATGTGCGAGATCGGCGATGCAATCGGCATCGTCGCGGCACAGTCGATCGGCGAGCCGGGGACGCAGCTCACGATGCGCACCTTCCACACCGGCGGTGTGGCCGGTGCCGACATCACGCACGGTCTGCCGCGCGTCGTCGAGATCTTCGAGGCCCGCAACCCGAAGGGTGCAGGGACGCTCGCAGAGGTCGGCGGCCGCGTCGAGATCGAGCAGACCGAGCGTGGGCCCAAGGTGTCGATCCACCCGACCGCGGTCGGGGCCGACGGCGAACTCGCGGATCCGGTCGAGTACCAGCTCGCCCGCCGGACGCGGCTGCTCGTCGCCAACGGCGACGTGATCGAGCCCGGCGACGCCCTCAACGAGGGCTCGCGCAACCCGGCCGAGCTGCTGGCGCTCAAGGGCTCGACGCCGACCGAGCTGTACCTCGTCGCCGAGGTGCAGAAGGTCTACAAGTCGCAGGGCGTCGAGATCCACGACAAGCACATCGAGCTGATCGTCCGGCAGATGTTGAAGAAGGTGCGCGTCGAATCGAACGGCGACACCGAGCTCCTGCCCGGCCAGCTCGTCGACAAGGCCGTCCTCGAACGGGAGAACGCCAAGGTCAAGGCCGTGAAGGGCGAGATCGCCACGTACGAGCCGCTGATCCTCGGGATCACCAAGGCGTCGCTCGCCACCGAGTCGTTCCTGTCGGCTGCGTCCTTCCAGGAGACGACGAAAGTGCTGACCGACGCCTCGATCGAGGGCAAGATCGACCGGCTGCTCGGGCTGAAGGAGAACGTGATCATCGGCAAGCTGATCCCGGCCGCGACCGGCCTGCGCCGCTATCGCGCGATCGAGATCGGCCCGACCGACCCGGTAGCGCCGGAGCCCTACCAGCAGGACGTCCTGCTGCAGGAGCTCGAGCAGATCGACCAGAACGGCGGCTCGCTGACGTTCGAGAGCGACCTCGAGCTCTCGCCCGGCGAGGGCGAGGCCGCGCCGGACGAGCTCCCCGAGCTCGACGACTGATCCGCTCGACCGACTGGTCGGCGAAACCAAGGCAAGAAACAGCGAGGCCGGGCGAGAGTCCGGCCTCGCTCGTTCGTTTGGCACGATCGCGAAACCGCCCGGCCCGGTTCGGCGTAGGTTTGAAGATGGAGTTCGCCGCTGATCGTGTCCATGCGCCCAATGTCCACGGACACGGTGCTCGTCCGGGATCTCTCCTGCCTGCGCTGAGCGACGGGGAGCTTCTCGTCGCGATTGCCGAGGGTGACCGTGAGGCGTTCGGTGAGCTCCACGCTCGCTATCACCAAGCGTTGCTCGGCCTGGCCATCAACCGTCTCCGCGACCGAGGCCGCGCGGAGGACACGGTGCAGGAGGTGTTCACATCGATCTGGCGTTCGGCTTCCACCTACCGGCCGGAGCGCGGCCCCGGCGCCTCGTGGGTGTACACCGTTGCGCGCAACGCGATCGTCAGCCGGTGGCGGCGGCGCCCCGAGCCGGCCGCCGAACTGTTCGATGAAGCCTCTCTCGAGCCGGGCCCGGGTGAGCGCGCCGAGCAGTCCTGGCGTTCCTTCTGTGTCCACCGGGCGCTCGAGACACTCCCCGATCAGCAGCGGCAACTGGTCGAGCTGGCCTACTGGGGAGACCTGACGCAAACCGAGATCGCCGGGCGACTCGACCTTCCGCTCGGCACCGTGAAGACGAGAACGCGCGCGGCGCTGAAGCGGCTGGCCGAGGCGCTTCGAGAGGACATGCAGTGACGCCGGACTTCGACGAGCTCGTCGGCAACGAGGGGTCGCCCGAGGAGCGCGACGAGTTGCGGCAGGTTCACGAGCTGCTCCTCTCGGCGAGCCCACCGCCTTCGCTCGACCCGCCTTCACGCAGAGCGCCACGGCCCCGTCGGTCGATTCCGGGATCGTGGGCGATCGGCGCTGCCGGACTTGTTGCTGCCGCGTCGGTCGCGATCGGGCTCGCCGTCGGGTCCACCCTCGGCCACGGCGGCTTCCAGACCGGCTTCACGCGGCCGATGCACGGTCTCGGCTCGGCTAAGGCTGCAAGCGCCCTGATCGAGGTTGGCACGGAGGACGCCAACGGCAACCGGCCGCTCCGGATGAGCGTGCAGGCGCTCCCGCCGCTCTCCGACGGCGCCTGGTACGAGCTCTACCTGACCAAGAAGGGCAAAGCGGTGGTGCCGTGTGGGATCTTCCAGACCGGACGATCAGGGTCGGCGCAGGTGACGATGAACGCGCCGGCCGACCTAGCCGAATACGACGGATGGATCGTGACCGCTCTTGTCCCGCGCGGTCAGGCCCGAGCGCTCCTCTCGACCTGACTCGGTCGTTCCGGCGCGGAAGCGAATCCGCTCCTCCAGCCCGTGCGTAGCACCCGGGGACAAGACCTCCACGAAAGGAGAGACCATGCGAGGTCACGTGATCCGCTGGGCGCTACCGCTCGTTGTCTTGAGTGCCGCCGGGGTTGCCGCCGTGATGGTGGCGTCCGGTTCGACTGGTGCGAGTAACGGCACCGTGGACGTCATGAAGACGAGCACGCTCGGAACTGTGCTCGTCGCCTCGAACGGCCACACGCTGTATCGCTACACCGTCGACGGCAAAGGCATCAATCGCTGCAGCAATGTCCCTGCGTGCAACACGTACTGGCCGGCGCTCCTGGTCAAGGCCGGTGTGAAGCCGACTGTCGGGGCGGGCGTCTCCGCCAGGCTGGTGGGCACGATCGGCGCCGCCCACGGTAAGAGGCAGGTCACCTACGCGGGCTACCCGCTCTACTTCTTCAGCGGCGACAAGAACGCCGGCCAGCTGAACGGCCAGGCATTCGAGAAGAAGTGGTACGTCGTCGCCTCCGGCGGCGCGCTTGTCGAGCACGCCGTCAAGGCAGCCGCGCCGGCCGGTGGTACCACGACGAGCAGCGGCGGCTACGGCTGAGGTTTCCCGCCTTCGTCCTGTGCTCCGATCCGGACTCCGACTGGCCCGGATCGGAGCCTCGCGGTGGGCCGCTCGTGTGAACGCCGGGCGACTGGGTGAGGCGCTGCGCCACGAGGGGAGTCTCCAGACAAACTACTCGTCAAGGAGAAAAAACGACGCGGACCCAGCCCCGAGCTGCGCTGCCTCGGGCCCGCCAGCCCACAACAAGTAACCGAGACGGGGAAGGCCGGTTCCGGCGATGCAGTCCCGGTCGCCGGAACCGGCTAGCTCTGAAGGAGCAGCTCGAGATTGTGGGCGACGACGAGGCTCGGCGTGCCCGCCATCAGGACCGCGGCACCCGAGTCGCAAAGCTCTCGGCAGGAGATCGCCCGGCCGCGGCCGCCCGACCCGGTCCGCCCGGACTCGCCGTATCCGGCGAGAGCCGCCAAAGGGCCGGCTACTCGGTCAGCCCGGACGGCGTGGGAGTTGCGCCGGGGCCGCCGAACGTCCCTCGGCCCTGCTCGCCGCCCCGCCGGCTGCCGAACCCGCCGCCACCGAAGCCCCGCGGCCCGAACCGGCCGACCGCAGGACGGGTTCCGTTGACGATGTTCGTGATCATCGTCGTCAGGCCCTTTTCGATCTGCTGCTCCTGATCGGAGGTGAGCTTGCCGGCGGTGACGAGCTTGTCGAGGTTCGACTGCTGGGCTGCGAGGATCGCCTGGACGAGCCCGTTGGCGGTCTTGCCCTCCGCGGCCGCGATCTGGGTAAGGGTGGTGCCGCCCTGGAGCTGCGTGTTGATCTGGTCGGTCGTCAGGCCGAGATAGGTTGCGGCGGCATTCAGGTCGGCGCCGAACGGGCCGATCCCGAGCCGCGGGGCGAGGCCGCCGCCGAAGCTGTCGTGGAAGTGCACGCGTCCGCCCGCAAACTGTCCGGCACCCGTACGGCCCGTGCCGTTGACGAGATTCGTGATCATCTTCTGGAGCCTGGCATCGATCGTCTTCTCCTGGTCGGCGGTGAGCTTGCCTGCGGCGACGAGCTTGTCGAGGTTCGACTGCTGCGCGCTCAGGATCGCTTGGACGAGCCCGTCGGCGGTCTTGCCCTGTGCGGCCGCGATCTGAGCGAGCGTCTTGCCGCTTTCGAGCTCAGTCCGGATCTGGTCGGCGGTCAGGCCGAGATAGGTCGCAGCCGCGCCGGTGTCGTCGCCGATCCCGAACCCGAAGGCGGCCGCGCCGCCCGGCCCACCGCGGAACCCGCCTCCGAATCCGCCGCCGCCTCCGAAGAGCGGAATCTTCCCCGCCTCGACCTGCGCCTTCAGCGCATCGGCCTGGGCCTGCGTGAGCTGCCCCGCAGTGACCTCCGCCTGGATCTGATCTTCGATCGCCTTCGTCAGCGCACTCGAGAGGGCCCCCGGCTGCACACCGAGCTGGCTCGCTGCGTCCGTGATGATCGCGCTGTCCCGCGCGCTCGGCGAGCTGAGCTGCGTGGCCGCAAGCGCGGCGCCGCCTCCTGCGACGATCAGCACCACCACGGTGCCGGTGACGATCTTCCCACCACGACTCTTCAGGACAGGCATCCGGCACTCCTTTGCTCGAAACACGTTCTCGGCGGCGAATTCAAGCGGAACGACCTTAACGCAACCTCAAGAGCCCGAAATCCACCGTGGACAACGGGTTCACGCACCCAGTCACGGTCGTCGGTCGCCTTGCCTAAGCTACGGCGATGAGCACGCTCCGCCGCCCTCGGTCAGTGCTTGGGCTCGGATTCGTCCTGTTCGCCTCGGTACTGCTTCTCGCCGGATCGGCATCGGCCCGCCCCACGCGCGCGGGAGAGGCCGGCTTCCCGGTCTTCAACGTCGGCGGCGACGATCACGGCCTGGGCCGGGAGAACGACATCTTCTTCGACCTCTTCGACCTGAATACCGCGCCGAAGCCGGCGGAGATCACGATCCTGAGCCCGCCCGGATATGCGCTCTCGCTCGTCCATCGCCCCGGCTACATCTTCGGAGACGCCGAGGTCGATACGAACCGCGGCGCCTACAGGGGCGAGTTCGAGGTGGCGGGACGGGCGCAGTTCGACGCGGATCCGGCGACGGCGGGCTGCGCCGACGGCATCCACGCTGCCACCTGGTGGCTCGTGCTCAACAGCACCCACGGCGAGCTGAGCGTGCCGGTCGCCGTCGACCGCAAGGGCGGGGGCTACCTGTTCACCGTCTGCCTCGGTTCGATACAGAAGCTGCACCTGACGATGAGCGAGATCTACTTCTACACCCGCGACGTCTTTCGCAACCCGTCCATGACCGGGGTCTATCGGTTCAGCGCGATGGTGATCCCCGCGTCCGCGGACGGCACACCCGACCCGACTACCCGCTACGAGCTCCGGGGGACCCAGCCGATCCCAGAGACCGTGGATCCGACCGCCGTCTACGTTCCGGCGACAAAGACGCTGACGGTCACCGGCAAGCTGGTCGCCGCCGGCCGTCCCCGGGTCGGGATCAACGTCCACATCTACGCCGGCTCGAGTAGCGACTACGAGAAGTTCTCCGAGGTCGGAACTGCAGTCACGGCCGGTGGGGGCGCCTTCAGCTTTTCGCGCAAGCTCGTCAAGGGGCCGCGCTTCGCCTACGCCTACGTCGATCACTACCGCTACCAGATCTGCTCCGGCGCCTCCTCGGCCCCGGCCGGCTGCGCGAGCCAGTCGATCGACGGCCTCGGGAGCCCCATCGTCAAGGTCACGACGAGCGCTCCCTGACATGCGTTTGGCTTCGCGGCTGCTCGTCGCCGTCGTCGTGGCGCTCGCCCTGGGCATCGTTCCCGCGAGCTCACCGGCCTCGCTCGATGCCCCGTCGATCGACGTCGGTGGCGACTACTCCTTCCTGAACGACGCGAACAACGTCTGGTTCCGTCTGCGCAGCCTTCAGCTCGAAGGCACCGCGGCCGAGGTCTCGATCACCGTTCCCGCCGAGTTCGCGACCACGCTCGGGAGCCCGGTCGGCGCGCATCTCGGAGGGGCGGTTGTCGTCGGGATCCCGCACCCGGGCAAGACGACGGTCTATGCGGGAGAGCTGGTCGTCAGCTCCGCCTCGGCACTGGCGGGGGCCCGCAGACGAGCCGGGTGTCCCGAAACGCCGCACGTCGCGTCGTGGAGCCTTGTCCTCGCCACCCGGGGTGGCGCGTCTCTCGTCGTCCCGATCGGCGTCGCGCGAACGGCCGGCGGAACCCGGCTCGACATCTGTCTCGCCGGACTCGCCGCCGCCGGGCTCAGGCCGAGCTCGGTGTACTTCCAGACGAGCCGCACGTTCCGCAACCCGGCCGATACCGGCACCTACCGGATCACCGCCGAGGTCACGGGCGGAGCCGGCGGCAAGAGTTACGCGACGGTTGCCGACGACCCGGTTCCCCAGCAGCTCTTCGTCGAAGCGGGCCATATCTCATCGGGGGCGCTGACCGTCACTGGGGCCCTGCGTGGTGGCGGCTACCCGCGGGCCGGAGTCACGGTCAAGGTCTACGGGGGCGCGGGCACCAACTCGTCCAACTGGCACTTCATCGGCGCGGCGCGCACCCACAACGACGGCTCCTACCGCCTCGTGCGCGGCGCGAGTGGCGTGAAGTACATCTACGCCTTCGTCGACTCCTCCGTTGCCGGTCAGTGCGGCCACTCGGAAACGCTCCCGCCGGGCTGCGTCAGCAGGTCGGTCTCGGGCATCTCCTCGCCCGAGGCAGCGGTGTCGACCGGGTAGCCCTCGCCGGGCACTCTCCTCGGGGATACTGGGCCGCATGCTGGTCAGCTTCGACGACGTCCAGGCCGCGGCCGAGCGGCTGCGGGGCGTCGCGAACCGCACCCCTGTCCTGAGATCGCGCACGCTCGACGGGCTCGCCGGTGCCGAGGTGTTCCTGAAGGCCGAGAGCTTCCAGCGTGGGGGAGCCTTCAAGTTCCGCGGCGCCTACAACCGGATCGCAGCCGATCCACCGGAGCGGGGGGTGTTCGCGTACTCCTCCGGGAATCACGCCCAGGCGGTCGCGATCGCCTCGGAGCTGCTCGGCTATCCGGCGGCGATCCTGATGCCGACCGACACGCCGCAGGCGAAGCTCGAGGCGACGCGCGGCTACGGCGCCGAGGTGCTGACCTACGACCGGTTCAGCGAGGATCGCGAAGAGCTCGGAGTCGCGCTCGCCGGCGACCGCGAGTTCGACCTCGTGCGGCCCTACGACGACCCGCTCGTAATGGCCGGGCAGGGGACGGCCGCGCTCGAGCTGCTCGAGGAGGTCGGTGGGCTCGACGTGCTCGTGACCCCGGTCGGCGGCGGCGGGCTGATCGCCGGGTGCGCCACCGCCGCGAAGGCGCTCGATCCCTCGATCCGCGTCGTCGGTGTCGAGCCGGAGGCCGGCGACGACACCGCCCGCTCGCTGGCCGCCGGCCACCGGATCGACGGCGGCGTTCCGAGAACGATCGCCGACGGTCTCCAGGCCGCCGTTCCGGGCGAGCTGACCTTCGAGGTCAACCGCCGCCTGGTCGACGAGATCGTCACCGCGACGGACGCCGAGATCCTCGAGGCCATGGGTTTCCTCTTCGACCGGATGAAGCTCGTCACCGAGCCGAGCGGCGCGATCGGCGTCGCAGCTCTGCTCGCCGGACGCATCGCTCCGGCAGGTGGTCGCGTCGGCATCGTCATCTCCGGGGGAAACGTCGGTGTCGTCCGGTTCGCCGAGATGCTCGGGGCTCGAGCCTAGAGCTACGCCGCGGCGGGGGCGGCGAGGACCGGGCCGAAGGCCTGGAATACGAGCGGGTCTGGATCGCCGCCCGGCGAGGCGAACGACACCGCGACGCGTAGATACGGATCGGGAAATGCGACGTTCTCGGGACCGCCGGCACTTCCTGTCCAGCTCTTGCCGGCCGCGAGCGCGATCGTGCCGCGAGCGCCGGCCGGTGCTCGCGGAGCGGGGACGAGCTGCAGCGCCGCGCTCGTCGAGGTGAAGCCGAGCGCGTTCGCGTAATGGCGGCTTTCGTAGCGGAGAAGGGCGATGCCGGCTACCGCGACGGGTGCGGGCCCGAGGTTCGAGACCGTGAGCTGCGTCGACCAGTGACGTGATCCGATCTCGAGGTTCGTGGCGGTCACGGAGACCGGGCCGAGGCCGCTCGTGGACTGCAGCTCGATCTTCCACTGCATCGACACGAGCAGATGGGGCGCGACGCCCGGTGGATGCTCGAAGTCGGCCGACTCGATCAGCTGCTGGAGGGCGAGCTGGTCGGCGTCCGTCGTCGCGACCGTCGAGATCAGGTAGGGCGTCCGCTTGTAGAGGACGCCGACGATCTCGTGGACGGGGCCACTCGGTAGGTGCACGGTGACGGTGAAGGCGTTCCCGGCCGGCAGGGTCGCCTGATCGACGAAGACCGTGGTCGAGCCCGGATCGACGAGGCGCTTGGCGATCGGAACCTCGGCCGCTGCGAACGCCGCGAACGACGCGTACTCCCGCTTGCCCGTCGTCACCGAGAACGAGCTCGCCGATCCGGGTTGCGAGGGCGCGGCAAGGAGCATCGTGTTGCTCGGCTCGAGCTGCCAGTTGGCCGGCTTCTCGAACGAGATCAGGTCGCAGAAGAACCGCGGCGCGCCGTCGAACTCGACTCCCGCCTCGCACTGCCCGGGGGTGTCGGCGTTGAGCGGCGGAGCGGCGGAGGCGGCGTGCGAGCCCCCGGCGAGTGAGAGTGTGGCTGCGACCGTGGCGACGAGATGGAGCGCGGGCCGGCGGAACACCGACTCAGCTTGCCACGATCCTCGCCTTGCCGGAGCCCTTGGCGCGGAGCAGCGCATGATCGGCGCGCTTGAACAGGTCTGCGGCGGTGTCCTCGGCACGGAGCTCGGCCACGCCCGCCGAGATCCGGAGCGCTCCGACCTTCTCGATCTTCTGGGCGCGGATTGCAAGCGCGATCCGGTCTGCGAGCAGTTCCGCGTCGTCGCGGCTCGACTCGGGCAGGATCACCGCGAACTCGTCGCCGCCCACGCGGCAGGGGATGTCCGTCACCCGCACAGCCGAGCGTACGGCCTCGGCGACGCCCACGAGCACGGCGTCCCCGCCGAGGTGGCCGATCCGGTCGTTGATGCGCTTGAAGTCGTCGAGGTCGAACACGATCACGGACACGTACCGCTCGTACCGGCGGGCACGTGCGATCTCCCGGGCAAGAAACTCGTAGAAGAGCCGGCGGTTGTGCAGGCCGGTCAGCGAGTCGAGCTCGGCGAGTTCCCGCGCCTCGGTGAACCGCAGCGCATTGAACAGGGCCGGCCCGGCCCGGCGGGCGAGCGCCTCGAGCGCGTCCTGGACTCCCTGAGGGAAGCCCTCGGCGGTCGAGCGCGAGATCGCCGCCAGCGACCCGATCGTCTCGCCCTCGGCGCGGAGCGCCACGGTGAGTGCCGCACGCGGCAGCTTCGATCCCTCGCCGACATCTTCGAGCCGGTAGCGGTAGATCACCTCGAGCGCGCGGAGATCGGGATGCCCGGGCATGTGCAGCAGCGTGCGCGCGACCTCGTCCTCGGTGAGCCCGGACGCGTGCGTCGAGCCCTCTTCGTCCGGCTTGTCCACGGAGATCAGCCCCGCATCGACCCCGGGCAGCGCGACCACGGCGTCGAGGATCCGGTCGACGACCTCGGCGGGCTCGAGCGAGGAGGCGAGCTCGGCTCCCTGCAGGGACGTGGGCTCTGCTCGGGAGGCCGGTGCGAGCTCCGGCGTCTGCTCGAGACGCTGGAGCAGCTCGCTCACGCGCGCATCGGCATTCCGTCTTGCCCGCACGGCGACGACGGCTGCGACGAGCGCGCAGCCCAAGCCAACCAGGATGCCAAGACCGATACCCGTCACGTCCGCAGCCCCGTACTGCAGCCCCGTAAGGGGTAATGCGTGGGGGCAGTCTCATTGTTATCAGGTTGCGCGGATAAAGGGCGTCAGGGGCCGCATCTCTGCTACATTCACTCTCGGTTCGGCACGGGCCCGTGGCCCGCGCCGGCCATTCGTGCGTAACGACCCCTATTTGGTTTCACCTCGAAAGAAAGCTGCTCAAACAATGCCGACCGTCAATCAGCTCGTCCGCAAGGGCCGCAAGTCGAAGCCCGAGAAGACGAAGACGCCGCACCTCCAGGGCGCTCCGCAGAAGCGGGGTGTCTGCACGCGCGTCTCGACGATGACGCCGAAGAAGCCGAACTCGGCGCTGCGGAAGATCGCGCGCGTCCGGCTCACGAACGGCCTCGAGGTCGGTACGTATATCCCTGGCGAGGGGCATAACCTCCAGGAGCATTCGGTCGTGCTCGTCCGCGGCGGCCGTGTCAAGGACCTCCCCGGTTACCGGTACAAGGTGATCCGTGCGGCGCTCGACGCCTCCGGAGTCGCCGACCGTAAGCAGGCGCGCTCGAAGTACGGCGCCAAGAAGACCTCGTAGGGGGTTCAGCTTGCCACGTCGCGCAGAGATCCAGCCCCGTCCGCTCGCCGTCGATCCGATGTACGAGAGCCTGCTTGTCACGCAGCTCATCAATCGGGTGATGCTCCATGGGAAGAAGGCGACCGCCGAGACCATCGTCTACGGCGCGCTCGACAAGGTCGGTTCGAAGACCGGACGTCCGCCGGCCGAGGTGCTCGAGCAGGCCGTGAAGACGGTCACGCCGGTGCTCGAGGTCCGCAGCCGCCGCGTCGGTGGGGCGAACTACCAGGTGCCGGTCGAAGTGCCGCAGCGGCGAGGCCGGACTCTGGCGCTACGCTGGATCGTCACGTTCTCGCGCGAGCGCCGGGAGAAGCACATGGCCGACAAGCTCGCAGGTGAGATTCTGGACGCGCTCGAGCAGCAGGGAGCCGCGTTCAAGCGGAAAGACGACATGTATCGGATGGCGCAGGCCAACAAGGCCTTCGCGCACTACCGGTGGTAGAGAGAAAGGCTTGAGGGAGACAAGGTGTCAGTGACAGAGTCGAGAATCGCGCTGGATCGCGTCCGGAACATCGGGATCATGGCCCACATCGATGCGGGCAAGACCACGACGACCGAGCGGATCCTCTATTACACGGGCCGCACCCACAAGATGGGTGAGGTTCACGAGGGCGCGGCGACGATGGACTGGATGGCGCAGGAGCAGGAGCGCGGGATCACGATCACGTCGGCTGCGACGACGGCGTCGTGGCGCGACCATCGGATCAACATTATTGATACGCCCGGGCACGTGGACTTTACCGTGGAGGTCGAGCGCAGCCTGCGCGTCCTCGACGGCGCGGTCGCGGTGTTCGACTCGGTCGCCGGCGTTCAGCCGCAGTCCGAGACGGTGTGGCGCCAGGCCGACAAGTACAAGGTGCCTCGGATCGCGTTCATCAACAAGATGGACCGCACCGGCGCGAACTTCTTCGCCGCGGTGCAGTCGATGCGCGACCGGCTGGGTGCGAACCCGGTGCCGGTGCAGCTCCCGATCGGCTCGGAGGAGAACTTCCAGGGCGTGATCGACCTCGTCGAGATGCAGGCGATCATCTACAAGGACGACCTCGGCCAGCAGTTCGAGACCGGTGAGATCCCCGCCGAGCTCGCCGAGCAGGCCCACGAGTACCACCATCAGCTGATCGACGCCGTCTCGAACTTCGACGACGAGGTGCTCGAGGCCTACATCGAGGACGAGGGCTCGGTCACCGTCGACCAGATCAGGCGGGCACTGCGCGCCGGGACGATCTCGGATGCGATCACGCCGGTGCTGCTCGGCAGCGCGTTCAAGAACAAGGGCGTCCAGCCCCTGCTCGACGCCGTGATCGACTACCTCCCGAGCCCGCTCGACGTCCCGCCGATCCAGGGAATCAACCCGAAGAACGACACGGAGACCGAACGGCCCGCGACCCTCGATGCGCCCTTCTCGGCGCTCGCGTTCAAGGTCATGTCCGATCCGTACGTCGGCAAGCTCACCTACTTCCGGGTCTACAGCGGCAAGCTGAAGGCCGGCGACCGCGTGCTCAACGCGACGACGGGCAAGACCGAGCGCATCGGCCGGATCCTCCAGATGCACGCGAACCACCGCGAGGAGCGCGAGGAGATCGGCGCCGGCGAGATCGCTGCAGGTGTCGGGCTCAAGCAGACGACGACCGGCGACACGCTCTCTGCCGAGGCGAGCCCGATCGTGCTCGAGTCGATGACCTTCCCCGAGCCCGTGATCGCGGTTGCCGTCGAGCCGAAGTCGAAGGCAGACCAGGACAAGCTGAGCACGGGTCTCACCCGCCTTTCCGACGAGGATCCGACCTTCCGGGTCACCTCCGACGACGAGACCGGCCAGACCCTGATCGCCGGGATGGGCGAGCTGCACCTCGAGATCATCGTCGACCGCCTCAAGCGCGAGTTCAACGTCGACGCGAACGTGGGGCGGCCGCAGGTTGCCTACCGCGAGACGATCGGGCAGCCCGCCGAGAAGATCCAGGGCCGCTTCGTCCGCCAGACCGGCGGCTCGGGCCAGTACGGCGACGCGGTGATCAACCTGCTCCCGCAGGAGCCGGGCGCCGGCTACGAGTTCGTCGACAAGATCGTCGGCGGCAAGATCCCGAAGGAGTACATCAAGCCGGTCGACGAAGGCATTCAGGAGGCCATGGGCTCGGGTGTCCTCGCCGGCTACCCGGTGGTGGACGTCAAGGTCGAGCTGATCGACGGCTCCTACCACGACGTCGACTCGAGCGAGCGGGCGTTCAAGATCGCCGGCTCGATGGCATTCAAGGAAGCGATGAAGCGGGCAAAGCCGAAGCTGCTCGAGCCCGTGATGGCGGTCGAGGTCACGACGCCCGAGGACTACCTCGGCGACGTGATCGGCAACCTCAACTCGAGGCGCGGGCGGATCGAGTCCATGAACCCGCTCGGCAACGCGCAGATCGTCAAGGCGATCGTGCCGCTGTCCGAGATGTTCGGCTACGCCACGGATCTGCGCTCGATGTCACAGGGCCGCGCAGACTTCACCATGCAGTTCGAGCGGTACGAAGACGTTCCCAAGTCGATCGCCGACGAGATCATCGAAAAGGGCGGCGGCGGCTCCTAACGGAGCTCCCCAAACATTCAAGGCCAACGGAGGAATAAGTCACATGGGCAAGCAGAAGTTCGAGCGCTCGAAGCCGCACGTCAACGTCGGCACGATCGGGCATATCGACCACGGCAAGACGACGCTCACGGCCGCGATCACGAAGGTGCTCGCCGACGCCGGCAGCGGAACGACCCAGGCACGCGACTTCGCGTCGATCGACAACGCACCGGAAGAGCGCGCTCGGGGCATCACGATCAACACCTCGCACGTCGAGTACGAGACGGCCAACCGTCACTACGCGCACGTGGACTGCCCGGGGCACGCCGACTACATCAAGAACATGATCACGGGCGCCGCTCAGATGGACGGCGCGATCCTCGTCGTCTCGGCTGCCGACGGCCCGATGCCGCAGACCCGCGAGCACATCCTCCTGGCCCGCCAGGTCGAGGTGCCGGCGATCGTCGTCGCGCTCAACAAGGCCGACATGGTCGACGACCCCGAGCTGCTCGAGCTCGTCGAGCTCGAGGTGCGCGAGCTGCTCTCGAAGTACGAGTTCCCCGGCGACGACATCCCGGTGATCCAGGTCTCGGCGCTCAAGGCGCTCGAGGGCGACCCCGAGTGGACGCCGAAGATCCTCGAGCTGATGGAGGCCGTCGACAGCTACATCCCGGAGCCGACGCGCGACGTCGACAAGCCGTTCCTGATGCCGATCGAGGACGTGTTCACGATCACGGGCCGCGGCACCGTCGTCACCGGCCGGATCGAGCAGGGCAAGTGCGAGGTCGGGAACGAGGTCGAGATCGTCGGGATCCACCCGCAGGTCGCGAAGACCGTCGTCACCGGGCTCGAGATGTTCCAGAAGACGCTCGACTACGCCCAGGCCGGAGACAACGCCGGTGCGCTGCTCCGCGGTGTCAAGCGCGAGGAGGTCGAGCGCGGCCAGGTGCTCGCGAAGCCCGGCTCGATCACGCCGCACACGCAGTTCAAGGCGGAGGTCTACGTGCTCGGCAAGGACGAAGGCGGGCGTCACACCCCGTTCTTCAACAACTACCGGCCGCAGTTCTACTTCCGCACCACGGACGTGACGGGCGCGGTCAGCCTGCCGGAGGGACAGGAGATGGTCATGCCGGGCGACAACACGAACATGGACATCGAGCTGATCCAGCCGATCGCCATGGATCCCGGTCTCCGCTTCGCGATCCGCGAGGGCGGTCGCACCGTCGGCGCCGGCGTGGTCACCGAGGTCATCAAGTAGTCATGGCACAGGGGAAGATCCGCATCCGGCTCAAGGGCTACGACCACCAGCAGTTGGACAGGTCGGCTCAGCAGATCGTCGACACCGCTCAGAGGAGCGGTGCGACGATCACCGGTCCGGTTCCGCTCCCGACCGAGAAGAACGTCTACTGCGTGATCCGGAGCCCGTTCAAGGACAAGGACTCGCGGGAGCACTTCGAGGTGCGCACGCACAAGCGGCTGATCGACATCCTCAGCCCGACCCCGAAGACGATCGACCAGCTGATGCGGCTCGACCTTCCGGCCGGAATCGACATCGAGATCAAGCTGTAATGGCCAAAGGAATCCTTGGAAGGAAGCTGGGCATGACCCAGCTCTTCGACCCCGAGACCGGGGTGGTGACGCCTGTCACGGTGATCGCCGCCGGTCCGTGCCCCGTCGTCCAGGTTCGGACGGCAGACACCGACGGCTACGACGGCGTCCAGCTCGCCTTCGACGCGGTGCCGGAGCGGAAGGTGACGAGGCCCGAGCTCGGGCACCTGAAGCGCTTCGGCGTCGGTCCGCACCGGACGATCGTCGAGTTCCGCGGCGGTCTCGACGGCGCATTCGAGGGGGAGACGGTCACCGTCGCTGCGTTCGAGCCGGGCGACGAGGTCAAGGTCGCCGGCATCGGTATCGGCAAGGGCTTCCAGGGCACGATCAAGCGGCACAACTTCTCGAGCGGCCCGCGCGGCCACGGTTCGCACAACGTCCGCGCCCCCGGCTCGGTCGGCGCCTCGGCCACGCCCTCACGCGTGTTCAAGGGCCAGAAGCTGCCGGGCCAGATGGGCGGCAAGCGCGTCACCCAGCTCGGCCTCACCGTCCACTCGATCGACGAGGAGAAGAACCTCCTGATCGTCAAGGGCGCGGTTCCCGGCCACAAGAACGGTCTCGTCGAGGTCAGAGGCTGATGGCCGCCCCGAAAGCACACGTCTTCGACGCCAAGGGCGCGAAGTCCAAGGACGTCTCGCTCGAGGCCGAGATCTTCGGCGTCGAGGTCAAGCCGCACCTCGTCCACGAGGCGGTTCGGGCCGAGCAGGCCGCGAATCGCGCGGGAACGATGGCGACGAAGAGCCGCGGGCTCGTCTCCGGCGGTCGCTCCAAGCCGTGGCGCCAGAAGGGAACCGGTCGCGCCCGCGCCGGAACGATCCGCGCCGGGCAGTTCACGGGCGGCGGACACATCTTCGCCAAGGTGCCGCGCACGTTCGACCTGAAGGTCAACCGCAAGGCGGCCAAGGCTGCGCTTCGCTCGGCCCTTGCCAGCCATGCGGCCGAAGGCACGTTCGCGCTCCTCGATGCGACGAGCTTCGATGCTCCCTCGACGAAGACCGCGAGAGGCTTCGTGGAGACCGCGGGACTGCCCTCGCCGATCGTCGTCGTCCTGAACGACGACGAGACGAGCGCCGCCAAGTCGTTCCGCAACCTCCGTCGCGTCGCGGTCGTCTCGCCGTCCGAGCTCGAGGTGACCGCCGTCGTCTGGGCACGCTCGCTGGTCGTCAGCGAGGCCGCGCTTTCGCTCGTCGAGACGAGGGCCCGCTGATGCATGCGCACCAGATCGTGCTCGCGCCCGTCGTCTCGGAGAAGAGCTACCACGGCTCCGTCTACGGCAAGTACACCTTCCGCGTGCATCCGGACGCCCACAAGACGCAGATCAGGCAGGCAGTCGAGGAGCTCTTCGAGGTCAACGTCGTGAGCGTCAACGTCAGCAAGGTCCAGGCCAAGCCGAAGCGCCGCGGTGCGATCAAGGGCACCAGGCAGGGCTGGAAGAAGGCAGTCGTCCAGCTCAAGCCCGGCGAGACGATCGAAGTCTTCCAGGGAGCCCAGCTGTGACAAGGGGGAGCTTCTAATGCCAGTCCGTAGGTTCAAGCCGACAAGCCCCGGCCGCCGCTTCATGACGGTCTCCGACTTCGCGGAAGTGACGAAGTCGAAGCCCGAGAAGAAGCTGACCGAGAAGCTCACGAAGAAGGGCGGCCGCAACAACAACGGCCGGATCACGACGCGCCATCAGGGCGGCGGCCACAAGCGCCGCTTCCGGATCATCGACTTCAAGCGCACCAAGGACGGGATCCCCGCCAAGGTCGCGGCGATCGAGTACGACCCGAATCGCTCGGCGCGGATCGCGCTGCTCCATTACGTCGACGGCTTCAAGGCCTACATCCTGGCTCCGGCCGGCCTGCGGGTCGGCTCCGAGGTCCAGTCGGGCCCGGGGGCGGACATCAAGCCGGGCAACGCGCTTCCGCTCGAGAACATCCCGACCGGCACGCTCGTGCACAACGTCGAACTGAAGCCCGGCAAGGGCGGTCAGATGGCGCGCTCGGCCGGCTCGGGAATCCAGCTCGTCGCGAAGGATCAGGGCTATGCGACTCTACGTCTCCCCTCGGGCGAGATGCGCCGCGTGCTCCTCACGTGCCGCGCCACGGTCGGCCAGGTCGGCAACGTCGACCACGGCAACATCACCGGCGGCAAGGCCGGACGCTCTCGTTGGCTCGGCAAGCGTCCGACGGTGCGCGGCTCGGCGATGAACCCGGTCGACCATCCGCACGGCGGCGGCGAAGGCAAGTCGAAGGGCGGCCGCCATCCGGTCACCCCGTGGGGCGTGCCGACGCTCGGCAAGCGCACCCGCGGCAAGCACAAGGAATCCGACAAGCTCATCGTCCGCGGCAGGCGCCGCGGGAAGGAGAAGCGCTAATGAGCGTAAGCTCGATGGAGCTCATCAACAGCGGAGGCGCCGGCTTGCCGGCGCTGGAGCAATAACGTGTCAAGGTCCAGCAAGAAGGGCCCGTTCGTCGAGGAGCGCCTGCTGGCGCGGATCGTGGCGATGAACGACGCCGGCAAGAAGCAGATGATTCGCACCTGGTCGCGCTCGTCCACGGTGTTCCCCGACATGGTCGGTCACACGATCGCGGTCCACGACGGCCGCAAGCACGTGCCCGTCTTCATCTCGGAGCAGATGGTCGGCCACAAGCTCGGCGAGTTCGCGCCGACGCGCCACTTCCGCGGCCACGCGGGCGACTCGAAGACGCAGGTCAAGCGATGACCGCCTCTCGCTCCTGGGTCGGCGCGACCGCGAAGCACGTGAAGGTGTCGCCCCGAAAGGCGCGCCTGGTCGTCGACCACATCCGTGGGCGCCATGTCACCGAGGCCCGCACGATTCTCGCCTTCATGCCGAGGGCGGCTGCCGCGGACGTCGAGAAGGTGCTCGCGAGCGCCGTCGCGAACGCCGAGTCCGCTCACGGTTGGGACGGCGACGACCTCGTCGTTGCCGCGGTGTACGTCGACGAGGGCCCGACGCTGAAGCGCTGGCAGCAGCGCGCGCGCGGCCGTGTCAACCAGATTCTCAAGCGCACCTCGCACATCACGATCAAGCTCGAGCAGGCTGCGAAGCCGGCCGACGAGAAGAGCTCACGCGGCAGCGGGCCCGCGTCGGCCTCCGCGACGCCCCGCCGGCGCAAGAAGAAGGAGGCGGTCGCCTAAATGGGCCAGAAAGTTCATCCGGGCGGCCTGCGGGTCGGAGTCATCCACGACTGGAAGTCGAACTGGATGGTTCCCGACAAGGAGTTCGCCGGCGCGCTGCTCGAGGACATCAAGATCCGCGAGCACATCATCAAGAAGCTCTCGCATGCTGGGCTTTCCGACATCCTGATCCGCAAGGACAAGCAGCGGATCACGATCGACATCTACACGGCTCGCCCGGGGATCGTCATCGGAAAATCCGGTGTGGAGGTCGACGCGCTGCGTAAGGAAGTGCACGCGCTCACCAAGAAGAACGTCCACATCAACATCAACGAGATCAAGCGCCCCGAGCTCGATGCGAAGCTCGTTGCCCAATCCATCGCGGAACAGCTCCAGAATAGAGTCTCGTTTCGCAGGGCGATGAAGCGCTCGCTCGCCTCGGCGATCCGTTCCGGCGCCGCCGGCGTCAAGGTGCAGTGCTCCGGCCGCCTCGGCGGCTCGGAGATGAGCCGCTCCGAGCACTACTCGGAAGGTCGCGTTCCGTTGCATACGATTCGCGCGGACATCGACTACGGCTTCACCGAGGCCCGTACGCCCACCGGTCGGATCGGCGTGAAGGTCTGGATCAACAAGGGCGAGATCATGCCGGCCGGCTACGGCGGCGTCCCCGGCGGCGGCAAGGAGACGCGCCTGGGCGACCAGGACACGGCTCGTCGCCGCGGCGGTGCCAGCGAAGGCCTCGGCGCTTCGCGCGAAGCCGGTCGCAACCGCAGCCAGGATCGCGAGGGGCTCGGCCCGGTGCGCCGCGGCCGTCCCGGCCAGCGTGGCCCCGGTGGGCCTGGTGGCGCCGGTGGCGGTGGCGCGAGGCCCGGAGGTCCGCGCCGCGATTCGCGCCGCGACCAGACACCGACGCCCGAGGCAATCGCTCCCGTCGAGGAGACTCCGGTCGAGACGATCGTCACCGAGCCGGTCGCAGCAGTCGAGCCGGTCGCAGCAGTCGAACCAGCTGTAGTTCCGGAGCCGGTCGTCGCAGAGGTCGAGGAGCCGGTTGCGGTCGAGGATCCTGTCGCTGTGGCGGAACCTGTCGCCGAGGCACCCGTTGCCGTCGAGGCACCGGCCGCGGTCGAGGAACCAGTTGCACCCGAGCCCCCGGCCGCCGAGGAGGCTGACACCGGCTATGAAACGGTGATCGCCTCGGCAGTGCCGTCTCCGTCACCTGCTCCGAGTCGCTCGCGTAAACCGCGCGCGCCTGAGCCGGTCGAAGAGGCCGCCCCGGCCGAAGAAGCGGCGCCTGCTGAAGAGCCCGTGGCGAAGGAGGCCGCGCTCGAGCCGGTCGCAGCAGCAGAGCCCGAGCCGGCCGCCGAAGAGGACACGGGATATGAGACCGTGATCGTGTCGGCGGTCAAGCCGAGCTCGCGCTCGAAGAAGACCAGCAAGCCCGAGGAGCCGGCCGCTTCCGACGACGACGAGAAGACCGACGCCGAGACCGAGGAAGAGGCCTGATGCTGCTCCCGAGGAGAACCAAGTTCCGCAAGCAGCATCGTGGTCGCCGTCGCGGAGAGGCGAAGGGGCAGTACACGGTCCAGTTCGGCGAGTACGGGATCAAGGCACTCGAGAACGGCTGGGTCACGAACCGGCAGATCGAGGCGGCCCGGATCGCGATGACGCGCAAGATCCGCCGCGGAGGCAAGGTCTGGATCAACCTGTTCCCCGACAAGCCGTTCACGAAGAAGCCGGCCGAAACCCGCATGGGGAAGGGCAAGGGCTCGCCCGAGGGCTGGGTCGCAGTGGTCAAGCCGGGACGCGTGATGTTCGAGCTCGCCGGTGTGCCGGAGCCGCTCGCCAAGGAGGCGTTGCGCCTCGCCGGACAGAAGCTTCCGATCAAGACCAAGTTCGTTCGCCGTGAGGGTGGTGATCTCTTTGCGGGCTAGAGACCTCCGCAACATGAGCGAGGACGAGCTGGCAACGAAGCTCGCCGAGACCCGCAAGGAGCTGTTCAACATCCGCTTCCAGTCGGTAACGGGCGCGCTCGAGAACACGACTCGGCTGCGGCTCACGCGCCGCGAGATCGCAAGGATCATGACCGTCCAGCAAGAGCAGGCCCACGCCGCCAAGGCCCAGGTCTAGGAGAGAAGAGGACATGGCAGACGAAGAAAAAGACGAGACGACCGACGCCGAGGCCATCACGCCCGAGGCTGCAGAGGTCGAGGCCGCAGAGCCCGAGGCTGCTGCGCCTGAAGCTGTGGAGCCCGAGGCTGCTGAGCCCGAGGCTGCTGAACCTCAAGCCGGTGAGCCTGAGGCCGCTGCCCCTGAGGCCGCTGCCCCTGAGGCCGCCGAGCCTGAAGTCGCTGAGCCTGAGACCGCGGAACCGGAAGCAGCTGCCGAGCCCGCCGAGGAGGCGCCGGAGGCTCCTGCCGAAGAGGCGGCCACCGAGGACGAGCCGGCCGCAGCCGCATCGGAGCCCGCTGCCGAGGAGCCTGCAGCGCCTCCTGCCGTGAGCGGTCCGAAGAAGAAGCGCAAGCGCCTGCCGCGGGCGCTTCGTCACAAGCACTCGAAGCCCGAGCGCAAGCCGGCCGCCGAGCGCAAGCCGATTTCACGCACCCCGAAGCCCGAGTCGGAGCTGGGCCGCCGCCAGGAGCGCCGGGGCATCGTCGTCTCCGACAAGGGAGACAAGACGATCGTCGTCAAGGTCGAGATGATTCGCGCGCACGTGCGCTACAAGAAGGTCGTGCGCAGCAGCAACAAGCTGCATGCCCACGACGAGGGGAACACCGCCGGCGTCGGCGACATCGTCCGGATCATCGAGACGCGCCCGCTGTCGAAGACCAAGCGCTGGCGCCTCGCCGAGATCGTCCAGAAGGCTCAATAGGTGATACGGGAATGATCCAGCAAGAGACACGCCTGAAAGTCGCAGACAACACGGGTGCCCGTGAGATCCTGTGCATCCGCGTCGCCGGCGGCTCCCGCCGCCGCTACGCCCGCGTCGGGGACATCATCACGGCTACCGTGAAGGCGGCCGCGCCGCAGGGCGCGATCAAGAAGGGCGAAGTGGTCAAGGCGGTCGTCGTGCGCACGAAGAAGCCGTTCGGTCGCGACGACGGCACGCTGATCGCGTTCGACGAGAACGCGGCCGTGATCATCGATGCCCAGCGGAATCCGCGCGGCACCCGGATCTTCGGTCCCGTCGCCCGTGAGTTGCGCGAGAAGAACTTCATGAAAATCGTGTCGTTGGCACCGGAGGTGTTGTAGGTGAACGTGAAGAAAGGCGATCTGGTTCAGATGCTCGCCGGCAAGGACCGCGGCAAGCAGGGCCGCATCGTCGACGCGCAGCCGAGCGCCGGGCGCGTGATCGTCGAGAACCTGAACGTGATGACGCGGCATACGAAGCCGAGGCCCGTCCGCAACAGCGGCCAGATGGGCGGACAGCAGATGACTCCGGGCGGCCGGGTCGAGAGGCCCGCCTACGTTCCGGTGTCGAACGTGATGCTCGTCTGCCCCGTCTGCAAGCTCCCGACGCGGGTCGGTCACACGTTCAAGGAGATCAAGGGCGGGACGGTCAAGGTGCGCGTGTGCAAGCGCGACGGCTGCCGGCAGGAGATCGACTGATGGCGACCGCGACCGAAGAGACCTACGTGCCGCGGCTCAAGCAGCGCTACAACGAGGAGCTTCGCGAGGCCCTGAAGGAGCAGTTCGGTCTGTCGTCGATCATGCAGGCACCGACGATCTCGAAGATCACGCTGAACATGGGCGTCGGCGAGGCGAAGACCGACGCGAAGGTGCTCGACGCGGCGATGGACGAGCTGACGATCATCGCCGGCCAGCGCGCGCAGATGCGTCGCGCCCGCAAGTCGGTCGCCCAGTTCAAGATCCGCGAAGGGATGCCGATCGGCTGCCGTGTCACGCTCCGCGGCGACCGGATGTGGGAGTTCCTCGACCGCCTGATCTCGATCGCGCTGCCGCGGATCCGCGACTTCCGCGGGCTCTCCCAGCATTCGTTCGACGGGCGTGGCAACTACTCGCTCGGCCTGCGCGAGCAGATCATCTTCCCCGAAATTGACTACGACTCGATCAAGGAGATCCGCGGCCTCGATGTCGCGATCACGACCACTGCCGGGACGGACGAGCAGGCCGAGGCGCTCTTGCGAGCCCTTGGCATGCCGCTCGTCACCACGGACAGAGAGGACTAAAGAGACTCAATGGCCAAGAAATCGATGATCGCGAAGGCGGCGCGCCCGGCGAAGTACAAGGTCCGGAACTACAGCCGCTGCAACAAGTGCGGCCGGCCTCGCGCCGTCTTCAAGAAGTTCGGGCTCTGTCGGATCTGCCTGCGCGAGCTCGCCCACCAGGGCGTGATCCCCGGGATGACCAAGAGCTCTTGGTAGGAGGGAACGAATGCTGACCGATCCTGTAGCCGACATGCTGACGCGCATCCGCAACGCCAACAAGGCGCTGCACGACCGCGTCGAGATGCCGAGCTCGAAGCTGAAAGAGCAGATCGCGCGGATCCTCAAAGAGGAGGGCTACGTGCGCGACTACCACGTCGAACCTGCGGGAGAGCTTCCGTACAAGGTGCTCGTGGTGGAGCTCAAGTACGGCCGTGGCCGTGAGCGCGTGCTCACGGGCCTCAAACGCATTTCCAAGCCCGGCCGCCGGATCTACGCCGGCAAGGATCGCCTTCCGCGTGTCCTCGGCGGCATGGGAACTGCAATCCTGTCCACGTCCCGCGGCGTCGTCACGAGCCGCACCGCCGAGCGCGAAGGCATCGGCGGCGAAGTTATCTGCTTCGTCTGGTAGCTGAAAGCGAGTCGACGGAAGAGCCATGAGCCGAATCGGAAGACAACCAATCCAAGTGCCCTCCGGCGTGACCGTCACGGTCGATCCGGGTCGTGTCACCGTGCACGGACCCAAGGGCGAGCTGCGCCAGGTGGTTCCGGTGCGCATGTCGATCGCGCAGGAAGACGGTGTGATCAACGTCACGCGCCCGACCGACCGTGGCCCCGACCGCTCGCTCCACGGCCTCACGCGCACGCTCGTCGCGAACATGGTCGAGGGGGTCACGAACGGCTTCGAGAAGCGCCTGGAGATCCAGGGGGTCGGCTACCGCGCCGCAATGGCCGGCTCGAACCTCGAGCTGCAGGTCGGCTACTCCCATCCGGTCCGGATCACGCCGCGCCAGGGCATCGAGTTCGAGGTGCCGGTGCCGACGCAGGTGATCGTGCGCGGGATCGACAAGCAGATGGTCGGTCAGACCGCAGCCGAGATCCGCAAGGTCCGCCCGCCGGAGCCCTACAAGGGCAAGGGCATCCGCTACGAAGGCGAGTTCGTCAGGAGAAAGGTCGGCAAGCGCGCATGAGCACGCTCACCACTCGCGAAGCACGCCTCCGCCGGCATCGCCGGGTTCGCGGCAAGGTTTCTGGCTCGGCCGAGCGGCCGCGCCTCATGGTCTTCCGCTCCAACCGCGGCATGTTCGCTCAGATCGTCGACGACTCGACCGGCAAGACGCTCGCGTCGGCCAACTGGGTCGGCGTCAAGCACAAGGGCGACAAGACGAGCCAGGCCCACGAGGTCGGCAAGGCGCTCGCCGCGGCCGCAAAGAAAGCGGGCGTCGAGGCTGTCGTCTTCGATCGCGCCGGCTACCTGTATCACGGACGCGTGAAGGCTCTCGCCGAGGGTGCGCGCGAGGGAGGATTGAACTTCTAGATGGCAGTCGATATCGCCGAATCCAGAGAGCTGAAGGAGCGCGTGGTCGAGATCAACCGCGTCGCCAAGGTGGTCAAGGGCGGCCGGCGGTTCTCGTTCACCGCCCTGGTCGTGATCGGTGACGAGGTCGACCGCGTCGGCGTCGGCTACGGCAAGGCGCGCGAGGTTCCACTCGCGATCTCGAAAGCCGTCGACGATGCGAAGAAGAACCTCTTCACCGTCCCCAAGCACGGGCAGACGATCACCCACGAGGTGCTCGGCCGCTTCGGCGCCGCCCGCGTGCTCCTGCGCCCGGCCTCACCGGGAACCGGCGTCATCGCCGGCGGCGGTGTGCGCGCGGTGCTCGAGCTCGGCGGCATCCGCGACGTGCTCGCGAAGTCGCTCGGCACCACGAACCCGATCAACATGCTCAAGGCAGCCGAGGCCGCTCTGCGCGACCTCCGGCGCCCGGAAGAGGTCGCTCTCGCACGCGGCAAGTCGATCCGCGACGTGCTGCCGATCCAGTATCCGGCAGCCGAGGCCGAGCAGGCAGCTCCAGACGCTGCGGTCGCCGTCGCCGAAGTCGAGGCCGCGCCGGTCGAAGAGGTCTCTGTGGAGGCAGTGTCGAACGATGAGGCTGTGTCGAGCCCTGAAGCTGTGTCGAGCGAGGCGCCTTTGGAGGCTGACGATGCCGAAGCTTAGGCTGACCCAGACCGGAAGCGGCATCGGCCAGTCGCCGCGCCATCGCGGCACCCTGCGCGCGCTCGGCCTCGGCCGGATCGGCAAGACGCGCGAGCACGACCCGAGCCCGGTCATCGACGGCATGCTTAGGAAGGTCCGCCACCTCGTGAAGGTCGAGGAAATCTAGAAATGCCCGAAGAGCTCAATCTCTCAAATCTCAGCCCCGCGCAGCCCCGCAAGGAACGCAAGCGGATCGGGCGCGGTATGGGCTCGGGCAAGGGGCGCTACTCGGGTCGCGGGATCAAGGGCCAGAAGTCGCGCGCCGGTTCGCACTACATGCGCGCCGGGTTCGAGGGCGGTCAGATGCCGCTCGCGATGCGCCTGCCGAAGCTCCGCGGTAACACCTCGCGCGACGCGATGCCGGTTGGGCCGTTCCGCACCTACAACCAGCCGGTCAACATCCGCGATCTCGACCGTTTCGAGGCGGGCGAAGAGGTCACGCCCGAGACGCTCAAGGCGAAAGGGCTGATCCGCTCCGTCCGCAAGGACGTGAAGCTGCTCGGAGTCGGGGAGCTCACGAAGAAGCTGACCGTGAGCGTCCACGGCGCCTCCGCGACCGCCCGCGAGAAGATCGAGGCCGCCGGTGGCACGCTCACCCTGCTCAAGGAGCCGAAGGTCAAGAAGGCCAAGAAGCACCGCGCCGCCGCCGCACCCGCGGACGACGACGGCGAGCCCACCGCTGAGGCGGCAGAGGAGCCCGCCGTCGATGCGGTTCCCGCGGCGGAGGCAGAGCCCGAGGTCGAATCGGAGGGCGAGGAGTAGGTTTGCTGTCCTGGCTCGCCAACGCCTGGCGGGTTCCGGAGCTTCGGCGCCGGGTGCTCTTCACCGCAGCAATGCTGGCCGCCTACCGGTTCGGCTCGTGGATCCCGGCCCCGGGCGTCAACGCCTCGGCGATCCAGAGCCTCTTCGGCGGGGGCGTCCTCGGGCTGCTCAGCCTCTTCAGCGGCGGAGCGCTCGCGCGCTTCTCGATCTTCGCGCTCGGAATCATGCCGTACGTCACGGCCTCGATCGTGATCCAGCTCCTGACGGCCGCCGTGCCGAAGCTCGAAGAGCTGAAGCGCGAGGGCGAGTCCGGCCAGGCGAAGATCACCCAGTACACCCGCTACTTCACCGTGATCATCGCGGCGGCTCAGGCGGCCGGCTACGCCTACCTCTTCCATCGCAGCGGCGGGCTCAAGCTCGACACCGGGCGCCTCGTCCTGATCGTGATCACGCTCGCTGCCGGGACGACTCTGCTCATGTACATCGGCGAGCAGATCACCAAGCGCGGCGTCGGCAACGGGATCTCGCTGCTGATCTTCGCCTCGATCCTCACCTCCGCGCCGGCCGGGATCCACGCCTGGGTCAACGGTAGCCCCGTCGAGAAGCTGTTCCTGCCGATCGTCGCCCTCGGCGTCGTCGTCTCGGTCGTCTTCGTCCAGGAAGGCCAGCGACGGATTCCGATCCAGTACGCGAAGAAGATGGTGGGGCGGCGCCAGACCGGCGGCCAGTCCACCTACATGCCGCTTCGCGTGAACATGGCGGGCGTCATCCCGGTGATCTTCGCCGCGACCCTGCTCGCGCTGCCCCAGACGCTCGGTGAGTTCATTCCGAGCACCCAGAGCTTCATCAACCGCGACTTCTCGCAGCGGTCTTGGACATACCTGCTGATCGAGGCGGTCCTGATCATCCTCTTCACGTTCTTCTACACATCGGTGACCTTCAATCCGGTCGACCAGGCAGACGAGCTGCGCAAGTACGGCGGGTACATCCCGGGCATTCGCCCCGGACCGCCGACGGCGATCTACCTCGACCGCGTGCTCGCCCGGTTGACGCTGCCCGGCTCGCTCTTCCTGGCGACGGTCGCGATCCTGCCCTCGATCTTCATCAACGAGTTCGCGTTCTCGCAGGCGACCTCGCGCGCCCTCGGCGGCACCTCCGTGCTGATCGTCGTCGGCGTCGCGCTGGACACGATGCGGCAGATGGAATCGCAGATGATGATGCGGTCCTACGAAGGGTTCCTGCGATAAAGATGCCGATTTAGTGATGAATTTGCTCGTGCTGGGCCCGCAGGGGGCGGGGAAGGGAACGCAGGCAAAGCTGATCGCGACCGACTATGCGATCCCGCACATCTCGACCGGCGACATGTTCCGGGCCGCGATTGCCGCGGGGAGCGAGCTCGGCCGGCAGGTCGAACCGATCCTCGCGAGCGGTGCGCTCGTTCCCGATTCGACCACGATCGCGCTGATCCGCGAGCGGCTCGGCGAGGCCGATGCGCGGGGCGGGTTCGTCCTCGACGGCTTCCCGCGCAACGAAGCACAGGCCGAGGCGCTCGACGAGATGCTGACCGGGATCCAGCGCCGCCTCGACGGCGTCCTCTTTTTCGACCTGCCCGACGACATCGCGACCGAGCGGATGGTTGCCCGGGCGCTGGAGGAGAACCGTCCCGACGACACGCCTGAGGTGATGGCAAAGCGCCTCGCCACCTACCACGCCGAGACCGAGCCGATCGTCGAGCACTACCGCGCCGCCGGCAAGCTCGTGCCGCTCCACGCAGAGCGCACGATCCCGGAGGTCTACGCCGAGATTCAGGCCGCGCTCGGCGCGCTCGAGGACGCGGCATGATCGGTCGCGAAGCGACCTGCCCGCCCAGTGGACCAGGGGACGGGGCTCGGGGGAACCGGGAGGTTCCCCTGACCTGGAGGCACGCGAGATGATCATCCGTAAATCGGCACGCGAGATAGAGCTGATGGCCGCCGCCGGTGCCGTCGTAGCCGAGACGCTCGCCCTGCTCGAGCAGCGTCTCGAGCCCGGGATGACGATGCTCGAGCTCGACGCGATCGGCGACGAGTACATCTACTCGAGGGGCGCGAGCCCGACCTCCAAGGGCTACAAGGGGTTCCCCGCCGCAACGTGCATCTCGCCGAACGACATGATCGTCCACGGGATCCCGAGCAGCTACCGGGCGGCCGAGGGCGACATCATCTCCTTCGACGTCGGCGTCACCAAGGACGGTCTGATCGCCGACTCAGCCGCCACCTTCGGGGTGGGCGAGATCTCGGACGAGGCACAGCGCCTGCTCGACGTCTGCCTCGCGGCACTCGTCGCCGGCATCGAGGCGGCGCAGGTGGGTGCCGTCGTCGGCGACATCTCCGCGGCGATCCAGCCGATCGTCGAGGCCGCCGGCTTCTCGGTCGTCCGGAGTCTCGTCGGCCACGGTGTCGGCAAGGCCTATCACGAGGATCCCCAGATCCCGAACTTCGTCACCGGAAGCCGGGGGGCAGAGCTCGTCGAAGGGATGACGATCGCGATCGAGCCGATGATCACCGCCGGAGGTCCCGAGGTGTACGCCCACGACGACGAATGGTCGATCTCGACCGTCGACGGCTCCCTCACGGCTCACTTCGAGCACACGGTCGCGATCACCGCGGACGGCCCGAGGGTGCTCACGAAAGCGGCATCGGTCCTGGTACCATGACCGGTGCGCGGCGAGAGCCGTGTTTCTGTCTGCGGCGAGCGGTTTCCCTGGATCGCGTTTGTCAGGCGGACCGCTTCGCGCGGAGTGGCAGTACGGATGGCTCAGCAGGTTTTCCACGAACAGAGAGGGCGATTGGCTAACAAAGAGGAGAAGATCGAGGTCGAAGGTGAAGTCACCGAGGCGCTTCCGAGCACGATGTTCCGCGTCAAGCTCGACGGCGGCCATGATGTCCTCACCACGATCTCCGGAAAGATGCGCAAGCACTACATCCGCATCCTTCCCGGCGACAAGGTCAAGGTCGAGCTCAGCCCGTACGACCTGACCCGCGGTCGAATCACCTACCGCCATCGTTCATAGAGAAAGGCACCGATGAAAGTACGTCCCTCAGTCAAAGCAATGTGTGACCACTGCCGCGTGATCAAGCGTCACGGCCGCGTGATGGTCATCTGCAAGAACAATCCCCGCCACAAGCAGCGGCAGGGCTAGTCGCGTATGGCCAGGATCGCCGGCGTCAACCTCCCGAATCAGAAGCGGCTCGAGATCGGGCTGACCTACATCTTCGGCATCGGCCGCCCGACCTCGGGCGAGATCTGCGCAGCACTCGGGCTCTCGCCCGACACCAAGGTGCGCGACCTGACAGAGGAAGAGGTTGCCAAGCTCCGTGACTACATCGACGAGCACTATCAAGTTGAAGGAGACTTGCGTCGCGAGCGGACTCAAGCGATCAAGCGCCTGTCGGAGATCGGCTCCTACCGCGGGATCCGGCATCGCCGGGCGCTCCCGGTGAACGGCCAGCGCACGAAGACGAATGCCCGCACCCGCAAGGGCCCGAAGAAGACCGTCGGCCGCGGCAAGAAGGCGAAGTAATGAGAAAGGATCAGCATGGCGCCTCCTCGTAAGTCGGCGGCCAAGGGTCGTGCGCGCCGCCGCGTCCGCAAGAACATTGCGATCGGCCAGGCGCACATCAAGACGTCGTTCAACAACACGATCGTCGCGCTCACCGACCCGCAGGGGAACGTGATCGTCTGGGAGTCCGCCGGCTCGGCCGGGTTCAAGGGCTCACGTAAGTCGACGCCGTTCGCCGCGCAGGTCACGGCCGACGCGGCGGCCCGCAAGGGCATGGAGCACGGCCTCCAGAAGGTCGAGGTCTTCGTCAAGGGCCCGGGCTCCGGCCGCGACACGGCGATCCGCTCGCTGCAGGCGGCAGGGCTCGAGATCCTCGGCGTCAAGGACGTGTCCCCGCAGGCTCACAACGGCGTCCGCCCGAAGAAGCGGCGGAGGGTCTAAACATGGCGAGAGATACCTCACCGAAGTGCAAGCAGTGCCGCCGCGAGGGGATGAAGCTCTTTCTCAAGGGCGAGCGCTGCCTCACCGAGAAGTGCGCCGTCGAGCGCCGCAGCTATCCACCGGGCGAGCATGGGCGCGGCCGCATCAAGCAGTCCGAGTACCTGCTCCAGCTGCGTGAGAAGCAGAAGGCGCGCCGGTACTACGGCCTGCTCGAGACCCAGTTCCGCAACTACTACGTCAAGGCGAGCCGCCAGGGCGGCGTCACGGGCGAGAACCTGCTCCGCATCCTCGAGACGCGCCTCGACAACGTCGTCTACCGGCTCGGCTTCGCCGCCTCGCGCGCCCAGGCGCGCCAACTCGTACGGCACGGACATTTCTCGATCAACGGCCGACGGGTCAACATCCCGAGCTACGGTGTCCGTCCGGACGACGTAGTGACGCTCAAGTCCGGCTCAACCGCCGAGCAGGTCATCCGCGACGCGACCGACCTCACTGCTGCTGTTGCCCCGTGGCTCCAGGCTGATCACGAAGGGCTCACCGGCAAGGTGCTGAAGTGGCCGGAGCGCGACGAGATCGACACGCCGGTGCAGGAACAGCTCATCGTCGAGCTGTACAGCAAGTAGTCGAGCACCTACAGCAGTAACGGTCGTCCGTTACCGCTCCAGAAGACCAGAAAGGATCCAATTTGGCTAGCCGCTCTACTGTCATGGACTTCCAGGTCCCGAAGATCACCCACGAGGAAGTCAAGGAACATCGCGGGGTCTTCGTCATCGAGCCGCTCGATCGCGGCTTCGGGTACACGTTCGGGAACTCGCTGCGCCGCGTGCTGCTCTCGTCGCTCGAGGGCGCCGCAGTCACCTCCGTCAAGCTCGAAGGTGTCGCGCACGAGTTCACCACGCTCCCCGGCGTCCGCGAGGACGTCACCGACATCCTGCTCAATCTCAAGCAGCTCGTCTGCGTCCTGCACGGCGACTCTCCGGAGGTCGAGGTTCGCCTGACCGCCAAGGGTGAGGGCACCGTCACCGCCGCCGACATCGAGTGCCCCGCCGACCTCGAGATCCTCAATCCGGAGCTCGAGATCGCGAACATCTCGTCCAAGGGCCGGCTCGAGGTCACGATCACGATCGGCCGTGGTCGCGGCTACGTCCCCGCCGAGGGCAACCGCGGACACGCGCATACGATCGGCGTGATCCCGGTCGACTCGATGTTCTCGCCGATCCGTCGCGTCGCCTACGACGTCGAGGCGGCCCGCGTGGGGCAGCGCACCGACTACGACAAGCTGATCCTCGACGTGACGACCAACGGATCGGTCGATCCGAAGGACGCGATCGCGGAGGCGGCCGAGATCCTGATCCGGCAGCTCGCGATCTTCACCGACCTCGAGAAGATGGAGGGCTTCGGCGTCGACGCCCCCCAGCTCGACGGCAGCGCCATGGTCGATGTCTCCCTCGCCCACGGGATGGAGAACTTCCCGATCGAGGAGCTCGAGCTCGGCGTCCGCTCGTACAACTGCTTGAAGCGGGTCGGGATCGAGACGATCGGCGACCTCGTGACGAAGACGGAGAACGAGCTCGCCTCGATCCCGAACTTCGGCAAGAAGTCGATCGAAGAGGTCAAGGAGACGCTCGGCCAGCACGGCCTGCGGCTCCGGGGCGACAACGGCGGGCCGTCGGAGCTCTAGTCGGCAATGAGGCACCAGCGCACAGGCAAGAAGCTCGGCCGCGACTCGGCTCACCGCCGGTCCCTCTACGCCAACCTGACCTCCGAGCTGATCGAGCACGAGCGGATCAAGACGACGGTCACGAAGGCGAAGGCGGTCAAGCCGATCGCCGAGCAGATGATCACCCTCGGGCGCCGTGGCGACATCCACGCCCGGCGCCAGGCGGTGGCCTTCCTGCGTTCCAAGGACATCGTCCACAAGCTCTTCACCGACCTCGGCCCGCGGTTCGCCGACCGGCCGGGCGGGTACGCGCGGATCGTGCGCCTCGGCCCGCGGCCCGGCGACAGCGCGGAGATGGTCTACCTCGAGCTCGTCGACACGCCGCTCGTCTTCAAGCGCCAGCGCGCCGAGGGAGAGGCCGAGGCCGGCGTCGCGGAGCCCGAGGCGGTCGAGTCCGAGGAAACCGAGCCCGAAGAAGCACAGGGTGAGCCCGAGGCCGAAGCAGCGGACAATCCCGAAGCAGCGGCCGACGCCGAGACCGAGCCTGAGGCAGAAGTCGAGGCGGGGGCCGAGCCGGCAGTAGAGGCCGAGCCAGAAGCCGCTGAGCCCGAGGCGGATGCCGCAGCGCCCGAGCCCGCAGCAGAGGCCGAGGGCGAAGAGCCCGAGGCCGGCTCCGACGCTCCGCCTGCCTGACCGCTACGCGGCGACGCCGAGTGCCACGCTCACGGCGACGATCACGGCGCCGGCGAGCGACACGGCTCCGAGCGAGGTCGTGAACCGCGTCGAGAAGAACCGGGCGCGGAGCACCGCGAGCGCCACGAGCTCGAACGCGACCACGATCAGCGCGGTGATCAGCGCCACTCGGTAGTCGGGAATCAGGAACGGCAGCGAATGCAGGACGCCGCCGACGAACGTCCCCACGCCGGTGATCCCGCCGCGCACGAGCGGACTGCCGCGGCCGGTGAACTCCCCGGTGTCGGACAGGCCCTCCGAGAACGCCATCGAGATTCCGGCACCGATGGAGGTGGCAAGTCCGCCGACGAACGCGTAGAAGGTGTTGTGGCTGACGATCGCAACGGAGAAGATCGGCGCGAGCGTCGACAGGGACCCGTCGATCAGCCCCACCATGGCCGGCTGCACGCGCTGGAGGAGAAACTCTTGCTGATCCGACATCCCACTATAGTGTATCAAAGCAATTGCAAGGTGTTAGATTATAAGGCGTGCCTGACAAGTGGCGTCAGGGAGGACTGACGTGATCCTGAAGCTGACGCTCGCCTACGACGGCACCGCCTTCCGCGGCTGGGCTCGGCAGCCCGGTGAACGGACGGTCGAAGGCGTCCTCGGCGGGGCGATCGAAGCGCTGTACGGCTCCTTCGAGCGCCTCGTAGTCGCCGGGCGGACCGACACGGGAGTCCATGCGTTCGCGAACGTCGCCTCGGTGCACGTGACAGGTGGGCCGCCCCCCGAACGTGCCGCCGAAGCGCTCAACGCGGTACTTCCCGATGATCTCTCGATCATCCGCGTGGACGGAGCGGCGGCAGGTTTCGATGCCCGCCACTCCGCACGCTCGCGCTCCTACCGCTACCGCATCTGGCGTCGCCGCGCGCGCTCGCCGTTCGAGACGAACCGCTCGTACTGGCACCCGCGCCCGCTCGAGCTCCAGCAGCTGCATGCCTCCGCGGCGATGCTCGTCGGTGAGCACGACTTCCGGGCCTTCACGCCGACGGACACCCAGCACCACGTCTTCGTCCGTCGTGTGGAGGACGCCCGGTGGCACGAACGCGGCGACTCGGTCGAGCTCGAGATCAGGGCCGACTCCTTCCTGCGCCATATGGTGCGGACGCTCGTCGGATCGATGCTCGAGCTCGAGCCGGACAGGATCGTCGACCTGCTCCAGGGGGCGCACCGCGCCGAGGCCGGCTCGACCGCACCGCCCGGCGGCCTGTATCTCGTCAGCGTCGCCTACGACGAGCCGGCTTCGTAGCGGTCGACGCTGGCTACGATCGGCGCGTGCGCTTTCCAGTCGTCCTCTTCGACCTCGACGGCACCGTCGTCGACTCCGGCGGGATCATCCTCGCCTCGATGCGGCACGCGACCCGGACCGTCCTCGGCCGCGAGATCCCCGACGCCGCGTTGATGGCCGCGGTCGGCGGCCCCGGCCTCGAGGCGCAGATGCACGAGTTCGGCGGCGACGAGCATCTCGACGAGCTCGTCCGGGTCTACCGCGCCCACAACGAGCCGCTCCACAGCGAGCTCCAGCTCTGCTTCGGGATGGACGACTTGCTGCTGGCCTTGCGTGCGGAGGGCCGAAGGCTCGGCCTGGTCTCCGCCAAGCGCCGCGCGACGGTCGAGCTCGCCTTCGCTGCGACCGAGATCGGTCATCTTTTCGACGTCGTCGTCGGCGGCGACGAAGCGCCGAGGAACAAGCCGGCACCGGATCCGCTCCTGCTCGCGCTCGACCGGCTCGGCGAGAGCCCGACCGACGCCGTCTACATCGGCGACTCGCCCTACGACATGGCCGCTGCCAAGGCCGGTGGGCTCGCGGCGGTCGGGGTGACGTGGGGAGGTGTGCACGATCGCTCCGCGCTCGGCCAGGCCGACACCCTCGTCGACACGCCGCAGGAGCTCCTTGCCGCCCTCTGAGCTCGAGACGCGCGCGGCGGAGCTGCGCGAGCGCCTGGCCCGCTGGACGTACGAGTACAACGTCCTCGACGATCCGAGCGTCGAGGACGCGGTCTACGACCGCAGCTACGACGAGCTCGTCGCCCTCGAGGCGGAGCACCCCGAGCTCGTCCGGCCGGACTCCCCGACCCAGCGGGTCGGTGCGCCCGTCTCCGACAGGTTCACGAAGGTCCGTCACCTCGAGCCGATGGGCTCGCTCGACAAGGTCACGACCGCCGAAGCGCTCGAGAAGTGGGCGGAAGATGTCCGGAAACGGCTCGCGAGTGACATGGACAACCGTGATGCGCCTGTCGTCTATGTGATCGAGCCGAAGATCGACGGGCTCGCGATCAACCTCACCTACGAGAACGGCGTACTCGTCCGGGGCGCCACGCGCGGCGACGGGGTCGAGGGCGAGGACGTCACGGTCAATCTCCGCACGATCGAGACGGTGCCGCTGCGCATGCTCGGGGACGATGCGCCCGCCCTGCTCGAGGTGCGCGGCGAGGTGTACCTGCCGATCTCGGGCTTCAACGAGCTGAATGCACGGTTGGCGGGGACGGCGCAGAAGCTCGCCCCGAACCCGCGGAACGCCGCCGCGGGCTCGCTCCGGCAAAAGGACTCGGCGATCACGGCATCGCGCCCGCTCGCCACCTGGGCCTACGGCGTCGGCCGCCGAGACGGGCTCGAGCTCGCCACGCACTGGGAGACGCTCGCCTGGCTCCGCGAGCACGGCTTCCGCACGAATCCGCACGCCGAGCGGCTGGACACGATCGAGGCGGTCGCGAAGGCCTGCCGCGACTGGGAGAAGCGGCGCGCGACGCTCGACTACGAGATCGACGGGATCGTGGTCAAGGTCGACTCGCTCGCGCAGCAGGCAGCTCTGGGCTCGCTCCACTCGCGGCCGCGCTGGGCGCGCGCCTACAAGTGGGCGCCGGCGACCGCGGAGACGACGCTCCACCAGATCGCGATCCGCGTCGGCCGGACCGGAGCGCTCAACCCGTGGGCGATCCTCGAGCCCGTGCAGGTCGGCGGCGTGACCGTCTCCCGGGCCACGCTTCACAACGAGGAGGACATCAATCGCAAGGAGATCCGCGAGGGCGACCGCGTGATCGTGCAGCGGGCCGGGGACGTGATCCCGCAGGTCGTCGGCCCGGCGGGCCCGCATGCGCCGGGCACGCACGAGTTCCGGATGCCGGCCAACTGCCCCCTCTGCGGCACGGCGATCGTCAAGCCCGAGGGCGAGGCGATGCACCGCTGCCCGAACCGCGCCTGCCCCTCGCGCGGCCTCGAGACGCTGATCAACTGGGTGGGAGCGGCGGCCGACATCGACGGCGTGGGGGAGCAGTTCGTGCGGCGCCTCTGGGCCGAGGGGCTGCTGCGCTCGATGCCCGACCTCTACCGGCTCACGGCCGAGCAGCTCATGGAGCAGGACGGCTACGGCGAGATCTCGGCCCGCAACGCGATCGATGCGATCGAGGCGTCACGGTTGACCATGCCGTTCCGACGGGTGCTGTTCGGCCTCAACATCCCCGACGTCGGCTGGGTCACCGCCCAGAACCTGGCCCGGCACTTCGGCACCGTCGACGCGCTCTTCGCGGCGACCCCCGAGGACCTCGTCGAGTGCGAGGGCATCGGCCCCGAGCGCGCCGAGGCGATCGCCGACTGGTTCGCCGACGAAGAAAACCGCCGGCTCGTCGAAGAGCTGCGTGCACTCGGGATCAACTTCCAAGCCGACGAGGGCGACGTGCGCAAGGAAGGCCCGCTCACCGGCCACCAGTACGTGCTCACCGGCACGCTCGAGGGCTACACCCGCGAGGAAGCAAAAGCCGCCCTCGAAGCGCTCGGCGCGAAGGTCTCCGACAGCGTCTCGAAGAAGACAACCGGCGTCATCGTCGGCGAGAGCCCGGGCACCAAAGCCGCGAAGGCCGAGGCGGCCGGGGTGCCGATCCTCGGCGAGGACGATCTGCGAAGGCTGCTCGGGGCGCGGTAGCCGGACGCTTCCCGGACGGGCACCAGACGCAGCGGCCGCACCCAGACATACGGGCACGGTGCGCCCCGGATTCGGCAATATCACCGCGCTCGGGCGTCGTTACGGCGTTGCCGCCGTTGCGGGCCTGTGCGACGATTCACGGATTACCGATGCGTTGGCTACTGGCACTGAGTGTTTTGGTCGGAATCGTTCCGCTGACAATCGGGTCGGCTACGGCAGCCGCCAAGGCGGCACCGCCTGCTGCCACGCTGAAGCTGGCGAGTGGAACCATTACGAGGCTTGATTTTGGGCAGGTTCGGGTCGGTCGAACGACCTGTTCGCTCAGTGCGAAAAGCGCGAAACTGGTTGGCAACTTCGCGGTCGGCGAGCACGTGACGATCCGCTGCTCGGGCGATCTTCTCCGCACGATCAAGCTCCAACCCGTCACGAGCGGGCCCGCGGCTTCGGTCCCTGTGGTCGGCACGCCAGGTCCTGTCTCGCCACCACGCGCCACCTATTGGCAGGCCACGGCCCCGACAAGCGCGACGGGCACCCACGGGCAGATCACGTCGATCACCTCGACCACGATCACGATCGGCGACGTCACCTGTTCCTTTCCGGGAGGCACCCCGTTTCTGTCGCAGTTGAACGTCGGGGATACCGTTTCGATGACCTGCAGCACCTATGCCGACGGCGGCAGTTCGGCCGCGATCACGATCGGCAAGACCTCGCCGCCAACTGGCTGAGGCCCTCGAAGAGTCCTCCCTGACGTGAGAGGCGGGACACCGCCTGTTACATGGCTCTGCACACAGCTCTGTTTACTCAGCTCCGGGCTGTGCCGCGTGCGCCGGCAACATTAGGCGGGTTGCCACAGCTCGATGCGGTTGCCTTCCGGATCGGTGACCCACCCGAATCGGCCGACGCCCTCCATCTCTTCCGCCTGTTCGGCGACGTCCGCTCCCTTGGCACGCAGTTGCGCGAGCATCGCGTCCAGGTCGGCGACGCGGACGTTGAGCATCGTTGGCTGGGCACGGGACCCGAAGTAGTCGGTCTCGGACTCGAACGTCGCGAACACCGTCGGCCCGGCTTCCTGACGCCACAGGCCGGACTCGTTCGTGTCCAGGCCCAGGCAGTCGCGATACCACGCGCCCAGGGCCGCCGGGTCGTTGGCTCGCATGAAGTACCCGCCGATCCCGAGCACGCGTTCCACTCGGGCATCTTCGCACGACGATGATCCGCGGGCAGGCCAGACGATCGCCCGGTTCGGCGCGGTCCCGCCGTGGTATCTAGGCCACATGCGCCGAAGCCTTCGCCGTTCTCTCTGGCGCCTCGCAATGAGAAGCGGGAGTGGTGTCCACACCGCGGTCTACCGTGCGACCGGAGGCCGCGTCGCCGGTGAGGCGGGGAACCTGCCGGTGCTGCTCCTGACGACGACCGGCCGGCGAAGCGGCAAGCAGCGGACGACGCCACTCCTCTATGTCCGTGACGGGGACGACCTCGTCGTTGTCGCCTCGAACGGCGGCAGGGACTGGTTCCCGGCCTGGTGGCTGAACCTGCAGCAGCATCCGGATGCCGTCGTCGAGCTCGGCCGGGAGCGACGAGAAGTCAGCGCCACCAAGGCCGATCCGGAGCAGCGGGCGCGGTTCTGGCCGAAGTTCACCGGGGCCTACCCCGGCTATCTCGACTACCAGGCGCGCACGGCCCGCGAGATCCCGCTCGTGATCCTCCATCCGGACCCTGGATAGGATTGCCGCCCGACTGAGGCTTGCCTGGGCCGCAATCGATGCCCAGCGACCGGCGGCCACAGCGCGGCGCCACGATCGGCCGCGCCAAGCTCAACGGGTCGGCGCCGACCAGAGATTCATCCCCGGTACCCACAGCCCGGTTGGCGCCACTGTCGGCTAGGTGAGTCGTGTCATCTAGGCCAGGCTCGTAACGTTTCCGGGACGAGCGCGCGTCTAGCCTTTACGGATCGCAGTGAGCACTCACCCGGTACGGCATTGCGCTCGGTCGGGAGGCGGCTCTCGGTCCGCGCAGGCTCGGACGGCGCTGGTCGTCGCTGTCTTCGGCCTGGGCCTGCTCGTCGCGGCCGTGCCGCTGGCGTCATGGGTGCATCAGTTGACGCCGAGCAGTCTCGCCCTGTTCGTGATCATGGTGCCGTTCGGGATCGTGGGTTTCGTCCTGGCCTGGCGGGTGCCCCGCAACCCGATCGGGCCGATCCTGCTCGCGCTCGCGGTCGCCGAGATCTTCACGAGCGATGCGGGCTTCTACGCCGAGCGGGCGTTTCGGCTCGGGGACAGCGGGCTGCCGTTGGCGCGGCTCGCCGCGTTCCTCACCGGCGGTTGGGTCTTGTTCGTCGTGCTGATCCCCCTTCCGATCGCGCTCTTTCCCGAGGGTCGCTGGCCCTCGGGACGGTGGAAACGCACGACCTCCGTGTACCTCGCCTCCGCCGCGATCCTGGTCGGAGCCGTCGGCTGGGAGTACGCCGGCGGGAGCGGCGCCCGTCACGTCACGGTGGACTCGAGCGGCAAGCTGGTCACGACCGGTTCGGGCGGCGCAAGCGACGTCGTCCACGCCTCCTTGATCGTTTGCGTCCTGATCGGGTTGGGGTGGGTGATCCGTCAGGTGCTCGGTTGGCGCGGGTCGAGCGGCGTGCGGCGTCAGCAGTTGAAGTGGCTGATGAGCGGAGGCGCGGTCTGCCTGTTCGGTTTCGTCGTGCTCTTCGCGGTCGGGAACTCGAGCTCGCCCGTACTCCAGGCAGTCGGCAACGCCGGCTTCTGCGGCATCGTGGCGCTGCCGGTCGGGCTCGGGGTCGCCGTGCTCGGCTACCGCCTCTACGACATCGACCGGCTGATCAGCCGCACCCTCTCGTACGCGATCGTCACGGGGCTCCTCGTCGGTGTCTTCGTCGGGATCGTCGCGCTCACCACCGACGTGCTTCCGTTCTCATCCCCGGTCGGCGTCGCCGCCTCGACCCTCACCGCCGCTGCTCTGTTCAATCCCCTCCGGCTGCGGGTGCAGCGGGTCGTCGACCGGCGATTCAACCGCGCCCACTACGACGCGGAGGCCGTGATCGCGGCGTTCAGTGCGCATCTCCGGGACGCGGTCGAACTCGAGGCGGTGCAAACCGACCTGCTGGTCGCAGTCACCGCCGCGATGCAGCCGACGCACTCATCGCTCTGGATCAGGCAACAGCCGAGCGCCGCTCCCTGACGAACGCGACCGAGCGGCGCTAGTTCGAGCCGAGGTCGTCGAGCAGTGCGTCCGCGACCCCGTCCTCGGCGGAGTGGGCGGCCCAGTAGTCGACCGGGTCGCCGTTCTCGATCGTCACGAACGCGAAGCGCGTGCCGACGTAGCCCGAGAGCGCGGAGGAGATATCGGTCGTTCCCGTCTTTCCCCGCAGGAGCGCGTGCTTGGGGTTGTCGAGCAGCCTGTTCTGGAGCGTGCCGGGCTGCCCGGCGACCGCGAGCGCGTTCCAGACGACCTTCCGCATCGACGGGTCGTCCCAGATCCGGACGAGCAGCGAGGTCAGCTCGCGGGCGGTGACGCGATCGTCACGGGAAAGCCCCGAGCCGTCGGCGATCCGCACTCCCTGGAGCGGGATGTCGGCGGCGCGGAGGTCGCGCTTCACCACATCCGCTCCGGCCACCGTCGACCCGCTGCCGACCGCCTTCAGGCCGATCGCCTTCAGCACCATCTCGGCGGTGAAGTTGTCGCTCCAGTGATCCATGAACTGGAGGATCTTCGAGAGCGGGTCCGAGTAGATCGTTGCGAGTATGACTGCCCCCGGACCGGCTCGGTGCACGATCGCACCGCGGGCCGTGATCCCGCGCCGCTTGAGCAGCTGGTCGAGGCGCGACGCCGCTGCGAGGGCCGGGTTCGCAACGAGCCGCCGTCCGACCGCCCCTCGGTCGACGATCAGCGCCGAGAGCGGCGGGGACTCGCTCCCGGCGAACGACGTCAGCCAGCCGGGCCCCGTCCGCTTCGTGTCGAAAGCCGACTCGTCGCCCGCGACGCCACCGGTGACGTGGCGGATCCCTTCCCGCCAGAGGATGTTGACCAGGCGGTTGAGCCCTCCCGAGGTGAGGCTCGGGTCGCCGGAGCCCTTGAGGACGAGCCGCCCCTCCCAGGTGTCGCCGACGCGTCTGCCCTGGCCGAGGATCGCCGTCGGAAACCGGTAGGTGGCCCCGAGGTCGACGAGCGCCGCATAGGTCACCGAAAGCTTCTCGTTGGACGCCGGCTCGAGTGAGAGGTCGGCATTCCGCGCGAACACGACTCGTCCGCTCGGCAACGCGACGACCATCGCCGTCGAGTCGGCCGGCAGCACGCCGTGGACGTGGAAGGTCCGGGCGAGGCGGCTGTGCAGGCTGCCGGAGTCGGCGCCCGCGGCAGCGCCGACGAGAGCCAGGCCGATCATGACGGCGGCCAGAGTGCGCATGCTCGTCCGATTCTGCCCGACCCGCCGGACTCCTGGCTCGCCCGGTTTCAGGCGAGGCCGGACCGGACCGCGAAGACCGCGGCCTGGATGCGGTTCTCGATCTGCAGCTTCATCAGGATGTTCGAGATGTGGTTCTTCACCGTCTTCGGGCTGATGTGGAGCTCCGCGGCGATCTGGGCGTTGTCGTTGCCGCTCGCGATCAGCCGCAGCACCTGGATCTCACGGTCGGACAGTCCTGCGGGCGCGGGCTCTTCCCGGGCGGCGGGGCCGGTTGCCCGCAGGCGTCCGAGCACCTTCGAGGCGATTGCGGGCGAGATCAGCGACTCGCCGTTCGCCGCGGCGCGGATCCCCGTCACGAGGTCGTGGATCGAGGAGTCCTTGAGCAGGTAGCCGCAGGCCCCGGCCATGATCGCGTCCATCACGTCGGCGTCCTGATTCGACGCGGAGAGCACGAGAACCCGTGTCGTCGGCGCGGTCATCGACATCTTCGCGGTTGCCTCGGCGCCGCTGATGCCCGGCATGTTCAGGTCCATCACGACCACGTCGGGCGCAAGCACCCCGATCTGGGCCAGCGCGTCGCGCCCGGTGTTCGCCTCGCCGACGACGACGACGCCCTCTGCCTCGAGCAGGGTTCGCAGACCGCGCCGGAACAGATCGTGATCGTCGACGAGCAGCACGCGCGGAGAGGAATCGACGGCGTGAACCGAGTGGCTCAAGCTAGCGGCCTCCCCCCTGAAGGTGGTCATCTAACCCACGTCGATTGTGACAGTTCGACGGCCCCATGCATAGGCCTGGGCGGCCGTCGGGAACCAGAGGTCGATCGTCGTCCCGACGATCGCCGGGCCGGTATCGGCCGCGACGGCAGTTCCGTAGCCGGGGATCACGATGTGGGTTCCGAGCGGGATCACCGACGGGTCGACGGCGGCGATTCCCCAGCCGACGGGCAGCCCGGTCGAGGTTCTTCCCTGCAGGTCGTAGGCGGTCGCAACCACGGTCAGCGTCCGCGTGCCCGCCGGGGCGCTGTCGGCCGGCACGACCGACGGTTCAGGCGTCACGACGACCTCCGGTACAACCGGTGCGGAGAGGGTCTCGGAGCGGACGGCGGCGGCCTGGGCCTCGGCATTCAGCTGCGCGATCTTCGTCGCATCCAGCGACCTCTGGTTTGCGAGCTCGGCGATGTAGGCGACGCGCGCGGCGTCGAGCTGCCGGAGCTGCGTGACGGTCTGCCCTGCCTCCTCGGTGGTCAGCGACAGCGTCCGCTCGCGGATCCCGAGCTGGCTGCGCAGGTGGAGCATCTCCTTCCGCGCCGAGTGAACCTGGATCACGACGTCGGCGTTCGCGGCCGCGACGCGATTGAAGTCGTCGAGCTGGGTCATCGCGTCGTCGAGGGACTTCGCACCCATCAGCACGTCGAGCGAGCTCGTGGTTCCGTGGTCGTAGATGAACCGGAGGCGTGAGGCGAGGCGCTGCTGGGAGAGGCGGGTATCGACTCTGGCGAGGCGGAGCTCCCGGACGAGCGTTGCGCGCTCGGTCACGAGCCGGCGCCCGGCGCCCTGAAGCGCGGCGAGTCGCCTCTCCGCCGCGGCGAGCCGCGCGTCGAGCGAATACAGGTCGAGCACGGCCGCGCGCGACTTCGCCGCGAGGGCTGCGTCGTCGGCCTGCAGGCCCCCGATCGTGGGCGACGGTCCGGCGTCCGCCGGCGAGATCGCGAACACGCCGGTGCAGAGCACGCCAAGGCACGCTACCGCGCCCAGCACTAGCCCCCTTCTCCCCTTGACCTGCCAGAGCAAGGGCCGGACCGTACCACAGTTGGGTCATGATTTCAGTGCCGACGGGCAATGTATCGGTAGTTTTTGTTAGTTTTTAAGGCGGTTGCAGGTTGCCCGCGTCCGAACACATTGCTAACGTCCCCTGCTCGTGACGTGCCGGCCCCACCCGGCGCGCCGATCCTCGAAGCTCTCGTGGCCGCTACGCGGCACGAGGTGGGGGCGGGCGCCATACCTCTTGCTTCCGCTGCTCGCGGGTCTGCTCGTGGCCTCCCAGGCGGTCGCCGCACCGTCTCCCTCGATCACCGCCGACCAGGCCGAGGCCCAGCAGGTGATCGGGCAGATCAACGAGCTCAACACGAGCCTCGACCGTTCGGACGAGCTCGTCAACCTCGCGAACTTGAAGCTCACGCAGGTGAAACACGACATCGCCGTGAATCGCCGAGAGCTGAAGCTCGCCAAGGCCAACCTGACGAAGAGCCGCCGCACGATCGCGATCCGGCTCGTCAAGCTCTACACCACCGGGTCGACCTCGACCCTGGACGTCATCCTCGGCTCCCAGAACCTCGAGCAGGTCATGAGCCGGATCGACACCGCCGACCGTGTCTCCTCGCTCGACGCGCAGGTCGCCACTCAGGTCGTGCAGTTCAAGGCTGCCGTGATCGCGGGCCGGTCGCAGCTCGCCACCGAGCGCGTCCAGGTGGAGCACCTCGTCGCCGAGCGCGCATCCGAGCGCCGCGCGATCGAAGTGCGCCTCGGGGAGCGCCAGAGCCTACTCAGCTCCCTGAACGGTGAGGTCCAGCGGCTCCTCGCCGAACAGCAGGCGGCGGCGCTCCGGGCCTCCGAGGCAGCGCGCGTGCAGGTCGTGAGCGCCCAGGCCCAGACCGCACAGTCCTTCTCCACCGCCGCCGTCGGCGCCACCGCCGCCACCCCGGAAGGTGCGACCGTCGTTCCGCCCTCGAGCTACTCGGGCGTCGTCGGCGTCGCGATGCAGTACCTCGGCACCCCGTACGTCTGGGCGGGCGCTTCGCCCGGCGGCTTCGACTGCTCGGGCCTCGTGATGTACGCCTACTCGCAGGTTGGTGTGTCGCTGCCGCATTCGTCGTACGCGATGGCGAGCGTCGGGACCCCGGTACCCAAGGATCAGCTCGAGCCCGGCGACATCGTCTTCTTCGACGGCGACGGGCACGTCGGCATCTACATCGGCGGCGGCGAGTTCGTTCACGCCCCACACACCGGCACCGTCGTCCAGGTGTCGAGCCTCGACAGCGGGTCGTACGCGTCCGGCTACGACGGCGCGCGGCGCGTCGGCTAGAGCGACCGCCGGAAGGAGCCGGTTTCCGGAAGGCGAAGAACGGGGACCCTCTCTAGACTTCTCCCCGCTCATGCGCACAACCTGGAACGGATCGATCAGCTTCGGCCTCGTCAGTATCCCCGTCGGGCTGTCGCCGGCTACGGCGTCGTCGGCACGTCAGTCGGACGTGCAGTTCAAGCTGCTGCACCGCACGTGCCTGACACCGATCAAGCAGAAGCGCTGGTGCCCGTTCCACGACGTCGAGCTCGCTCCCGACGAGATCGTCAAGGGCTGGGAGGCCGCCAAGGGGCAGTTCGTCCCGGTCGAGGACGACGAGCTCGAGGCGCTCGAGAGCTTCGACACCTCACGGGCGATCGAGATCCGCAAGTTCGTTCCCGCCGGCGAGGTCGATCCCGTGTACTTCGACCGGACCTATCTCCTCGTCCCCGCGGCGACCGAGGCGCAGCGCCGGCCCTACGCGCTCCTGATCGAGGCGATGAGCGAGGCCGGGGTCGTCGGGCTCGGATCGTTCGTCCTCGCCGGGAAAGAAAAGCTCTGCCTCATCCGGCCCAAGGGGCTCGCGCTCGCGCTCGAGACGCTCTTCCTCGCCGAAGACGTGAAGAGCCAGGAGGAGATCGACGAGCCCGTCAAGGCGACCGGCGTGAAGAAGGAAGAGCTCGCGCTCGCCCGCCAGATCATCTCGGGCCTCGAAGGGGAGTTCGACCCCGCCGAGCTGCGGAGCGACTACCGCACGCGGCTCCGGGAGCTCCTCGAGGCTAAGCTCGAAGGCCGGGAGCTCACCGAACCCGAACCTCACGCCGAGGACGCGCCGGTGATCGACCTGATGGAAGCGCTGCGCGCCTCGGTCGCAGCGTCCAAGGACGGCCCGGTCGCGAAGAAGCCGGCAGCGCGCAAGAAGCGAACCGCCGCCGGCGGCTGAACTTCCCCCCTTACGGCAATCAGCGCCTGGTCAGTGCTGCTGCGGCAGAGCGTCCAGCGCCGCGAGATGCGCCTGGAACAGAGTCTTGTCGATCTTCCCCTGGTAGATCGGCACGTTCTCCTCGATGCAGATCCTGATCACCTCGGTCCGCTCCAGGCCGATCTCCTTCGACAACTCGTCAGGGGTCAGATGGTTCGCCATGCCGCTCCTCTCGTCGGGTGCGTAGTGCACAGAAGTGTCGTGCTGAACAGAAAGGGCCCAAAAAAAGAACCCGCCGCGCTCAGGGCGCAGGCGGGCTCGATCTTCCGCAGGTTTCCGGTGGCGGGCATTACCGTGCGACCCGCCTTGTTTCGAACCTGTTCACCTCCCGTACGATAATCCATCCGGCGGCCGCCGGGCAAGCGGCGGCCGTGAACCTTCCGTTGCGGCTCTACCGGTACCATTCCCGCGCTCGGGGTGTGGCGCAGCCTGGTAGCGCGCTCCGTTCGGGTCGGAGAGGCCCCCAGTTCGAATCTGGGCACCCCGATTAGGTCACGGGGGAACCAAACAAGGTTCCCCCGTGGGCCCCTCCTCCCTGAGCCAGGTGCCGCTGCTTGGCCTCTCAGCGCGCAGCGCCCGGCGGCGTCGGTCGCTCCCGTCGTCTGGATCTATGCTCGAGAGGTGCTGCGCGCCGTTGTGTTCGACGTGGACTTCACCCTGGCCCGCCCGGGGCCGGACCTCGGGCCGGAGGGATACCGGGTGCTCGGGCTCCGGTACGGCTTCGATCTCGATGTCTCGCGCTACGACGAGGCGCGGGCGGCTGCGTTCGCCGAGGTCGAGCGTCATCCAGAGCTGGACCACGACGAGGAGATCTGGATCCTCTTCACCGAGCGGATCATCGTCGAGATGGGAGGGACGGGGGACACGAGGGGCGCCGCGGTCGAGATGGAGCGCCGCTGGGCGCATTCGCATCACTTCGAGCTGTACGAGGACGCGATGCCGGCGCTCGCGGCGATGCGCGTCCACGGACTTCAGATCGGGCTGCTCTCGAACTCGTCGCGGAACCTCGACGAGTTCGTCGCGCACCACGGACTCGACGCCGATGCGGTCCTGACCTCCTATGCGCACGGCAAGACGAAGCCGCACGAATCGATCTTCCTCGCGGTCCTGGACCTGCTCGACGTGGAGCCCGGGCAGGCGGCGATGGTCGGCGACACGCTGCACGACGACATCGAGGGAGCGCTTGCCGTCGGGATGCGCGCCGTCCTGATCGATCGCGACGGACGCCATCCGGAAGTGGCTCTTCGCCTGCCGGATCTTCGTGGCCTAACGGCCGCGCTCGGGCTCGAATAGGCTTGACGAATGCGCCGGGCGAACCTCTTTTCACCGGAGTTCGACCATTCCTCCGACCGTGAGGGCTACCGCTGGCAGGCGGCACGGATCGGCCGGGCGATCGGCGGCAAACAGATGGGCGCGTCGCTGTACGAGCTGGCAGACGGCGAACGCTCGCATCCATTCCACCTGCACCACGCGATCGAGGAATGGCTCGTCGTCGTCGCCGGCTCGCCGGTGCTGCGCGACAAGGACGGGGAGCGGACGCTGAAAGCGGGGGATGTCGTCTGCTTCCCGGTCGGCCCCGACGGAGTGCATCAGGTGCGCGGCCCGGGGAGGATCCTGATCATCTCGGCCAGCGCGTCGCTCGAGGTCTCGGAGTACCCCGATAGCGGCAAGGTCGGGGTGTCCCATCCGCGAAAGGTCTTCCGGTCGGGCGACTCGGTCGACTACTGGGAGGGTGAGTGACCGAGGTCGCGAATCTCTTCGCGGCTCCGCGCAGTCGTGACGACGGCGATCCCGCCGGCTACGAGGTGCCGTATGCGCGGATCGGGGAGCTCGTCGGCGGATCGGCTCTCGGGATGTCGGTCTACGAGCTTGCCCACGGTCAAAGCGTCTGCCCCTACCACTACGAATATCCGTGCGAGGAGTGGCTGCTCGTGCTCGAGGGCACCCCGACGCTTCGGGATCCCGAGGGCGAGACGGTGCTCGATCCCGGCGACGTGGTCTGCTTCCCGCCGGGCCCGTCCGGCGCGCACAAGGTCACGAACCATGCGGAGGAGACGGCCCTCATCGCCATGCTCTCCACCAAGCCGAAGACCGCGGTTGCCGTCTACCCCGACAGCGACAAGGTCGGCGTCTGGTCGGGCGACGGCGACGTCAAAGCCCTCTTCCCGAGATCCGCCGCCGTCGACTACTGGCACGGCGAGCTCCCAGCCGTCGAGTAGCCCCCCGCCACCTCTCCCTCGTGGACATGCCTCTTCGCGCCATGTCCAGGGGACTGTCCCCCCTCGTGTCTCGGATGGCCAGGTCCAGGGGACTGTCCCTCGCTCGGCCTTTTGGCCACTGTCCAGGGGACTGTCCCCTGGAGATGGCCAAAAGCGCCGATGCGGTCCGGGGGGTTCGTCGGCTAGGTTCGGATTCATGCCTCGTCGGCCGCGATCGTTGCTCCCCGCCGTGGGGGTGTTCCACGTGACGGTGAGGGGAGTGGAGAGGCGTTCGATCTATCTGGACGACGACGATCGGCGCGGATTCATGCGGCTGTTGCATGAGGTCGTTCGGAGATTCGGATGGAAATGCCACGCGTATTGTCTGATGGGAAATCACTACCACCTGGTCGTGGAGACCGAGCTCGAGAGCCTCTCGGCGGGGCAGCACAGACTGAACGGTCTCTATGCCCAGGGATTCAACGAGCGGCACGATCGCGTTGGGCACCTGTTCCAGGGTCGCTTTGGCGCCCGCATGGTCGGCGACGACGAGTACCTCACGGCCGCGATCGAATACGTCTGGAACAACCCCGTTCGCGCCGGGCTCTGCCTCGAGGCCCACCACTGGCCATGGAGCGGACAGATCGCTCAAATGAGCCGCGCCGGGCGATCCGCTCGAGTCCGCCGCGCGGAGCGATTCGCTCAGGCGCGCGCGTGAACCGGCGAGAGCGCCGGGGCCCACGAGCAGATCGGTGAGACCTCGCCGCGGGCGCCGTTCAGCTGCCGGTAGCCGAGGGCGTGTTCGGCCTGCATCATCTTGTGGATCTGGGTCGTGCCTTCGTAGATGATCGGGGCGCGTGCGTTTCGGAAGTACCGCTCGATTCCGAACTCGGCGCTGTAGCCGTAGGAGCCGAAGACCTGGATCGCGAGGTGAGCTGCTTCGAAGGCGGATTCGGTCGCGTGCCATTTCGCGAGTGAGGTCTCGCGGGTCGAGCGCTTCCCGATGTTCTTCATCCAGGCTGCCTGCATCACGAGCAGCTTCGAGGTCTCGTACCCGAGCACCATCTTCGCGATCATGTCCTGGACGAACTGGTATCGGCCGATCTCGCTGCCGAAGGTCTCGCGTTCGCGGGCGTACTCTGCGGATCGCTCGAGACACGCGCGCACGACGCCGCACGCGCCGGCGGCAACGGTGAAGCGGCCCTGGTCGAGCGAGTACATCGCGATCTCGAACCCCTGGCCCTCCTCGCCGATCCTGTTCTCGGCCGGCACCTCGACGTTGTCGAAGAAGAGCTCCCCGGTCGAGCCGGCCCAGATCCCGAGCTTGTTCTCCGTGTCGCGGGAGGTGAAGCCGGGCGTCCCCTTCTCGAGCAGGAACGCCGTGATCCCCTTGTGACCGGCGGCCGGGTCGGTCTTCGCGAACACGAGCGCGTGATCGGCGACCGTGGCGTAGGAGATCCAGTTCTTCTGCCCGTCGAGCACGTAGGAGTCGCCCTCGCGGCGCGCGGTCGTCCGCATCGCCGCGACGTCGGAGCCGGCACCGGGCTCTGTCAGCCCGAAGCACGCCAGCTTCGTGCCGTGCGCCTGGGGCACGAGCCAGCGCTGTTTCTGCTCCTCGGATCCGTACCGAAGCAGCGAGAGCGAGTTCAGCCCGACGTGCACCGAGATCAGCGTCCGGAACGCCGCCTCGCCCCGCTCGATCTCCTCGCAGGCCAGCGCCTCGGCGACGAAGTCGAGCCCGGCACCCCCGTACTCCACGGGGATCACGATCCCGAGGATCCCGAGCTCTGCCATGCCGGCGATCAGGTCGAGGTCGAGCCGATGATCGATGTCGTTCTGGACCGCGACCGGAAGGATGCGGTCATCGACGAAGGCGCGTACTGTGTCCTGAAGCAGTCGCTGCTCGGCTGTGAGGTCGAACTCCATCGCTTTAGCCTAGACGAGTAACCGATCGGCATCTTCCCGCACGCTTCGCTTGTCCTCGGTTTGGCCCTCGCCCTGCTGACGGCAGGCGCGTTCAACTGGTCGTGGGTCGCCCAGCACTCGATCACCTCGAAGCTGCCGCGCCTGACGCTCCGGAATCCATGGCGCTCGCTCGGGCTGCTCTTCGGCCACCGGCGCTGGCGATTCGCGTTCCTGATCGGGATCGCCGGGTGGGCGCTCTACATCGTCGCCCTGAGGCTGGCTCCGCTCTCGCTCGTCCAGGCGGTCTCTGCGGCCGGACTCGCTCTGCTCGCGGTGCTGGCCCAGCGCGAGGAGGGTGCACCCCTCCCGCGTCGCGAGTGGATCGGCGTCGGGCTCGTCGTCGTCGGACTCGTCTTCCTGTCGGTGTCGCTCGCGGGCGGGGCAGGCGCCAGCAAAGTGGGCTCCTGGGTCGCCGTCAGCGGCTGGTTCCTCGTCTCGTTCGTGCTCGTCGGGATCGCGATCGGGCCGGCGGCGTCCCGGCTCGCCCCGGGCGCGGGGTTCGGCCTCGCCGCTGGAGTCACCTACGCCGCCGCCGACGTCGGGACGAAGGCCGCCGTCCACGGAGGGGGCCTCGTGCTGTTCGCGGCCCCGGTCTGGGCCTGCCACCTCCTGGCGTTCATCCTGATCCAGCTCGCCTTCCAGCGAGGCCGGGCGCTCGCGACCGCCGGCCTCTCATCGTTCGCGACGAACGCGCTCCCGATCGTCGCGGGCGTCACGATCTTCCACGAATCGACGCCGCCTGGCGTGCTCGGCGCGATGCGCTTCGTCGCGTTCGGCTGCGTCGTTGCGGGAGCCGCTGCGGTCGCGCGCCGGGAGCCCCAGCTCGAGCTTCCAGAGGAGTCCGCCGACGGCCGCAACCCGGCTCCGCCGCCCGCGGAGCGTTCGGTCAGGTCGCCGGCGACCTGACCGAAGCAGTCCTCACCAAATTTTCACCGTAGCCCTCCAGCGCGGCGGATAGGATTTCGCGGCCTTGAGCGTTCGCGCTTCCACGTCCCCTGCTCGCGTTCGTCGGACCGCGCCTGCGGTCCGCGACGGCCAGCTTCGCCTGGCCGCGTTGGTGGCCGTCCTCGTTGCCGCCATTGTCGGGATCGGCCTCGTCTTCTCGGGCTCACCGGGAACGCTCGCGGCCGGCACGAGGATCGCGGGCGTCGAGGTGGGAGGGCTCAGCCCCCAGGCGGCGCGGGCCGTCCTGGAGCGCAAGAGCGCAGTCCTCTCACGCGAGCCGGTGACCTTCACGGCGGGAACACATCAGTTCAAGATCCGCCCCGAGGAGCTCAGCATCAGCCCCGACTGGGCACAGGCGATCGAGCAGGCCCAAGCCGCCGGTTCCGGGATCGACGTGATCCGCGGCTTCAGCCGGCTCGGTCTCCGGCTGTTCCCGACCGACGTCACGCCGAAGGTGAGGGCCTACCAGTCGGCCGTCAACTACGAGGTCGGGCTGATCGCCGCCAGGGTCGACCGCCCCTACAAGCCCGCTCGGCTCGTCCGTCACGGACTCGCGGTGGACATCATTCCCGGACAGGCCGGTGAGCTCCTGAATCGCGCGGCGGCCGCGAAGATCGTCGTCGACGCGCTCGCGAGCTTCAAGCGCACCGGCTCCATCGAGCTGCCGACCGCGGTCGAGCAGCCCTCGATCACCGGGCCCGACCTCGACGGCGCCCGCGCCGTCGCCGAGCGGGCGATCTCGGCACCGGTCACCGTCGTTGCCGGGAAGCGAACCTTCGAGCTCCAGCCGGCTCAGCTGGCGCGGATGCTCGAGCTTCCGACGGCGAAGGGTGCCGCACCGAGCGTCGGCGGGACGGCCGCGACGGCGTACTTCGCCAAACTCGACAAGCTCGTCGGCCGGCCCGCGAGCGGCGCCCATTTTGCGGCGTACGGAAACCGGGTCGTGACCGTGCCCGCGGTGACGGGCCTCGCCCTCGACGTTCCGCGTTCCGCGGCCGCCGTCCTGGCCGCCGCCGAATCGACGAAGAGCAGGGTGGCGCACCTCGCGATCGTCCCGCTCCACGTCGGCCGGACGACGGCTCAGGCAAACGCGATGGGGATCACGGGTCTCGTCTCGAGCTACGAGACGATCTACGGTGGGATCGCGAACCGGATCCACAACGTCCAGCTCGTCGCGCATCTCGTCGACAACAAGCTGATCGCGCCGGGCGCGACCTTTTCGTTCAACAACACGACGGGCGCGCGGACAGCCGCGAAAGGCTTCGTCGAGGCGCCCGTGATCATCAACGGCGAGGTCGAAACCGGCCTCGGCGGTGGTGTCTGCCAGGTCTCGACCACCGTCTTCAACGCCGCGTACGAGGCGGGCCTCCCGATCACCGCCAGGACGAACCACGCGCTCTACATCTCCCACTATCCGCTCGGGCGCGACGCCACGGTCGACTACCCCGACATCGACCTGAAGTTCGTGAACGACACCGATCACTGGATGCTCCTGCGCACTTTCGTCGAGTCGTCCTCGCTCGTCGTCTCGCTTTACGGCACGCCGCAGCACCGGCGCGTCGTCACGAACACCGCGCCGTTGAAGCTGGTCTCGCCTGCGCCGGTTCAGAAGACGCTCGACCCGGCGCTCGCGCCCGGGACGAGCGAAGTCCAGACTGCCGGCGAGGATGCCTACTCGACGTCCGTCGAGCGTCTCGTCTACGGGCCCGACGGGAAGCTCATGTCGGACAACACCTGGTATTCGAACTACCGGTCGAGCCCGGAGATCCTGCTCGTCGGGCCGACGCCGAAGGCGCCGCCGAAGCCGAAGACGAAGACGCCGCCGGCAGCGACCACGACTACGCCTGCGACGACTCCGTCGCCGGCTCAGGCGGCTCGAAACCAGCAATAGCGTCCCGCAGCCACTGCGGTGTCCGCGTGGGGCGGAGCGTTGCCGCGTCGACCGTCCCGTGCGCGGTCCAGCCGTCGGCGATCACGGTGCCGTCGCGCTCGATCGCATACTCGAACCTGAAGCGCGCGCCCCGAACGTCGAGGCAGCGGGTGTGCACGAGCAGCCGGTCGTCGAACTGCGCGGGCGCCAGAAAGCGGACGTGCGCCTCGAGCACGAGCGACTCGATTCCCTGGTCACGTAGCCGCTGGTAGCCGCCCGCCACGTGCTCCAGGAACTCGACTCGCGCGATCTCGAACCACACGAGGTAGTTCGAGTTGTGCACGACCCCCTGGGCGTCGGTTTCGGCGAACCGGACACGCACGGCAGCGCTGTGCTGGAACCCCTCCATCGGCTTCACTCTCTCAGAGAGCGAGCTCGAGCTGCGCGTGATCCGTCAGTCCCGACACCCCGACGCCCACGAGCCTGAGCGGTCCGGGCCGGTCGCGGAGCGCCCGGTCGAGCAGCGAGCACGCGAGCGCGCCGATCCGCTCGGCATCGTCGGTCCCCGCACCGAGCGAGGTCGAGCGGGTTCTGATCGCGAAGTCCGGATAGCGGAGTTTCGTGACGACGGTCCGGGCGGTCTGCTCCCGTTCTGTCAGGTGGCGCGCGAGCCCGACAGCCATCCGGCGAAGCTCGTCGTGGAGCCGCTCGACATCTCCGACATCCCGCTCGAAGGTCTCCTCGCTCGAAATCGAGATGCGTTCGGTCGAGACCTCGAGGGCCCTCGGGTCGATTCCCTTGGCCCGCTCGCGGATGACGCGGCCGACCTTTCCGGGCAGTAGCCGGGCGAGCTCTGCGTCGCCGAGCTGCGCGACGGCGCCGATCGTCTCGGCTCCCGCTTCGGTGAGCCGTGCCGCCGCGCGCGGGCCGATTCCGGGAAGCACCCGCAGCGGGAAGGGCGCGAGAAACGCCGCCTCGCGCCCGGGCCGGACGACCGTGAGCCCGCCGGGCTTGCGCCGGTCCGATGCGACCTTCGCCACGACCTTGGAGGTCGCGACGCCGAGCGAGCACGAGAGCCGCGTGCGGGCCTTCACGACCGCCCGGACTGCCTCGGCGAGGGCCCGCGCGTCGTCGAAGGCGGGCGCGAGCTGGCCGAGATCGAGGTAGCCCTCGTCGATCCCGGCCTGTTCGACGGTCGGCACGATCTCGCGCACGATCGACCACACCTCGCGGGAGTACTCGCGATACAGGGACCCGCGTGGATGGACGAAGACGGCCTGAGGGCAGCGTCTGAGCGCCTCGGCGCACGACATCGCCGAGACGACGCCGAAGCGCCGGGCCACGTAGTTCGCGGTCGCGACGACGCCGCGACCGTGCGGATCGCCGCCGACCACGAGCGGGACACGGCGCAGGTCCGGATTCTCGAGCTCCTCGACGGCGGCGAAGAATGCGTCGAGGTCGAGGTGGGCGACGATCACAGGGCCAAAATAGTCCAGTCGCTAGACGGTGAGCTCGTCGGCGATGCGATCGGCGAGCTCCGTGGCCTGCTGGCCCGTCAGCCCGGGAGGCATCGCTCCGAGCACTCCGCCGGGGCGGGCCTCCGGTCGCCTCGAAGCAACCGCCCGGAGGTAGCGGTCGAGGCCGCGGCCGTAGGCCTGCGGCGCCGCGCCGACCGTGGAAAGGCGGCTCACGAGCGCCGCCGCGCCACCCTGCTCCGCGGCGGTGAGGACGACCTTGACCCCGTCCTTGCCGAGGTCGATGCTCGCGATCCGGTTGTGGAAGACGGCGACGATCGCGGCACCCGCGCCGAGAAACAGCAGCGCGAGCGCAAGCGCCTCCGACCGCCTGGACGGCGTCCCGTCACGCGAGCTCCGCACGACCGTCGTGACCTTGTGCGTCGGTTTCGACGTCGCGTTCGCATCCACCGTCGTGACGGTGCGCGCGACCGCGCCGGGCGAGCCCGCGGGCGGCAGCCACACACGCCAGACCGCAATCCAGATCAGGCCGGCCGCGAGCGGGATCAGGACGAGCGGCGCCACATTCGCGCCCGCCCAGCGGAACCACCTGTCTACAACAGACATGGCGAGACTTTACGCCCTTGCGGACATTTGTCAACGACACGGCTCGCCCCGCTCGCGTATCCTTGATGTTTTCCCGTCGGCGAATCCGGAGAAGAGAGGCTCAGATGGCCGCCAGAAAGAAGCCCGAAGAGAAGAAGTCAGTGATCTCGCAGCTCCAGTCGGTGGGCGAGGATGCACTCGGCAAGCTCACGAAGAACCCGGCGACGCGCTCGGCGCTCCAGGGTGCGAATCAGCTGAAGGATCGCGGCGGCAAGGTGCTCGCCGGCTTCGAGTCGCTCGACAAGCGCCTCGCGTCGATCGAGAAGCGACTCACGACCCTCGAGGCGCAGAAGAAGAAGGCACCGGCGTCTCGCTCGCGCACGGCCACACGCAAGACGGCGGCGAAGCCGCGCCCGACCGCGCCTGCACCGCAGGCGAACGTCGAAAGCTAGAACGCCGCCGGCGCCCGTACGCGGAGCGCCGCAGGTACGACCTCGAACCGCGCCGGCGTGGTTCCTGCGACCTCGCCGTCGAGCTCGAGGGGAATCGGGCGCTCGGCATCGATCTCGAGGACCGAGCAGCGAATCACCTCCACGCGGGGGTGCCTCACGTGGCCGCCGCTGTAGAGCTTCGGTGAGGTTGTGACGAAGTCGAGCTTCGTCACATCGCCGATCAGCACGACGTCGAAGAGTCCGTCGTGGGGGTCGGCGTCCGGCGCGAGCTTCATCCCGCCGCCGTGCCAGCGGCCGTTGGCGACGATCACATCGTGCATCGGCCCGCGCCGTTCCCGGCCGTCGCAGGTCACTGTCACCTCGGTGTTCTGCCAGCGGGCGAACTCCCGGACGAGCGCGTAATAGAAGGTCGCCTTGCCGCCGAGCGCCTTCGACATCGAGTTCGCACGGCGTGCCACCGCGCCGCTCATGCCGGCTGAACCGACGTTGACGAAGATGCGGGTCGCCGCTTCGCCGTCGGGGCCACGGAAGGCTGCCCGGCCCAGGTCGACCTCACGCGGCGTGCCCTCGATCGCGACCCTCACCGCGTCGTCGAAGCGGGTCGGGATCCCGTGGGTGCGGCCGAAGTCCTGGCCGGTGCCGTTCGGGAGCACGGCGATCTCGGCGCCCGTTCCGGCAATCCCGTTCGCGACCTCGTTGAGCGTCCCGTCACCACCGACGACGACGAGCAGACGGCCGTCGCCGGCGACCCCACGTGCCAGATCGGTCAGGTGCCCCGGCCGCTCGGAGACGAGCACGTCGCCCTCGAGCCCGAGCTCGGCCGCCCGTGCCCGGAGCTTCGGCCAGCGCTTGGCGGTTGCGCCGTTCGCGCTGGCCGGATTGACCAGGAAGATCGCGGCCTTTTCGGTCACGCGAAAGGGCTAGGCAGCAATGGCGACATCGAGCGCGAGCTGCGTCATGCGGTCGACGGACGCCCGCAGGTCGTCGTCGCTGATCCGCTTGAACTCGCCCTCGACGACGATGTCGCTGACCGTGAGCAGGCAGGCCGACTCGATCTTCTTGAGCGCGGCGACGGTGAAGAGCGCCGCGGCCTCCATCTCGACGGCGAGGACGCCGCGCGACGACCACCGCTCGTACTGCCCGCCGTCGGGGTTGTAGAAGAGGTCGCTCGAGACGATTGGCCCGACATGAAGCTCGGTGCCACTGTGCTTGGCGAGGTGGACTGCCTCGTGGATCAGCGACCAGGACGCGGTGGGGCAGTGCGGCTCGTTCCCCACGAGGTGCATCGCGGTCGAGTCGGCCGGTACGGCGGTCAGCGCCACGATCAGGTCGCCCAGCGCGTGGCTCGGCTGGAGCCCGCCGCAGGTACCGACCCGGATCAGCTTCTTGCAGCCGAGCTGGACGAGCTCCTCGAACACGATCGTCGCGCCCGGGCAGCCCATCCCCGTTCCCTGCACCGACACGGGCTTGCCCTTCCACGTCCCCGTGAAGCCGAGCAATCCGCGCTCGGCGTTCCGCTGAACCGGATCGTCGAAGTAGGTCTCGGCGATGTACTTCGCCCGGAGTGGGTCGCCCGGAAGAAGGACGGCCTCGGCGTACTCGCCGGGCTCTGCGCGGACATGGATCGGCATCGCGGTGGAACCCTAGTACACCGGTCCCCGATCGGTGACGAACTACCCATCTAGAGTTGCTCGGCCATGGCCGAGACACTCCTGGAGCCGACCCAGCAGCAGGTGCTCGAGTTCTGCGCGCGCGACCCGATCGAGCGCGTCTTCCTCGAGGACGTCGCGCGGCGCGGCTATGGACGGTTCGTGGCAACAGAGGATGAAGGCGGCTCGCTCGTCGCCCTCTGCCACCTTGGGGCGAACCTCGTGCCCTCCGGGTACGGCTGCGGGGTCTTCGCCGAAGCGGCCGCCGGCTGCACCTCGAAGATGATGATCGGCGACGAGCGCGCGGTCGGCGAGCTCTGGCGGGAAGCACAAGGCCTGATGGCAACGCCGCGGGCCGACCGGCCGGGCCAGCCCGTCTATGCGATCGTCGATCCGCCGGCCCGCGGTGGAAGCGGACTCCGGCCGGCCACGCTCGACGACCTCGAACTGCTCGTGCCGGTCTGTGCCGCCTCCCACGAGCACGAGCTCGGCGTCGACCCGCTGGCGCGCGACCCCGACGGGTTCCGGTGGCGGACGAAATCCCAGATCGTCGACGGGCGTTCCTGGCTCTGGCTGGAGGACGGGGTCGTGCTGTTCAAGGCCGAGGCGTCGGCCTGGACACCGGCTGCCGTGCAGGTGCAGCAGGTCTGGGTGGACCCGTCCGTGCGGGGCCGCGGTTTCGGTGCCCAGGGCATGCGCGACCTGTGCCGTGTGCTGCTCGAGACGACGCCGATCGTGACGCTCTTCGTCCGCACCGAGAACGCAGCGGCGATCGCCCTCTACGAGTCGATCGGGATGCGGCTCGTCGGCCGCTACCGCTCGCTGCTCTTCTGAGTCCGCGATGAGGCAGGCGATTCTCGCGCGGCACGGGCAGAGCGTGTTCAACGTGCTGGACGTGATGAACGGCGACATCACCGTTCCAGGCGGGCTCACGGCGCTCGGCCTCGAGCAGGCGCGCGCGCTCGGCACGGCGCTCCGTGACGACCGCCTCGACCTCTGCGTGACGAGCGAGTTCGAGCGGGCGAGGACGACGGCCGACGAGGCGCTGGCTGGCCGCGACGTGCCGCGCGACGTCGTTCCGGCGTTCAACGACCCGCTGTACGGGCCATTCGAGGGCGGCTCGCTCGCGGACTACCGGGCCTGGGCGGCCTCGAATCCATCGACCGCGACGCCGGGTGCCGGCGGCGAAAGCCGTTATGCGATGGTCGAGCGGTACGCGCGCGCCTACCGCGAGCTGCTCGAGCGCCCCGACGAGACGATCCTCGTCGTGTCGCACTCCCTGCCCGTTTCCTACGCCCTCGGGGCCCGAGAGGGCCATCCGCCGGGGGCGCGTGTACCGCTCGCCGGGAATGCGACGCCCTACTGGTTCACGGCGGGCGAGCTCGAGGCGGCGGTACGGGTGCTCGAAGGCTGGCTCGCGGCGCCGGGATGGTGATGCACACTCCAGGGATGGACGTTCTCGGCCGCATCGAGGCCCACATCCGGCGCAACGCGCTGATCGAGCCCGGTGGCGAGATCCTCTGCCTCGTCTCCGGCGGCGCGGACTCGACCTGTCTCTTCCTGTCGCTCGGCGAGCTCGGGTACCGCGTCTCGGCGCTCCATGTCGACCATGGCCTCCGGGCCGAGGAGTCCGACGGCGACGCGCGCTTCTGTCTCGAGGTGCTCGGTGCCGAGGTCGTCCGCGTGAAGAGCGCAGGCCTGAACGAGGCTGCCCTGCGCGATCTGCGCTACGCCCGGGCTTCCGGCCGGCAGCGCGCGACCGGGCACACGGCGAGCGACCAGATCGAGACCGTTCTCTACCGGCTCGCGAGCAGCGGCAACCTGAAGGGGATCAAGGCGCGCCGCGAGGACGGTGTCGTGCGACCACTCCTTCCGCTCTGGCGCGAGGAGACCGAAGCGTTCTGCAACGAGCGGGGCATTCGCTTCCGGACCGACTCGACGAATGTGACGACGACGCGCGGGCTGATCCGCGCGGAGATCCTGCCGCTGCTCGAGCGCATCCATCCGGCGGCACGGGAGAACATCCTGCGCTCCCTCGACGAGCGCCGGACGATGCCGCCCGCGCTCGCAGAGCTGCTCGATTCGCCGGCCGCCTCCCGCCGGGTCGACCTCGGCGGCGGGCTCCAGGCCGTGCGCGAGCACGACCGCCTCTGGCTCGAGCGGGGCCCGGTCGAGCTCGCCGGCGAGGTCGTCTTCGGCGGATGGCGCATCCGGTCCGAGCTCCCAGGCCTTATCGTGCGAGGCTGGAGGCCCGGCGATCGGCTCGCCGGGCGCTCGAAGAAGATCCAGGACGTGTTCGTCGACGCCAAAATCCCACGCTCCGACCGCGAAGGCTGGCCGCTCGTGGTCCGCGGCCGCGAGGTGCTTGCCGTCCCCGGCGTGGTCGAGGCCGAAGGCGTGGAGGCGGTTCCCGCATGAGCCAGTCCGAGCTCGAGAGCGCCGTCGGTGAGATCCTGATCGACGCGGGGCGGCTCCAGGAGCGCATCCACGAGCTCGGCGACGAGATCACCGCGGACTACGCCGGCCGCGAGCTCCTGCTCGTCGGGGTGCTCAAAGGAGCCGTGTTCTTCATGGCCGACCTGATGCGGTCGATCGGTGTCCCGTGCGAGATCGACTTCATGGCGATCTCCTCCTACGGCGCCTCCACGGACTCCTCGGGAGTCGTCCGGATCCTCAAGGACCTCGACATCAACATCGAGGGGCGCCACGTGCTCGTGATCGAGGACATCATCGACTCGGGCCTCACGCTCTCCTACCTGATGCGCAACCTCCAGTCGCGCGCCCCGGCGAGCCTCGCCGTCTGCGCACTGCTCACGAAGCCCGACCGGCGAGAGATCGAGGTCGACGTCCGATACACGGGCTTCGAGATCCCGAACCGTTTCGTGATCGGCTACGGCCTCGATTTCGCCGAGCGGTACCGGAATTTGCCGTACGTCGGCGTGCTGCACGACGAGCTGATGCCCGAGGGCGTCTAGGGGCCAAACCCTAACGGGAGGTAAATCGCGCTCGGAAGCAAAATCGGTTCGGGTACCCTACGAGGACACTCGTGAGCCGTCTCTTCCGCAGCGCATTCATTCCACTCCTCGCGATCGTGCTCGTCGTCTGGCTGGCGAGCAACACGCTGATGTCGAAGCCGCGGCACGCTTCGTCCGAGATCACGACGTACTCGCAGCTCTGGACCGCGGTACAGAAGGGTACGACGGAGTTCCAGGAGGTCGTGTTCAACCCGAGCAAGCGGGCGATCACGGCAACCGAGGCCGACGGCAAGACGACCGTCAGCGTCCATTACCCGACCGACCAGTCGGCGACCCAGTTCGAGAACATGCTCCGCCTGAAGAACGTGAAGTTCGACTCGAAGGGCACGGGCGGCTTCTCCTGGACCTCGGTGATCGCGTCGTTCCTGCCCATCCTCCTGCTGATCGGGTTCTGGATCTTCCTGATGAACCAGATGCAGGGTGGCGGTTCCAAGGTGATGAGCTTCGGCAAGTCCCGCGCCAAGCGGATGGCTCCCGACTCACCCAAGATCGGTTTCAAGGACGTGGCCGGTGTGGACGAGGCGGTCGAGGAGCTCCAGGAGATCAAGGAGTTCCTCGAGAACCCGAAGAAGTTCCAGGCGCTCGGCGCACGGATCCCGAAGGGCGTCCTGCTCTACGGGCCGCCGGGCACCGGCAAGACGCTGCTCGCGCGCGCCGTCGCCGGTGAGGCGGGCGTGCCGTTCTTCTCGATCTCCGGCTCGGACTTCGTCGAGATGTTCGTCGGCGTCGGCGCCTCGCGCGTCCGCGACCTCTTCGAGCAGGCGAAGCAGGCAAACCCCTGCATCATCTTCATGGACGAGATCGACGCCGTCGGCCGCCATCGCGGCGCCGGCCTCGGCGGCGGGCACGACGAGCGTGAGCAGACGCTCAACCAGCTGCTCGTCGAGATGGACGGCTTCGAGATGAAGGACAACATCATCCTGATCGCCGCCACGAACCGACCCGACATCCTCGATCCTGCACTCCTTCGGCCGGGCCGCTTCGATCGCCAGATCGTCGTCGACCGCCCCGACAGGAACGGCCGCCGCAAGATCCTCGAGGTGCACTCGAAGGGCAAGCCGCTGGCGCCCGAGATCGACCTCGACGTGCTTGCCGGCGGCACCCCCGGCTTCACCGGTGCAGATCTCGCGAACCTCGTGAACGAGGCAGCGCTCCTCGCAGCGCGCCACGGCAAGAAGGTCATCGGCCAGGACGACCTCGAGGAAGGGATCATGCGCGTGATCGCCGGGCCGGAGAAGAAGGCCCGCCTGCTCTCGGAGAAGGAGCAGCGGATCACGGCCTACCACGAGATGGGCCATGCGCTCGTCGGCCACTTCCTCGAGCACACGGACCCGGTGCACAAGATCACGATCGTCTCCCGTGGCCAGGCGCTCGGGCTCACGATCTCGCTACCGGTCGAGGACCGCTACATCATGGGCAAGACCGCCCTGATCGAGACGATCGCGATGACGCTGGGCGGCCGCGCGGCCGAGGATCTCGTCTTCCACGAGATCACGACCGGCGCCTCGAACGACCTCGAGAAGGTCACGGACACCGCCAAGCGGATGGTCATGCGCTACGGGATGAGCGACAAGCTCGGCCCGCGCGTCCTCGGTCGCAGCGGTGACATGCCGTTCCTCGGACGCGACATGGGCCACGAGCCCGACTACTCCGACGAGATCGCACGCGAGATCGACGACGAGGTACGCCGCATCATCGAGGAGGGCTACGAGATCGCGCTGAAGGTACTCCGCGAGCACATGGGCGATCTCCACAAGATCTCGCAGATCCTGATCGAGCGCGAGACGATCGACAAGGATCAGTTCGTCCGGCTGCTCGCCGGCGAGAGCGAGGACGACGTCTTCGCTCCCGAGGTCAAGCCCGAGCCCGAGCCGGTCGCGAAGCCGAAGCCACGGACGCAGCGCCAGCCGCGCCCGTTCCCGCTGCCCGGCTCCGCAATGCAGCCGCCCGAGCCGGAAACCAGTTTAAGCCCGCGCTGCGGAAATCCTAGATTTCCGCGCTCGGCTGGTTCTTCATCGGGTTGGGCGAGCACGGGCAGAGCCCGTACTCGCCGAGAGGCGCGTGGCCGGCCGGATGGCTCACAATGCTTGTGTGAACGGGCGGCCTGCTGTCGAGGAGTTCCTTCGCCGCCCTTCTGTGATGGGCGTCGTGAACGTGACGCCCGACTCCTTTTCCGATGGGGGGGTGAACCTCTGGCCCGATGCGGCCTCGACGACGGGGCTCGGGATGCTCGACGACGGGGCGGCGATCATCGACGTGGGCGGGGAGTCGACCCGGCCTGGATCGGACGGGGTGGGCGTCGAGGAGGAGCTGCGGCGGGTCGTGCCCGTGCTCGAGGCACTGGCCGGGGCGCCGGTCTCGATCGACACCGCCAAGGTCGAGGTGGCGCGGCGGGCGCTCGAGCTCGGGGCGGTGCTCGTGAACGACGTGACCGCGTTTCGCGCCGACCCGGAGCTGGCCGGCGTCGTGGCCGGAGCCGGGGCCTACTGCTGCCTGATGCACATGCGGGGTGAGCCGCGGACGATGCAGGTCGATCCCCGGTACGACGACGTCGTCTCCGAGGTGAAGTCGTTTCTCGAGGAACGACTCACCTTCGCGGTGGCCGAGGGAATCGACGAGCGGCTCGTGTGCCTCGACCCGGGAATCGGGTTCGGGAAGACGGCCGCGCACAACTTCGAGCTGGTCCGGCGACTGCCGGAGCTCGTCGCGCTCGGCCGGCCGCTCGTCGTCGGGTTCTCGCGCAAGAGCTCGCTCGCCCGGCTCTTCGGGGATGCGACGGCGTCCGTCGGCACCGTCTCGGCCTCCGTCGGGGCTGCGGTCGCGGCCTACGAGCGCGGCGCCGCGATCCTCCGAGCGCACGACGTCCGCGCGCATGTCGAGGCGTTGAGGGCCGCTCAGGCGGTATACGAAGGGCCATGAAGGTCGAGCTCTACGGTCTGGAGCTCTTCGGCTACCACGGAGTCCACGAGCACGAGCGCGAGCAGGGGCAGCGGTTCGTCTACGACATCGAGCTCGAGGTCGGCGACCGGGGCTCCGACGACCGGATCGAGAACGCCGTCGACTACAGCCGGGTCGCCGCCGCCGTCCGCGAGGTCGCCGGCGGGCGCTACCGGCTGCTCGAAGCGCTCGCGACGACGATCGCCGACATGCTGCTCGAGCGGTTCGACCCCGAATCCGTGAAGGTGCGCGTCCGCAAGCCGGAGGCGCGTCCCGCGGGCACCGACGTCGAGTATGCGGCCGTCACCGTCGAACGGCACCGATGATGCTCGCTTACGTGGGGCTGGGCGCGAACCTCGGCGACCGGGAGGTGTCGATCCGCCGTGCCGCGGAGCTCATCGGCGCCCGGCGCCTGTCGACCATCCGCGAAACGGAACCCTGGGGCGTCACCGGACAGCCCGACTATCTGAACGCAGTCGCAGAGGTGGAGACCGACGAGGGCGCCCGGGCGCTCCTCGACCGGCTGCTCGCAGTCGAGCGCGAGCTCGGCCGGGTCCGCGACGGCACACGCTGGGGGCCGCGCACGATCGACCTCGATCTGCTCGTCTACGGCGAGGAGACGATCGCCGAGCCGGAGCTGACCGTGCCGCATCCGCACCTGGCGGAGCGGCGATTCGTGCTCGAGCCGCTCGCCGAGCTCGCCCCCGATCTCGTGGTTCCCGGTCTCGGTCAGGTGTCGAGGTTGTTGACAGAGCTACAATCTCCGCCATGAGCCACCTCGACGAGCTGGACGACTTCGAGGCGGAGCTCGAGCTGCGGCTGAAGAAGGAATACGGCGCCGTGTACTCGCTGTTCCGCTACTGCGTGCTGACGCAAGACGGCACCTACCTGTGCAACAAGCTCGACTGGCAGTACGTCCCCCAGCCGGCCTACCCGTTCTTCGAGGTGAAGATGGAGGACGTCTGGGTCTGGGACAAGAGCCGTCCGACGCGGATGATCCCGAAGGTCCAGTTCTGGACGACCGGCGATCTCACGGTCGAGGAGCTTCGCGGCGACGGCGAGGAGCCCGCGTTCACCGCCGAAGAGCTCGCGAAGCGGCTGAGCGACCAGCGCGCGCAAGACGAAGACTCCTAGCCCGTCACGCGGCACCACATGCTGCTCGCGATCGACGTCGGCAACACCCAGACGGTCCTCGGCCTCTTCGAGGACGACCGGCTCGCCGAGCAGTTCCGGGTCGGCACGAACCCGGCCCAGACCGCCGACGAGCTCGCAGTGCTCCTGCGCTCCCTTGTCGACCTCGAGTCGGTCGACGGGATCGTCATGTGCTCGTCAGTGCCTCAGCTCGTGCGGGAGTACGAGGCGTTCGCCGACCGGTGGGCCGGCGTCGAGTTGCTCGTTCTCGGGCCGGGAGTCTCGACCGGCGTGCCGATCCGTTACGACGATCCGCGCGAGGTCGGCCCGGACCGAATCGCGAACGCCGTCGCGTCGCGTGAGCGTCACGGCGCGCCGTCGATCGTCGTCGACTTCGGCACCTCGACCAACTTCGACGTGATCTCCGCCGCCGGGGAATTCGCGGGCGGCGTGCTCGCACCCGGAGTAGAGATCTCGATGGAAGCGCTCTTCGCGCGCGCGGCCCGCCTGCCGCAGGTCCCGTTCGTGGCACCGGCCCGCGTGATCTCGCAGACGACCGTCTCGGCGCTGCAGTCCGGCCTCGTCTACGGCTTCGCGGGCCAGGTCGACGCGATCGTCGACCGGATCCGAGAGGAGCTCGGCGCGCCCGATGCCCCGGTCGTCGCCACGGGCGGCCTCTCGGAGCTGATCGCGCCGCACTCGCGGACGATCACCGCCGTCGACCCCCAGCTCACGCTCCAGGGGCTTCGGATCGTCTGGGCGCGGAATCTCTAGCGCCGCCACTCGGCTTCTGTCCGGCAGGCGCCGCGCCGGCGCCAGACCTTCACTGCCCCGCCGCAGACCGACCGGGAAGCGCGCCCAGGCCCTTGTCTTTCGGGCCATGCCCGTTCGGCCCAAAGGCCAAAGCCCCACCCAGGGTGGGGAAGCCTGCCCGCCACCCTCAATGCCAATTCTACGGGGTCTCGGCGCCCATGTCTGTACCAACTCTGGAACGGTTTCTCCACACCGGCGCGCGGCCGGCACCCCGGCGCGCTCTACGGCTCGCCGCCGACCAGAAGCCACTCAGCCGCCGCCGTAGAGCGAGATCGGCAGCGAGTCCAGCAGGACCTCGTCAACATCGGGAAGCTCGGCCTCGAGCCGTTCGAGCACCTCGGCGGCCCCGGGTGCTGCCGCGAGCAACCGCAGTTCGACCTCCGCGATCGTCGGCAGCATCACGAGCTCCTGCTTGAACGGCTTGGGAAATCGGCCCCGGCCGAGGTACCAGCCGTAGAACTTCTTCAGGAACCCGGTGGCGCGGTACTCGCCGAGCTCACGGACGGTCTCACGGATGAAGAGGAGGAGCTCCGCGACGATCTCCTCGCGCGAGGGCTCGTGCTCCTCACCGAGGATCGCGGCGAGCGCCCACGGATTCCCCTGCGCGGCGCGGCCGACCATCACGGCCGCGGCGCCCGTCGTCGCGAGCACCGTCTGGGCGCGTGCGTGCGAGGTGATGTCGCCCGAGGCGATCACCGGCACGTCGACGCGCTCGACCAGCTCGGCGGTGAGCGAGTGGTCGGCGCTGCCCGTGTACATCTGCTTCGCGGAGCGGGGATGGAGCGTCAGTGACGAAGCGCCCGCCTCGACGAGGCGCGGCCCGACCGTGAGGCAGTCGCGCGAGCCGTTCGCGGTGCCGCGGCGCATCTTCACCGAGACGGGGAGGGCGGTTGCCCTGGCCACCGCGCCGACGATGCGGGCGGCATGGTCAGGGTCGTCCAGGAGGGAGGCGCCGGCGCCGGTCTTCGTCACCTTCCGCACGGGGCAGCCGAAGTTGATGTCGACGATGTCGGCGCCGGCGGCTTCGACCATCCGCGCGGCCTCGGCCATCGCCACCGGGTCCGAGCCGAAGATCTGGATTGCGAGCGGATGCTCGTCGCTCGCGACCCGCAGATAGCCGAGCGTTCGCTCGTTGCGATGCTGGATGCCGGCCACCGAGACCATCTCCGAGCAGACAAGCCCGGCGCCGAAGCGGCGGCCCTGCCGGCGAAAGGCCTGGACGCTCACTCCGGCCATCGGAGCCAGCACAAGGCGGCCCGGAATCTCGACAGTTCCCAGGTACCAGCGCTCGCGAAGATCGATCAGCATGAGTCGATCGTACCGGCGGGGCTTGCGGCTACTCCCCGCCATAGCTACTATGGCCGCCCGCCTCACGCGCCTCCTGCGCGCGTTCGAGGCGTTCAGGAGGTTTGCCTTGAAGGAAGTCATACTCACCGCCGAGGGCTACGAAAAGCTCAGGCAGGAGATCGATTATCTCCAGACAGAAAAGCGCCGGGAAGTAGCGGAGCGGATCCGTGTTGCCCGCGAGTTCGGCGATATCGCCGAGAACGCGGAGTACGACGACGCGAAGAACGAGCAGGCGATGCTCGAGCACCGGATCGCCCAGCTCGAGGAGCGTCTCCTGTCCGCTCGCGTGATCACCAAGAAAGAGATCTCGAAGGACAGCGTCTCGGTCGGCTCGACCGTGCGGCTGCGCGACATCGCAGCCAACAAGACCGTCGAGTACCACATCGTCGGCTCGGCCGAAGCGAACCCCGCCGAGAACAAGCTCTCGAACGAATCCCCAGTGGGCAAGGCGATCATGGGGATGAAGAAGGGCGACACGGTCGAAGTCGTCGCCCCTCGCGGCGCGCTGAAGTTCAAGATCCTGGAAATCAAGGCCGCATGACCCGGTAGCCCGCCGGAGCGCCAGCGCCCTTCGGCGCGGGCGCCCTGCGGCCGGGTTCGGATCGGCGCGGTGGGTCCAGCGGCCGTGGCCGATCATCTCCTGGACGGCCGATGCGGCCTGGCGCGTTATGGTCGCGCGATGGAGATCGTTCGGCTGGAGAACGGGAGGATCGAGGAGGCGAGCCGGATGCTCGCCCGGGCGTTCCAGGACGACCCGGCGTGGGAGTGGGTGCTCCCGAGCCCGCACCGCCGAGCGGCGCTCCTACCCTGGCTCTTTCGCATGAACTTCGAGGTCACCGAGGCCGAGGTGTGGACGACCGCGGGCGAGAAGGCCCTGGGTTGCTCACGCTGGCTCCCGCCCGGCCGCCCGCAGATCCACGTCGGGCCGATGCTGCGCGCGCTCGTCGCAACGCCGCTTCGCGCCCGCGAGGCGACCTCACGCTTCTTCGCCTACGGCCGCGCAGTCGAAGCGATGCGCGCCGCGGTCGTGCCCGAGCAGCACTGGTACCTCGCCGGGATCGGTGTCGAGCCTGATTGCCGCCGTACCGGCATCGGGAGCGCGCTCATGCAGCCGGGCATCGATCACTCGGCCGCCGATCGTGTCCCCTGCGCCCTGTTGACGAACAGCGAGCCGAACCTAGCGTTCTACGGAGAGCACGGCTTCGAGATCGTGGGCGAGGGACGCACGCCGGAGGACGGCCCTCGTGCCTGGATGATGCGCCGCGGCGTTTAGAGGCTTGATGTGGGTTAGCCGCGGCAGCGGCTGCTGTCCCAGGCGCGGCGCGTGGCCGTCTTGTCGTCCTCACCCAGGCCTCAGGGCCTGGGCTCCGAACGCCAAGCCGCCCATGCTTGGCCCGGAACAGCCCCGCAGGGACGCCTAACCCACATCAAGCCTCTAGTCTTGCCCGCGTGACCCCGAAGCGCTTTCCCGACCGGGACGAGATCGCCGCCGTGCGCATCGAGGCCGAGCCGCTCGAGCCCGACACGGAGTCGCCGGCGGTGCGACGACTCGCGGGCCGGGTGCTTGCGCGGCGCGACATGGGGAAGCTGACCTTCCTCGACCTGGTCGACCGCTCGGGCCGGATGCAGCTGCTCTGCTCCGCCGACCGCGCGGGGGAGATCGACGTGCATCTCGGCGACATCGTGGGTGTCATCGGGCATCCCGCCCGGTCTCGGCGCGGCGAGCCCTCGCTCGCAGTCGACGAGCTCGAGATCCTCTCCCGCATTCGCGCGCCGCTCCCGGACACGTTCCACGGCCTCACAGACGTCGAGCAGCGCTACCGGCGCCGCTACCTCGATCTGCTGATGAACGAGGAGACCCGCGCCGACTTCGTGCTCCGCGCCCGGATGATCACCGCCGTACGTCGCGCCCTCGACGACGAGGGCTTCATCGAGGTCGAGACGCCGGTGCTCCAGCCCAGGTACGGCGGAGCCTTTGCGCGCCCGTTCGAGACGCACCACAACGAGCTCGACCAGACCCTCTACCTCCGGATCGCGACGGAGCTCTACCTGAAGCGATTGATCGTCGGCGGCCTCGAGCGCGTCTACGAGATCGGCAAGGACTTCCGCAACGAAGGCGTCTCCTTCAAGCACAACCCCGAGTTCACGATGCTCGAGTGGTACGAGGCCTACGCCGACTACCGCGACACGATGGATCGGATGGAGCGACTCGTCGCCCGCGTCGCCGACGACACCCTCGGCACGACCTCGGTGACGTTTCGGGGCCACGAGCTCGATCTCTCGAGCTGGCGCCGGCTCAAGCTCACGGATGCGCTCGAGGAGCATGGTCTCTGGACGCGCGACGAGGCCGAGCTCCGAGCGAAGCTGAGCGAACGGGGCGTTACGACCGAGCACGACCGCACCTGGGCTCAACTCGTCGACCATGCCCTCTCGCATTTCGTCGAGCCTGACCTGATCGAGCCCACGATCCTCTACGACTATCCGGTCGAGCTCTCCCCGTTCGCACGCCCGTCGGAGGAGGAGGGAATCGTCGAGCGCTTCGAGTACTACGCCGGCGGGATGGAGCTCGGGAACGCGTTCACGGAGATCAACGACTCGGAGGAACAGGCCGCCCGGTTTGCGATGCAGACGGCCGAGGGTGCCGGCGGCAACGTCGAGGCGGAGCCCGGCGACCCGGACTACGTCGAGGCGCTCTCGTACGGCATGCCGCCGACCGGCGGCCTCGGCATGGGGATGGACCGGCTCGCGATGCTCCTGCTCGGAAAGGACTCGATCCGCGACGTGATCCTGTTTCCGGCTCTGCGCGAGCTGCCGCGGTAGCGGTAGGCTCGCTCAGGAAAGGGAGCACGCCGTCGATCAACGGTTGTGCGGGCGGTGTCCAGGATTCGGCGGCGGACTTCGGCAACAAAGTTCGGCGACGACCCGACGGCCACACGCCTCGGTACCATGATCGATGCGGGTCAGGGAAACCGTTGACGCCGTCAAAGGCGGCAGAGAGGGTCAGGGTGTTCGAGAGATTCACGGAGCGAGCTCGCCAGGTCGTCGTTCTTGCACAGGACGAAGCCAGGGCGCTGAAGCACAACTACATCGGAACTGAGCACATTTTGCTCGGGCTGCTGCGCGAAGAGGAAGGTCTCGCCGCGCGGGTGCTCGAGTCACTCGACATCACCGTCGAGGAGGTACGTGCGCAGGTCGCGCGGATCGTCGGTCAGGGCGACGAGGTTACGAGCGGGCAGATCCCGTTCACCCCTCGTGCCAAGAAGGTTCTCGAGCTTGCGCTCCGCGAGGCGCTGTCGCTCGGCCACAACTACATCGGCACCGAGCACATCCTGCTCGGGCTCGTTCGCGAGAACGAAGGCGTCGCGGCCCGGATCCTGCTCGACTTCGACGCCGACGCAGAGAAGATCCGCAACGAGATCATTCGCATGCTTTCCGGCCCCGGTCGGCGCGGACAGGCGCAGGGTGGGCCTCCCGGCGAGAAGTCCAAGAGCTCGAAGCTCCTGGACCAGTTCGGGCGCAACCTCACGAAGCTGGCAGCCGACGGGAAGCTCGACCCGGTCGTTGGAAGGCAGACCGAGATCGAACGCGTGATGCAGATCCTGTCGCGCCGCACGAAGAACAACCCGGTCCTGATCGGTGAGCCGGGCGTCGGCAAGACCGCCGTCGTCGAGGGCCTCGCCGCGCGAATCAGCGCGAATCAGGTGCCGGACATCCTCAAGAACAAGCAGATCTACACGCTCGACCTCGCCGCCCTGGTCGCAGGGTCGAAGTACCGCGGCGAGTTCGAGGAGCGCCTGAAGAAGGTGATGAAGGAGATCACCCAGCGCGGCGACATCATCCTGTTCATCGACGAGCTCCACAACCTCGTCGGCGCAGGTGCCGCAGAGGGCGCGATCGACGCTGCCTCGATCCTGAAGCCGGCGTTGGCACGCGGCGAGCTGCAGACGATCGGTGCGACGACGCTCGACGAGTACCGCAAGTACCTCGAGCGCGACGCCGCACTCGAGCGGCGCTTCCAGCAGATCAGGGTCGAGGAGCCCTCGACCGAGGACACAGTGCAGATCCTGCGCGGCCTGCGCGATCGCTATGAGGCGCATCACCGGTGCAAGATCACCGACGACGCCCTCGTCGCAGCGGCGACGCTCGCCGACCGCTACATCCAGGACCGCCAGCTGCCCGACAAGGCGATCGACCTGATCGACGAGGCCGCCTCGCGGATGCGGATCAAGACCATGACCGCCCCGCCGCGCTACCGCGAACTCGAGGACGAGATCGAGAGCGTGCGCAAGGACAAGGAAGAGGCGATCGAGGGCCAGGAATTCGAGAAGGCCGCCTCGCTCCGTGACAAGGAGCGCAAGCTGACGCAGAAGAAGCGCGAGCTCGAGGAGGAGTGGCGCAACCAGGAGCCGTCCGAGCAGCCGCAGATCGGCGAGGACGAGATTGCCGACATCGTCTCGATGTGGACGGGAATCCCCGTCTTCAAGCTCACCGAGGCCGAGTCGCAGAAGCTCATCCGCATGGAGGAGGAGCTCCACAAGCGCGTCATCGGCCAGGACGCCGCGATCGTCGCCGTCTCCAAGGCGATCCGCCGCGCCCGGGCCGGGATCAAGGATCCCAAGCGACCGACCGGCTCGTTCATCTTCCTCGGCCCCTCGGGAGTCGGGAAGACCGAGCTTGCCCGCACGCTCGCCGAGTTCCTCTTCGGCGACGAGGAGGCGATGATCCAGATCGACATGTCCGAGTACATGGAAAAGCACGCGGTGTCTCGGCTCGTCGGCTCGCCTCCGGGCTACATCGGCTACGACGAGGGCGGCCAGCTCACCGAGTCGGTGCGCCGCAAGCCGTACTCCGTCGTCCTCTTCGACGAGATCGAGAAGGCCCACCCCGACGTCTTCAACATCCTGCTCCAGATCCTTGAGGACGGGAAGCTGACCGACTCGCAGGGCCGCAAGGTCGACTTCCGCAACGTGATCGTGATCATGACCTCGAACATCGGGTCGACCTCGATCTCGAAGAACCAGGCGCTCGGCTTCAACCTCTCGGACGAGCAAGGGCTCTCCTACGAGGACATGAAGGGACGCGTCATGGGCGACCTCAAGAAGGCATTCCGGCCCGAGCTGCTCAACCGGATCGACGAGATCATCGTCTTCCCGAAGCTCTCGAAGGAGGAGATCCTGCAGATCGTCGACCTGATGCTCAACCGCCTGCGTGTGCAGATGGCCGAGCACGAGGTCACGATCGATCTCTCGCCCGAGGCCAAGGAGATGCTCGTCGAAAAGGGCTACGACCCGGCAATGGGTGCACGGCCGCTGCGCCGCGCCATCCAGCGCCTGATCGAGGACCCGCTCGCAGATTTCGTCCTCGGCCGCAGCCTGGAGCCCGGCTCGACGATCGTCGTCAAGCGCAAGAACGAGGAAGAGGTCGACATCGAGGTCATCCCGCCCGTCAACACGCCGGAGCCGGCGAAGGTCGGAGCGACGGCCTCGAAGACCGACAGCGCCGACGACGCGCCGGAAGACGAGCCCGCGACCGACTGAGGCTCGCGCCAAACGAGCGCGCACCATCTGCTCGAGAAGAACTCCACGGGTCGCTGAGAGGTTCCTACCTCGAAGGCGGCCCGTGGTCGTTCTGAGTCGTGGCGGTCTTGGGTCGTGGTCGTTTTGGGCGCGCTACCAGTCCGGCGTGTCCACGAACTTGCCCCCGTGCAGGCGGCGAGTAAGCTGCTTCGTCCCCCGTCCATTCCTGCCGATCAGCGTGACCTGCGTGCCCCGGACGAAGACGATCCTGCTCCCGTCGGCGGACCACGCGGGCGCCACGCTCTCGACCCCACTCGTGAGTCTGCGCGCACCGCTCCCGCCGGCGTTCATCAGGTAGATCTGGAACTGGCCTCCGGAGCGCGGGTCGGCGAGGACGAACGCGATGCGTCGGCCGTTCGGCGACCAGTCCGGATCGAGGCCGCCGATCCGCAAGCGCCTGAGCCCGGTGCCGCTCGGCCGGATCGTGTAGATGCCCGTCCCGGCCCCCGAGCTCTGGTTCCGTCGGGCGAAGACGATCAGGTTGCCGTTCGGCGACCAGTCCGGATCGAGCGCTCCGACGTTGTCGGGGTTGCGGGTCACGTTGCGAAGCCCGCGGCCCACGACCGCAACGGCGTAGAGATCGAACGTCCGCCCGTCCGGCGAGTTACCGCGGAAGACGATCGTCTTCCCGTCGGGCGACCAGGCCGGTTCTGTGTCGACGACGTTTCCGTGCGTGAGCGCGCGGGCGCCGCTCCCGTTCGCGTTCATCACCCAGATCGTGTACGAGAGCCCGTTGTGGGACTCCCGCACGAAGGCGATTCGCCGGTGATCGCGCGACCACACCGGATGGGAATCGCTGAAGGCGCCGCTCGAGAGCTGGGTCGACGGGAACCCGACTCGCCTGATTTGCCGGATCCGGTCGAAGTACGCCGGCAGACGTGTGCAGTTCTTGTGCGCCGGGCAGCCGACTCCCTGGACATAGATGATCGGCGGCGTCGGCGCGGCGGCCTCCGACGACCCGGCGAACGCCAGACCGGTCGCGAGGAGGGCGACGGGGACGGCAGCAAGTAGGAGGCCCAGGTACTTCATGTTTTCCAAACTAGCAACGAGATCGGACGACCTCAGGTCGCGGTCGGCGTCTCGACCCAGCTCTTGCCTGAGCCGCACAGCCACTCGAGCGCGCGGTGGCGCTCCCAAGCGATCGACAGGACCTCTGTCCGCTGCGCCGGCGAGAGCTCCCGGTAGCCGGTGCCGTGCGCCGGAAAGTCACCGCGCAGGGGCGGCGGCAGCAGGCCGCGCTCGTACCCGCGCATCGCTGCGACCGCGATCAGCTGCTCGAAGGAATCCCAGCTCGCCGGCAGCTCCACGGCGTCGCCGGCGCGAAGCAGGTCGGTGCGGGCGCGCCAGTGCCAGAGCCGCGCGGTCTCACGTGCGTGCTCGATCTCGGCTTTCGACCGGAGATTGGCGTGCGCAGTCGGGGTCGCGAGCAGCCACTCCGCGTCGAACGGGCGGTCGTACGGCTCGAGCTCGGCCAGCCCGAGAGCCCAGAGCAGGGTGCCGAGGCCCTCTCCCTGCCACACGGCCTCGATCACCGTCGGGTCATTCTCGGCCCCGGGCAGCATCGTGAGCGCCAGCTTCAGCGGCTCCGAGACCGAGCGGACCCGCTCGATCACTTCACGGCGGCTCCGGAGCTTCGTGCGGGCCATCGAGTTGAGGCTAGACGAAGGCCCGGCCGCGCCGGGACGTTCCTACGCGGCAGACACGGGCGTCGGCGCGGGGCGCGGGGCGATCTCGACGCGGTTGCGGCCGTTCTCCTTCGCCCGGTAGAGCGCGGCGTCCGCAATCTGGATCAGGCGCTTTCCAGCGTCAGGTGCGTCGATCGCGTCCAGGGCGGCGGCGCCGACGCTGATCGTGACGCGCACTTTCTCGCCCGAGTCGAGCACCGCTGGGCGCTCCTCGACCGCGCGGCGAAGCCGTTCGGCCGCTGCGGTGATGCCGGCGTGTGTCGTGCCGGTCATGACGACGCAGAACTCCTCGCCTCCGTAGCGGGCGAGCAGGTCGGCCTTGCGGGTGGCGCCCGCCATCGTCCGCGCCACGTGCCGGAGGATCGCGTCGCCGTTGGAGTGTCCATATCGGTCGTTGACCGACTTGAACCTATCGATGTCGACCATGATGATTCCGAGCGCATCCTCGTCGTCGTCGATCCGAAGCCGGCGCAAGACCTCGCGGGAGAGCGCGTCTTCGAGTGCCGCCCGGTTCGCAAGCTCGGTCACGTTGTCGGTCAACGCTCTCGCCTGGAGCACCCCGTTTTCGCCCGCGAGCTCCGCGAGTGCGCTCGCGGTCTGCTGGAGGTCGATCACCGTGTTGAGACTCACGGACATCAGTTCTGCGTGCGCCTGGTCGAGGATCTCCTGGTAGGAGTGGCCCGGCGGAAGCCGGACCGCGAAGGCCTCGGCGGTCTCGAGGACGCCGTCCTGAAGACCGTCGAGGATCCCGGCAACCGTTTCCTTGTGGAGGCCGAATGCACGCTGGGCCTCCTCGTGCAACCGCTTCAGCTCGACGGCTGCGTGCTCCGAGAAGAGGATGTCGCCGGTCGCGATCGCAAGCGCGGTGACCCCGGCCAGATCGCGCGACTCCCGCGGTGCGTCCGCCGGGATCTCGTCGGGACGGAAGGCATAGGTGGCGCCGTGGACGATCGTGGGAGGCACCTGCCACTGGCCGAGAAGCAGTTCGCCGACCTCGCTACTCGTGTGGCCGGTGGCCTTTCGCTCGAGCTCTTCCGAGGGCCACGCGCCGCCGGTCTCGATGGCGAGGCGGTAACGCTCCGGCGTCGCCTTGGCGAGCGCGAGCTTGCCGACCTGCGACAGAAGGCCGCAGAGAAACGCCTCCTCGGCTTTCGGCGAGCGGATCGCCGAGGCGATCGAGCGTGCGGCGACCGCGTTCACGAGGCTCCGGTGCCAGAAGACCTGGAGGTCGAAGCCGCCACTCTCGCCTTCGCTCGGGAGCTCGTTTGCCAGCGTGAAGCCGAGCGCGAGCACCTTTAGGGCGCGCAGGCCGAGCATGACCGCGGCGCGATTGAGGGAGGTGACCTCGGCACCTCGGTTGTAGTAGGCCGAGTTCGCCATCTGCAGCACCCGGCCGGCGAGGATCGGGTCGCGGCTCAGGCCCTCGGCGAGGTCGCCGATGTCGCTCGCCGGGTCCTGGCAGATGCGGAGGACGTCAAGCGCGACGGTCGGCAGGCTGGGCAGGCTGTCGGTGAGAGAAAGCTCGCTGATCTCGATCGGTTCGAATGACACGCTGTCCGTCTGCCTCCCTGCATCGACGTGGACAGAGAGATTGTCGTCATCCTGGCGCAGGACTTTACAGTTGCTTTTTGCGGCAACCCTGCTACGAGGATGCCCGACCGAACGCTCAGGAGGCGAGCGCGGCGTCGATCTCGGAGAGCGTCGCCGCGTCGAGCCCGATCCCGGATGCCGTCGCGTTCTCGAGCACCTGCTCCGGTCGCGAGGCGCCGACGATCGCCGAGGCGACGTTCGGTTCTCGCAGCACCCAGGCGAGTGAGAGCTGCGACATCGTGATGGCGAGCCGGTCGGCGATCGACCGCAGCCTCTGCACACGCTCGAGCAGATCGTCCGAGCGGAATCGGTCCATCCACCAGTTCATCCGGTCGTTCAGCATCCGCGAGTCGTCCGGTGGTGGGCGGCCGGGAAGGTATTTCCCGGTGAGGACGCCCTGGGCGAGCGGCGACCAGACGATCTGCGAGATTCCGTTCGCCGCGCAGAGCGGGATCACCCGGCGCTCCGGTTCGCGCCAGAGGAGCGAGTACTGCGGTTGGGAGGAGACGAACTTCTCGACCTGCGGGACGAGCTCGAGCGCGGAGGCGATCTGCTCCGAGTTCCATTCCGAGAAGCCGATGTGGCGCGCCTTTCCGCTGCGAACGACCTCCGTGAGTGCTGCCATCGTCTCCTGGAGCGAGGTCTCGACGTCGTAGCGGTGGCACTGGTAGAGGTCGACGTAGTCGGTTCGCAGCCGTGCGAGGGAGGCGTCGATCTGCTTCAGGATCTGCGTGCGCGAAAGGCCCTGATCCGTATCGGACATCGGGAAGTACACTTTCGTCGCGAGGACGTAGGAGTCGCGCGGCCGGCCGGAGAGCACCTCGCCGAGGAACTCCTCGGCGGCGCCGCGGCCGTAGACGTTCGCGGTGTCGATGAAGTTGATCCCGGCCTCGAAGGCCGCAGCGACGCAGGCGCGGGCCCTCTCGTTGCCGATCCCGGCGCCGAAGGTGAGCCAGGAGCCGAGCGAGATCTCGGAGACCTCGATCCCGCTGTCGCCGAGCGGCCGGTAGCGCATCCGGGCGATTGTTCCCTATCCGGTACAGATGCTGTCGGGTAAGGGGCGTACACTTGTTCGCCTCATGGCCAAGGCGGCAGCTCTCCAACACTCCTGTACCGAATGCGGGACGATGTCCGGCCGGTGGCTCGGCCGGTGCCCCGGCTGCGGCGCGTTCGGGACGATGATCGAGGAGGCGGCCCCGGTTCGCGGCGTCCCGGTGGCCGCGGCGCGGCCGCTCCTGCGGCTCGTCGAGGTGGAGGCCGAGGAGGCAGACCGGATTCCGACCGGCGTCGGCGAGCTCGACCGCGTGCTCGGGGGCGGGCTCGTGCCCGCTTCGCTCGTGCTCGTCGGCGGCGAGCCCGGGGTCGGCAAGTCCACGCTGCTCCTCTCCGCGCTCGGCGCGATCTCGCGCGAGCGGCGCGCGCTGCTCGTGACGGGGGAGGAGTCGCTTTCGCAGGTCAAGCTCCGGGCTCTGCGACTGGGCGGCTGCGAAGGGGTCGAGATCATGGCCGAGACCGAGCTCGACGCGGTCTGCGCGACCCTCGAGCGGGAGCGCCCCGCCGTGTGCGTCATCGACTCCGTGCAGACGCTCTACGACTCCGCGATCGGCTCCGGCCCGGGCTCTGTTGCCCAGGTGCGGGAGGCCGCCTCGCGGATCATGCGCGTGGCCAAGCAGGCGGGCGTCGCCGTGTTCCTCGTCGGCCACGTCACCAAGGACGGCTCGGTCGCCGGGCCGCGGGTGCTCGAGCACCTCGTCGACTGCGTCCTCCAGTTCGAGGGCGACCGCTACCACGCTCACCGGGTACTTCGCGCGACCAAGAACCGTTTCGGCTCGACGAACGAGATCGCGGTGTTCGAGATGACCGCCGGCGGGCTCGTCGGCGTACCCGACCCCTCGGCGTTGTTCGGCCGGAGCGAGCCCGGCGAGGTTGGCGCGGCGGTGACGTGTGTCTTGGAGGGGACGCGGCCGCTGCTCCTCGAGATCCAGTCCCTCGTCGCCCCGACCGACCTCGCGATGCCGCGGCGGGTCGGTACCGGGGTCGATCCGAAGCGCCTGGCGATGATCGTCGCGGTGCTCTCGCGTCATGCAGGCCTGCCGCTCGGGAGCGCCGACGTGTTCGTCAACGTCGCCGGGGGCGTCCGGATCGACGAGCCGGGAGCCGACCTCGGAATCGCGCTCGCGATTGCCTCGGCCGCGCGCGGGGCGCCGGTCACAGACGGGCTCGCGGCGTTCGGCGAGATCGGGCTCACCGGCCGCCTGCGACCGGCTACTCAGGCGACACGACGGGTGGAGGAATGCCGGAAGCTCGGTATGGCCGCCGTTCTCGCCCCTGCCGGAACGGACGGCGCGACCGTCATCGCGGCAACGCTTCGCGAGGCGCTCGGAGCGGCGATCGGCCGCAAGCCGGATTAGACGGTGTCGAGACGAACGCACCCCTACCGCCGTGTCATTACGAAAGAAGCGATAAGCAGGGATTTTCGAAAAACCCTGCAAAAATGCTGCTTTTATGCGGATTTCTGGTAGTATTGGTGCTCTTCGCCGGTAGCCCTAAGTGGCCGCCGGCGCTTTCATGACACGGGAGAGGGAGTGGGCTTGTACAAGGTCGGCGACAAGGTGGTTTACCCCCACCACGGTGCGGGCACCATCGTGAACCGTGAACAGCGGGAGATCCTCGGAGAGACCCGCGAGTACCTCACGATCAAGATCCTCCACAACGACATGACAGTCACCGTTCCGGCAGACAACGCCGAGCGGGTCGGGTTGCGGAAAGTGATCGACGAGGAGGCCGTCAAGAAGGTCGTCAAGTACCTGACAAGTGGCGGCACCGAGATGCCAAAGAACTGGAACCGTCGCTTCAAGCACAACAGGGACAAGATGAAGACCGGCGACATCTTCGAGCTCGCAGAAGTCGTCCGGAACCTGTCGCTGCGGGACGGCGAGAAGGGCCTCTCGACCGGGGAGAAGCAGATGTACGTCAAGGCCAAGAAGATCCTCGCATCCGAGCTGATGTACGCGAAGAACCTGTCGGAGGACGACGCGTTCGACTGGCTCGAAGGCGTGCTGACGGACGACGAGGCCGCGCCCGCGGCCAAGCGTGCGCCCGCGAAGCGGCCGGCGGCGACGACTGCCAAGCCGAAGACGCCTGCCGCGGCATAGCGGTCGACGGCTCAGCGGTAGACAAGTGAGCGTTTGGGCCGTGCTCGTCGCCGCCGGGCGGGGAGAGCGGCTAGGGGATGATCGTCCGAAGGCGTTTGCCCGCCTCGGGCGGCTCCCCTTGCTCGCCGAATCGATGCGCCGGCTCGACGAGAGCGAGTGGATAGACGGCGTCGTCGTGGTCGCGCCCGCCGGCTGGGAAGAGCCGTCGATCCTTCTCGCCAAGGAGCTCGGTGCGACGAAGGTCTTCTCGTGCGTCCCGGGCGGCAGTACCCGGTCGGCCTCGGTCCGCGCCGGCCTGGACGAGGTGCCCGCCGACGCCGACGTGATCCTCGTTCATGATGCGGCGCGCCCCGTGCTGCCGCCGGAGATGGTGCCGCGGCTGCTCGAGGCCCTCGGCGAGGGATTCGAAGGGGCGGTGCCGGGACTGCCGGTGGCCGATACGGTCAAACGGGTTCGCGGCGGCGTCGTCGTGGAGACGCCGGCCCGGGACGAGCTCGTTGCCGTCCAGACCCCGCAGGCCTTCCTGGCCTCGGCGCTCCGGGCCGCCGCCGGCGGCGAGGGCTCGGACTGCGCCTCTCTCGTCGAGGCGGCTGGAGGTCGGGTGAAGATCGTGCCCGGCGACGAACGGCTGCTCAAGGTGACGACGCGCGAGGACCTGCGGCGGGTCGAAGCGTGGCTCGAGCCGGAGCGGGAGTAGGAGTAGCCTCCGGCCATGGCAGAGATCCGGATCGGGATGGGATACGACGCGCACGCTCTTGTCGAGGGCGTCGCTCTCGTGCTCGGAGGGGTCGAGTTCGACCATCCAAGCGGCCTCGCCGGCCACTCCGACGGCGACGTGATCGCCCACGCTCTGATCGACGCGGTGCTCGGTGCCGCGGGGCTCGGCGACATCGGCGGGCTCTTCCCCTCGGGCGAGCAGCGGTTCCGGGGCATCTCGTCGCTCACACTTCTCTCCGAGGCCTACGACCAGGTTCGCGAGGCGGGCTGGCGGCTCGTCAACGCCGACTGCGTCCTCGTCGGGGAGCAGCCGCGGATCGCCGCTCATCGCGAGGAGATGCGGAAGCAGCTCCAAGGTGCGATCGGTGAGGGCGAGGTGAACGTCCGCGCGACCACGACCGACAGACTCGGCTTCACCGGTCGGGGCGAGGGACTCGCGGCACACGCGGTAGCGCTGCTCGAGCGGCGATGAGAGTCGTCCGCTATGCGGACCGGCCCGATCTCGTCGAAGGCCGGAGCCTGTCGTCGCAGGTGTTCCCGGAGTTCATGCACCACAATGCGATGGGGCCGCGATACTGGAACCGGCTGTATGTCGAGTTCCCGGCGTTCCAGCAGGCACTCCTCGACGGGGAAGAGGTCGTCGCCGAGGCGCACGCCGTTCCGATCCCCTGGGACGGGACGGTTGCCGGATTGCCCCCGGGGTGGGACGCGGCCTTCGCGCTGGGAATGGACGGTGGGCTCGAGGCGACGGCGCTCTCGATGCTCGTGATCTCCGTCGCGCCGAGCCGGCAGGGGGAGCGACTGGGCGGGAGGATGCTCGAGCTCTCGCGGGACGCAGCGAGCGAGGCGGGACTGAGCTCGGTACTCGCTCCGGTGCGGCCGACGCTCAAGGATCGGTACCCGCTGATTCCGATCGAGCGCTACGTCGAGTGGCGGCGGGCCGACGGGGCGCATTTCGATCCTTGGCTGCGACTCCACGAACGGATGGGCGGGGAGATCCTGACCGCCGCGCCGGAGTCGATGGTGATCGACGAGCCGGTCGAGGACTGGGAGCGCTGGACCGGGCTCGCGTTCCCTGAGGACGGTGACTATGTGGTGCCCGGCATGCTCTCGCCGCTCGTCGTCCGCGGCGGCCGCGGCCGGCATGCCGAGCCGAACGTCTGGGTCAGCCACCGCGTCTGACCTCTCGCGAGAACCGCCCGGCCCCGGGCTGCGTAGTCCCTACGGAACCACATCCGAGGAGGGGACTTGCGCAGATCGATTCTCTTTGCACTGGCCTGCTTTTCCGCCGCAGTGACTGCCGCCGTTGCAGTGGCAGGAGCCGGCCTGCCGAACATCGGGAAGCCGACCATGTCGGCACAACCCCTGTACCGGGGCTACTACGACCACCACATCGACACGTACCTGATCACCGATGTGTCCAACAAGGCGCAGGCAACCGCCATGCACGTCAACTACGCCCCGTCGCTCAAGAGCGTGAAGGGGCTTCCGCTCCAGTACTTCGTCACGGGTCGCGCCGCCAAGGGCCAGCTCACGGTCTTCGGCTCCGAGCCCGGCGAGTCCGACTACAACCCGCTCTGGGCCGAGGTGTGGGTCACCTGGAAGGCCGGCGTGAAGCCTGTCGTGCTCGGGCGGGACGACCAGATCGACTCGCTCGCAAAGGCCGGGAAGCTGACGATGAAGAACGCCAACATCGTGCTGAACGCGCCGATCCTCAAGGTCGGCAAGGGCGGCTGACCCTTCGTCCTGAGACGGCGGCCGGTCGGTGCGACCGGCCGCCGTTAGACGGGCAGTGCCGCTCGGCCGTCTGCTGTGAGGGCGACGAGTCCGTCGCGGGCGAGTGAGGCGAGCGCCTGGGCGTCGGTAGTCGAGGCTCCCGCAGCGACCGCCCGTAAGGCCTCGGAGCGGCGCTGCCTGAAGGAGCCTTCGTACGGGCTCTGCCGCCGGAGTGGCTCGTAGCGGCGCCCACGTGACGGACAGGCGGCGGCGAGGGGGCAGACACCACACCGCGGGATCCTTGCGAGGCAGACGGTCGCCCCGAGATCGAACAGCGCCTGGGCGCACGAGCCGTCGAACGGCTCTCCGGTGCGCTGCTGCACCCGCCGGACGTTCGTGTCCACAGGCAGCACGTTCCGCCCGAACGCGAAGTTCCCGACCGCGGCGGCGGTGTACGGGCCGATCCCGGGTAGCTCGGTCAGATCGCGAGGCCAGCCGCGGTCGGCGACGATCTGGGCCGAACGGTGCAAGTTGACCGCCCGGCGGTTGTAGCCGAGGCCCTGCCACTCGAGGATCGCCTCGGCGGGCGTCGCCGCCGCGAGCGCCTCGACCGTCGGCCACTTCTCGAGCCAGCGCTCCCAGCGCGGGACGACCCGATCCACCTGTGTCTGCTGCAGCATCACTTCGGAGACGAGGATGGCGTACGGATCCCGCGTCTCCCGCCACGGCAGCAGCCTGCGGTTGATCGAGTACCAGTCGAGCAGCAACTCGCGCACGCGGCAACTGTAGACGCCGGTCCGGCCAGGCCACGACCGCTCGAGCGGTGTCCGTTCGAGCCATGGCCAGGGGACAGTCCCCTGGACAGTGGCCAGAAGGGCGTAGTCAGGGGACAGTCCCCTGGACAGTGGCCAAAAGGGCGTAGACAGGGGACAGTCCCCTGGACATGGCGGTTCGGGACGTGGCTCGAAAGGCTTGGGCGAGAGAGCTACGCGTCGAGCGACCAGGTCTGGCCGTCGTCGGTTGAGGTCCAGCTGACCGTGGCGACGGGGTCCGAGCCGAAGTTCGTTGCGGTGACCGTGAGGGTGGCGCCGTCGGCTTCGATCCCTTCGGCGAGGAGCTCGCCGTTTTCGGCCGAGGGAAGTTGAATGGTCTGGACGTCCGGTCCGGTCGCGAGCAGAACGCGAGGGTTCGTGTCCCAGTGCTGGCCTCCGACGCGGTTCGAGACGAGGAACGCGAAGCCGGTCGGAGTCTCGGTGGCGGCGACGATCGTTCCGCCCGGGACGCTCGTCAGCAGCTTCGCGTCGAGCTGCCGGACGGAGTCGGGAGGCGGGAACGGCGAGATCACGTGCAGGTCGCCGCCTTCCCACCAGTAGAGGCTCCCGCCGGCGCCGGCGAAGTTCGTTCCGATCGCGTCGGTCGAATGCCACGTCTCGCCGTCGTCGTCCGTCCAGAGCTTGCGCGTCGTGCACATGCACGGGCCAGGATCGGCGCCGAGCTCGATCACCCCGGTCGTCGCGGAAAGCCGGAGCACCGTGAGCGCCGCCTCGCCATAGATCCGGTGCCAGCTGTGACCGGCGGTCTCCGTCGCGAAGACGCCCGTGTCCCGAATCTCCCACGCGTCGTTCGCGCTGGCCCAGCTCACTCCCGCAGTCGCCGACGCGGCAGAGCCGCCGGCCGCTGAAGCGCCCGTCGCGCGCGCACACAGACACAGGGCCCCGGCCAGCGCAAGCCGGAGCGCGAAGCTCCCCCCGGAGGACAAACGCTACGTCTCGCGGAGCACGCGCCCCTCGGGGTCGCGAATCGTGGGACGGGAAGCGCCTGTCGTGCGGCGGCGGGTTGCACACGACTCCACCGAGTCCGAACGAACGGGGCCTGAACGAGCCGGGCGCACGGGTGTATCAAGCCCGACGCCCCTTAACCTAGGCTAAGAACTCTTGAAGGTCCGCTTCGCTCCCAGCCCAACCGGCTCTCTGCACATCGGCAACGCGCTCGGTGCGGTCGCGAACCGCAACTTCGGCGGCACGATGCTGCTGCGGATCGACGACACCGACCCGGCGCGAAATCTGCAAGGCGGTGAGGAGGCGATCCTCGACGACCTGCGCTGGCTCGGGGTCCAGTGGGACGAGGGGCCTGTCCGGCAGAGCGAGCGGCTCGAGCGCTATCGCGAGGCCGCCGCCGGGCTGCCGCAGCGCTTCAACGGAGTGATGCTGCTCCGTGACGACGGCACCGCCACCTACCACCTCGCGAGCGTCGTCGACGACGCCGACTTCGGGATCACCCACGTGATCCGCGGGAACGACCATCGCCCGAACGAGGCCTTTCAGCGCGAGCTCGCGGTTGCGCTCGGCGCCGAGCCGCCCGAGTACATCCACTACGGGCTCCTGCTCGGGGCCGACGGGAAGAAGATCTCCAAGCGCGCCCAGGGGGCATCGGTCGCCTCGCTGCGCGACGAGGGGATCCCGCCCGAGGCCGTGCGCGCCTACCTCGAGGAGCTCGGGATTCCGAAGCACGACGTCCACCTCGATCTCGGACGCATTCGCTCGCTCGCCGTGGAGGTCATCGCCGAGCTCTCCGACGACGAGCTCGCCGCCCGGCTGGGCGTCTCCGTCGCAGTCGTGCCGGCGCTGCGAGGCGCCCGCGACCTCAACGAGGCCGCGGAGTTCGCGCGGACGATCCTCGACCCGCCGAACGTGAAGCTGCCCGGAGAGCGCGAGACGCTCGAGCGGTTCGATGAGCTCCGTGCCTCCTCGCCCGACTCGCTCGACAAGGACGAGGCGAAGGCGATCGTCCGGGAACTCAAGGCCGTCGGCGGCCATCTCCGTGCGGTCCGGCAGGCACTCACCGGGCGCGACAGCGGGCCCGAGCTCTGGTCGGTCATCGCCGCCCTGCCTCGCGAGGAGACACTACGGAGGATCCATGCGGCTCTTTGACACCTACTCGAAATCGCTCGTCGAGCTTCCGCCGCCTCCCGGCCCGATCCGGATGTACGTCTGTGGGCCGACGGTCTATGCCCGGGCCCATATCGGCAACGCGCGCCCGTTCGTGATCGGGATGTGGTTTCGCGCGTGGCTCCGCGCCACGGGCTACCAGGTGGATTTCGTCCACAACATCACCGATGTGAACGACAAGATCTACGACGCGGCTCCGGGTGCGAGCGCCGCCCTGGCCGAGCAGGCGACCGCGTGGTACCTCGAGGACGTCGGGGCCCTCGGGCTCGGACTGCCGGACCATCTGCCGAAGGTGACCGACCACATTCCGGGGATCGTCTCGTTCATCGGCCAGCTCGTCGACGGCGGCTTCGCCTACCCGGTCGACGGCGACGTCTATTTCCGTGTCTCGAGCTTCCCCGCCTACGGCCGGCTTTCCGGCCAGCGGCCCGATCAGGTCGAGGAGCAGGAGCCGAACGCGCGCAAGGAGGACCCGCGTGACTTCGCCTTGTGGAAGGCGAACAAGCCCGGCGAGGACACCCACTGGCCCTCGCCGTGGGGCGAGGGCCGGCCGGGCTGGCACATCGAGTGCTCCGCGATGGCCGAGGAGCTCCTCGGGCCGGCGTTCGAGATCCACGGCGGCGGCCTCGACCTCGTCTTCCCTCATCACGAGAACGAGGTCGCGCAGTCGCAGGCACTCGGGCATCCGTTCGCGGCGATCTGGGCGCACAACGGGATGCTCGAGCTGTCCGGCGACAAGATGTCGAAGTCGACGGGGAGCATCGCCTTGATCCGGGAGGTGCTCGAACGGTGGGGGCCCGAGACGACACTCCTCTTCTTCCTCGGCGGCCACTGGCGAAAGCCGATCGACTTCTCCGACGAGACGATGGCGCAGGCGGCAACGCAGGCCGCGAGCTTTCGCGACTTCTTCGCCGGCCGGGAACTCGGCGGGGAGGGGACCGAGCAGGATCGGCTCGCGGCGATCCTCGACGACGACTTCAACACCCCCGGTGCGCTCGCGCTCTTCCACGAGTGGCGACGGCGCGGGCTCGCGGACGATCTGCTGAGCGGTCTCGAGCTCTTCGGGCTCGGCTCGCTCGCGGCGCAGGATCGCGCGCCGGACGAGATCGTCGAGCTCGCCGACGAGCGGGTGCGCTCGCGGGCAGCGCGCGACTTCGAGGCGGCCGACCGGCTCCGGGCGGAGCTCGAGGCAGCGGGTTGGGAGATGCGCGACGAGGCCGGCGGTTACACGCTCGTTCGCAAGCGGTGAGCGACGATCTGGTCTACGGCCGGCGTGCCGTTCGCGAGGCCCTGCGCGGCCGGCGCGAGGTGCTCGAGCTGCTCGCGACCGAGCGCGCGGTGTCGTCGGAGCCGTGGCTCGCCGAGGCGAAGCCGAAGCTTCGTCCAGACCGGGAGCTGAGCGAGCTCGCGGGTACGCGTGACCACCAGGGCGCCGTCGCGCGCGTCGAGGCCTTCCGCTACGCGGATGCCTGGGAGCTCGCGGCAACCGACAAGCCGCTCCTCGTCGTTCTCGACCGGATCACGGACCCGCGCAACCTCGGGGCTGTTTGCCGGAGTGCCGAGGGAGCGGGGGCGACCGGCGTCGTGGTTCCGGCGCACGGCTCGGCGATCGTCACCCCGGCGGTGGCGCGCTCGTCGGCCGGCGCGATCGAGCATCTCCCGATCGCGGTGGTCACGAACCTCGCGCGCTACCTCGAGGAGGTGAAGGGGCCGTCCCTCTGGGTGTACGGCGCGGCGGGAGAGGCGCAGGCCTCGATGTGGCAGACCGATCTGACCGGCGGAGTCGCGCTCGTCTTCGGCGCCGAGGGCAAGGGGCTTCGACCGCTCGTTCGTCGCAGCTGCGACGCGCTTGTCTCGATTCCCTCGGCCGGCGTGGTCGAGTCGCTCAACGTCAGCGTGGCCGCAGCCGTGCTCCTCTACGAGGCCCGTCGCCAGCGAGGAGCCTGACCCGGATGGAGCCGACGCTCTATCTCTTCGACGGCTACAACCTCTTGCACGCCGGGCCGTTCGACGATCGCCGCGAGCTCGTCGATACGCTCTCGAGCTTCGTGGCGACGCGGGGTGCCCGCGGCGTCGTCGTCTTCGACGGCGCCGGCGAGGACACGCAGCTCGGCCCCCTGGCGGTGAGATTCGCTCCCGACGCCGACACGATGCTCGAGCGCCTCGCCGCCGAGCACCGATCGCGTGAGCAGGTGCTTCTCGTCTCCTCGGACGCGACCGTGCTCGGCACCGCCGGGCGCGAGACGGCGAACCTCTCGTCGCAGACCTTCTTCCGGGACCTGCGCCCGGCGGAGACGCGCGAGCGGCCGCCCGGCGGGCTCGCCGACAAGCTCGACGAGGCGACCCGAGAACGCCTCGAACGGCTCCGTCGCGGCGACTCTACATAGGACTCCGGCATTGCAAGCGGGTCCATTGCAAGTAGGGCTTGTCTTTTCGGACGGTCCTTGCTAGATTCACCTCGACTTAAGGGTGAGGGTTCGCGGTCGATAGTTATGTCAACCACCGGGACAAAGGGCTGAAGATGGGGGTTCCAGGCATGAGCATGAGAACAGCAACCGCACCGAAAACTGCGCAGAAAGCTCAACGAGAGCTTGAGGATCTCCAGCTGGTGCTCAAGGCGCGCAACGGCAGCACGGTCGCACTCGACGGGCTCATCCGTCGGTACACCCCGTTCGTTCGGCTCAAGGCGAGCGCGTACTTCCTCGTCGGCGGCGGCAACGACGACCTGATTCAGGAGGGCCTGATCGGTCTCTACAAGGCGGTCCGCGATTTCCGCCCCGACAAGGAGACCTCGTTCCGCTCGTTCGCCGAACTCTGCGTGACGAGGCAGATCATCACCGCGATCAAGACGGCGACCCGGTTCAAGCACTCGCCGCTCAACAGCTACGTCTCGTTCAGCCATACCCCCGCCGGCCAGGATCCCGACGGTGACTGCACGCTCGGCGATGCGCTCCCCGGCTCGGCGGTCAACGATCCCGCGATCTGCGTGATCTCGAGCGAGGAGCTCCAGAGTCTCGTCGGCTGCCTGGGCACGACGCTGTCACCGCTCGAGGCCGACGCGCTGCGGCTCTACCTCGAGGGCTTCTCGTACGAGGCGATGTCGGAGGAGCTCGGCTGCGACACGAAGACGATCGACAACGCGCTCCAGCGGGTCAAGCGGAAGATCCTGAACCACCAGCGCGAACGCCAGGTTCTGGCCTAGAGCCCGAGCAGCGCGGCGAGCCGCCCGTCGAGATCGCGGAGCCGATCACCGGTTCGGCCGACGGTTTCGGCGAGCTCGCGCTCGAGGGCGGCTGCCGCGACCTCGACGACGGAGGCGTCGGCAGCGAACCCCGCCGTCGAGCTCACGCGCGAGCCGCCGGTCAGGCGAACCGGATCGACAGCAACCGGCGGCGCATTCCGCACCTCGAGCAGCTTCCCTTCCGGCCCTGAGAGGGCGCAGCCCGAGAGGCTGCCCTTCTTCGCGGGCCAGTCCATGCGCAGGAGCACGCGCGCGGCGCCGGCACCGAGGCTCGAGCCCCGACCAACGAGCGAGGCGACCGCGTCGATCGAGATCGCCGCATCGGACTGGCCGCCGAGGACGGTGCTGTCGTCGATCGCGATGTTCGAGAACCAGCCGCCCGGCCCGGCATAACAGCCGACCAGTGCGTCCGGCGCGGTGCTGTGCGCGAACACGGATCCCGTGACTGCGAGCTCGACCTCGGGCGCAGCCGCGGTCAGGTCGACGATGGCGCGCCGCCGCTCGTCGGCTCTCGCGCCGAGGACGACGAAACGCCGCAGCGCGATCGCCCGCGAGACGGTCACGCGGAGGGGCGGACTCAGACCGCCGACGAGAGCGAATCCCTCGATCGTGACGCTGCGGCCCATGACCGCGAGTGGGAGGCGGGCAAAGGCGGTGGTGTCCTCGCTCCGGAGCACGACGTCGATCGGCGGCGGCTCGTGCGCGCCGGGTGGGGCGAGCGTGACCTCGCCGCTCAGAACCTCCGGATCGAGGCCGCGCACTCCCTTTCGGAAGATCGCGGTGAACGACTCGGCGCCGCCGGCCAGGGCCTCGAGATACGCCGCGCGGAGAGCAAGCAGGCTCGCGTCGTCGCCGACGACGATCTCCGCTGGCGACGGCATCTAGTACGCCGGAATCGTGAACTCGTTGGACATGACCGAGGCGTAGAGCATCAAGAAGTGGTTGAGCGGCAGGGTGAACTGCCCCGACTCGCTGGGCCGAAGACCGCTCGCCGGATCGACGGCGTCGCCGACCGACGAAGCGGTGCCGCCGGTCGGGACGTTCCGGTGGTGCGGGTTCATCAGCGTCACGCTCGAGGCGGCAACGTCGATGTGCTGGTACATCGCCGGTCGGAGCATCGCCGGGAACGACATGATGTCGAAGCCCGCCGGAGCGGTGGCCGCATTCACGATGCTCACCGAGAGCACCGAGTAGACGTGATTCGCATAGACGCTCCGCGTGCCGCCGCCGCTGTCGTTCGGGCTGTTCTGGATCACGAGCAGGAGCTCGAGCGCCGCCTTGATCGCGTCCGAGCGCGACGGGCTCGAGAGCTCGGCGTCCGCCGCGGCGACCTGGCAAGCAGCTTGCCAGTTCGTCATCGCCCAGGACTTCGTGTTCGGCGCAGGCGTCGCCGGTGCCGGGTTCGGATCGGGCTGTGCCCCGATCCAGGCCGCCGTCCAGCCCTGGGCAGCCGAGAGCTTCGCCTGCGCTCCGGGCGTGAGCGTGCTCCAGTCGAGTGCGGCCATGGCGGCCGGGATCGCTGCCTGGAGCCGTTGGGAATACATCTGGAGGCCGGGGTCGCCCGTCCCCGTGGTCGCCGTGACGATCGGCGCGGTCGTGTCGCCGGTCGCATGGCTCGCGCCTCGCCCGGAAAGGGTCAGCAGCCCTTCGAAGGCAGCGGCGTTGGCCATCAGCAGTGCCCCGCCCGTCTGGCCCGGCGCCCAGCTCGTCATCGACTCGTCGCCCGCACCACCCGACTCGACCTCTCCCGCCTGGCCGTAGAAGAGGCTCAACGGGTGCCCCGACCAGCCGCCGCTGATCACCGCCTGGCCGCTCGAACCCCCGTGCTCGCCCTCGCCCGAGATCTCCTGGCCGTGCCCGAACTGCCCGTAGTTCTGCGAGAAACGCTCGATCGCCTTCTCGAGGAGAGGAGCCCAGCGGGCCATCTGGTAGATGTCGCGGCGGTGGATCTCGAGCGTCGTGCCGTTGACGACCGTCCACCAGTACGACTCCTTCGGCGTGTTACCCACCATCAGCTGGGCCCCGTGGACCTGGTGGCCCCAGTCGGGATGCGCGGGGTCCCGGAGCGCGATGCCCGTGGCGCCCGGCGCAGTGCGGTTGAACGCGAGCTCGCCCGAGACGGCCACCGGTTCGGGAACATAGAGCGGACCGCTCATGAACCCGAAGAAGCCGGGTGGATGTGGGAGCCGGTGGTAGAGCGTGACGGTCGCCCCGCCCGTCCCGTCCGGCACCATCATCGCGGTGATCTTGCCGGGGTCGCGGTTCACGACCTCGATGATCGTCGCGAGTGCGTAGCAGTCGCCGATTCCCGCCTGCTGCACGTCGAGCGCCGTCGGGCCCGTGTCGCTCCAGAGGGAGCTGTCGGCAGCCTGCTCGGTCATCGTCCCGGACTCCGTGTCCACCGAGGCGAACCCGGACGCGGCCGCCGCCGATTGCTCGTAGAGGTCGGGGCCCGTTGGTGTCGCGCCGACGAACGGCGTGGCCTCGGTCGCCTTCGGCTTGAGGAATGCGGTGAAGCCGAGTGCCGTCGACGCGCCAGGGGCAGCCGGTCCACCGAGGACGTGTCCGTCCCGGGTCACCGCATCCTGGACGGTCGGCTGGGCCCAGGTCGTGGTCGACTGTCCCGACGCGTCCTGGAGGTCTCCGGGGTTACCGGTGACGAGCCGTGAGATCCTGCGGCTCTGCTGCCTCCGGACCATCCGGGTGACCGCGGCGTTGCCCGCGGCCGACTGGAGGGCGAGCGCACCGGCCACGATGCCGCCGCCGTCCGCGTGCGCCTCCTCCCGATCGGGTGCATCGACGACAGTCTGCCCTCGAACACGCGATCGCTCCCGATCAGCGCGCTGATCCTGCATCACGGTGTTCTAACCGACGCCGGGGCCCCGGTCAATCGCTCGGACGGGAGGCTTCGAAGCGTCGTAGCCGGTACGGACAACAGCGGTAGGATTTCGACTGCGCCGGAGTAGCTCAGTTGGCAGAGCACCGCTCTTGTAAAGCGGATGCCGTGGGTTCGAGTCCCACCTCCGGCTCTCTCTCTCTCTCTCTCTCTCTCTCTCTCTCTCTCTCTCTCTCTCTCTACGCAGCGCCACCCGGCATCCGCTCGCCGGCGTGGATCGCGACGGGAAGGCGGTTGGCCGGCGGCGAGAGCGGGCAGATCCAGCGCGGGTCGTAGCTGCAAGAAGGGTTGTAGGCGAAGTTGAAGTCGAGGACGAGCTCATCGCCCTCGACGCCGAGGTCCGCGCCCTTGACCGTGTCGAGAAGGTAGCGACCGCCGCCGTAGGTCTCCGCGCCCGAGGTCCCGTCGCGGAAGGGGAGGTAGAGGCCGCCGCCGTAGCCCACGAGCCAGAAGAGCTCGAGGGCGTGCTCGGTGCCGTCGAGCGCGAAGTGCGCCCGGGCGATCCGCTGGAAGGCGATCGGCTCGGTTCCACTCGACCCGACCTGCGTCACGACCGCCGGCAACGACTCGACTGCGGCGAGCACCCGCAGCGCGGGGTCGTAGTCGAAGTAGGGGACACCGGGGTAGGAGCCCCGTTCGTCCGCGGGGATCGGCGAGGAGGGATGGGAACGGAAGAGCTCGTCGCGTCCTGCGTGCCATGCGGCGCAAGCGGCGGCGGGCTCCGAGCCGCTACGGACAGCGGCGTAGAGGGCGAAGACTCGGCGCTTCCAGTCGAGCAGCTCGATCGCCTCGGAGGCAGCCATCGCCTTCGGCTCGCCGCTCATTCTCCGATCGCCTTCACGATCACGCGCTTGGGCCGCCGGCCGTCGAACTCGGCGTAGAACACCTGCTCCCAGCGGCCGAGGTCGAGCCTGCCGTCGGTGATCGGAAGCACGACCTGGTGGGCCATCAGCTGCCGTTTCATGTGCGCATCGGCGTTGTCCTCGCCGCGGTTGTGGCGGTAGCCGGACACGGGCTCGTGAGGCGCGAGGCGCTCGAGCCAGTCGTCGAGGTCGGCGATCAGGCCGCCCTCGTCGTCGTTGACATAGACGGCCGCCGTGATGTGCATCGGATTCACGAGCACGAGCCCGTGCTGGATCCCCGACTTGCGGACGACCTCCTCGACCCTGTCGGTGATGTTCAGGTAGTCGCGCCGGTTCGGGGTCTCGAAGGTGAGGTACTCGGTCGCATGCTTCACGAGAGTGCTCCCTCGAGGTCGGCCCAGAGCACCTCCACGTCCTCGAGGCCGACCGACAGCCGGAGCAGTCCTTCCGGGATCCGGTCGCCCTCCCAGCGGTAGCGACTCTCCATCGTCGAGTGGACGCCCCCAAGGCTCGTCGAGTTGATGATCACGCCGGTGTTCGTCTCCACGTGGCGCGGTTCGGCGACGTCGAACGAGATCAGGCCCGAGTAGCCCGGGTAGCGGACGAGCTCGACCGCAGGATGCACGCCGAGACGGCGGGCGAGCTCAGTGGCCGTCTCGGTGATCCGCGCCATCCGCTCGGAGAGCGACTCGAGCCCGGCGAGCAGCGCGGCGGCCGAATGCGGTGCCGCGACACCGCCGGTCTGGGAGCGGACGTGGTGCAGCGCCTGGCGGCGCTCCGGGTCGCGGGTCACAACCGCACCGAGCAGCCCGCCGTGGTTTCCGGTGAGGAACTTCGACCCCGAGTGCACGACGACGTCGGCGCCCTCGTCGAGTGCCCGCAGGTAGACCGGTGTCGACACGGTCGCGTCGCAGACGATGAGGCCCGGGTGGGCGCGCAGCGCTTCCCAGTCGGGGGTGGTGAGCGTCGGGTTCGCCGGCGACTCGACCCAGACGATCGCCGCCTCGGCCGGCGGCGGCCCGGTCTGGTCGTACTCGAGAAACCGGAGGCCCCAGGGCTCGAAGAGCCCGAAGAGGACCGACGTCCCGAAGTACGCACCCTCGGCGAGCGCGATCGTCGTTCCCGGCCGCGCGAAGGTGTGCACGACGGCGGTCTCTGCCGCCATTCCGGAGGCGAAGAGCAGTGCCTCGCCGCCCTCGAGCTCGCCGAGCCGAGCCTCCGCCGCGGCGCCGGTCGGGTGCGCGTAGCGGGCATAGAAGAACTCCCGCGGCTCGCCCTGTTCGTCGTAGGGCCAGATCGTCGAGCGATCGCCTAGCTCCATGCTCCGAGCGTATCCGTAGCCGCCCGTTCGGGCCGGCGGCTACAGATACGCGGCTCTCGCCGACTCGCGGCGAGTGGCTAGAGGGGCGTCGTGGTCGTCGTCGTCGTCGTGGTCGTGGTGGTGGGCGGCGGGGGCGCGTCGTTGTGCTTGAGCTGGTAGAGCGAGCCGTTTGCGCAGTACATGCGCACCGAGCTCCCCAAGGCGAAGCCACTCGTGCTCGGGGAGTTCGGCCCGATCGTGCAGGTGAGCGAGGCCGGGCCGTCGCCGCCCGAGCCGGCGACCGAGATCGACGAGCCCTCGAGCGCGGTGATCGTGCCGCTGATCCCCGAGATGACAACGGGCGTCGTGGTCGTCGGCGGCGCCGTGGTTGTCGTGTTCGTGGTCGTCGTGGTTGTCGTCGGGGGCGTGTCGCCGTTGAGCTTGAGCTGGTAGAGCGAACCGTTCAGGCAGTACATCCGCACCGAGTTGCCGAGGGCGAAGCCGCTCGTGCTCGGAGAGCCCGGCCCGATCGTGCAGGCGAGCGTCGTCGGCCCGGCGTCGCCGGCACCGCCGCTGCTCACGACGGTGATCGCGGACGAGCCGAGGGCGGTGATCGTTCCCGTGATCCCGGTGATCGTCTGCGGGGCGATGGTCGTCGTCGTTGTCGTGGTCGTTGTCGTGGTTGGGGGCGGCGTCTCGTCGTTGTGCTTCAGCTGGAAGAGCACACCGTTCTCGCAATACATGCGCACCGAGCTGCCGAGGGCGAAGCCACTCGTGCTGGGCGAGCCGGCCCCGATCGTGCAGGTCATCGTCTGCACCGAGATCGAGGTCGAGCTGAGCGCCGTGATCGGGCCGTTAGCCGAGGTCACGGTCGGCCCGGCGCTCGTCGCGCTCGTCGTCGGCGGGGCCGGCGGGTTCGTCACCGGACCGATCGAGACGAGGACGCCGTTCGCGCAGTAGAGCTTCACGTGCTCGCCGACCGAGAAGCCGGCGACGGCCGGTGAGCCCGAGCCGATCGCGCACGTCAGGGTCCGGTCGCCGTCGTGAACCGTGATCGACGAGGAGCCGAGCGCAGTGACGGCGCCGGCGATTCCGGAGACGGTTGCATCGTCGTTGGTCGACTTCCGCGTGGTCGAAGGGGTATCCGCGATCGCGACGAGCACGTGGCTCGTGCAAGCGATCCGGACCCGGTCGCCGACGGCGAACTGGCCGACCCCGGGGGAATAGGAGGTGATCGAGCAGGTGAGACGGCGCCTGTGCCGGGAACCGACGGTGATCGAATGCGAGCTGAGGCTCGCGATGGTGCCCCGCAAGGCCGCGTTCGCCTGGTGGATGGAGGTCAGGGCGTTGGCCGAGGCGAGGCCCAGAGTCGCGAGCCCGGCCAGGGCCATGGGGACGAGGAGGAGTTTGCGCATAGGGTCATGCTTCGGCTCTCTGGGGGATGGGGCTAACCCCCGATGAGTGATCTTCTCCGGGCACGGGCCGGATTACCCTCGCGAGAGGGATCCCTGCTAGGACGACGCGACGGCGCGGCCGCGGAGCACGCTCGGCGCGGAGCGCGCGTAGTCGAGCCCGGAGACCCAGGTGAGCGCGACCGCGAGGAGCAGCAGCCACCACGAGACGCTGGTGCTCCAGAGCCCGGCCGCCACGAGGCCGCCCACCGCGGCCGCGATCGCCTGCGACCACGTCTTCAGCTTCCCGAGATCGCGCGCTGCGATCACGACTCCTCGCTCCAATGCCGCCAGCCGGAGCCCGCTGACCAGGAGCTCCCGGGCGACGATCGCCGCGACCATCCACGCAGGGAAGACACCCTGGTCGAGCAGGACGATGAGTGTCGCCAGCACGAGCACCTTGTCGGCAACCGGATCGAGCAGCGAGCCGAACGAGGTCGTGCGCCCCGAGCGGCGCGCAATCCGGCCGTCGAACCAGTCGGTCGACATCGCTGCGCAGAAGACCGCGGTACCCCAGTAGTCGTGCCGGTCGAAGTTCACGCTGAAGAGCACGACGACGAGCGGCGCGCAGGCGATCCGGGCGAGTGTCAGCTGGTCGGCGATGGGCACAGGCGCAGAATACGCCCGCAACGCCCATGGACGCAGACGCGGGATAGATTGGGGCTCCATTGGACCTGTACGAGCACCAGGGCAAGGAGCTTCTCGCGCGGTACGGGATCCCCGTCTCGCAGGGGCGTCTGGCCCTGACGGCCGAGGAAGCGCGCCTCGCGGCGGTCGAGCTCGGCGGTCAGGTCGTCGTGAAGGCCCAGGTGCTGACGGGTGGGCGCGGGAAGGCCGGCGGTGTGAAGCTCGCGGAGAACCCCGACGAGGCCGCGGCACGTGCCGGCGAGATTCTCGGCCTCGACATCCGCGGTCATCGGGTGGAGCGGCTCTGGGTCGAGTCCGCCTCCGAGATCGCGCACGAGTACTACCTCTCGGTCGCGCTCGACCGGGGAGCAGGGCAGCTGCTGCTGATGTTCACCACGCAGGGTGGCGTCGAGATCGAGCAGGTCGCCGGGGAGAGCCCCGACGCGCTGGCCCGCGTCCATGTCGATCCGCTCGAAGGCTACGAGCCGCATCACGCCCGTGAGCTCCTCGCCAGGCTCGCCGACGCAGGCGAACGCGAGCAGATCGAACGGATCGCCGCGTCCCTGTACCGATGTTTCGTCGAATCCGACGCGACTCTCTGCGAGATCAATCCGTTGATCGTCACCCCGCAGGGCGAGGTGCGTGCGCTCGATGCCAAGGTGACGATCGACGACTCGGCGCTCTTCCGCCATCCTGATCTCGCGGCAATGCGCGACTCGTCGGCCGCGGATCCGTTCGAGGCCTACGCCAGTGAGCGCGGCGTGATCTACGTGAAGCTCGACGGCTCGGTTGGCATCCTCGGCAACGGTGCCGGGCTTTCGATGTCGACCGTCGATGTCGTGGTGGTCGCCGGGGGACGGCCGGCGAACTTCTGCGACCTCGGCGGCGGCGGTTCGGCCGCCGGCGTGATCGCCGCGCTCGACGTGATTGCCCGCGACCCGCAGGTGCGGTCGATCCTCTTCAACGTCTTCGGCGGGATCACCCGCTGCGACGAGGTTGCCCGGGGCATCCTCGCGGCGCTCGACGAGACCGGCCTCAGCGTCCCGCTCGTCGTCCGCCTCGACGGCACGAACGCCGTGGAGGGAAGACGCATTCTCGCTGACGCGGCGCGATCCGGTCTCTACGTCGAGCCGACGATGCTCGCCGCCGCCCAGCGCGCCGTGGAGCTGGCGGCATGAGGCCCGCCTGTGGACTGTCCGTCACGGTTTCGAGGCAGTGCCTGACCCCGCCTTGCGCCTCTCGGGCGCGGCTGGGCCAGGGCGGTTCGGTGTTGTCTGTCACATCGCTGTTGCAAGTTTCTTTCCCTGCTTCGGCCAGGGCTGAAAACGCCCCGGACCTCGTTGTCCACAGGGGCCCGCCCATCATCGAACGTAGGAGGCACGGGTTTGAGCGATCCCTGGAGTGATCGTGCCGAGCTGTACCGGACGAGCTCGGCCCATAGTTCGGGCCCCGATCTCGATCTGATCGTCGAGTGGGCCGACGGCTGCGCCACCGCGATCGACGTCGCGACCGGCGGCGGGCATGTCGCTCGACGGCTCCGGGAGGCGGGAGTCCAGGTGGTGAGCTGCGACCCGGCGCCGGGGATGAAACCCGACGTGATCTGCTTCGCCGAGGAGCTGCCGTTCGCCGACGCGAGCTTCGACCTCGCGGTCACGCGCGTCGCCGCCCATCACTTCGCAGACGTCGCCGCCGCCACGGCCGAGCTCGCCCGTGTCGCCGACCGACGGGTCGTCGTCGTCGACAACGTCCACGGGGGCGACGACGCCGAGCGCGCCGAGAAGCTCCGCGACCCCTCTCATGTCCGCAACTACACGGAGCGTGAGTGGCGTGACTTCTTCGGCGGGGCCGAGCTCCAGGTCGAAGAGATTCGCGTCTTCTCCTATCCGATCGAGCTCGAGCCATGGCTCGAGCGCACCGCGTGCGAAGGCGACACCGCGGCCGAGGTCAGGCAGTTGCTCGCCGACCGGATCGAGGGTGGCAACGTCACGTTCGAGCGAATCGCCCTCCGCGGCCGGCCGGTCTGATGGCGATCCTCGTCGACGCGGACACGCGCCTCGTCGTCCAGGGGCTCACCGGCAGCGAGGGCCGTTTCCACGGGCTGCGGAACCGGTCGCACGGCACGAACGTCGTCGCCGGCGTCACGCCCGGCAAGGGGGGCGAGGACGTCGAGGGGATCCCGGTCTTCGCCACGGTCGCCGGTGCCGTCGCCGAAACCGGCGCGAACACCTCGCTCGTCTTCGTTCCCGCCCGCTTCGCGCCGGATGCCGTCTACGAGGCGATCGACGCGGGGATCGAGACAGTGGTCTGCATCACCGAGCACATCCCCGTGCACGACACGCTAAGGCTCTGCGCGTACGTCCGGGCGCGAGGCGCGACCCTGATCGGCCCGAACTGCCCCGGAGCGCTCTCGCCGGGCAAGGCCAACGTGGGGATCATCCCCGCCGAGGTGTTCGCGGCCGGCGCCGTCGGCCTCGTCTCCCGCTCCGGCACCCTGACCTACCAGATCGGAAACGAGCTGGCCGAGCGCGGGATCGGCAACTCGACCATCGTCGGTATCGGCGGCGATCCGGTGATCGGTTCGACCTTCATCGACATGCTCGACCGCTTCGAGGCAGACGCGGAGACCGAGCTCGTCGTGCTGGTGGGCGAGATCGGCGGCGACGAGGAGGAGAAGGCCGCCCGCCACATCGCCGAGAACCTGAGCACGCCCGTCGTCGCCTACATCGCGGGCTTCTCCGCACCGCCGGGCAAGACGATGGGCCATGCCGGGGCGATCATCTCGGGCTCCTCGGGCACGGCCCAGGCGAAGAAGGACGCGCTCGAGGCCGCCGGGATCGCGGTCGGGACCACCCCGACCGAGGTTGCCGGGCTCGTGGCGGCTCGGCTCTGAATGCGGAACGGCTAGATTCGTGCCCATGGAATCGATCTCGTTCGCCCGCGGTGTCCCCGCCCCCGAATGCCTCCCGGAGGCGGAGCTCGCCGACTGCGCGCGCACCGTGCTCGAGCGCGACGGCAAGACGATCCTCTCCTACGGGACGGGCGCGGGCTACGCGCCGCTGCGCGAGCTGCTCGGCGACTGGTTCAAGGTGCCGCCGGGGCAGATCATCCTCACGAACGGGGCGCTCCAGGGCTTCGTGCTGCTCGCCCAGCATTTCGGGCGCGGTCAGACGGTGTTCGTCGAGGATCCGACCTACGACCGGCCGCTGAAGATCCTGCGCGAGAACGGGATCACCGCCGTCCCCATGGCGATGGACGACGACGGCCTGATCCCGGCGGCGGTCGCCGGCGCGCTCGAGGCGAACGGCAAGCCCGCGTTCATCTACACGATCCCGACCTTCCAGAATCCGAGCGGCCGCACCCTGCCCGAGGATCGGCGGCGCGAGATCGCCGGGCTCGCTCAGGAGGCAGGGGCGCTGGTCCTCGAGGACGACCCCTACGGCCTGATTCGCTTCGAGGGAACGGCACCCCCGTCGATGTTCGAGCTCGCACGCGACACCACGATCTACACCTCGTCGTTCTCGAAGACGATTTCACCGGGGCTCCGAGTCGGGTGGTACATCGTCCCGGAGCCTCTCGCCGCGCCGCTGATCGAGCGTGCGAACTCGACCTACATCACGCCGGTGCTGCTCAGCCAGGCGGTCATCTACGAGTTCATCAGCCGCGGGAACTTCGACTCGAACCTCGAGCGCGTCAACGCCCTGCTGAAGGTCAGGCGGGATGCGATGCTCTCGGCCCTCGACACGCACCTGACGGGAGCCCGCTGGTCGCATCCCGAGGGCGGCTACTTCATCTGGCTCGAGTTGCCCGAGGGAACGAGCGCGAAGGAGGTGCTCGACCGCGCCGAGGGAGTCACGGCCGTGCTCGGCACCGATTTCGGCGGCGGCGAGAATACGATCCGCCTGGCCTACAGCTATGTCTCGCCCGAAGAGATCGAGACGGGCGTCGAGCGGCTCGCCTCAGCGCTCGCTGCGTAACGGCTCCGACTAGTCGGCCTAGGCGGTTGCGCCGGCGACCTGTGCGAAGGGACGTGGAACGAGCGGCGGCTGGGGCGGGGGCGACAGGATGCGTCCGGCGGCGCGAAAGGTCGGGCACGGCCGGTCGACGACGAGCGCGCAGAGGCCGTGGCGGCGGAAGTAGCAGTCCTCACAGGTGAGCTGATGTTTCGTCATGTCGCAGTTGGGGAATCTCTCTTGGTTGGTTTGTGGGTGGGGGTCGAACGAGAAGCGATCCTACGCATGAGCGTGCGCAGATCAAGGGCTTGCCAGGAGAGAAAACGCGCAGTTTCCGCCCCTTTCGGAGGGGCGAAATTCCCAGGTTTCTAGCGCTCCAACGGCAATGTTGACAGTGCGTGCAACGCCTGTTGAAAGTTCTGCACAGGGATGATCCGAAGACCGTGTGCGTACTTCCTGGCAGTGGCCGCATTTGCCTTCGGGACGAGGAAGACATCCACACCCGCCTCGCGCGCCCCGATCGTCTTTTGCTTGATTCCACCGATCGGGCCGACTCTCCCGTCGAGGGCGATCTCACCGGTGGCCGCGACCTTGTGGCCGCGGTCGACATTCCGCCCGAGCTTCTGCATCACGTCGAGCGCGAAGGCGAGTCCGGCGGAGGGCCCGCTGACGCCGTGGGCGTCGATCGTCACGCGCACCGGCAGGTGGATCCGCTCGTCGGGGGCGAGGATCACTCCGACGATCCCGCGCTTGGAGCCCTTCCCGGCTGCGACCGTCGTGATCGGCACGATCGTGGTCCGGCCGTTCCGTTTGACGGCGAACCGGAATGTCGTTCCGATCGGCCTGCCCGACATCACCTTCGTCACGTCCTCCGGGCTACTGACGTGGGTGCCGTCGATCCCGACGATCAGATCGGTCAGCTGGAGCTTGCTCGCGGCCGGGAAGCCCGGCTCGATCGCCGACACGACTGCGCCGTTGGCGCTCGTCGTCACCTTCTTCCCAAGCGCGCGCAGCGCCACGGCTGCCGCGACCTGCTGCGAGGTCGCCATCGCCGAGACGTCGACCTTGTCCTCCTCGGCGCTCGAGACGCCGGGCGGGACGATCTCGTCCGCCGGCACAAGCGTGGACCCGGAGTGGAGGCCGCCGAAGATCTTCTCGAGCATGGACGCCTTGCGGACGATCACGTCGACGAAGTAGATTCCGCCCGGCCCGGTCTGGCGCTTCGCTCCTGCGACGCTGACGAGCGGTGCAACCGGGTGCGCTGGGTCCGGCAGGAAGATGTAGTCGTTGGACGAGCTGAACTCGAGCCCGATCACACAGAGGAGCAGCACCCCGCCCAACACGAGAGCCGCGGTCGGCGTGAAGATCCGCAGCGCCCAGCGGCGACGGTGGCTCGGCTGGGGGCGCACGACCGCTTCCACAGATTCACTGTAGACGGCAAGAGCCGCCAGGTGCTTGCCGAGCGCTTGGAGATCAGCCGGGGGCGCTGAGCACGCCCACGACTTCGCGCACGGCGGCCGCCGAGGCCTGGAGCGCAGCATGCTCGTCCTCGTCGAGATCGAGCTCGACGATCGCCTCGATGCCGCCCGCACCCAGCTTCACCGGGACGCCGACGTAGAGCTCGTCGATCGCGTATTCGCCCTCGAGGTAGGCGGCGCACGGCAGGATCCGCTTCTCGTCGAGCATGATCGCGTCGACGATCTGCGCGACCGCCGCCCCGGGTGCGTACCAGGCCGAGGTTCCGAGGAGGTTGACGAGCTCGCCGCCGCCCTTCGCGGTGCGCTCGATCATCTTCTCTATCCGGTCCGGGACGACGAGCTTGCGCAGCGGGATCCCACCCACGCGGGTCGCGCTCACGAGCGGCACCATCTGGTCGCCGTGTCCGCCGAGCACGAGCGTCTGGACGTCCTTCACCGACGCTCCGGTCTCCCACGCGATGAACGTCGAGAAGCGGGCGGTGTCGAGGATGCCGGCCATACCGAAGACGCGCTCACGCGGCAGCCCGGACACGCTCCGGGCGACGTGGCACATCGCGTCGAGCGGGTTCGAGACGACGACGAGCACCGCGTCCGGCGACTGCGCCACTACCTTCGCGGTCACGTCGGAGACGATCTTCTCGTTGGTCGTGACCAGGTCGTCGCGGCTCATCCCCGGGCCGCGCGGGACGCCTGCGGTGATGACGACGACGGAGGAGCCGGCGGAGTCCGCGTAGTCGTTCGAGCCCGAGATGTTCGGCTCGTACCCGAGGACTGCCCCCATCTGCGCGATGTCGAGCGCCTTGCCCTGCGGCAGGCCCTCCTTGATGTCGACGAGGACGACGTCCGCATAGTCGCGGGTCGCGAGCACCTGTGCACAGGTCGCCCCGACGTTCCCCGCGCCGACGACGGTGACCGTACGTCGTTGGCTCACACCCGCTCACGGTGCCGGCGAAGCCGGCACCTCCGCTGAATTCTGAGCTCCGTCAAGCCTACGCTCACGCGGTAACGCCGCTCTCGAGCGTCTCGATCAGCGCGTCGGCGACCTCGCTCGTCCCGACGGCCGTGGGATCGTCGCGTGAGGGCTTCATGTCGTAGGTGACGTACTTGCCCTCCTCGATCAGCTGGGCGATCGCCGCCTCGAGCCGGTCGGCAGCGGCGAACTCGTCGAGATGCCGGAGCATCAGCACGCCCGAGAGGAGCTGGGCGATCGGGTTGACCTTGTTCTGGCCGGCGTACTTCGGGGCCGAGCCGTGTGTCGGCTCGAACACCGCGACGCCACGGCCGAAGTTCGCGCCCGGAGCGACGCCGAGGCCGCCGATCAGGCCTGCTGCGAGGTCGGAGATGATGTCGCCGTAGAGGTTCGGGAGCACCATCACGTCGTACTCCTCGGGCCGCTGGACGAGCTGCATGCACATGTTGTCCGCGATCCTGTCCTCGAACTCGATGTCGGTGTTCTCGGCGGCCACCTCGCGTGCGACGCGCAGCCAGAGGCCGTCGGTGAACTTCATGATGTTCGCCTTGTGCACCGCCGTGATCTTCCGGCGGCCCATGCGGCGGGCGTAGTCGAACGCGAACTCGAACACTCGGCGGGTGCCGGTGATCGACGTCGGCTTGATCGAGATTCCCGTGTCGGGCTGGGGCATCTTGCGGCCGTGGGCGGCGAACCAGGCGATCAGCTCCTCGGCCTCGGGCGTGCCCTGCTCGAACTCGATCCCGGCATAGATGTCCTCGGTGGTCTCGCGCACGATCACGAGGTCGACATCCTCGTACCGGGTGCGCACCCCCGCATAGGTCTTGCACGGGCGCACCTGCGCGTAGAGGTCGAGGGCGACGCGGAGCCCGACGTTGACCGAGCGGAAGCCCTCGCCGATCGGGGTCGTGATCGGGCCCTTGAGCGCAACGCCGTTCTGCCGGATCGAGGCGAGTGTCTCCTCGGGCAGCGGGTTGCCGCCGTGGTCGGCCATCGTGTCCGCGCCTGCGGGCTGGACGTCCCACTCGAACTCGACGCCGGTCGCGTCGAGCACGCGCCGCGTGGCCGCGGTCAGCTCCGGGCCGATGCCGTCGCCGGGGATGAGGGTGACACGATGCGCCATGGGACGCGGATTGTACGTAGGAGTGCACCTCAGTTCGGGCGAACAGTCGAAACTGGCTGCAGAGCGGGGTTTCTCCGCTAGCGTCTGGACGATGAACGACTTCCGGCCGGGGCTCGAGGGCATCATCGCGTTCGAGACCGAGATCGCCGAGCCCGACCGTGACGGGTCGTCGCTCCGCTACCGCGGCATCGACATCGAGGAGCTCGTCGGCCGTTATCCGTTCGAGCAGGTCTGGGGTCTGCTCGTCGATGGGAGCTTCGAGCCGGGGATGCCGCCGGCGGAGTCGATCGAGCTGCAGGACGCCAGCGGCTCGGTGATGGCGGACCTGCAGGCCGCGCTCGCGACGCTCGGCCCCAAGTGGGGTCTCGGGCAGCTCGTGGACATCACCGTTGAGCAGGCGCGCGACGATCTGGCCCGGCTCTCCGCGGCCGCCCTCTCGATCGTGGCGCAGGCCGGTCGCGGCGCCGCGACCGCCGTTCCGGAGTCCGAGGTCGCGCACGGCGAGAACGCCGCCGCCCAGTTCCTGATTCGCTTCTGCGGCGAGGCCGACCCCCGGCATGTCACGGCGCTCGACACCTACCTGGTCACGGCCGCCGAGCACGGTGTGAATCCCTCGACCTTCACCGCGCGGATCGCAGCTTCGACCGGCGCCGACTGCGCCGCGACGCTATCGGCCGCGGTGGGCGCCCTTTCGGGCCCGCTCCACGGCGGCGCGCCCACCCGCGTGCTGCTGATGCTCGACGAGGTCGAGGCGAGCGGCGACGCGGATGCGTACGTGAGCGATCTACTCGGCCGCGGCGAGCGGATCATGGGCTTCGGCCACCGGATCTACCGCGCCGAGGATCCGCGCTCGCGGGTCCTGCGGCGGACGGCGGTCGAGCTCGGGTCGCCGCGCGTCGAGGTGGCCGATGCGCTCGAGCAGGCGGCACTGGCTGCACTTCGCGAGAAGTCCCCGGACCGCGTACTCGAGACGAACGTCGAGTTCTGGGCGGCGGTGGTGCTCGACCTCGCCGAGATTCCGCCCGACATGTATCCGGCGATGTTCGCCTGCGCCCGCGTCGCCGGCTGGTCGGCGCACATCGTCGAGCAGCGGCGCACGGGCCGACTGATCCGCCCCTCGGCACGGTACGTCGGCGATCCGGCCCACTCGGTGGCCCAAGCTTGAGAGTGGCTCAGCTTTGACTCTCGCGGAGGCCGCGGCGCAGGCGGCCGAGCTCGCGGACCGCGGCGACGAGCGCGAGCTGGCGGTCCTGCGCGGGCAGTGGGACGAGGAGCTCGAGGCGGCGGCGCGCTCCCACGACTACCGCGAACGCGCGGTCGCCTACCGGGCGATCTCGCAGTTTCGCTTCCGCCAGAAGATCGAGCTCCTGCGGCGAGGCCTCGAGGACGAGAGCCCGGCCTGCCGCGGCTCGGCGCTGATCTCGCTCGAACTGCTCTCGCGTGACCATCCGAGCGTGATCAACGGCGTCAGGCCGCTCCTCCACGAGCTGGCGACGAACGACGGGAACGACGCAGTGCGGCGGCTCGCTGTGATCTCGCTCCGCAACGGCTCGCCCCAGCGAGACACGATTGCGATCCTCTCGGCGCTCGCCGAGAACGACGAGGCAGGGCGGGAGCTCCGCGACGCCGCGGCAAAGATCGCCCAGGTTCTGCGCCGCAAGGCCGGCCCGGCGAAGTAACCCTCCGTTACCGGCGGGCGTGGGGGTGGGCGGCGAAGTAGGCCTCGCGGCGCCGGCGGTCGGAGACGTGCGTGTAGAGCTCCGTGGTGCTCAGGTCGGCGTGGCCGAGCATCTCCTGCACGCTGCGCAGGTCGGCGCCCCCCTCGAGCAGGTGGGTTGCGAAGGAGTGGCGGAGCAGGTGCGGATGCACGCGACCCGGCTCGAGCCCCGCCTTCTCGGCCAGCCCACGCAAGATGAGGAACGCGCCCGAGCGGCTGAGCGCCCCGCCCCTGGCGTTCAGGAAGAGCTCGGGCCGGTGCCGGCGGTCGAGGTGCTGCCGCCCGCGCGCGAGATAGCGGCGCACGGCCTCTGCCGCCTCCCGCCCGACGGGGACGACGCGCTCCTTGTTCCCCTTGCCGAGGACGCGCACGAGGCGCTCCTCGAGGTCGACCCCGTTCTTGCCGAGTCCGAGCGCCTCCGAGATGCGCAGTCCCGAGCCGTAGAGGAGCTCGACGAGCGCCCGGTCACGCAGCGCGCGGGGCGAGGCGCCGCCCGCCGCGTCGATCAGCATCTCCGCTTCCCTCGGTGAGAGCGTCTGTGGCAGGCGCCGGGTCCGGCGGGGGAGCGCGATCTCGGCGGCAGGGTTGTCGCTCCGCGCGCCGATCAGCTGCAGGTGCCGGAAGAACGTCCGCGCCGCCGCCGTCCTGCGCGCCAGGGTGGCCGGCGAGAGTCCTTCGGCGCGAAGCCCGGCGGTGTAGCGCTCGAGCTCGGCGACCGTCGCCCGCGAGATCGGTGTGCCGAGGAAGGCGCGGAGCCGTTCCAGATCGCGGCGGTAGGCATCGACGGTGCGTGCTGCCCGGCGCGCGGAGAGGACAGCGAGGAAGGACTCGAGCTCGGGATCTCGCTCGGCCAAAGGGCGGCGTTCGGAGCTCAGCGGGCGTCCCTTCGGGCCCGTGGGTGCGAACGGTCGTAGACCTGCCGGAGCCTCTTCGCGCTCACATGGCTGTAGATCTGCGTCGTCGAGAGCGAGGCGTGACCGAGCAGCTCCTGAATCGTCCGCAGGTCTGCGCCACCCTCCAGGAGGTGCGTCGCGAACGAGTGCCGCAGCCTGTGGGGGTGGGCCATGAGCCGGCGCAGGGTGGAGGTGTCGAGCCGGCGGCCGCGGGCCGAGAGGAAGAGGGCGTTCTCCGCGCCGCGGGCCAGCTGCGGCCGCGCCGCGTGGAGGTACGTGGAAACGAGCCGCCCTGCCTCTTCGCCGAGCGGGACGACACGCTGCTTGGCGCCCTTGCCCTGGCGCACGAGCACGTGCTCCTGCTCGTAGTCGACATCGCCGAGATCGAGGCCGACCGCCTCGCTCGAGCGCAGCCCGGCCGAGTAGATCAGCTCGAGCAGGGCGCGGTTGCGCACCGCCAGCGGGCCGTCGCCCTCGAACGCGTCGATCAGCGCCTCGATCTCCTCGGTCTTCGGCGCCTCGGGCAGCCGCTGGCCCCGGCGGGGAGCGAGCAGCGTCTCGGGCACGTGACCGGCGCCGAGCGAGAACCGCACCAGCGCCCGGACGGACGAGAGACGCCTCGAGATCGTGGCGGGCGAGAGCTTGCCGCCCGGGCGGGCACGCCCCAGATCCGCCGTGTACTCGGCGAGCAGCCGGGTGTCGATCCGCTCGAGCTGCCCGTTCCCGTACCACTCTGCAAAGTCGCGCAGATCGCTTGCGTAGGCACGGCGCGTCGAGTCGGCGAGACCGGCCGACGCGAGGAACCGCTCGATCGCCGGCTCGAGATCCACCATTCGGGGTTCGCGCTAGCTGTACGATCGCCTGCCGTGGGGGATCGTTTCGACGCCATCGCAGAGCTGGCCGCGCACGGGGCGAACGTCCAGCCCGGCCAGATCCTGCTCGTGAACGCGACGATCGGCCAGGAGATGATGGCCCGTGCGGTCACCGCAGCTGCCTACCGGCGCGGGGCGCGGTTCGTCGACGTCTACTACTACGACCCGTGGGTGAAGCGCGCCCGGATCGAGGAGGCGGCGGCCGACACCCTCGATTACGTCCCGGACTGGTTCCGCAACCGTCTGCTTGACACCGCAAAAGCGCATGGAGCGCGGATCGCCTTCGCAGGCGTCGTCGCCCCGGATGCCCTCAGCGGCCTCGACGGTGAGCGTCTCGGCCGCGACCTTCTGCCGTGGCTCAAGGAGGCGATGCAGGTCGTCAACGACCGCACGACCAACTGGTGCGCGGTTCCGTGCCCACACCCGGACTGGGCGGCGATCGTCCATCCCGAGCTCCAGGCCGACGAGGCCTACGAACGCCTCTGGGGCGAGCTCTGGCACATCCTCCGGCTCGACGAGCCCGATCCGGCGGCCGCCTGGGACGAACGGATCACCGCCCTCAAGGCCTCGGCCGGCAAGCTGAACGCCCACCGCTTCGATGCGCTCGAGCTGAGTGGCCCGGGGACGGAGCTGACCGTCGGCCTGTTCCCCTCGGCGTTCTGGCAGGCGGGGGACTTTACGACCAGCGACGGCCTCCGGCACCTGCCGAACCTCCCGTCCGAGGAGGTCTTCAGCGCGCCCGACCCGACTCGCGTCGACGGGCACGTGACCTCGACGAGACCGCTCGTCCTCAGGGACGGCACGATCGTCCGCGGGCTGCGCGTCCGGTTCGAGGGCGGGCGAGCGGTGGAGGTGGAGGCCGACGAGAACGCCGATGCGGTCAGGGCCAAGGTCGCAGTCGACGACGGAGCGGCGAGACTCGGCGAGATCGCACTCGTCGACCGACAGGGCAGGATCGGCCCGACGGGCACCGTGTTCTTCGACACGCTGCTCGACGAGAACGCCGCGAGTCATATCGCCTTCGGGGGCGCCTACCAGTTCTCGGCAGAGGACGAGGCAGACCGCGCCCGCCTCAACACGAGCACGATCCACATCGACTTCATGATCGGCTCCCCGGAGCTCGACGTCACCGGCATCACCCGCGAGGGCGTGCGCGTCCCGGTGATGCGCGGCGGCGACTGGCAACCGCTCTAGCCCGCAGAGACCGGCGAATCCGCTAGCGTCGCGGTCGTGGAAACGGCGCACGACGTCCTCGTGATCGGCGCCGGTTGTGCCGGCATGCGCGCCGCGATCGAGGCCTTCGACGCGGGCTCGGACGTCGCGCTCCTCTCGAAGATCCACCCGACCCGCAGCCACTCCGGCGCGGCCGAGGGCGGGATCAACGCGGCGCTCGGAAACGCGTCCGAGGACAATCCCGAGCTGCACGCCTTCGACACGGTGAAGGGCGCCGACTACCTGGCCGACCAGGACGCGGTCGAGATCCTCTGCAACGAGGCGCCCGGCGACGTCTTCCAGCTCGAGAACTGGGGCGCGGTGTTCTCGCGCACCGACGACGGGAGAATCGCGCAGCGGCCGTTCGGAGCCGCCGGCGCGCCTCGCACGGCGTACGCCGCGGACATCACCGGCCACGTCCTGATCCAGGTGCTCTACGAGCAGGTCGTCAAGCGCGGCATTCGCGTCTACGAGGAGTTCTTCGCCTGGAAGCTCGTCGAGGACGGCGGCCGCTGCGTCGGGGTGATCGCGTGGAACCTGCTCTCGGGCGGGCTCGAGGCGATCCCGGCGCGCACGACCATTCTCGCGACCGGCGGCGCGGGCCGGCTCTACGTCGGCACCACGAACGCATACGCGTGCACCGGGGACGGAATGGCCCTCGCGCTCCGGGCCGGGGTGGCCCTCAAGGACATCGAGATGATGCAGTTCCACCCGACGACGCTCGCGCCGACCGGCGTGCTGATCACCGAGGGCTGCCGCGGCGAGGGCGCGTTCCTGCTGAACAAGGACGGCGAACGGTTCCTCAAGCGGTACGCGCCGAACGCGATGGAGCTCGCCTCGCGCGACGTGATCTCACGGGCCGAACAGGTCGAGATCGACGAGGGCCGCGGGATCGACGGCAACGTGATGCTCGACCTCCGCCATCTCGGCGCCGAGAAGATCATCTCGCGCCTGCCGGGAACGCGGGAGCTCTCGATGGTCTTCGCCGGCATCGACCCGATCTACGACCCGATCCCGGTACGCCCCGGTGCCCACTACCACATGGGCGGCGTCGACACCGACGTCTGGGGCCGCACCTCGCTCGAGGGGCTCTACGCGGCCGGCGAGGTCGCGTGCATCTCCGTCCACGGCGCGAACCGGCTCGGAGGCAACGCGCTGATGGAGACGATCACCTTCGGCCGGCGCTCCGGGCAGGACGCCGCCGACCGCGCGTTCCGCTTCGCCGACGCCGCGGTGCCCGAGGCTGCGGTACGCGACGCCGAGGCCGAGCTGAAGACGCTGCTCGACCGGAAGGACGGCGAGCGGCCGTGGTCGATCCGCGACGAGCTCGCCTCGACTATGCACGAGAACTTCGGCGTCTTCCGGCGCGAGGAGCAGATGGAGCAGCAGGGGAAGACCGTCGCCGCGCTGCGAGAGCGCTACGAGAACGTGATCGTCGACGACAAGGGCGAGGTCTTCAACTCCGACCTCACCCAGGCGCTCGAGCTCGGCTTCCTGCTCGAGCTCGCCGACTGCATGGTCGTCGCCGGGCTCGCCCGCAAGGAGAGCCGCGGCGCCCATGCGCGGCCGTACGACTTCCCCGAGCGCGACGACGAGAACTTCATGCGCCACACCGTCTGCGAGTGGAAGGAGGGCCGGCCGGAGCTCGAGTGGAAGCCGGTCACGGTGACGAAGTGGGAACCCGCGGTGAGGAGCTACTGATGCTGGTCAAGCTGAAGATCTGGCGCGCGAGCGCCGGGGGCGAGCGCGCGCTCGTGCCCTACGAGGTGGAGGCGCCCGAGTGGTCGACGCTGCTCGACGTCCTCGACATCATCAAGGACCGTCACGACGGCACCCTCGCCTACCGCAAGAGCTGCCGGATGATGATCTGCGGCTCGTGCGGGATGCGGATGGACGGCGCGGCCGTGCTCGCCTGCAAGACCCGAATGAGCGATCTCGTCGAGGCGGGCCATGAGCCCGTGATCTCGGCGATGGGCAACCTCCCGATCGTCAAGGATCTCGTCGTCGACATGGAGCCGTTCTGGGCCAAGTTCCGCTCGGTCAACCCGTACCTCCAGCCCGGCTACAACGTCCCGCCCGCCGGGCGCGAGCACCGGATCACCCAGAAGCGGATGGACGTGATCCACAAGGAGTCGCTTTGCATCAACTGCGGGCTCTGCGTCTCCGAGTGCAATGCGATGGAGTCGAGCCCCGAGTTCCTCGGCCCCCAGGCGCTCGCGAAGGCGATGCGCTTCGTCGGCGACCCACGCGACGGCGCCAAGAACGGCCGGCTCGAGGGCGTCAACGGCCAGCACGGCGTCTGGGAGTGCACGCGCTGCTACTTCTGCAACGAGCGGTGCCCGAAGGGCGTCGATCCGCGCGACGCGATCGCCAAGCTCGGCGCCGAGTCGATCAAGCAGGGAATCGACCGCGACATGGGCGCGAAGCACGCGAAGTGGTTCGTCACCTCGGCGAAGACCACCGGCTGGCTCCGTGAGACCGAGCTCGTGCCGAAGACCCAGGGGATCGTCGAGGCGATCAAGCAGACGAAGTTCGCGCTCGGGCTCGCGAAGGTCGGGAAGGTGCCGACGCCGTTCCCGCCGCACGTCGCGAAGGACGTGCGCGAGTCGCGCCGGCTCCACGACCTCCTCCACGAGCAGGATCGCGGCGGCTACGCCGGGATCGTCCAGGGTGAGGCCGCCCTTTCGAAGCTCGCGCACGGCAACCACGACGGCGACCGCGATCCCTACGGGCCGGGGTCGTTTCCGAAGCCCTTCGTGACGGGCGAGAAGCCCTCGTGAGCTACGTTGCGGGCCCTCCGGCCGGAAAGGGCGTTTCGAACTGATGAAGCAGGTTGCGTACTACAAGGGATGCCTGGCGTCGCTGTCGGCCAAGGAGCTCGACTCCTCGACGAAGGCGCTCGCGCCGAAGGTCGGGCTGGAGCTGATCGAGCTCGAGTCGGTGACCTGCTGCGGCGCCGGTGACATCCAGGAGGCCGAGCCCGACTACTACCTGCACCTGAACGCGCGCATCCTCTCGTACGCCGCGGCGACGGGCGCCGACACGCTGATGACCGTCTGCAACGTCTGCACGCTCAACCTACGGCAGGCGAACTTCCAGCTGATGGGCGACACGGAGCTCCGTGACCGGGTCAACGCGAATCTGCTCGCGGTCGGCGTTCCCGCCTACGAACGCGATGTGGATGTGCGACATCTGCTCTGGGAGCTCGCCGGCGAGGAGGGCTATCCGCTGCTCGAGAAAGCGGCGCACAAGGGGCTCAAGGGGCTCAAGGTGGCGCCGTTCTACGGCTGCCAGATCCTCCGGCCCTCGCGGGTGCTCGGGTTCGAGAACCCGGACAGCCCCTCGTCGCTCGAACGGATCATCGAGGCGTGTGGCGGCGAGGCGGTCGACTATCCGGCGAAGCTCAAGTGCTGCGGCTTCCCGATCATCCAGGCGCGCGAGGAGACGGCGCTCGGCGAGCTTATCCAGCCGATCGAGCAGGCGATCGAGGCGGGAGCCGACGCGATGGTGACGCCGTGCCCGCTCTGCCACCTCTCGCTCGATGCCTGGCAGTCGAAGCTGAGCGCGACGACCGGCCGCGACTTCGGGATCCCGATCCTGCATCTGTCGCAGCTGATCGGAGTGGCCGCGGGGCTCAGCGAGTCGCAGCTCAAGTTCAAGCGTCACGTGGTTTCGGTCGCCCCGGTGCTGGAGAAGCTAGAGACCTGATGGCGGCACAGACCGGGATCTCGCCCGACGTCGTCGCGCGGTACGCCGCCGATGCGGCCCGCGAGGTGGACGGTGTGGCCGGGGTCGTCGAGGGTGTGCGCAAGGGAAGCCGGGTCGAAGGCGACGAGATCGAGCTGCATCTCTCGCTTCGCTTCGGCGTCTCGATTCCGGAGGTCGGCGCGGCGGTCCAGCAGCACGTCGCCGACTACCTGGAGCGCATGGCCGACGCGCGGCCGGCCGCCGTGAACGTGGTCGTCGAGGAGGTCGATGGCCGGTAGCAGGCTCACCGGGCTTACCAAGCTGACGCTCGAAACTGCGCCTTCGGTGTGTCACGACTGCGTCTGGTGGCAGTCGCGCGGCTCGCGCCGGGAGGTTGAGAAGGAGCGCTGGATGGAGCGGGTCGAGGAAGAGTTCGGCGCGTTCGGCACCGTCTACTACGGCGACGACGGCCATACGCTCGGCGTGATCCAGTACGGCCCCGCGCCGCTTTTTCCGCATGCCTGGGAGCTACCCGCGGGGCCGCCGTCGGACGACGCGATGCTCATCACCTGCGCCTATCTTGTCGACCCGTTGGCGCCCTGGGCGCTCCAGTCGCTGTTCCTGGCGGCGATCGGCGAGGCCCGCGACCGCGGCGCCGCGTCGATCGAGGCATTCGCCTACCGCTATGTCGAGGGCGAGTCGTCGCAGACGCGCTTCCACGAGCACCGAACGGTCTTCCCGGCGGATTTCCTCAGCGACTTCGGCTTCCGGGTCGTCCGGACATCGGGTCGGGTCGGGCTCGCCCGGCTCGAGCTCGGCGGCCTCGTTCCGGTCGAGGAGGGACGCCGTCAGCGCGTGCTGCGCGTCGTGAAGGACGCATTCATGCCCGATCCGGTGCCTGCGCCGCGGCCCTGAGCGGATCACTCGCCGCCATGCCCGCCCGACGAGTCGCCTCCACCGTCCGAGCCCGAGCTACCGTCCGAGCCTGACCCGTCCGACGCGCCGCTACCGGAGCTCGAATCGCCGGAACCGCCGCTCCCCGAGTCGCCGCTGCCGGACTCGCCGCTCGCCGAGGCTGAATCACCGGAACCCTCGCCGCTCAGGGCGATTGTGCCGCTGGATGCACCGGCGCTTTCGGATCCGTCGCCGAAGCTCGGCTGTTCGGTCGAGGCGACCGTCGTCGAGGTGCCGGTTCCCGGGCCGCTCTCGTCCGAGCCGCCGTCGCCTGGCCCGCCCGGGCTCGAGCCACCGCCCTGGGTCGTGCTCCCGTCCGGCGTCGAGCCGCGAGTCGACCCGTCGCCGTTTCCGGAGCCTTTCGGCGATCCGCCGCTCGTCGCACTGTCAGCCTTGCCCGCGTCGCCCGAGCCGGTATCGCCCGAACCGCCCGAATCGGCGCCGGTCGTGCCCGTGGCGCTCGGTCCGGTACCCGTGCCGCTCGCGCTTGTGCCGCCCCCGGAGCTCGGGCTTCCGCTCGGGGGTGCCGCCCCGGAGTCTCCGTCGCCGTCGCGACGGGGACTGCCGTCGCCTGGATCAGTGGTCACGATCGTGATGGTTGGAGGGACGACCGCGTCCGCGACAGGTGCAGGGGGCGCCGGTCCGGAGGTCACGATCGCCGTGTGCGCGTAAGGGACGGGGGCGGCCGGATCGGGGGTCGACGAAACCGAAACGGACTGGGCGTGCTCGATGGCCGAGTCAGGGACGATCGGCGCATGTTGTCCGGCCGCCGGGTGTGGGCGCACCGGCTCCTCTTGCTGGGTGACATCGATCCGAGTCCGCACGGCGGGTGCCGAATCGTGGCGGGCCGGTGGTGTCGTCGCGACGGGTCGGCGCTTTGGGGGCTCATGGCCGAGTGCGACCGTTCCTGCTCCGGCGGCGAGCAGCACCGCGGCGAGCTTCGCCGCGGCCTGGCCGGAGAGCAGCTTCGCCGAGAGCCCGACCCCGATCGATCCTGCCCCGGCAGGGGCGAGCCCGCTCGAGAAGCCCGGAACCGCCCGGGCGAGCGCATCCTTGACCGCGGTCGGGACAGCAGCGATCCCGGCGGATAGGCGAAGCTGGACAAGGCGTTCCTGGAGGCTCTTCCGGCTCCTGAAGACGAGCGACTCGACCGCCGGGCCCGAGACGCCGAGCGCGGCCGCGATCTCCTGGTAGGAGAGGCCGTAGAAGTCGCGGAGCACGACGGCCTGGCGTTGCGCGGGCGGAAGTCCCGCGATTGCCTCCGAAAGCGCGGCGATCTCGGCCCGCCGGTCGACGAGCTCGGCGACGTCGGCGTCGTCGCGCAGATCGTCGTCGCGTAGCTCGAGCGATTCCGGCCTGGCTCGCCTGAGGCGCGAGAGGCACTCGTTGCGTGCGATCGCGGCCAGCCAGGCGGCCGGTGCCTCGGGAATCGTCCCTGCGAGCCTGCTTCGGTACGCCGAGAGGAAGCACTGCTGGGTCGCGTCCTCGGCATCCTCTCGGTTCCGGAGCAGCACGTTGCACAGCGCGAACACCATGCGACCGTGGTCGACGAAGAGCCGGCCGATCTCGGCTCCTGCCGCCCGGCGATCGCGCGCCGCGGCAGGCGCGGGCCACCTGATTCGGCGGTCCGCACCCGTCAGCGCAACGGCTTCGCTCGGTCTAGCCGTCGCCGCCTCCGTGGCCGCTGCCACCGGTCGAGTCGCGGCCGCCGCCCCCGCCGCCGTCACCGTCGTGGCCCGGGCCGGAGTTGTTCGTCGTCGTGGTGCCCGCGGTCGTCGTGACGGTCGTAGTCGTCGTCACCGTGGTCGTCCCGTTACCGGGGGCATCGTTGTCCTCACCCGGAGTCTTGAACTCGATCTTCAGCCCGACCGTTGCGTTCGCGACGAAGGCCGGCGGAAGGATCGTGCCGGCGGGCAGCGGGATCACGAGTGGCTGGCCGTTCACCGTGAGCGTGATCGAGCCGGGTGTGGTCGCGGTTGCCGGAGCCACGGCGGCGATCGTCACCTGGAGCTCGACCTCACCGGGGTTCTCGTTCGTCGGTGCGACCGAGTCCTCGTCGAGTGTGCCACCCGCGGTGATCGTCACCTCGATCTCGGCGCTCTCGCCGGGCACGAGCCCGCCTACCCGCTCGGAGACCGCCGAGGCAAGGGTCCGTACGGCGCTGTGAACGGCGAGGACGCTGTTGCCCACGGCGAAGAACGAGGTCGTGCCGACGGTCTTCACGAGGACGCCGTCGAAGCGCACGTGCCGAAGGCGGCCGGTTACGACGAGCCGGTTCGTCGCCACGGTGCCGTCGGCGAGCTTGAAGACCGAGGCGCGGATCGCCGTTCCCGGCGACGGCGGAGACGGGGCGCGCAGCGTCGTCGTGTGCCCGTTCGACTGGGCGATCACGACCTCGTCCTGGCCCGCGACCCTGGCGATCACGACGCCCCTCAAGGCGGAGGTCGTGCCCGCGGCCGCCGGGGCGGCGATCACGAGCCCGGCGACGAACGGCAGAAGTAGGGCTTTTCTCATCGAGGTTGCTCCTTTTCGTTCGGTCCCACGTCGGGACGTTTGCGACCAGGGAGCTAGACGCCGAAGGCGGAGAAAACTTGCAGCCGGGCCTGCCGAAGGAGGTTCCGCGCCGAGGGGTCGGACGGATTTAGGGCGGAGGCGGTTACGCGGCCTGGACGCGCGAGGAGTCGCCGCCGAGCACGAGCTCGGCGATCTGGATCGCGTTCAGCGCGGCGCCCTTGCGGAGGTTGTCGCTCGCGAGGAAGAGCGCGAGTCCTCTGTCCACGGTTGGGTCGCGGCGGATGCGGCCGACGAGGACATCGTCGATGCCGGCTGCCTTGCCGGGGCTCGGGAAGTCTTCGAGGCGGATCGAGGGGGCGGCGCCGAGTATCTCGGTCGCGCGCTCCGGCGTGAGCTCCTGTTCGGTCTCGAGCCAGATCGCCTCGGCGTGTCCGACCATCACGGGAACGCGGACGCAGGTCGCCTGGATCGGCAGGTCGGGCAGCTCCATGATCTTCTGCGTCTCGGCCCGGAGCTTCGACTCCTCGTCGAACTCCTCGCCGTCGAACTCCCAGTCCATCCGGAGATCGTGCTCGGCAGGAGCCTCGTGCGCGAGCCGGTCCATCGCCTGGGCGCCCGCGCCGGACACCGACTGGTAGGTCGCGACCCTCACGCGCACGAGGCCCGCCGCTTCGTGGAGCGGCTTGAGCACGCAGGTCAGGGGGATCGTGCAGCAGTTCGGGTTGGCGATGATGCTGCCGTTCCCGAAGACGCGCCGGCCGTTCACCTCGGGGACGACGAGCGGGATCCCTTCCTGGAGGCGGTAGGCCGACGACTTGTCGATCGCGGTCGCCCCGCCCGCAACGGCGTGGGGGACGAGCTCGCGCGAGGCGCCGGTGCCGACCGAGAACAGGAAGAGGTCGATGTCGCCGCGGCCGAGCGCCTCGGGCGTCGCCTCCTCGACGGTATGTCCGGCGACCTGGCGCCCGGCCGACCGCGCGGAGGCGAACACGCGCACGTTCTCGAAGCCGTGCTCTGCGAGCAGGCCGAGGGTCACCGAGCCGACGGCACCCGTGCCGCCGACGACGCCGATGCGGGTTTCGCGGGCCATCTCCTTACAGCCTAGCGACGCGTTCCGGCCGCGCCCTCCCCGGAAGGGTGGCGTCCCAGACGAGCTGTCTAGACCTCGCGCCGGCCCGAGAGGGCGCGGCCGAGGGTGACCTCGTCGGCGTATTCGAGGTCGCCGCCGACCGGGAGCCCGCTGGCGAGCCTCGTCACCGTGACCTTGGCGCGCAGCCGGTCTGCGAGATACGCCGCTGTCGCCTCACCGGTCATCGTCGGATTCGTCGCCAGCACGACCTCGGTGACGCCGTTCGCATCGACGCGGCGGATCAGCTCGTCGATCCGGAGATGAGCCGGATCGACGCCGTCGATCGGGCTGAGTGCACCGCCGAGCACGTGGTAGAGGCCGTGGTAGGCAGCGGTGCGCTCGAGCGAGACGACGTCGACGGGCTGCTCGACCACGCAGATCGTCGTGTGGTCGCGGCGCGCGTCGAGGCAGATCGAGCACGTCTCCTCCTCGGTCAGGTTGCCGCACTCGTTGCAGAAACGGACGCGCTCCTTGACCTCGACGAGCGCGGCCGCGAGCGCGAGCGCCTCCTCGGGCGGCCGCTGCAGGATGTGGAACGCGAGCCGCTGCGCCGTCCGCTGCCCGACTCCGGGCAGGCGCGTCAGTTGCGCGACGAGGTTCTCGACCGAAGGGCTGAACACGGCGCCATTGTGCCGGTCGCCGCCGGTCGGACCGCCTCCCGCCGACGATGCTCCGGCCGAACATGGCTCCGAGGGCCATCTCTGGGGGACAGTCCCCTGGACAGTGGCCAAAAGGGCGTAGACGGGGGACAGTCCCCTAGACAGTGGCCAAAAGGGCGTAGACTGGGGACAGTCCCCTGGACATGGCTCGATTCGGCGTGGCTCGAATCGGCGTGGCTTGGGGGAGGGTGGCGCTTCGAGCGGGGCGGGCTAGGCGCCCTAGACGTCCAGTTCCTGGGCGTCGAACGTGGACTTCATCAGTTCCACGATCTCCTCCTCGGTCGCCGGGCGCTGCGATTCGGCCTGCTCGGCGGCAGGGCGTTCGCCGGTTGCGAACACGACCTCGAGCCGGCGGCCGGTGATCTCGTAGAGGGCGTCCTTGAGCAGTGCGACGTTCTTCGGGTCCTCGGCCCGTTCGCGGTGGAACCGCGCCGCCGGGGGAACTCGAGCGTCAGCGTCTCGTCGTCGAGGGCTGCCGGGCGGGCCTCGGTGAGCATGGCGGCGGCCGGCATACCGCCGCTCCCGGCGGCTTCGACCGCCGGCAGGATCGAGCGCCGCCACGCCTCCTGCAGCTCTTCGAGCGCCAGGCCGGGCGGAGCCGGGGCGGGGACGGGGTCGGTGTCGACCGGAGGATCGTGCTCGAGGCTCGGCGCAGAAACGGGTTCGGGCGCGGCCGCTTGCGACGGAGCGGCGCTGCTGCTCGCGGCCGGTGCCGCAGTGACGGTATGGCCGCCGCCGCGTTCGAGCAGCTCGAGGCGATACGCCAGCGCCTCCCGCGAGAGATCGGATCCGGGCCGCGTCACCTTCACGAGCGCGAGCTCGAGCGGGAGCCGCGGGTCGCCGCCCTGGCGCATGTCCTCGACGGCGACCGCGAGCAGATCGATCAGCCGCAGCACCGTCGCCGCGCCGAGCTGGTTTGCCTGCTCGCGCAGGCGCTCGCGCGCCTCCTCGGTCACGGGCAGCGTGTCCGGAACCTCGCCCATGTGCTGGACGAGCATCAGGTGTCGCAGGTGCTCGAGTAGATCGACGACGAGCCGCCCGAGATCCTGGCCCTGCTCCGAGAGCTCCTCGAGGAAGACGAGCGCCCCCGCGGTGTCGCCGTCGACGACGAGGTCGCACAGCCGGAAGAGCACCTCGTCCTCGACCGCGCCGAGCAGCTGCAGCACGTCCTGCACCGAGATCGCCCCGCCCGTCGCCGAGGCGAGCTGATCGAGCGTCGACTCCGCGTCGCGGTAGGCGCCGCGCCCCCCGCGGGCGATCAGCGCCAGCGCCGCATCGGGAACCTCGATCGACTCGGCGTCCGCGATCAGCCGCAGCTTGCGCACGAGATCGGGCAGCCGCGGGCGCTGGAAGACGAACGTCTGGCAGCGCGAGCGCACGGTCGGCAGCACCTTCGCGAGGTCGGTCGTGCAGAAGATGAACAACAGGTGGGGCGGGGGCTCCTCGATCAGCTTCAAGAGAGCGTTCCAGGCAGCGTCTGTGAGCTGGTGCGCCTCATCGAGGATGTACACCTTCGAGCGGCCTTCGACCGGCTGGAGCACGACCCGGTCACGGATCTCGCGGATGTCGTCGATCCCGCGCTGCGAGGCCGCATCCATCTCGATCACGTCGAGCGAGGTGCCGTTCGTGATCGCCACGCAGGCGTGGCACGTGTTGTCCGGGTGCGCGGTCGGGCCCGCCTTGCAGTTGACCGACTTCGCGAGGATCCGAGCCATCGAGGTCTTCCCCGTCCCGCGCGGACCCGCGAAGATGTAGGCCTGGCGGATCTTCCCGGCCTCGATCGCATTCGAGAGCGTCCGCACCACCGCCTCCTGCCCGACGACCTCGGCGAAGGTCTGTGGCCGGTACTTCCGGTAGAGAGCGGTCACCGGGTCGATTCAAGCAGATCCCACCCGCCTGGGAATCTGATTGGAAACACATTGACAAAACACGATAGAAAACCCCAATACTCTTATTTGCACTCTATCGTTCGTTGACGTAACCTAGGGATGCCCATCGACCGAGCAGGGAGAGATAATTTCATGAGTCCGACACCTGGAACCGGGAGCCTCGAGAAGAAGGATCGCTGGTCCGCGGGCGTCACCCCATACGCTGAGATGGGGTACTACGACGCCGACTACGTCCCCAAGGACACCGACATCCTCTGTGCGTTCCGGATCGTTCCGCAGCCGGGAGTCGACGCGATCGAAGCTGCGGCTGCCGTAGCGGGAGAGTCGTCGACCGCCACCTGGACGGTGGTCTGGACCGACCGCCTCACCGACCACAAGCACTACCAGGCCAAGGCCTACCGGGTCGATGCAGTCCCCGGTACCGACCAGTTCATCGCGCGGATCGCCTACGACATCGACCTCTTCGAGGAGGGCTCGATCGCGAACCTGACCTCGTCGATCATCGGCAACGTCTTCGGCTTCAAGGCCCTCAAGTCGCTCCGGCTCGAGGACATGCGGATCCCGCTGCACTACATCAAGACCTTCCAGGGCCCCGCCCACGGGATCGTGATGGAGCGCGAGTTCCTCGACAAGTTCGGCCGCCCGCTCCTCGGCGCGACCGTCAAGCCGAAGCTCGGCCTCTCGGCGAAGAACTACGGCCGCGTCGTCTACGAGGCGCTCCGCGGCGGTCTTGACTTCACGAAGGACGACGAGAACATCAACTCGCAGCCGTTCATGCGCTGGCACGACCGCTTCTCCTACGTGATGGAGGGTGTGATGCGGGCCGAGGCCGCGACCGGCGAGGTCAAGGGCAGCTACATGAACGTGACGGCCGGAACGATGGAGGAGATGTACGAGCGCTCGGAGTTCGCGAAGGAGCTCGGCTCGATCATCATCATGATCGACCTCACCGTCGGCTACACCGCCATGCAGTCGATGGCGAAGTGGGCGCGGGCGAACGGGATGATCCTGCACCTCCACCGCGCGGGCCACGGCACCTACACCCGCCAGAAGACCCACGGCGTCAGCTTCCGCGTCATCGCCAAGTGGTGCCGCCTGATCGGCGTCGACCACATCCACGCCGGCACCGTCGTCGGCAAGCTCGAGGGCGACCCGTCGACGACCAAGGGCTTCTACGACATCCTGCGCGAGAGCTTCATCCCCGAGGATCCGCGCTACGGCATCTTCTTCGACCAGGACTGGGGCTCGATGCCGGGCGTCATGCCGGTCGCCTCGGGCGGTATCCATGCCGGCCAGATGCACCAGTTGCTGCACTACCTCGGCGAGGACGTCGTGCTCCAGTTCGGAGGCGGCACGATCGGCCACCCGATGGGCATCGCCGCCGGCGCGACCGCGAACCGCGTCGCGACCGAAGCGATGATCCTGGCCCGCAACGAGGGCAAGGACTACTTCCAGGAAGGCCCGGACATCCTCGAGAAGGCCGCCAAGGGCTGCCCCGAGCTGAACGCCGCGCTCCAGGTCTGGAAGGACATCACGTTCGACTTCGAGTCCACCGACATGCCCGACGTCATCGAAACGCCGTCGGTCGCAGGCTAGGGAAGAGGAGAACCAGAGACATGAAGATCACACAGGGCACCTTCTCGTACCTACCGGATCTCACGGACGAGCAGATCGAGGCACAGCTGAAGTACTCCGTGTCACACGGCTGGGCGATCTCGATCGAGTATTCGGACGACGTCCACCCGCGCAACGCCTACTGGGAGCTGTGGGGCCTCCCGGCCTTCGACACGAAGGTCGAGGACACCGAGAACATCCTCCGCGAGGTCCGCGCGGCGCGCGAAGCCTTCCCGGAGCACTACATCAAGGTGATCGCCTACGACCCGAAGCGCGGCCGGCAGACGAGCGCACTCTCGTTCATCGTCAACCGCCCGACCGTCGAGACGTCGTTCAAGCTCGACCGCATCCAGGGTCCGGGCCGCGTGAACCGCTTCCGGATGATCCCGTACAAGGAGACCGCCGGAGCGAACGGCGCTGCCGCCGCAGCCACGAACGGAGCCGGCGAGTAAGCATGTCATTCGAGTTCGGAATGAGGCCGCCGGGCCAGATCACAGAGGCCGCGGAGCCGGAGGAGTACGACGTCGACGAGACCGAGGCCGACCTCGTGGCCGCGCCGGGCGACAGCGCCGATCTTGGCGCTGCGCTCAGCGCGACCAACGTCATCGAGGTGCTCGACCAGCTCGATCGCGACCTGATCGCGCTCATGCCGGTCAAGACCCGGATCCGGGAGATCGCGGCGCTGCTCCTGATCGACAAGCTGCGGGGCGAAGTCGGCCTCTCCTCCGAGCGGCCGTCGCTCCACATGTCCTTCACCGGCAACCCCGGGACGGGCAAGACGACGGTCGCGATGAAGATGGCGCAGGTGCTGCACCGGCTCGGCTACATCAGCGAGGCGCGGGTCGTCGCCTGTACCCGAGACGACCTCGTCGGCCAGTACGTCGGGCACACGGCACCGAAGACGAAGGAGGTGCTCCGCCGCGCCTACGGCGGCGTGCTCTTCATCGACGAGGCCTACTACCTCTACAAGCCGGAGAACGAGCGCGACTACGGGGCCGAGGCGATCGAGATCCTGCTCCAGGTGATGGAGGCAGAGCGCGACAACCTCGTCGTGATCTTCGCGGGCTACAAGGACAGAATGGACGACTTCTTCCGGTCGAACCCCGGCCTGAGCTCGCGGGTCGCCCATCACATCGACTTCCCGGACTACGACGTCGACGAGCTGATGGCGATCGCCCACCTGATGCTCGAGCACCAGAACTACATCTTCGGCCCCGGTGCCGAGGAGGCGTTCCGTGCCTACCTCGAGCGGCGCGTTCAGCGGCCGCGGTTCGCCCACGGGCGCAGCGTCCGCAACTCGATCGACCGCGCCCGGCTCCGGCAGGCAAACCGGCTCTTCGCCGGCGGCGTCCGCGAGCTCAACCGCGAAGAGCTGATGACCATCACCCCCGACGACATCCTCAAGAGCAGCGTGTTCGCCGAGGACCACGAGCTCGAGGACGACCTGCCCGTCCTCGGGGCGATGTGAGCACCCCCGACGTGATGGGGCGCTCGATCCTCCTCGGTGTCGTCGGCGACTCTGCCGCCGGTAAGACGACGCTCACGCGCGGGCTCGTCCGGGTGCTCGGCGAGGAGAACGTCACGCACGTGTGCGTCGACGACTACCATCGCTACGACCGCCGCCAGCGCGCGGAGCGGAACATCACGCCGCTGCACCCCGACTGCAATCACATGGACATCATGGCCCAGCAGCTGGCGCACCTGCGCAACGCCGAGCCGTTCCTGAAGCCCGTCTACCAGCATCACGACGGGACGTTCGGGCCGCTCGTGCGGGTCGATCCCAAGCGCTTCTCGGTGGTGGAGGGCCTGCTCGGGTACTACAACGAGGAGCTCCGCAGCCTGTTCGACGTGCGCATCTACCTGGCGCCGCCCGAGGATTTGCGCCGTAAGTGGAAGGTGCAGCGCGACTGCTCGCGCCGCGGGTACACGACCGATCAGGTGCTGTCCGACCTCGACAAGCGCGAGCCCGACTCCGAGGCCTTCATCCGTCCCCAGCAGCAGCACGCGGACATCGTCGTCTCGTTCCTGCCGGACGCCGGCGGGGACCAGGAGCACCTCGACGCCGAGCTCGTGCTGCGCCCGACGCTGAAGCATCCCGACTTCCGCTCCGTCCTCGACGGCGACAGCGCGCCGGGCGGGATCCGCATCACCGAGGCCGGCGACGAGCTGCGCCTGCACATCCCCGGCCGGCTCGAGCGCGAGCGCGCCGAGGCGATCGAGGAGATGATCTGGAGCAGCCTCCACTTCGCGAGCCATCTGCGCTCCGAGCGGCTTGGCGAGTTCACGATCGGAACCGACCTGCACCGCTCCGAGTCGCTCGCGCTGATCCAGCTCCTGATCCTGTACCACCTGTTCACGGCCACGGCGAGCGCGGCGCTCGACGGAGTCGGGGCACGCGCCGCCGAGCGCGAGCCCGCCGCCACCTGAGCCTTCGAGACATTCAGCCCAGGGCATAGAATCGCGGGGTGCCACCCCGCGGCGGAGCCACACCTTTCGGGCCTGGCCAGGGCGTACGCGCCCAGGTCGTGTTCGGGCACGCCCATCAGGGCCATCCGGTCTTCTGGTTTCTGGCGCTGGTGCTGTTCGTGGCGCTGGCCGTGCTCGCGGTCTACGCGGTGATCCACCTGCTTCGGCGGCCTGCGGCCGCACCCGCCGCACCGGCGGCGGTCACCGGCGGAGCCGACGCCGCGGTCGAATCGGTCCGCATGCGCTACGCCCGAGGCGAGATCGATCGCGAGGAGTTTGTCCGCGTCGCGACCGACCTCGGCGCACCGCCGCCCGCGCCCGCGACCTAGTCCGAGTCAGGCCTGATAGTCGACGTCGTCTGCGAGCTTGAGCCGCTCGTGGATCACGTTCACGGCCCGGTCGCAGTCGGCGGCAGGCACGACACAGGAGACGCGGATCGACGAGGTCGAGATGATCTCGATGTTGATCCCCGCCTCGGCCAGCGACTCGAAGATCGCGGCCGCGACTCCCGGATTCGTCTTCATCCCGGCGCCGACCACCGACACCTTGGCGATGTCGCGTTCCGAGGTGAATCCCTCGGCGCCGATCTCGGCGGAGAGGCGCTCGAGGATCGGCTCGGCTCGGTCGAGCTCGTTCTCGGGCAGCGTGAACGAGATGTCGGCGTGCCCGTCGACAGACGTGTTCTGGACGATCTCGCCGATGTTGATCCCCGCGTCCGCGAGTGGGCGGAACGTGCGCCCGGCGACGCCCGGCCTGTCCGGAACGCGGCGGATCGTCACCTTCGCCTCGCTCGTGTCGTGGGCGACGCCCGAGATGATCGCCTGTTCCATGTCCTCCTCCTTGATGATCCACGTGCCTTCCGACTCGTTGAACGACGAGCGGACGTGGATCTTCACGCCGTGGTTGCGAGCGTACTCGACCGACCGCAGCGCGAGCACACGTGCGCCGCTCGCGGCCAGGTCGAGCATCTCCTCGAACGAAACCTGATGACGCTTGACGGCCGACTTGCAGATCCGCGGGTCCGCACTGTAGACGCCGTCGACGTCGGTGTAGATCTCGCAGACATCCGCATCGAGCGCCGCCGCCAGCGCGACCGCCGTCGTGTCCGAGCCGCCGCGCCCGAGCGTCGTGACGTCGTTCGTGGTCGAGACTCCCTGGAAGCCGGCGACGATCGCGATCTTGCCCTCGTCGAGCGCCTGGTGGACCCGGCCGCGCCGCATCTCGACGATGCGCGCCCTTCCGTGGCTCGTGTCGGTCAGGATCCCGGCCTGGGAGCCGGTGAACGACTCGGCCTCGTGCCCGAGGTCGTTGATCGCCATCGAGACGAGCGCCATCGAGATCCGCTCGCCCGAGGTGAGGAGCATGTCGAGCTCGCGCGGATGAGGATCCGCCGAGACCCTCGCCGCGAGCTGGGTCAGCTCGTCGGTCGTGTGGCCCATCGCGGACACGACGGCGCACACGCTCGCGCCCTGCTCGGCGGTGCTGACGATCCGCCTCGCGACGCGCTTGATCTCCTCCGGGCCGGCAACCGAGGTGCCGCCGTACTTCTGCACGATCGTGGTCACGGCCGCGAAACCTACCGGCGCCGTGCGTAGAGGCTGAGGCCTGAATACGCGTAGGCGTTCAGCGCCCAGAGCGTCGCGGGCGTCCGGCCGGCCCGCAGGAGCTTCCCGGCGATGTTCCGGGTCTCGAGCTCGGCCGAGCCCTGTGCGTACTCGAGGCGTACGGGACGAAGGCCCGCGCGCGTGAACGCCCAGAGGTAGGCCCACATCGTGTGGACGTGCTCGTTGATGCCGAGCTCCTTCTCGCGCTCCTGCTCGGGGTTCTTGCCGCTTCGGTAGACGGCGCGCGTGCCCTCGTTCAGGCCCGCGACAGTGCCGCCCCGGCGGGTGACCCGGGCGAGCTCGCCCACCATCGCACCCAGATCGATCGCGTGGTGGAGGGTGGCGACGCAGAAGGCGACGTCGAAGCTGCCGTCGGCGAACGGCAGGCGCTCGCCGTCTGCCTGGACGCGGAGGTACGGGCCGACGCGCTCCTCGAAGAACCGGCCCCGGCCGAGGCCGATCAGCGGGTCGACCACGAGGTCGCAGGCGACGTACTCGCAGCCGAGCGGTACGAGGTGCTGCGAGGCCCAGCTCTTGGCGGCGCCGAGCTCGAGCACCCGGTCGCCCCGCTTGACGTAGCGGTCGAGCAGGAGTTGGAAGCCGTGCTCGGTTGCGCCCCAGGCACGGTCGTCCCAGCCGAGGTCGCGATTCAGGAACGGGAGCGCCGCGTCGATCCGGTCGTCGGCTCCGTACCACCCCTGCTCCTTCGCGAGCTCGGGCCACGCTGCGAGCTCGCGGAGCTTGGCGTCGAGGCCCGGCGCGGTCGGATCGAGGAGCGCTGGAATCCCCTCCGGGGCCTCGTAGTGCCGGCCGCACCGACGGCAGGTGAGCTCGCCGTCGAGGGCACCACGGCAGGCGGGACAGACGACGTAGTCGGGAAGCGGCAAGACCGGGGAGGAGCTCAGTAGCGGTCGATCTCGACGAGCCGCTCGTCGCTGATCCCGAAGTGGTGGGCGATCTCGTGCAGGACCGTGCGGCGGATCTGCGAGCGCAGCAGCTCGGGATCGCGCCCGTAGTGACGGATCAGGGGACCGCGGTAGATCGTGATCAGGTCGGGAAGGGCGCCAGCGTACCCCGAGGTGCGCCGGGTCTGGGGAATGCCCCGGTAGAGGCCGAGCAGGTTCTGGCCGGGCGGCGGCTCCTCGTCGATCGCGAAGGCGACGTTCTCGACCATCGCTGCGATGTCCGGCGGCAGCGCTTCGATCGCCTGCTCGACCCAGAGCTCGAACAGGTCCACGTCATGGACGGCGGCGTCGGACATCTACGCCTTCTCGACCTCGAGCGTGAGACCGTCGACGGCCGTTACCCGTATCTCGTCGCCCGGCCGGGCGCCTTGCTCGGCCCGTGCCTCCCAGATCGTGCCGTCGACCTTCACCTGCCCCTTGGGCATCAAAGCCGTGATCGCCTCGCCGGTCGTTCCGATCATCGTCTGGACGCCGACCTGCGCCCGGCGCCGGCGACTGTAGGTGACCCCGAAGACCCAGAGCGAGACCTCGGCTGCAGCGGCGATTGCGATCGTGACCAGGTTCCACGGCCAGGGTAGGAAGAGGAGCGAGAGGACGAGGGCGATGAGGAAGATCATGGTGGGACGGCCTCTCCGAGGGTTATCGGGCGGGGCAACCCCAAGCGTAGCCCTCGCACCGAGGTCTCCCGGAAGCCGATTCACCGAATTTGGATTCGCAGGATCGTCACAACATCGGTACAACTTGGACCCAGCTACGGGGAGCACGATTCAGGCATGTATCGCGTTGCGGGTCTGGTCGAGAACGCCGCCCTTGGGGAAGGGCCGGCAGGGGAGGCGCTTGCGGCCACGTGGGAGCGTGGTTTCTCGGGCGGCGACCTGCTCACGCTCGGGCTCGAGGAGGAGCTGATCCTCGTCGATCCCTTCTCCCTCGAGCCGGCCGACGAGATCGAGGTCATCCTCGAGCAGACCGCCGATGCCAGGTTCCAGGCCGAGTTCCGCACCTCCCAGCTCGAGCTCGTGATGCCGGTCTCGCTCAGCGCCTCCGAGCTGCGCAGCCAACTCGCGCTCGCGCGGGGGACGCTCGTCGCGGCGCTCGGGGGTCGCGTGCGGCTCCTGGCCGCCGGCACTCATCCCGCTTCGCTTCGGCCGATTCGCATCACCGACAGGCCTCGCTACCGGCGGATCGCCGATGACTACTCGTGGGGCGTGAGACGGGGCGTCCCGAGCGGGCTGCACGTGCACGTCGGGATCGGTGATCCCGACGAGGCGCTCGCGATCTACAACGCGGCACGCGCGTACCTGCCGGAACTCGCGGCGCTCAGCGCCAACTCGCCGTTCTTCGAGGGCGCCGACAGCCGCCTTGCCTCGAGCCGGCTGAAGCTCGTCGAAGACATGCCGCGCGCCGGGATCCCGCCGGCGTTCCCCTCGTGGGCCGAGCTCGCGGGCTTCGTCTCCTGGGGCGCGGCCTCGGGGCTCTTCCCGGATCTCACCTACCTCTGGTGGGATCTCCGGCCGCGCCCCGATCTCGGGACGATCGAGTTCCGCATCGCCGATGCTCAGACCTCGATCGAGCACAGCATCGCGCTCGTCGCGATCTGTCAGTCGCTCGTTGCCATGCTTCGGTTGCGGCAACGGGCGAACGAACAGCGTCCGGTCGTGCCAGCGCACATGATCGCCGAGAACCGCTGGCGCGCCGTCCGCGACGGGCTCGACGGTGAGCTCGTCGACCCGGCGACCGGTGAGGCAGAGCCGATCCGCGCGCGGATCGCGCAGCTCCTGCTCGAGCTCGAGCCCTACGCAGCGGAGCTCGGCTGCGACGCCGAGCTCGAGCTCGCGTGGCCGATGCTCGTCCGTAACGGTGCCGTGCGCCAGCGCGAGATCGCCGCGAGCCGCGACCTCGACGGCCTGGTCGGCTGGCTCGCAGACGAGACCGAGCGCCCGGCCTTCTGAGCCGCAGCGGCGCCGCGCGGCGCCGATCCACCCGCTTGATGAGGAGTTCCACGATCTCGCGTGTCCGGCTGCGCGATCTGGACGGCCTGGGCCCCTCCGGCCTCGCGGAAGCCGATAAAGCCGGCTCCCGTGAGGCCTGCGCTTCACCGCGGCGGCACCTCACCGGTACGTCATGTATCGGCGAGGCACCGCCGCGGCGCCCCAGACCGCCCAGCTCGCGCCCCGAAGCAGACGATCTCGTGGAACTCCTCATCGCGACGGCTAAACCGCCGCCACCCGCGGTCGAGTACGTACCCTGACGGTTCATCGGTGGCCCGGCCGCTCGTCTGAGAGCGGTTGCCGGTCGCTGGTAGCCCCTCGCTGCCCACTGGGCGGCTTCGACGAGTCCCCCAAACGACAAGGACTCGCGCCGTGTCCCCGAGCAGGAGGTTTTGTCCTGCGGTACCGCACTGCCATAACGTTCGCAATCTCGGCGCTCATCGCCGCCCTGGTTGCCACCACGACCGCCGGCGCCAGGAACGCCCGGTCGTTCGTCCTTCCCCACTGGTGGGTGCACGAAGCCCTCTGTATCCACCGGCACGAGTCCACCGACTGGCATCGAACCACCGACTGGCTCGGCTACCCCTCCCGCGACCACGGCGGGATGCAGATCGACGTCAGCACCTGGCTGGCGCACGCGCCCAAGTGGTTCCCGCACGAGCCGGCCGCGGCGACGCCGCGCGAGCAGCTCGTCGTCTCCTACCGGATCTGGCGCTCGAACGGCGATCGCTTCGGCGGGAACCAGTGGCCCAACTCCTCGGCGGCCTGCGGCGTCGTCTGATCTCTCGAGACCTAACGGACGCGGCGGAGGAGCAGGAGCGAGCGGGCGGCAACCTCGACGGCCGCGCGCCCGCGATAGAGCTCACCCGCCGCGTCCGGCTCGAACGTCGAGAGCTCGAGCGTCCACTCGAACCCGAACCGCCGCGGCGGGAGCCGGAACGTGACGGGCTCGGCGGTCGGGTTGAGCAGGAAGACGAAGGAGTCGTGCTCGGCGCCGTTCAGGAACAGCCCGAGCTCGCGGGCGTCCTCCATGTGCCAGTCGCGCTGAGTCATCGTCCGTCCGTCGGGCCGAAACCACCAGGCGTCCGGAAGCACGGCCTCGGCCGAACCGCCGTTCAGGAAGCGCTCGCGCCGGAAAACGGGCTGGTGTCGCCGAAGCTCGAGCAGGCGGCGGGTGAACTCGAGCAGATCGCCGTCACCGGCCTCCCAGTCGAACCACGACGTCTCGTTGTCCTGGCACCACGCGTTGTTGTTGCCGCCCTGCGTGCGGCCGCGCTCGTCGCCTCCGAGCAGCATCGGCGTGCCCTGCGACAGGAGCAGGGTCGTGAGGAGGTTTCGCTGCTGGAGGCGGCGGAGGGCATCCACCTCCGGGTCGTCGGTCGGGCCCTCGACGCCGCAGTTCCACGAACGGTTGTCGTCGCGCCCGTCGCGGTTGTCCTCGAGGTTCTCGGCGTTGTGCTTCTCGTTGTAAGAGACGAGGTCGGCCAGGGTGAAGCCGTCGTGTGCGGTGACGAAGTTGACCGACGCGGCCGGTGTGCGCCCGGTTTGCCAGAAGAGGTCGCTCGATCCCGTGAATCGCCGTGCGAACGCCGCCGCGTTCGTCTGGGCCCGCCAGAAGTCGCGCATCGTGTCGCGGTAGCCGTCGTTCCATTCCGTCCAGGGCGGCGGGAAGCCACCCACCTGGTAGCCCCCGGGCCCGAGATCCCACGGCTCGGCGATCAGCTTCACCCGCGAGAGCACGGGATCCTGGTGAACCGCCTCGAGGAACGCTGCGCGCCGGTCGAAGTCGTGCGGGTCGCGCGCGAGCGTCGCTGCGAGATCGAAGCGGAAGCCGTCGACGTGGCAGTCGGTGACCCAGTAGCGAAGGGAGTCCATCACGAGCCGCAACGCGCTCGGGTTCGTCGTGTCGAGCGTGTTCCCGGTGCCCGTGAAGTCGACGTAGCGGCGGCGGTCGCCGTCGAGCCGGTAGTACGAGGCATTGTCGATCCCGCGAAACGAGAGCATCGGGCCGCGGTGGTCGCTCTCGGCGGTGTGGTTGTAGACGACGTCGAGGATCACCTCGATCCCTGCGCGGTGGACCGCCTTTACCATCCCCTTGAACTCGCTCACCTGCTGGCCCTCGTCGCCGGTTGCGGCGTAGGCGGCGTGCGGAGCGAAGTAGCCGATCGACGAGTAGCCCCAGTAGTTCGTGAGGCCCTTGCCGTGCAGGAACTCCTCGGCGATCGAGTGGTGCACCGGCAGGAGCTCGACGGCACTGACGCCGAGGCTCTTCAGGTAGTCGATCGCCGCGTCCGAGGCGAGCCCGGCGTAGGTTCCGCGAAGGTCGTCCCGTACGTCGGGGTGCCGCTGCGTGAAGCCCTTGACGTGTACCTCGTAGACCGTCGTCTCGGTCCAGGGGGTCTCGAGCAGCCGGTCGCCTTCCCAGTCGAAGCCGGGATCGACGACCACGCATTTCGGGATCGCGACAGCGTCGTCCTCGGTGTCGGGAGCGCCGTCGTCCTCGTTGCCGGGGGTGTAGGAGAAGATGCGGGCGCCGTCCCAGTCGATCCCCTCTTCGATCGCGCGGGCGTAGGGGTCGATCAGGAGCTTCGCAGGATTGAAGCGGTGACCCTCCTCGGGAGCGTAGGGGCCGTGGACGCGGTAGCCGTAGCGCTGCCCCGGTCCGACGCCGGGCACGTAGGCGTGCCAGTCGAGGCCGGTGCGGCCGACGAGCTCGTGCCGGATCTCGGTGCCGTCGGCGCCGAAGAGGCAGAGCTCGACCCGCTCGGCATGCTCGGAGAAGAGGGCGAAGTTCGTTCCCTCTGCATCAGGAGTCGCGCCGAGCGGATACGGACGCCCGAGGCGGACAGTCAGACCGCCACCCCCGCCAGCACTGATCCCTCCGCCGCCAAGGCTTCAGCCTAACTGTGCCGCTCGAAAGGAACTGGACAACCTAATCCTCAATGCCCGGCGGTGAGCCAGATCACGGCGAGCGGCGGAAGCGTCAGCTCGGCCGACCACGGCTGGTTCATCCACGTGCGCTCCTCGGCGAGGATCGCCTCGTTCCCGGCGCCGGAGCCGCCGTAGCGGGCCGCGTCGGTGTTCACGACCTCGCTCCAGGCGCCGCCGTGCGGGAGGCCGACGCGGTAGCCCCGGCGAACGGCATCCGAGAAGTTGCAGACGCAGACGACGCTCCGCGTGCCGTCGCCGGAGAACCGGGCGAAGGCGAGCACGTTCGACGCCCCGTCGTTCGGCTCGAGCCACGCGAAGCCCGATGGATCGAAGTCCCTCTCCCAGAGGGCAGGCTCGGCTCGATAGGCGTCGTTCAGGTCACGCACGAGGTCGTGGACGCCTGCGTGCGCGGGATTCTCGAGCAGATGCCAGTCGAGGCTGCGGTCGTGGCTCCACTCCTGCTCCTGTGCAATCTCGCCGCCCATGAAGAGCAGCTTCTTCCCGGGGTGCGCCCACATGTAGGCGTAGAGCGCCCGTAGGTTCGCGAGCTGCTTCCAGCGGTCGCCGGGCATCTTCGCGAGCAGGGAGCCCTTCCCGTGGACGACCTCGTCGTGCGAGAGCGGGAGCACGAAGTTCTCGGTGAAGGCGTAAAGGAGCCCGAAGGTGAGCTTGTTGTGGTGGTAGCGGCGGTGGATCGGATCCTGATGGAGGTAGTCGAGGGTGTCGTGCATGAAGCCCATGTTCCACTTGAACCCGAAGCCGAGGCCGCCGGTCGAGGTCGGCCGCGAGACCCCGGGCCAGGCCGTCGATTCCTCTGCGGCCATGATCACGCCGGGTACCTGCGCGTGCGTGACCGCGTTCAGCTCCTGCAGGAACTTGATCGCCTCGAGATCCTCGTTGCCGCCGTACTCGTTGGGGATCCACTCCCCCGGCGCGCGCGAGTAGTCGCGGTAGAGCATCGAGGCGACCGCGTCGACCCGGAGGCCGTCGGCGTGGAAGGCCTCGAGCCAGTAGAGCGCGTTTGCAACAAGGAAGTTGCGTACCTCGACGCGGCCGTAGTTGAAGACGAGCGTGCCCCAGTCGGGGTGGGCGCCGCGGCGAGGGTCCGCGTGCTCGTACAGCGCCGTGCCGTCGAACCGGGCGAGCGCCCAGTCGTCGCGCGGGAAGTGCGCCGGCACCCAGTCGAGGATCACGCCGAGCCCGGCCTGGTGCAGCCGGTCGACGAACTCGCGGAACTCGTCGGGCGAGCCGAAGCGCGAGGTCGGCGCATAGTAGCCGGTCGTCTGGTAGCCCCACGAGCCCGAGAAGGGATGCTCCATCACGGGCAACAGCTCGACATGCGTGAAGCCGAGGTCGGTGACGTAGGCACCGAGCTCGTCGGCGAGCTCGATGTAGGTCAGCGACCGGTTTCCCTCGAGCGAGTTCCGCCGCCAGGAGCCGAGATGCACCTCGTAGATCGAGATCGGCCGTGCGAGTAGGTCGGCCGTGCCGCGGGCCTCGAGCCAGTCGTCATCTGTCCAGCGGTGCCCGGTCGAGTAGACGATCGAGGCGGTCGCGGGCGGGAGCTCGGCCGCGGCAGCGAAGGGATCCGCTTTCAGCCGGGGCGGTCCACCGTGCCTGATCTCGAACTTGTAGCGCGTGCCCGTCTCGGCGCCCGGGACGAAGAGCTCCCAGACCCCGCTCGAGCCGAGCGAGCGCATCGGGTGGACGCGGCCGTCCCACAGGTTGAAGTCGCCGACGATGCTCACCGAGCTCGCAGCGGGCGCCCAGACCGCGAACGCCGTCCCGGCCACGCCCTCGAGCTCCCGCTCGTGGGCGCCGAGCGCATTCCAGAGCTGCTCGTGGCGCCCCTCGCCGATCAGGTGCATATCGAGCTCGCCCAGTGCCGGCGGGAACGAGTACGGGTCGTCGAACACGTACACGGTCTTGTCCGGCCACGTCGCCTCGAGCCGGTAGGCGACGGGCAGCTTGCGCCCGGGCAGGAAGGCGGAGAAGACGCCGGCCCCGTCGATCTTCTCCATCTCGACGGGCGGCCCGCCTTCGGGCAGCAGGCGCATGGAGGTCGCCACGGGCCGGAACGCACGTACGACGACGCCGCCCCGTTGCGGGTGGGCACCGAGGACGGAGTGGGGATCGTGGTGCTCCCCGGCGACGATCTGCCGGAGCCCCGGATCGAGCACTGCACCCGTCACGGCTCAACCGCCAAGATGTGCGCTTGACGCTCGCCGGGCACGAGCCGCACGTAGTTGCTGCCGTTGCTCCACTGCCAGCGGTCGCCGGTCAGCAGGTCGCGGACACCGAACGACGGCGGCAGCCCGAGCGCGGGTTTCATCGTCACGACGCCGTCGTGCGCCGCGAAGGGGTCGACGTTCACGCAGACGATGATGTCGTCTTTCGCGTAGGCACACAGGTGGTCGTCGCTCGAGTCGAGGAACGTGAGGTTGTCGAGCCGCCTGAACGCCGCATGCGCGCGCCGCAGCTGGTTCAGCTTCGCCACGAGCGGCAGGAGCGGGCCGTCGAGCTTCCGTTCCTTGAGCTCGTACTTCTCCGAGTCCAGATACTCCTCGCTGCCCGTCGCGACCGGTGTTCGCTCGAGGTTCTCGAAGCCCGAGTAGATGCCGTAGCTCGGCGAGAGCGTGGCCGCGAGCACGAGGCGCGCCTCGAAGGCCGGGCGGCCGCCGGTCTGGAGGTACGAGGTGAGGATGTCCGGCGTGTTGACGAAGAAGTTCGGCCGGAAGAACTCCGGGAGCTCGCCGATCGCGAGGCCGGTCAGGTACTCGACGAGCTCCCACCGCTCGTTGCGCCAGGTGAAGTACGTGTAGGACTGGCTGAAGCCGGCCTTCGCGAGCGTCGCCATCATCGCCGGCCGCGTGAATGCCTCCGAGAGGAACACGAGGTCGGGATGGACGGCCTGGGCCTCGCGGATCAGCCACGCCCAGAAAGCGACCGGCTTCGTGTGGGGATTGTCGACCCGGAAGATCCGAATCCCGCGTTCCGCCCAGGTGAGGACGACGTCGAGGAGCGCCTGCCAGAGCTCGCGCCAGCCGGTCGAGGCGAAGTTCAGGTTGTAGATGTCCTGGTAGCGCTTGGGCGGGTTCTCGGCGTACTTGAGCGTCCCGTCCGGCCGCCGGCTGAACCACTCGGGATGCTCGGTCAGCCAGGGGTGGTCGGGCGAGCACTGGAGGGCCAGGTCGAGGGCGAGCTCGAGCCCGTGCCCGGCCGCCGCCTCGATCAGGTGCTCGAGTTCCTCGAGTGTGCCGAGCTCGCGCGCGATCGCCGTGTGGCCGCCGTCAGCCGCCCCGATCGCCCATGGGCTCCCGGGATCGCCGGGTTTCGCGACGAGGGCGTTGTTTCGGCCCTTGCGGTGGGTGAGCCCGATCGGGTGGATGGGGGGGAAGTAGAGGACGTCGAAGCCGAGGTCGGCGAGCTCCGGCAGCACCGCCTCGACGCCGGCGAAGCCGCCGAACGAGCGGGGGAAGAGCTCGTACCACGCGCCGAAGGCGGCGCGCTCGCGATCGACGATCAGCTCGAGCGGGTCGGCCAGCGAGGCTTCGGCCTCGCGCGGCAGGTCGGGCTCGGCGGTGAGGGCCTCGGCGACCGTCAGGCTCTCGACCCCGAGCAGCAGAGCCCCCTCGGACAGCTCGGCCGAGAGATCGCGCTGCTCCGCCTCGAGCTTCCGTTCGAGCTCGTAGCGCCACGAGGCGAAGCGGTCGATCCAGGCCGTGATCGAGTACTCCCAGCGGCCGAGCCGGTCGACCGGAAAGCTTGTGCGCCAGAGGTCGTTGATCAGCGGCTGCATCGGCAGCTCTGCCCACTTGCGTGTCCCGGGGCCGCGGTAGCGGACGGCGGCACGGACGACGTCGTGCCCCTCGGCGAAGATCGTCGCCCGCACTTCGAGCTCCTCGCCGACCGTGCGCTTGACCGGAAACCGGCCGCAGTCGAGGCTCGGCGAGACATCCTGGATCTCGATCCGGCCCGGCCGCAGCTTCGGCGGTTTGCTCATCCGACGAGTTGCCGGTAGAGGGCGAGGACGCGTTCGGCGATCGCGGGCCAGCCGAAGCGCTCGACCGCGGCCGTGCGGCCGGCACGGCCGTACCGCTCGGCGCGGGCGGGGTCGGCGAGGAGCGCGTTGATGCGCTCGGCGAGCTCATGGGCGAAGAGGGCCGGGTCGGAGGGCTCGCCCGATCCGTCGGCTCGCAGCTCGAGCGGCACGAGCAGCCCCGTGACGCCGTCTTCGACGACCTCGGGAATGCCGCCCGTCCGCGTCGCGACGACCGCGGTCTCGCAGGCCATCGCCTCGAGGTTGACGATCCCGAGCGGCTCGTAGACCGACGGGCAGACGAACACGGTGGCATTGCTCACGATCTGGATCAGCTCGGGCCTCGGGAGCATCTCCTCGATCCAGACGACTCGCCGGCCGGCGGCGCGCAGCGTCTCGATCCCGGCGGCCGTCTCGTCGTGGAGCTCCGGGGTGTCGGGCGCGCCCGCACAGAGCACGAGCTGCGTCGCCGGGTCGAGCTCCAACGCGGCTGCGAGCAGGTAGGGCAGCCCTTTCTGACGCGTGATCCGGCCGACGAAGAGGACGATCGGCACCCCGGGATCGATCCCGTGTGCGGCGAGGACGTCGGTTCCGCGATCGGGACGGAACTCATCCGTGTCGATCCCGTTCCCGATCACGCTCACACGCTCGGGCTCGATCGCCGGGTAGGCGGCGAGGATGTCTGCCCGCATTGCACCCGAGACTGCGATCACTGCATCGGCGTTCTCCAGACCGGTGCGTTCGCAGAAGCTCGAGACGCGATAGCCACCGCCGAGCTGCTCCTCCTTCCACGGCCGCAGCGGCTCCAGGCTGTGGACGGTCGCGACGTGCGGGATTCCCTCGATCAGCTTCGCGAGGTGGCCGCCGAGGTTCGCATACCAGGTGTGGCTGTGCACGATGTCGGCGCCTCCGACCCCGGCGGCCATCGTCAGGTCGATCGACACCGCGCGCAGGGCGGCGAGGTGGGGGGCGGGGCCCTCGAGCGCCGCCCAGGGCTCATGCGCGACCACGCGCGGCTCACCGGGCCCAGCGGGAGGCCTGGGCTCGCCCCAGCAGTGCACGGTCACCTCCGCGAGCCGTGCGAGCTCGCGCGAGAGGTATTCGACATGGACACCGGCGCCGCCGTAGACGTCCGGCGGGTACTCGCGCGTCAGGAGCGCGACCGAGAGCGCGTCAGCCACCGGTGCCATGCACCGATTCGACCCACTCAGGCGGGAACACGCGCGCCCTTGCCCACGACGACGACGCCGCCCGCGGAGACGACGAAGCGCTTGCGGTCGAGCTCGAGGTCGACGCCCAGTTGGGCGCCCGGCTCGATCACGACGTTCTTGTCGACGATCGCGTTCCGCACGACCGCGCCTTCGCCGACCTCGACCGAGTGCATCAGCACCGAGCCGTCGACCTCCGCCCCCGAGCGGACGTTCACCTCGGGTGAGATCACGGACCGCCGGACGCGGCCTCCGGAGATGATCGCTCCTGCACAAACCATCGAGTCGACAGCCATACCCGTATGCCCGGGGTCTTCGAACACGAACTTCGCGGGAGGCAGGCGGTCGGCGGCCTTCAGGATCGGCCAGTCGGCGTTGTAGAGGTTGAAGATCGGGTCGGGCGAGATCAGGTCGACATGGGCCGCGTAGTAGGCATCGAGCGTTCCGATGTCGCGCCAGTAGCCGCGCTCGCGCTCCGAGACGCCCGGGACGTCGAAGCTCGCGAAATCGAAAACCTGCGCCGTCCCGCGCTCGACGAACATCGGGACGATGTCGCGCCCGATGTCGTGGCTCGACGAGTCGTTCTTCGCGTCGGCGGTCACCGCCTCGATCAGCTCGCGGGCGCCGAAGACGTAGTTGCCCATCGAGGCGAACACCTCGTCAGGGGCGTCGGGCAGGCCGACCGGGTGGTCGGGCTTCTCGCGGAACGCCGCGATCCGCTGCCCGTCCTCCGCCATCTCCATCACCCCGAACTCGCTCGCCTGCTCGATCGGTACGCGGAGCCCGCCGACCGTGAGGCCTGCGCCGCCGGCGATGTGCTGGTCGACCATCTGCCGGGGGTCGATCCGGTAGACGTGGTCGGCGCCGAACACGCAGATCACGTCGGGCCGCTCGTCCTGGATCAGGTTCAGGTTCTGGTAGATCGCATCGGCCGAGCCCGCGAACCAGTGCGGGCCGCGGCGCATCTGGGCCGGCACCGGCGCGATGTAGTTGCCGAAGAGCGTCGAAAGCTGCCAGGTGCTCGCGACATGCCGGTCGAGGCTGTGGCTCTTGTACTGCGTGAGGACGGCGATCCGCATGTAGCCGCCGTTCACGAGATTGGAGAGCGCGAAGTCGATCAGCCGGTAGCTCCCGCCGAACGGAACTGCAGGCTTGGCCCGGTCGATCGTGAGCGGCCAGAGGCGCTTCCCCTCCCCGCCTGCCAGAACCATCGCGAAGGTCCTCGCCACGCCGCAAGACTAGCCCGAGAGGCCGAGGACTGGATCAGGCGTGGTAGATCCGCTCGACGTAGTCGTTGACCATGCGCGTCGCGCTGAACTGCGGAGCGAGGGTCGCGAGCGCCTCCTTGATCAGGTCGCACCAGCGCTGCGGAACCCCGGCGTCGTCGCGCTCGGCGAACAGCGGAATCACCTCGTGCTCGAGGATGTCGTAGAAGAGCTCGGCGTCGCGGGCGTCGATCGTGTCGGCGTCCTCGTCGCCGTCGCCCGGGATGGCCCAGCCGTTCGTTCCGTCGTAGCCCTCGGCCCACCAGCCGTCGAGGACGCTCAGCTGGATCGCGCCGTTGAACGTCGCCTTCATCCCGCTTGTCCCGCTCGCCTCCATCGGTTTGCGTGGCAGGTTGAGCCAGAGGTCGCAGCCGGACACGAGATGGCGTGCGATGCCGATGTCGTAGTCCTCGACGATCACGACGCGCCCGGCCACCTTCGCGTCGGCGTGCTCGAAGTCGTAGAAGCGCTGGAGCGCGTCCTTGCCGGGTTCGTCGTTCGGATGCGCCTTGCCTGCGATCACGAGCTGGGCCGGGTGGTCGCCGGCGAAGATCCTGCGGGCGCGCTCGGGGTCGTAGTTCAGGAGGTGGAAGCGCTTGTAGGTGGCGAGTCGCCGGGCGAAGCCGATCGTGAGCGCGTCCGGATCGAGGCTCATCTCGATCCGCCGCACGTATCCGAGCTGTTCGCCGCGCAACAGGCTGTCCTGCGCGCACTTCTCACGGAGATAGTCGACGAGCAGGCGGCGCGCTTCGCAGCGAGCCGCCCAGAGCTCGGCATTCGGGATCTCCCGAAGGCCCTCCCAGTTCGAGGTGCCGTCCGGGTCGCGCAGCCAGGCATCGCCCAGGTGCCGCTCGAGCAGCCGTCGGATGGGCGCGGAGATGAATGTCGGCACGTGCGCGCCGTTCGTGACGTGCGTGATCGGCGGCTCGACCGACTCCGGGAAGAGCGGCTTCCACATCTGGCGCGAGACTTCGCCGTGCAGCCGACTCACCCCGTTGCGGCGCCGGCTCATCCTGATCGCGAGCGGCGTCATCCCCGGCCGGTCGGTCTCGCCGGGCACGCCGCGGCAGAGGTCGAGGAAGGCGCCCTCGTCGAGTCCGAGCCGCTCGCGCAGATCGGCGTAGGCGGGCAGGAACTCCTCCGGTGCGTAGGTCTCGTTCCCGGCGGCGACCGGCGTGTGCGTCGTGAAGACGAACTTCTGCCTGACTTGCTCGAAAGCCTCCTCACGCGGCGTGCCGCGCTCGATCGCCGCCGCGGCGAGCTCGAGCGCCGCGAGCGCCGGATGTCCCTCGTTGAGATGGATGACGGCGGGGTCGATCCCGAGCGCCTGGAGCACGCGCGCGCCGCCGATTCCGAGGAGCCCGTACTGCGCGAGCCGCACGGCGCGGTTGCCCTCGTAGAGCCGCGCCGAGGTCCACCGCTGCACGGCGTCGTTGGACGGGAGCTCCGCGTCGAGCAGCAGGAGCGGAATGCGTCCGACGTCGACCCGCCAGACCTGGAACCTGATCGAGCCTCCGAACAACGGCACTTCGAGCAGGAGCGGGCTGCCCTCGGCGGTCGTCACCCGCGCCATGGGCAGGCTGTGAGGGTCGGCGTCGAGCCAGTACTCCTGCTGCCGGCCGGTGATGTCGAGCCGCTGGCGGAAGTACCCGCGCCGATACAGGAGTCCGATCCCGATCATGTCGAGCGCCTGGTCGCTCGCCTCCTTGAGGATGTCGCCGGCGAGCACGCCGAGGCCGCCCGAGTAGATCGGCATCGACTCGTGGAAGCCGAACTCGGCGCACATGAAGACGACCGGGCCGTCGAGCCCGGACCGTCGCCGCACCGGCGCGTCGAGATCGGCTGCGACCTTGGCCGCGAGCGCGTCGATGCGCTCGAGCAGTCCGGGGTCGTTCTCGGCCGCGGCCTGGGTCGAAGGCCAGAGATCGCCGAGGAACCTGACGGGGTTCCCGCCCGAGAGCTCCCAGCGGTGCGCGTGGATGTCGCGGAACACGTCCTCGCCCTCGCGTGTCCAGCTCCAGCGGTAGTTGTAGGCGACCCGAGCGAGCGGCTTCAGGCCGTCGGTCAGGTCATGGGCGAGCACGGCGGCGCGAGCTTCGAGGTCGATCGCACCTGGCGTGAAGGCGGGGCCGGACATGGACCTCTCGTTTATCACGGCGGCCCGGCCGGTGCAGCCTCAAGGCGCCTGAGTATGCCGATCGTGCAGTCGCCTCCGGTCAGCCGCAGACGTTCGCGTAGGGGCGGTTCCCGACGTAGCGCGACCACTCCTCGCGGCTGAAGTTCCGGCCCGCGACGGCACAAGCATGCTGCTCCCACGCGGCGACGCTCACGGGCCACCGGGTGACCGTTCCGTCGTCGGTGACGACGAGCAGGTAGCGCCCGTCGGGAGTGAAGGCCATGTTCTGGTCGAGCCCGCTCCCCTCGAGATCCGAGCCGAACTGCTGGAGCGTCGAGGTCGACCAGATCCTCGCCGCCGCGCCGCCCGGACCGACGGAGGTCGCAAACAGGTTGCCGGTCGGGTCGAACGCGATCGTGTCGACGGGCCACTGCGCCACCTCGACGTTGTGGCCGATCTGGGCACCGGTCGTCGCGTTGCGAAGCTGGACGATTCCCGACCAGGAGCCGACCGCAAGCGTGCCGTCCGGGCTGAACGCGACGACGGCATTGAACGCGGATACGACCGGGATCGTGCGCTCGGCCCGGCCCGTGCGGGGATCGATCACGAGCACGCGGCCGTCGTCGGTGGCCAGGGCGAGCATCGACCCGTCGGGCGAGAAGGCGATGCTGTCTGCGAACCCGTGGAGCGCGAGCGGCGTGCCCACGATCTTCCCGTCGCGCCAGATGACGAGCCGGCCGAGGTGCGCCATCGGGCCCCCGGCCCTGGGGCGCGGGCCCACGTAACCATCGATCGCGGCGACGAGGTGTCCGCCGTCGGCCGTGGCGAGGCCGCGAATCGGTCGGTACCGACCCACCGGAAGCCCCGCCAGACGATGCGTGAGCGCGGGAGCTCCCGACACGGACCACTCCTCGACCGCGCCCGAGTCGGTGCCGAGAACGAGGTTCGGACCGGCCCAGGCCGCAGCCCAGACCGGGCTGCCACCAGGGACGTGGATCGTCCGGAGGCGTTGCAGCGAATCCGTGGAGTAGACCGCGACCGCGGCGGAGCCCGAACGGACTGCGAACGTCCGGCTGTCGGCCGACGTCGCGAGGATCGGCGTCCGGGGGACCGGATCGGCGGACGAGTCGCCGATGCCGTTCTCGGTCGGCCCGAACTGGACCGGATCGCCAAAACGCCGGCTGTCGCCGAGATCCCACTGGAGCACGGTGCCGTCGAGACTGACCGAGTACACCGTCTTGCCATCCCCTGAGAACGCCGCGGAGAGGACACGGGCGCCGTGCCCCACGAGGCGTTCGACGAGCGCGCCCGTTCTCACGTTCCAGACGATCGCGGTCCGATCGTCGCTCGTGCTCACGGCAAGCCGCGAGTCGGGCGAGAAGGTCACCGATTCGACCTCGGCCGTGTGGGCGCCCTGGCCGGCGATCGTCCGGCCGGTCGCGACGCCGTAGAAGTGGACGGTTCCGTCCGGGAGGCCGTAGGCGAAGATGCGCCCGTCAGGGCTGAGCACGCCGTGGGCGTTCACCCCTGAGAGATGCGGGCCCGGCAGCGACGCGATCCGCTTCATCGTGGCCGCATTCCAGAACGTGATCGCCCCGTTACTGACGACGGCGAGCCTCCCGTCCGGAAGCGCGGTCGCCGCCAGTACGCCTTTCACATGGAGCGGGACGAGGCGCGAGGGCCCGCCGCGGCGGATCGACCAGACCTCTGCGTAGCTCGTCCCGACGGTCGAGTCGGGGTTCTCGACCGCCCAGAAGAGGATTGCACGGCGGCCGTCGGGAGTGACCACGAGCGGCTCGAACGGCGTCGAGAGGGTGTTCTCCCAGAGTTGGCTGAGCCCGAACGTGCGAATCGTCCGGCCGGTGCTCGGGTCGACGAGCAGAAACGGGAGCGAGCCCGTCCCGCCGGCGAAGAGGTCGTGAGTGCCGGGGACGTAGTCGTAGTCGAAGTTCGCGAGCGGCAACGCACGGAGCTGCTTGTGCGTGCGGGTGTCGAACAGGTACATGCGGTTGTTGTTCGTCACGACGGCGATCTCGCGCCCGTCGGGCGACACCCGGACGTCTTGCGGGCGATCGGTCTGGGGCAGGGTGAAGCTTCCGGTCAGCGGCGGGCTGCGAAGCAGGGTCGCAAGCAGCGTCCCTTCTGTCTGTGGCGACTGATCGAGGCGGAGCGACTCGCGCGCGAGCAGCATCGCCCGGACGATCTGCGGCTCCGAGACGGCCTCCGCACCGAGCTGGCGGCCGAGCGCGACCGTCGCCTCGTGCTGGGCCGTCGATCGCGAGACGAGTGCGATCGCGCCGGCCCCGATCGACAGGACGAGTAGCACTCCGACGCCCGCAAGCAGGCCCTTCAGTCGGCGGTTCGTCCGTCGCTGCCTCGTCAGCTCGTGGTCGCTTTCGGCGGTGCTTTCCGCAAGGAACTCCCGCTCGAGGGCGTTGAGCTCGCGAAGGTGGGTCGCCGCCCAGTCGCGCGTCGCCGACAGGCGCGCGCCCCGGTAGAGATCAGCCGCGTCACGGCTCTGCTCCTCCCAGCGGCGGGCGCTCTCGGTGAGATGCTCGCGGAGCTCGCGGCCCTGGGCGTCCTCCGAGAGCCAGGTCTGGAGGCGCGGCCACTCGCGCAGGACGGCCTCGTGAGCGACCTCGACGGCCCCGTCGTGCGCCGTCAGGAGGCGATCCGCCGTCAGCGTTGCGACGACCGTGGCGAGCTCGGGGTCGCGGCCGAGGTCGAGCTCGGTCTGCGGCACCCGCCTGCGGGCGAGCGTGCCCTCCTCGCCGGTCTGCACGAGCCGGAGGAACAGGCGGCGCGCGGCCTCCTGCTGGTCGCCCGAAAGCTGTTCGAAGGAGCTCTCGGCGAGGCGCGCAACGGCTCCGCGCACGCCTCCGAGGCTCTCGTGTGCCTCCAGCCGGAGCCAGCCGTCGCTCTGGGCGAACCAGAGCTCGACGAGGGCGGTCGAGAGCAGAGGGAGCCCGCCGGCCTCGTGGCCGAGCTCCGAGACGATGCGCTCGACAAGCGCCGCCTCGACCCTGACCCCCGCGCGGCGCGCCGGCAGCTCGACCGCACGGCGGAGCTCGTCGAGCGCCATCGGGCCGACGAGGACCTGGTTGGCGGCGAGGAGCGCGGCGAGCGCGGGATAGGCGGCGCAGCGGTCGTAGTAGTCGCCGCGGAGGCCGACGACGACGACGGCGCGCTCGGGATCGGCCGCGAGCCCGGCGATCCGGTCGGCAAAGAGCGCTCGCTCGTCCTCGTCCGTGCACATCGTGAAGAGCTCCTCGAACTGATCGACCACGAGTACGAGCCGTTCGGTCGGGTCGGCGCTCTCGAGCCGGAGTGCCGCGAACGCCTCGAGCGGGTGGGGCCCGGGGCGCATCGCGACCGAGTGCCAGCGCTTGCTCCCCGGGAGCAGGCCTTCGCGCAGCGACGGCAGGAGGCCCGCGGCGATCAGCGACGACTTTCCACTCCCGGACGCGCCCACCACCGCGAGGAGGCCCGACCCGACCGTGCGCGCGGCGAGCTCGCCGACGAGGCGTTCACGTCCGAAGAAGAGGCGTGCGTCGTCGGCTCCGAACGAGGCGAGGCCCTTGTACGGGCACTCGGTGACCGCCTCCACGGTTGGCGCGCCGCCGTCTCCGTACAGCCGGGCGAGCTTGAGCCCGATCACGTTGTTGGCGAACTCGAGGTCGGCCCGCCGTTCGCGGCGCTCGGTCGCGAGCCATTCGCCCGCCGCGGCGAGGCGCCTCGTCGCCTCCTGCTCGGCCCAGACGCTCATCAGCTCGTGGACCCGGCCGGCCACTCCGGCCGACCCACGGGCGATCGACTCGAGCGGCACGTCGGCGACGTCCTCACCGGCATAGAGCGCCGCGATCTCGCGGATGCTTGCGGAATCGAGCGGCCCGAGGCGGCGGTGGCCGTCGCCGCGGGCGTCGGCACGAGAGATCAGGCGCGCGAGCATCGGGGTCGCGTCGGGGTCGCGGACGAGGCCGATGACGAGCGTCGGCTCCGCCTCGATTCGCTCCCAGTGTCTCTCGAGTGCCGGCCCCACGGCCTCGGCGGTGAGATCGAGGTCGTCGAGCACGACGAGCGCGGGGCGCCCGTCGCGGCCCGCTTCGTCGAGGGCGGTGACGGCGCGCGCCGCCGCCACTCCACCAGCGCCCGTGTAGGTCACGCTCGCGCCGTCGGTGACGACGAGCGACGAGAGCTCTGCCGCGAGCGCCGACTTGCCCATCTGCGCCGCCCCGGAGACGAAGACGATCCGTCCGTTTCCCCGGCGTGCGTGTCGCCAGGTGCCGCGGAGCCAGCTCAGCTCCACCGTGCGCCCGGTTACGGGCGCCTTGGGCTCGAGCTCGATCGGTGCGGGCTTCGCCTCGCGCGGGGCAAGCACGCTGCCGGGCTTCCCGGGAACGACCTCGACGACCTCGAGTCCCGGCTCGAACCCCTTCAACTCGACAAGCCCCCGGCTCTCGAAGCGCGCGTCCTCGACCATGCCGGCACGCATGGCGACGGCCGCGGTGATCATGATCTGGCCCGCCGCAGCGACGGAGCAGAGCCTCGCGGCCGCGTTCAGCGGTGAGCCCCTGAACCCGTCCTCGACCGGGATCGCCTCTCCGGCGTCGATCCCGACCCCGACATGGAGCGGGAGCGTCGGATCGGCGGCCTCCTCCTCGGCGCAGGCTGCGAGCAGCTCGATCGCGGCCCGTACGGCCTGCACCGGAGAGGTGAACACGGCGAGGGCCTCGTCGCCGCGGAGCTCGATCACCCGGCCGCCGCGCGCCGCCATCGCATCGCGGGCGAGGTCGGCGAACCGGATCACGAGCCGCGCCGACTCGGCATCGCCGTGCTCTCGCGTGAAGCGCGTGTAGCCGCGCACGTCCGCGATCAGGAATGCCCGCTCGACCGGCGCAGCAGCGCCGCCCTCCCCCGGCTGCGCGGCTTCGATCCGGCTCATCGCCGCGGACCATCCCACACGGGTGCCATGCAAGCAAGACGCCCGCCGGGTGAGTTTTCTTCCCCGCGCTAGATGAGTAGTTCCACGAGATCGTCTGCTTCGGGGCGCGAGCTGGGCGGTCTGGGGCGCTGCGGCGGTGCCTCAGCGATACATGACGTACCGGTGAGGTGCCGCCGCGGTGAAGCGCAGGCCTCACGGGAGCCGGTCTTATCGGCTTCCATGAGGCCGGAGCGGCCCAGGCTGTCCAGATCGCGCAGCCGGACACGCGGGATCGTGGAACTACTCATCTAGAACAGGCCGACCGTCCGGCCGTCGGCATCGATGTCGATGTCGAAGGCGGCCGGATGGGGGCCGAGTCCCGGCATCGTCTGCATGTCGCCGCAGAGCGCGAGCAGCCAGCCGGCCCCCGTGTAGGGGCGCAGGTCGCGGACGGTGATCCTGAAGCCCGTCGGTGCGTTGAGCTTCGCCGGGTCGTCCGACAGCGAGAGGTGGGTCTTGGCCATGCAGATCGGGAGTCCGCCGAGCCCGGCTGCCGTGAGCCGCTCGACGCGCTGGCGCGCGAGCGGGGTGAAGTCGACGCCGTCGGCGCCGTAGATCCGCCGGGCGATCGCCTCGATCTTCTCCTCGATCGGCCGGTCGAGCTCGTACACCGGTGCGAAGGCCGTCGCTTCTTCGGTTGCGAGCTCGACCGCCCGGGCGAGGGCCTCGGCCCCGGCGCCGCCCCTCGCGAAGCCTTCGCTGATCTCGGCCCCGTGCGCGCCGAGCTCCTGCGCGAGCCGCCGCACCGTCGCGAGCTCGTCGTCGCTGTCGCTCGGGAAGCGGTTGACCGCGACGACCGGGGCGACCCCGAACTCTCTCGCGATCCCGATGTGCCGAGCGAGGTTCTCAGCGCCCCGCTCGAGGTCGCCTCCGCCGTGATGCCGCAGCGCCTGAACGGTTGCGACGAGGACGACGGCGCTCGGTTTCAGGCCGCCGAGCCGGCAGACGATGTCGAACAGCTTCTCCATCCCCATGTCGGAGGCGAAGCCGCCCTCGGTGATCGTGAACTCGCCGAGCTTCAGCGCCATCCGGGTTGCGACGAGCGAGCTGTTCCCGTGGGCGATGTTCGCGAACGGGCCGCAGTGGACGAAGGCCGGCTGCCCCTCGAGTGTCTGGACGAGGTTCGGCTTCAGCGCATCCTTGAGGATCACCGCCATCGCTCCTGCGGCGCGGATCCGCTCGGCGCTCACCGGCTCGCCCTCCCGGGTCTCGGCGACCGTAATCGCCCCGAGGCGACGCCGGAGGTCGGCGAGGTCGCGCGACATCGCAACGATCGCCATCGTCTCGGAGGCCGCGGTGATGTCGAAGCCGGTCTGCCGCGCGTAGCCGTTCACCTTGCCGCCGAGCCCGATCACCGTGTCGCGGAGCGCGCGGTCGTTCATGTCGAGGCAGCGCCGCCACGTGATCGCGAGCGGATCGATCCCGGCCTCGTTGCCGTGCAGCAGGTGCGCGTCGATCATCGCCGCGAGCAGGTTGTTGGCCGAGGTGATCGCGTGCAGGTCGCCCGTGAAGTGGAGGTTCAACTCCTCCATCGGCACGACCTGGGAGTAGCCCCCTCCGGCAGCTCCTCCCTTGACGCCGAACACCGGCCCGAGCGAGGCCTCTCGTAGGCAGAGCACCGGGCGCCGCCCGATCCGGGCGAGTCCCTGGGTCAGCGCCACCGACGTCGTCGTCTTGCCCTCGCCCTTGGGTGTCGGAGTCACTGCGGTGACCGCGACCAGCTTGCCGTCGGGCGAAGCGGCGAGCCGGTCGAGGACGGAGAGCTCGACCTTGGCCTTGGCGCGGCCGTACGCCTCGACCTCGGCGGGCAGGAGGCCGAGCTCGGCGGCGAGCTCGCCGATCGGTCGCAGCGTCGCCGCCTGGGCGATCTCGAGGCTCGACTGCATGCGGCGATCCTCGCATACCGACGGTCGCAGGCGAGGGGGAATCAGGAGCCGGCGCGGGCGGCCGCCGGCCGGCCCGGAGGTGCTGCCTGGGCGAGATCGCGAGCCCGCACGAATGCGAACGCGCTGAACGCCCCGATCACGACGGTGACCGCGGCGACGAGCAGGATGTCGTTCATCCCGGCCACGTAGGCGACGCGTCCTGCGGCCGCGACCTGAACCCGGTCGCCGGCGGGTGCGAGGAGTGCAGCGGCCCGTGGCCCGCCGGAGGTCACGGCGGCGGCGGTGCCGTGGAGCGAGGGCGGCAGCAGCACGTCGATCTTCGTCTGGACGACGTGCTGGAAGACGGCGCCGAGCGCGGCGACCCCGGTCGCGAGGCCCCCGAGCCGAAAGGTGTTGTTGATCCCGGAGGCCATCCCGCTGCGGGCGGGTGGGACGACACCGAGCGCGATCGTCGCGACCGCCGGATTCGCAAGACCGATCCCGACGCCGGTCAGGAGCATCCCGGGCAAAAAGCTCGTCCAGCCGGAGGTGACGGTGAGTCCGCGCATCGCGAACAGTCCGCCCGCGATCAGGGCCATGCCGACGCCGAGCACGCCTCCCGCCGGCAGGCGCACGACCCGTGTTCGCACGGCGAGCGGGACGATGAAGATGAGCAGCGTCGCAGGCAGGACGCGCAGGCCGCCTTGCAGCGGGGAGTAGCCGAGCAGGTTCTGGAAGTAGAGCGTGATGTAGGGGAACATCGCGAACATCCCGCCGCCGAGTGCGAAGGTCGTGACCGAAACGCCGCTGAAGGCGCGTCTGCCGAAGAGGCTCAGGTCGAGCATCGGCGTCCGCTGGCGCGCCTCGATCACGACGAAGGTGACCATCAGCACGGCAGCCGCGACGAGCGCGCCGACGATCGTCGGGCTCGACCAGCCCTCGTCGTTCCCGCGCAGGAGGGCGAAGATCAGGAGGAAGAGCGAGACCGAGAAGGTGATGAAGCCGCCGAAGTCGAGCCGCCTCGCTTCCGGGTCGCGGACGTTCGTCATGCGGAGCGCGGCAATCGCAAGGACGGCGCAGCCGATCGGGAGGTTGACGAAGAAGATCCACTGCCAGCCGAGCCCCTCGGTGAGGAGTCCGCCGAGCAGCGGCCCGATCGCCACGGCGCCCCCGACGGTCGAGCCCCACACCGCGATCGCGCTTCCGCGCTCGCGCCCGCTGAACTCCTGGGCGATCAGCGCGAGGCCGGTGGCGAACATCGCCGAGGCTCCCACGCCCTGGAGCGCCCGTGCCAGGTTCAGCCATGCTGCGCTCGGCGCCAGCCCGCAGAGGAGCGAGGCGAGCGTGAAGATCGCGATCCCGACGATGAAGACGCGCTTGCGTCCGAAGCGGTCGGAGAGCGCGCCGCTCGTGAGCAAGAGCGCCGCGAGGGTGATCGCGTAGGCGTCGATCACCCACTGCAGGTCGGCGAAGCTCGCGTGCAGATCCCGCTGGATCGTCGGCAGGGCGACCTGCACGATCGTGATGTCGACGAGCAGCATGAACGACGAGCCGCAGACGGCGATCAGCGTCCACCACTTGCGCTCGAGCCCATGGCCCGGGGCGGGCCTCTTCGGATCTTCGACGTCCGGCACTGTCGGGCACCCCCCAGAGTTCGCGGCTCTACGCCGGCACGACTCCCGCAGGCTAAAGCGCCTCGCGGATAGGCGCCAGCTTATCGCTCTCGTAGTCGTCTAATCTCTCGATGCGAAGGGCGCAGAGCTGGTCGGCGTCCGGCGGTCACCGCTTCCCCGAGCAAGCAAACGCGAAATGCTTGTCCTCCGTCGCCCAAACCTCCATCCGAAGCCCTTGGCCGCGTTCACCGACGGCACCGTGGCAGGGCCTGCTATCTCTTGAGTGGCGGTGCCGATCAACGCAGTTGGTTCTGTCTCCGACCTCGCCGGGCCAGGACGGCGGCGGCTCTGATCGGATGAGCGGGCAACCACGGAAGGAGTTGGGAATGAGGCAAGCGACGGCTGTTTCGCATCGCGCCACGTCTGCGAAGCAGCTCGGGTTGCTCGTCTCGATGACGGCCCTCGCGCTCGTCGCCTTCGTCGTCGTCCGGGGCGCAGCCGCCGCGAGCGCCGGGCAGAAGCTGACCATCTACTCGCTTGCGCAGGAAGAGCAGTTCGTGAACAACGCGGACGATCGCGCGCGTGGCAAGGGGAACAACCCGTTCGGCAAGTTCAACGACGTCGCGCCCTCGTCGGACAAGGCAGCGGCCGGACCGTTTCCCGGCGACGAAGCGCTGTTCAAGTTCGATCTCTACTCCGCGTCGAACCTGAAGACGCGGATCGGGTCGGCGATCTTCACCTGCCAGTACAACTTCGGCAAGAACGCCTTCTGCGACGCGACGTTCCATTTGAAGGGCGGCGACTCGCTGATCGCGGCCGGGCAGTTCAACTTCAACGCCACGAAGTTCGCGCTGTCGGTCACCGGAGGCACGGGCCGCTACCAGGATCTGAAGGGCGTCCTCGACGAGACACCGAGCGCCAACCACGCTCAGCGGCTGAGCTTCCAGTTCACATGAGTCTCGTGACCACACCCATCGCGCGCCGCACGTTCGGCTTCCGGCTGCCGCTGCTCGTGCTCGCCGTGGCAGGGCTGCTCTCGATCGTGGCCGTCGCAGGCGCGGGTGCGGCGAGGGCCGTGAAGACCCGCCAGCTCGTCCTCTATGCCGGCGTCACCCGCACGGCGTACGTCAACAACGCCGATGACCGTTCGCGGGGAGAGGGCCGCAATCCCTTCGGCAACTACTCCGGCTCCTCGGTGATCCCGCCCACGAACGAGCGCATCTACGGCCCGTTTGCCGGTGACGAAGGCGAGATCGCCCTGGCGCTCTTCTCGGATGCGGCGCACAAGCACAAGGTCGGGACGGCGATCGAGGTCTGCCAGTACAACTTCGACCTGAACCAGCTCTGCGACGCCGCATTGCGGTTCGCAAACGGCGAGGTCGCCGCCAAGGGCGCGTTCAACTTCAACGACACGAAGTTCGGCCTCTCGGTCGTCGGCGGCACGAATGCCTACCGGTCGGTGGGAGGGTCGATTCAGGTCGCGACGCTCGGGGTCAAGACCCAGCCGCAGCCCGTCACACGGGTCGTGCCGATGCTTCAGTCGCAGAAGATCGTCGTCGCGCTCACGACGCCGGTCAAGAAGAAGCAGCTCGTCAGCGCCTACTCGACTCCCGACAAGGAGACGTTCATCAACAACAACGATGACGAGGCCCGCGGCGCAGCGAACAGCGCGCTCGCGAACAAAGCGACCGACGCTGCGAGCGCCAGGGAGAACAGCGGCGGGCCGTTCCCCGGCGACGAGGCCTTCTTCAGCTTCAAGCTCTACGCGAACTCGAAGCTCGCGGCGACGACGGGTTCGGCGCTCTACTCCTGCCAGTACGAGTTCGCGAAGAACGCCTTCTGCGATGCGTCGTTCCAGCTGAACGGCGGCACCCTGACCGGCACGGGCGCCCTCACCTTCGACGGCAACACCTTCGAGCTCGCCATCACCGGCGGCACCGGGATCTACAGCGGCCTGACCGGTTCCGTCATTGCCGTGCCGTTCGGGCCGCGTGCGCAGCACCTCACCTTCACGCTCACCTGACGGCAAGAAGCCTGAACCGCCTGACGCTGCTCCTGCCCCTCGCGTTGCTCCTGGCAGCTTGCGGCGGCGGGCAGAAGCTCGACGCCGGCGGCTTCACCGAATCTCAGCGCGCCGACCTGCAGACGGCGCTCACGGGACTCGCCAAGACGAACATCCCGTCGTCGCTCGCCTCCCTCGGCGCCACCGCCGCGGTGCACCCGACCGCGTGCCGCATCCATATGCGCCCGGGCGGCAAGCCCGGCTACGTCCTCTTCGTCTACTGGAAGCCGCGCGTGCTCGAGGGCCAGATCGCGGCGATCTTCTTCAGCTTCTTCTCGGCCGTGATCGAGCCGACGCCGTCGGACGACTCGTTCAAGGTCAGCTACGCGAAGGCGAGAGTCTCGACGGCGAAGACGTTCGAGATCCTCACGGAGCACCTGCCGGCGAACTACTACGAGCAGCCGGTCGAGAAGTGCCGGGTCTCGCTGACCGGCGATGTGACCCTCAGGGGCGACTAGCGCCCCGGAGCGGGTTAGGTGTTGCCGTGAACCTTCGCGACGAGCTTGTGGCCCAGCGACTCGACCTGCTTGATCGTGGCCGCCGGCGGGGCGGTGATCACGATGTCCGTCGTGCCGGTGAGGACGAAGAGGCTGCTTCCGGCCCGCGGATCGAACTTCGGCGGCTTCTCGAGCCATGCCTGGTCACCGAGGTTCTTGACCACGATCGCCTTGATGCTCTGGTTGGCGTCGTTGCGGGACATCACGAAGTCGCTCTTCGAGACCAGCTCGGCAAAGGAGATCGTGACCGGCACGATCCCGCTGCGGGCGCCGAACTCGCCGCTCGCCGAGTACGTGCAGGTCTCGACGAGGCGGGGCGGCTTGGCGACGGGGAGCTTCGCGGAGCCGTAGGGGTACTCGGTCACCTCGGTCTTCGAGGTCACAGTCGTCACCTTCAGGTTGAGCGTCTGCCGGATGAGCGTGGCGGACGGACACGAGTTCGGCAGGCCGTTCGCGGCCTGCTGGGCAACGGAGGCCGACGACGCGGCCGCAACGGCAAGCGAGGCCACCACGACGAGCGGCCCGACCCGGAAAATCCGTGCAGCAGCCGACCCGGAGAACCGGGACACCAAAAACAGCGATCTGTCCTCGATCTGCCTGCGCATCAGTGGCAGCACCGAATTGCTCGCTCGAAATATGCTCGCATCGGGCTGATACGAACGAGTGTACACCCCTTGATCCGCCTCGGACCGGCTCTGCCGCAGGTTTGCAGGCAGTGTGTTAGCGTGTTTTGGAACTGGATGAACGCTTGATGCTGGCCGCAAGCAGGATGAACCGTCATCAGCATCTTCCCTTCCCTGCAGTGCGACCCATGAGGCAGTGCGACCATGAGGCAGTGCGACCGCGAGGCGAGCTCGTAACGGATCAGTGATTGCTTTCACGCGCGGCGGCCGAGAGGACGGCGACCTGGCACGGAGCACGGTTGGGTCGTCCCGATCACTGTCATCCCCCAGGGGCCGGGCCGCCGGCAACCGCCTCACGTGACGACCTGGAGGAGAACCCGAATGTCTGCTCGGAAGGAGTCGACCGGCCGATCTCTCGACCCGCTCGAGCGGTGGCAGCGCCGTTGCTGCGGTAACGAGCGAGCCGGGGACGGGGCGGAGTGAGCCCGAGCATCACCGATGTCCTCGGCCGCGTGCGGACACCGGCCGAGCCCGGCCCGGGGCCGCTCGCGCCCGCAAGTCTCCGCGCGCTCGATCTCGCGATCGGGCGGCGTGTCGACGGGCTGATCTCCGGCGACTACCGCTCGGCGTTTCCCGGGATCGGGGCCGAGCTGCACCAGGTCAGGCTGTATGCCCCGGGCGACGATGTGCGCCGGATGGACTGGAACGTCACGGCGCGCACGGGCGAAGCGCACGTTCGCGTCCAACTTGCCGAGCGTGAGCTCGTCACATGGATCGTGCTCGACCTCTCGGCTTCGATGCGGTTCGGCACCGCCGACCGGCGAAAGACGGACGTGGCGGAAGGGGTCGCGATCGCCGTCGGCCACGTGGCGACACGGCGCGGCAACCGCCTCGGCGTGGTCGTGTTCGGCGCCGGCAAGCCGCGCTTTCGCAGGCCACGGCAGGGCCGTGGCGGCCTCATCGTGGCCCTGCGAACGATGCAGGATCCGCCGTCGGGGAGCGGCAGCCTCGCGGAGGCGCTGAAGCTCGCCGGGAGCCTCGCGCTCCAGCGTTCGCTCATGGTCGTCATCTCCGACTTCCGCGGCCCCGTGACCGAGTGGCGCAGCGAGCTGCTGCAGGTGGCGGCGCGCCACCGCACGCTCGCAATCGAGATCCGCGACCCGCGCGAGCAGGAGCTGGCCGACATCGGCGAGCTACGCCTCGAAGACCCCGAGACCGGCCGCCAGCTGCTCATCGACACCCGCAACCCCGCCCTCCGCGAGCAGTTCGCCGAGGCGGCGGAGGAGGAGCGGCGCGCGCTCGTCACCATGCTCTCCTCGGTCGGGGTGCCGCACATCGCGCTTTCGACCGAAGGGGACTGGCTCCGTCCGCTCGCCGGCTTCCTGAACCGGAGCGACCGCCGGTGAGCTTCGCGGCGCCGGAGCTCCTGTTCACCCTGCTCGCGGTTCCGCTCGCTGCGATCGGCTACGCCGTGCTCGAGCGCCGGCGTGCACGGCGCGCGGCAGCCTGGTCGAAGTCGGCTCTGCTGCCGAACATCGTCCGGCGCCCGCCCGGACTGCTCCGGCATGTCTCGATCGTGCTCTTCCTGATCGCCATGGCCTGCCTGCTCGTCGGGTTCGCCCGGCCCGAGCGGATCCTGCCGACCGAGACGCGGGACCCGCCGACGATCGTCCTCACCTTCGACGTCTCCGGCTCGATGGCCTCGAAGGACATGACCCCGACGCGGATCGGCGCGGCGCGGGCGATCGCGATCCAGTTCCTGAAGGAGCTGCCGTCGAACTACAGGGTCGCGGTGATGACCTTCGGGAACCAGGTGCGCCTCGTCGTGCCCTCGACCCTGAATCGGGCGAGGGTGATCTCGAAGCTTCCGGCTTCGGTGACGCCCCTTTCGGCGACGGCCGTGGGAGACGGGGTCAGCCACGCGGTCGCGGAGGCGGTCGCCGCCGCGGGGCAGAATCGTCACGGAGCGCTTGCCCGGCCCGGTGCCGTGCTCCTGTTCTCGGACGGCGAGCAGACTGCGGCCGGGACGACGCCGGGCGATGCGACCGTGATCGCGCATGTCAACGGCGTTCCGATCGACACGGTCGCGATGGGAACCCGGGCGGGCACCGTCACCCAACCGATCCGCGTCGGTGGGAGGCAGAAGCAGACCTATCCGGTGCCGGTGCAGCGAACGGCGCTCACGGCGATCTCGAAGGGGAGCGGCGGGATCGCGTTCAGCGGCGTCTCCGTCGCGCAGTCGGCCGCGCAGCTCTCGCCGGTCTGGGGCGGACTGAATACCTACTCGACCCCCGGCCGCCGCTCGAGCGAGCTGAGCGCGGCGATCACAGCGGTCGCGCTGCTCTTCTTCCTCGCAGGAATCGTCGTCTCCGGCTTCTGGTTCGGCAGAGTGGCATGATGCACACGGCTCGCTTCCAGCTCGGACTACTGCTCGCGGCCTTGGTGCTCCCCTTCGCCTTCTCGGCCTCGACCGCGAGCGCGAAGGGCCCGTTCTACCTCGTGCCGGCGCCGACACACGAGTGCGTGCGCGTCAAGAACTGCGTGGCGGTCACCGGGCCCTGGGTGGTCGTCCCGCCGACCGAGCCGGCGACGTTCCTGTTCGGCTGCCCGACACGGCACGGCTTCACGATCGGCGGCACGGATGCCCGGGCGAGCTCGAAGTCGGTGCGCGTCTGGTACGACGGCGGCCTTGGCGCGGCGTCGGGCTTCCCGGCGGTCAACGCCAAGGGAGGCTCCGTGCTGCTCTTCCACGCGGATTCGCAGGACGCCAAGCTGAGCTGGTTCCAGCCGGTGCTCGGGTGTGTCTCGCTGACTCCGAAGAACAAGCGCTCGACCCTTTCGGCCACCGTGCTGCCGGGGACGCCGTCTGCCGCGCCGCTCGACCTGCGCGCGATCAATGTCGAGCTCTTCCCGGGCGCGCTCAAGGGCCTCGTCCCGAGCACACCCGCGAGGTGCCTGCGCAACGAGAAGCTCGTCGGTAGCTGGACCGCGCTCGCCTTCGCGCGGACGGGCGGGCCGCCAGACCTCGCGTACGCGAGTGCCGTGTCGATCAAGGCGATCAGGCTCGGAAACAGGGTGCAGGGCACCGTGACGCTGCTTCGATCGATGCCCTACCAGGCAGAGGTCCAGATCGGCGCGATGTGCGAGCCCGTGGGCTGAGTTGAACCTTCACCACTTCAGCTTCAGCGCCCCGGGGTACCTGTTCGCGCTGCTGCTCATCCCGGTGCTCTTCCTGTTCGCGGCCTACATCCGGCGCCGCCGGACGCGCTACACGGCAGCATTCACGAACCTCGAGACGTTCGCGGGAGTGCGCGTGGCGCGCGGCTGGCAATGGCGCCGGCGAACGCCGCTGATCCTGCTCGGACTCGCGCTGGCGTGCTGCGCGGCGGCGGTCGCGCAACCGCGTGTCGAGACCACGGTCTCGGACCAGGACACGACGATCGTCCTCCTCGCCGACACCTCCGGCTCGATGGCCGCCACCGACATCGTTCCGGCGCGGATCTTCGCGGCGGTCAACGCGATGAAGGAGCTGACGGTGGCCCTGCCGGCACGCGACAAGATCGGGCTCGTCACGGTCGCCGACAAGGTGCAGATCAACGTGCCGCCGACCACCGACCACAGCCAGATCCTGAGCGCGCTCAAGGTGCTGACGCCCGAGGGCGGGACGGCGCTCGGCGAGGGCGTCGAGGCGGCGATCAACGTGGTGATCTCTGCCCTGGCAGCGTCGGGTGTACACCACATCCCGGGCGAGTTTCTGCCGGCGGCGATCGTGCTTTTGTCCGACGGCTCGCAGGACCGCGGCAGCGTCACCGCCTCCGCGGCCGCCGAGCTCGCGAAGGAGGCGGGCATCCGCATCTACGGCATTGCGCTCGGAACACGCCACGGCGTGATCACCCAGGGCCACGGACTCGTGATGCAGGAGTTCCCGGTTCCGCCCGACCCGGGCTCGGTCGCCCTCCTCGCGCGCGCGAGCGGCGGACAGTCGTTCAACGCCACGACCGCCACCGGCCTGAACAGCATCTATCGCGATCTCGGCTCGAGCATCGGCCACCACAAGGTCTCGACCGACATCGCCTCGTGGTTTGACCTCGCCGCTGTGCTCTTCCTGATCGCAGGCGTGGCGGCTGCCCGGATCTACGGGCCGACCCTGCCCTAGACGGGCTTGTCCGGCGTCAGGGGCCCGTCGCCTTGAGGGCCCAGTCGCGCGTTGCCTCTTCTTCCATCCGTTCGAGACGCGTGTAGTAGTCGGGGAACTCGTTCAGGTGGGCCAGTGCGATCTTCGCCGTGATCTCCGTGTCGTCGTCGCTGACGTTCGTGAGGAGGTCGTGGAGGCCGTGTTCCAGCTCGACGTTCATCCCCATGCGGAACTGCTCGACGTCGAACGGGGAGGCGGCCCAGTCGATGCCGATCTGCTCTCCGGCGAGGCGGGCTTCGTCGATTGTGAACTGCTCTTTCGAATCAGACATGTGCTCCTTCCTTTCGCGTGTGGTGGTGACCGAGGTGCCGGCCGAACGGGCGTAGCTCGACGATCGAGATCCCGACGAGCGCGACCACGGACAGCAGGAGAGCGAAAACGACGATGACGAGGACGATGTTCATGTTGGCCTCCTTCATCTCAGGATGGCGCCGAGCTCGGGTGGCGTCATCCGGGCGGCCGCTGATCCCGGCTGCGGTTTCACCACGCAGGGCTGGTGGATGCGACACTTCGAGGCGAGATGAGCGCAGACCCGGAGCTCGGCCGCGATCAGATCGTCCCCGAAGAGCGGCGTAGGCTGATCCTGGAGCTGCTTCGCGAGCGTCGGAGCATCACCGTGGGTTCCGTCGAGCAGTCGTTCGGTGTTTCGCCGATGACGGCGCGCCGGGACCTCGCGATCCTCGTCCGCGAAGGCCACGCGCGGCGGACGCACGGCGGTGCCGTGCTCCCCGATCTCGCCGCTCACGAGGACTCCTTCCGGCATCGCCTCGGGCTGGAGGTCGCCGAGAAAGAGCGGCTGGCCCGCGCGGTCGTGGCGACGCTCGAGCCGAGCGAGACCCTGTTCGTCGACTCCTCGACGACCGGGTTCTACGTGGCGCAGGCGATCCTCGAGGCCGGAGTCACCGCGACGGTGCTGACGAGCTCGCTCCCGGTGATGAACCTCGTTGGCAATGCCGACGCACCGAACATCGACCTGATCGCGCTCGGGGGCACGTTCCGCCCGCTCACGCACTCCTTCGTCGGCCCCGACACCGTCCGGGCGCTTCGCGGCTACCTCGTCGACCGGGTCGTCTTCTCGGTGAAGGGCGTGACGAGAGATGGATTCCTGACCGACGCCGATCCGCTCGAGGCCGAGGTCAAGCGGGCGATGATCGCCCATGCCCAGACGGTGGTGCTGCTCGCGACCGCACAGAAGTTCGACGACCGCGGACTCGCCGTCGTCGCCCCGGTCGACGAGGTCGACATCGCCTACGTGACCGATCCCGCGCATGAGGCGGTCCGGATGCTCGACTCGCACGGCGTTTCGAGCCACCGCGCGTAGGAGCGCTACCTAGGTCTGGCGGGCGGCCGCGGCGATCCGGCCGCGTACCCGGCGCCGCCTCAACGCCTCGCGGCCCCGGTGGACGAACGCCGAGGCGTTCGGCACCAGCACGCTGACGAGTAGGAGGATGCCGGGGATGATCCCGAGCGCGCTCTGCGGGAAGTTCGTCAGGAAGAGCGCGTTCTGGAGGCCGGCGAGGACGAACACCGCGAGCACGACTCCGATGATCGAGCCCTTGCCGCCGAAGATCGAGACGCCGCCGAGGAGCACGATCGCGACCACCGTCAACTCGAGGCCGAGTCCGTTGTTCTGGACGGCGGTCGAGAGTCGGAAGGTGTAGAGGATCCCCACCGCCGAGCAGACGAGGCCCGAAAGCACGAACAGCCCCATCTTGATCCGCTTCACCCGGATCCCCGCGTACGTCGCCGCCTCCCGGTTCGACCCGATCGCGTAGAGGGAGCGCCCGAACGGGGTGAAGTGGAGCACGACGCCGAACACGACCGCGAGTACGAGGAAGATAGCCGCCGAATAGGAGAGGAACGAGGTGTGCGGGAACGGGTCGACGCCGATCTTCGTGTACGTGAACGGGAAGTTCGAGATCGTGTTCGGACCGAGGAGGATCACGGCGATCCCGCGGTAGAGCGTGAGCGTGCCGATCGTCACCGCGAGCGAGGGGAGCCCGACCCGCGTGACCAGGAAGCCGTTGAAGGCGCCCGCGACGACCCCGACCAGGAGCACGACCGGGATGATCGCGCCCATCGGCCAGCCGTGGCTCCAGAGATAGCCGAGCAGGGCACTCGAAAGTCCGAGGATCGAGGCGACGGAGAGGTCGATCTCGCCCGTGATGATGATGAACGTCAGCGGCAGGGTCATGATCGCCACCTCGCCGATCGAGATCGAGAGGTAGAAGATGTTCCCGCTCGTCAGGAACTGATTCGAGGCGTCGATGCCGAGCGCGATCACGAGCAGCGAGGCGAGCAGCAGACCCGACTCCCAGCGCATCAGCGAGCGCGCGCCGGTGGCGAAGGCGCCCGGAGCGCGGTCGCCCTGGCCCGGCGTCACGTCCGTCGGAGGGAGCGAGGTGCCCGGCTCAGGCTCCAAGACGGGACCTCCGTTTCAGCGCGACCGTGAGCTGGGACTTGATCAGTTGGTCGATCGTGATCGCGGTGATCAGGAGCGCGCCGGCGATCGCCTGATCCCAGAAGGCCGAGATGCCGAGCACGTAGAGCGAGGAGTTGATCGTGTTCAGGAGCAGGGCCCCGAGTGCGGCTCCGATCACGCTGCCGCTTCCGCCGAAGATCGCGACGCCGCCGACGACGACGGCCGTGATCACCGTGAGCTCGTATCCCGTGCCGGCGGTCGAGTCGATCGTGCCGTAGCGGGCCGCCCAGAGGACACCGGCGATGCCGGCGAGGGTGCCGCTGATCGCGAACACAGTGAACACACGCAATCCGATCCGGATTCCTGCGAGCCTGGCCGCCTCGGGGTTCGAGCCGATCGCGTAGAGCTCACGGCCCGACCGGTAGGAGCGGAGGTAGTAGGCGGCGACGGCGACGGCGAGCGCGACCACGATCGCGAGGGTCGGGATCCCGGCGATCGTCGCGTGGGGGATGTTGAGGAACGAGTTCGGCAGCGAGCTCGAGACGACCTCGCCCCCGCCGACGTACCACGTGTCGATCCCGCGGATGATGTAGAGGCTCGCGAGGGTCACGACGAGACTCGGAATCCGGCCGACCGTGGTCAGCAGCCCGTTCGCGACGCCACAGGCAAGCCCGATTCCCGCTCCCGCCGCGAATACGACCACGATCGAGGTGCCCGGATGCGTCTGGAACAGGTTGGCCGAGAGGTAGGCGGCAAGGCCGAGGACCGAGCCGACCGAGAGGTCGACGTTGCGGGTGAGCACCACCATCGTCTCGCCGATCGCGAGCAGCGCGAACACGGTCGTGTCGAGGAGGATGAACTGGAGCTCCGAGAGGCTCAGGAAGCGCGGCTGGATCGCGGCCGTCACGATCACGAGCAGCAGGAGGACGGCGATGATCCCGAACTCCCTGACCCGGAAGACCAGGTCGACGAGCCGGTTCGGCGAGGCTGCCGGGAGCGGCGGCGTCTTCGGCGTGGGATCCAAGGCGACGCTCATCGGGGGTCTCCGTCCAGCCGACGGCCGCTCATGCGGCCGCCTCGGCCTGACCGGTGGCCGCAGCGACGATCTTCTCCTCGGAGGCCTCGGTGTGGTCGAACTCCTTGACGAGCCGGCCCTCGCGCATCACGAGGATCCGGTCGGCGACCCGGAGGACTTCGGGGAGCTCGGAGGAGATCATCAGGATCGCGACGCCTTCGCCGGCGAGCTCGTCGAGCAGCCGGTGGACCTCCGCCTTCGTGCCGATGTCGATCCCGCGCGTCGGCTCGTCGACGATCAGGAGCGTCGGCCGGCGGCTCAGCCACTTCGCCAGGACGACCTTCTGCTGGTTGCCGCCGGAGAGCGAGCTGACCGGGTTCGCGAGCCGGCCATATCGGATCTGGAGCTTGATCGCCCAGTCGGCGCCGAACCGGTTCTCCGTCGTCCCGACGATGAACCCGAGCTTGCTCAGGCGCCGGAGCGAGGCGAGCGCGATGTTGCGCGCGATCGACGAGCTCATCACGAGGCCCTGCTGCCGCCGGTCCTCCGGCACGAGGCCGACCCCGGCGGCCATCGCTCGGGTCGGTGACGCCCGTCGAAGCGAGCGGCCCGACAGCGTGACCGAGCCCGCGTCGTAGGAGTCGACGCCGAAGACGGCCCGGGCAACCTCGCTTCGCCCCGACCCGACGAGGCCTGCGAGCGCGACGATCTCGCCGGCGCGTACCTGGAAGCTGACGTCGAGGAAGACTCCTTCACGCGACAGCCGGTCGACTGCGAGCACGGTGCCTCCGGCGGCGCGCTCGGTCGTCTCGCGCTCGGGAAGGTCGCGTCCGACCATCGCGCGGACGAGGTCGTCGGCGGTCAGGCCGGCGAGCTCGCGGGTGAGCACGAGCTGCCCATCGCGGAGTACGGTCACGCGCTGGCAGAGCTCGAAGACCTCCTCGAGCCGGTGCGAGATGAAGAGCACGGCCACACCCGACTCCTTCAACGCTGCCGCGACGCGGAAGAGGCGTTCGACCTCGACGGCCGAGAGGGCGGCGGTCGGCTCGTCCATCACGACCACCCTCGCCTCGAGTGAGAGGGCCTTGGCGATCTCGACGAGCTGCTGCTCGGCGATCGAGAGGCCGAGCGCGATCCGGTCGAGATCGAGCCGGACGCCGAGCTGCTCGAAGATCCGCTCCCCCTGCGCATGCATCTCGTCGGAGTCGATGCGACGCCCGGTGCGGAGCGGCTGGCGCCCGATGAAGATGTTCTCGAGGACGGTGAGGTCGGGGAAGAGCGTCGGCTCCTGGAGGATGACCGCAATCCCGGCGTCGCGGGCATCCGCGGGGCCGCCCAGGGCGACCTCTTCACCGTCGATCAGCAGCCGCCCACTGTCGGGCGCGTGCACGCCGGCGAACATCTTCACGAGCGTCGACTTGCCGGCGCCGTTCTCGCCGACGAGCGCGTGCGCCTCGCCCGGGTACAGATCGATCGACACGTCGTCGACGGCACGGATCGCCCCGAAGGCCTTTGTGGCATGGTCGAGAGAGAGGAGTGGAACCGGCGCGGGCGGGCCGGCCGGCGGGGCTCCAGCGTCGTTGTCAGCTGCCACGGTCGGTCACCACAACTTCGGAGGTCGAGGTTAGAGGAGCGCCCCGGCGTCCGCCGAGACTCAGGCTGAAGAAGGGCGCTCGGGGGCGCCGGTCGCAACCGGCGCCCCGAGCAGATGGAGCTAGAAGTTGAACTTCGAGATGTTCGCCTTGTTGAAGACGAACGGAGCGCCGAGCAGGATCGAGTGGCCGGCGCCGACGGTGAACTTGCCGAGCTTGCCGGCGACGAACGACTGGCCCTTCGCGTTCGTGATCGCCTTCGAGGCGTACTCGACACCCGCGTAGGCCGCGAGGTAGCCGAGATCGGCCGGGTTCCACAGCTCGAACGCCTTGACCGTTCCGTCGTTCACGTACTTCTTCATCGAGTTCGGCGTGCCGAGCCCGGTCAGCTGGATCTTCCCGCGGTACTTCGCGGTGTCGAGCACTGCCGCGGCGGCGGCGATCCCGACCGTGGTCGGTGAGATGATCCCCTTGAGGTTCGGGTACTGCTGGAGGAGACCCTCGGTGACCTGCGTCGCCGTGGTCGGGTCGTCGTTGCCGTAGACGATCTTCACGAGCTGGAGCTTCGGGTACTTCTTCAGCTCGGTCTTCATGAAGCCGATCCAGGCGTTCTGGTTCGGTGCCGAGGCGGTTGCCGAGACGATCGCGATCTGGCCGGACTTACCGATCTCGTTCGCGAGCAGGTCGACCTCGCTGGCCCCGATCCCCTGGGGCGTTGCCTGGTTGATGTACAGGTCGCGGCAGGCCGGGGCGTCGGAGTCGTACGTGACGACCGTGATTCCCTTCTGCATCGCCGAGTTCAGCGTCGGGCAGAGCGCCGAGGCGTCGGTCGCCGACACGAGCAGGACGTTCGCACCCTTCGTGATTGCGGCCTGGATCGCCGGGATCTGGGAAGCCGGCGTGGCGGCGGTGCCGCTCGTCTCGGTTCCCGACTCCTTGAGTGCGTTCAGGGCGGCGATCGCGCCACCCGACTTGGCGCTGTCCGAGGTGGTGAAGTACGAGTTGCCGAGGTTCTTCGGGATCACGAAGACCTTCAGGCCCGTCTTCAGCGGAGCGGCTGCCGAGGCAATCGTTGCACCGAAGACGCAGATCAGTGCAAGAGCTGTTCCTACCGACAGCACTCGCTTTCTAAGGGAACCAGTCATCACTCGAGTCCTTTCGACGTTCTGGAAGAGGTTGAGGAGCGGATGTGCCACGACCAACTCTCTCGACCGCTGCCGCCCCGCTTGGGCGGGCCGGGCCCCGCGTCCCGGCCGTGCATATGCCTTTCCGGCAGTGGTCTGAGGCAACTCGTGGGGGTCATGCCTAGTCATATGGTCGATTTTGGTGAAGTCATGCACCATGTGGTGGTGTGCGATCATAAGCGATCATCGATCGTGATGCTAGTGTCAATCTTCACCAACCGCCCGCAGGGGGCGCCGATGACCGATCTCGTCGATCACCGATCTCGTCGATCCAGCCGGGCTACACCTCTCTTGGACGACCGGCGTGCTCACTTGTTTCCCTTTCCGGGAGCGCACGGTGACGACTGACGCCCGTGTGGCATTCGATCTGGGTGCCGAAAGCGGGCGCGCCGTCGTCGGCCGCTTCGACGGCGAGCGGCTCGCGTTGACCGAGGCGCGACGATTCCCGAACCGGGCAGTCCGTCTGCCCGACGGCCTCTACTGGGACGCACTCGGGCTCTTCGGGGAGCTGTGCGCGGCGCTCGGCGATCTCCACGGCGCCGGCGAGCGCGTGGCGAGCATCGGCATCGATTCGTGGGGCTGCGACTTCGGCCTACTCGACCGCGACGGTGCCCTCCTCGCGAACCCGCTCCACCATCGCGACGGCCGCGGTGCCCGGGCGATGGAGAAGGCCTTTGCCCGCGTTCCTGCCGAGGAGATCTACGAGGCGACCGGCATCCAGTTCCTACCGTTCAACACGCTCTTCCAGCTGCTCGCGCTCGAGCAGAGCGTGGCCCTTCAGTCCGCCGAGACGCTGCTCCTCGTCCCGGATCTGCTCGGTTACTGGCTGACCGGCGAGCGCTGCGCGGAAGCGACGAACGCGAGCACGACCCAGCTGCTCGAGGTGGAGACCGGCCGGTGGTCCGACGCGCTGATCTCGAGGCTCGGCATCGACGGGGGGCTGTTCCCGGCCGTGCGCGAGCCGGGCTCGGCCGTCGGCGGCCTGCTGCCGAGGATCGCCGCCGACAGCGGGCTGCCGGCGGCGACGCCTGTCTTTGCGGTCGCCTCGCACGACACCGCCTCGGCGGTCGTTGCGGTGCCGTTCGAGGGCGGCGCCAACGCGGCGTACATCTCGAGCGGGACGTGGTCGCTCGTCGGAGTCGAGGTCGAGCGTCCGGTGGTCTCGGAGCAGGCGCGCGCCGCGAACCTGACCAACGAGCGGGGCTTCGGCGGCACGATCAGGCTGCTCAAGAACGTGATGGGCCTCTGGCTCGTCCAGGAGTGCCGGCGAGCGTGGGTGGCCGAAGGCGGGGCGCCGAGCTACACGGAGCTGGTGGAGCTCGCGAGCGCCTCGCCGCAGGGAGGGCCGCTTTTCGACCCGGACGTGCCGGAGCTGCTTGCTCCGGGCGGGATGCCCACCCGCATCCGCGCCGTCTGTACGGAGTGCGGGCAGGTGCCGCCGGAGGCGCGCTCGGTCCTCGTTCGCGCGGTGTTCGAGAGCCTCGCCTGCAAGTACAGGCTCGTGTTGGAGGAGCTCGAGCGCGTGATCGGAGCGCCGGTCGAGGTCGTCCACGTGATCGGCGGCGGTGCGATGAACGCCTTTCTCTGCCGCCTGACCGCGGACGTCACGAGGCGTCCTGTCCTCGCCGGTCCAGTGGAGGCGGCGGCGCTCGGCAACATCCTCGTCCAGCTCCATGCCTCCGGTTCGCTGGCCTCGCTCTCCGAGATGCGTGCGCTCGTCCGGGCCTCGACCGAGGTGACGGTCTACGAGCCGGATTCCGACGGATCGCCGTGGGAGGCGCTCTACGACCGCTTCCTCGGAGTCGTGAGCCCCGGCCTCGTTGGGCGGGAGGCGGTCCGGTGAGTACGGGCTACGAGCTCCTCGTCGAGAGCGTGGCGGCGCGCGGCGGGGCAATCGAGCCGATCGAGGCGGCGCTCCGCGCCCAGCAGGTCGAGACGCCGTCCTGGGCGTTCGGAAACTCCGGGACGAGGTTCGCCGTCTTCGCCCAGCCGGGCGTACCGCGGACGGCGCTCGAGAAGATCGAGGACGCGGCGCAGGTCCACCGCTACACCGGAGTCGCGCCCTCCGTCGCGCTTCACATCCCCTGGGACCTGGTCGACGATTTCGCCGGGTTGCGCGAGTCGGCCGCGGAGCTCGGACTGCGTCTCGGGGCGATCAACCCGAACCTCTTCCAGGAGCCCGAGTACAAGCTCGGCAGTGTCTGCAACCCGGACGCGAGCGTGCGCCGGGCCGCGGTCGATCACCTGCTCGAGTGCATCGAGATCGCAGGACTGACGGGATCCGACTCGATCTCGCTCTGGCTCGCGGACGGCACCAACTACCCGGGCCAGGATTCGCTCTCGGCGCGGCGCGAACGGCTTGTGGCCTCGCTTCAGCCGGTCTACGCGGCGATGCCCGACGGCATGGAGCTTCTCGTCGAATACAAGCTCTACGAGCCTGCGTTCTACGCGACGGACCTCGCCGACTGGGGGTCGGCGCTGACGCTCTGCCAGGAGCTCGGGCCCCGCGCACGGGTGCTCGTCGACCTCGGTCACCACGCCCACGGCGTCAACATCGAGCAGATCGTGTCGCTGCTCGAGCGCATGGGGCGGCTCGGCGGCTTCCATTTCAACGACCGCAAGTACGGGGACGACGATCTGATGGTGGGCTCGATCGATCCCTTCCAGCTGTTCCGGATCTTCTTCGAGCTGGTCTCGACCGGGGCGTTCGACACGGGCGTCCGGTCGACGATCGACCAGTCGCACTCGATCGAGCCGAAGATCGAGGCGCTGATCCAGAGCGTGATGACGCTGCAGGAGGCCTATGCCAAAGCTCTGCTCGTCGACCGCGCTGCGCTCGAGCAGGCGCAGCTCTCGGGCGACGTGCTCGGGGCGAACCGCGTGCTCCTCGATGCGTTCAGCGCCGATGTACGGCCTCTGTGTGCCAAGGTGCGCTCCGAGCTCGGCGCGGCCGAGGACCCTTTGGCTGCGTTCCGCGCGAGCGGCTATGCGGCGACCATCGCCGAGACACGGGTCGCAGGAGCGCAGGCCGGCTGGCAATGACCACTTTCAACCTTCGACGAGGAGCCGACGCAATGGCTGTGACCACTTCGACATCGATCGAGAGCCGCTGGGAGATTGCCCGGGCGGAGGGGGACGAGCTCGACGCGCTCGTCTACCGCTCGAACCTGCTCGCGTCCGATCGATCGGTCGTCAACTTCGGCGGCGGCAACACCTCCGTGAAGGTGTCGCAGCCGGACCATACCGGGCGTGAGACGACCGTGCTCTGGGTCAAGGGTTCCGGGAGCGACCTGGCGACGATCGGCCGCGCCGGGTTCACGGGCCTCAGGCTCGACGAGATCCTGCCCCTGGTCGAGCGCGAGGCGATGACCGACGAGGAGATGGTCGCCTACCTCGCCCGGTGCCAGCTCGACCCGGCGATGCCGCGGCCCTCGATCGAGACGCTGCTCCACGCCTTCGTCCCGCATCCCCACGTCGATCACACCCACCCGGATGCGATCGGCGCGATCGTCGGCGCGACCGACGGGGAGCGTCTCGCCGAGGAGTGCTTCGGCGCCGACGCCGTCTGGGTTCCGTACATCCGCCCGGGCTTCGCGCTGTCCAAGCTCGTCGCAGATGCGGTCCGCGCGAATCCGACTGCCGGGATCGTCCTGCTCGCAAAGCACGGGCTCGTCACCTGGGGCGTGACCGCGGCCGAGTCCTACGCTGCGACGCTCGAGGCGATCAACCGCGCGGCCGCCTTCGTCGAGGAGCGCCGGTCGAGCGCCGAGCCGTTCGGCGGGGCGGCGCGCCCGGCCCTCGATCGCGACCGACGCGTGGCGTTGCTGGCCGACGTACTGCCTGCCCTGCGCGGCGCGCTCTCGGTCGACGGCCCACGCGTCCTGCAGATCGACCTTTCGCCGGAGGTGCTCGAGTTCGTCGACGGCTCCGACTCGCGTGGGCTCTCCCAGGTCGGCGCTGCCTGTCCGGATCATCTCGTTCACACCAAGCGCCGCCCGGCGTGGGTCGAGCTCGATCCCGACCGCGACGATGCGGGGTCACTGCGGGAGCGCCTGGTTGCGGAGGTGGGGGCGTTCCACGAGCGCGAGCGGGCCTATTTCGACCAGTTCAGGGCGGAGGGCGACACGCTCCTCGACCCGAGCCCCCGCGTCATCCTGATCGAGGGCGTCGGCCTCGTGAGCGCCGGACGGACTCTCAAGGCCGCGAAGCTCGCACGCGATCTCTACCTGCGTGCGATCGCCGTAATGCGTGGAGCGTCTGGGCTCGGAGGGTTCGTCTCCCTCGACGACGAGGAGTCCTTCGCGATCGAGTACTGGCCGCTCGAGCTCTACAAGCTCTCCCTGGCTCCGGCACCGCGCGAGTTCGAGGGAGTCGTCGTCCTGATCACGGGTGGCGCCGGCGGAATCGGGGGCGCCGCAGCGAGGTCATTCGCGGCCGGGGGCGCGTGCCTGGTTCTGGCGGACCTCGATGGCGAAGGCGCGACGAGGGTCGCCGGCGAGCTCGGCGAGGTGGCCGTGGCCGTCGAGGCGGACGTGACCGACGAAGCCTCGATCGTCAACGCCTACCGCGAGGCGGCGCTCGCGTTCGGCGGGATCGATGTCGCGATCTCGAACGCCGGCATCGCTTCGAGTGCGCCGATCCTCGAGACGTCGCTCGCGCTCTGGGATCGCAACAACGACATCCTGGCGCGCGGCTACTTCCTGGTCGCCAGGGAGGCGGCCCGGCTGCTCGTCGACCAGGGCAGCGGCGGCAGCATCATCTTCATCGGCTCGAAGAACGCGCTCGCGCCGGGGAAGGGCGCGGCGGCGTATTCGGCGGCCAAGGCAGCCGAGCTCCACCTCGCACGCTGCCTGGCCGAGGAGCTCGGCGCCCACGGCATCCGCGTCAATACGGTCAATCCCGACGCGGTGCTGGAGGGTTCCCGGATCTGGGACTCTGCCTGGCGCGAGGAGCGTGCTGCCGCCTACGGGATCGGCGCCGACGAGCTCGAGGCCTTCTACCGGGACCGCACGACCCTGAAGGTGAACGTGCTGCCGGCGGATATCGCGGCCGCGATCCTCTTCTTCGCCTCCCCGCGGCGCTCCGGGAAGAGCACCGGCAACATCCTCAACGTCGACGGCGGCGTGGCGCTCGCCTACCCCCGCTGAGGCCGATGACCGAGCGAACCGGTTTCGTGCTCCACGTGCGTCCCGACAAGATCGACGAGTACGTCGAGGCACACGCGAACGTCTGGCCGGAAATGCGCCACGCACTCAGCTCGGCCGGGATCCGCAACTACACGATCTTCCGGGCGGGCACCGACGTGTTCGGCTACTTCGAGGCCGACGACCTCGCCGCCGCCGAGCGGTATCTCGCCGTCCAGGAGGTCTGCGGCCGCTGGCAGGACAGGATGGCCGGCCTGCTCGAGGGGCGTGTCCCCGACGGCGGGCCGCCGGCACTCGAGCAGATCTTCAGGCTCGAGTAGCCGGCCGGCGCTTGCCGAGCCCGAGTCAGAACCCGATCAGCAGGGACCCCCGGCTACCTTCGTCCCTACACCCTGCTTTTCGTCGGGCTGACGAAAAGGTAACTAGCCCGAAGGGAAACCGGCAGTCGTGGTGTGGGGCGGGCACGCCGCTCCCTCCCCGAGTTCGTGACCGCCTCGCTTGATCGTGAAGAGCACGGTGCAGCCGAAGGACGCGGCCGTCAGGCCCCACCGCGAGAAGACGTAGATGCCCGCGTTCGTTCCGAACGTGCCCGTGTAGGGAACGCCTCCGAACGGGAGGCCGACTTGCTGCGCGGGCTGGACGGTGACGGATGTCAGCCCCGCCTTGTGAAGCCGGGCGATGCCCTCTCGGGCGCTCGCGCCCCAGTAGTCGAGCTCCCAGGACTGGGTCTTCGTGTTGTGCCCCCCGACGGGATTGAGGTAGGCGTAGGCGTAAGGAGCCCAGATGGCCGAGTCGAAGAGGCTGGCCGCGACGGCCAGGGTTGCGAGCACGGGGAGCGCGACGTGCCAGCGGGAACGGCTCGATGAGCGGCGGTCGAGCAGTGCGATCCCCACCGCTGCGAGCGCGATCAGGGCGGGAAGCATGAAGAGCAGGTGGCGGATGCCGTCGTAGATCACTGCCCCGCTGAGGAGGATCGCGAGCGGGACGACGATGCCCTGCAATGCCAGCGGCACGAGGGCGACCATCCGGTCTCCACCCGTGCTGCCGTCTCGCCCCCGAATGGGACGCCTCACGGATCGTCTGAAAGCCAGGGCACCGAGCACGGTAAGTCCGAGGAGGAGGGTGACGATAGTGAGGATCGGAAGCTGCGCGCCGAGCCAGGCCGGCACGTACCACCACGGAAGGTGGCCGCTCTGGAGTGTGTGTCCTGCAACGAGGATGGGGCCGTTCCACGGATAGGCGAGCGAGATGTGGTTCGCGTCGTACAGCCACTGGACAAGATCGATTCGCGCGATCGGGTTCGTCGCCCAGACGAGGCCCAGGGCGATCACGAGCGCAAGAATCGATGCGACTAATGCCGGGAGCACGTCGCCGGGGCGACCGCGGGCCCAGGCCCAGACTCCGAACGCAGCACAGCTCGCCGCAAGGAATGCGGTGAGTAGCACGATGCTGCCGGGACGAGTCGCGAGCGAGATTGCAGTTCCGCTGCCCGTGCACAGTACGGCGAGCATCATCGCCTTCGGAGGGGGCCGGATCACGACGCTGAAGATGAGCCCGGCGGAGATCAGGTTGAGACCTGCGGCAACCGGCGCGTCCTTGTAGTCGAGATGCGACATACCGAGCCACAGGGGCGTTGCGAGCGTAAGCGACCAGGTCAACACCCCGGCGAGCGCCGAGCGGAACGCAACCCCGACCGCGATCGCGAGCGCCGTGACGGACAAGACCGCCAGCGTCAGCGTGATCCCTCCCTGATACAGGTAGGTCGTCGAGTCACCCGGCTGCAGGTTCTGTGTCGAGCCCGTGAAGATCCGGTGGAGCAGGTCGGCGCTCTGCTGAATGAACACCCCGTAGAACTCCGAGTTCAGGTAGACGCTGCCGTAGGCCTGTGTAAGTGAATCCGACGACGGGATCCCCCGCACCTGGAGCGCCGTCGCGGTGTCCGTGGGCGCATCCCAACCGATGCCACCGGTCGCGAGCGACCAGACGGCGATGGCGATCGCCCCGACTCCGAGAGCGAGGAGGGACGTGATCAGATGGTCTCTGAGCGTCCAGCCGCGACGGCCCCGTTTTTCGCCTCGCGCCCCCACAGCCGCCGGAGCCGGGCCTGTCGTTGCTACCCGATCAGTTTGGGTGGGTGAATCCAAGCTCCGACTTTCCACATGGCGGGCAGTCTCGAGTGAGTGAGTGGGACAGTTCCAGAAAACCCCCGAAAACGCAGGAATCAAGCCAATTCGGGAGCGGCGCTACAGCGGGTCACCCGAACGATACAGCGGTGACATCGCTGAACCGGCGGCCTCGATTCCGAGATCGAGCGACAGTGAAGGTCCTGGCAAACGCAGAGCGCGCCGTACCACCGGGATCACCGTCGTCCCCAAGCGGGAGCGTGCGCTGCCGGGGTGTAGGAGGCGCGGTAGAGGCCGCGCCGCGCGCCTAGATTCGTCGGTAGCGCGCGTCGCTCAGCGAGTAGATGGCGAACGCGATCAGGCCGGCGGAGACGATCCCGAGGAGGAAGCTGCCGTAGGTTTGATTGGCGAGCTTCGCGAGCGCGCCGTTGAGGCCGACTGCGGCGCCCGGGTTGTAGTCGATCGCCGCCTTGACGAGGAAGATCCCGACGAGGCCGAACACGACCATGCGGGCGAGGTAGCCAACCGTCCCGATCCGGGCGATCCAGTGACGCATCGCGGGGGACATCTCCTCGGTCTTTGAGTCCTCGAGGAACGACTGTGTGATGCCGCGGTAGCCCTGGTACAGCGCTACGCCGATCATCACGAGGCCGGCGATCCCCACGATCCAGGTGCCGCCGGGCCAGCCGAGGACACCACCGGTCGTCTTGTGAGCATTTCCCGAGCTGCCTCCCGAACCCATCAGTACCTCGACGGCGAGAATGCAGAGGACGCCGTAGGCGATGCCGCTGGCGAGCGCTGCAATGCGGTCGAATCCGCTGTCGGAGCCTTCGGGGCCGTGCCCGAGGGCGGCGCGGAAGAGCCTCCAGAGTGAGTAGCCGCCGAGCCCGATTGCGAGCAGCACGAGCAGGAGATGGCCAAATGTCTGGTGCGCGACGGTTTGGAACGCGCCCTGCTGGTTTGTGAGCTTGCCGCCCTGACCGATCGCGAGCTCGAACGCAAGCACGCCGATGATCGCGTAGACCGCAGCCCGCGCGACGAACCCCGCCCGGGCGAGCAACTCGAACGCCCTCGAGTCGACGATGTCGTTTCCCGCCGCCCGACCTGTTGCCTTGGCTGACGTGGCTGCGCTAGTGACTTTGGAGACGCTCACAGGGATCCTCTCTTCCGTTTCGAAGCCAGGTCACCCCGGCATGGATGCGATCCGTCGACTAGAACAGTTCCCGGCCCGGGAAGCGCCAAACCTTCAGGTGGGCGTGGCCGGGACACAGACGCTTACCGCGCCCGGCTCGACGGTAAATCTCCGGAGAGGTTTGCGTTGGTTCGATTGCCGTCGTCGAGCTCGTCGAGGACACTCCGGTCGACTCTGACTCCGTTCCCCGAGCCTCCTCCGCGTTCGAGAATGAGCGAACCTGGGGAACACAGCAGCCGTGCGCGCTGAACGCTCGAAGGGCAGAGCTGCGATACCCGGCGATGATCGCCGGCCCATAGCCACGCTGGCCGTGACCATCCTAGGAGCCGTTGGTCTCCACGGCAGAACGCTCATCGGCCGCTCACCCTCGGGCGTGACGATGGAGACACCGTGATTGCCAGTCTCTCGAGCTCGGTCACCCACCAGATCGTCGTCCACGGCGTCTACGCGGTGTTCGTGCTGATGGCCGTGGACGCGGTGTTCCCTGCCGCGAGCGAGCTAGTCATGCTCTTCGCGGGCGCGATCGCGGCCGGCGCGGGGGCTTCGACGCTCAGCCTCCCGGGCGCGCACGTGGGCCCGGGTTTGACGGCGTATCTCATCCTGGCGTCGGTCGGGACGATCGGCTACCTCGTAGGAGGCATCGTCGGCTGGGTCATCGGCTATCGCGGCGGGCGGCAGCTCGTCTTGCACCATGGCGCTTCGATTCACCTGACGCCGAAGCGGCTCGAGCGTGCCGAGCGCTGGTTCGACCGCTGGGGTGCCATGGCCGTCCTCGTCGGGAGGGTCGTTCCGTTCGTTCGATCGTTTATCTCGATCCCCGCCGGGATCTTCGAGATGCCCCTCCTCACCTACGTCGTTCTCACGCTCGTGGGGTCGGCGATCTGGGCCTTTTCGCTCGCCGGGATCGGCTGGGCGCTCGGCGCGAGCTACACCAACGCCGATCAGGCGATCACCTACCTCGAATACGCGATCGTGCTCGTGATCGTGCTCACGATCTCGCTCCCCCTCATCGCCTACCTGCGACGACGGGTGAACCACCAGAGCGCCCGGACCTGACCCAGCCGAAGACCCGGGCCCTCCGCGGCGACCTAGGTCTGATCGCCGGAGGTGGCTTGGAGCGAGTCTAAGGAGGCCCGGTTCGGTCGCCTACGTGCAGGGGTTTCGGACGGTGGGGCTAAGGCCACCGGAATCTGCCGGCTCGGGAGGGAACTAAGCGGTGAGCGGGCCTAGCTCCCTCCCGAGCTTTCCCCGCAGTACGCCCCAGCCCATCATTTCCGGCGCCAGAACATCCCAAACTTCCCGCAGCCGCTCATGGAGTCCTCATCTGGCTCGTCCTACTCTGCGGTGTGGGGGCCTTCACCTTGCGGATGGCGCGTTGAGCCTGCCGCGCCGCCATCTGCAAGGCCCCTTCGTGGGAGACGGCCGCTCCCCGTGGCCGTCTCCCACACCCTCCTTTCAGTCGCCGCGCCTTTCGATCGGAGGGATCGGTCATTCCAGTTGACCTGGACGCACGAGCTCCTCACAAACGCGCCCCTAACGTGGACAGGGCATTGAGAGGGAGTGCCATCCCCGGCATGCCTCCCTCCCGAGCCCTTCACACAGGCACGTTCGTCGAGCTACGAACCTCGTAGAGCTGCGAAGTTCGAGCGGGAGACGACCGTGGCGTTCACCCCGACCCTCCCCCGCAGTCATGCCGTCATCGCAGATAGGCCCTCAGTCCGGTGATGAGCCGGGCGACGGCTACGGGGACGAGGTCGGCGCCCCGCCGCCGTTCACGGTGCCGAGGCCGACTCAGCTCCCGCCTGACCCAACTGCGTTGGTCGCGGCGTAGTGGGCGGGAAAACGACAACCCGGCCCGCTCTCAGGGCTTGACGGCTCTGATCGCCGGCCGCTAGTACCCGTTCGGGACACGGACTTCTACGGCCGAGTCCGCGAGCCGGCAGGATATCTCGATGTCTTCGTCGAGGTGATAGCTCGCGCAGATGCGGTGGTAACCGTCTGCGACGATCAGCGGCTGCTCGGCTCGGCCACGGATGATCAGTACCGGTGAGAGCGGCTCGCCGCGCGCGACCTTCTTCATGTCCTTCTTCACGACCGGATCAGTCTCCGGCAGCAGCTCGAGCCGGCTTGCTCGCAGCAGATCGTTCGCTTCTCGGCGGATGGCTGGGGCGTTACGAAGCTCCTCGACCATCGACGCGACGTCCCCGTCGGAGAAGAGCAGGCTCAGGTAGTTGGCCGCTGCGAGGAAGTCGCGCTCTTCCGGCTCATCCTGCCAATGTTCTGGCGGGCGGCCTCTTTGCTTCTTGGCCACCCGCGTAGTCTCACATACTGGACGACGACGACGCGACCTCGTATCGGTGACTCCGACCGTTCGTCCGGCCCAGGGCGACCAAAAGGGAACCTGGATGCCGACCTACAAACTGCTGACCAAAAACCGGCGATGACCTCCGCGGGACGGTATTTACGGATAGTGCACGCCGACCCCACCGACGTGCACTATCCGCGCTTCCGTTCGGAGTTCGCGCACTCGAGGAGCGGTAGGGTGTCAGCGAGGCGTGCAGCCTGCCGTTTGTTTGACATTGGTGCCGGCCGGCAGCGTCACGTTCATCGTCCGGTATTTGGGGCCGAGCGTCACGGCAATGTGCTCGCTGCCAGGGGTTTGGACGGTGAGTGTGGTGAAAGCGGTGCCGTTGCGTCGAACAGTGAAATGCACAGCGGTGTTCGCGGAAGTTCCCCTTAGAACGAAGGTTCCTCTGTCGCCGGCCGCTCCGGGAGCCAGGACCTTGAGGTTCAGGGTTGGGTTCGTGTCGTTGATCGAGTAGTAACCGCAGACCTTCAGCTGTGTGATTGCACTCACGCTCGCGGCTGCGCTGCCCACGACCAGGCTCGCGAGTACCGCCGCGGCGAAAATACTCAAGCCGACGCTTACGCGTCTTGGATGCGTGCTTTTTCCGTTCATGACGATCGCGTACCCACCCGGCACGATTTCATGCCTTTCCGAGCGCCCGGCGATCGGACTCCACCTCGGCCACGACACGCTCGAGGTCGTCGCGGTCACGAGCGCCGACACAGGCGTCGACGTCGACGTCATGCGTTCGCAGCACGAACCGCTCGATCTCCCGCGGCTCGATCGAAACCAGCCGCCGGGGTCGAAACCCGATCCTCACCAGCCGCCTCACCGCGTCCTCGAGCCAGGCGCGCATTGGGCGACAGACGAGTTTCTGGAACTGTCCTGAGTGGGCGCACGTGGGATCGAACCACGGACCTCCCGCGTGTGAAGCGGGCGCTCTCCCGCTGAGCTATGCGCCCGGGAGGGTTCAGATTAGCCATTCCCGATGGGATGACAGCGTGTCATCTGAAGCAAATTTGGTCAGTGTTGGTTACAAGAACTTCCGCCGATCGCGAGTCGGACAGGGTGCGCGCGGCCTGCCGTTCGGCGGGCTGGAACCTGACGTGCTTCGTCGGCCGGGCCGCCGGCGCAGGACGAGGGCGGTCGTTCGAATCGGACAAGAATGGGCGGGATTTCGCTCAGGTGCGGGCCCCGCGACGGCAGGGGGTGACGACGTCCAAGAAGGCCGGGACATAGTGCAGAGGCACGGCGCGGGCTCGCGCGTGCGGGACAACTCTGGCGATCGGTCCGACGGTGGCCTTGAGGAGCGTGAGTCGCACCTCTTCTTCATGGACGCCAACGACTCCGGCGATCATGGCCGGGCGACAAGCATGCCGGAAGCGGTTTAGGGCTTACGCATGCTGCCGTTCTGCCAGCGCTGAGCTTGCGTTGGTGTGGCGCTCTGGGTCGAGCGCCGATGTGGCGTGCCGGGATTTGAGGATCGGCTCAGGCGGCAGCTGCCGGTCGGCCGCTCCGCTGCGAGGAGGGCAGCTGTCGAACCGAGTCGCGCTCGCTGATCGGCATCGGAATACGGTGGATCACCGCCTGCCCGTTCGCGGGTAGCTGCTGGTCCTCGTCGAGGAGGATGTTGATGGCGATGCGGCCGAGTTCGTAGTGTGGGAGGGCGACCGTTGTGAGCTGAGGCTTGACCCACGAGGCGATGAGGTCGTCGTCGAACGACACGACCGATACGTCCTCTGGGACGTCGAGGCTTGCATCAGCGAGGGCCTGGTACGCGCCGAGCGCGATGCGGTCGTTGAAGCAGATGAGCGCCGACGGTTTCGCTTTTTTGAGAAGTCGTTGGGTGGCCTCGTAGCCGAGGTCTGGCTGCCAGTCGCGGCAGGCAACCGCACCGACGATCTCGACGTCGGCTTCGTGCAGCGCCTCCGTGATGCCCTGGAGTCGCTGAATGGCTGCGAGGCTGTCTTTCGGCACTCGGTTTGGAGGGGCGGCGCCGATCAGCCCGATGCCGTCCCGGTGGCCCGCGTCGAGGAGGATGCGGGCGACCGTGCGTCCGGCTTCTACCTCATCGGGGACGACGGACGGGATCGAGGAGCGAGTTGCGGGGATGGCGTTGAGTAGGACGGCTCGCCTGTCCATCAGCGGTTTGGGAACGGTGATCTTGCGGGTGTACATCGAGGCGAGCACGATTCCGTCAACGCCTCGATCGAGCATGGCCTCGATCAGTTGCTGCTCGAGATCCGGATCGCCCTCGGTCTCGCCGATGAACAGGAGGTGCCCCTTCTCGCGGGCGGCGTCGAGCGCACCCCAGATGAGGTGGCCGGCGAAGGGTGTGGTTGCGACCGTGTCGGAGATGAACCCGATCGTGTGACTTGTCCCGGTGCGAAGACTCCTCGAGACGATGTTCGGTCTGTAGCCGGTCTCGCGAACCGCCCGCAGAACGCGCGCCTCCACCGCGGCCGAGATCCGCATTTCCTCACGTCGACCCGAGAGCACGAAGGAGGCCGCCGTCTGGGAGACGCCGGCGCTCCGCGCGACATCGGCAAGCGTGACCCGGCCCGTCCCCACGCGTCTAGCACCTCCCCGCTGATCGTTCTCGCTTGACAATTGCCCTTCGGAGTCCGATTATCCCACACATGCTGATTCGATTTAGCACGTGTCGAGTGATGAACGAGAAGAACCAGGGTGCTGTGGCCTAACCCGCGAGCGAGGGAGCCGTCAAATATCAAGAACGCATGCTGATTCGAATTAGCAAGGGCTGAACCACGTAGTTCGGAAAATCGAGGTGTCTGTGGCCTAACCCGCAAGGGAGGGAGCCGTCGAAGGTGGGGCGGATGCTCCGGTGCCTATAAGCCGCACGCACACAAAGAGGAGGAGAGATCGATGTTTGAACACGTTCAATCCGCACCGCGGAGAGGGAACGGTCGGAGCCGTCACCTGCTCGGGCTGCTCGCAGCGTTCGGCCTGCTGGCCGCCTGCGTCGCGGGGAGCGGTGTCGCAGCGACGAAGGCGGCCACGCCGACGTTCGCTTCAGCCTGCGGGACGGCACCGATCACGCTGCAGGGGTACTTCGAGTCGGGCTTCCCTGATATCACCGATCTGACCGCGGCCTTCACCAAGCAGTATCCGACCGCGAAATGGAACGTCCGGGAAGATCCGTTCGCGACGATCACCCAGGATGCACCGCTGACGCTCGGTGGTCCGAATCCCCCGGATCTGATGCGGCTGCCGACGATCGGCGGGCTCGTCAAGGACAAGGTACTGAAGGATCTCAACCCCTACTTCAGCGAGTACCACTGGAACACATTCCCGGCATCGCAGCTCGCGCAGCTTCGGACATCGTCGACCGGCGCGGGCGTCGGTAGCGGCCCGTTGTATGCGATGGGCGTCAACTACAGCCTGACCGGTGTCTTCTACAACAAGGCGTTGGCGGCGAAGATCGGGATGAAGAGCGCGCCGAAGACGCTCGCAGAGCTCGATGCGCTGCTGGCAAAGGCGAAGGCGGCTGGGATCACCCCGATCGAGCAGTTCAACGGCGGCGCAACCGGCGGCCTATTGTTCCCGCTTCAACAGCTGATGGCAGACTACGGCTCGGCGAGTCAGATCAACAACTGGGTCTTCGACAAGCACGGTGCGACCATCGACACGGCCGCGAACGTCCAGGCGACCGCGCACCTTGACACGTGGATCAAGGACGGCTACTTCAACTCGGACGCCAACGCCGTGCTCTATCCGGAGATGATGAGCAACTTCGAGGCGGGGAAGGCACTGCTGATCTTCGATGGCGACTGGGAGTCGGGTAACTTCGACACCCACATGCCCGGGAAGGTCGGGTTCTTCCTGATGCCACCGCTCAAGGCTGGGGGACCGCAGGCGGCGATGTCAGCTCCGCTGACCTACGGGATCGCGGCGAACGCGGCTCACGCCGACTGCGCCGCCTTCTTCCTGAACTGGGTCGCAACGAATCCCGTTGCCCGCAAGATCAACGTCCAGGCCGGCGGCTCGAATCCCGGTGGGCCTGCGACACTGAAGATCCCGACGGTGAAGCCGGGTTCGACGACCGCGGCGACCTTGGCCGCAGGCGGCCTAGCCGCGAAGGACAACGGCGACATGGGGTTCATCGCGAACGCGAACGGGTCGATCTACGCGGAGGCATGGACGCCCGAGGTGCAGAAGCTCTTCGCGGGCAAGGAAACACCGCAGGGCGTGCTGTCGACTGTTCAAAAGGCATACATCAAAGACGGCAGCTAGTTCCCTCTGCCGACGATGGCTGACGCGACCTTGACGTCCCAACGCGAAGATCGCGCAGCGGGAAGAACATCGACGTCGCGGGCCCTCCTTGTGGGGGCCCGCGACGCGCGTCGCCACGGCTGGTTGTTCCTCCTGCCGGCACTAGCGACCTACGGGCTGTTCGTCCTCTGGCCGCTCGTCAACAGCATCCGCTACTCGTTCTACAACTGGGACGGGGTATCCCCCGCACGCTGGGTCGGGATTGGGAACTACAAGACCGTGTTCAGCGATCCCGTGCTCCTCAGCGTTCTCGGGCACGCCTTCAAGCTGATCATCTACTTCTCGGCGATCCCGGTGTGTCTCGGCTTGATCGTGGCCTCGGTGATGAGACGAACGGTTCCGGGGCGGATCGGGTCGTTCGCCCGTACGGTGCTCTTCCTTCCACAGGTCGTACCGCTCGTCGCGGCTGGGATTGCCTGGAGTTGGGTGCTCTCGACCCAGGGCGCTGTCAACCAGGGCCTCTCGGCGGTCGGTCTCGGAAGCGTCACCCGCGCGTGGCTTGGCGATTTCAGCTTCGCCCTCCCAGCGGTCGGCCTGATCGGGGTCTGGGTGCTGCTCGGGTTCTGCACCGTCTTGCTGCTGGTCGGCATGAGCAAGATCGACCCGTCGCTGTATGAGGCCTCGCAGCTCGACGGCGCGGGTGCGATCCGCGAGTTCTTCGACATCACGCTGCCGAGCCTTCGACAGGAGATCGGCGTCTGCGTGACGGTCACAGTGGTCGCCGCGCTGTCGGCGTTCGACATCGTGTACATCTCGACGAGCGGCGGCCCTGGCGACGCGACGATGGTGCCGGGTCTCGAGATCTACCAGTTGGCGTTCTACAACCGCGAGGTCGGTCTCGCCTCCGCTCTCGCCGTGGTGTTGATGTTGCTCGTCCTGATCTGTGTCCTGCCGATCCAATGGTTCGTCAGCAGGGCGGACCGGACATGAACGTCAGCCCGCGGCAGCAGATTGAGCGGGGCGACGCTGCTCCTCGTCCTCGTGGGCTGGACGCTTTTGCCGTTCCTCAGTCTGTTCACCGCGGCCCTCCACGCCTCGGGGACATACCCGAGCGGGCTCGACTGGCCCTCCCACCCGCACTGGGGGAACTTCATCCAGGCCTTCCGCGTCGCGAACATGGCCACCATCTTCAAGTCGAGCGTGCTGATCGTGCTCGGGGCGGTACCCGCCACCGTCGTGATCGCCACGATGGCCGGCTTCGCGCTCGGCCAACTCCGCGTCGTCGGCGGCCGCTTCATCTTCCTGCTCTTCTTGCTCGGGCTTACGTTGCCATTCGAGGGGATCATCGTCCCGCTCTACTACGAGATCCTGAGGCTTGGGTTCCTCGACACCCGTTGGGCGATCATCCTGCCGCTGACCGGCCTCTTCATGCCCTTCGGCGTGTTCTGGATGCGCGCCCACTTCGTGAACATGCCGGATGAGCTGACCGAGGCCGCGCGAATCGATGGAGCCACCACCTGGCAGTTGTTCTGGGGAGTCCACGTCCCTCTGGCGCGCCCTGCGATCGTGTCCCTCGCGATCCTGACGACCGTCTGGACCTGGAACCAGTTCCTGCTGGCGATCGTCCTCGTCAACAACCCGCTCGAGCGGACGATGGCCGGGGCACTCGGCGCCTTCCAGGGCGACTGGGGAACCGACATCCCGCTGCTCTCAGCCGGCTCGCTGCTGATCCTGGCGCCGATGATCATCATCTACTTCGTCTTCCAGCGCCAGTTCATCTCCGCCCTGCTCCAGGGATCGTTGAAGGGCTAGGCGTGGCGGTTTCCCAACCTCTCGGCCTCAGATGACGCTGCGCCTCGCGGACAAGTGGGTCTGGGACTTCTGGCTGATCAAGGAGCGCGATCAGCACCACATCTTCTACCTCCAGGCGCCGCGATCACTCGAGCAGCCCGTCTTACGCCACCACCACGCGTCCATCGGCCACGCCGTCTCGGACGACTTGCGGAGATGGCGCGTTCTCCCCGACGCGCTCCAGCCCGGACCGGAAGGAAGCTGGGACGACCTCGCGACCTGGACCGGCAGCGTGCTCGAGCACGACGGCCGCTGGTACATGCTCTACACCGGGATCAGCCGCCACGAGCAGGGCTTGATCCAGCGCATCGGCCTCGCCGTCTCGGACGATCTGCTGCACTGGGTGAAGCATCCCGGGAATCCGGTGCTCGAGGCCGATCCACGCTGGTACGACCTCCTCGACCGCTCGCGCTGGCGCGACCAGTCCTGGCGCGACCCCTGGCTTTTCCGCCACCCCGACGACGGCTCCTTTCAGTGCCTCGTCACGGCCAGATCGCCGATGGGCGCGCCCGACGCCGCGGGCGTGGTCGGGCGCGCGCGCTCGCTCGACCTTTTCGAGTGGGAGGTGCTGCCGCCGCTGACCGCACCGGGCGAGTTCGCGCAGGTCGAGGTTCCGCAGCTCGTTCGCGTCGACGGGCGGTACGCGCTCCTCATCTCGTGTCAGGCCGACGACCATTCGCAGCAGCGGGTCGAGAGGCTCGGAACTCCGGGCGAGACCGGAACCTTCGTTTTCGACTTCGGAGGAGATGTTCGGCCCCTACATGACACCGGGTGGCCCGATCGCCGCGCCGGACGGGCCGCTCGGCACCCTCTACGCCGGCAAGCTGGTCGAGCGCCGGTCGGGAAGGTGGGAGTTCATGGGCTTCCGCGGTGACGGTGACCGCGATTTCCTCGGGGAGCTCATCGACCCGTTGCCCGTCACGGTGGAACCCGGCGGACGGCTCGTCGTCGAGTACCCGCGGATCTCCGCCGGAGTCGAACGTTGACGCTTGCACCCGAGATCCAGTCGCTGCTCGACTGGGGCGCGACCGTGTTCGAGGCCCACCGCTCGCTGGGAGTGCCGGAGCTTCGCGCAGCGGTTCGGGACGAGCTCGACCTGAACTTCGGCGGCAGGGGGTCGTGGTCGAGCCGGTGGGCGCTACGGCGGACGAGCGGATCGCGGTCGACGGTGGCGAGATCGGGATCCGCATCTTCACTCCCGCCGTCACCGGTCCGCATCCCTTGTTCGTCCATCTCCATGGCGGCGGCTTCGTCTTCGGCACGATCGATTCGCTGGTCAACGACGCCAAATGCGCGCACATCTGCCGTGCCGCCGAGTGCGTCGTTGCAACGGTCGAATATCGACTCGCGCCCGAGTATCGGTTCCCAACCGCAGTCGAAGACTGTTATGCGGCGCTCGCCTGGACCGTGGGGAACGCGGGGCGGCTCGATATCGACCCGACGCGTATCGCCGTCGGCGGCGAGTCCGCCGGCGGCAACCTCGCCGCCGCCCTCTCCCTCATCACCCGCGATCGCGGCGGTCCCCCGCTTGTGCTCCAGGTGCTCGAAGTCCCCGTCACGGACATCAGTCGCGGCGCAAACGACTACCCATCGGTCGCGCTCTTCGGCGAAGGCTACGGCCTCGATCGCGCCGACATGGATTTCTACGCCAAGGAGTACCTCGTCGATCCGGCCGACGGGGCGAACCCCTACGCCTCGCCGCTCCTGGCCGACGATCTCCGCGGAGTCGCCTCGGCGCACGTGATGACGGCCGAGTACGACGTGCTCCGCGACAGCGGCGAGGCCTACGCCCGCCGGCTCGAGCGGGCCGGTGTCCCGACCACGCTTCACCGCAAGCTCGGGCACACACACGGCTCGAGCGTCCTGTGGCAGACGTGGGAGCCCGCGCGGGAATGGATGGACGAGATCACCCGTGCCCTTCGCGATTCCCTTCACGCGCGGGCGGCGACGGTCTCGTGATCGCCGTTGTCGGCGAAGCGTTGATCGACGCGCATCTCGACGGCGATCTTCTTCGCCTGTTTCCAGGAGGCGGCCCGTTCAACACGGCGATCGCGCTCGGTCGCCTCGGTGCGCCTGCGTGGTATCTCGGTGCGATCTCGCGGGATCGGTTCGGCCGGGAACTCGAAATGAGGCTTCAAGCGGCCGGCGTCAACACCGACCGGATCGTCCGTGTCGACGCGCCCACGCCGATCGCGATTGTCGATTCGAGCTCGGTCGAACCGTCCTACAGCTTCTACCTCGCAGGCACCTCCCACGAGGCGCTGCAACGACACGACCTCGAGGATCTGCCACACGAGGTCGCGGCGCTGCACATCGGAACGCTCGCCCTCGCAACCGATCCTCCCGCCTCGGCAATCGTCGATTTCGCCGAGCGCGAGGCCCACCTGCGGACGCTCGTGGTCGACCCGAACATCCGGCCTGCGCTGATCGAGGACCGCGGGCCCTACCTGAAGAGACTCGAGCGGCTCTCCAGCGTGACCGACCTTCTGAAGCTCAGCGCTGCCGACCTCTCATGGCTCTACCCCGACCGCAGCGAAGGCGACGCGGTCGGAGCACTGCTGCACGGAGGAGTCGGATGCGTCGTCCTCACCCGCGGCTCGGAGGGAGCCGAAGGCTGGATCGATTCGGGGTCGGCAAGGGTCAACGCCCCTGCCGTGACCGTCGTCGACACGGTCGGGGCAGGCGACGCCTTCGGCGCCGGCCTGCTCGCTTGGCTTTGGCGGTCCGGCCGGTTGGACAAACCGAAGCTCCGGCGCCTCGAGCTCGGGGAACTGGAGGCGGCGCTCGCGTACGCCGCCGCCGTCGCAGCGGCTCAATGCACTCGCGCCTCGGCGTGGGGGCCGACCGCGGCGGACGTCGATCGTCTCCTGGACGCAACTGGCCCGTCCCTTGAAGCATCACGAGAGGAAGACGCTTGGCGTCGCTCGAGTTCGACGAGGTAAGCAAGGTCTACGGCTCGAGCGTCTGGGCCGTCCGCGACCTGAGCCTTACGGTCAACGACGGCGAGTTCGTCGTGCTCGTCGGCCCGTCCGGCTGCGGCAAGACGACCGCGCTGCGGATGCTCGCCGGTCTCGAGCAGATCACGGCCGGAGAGATCCGCATCGGCGGAGTCCGCGTCAACGACGTGACACCACGCGACCGGGACATCGCGATGGTTTTCCAGAACTACGCGCTCTATCCACACATGAACGTCCGCGACAACATCGGCTACGGCCTTCGCGTGCGGCGCGTGCCCAAGGCCGAACGTCACGCCCGCGTGGAGCAAGCGGCCAGCATGCTCGGGCTCACGAGCGAGCTGAAGCGGAAGCCAAGCCAACTCTCCGGCGGACAACGCCAACGCGTCGCGATGGGCCGGGCAATCGTGCGACGTCCGGAAGCATTTCTGATGGACGAACCCCTATCGAACCTCGACGCCCGCCTGCGCGTCCAGATGCGCACCGAGATCGCTCGGATCCAGCGCGAGCTCGGCGTGACGACCGTCTACGTCACTCACGACCAGGTCGAGGCGATGACGATGGCCGATCGCGTTGCCGTCCTCCGCGGGGGAGTGCTGCAGCAGCTCGACACGCCGCAGCGCGTCTACAGCAACCCTGCGAACCTCTTCGTCGCCATCTTCATCGGCAGCCCCGCGATGAACGTCGTCGAAGCCGAGCTCAGCCGCGGCGATGGCGGCATCGAGTGCCGTATCGGCTCCCTTCGCATTCCCATTCCAGACCGAACTCTCGCTGACGAGCCGGCACTCGCTCGCGCGATCGGCCGGAGGGTCGCGGTCGGCATCCGACCGGAGGCGATCTCCGTCCTCGCAGGCGCCGGAGAAGGGCTTTCTGGCACCGTAGTCGTGTCCGAGGAGCTCGGCTCCGAGGTGATCGCACACGTCGAGGTCGAGGCGACACCGGTCGCCGACGAGGCAGTCGTCGAGGGCCTCACAGACGACGGGGCCGCCGCAATAGCACCGGAGATCGCCCGGGCGCCGACGGGCAAGACGGTCATCGTCGCGCGTCTCCCCGCCGAGGCAGAGGTTCGGCGAGGAACGCCGGTCTCGGTTGTCTTCGATGCGAGCAAGCTGCATTTTTTCGACATCGACGACGGAACCACGCTCCGCACGCAACCCGACCATCTCGCGCCATCTGGCAACGGGCTCGATCCGATCCATCACCGATGACAGCATGACCCTCAACGACCGTGCACGGCTGTCATCGATCGGAGCCGTAATCGGAGTCGCGCCGAGCTCCCCGCTTCGCATCGGCTGGGTTCGGCAATGCATCGGTCACTAGTCGCGCCCATCGAAGCCAACTCGAGCCCAGGGCCGAAGACGCGAACCGTATAACGTGCCGCAAGGCAGAGCTGAAGACAGCTCGATACACGGCTGAGTCCGCATGTGAACCGGGCGCTCTCCCGCTGACCTATGCGCCCGGGGGTTCGGATTAGCCATTCTCGAGGTGCAGGAGAAGGGTCTTGGAAGGAATCGAGCCCCTGTCTTGGTCCTACGCGGTTGCATGCGCCTTCGTGGCCTGTGACCGTGGCTTTCCGAGCTGGGGTGGGGTTGTGCGAGACTCGGCGGGGTGATAGGGGCGCTTGCGGTGCTGATGGCGGTGCTGTCCGCCGGGCTCCTCGCAGTGTGCGCCCGGCTGTCGAGTCTGGTCTCGACCCTCCTGTGTGGCTATCTGGCGCTCGTTCTCACGACCGCCGGGGTGGTGCTCGTCTTGTCGCCTGCGCGCGAGGTGACTCCGACGGGTCTCGTCGTCGCTGAGGCGGTGGTGCTCTTGGCGACGACGGCGCTTTGGTGGGCGCGCGGGCGGCCCCGTCTCTCGCTGGTTTCTGCCCGTTCTGCGGCACGTGGTCTCCTGACCAGTCGCCCGACGGCTCTCTTCTTCGTGGCTGTCCTGCTCTTGCTCGGGTACGAGCTCGTGCTCGGTTTCACATTCCCGCCGAACGACTGGGACTCTCTCACCTATCACCTCGCGCGGGTGGCGTCATGGACGCAGTTTGGCGGCGTCCACTGGATCGCCAACGCGCCGACCGACCGGATGAACGAGTTCCAGCCGCTGGCCGAGGAGGAGTTGTTCTTCCTGATGGTCGCGGGGGGCTCGGCACTCATCGCCCTTCCGCAGTTCGTTGCCGGCGTGGCGATCCTGGTGGCGGTCTACGGCGCGTCGCGCCGGCTCGGGTTCACTGTGAGCTCCGCCACCGGGGCGGCGTGCCTGCTTGCGACCTTCTCGGTGATCGCCCTGGAGGCGTCGACGGCCGAGAACGACGTCTTCGCGGCGTCGTTTCCGATCGTCGCGGCCTGCCTGCTGCTGGACAGGAGCGATGGCTTCGAGGCGTTCCTCGCTGGGGCCGCGGCCGGAATCGGTCTGGGCGCGAAGCTGACGACCGTTCTCGTTCTGCCGATTCTCGTCTGGCTGGCCTGCCTCGGCGGCCGCCGGCGGCTCCTCGGTGCGATCACCGGCGGTGCCGCCGGTTTCGCCGCGCTCGCGTTCTGGAGTTTCGCGCTGAATGCGATCCACACCGGGCACCTGCTCGGGAACGGCGGCGGCCGTACCGAGTTCACCGCGGCGCCGTCGTATCCGGCCACGGTGGAGTCGGGGATCGACCTGATCTACGGGGCGCTCGGCCCCGCGGCCATTTCGCACACGTTGACGTTCACGCTCGCAGCGTTCGGCCTGCTCGTCGCTGCCGGCGCCACGGTGTACGCAGTCCGCCGGCGACGGTCGGCACCGCACGACGTCGCGGCCGCGGCAGGACCGTTTCTCGTTCCGGTGCTCGTGCTCGGAATCGGGGCGGCCGTAGTCGGTCTCGTTCGCTTGTGGGGCCATCCGGCACCGCAGCCGGCCTCCATCGACTTCGGAGCGCTGGGCGGGTTCTTGTGGTTCGCCGTCTCGGTATTCGCGATCGTCCGCTACGTGCAGGGTCGCGTCGACCAGCGCCAGCTTGCACTCGCAGTCGCGGGACCGCTCTACATCGTGCTGCTCGTCCTCTATGCCACCTACAACCCCGTGATCACACGATTCCTGCTCGTGCCGGTCGCGCTGACGGCGCCTCTGTTCGCCCATCTGTTTCGCACGCATGTGGGAACAGCCGCCCTCTCCGTGGTGGCGGCGGTGGTTGCGGTCGCGGCCGTTGTGCTCGTCTGGAACAAGCCGATCGATTCGGCGGACGGGTGGTTCTGGCAGATCAGCCAGCCCGAATCGCTCGCACTCCACGACGACGCAGACGTCGCCGCGGCACTCACCGCCTACAACAGCCTCGTCCCTCCCCGCGCGTGCGTCGGCGTCCTGTTCGCCCAGGAAGATCCGTCCTACCTCCTGTACGGGTCACAGCTCGTGCACCACATCGTCTATCTCCCGAACATCGATCCCCCCGATCAGGCGAGGAACCTCGGCCTGACCGACGTCGTGATCGGCCGCTACCCGGAAACCGGGAACACCAGCGGCTTCCAATCGGCCGGCTGGACGATCCGTGATCTCGGCACGGTGTGGCAGCTGGCGTCGAGGCCCGCCTCCGGAACCGTGTGCCGCAGCTGACCGAGTGGACGACCCGCCTGGGCTAACCGACCGCCACCTGTGTCGCCGGCGCCTTGGGCCGGAACGGTTGTAGCTCCTGGCGGTCGGGGCCGATGACCCCCCAGCTGGACTCGGGCACCTCGTTCCAGACCCCGGCGACGTCGCCGAGCGGTTCGGAGACGATCAGCCGCGCGTTCTCGGAGACGTCCTGGAACAGCTGCCGGTCGGGGTACAGCTTGCGCAGCGTCGGCACGTCGGTTGTGTAGAAGAGGGACCGCGACTTGCGCTCGCTCGAGTACCGGAACGCCCAGATGCTCTCGCCGTTCGTGGTGGCGACGGTTCCCTGGAACGGATGCTCGACGTTGTGGTGCTCGGCGACTGCCTCCACGAGGCCGATTGCCTGCTCGACCGCGGTGGGAGGATCGTCCATGAGTCCGAAGGTGAGGGCGAGGTAGAAGAGGACCTCGGTATCGGCCTGCCCTTTGATCTCGGGGTACAGCGAGGGGTCGACGGCGAGGATCAGGTCGCGCTTGATCGTGGCGAACTCGTTGATGTAGCCGTTGTGCATGAACAGCCAGTGCTCGTGACGGAACGGGTGGCAGTTCGTCTGCTGCACGGCGCTCCCGATCGCAGCGCGGATGTGGGTGAAGAAGAGCGGCGAGGTGATATGCCCGGAAAGCTCGCGCAGGTTGGCGTCGTTCCACGCCGGCTCGATGCTGCGGTAGACGCCCGGCGTGTCCCGCTCGCCGTACCAGCCGACGCCGAACCCGTCGCCGTTCACCGGCTCGGCCCCGAGCTTCGAGTTCAGGCTCTGGCTGACCAGGGAGTTGGGCCCTTCGTAGAGCACGTCCTCTAGGAGGATGGGAGCTCCGGAGTAAGCAAGCCAACGGCACATGGGCCGCTCCTTTCAGTCGCCGTACGTGATCCGGTGTGGACAGCGCGCTCGTGTACTTGTAGTGCAAGCGCGAGGCCGAGGGGCGCGCCGTTCACCACCTTGACTCCACACCCGAACGGTTCGCGCACACGGCATCCAGTGCGTCAGAGGCTGTGACTGGCGCGAGTCAGTCGCATCAGGGTCGCGTGCGTGCCTTCCGCGCCCGGGCCGTCGTCGTCGTGGGGGCGCAGCTGGATGTAGCGGCCGTCGGGTTGCATCTGCCAGGCGGTGCGGTTGTCTGCAAGCGAGACCTGGAGGATCTCCCAAAGGCGGGCGCGCAGGCGGCGTTCGGTGATCGGCACCGCGGCCTCGACGCGTTTGGAGAGGTTCCGGGTCATCCAGTCGGCTGAGCCGATCAGGAAGTCTCCCTCGAGCGGGTCGTCCGAGCCGCCGGCGAAGTGATAGATCCGCGAGTGCTCGAGGAACCGGCCGACGATCGAGCGGATGCGAAGGTTCTCGGTCAGGCCGGGGACGCCTGGGGCGAGGCAGCAGAGCCCGCGGACGACGAGCTCGACCGGCACGCCCGCACGTGAGGCCTGCGAGAGGAGCGCGCAGATCTCGGGATCCTCGAGCTGGTTCAGCTTCGCGATGATCCGCGCCGGCAAGCCCGCCTCGTGATTTGTGATCTCTCGCTTGATCAGGCGGACGAACTCGGCGCGCATCGCCATCGGTGCCACGATCAGGGCTTCGAAGGACGGGGTGCGCGAACGGCCGGTCAGGAAGTGGAACAGCGTCACCACGTCGCGCGTGATCACCGGGTTCGCGGTGAGCAGCCCGACGTCCTCGTAGAGCCTGGCGGTGCGCGCGTGGTAGTTCCCGGTGGCGATGTGCGCGTACGCGCGAATGCCGGCCTCCTCCTGGCGGATCACGAGCGCAGCCTTGCTGTGGGTCTTGAGGCCACTCACGCCGAACACGACGTGCGCCCCGACCTTCTCGAGCTCGCGCGACCAGTGGAGGTTGCGTTCCTCGTCGAACCGGGCGTTGAGCTCGATCACGCAGGCGACCTGCTTCCCGGCCTCTGCGGCGCGGATCAGCGACTGCACGAACGGGGTGTCGTCGCCTACCCGGTACACGGTCATCTTGATCGAGACGGTCTGCGGGTCGTCGGCCGCCTCGCGGATGAACCGCTCCACACTCGCGTAGAAGCTCTCGTACGGATGGTGGAGGAGCACGTCTCCGGCCCGGATCGCGGAGAAGATGTCTCCGTCGATCGTCTCGAGCGCTGCCGGGGCCAGCGGTGTCCACGGCGGGTCGCGGAGCGGCTCGATCTCGAGCGCGGCGATCTCGAACAGCGTCGTGTAGTCGAGCAGGGCCGGCATCTCGTACACGTCGTCCGAGGCAAGCGCGAACCGTTCCTTCAGCTCCGACACCATCGCCGGATCGGCGTCCGGCTGGATCTCGAGCCGCACCACCGGCTCGAACCGGCGCTGCTGCACCTCCCGCTCGACGAGCGCGCGCTTGCTCTCGCCGTCCGCTTCGCCGTCGTCAAGCTCGACTTCCGCGTCGCGGCAGACGCGGAAGAGGCTCGCGCTCTCGACCGCCATCCCCGGGAAGAGCCTCTCGGCGTTCGCGGCGATGACCTGGTCGAGGCCGACAAAGGCGCGCGCGGGTGACTCGACTCCGGCTCGGACACGGACCCACTGGGGAAGCTCCCGCGGCACTTTCACGCGCACGAGCACCGACTCGCCACTGACCGGATCGTTCAGCCGGAAGGCCCAGGAGGTCGAGAGGTTCGAGACGTAGGGAAAGGGATGAGCGGCATCGAGTCCAAGTGGTGTGAGGACGGGCGAGATCTCCGTGTCGAATGACGCCGAGACCTCGGCGCGCTGCTCCTCCGTCAACTCCTCCCACCGGAGAAGGTGCAGTCCGTGGACGGCGAGCTCGGGTCGCAACACCTCCGTGTAGCAACGCGCCTCGCGCTCGAGCATCGACACGATCATCGCCCGCTTCCGGAGAAGCTGCTCACGCCGCTCCTGCGCGACGAGGCTGCTGTCCTCGGGCAGCGGGCGGATGAGCGCCATGCGCTTCATGAAGAACTCGTCGAGGTTGGACGAGAAGATCGCGAGGAACTTGACGCGCTCGAGGAGCGGCGTGCGCTCGTCGAGCGCCTCGTGGAGCACGCGCGCGTTGAACTCGAGCCAGCCGACATCGCGGTCGACCCAGGCCTCGCTCAGCTCGATCGGCTCCGACCTCTCCTCGGGCCGCTCCGCCTCGGTTGCCGGTGTTGCGCTCACTGGGCCCTAGCCTAGATGAGTAGTTCCACGATCTCGCGTGTCCGGCTGCGCGAGCTGGACGGCCTGGGCCGCTCCGGCCTCGCGGAAGCCGATGAGGCCGGCTCCCGTGAGGCCTACGCTTCACCGCGGCGGTACCTCACCGGTACGTCATGTATCGCCGAGGCACCGCCGCGGCGCCCCAGACCGCCCAGCTCGCGCCTCGAAGCAGGCGATCTCGTGGAACTCCTCATCTAGCCCTTCCCCGGCGATCCGGCCACCGACGCCGAGCGTTGGGACTCAGACGGGCGCGGCGTAGCCTCGCTCGACGATCCGTTCCGCCATCGCCTCGTAGGCAGCCGGGTCGTCGGGCGTCCACACGGCGAGGCCGTCGACGTAGCGGTTGAACATGCAGAACGCGGCCGCGATCAGGATCGTGTCGTGGATCTCGAGGTCGGTCGCTCCGGCGGCGCGGGCCGCGTCGATCTCGTGGGTGGTCACCGATCGGCCGTCGTCGCGCACCTTCGCCGCGATCGCGAGGAGCGCCCGCAGCTTGTCGGAGATCTCGGCCTCGTCCGGATCGGCCTTCACGGCCTCGACGAGGTCCATCCCGCCGTCGAGCTGCGCCGCGGCGAACCAGCTGTGCGAGGTCTGGCAGAAACGGCATTCGTTCAGGTTCGAGACGTAGGCCGCGATCAGCTCGCGCTCGCCCCGGCTGAGCGTGCTGTCGCCGCGGAGCAGCACCTCGGCGAGCTCGCTCATCGGCTTCCCGGTCTCCGGCCGGTACGCGAAGCCGCTGCGGATTCCGGGGATTCCCTCTGGCAGGTCGATGTGCGGCATGAGTCCTCTTTCAGTGGGTTGGGGTGAGCGTGGAGGTCGTCACCCAGTTTATGAACAGCCGTTCTCGGGAACTCTGACGTCGTTCGAATCCGCGAGTTGCGAGTTCGCCAAGACCTGTTGATCGCGCGCTACCGGCTCCCTTTCTCGACGGGCCGGAGGAGCCGCTTACGAGAGGAGCACGAGATGAACAAGTGCTGGGGTTTAGTCGTGGGCGCAACTGCGCTGACCGTCTTTCTGGCGGCGTTTCTCGCCCAGAGCTCGGGCGCGGCGGTTGCCGCAACGCCAAGCGGCGATATCTGCACGGCCACGGGCGGGGGAACCGCTTACACGCTGAGCATTGCGCTCGGAGCGAGCTCGGCGCCGCAGAGCAGCTTTGCCGTTGGTGCCTCTGCTCGCCACGTCACGAACATCACGGGCTCCGGCCAGACGGGGCAGTACGGAAGCACCGGCCTCCCGCCGAACACGACCGGTGAGCTGACGATGGGGAACCCGGCGGTGCCGGGCGAGTCGACCAGCCTGGCCGTCACGACGAGCGGGCCGGTCAGCACCCAGTTCACATTGGTGCCCCAGAGCTCGCCGCCCGGCACCTACTTCGCCCCGGTGACGTGCCCGCTCGAGGCGAACACGGCGTCGAAGAACGTCAGCTTCACGGTCAATGCGCACCCGGTCTACAGCGCGGCCGCGAAGCGATGGCATCTGATCGTCGCGATCCCGGGTGCGGGGACGGTGAGCGCAAAGGAGCCGGAACCGACCGTCGGTACCGCCGGGTCGGCCTCTGTCACGGCACCGTCGCTCGTCGTGGCAAAGCGGGTCGGGCTGAAGACCGCCGGGAAGGTCACGCTCTCCCTCCGGGCGACGCCGATCGGACAGACGCGCCTCGCCTCGGCCGGTGTGCTCACGGTGAAGCTCGCGGTGACGTATGACCCGACCGGCGGGAAGTCGGCGACGAAGCTGCTCCATCTGACGCTCAGGAAGTAACAGAAGGAGCGGGGGAACCCGGCTACCGCGCCGGCCTGTCCTCGGGACATGCCGGCGCGGTGCCGCGCGTTCGTCCTGCCGGCACGCGGACGAACGCAGTCCACGGTTCGCGTTTTTGCAGTCGGCCTTGGGGTATGCCGTTCCTGAATGCCTTCATCCGCTGTCCCTGTACGCAACGACGAACGCTTCCGCGGAGACGGGTTGATGACCGGTCAGGTGTTGGGCGGCCGATACGTGCTCGGCGAGCTCATCGGCTCGGGCGGCATGTCGAGCGTCTTCGTGGGCACCGATCGTGTCCTCGAACGGCAGGTGGCCCTGAAGGTCATGCATCCCCGCCTCGCAAGCGACGTCGCGCAGGCCGACCGGTTTCGCCGGGAGGCCTCCACCGCCGCAGCGCTCGGGCATCCGAACATCGTCGCGGTGATCGACCGGGGGGAGGATCGAGGCGTCCCGTTCATCGTCCTCGAGTACGTGCCGGGAGAGAACCTGAAACGGCTGATGCAGAGCGGGCCGGTCGCGATCGACCGCGCGCTCGAGATCGCCGTCGGGATCGCGCGGGCGCTTGCGTTCGTCCACGCGCACGGCTACGTCCATCGTGACGTCAAGCCGCAGAACGTGCTCGTCACACCGGGCGGCGAGGTGAAGATCATCGACTTCGGGATTGCCCGTTCGATGGATCTCGCCAAGGGGATCACCGAGACGGGAACCGTCCTCGGCTCGGCCGACTACATCGCTCCCGAGCAGGCCCAGGGGCAGCCGGCCGGCGAGGCGAGCGATGTCTACTCACTCGGCGCGGTCCTGTACGAGTTGCTCACCGGAGAGGTTCCGTTCACCGGCGAGAGCTTCATCGCGGTCGCGATGAAGCACGTGAAGGAGGCGCCCCCGCGGGTCCGGGCGCGGCGTCCCGACGTCCCGGTTCGTCTCGACGCCGCGGTTGCGAGGGCGCTTGCGAAGGATCCTGCTGCGCGCTTCGCCACGATGGAGGTCTTCCAGCGCGAGCTCGAGGCATGCCTGGCGGCACTCGATCCGGAGACCGCGGTCGATCCGGGAGAGAACACCGTCGTGAACGTCCCGACCCTTTCTCGGCGCCGGCGCCCCCGCCGGCGGCTCGCGTTCGCCGCCCTGCTCGTGGTGGCGATCGTCGCGGCGGCGGTCGGAGCGATCGCCCTCGATCCCGATGCGGCGCGGAAGCCTGCGCCGGCCCATGTGACGCTGATCCGGTCGCATTCGGCGTCCGTGCCGCTCCGTGCGGTCGGCGCCTACGACCCGCCTCCGGGCGACGGCGTCGAGGACAACTCGCGTCTTGCTCTCGCGACCGACGGCGATCCCGGCACCTCGTGGTCGACGGAGTGGTACGCGACCCCGCGGTTCGGCAACCTCAAGCGCGGCGTCGGGATCGTCCTCGACGCCGGAAGATCGGTTCGCCTCGCCACGGTCACGGTGCTGACCGACACACCGGGGTTCTCCGCGACGCTCGAGGCCGGCTCGAGCCCGAACGGGCCGTTCACCGCGATCTCGCGGAACACGCTCGTCGGGCAGAAGGCGCTCTTCGCAGCCGACCCCACCCGACCCGAGCGCTACTTCATGCTCTGGATCACGAGTCTCCCGCCCTCGGCGAGCTCCCGTTTCGTCGCCGACATCTCGGAGATCACGGCGACGGGCCGCTAGCACGGCGACCGCCAGGTTTACGGAGCGCCCTTCCGGGCCACAAGAGAGCCGTGGGAAAGCAGCCGGCTACGACCGCGCTCGTGCGCGTCGCATACAAGCCGATCGGCCTTCTCGCCGGGATCATCGGCGGGTTGCTCGCGGGCGTGGTCTTCAAGAGCCTGTGGAAGCGCCTCGGCCGGGAGGGCAATGCGCCGAAGGCAACCGACGGCGATCGCGGCTGGGCCGAGATCGTGTTGTCGGCGGCTGCCCAGGGCGCGGTGTTCGGTGCGGTGAAGGCGCTCGTCGATCGCGCCGGCGCAAAGGGATTCGCGCACGCGACCGGCGTCTGGCCCGGCCGCCGGCGCACGAAGAACACGTAGGCGACGCGAAACCACCGGGTCGATTCGCTCGTAAGACCTGTATGCATCGCGTTCGTTTCGGCGGTTCCCCTCCGTTGTCGGGTGCCCGTCGGAGGTGAACTCCTACCCCGTGATGCTGTTGGACTACCAGGACGGGGTCGGGGACGGTGGCGCGTGGGCCTACGAGGCCGACGAGCCACCCGCAGAAGGCGACGAGATCGTGATCACGCGCACCTCATCGCTTCCTGGTGGCGACTCGACGTCTGTCCGTGTCAAATCGGTCGGTGAGGCCGCGCCGTTTCCGATTACCGCGACGATGCTGGCATAAGGCTCTAGACGCGCCCGTCCACCTTGTTGGCCCCAGGGCGCGGAGTACACGTTGCTGCGACCTTCGCCTCGGCGGCGTTCGCCTCCCGCTTCGCCTCGGCTGCGAGCTTCAGCTTCTTTGCCTGCGCCGCGAGCTTTGCGCGCGGACTCCCTCGGTCATACGGCCGGCTCGGACGAGCGATCGCAACCCGCTCATCGGTTCCGCCGCAGCGAGCCTTGACCGTTCGCGGACAGCCGTTCAGGTCGCGTTCCCATCCGCAGTCAGCTCAGGCCGAGGGGAGCGTGATCACGAAGCGGCCGCCGTCGCTCGGCCGGGCGGTGACGTCGCCGGAGGCCGCACGGGCGAGCCGGCGCGACAGCGAAAGACCAAGCCCTGCGCCGGGGGTGGAACGCGCCGCGAGCCCACGGTTACCGGGCTCGAAGATCGTCTCGCGCTCCTCGTCGGACACTCCCGGGCCGTCGTCCTCGACGGTGTAGTCGATCCTCGAGCCGTTGCGGGAGACGAGAACGCGCACGGTCGAGGCGCCGTAACGGCAGGCGTTCTCGAGCACCGGCTGCAGGACGCGCTCGGCGAGATCGCGGTCGAGCCCGAGGCGGAGCGGCCGGGTGGGCGGCTCCGCCCGGACCGTCACGTGGCGGGTCGCCGCGAGCTCGGACACGCTGAGGACGGCGTCGGCGGCAACCTCATAGGCATCCGCGGTGCCGCGGGTTCCGTTTGCTTCGTGTTGTGCCGCGGCGACGAGGGTCTCGACGATCCGGGCGAGCTGGCGGGCGTTCTGCCGAACGAGCCCGAGTGTCGCCCGGTAGTCGTCGTTGCTCCGGTCTCGCCGCAAGGCCAGGTCGACCTCCGCGATCACCCGGGCAAGCGGGGTTCGCAGCTCGTGCGACACTTCGGCCGAGAAGCGCCGCTCGTGACGGAGGCTCGCGGCGATCCGGTCGAGCATGCTGTCGAGCGTGCGCGCGAGGAGGGTGAGCTCGTCATGTGGCTCACCGCGGTCGAAGCGGCGATCGAGGTCGGCCTCGCTCCAGGCCGCGGCCTGCTCGGTCATCTGGACGACGGGTCTCAGCGCGGCCTTCAGCAGCAACCAGGCGGCGACCCCGGTGAGCACGAGCATCAGCGACGCGAGCCCGAGCGAGCCGAGTAGAGCGCTGCGCTCTGCCTGTTCGAACGGAGCCAGCGACACACCCGTGACGAGGATTCCTTGGCGCCTGCCGTGGAGAACGATCGGTGCGGAATACAGCCGGATGTCGCTGGTCGAGACGTCGCGGATCGATCCGGGCACGCGTGCGAGCGCGGCGGCGGCCGCGTCGAGCGGGGTGCGCGCGGGCGGCCGTTCGGCCACGCCGCTGCGGCCGAAGATCCAGACGTTGCTGTCGGCCAGGGCATCGCTCGAGGTCTCGACCCTCGAGATCCGCCCGCCGCGGAGCGAGAGCAGGGAGAGCTCGGAGCTCGAGCGCGCTCGCAGCAGGCTGTCGGCGCTCTGCGAGGTGGAACGATTGAAGACCACGTTGAACCCGTACGTGCTCACCGAGAGCGCGACGGCGAGCGCGGAGAGCAGGATCACGATCAGCCTCACCCGCACGTTGCGCCAGACGCGAAGACGGCCTAGCCCACGCAATACCCGACTCCGTGGACGGTCGTGATCGGCGGAGCTCCTTCGAGCGGCCGAAGCTTGCGCCGCAGGCGCGCGATGTAGGCGTCGAGGGTGTTGTCGCGAACCCGGGCGCCGTGGGGCCACGCGGCCCGGATCAGGTCGGCGCGCCGCACCGTCTCGCTGGGGTTCGCAACGAGGCGGGCGAGCAGGCGGTACTCGGTCGGCGTCAGCGCCACGCGGCCGGTGCCCGCGAACGCGGCGTGAGCGACCGGGTCGAGCTGCAGGCCGCCGATCCGGGTGGTCAGGTCGGTCGACGCGCGCCGCAGCAGCGCCCAGCAGCGGGCGACGAGCTCGGCGAACGCGAACGGCTTCGTCAGGTAGTCGTCGCCGCCCGAGCTGAAGCCCGTCAGCCGGTCGGTCAACGCGTCGCGGGCGGTGAGGAAGAGCACCGGAGAGGTGATCCCCTGAGCGCGCACCGCCTGACAGACGTCGCGCCCGTCGGCGTCGGGGAGCCCGACGTCGAGGATCAGCAGGTCCGGAACGCCGCCCCTGAGTCGCTCGAGCGCCTCGTGGCCGGTGCTGAGTCCGGCCGCCTCGAACCCTTCCTCTTCGAGGCCACGGACGATGACGGTTCGCAACTCGAGGTCGTCCTCGACGACCAGCACGCTCGGAACCGGCACGAGTGGAGGGTAGCCGCGGTCGTCTCGTGGAGCCCATTTCGCGGCGACGCAGTCAGGATTTCGTCAGGGGCACCTGGTTACCGTTCGGCCCATGATTCCTTCACCGGCACTGCCAAACGAGACAACAGCCCGCCACATGCTGAACAAGGTGCCGGAGGTGATCCTCTACTTCTGGATCATCAAGTGCCTCTGCACGACGATCGGCGAGACCTTCTCGGACAACCTCACCGCCACATGGGCGGGCGGGGCCAACCCCACGGTGCACGCGCTCGACGTCGCCTCCGTCAAGGTGATGTTGATCACCGTGGCGGTGCTGGCGGTCCTCCTGGTGATCCAGTTCACCCGGAGCCGCTACGTCGCGGTGGTCTACTGGGCGAACATCGTCGTCATCAGCCTGGTCGGCACCCAGATCACGGACCAGTTCGAGGGGAACGGCGACCAGCCGAACAACATGTGGGCGATCACGATCGTCTCCGTCTCCCTGCTAGCACTGGTGTTCCTCGTCTGGTGGCTCGTCGAACGGACCCTGTCGATGCACTCGATCCGCACCTTCCGCCGTGAGGTCTTCTACTGGCTCGCGATCCTGATCACCTTCGCCACCGGCACCGCCGTCGGGGATCTCGTCGCCGAGAAGTTCAGCCTGGGCTATCTGACGACGCTACTGCTGTTCGTCGCCGTGATCGCCGTGATTGCCGTCCTCTGGAAGTTCACCAGCATCAACGGCGTTCTGGCCTTCTGGCTGGCCTACATCATGACTCGCCCGCTGGGGGCATCGACGGGCGACTTCCTCTCCCAGAAGGGCAACCAGGGCCTGAACCTGGGGACGTCGGTCACGAGCTACGTCTTCCTCGCGGTCATCGTCTGCCTCGTCGCGTTCCTGCAGCTGACGAAGCCGGACATCACCCCGGTCGAGCTCGCAGTCGCGGATCCGATCAACCACCCGCACCTGCCCCATCCTCATCTCCACACCGACGTGGAACCGGCTCCCCAGGAGGCTTGAGCAGGGGAGCCGGGACTCGATCCGCGAGGCCTAGCGCGAGGTGATGAGAAGAACGGGAGAAGCCACGCCCGTCCCGAGCCGGCGTCCGATCCCTAGGCTGAGGTCGCGAGGTCGTTGTTCTGTCTGTCGGGGTGTGGGGGATGACTCAGAAAGCTGCCAACCGCAATGCGGTCGAGATCCGCACGTTTCGTGGGACACGCAAGTCGTCTGTCTACCGCGAGCATCTTCTCCCACAGAACGCGTTCGCCGAGATTCTCGCGGCCGGCAAGCGCCACGGGCTCGCGGCCGTCGCCTCGCTCGACCGGCGCGGGCCTCAGGAGCTCGACAAGCGAAACGCCCATCGGGTGGCGGACGAGCTTGGACGGCTTCGGGCCGACGGCGAGCTGGTCGAGCTCGACGACGACCTAGCCTCGATCGCCGAGCTCGCCCGCTGGTGCGCACGGGCCTCGGCCGCTTCCTGGATGAAGATCGAGGTCAAGGCTCTCAGCCCCGCCGGCTCGCGCTGAGCCGTAGCGGCAGCTGCTCAGAGCAAGGCCGCGAGCGTTGCCCATCCGAAGCGACGTGCGCCGACGGGCGTTCCGTCGAGCGGGTCGAAGAACTCGTTGAAGCCACCCGACTCGACGAGCTCCCGGCTTCGGGCAGCAAGCTCGCCGGCGAGCGCTCCCTCACCGTGACGTCGCAGTCCGAGTGTGAGGAACCAGTTCGTGTTGAGGGAACAGGGACCCCGCCAGATCCGACGGCTTCCGTCGACGCGGGAGTCGCGGCGGAAGGCGGGCTCGTCGAGCGCGACCGAGGGGACGGGGAACGGTGCCCAGAACTCCTTCGGATCGGCGAGATGCTCGACCAGGCGCGTTGCGACCTCTTGCGGCAGGTCGGCCAGGAGCAGGGGCAGCAGGCACTGGATCGTCTTCACTCCGTCGGCCCGCCGTTCCCTCTTGCCGTTGAGGTTGAAGAAGAGGCCGCGGCGGTGGTCGTAGCAGCGTTCGAGGAGCGCCTCGAGCAGGCGGTCGGCGGTCGCGTTCGCCCAGTGTTCGAGCTCGACCGCACCCCGGCGTGAGGCGAGTCGCGCGAGCGCCTGCAAACCGTCGCCGTAGATGGAGTTGACGAGGACGTCCTCGACGTGGCGCGGGTTGACCCGAAAGGCGAGCCGCGGATTCCAGTCGACGAGTTTGTCGGCGACCTGTGGCAACCGGGCCGACAGGCCGAGAATGCACGGCAAACGGGAGCCGCGCTTCGGGTCGTAGGCCGGGCTGAAATCGAGGCCGCTCTCGAACTGGGCGATGATCGAGACCAGGCCGTCGCGGTCCGGGTCGCGTTCGCGAGCGAGGTAGCGGTAGTGCCGCTCGAGCGCTGGGAGTGCCTCGTCGAGGAAGGCCTCACCGCCCGCCTCGACGATCGTCTCGACTGCCTGCGCGATCACCGGCGGCTGGATCATCGCGGTCGCGCGCGGTGCGGCGCTCGACCGGAGCCAGCTCACGAACCCGGGACTCTCGAGGAAGTGCCACCCCGCCCGCGAGACGAGCGAGTCGTCCCAGAAGATGACGTGGGGGATCCGACCGTCCGGGGCTTGCAGCGCAAGCAATCCGCGGAGCTCGTCGCAGGCCCGCTCGACGTCGAGCCGAGCCCAGACGATCGCGTGGAAGCACGAATCCCAGAACCACTGGAACCGGTAGCGCTCCTGCGAGGGGATGCTGAAGCGGTAGTCGCGCCCGTTCAGGACGGCGCTTCGCGTGTTCTTGGCGAGCAGCTCTTGGGCCTGTGCCAGCAGCATCTCAGCAGCCACCGTCGGCCGCCGCCCCCGAGGGCGATCTCGGTAACTGCGCTCGCCGGGGTTCGACCATCGTTCCAGGGTTGCACACCGCACACGACGGTTCCGAGCGGTCGAGCCGGCCGTCGGGCAACGCGGTTTGTCGATCTGTCACCACGGCGTCACCTCCTTGATACCCGCCGAGGATGCCGCCGCCGTAGCGTCGGCATTGCTCGCAATTCAACCTTGGAGGGTGCGCTATGAACGGCAAGGAAGCGACCGGAATCGCCGGTCGGTTGCGGTTCCGCCCCGGGCGGGGTGTGGTGGTCGGCGTGGTGTTGATCGTGGCGGTGGCGGCATTCGCCGGGGTCGTCGTGGCGGATCCCGGACACTTCGGCAGCGATAACGCGTGGCCGTATCAGGGGACGAGCCGCTCGCCGGTGCTGGCGGCGGTCGGTGACATCTCCTGTCAGCCCGGCAGCCCGGTCGAGCCCGAGAAGGCAAGCGACGTGTGCAACGCAGATCCGACGCGCAACGAGGCGCAGACGGCGACGGCGAACCAGATCGAGCAAGTGCAGCCGGACCTCGTTGCGATCCTCGGCGACGAGCAGTACCAGGCGGGTCGGTACACCGATTTCATGGGCTCGTTCAACAACACCTACGGCGCGTTCAAGTTCTTGCAGCGCCCGTCGCCCGGCAATCACGAGTTCTACACCAGTCACGGTGAGACGAGTGACATGGGCAACGGGTACTTCGACTACTACAACGGTTTCCAGCTCGATCCGGCCGGGACGGCGACGCCCGTCCTCACGACCCTGCCGATCACAACGGGCGGTGGCGGCACCTTCAGCGAGCCGACGCCGCGACCCGATGGGCAGGCCGGAGCAAGCGGTGACGGCTGGTACTCCTACGACCTCGGTAGCTGGCACATCATCTCGCTGAACATCGAGTGCGCGGTCGAGCCGGGAGGGTGTAGCCCGACCGGCAGCTGGTTCGCCGGCGAGACCAAGTGGCTCGCTCAGGACCTGGCGCAGGATCACGCTTCGTGCACGATGGCGTACTGGCACCAGCCGACCTTCAATGCCTCCGAGGGCGGCCCATCGTCCACCGAGGGGCTGACCGCCGGTGCGTGGTGGCAGTTGCTCTACCGCCACGGAGCCGACGTGATCCTGAACGGACACGACCACGTCTACGCACGGTTCGACCCGATGAACCCAGCCGGGCAGCCCGATTCGAAGAAGGGCATCCGCGAGTTCATCATCGGCACGGGCGGCGAGAGTCTCGACACGCTCAGCCCGACGACGAGCAAGCCGGACCCGGTCGCCTCGACCGACCAGTTCTACGGCGTCATGAAGTTCACGCTCAACGACAACTCCTACAGCTGGGACTTCGAGTCGGCGCTCAAGAACCCGAGCGCACGGGCGGGGACGCCTTCGAGCTACAGCGACACCGGCAGCGCCACCTGCCACGGCTCGGGCGACAACGGCAACGGCAACAACAACGACGACTGACGAGCAGGTCAAACGGGGCGGGGTGGGCAGCACCGGGAGCGCTGCCCACCCCCGGAATCGGAGCTATCTGAGGATGCCCGTGTGCCCAAGTGAGTACCGACCCGGCTGCGGCCAGACACAGAGTCCGTGCGGCCCTTGGCCGACGGGGATCTTCGCCAGCAGGTGGCCGTCGACCGTCGAGATCGCGTAGACGACGCTGTTGTAGCGGCCCGAGAGCCAGAGCACCTTGCCGTTCGCCGAGACGCCGCCCATGTCGGGGCTGCCGCCGCCGGGGATCACCCAGGTCGCGACGACCTTGCGGGTGCGGAAGCTGATCACAGAGATCGAGCCCGCGGTCCGGTTGGAGACGTACAGGAACCTGGCGTTGCGGCTCGGGTAGAGCCCATGGGCGCCGGCGCCGGTCTTGACGAACCCTACGAACTTCAGGTTCGCGCCGTCGAGCTTCCAGACGCCGCCGGCCTGCATGTCGGCGACGTAGAAGATCTTCCCGTCGGGTGAGAGCTTCACGTCCTGCGGCATCGCGCTCGAGCCGTCGGGGAGCGTGACCGTGCCGACCACCCGTTCGCGGGCGACGTCGACCTTCACCATCTGCCCGGAGAACTCGCAGCTTGCGATCAGGTAGCGGCCGTTCGCGGAGAAGTCGAGATGGTCGATCCCGAGGCACGGCACGTGGAGCGAATGCTGGAGGGCGAAGGTCTTGGGGTTGCGGAAGTCGAGCCGCTGGAGGCGCTCGGCGACGACGATCGCGTGGCGGCCGTTCGGGGTGAAGTACATGTTGTAGGGGTCGTCGACCGGGATCGGGGTGCCGGGCTTCCCGGTTCTCGGGTCGATCGGGGTCAGGCTGTTCCCGTCGTCGTTCGTGACGTAGAGCGTCTTCAGGTTCCAGGCGGGCACGACGTGCTGTGGGAGCTGGCCGACCGCGAAGTGCTCGACGACGCGGTAGGTGCGCGGGTCGATCACGTCCACCGTGTCGCTCTGGCTGTTCGGCACGTAGATCAGCGGCCGTGCCGCTCGGGCGGCCGGGGCGAGCATGTTCGGGAAGTCGTGTGCGTACACATCGACCGTCTTCCGGGTGGCCGCCCCGGCCGGCTTGACCGTCACGACTCGGGGAACGAGCTCGCTGAGGCTCGCCACGGTGCCTGACGCAGCATGGCCGCCCGCCAGCAGAATCCCGCCGGTGTTCGGTACGGCGGCGAGATCGGACCGCGCGACGCGGAGCGTGCCGGCGGGTCGGATTCGTTTCGAGAGCGGATCGATCGAGACGATCCGGGTCGTGGGGGTGTCGAGGAGGGCGCCGCGGCCTCCGATCACGTAGACGTCGGGGCCGAGGGCGGCCGCGGCGGCATGAGTCGTTGGCGCAGGGAGGCTTCCGATTCGACTCACCTTCCCGGTTCTCGGCTCGTACTCGAGCACCGATCGGCTCGCGCTGCCGTCTTCGAGCGAGCCGCCGGCGATCACGAGCCGCCCTCCGACCGCGGCCACCGCCGCATAGCGAAGTGGTGCCGGCAGATGCGCAACGACCCTGGCAGCCGTGCCGGGCCGCCAGGCGAGGATCGTGTCGAGCCACTGTGTCCCCGTGTAGCCGCCGACGACGTAGGCGGTTCCGCCGATTGCCGCTGCGGAGGAGTCGGAGCTGGCCGCGGGCAGGTGGCCGACCACCGTCGACTGCCCGCTTCGGGGATCGATGCGCACGATCTCGTCCAGCTGCGAGACGCCGTTCCCGCCGCCGAACAGGTAGACGAACCGCCCGATCGTCACGGCCGCCGTGTCGTGTCGGACAGAGGGGAGACGGCCGATCACACGGCCCGCTTTCGGCCCGGCCGAGAGGATCTGATCGGTCGAGAGATCGGCTGCGGTGAGGCCTCCGAGCAGGATCGCCCGCCCACCGAAGGCAGTCGAGGCGGCGTCCTCGACGGGCTGGGGGAGGTTCCCGGTCGGGCGTTCGGCGAGTAGCGTGACCGTTTGCCGTGGCCGAGTCGCGACGGCGACCGGCGCCGGCCCCGAACCGTCCGTCTGCGTCGTCGTCGGTGGCTTCGTCGGGCTGTTCGTCGACAGCGCGATCGCCGCGACGACGATGGCGACCACTGCCACGAGCAACGCAAGCCGCAGGATCCCGCGTTTGCGGCGGCGGCGGGCTCGCCGTTGCGCCGGGGTCAGGCGGGGCGTCGGAATGGCACGGCCTCTCCAACGTGGCTACGACGCTCGCGAGCGTGAAGAGCCGGGCACACCGGAGGGAGGTTGGGCCGCGGCGATGAGACGTTGATGAGCCGGATCAGCCCGAGGCACCCGAACGGTCCGTTGCCGGAAGCGGTGCTAGTGTGGACAGAGCGCGTTCAACCTGGAGCGCGACTGGAGCCGCCGCCATGAGGCGCGACTCGTACATGCCGTCCGTAGCCCTTTCGGTCGGAGAGTGCCGGTAAAGCACGCCGGCTTCGTACTGGAAATGGAGCGCGGATGTTCGAGGATGGAGCGTCGCTGGGCGGGGCGGCGCAGTGAGTTGCGGCAAGGTCGTGTTCGACGGCGGCGGCGCATTTATCAGCGACACCCGTCGCGAGGTCGACCTCTACCTCTCCGACCGGCGGACCCGCCGGTCCGGGGTGATCCGCCTCTACGCAAAGGCGGTGATCGCAATCGGTCTCGTCGTCGCCTCCTGGTCGGTGCTGCTCTTCGTCGGCCCATCGGGTCTTGCGGCTCTTGCTTGCCTTGCAGGGCTCGCGGTCGGAGCGGTGATGACGGCTCTGTGCGTCCAGCACGACGCGAATCACGGCTCGTTCTTCCCGAGCACGCGCTGCAACCATCTGCTCGGCTGGAGCGCCGATGCGCTGCTCGGGTTCAGCAGCTACACGTGGCGGGTCAAGCACAACGTCGCCCACCACACCTACACGAACGTCGACGGCTACGACGACGACGTCAGCCAGGTCCCGTTGGCGCGGTTCGCGCCCTCACAGCAGCCGCGACCGTGGTACCGATTCCAGCAGTACTACATCTGGCCCCTCTACACGCTCGTCGGCGTCCGCTGGCAGACGATGGGCGACATCCTCTCGCTCGTACGGGGACGTTTCGCGGAGACGACGCTCCGCCTGCCGAAGGGCTGGCACCTCTTTGCCCTGGTGTCGGGGAAGGCGACGTTCTTCTGCTGGACGATCGTCGTGCCGCTCTTCTTCTATCCCTGGTGGGCCGTGCTCGCCGGTTACCTCGGCTTCACGATGATTCTCAGCCTGGTCATGGTCACGACGTTCCAGCTCGCGCACTGCGTCGAGGAGGCAACGTTCACAGACCACGACGAGCTGATCGCCGAGAGGCGCGTGTGGGCCGTGCACGAGGTCGAGACGACCGTCAACTTCTGCCCGCGAAACCCGGTGCTGACGTGGCTCCTCGGTGGGCTCAACTTCCAGATCGAGCACCACCTGTTCCCCCGTGTCCCGCACACGCACTACCCCGAGATCGCCAGCATCGTCGAGCGAAACTGCGTCGCACACGGAGTGCGGTACACGATTCAACCCTCGCTCATCGCCGCGATCCGCTCGCATTTCCGCCACCTACGGCGGATGGGGCAGCTCGGCGTGCCCGCCACGATCGAAATGGGTTAGGGCGCCCCTCACTCTCCGGGCGGGGTGTCCTTCGTCGGTGTCGTGAGCAGCAGGTGGCTCTCGACGATCGCCTCCGCCACGTCGACGAGCTTTCGCCCGTGGGTCTGGGAGTGGTTGCGGAGCAGCTCGAACGCCTGGTCGGCGGTGAGCCCGTTACGGGCCATCAGGATGCCCTTCGCCTGTTCGATCGTCGCCCGCCTCCCGAAGGCTCCCTGGAGGTTCTGGTATTCGGTGAAACGCTGGAGGGTGATGTCGATCGCGCTCTGGAGCTCGTCGGGCGAGCCATCGACGATGTAGGCGAAGACTCCGCGCTTGGCGGCTTCGTGGATGTAGGCCGGGTCGTTCGCGTGGAGCAGGGCGATCACCGGGCAGGAAGCTTCGCGGACGATCTCACCAATCAGTTCGAGCGCATGGTCCGAGGAGAGTCCGAGCCCGACCAGCGCGACGTCCGGATGCTCTCTCGCAGTGACCGACCCGACTTCCTTGACGTAGATCTCTCGGGCGATCACGTCGTGGCCGAGGCCGATCACCACCTGCGCGAGCAGTTCGAGCCGGTCGCGCCGTTCGTTCGCGATCAGGACCCGCAGATGCTGCGAACCGCCTGAAAGCCGCGTGTCGGACCGGCCCGGGCTCTCCGAGGCCTGCTCCCCGCGATCGAGGGCCGTCGACGAATCGTTCTCATCCATATTTTTCTCCGGAGGATCGACGCTTGTCGCCGATCGCAATGATTGGGTCGGACACAATCTCTCCAGCCCGCAGTGCCTGTGGGAGGCAATTACGCCGGGTCACATGATTTGGGCCCGGCAAACACGGCCCGGCACCGGGGATTTCGGTGCCGCTCACTCAAAACGTTACCACCCGTGATGCTTTTCGTCCGACCTAGGATGGCCCGGTCGGGGGCGGTGTAGAGAGGTCGAAAATCGAAAAGGGGGCGAAGTCGGAATGAGCGTGCCATGGTGGGCCTCGGCCGTCGTCTACCAGATCTATCCGCGCTCGTTCGCGGACTCCGACGGCGACGGCGTGGGTGACCTCGCCGGTATCTGCTCGAGGCTCGACCACGTCGCCGGCCTCGGAGTCGATGCGATCTGGCTCTCCCCGATCTACCGGTCTCCGATGGCCGACTTCGGCTACGACGTGAGCGACCATACGGCTGTCGACCCGGTCTTCGGCGACCTCGAGGTCTTCGATCGCCTCCTCGCGGAGGCGCATCGGCACGGGCTGCGCGTCCTGCTCGACTGGGTCCCGAACCACACGAGCTCGGAGCATCCCTGGTTCCGTGAGTCGCGCTGGTCGCGAGCATCGGCGAAACGGGCCTGGTATGTCTGGCGCGATGGACGCGGCGATCAGCCGCCGAACAACTGGCGTTCGGCGTTCGGCGGGCCCGCCTGGACCTGGGACGAGGCGACATCGCAGTGGTACCTCCACCTGTTCCTCCCCGAGCAGCCCGACCTCGACTGGAGCAATCCGGAGGTCGTCGCTGCGATGCACGACGTGCTGCGCTTCTGGCTCGACCGCGGCATTGACGGCTTTCGCGCCGATGTCGTTCACCTGATCGGGAAGGACGAGGCGTTTCCGGACCAACCCGAGGAGATCGCCCACCTCGACATCGTGGGCGCTCACGAGCATCCCCGAACCCACGAGCTTCTTCGCGGGATCCGCGAGTTGCTCGACGGCTACCCGGGCGAGCGGGTGATGGTCGGCGAGGTGCCGCTCAGGGCACCCGCCCTGCTCGCCCCCTACTACGGGCTGGACGATGAGCTCCATCTGGTCTTCAACTTCGCGCTGATGCACGTTCCCTGGTCGGCTGAGGCGTTCGCCGGTGTGGTGGTCGAAGCCGAGAAGGCCTTCTCGAGCCAGGGTCTCTGGCCGTGCTGGGTGCTCTCGAATCACGACCAGCCCCGCCACCGGTCGCGCTACGGCGGCTCGGATGCGCGCGCCCGGGCGGCGGCGCTCCTGCTCCTGACCCTGCGCGGGACGCCGTTTCTGTTCGCAGGCGAGGAGCTAGGGCTCCTCGACGCGGACGTTCCGCGGGCCTCGCGGGTGGATCCCGGCGGTCGCGATGGATCGCGGGCGCCGATCCCGTGGGATGCGACTGCGCTCCACGGCTGGGCGGCCGAGCCGTGGCTGCCGTGGCCTCCCGAGGCCGAGGTCACGAACGCGGCGAGCGAGGCCGCCGACCCGCACTCGACCCTGGCCCTCTACACGGGGCTGCTCGCGGTCCGACGGAGCTCCCCGGCTCTCACCCTTGGCGCCTTCGAGCGGCTCGACTCGCCGGCGGGCACGCTCGTCTACCAGCGCTCGAGTGGCGGCGACGTCCGCCGTGTCGCCGTCAACTTCGGCGGCGAGCAGGTGCGAGCGGTGACGGCCGTCGAGGGCTGGAAGGTCGAGCTCACGACCGACGACGACCGCGCAGGCCGGCCGTGGGACGGCTCGCTCGCGCCCTCAGAGGCGGTCGTGCTCGTGCCGGGATGAGCGCCGCGCCTGGTGCCGCTCGACCACCTGTCCGTAGACCTCGACGTAGGCGTCCACCATCCGATCGACGCCGAAGCGGTTCTCGACCGACTTCCGGATAGCGCCTCGATCCAGGAGGCCTGCGGCTCTCACCGCAGCCAGCGAGCCCACGGTGCCGGTGACCAGGAACCCGTTCTCGCCGTCGACGATCAGCTCCGGCATCGACCCGCGCGCCGTGGCGATCACCGGAGTCCCGCAGGCCATCGCCTCGACCACGCTGAAGCCGAACGGCTCGTCGAAGTCGATCAGGTGCAGGAGTGCGAGCGCATCGCCGAGGAGCTTGCTTCGACGGTCGCCCATCACGGGCCCGAGATAAGTCACGCGGCGACCGTCGATCCGCGGGGCCACGAACCGATCGAAGTAGGCCTCGTCCTGGACGATGCCCGCGACCAGGAGCGGAATACCGGCCGCTTCGGCGAGCTCGATCGCCTCCGCGGTCCCCTTGTCGGGGTGGATCCTGCCGAAGTACACGAGATAGCCGCCGTCGCCCGCACCCAGCTCGAACGCGGCCAGGTCGATTCCGTGGTGGATCGTCGCGATGTAGTCGAGCCGTTCGTGCCGGTCGGCATCGCTGATCGCCACGTAGTAGCCGTGTCGTTGTACTTCTCGAACACCGGAACGATCCGCTCCGACGAGAACCCGTGGATCGTCGTGAGCACGGGCGTGTCCACGAGAGCGCTGTACGTAAGGGGCAGGAAGTCGAAGCTGTTGTGGATGAGGTCGAACTCTCCGGCGCGCTCGAACACGGCGGAGATCTGCAGCGACTCCCACACCTTCGCATCGAGTTCCGGATCCTCCGAGTATCCGGTCGGAGCCGAGCCGACGAGCCGGGCGCCCGTGATCGAGTCGGCTGTGGCGAAGAGCGTCACGTCGAGCCCCCGCGCGACGAGTCCCTCCGTGAGCAGCGAGACGAACTGCTCCCAGGGGCCGTAGTGGCGTGGAGGCACTCGCCACGAGATCGGCGCGAGCATCGCCACGCGTAGGGCCGGGGTCGTTCCTGACCGGAGAGTCAGCGTGGGCGCCGCGTTTGGTGCTGGAAGACGAGAGCGGTGACGATTCCGAGCAGCCAGCCGAAGACCGCGGCGGTGAGCACGATCCACGCGAGCGAGGCATGCGTCGAGCCGACGACCCAGTCCAGCTTGGCGACGTGCGTGTTCGCCGAGGCGAGAACGACGAGCAGTACGAGCAGTCCGACGAAGATGCCCGCCGTCGCGTAGAGGCGCACCCGGCGTGCGTGCCGGGTGAACCGCTCGCCGCGGGGCTCGACGGCCGGCACGACGATCGGAGCGGCGACAGCGATCTCGGGAAGGGGCGCTTCGACGGCCGCGGGTTCGACGGGCGCCGCTGTGACGGCTTCTTCGGTTTCGCTCACGACTCGCCCGCCGGCGGCAAGAGCGCAAGCAGCGACCCGATCTCGGCATCGCGCTGGATCGGGAGCCCGAGCGGAAGGTGGGTACTGACCGTGTAGCGGTTCCGCCGGCCCGTGCGCTCGCGCTCGATATAGCCCGCGCCGGCGAGGTCGGCGACGATCCGCTGCGTCCGGCGCTCGGTGATCCCGAGGAGCTGGGCGATGTCGCGGATCCGGATCTGCGGGTCGTGCGAGATCAGGAGCAGTGTCTTGCCGTGATTCGTGAGGAACGCGAACTCCGGCGACGAGCCGATGCTCTCGCCTTCGCCGTCTAGTGCTGCCGTCATTGACATCGCGACATAGAATACACGTTATGGAGTTCGTGTGTATAGTGATGTCATCGGCGGCGAGTCCAGGCGAGCGTTGGGCCGTGCCGACCACCACACAGGAGGACGAAAGCAATGACGTACCTCAATGACCTGATCGAACGGATCGGCAACGCACTCGGGATCAAGAGCAAGACGCCGTCGACGACGACGGACACGCAGGCTCCGCCCAAGCCCACGACGGCAAGCTGACGGCCGGCCGGCGTTTCCGTTGACAGCCTTGCTGACGAAAGCAGCGAACGGCCGGCACCGTCTGGTGATCGTGGAATGTGCCGCGTCCGGGTTCGACCGGGCATCGAGGCATCTCGGCAGCCTTGCCGAGCGCCACGGACTGGTGATGTCCAAGGTGCCGCCGGCATCCCGCGACGGGAACGGCGCTCGTGTTTCGCTTCGTGTTCCACGGGCGACGGTGGGCGAGGCACACGAGTTCGTCACCGATCTCCTCGGCAGGCTCCGCGCCGACACCGCTCCCTTCAGAATCATCGGCTGAACCGCACCTAACCCAAACGATCGCGCGCGTTGTCGTTCGCATAGTCGGAGTTCACCGGCATCGACGACAGCTGACCCAGCTCCGAAGAGACCCTTCGGCAGCTGCGCGCATCGGCCTCACAGCGCGCCCCGGCTTCACAGCAGGACAACCGGCATGGCCGGCGCGTGCAACGACATTTCTCCCCGAACCATCACAGAGAGGCTTTCGATGAAACGCATTCCGTTCGTGCTCCTGGCCCTTGCGGCCACGGCGCTCACGCTCACGGCCGGTTCGTCGCTCGGAGCGGTCGCCCGCACTGCCGCGAGCCCGGCCAACACAGCGTCCCCGACGATCGGCGGCATCGCCCGCGACGGCGAGACGCTGACCGCGGCGGCCGGCACGTGGACCGGATCCACCCCGATCGCCTACGCCTACCAGTGGCAGAGCTGCAACACCTCCGGGAGCGGCTGCTCCGGGATCGACAAGGCCACGAGCCAGAACTACGTGGTCTCGCACGGTGACGTCAACCGCACGCTTCGCGTCCAGGTGACGGCCTCCAATGCGGACGGCAGCAATCAGGCGCTGTCGGCCGCAACCGCGACAGTTGTCTCCGTCTCGACCACGGCTCCGGTGAACACGAAGCAGCCCAATCCCTCGGGCACCGCTAAGGACGGCCAGACGGTCAAGACCGACAACGGCAGCTGGACGGGCCAGAGCCCGATCAAGTTCACCTACCAGTGGCAGAGCTGCACCGGTGCCTGCTCGGACATTGCGGGCGCGACGGGGCAGAGCTACACGGTTGTCACTGCCCAGGTCGGATCGACCCTGCGCGCGGCGGTCACCGCCACGAACCCGGTCGGTAAGACGACCTCCTTCTCGAACCTCACGGCGACCGTGGTGTCCAAGTCGACCGCACCGGTCAACACGGCTCTGCCGCTGATCTCCGGCTCGCTCCATCTAGGCAACACGCTCCAGGCGTCGACCGGCAGCTGGACCGGGCTGACGTCGAACTCGTTCCGTTACCAGTGGAGCCGGTGTAACTCCAACGGCTCGAGCTGTGCCGGGATCTCCGGCGCGACAGGCCAGAGCTACGGAGTCGGAAACGTCGACCTCGGCAACGCCCTCCGCGTGAGCGTCACCGCGACGAATGCGAGCGGCGCCACGAACGCGACCTCTGCCTTTGCGCTGATCGGGACGAAGACCGTCTCGACCGTGGCTCTGAATGCCGTCCTCAGGACGGGCCAGGAGCTGAGAACCCCGCGCGGCACGACGTTCAGGACTGCCGGCCGGTTCACCGCGAAGCTGAGCGGCAAGACCCTGCGCTGGACGCTGACGTTCTCGCACCTCACCGGCCGTGCGACGGCCACCACCATGAACAAGGGCAGTCGCGGTGCCAACGGAGCGGCGTTCAAGACGCTCTGCCTGAACTGCGTCTCGCCGCGACACGGGACGCTGACACTGACCTCGTCGCAGCGGGACGCGATCCTGGGCGGGCGTTCCTACGTGAACATCCGCACCCTGCGCAACCACCTCGGCGAGCTCCGCGGCCAGATCGTTCCGCTGGCCTGACCAACGACCGGCCGTGGCCGGGCCCCGGGTTCTGTGGCGGGGTCCGGCCACGGCTTCCTTTCGAGGATTGCCAGAACGCAAAACGTGGAAGGATGAGGCCATGAGCACCGATGCGCAGTCGAGCCTCGCCTTTCTCGCCGCTCCCGGCGATCCGCCGGCGATCGAGATCCGCGTCAACTTCGGGATCTTCGCCGGTCGCACGGTGATGCTCGCCGAGATCGACCGGCTCGCGGCCTGGCTCCTCGACGAGGTCGAGGCAGTAACGGTGATCGCCGAGGACCGTCACCAGATCGGGCGGACGGGGGAAGGCTCCGTCCACCAGGTCCGGATCGAGATCGCCGGACCGAACGCGCCGGCCGGTGACGCCGAGCGCGGCGAGCTCGAGGAGCGTCTCCTCGAACGCGTCGACTACTGGGTGCGCCTCTGTATCGCCGAGCGCCACAGCGAGCTCGGAGCAGCCGAGGCCTAACCCGACGAACCCGTCTAGCCCGCTCCCGGCTCGGAGCGTGTGCGATCGGCCCCGGCCGCCGTGATCCACACCATGTCTCCCACGGACAGCCGGAGATCCTGGAGAGCGTTGCCGGGATTGCCCCGGACGATCATCAGCCAGCCGCGTGGGTCGAAGATGACGCCGTACTCGCCGGGGGCAAAGTCGGCGTAGGTCTCGCCGCGGCGCGCCTCGACCCAGCCTCCGATCGCCTCGACGGCCAGCTTCGGTGCGTCCTCGAGCTGGGCGAGCGCAAGATCGGGCTCGCGCACGTTCAGCTGGATGTTGCCGAAGCGGTTGTGGTCGATCACCTCGCACCTGATGGTCTGGAGCTCGATATCCGGCTCACGGGCGGGAAGGACGACGAGCGTCGCCGGGTCGATCGCGGGCCCGAGCGCCTCGAGCGGCGTTCCGGCGACGAGGTGTGCGGCGGCGGGACACAGGACGTCCCGCGCGTGAAACGAGGGCGCGATCGGGGTGACGACGACGGCTGGGGAGGTGATCTCGACGGCGCGGAGCACTCCGCCTGCGGCCGCCCACGTCGAGGAGAGCAGGCCGTTGTCCGGGCCGACGAGCAACCGTCCGCCGGCCGTCTCGACCGCGATGTCGCGGTCGGCCCCGACGTTCGGGTCGACGACGGCCAGGAGCACCGCGTCGTCGGGAAGGTAGGCGAGCGAGTCGGACAGGAGCCGAGCGCCGGAGGCGACGTCGAGCGGAGCGATGAAGTGCGAGAGGTCGACAACGCGGCTCTCCGGAGCCACGCGGCTCATCACGGCGTGGCAGATTCCCACCCACTCGCTCTGCAGACCGAAGTCGGACACGAACACGATTGCCGGCGTTCCCGCCATGACTCCGCACCTTCTTTCGGTCGCTGCGACGGAGGATAACCGCGCACGCCTCCAGAACCGGCTTCGTACCAAACCGAAACCCTCAGCGGGTCGCGCGGACAAGGCTCGCCGTGAGCAGGGCTGCCACCGCAACCGGCATCACCCACCAGGCAGGAGCTCCGAGCGCGCTCACGCCGGCCGCGAGCCCAAGGGCGATGACGACCCCCGCGGCGATGCGCCAGTCGTCGCCGACCACGAAGTCCCAGGCGAACCGGCCGAGTGCGCCGAGGCGCTTCACACGGCCACCGGGATCGCCGCACGGTGGCGCCGCCGGAAGAGCGCCGCGAGCGACCAGGTCAGGAGGATCACGAAGGCGAGCACGCCGACGATTGCGGCGTCGTTGCCGGGCCAGCCGGAGCCGATGCCGTCGGTCGACCAGAAGATCCCGAAGGTCGTCAGGAGCACCCCGACCGCAAGCTTGATCGCGTTCTCTGGCACGCGCGCCAGCGGGGCACGCGCAAGCGCGCCGACCACGGCGACGACCACGAGCGCCGCGACCGCGGCGAGGGCGGCCGCACCGACCCGCCCGGCGGCCGAGCCGAAGGTGACGACGATGAACGCGACCTCGAGCCCTTCCAGGAAGACGCCCTTGAAGGCGACCGTGAAGCCATACGGGTCGATCCGGCCGCGCCGCTCCGGGCCGGCAGCCCGCGCCGCCTCGAGCTCGCGCGCGAAGATCTCGGTCTCGTCGTGGAGCGCCTTGTAGCCGCTCGCGCGCAGGATCGCCTTTCGGAGCCACTGGAGGCCGAAGACGAGAAGCAGGACTCCGACGATCGTGCGTAGCGTGTTCAGGGGAATCTGTGTCAGCGCGGGACCGAGCGCGGCGATCACGATCGCCAGGCACCCCGCCGCCGCGGCCGTGCCGGCCAGCGCCGAACGCCAGCCGCGCGCGAGCGCGGCCGCGAGCACGATCGTCAGTGCCTCGACCATCTCGACGGTGCTCGCGAGGAACACGGAGACGATGAGCGAGCCGGTTCCCATCGGACCCTTCTACCAGCGGCCGGTCACGCCGGGGCCGCGATCCCCGGATCCGGCTCGCGATCGATGCCGCTCACCGTCAGATAGCCGACGAGGAGCACGATCAGCCCGGTCAGCACGAAGGCGACCGGCCCGTCGCCGAACCCGAGCCCGCCGTGATGGCGCGACTTGCCGAGCCAGTCGGCGAACGATGCGCCGAGCGGCCGGGTCATCACGTAGGCGAACCAGAACGCGAAGATCGCATTCAGGCCGAAGAAGCGGTAGCCGACGGCGGGCAGGGCGAACAGCACGGCGAACAGGATCCCGGCGGAGAGGAAGCCCATGTCCAGGGTGTAGGCGGTGAAGTCGCCGAGGGCCGTACCCATCGCGAAGGTTGCGAGCACGGCCGCCCAGTAGAAGAGCTCGCGCCGGAGCGTTCGGATGCTGTGGATCGAGAGCGTTCCCTCGACCCGGTACCACGCGACGAAGACGATTGCGAGCGACACGGCGAAGAAGGCGCTCGAGGCGACATACGGGACGCCGAACTCGACGTGGAGCACGTCTGCCGACATCGTCCCGAAGACCGCGACCATCGCGACCGCAAACCAATAGGCCCACGGAACGTAGCTGCGCATCCGAAGCTGGATCGCCATCGCGACCACGAAGACGAGGAAGCCCGCGGCAACCGCCAGGTACGGGCTGAAGCGGTGCACGAGATAGTCCGAGGTCGCCTCGCCCATCGCGGTCGTGAGGATCTTGATCACCCAGAAATAGACCGTAGGGCGCGGTACCCTGCTCAGCTGCTCCGCAGCGGCCGGCCGGGCGGTGGCCCCAGCTTCGAAGGTCAGGCTCATCGTGTCGCTCGCTCCAAGTCCGCCTGCCGTGGTCGGCCTTGCAGGACGGAATCGGCCAAGCCGACAACCGCCGATCGCGAGAGAGTACCGAGCCGTCCGGGTGCGACAGGGCGAGACCGTGGGCAGGCCGCAGCTAGCGCTGGCGGGCGACTTCGATCCGAACGATGCTGCCCGTCGAGATCCTCGCGCCGGAGCCTGGTGTCTCGGCGATCACCCGCGGGTTCGGGGCGTGCGAGGCAAGCGCGACGACGAGGATCTGGAAGCCGAGCGACTGGAGACGGTCGATCGCGTCCTGCTCGGGAAGGCCGACGACGTTCGGTACGGCCGCGAGCCTGCCCGTGGCTCTCACCGGCGCGGCGCCGTTCCCGGCCGGCAGGGAGAAGATCACCGGATAGGTCTTGGTCGCTCCGGCCCGGACGTTCACCTTCAGCTGCGTCTGCGACGCGAAGGGCACCGGGCCGAGGTTCGAGAAGGTCACCGTCCTCGTCTGCCTCGGTGCGATCGTCGCGAGCGTCTTTGCGTGGGAGATCGGGCCGCCGAGGTGCTTCCGGGCGATCGTGACAGTGACCGTCACGTTCGCCGCAGGCGTCGTGCCCTCGTTGCGCACCTCGACGCGGAAGCCGAGCGCCGTCGAGGCGGTCACGGTGTTGAGGCTCGTCCGCGACAGGGGGCCGGTTTCCCGTTGCAGCGTCACCGGAACGGCTCTGACGGAGACGATGCGCGGCCCCGTTCCATTCGACGGGTGGGACGCCGCCAGCGCGCCCGCGGCGACCACGAAGAGGGTCGTGCCGAGGGCGGAGCCGAGGAGGAGCCTCTTCGCCGTCATCGCGGGCACGTTAGCGTGACCCGGTTCAGGCTCGGTATGGCCGTTTTGCCCGAGGAGCACCGGCGTCGGTCGAGGGAGAATCCACAAGAGAGGAACTCGCCGCCGCGCGTTCCGGAGCCGGGGCCGTCGTCGACGAGCCCACGGCGACGGAGCCGGTCGCGACCACTAGTCGAGCCACGACCTGACGTGCGAATGGCGCTGCCGCCGGAACTGCCGCCGGCGGCAGCCGGCGAAAAAGCCGCGGCACCTGCGAGGGATCCTTAGGGCTGCTTCCTCCCGGACCTGACCCGGTTCGGAATCTCGCAGCGCCGCGGTGGAAACAGTGTATTGGGTGGAGGCTAGGGCCCGATGCCCAGGCTCGAGGGCGTCCCTGGAACGGCGGTGAACTTCATCTTCATCGGCCCGCAGGCATCCCCCTTGTCGGTCTGGGAGATCGTGATCGTGCCCGCGATCGACTTCGAGTTGACGACGGTTCCCTGGATCACTGCCGTCGTCACGCCCTCCGGATCGGGGAGCACGGGCTTCGTCGTGATCGTGAACGTGCCCTTCGCCGTGACGGGGATCGAGCCCTTGACCGTTGCCTCGTTGATCGGATCCCCGTAGGGGTCGACGCCGACCGGGTAGGCCGAGGTGCCGAAGCAGCCGAGGGTTCCGAACATGAACTTCTTCAAGACTGTGCCGTTGCCGGCTGCGGTGAACGTGACGAGGTCGGCGAAGCCATTGATCGGCCGGAGCGAGGTCTTGCCGGCGAAGGCGCCGTTCGTCGGGAGCGAGGCCCCGGCTACGGCGGCCAGGGCAAGTGTCGTCGAAACCGCCAGCGTGATCGCGAGCTTGCGCATGAAGGTCACCTCGTGTCGTCGCCACGGCCGGCAGTCAACACGGCCCCGCAGACACGATAGACGGAAGCGGGCACGAGGGTCAACGTCCCGGACGCGACCCTTACAGCTCGTTAAGCCGGCCTTTGCGAGCCGATGATCGCGCGGCCGACGACCGCGGCCTCGGCACCTGCGCGGGCAAGGTCGCGAACGTCTTGCGGCGAGCGGACGCCGCCGGCTGCGAGCACGCGAAGGCCCGAGTCCGCGACCGAGGCCACGAGCTCGAGATCGGGGCCGGAAAGCGTTCCGTCGCGGTCGATCGCGGTGCAGAGAACGCGCCCGACTCCCGCGGCGAGGCAGAGCTCGATCGCCCGCTCGGTCGTGAGGCCGGACTCGCTCGTCCAGCCTGCGCGGCGGACGATGCCGTCCCGGATGTCGAGCGCGACGACGAGCTGGTCGCCGAGCGCCTCGGCCCACGGCGCAGGGTCCGGGAAGGCCGCGGTGCCGAGCACGATCCGGTCGGCGCCTGCCTCGAGCAGCGCGTGGGCGTCCTCCAGCGACCGGACGCCGCCCGAGGCCTGGAGCAGCGCGGGGGAGACGGCCTCGGCGACCGTGCGGACGAGCTCCGGTCGTGCACGGCCCGAGCGGGCGCCGTCGAGGTCGACGAGGTGGATGCGGGGCGCGCCGGCCGCGGCGAAGCTCGTTGCGAGCGCGACCGGGTCGCCGGCCTCGTCGACGACCTGGTCGTAGTCGCCCCGGTGCAGGCGCACGGCGCCCTCGCCGAGGACGTCGACGGCAGGTATCACCTGTATCGGCGCCGCGAGCCAGTCGGTCAGATCGAAGCCAGATAGCACAATGACATGTTAACGTGCTAACATCAAAACGCAAATGGCAACCACCGGCGAAGGACGACATTCATGGCGGACGCGAGATCTGAGGGAGCTCTCCGAGGCGATCCTGGCGCTGGAGTCGCCGGAGGAGGTGGAGCAGTTCCTGCGAGATCTGTGCACGATCGCGGAGTTGGAGGCGATGGGGCACAGGTGGGCCGTGGCGCGCCTGGTGGATCAGGGGTTGCCGTACCTGGAGGTCGCCCAGCAGACGCACGCGTCGACGACGACGGTGACGCGGGTCGCGCACTGGCTCCGCCACGGCGAGGGCGGCTATCGGTTGGCGCTCGACCGGCAGAAGGCGGCGACGTCGACCGCCTGACGATCGCCGTCCCGGTCAAGGGCCGTCTGCGCGAGCCGTCGGTGTCCCTGCTCGAGGACGCGGGGCTCGGCCCCGAACAGCCGGGCGAGCGGGCACTCGCGTTCCCGTGCCGCAACGCGCCGGTCGACGTCCTGCTCGTCCGTGCGGCCGACATTCCCGAGTACGTCCAGGATGGAGTGGTCGACTGCGGGATCACGGGCCAGGATCTCGTGCGCGAACGAGGCGCACGCGTCGAGGAGCTGCTCGAGCTCGGCTACGGCTCCTGCCGGCTCGAGGCCGCGGTGCCCGAGGAGTCTCGCTTCCAGACGATCGAAGATCTCGCCGGCGCGACGATCGCCACGGTCTATCCGCGGCTCACGCGAGACCTGCTGCCGGTCGCGGTGGAGCTCGTCGACGTGACCGGGTCTGTCGAGATCGCGCCGCGGCTCGGCTTGGCCGAGGGCATCGTCGATCTCGTCTCCTCGGGGAACACGCTGCGCACGAACGGCCTGCGCTCGCTGGGGCAGCTCTTCTCCTCCCAGGCGGTGCTGATCGGGAAGGTCGGCGGCGATGCCTCGCAGCTCGTCTCGATGATGCGCGCGGTCGTCGAGGCGCGCGCTCACCGCTACCTGATGCTGAACACGCCCGAGTCGCGGCTCGCAGAGGTCTGCGCGATCATCGGCTCGCGCTCGCCGAGTGTCCTGCCGCTCGCCGAGCCGGGGATGGTCGCGGTGCACGCGCTCGTCCCCTCGGCCGAGGTCTGGCGCCTGCTGCCCGAGCTCGAGACCGCGGGCGCGTCCTCGATCCTCGTCGTCCCGGTCGAACGGATGTCCCGGTGAGCATCGTCGAGGAGATCAAGCGCGACGGCGACGCGGCCGTTCGCCGGTGGGCGCTCGAGTTCGACGGCGTCGAGCCGGCGGCGGCTGTTGCCGAACCGGATCTGCTCCCGCGCCAGGCGGTGCTCGATCTTGCCGACCGTGTGCGTCGTTGGCACGAGGCGCAGCGGCCCGCGGACGTCTCCCTCGAGGTCGAGCCGGGAGTCCTGCTCGAGCGGCGATGGGTGCCGCTCCGAACGGTGGGCATCTACGTACCGCGCAACCTCGTCTCGACGCTCGTGATGTGCGCCGTTCCCGCGCAGGCGGCGGGGGTCGAGCGCCTCGTCGTCTGCACTCCTCCGGCAGGCGCCGGCCTCGTCGCCGCCGCGGCCGAGCTGCTCGGAATCGACGAGGTCTGGGCGCTCGGCGGCCCTCAGGCGATCGGCTGGCTCGCCTACGTGCGCAAGGTGGACAAGATCGTCGGCCCCGGCAACGCCTACGTGAACGAGGCGAAGCTGGCCGTCCAGCGAGATGTCGCGATCGACCTGCCCGGCGGCCCATCCGAGGTCGTCGTCTTCGCCTCGGGTGATGTCGATCCCCGGATCGTCGAGCTGGAGCTGGCCGCGCAGGCCGAGCACGGCGCCGACGCGGTCTGCCGTGTCGTCGGCACCCTCGAGGAGGCCGAGGCGATCGCACCCGAGCACCTGGTGCTGCTCGGCGACGCGGAAGCCTTTGCCCCGGAGGTGCGAAACGCCGGCGCCGTCTTCGTCGGACCGTCCTCCCCGGTCGCGGCCGGCGACTACGCAACCGGCGGCAACCACGTCCTCCCGACCGGCGGCTGGGCGCGCTCGACCGGCGGCCTCGGGATCGAGACGTTCCTGAAGGCCGTCACGACCCAGCGCCTCACGCCGGAAGGGCTCGCCCTGATCCGGCCGACCGTCGAGGCCCTGGCCGCCGCCGAGGGCATGCCGGCGCACGCCGAGGCGGTTTCACGATGAAGGAGCTCGCCCCCGAGTTTCGCGCCTACACCTGGGCGCCCCCGAGCGACGAGGTCGCCCGGCTCGCCGGTATCGACCGCTCGCAGGTCATCCGCTTCGACCAGAACACGCCGCCGCTGCCGCTGGCCTCGACGCGGCCGGGCGCGATCGCCGGTGCCCTCGCGTCGATCAGCGGGTATCCGCCCGGCGGGTACCACGAGCTCAGGGCCGCGATCGCCGACTACAACGGGCTCGGCCCGGAGAACGTCGTGCTCGGCACGGGCGCCGACGACCTCATTCTCCTGACCGCGCGCTGCTTCGCCGGGGTCGGTGACACGATCTCGATACCCGAGGCGCCGACCTATCCGCTCTACCGGATCGCCGCGCAGCTTGCGCGCGCCGAGATCGGCGACGACGACCCCGTGCTCACGTTTACCTGCCGTCCGAACAACCCCGACGGCGCGCTGCGTCCGCTGCCCGAGGCCAGGCCGCTCGTCTGCGACGAGGCCTACTTCGAGTACTGCGGTGAGACGGCGATCCCGCTCCTCGACGACGGCGTGATCGTGCTGCGGACGTTCTCGAAGGCCTTCGCCCTTGCAGGCGCGCGGATCGGCTATGTCCTTGCCGCGCCCGACCTGGCCGACGAGCTGAACGCCCGCCAGGCACCGGCTCCGGTCTCGACGGTTTCGGCGGCGCTCGCACTGGCGGCGCTCGCCTCGCCGCCCGACGTTCGCCCGGTGATCGAGGAGCGCGAGCGGTTCGCCTCGGCGCTGCGCGCGCTCGGTCTGCCGCCGCTGCCGTCGCAGGCCAACTTCCTCTTCGTCCCCGTCGAGGACGGCAGCACCCTCGGCGAGCGACTGCTACGGCAGGGCTTCGTGGTGCGCGCGTACGACGACGGGATCCGGATGACCGTCCGCGACCGCGTCGACGACGACCTGATCGTCGAAGCGCTCGCCCGCCTGCTCGACGTTTCCGCGCCCGTTGCAGCATCGGCGCCCCGGCGTGTACGCCACCTTCGGGCGACTGCCGAGACGAGGATTGCGGTACGGCTTGGTCTCGACGGTGCGAGCCGGGTGAGTGTCCAGACGGGCGCCGGGATCTACGACCACTTCCTCGAGCAGCTCGCCTTCCACGCCGGCCTCGATCTGACCGTTGAAGGCTCCGGTGACCTGGAGACCGGCGACCATCACACGGTCGAGGACACAGCGCTCGCCTTCGGGGAAGCGCTCGACCTCGCGCTCGGCGATCGCCGCGGGATCGCCCGCTACGGCGACGCCGTCGTGCCGATGGACGACGCGCTCGCCCGTGCCGCCGTCGACCTCGGCGGCCGCCCGTTCGCGGAGCTCGCAATCGAGCCGGAGCCGGGAATGGCCGGCCATTTCTTCGGAAGCCTGGCCCAGGCCGGGCGGATGGCCATCCATGTCGAGGCCACGGGACGTGACGCCCACCACACCGCCGAGGCCGCCTATAAAGCAGTCGGACGTGCGCTCAAGACGGCGCTCCGTGTCGAGTCGAGCGGGATCCCCTCCACCAAGGGGAAGCTGTGAAGGTCGGGGTCTGCGACTACCGCGCAGGGAACATCCGCTCGGTCGAGATCGCGCTACGGCGACTCGGCGCCGAGCTCGTCGACGATGTCGCGGGCGCCGATCTCGCCGTGCTCCCGGGTGTCGGCTCGGCACGCTCGGCGATGGGCGAGCTCCGCCGCCAGGGCCTCGACGAGGTGCTGCGACGACGTGTCGCCGACGGCAGGGCTGTGCTCGGTATCTGCCTCGGGCTCCAGCTCGCTCTCGAACACTCCGAGGAGGACGGGGGCGTCGACGGCCTCGGGATCCTGCCGGGCCGCTCGGTCAGGCTCACCGCGGGCCGGATCCCGCGGATGGGCTGGGCGACCGTCGGCAGTGATGTAGATGTACAGCTCCATCACGCGGGCAGGTCCGATTCGCCGGAGGCCTACTACTTCGCGCACTCCTACGCGGCCGACACACCTTGCGCGACAGCCTGGTCGGAAGGGATCGTCGCCGAGGTGCGGTCGGGCTCGTTTCTCGGTGTCCAGTTCCATCCGGAGAAGAGCGGCGCCGCGGGAGCGCGCTATCTCGACCGGGTGCTCGCGGAGGTGAGAGAGAGATTCCTCTCCCGCGCCTGATCCCGTGTCTCGACGTCGCGGGCGGCCGCGTCGTCAAGGGTGTCAAGTTCCGGGAGTTGCGCGACGTCGGCGACCCGGTGGAGCTCGGCGCCGCCTACTCCGACCGGGGTGCGGACGAGCTCGTCTTCCTCGACGTGAAGGCAACGCTCGAGGAGCGCGACACGCTCGTCGGTGTCGTCCGGCGCGTGTCCGACCAGCTTGCGATCCCGTTCACGGTCGGCGGCGGGATCCGGTCGGTCGCCGACGCGGATGCGCTGCTGAGTGCCGGCGCGGACAAGGTCTCGGTCAACTCCGCGGCGCTCGCGAGCCCGTCGCTGATCACCGCACTCGCCGAGCGGCTCGGCTCGCAGGCGGTCGTGGTCGCGATCGACACCGAGGGCGGCCGCGTCAGAACCCGCGCCGGCACGACCGACGCGGCGCGCGGCACGATCGAATGGGCGATCGAGGCCGAGGCCCGGGGCGCGGGGGAGATCCTGCTCACCTCGATCGACTCCGACGGGACGCGCGAGGGCTACGACCTCGAGATCACGGCCGCGGTCGCGGACGCCGTCTCTGTCCCCGTGATCGCCTCGGGCGGTGCCGGGGATGCCTCGCACATCGCGGCGGCACTCGAGATCGCCCAGGCGGCGCTGCTGGCCTCGATCCTCCACGAGGATCCCGACCGGCTCACCTCACTTCGACAGGAGCTCGGCCGGCTCGGCGTGGAGATCCGCGATGCCGCCTGAGGGCGAGCTCCGCGCCGCGATCGTCCAGGACGCCGACACCGGGCGGGTGCTGATGCTCGCATGGATGGACGCCGAGGCCGAGCGCCGCACACGGGAATCGGGCGAGGCGTGGTTCTGGAGCCGGTCACGCGAGGAGTACTGGCACAAGGGCGCGACGTCCGGCAACACGATGGCGGTCGAGGAGCTCCGCGACGACTGTGACGGCGATGCGCTCGTCGTACGCGTGCGTCCCGCCGGGCCGGCGTGTCACACCGGCTCGCTCTCGTGTTTCGCCCCGGCGCTCTGGCGGACGATCTCGGAGCGCGCCGAGCGGCGGCCGGAGGGCTCCTACACGACCGAGCTGCTCGACGGCGGCGTGCCGGCCGTCGCCCGGAAGGTCGGCGAGGAGGCGGTCGAGACGATGGTCGCGGCGTTCTCGGAGTCCGACGAGCGGGTCGTCTCCGAGTCGGCCGATCTGATCTACCACCTCTACGTGCTGCTCGCCGCCCGCGGCATCGACATCGCCGCGGTCGACGACGAGCTCGCCGCACGCGTCCGCTGAGGCAGTCGGTCGCTACGAGAAGGGCTTGGCGACCATGTCGACGATCACGAGCAGCAACACGGCCATATCCGCCCTCGCGATCAGCAGGATCGTCGCCACCGCAGCCCGCGTCTCGGGGTCGTTCGGGCCTTTCGCCTCGATCAGCGCCACGAGCTTCTTCGCCCTCGGCGAGAGCACGGCGATCCCGATCACGAACGTCGAGAGGAAGCCGAGCAGGCCGAACTCGATCCAGAAGTGGTCGTAGCCGAGACTCGCGTTCGAGACCATCCCGATACCCGTCGCGACGACGATCAGCCCGGCGGGCGCGAAGACCCGCTCGCCGAGGAACGCCGCCTGTCGCGCGAGCGAAGCGACCTCGGTGCCGTCGGGTGCTCGTTCGGCCCTCAACCCGAGGATCGTGATCGCCATCCCGCCGCCGACCCAGATCACGACGAAGAGCACATGGACGGTCTTGAAGCCGGTGTACCACACGGCTCCCGAGAGGAAGACGACCGCGCCGACGAGGAATGCGAGCCCGATCAGCGCCGTCGGAAGCAGCGAGGAGCGCGAGCTCGTGGAGGGGTTCGCGGTGGTCATGGCTTGAAGGTCCGGCGCGAATCTACAGGGTCCAGGGTCTGTGGATCGCCTGTCAGGGGCTGTGGATCGCCTGTCACAGGCTCGTTACGACTGTAAAGAGGTCTGGCAGGTAGTGGCTCAGTTTGAAATCTTCGCTGCGCGTGGCTTGTAGGGGCCGCGCTTGATCGGTGTGGCTTCTGCGGCGGCCAGGAGCGCGATGAGTTCGTCCAGCGTCCAGACGTGATCCGCGATGCCTGCGGCTACGGCGGGGCTTGTGCCGAGCGTCTTGTGGACGCGGCAGTAGTTGTAGTGCATGAAGTGAAGGCTCACAGCGGCGGCAAGGTTCTCGACCTTCTTGCTGAAAGCGTTTGTGAGCCGCGTGAACCGGCGCATACCCATCCGCATCGTCAGGTTCTGCCGCTCGATGAAGCTCGTTGAGATGTGGTCGGGGTCGGGATCGCCGCTGATTGCCTTGACCTTGATCCCGGTGCAGACGGCCGGCGAGTACCGCGTGTCGCGCACGTTCGGGTCGGGGCCGTAAATCTTCTGTAGCTGCGCGTAGTCGACCTCGGGGCCGAAGGTGTTCTTGACAGCCGTGAGGTACGGCCGGTGCCCGTCCGTCGTGAGTTGGACGCGCTTGCTCAGCCGCTTGGCGAGGTCATGCAGGAACGAGACAGCCTCGGGGTAGCTCCCGCGTGCCGACGCGGTAGTTCGGAACGAGCTTCGTGTCGGCGTCAATCGCAACCCAAGTCCACACGTCGCCGTAGCCAAGTTCGCCGCGCTTCTCGACCGGGACGTTCTTCTGCTTCATCCCGCAGAACGCCCAAATCTCATCGACCTGTAGCCGCTCGCACGGAAGGTCGCGCATCTCACGATCCATGTGGATCGAACAGACGGTGCCGAGGTCAAGCAGGAGCTTCGTGATCGTGTTCCGGCTGTCGCCCGTCATGTGCTCAGTGGCACGGAGCGAGTTGCCTTCAACGAGGCAGGCGACTACGCGCTTCCGTTCGTCTGGCGTGATGCGATTCATAATGACATTATTGCGTAAGCGGTTAGGCATGTCAAGAGAGCACGACAAAATGCCCCGGTAATCAGGGGTGGAGCCTGGAGCCCGAACTCCGCTACAGTGAGGTCAGGCAAGCGGCGCTACGAACGCCAAATGCTGGTCTTACTTGTGGCCCCGGGAACCCTCGGGGCCGCTGCCTTTAAGGCACGGATGCCCCCAACCAGGTTCCTTTCAGGTTGGCAGCCGGGGGCGAGAATCCCTCCTAACCGGGCTCGCCCCCTTCGATCGGGGTAAAGAGTTCTCCCGCCGATTGCGCGGGACGCTTGTAGAGGCCACGGCCGACCCTCACCAGGTCACCGTTAGCAACCATGCGAGAAAGGGCAGCTCCAAGCGAGCGAACCGTCTGGTCATCGTTGGCCATCCAATTGTGGATCACCATCGACGCGTGCAAGTCGCCAATCGACCACATCTGGACCTGCGGTTCGGACTCCATGATCGTAAGGATCGTTTCTGGGATGCTGCCGGGTCGCGCGACACGAGGACCAACCGTTGGGCCGAGTCGCGGGCGATGAAGCTCGCGATATCGCTCCTTGAGTGCCAAGGCTTCGCGTCGGGTGCTGATCTGCGCGTTTAGTTCGTTGAGCTTCGTCTGGAGATCGTCAATCTCGCGCTTGATCTCGTCGTCGGGCAGCTCGTCGAGCCAACGCTCTAGAAAGTCTGAGGTTGTTTCGCTCTCGGCCATCCGAAGAATGTAGCAAATCCATCACTCAGATCCACCACGGATGCTGGCTGTGTTGTGATGCGAACACTCGTTCGCTAGTCCGAGGGTTCACCCCATCGCGCTTGGGCAGCCTTCCGAGCGGCTTCGCTGCGCTCCTGAGGCGTCATGCTCGCAGCGCGAGCCTTGCCACCCTTCAAGCCGCCCTTCCGCCCGAGCGCGACCGCAGCTGGGTCTTTGCCGGCGTCGGGGTCGAACGGCTCGACTTCGCCGGTCGCTTCGTCTACGAGCTGCTTGGCCAGTTCGTTCACGTCACGGGGGCGCTTGCTAGACCGCTCAGGCATGAACGCTTAGAGTAGCAGGGGCCATTCTTGACAATGACCCGTTGGATCACGGATGCTCGCTTTTGGGGGGCATGTTTCTTCTCTACACGGATGAGTCCGGTAAGTCCGGCCTGCACGATCCGCGACAGCCATTCCACGTCCTTGGCGGGGTTGTCGTCCACGATCAACGCTGGCAAGCAGTCGAACGCGACCTAATGGCGGGGATAGACGCTCTCGTGCCGCCACCGCGTTCCCCCAAGTGGGAACTGCACATGACGGACATCTGGAACGGCAAGAGCGTATTCGCGCATACCCCGCGAATCATCCGCGAGCAGTTGGTGGATGTCGTACTTGACGTGATCGACACTCACAAACTCACGCTGTTTTTCATGGTCGTGGACAAGCAAGCGCACGTTGCCCGTTATGCGTCGCCCATCGCGCCCGAGGTTTTGACCTATCGAGTTCATGATTGAGCGGTTTGAGAAGTTCTTAGACCGTCAGACGGACAAAGTGGGGATGGTCGTTGCCGACGAAGCAAAGGGCCAAGAGGATGCGATTCGACAAGCTCACGCTCGCTACCGCTCGGGAGGGACCGGCTGGCAAGCGATTACACACGTAGTCGAAACGCCATTCTTCGTGCCATCGCATTACTCGTGCATGCTCCAAATCGCGGACGTGGCGGCTTGGTGGTGCTCGCGGTCACTGAGGACTAACGGGAGACACATCGTTACTGGAAGCTCCGCGTCCCCAGCATGGGATCGCTTGCGAACGAACATTGATGTGATTCCCACCGGTCAGTTCGTGGGATTCAAAGTGTTTCCCTAAAAGGAGCGGCCGAAGGGGTCGCCCCTCGGGGGCGGCCCACTATCGGTCGCATCAACCACTGTCAGGAACCTTCAGCCGGACGGCGTCAACTTTCACGGCAAGGAAGGGGCTCGGGTGGAAGCACGTCACGGGGATGAACTTGTTCGCCGCCCGAGCCGCATTGCACCCTAAACCAGGAAGGCGAGCCATGAGTTTTCGCGTTGTAAAAACGTGGCCGCCATTTCAAACTGAGCCACTACCGGTCTGGCACCTTTACAAATCGACCCGCGGCTGAGCTCCGCGACGCGGTGCGGCAACAGAAGTCCAAGCCCAGTCCTCGAGGCAAACCCGCGACAGCTGCGCATCCGCCGGTCGTAAAGGGGTCTGACCCCGGTTGAGCGAGTGTGCGCCGAAGCGCCTGCGGAGAACGAGTTCGTTTGCTTCGCGGTCGGGCTCGGCTCAGCCGCGGTTGCCCGCGCCGAGACCCGTTGCCGCAGCGAGCTCTTGCACGACCTCGGCGATGTCCCGGTTTGCGTTCCAGACGCGAAGCTGCTCCTCGGCGCCGTTGCCCCGGGCGAGGATCTCCGAGATCCCCTCGAGCTCGCGCTCGGAGCCGAGCTCGCGGGCGTGCGGCTCGAGATCGCGGAGCGTCCGGCGGATGAGCTGGGAGATCGGCACCCTGTTGCGGCGGCCGGTGAGGAGATCCATGACGGGCGCGGAGAGGCCGTGACGCGCGGCAAGCCATTTGTTCTCGGTGGTCAGGATCCGGTGGAAGCTCGGAGGCGTCCCGACCGACTCGACATGCTCCGAGAGCATCTTCACGAGCGCCTGGTAGTAGGCCGCGAGTGCGACGGCATCCTCGACGCGGGTCACGGCATCGCAGATCCGCAGCTCGATCGTCCCCAGCCGCGGATGCGGGCGGATGTCCCACCAGATGTGCGTGTAGTCGGCGATGCAGCCGGTGCGCTCGAGCTGCCCGACGAGCTCGGCGAACGCCTCGTAGTTGTCGAACCGCGGCGGCACGCCCGAGCGCGGAAACGCCGAGAAGACCATCTGCCGGGACGAGGCCAACCCGGTCGGCTCGCCCCGCCAGAACGGCGAGCTCGCCGACAGCGCCAGGAACTCCGGCAGGTGGATCAGGAGGCCGTTCACGACCTGGATCGCCTTGTCGGGATCGTCGACCGCCGCGTGGACGTGCATCCCGAAGATCAGCTCGCGCCTCGCGATGTATTGCAGCTGGTCGACGAGCTTCCGGTAGCGGTCCTTCGCCGTGATTCGCTGCCGCTCGAACAGGCTGAACGGATGCGTGCCCGCCGAGGCGAACCGGCAGCCGTCGGCCGCGGCGATCTCGGCGACGTAACGGCGCAGCTTGCGGAGGTGAGCATCGACCTCGGCGGCGTTCGCGCACACCGGCGTCGTGATCTCGATCACCGACTGCATCAACTCGGCATTGATGCGCGCCTCGAACTCCCCGTCTCTCACCTTCGCGAGCACCGAGTCGATGTGCTGGACGAGATCCCAGGTCTCCGGGTCGAGCAGCATGTACTCCTCTTCGACCCCGAGGGTGTACGAGGCGGACGTCCCGAACCTGTGGTCGAGAACGCTCGACACCGAGGCGCCTGCGCCGGGCCTCCCGACCCGGTCGAGTTGGCCGGTCATTCGCCTCCGATTACTGCCTCGGCCTCGATCTCGACGAGCCAGCGAGAGTCGAGGAGGCCCGTGACCACACCCGTCGTCGCCGGCCGCGCCACGGCGAAGGCCTCGCGATGCGCGCGCCCGACCTCGTTGATGTCGCCGGGTCGGCTCACATAGATCCGCGTGCGCACGACATCGTCGAGCCCGGCGCCGGCCTCGGCGAGTGCCCGCCCGATGATCTCGAGGCAGATCCGCGCCTGCTCGTAGGCGTCGTCGGGCGGGTCCGCGTCGCCGGGCATGATCGGCGCCGTTCCCGAAACCCAGACGGAACGCCCCACCCGGACCGCGCGCGAGTAGCCCACGCGCTCCTCGAAGGCGGCCCCTGAGGTGATCAGCTGGCGATCCATCCCTGTGTAGTGTCGGTGCATGGAGGCTCTACGGCAAGTCGACAGCTGGCCGTGCGCTCACGCAGCCGTCGCGGTCGTGTACCCCGACGGCTCACAGCTGACACACGGAGCGTCGAGCTCCCGCTTCGCTGGGCTTCGATCTCGAAGGTCGCGACGGCGATTGCGGCGCTCGTTGCCGTCGACGAAGGGACCGTCTCCCTCGACGATCCGGCCGGTCCCCCGGGAGCGACACTCCGTCATCTGCTCGCTCACGCCTCCGGACTCCCCTTCAACGGATTCGAGCCGATCGCGTCGCCGGGTGTGAAGCGCATCTACTCGAACGGCGGCATCGAGCTCGCCGCCGAGCATGTCGCGCAGGCGGCCGGAATGCCTTTCGCGACCTACTTCGAGGCCGTCTGGGGCTTCCCGCTCGCCGGCTCGCCGGCCCACGGGATCAGGCTGCCGCTCACGACGCTCATCGAACTGGCACAGGAGCTCTGGCAGCCAACGCGCGTCTCTCCGGAGACGCTCGCGGAGACAACGACCGTCCAGTTCCCCGGTCTCGGCGGCGTCGTGCCGGGTGTCGGGCGGTTCGAGCCGAACGACTGGGGACTCGGGCCGGAGCTTCGCGACGGCAAGCAGCCCCACTGGACGGGCAGTCGCAACTCGGCTCGAACCTTCGGCCACTTCGGCGGTGGCGGCGGCTTTCTCTGGCTCGACCCGGAGGCCGGGGTCGCGCTCGCGGCCCTCACAGACCTCGACTTCGGCGCGTGGGCGCTCGAAGCGTGGCCGCGGCTCGCCGACGCCGTTCTCGAAGCTCTCTAGTCCACCTTGCCCTTGGGCTCGTCCGGGTACTTCGCCCCGATGTGGCTTCCGTTCACCGAGAAGCTGATGTGCCCGCCGTTGCTCGTGTTCGACGGCGATCACCCCGATCGGATCCGGGAAGATCCGAGTCGCGCGCGCGCGCCCTTTCATTCCCCTCCTCCGGCTTGCCACCCCGGTCCGCATCTCGCGATAGCAGCGTCCCGACCGCCTGGTTGCCGGCCGTCCGCTGCAGTTGGCTCATCAACCCGGCAACGGAATCCGCTGCGGCGTCGTGCTGCCCGGCTGGGACCCGGCCCATTCCCGCTTTTCGCGCGTGCGTGCCCGCCGCATCTCGCCGCAACGATACCGCGGCGGGCCGCCCGAAAACCTAGGACTCTTCGGAGAGCCCGAGTGCCCGCTCGAGCGCGCCCTTGGGCAGCGCCCCGACGGACTGAGCCTGCGGCTCGCCGTTTTCGAACAGGACGATCAGCGGGATCGAGGAGACGCCGTAGCGCTGCGCGAGCCCCTGCTCGTGGTCGACGTTGACCTTGACGATCTTGACGTCGTCGTGCTCGTCGGCGATCCGGTCGAGCACGGGCGCGACTGCGTGGCACGGGCCACACCATTCCGCCCAGAAGTCGACGATGACCTTTCCTTCAGAGCCCAGGACGACGTCCTGGAACGTCGCGTCGGTTGCTTCGAGAGCCAATTTCTTGTGTCCTTTCTCCGGATTTGCTCTTACGTTAACGGCGGCCCAGGCCGGATTCTTCCCCCTCCGTAGAATCGAGGGGTGTTCGAACCGCTCCCAGAGAAGCCCGACGCCAACGAACTCGAGCTCGCCGTGCTCGAGCGCTGGCAGAACGAGGGCACCTTCGAGCAGCTCCGCGCGCAGAACCGGGGCGGCCCGAAGTGGTCGTTCGTCGACGGCCCGGTCACGGCGAACAAGAAGCTCGCAGTCCACACGGCGTGGGGGCGGACGCTGAAGGACGTCTTCCAGCGCTACAAGGCGCTCAAGGGGTTCGACCAGCGCTACCAGAACGGCTTCGACTGCCAGGGGCTCTGGATCGAGGTCGGAGTCGAGCGGCAGTTGGGCTTCAACTCGAAGCGCGAGATCGAGGAGTTCGGGCTCGAGGAGTTCGCACGCCGCTGCCGCGAGGTCGTGGTCAAGTCGTCCGAGGAGCTGACGCGCGGCTCGATCCGACTCGGCCAGTGGATGGACTGGGGCCGCGACTACTTCACCTTCAGCGACACGAACATCGAGTACATCTGGCGGTTCCTGAAGATCGTGAACGAGCGCGGCTGGCTCTACGTCGGGCATCGGGCAACCGCCTGGTGCCCGCGTTGCGGGACATCGCTCTCCCAGCACGAGTTGACCCAGTCGGGCGTCTACCAGGAGCGCAGCGACCCGTCGCTCCTCGTGCGCTTCCCACTCCTCGACCATCCGGGGGAGTCGGTCGTGATCTGGACGACGACGCCGTGGACGCTGCCGGCGAACGTCGCCGCCGCGGTGAACCCCGAGGGCGAGTACGGCCTGCGCGAGAACGGCCAGTGGGTGCTCGCGGAGCTCTTCCCGAACGACACCTTCGTCCGGCGCGTGCAGGGCTCCGAGCTGGTGGGTCTTAGATACACAGGCCCGTTCGACAACCTGGCCCCCGGTGCGAGCGTCGAGCACATGATCGTGCCCTGGGACGAGGTGGCACTGACGGAAGGCACGGGCATCGTCCACATCGCGACCGGCGCCGGCCCCGAGGACTTCGAGCTCGGCCGCTCGCTCGGCCTGCCGGTGCTGACCCCGGTCGACGAGGCCGGCCACTTCTACGACGACTACGGGTGGCTCCACGGCCTCTCGACGGCCGAGGCGGCCGACCAGATCGTCGCGAACCTCACCGAGCGCGGCTTTCTCGTCAGCGTCGACACGCACCTGCACAACTACGCGCATTGCTGGCGCTGCGACACGCCGATCATCTACCGCATCTCCGACGACTGGTTCATCTCGGTCGAGGGCATCCGCGAGAAACTGCTCGAGGAGAACGCGAAGGTCGAGTGGGTGCCCGAGTACATGGGCAAGCGGATGGACGACTGGCTCCGCAACATGGGCGACTGGAACATCTCCCGGCGCCGCTACTACGGCCTGCCGCTGCCGTTCTATGTCTGCGACTGCGGGCACCGGACGGTGATCGGCTCGAAGGCCGAGCTCGCCGAGCGGGCGCTCGAGGGGCTCGACCAGCTCGAGGAGCTCCGCCGCCCCTGGATCGATCGCGTCCCGATCCGCTGCGAGGCTTGCGGCGAGCGGGTCGAGCGGGTGGTGGAGGTGGGTGACGTCTGGCTCGACGCGGGGATCGTCCCGTTCTCGACCCTCGGTTGGCAGAACCCCGAGTGGATCGAGGAGGGCTACGGGACGGGCGCCGCCAAGGGTCTGACGAAGGCCGACCTTCCCGACAACGCCTACTGGGAGAAGTGGTTCCCCGCCGACTGGGTGACCGAGATGCGCGAGCAGATCCGGCTCTGGTTCTACTCGCAGTTCTTCATGTCGGTCGTGCTCGTCGGCCGCTCGCCGTACAACCGCGTGCTCGGCTACGAGAAGATGCTCGACGAGAACGGCCGTGAGATGCACGGCTCGTGGGGGAACATGATCGACGCCGAGGACGCCTTCGCGCGGATGGGCGCCGACGTGATGCGCTGGCAGTACTGCGCCCAGCCGCCTGACCGGAACCTGCTCTTCGGCTTCGGCCCTGCGCACGAGATCAGGGGGAAGCTGCTGACGTTCTGGAACTGCGCGAACGTCTTTGTCACCTACGCGAACATCGCCGCGCACGAAGCGGATCCGTCCGTGCTCGACGACGGCCCGAACGCGGAGCGGCCGCTCGACCGCTGGCTCGTCGCGCGCACCCACGAGTTCGTGCGCGAGGCCGAGGCCGGCTACGAGGCGACGCTGACGGTCAACGTGATCCGGGCGTTCGAGGCGTTCATGGACGACCTCTCGAACTGGTACATCCGGCGGTCGCGCAAGCGCTTCTGGGCCGAGGACGACGAGGCGCTCTCGACGCTCTGGTACGGGCTCGTCCAGTCACTGCGGGCCGTCGCGCCGATGATGCCGCTCATCGCCGACCACCTCTGGTGGAACCTCGTGCCTGGGCGCGAGGCGTCGGTGCACCTCGCCGGCTGGCCCGAGGTCGCAGAGCCGGATGCGGGGCTGCTGGCCGAGATCGCCGAGCTCCGCGCGGTCGTCGAGCTCGGACGCCAGGCACGCTCGAGCTCCGGGCTCAAGGGGCGCCAGCCGCTGCGGCGGCTGATCGTCGCCGGAGCACCGCTCGCGGCGGCACATGCCGAGGAGGTCGCCGAGGAGCTGAACGTCAAGGCGGTCGAGTTCGGCGAGGTCGAAGCCTCCGAGCTGCGCGTGAAGCCGAACCTGCCGAAGCTCGGGCCGAAGCTCGGGCCGAAGCTGCGCGAGGTCAGCGCCGCGCTTGCCGCCGGCGAGTTCACCGAGCTTGCGGGAGGCCGCTTCCAGGTGAACGGCGACACGCTCGAGCCGGACGAGGTGCTCGTCGAGCGGATCGCCCTCGACGGCTGGGCGGTCGCGACCGACGGCGCGATCACGGTCGCGATCGAGACGACGCTCGACGACGAGCTGAGGCTCGAGGCCCGCGTCAACGACCTGATCCGGTCGGTGCAGCTGCTCCGGAAGGAGTCCGGACTCGAGATCACCGACCGGATCCGCCTCCGGATCCCTGACGAGGATCTACTCGAGTTCTCGGATCGGATCGCCGCCGACACACTTGCCGTCTCGGTCGAGGCCGGCGCCGAGCTCGCGCTCGAGAAGGCCGTCTTCTAGTCCCAGATGCACCGGTGGAGCGAGCCGCTCGAGCGTCGGGAGGTCGAGGGCCGCGTGCTCCCGGTATACCGAGGACCCAATGGCCCACCGACCCGCGCGTCTGGTCTGCCCGGAGCTGGTGGCCCCGGGCCCGTCGTGGATATCCGGGCCGCGAGCCGGCGATCAAGCGCCAGCTTCGGGGGGAGCTCGGAGCCACCCGCGATGTTCGGAGTACCGACGTCGCGGTCGACTCGTAGCCGCGGGCACGCGAGCTAGTCCTGCGCGTCGGCGACGGCGAGCTCTCGCCGAAGCTCGACCGGAAGCCGGAACTCGATGTTTTCCTCGAGGAAGCGCTGCTCCTCGATCTCGGCGACGCCGTGGCCCGAGAACCAGTCGCAGACGCGCTGGACGAGCTTCTCCGGCGCGGAGGCGCCGGAGGTGATGCCGACGTTACGGATCGTCTCACCGAACCATGCCTCGTCGATCTCGGTCTCGTCGTCGATCAGGTACGAGGGCACGCCGCCTGCGCGGGCCGTCTCGACGAGTCTGTTCGAGTTCGACGAGTTCTTCGAGCCGATCACGAGCAGCAGGTCGATCTGGGCGAGCAGCTCCTTGACCGCCCACTGGCGGTTCGAGGTGGCGTAACAGATGTCTTCGCGTTGTGGCGCGCGGATCGTGGGGAAGCGCTCGCGGAGCGCTGCGATCACCTCGCCGGTCTCGTCGACCGAGAGCGTCGTCTGGGTGACGTAGGCGAGCCGGGCGTCTGCCGGCAGCTCGAGGGCGGCGACATCGGACCTCGACTCGACGAGCACGATCGAGTCGGGGATCTCGCCCATCGTGCCGACGACCTCCTCGTGACCGGCGTGCCCGATCAGGACGACGGTGTAGCCCTCGGCGGCGTACCTGCGCGCCTGGACGTGCACCTTGGTGACGAGCGGACAGGTCGCGTCGATCGTCCGGAGCCCACGCTCGTCGGCGGTGGCATAGACCGTCGGGGCGACGCCGTGTGCCGAGAGCACCATCGTCTCGCCGGTGGGGACGTCGACCTCGTCCTCGACGAAGACAGCTCCGCGGTCCTCGAGCTCGGTCACCACGTGGCGGTTGTGGACGATCTCCTTGCGAACGTAGACGGGAGCGCCGTAGAGCTCGAGCGCTCGTTCCACGGTTTCGACGGCCCGCTCGACGCCTGCGCAATAGCCTCGCGGCGCTGCGAGGAGGACCTTTTCGACATTCATCTGCAAGGGATGCTACCGGCGAGAAGAGCCGAGAAAGCCCGCCGCTCGGGGGGTCGGCGCGGCGGGCTCTCCCGATTTAATGCTCTCCGTTCCGGTGACAAGTCACCCTTACGGTTCGCATCGCCCAGTGCCCTCACACCGTAACGCGCGAAGCTCGCGAGCGAAATGGGCCACCCGACCCATCGTTGTAAATCATAAAACCAGGCTCACCGGGCCGTCTGGGCGAGGACGATCGCTCCGAGAACGACCAGGGCCCCGGCGAGTTGCGTCGCTGCGAGCGTTTCGTCGAGCCAGATCCAGGCGACGATCGTTGCCACCACCGGCTCGAGCATCGCCATGATCGCGACCCGCGTCGCCGGCAGATGACGGAGCGCGCTCACGAGCAGGAAGAAGGGCACGATCGTGCCGAGCGTCACCATCCAGGCCATGAGTCCCCAGACGGGCAGGTGGTAGGCGGAGAGGTGGCCGAGCAGCGAGACGTCGGCGATCACGCGGCGTCCGGGATAGCTCCACCACGGCGCGACGATCGAGAAGAAGAGTGTTGCGAAGCCGAATCCCCAGGCGAGGAGCGAAACCGCGCCCTGGTCGGCCACGGCCCGCTCTGCGAGCAGGAGGTAGAGCATGTAGGTCGCTGCGGCTGCGAGCGCGAAGACGATCCCGGCGTTCGAGATCGTGCCGCCGCTCCCGAGATCGACGATCAGCGCGAGCCCGCCGAGGGCAAGCGCGAGCGCGAGCCAGATCCGCCTCCGCACCGGCTCGTGGTAGACGAACCGCGCCCAGAGCGCCACGAGGAGTGGCGCCAGGTACTGGACGAGCAGCGCGATCCCGATCGGGACCCGATGGATCGCGAGGAAGTAGAACCACTGCACGAACGCGAGCCCGCAGATCCCGAACACTGCGAGGAACGGCACGCGCCGCCAGGGAACCCGGAGTCGCGACGGATCGCGCACCGCCTGCACCGCAACGAGCCCGACCAACGCGCCGGCGCAGCGCACCTCCGTCAGCCGAAGCGACGAGACGCCCGAGGCGAGGATCACCTTGGACACGGTTCCGTTGATCCCCCACAACGTCGCCGCCGCCGCAGCCATCAGATATCCGAGCCGACGCCGCGCCTGCGCAGCCGGCTCGACGGGAAGAGGCGCCTCGCTCACGACGGCCCAGGCTAACTGCGGGTCTGGCTAACTCCGGCTCAGGCCGAGAGGCCCTGCGAGCCCGAAGGGAGTCCCCTCCGAATCCCGGCAAATCGCCCACCGGGTCCCCGGATGAACCACCTCGCCACCGAGCGACCGCACCGTATCGAGCGCCGCCGGAAGATCATCCACCGCGAAATAGGGCAAAGAAAAGCGGTCCCCCGGCCCGGTCCCACGCACATGCAGCCCCACGGTCAACCCGTCTCCGCCGCTCTGCCACCCCTGGCCGTCCGGCTCCGCCCGTGCACCGAGGGGGACACCGAGCAGTCCCTCCCAGAACGCCCGAGCCCGCACCGGGTCATCGGCCGGAAACTCGATCAAGCTCGGCGAAGCCATCTCGGCACGCTATCGGCCGGCCCGACACCGGCGAGCGATCTCTCTCCGTCCGGTCAGCCGAGCGTGTGGCGGATGAACAGGAGGTCGATCGGCACGCTCAACAGCACTGCCGCTGCCACGAAGGCGACCGCGAGCGGCCGTGGCAGGCGTCCGACGAGGAGCGCAATCGGGAGCAGCGTCGCCTCCACCCGTGACACCGTCAGGCGGGCCGTTGCGGAAGGAATCAGCCACGTAACCGCGACCCACAGCAGGACGAGAAGCTCCCACCGCTCGAGTTGCCGGTACCGGAGGGCCGTGAACACGAGCACGCAGGCGACGGCCGAGGTGACGAGCAACGTCTGAAGGGAGATCGCGAAATGCAACCCGGACGGCCCGGAGGCGAGCTCGCTGACAGCGTGGAAGACCGGGGCAAGCGGTTGCTGCAGGTTGTTGTGGTACTTCGCACCGACGAGGAACAACGCGTTCCAGTGGCCAAGTGCCTCGTGGAAATAGAAGAACAGCGCCGCGACCGCACCGAGAGCCGGCCCGGCGCAGAGCGCGATCCGCCGGGCCCGCTCCCGCCAGGAAACGTTGCGGAAAGCAACGAGGATCCACAATGCCGCCGCGACCGGCGCGGCGCCCGCGACCGGATAGATCAGCACCAGGACGGCCCCCACCAAACCTGCATGGAGCCACCGCTCCCGCGCGAGAAGCCAGAGATAGCCGATCGTGAAGAACGACAGCATCGAAAGCGGAAAGACCGCGTAATCCCAGGCCTGACCGGGCGCAAACGCCGCGTACGCGAGGACGATCACTCCCACGAAATCCAGTCGACGCCGAAGAAACGTCAGCCAGAGCAGCACCAGGGTGCCGAGCGCAAAGAGCCACGAGACGACGAGCCCCGCGGCGTTCACGCTCATCCCGGTCAGCGCAACGAAACGTACGACCCACGGATACGCCGGAAACCAGGCGGCATTTCCACACCACTCGCCTCCGCACCGGAAGAGGTCGTAGCCATGCTGGGCGATGCTCTTGTACAGCCCCTGATCCCCGTAAGACGACCCATTCGCGTCGTACGCCGAGCGCCCGGAAAGCACACTCGTCGCCACCACGACCCCCGCAGCGGCAACCCAGAAGCCGACAGGAACAGCAACAGACCGGGCGCCCGCGAGAATAGAACGAGCCGTCACCGAGCCATCTTCCGGCAACGTAACAGTGCGTCACCGGGCTTCTCGAACCCGCGCCGGAGCCGGGCTTGCCCGGCCGGAGGCCCAGCGCGCGACCCCGAGCTAGAGAGCGGAGGAGAGGGCTCGTGGGGGAACCTTGTCGGTTCCCCCGCGGTTTGGTTCCCCCGCGTTGAATCGGGACGCCCGGATTCGAACCGGGGGCTTCCTGCTCCCAAAGCAGGCACTCTAACCAGGCTGAGCTACGTCCCGCCGCTCCGGAAGTGTAGGGGTCGGAGGATCCAGTCGCCGCCGGCGAGGATCGGGATCTCGGTGCCGTCGCCGGTGACGCCCCAGACGTCGACCTCGGGGCTGCCGATCATGAAGTCGGTGTGGAGCGAGGAGTGGTTGATCCCCTGTGCGTGACGCTCCTCGGTAGAAAGGCTGCTCGCGCGCGGGACCGCCTGGCTGATCGCCGCGCCGAGTGCGATGTGGGAGGAGGCGTTCTCGTCGAACAGGGTGTCGTAGAAGACGAGCCCGGTCTGGCCGACCCTCGAGGTGCGGTCGACGAGTGCGACCTCGCCGAGGCGCGCGGCGCCGTCGTCGCTTGCGACGTGCGCGCGGATGAAGCTCTCGCCCTCGTCGGCCTTGATCTCGACGGCGCGGCCGGCCTCGAACCTCACCTCGAGGTTGCGGATCACGCTCCCCTGGAGCTGGAGCGGGTAGGTGGCGCGCACCGTCCCGTCGACCCGGCGCGCGTCGGGTGTGGTGAAGACCTCCTCGGTCGGCATGTTCGCCACGCATTCGGTTCCGTGGGTCGAGATGTCGAGGGCCGAGAGCCACGTCGAGTCGGGGTGGAGGCCGATCGTGAGCTCCGTGCCCGGGCCCCGGTAGCGGAGCGCGTCGAAGGCGTGGCCGTTGAGCGAGGCGGCGCGCCGGCCGAGTGAGGCCAGGTGGTCCTTCCAGGCGGCGATCGGATCGGGCTCGTCCAGGCGGACGGCGGTGGCGACGGCCTCCCACAGCCGGTCGACGTCGGGCTCTCCGAAGACCGTTCTCGCCCAACCCTCGTTCGGGAACGCGACGATCGACCAGTTGACGAGGCCCTCGGTGAGGCGGAGCGATGCCTCGGTGAGTTCCCGCATGCGCGCCGCCGCGATGCGCTCGCCGTCCAGGTCGGCGAAGATCTCGGGCTCCGGATTCCCCGTGATCGCGAGCAGCGCGGCTCCGTCCCTGCCGAGATCGTCGAACCGCTGGACGAGCCACGGCGGCGACCAGCCGAGCGCGTCGTGGGCGACACCCACGATGTGGGCGCGGCGGACGTGCTGGTCGACGTAGAGGACATCCACGTAGGTCGCACCCGCCGCGTAGGCCGCGCTCGCGATCGCACGTGCGAGCGGAGCATGCTCGAGCAGTGCATTCACCGCCAGGCGCTGCCCCGGCTGGAGGTTGACGCCGACCCGAACTGCGAGCCGAGCATAGGCGGCGAGGGTCTCTTCACGAGTTCTCATCGCGAGGCAATCTAGTATGAGTCGACCCCTTCGAGCGCACGCATTACACTTCCCGCCGATGCGTCGCCTCGCGCTTGCCGTTGCCGCGGCTGGGATCATCCTCACGGTCGCGGGTTGCGGGGGCTCGACGGTCTACACGATCGACCGCTCGAAGACGTGCCTGACCCAACGGGGAGTCCGCGTCGGCGGCCCGCTCGACTTTGTCGCGAACACCGCGACCGGCGGCGCCTTCCGGGCGAACTTCCCCGACAACTTCGTGAAGGTCGTGTTCGGCGACACCGTGAAGAGCGGCGTGGACATCGAGAACGCCTACCAGCGCTTCGCGCTCCCGAACGTGCGCCCCGGCCTCTCGGACGTCCTTCGCCGCTACAACAACGCCGTCACTCTGTGGCACGCGCATCCGAGCGACAGCGACCTCGCGCTCGTCGTCGGCTGCCTCCGCTGAGCCCGCCTGCGGCTAGGCTTTAGGGGCCTTGCGGGTGTAGCTCAATGGTAGAGCTCCAGCCTTCCAAGCTGATCACGCGGGTTCGATTCCCGCCACCCGCTTTAGCGCGGGGGAACCGACAAGGTTCCCCCACGGGCCCCCTCCTCCCGCTGTCGCTTGGGGGCGCGGCTGGGCCTCTCGCCGGGCACGCCCGGCTTCGGCGCGGTTTGGAGGCGCCAGGCCGGGCTTAGGGCTACAGGCTTTGGGCTTCGTCCAGTAGCTCGATTGCTTGCTCCAGGGTTGGGGTGCGGATTTCTGATTCGAGGTTCGCTACTTGCTCTGGAGTCAGGCGTTGGCGGGCGGTTGCGAGGACCGGGGCTAGCTGGTCGAGCATCAATGGTTCGTAGACGATGCCGGCGTCGGCCATGAGCGTGCTTTGGATCTTGTCGAGCTTCACGGAGAGCTCGTCGTTGCCGAGGCCTGCGGCTGCGGCTGCGAGGCCGAGTACCGCCTCCAGGCCGCAGCGGCGGTCGCCGCGATGGATGGACAGGAGGACGGTCTCGCGGAGCAGTTCGGCGGCTTCGGGGTAGCGCTCCTGGAGGGCAGCCGTGAGGCCGAGATTGCAGATTGCGAGGCTGAGACGGAACGTGTCGCCCAGCTCGCGCGCGATCGCTGCGGCCTCCTCGAGGCTGACGATCGCGCACTGGAACTCGCCGCGGAGGAGGTCGTCCCAGCCGAGGTTGTTGAGGCTGTCGGAGATCGCGATCAGGTCGCCTGCCTCGCGCTTGAGTGCGAGGACCTCCTCGCCCACGGCGCGTGGCTCGCCGAAGGCGTGAGGCGCGGCGTTGAGGGAGAGCAGCACCTCCGAGCGCTCCCACGGGTCGGAGAGCTTCGCAAGCAGCTCCAGGCTCCGCTCGGTCGCCGGTCGTGCGCTCGCGCCTGCTCCCCGTTCCTCCATCACCCAGACGAGAAGTGACACCGAAAAAGCCTCGACGGCAACCGCTCCGGCGGCCTTCGCGGCCTCCGCGGCATCGACGAGGAGCGCTTCGGCCGCCGCGAGCGCACCCTGGAAGAAAGCGAGCCGGCCGCCCCAGAAGCACCCGATCGCCCGCTGAGCGTCCGGGAGCGGCCCCGAGTCGAGCGATCGTTCGATCCAGCTGCGGCCCTCCGTGGCGCCGCTCCGTGCCTCCCAGTAGCGCCCGAGGTCCGCAGCGATGCACATGCTTCGGCGGCCGAGGCCACCTTCGAGGGCGCGCTCCATCGCGGCGCGCAGGTTCGGCAGCTCCTCCTCGATCCGACCGAGCCAATGTGCCGGCTCGGTCCCCTGCAAGCCCGCCCGGGCCTCGCGGGCAAACCGCTCGTAGAACGCGCCGTGTGCCTCGAGCAAGCGGGCCTGTTGCTCGTCGTCGAGCTGCTCGACTCCGAACTCGCGGATCGTCTCGAGCATCCAGAAGCGCTCGCCGTCGCGGCGCACGAGGCTCTTCTCCACCAGCGAGGCAAGCGTTTCGATGTCCGCCGCGCAGACCACTTCGACGGCCTCGAGCGACGCGCTGCCTGCGAACACGGCAAGGCGGGCGAAGAGCTCGCGCTCGTCCGGTACGAGCAGGTCGTACGACCACGCGATCGTGGCGCGGAGGGTCTGCTGGCGAGGGTCGGCGTCGCGTCCACCCTTCAGCAGGTCCAGGCGGCCGCTCAGGCGTTCGAGGATTTGCTCCGGTCGTAGAACGGCCGTCCGGGCGGCAGCCAGCTCGATCGCGAGGGGGAGGTTGTCGAGGTGCCCGCACAGCTCGCGGGCAGCGGGGCTCACCTGGAACCGCGGGTCGAGGGCTGCCGCGCGCATGGTGAAGAGGTCGAGACCCTCCGGCGTCGTGAGCTGGGGGACCGGGTAGACATGTTCTCCCGCAAGCTGTAGCCGCTCACGGCTCGTAACCACCAGTTGCGGCCCGTCGAGGTCACGGAGCGTCGCGATCGAGGCGGCAGCGGCCGGGAGCAGGTGCTCGGCGTTGTCGAGGACGATCAGCATCCGCTTCCCGCCGAGCATCTCGGCGAGCACCTCCTCGAGCGGGCGGTCGGGCTGCTCGAGGACGTCGAGCGTGTGCGCGGTCTGTCTGAGAACCAGCGCCGGATCGCGCAGGGGCGCGAGCGGCACCCACCACACGCCGTCGTCGAAGTCGTCGGCCGCCCCTGCCGCCGCCTGGAGTGAGAGCCTCGTCTTCCCGGTCCCACCGGGGCCGGTCAAGGTCAAGAGCCGGACGCCCGAACGGAGCCGGTCGATCACGTCGTCGAGCTCGCGGGCACGGCCGACGAACTCGGTCGCCGGCACCGGCAGATTCGTGCGCCGGAGCGTCCGCGGCCGCGGGAACTCGCCGGGGCCGAGCTGGAACAGGCGCTGCGCCGCCGAAAGATCCTTGAGTCGGTGGTCGCCGAGATCGCGGACCGTGAAGCTCCCGTCGAGCAGTTCCCGCGTCGTGCGGCTCATCAGCGCCTGGCCGCCGTGCGCAGCCGCCATGATGCGCGCCGCCCGGTGGACATCGAGGCCCACGTACTTCGGCGGGTCGACGAGCGGCTCGCCGGTGTGCAGACCGACCCTGACCTGGATCGCCCCGCCGTCCAGTCCGTCGAGCGCCTCGCTCACTGCGCGTGCTGCCTCGGCGGCAGTGGAGAACGCATAGAAGAAGCCGTCGCCTGCGTTGTCGACCTCGTACCCGCGATGGCGCCCGAACGCTTCGCGAATCCCGCGACGGTGTTCGGCGAGCGCCTCGCTGTAGCGCTCCCGTCCGAGGCCGTCGAGGAGCAGCGTCGACCCCTCGATGTCCGTGAAGACGAGCGTGAGGGTCCCGGTCGGCTGGGCGACCATCCGGCGAGGACACTATGTGCTGCCGAACTCGCGGGCAACGGCTACGCACGGGCGTTCGCCGGTGCGGTCCGCCGCGTCCTCCGCGATACTGGCCGCCGCTGTGTCGGTTTCGGGCGTGCCTCGTCGAGCCATCCTCGGGCCCGCGGCCTCGAGCCTCGGCATGCTGGCGATGTACACGCTGACGTCGGCCGTCCTGTTCGGGTGGGCGCTCTGGCCGCATCCTGGCCGCGGCGTCGTCGGGCTCGCCGACCAGCCCGATCCCGAGGTCTTCATCTGGTCGTTTGCCTGGTGGGCCCACGCAATCGGGTCATGGGTGAATCCGTTCGTCACCCACGCCATCTACCGCCCGTACGGCGCGAACGTGATGTGGACGCCGTCGGCGCCGGGGCTCGCGCTCGTCTTCGTCCCGCTGACGCTCCTCGTCGGGCCTACCGCCTCGTACAACGCCGCGATCCTCTTGCTGCCGGCGTTGTCGGCCTGGACGGCGTATCTCCTCTGCCGGTACCTGACTCGCTCGACGTGGGCGTCGGTTGTCGGTGGATACCTGTTCGGCTTCTCGAGTTATGTCGTCACGCACGAGTACGGCGGTCACCTGAACCTCGCAGTGTTCCTCGTTCCGCTCGCCGCTCTCGTCCTCGTGCGCTACGTTCGCGGCGATCTCGGGGGGCGCGGGCTCGCCTTGCGTCTCGGCGCGGTCCTTGCCCTCCAGCTCGCGATCTCCACGGAGGTGGTATTCACGCTGACCCTCGCGATCCTGCTCGGGATGGCGATCGCCCTCGTGACGTGCCCCGACCTTCGGCCGCGGCTCGTGTCCGCATTTGCGCCGCTCGCCGCCTCCTATGCAGTCGCGGCGCTCCTCGCGGCGCCGTTCGTCGTGTACCTCCTGTCCGGCTTCGAGGGCGCGGGCGTTGTCGATACCGGGTTCTTCGACGGCGACCTGCTCAACATCGTCCTACCGACGCGGCTGATCGGTGCCGGTGGCTCGGCGCTTGCATCGTTCACCGGCCACTTCCCCGGGAACGACAACGAGCGGAACCTGTACATCGGGCTGCCGGCGCTCCTCATGGTCGTTCTCTACGCCTGGCCTCGCCGGCGAACCTCCGGAGCCCGGTTCCTCGTCGTCAGCCTCGTGACCGCATGGATCCTCGCTCTCGGCTCTGCGTTGCGGATCGACGACCGCAAGCTGATCCCGCTGCCATGGGCTCTCGTGCGTTCGCTGCCCGCGTTCGACAACGTGATCACGACCCGGCTCGCGGTCTTCGCTTCGCTCGTAGCAAGCGTGGCCGTCGCGCTCTTGATCGCCTCCACCGGCGCGCGGAGCGTCGGGCTCCGGTACGTCCTTCCCGTCCTCGCGCTCGCGTCGATCGTTCCCGCGACCTGGCAGATCGCCTTCACGAAGCAGCCGCTGCGGCCGGCGTTCTTCACCCAGAAGCTCTACAAGCTGTGCATTCCGAAGGGCGAGACGCTGATGGTCTTCCCCTTCGGGCGGTTCGGCGACTCGATGATCTACCAGGCCGAATCCGGGTTCTGGTTCAACCTCGCCGAAGGAAATCTCGGCCGCGACCGGTACCCGCCGAGCTTTGTCTTCGCGAACCGCACGATGGAGCAGCTCCAGTTCTTCTGGTACGGGCCGGGACGGCGGCCGACCATGCGGGAGCTGTACGGCCTTGCGAAGCAGTTCCACGTCGACCGGGTCGCGTCGCTGACCGGTCCGAACGTTCCCGACTATCCGAACACGACTCAGATGCACAAATTCGGGCCCCTGCAGGTGCTCGGTGACGTCGCGGTCGCGCCGGCCTGCGGCCACGACTCGCTCGCGGGCGACAAACGCCGCATCCCGGGCCAGTAACTCCCCGGGCTCAGCTGGTCCTGAAGCGCCGCACCCAGCGGGGCAGCTGGAGCTCGCCGCCGATCACGATCAGGTCGGCCAGAGCCCGGGCCTTGTCGCCGAGCCCGACCTTCGAACCGGGAACGTCGCGGTACTCGAGCAGCGGTACCTCCTCGAACGCGCCGACGGAAACGGGCTTCGCCGTCGCGCTCCCGTGGAGCAGCCGGCCCATCAACTCGACATCGAGCACCCAGGCCGACCGGAACGGCCGACCGAGGGCCTCGACTAGCTCCGGGGTCACTCGAAAGACCTTCGCTCCGCACTGGGTGTCGTACACGGGGATTCCGAGCGCGAGCGACGCGAAGGTCGCGAACACGCGTCCGAGGTAATGCCGGACGGGGCTCCGCGTGATTGTCCGCCCGAGCAGCCGAACCCGTGAGCCGAGCACGAAGGCGAGTCCCGGTCGTTCCTCGAGGAACTCGACGAGCCGAAGCAGCTCGGCGGGCGGTGTCGCGAGGTCGGCGTCGTAGTAGCCGGCAACGGTTGCGCCGGACTCGGCAGCTTGGACGAGGCCGAGCCTCACCGCCTCGGCTTTCCCGCGATTCTCCGCGAATTCGAGGACGTCGACGACGCTCGAGGCGTCTCGCAGCTCGCGGAGGATCGCGAGCGTGCCGTCGTTCGAGCCGTCGTCGACAAGCAGGAGCCGAACCCGTCCCGAACCGGCGAGGGCTACGAGGGCAGGCCGGTCGAGCCGCTGCTCCTCGTTGAAGCACGGAATGACGATGACCGGCAGGTCCGGACCGGTCATTCGGCGTGCCGGCAGAGAGCCCAGCGGCTGAGCCCGGGGAGCGCTCGGTCGTGCCTGCCGAGTGCCTGGGACAGGGTGCCGTCGGCCTCGAGCGCCCACGTCAGGGCTTTCGTCGGGATCGTTCCCGCGTTCCAGGCTCCGATCCCCGTGGTCGGCGCCGCGTTGAGACCGGAGCGCTCCAGGGCTACCTGGACGAGACGAACCGGAAGGAGCGAGCCGAAGAGCCCGCCGTCCGCGACGACCATGAGCCCCGAGCGGGCGAAGAGCGACCTCAGCTCTCCGGGCGAATAGCGCCTGAAGTGCTGGAGTGCCCGGTCGTGCGAGCAAAAGAGCCACTGATAGGCGGGTACCGAGGCAAGCACCCAGCCGTCGGTGGCAAGGAGATCGGTGACGATCCCGCCGACGAACCCATCGTCGTCTTCGACGTGCTCGACCACATCGAGCAGAAGGACACGGTCGGCGCGGCGCTCCGGGCGCTCCGCAGTCAGCGTGATGCCGGCATGCTCGGCTGCGAGATCCGCCGGGGTGTAGTGCGGGTCCCAGCACGTGAGGGTCGAAGTCTCCGGCAGGTGCGCTCGCAGCTGCCCGGCGAACCATGAGTCGCCGGCTCCGACATCGAGCCAGTCGTGCCCGGTCGCGAGGAGTCCGCGGTCGGCGAGCAGTCCGAGGAAGAACCTCGCGCGCGCCAGTTCCCACGGATGCCGCCGGGAGCTCCCGTTCTGTCGCTCGCTCAGATCCACGCGCGCAAGTATGACCGGGCGGCACGATCGTCCCGCTGAGGGCAAGATGGGATCGTGCCTCGGCGAAGCCACGGCGGAGAGACACGGTGAAGTCCCGGCTTGTGCGCGTGCTCGCCGGGATGGGCGCTCTCTCGCTGGTGATCGCCGCTTCGGCGGCAGGCGGCGAGGCGCACCCCCAGATCCGAGTCGGCATCTTCCCGACGGGAATCGCGGTCAACTCGGTTACCGGAACGGTCTATGTCGGGAACGGCACCGGCGGAACGCTTTCGGTGATCGATGGGCGGACGTGCAATGCCCGCAACACCGTCGGCTGTGGGCAGCGGGTGACGGCCGTGACCGCGGGGACGGATCCGATCGGCATCGCGGTCGACGAGTCGACGAACACCGTCTACGTCGTGAATGCGTCGGGCGCGCTCGCGGTCGTGAACGGTCGCCGGTGCGATGTCGCGAACAGGTCCGGTTGCCACCTCCAGCCTGCGACGGTCCGTGTCGGCGCGCTTCCGCAGTTCGTCGCGGTCGACGAGCGGACGCACACGATCTACGTCGCGAACGGCCTCTCGAACACGATCTCCGTGATCGACGGCCGGTCGTGCAACGCCGCCACGACCGCCGGCTGCCGCCATCCGCGCGCGACGATCAAGGCCGGGCCCGCGCCGTTTGCGCTCGTCGTGAACGACGCGACGAGCTCGGTCTATGTCACGAACCTCGGCTCGACGACCGTCTCGGTGATCGACGCGACGAGCTGCAATGCGACCGAGACCAGCGGCTGCCGGCGGCGGCTCGCGACGATCAACGTCGGCCAGACGCCGGGTGGGATCGCGCTCGACCCGGGCACGAACACGATCTACGTCACCGGGGAGTCCTCCGACGACGTCTCGGTGATCGACGGCAAGACCTGCAACGCCCGAGCCCGTAGCGGCTGCCGCCAGAGGCCCCTTCGCGTCCTCGCCGGCCCGGGAGCCCGCGGGATCGCAATCGACACGAAGACCCACACGGTGTACGTCGCGAACACTGAGGCCGACACGGTAAGCGTGATCGACGGCGCCACTTGCAACGCGGCGATTCGCAGCGGCTGCGCCCAGCGCGCGCCGGTCGCGCCGGTCGGGATCAGCCCCCGGCGCGTCGCTGTCGACGAGCGGACGAACACGATCTACGTCACGAACGCCGAGTCGAACACCGTCACGATGCTGAACGGCCTCACCTGCAACGGAGGGGTCCACACGGGCTGCCGGGGCACGGTCGCCGCGTCGCAGCAGAGGCCGCCGAAGAAGAAGGCGAAGCCGCAGCCATTCCGCGCCTGAGGCTGGTCAGATCGACACGAGGCTCGAGAGCTCCTGGAGGCGACCCCCCTTGCGGCGAGTGCGGGCTCCGCCCGTGCTCGCCCAGTTCCGGTCGCCACAAGCACGAGCGCGGAAATTCTAGAATTTCCGTGCGCGCGGGCTTTCAGTGGCCCCGGGTGGAGTCGAACCACCGCTCGCAGCTTCGAAGGCTGCCGCTCTGTCCGCTGAGCTACGGGGCCGTGAAGGGGTGGCGGACGGGACTCGAACCCGCGACCACCGGGACCACAACCCGGGGCTCTACCAACTGAGCTACCGCCACCAAGCGCGGACATCGTATCGGCGGCCGGGTACGGTGCCGTGAGCGACTGATGCGCCCGGGAGGATTCGAACCTCCGACCATCGGCTTAGAAGGCCGCCGCTCTTCCACTGAGCTACGGGCGCGCCAGGCCAGGGTAGCCGCCGGGTGCGGCCGCTAAAGGATCTTGAACTCTTTGGCGATCGCGGTGAAGAGCGTCGCGGTCTTGAGCTGCGAGGCCTCGATCTGGAACGCCAGCTCGTACACGGTCTTGCCGTGCGGGATCAGGTAGAGCTCCAGCCCGTTCTCGATGCCGCTGCCGATCGGAATCGTTCCTTCGATGAACTCGGCCTTGCCCGAGGGGAGCGTCACGGTCTTCGGCACGGTGATCTTCGAGCCCTTGGTGGACGACAGCTCGTTCGCGAACACCGCGCCGATTCCCGGCAGGCTTGCGGCCGTGTAGGTCTTCTTGCCGGAGACGACCCCGAGCGACACCTGAACGGGGATCGGCTGGGTTTCGCTGCCCGGCCAGTCGAACGCCTGGAAACGGTAGGCGGTGAGGCCCGAGCGGCCGGCGGCGGAGGCGATGATCGTCGAGTAGAACTTCGCGAGGGCGGTCTTCTTCTGCTTCTTCAGCGTGGTGATCAGCGTCTTCGTCTGCGCGACGCTGCGCGGGATCAGCTGCCAGGTCTTCGGGATCGTGATCGAGTATCCGCCGGGCTTGTCGACGTAGGTGGTTCCGGCGACGTTCGTTGCCGCGGAGCTCGAGGCCAACACCGCAGCCACGACGACGACGATGACGCCCAGCGCAGCGATTCGGGCTGGTCTCACCACCCTTTCGTACCACATTCCGCCTGGTTGGAGGCTAAGTCTTTTCGGGCGGCCCAAGGTCCACTACGCTGTCTATGTCCTGGAGCGAGAGGAGAGTCATGGCAACCGAAGCTGAGGCCGAGGGCGAGGCAGCGGGGTCGAACGCCGGCGCCGACCCGGAGGTGTCGTCCGGGGAGAGCACGGAGGTAGCAGAGCCGCAGGAGACGGAGGAGCCGCCGCATTTCGTCGAGGTCTGGAACGAGTACGACCCCTCGATGCGGTTCGCCGCGATCTTCCCGGTCGGCGAGCGCCAGGGCGCGACCACCGGCTCGGTGGCCTACTACATCATCGAGCCGGGGAAGCACACCGGCCTCCATTCCGACAACGTCGAGGAGATCGCCTTCATCGCAGAGGGCGAAGGTGAGGTGTTCTCGATCGGCAAGACCGAGCGGCTCGAGGCCGGCAAGTTCGTCGTCTTCCAGCCGGGGCTCGACCACGACATCTACGCGCACGGATCGGACGCGTTGCGCGTGCTCTCGTTCTTCCCGACGACCGAGATCCTCAGCACCTTCCAGCAGGAGATCTTCCCCGTCGGGGGCAACCTCCTGAGCTCGTTGCCGCCGCAGGGGCCGAAGGTCGTCGAGCTCGACCCGAACAACCTTCCGGAGGACTTCCCGTTCTCGCTGGAGGAGCTCGGGCTCGCGGAGCTCGAGAACGATCCAGCCGCGCGCGAGCCGACGATGACCGAGAAGCTGCTCGGGATGCACGAGCCCGGCGCCACGCCACCGGTGATCGGCCCGGAATCGGTGATCGACCCCAACGCCCCGAAGGAGTAACCGCCTACCGGGTTACCGGAAGCCGTGCACATGGCAGGGTTCGAACTCCGCGGCCCCTATCGCCACACCGAGCGGCCGCGAGTACGGGCTCCGCCCGTGCTCGCCCGGATAACGCCCCTAGGTCGACGAGCGCGGAAATCTAGGATTTCCATGCGCGGAAAATGCGGGCGAGAGGACTCGAACCTCCAAGAGCCGAAGCCCACCGGGACCTAAACCCGGCGCGTCTACCAATTCCGCCACACCCGCGTTTTGGACGCGCCGATCGTACCGTGCGCGTGCGGCGGCGGCTGCTACGGGAGAAAGGTCGTGAACGCCTCGACCGGCTTGCGCTCCTTCGGCTCGGGCGTGGTGGCCGGGTGGCCGAGGTGGATGAGCGCGACGAACTCCTCGTGCTCCTCGAAGCCGAGGATCGCCTGTGTCTCCGCCGTCTCGAAGAGCCCCGGGGTGCGCCAGTAGGAGGCGAGGCCTCGCGCGTTTGCAGCGAGCAGGACGATGTAGACGGCACAGGCCGTCGCGAGCAGGTCTTCCCGGTCCTGGTAGGCATCGCCGGTCTGGAGCGTGCTCGCGACGACGAGCGTGGGAGCCCGGCCGAGCTTCGAGGCCTCGTTCGGCGCGCCGGCGGCGACGAGCCGGTCGAAGGTCTCCGGGCCGAGCACGCGGAAGCGCCACGGCTCCGTCAGGTGGTGGTTGGGGGCCCACCGTGCGAGCTCGAGCAGCTCCTCGATCGTCCGCCGCTCCACCGGCTCCCGCTCGTAGGCCTTGTTCGTCCGGCGCGTCCGGACTGCGGTCTCGACCTCCACGCACCCAAAGCTACCCGTGAAGCAGAGCGGCAGGCCGGTCGTTCCTGATTCAATGCCTCGCCTATGGAGGCCCAGCTCGAGCAGCTCGAGGGCGACCGCGTCCGCCTCACCGTCGAGGTGCCTGCGAGCGAGGTCCACCACGCAGTGCAGCATGCGACCCACGATCTCGTGGACCGCGTCAAAGTGCCCGGGTTCCGCGCCGGCAAGGTGCCGCAGGAGGTTCTCGTTCAGCGCATCGGGAAGCAGCGCCTCTACTCGGAGGCAGTCGAGTCGCACATCTCGAGCTGGTTCTGGAACGCTGCAAGGACAAGCGGCGTCCGGCCGACCGAGCTCCCCGAGTTCGACTACGAACTGCCGACCGCGGACAACGAAGGCTGGAAGTTCAAGGCCGAGTTCGCGGTTCAGGGCGCCGTCGAGCCCGCCGACTGGACGAAGCTCGAGGTGCCGAAGCTCGAGGCCGAGGTCGACGACACCTTCGTCGACGAAGAGCTCGGCGTCCTCCAGCAGATCGGGGCGACGCTCGCGCCCGTGCACGAGCGGCTCGCCCGCGACGGCGACGTAGCCGTGGTCGACATCGTCTCGGACACCGGCACGGGTCAGCGTGACTACGTGGTCGAGATCGGCGCCCGGCGGCTCGTCGACCAGTTCGACGACGCGATCCGCCACCTGGTGATCGGAGAGGCCCAGGACGTCGAGTGGCAGCTGCCCGACGAGTCGACCCGCACCGCGACGGTGACGCTGAAGGAGCTGTACGAGAAGGTGCTGCCGCCGCTCGACGACAGCCTCGCGGTCGCGACCTCGGAGTTCGACACCTACGACGAGCTCCGCGCCGACGTCGTCAAGAAGGTCGAGGGGCTGCTCGAGCAGGAGGCGGACGCGCAGTTTCGGGTGGCCGCGGTGAACGAGCTCGTCAAGGCCTCGAAGGTCGAGCCGGCGAGTCTCGTCGTCGAGGTGCGGACGCGCGATCTGATCAACGCGTTCGTCCGCCAGATCGAGTCGCGTGGGATGGATCCGGTCGCCTATCTGCGGGCGCTCGGCATCACCGGCGAGCAGCTCGAAGCGCGCTTCCGCGAGGAGGCTGTGCAGTCCATCGCCACCGAGATCGTGCTCGAAGGGGTCGCCGACAAGCTCGCGATCGAGGTCTCGGACGACGACATTCGCTCCGACCTGCACGACGACGGCGAGACCGAGGAGGACATCGAAGAGTTCATGGAGGCAGGCGGCGCCGACCGTGTCCGCGCCGACCTGAGGCTGAAGCGGGCCGTCGACCGCATCGCCGCCGAGGTGACGCCGATCTCGCAGGAGCTGGCAACGGCGCGCGAGAGCATCTGGACGCCCGGCAAGGAAGAAGGTCTCCCGACGGAGAAAAAACTGTGGACACCCGGCGACAAGGAGTAATGATGAGTCCGTTGATTCCCATGGTCGTCGAACAGACTTCACGCGGCGAGCGTGCGTTCGACATCTATTCGCGACTGCTCGCCGAACGCATCGTGTTTCTCGGAACCCCTGTGGACGACCAGATTGCAAACCTCGTGATCGCGCAGCTGCTGCATCTCGAATCGGATGATCCCGACAAGGACATCTTCCTGTACATCAACTCGCCGGGCGGATCGGTGTATGCCGGACTCGCGATCTACGACACGATGCAGTTCATCAAGCCGGACGTGCAGACCATCTGCGTGGGGATCGCGATGAGCATGGGCTCGCTGCTTCTCGCAGGCGGTGCGAAAGGGAAGCGCATGTCGCTGCCGAACTCACGAATCCTGATCCATCAGGTGTCCGGAGGGTTCCAGGGGCAGGGCACCGACATCGAGATCCAGGCGCGCGAGGTGATCGGCCTGAAGCGCCGTCTGGAGGAGATCTACGCCGAACACACCGGCAAGAGCATCGAGCTCGTTTCCCAAGACATGGAGCGCGACTTCTTCATGAGCCCCCAGGAAGCCACCGAGTACGGCATCATCGACAGCGTGATCACGCATCGCGACGTGGCATCGCGCGAGGACGCAGCCTAGGCGCGCTGCGCCTGGACGGAGCAGACATGGCGCGACCGAGTGACGGCAACGAGCAGCTTCTCTGCAGTTTCTGCGGCAAGTCGCAGCGCCAGGTCAAGAAGCTGATCGCCGGCCCCGGCGTCTACATCTGCGACGAGTGCATCGATCTCTGCAACGAGATCATCGACGAGGAGCTGACCGCTCCCTCGGCCCTCGACCTCGACAACCTGCCGAAGCCGATGGAGATCTACACGCAGCTGAACGAGTACGTCGTCTCCCAGGAGGAGGCAAAGCGGACGCTCTCGGTTGCGGTCTACAACCACTACAAGCGTGTGCAGATGGGCGCCGAGGACGGTGAGGTCGAGCTCCAGAAGTCCAACATCCTCCTGCTCGGGCCGACCGGCTGCGGCAAGACCCATCTTGCACAGACGCTCGCGCGGATCCTCAACGTCCCGTTCGCGATCGCCGATGCGACGGCGTTGACGGAGGCCGGATACGTCGGCGAGGACGTCGAGAACATCCTGCTCAAGCTGATCCAGGCGGCCGACTTCGACATCAAGAAGGCCGAGACGGGGATCATCTACATCGACGAGGTCGACAAGATCGCGCGAAAGGCGGACAACCCGTCGATCACGCGCGACGTCTCCGGCGAGGGTGTGCAGCAGGCGCTCCTGAAGATCCTCGAGGGCACGGTCGCCTCGGTGCCGCCGCAGGGTGGGCGCAAGCATCCCCACCAGGAGTTCCTCTCGATCGACACGACGAACGTGCTCTTCATCTGCGGCGGGGCCTTCGCCGGGCTCGACAAGATCATCGCGAAGCGCGTCGGCAAGAACGCGATCGGCTTCGGCCGTGACATCTCGTCGAAGCGCGACGCAGACAGCGCGGAGCTGCTGACGCAGGTGATGCCCGAGGACCTCCTGAACTTCGGGTTGATCCCGGAGTTCATCGGCCGGCTCCCGGTGCTCTCGGCTGTGCACCAGCTCCGGCGCGAGGATCTCGTCCAGATCCTGACCGAGCCGAAGAACGCTCTCGTCAAGCAGTACGAGCGGTTCTTCAACTACGACCACATCGATCTGCACTTCACCGACGACGCTCTCTGGTCGGTCGCCGACAAGGCCCTCCAGCGCGAAACCGGTGCCCGAGGCCTGAGGTCGATCATCGAGAACGCCCTCCTCGACGTGATGTTCGAGCTTCCTTCGCGAAACGACGTCACCAAGTGCGTGATCACCAAGGAGACGATCGACAAGAACCTCAAGCCGACGCTCGTCACCTCGGCGGGCGCCGCGGCCGAAAACGGCGAAGAACTCGCCGAAGAATCGGCCTAGCCTCCGGGCCGGTCAGTCTTCGAGCTTGATCCCGGGACGGCGCTCCTCGGGCGGCGTACGCGTGCGGTGACACGACCGCGATTGAGAAACGCGGGATCGGGCATTACAGCGGCATGTCGATCCCAGAGAATCCGCCAACCGAAGATGTGACCGTTGTCAATACGCCGCCTGACGCCGTTGTCGTGACGCCCGACGCCGTCGTGACCTCGCCGACTCCCTCGATCGAGTCCACCGCCGTGATCACGACGACGTCGCCCCTCGACCCGGGCACGCCCCCGCCCACCGGCTGGCGGCCGGATGATCCTCTGGGCGTCGGCCTCATCCTCGGCACGCTCGTGCTGCTGGCGATCGTCGGCGTCGTCCTTCTGTTCCTCTACACGCGGCATCACCACTCCCACAGCGCCGCGGCGACCACCACTGTCGTCGTCTCGACGCCCGCCCCCGCTCCGGTGACACCGGCGCAGCCGGTCCTCGTGGCTGTGCCGAATCTCGTGGGGGAGCGCGCGACGGCCGCAGCCGCCGAGCTCAAGGCCTCCGGTCTCGGCGTGCGGGTCGTCACGGTTCCCGGACCTCCGCCGGCCGGGTTCGTCGTCGGCGAGACGCCGGCTCCGGGTGGGCAGGCGGCGAGTCAATCGATCGTCACGCTGAAACTGTCGAACGGCCTCGGCACGACAACTCCGCCGACCGCTACGGCACCGACGCAAACGACAACCGTGACCACAGCGACGACGCCGGCCACGACACCTGCCGGCACCACTCCTGCGGCGACCACCACCCCGGCAGCGACCACGGCGACGACCCCTGCGGCGACGACCCCGCAACCAGCCACGGCGACGGTTCCCGACCTCAGCGCGCAAGATGTCCAGGCCGCCGCCAACTCGCTGAGCCACGCGGGTCTCCTCGCGAGCATCCAGTACGTCCCCGGCTCGGATCCCTTGGGAGCGGTCGAGGACGAGAACCCGACCGCCGGGACGACGGCCCCCTCCGGTTCGCACGTCACGATCAACGCCTCCTCGGGGCCCGGGCAGAAGCAGCAGGAACAGGTGCCCGACGCAAGCGGCCTCACGATCCCCGAAGCGGTCGCCGCGATGCAGCATGCCGGCCTACGCCTGATCTTCGTCAAGAAGACCGTGACCCAGGCCGCGCTCGACGGGAAGGTGGTCGAGCAGACCCCGGCCGCGGGCAAGCAGGCGCCGAAGAATGCCCAGGTTCTCGTCTACATGGGCGTCTCACGCTGAAGCCGCCCGGATACACTGAAGCCATAGTTCCTGCCTGACCCGATTCCGGTGCTTCCACTCGGCTTCCGTCCGGTGCAGGGCGCTGCGCCGATTAGGCTGGCACGATGATGGAGACACGGTATGACCCGCACGGCGTCGAGGCGCGGTGGCAAGCGGCCTGGGAGGCAGAAGGTCTCTACAAGGCCGGTGTCGGCGTGCGCCTTGAGGAGAGCTTCGTGATCTGCGTGCCGCCGCCGAACGTCACCGGCGAGCTGCACATGGGACATGCGCTCAACGGGTCGATGCAGGACTGCCTCATCCGCTGGCACCGCATGCGTGGATTCGACACGCTCTGGCAGCCGGGGTACGACCATGCCGGCATCGCGACGCAGAACGTCGTCGAGAGGCAGCTGATCGCCGAAGGGACGACGCGCCAGGCAATCGGCCGCGAGGCGTTCCTCGAGCGCACATGGGCCTGGCTCGAGAGCACCGGCAAGGTGATCATGGGCCAGTTCAGGCAGCTCGGGTGCTCGCTCGACTACTCGCGCGAGCGCTTCACGATGGACGACGCCTACGTCGACGCCGTGATGACCTACTTCGTTCGTCTCTGGGATGCAGGGTGGATCTACCGTGCGAACCGGATCGTCAACTGGTGCCCCTACCACCAGACCGCGCTCTCCGACCTCGAGGTCGAGCATGTCGAGTTGGACGACGCGCTCACCTACGCCCGCTACCCGCTCGTCGACGGTTCGGGATCGATCACGATCGCCACCGTCCGGCCGGCAACGATCCTCGCCGACGTCGCAGTCGCCGTGAATCCGGACGACGAGCGATATCAGGGGCTGATCGGCAAAGAGGTCGTCGTTCCGGTCGTCGGCCGCGTCGTGCCGGTGATCGCCGACTCCCGGGTCGAGCCCGACTTCGGCTCGGGGGCGCTCAAGATCACGCCGGGTCATGATCCGATCGACTTCGAGATCGGCCGTGACCACGGCCTCGAGACGCTGACCGTGATCGGCCCCGACGGCCGGATGACCGCAGAGGGATTCGAGGGCCTCACCCAGGACGAGGCCAACGAGCGGGTCGTTGCCTGGCTGAAGGAGCACGACCAGCTCGAGAAGCGCGAGAGCTACCGGCACTCGGTCGGGACCTGCGAGCGCTGCCACTCGCGGATCGAACCCCTCGTCTCGCCCCAGTGGTGGTGCCGGATGGACGAGCTCGGGCTGCCCGCGATCGAGGCTCTCGACGCGCGAACCGTTCGCTTCCACCCGGAGAGCCAGCACCGCTTTGCGATCGAGTCGCTCGAGCACGCACCCGACTGGTGCGTCTCACGACAGCTCTGGTGGGGCCATCAGCTCCCGATCTGGACCTGCCCCGACGGTCATCAGACGAGCACCTGGCCGCCGCCGAGCGCCTGCACGGAATGCGGCTCGGGCGAGCTCGAGCGCGAGACCGACGTGCTCGACACGTGGTTCTCCTCGGCGCTCTGGCCCTTTGCCACGCTCGGCTGGCCCGAGCAGACTCCCGAGCTCGAGCGTTACTACCCGGGCAACGTGAACGTCACCGCCCGCGAGATCATCCGCCTCTGGGAAAACCGGATGATCTTCTCGGGGCTGTTCCTGCTCGGCGAGGTTCCGTTCACCGACGTGATCATCAACTCGACCGTGCTCGCGGTCGACGGTCGACGGATGTCGAAGAGCCTCGGCACCGGAATCGATCCGCTCGATGCAGTCGCCAAGCACGGCGCCGACGCGACCCGCTACGGGCTGCTCAAGATCTCCTCGACGCAGGACGTCCGCTTCAGCTGGGGCGCGATCGAGGAGGGCGGCAAGCTCGCCAACAAGCTCTGGAACGTCGCGCGGCTGATCCTCCAGAAGGCCGACGGCGCCGAGCCCGAGCTCCGAGCCGAGGCGCTCGAAGAGACCTGGATCACCGGCCGGATCGAGGAGACCCGCGCCGAGCTCGAGGAGCTCCTCCCGCGCTTCGACTTCTCCCACGCCGCAGCAGCGCTCTACCACCTGACCTTCGACGACTTCTGCGACTGGTATGCCGAGGCGATCAAGCCCAGGCTCTACGCCGACGACCCCGCCGCGATCGCGACCGCGCTCGCCGCGCTCGAACGGCTGCTCGCGCTGCTCCACCCGGTGCTCCCGCACGTCACCGAAGAGATCTGGTCGCAGTTCCACGGCGACGGGCGCCTGATCCTCGGCCCCTGGCCGGAGCCGACGCCGATCGACCCGGCCGCCGCCGCGGCGATGCAGCGGGTGCAGAACGCCGCCGTCACCTTCAGGCGGAGCGGCGCGCTCGTCGCGCTCGAAGGCGAGGAGAGACGGATCTTCGAGGCCGTGGTCAAGCCCGAGCGGCTCGGCCCGAGAGACGGCGACGCAGCCGGGGCAGAGCGCGAGCGCCTGCAGAAGGAGATCGCACGGGGCGAAGGGATGCTCGCGAACGAGCGCTTCGTCGCGAATGCCCCCGCCGACGTCGTCGCCGCGGAAGGCGAGAAGCTCGAGCGGTACCGGCGTGAGCTCGAGGCGCTCGATCCCTGACAACGTCGACTGGCTCGCCGGGCTCTCGCCCTGGCCGGCCGAGTTCGGGCTCCGCCGGATCCGGCAGCTTCTGGCGGCGCTCGGCGATCCGCAGCGGCGCTACGGCGCGATCCACGTCGTCGGCACGAACGGCAAGACCTCGACGACGCTGATGACCGCGGCCATCCTGCGCGCAGCCGGGCTGCGCACGGGCGCCTACAGCTCGCCCCACGTCCGCGCCTGGTCCGAGCGAATCCAGATCGACGGCATCGACGCGGACCTCGAGACTGCGCTCGGCCGGGTCCGCCCCGAGGCCGCCCGCGCGACCCAGTTCGAGGTGCTCACCGCGGCGGCGCTCGCAGAGTTCGCGGCGGCCGACGTGGACGTCGCGGTCGTCGAGGCCGGACTCGGCGGCCGCCACGATGCGACGAACGTGCTCGCAGCCGGTGTCGTCGTGCTCACGAACGTCGCCCTCGAGCACACCGAAGTTCTCGGCGAGACGCGCGAGGCGATCGCCGACGAGAAGCTCGCAGTCGTCGCGCCCGGCAGCCACGTCGTTCTGGGTGAGCCGGAGTGGGAGGGGAGGGCACGCGCGGCGGGCGCGGGCATCGTCGAGCTCGTCTCCGGCTCGAATCTCGCCCTCGCGGCCGCGGCCGCGGCCGCGTTTCTCGGCGAACCGGTCGACGCCTCGCCCGCCGAGCAGCTCAGGGTTCCGGGGCGCCTCGAGCGCCGGTCGGAGCGGCCGCTCGAGATCTGGGACGGCGCGCACAATCTCGCCGGCATCGGCTACCTGCTGGCGCGGGTCCCGGTTCGCGAGTACACGATCGTGACCTCGATCCTCGTCGACAAGGACGCCGAGCAGATGCTCCGGGCCCTCACCGCCCTCGGGACGACGCTGGTCGCGACCGGCTCGCCGAACCCGCGTGCACTGCCGGCCGCCGAGCTCGCCGCGCTGGCCGAGCGGCACTTCGCCCGCGTCGAAACGGTGACCGATCCGGTGTCTGCACTGGCACGGGCGCGAGCGCTCGCCGGCCCTGACGGAGCGGTGCTTGTGACAGGATCGCTCTACTTGCTCGCGGCCCTGTCGCTCGATGGCTAGAACCCGTACCATTTCGGGGGCCCGTGGACGCCCAAGCGTTGTCATCTTCGCCGTCGTCCTCCTCGCCCTCTACGTTGGGCTTGCATTCTTGGCGGGCTGGCTGATCGGACGGTACTTCTTATGACGGGGAGCATCTTCAGCGGGGTCCACAAATTCTTCCACTCGGGAACGTGGGATGCCGTCCAGCTGGTCCTGATCGGACTCGTCGTTCTCTTCTGGCTCGCGACCATCTTCTGGGTCAACAAGGACGCGCGCCGCCGGATCGAAGACCCGTTCCTCGTAGCGCTCGCCACGCTGATCGGCGCGATCCCGCCGTTTCTCGGGCCGCTCGTCTACATGCTGTTCCGTCCGCCCGAGTATCTCGAGGACGTGCGCGAGCGCCAACTCGAGATCAGGGCGATCGAAAGCCGGCTCGGCGGCCCCGAGGTGAAGTGCTCGGTCTGCGGCTGCGAGGTCGAACCGGACTTCCTCGTCTGCCCGGTCTGCACGACGAAGCTCCGGGCTCCGTGCACCGAGTGCGGCAAGCCGCTCGAGCCTGCCTGGCAGGTGTGCCCCTACTGCGCCACCCCGGTCCCGGTGGAGAGCCGCCTCGCGTTGACACCACGCCCTTCGCGTCGCACCAAAGCTCGCTAAGCTCGCGGCCGCATGGCGGTAGAACGCACTCTCATCCTGGCGAAGCCGGACGCTGTCGAGCGAAGCCTCGCCGGCGAGATCGTCGCGCGCTTCGAGCGGCGCGGGCTGACGTTGCGCGCTGCGCGCCTCGTCGTCGCCTCGAGGGAGCTCGGGTCGGCGCACTACGCCGAGCATTCCGAAAAGCCCTTCTTCGGCGAGCTGGTCGATTTCATCACCTCGGGCCCGACGCTCGCGTTCGTGCTCGAGGGCGAGGGCGCGATCGCAACCGCCCGCAAGACGATCGGTGCCACGCACCCCGCCGATGCCGACCCCGGCTCGCTCCGGGGCGAGTTCGCGCTGGCGATGCCGAACAACCTCGTGCACGGCTCCGACTCGGTCGAGTCGGCCACGCGCGAGATCGGCCTCTGGTTCCCTGATGGGCTGGCCTGACGACGCGGCGCGAAACCGCGAACTCTGGACCAAGTCGAACGCCGCTTACACGGACGCTGCTGCGCTCGCGGCGTGGAACGACCAGCCGCGGTGGGGCGTCTGGCACATTCCGGACTCGGAGCTCGGGATCCTCGGCGATGTCGCCGGCCTCGACGCGGTAGAGCTCGGCTGCGGCACCGCGTACGTTTCTGCCTGGCTCGCGCGCGCCGGCGCGCGTCCGGTCGGCGTCGACATCACCCCGGCCCAGCTCGAGACCGCGCGCCGCTGCATGCGCGAGACCGGAATCGAGTTCCCGCTCGTCGAGGCCGACGCGGGCGCAACCGGGCTGCCGGACGCCTCCGCTGACCTCGTGATCTCGGAGTACGGCGGGTCGATCTGGATCGATCAGTACCGCTTCGTCGCCGAGGCCGCGCGTCTCCTACGGCCGGGCGGTCGCCTGGTGTTCCTCTGCAACTCGACCATCTCGGTCCTCTGCACCCCGGCCAACGAGACCAAGGCCGGTCGCGCGCTCGTCCGTCCGCAGCGCGGACTCCACCGGGTCGAGTGGGACGACGGCGCGGTCGACTTCCAGCTACCTCACGGCGAGCGGATCGCCCTCCTCGACTCGCGCGGCTTCCAGATCGAGCGGCTCCTCGAGCTCTACGCACCTGCCGGCGCCAAGGCGCACGAGTACTACGAGATGGCCGACGTCGAGTGGGCGACGAACTGGCCGCTCGAGGAGTTCTGGGTCGCGCAGAAGCGCGCGTGATCGTCCTCGCCTCGACCTCGCCGCAGCGGCGCTCGATCCTCTCCCAGCTCGGGATCCCGTTCGCAGTGCTTGCGCCGGCATACGAGGAAGAGCCGGGCGGCGATCCGGTCGAGCATGCGGCCGGGAAGGCCCACTCGGTGGACGTCGCCGGGCGAATCGTGCTCGGCGTCGACACGATCGTCGAGTGCGGCGGCGTGCGGCTCGGGAAGCCGGCCGACGCGGCCGACGCGGCCCGGATGCTCGGTGTTCTCCAGGGCAAGAGCCACGACGTCGTCTCGGGTCTTTGCCTGCGGACGCCGGAGTGGGAGGAGCTCCATCGCGAGACGACGCGCGTCCTCTTTCGGGCGCTCACGGAGGCCGAGGTCGCCCACTACGTCGCGAGCGGCGAATGGGAGGGCCGAGCCGGCGGGTATGCGATCCAGGGACTCGGCGCCTCGCTCGTCGAGCGGATCGACGGCGACTACCTGAACGTCGTCGGTCTCCCGGGCGCGCTGCTCGTGCGCCTGCTCGCGGCGCGGTTCCCGGGGAAGTACGGATTCGGCGTCATCTAGAGAGCCAGCAGCACCACCCCGCCGAACACGAGTGCCGAGCCGGCGAGGCGCACCGGCGACACGCGCTCGGCAAGGAAGCGTCCGGCGAGGAGCGTCGCGATCACGATCGAGGACGAGCGGACCGCCAGTACGGGCGCGGCCGCACCGCGCCTGAGGGCGAGCAGACCAAGCACGAATGAGCCGACATTCGCCACGGCGGCACAGAGCGTCGCGACTCCGACCTCGTTCCGCACGGCCGTCGAGCCGACGAGCGGCGGGTAGAGGAGGCACGGCCCGGCGAGCACGAGCACGAAGTAGGTGAACGCACCGGCGTGCTGGATGCCGGCCCGGTCGACGAGCGTATAGGCGGCGATCGAGGAGGCGATCGTCGCGATCGCGAGCATGGCCCGGGCGTCGGCGGGCCCCTCCGGGCCGCGGACGAGGACGACTCCGGCGCAGACCAGCAGGACACCGCCGACCTCGGGCACCGACGCCGCATGGCCGAGCAGCGCCACGCTCGCGACCAGCACCAGCACGGGCGCGATCCCCCGCGTAATCGGGTAGACGAAGGAGAGCTCACCTGTCCGGTACGCGTAGGCGAGCACCACCACATAGACCGTCTCGAGCAGGGTTGAGGCAAGCGCATAGGGCCAGACGGACGGCTCGGCGCTCCACCAGATCACCGCGAAGGGCGCCGCGATCACGATCGAGAGTGCGAATGTTGCCGCCGCCGCCGCCTGCACGTCGCGCGCACGCGCGACCAGGAGATTCCAGGTGGCATGGAGCGCTGCCGAACCGAGCGCGAGCATAAGTGCGGGTACAGTGAGCCGCGCTTCCACCATGGGCATCTTCAACTACCTGACGGGCTTCGGCGGCCGCGACATGGCCGTCGACCTCGGAACCGCAAATACGCTCGTCTATGTTCGTGGTCGCGGCATCGTCCTGAGCGAGCCCTCGGTGGTCGCGATCGACCAGTCCACCGGCGACGTCCACGCCGTCGGTCTCGAGGCAAAGCGCATGCTCGGCCGGACGCCGGGGACGATCAGCGCGATCCGCCCGTTGAAGGACGGCGTGATCGCCGACTTCGATGTCACCGAGCAGATGCTCCGGCATTTCATCCAGAAGGTCCACCAGCATCGCTTCGCGCACCCGCGCGTCGTCGTCTGCGTTCCGTCAGGGGTGACCGGGGTCGAGAAGCGCGCCGTCGAGGAGGCGACGCTGTCGGCCGGTGCCCGCCAGGCCTACCTGATCGAGGAGCCGATGGCCGCTGCGATCGGGGCCGGGTTGCCCGTGGCGGAGCCGACCGGGAACATGATCGTCGACATCGGTGGCGGCACGACCGAGGTGGCCGTGATCTCGCTTGGCGGCATCGTCGTCTCGCAGTCGCTCCGGGTCGGCGGCGACGAGATGGACGAGGCGATCATCAACCACATCAAGCGCGAGTACAAGCTGCTGATCGGGCAGCAGACGGCGGAGGAGATCAAGCTCGAGGTGGGCTCGGCGTACGAGCTCAAGGAAGAGGTGCAGGCCGAGGTGCGCGGGCGCGACATGCTGACCGGCCTGCCGAAGACCGTGATCCTCTCGAGCGAAGAGGTTCGCCATGCGCTCGAGGAGCCGATCGCCCAGATCATCGACGCGATCAAGTCCACACTCGACAAGACACCGCCCGAGCTTGCCGCGGACATCATGGACCGCGGGATCGTCCTCGCCGGCGGCGGCGCGCTCCTGCAGGGGCTCGACCAGCGCCTTCGGCAGGAGACCCACATGCCGACGCATCTCGCCGAGTCGCCGCTCACCTGCGTGGCGGTCGGCTCCGGTCGCAGCCTCGAGGAGTTCGAGGCGATGCGCAACAGCGCGCGGGCCCGGGCCCGGTCGCGCTCCCGCAACGGCCGGCGTTACTAACCGGCTCGGTTGGGCGCGGGGCGGCGAGGGACGCCGGGTCGATGTCGTGCGGCGCGAGGCACCCGCCCGTCTTTTCGGGACGGCTGGGGACGAGAATCAAGGAAGTTGGTACAGAGACGTCACGGGTCGGCGCCTAGAATTGGCAGTGTGGGTGGCGGGTTGGCCTCCCCACCCAGGGTGGGGCCGACTGAATGGGGCCCGGGTTGTTCCCGGCCCGGGCCGGGTGTCCGCGCGGTAGGCGCTCGGTGGCGCGTCGCGGCTCGCACGCCGGTCCGTTGCGAGTGCGGTCCCCGAGGCGGGTAGACTTCCTTCGCTCGTGCCTCGCAACCGGAACGTCCGCGTTGCGGTCCTGGGATCTTCTGTCCAGCGCGCCGCTGCCTCCGGCCACTCCTCGACCCGATCGAGCCCGCTCAGGCGTCGGTTCGTCGTGGTGGGGCTGGTCGTGCTCTCGCTCGTGCTCGTCACCGTCTCGTTCCGCTCGTCGGCCCTCGATCCAGTCGAGGGCTTCTCGGCCTCCGTGCTCCGGCCGTTCGAGGTCGCCGCGAACCGGGTGGCGCACCCGTTCAGGGACGCGGCGAGCTGGACGCACGGGCTCTTCGACGCGAAGGCCGAGAACCAGCGGCTCGAAGCCGAGATCGCCAAGCTCCGGCGCCGCAACGCGGCCCTGACCGGCGCGCAGGAAGAGAACGCCTACCTGCACAAGCAGCTGCACTACGTCCAGTCGGCGAGCTACCCCAAGGACTACACAGAGGTCGGCGCCCGGGTGCTGACGAGCCCCTCGACGCTCGATCAGAGCATCACCATCTCTGCCGGCTCCGACCAGGGAATCGCGCTCGAAGACGTCGTCGTCACGAACGAAGGGCTCGTCGGGACGGTCTCCAAGGTCGTCCCCGGCGAGTCGCGGGTCACGCTCATCACCGACCCGACGAGCGATGTCCGCGCGGTGGACGAGAAGAACCTGGCCGCCGTCGGGATCCTCGACCACGGAACGGGGGCAAGCTCGCTGATTCTCGACCGGATCGGCAAGGACAAAGTCGTGAACGCGGGGGACACGATCATCACGGCGGGCTCGGAGGCTGGAGCGAAGCTGCCGTCGATCTTCCCGCGGAACATCGCGATCGGCTTCGTCTCGGGCGTCTCCCAGTCCGACACCGACATCTTCAAGGACATCCAGGTGCAGCCGTTCGTCGACCTCTCGTCGCTCGAGTCGGTGCTGGTGCTGATCCCGAAGCCGACGCAGCCCGTCGGGCACCACACCGCCCGGGCAGGGAAGAAATGACGTTCGACATCCTCAAGGCGATCGCCTTGCTCTTCGTCGCGGTGCTCCTCCAGGTCTCGGTGTTCGACGTCTACCACCCGCTCGGCGGCACGGCCGACATCGTCCTCGTTTCGCTGATCGCGGTCGCGCTGCTCCGTGGGTCGGTCTTCGGCGCGATCTCGGGCTTCGGCGCGGGCTATCTGATCGACACGGCGAACCTCGGCATCCTCGGCTTCACCTCGCTGCTGCTCACGCTCGCCGGGTTCTGGACGGGCCGCTACGGCGAGACGACCGGCCGCGACCGCTTCCACGCGCCCTACACATCGGTTGCCGTGATCACCCTGCTCTACGGCATCGGCGCCCTCGCGCTCGACTTCGTGCTCGGGCAGCCCGCGCCGGCCGGGCCGTACCTCTCGGGTCTCCCGGCGACCGTCCTGCTGAACCTGATCCTCACCTGGCCCGTCTATACGTTCGCCCGGCGCCTGTTCCCGCCCGCCGACGTGCTCGACCGCGTCCACGAGGTGCGTCTGCTTGGCTAGCGAACCCCGCTCGCGCCGCTTTCTCCCCTCCGATCCGCGGGTCGAGGAGCCCTACCGGCTCACGCCCCAGCTCGCGTTCCGCGTCGCGATCCTCGGTTTCGTCGCACTCGCCGTCTTCGCCGTCCTGTTCCTCCGGCTCTGGGCGCTCCAGGTGCTCTCCGGCAGCAAGTACCGCACCGAGGCGAACTCGAACCGCGTCCGGACGATCCAGGTCGATGCCCCGCGCGGGAAGATCGTCGACGCGCACGGCCACGTCCTCGTGACGAACGTCCTCGGGACGAGCCTCGAGATCTGGCCGGCCGACCTGCCGAAAAGCACCAAGGCGCGAAGCAAGGAGCTGAAGGCGCTCTCGGCCGTGGCGGCGATCCCGGTGAAGCAGATCGTCGCGCGGATCGCTCCGTACGCCGACGACCCGCTGACCCCGGTCGTCCTGCGTCGGGGGATCCACTCCGACCAGATCTACTACCTCGACGAACATCAGCTCGAGTTCCCGGGCGTCACGCTTGCCGACAGCTACCTGCGGAGCTACCCGTACAAGTCGCTGCTCGCGCAGGTGCTCGGCTCGGTCGGGCCGATCAACGCGGCCGAGCTCAAGTCGGCAGTGCATGCCGGCTACACACCCCAGGACGTGATGGGGCAGGCCGGGATCGAGCAGAGCTACGACCGCTACCTCAAGGGCAAGGACGGCTCCGACCAGCTGACCGTCAACTCGTCCGGACAGCCGACGAGCCCGCTCACCCCGAAGGTCGTGCCGCTCTCCGGCAACACCCTGAAGCTGACGATCAACATTCGCCTGCAGCAGGCTGCCGAGCGAGCGCTCCGCACCGAGATCGCCGCCGCCCGAAGCAGCGGAGAGCCCTACGCCGACGGAGGAGCGATCGTTGCGCTCGACCCCAAAACCGGGGCGGTGCTCGCGCTCGCGTCCAATCCGACGTACGAGCCGTCTGTGTTCGTAAACCGCGACGCGTCGAAGCTTGCGCCGTTGCTCGGCGGCAAGGCGGCCGCGCAGGCGAACAGCCCCGGTCTCGATCGCGCGATCGACGCCTTCTATCCGCCCGGCTCGGTCTGGAAGCCGGTCACCGCCCTCGCTGCGATGGAGGAGGGGATCCTGACGCCCACGACGACCCTCCAGTGCTCCCCTGAGGTCAGCTTCTACGGGCAGAAGTTCACGAACTGGGATCCATACGTGGACCAGCCGATGGAGCTGACCCAGGCCCTCGCAGAGTCGTGCGATACCTACTTCTACCAGGTGGGGGAGGACTTCTACAACCTGAATTCCGACCGTGGGCCGACGCTGCAGCTGTGGGCTTCGAGGTTCGGTTTCGGCCAGACGACCGGCATCGACGTCGGGCCTGAGAACGCCGGACTCGTTCCCACTCCCGATTGGCGCTGCAAGTTCTACGGCGGCCCGCCGTGCAACACCGTCGACCGAACCTGGAAGCCGGGCTACTCGGTCCAGCTCGCAATCGGCCAGGGAGACCTCGAGGTCACGCCGATCCAGATGGCGCGCTTCTACGCGATGATCGCGAACGGCGGCAAGCTCGTGACGCCGCACATCGCCCAGGACGTCGAGCAGTCCACGGGGGACGGAGCGCCGCCGCAGATCCTGCGTGAGCTCGCGACGCAGCAGGCGACCTCCACCGGCGTCGACCCCTACTACCTGAGGGCCATCCAGGAAGGCCTCTACGCCGGCACGCACTCCGTCTACGGCACCTCCTACGGCGTCTTCGGCCAGTTCCCCGTACCGATCGCCGGCAAGACGGGAACCGCGCAGAAGAACATCACGCTCCCGGGGTATCCGCACCCGGTCGAGCTCAACCAATCCTGGTGGTGCGGCTACGGCCCGTACAACGATCCGTCGATCGTCGTCTGCGCCGTGATCGAGAACGGCGGCCACGGCGGGACCGCGGCGGCGCCGGCGGCGCTTCAGGTCTTCGAGTCCTGGTTCAAGAAGCACGGCACTGTGACCACCCACATCACCGACTGATGTCGATCGAAGCCGTAGATCCACGCTCCCGTGGCCTCCGAAGCCGGTCGCGCGACGAGGCGGTCGGGCTCGTCGGCTCGATCGGCCGGATCGACTGGGTGCTCCTCGCCGCGACGATCGGCTCGGTCGCCTTCGGCATCTGGGCGATCGGGGGGATCACCCGTCACGATCCGGGCGGGAGCGCGGCCGGGCGGCAGCTGTTCTACGCCGGCGTGGGCGGAGTTCTGCTGGTCGCGGCCTTCCTGATCGACCCGTCGGTCTATCGCCGTTTCTGGCGGGTGATCTACGGCGTCCTCTGCGCCCTGCTCGCCCTCGTGCTCGCGATCGGTGCGACGGCCAACGGCGCCGGGCGCTGGATCGCCGTCGGCTCCTTCACCTTCCAGCCCTCCGAGTTCGGGAAAGTGCTGCTCGCCCTGACGCTCGCGGCGTTCATGGCCGACCGGTCGCGGGAGGTGACCCGGCTCAGCCTGCCGCTGAAGACGATCGCGCTTGCCGCGGCCCCAATCGGACTCGTGTTTCTGCAGCCCGACGCCGGCACCGCGCTCGTCTACGTGGCGGTGCTCGCAGCGGTGCTGTTCATCTCCGGTGTCCGGTGGCTCTACCTGGGGCTAATCGCGGGCATCGGCCTCGTCGCGATCCTGAGCGTGCTCTGGTGGCTCCCCGCCGCAGGGGTGAACGTGCTCAAGCCCTACCAGACCGCCCGCCTCACGAACTCGAACTCCTACAACCTCACCGAATCGACGATCGCGGTCGGCTCGGGCGAGGTCCGCGGCCGCGGTGTCGGCGGCGCGACTCAGACCGGGCTCGACTTCCTTCCGTCGTACTCGACCGACTTCGCGTTCGCCTCGCTCGCCGAACAGCGCGGCTTCGTCGGCGCCTCGATGCTGCTGCTCCTGTACCTGCTCGTCATCTGGCGCGGGCTCAAGATCGTGACCACCGCCCGAGACCTCTACAGCGCGATCGTCGCCGCCGGCATTGTCTTCGCCTTCCTCGTCCAGGTCTTCGTGAACGTGGGGATGACGATGGGGATCGCGCCGATCACCGGGATCCCGTTGCCGTTCGTCTCGGTCGGCGGGTCCTCGATGATCAGCAACCTCGCCGGCGTCGGCATTCTGCTCTCGATCCACGCTCGCGGCGGACGCCGGCGGCTGTGAACCGCAAGCTGCCACTGACGATCCTCCGCGCCGTTCGCCAGGTGCGCGGCCCCACAGGCAACGAGGGGCCGATCGTGGTTGCGGGCGCGCGAGAGCTCGTCCCGCTCGTCGCGAAGGGGCTCCGCGCAGGCGGCGACCCGGCGGCCGTCGTCGAGAACGCCAGCGGTCGGCAGGCAGCCGCGCTCGTCTGGGTCGGGAAGGCCGATGACGAGGCGCTCCGCTCCGCCGGGCGCGCCGGCACGCCGATCGTGGGACTCATCGAAAGCGGGCGGCTGCCCTACGTCCTCGACACGAACCTGGTCGTCGCGAAAGCGGGGCAGGGACTCCCGATCGAGGACGTTGCGGCGATGCTCGCGAAGGTGCTCGGCCGGAACGGCCCCGCGTTGGCGGCGCGGCTGCCGGTGCTCCGCAGCTCCGTCCTCGATCGGCTGATCGCGACCACCTCGGGCAGGAACGCCTTGATCGGCGCCTCCGTGTTCGTGCCGGGCGCGGACCTGCCGGCGATGGCCGCGAACGAGGTGTTCCTCGCCGCCCGCATCGCCGTTGCCCGGGGCCGCGAGGCGAGCCCCAAGGCCCTCTGGCCCGAGCTCGCAGCCGTCGTCGGTGCAGGCTTTGCCTACAGGCGGCTCGCCCACGAGCTCGAGGCGCTACCGGTCGCGAAGTTCGCGGTCAGGGCTGCGGTTGCGTTCGGCGGAACCTGGGCGCTCGGTGAAGCGCTCCGCCGCAACCCGCGCTGACGGACCAGTGCCGTCCGACCTCGGACCTACCCTCACACCAACCGGAAGGAGGGAATCCTGATGCCCCTAACATCGAATCGTGAGCTGCACGAGCTCCTGCTGATCGAGGAGGCGGACGCCTGGTTCGAGTACGCGGACGCGACCAAGGATCAGCGTGGCTCCCGGTATGCGGAGATCGAGCCCTGGGCGTGGGCGCGCCTCCAGCAGCGGTTGCGGGTCGTCCGTTCGCGCCGCTCGCGGCTCGCGCCGGCCGGAGAAGCGTTCGACGGCGAAGAGGCCGCATAGCAGCTCTAGCGGGCGTATCCGGACTCGGACGATTGCGGATTCAAGAACCCGTACGGGCACCCTGCTACCCTTAGGGAAGGCAATGCCGCGTTACTCATCAGCTCTGCGTCCGTCAACCCTGTTCGCGCGCCCGCTCGACGCGAGGCTGCGCGTACCCATTTCGAAGGAGATTCTCTTTGCCACTAGCTTGGTTCCGCCGACAGAAGGCGAAACCGGAACACGCGCCTTCCGAGGCCGCCGTTCCGACTGTCGAACCTGATCCGCCGACCGCGGTCGGCGCGACACCCGCGCTGCCGGAGACGACTCCGGCCACAGAGGGACAAACCACACAACCAAAAAGGCGCCGCCGGGGTAGCCGTGGAGGCCGCGGCCGGAAGAAGCGTCCGGTTGGTGGCGAGACCGCTGCCGACCGTTCCGACGATGTCGACGAGAAGGCCGACGCGCCCGCAGAGGTGAGACTGGCAGAGTCGAAGCCGGCCGAGCGCAAAGGCCGCTCGACGCGGCCGCCGCGCCGCACCGCGCCGCGCCGGGCACCGCTTCCGAAGGCCAAGCGCGAGCTTCTGATCTCGGTCGATCCGGGGGAGAAGCGCGTCGCCGTGATCGAGGACGGGGTCGTCGCCGAGGTCTATCTCGAACGGCCCGAGCAGCGCTCGATCGCCGGCAACGTCTACCTCGGCACCGTCGACAACGTGCTTCCGGGCATGGAGGCGGCGTTCGTCGAGATCGGACTCGAGAAGAACGGCTTCCTCTACGTCGACGAGATCGTCGGCCCGGAGCTCGAAGGCCGCCGAGGCGCACGCAAGATCCAGGATCTGATCCAGCGCGGCCAGACCGTGCTCGTCCAGGCGGTCAAGGACCCGATGAAGACGAAGGGGGCCCGCCTCACCACCGAGATCTCGCTCCCCGGCCGGTTCGTCGTCTACGTCCCGCACGGCGACGGCCTCGGCGTCTCGCGCCGGCTCGATGACGACGAGCGCAACCGGCTCAAGGGAATCCTCAAGGAGATCGCCCCGAAGACCGGCGGCGTCATCGTCCGCACCGCGGCCGAGGGCGCCTCGCCCGAGGACATCGGCCGCGACCTCGAGTTTCTCGAGCGCCTCTGGGCCACCATCGACGCGAGCGCCAAGAAGGCGACCTCGCCGGCGCTGATCTACCAGGAGGCTGAGCTCCCGCTACGCGTCACACGCGACCTCTTCACGGGTGACTTCGAGCGCCTGCTCGTCGACCACGACCGCACCCACAAGCGGATCGTCGGCTACCTCAAAAAGACCTCCCCGCACATGGTCGAGCGGGTCACCCGCTACAAGGAGCGCGAGCCGCTCCTCGAAGCCCTGGGCGTCGAGGCCGAGATCCAGTCGACGCTGAACCGCCGCGTCGATCTCCCCTCAGGGGGCTACCTGATCTTCGACTACGCCGAAGCGTTCACCGTCATCGACGTCAACACCGGGCGCTTCGTCGGCTCCCGCTCGAAGCGCAACGGCCCGGGCCGGCTCGAAGACACGATCACGAAGAACAACCTCGAGGCGGTCAAGGAGGTCGTTCGCCAGCTCCGGCTCCGCGACATCGGGGGAATCATCGTCATCGACTTCATCGACATGGCAAATCCGAAGAACCGCCAGCAGGTCGAGGATGCGCTCCGCACGGAGCTCGAACGCGACCGGACGAAGACCTACGTGGTCGAGATCTCGCCGCTCGGCCTCGTCGAGATGACGCGGCAGAACGTGACCGACGGCCCGCGCGAGGTGATGACGCGGAAGTGCCCGACCTGCGGCGGCGACGGGATCATCGTCTCGGACGAGACCGCCGCAGTCGAGGTCGAGCGTCGCCTGCGCGCGCTCGTCACGCCCGGTTCGCGTGCCAAGGCCTTCAAGGTCGAGCTGAACGCCAGGATCGCCGGCATGCTCGTCGGCGACGGCTCGCGGCTCCAGGAGCTCGAGGACGTCACGAAGCGGCGCTTCTTCTTCGTCGGCGTCGCCGATGTCCATCTCGACCATCTACGGATGCTCGAGCAGGGCACCGTCGAGAAGCTCGCGCCCGCCTCGCCCGTCGAGGTGGGTCAGGAGCTCGAGCTGAAGCTCGGTGAGCTCGGCCTGTACGACGCCCACGCCGGCGTCGGCAAGCTCAAGGGCGTCGAGGTCGTCGTGGCCGATGCAGCGAAGCTCGTGGGCAAAAAGGTGAACGTTCGGATCATCGCGGTGATGGAGGGAGTCGCCTACGCGGTGCTCGCGGAGTCGGGCGTCAAGGTCGAGCAGCCGATCACGGCCGAGGCGGAGGCCGAGCGGCCGACGCGGGCCAGGCGCGCGCCCAAAGCAGAAGCGGCCGGCGAGCTCGAGGACGACGAGGTCGACACCGACGACGAGCTCGACGAGGAGGACGATGCGGACGAAGCTGACGACGAGCCGGCTCCCGCTCCGCGCACCGCTGCTCGCCGCTCGAGCGCACGCAAGCCTGCAACCAAGGACGAGGAACCATCCGACGAGTCGGAAGAGCCTGCAGCGCCGCGGCGTCAGCGCACACGTAAGCCTGCGGTGGCGGTCGAGGTGGTCACAGCCCCCGATGCGGAAGCCGAAGCCGAAGATGCCGGCGCGAGTAGCGACGACGAAGCCACTGAAGGCGAGGCGCCGGCGACGCCGCGCAAGCGGACCCGCCGGGGCACCCGTGGCGGCCGCAATCGCAAGCGGAAGCCCGTTTCCGGCACGAACGGCGATGCCTCGGCCGAAGACAGCGAGGAACTCGACGGCGAGCCGGTCGACGACGAGAGCTCCGCGGAGGCCGTCGCCGACGACTCGGCGGCGTCGCCGGTGATCCATCTGCCGGATCGGGCGCTCGGCCAGAACGGCGACGACCCGGCCGACGGCGAAACCCCGCCCGCCCGCCCATCGACGCGGCGGGGCTCGCGGGGCGGACGCAACCGCCGCCGCAAGCCCGCAGGCGTGACCGCAGAGACCGAGACCGCGGGCGACGAGGGGACCGAAGCGGTCGCCGCAGTCGCCGAGCGCCCCGCGCCCGACGAGAACGCCCCGGAGGGTCACGAGGGCGACGAGAACTGGCAATACACGCCGATGAGCGAGTGGGGGGACGTCTAGCCGCTACACTTGACGACCGCGGGCGCATTACGCCCGCGTTTGTGCGCTCGATGCCATTCGTCAAGGATCAGGATTCTCCCATGGACTACGCGATCATCAAGCTCGGGAACAAGCAGCACCGCGTCCGCGACGGCGAGACGCTCGTCGTCGACCGCCTTCCGACCGAGGAGGGCAAGACGTTCGAGCCGGTCGTGCTGCTCGGCGAAGCCGCGGTCACCGCGACCGTGCTCTCGCACGAGCGCGGGCCGAAGATCCTGATCGGCAAGTACCGCCGGCGCACGGGGTACAAGCGCCACAACGGCTTCCGCGCCGCGACCTCGCGCGTGGAGATCACCCTCGGCGCAGGTGGCGCAAAGCGGGCCGCCGCGAAGGCAGATGCGAAGGTCGAGAAGACGGAGGAGCCAGGGCTCGCCGCTGCCGTCGCGGAAACGCCGAAGGCCGACCACAAGCCGCATCCGACGATCGAAGCACCGCTTGCGGCCCCGCCCGAGGGCTACGAGAAGATGACGATCGCGCAGATCACCGAGGCAGCGAAGGGATGGAGCGTGATCGAGCTCGACGAGGCGATCACCTACGAAACCGAGACGAAGGCTCGAAAGGGCGCACTCTCGGCGCTCGAGTCCGCGCTCGAAAGCCACCAGGAAGCGGACGAGAAGCAGGACGAGCCGACCGAGCCGGAGGAGGCACCCGATGGCGCATAAGAAGGGACTCGGCTCGTCGAAGAACGGCCGCGACTCGAACCCGCAGTTCCTCGGGGTCAAGATCTTCTCCGGGCAGGACGTCCGCTCAGGCCAGATCATCGTTCGCCAGCGCGGCTCGAAGTTCCGGGCCGGTCCGGGCACGAAGATGGGCCGCGACGACACGATCTTCGCGATCCGTGACGGCAAGGCGGAGTTCCGCAAGAGCGGCGAGCGCCGCTCGGTGGCCGTCGTCGACGCGGAGTAGTTCCCCGCCGGCGCAGAGTTCATTTGAGCTCCGTCGAGCCTACGCTCGTACAACTGTGTTCAGCGACCACGCTCGGTTCCAGGTAAAGGCGGGTCGCGGCGGCGACGGGGCACTGTCGTTTCGCCGCGAGAAGTACGTGCCGAAAGGCGGTCCCGACGGCGGCGACGGTGGGGACGGCGGCGACGTGATCGCCGTTGCGGACAAGGATCTCCGCGATCTCACGGGGCTCCAGCGCCGCAGGCTGGTCGCGGCGCCGAAGGGCGGTAACGGCCGCGGCGCGCGCAAGCACGGCGCGAACGGCGAGACCATCGAGGTGCGGGTGCCGGTCGGAACGCAGGTGTTCGACGGCGAAGACCTGGTGGCGGATCTCGCGCATCCCGACGCGAGGGTGAGGCTGGCCCGCGGGGGCCGCGGGGGCCGAGGGAATACGCGGTTCGTCAGCTCGACGCGGCAGGTGCCGCGCTTCGCCGAGGTGGGGCTGCCGGGCGACGAGGTCGACGTCGAGCTGCGGCTGAAGCTGCTCGCGGACGCGGCGCTCGTCGGACTGCCGAACGCCGGCAAGTCCTCACTGCTGACGCGTCTCTCCAACGCGAAGCCGAAAGTCGCCGACTATCCGTTCACGACGATCGAGCCGATGCTCGGCACCGTCGAGTCGCCCGACGGGCGGCAGCTCGTCGTCGCGGACGTTCCGGGCCTGATCGAAGGCGCCAGCGAAGGCATCGGCCTCGGCCACGAGTTCCTCGCTCACCTCGAGCGGGCGCGGAGCCTCATGCACGTGATCGACGCCTCGAAGCCGGCCGACCCGCAGTGGCGCACGATCGACGCGGAGCTCGCAGCCTACGGCGCGGGTCTCGACCGCCTACCGCAGATCATCGTCCTCAACAAGATCGACCTCGAGCCGGAGCCGGAGTTCGCGATCGCCGACGACCGGATCGCCGCGGTGTTCAGGATCTCCTGCGCGACCGGAGCCGGGATCGAGGAGCTCAAGCGGTCGCTCTTCACCCTCGTGCCGGAGCCCGTTCCGCACGCCGCCGGCGAGGAGGATGCGATCGCGGACTTCCTCGTCTACCGGCCCGAGCCGAAGGCGAGGCGCTGGACGCTCTTCCGCACCCAGGACGGCTACCGGGTCACGGGAACCCCACCGAACGAGGAGGAGCTCGAACGGGCGCTCCGCGAGGCCGGGGCGCGCAAGGGCGCGGAGGTCGAGATCGGGGACGAGTCGTTCGAGTTCTTCCCGTGATCGGGATCTTCGGCGGGGCCTTCGACCCGCCCCACAACGGTCACGTGGCGCTGCTCGGCGCCGCGAAGCGGGAGCTCGGCCTCGACGACGCGGTCGTCGTGCTTGCGGCCGAACCTGGGCACAAGACCGTCCTCACCCCGGCACCCGTTCGCCTCCAGCTGGTGCAAGCCGCGTTCCCGGGCGAGCACGTGCTGCTCGACCGGCATGCTCGCACGATCGACCTGCTGCGCGACCATCTGGAGTGGGAGGGGGCCACGTTCCTGCTCGGAGCCGATGAGTTCGCGGGATTCCTCGACTGGAAGGAGCCGCAGGCCGTGCTCGGGCTCGTCCGGCTCGGCGTCGCGACCCGCCCCGGATTCCCGCGTGAGGGCCTCGACGCCGTGCTCGGCCTACTCGAGCATCCGGACCGCGTCTCCTTCTTCGACCTCGAGCCGCAGCCGATCGCCTCCAGGGAGCTCCGCGCTCGCCTCGATCGCGGGGATGACGTCCATGGTCTCGTTCCGTCTGCGGTCTGGGCGCTGATCGAGCGGGACGGTCTCTACGGCCGCGGCGGCTACACTGGAGCCGGTTGACGTCCATCGAACAGGCACGCCGGATTGCAGCGCTGGCGCAGGAAAAGCTCGCGAGGGACGTGGTCATCCTCACGATGGGTCCCGTGTGCAGCTACACGGACTACTTCGTCGTCGCCACGGGGAACAACCCGCGCCAGACGAAGGGCATCTGGGACGAGGTGCACGCCCGGCTGAAGGACGACGGCCTCCGTCCGCGCTCGGTCGCGGGCGAGCGTGAGGCGACGTGGATCGTCGCCGACTACCTCGACGTCGTGCTCCACGTCTTCACCCCGGAGGCGCGCGACTTCTACCGCCTCGACGATCTCTGGGGCGACGTTCCCCAGGAGTCGCTCGACGAGGCGGCAAGCGCCTAGCGTTGTCTCTATAGAAAACGAACCGTCCGAGGTGCTCGCTAGCGTTCGCGGCGTTGCACGAACTGACGACAAATCAGAAGGGCGCAATCGCTGAGGTTGCGATTGCAAAGGCGGCGTTCGAACTGGGCGTCGAGGTGTATCGGCCGATGATCGAGGGCGGTCGCTATGACCTGATCTTCGGGCTCGAGACCGGTTTGCTTCGCGTCCAGTGCAAATGGGCGCCACTCCACGGAGACGTCGTCGTCGTGCGCTGTTATACGTCGCGGCGCGCAAAAGCGGGCGTCATCCGCCGCCTCTACACCTCCGAGGAGATCGATGCGATCGCAGCGTTCTGTCCCGACTTGAATCGCTGCTTCTTCATCCCATTCAGCACAATTGGCCCGAGCACCCAGCTCTACCTTCGGATCGCGCCGTCGCGGAACAACCAGCGCGCAGGTGTACGGAACGCAACCGACTTCGACTTCGTCGCTAGACTGACGGAGCTGATCCCGGGCCCATAGCTCAGCTGGGAGAGCGCCGCCATGGCATGGCGGAGGCCGTCGGTTCGAGCCCGACTGGGTCCATCGATTTCGTTCGGAGGCGGCGCGTTGTCGTGTCAGCGCAGCCCCGCGGCACCCGCGGCCCGGTACCTAGACTCGAGTCCGTGAGCGACTACGCCATCGAGACCGAGAACCTCGTCCGCGAGTTCAAGAAAGGGCCTCGCGCTGTCGACGGGATCGATCTCGTCGTCGACGAAGGCGAGATCTACGGCTTCCTGGGCCCGAACGGCGCCGGCAAGTCGACGACCGTTCTGATGCTGACGACCCTGCTGCCGCCGACGTCGGGCACGGCGCGCGTCGGGGGCTTCGACGTCGTGAAGCAGGGACCCGAAGTCAGGAAGACGATCGGGGCGGCGCTCCAGGAGGCGGCACTCGACCCGCTCCTCACGGGCCGCGAGCACCTCCGGCTCCAGGCGGCGCTCCAGGCCCTCCCCCGCGACCGCCGCCGCAGGCGCGCCGACGAGCTGCTCGAGCGGGTCGGACTCGAAGAAGCCGGCGACCGGAAAGTCAAGGGCTACTCGGGCGGGATGAAGCGGCGGCTCGACCTGGCCCTGGCGCTCGTCCACGATCCGCGCATCCTCTTTCTCGACGAACCGACCACCGGCCTCGACATCCAGAGCCGGACGGCGCTCTGGGAAGAGGTGCGCCGCCTGGCGAAGGACGAGGGCGTGACCGTTTTCCTGACGACGCAGTATCTCGAGGAGGCCGACGTCCTCGCCGATCGCGTCGGGATCATCGACCACGGCCACATCGTCGCCGAGGGTTCGCCCGACGAGCTCAAGCAAGAGGTGGGGCGGCCGACCGTCGAGGTGCTGCCCGCCGACCCGGCCGAGGAAAGCCGGGTCGCCGAGATCCTCGAACGGTTCGGCGAGCTCGTCCCTGCGACGCGGGGGATCGCGGTCCGGTGCCGCAGCGGCCAGGCCGACCTCGCCGAGATCGTCCGGGCGCTCGACGCCGAAAGCCTGGCCATCGGCCAACTCCAGCTTCATCAGCCCTCGCTCGACGACGTCTTCCTCGCAAAGACGGGCCGCTCGCTCGAAGGAGCCGGCGACGACGAGGACGCTCAGCCGGCCGCGCTCGCGATGGAGCCCGCATGACGCTGCTCGCCGACCAGATCTACCTGCTCGGCCGCCGCTCCGTCGTCCGCACGCTCCGCCAGCCCGCGAACATCATCGCCCCTGTGATCTTCCCGCTGATGCTGCTCGCGGTGAACTCGGGCGGCCTCCGGGCCGAGGCGCACCTACCAGGATTCCCGACGTCCTCGATCGTCGCCTTCCTGCTCGCCGTGCCCTTCATCCAGGGTGCGCTGTTCGCGACGATGAACACCGGCACCGATCTCGCCCGTGACATCCAGACCGGATTCCTGAGCCGGCTCTCGCTGACGCCGATGCGCGGCTTTGCCCTGCTCGCGGGTCAACTCGGCGGCACCGTCGTCCTCGCGCTGTTCCAGGCAGGGGTCTACCTGGTCGTCGGCTATGTGGCCGGAGTCCGGTTCGCAAGCGGAGTTCCAGGCATCCTCGTGCTCTTCGTGCTGTACGTCCTGGTCGCCTTGGCCTTCGGCGCACTCGGGATCCTCGCGGCGCTCCGAACGGGCTCGGGCGAGGCCGTGCAGAGCCTCTTTCCGGTGTTCTTCGTGTTCCTGTTCATCTCGTCGATGGCGATTCCGAGGAACCTGATGAGCGTAACGTGGTTCCACGACGCAGCCACGGTCAACCCGGTCTCCTACCTGATCGAGGGCGTACGGAGCCTGATCATCATCGGCTGGGACGGTCAGGCGCTCGCGCTCGCGTTCGTGATCGCCGCGACGATCGCGGCGATCGCCGTCGTCCTCGCCTCCGCGGCGCTTCGCAAGAGGCTGGCCTCCTCGTGAGCAGGCTCGCGGTTGCCCAGGGCGTTGCCTGGCGGATGCTGCACAACTTCTTCCACAACAAGTCGCTCCTGATCCCGTCGGTTGCGTTTCCCCTGTTCTTCTTCACCGCGTTTGCCGGCGGGCTGTCGGGGCTCCGTCACACGCCGGGCTTCGACTACCCCGACGGCTACACGGCCTTCCAGTACGTCTTCGTCTTTCTCCAGTCCTCGGCGCTCGCCGGTGTGTTCTCGGGCTTCGGGATCGCGCGCGACTTCGAGAGCGGCTTCGCTCGGCGGCTGATGCTTGCGGCCCCGTACCGCAGCGGGATCCTGATCGGCTACGCGGCAGCCGCGGTCGTTCGCTGGATCACGACGATCTCCGTGCTCACGGTGATCGCGCTCGTGTTCCAGATGAAGGTCGGTGGCGACGGGGTCGACCTCTTCGGCCTGTTCGCCCTCGGTGTGCTCGTCAACATCACCGGCACGCTCTGGGCCGCCGGCGTGGCGATGCGGCTGCGCACGATGCAGGCCGCGCCGATCATGCAGATGCCGGTCTTCCTGATCCTCTTCTTCGCGCCCGTGTACGTGCCGCTGTCGTTGCTGCACGGATGGATCCACGGAATCGCGGTCGTGAATCCGGTGACGCGCGTCCTCGAGGCAGGCCGCGGCTTCATCGCCGGTGCGCCGACCGAGGTGCTCTCCGCCTACGTCGCCGCGATCGTGCTCGGTGGGCTGTTCTGCGCGTGGGCGATCAGCGGCCTCCGGCGGGCGGAGGCCGCGGGGTAGCGGCTGGAATGCGCATGCCGTGTTAAGCCGCGGGCGAGAGGCGCTGCGGTCAGGTATCCCTTCCGCACATGCGCCGCCCGTCGTTCACCCTGCCTCCAGGTCTAGCCCTTCTGGCCGCGGGAGTTCTGGCCGCGGGCGCGACGGCCGCGGCGCCGAACCAGACGGCCTGCCCGCCGAGGGACGTCGTCGGCGGGGCGCTCGGGGTCAAGGTCAAGGCACCCACCTCCACGACGACGTCGTACGCGAAGTCCTGCGCGTACGCGAGCACGCCGCTTCCGGTGAAGGTCGAGTTCCAGGAGGACACGGCGACGACGTTCGCCGCTTCCGAGAAGGCGGTGAGCAAGCTCGGGATCGTCGTCGTCCACGGGCTCGGCAAGGCGGCCTGGGCCACGAAGTCCGGCGGCGAGCTCCAGGTCTTCAATGGCCACGAGACGATCAAGATCCAGGCACCGCTCGTCGCGACCTCGAAGCTCGAGGTCCTCGCCCGCAAGCTTCTCTGACGGCCGGCCTCCCCGCCGGGGGAGAATGCTTGCCGTGATCCTCGAGCAGTACTACCTCGGCTGTCTCGCGCATGCCTCCTATCTCGTCGCAGACAGTGCGAGTGGAGTCGCTGCGGTGATCGACCCGCAACGCGACGTCGAGGGGTACATCGCCGAGGCGCGGAGACACGGGTGCCGGATCGAGCACGTCATCCTCACCCACCTGCACGCCGACTTCCTGGCCGGCCATCTCGAGCTTCGAGACCTCGAGGGCGCCCGCATCTATCTCGGAGCGCGCGCCCAGGCCGAGTACGAGTTCACTCCGCTCGGCGACGGCGCCCGGCTCGAGCTCGGAACGGTGCGGCTCGAGGCGCTCGAGACGCCCGGTCACTCACCCGAGTCGATCTCGATCCTCGTCTACGACCTCGCCGCCGATCCGGGAGCGCCCTACGCGATCCTGACCGGTGACACGCTCTTCATCGGCGACGTCGGTCGGCCCGATCTCCGGTCGTCGCTCGGCTGGAGCGCCGAGGAGCTCGGATCCCTGCTGTACGACTCGATCCGGACGAAGCTGCTGCCGCTTCCCGACGAGACGCTCGTCTATCCGGCACACGGCGCCGGGTCGCTCTGCGGCAAGCATCTGAGCAGCGAGACGGTGTCGACGATCGGGATCCAGCGTCGCTACAACTACGCGCTACAGCCGATGACCCGCGAGGAGTTCGTCCGGGTGGTCAGCGCGGACCAGCCGGACTCGCCCGCCTACTTCACCTACGACGCCGTCCTCAACGCCAAGGAGCGTCCGACGCTCGGCGAGGCGCTCGGAGAGGGGCCGGCTCCACTCGATCTCGACGAGGTCCTGGGGCTCGCTGCCGCCGGCGCGCAGCTGCTCGACTCGCGGACGAGTAGCGGATTCGCCGGAGCTCATCTGCGTGGCTGCATCCACATCGGCCTCGACGGGAGCTACGCGACCTGGGCCGGCACGTTGCTCACGGTCGACCTGCCGATCGTCCTCGTCGTCGCGCCTGGTCGCGAGCACGAGGCGGCGGTCCGGCTCGGACGGATCGGCTTCGACAACGTGGCCGGGTACCTCGAGGGCGGAATGCTCGCGCTGAAGGGCCATCCGGAACTGATCGAGCGGACGGACAGGATCGCCCCTGCCACGCTTGCCGAGCAACTCGGCGAGCCTGAGCCCCCGTTTGTGCTCGACGTGCGAGCGAAAAGCGAGCTCGACGGGGACGTGATCGAAGGCAGCGTCAACATTCCGCTCGGGCAGCTCACCGACCGTCTGGCCGAGCTTCCCGCCGACCGTCCGATCGTCGTCCACTGCGCGACGGGCTACCGCTCGTCGATCGCGGTGAGCATCCTGCTCAAGGCAGGTTTCGACCAGGTCTCGGATCTCGTCGGCGGCCTCACTCGTCCGCTCGAGCCGAGCTCAGTTCGATCAGCTTGACGAGCGTGTTCCAGTTCCGGGCGGTCCCTCTCACCCCGAGTCGGCGCTCGAACCAGTCGAGCGTCAGCTTCGTACGACCGGCTCCGCTCGGCAGCTCGAGGTAGATCTCCGAGCCGGAGACGGCAAATCGGTCTCCCGCCGACCGCTCCGGGTCGAGCGCCGCGACCGCGGGCGCATCCGGCACCCCGTCGAGGAAGACGACGTGCAGCTTCGCGGGTGTCTTCTCGGCAGCCGGGAAGGGGTTTGCCCGGGCGATCGCGCCGAGCTCCGCCGGGGTGCGCAGCATGACCGTGACCGAGAGGCCGAACCGCTCGGCAATCGCCTGTTCGAGCGCGGCGCCGACGGCGGCCCTGTCGCCTGAGCGGCCGTGGAAGACGACGTTGCCGCTCTGGATGTAGGTCACGATGTTTTCGTGACCGAGCGAGCCGAGGACCTCCGTGAGCTCACCCATCGGCACCCGCGCTCGCCCGCCGACGTTGACGCCGCGGAGCAGCGCCGCCCAGGTGTGCATTCCCGCCATCGGCGAACCATTGTCGCGTGGCCGGACGACGAACGGCCCGCCACGGGAATCTCCCGTGGCGGGCCGCCTCGGTGAACGATCGGCTCAGGCGCGGCTTGCGCTTCGAACGGCCCCCCAGAAGGCGAATGCCCGCCCGCGCCGCTCCTCGGATGCCAGCTGCTTTGCCCGGAGCTCGAGCAGCGGCAGCAGGTGTGCGGTCGCCCGGAACGGATCGGCGAGTGGCGAGCCGGTCCCGAGTGGATAGGCCGCTACGACCACCCCGTCGACCTCGGCCAGGATCAGCCTCCCGGCCGGCGACGGTACGCCCTCCAACTGTGCGAGGCCGTCGATCGCCTCGTCGTCGTGGACCGTGCAGAGCCTCAACACGACCGCCTCCGACGGCGCCGGAACGATCTCCGCTCCACGTCCCGAATACGCGTACCGGACGCTCCTGTCCAGTTCGCGCGAGTTCTCTTGAAGCATCATCTGTAGGAAGTCCGGATGCATGTCGTTCCCTCCTCCTCGTCTCCTCCGTAACCCGTGTTAGGATAATACAGGTTACGTAACCGGTAAAGCAAATTTGAAGGTTAGGAATTTCGGTGGACGAAACAGAGCTGATTCGAGATTTCGTGAACACCAGGGACCTCCTCGACGGGATCGAGGAGCTCGGCTCGCCCGGCGAGCTCGTGGCCTGGCTCGAGGCCCGCGGACTCACGCGGGGGACCGTGACGGCGACCGTCGCCGACCAGCGCCGCGCGGTCGAGCTGCGGGAGGCCCTGCGGCGCGTGCTGCTCGCGAACACGGGCCTCGAGGTGGACAGGGACGCGGCGTTCGCAGTGGTCGATCGCGCCGCGCGCCGGGCGAAGATCGAGCTCTGCTTCGAGGAGTGCGCGGGTGAGCTTTCGCCTGCGGCGACGGGCATCGACGCGTCCCTCGGGCGCATCGTGATCGCAGTTCACGGCGCGATGGCAGACGGGTCATGGGCGCGGCTCAAGGCCTGCCGGGCCTCCGACTGCGAGTGGGCGTTCATCGACGAGGCGCGGAACCACTCGCGGGCGTGGTGCTCGATGCGCAGCTGCGGCAACCGCGAGAAGGCCCGCGCCTTCCGCGAACGTCACCGCGCCCCGGCGAGCAGCTAGATCCGGCTCACCGGACAGCCACGTGCGCGTACGCCGTGCTTGCGCTGAACTGGTCGAACTCCCACTGCGTCACGTCGGAGCCCACGATGTGGACGTTGTTCGGCGAGAGGTACGGCACCCACGGGACAACCTTGGTCATCAGGATTCGATCCAGATTCTCGTAGCAGCTGAGTCGTGGCTCGCCCGCGAGCAGCGCACAGTGGTCGAGCTTCGAGTCGACGCTCGGAATGCCGTTCAGGTCGCCTGTGACGCCGAGCGCCTTTGCCTGTGAGGGCTTCAGGCCGACGAGCGAGTAGTTCACGTTGCCCTGTGGGATGATCGTCCGGCCGTCGAACAGCGGCGCGAAGAACGTCAGCGCGTCGGCGTAGTCCTTGAACCAGCCGGGGAAGATGGCGATCGGGATGTTCTTCGCGGTCGTCTGCAGCGTCGGGTAGGCGCCGTTGACCGTGGCCACGTGGAAGGTGATCCCGATCTTCGCTGCGTCCTCGATCACGATCGGCGCCATCCGCGCGAAGTTGGACTGCGTGTCGTCGAGGAGGAGGACGTCGTGGCAGGCCGTGGCCCCACACGTTCCGTTCTTGTCGAGGTCGTACTTCGAGCCCCTCATCGCCGCCTTGGCCTTGGCCAGGCTGCCGTGGTCGCCCGGTGTCCTGTAGGGCGCGTACTCTGAGAGTTGGTTGTCGAAGATCGGGTCCGGGACGATGTGGTTCGCGATCCTCCCGAGATCGGGACCGCCCCAGACCTGGCGGAGCGCGGCCTTGTCCATGATCCAGTTCATCGCCCGGCGCACGTGGATGTCGTCGAACGGCGGCTGGGTGAGGTTCATCGAGAGGTACGAGGTCCCGTCGGCAGGGTTCACGTGCAGGTACTGCCGCTTCGACGGGCTCGAGTACTCCTCGAGCGCCTGCGGCGGCGGGCTCGGTCCGTTCTCGTCCTCGAGTTGTCCGGCAGCGACGCGGTCGATGATGTCGCTCGCGTTCGGATCGATCGTGAACTGGAACTCGTCGGGGAAGTTCTGCCGCGCCGCCGGAGAGTCTGTCCTCGGGTCGTACTCGGGGTTGCGGACGAGGGTGAGATTCGAGATCCCGTCGAAGCCGCTCATCGGCTTGAGCTTCGCGCAGGACGAGTCGTCGACCTTGTCGGCGCCCTGGATCATGTAGGGGCCGGTGGAGACGACGTCCTTTCCGTATCTGCCCGCCTGGCCCTCGAAGCACTTGGCGACCTCCACCGGAATCGGCCCGGTGGCCGGCATCGCCATCCGGTAGAGAAAGTCCCCGACGGGCTTCGTCAGGTTGAAGACGATCGTGCTCGGATTCGGCGTCTTGATCCCGGCAATCGTTTTCGCCTTGCCCGCGCCGTAGGCGGCGAACCCGACGATCGGCGTGTAGTAGAAGCCGTACTCGGCGCCGTCCTTCGGGTGGGCGATCCGCTCCATCGCGTAGAGGACGTCCTTCGAGGTCACTGGGCGATCGACCGGCGGTCCGAACTTCACCCCCTGCTTGAGGTGGAAGGTGTAGGTCTTGCCGCCGTTCGTCGGCTTCGGCACAGCCGTTGCGATGTCGGGGACGAGCACGTTCCCGGCGGGGCCGGCGACGTGGTTGTAGCCGACGAGGGTGCGGATCATCAGGTTCGAGAAGATCTCGAACGAGAACGTGTAGTAGTCGCCGGTCGGGTCGAAGCCGTCGGTGAACCCGAACGACTGCTCGAAGGCGACGCGATACGTACCGCCCGCTTTCGGGCCGGTGCTGTGGGTGGGGCTTGCCTGCGCGGCCGTGAGCATGACGAGAGCTGCGGCGGCCGCGGCCGCGGCAAGGCCCGCCAGCACGCACGTTCGGATTGTCGAGTGGAGGATTTTGATCGCCTTCCGTTGGGCGCGCCGGGGGCGCGTCGTCTCCATCTTCTAGGAGTTGAGACCGTTTGTGAAGGGCTGAACGGCAAAGCCGTCTCAAATGGACAACTGGTCGGCTCCGGCCGGGGACGGCAGGATCCGATCGTGTTCCACTCTCGGCACAGAGTTGTCACCCGCGCGTCACACCTCTGAGCGTATGTTGCTCATATAGACAACGGGAGGTGGCGATGTATGGACAGTTGACGAGTGAGCTCCTCGATCTCACGGCCGAGGTGAAGGGCCGGAAGAGCTCCGCGTTCGCGATGTTGGTCCTCTGCTGCAGCAGCAGCTGTTGCTGCGGTGGGCGGGTCGGCGGGGGTGGGGACGACTGAGCGTCAGGGCTCCAGTCCGGCCCTTGCTGGCTCCGTGGTACCGCCTCGTCGAGGACGGCGACCGGCTCCTGCTCGAACACGGGCGGTCGGTCGTCGTTCTCGAGGGCCGGGCGGTCCGGGCGCTACTGCCCGCTCTGCTGCCGCTCCTCGACGGCTCGCGCACGATCGACGAGCTCGTAACGAGCCTCGGCGCGCCGGCACGTCCGGCGGTCGAGCTCGCCCTCGACCTTCTCGGAACGAACGGTCTGCTGGTCGAGGGGCCGCTGCCGGACCTCGGGGCGCCTCGCTCGGCGCTCACGCTGGCGGCGGCCTACGGCCTGGCGCCCTCCGTGGCCGCAGAGCGGCTCAGGGAGGCGAGGATCGACGTGGTCGGCGGCTCGCCGACCGGCGAGACGATCGCGCGGCTTCTGCACCTCGCCGGTGTCGGCGGGGTGGCTCGAGGCTCGTGGGAGGGCGCTCGCGATGTCGACCTGGTCGTCGTCGCGCCGGCGGCCGGCGAGGCGACGTCGCTCACGGAATGGAACGCGGTCGCGCTCGAGCGCGGAACTCGCTGGCTCGGCGTGCGTCCGTTCGACGGCCTGATGGCGACCGTTGGCCCGCTCGTCGTACCCGGTGAGTCGGCCTGCCATGTGTGCCTGCTGCATCGCCTGGCAGCGCACGTCGAGTACGGCGACGACTACCTGCGGGTCGAGTCGACCGCCTCGGCTGCCGGCGAGGTCGGCCCGCTCGATGCGATCTGCGCGGGCGTCGCGGCACAGTTCGTCCTCGGCTGGGCGGTTGGGCGCGATACGACCATCCCGGGCGTCCTCTACGTCATCGAGACACGCCCGGTGCTGTCGCTGACGGCGAACACGGTGCTACGTGTCCCTCGCTGCCCGGCTTGTTCGACGGCGGCCACGCTCGCTCCGCCGCTTCCGTGGCACGAAGCCGAGGCGGAGGCGGCATGATCGCCTCCCTGCCGCCGCGTCTTCGACAGGCCGTCTCGCCCTACAGCGGGATCGTGGCCTCGGTCGAGGAATGCCTCGTTTCGACGACCGAGCCGTCCCTGTTCCAGGCCACCTGCGAGGTGGGGGGCGGTCAAGGCTTGCTGGGCAGCTCGCTAGCCCATCTGAGCGGGGTCGGCGGGACGGGTACCACCCGCGCCGAGGCGGCAGCGGCAGCCGTCGGCGAGGCGATCGAGCGCTACTCGGCGACGTACGTTCCGACGGAGAGGCTGGTCGTCGCCGCGGCGCGCGATCTGCCCGGGGCAGTCGAGCCCGAGCGATTCGCGCTCTTCTCCGATCGCCAGCTCGCCTCACACGGCTTTCGCTACGCACGGTTCACATCGGACACACCGGTCGCGTGGGTCGAGGGGCGCGAGGTTCCTGGAGGGGGCCGGGCCTTCGTGCCGGCCGAGCTCGTGTATCTCGGCGATGCGACCGCACCCGGGACGCGCCCGGTCGGCTACGCGACGAGCAGCGGGCTTGCGTGCGGCGAGACGGAGGGCGAGACGCTCGAGCGGGCTCTCTTCGAGTTGCTCGAACGCGACGCGTTCATGATCGTCTGGGCGGGCAGGCTTTCGCTGCCGCTCCTCGAGCTCGAGCCTCAGACAGCGCTGCCGTTCGCCCGTACGGGACTCGGATACTCGGCCGTCGACCTGTCGGCGTTCCATCGCATCCCCACGGCGCTTGCCGTCGTGCGGGCGCCGACCGGTTTCCCGGGAGCGGTTGGAGTGGGGGCGGCGGCCGCGCCGACGGTCGAACGCGCCGCGTGGAAGGCGCTCGCCGAGGCGTTTGCCACACGGTCGGCCGGAGCAAAGCTCGAGCTCCTGCACGCGGGCGAAGCGGGCTCTGGCACGGTCGTCACGTTCGAGGATCACATCCGGCACTACGCCGATCACGCTCGCAGCCCGGCAACGGCGTTCCTCGATTCGAGTCCGGTGCGGAAGCCGTCGGCGTCGGTCCCACCGCTCGAGGGGGACGGACCGGCGGCGCGGATCGAAGCTCTCTGCGGTCGGGTCGAGGCCGCGGGCTCGACGGCCTACGCCGTCGACGTCACCGCGCCGGATGTCGCGAGCCTCGGCCTGACCGTCACGAGGGTCGTCGCGCCCGAGCTCTGCCGGCTCGATGTCTCGCACACCGCACGCTTCCTCGGTGGCCGGCGGCTCAACGAGGTCGGTGCGTCGCTCGGTCTTGCCGCGGACGTCCTGAGCGAAGATCGTGTCAATCCCGACCCGCACCCGTTCCCTTGAGCCGCGTCCTGCCGACCGCACAGTTCGCCTCGCTCGTCTACGGCCCGGCCGGCGTCTCCCTCGACGATCCGGCCGAGACCTTCCATGAGGCCTCTCGCCTCTACCCGAACCTGGCACCAGAGCGCCTCGAAGTTCTCCAGGAACTCGCCGGCGACGGCGAGCTCGTCCGAACCGTGGCGCGGTCGGGGCGCACGCACGACCACCGCCCGACGTTCGACCTACCGCCGGCGATCCCGCTTCGCATGAAGCTGGGCGCCGCCCTCGACCGGCGGAGATCGGTCCGATCCGACGTGCTCCGCCCGGTCATGCTCCGGGAGCTGGCGACGGTCCTTGCGAGCTCGTATTCGGCTCAGCGAGGCGCGCGCCGGGATGTTCGCCGACCGGTCCCGTCCGCGGGCGCGCTTTATCCGCTCGAGCTCTACGTGATCGCCCAGGCTGTGGAGGACCTTGCCGCCGGCATCTACCACTACAACCCGTTCCGGCACGGACTGTCGCGCCTCGGCCCCGTCGACCGGCCGGAGGTTCGCGCCGCCCTCGCCGATCCCGGGCTCGTCGATACCGCTGCCGCGATCCTCGTGCTCACGGCGGTGTTCTGGCGGTCGCGCATCAAGTACGGATTGCGCGCGTACCGGTTCGCGCTGATCGAGGCAGGGCATCTCGTCCAGAACGCGGTGCTCACCGCGGCCGCGCTCGAGCTCGCGGCGCTTCCCTTCGGTGGCTTCTACGACCGGCGACTCGACGGCGTCGTCGGTGCCGACGGACTCGACGAGTCCAGCGTCTATGTCCTTCTCCTCGGCGGAACGGCATGAGCCGGTCGGGTCGGTCGTTCTGGCAGCGGTTTGCGCTCGCGACGGCGCTCTCGCTCGTCCTGCTCGTGACGGTGTCCCCTCCCGAGCCCGACGTTCGCCTGGCGCCGCTCGCGGCGCTCGCCGCGGGTTCGGCCGCGGGCATTGCCCTGTATCTCGCCGTGGTAGGTCGGCGCCCATTTCTTCCCTCGGGGCTCGCGACGAGCGGAATTCTCGCACTCGCTGCCGTCAACGAGGAGGTGCTCTGGCGGTGGTTCGTTCTCGGAGAGTTCCTTCGAACCGGGACCCTTGCCGCCCTGGCCGGCAGCACTCTCGGCTTCGCCCTCGCGCACCGGACGAGGCCGGGCCTGCATCTTGCGACCGGGCTCGTCTTCGGCGCTCTCTACCTCCTCACCGGAGCACTCGCCTCGTGCGTGGCGGCGCACTGGATCTACAACGTCTGCCTCCTGTCGTTTCGCGAGCGGATGGAGTGGGGCCGAGGACTCTCGCCGTGATCGCAGCCGAGCTCGATCGCGCGACGAAGCGGTTCGGCGCCGCGACGGCGCTGGCGGACGCATCGTTCTGCGTCGGCGAGGGCGAGATCGTGGCGCTCCTCGGTCCGAACGGCGCCGGGAAATCGACTGCCATTGCATTGCTGCTCGGGCTTCGGCGCCCCGACGAAGGCTCGGCTCGGCTTTTCGGCCGCGACCCCCGGCGGCCGGCGTCGCGGCGGACCGTAGGCGCGACGCCGCAGGAGACGACCTTCCCCGCGACGCTCCGCGTACGGGAGGCGATCTCGCTCGTGCGAGCCCACTACGAGCACTCGCTTCCGGCGGAAGCCCTCGTCGAACGGTTCGAGCTCGGCGGCATCGTCACCCGCCAGTTCGGTGGGCTCTCCGGCGGAGAGCGCCGGCGGGTCGGCGTGGCGCTGGCGTTCGCGGGCCGACCGCAGCTCGTCGTGCTCGACGAGCCCACCTCGGGGCTCGATCGCGAGGCACGCCAGGCCGTTTGGAGCGCGATCCGGGTCCACGCCCACGAGGGCGGCGCCGTCCTGCTGACCACCCACCACCTGGAAGAGGCCGATGCGCTCGCCGACCGCGTCGTCCTGATCGACGAGGGCACGATCGTGGCCGGCGGTTCCGTCGCGGAGGTTAAGTCCGCCGGCGGAATGACCGTCGTTCGGTTCAGGGCAGCATCGGGAATCGCCCTCGCCGGCGCCATTCGTGAGGGCGACTACTTGCGCATCCTCACCCGCGACGGGGGAGGCGAGGTCGAGCGGCTCGTCCGGGCGGGAATCCCGCTGACCGGGCTCGAGGTGCGACCGCTGACCCTGGAGGAGGCGCTGCCGCCACGACGGAGTCCGTCGTGAGGCTCGCGCTCCTCCACGCGCGCGCGATGACGATGGAGCTCGTCCGCTATCCGGCGTACCTCGTCCCGACCCTGCTCCTGCCCACGGTGTTCTTCCTCTTCTTCGCCGCCCCGGGCTCGCGGCCCGCTGCGACGGCACGGATGGCGACCTTCGCTGGATTCGCGGTGATCGGCGTCGCGTTCTTCCAGTTCGGGGTCGGAATTGCCGTCGACCGGACATCTCCGTGGGAGGCCTACCTGCGGACGCTCCCCGTCGGCCCACTCGTCAGGCTCGCGGCCAGGCTCCTCTCGGCCGTTGTCTTCGCCTGCACCGCCGGAGTCCTGCTGCTCGTGACCGCCGTCGCGGCCAGCAATGCGTCGCTCCCACCAGACCGTTGGGTCGCGCTCTCAGTGGCTCTCCTTGCCGGCACGATTCCCTTCGCGTTCCTGGGGATCGCCCTCGGGTACTGGGCGCCGGCCAAAGGAGCCCTGCCGATCGCCAACCTGCTCTACCTCGTTCTCGCCTATGCGGGCGGGCTCTGGATCAGGCCGTCGGGACTCCCGCACGCGGTTCGCCCCGTCTCGCGCCTGCTGCCCACGCGGGCGCTCTCGGACGCCCTCGTGGCGACCGCAATCGGCGCCCGGGCCGACTGGGGCGCCTGGCTTTCACTGGCCGGTTTCACAGCGGTCTTCGCGGGACTCGCGCTCGCGGGCTACCGTCGCGACGAAGGGCGACGGTTCTCGTGACGGCGGTCGACGCGACGGCGATTCTGGCGAGACGGTCAAGCGACACGCAATCCGCGGCATCCCGTACACTTCCACCGCCTTGGCGCTCTGGGAAGAACTCTTCGTCGTGCTCATTCTCCTCAAGATCCCCGTCGCATACGTCGGGTACATCCTTTGGTGGTCGATCAAGGCGGTCCCCGAGGTCGGCACCGAAGGTGGGACCGAGGGAATGAACTGGCGCCCGTGGAGGCGGCCGACCCCGACTGGTCCTCCCTCGCGGCCTCACCGCGGCGCGCCCGAGCGCGCCCGTGAACGCGCAGCACGGACTCCCACCCGCCGCTCGGCCCGCGCCGGAGGTGTGGCATGAGCGCGCAGCCCGAGGCGGCACCGATGTCGCACGGGGCCGAGGAGGAGAGCTCCGGCCGCGCCCTCGCCTCGATGATCCTGCTCGCGATCGCTCTCGTTGGAGCGATCGTGGCTCTCTTCTTCCGCCCGTTCCTGATCGCCCTGCCGATTCTCATCCTCACGATGGTCGGAGTCACGATCAGCGACAAGCATCGCCGCTTCGGCCTGATCGTGATGTTCGCGATCATCCTCGGCTTCGTGATCGGGGCGGCGTTCGCGGTCTGGGACTCGCGCCCCCTCTATTAGCTCGCAGCAGACGCGCCCGCGAGACCCGGCCCGGGGCAGGAACCCTCCAGCTGGTACAAAACAGGTGATTGCAATGGAAGACGTCGACGGCGTCAATGCCGGTTATGCACGTCTGCTCCTCGATGAGTATCTCGACAACCCCGAGGCCGTCCAGCCAGAGTGGCGTGCGCTCTTCGAGACGGGAGACAGCCCGGTCGTCCGGGAACTACCTGGCGTCGCCAGGCTGATCGGGCGGGCCGCCGCAAACGGCGAAGGCGCGGGGAACGGCCACGCACCGGCCGCGGCCCCCGTGAGCGAGCCGCCGGCCGCGATCCCCGCGGTCCAGGCGCCGTTCGAGGCCGCGCCCGATACGGAACTGCTTGGCGGCGTCGCGGCGGCAATGGCGCTCGTCAAGGCACACCGCATGCACGGCCACCTCGCCTCGAGGCTCGACCCGCTGGGCGCCGAGCCTATCGGCGACCCTGCTCTCGACCCGCTCCGGCTCGAACCGAAGCTGACGCCCGAGCTTCAGGCCCGGATCCCGACCTCGATCCTCCGGATCCACGTCGACGGGGAGTCGTTGCGAGAAGCCCTCCCTCGCCTGAAAGAGACCTACTGCGGGCCGCTCGGATACGAGATGGAGCACATCGGCGACCACGAGCAGCGCGTCTGGCTCCGGAAGGCGATCGAGTCCTGGCGCTTCCGCACCCCCTTGAAGCCCGACGAGCAGCGGCGGCTCTACCTGCGCCTCTGCGAAACGGAGGGGATGGAGCGCTACCTCCGCCGCGCGTTCCTCGGGCAGAAGCAGTTCTCGCTCGAGGGTCTCGACGTCCTGATCCCAATGCTCGACGAGTCGATCGAGCTTGCCGCCGCCTCGGGCTCCCGCGAGGTCGTGCTCGGAATGGCGCACCGCGGCCGGCTGAACGTGCTCGCCCACACGATCGGCCTTCCCTACGAGCAGATCCTCCGCGAGTTCGAAGGAGAGCGCACGATCGAGGTCGTCGCCGCGGACGCCGAGGGCGGGACCGGTGATGTCAAGTACCACCTCGGGGCCGAGGGAGTGCGCACCACCGCGAGCGGCACGATCGCCGTGACGCTCGCCGCGAATCCGAGCCACCTCGAAGCCGTCGACCCGGTTGTCGAGGGCATGACCCGCGCCGCCCAGACCGACCGGCGGTCGCGCGACGGCGCGCACGATCCCGCTTCGGCGATGCCGATCCTGCTGCACGGTGACGCCGCCTTCGCCGGGCAGGGCATCGTCGCCGAGACCTTCAACCTCTATGCCCTCGAGGGCTACTCGACCGGCGGGACGCTCCACATCATCACGAACAACCAGGTCGGGTTCACCACCGACCCCGCCCAGGGCCGCTCGACCCGCCACTCGTCCGACCTCGCGAAGGGCTACGACACACCGATCGTCCACGTGAACGCCGATGACCCCGAGGCCGCGCTCACCGCGGTCAGGCTCGCGCTCGCCTACCGTTCCCGGTTCGGCCACGACGTCGTGATCGACCTCGTCGGCTATCGCCGCTTCGGTCACAACGAGCAGGACGAGCCTGCCTACACGCAGCCGATCATGGCGGGCCAGATCGAGACCCACCCGACCGTGCGCGAGCTCTACGGCGCGAAGCTCGTCGAGCAGGGCGTGATGACCGCCGCAGAGGTGGAGCAACTCGACGACGACGTCACCGCGGCGCTCCATGCGGCGCACGACCGGCTTCGCGCGTCCTTCGGCCAGAACATCCCGGCCAAGTCGGCCGACGATCCTGTCCCGCGCGAAGGCCAGGCGCACGTCGAGACCGCCGTCGGCGCCAAACGGCTCAGACGCCTGACCCGTCGGTTGATGGAGGTGCGCGACGGCTTCACGATCAACCCGAAGCTCGGGCGCCAACTCGAACGGCGCCTCGCCGCGCTCGACGAGGGCGGTATCGACTGGGGGCACGCCGAGTCGCTTGCGTTTGCCTCGCTGCTCCGGGACGGCATCCCGATCCGCCTCACCGGGCAGGACAGCGAGCGTGGGACGTTCTCACACCGGCACCTGGTGTTCCACGACGTTCGCACCGGCGAGATCGAGATCCCGATGCAGGGGCTGAAGCGCTCCACCGCGTCGTTCGAGGTCTACAACTCACCGCTCTCGGAGTACAGCTGCGTCGGCTTCGAGTACGGCTACTCGACCGCGGCCCCCGAGGCGCTCGTCCTCTGGGAAGCGCAGTTCGGCGACTTCGCGAATGGCGCGCAGACGATCGTCGACCAGTTCATCTCGAGCGGGCTTGCGAAGTGGAAACAGACCTCGCGGCTGACGCTGCTCCTGCCCCACGGGTACGAGGGCAGCGGCCCCGAGCATTCGAGCGCCCGACTCGAACGGTTCCTCCAGCTCACGGCCCAGGAGAACATCAGGATCGTCAACTGCACGACCTCGGCGCAGTACTTTCACCTGCTGCGCCGGCAGGCTCTCGACCCGGTTGCGCGCCCGCTGATCGTGATGACGCCCAAGGGCCTGCTGCGCCTGAAGGAGGCATCCTCGACGATCGCCGAGCTCAGCGAAGGCGCCTTCCAGCCCGTGATCGACGCCGACGTCCCCGACAAGGCCGTCGTCCGCCGACTCGTCTTCTGTACGGGGAAGATCTACTACGACATCGTCGGCCACGAGGCGGCGCGCCAGACCGGTGAGATCGCGGTCGCGAGGATCGAGCAGCTCTACCCGTTCCCGGTCGCCGCCGCCCGGTCGCTGATTGCCGCCTATCCCGGGCTCGACGAGGTCGTTTGGGCCCAGGAGGAGCCGCAGAACATGGGCGCCTGGCGGACGATCCGCCACCGGCTCGAGGAAGCGTCCGCCGGCGTTCCCGTCCGCTACGTCGGCCGGCCGTGGCGGGCGAGCACCGCCGAGGGATACCCGACGGCGCACGCGCTCGAGCAGGAGCGGATCGCCGTCGCCGTGCTGACGCTCTAGCGTCCGCGCTTACGCCGGCGCCGACGGAACTCGCGGCCCACGAGCCAGGGGCCGTGCTTGCGGGCGACCGAGTAGAAGTGGCGGCGCTGCTTCGGCGGCAGCCAGCGCCACAGACTCCAGACGAGCGCTGCCGTCTTGAGAGCCTTGTTGGACTTGAGCTTCGTCGGTTTGGGCATCGCGCGCCATTCTCGCGATCCGATGACTCCTTGTAAACGGGAACCCGCGAGGCGCGTGTCCGCTTCCGGGAGCACGCGTGCCCGTAGGAAGCTCCGCCGCGTCACCAGCGGCTTTCCGGGGCAGGACGAACGCACGCCCGCACGAATCGGTGGCTCGGGGGTTAGACTTGACGGTCAGCATGTCGATCGATCAGGAGGACGGAATGCCCGTAGACACCACGTCGGTTTTTGCCACGGTCATCCAGGAGCACCTCGAGTTGAGGCGCCGGAACGCGGCCCTCGAGCCCGAGATGCCGCTCGAGCGCTACATGCCCGATGACCCCTTCCAGAACCACCCGCTGTTCAAGACCGAGGAACAGGCACGGATCGAGGACACGATGGACGGTGCTCAGTCGATCGTCGACGAGCCCACCTCGCTCGAGTGGCCGACCGACACGAGCTTCCCCGTTCAGAACATGCCGGCGCAGCCCGCACCGATCCCGGAAGAACCGACCGCCGAACAGCCGCAGGTCGAGCCCGAGGAAGAGCCAGCCGAGGTCTCGGACGAGACCCTCTGGACGCGCTCCCGGGACTTCGACTGGGGCGACTAGCGCGGAGCCCGCGGGCGCGGGCAACGGCAATCGATTCGCCTGATCGACGGTCCCGCGGCACCGGCCGAGAGACGAGCCGGCGGAGTTCCCGAGGGAACCGAGCCGGTCGACCGACGCGCGCAGCTCCGACGCGTTGCGAAATCGTTCCAAAGTTGGTACAGACGGCGGCCCCTGAGGCCCGTAGAATTGGCATTGAGGGTGGCGGGAAGGCTTCCCCACCCTGGGTGGGGGCTCGGCATCTCCTGGTGCCCCATTTGGACAGCCCGTGGAGTCGGGTGGGGGTCTGGGCCTCGCGGCGCCGCGAATCGGCTCGATACCCTGTCCTCGATGGCTGAGCTGCGGACGACGACCGACTACTCGCCGACCGGCGACCAGCCGGCGGCGATCGAGACGCTCTCCTCGGGGCTCCAGGCGGGTGAGCGCTACCAGACCCTGCTCGGCGCGACGGGTACCGGTAAGACCGCGACGATGGCGTGGATCATCGAGAAGATCCAGCGGCCGGCACTCGTGATCGCGCACAACAAGACGCTCGCGGCCCAGCTCTGCAACGAGTTCCGGGAGTTCTTCCCGCACAACTCGGTCGAGTACTTCGTCTCGTACTACGACTACTACCAGCCGGAGGCCTACGTCCCCCAGGCCGACCTGTACATCGAGAAGGACAGCTCGCGCAACGACGACATCGACCGCCTGCGCCATGCGGCGACGTCGAACCTGCTCTCGCGGAGGGACGTCGTGATCGTCGCTTCGGTCTCGTGCATCTACGGGCTCGGCTCTCCGGAGGAGTACGAGCAGAAGGTCGTGTTCCTGAACGTCGGCGAGGAACAGGATCGCGACGTCGTCCTTCGCAAGCTGATCGACATCCAGTACGTCCGCAACGACACGCTGCTCGGCCGCGGGCGCTTCCGGGTCAAGGGCGATGTGCTCGAGATCCAGCCGGCGCACTCGGAAACGGCCTACCGCGTCTCGTTCTTCGGTGACGAGGTCGAGGCGATCACGCATTTCGACCCGCTCACCGGCGAGGTGCTCTCGCGGCTCGATACCGTCACCGTCTTCCCGGCGACCCAGTACGTCACCTCGAAGCCGACCGTCGAGCGCGCTGTCGTCGAGCTGCGCGCCGAGCTCGCGGCGCAGGTGAAGAAGTTCGAGGCGGCGGGCCAGATGCTCGAGGCTCACAGGATTCGCCAGCGCACCGAGTACGACCTCGAGATGATGCAGGAGCTCGGGTTCTGCAACGGGATCGAGAACTACTCGCGCATCCTCGACGGCCGCCCGCCCGGATCGGCCCCGCACACGCTGCTCGACTACTTCCCCTCCGACTACGTCGTCTTCGTCGACGAGTCGCACCAGACCGTCCCGCAGATCGGCGGGATGTACGAGGGTGACCGCTCGCGGAAGCAGACGCTCGTCGACTTCGGCTTCAGGCTCCCCTCGGCGCTCGACAACAGGCCGCTCCGCTTCGACGAGTTCCTCGCGAAGGTGCCGCAGCTCGTGATGGTCTCGGCGACTCCCGGCAACTGGGAGCTGCGGCACTCGACGCGCATCGCGGAGCAGCTCATCCGCCCGACCGGGATCGTCGACCCCGAGGTCGAGTTGCGCCCGACGAGGAACCAGATCGACGATCTCCTCAACGAGATCCGCAGGCGCGAGGAGAAGGGCGAGCGCACGCTCGTGACGACGCTGACGAAGAAGATGTCCGAGGATCTCACCGACTACCTGCTCGAAGCCGGGATCCGCGCGCGCTACCTGCACTCGGAGATCGACACCCTCGAGCGCATCCAGATCATCCGCGATCTGCGGCTCGGCGAGTACGACGTGCTCGTCGGCGTCAACCTGCTCCGCGAGGGGCTCGACTTGCCGGAAGTCTCGCTCGTTGCGATCCTCGACGCCGACAAGGAGGGATTCCTGCGCGGCCAGACCGCGCTGATCCAGACGATCGGGCGCGCGGCGCGGAACATCAACGGCAAGGTGCTGATGTACGCCGACAAGCACACCGAGGCGATCAAGTACGCCCTCGAGGAGACCGAGCGGCGCCGCGTCAAGCAGCTCGCCTACAACGAGGAGCACGGGATCACGCCGATCTCGATCTCGAAGGGCGTCTCGGACATCGCCGAGTTCCTGATGCTCGACTCACCGAACGTCCCGAAGCGCTCGCGCCGCGGGCGTCAGGTCGAGGGGCTCGACCGCGGCGAGCTCGAGAAGCTCGTGATCACGCTCGAGGAGGAGATGCTCGTCGCGGCCGAGGAGCTCCGGTTCGAGTACGCCGCGAAGCTCCGCGACGAGATCAAGGAGCTCCGGCGAGAGCTCCACGCGCTCGATCAGGTGGCCGCGCGCTAACTGCGCGGGAACGTTCGCGACGAGCTCGCCACCCAGTCCTCGCCGGGCCAGACGTAGGTCTCCACGGTGAGGCTCGCCTGGTCGAAGCGGTGGACGAACGCACCGCGCGCCTCGTAGCGCCTGCCGGGGCGGGGCCGTCCGAGTCCGGGCGCCGTCGCGAGCACGCACGGCCGCGAGTCGCCCTCGAGCACCTCGAAGTCACGGCGCTCCGACACCTCCGCCTGGTGGGTGTGGCCTCCGACGATCAGCTCGGCGCCGGCGTCGGCGAGCCGGGCGAGCACACGGCTCCGCGAGATCAGCGGCAGCTTCCGCAGCCGCCAAGGCGCGCCCGCAAGCTGGTGGTGGATCGCGACCACCCGGAGCGCCCCGGGTTGGGCTTCGGCCAGCAGCCGCTCCGCGCGCTCCAGATCGGCGTTCCGAATCCGGCCGCGCTGGTACCCGAGGGGTCGCACCGAGTTCAAGCCGATCACCTGGAGCGTCGCGGACGAGTAGACCGGGCTCGTCGTCTGCCACTGCCGGTTGAAGTCCCTCCAGGTGCGGGTGAACCGCGCCGGCGAGAACGGCGGGATGTCGTGATTCCCCGGAATCACGAGCAGCGGGACACCCAAACTCTCGAGGTAGCCGGCGGCCGCCTCGTGCTCGGCTGCGCGCCCGTGATGGGTCAGGTCGCCGCTCGCGATCAGCAGCTCGGGCTGGACGCGCTCGAGGAGCCCCCGCATTCCCGGTTCGAGCGCGTGATCGAGGCCCTCGCGCGCGCCCAAATGAAGGTCCGACACGTGAAGGACGCTCGATGACACCGTCGAAGCAGGCTACAGTGAGCAATATGAGAAACGAGTCCGGGAACGAGATCTTCGACGATCTCTACCTGGGCGTTCGAGCAGGCGGCGCGATGCGCAAGAAGCGGCGCGGCGAGCTGCTCACCGCCGAGGAGATGGAGGCGCTCACACGCTGGCAGCGACTCTCGGCCTGGCGGAAGGGAATCGCGATCGGCGGCTTCAGCGCCGGCACCTTCGGACTCGGTTTCACCCTCGGCGGCCTCGTCTTCGGCCGCTGGCGCAAGGCCTAGTCCTAGCGCTCACGCGAGGCAGCTGCCCGGCCCCGGGTTGGGGACCGAGACGAGCGACCAGGAGGCTCCCAGCGGTCGGGTCGTCCAGCCCGCCTGCTGGAACTGCTGGATGATCGCCGGCGGCAGTTCGGTCGAGACGACGACGTAACTCAGGATCTTCTCGCGGGCGATCGCGAGCGGATCGGTTCCGACTTGCGGGGAGAGGAACACGATGTGGTGCTGGAGCTTCGGCCCGAACAGCAGATAGGTCGGCTCGTTCGGATAGAGGGCGACCCCGACGCAGGCGTTCTGCGGCACGTCCGCGTCGTAGGCCTGGAGGGCGGTCGCCCAGCCGCCGTCCGAGTTCTCGCTGAGCGCTGTCTCGGCGGTCAGGTTCCACGGGTGGCCGTAGCCGTACGGGCTCGTGAACGGCTTCGGCTGATCGTGGGCAAGCGTCAATCCGATCGACACGACCGCCACGACGAGCCAGGCGGCGGCCATCGCCCGGCTCCGGAGGAGCAGCGCGAGCAGCGGCGCCGTCAGCACGGCCGGGAGCAGGAAGTAGCGGATCAGGAACGGCACCCAGACGGAGCCGAGCGAGATCAGGACGAGGAACACGGGCAGCGCGGAGGCGAGCGCGAGATGGCGCATGTCGGCTCGCCCACGCACGAACGCACGCACGGCGAGCACGGCCGCGGCGAGCAGGGCGACGATGCCGACCGGCCCGTACGCGGAGTAGTCCTCGTTGGCAAACCGGGTGTAGGTCTCGTTGAGGTTCGTGTCGAGCGGACCGAGCAGACCGCCCGGCCCTCGGATCGGGAAGCCCCATCGGCGCGCGCCCCAGGCGACGAGCGCCGCCCCGCCGCCCACGAGCAGGGGGGCGAGGAACGGCAGCGCGATCCCCGACCCTTCGGCGGCCGCCGCCCGGCGGGACCCCCGCCGCAGCCACCACACGCCGGCTGCGACCCCGAGTACGACCCCGGCGAGTGCGAGCAGGTGGATCACGTGGTAGGAGAAGACGGAGAGATCCATCAGCCCGTAGGCCAGGTAGAAGGCGTTCGCGACGCTTCTCGGATAGGCCGGGGAGCCCCGGTCCTGCACCCCGCCGGTGCCGGCTCCGAGCAGGTGCCCGGTATGGACGGCGTTCAGCACGTAGCCCCACATCCCGATCGCGAGGAGGCCGGCGATCCCGCCGGCACACGCGGTGAGAAACGTGCGGCGTCCGCGGGCGATCGCGAGCCAGGCGAGGATCGGCACGACGAGCCCCGTCGTCAGCTTCGTCCCGGCTCCGAACGCGACCGCCGCGCCCGCGAGGGCGGCCTCCGCCCCCACCGTGCCGAGGAGCAGGCACGCGGCGACAGCCGGGAAGGACGCGGCGAAGAGGTCGTTCTGCCCGGTGACCGCCTCGAGCGCGACGATCGAGAAGGTGGCGGTGAGCGCGGCAGCGCAGACCGAGGGCCTCACCGAATAGCCGAGGCGCCGGGCCGAGCCGTACACCGAGACGACGATCGCGAGCTCCGCGAGGTACTGCGGCAGGGCGTAGAGCCGTCCGCCTCCGGTGGCGACCATCAGGAAGAAGTTCTGCAGTTCGGCGAAGGGCTGGTAGGCGTTGAGCTCCACCTCCGGCGCGTTCGCGATCCAGTAGATGCCGCCGTGCTGCGTCCACGCCGCCGCGCGCGTGAGGTGGTAGGTGAGCGAGTCCATGTTGTTGGGAGGCGTGGAGGCAAGGACTGCCTCGTACCCGAGCAGCACGCCGAGCACGACGACGAATAGGACGGTCACGGGGTCCGAGGCCGCTGCGCGCAGCGCCTGGCGGGCCGGAGCGAGCGGCGGAAGGGCGTGCCCGCGCAGCCACCAGGCGGCGAGCGCCGCGAGCAGGAGCAGCGCCTCGGCGATCGTAACCCCGCCGCGGGTCACCTCCTGGAAGGGCGAGAGCACGAGCGTCACCAGTCCGAGGTTCGCCACGTAGGCGAGGTAGGCGGCGAGCAGGGTGGAAACGAGGCTTCGGAGCCGCAGCGCCGCGGCGACGAGGAACGCGGTCGCGACCGCCGTCCCGATCAGTGCCAGCCCGACCACCGGTCAAGTGTCGCACCCGGGTCGACGGCATCGCCGCGGCACCCGCGAGCGAACGTCCGTTCGCTCGGTACAATAGTCGCAAGATGGCGGCCGACGAGCTCGTAGTCCACGGCGCCAGGGAGCACAACCTCAAGGACATCACCGTCCGGCTCCCTCGGAACGCGCTGATCTGCATCACGGGGCTCTCCGGCTCCGGGAAGTCGAGCCTTGCCTTCGACACGATCTACGCCGAGGGGCAGCGCCGCTACGTCGAATCGCTCTCCGCCTACGCGCGCCAGTTCCTGCAGATGATGGAGAAGCCCGACGTCGACTCGATCGACGGCCTCTCCCCGGCAATCTCGATCGACCAGAAGACGACCTCTCGGAACCCGCGCTCCACGGTCGGCACGGTCACCGAGATCTACGACTACCTGCGGCTCCTGTACGCCCGGGTCGGGAAGCCGCACTGCCCGGTCTGCGGGCGGCCGATCGTCGGGCAGTCGGTCGACTCGATCGTCGAGCAGATCCTCGCCCTACCCGAGGGCACGCGCTTCACGGTCAACGCGCCGATCGTGCGCGACCGCAAGGGCGAATATCGCGCCGAGCTCGAGTCCCTGCGCAACGAGGGCTTCACCCGAGTGAAGATCGACGGAGAGCAGTACCTGCTCGAAGAGCCGCCGGTGCTCGACAAGAAGTTCAAGCACACGATCGAGGTCGTCGTCGACCGGCTCGTGATGAAGGACGACCTCCGGCTCCGGCTGACGCAGTCGGTCGAGACGGCGGTCGCGCTGGCCGAGGGCCTCGTCGTGATCGACCTGCTCGAGAGCGGCGAGAGCCGCACGTACTCCGAGCGGTTCGCCTGCCCCGAGCACGGCGTCTCGCTCCCCGAGCTGCAGCCGCGGATCTTCTCGTTCAACTCACCACACGGCGCCTGTCCCCGGTGCACCGGCCTCGGCGCGCAGCAGGAGATCGATCCCGACCTGCTCGTTCCCGACCCGAGCCTCACGATCGACGAGGGCGCGCTCGTCCCGTGGGCGGTCGGCAACTCGAGCTTCTACGAGTCCGTGATCCAGGCGATCGCAGACCGCTACGAGATCCCCACCGACGTGCCGTGGAGCGAGCTCGACGAGCAGCAGCAAGGCTATTTCCTCTTCGGCACGGGCGGCGACCGAGTCTATGTCCAGTACAGAAACCGGATGGGCCGCCGCCGCGCCTACACGATCGCCTTCGAGGGGATCGTCGCCTCGCTCCAGCGCCGCTACAGGGACACCGACAGCTCGACCCAGCGCGAGCGCATCGAGGAGTACATGTCGTTCCGGCCGTGTCCCGTCTGCAAGGGCGCGCGGCTGAAGCCGGAGGTGCTCGCGGTGACCGTCGGCGAGCGCAACATCCACGAGTTCACGCAGCTCTCGGTCGCCGCGGCGCTGCGCTTCCTCGACGGCCTCGAGCTCACCGCGACCGAGGAGCTGATCGGCGCCCGGATCGTCAAGGAGATCCGCGAGCGGCTGACCTTCCTCGACAACGTCGGCGTCGGCTACCTGGCGCTCGACCGGGCCTCGGCGACGCTCTCGGGCGGCGAGGCGCAGCGGCTTCGGCTCGCGACCCAGATCGGCTCCCAGCTCGTCGGCGTTCTCTACATCCTCGACGAGCCGTCGATCGGCCTCCACCAGCGCGACAACGACCGGCTGATCGGCACCCTCGAGCGCCTCCGCGATCTCGGCAACACGGTGGTCGTGGTCGAGCACGACGAGCAGATGATGCGGAGCTCCGACTGGCTCGTCGACATGGGGCCGGGCGCGGGCGAGCACGGCGGGCACGTCGTCGCCGAGGGAACCGCGGCCAAGGTCGAGCGCAACCGCAAGTCGATCACGGGGCAGTTCCTCTCCGGTGCGCGGGGAATCGCCGTCCCGGAGCGGCGTACCGCCGACCTCGGCTCGTTCACCGTGCACGGGGCGCGCGAGCACAACCTGAAGTCGATCGACGTCCAGTTCCCGATCGGCCGGTTCATCGCGGTCACGGGCGTCTCGGGCTCCGGCAAGTCGACGCTCGTGAACGAGATCGTCTACAAGTCGCTCGCGAACCGGGTCTCGAAGGTCAGGATCAAGCCCGGCGACCACGATTCGGTGGAGGGAATCGAGGCGTTCGACAAGGTGATCGAGATCGACCAGCGCCCGATCGGCCGCACGCCGCGCTCGAACCCGGCCACCTACACCGACCTCTTCACGCACGTCCGCGAGCTCTACTCGCTCACCCCCGACGCGAAGGTGCGCGGCTACAAGCCCGGCCGGTTCTCGTTCAACGTCAAGGGAGGCCGCTGCGAGACGTGCAAGGGCGACGGCCAGATCAAGATCGAGATGCACTTCCTGCCGGACGTCTACGTCCCGTGCGAGACGTGCAAGGGGCGGCGCTACAACCGCGAGACGCTCGAGGTGAGGTTCAAGGGCAAGACGATCGCCGACGTCCTCGAGATGTCGGTCGAGGAGGCCCTGCGCTTCTTCGCGAAGATCCCGAAGATCCGCCGCCGGCTGCAGACGCTCCACGACGTCGGGCTCGACTACATGACCCTCGGCCAGCCGGCGACGACGCTGTCGGGCGGCGAGGCCCAGCGGGTCAAGCTCGCCGCCGAGCTCGGCAAGGTCGCGACCGGCCGCACGCTCTACATCCTCGACGAGCCGACGACGGGCCTCCATTTCGCCGACATCGAGAAGCTGCTCGAGGTGCTCCAGCGGCTCGTCGACAACGGCAACACGGTGCTCGTCATAGAGCACAATCTGGACGTGATCAAGCAGGCCGACTGGCTCGTCGACCTCGGCCCCGAGGGCGGCGAGGCCGGAGGAGAGGTGGTCGCGGTCGGCACGCCCGAGGAGGTCGCGGCGGTCGATGATTCCTACACGGGCCGGTTCCTGCGACCGCTCCTCGAGCGCCGCGCCGTCGTCGCTGCATAACCTTCGATCGTGAACGAAGCTGCCGTCCCCGGGGCGACGCAGATGAGCCCGCAGGCGAAGAAGCGGTTCTACATCGGCCTGACTGCGCTCGTGATCCTGCTGTTCTTCGGCGGGATGGCCGCGTGGGCTCTCGATTTCAGCCACAGCCAGGTCTGCCCCGGCGGCAAGCACTGGATTGCGCAGGGCAACGACAGCATGGGGGCCGTGACCTACCTCTGCCCGAACGGCCTCACGGTCACCCAGGGCATCGCACCGTAACGACCGGTAGCTGATGCGCGACTGGTGGATCCGAACGATCCTCGTGCTGTCCTCGCCGCGCGCGGTGTTCGTCGCGCTCCGTGACGACAGCAACGAGTCGGCCGCGCTCCGCGCCGAGCCGGTCCTGCTCGTCGTGTGGCTCACAGGGATGGTGTTCGTGCTCTCGACGAAGACCGCAGCGCACCTGATGGACGGCACCGACGGCTACGACCCGCTCCTCGTCGCGGTCTGGACGTTCCTCGCAGGCGGCCTCTTCGGCGGCGTCCTCTACTGGTTCCTCGGGGGTGTCCTGCACCGGGTCGCGATCCTGCTCGGCTCGCAGGGCTCCTACCGGCGTGCGCGTCACGTCCTCGCCTTCGCGGCGGTGCCGGTGGCGCTCTCGCTCGCTCTGTGGCCCGTGAAGCTCGCGGCCTACGGCAGCGCGCTCTTCCACGAGGGCGGTCCGGACTCCGGCGCGGGCGGGAAGGTCTTCGAGGCGCTCGGGATCGCCTTCCTCGTCTGGTCGGCATGCCTGCTCGTGTTCGGCGTCCGCGCAGTACACGGCTGGAGCTGGGCTCGGGCCCTCGCCGCCGCTGCCGCCCCGATCGTCCTCGCGGGCGCGTTCCTGCTTTTCCCCTCGGGTTAGGCCCGTTCTGCCAGTGCCGACTCGAACAGCTGGAGCTCCGCCTCGGGGATCGAGTAGGTGTGCTGCTCCTCGGGGAACGAGCCGCTGCGTACCTCGCTCACATAGGTGGCGAGCGCTTCTCCGATCTCGTCGGCGATCGCGGCGTAGCGCTTGACGAAGCGCGGCGCCGTTCCCGGATAGAGCCCGAGCAGGTCGTGCCAGACGAGCACCTGGCCGTCGCAGCCGGAGCCCGCACCGATCCCGATCGTCGGAATCTCGAGCGCCTCGGTGATCCGCGCCGCGACGGGAGCCGGTACCGCTTCGAGCACGAGCGCGAAGGCTCCGGCGTCCTGCAGTGCGAGCGCGTCGTCGTACAGCTCGAGTGCACGGGCCGCGGTGCGGCCCTGCGCGCGGAAGCCGCCGAGCTTCGTGGCCGACTGCGGCGTCAGTCCGATGTGGGCCATCACGCCGATGTTCGACTCTGCGATCGCCCGCACGCGCGAGATCATGCGGCCGGCGCCCTCGAGCTTGACGGTCGCGGCGCCCCCTTCCTTCACCATCCTGATCGCCGTCTCGACCGCCTGCTCGTCGGAGATCTCATACGAGCCGAAGGGCAGATCGCCGATCACGAGCGGCCGGCGCGCCGAACGGGTGACCGCGCGCGTCAGGAAGATCATCTCGTCGAGCGTCACCGAGATCGTCGATTCGTGCCCGAGCATGACCATCGCGGCGGAGTCGCCCACGAGGATCAGCTCGACCCCGGCCTTGTCGGCGAGCAGCGCGGCCGGTGCGTCGTAGGCGGTGACCATCGTGATCCGGTCGCCGCGGCGCTTCATCTCGGCGAGCTCGGGCAGCGCAAAGCCGCCCGGAGCGGGTGCCTGCTGTGCGGGAACGCGGGGTCTCGTACTCATTGGGGCGACTCTCCTTCCAGGAGGACGTTGTCGATCAGGCGGGTCGTGCCGACCCTGGCGGCGACGGCAAGCGTCGGGCCGTCGAGCTCGGCGACCGCGACATATTCGGCCTCGACGCCGGCCTCGGCGAGGATCGCCCGGGCACGGTCGGGATCGCGCGTCGCGATTGCGCGGGGGATCGCGAGCGCGCGGCGGTGCTCCTCCGCGGTGAGCCGCCGGTTCCGCGACGACAGCGCGAGGCCGTCGGGGTCGCGGACGGTCGGGACGACGCGGATCTCGAGCTCGAGATCGAGATCGCGGACGAGCTGTTTCACGACCGCGACCTGCTGGGCATCCTTGCGCCCGAAGTAGGCGAAATCCGGGCGGACGATCGAGAAGAGCTTCAGGCACACGGTCGCGACCCCGCGAAAGTGCCCCGGTCGCCGCTCGCCCTCGAGCCCGACGGCTGCGCCCTCGGGCTCGACCCAGGTCGCGAATCCCGGCGGGTAGAGCTCCTCGGCGGGCGGGGCGAACAGCAGATCGACTCCCGCCGCCTCTGCCTCGGCCTGATCCGCTGCGAGGTCCTGGGGATAGGCGGCGAGATCGGCAGGATCGGCGAACTGCGCCGGATTCAGGAAGATGGTCGCGACGACGACGTCCGACTCCTCGCGCGCCGCGGCACAGAGCGCGCGATGCCCGGCGTGGAGGGCGCCCATCGTCGGGACGAGGCCGACGGTGGCCCCGGGACGCAGCGGCGCAAGCGCGTGCCGCAGCTCGGCGATCGTTCGCAGCGTTCTCACGTGATGGAACTCCTCGTTTTCGGCTCCAGTTCCGCGAGCGGATACCGGGCACCGCAAGCATATCGAACCGGGTTCCGTCCGACGCGCCGCGCAGGATGCCCGCGTCAGGTTCGTCGAAGCAGGGTGCTAGCCTGGAGGCCCGATGCCGATCTACGAATACGTTTGCATGAGCTGCGAGTCGCATTTCGAGGAGCTCGTCCGGGCCGACGAGACCCCTCCGTGCCCCGATTGCGGGTCGGAGAATGCAAAGCGCCAGTTCTCGCGGTTCGCGGCCCACGGTCTCACCAAGCAGTCGAGTTTTGGGCAGCCGAGTCTCGGCGGCGGAGCGGCCTCAGGCGGCGGCTGTTGCGGTGGGAGCTGTGGCTGCGGCCATTGACGGCCTGAGCGACGACTCGGCGCTCGCTGCCTTCCGCGACTCGGTCGCGGGCTGCACCCGCTGCCCGCTTGCACAGACGCGCACGCAGGTCGTCTTCGGCTCGGGCTCGCCATCGGCCGACCTGATGTTCGTCGGCGAGGCACCAGGCTTCCATGAGGACAAGCAGGGGATCCCGTTCGTCGGGGCGGCCGGCCAGTTGCTCGGGAAGCTCCTGCTCGGAATCGGGCTCACCCGCGACGACGTCTTCGTCGCGAACGTGCTCAAATGCCGGCCGCCCGGCAACCGCGATCCGCTTCCCGAGGAGATCGCCGCGTGCGAGAGCCATCTCTTTCGCCAGATCGAGCTGATCCAGCCGAAGGTGATCGCGACGCTCGGCAACTTCGCCACGAAGCTCCTCTCCGGCAAGCCCGACGGGATCACGAAGGTCCACGGCCGTGAGCAGGAGGTCGTCCTCGGCGGCTCGCGGGTGCTGCTCTTCCCGATCTTCCACCCGGCCGCAGCGCTCTACACGCCGAAGATGCTCGACGTGCTCAGGGCCGACTTCGAGCTGCTGCCGGCGCTGCTCGGCCGGGAGCCGGTTGCGCCGGCTGTCCCGCCGGTCGCCGTCGTCGAAGCTGCACCTGAGGCGGCCGCGGTCCAGCTCGGCCTCTTCTAGCTCCGGCGCCGCTCTCGCCAGGCGGGCCTCGCCTATCGTGGTGGGAGTGGACGTGACGACCGGTTCGGAGGGCGAAACGGAGGAGCTCGGGGGAAGACTCGCTGCACTCCTCGAGCCCGGCGACGTCGTTGGTGTCGCCGGCGAGCTCGGTGCGGGGAAGACGACGTTCGTCCGTGGCGCATGTCGTGCGCTCGGCGTGACCTCGCCGGTTTCCAGCCCGACGTTCACGATCGGGCACCGGTACGAGGGCTCGGTTCCGGTCGCCCATCTCGACCTGTACCGCCTCGCCGGAATCGGCGACGAGCGTTGGGGCGACCTCGAACCCTACTTCGATGGCACGATTGCCTTTGTCGAGTGGCCGGAGAACGGCGGCGAATGGTTCCGGGGGATGCGAGCCATGGTCACTCTGGCTCACGTTGACCCCACACACCGGAGGATCACGATCGAAAGTGACGACGATCTTCGCCTTTGACACTGCGACCTCGGTCACGAGCTGTGCGCTCCTGCGCGGCGGCGAGGTTGCCGGCGAGCGCTTGACCGACGCGAGGTCGGTGCTCGCCGCCGCAGCCGAGCTGACGGGCGACGCGGGAATCGGCCCGGGTGAGATCGACGCGCTCGTCGTCGGGACGGGCCCCGGCAGCTTCACCTCGATCCGGATCGGCCTTGCGAGCGCCCGCGGCCTTGCGCTCGCCCTCGGGATCCCGGCCGCGGGCGTCTCGACGCTGCACGCCTTCGCCGGCGGCGTCCCCGTGATCGATGCCCGCCGGGGAGAGGTCTTCACGACCGGGCCCGTCGTTACCCGGCCCGAGGAGCTGGAGGTGGAGGGCCTGCGTCTCGTCGGCGACGGTGCCCGGCGCTACCGCGAGCTGTTCGAGGCGGCCGGGGCCGAGGTTCCGCCCGACGACGATCCCGCGCACGTTCCGTCCGCCGCCCGCCTCGTCGAGCACGTCGACGTCTTCGGTCCGGCTGAGGAGCTCGAGCCTCTCTACCTTCGCGTCCCCGACGCGCAGCCGAACCGATGACCGCGCTCGGCACCGAGATCCGGCCCCTCGGGCTCTCCGACCTGAACTCGATCGATGCGATCGAACAGCGCGCCTACAACACCCCGTGGTCGCGCTCGATGTTCGCCTCCGAGCTCGCCAAGTCGAGCTCGGTCTGCCTCGGCGCGTTCGACGGCGATCAGCTCATCGGCTACATCGTCAACTCGCGCTATGTCGACGCATGGCATGTGATGAACGTCGCGGTCGACCCCGACTTTCGTCGCCGCGGGATCGCGACCTTCCTGCTGGAACGGGTCTTCGAGCTGACGAAGACGGACCAGCGGCGCGGCTACACGCTCGAGGTGCGCGTCTCGAACGGCGATGCGATCCACCTGTACGAGAAGCTCGGGTTCGTCCGACAGGGCATCCGCCGCGGGTACTACACGGACAACCGCGAGGACGCCTTGATCATGTGGCGCGAAGCCGACCCGGAAGCCTGACCGTGTCTCCCGCCGGGGTGATCCTCGGAATCGAGACCTCATGCGACGAGACGGCCGCCGCAGTGATCACGGCCGGCGGCGAGATCCGCTCGAGCGTGATCGCCTCGCAGATCGAGCTGCACCGCGCCTTCGGTGGGGTGGTGCCGGAGCTCGCGTCGCGGCGGCATCTCGAGCTCGTCACGCCGGTGATCCGGGAGGCGCTCGACGAGGCCGGAGCCTCGCTCGGCGATCTGGACGCGGTGGCCGTCACCGCCGGGCCCGGGCTGATCGGAGCCCTGCTCGTCGGGCTCTCGGCGGCCAAGGGGATCGCCTGGGGGCGTGGGCTTCCGCTCGTGCCGGTCAACCACCTACATGGGCACGTCTCCTCGCTCTACCTGCAGCCGCTCGCCCTCGATCCGCCGTTCACCTGCCTGCTCGCGAGCGGCGGGCACACGCTGCTGCTCGACGTGCAGGACAGGGCCTGGGAAGGCGTGCGCGTGCGCGGGACGACGCTTGACGACGCCGCCGGCGAGGCGTTCGACAAGGGCGCCCGCCTCCTCGGGCTGCCCTACCCCGGCGGCGCGGAGATCGACCGCCTCGCGCGGGACGGCGACCCCGAGGCCTATGCGTTCCCCGTTGCTCGCGTCCCCGGGCTCGACTTCTCGTTCTCCGGGTTGAAGACCGCGCTCCTCTACGCCGTCCGCGACCTCGAACCTGCCGAGCTCGAGCGGCGCCGCGCCGATCTCGCCGCCTCCTACCAGCACGCCATCGTCCGCGCGCTCGTCGGCCGGATCGAGGCCGCGAGGCCCGAGCGGACGGCGATCGTGGGCGGGGTCGCAGCCAACTCGGCCCTCCGCGCGGCGCTTCCTGACGCCGTCGCCGCGCCGCTTCCGCTGTGCACCGACAACGCGGCGATGATCGCTTCGGCAGCCCGGTACTCGGCCCACGTCCCGGCCGCCGAGTACCTTGCCCTCGATGCGTTTGCTTCGACGGCCTGAGCTCCGCATCGCCCTCGTCGTGGCGATCGGCGTCGCTGCGTGGCTGACCGTCCGCTCGTCCAACCCGCCCGTCACCGTCACGGCGACACCGCCGCTCGCCTCCGCATCGTGGAATGGGCTCGTGGCCGCGTCGCGGCCTGCGGTCACGCTCGCCGGTCGCGACATCGTCGTGCTCCGCACGCCCTCGGTCGCCCAGCGGATGATGACGGCGAAGACCGCGACCGAACAGGCCGAGCGCCGGTGGACGGCCGAGGTCTACGCTGCCCAACAGCAGGTGCTGACACAGCTTGCCCGCCACGGGCTCTCGGTTCGCCCGGACTACAGCTTCGCCCGTGTTCTCGACGGCTTCTCGGCAACCCTGGATCCATCGGCGGTCGCGCTGCTCGAGCACAACCCCGAGGTCGCCGGCGTCTATCCCGTCCGCGTCGCCTATCCCGCAGCGCTCTCGATCGTCGAGCCTGCGTCGGGAGACGTTTCGGCCGGTGCGGCCGTGCGGCTGCCCGGGTTCGACGGAACCGGTCAGACGATCGCGCTGCTCGACACCGGCGTCGACCTCACCCATCCGTATCTCGGCGGGCGAGTCGAGCCTGGCATCGACGTCGTCGGTGGCTCCGGCACCGCCGCCGCGCAGCGAAATCCCCAGAACGCACACCAGGCCGAGAAGCACGGCACGGAGCTGGCAGGCGTCCTCGTCGGCTCCGGCGGGCCCGACGGCATCCGAGGCGTCGCTCCCGGCGCCACGGTCCTGCCGATCCGCATCGCCGGCTGGCAGCCCGCCGCCGGCGGCCGTGACGCTGTGTACGCCCGCAGCGACCAGCTGATCGCAGGGCTCGACCGGGCGGTCGATCCCGACGGCGACGGTGACACCCACGACGCGGTACGGATCGCCCTGCTCGGAGTGGCCGAGCCGTTCGCCTCGTTCGCCGACAGCCCGGAGGCGCAGGCGGTCGACGGGGCGCTTGCCCTCGACACCCTCGTCGTGGCCCCCGCCGGGAACGACGGGGTCGCCGGCCCGCTCTTCGGCTCGATCGCAGGGCCCTCCGGGTCGAGTGCCGCCCTGACGGTGGGGGCAACCGACTCGCGCACCGTGACAGGCTCGGTGCGGGTCGTCCTGCGCCAGGGACTCACCGTCTTCGCCGACAGCTCGCTTCCGCTCCTTGGCACGGTCTCGCCGTCGAGCCCGTTCGAGTTGGCCGTCGCCGTTCCGGGGGCGCCGAGCTCGCTCGAAGGAAAGGCCGCGCTCGTTCCCGCGGGTGTCAATCCAAGCGCCACCGTGAGCGCGGCGGTGGGAGACGGCGCCGCGGCCGTCCTGCTCTACGGTCGCCGGCTGCCCTCGGGTGCGCTCGCCGGCTCTCCGGTGCCCGTGATCGGCGTGCCCGAGCACGATGCCCAGGCAGCGCTCGCCGCCGTGCGCAAAGGCTTCGTCGTCGCAGCGGCGATCGGCCGGACGTCAGTCGTCCGGAACCCCGATCAGGGACGGGTCGCGCCGTTCTCGTCGCGGGGCCTCACCTTCGGCGGCCTCCTCGATCCGCAGCTCGCGGCGCCCGGCGTCGCGATCGAGACCTCGGATCCCGGCTCCGAAGCCGACGGCGAGCCGGCGTTCGCGTCGGTGACGGGGACGAGTGTCTCCGCCGCCGAGGTCGCCGGCGCCGCGGCCCTGCTCTCCGAGGCTCGCCCGGGCCTCTCCGCCGAGGATCTCGGGAGCCTGCTCACGGGCTCGGCCCGCCCCTTCGGCGCCGGTCAGACGGCGGCAGGGGCCGGGCTCGTCGATCCCGGCGCGAGCGCAGTCGGCGAGGTGACTGCGAGTGCGACCTCGCTTGCCTTCGGCCCCTGGAACGGCCCCAACTGGCACGCGAAGCAGCAGCTCACGGTGCGAAACGTCTCGAGCCGTCCACTGATCCTGACGCTCGCCTCGAGTTCGCGCCTCGTCGAGGTCGATCCCGAGACGCTGCGACTCGAACCGGGCCAGACGGCGACGGCGCAGGTCGTGGCCGCCGCCTCCTCGCGCCCCGCGCTGGCGCTCATCGGGGGCAGCGTGACCGTCAGACCGACGGGCGGTCAGGTGCTGCGAATCCCGTGGGCGATCGTCTTCAGGCCGTTCGCCGGTGACCTGATCGGCCCGCTGAGGGTGACGCCGCCGTCGTTTGCGCCCTCGGATTCGAAGCCCGCCGTGCTCACCGTCGTCGCGGGCCGCATCGCGGGCCGGGCGAGCGTCGAGATCGAGCCGGTTGCGCGCCTCGACGTCCTGCTCTACACCTCCGCCGGCCGGTACCTCGGCGTGCTCGCGCGTGTGCCCGATCTGCTCCCGGGCGCGTACGAGTTCGGGCTCACCGGGCGCGCCCCGAACGGGCAAGTGCTGGCGCCCGGGAGCTACGAGATCCGGCTCGTCGCCCGACCGACGCTCCCCGGGCCGCCGAGCAGGGCCAAGATCGCCTTCCGGATAGAGTAGGCGGGTCGGCTGGCAACGACGCCGGCGGAGCCAATGAGCGAAGCCGCGAGCCCTTTCAGTATCGCCCAGCAGCAGCTGCGGCAAGTAGCGACCGAGTTCGAGATCGACGACGATCTCGTCCGAATCCTCAGCCAGTGCAAGAAGTCGGTCGAAGTGTCGATCCCGACCTCGATGGACGACGGCTCCGTCCGCGTCTTCAAGGGCTGGCGGATCACCCACAACGTCGACCGCGGCCCGTCGAAGGGCGGCATTCGCTACCACCCCGGCGTCACGCTCGACGGCGTGAAGGCGCTCGCGATGTGGATGACGTGGAAGTGCGCGCTGATGAACCTCCCGTTCGGCGGCGCGAAGGGCGGCGTGATCTGCGATCCGCGGTCGCTCTCCCCGGGCGAGCTCGAGCGCATGACGCGGCGCTACACCTCGGAGATCGTCAACGAGATCGGCCCGGAGAAGGACATCCCGGCTCCCGATGTCGGGACGAGCCCGGCGGTGATGGCCTGGATCTTCGACACGTTCTCGATGAACAAGGGCTATTCGGTGCTGAGCGTCGTCACCGGCAAGCCGCTCGCGGTCGGGGGCTCGCTCGGCCGTGAGGAGGCGACGGGCCGCAGCGTCTTCTTTGCGCTCGAGGAGACCCTGAAGCATCAGGGGCGGACGATCGAGGGTCTCACGGTCGCGATCCAGGGCTTCGGAAACGTCGGGTCGCTGTTTGCCCGTTTCGCCGCGGCGGCGGGGGCGAACGTGGTCGCGGTCTCCGACTCGAGCGGCGGCCGTCACGACGGCGGCGGGCTCGACGTCGCCGCGCTCATCGCCCATACGGAGGCGGGGGGCCGGATCGCCGAGTTCTCGGCGGGCGAGGCGATCTCCAACGCTGAGCTGCTCGCGCTTCCCTGCGACGTGCTCGCGCCATGCGCGCTCGAGCACGTCCTCCACGAGGCGAGTGCGGGCGCGGTCAAGGCCGGGATCGTCGTCGAAGGCGCGAACGGCCCCACGACCCCGGAGGCAGACGCGATCCTCGAAGCGAACGGCGTTCTCGTCATCCCCGACGTGCTCGCGAACGCGGGCGGCGTCGTCGTCTCCTACTTCGAATGGGTGCAGGGGCTCCAGGAGCTCTTCTGGGCCGAAGGCGAGGTCAACGAGCGGCTGCGCGGGATCGTCTCGAACGCTTATCGCGAGACCTGGGCGCTCCACCAGTCGCGCGGGATCTCGATGCGCACGGCGGCCTACGGCCTTGCCGTGCAGCGGGTCGCCGAGGCGAGCACGATCCGCGGCCTCTATCCCTGACGGTGGCTGCCGAGGTCACGCTCGTCGTCGCGCGCGACTGCCATCTCTGCGAGCGGGCCCGCGGCGAGCTCGCGACCCTCGCCGCCGAGCTCGGCTTCGCCGTCACCGAGGTCGACATCACCGGAGAACCCGAGCTCGAGCGGCGCTACCGCGAGTGGATTCCCGTGATCGAGGTCGGCGGCGAACGGGTCTCCGTGTATCGCGTCGAGGCAACCGTGCTGCGTCACAAGCTCGGCCTCGAGTGAGGAGTTTGTGACGAAGTGAACGCAGTGTCCATGCGTTCGTGCACAATCCCTCGTTCATGTTGCAAAGTCAGCCCGATGGGATCCGTCCGCTCGAGAATCGCGTCGGCGTCGGTGTCGCAGCGCGCCTCTCGCGCTACCTCCAGGTGCTCACCCAGGCGAAGAAGATGGGCAAGGAGCGCATCTCCTCCCAGGAGATCGCCGACTACACGAACATCAACGCCACCCAGATCCGCCGCGACCTGTCCAACTTCGGCAAATTCGGCAAGCGCGGGGTGGGGTACTCGATCGACGGACTGCTCGGGGAGATCCGCAAGATCCTGCGGACGCAGGGTCAGCACAACATCGCGCTCGTCGGCGCCGGCCGGCTGGGCCAGGCGATCGCGGGCTCGCCGATCTTCATCGAGCACGGAATCACGATCGCCGCGGTGTTCGACACCGACGAGAAGATCGTCGGCCGGCCGATCGGCTCGATCGAGGTGAGCCCGTACGCGCGGCTCAAGGACATCGTCCACGACAAGAACATCGTCGTCGGTGTGCTCGCGATTCCCGCCGACGCCGCCCAGCAGGTCGCAGACGACCTGATCGACGCGGGGGTGCAGATCATCTTCAACTACACCGAAGCCCTGCTCGACTGCCCCCCGGAGGTCACCGTGCACACTTCGAACCCCGCGGTCGAGCTGCTGCACGCGCTCTACTTCCACCTGACGTAAGCAACAGCCCGTCCTGCAAATGCGCATCCTGCTCTGGCACGGTTACCTGCTCGGCGGCACGGGTTCGAACGTCTACACGCGATCTCTCGCGAGAGAATGGAGTCTCGCCGGCCACGACGTGGTCGTCGTCTGTCAGGAAGGCGCGCCGGATCAGTACGACCTCGGGGTGGCCACGGTCGTGCGGCCGGAGCTGCCGGGCGGGCTGCTGCCGGTGTTCGTCCTCGACCGCTATGAGGGGCTCGAGGCGCGGCTGCTCCAGGACTTCACGGCCGAGCAACGGCGCGCCTACGTCGACGCGAATGTGGCGGCGCTGCGCGGGCTCCTGCCCGCCGACCTCGTCTTCGCGAATCACGTCTTGATGGGCGGCGCCGTCGGCGCCGGGCTCGGCGAGCGTTTCCGGGTCAAGGCGCACGGCTCGGAGCTCGAGTACTCGATGCGCGGGCGGCCCGAGCTCGAGCGGTGGGGGCGCGAGGTGCTCGCCGCTGCCGAGGCCGTCTTCGTCGGCTCGCAGCACATCCGTGAGGTGCTCGAAGAGGTGACGGGGCATCTCGACTCGGTCTACGAGGTGCCGCCCGGGGTCGACGTCGACGAATTCGTGCCGCAAGATCGGGATGCCGCGCTCGAGGATCTGCTGGCCGAGTGCCGGGCCGACCCTCCGAACCCGCGGAATGCCGAGGAGCGCCTCCCGGATGAGGGCAACGCCGAGCGGCTGGCCGGGTTTCTCGCCGGCGACGAGCCGACCGTCGTCTACTTCGGGAAGCTGATCGAGAACAAGGGCGTCCAGCTCCTGCTCGAGGCGCTCGGCTCGCTCGAGGCCCGCGCGGTGATCGTCGGTTTCGGTGACTATCGGGCCGAGCTCGAGCGGCTCGCGTCAGCACTGCCGCCGGAACGTGTCCTCTTCACCGGACCGCTCGAGCATCGCCATCTCGTCCATCTGCTGCCGCTCGCCGACGCCGCCGTCGTCCCCTCGATCTTCCCGGAGGCGTTCGGCATGGTCGCCGCCGAGGCTGCGGCCTGCGGCTGTCCGCCCCTCGTCGCGCGGCACAGCGGCCTGGCCGAGGTGGCGGCGGGCCTCGAGGAGTCCTATCCCCTCCATCTCGGCCGGCTCGGCGCCTTCGCCACCGGAGACGCTGCCGATCTGCGCGCAAAGCTCGCCGAGCTGCTGGCGCTCCCCGAGGCCGATCGCCTGGCGCTGCGAGCCTCGGCGCGCGCCACCGCCGTCGAGCGCTGGTCGTGGGCGGGCGTCGCTGCGCGCCTGCTGGCGCCGGTCGCGTAGCCTTCGCGACCCATGGGTGAGGAACAGCGCCTTTCTCCCGCCGAGCAACTCGCGACAGCGCGTGAGGCCTTCGAGGGAGGTACGGACTTCACGGTCGCGGTCGAAGAGGAGTTCGCGCTGCTCGACGCGGAGTCCCTCGACCTGGTCAACCGCTTCGAGGACGTCCAGGCCGCTACCGCCGGAACGGCACTCGAGCCGCATCTCGTCGGTGAGCTGATCGCGTCGGAGGCCGAGGTTCGTACCGGCAAGTGCGCCGATTTCGCCGAGGCGGCCGCGATCGTCGTCGAGCGCCGCGCCCAGCTCGCCGCGATCACGCACGACCTCGGGCTCGCACTCGGCGCAGCGGGCGCCCATCCCTGGAGCCGCTGGCAGGACCAGCGGATCATCGATACGCCGCACTACCGCCGCAACGACGAGCTCCTTCGTTACGTGGTCTGGCGCAACAACACCTTCGGACTCCACGTGCACGTCGGGATCCGAGGCGGCGACCGGGCGATCGCAGTCTGCAACGCGATGCGGCGATTCCTGCCGGAGCTGCTCGCCCTGTCGGCGAGCTCGCCGTTCGTCGAGCAGGTCGACAGCGGGCTGCATTCGGCGCGGACGCAGATCTTCACGCGCACCTTCCCGCGCTGCGGGATCCCCGATCCCTACGACGGCTGGCAGGGGTTCGAGGACTACGTCTCGTTTCTCTACCGCACACGCTCGATCACCGAGCACACCCAGCTCTGGTGGAGCGTCAGGCCGCACCTCGCCTACCCGACGGTGGAGATCAGGATCTGCGACGCCCAGCCCGACGTTGCGGAGGCGCAGAGCCTCGCCGCGCTCGCCTACGCGCTCGCTGCCCGCTGTGCCCGAGCCCACGACGAGGGAGAGCCGCTCCCCGACCTCCCGCACCGCATGCTCGAGGAGAACTTCTGGCGGGCGATCCGCTACGGGCTCGCCGGCGAGCTGATCGACTTCGACCGCGGTGAGCCGGTGCCCACCCGCGCCCGCCTCGAGGCGCTGATCGAGTGGGTCGGGCCCGTCGCCGTGGAGACCGGCGCCGCACCGTTTCTCGCCGTCCCGGCGGCGAACTCGGCGGAGCGCCAGAAGGCGCGCTGGCAGAATGGGGCGACGCTCGAGCAGATCTACGCGACAGAAGGTCAGGCGACACAGGGAAAGGCCGGTGAGCGAATTGGCTGACGACGACCACGACCACGACCACGACCACGAGCATGACCACCACGACCACGACCACGACCACGTCGACCCCGACGAGGCGGCCGAGACGCTCGATGCGATGCTCGACGCGATCCGCCAGGCAAAGGTCGCACAGCTCATCCTCTCGACCGTCTCGACTCTCGCCTCGGTTGCCTACGGCAAGCTCGAGATGAAGGACGCCCCCGAGGCGAAGAAGGCGATCGACGCGATCGATGCGCTGCTGCCGCTCCTCGAGGGCGAGGTCGACGACGGCATCCGCAAGGACTTCGAGCAGGCGCTCGTCAACCTGAAGCTGGCTTACGCGGACGCCGTCTCTCCGGCTCAGTAGAATCCGGCCGCGCCGAACCCTCGGCGCTGATCTTTCTCTGGAGGGAGCAAAAGCGAATGGACTGGTTCATGCATCATGCGGTGCTCGTCGGCCTAGTCGGCGCGGCAGTAGCGGTGGGGTATGGGTTCTGGCTGACCGCATGGCTCCTCAAGCAACCCGCCGGCAACGAGCGCATGCAGGAAATTGCACGCGCCGTGCAGGAGGGAGCGGCCGCCTATCTCAAGCGTCAATACATCACGATCGCCGGGGTGGCGGTCGTGCCGTTCATCCTGATCGGCATCTACGACAAGCTCGGTTGGGGCACGGCGTTCGGCTTCCTGATCGGGGCGACACTCTCGGCGGCCGCCGGCTTCATCGGCATGAACGTCGCCGTACGCTCGAATGTCCGAACCGCTGAGGCGGCCCGCGATGGCGTCGCCCCGGCGCTCAAGGTTGCCTTCAGGGCGGGCTCGGTCACGGGCCTCCTCGTCGTCGGGCTCGCGCTCGGCGGTGTCGCCGGGTACTACTGGTTCCTCACGGCGGGCCTGAACGATTCGCCGACCAAGGCGATCCATGCCCTCGTCGGACTCGCGTTCGGCGGCTCGCTGATCTCGGTCTTCGCCCGGCTCGGCGGCGGCATCTTCACGAAGGCCGCCGACGTCGGCGCCGACCTCGTCGGCAAGATCGAGGCCGGGATCCCCGAGGACGACCCGCGCAACGCGGCCGTGATCGCCGACAACGTCGGCGACAACGTCGGCGACTGCGCCGGGATGGCGGCCGACCTGTTCGAGACCTACGCGGTCACCGCCGTCGCGGTCATGCTGCTCGGGACGGAGACCACGTTCGGGGCCAGCAAGCTCTACCTCTTCCCGCTGGCCCTCGGCGGCGTCTCGGCGATCGCCTCGGTGCTCGGTACCTTCTTCGCCCGGCTCGGCAAGGGCGAGAACGCGATCATCGGTGCGCTCTACAAGTCCGTGCTCGCGGCGACGATCATCTCCGCGGCCGGCTTCATCCCGGTCACGAAGGCGTTCGAGAACGCGCGCTTCGACTTCTGGGATCTCTACATCTCCGCGCTCGTCGGGCTCATCGTCACCTTCCTGCTCGTGGCGATCACCGAGTTCTATACCGGGACGCGCTGGCCGCCGGTCCTGAAGATCGCGAAGGCGTCGCAGACCGGCCACGCGACGAACATCATCGAAGGGCTCGCGATCGGGATGCAGGCGACAGCCTTGCCCGTGGTCGTGCTCGCGACCGGGATCCTCGTTGCAAACCACTTTGCCGGGCTCTACGGCATCGGTGTTGCGGTAATGGCACAGCTCTCGATGACAGGCCTGATCGTCGCGCTCGACGCCTTCGGTCCCGTCACCGACAACGCCGGCGGCATCGCCGAGATGGCGGATCTGCCGGAAGCCGTGCGCGGCGTCACCGACAAGCTCGATGCGGTCGGCAACACCACGAAGGCGGTGACGAAGGGCTATGCGATCGGCTCGGCCGCGCTCGCCGCCCTCGTCCTCTTCGACTCCTACACGACGGGCCTGCAGGAGAACGGGATCACGACGTTCTTCTCGCTCTCCGACCCGTGGGTGATCGCCGGCCTCTTCATCGGCGGCCTGATGCCGTTCCTGTTCGCCTCACTCGCGATGGAGGCGGTCGGACGGGTCGGCGGCGAGGTCGTGGAGGAGGTGCGCCGCCAGTTCCGTGAGCACCCCGGGATCATGGAGGGCACCGAGCGGCCCGAGTACGGCCGCGCGATCGACATCGTCACGGGCTCGGCGATCAAGTCGATGCTCGCCCCGGCAATCATCCCGATCGCGTTCCCGATCATCGTCGGGATCATCAGCATCCGGATGCTCGGCGGGCTGCTCGTCGGCACGATCGTGACCGGGCTCTTCCTCGCGATCTCGATGACCGCGGGCGGCGGTGCCTGGGACAACGCCAAGAAGATGATCGAGGACGGCCTCTACGGCGGCAAGGGCTCCGAAGCCCATGCCGCTGCGGTTACGGGTGACACCGTCGGCGACCCCTACAAGGACACCGCCGGCCCCGCGATCAACCCGATGATCAAGATCACGAATATCGTGGCCATCCTGATCATCCCCCTCCTCGTTTCTATACATTCGTAACGGAGCGGAGCGTTTCCGGTATGCGACGGAGGTGCCGGCTCAGCCGGCACCTCCGCCAGATTCCGAGTCGACAACTCCTCCTGAATCACATGCCTCCGTCGCCGAACGCAAGAGCAGCTCGGTCGCGCAGGCGTAGGTTTTCACCCGTGAACTGATGCCGGGACGTCGGAGGCAGTCTCATTCGCTCGAGCGCGTGCTGGGCACCCCGGCGCTCTTTGCCACCGCCTACGGCAACGTCGGGTCCTCGATCTACTACGCGCTCGGCGTCACGGCGGCGATCGCGCTCGGCCTCACGCCGCTCGTCTTCGTCATCTCCGGCCTGATCTTTGCCTGCACCGCGGCGAGCTACGCCGAGGGGACGGTGCTCTACCCCGAGGCCGGCGGATCGTCGAGCTTCGCGCGCCGGGCCTTCAACGAGCTCGTCTCGTTCGGGGCCGCCTGGGCGCAGATGCTCAACTACATCATCACCGTCGCCATCTCGGCGTTCTTCGTCCCGCACTACCTCTCGATCTTCTGGGCGCCGCTGAAGACGAATCCCTGGGACATCATCGGCGGGATCATCGTCGTGATCGTCCTCGTCGGGATCAACATCGTCGGGGTGAAGGAAGCCGCGGCGCTCAACGTCGGCCTCGCGGTGATCGATTTCGCGACGCAGCTCCTGCTCGTCGGCCTCGGGTTCTTCCTCGTCTTCAGCCCGCACGTCCTGAAGGCGAACATCCACTGGGGGATCGCGCCCACCTGGTCGGAGTTCGCGCTCGCGATCCCGGTCGCGATGATCGCCTACACGGGGATCGAGACCGTCTCGAACCTGGCCGAGGAAGCCCGCGACCCGCGGCGCACGATCCCGGGCTCGATCCGGCTCGTGGCGATCGCCGTCTTCGCGATCTACTTCACGCTCCCGCTCGTCGCGCTCTCGGCGCTGCCGGTGTACAAGGACGCGAGCGGCGCCTACGTCACCAAGCTCGGCCTGCCCCCGCCGCAGGGCTTCGAGAACGACCCGGTGCTCGGCCTGGTCGAGAACCTGGGCCTACACGGAGCGGTGCTCTCCGCCGCGAAGATCTACGTCGGCGTCCTGGCCGCGACGATCCTCTTCATCGCCACGAACGCCGGCGTGATCGGGGCCTCGCGGATCACGTACTCGATGTCGAGCCACCGACAGCTCCCGGAGCTTTTCCGTCGCCTGCACCCGAAGTTCAAGACGCCCTGGCTGGCGCTGCTCGTGTTCGCCGGCTTCTTCTCGATCCTCTTCATGCTGCCCGGGAACGTCAACTTCATCGGCCGGATGTACGCGTTCGGGGCGATGCTCTCGTTCACGATCGCGCATGCCTCGGTGATCCAGTTGCGGCGAAAGCCGCCGCCGGTCGAGGATCCCTACCGAGTTCGGCCGAACTTCCGGTTCCGCGGCGTCAGTTGGCCGCTGTTCGCGATCGTCGGCGGGATCGGCACGGGGCTTGCCTGGCTTGTGGTCGTGATCCAGGACCCGGCGACGCGTTACGCGGGCTTTGCCTGGCTCGGCGCCGGCTACGTCTTCTACGTCATCTATCGCCGCCGGCTCGGCCTTCCGCTCCGCGAGACCGTGATCGCGCCGCTCCAGTTCGGGCCCGCCGTCGCGCTCGAGTACCGCACGATCCTCGTCCCGATCGTCTCCGGGTCGGAGTCGCACGAGTCGATCGATCTGGCGGCCCGGCTCGCGGCCGAGCGCGGCGCGACGATCGTCGCGCTCAGGGTCATCGTCGTGCCGCTCGACCGGCCGCTCGAGGCCGAGATGGACGCGGAGGAGGTCGTCGCCGATCGCCTGCTCGACGAAGCCCGGCTCGCCGCCTCCGCCTACGGTGTCCGGACGATCGACCGCATCGTCCGCGCGCGTCAGGCCGGCCGCGCGATCGTCGAGGAAGCCGCGCGACGCCAGGCCGAGATCGTCGTGCTTGGCGCGCCGCGCCTGCCGCACAAGGCGATCTTCGGGAAGACGGTCGACTTCGTCCTCAAGAACGCCGAGTGCCGCGTGATGATCGCCGCCGGCAAGCGGGCCGCCTGATGCACTCTGGTATCTCCACCGTGCTCTCCCTCGTGATGATCGCCCTCGGCGTCGCGTTTCTCGTCCGCACCGCCGTCCTCGGCGGCGGCGAGGTCGGGATCATCCTCGGCATCGGGTTCCTCGGGGCCGGTGCCGGGAGGCTCTACGTCACGAGGCGCACCCGCCCGTGAGGAGCCTCGGCTAGATGGCGCGGAAACTTCCCGGCCTGCGCCGCGAGCTCGACGCGCGCTCGCTCTACTCGGTCGCCTACGGCGAGATCGCCTCGTCGATCTACTTCGCGCTCGGGATCATCGCGCTCCACGCCGTCGGCTTCACGCCGTTCGTGCTGCTCGGCGTCGGGCTCGTCTTCCTGCTCGTCGCGCTCTCTTATGCCGAGGCGACCTCGGCGTTGCCGGAGACCGGCGGCGCCGCCACCTTCGTCCGCCGCGCCTACAACGACTGGGCCGGCTTCATGACCGGGTGGGTGCTGTTCCTCGACTACCTGATCGTGATCGCCTTGTCCGCGCTCTTCGTGCCGCACTACATCGCCGGTGCGTTCGGGATCAGCGCCCTCGATCGCAACCCGTGGGATGTCGTCGTCGGGGTCATCGCGATCGTCGGCGTCGGTGCGGTTCGCCTGGTGCGGCGGCCGTCGCTCTACACGCTCGGGACGATCGTGCCGGCGCTCGACGTGATCACGCAGCTCGTGCTGATCGCCTTCGGCGTCGCGCTGCTCGTCTCGCCCGGCTCCGTGCTGAAGGGAACCTCGCTCGGCACCGCGCCCACCGTCAGCTCGCTCGTGTTCGCGATCCCGCTCGCGATGCTCGCCTTCACGGGGCTCGAGACCGTGGCGAACCTGGCGGAGGAGGCGCGCCGTCCCGGCGTCGACCTGCCGCGCGCACTCTTCCTCGCGATCGGGACCGTCGTCACGGCCTACGTCGCGATCGCGATCGTCGCGCTCTCGGCGTTCCCCGGCCCGCACACGGAGCTCGGAACGGTGTGGCTGCGCTCGCCGCTCGTCGGCGTCGCCGACCAGATCCGTGCCCACACGAACCAGACACTCGGCAACGTCATCCGCTTTTTCGTCGGCACGAGCGGAGCGCTGATCCTGCTCGCGTCGGTCACGACCTCGATCTCGGGGTTCTGCCGGCTCGCCTACTCGCTCGGGGAGCACGGCCAGCTGCCTCGCGCCTTCGGCCGCCTGCACCGGCGCACGCTTGTCTCGCCACAGGCGATCATCGCGGTCGTCTCGATCTCGAGCGCGATCGTGATCGCCTCGGCCTTCCTGCATCACGACGTCGCGTTCCTCGCGAGCATGTTCTCGTTCGGGGTGCTCCTCGCCTTCACGGCGACCCAGATCGCCGTGATCAAGCTGCGCGTCACCGCGCCCGATCTGCCGAGGCCCTACCGGACGCCGCTCAACATCACGATCCGCGGGGCCGAAATCCCGGTGCCGGCGATCGCCGGCGCGATCCTCACCTTTGCGATCTGGATCATCGCGATCGTGACCCATCCGGGCGCGCGGTACGGCGGCCCGGCCTGGCTCCTCGTCGGCGTGATCGTCTTCGTCGCCGTTCGCCGCTCGCACGGAGAGCGCCTGACCGCGCGGGTGACGGCTCCCGACACCGTCCGTTTCGAGGACGTGCCGCGCTTCCGCCGCGTGCTCGTGCCGATGAAGCTCGGCGTGATCGGCGAGGAGATGGCTGCGACCGCGGTGAAGCTCGCCGCGGAGCACCGGGCGACCGTGGAGGCGCTCCACGTCGTCTGCGTCCCGCTCGATCTCCATCTCGACGCCGACATGGCCGTCGCGGACGCCAGGGCCGACGCGTCGCTCACCGAAGCCGTTGCGCTCGGCGCCGAGCTCGGGGTCGAGGTGAAGTCTGCGACCGTGCGAAGCCGGGCGATCGGGCGGGCGATCGTCGACTACGCCAGCCAGACGAACGCCGATCTGATCGTCCTCGGCTCCTCGCCCCGCTGGCGCCGCCAGTCGCGTTTCTTCTCCCCGACGGTCGACTTCGTCCTCCGTCACGCGCCGTGCGAGGTGCTGATCGTCGCGTTCCCCCAGCGGGTGCTCGACGAGGAAGCCGTGCTTGGTTGATCGCCCCGCACCATGCCTGAGCTACGCTGGCCCGCGTGAAGGTCCTTGTGATCGGTTGCGGCCGTGTGGGTAGCGCCGTTGCGCTGCAGCTGCGCTCCGTCGGCTGGGAGGTCAGCGTGATCGACGAGCGCGAGGATGCGCTCGGGCGACTCGGCGACGACTGGGGCGGGGAGTTCCATGTCGGTCAGGGAATCGACATCACGCTCCTGAAGCGGGCGGGGATGGCTGATGCGGACGCGGTTGTGGTCACGACCGACGGCGACAACTCGAACATCGTGATCGGCCAGATGGCCCAGAAGAGCTTCGGGGTGCGCTCGGTGATCGTCCGCATCCTCGATCCGGCGCGCGCGGAGTTCTACCGCTCGCGCGGCCTGGACGTCGTCTGCCCGACCCAGAGCGCGATCGAGACGCTCACCAATGCGGTACGTGCGGTCGAAGGCGCTCTCGCCTAACTCATGTATTTACTGATCGCAGGCGGCGGCAAGGTCGGCTCCAACCTTGCGCGGGCATTGATCCGGGACGGTCACGAGGTGACGCTGATCGAGCAGCGCCCGGGCCGGTTCGACCAGCTCGAGGCCGAGCTCGAGCACCAGGTGCATCGCGGCGACGCGACCGAGATCTTCGTGCTCGAACGTGCCGGGATCAAGCGGCCCCCCGACGTCGTCGTAGCCGTAACCGGCGACGACGAGGACAACATCGTGATCTGCCAGCTCGCCCGCGACGGCTACGGCGTCGAGACGACGATCGCCCGCGTCAACGACCCGCGCAACCAGCCGTACTTCGACCTCCTCGGGATCAGCCCCACCGTTTCGGCCACCGCGTCGATCATGGGCCTGATCGAGCACGAGGTACCCGAGCACGGCCTGATCCACCTGCTCGAGCTGCGCAAGGAGAACCTCGAGATCGTCGAGATCATGGTCGATCCGGATGCCGCTTGCGCAGGCAAGACGATCCGTGAGGTCGAGCTGCCCGAAGGGACGCGCGTGATCTCCGTCGGCCGCAACGGGAAGGCAGAGGCGCCCGACGGGTCGATGCAGCTCGAGCCCGGCGACTCCGTGCTCGTGATCCTCGAGCCGGGGAAGGAAGACGAGCTCCGAAAGATCCTCGTCCGCCAGCCCTGAGCTGAGCGGACGCCTCGGGGCTGCTGCGCTCCTGGCTGCGGTCGCATGCCTGCTGACGGCCGGCGGTGTGGGGGCGGCGAACGGCGGCACGGACTGGCCCGTCTTCGGCTTCACCCCGGCTCGCCATGACGTCGGGCCTGCCTCTACCGGGATCACGGCGGCGAACCTCGCCGGCCTGCGGCGCCAGCAGATCACGATCCCCGGCACGGTCGACTCCTCGGCGATCTACCTCCATGGCGTCGAGATCGGCGGCCGGCAGCGAAACGCCCTGTTCGTCACGACCACCTACGGGATCACGCTGGCGATCGACGCCGGCAGCGGCAGGGTGCTCTGGCGCTTCACCCCGCCGGGCTACTCGAGCTACGCCGGCTCGGCGCAGGTGACGACGATGACGCCGGTGGCCGACCCGGGTCGGACGGCGATCTACGCGGGGGCGCCGGACGGCTCGATCCGCAAGCTCTCGGTTGCCGACGGGCGCGTGCTCTGGGCGACCTCGATCACCCGCGATCCGACGCACGAGAAGCTCGGCTCGGCACTCAACTTCGCAAACGGCCTCGTGATCGCGGCGACCGACGGCTACATCGGCGATGCACCGCCCTATCAGGGCCACGTGGTCACACTGAGCTCGGCCACCGGCAAGCTCGTCGGGATCTGGAACTCGCTCTGCTCGAACCGCCATACGATCATCCAGCCGTCGAGCTGTTCCGCGAGCGACTCGGCGATCTGGGGGCGTTCGGCGCCGGTCGTCGATCCGGGCACCGGGGATCTGCTCCTGGCGACCGGGAACGCGCCGTTCGACGGGAAGACCGACTGGGGTGACAGTGTCGTCGTTCTCTCACCCGACGCGAAACGGATGCTGAAGCACTGGACACCGGCCACCCAGGCGCAGCTGAACGACGAGGATCTCGACCTCGGCTCGTCCGCGCCCGCGCTCCTGGCCGGCGGATACTTCGTCCAGGGCGGCAAGGACGGCGATCTTCGGTTGCTGCAGCTCTCGCGGCTCGCCGGAGTGACTCCTGCGACCGGAGGTGAGCTCCAGACGGTCGAGGTGCCCGGACACACCGACCTCTTCTCGGAGCCGGCGACGTGGAAGGGAACCTGGGTCTTCGTCGCCTCGGACGCCGGCACCGCGGCCTGGCGGCTCCAGGGCGGCCGCCTCCACCCGGTCTGGTCGAACGGCACCGCGGGCACGAGCCCGGTCGTCGCCGGCGGTCTGCTCTACGTCCAGACGAGCGGCGAGATCAACGTCTATCGCCCGACCACTGGCAAGCTTGTCGGCCGCCTGCCCGTCGGCGAGGCCCACTGGCAGAGCCCGATCGTCGTCGACGGCATGATCGTGACCGCCGAGGGGAGCTTCCTCGAGCACCAGACGACCGGGGTGCTCGACATCTACAGGTCCTGAAGCGAGCGGACGGTGCGCGTGTCCGGGCCGAGCCGCTCGAGTAGTCGTTCGAGTGCCCCGGGGCCGGCTTCGAGCGCCTCGATTCTCCGGGCGGCGCCGAGATGCGCGATCGCCTCACGGGCGAGCTCCTCGGGCGCATCGGTGAAGACGCCGATGCGAACGCCTTCTGCCTGAAGCCGCCGCAGCGCCGCGGTCGCCTGGGCATTCGGCCGCAGGTAGACGGGCGCGTGATCCTCGACGAACCGCTCGAGCAGGGCGCGCCAGTTCGGCAGCTCCTCCTCGAGTCTCGCCGGATCGACGTGCGCACGCCTCGAGACGTCCGCGAGCCAGGCCTCGTACAGCGGACGCGTGTCGCCGAGCACGCCGTCGAGGTCGATCGCGACCGCCGCCATCAGCTCCGCCGCATCGGGATCACGGCGAGCGTGTCGCCCTCGCCGACGACCCGGACGCTCGCGCCGTAGTGCTCGGAGATGAGCTCGGCGGTCGCGATCTCCTCGGGGCGGCCCGAGGCGACGAGGCGGCCGTTCGAGAGCACGAGCAGCCGGTCGGCGTACTGCGCTGCCAGCGTGATGTCGTGCATCGCGCAGAGGACGGTCAGCTCGCCATGCTCGCGCAGGGTCGCCACCAGCTCGAGCGCCTGTTGCTGGCGGCCGATGTCGAGGGAGGTGGTCGGCTCGTCGAGGAGGAGCAGCGGCGCATCCTGGGTCAGCGCGCGGCAGAGGACGGCCCGCTGCTGCTCGCCGCCGCTCAGCGTCTGGAGCCGCCGGTGGGCGAGCGACCCGAGGTCGAGCCGGGCGAGCGCTCGCCCGGCCGCGACGAGGTCGCCGGGGCTCTCGGCGCCGAACGGGCCGAGGTGGGCGGTGCGGCCGAGCAGCACGTATTCGTCGACGCGCATCCCGGGCGGGAGCAGAGGTGCCTGCGGCACGAACGCGAGCCGGCGCGCAACCTCCCGGCGGGCGAGCGAGCCCACCTCGGCACCGTCGAGCGAGACGGAGCCTTGGTAGCGGATCAGGCCCGCAGTCGCGCGGAGGAGCGTGCTCTTCCCGGCTCCATTCGGCCCGATCAGCGCCACCCATTCGCCCGGGGCGATCGCCGTCGTGACGTCCTCCAGCACCCGGGCCGAGCCGAGCGTGACCGAGAGCGAGTCGAGGACGACCGCGGTCAACGGAACGTCCTGCTCGAGCGAAGGACGACCGCGAAGAACGGAGCGCCGAAGAACGCCGTGACCACGCCGATCGGTAGCTCGGCCGGCGAGACGATCGTCCGCGCGATCACGTCGCAGAGCACGAGGAAGCCCCCGCCGAGCAGGAGCGAGAGCGGCAGTACGATCCGGTAGCTCGTCCCGATCGCGAGCCGGACGAAGTGCGGGACGATGATTCCGACGAAGCCGATCAGCCCGCTGACGGCGACCACGGCGGCGGTGCCGATCGTGGCGGAGATGACGATGGTCAGCCGGACGCGACGCACGTTGACCCCGAGCGTAGCCGCCTCCTCGTCGCCCACCGCCAGCACGTCGAGCACGCGCCGGTGCAGCAGGATCACGGTGGAGGCGATCGCCACATAGGGCAGGGCCAGCACCACCTGGTGCCAGCCCGCGGTGTCGAGGCTGCCGAGGATCCAGCTGTAGATCTCCTGGAGTGTCTGGGCGTGCTGCTGCTGGATGAACGTCTGGATCGAGGTCAGGAAGGCGACGATCGTCAGCCCGGCAAGCACGAGTGCTGCCGGATTGCCGGCACCCATCGCGGAGGCGCCGAGGGCGTACGCGAGAGCGACAGCGACCAGCGCGCCGGCGAACGCGGCGATCGGCAGGAGATCCCAGGAGTCGGCGGCGCCCTGCGCGTAGGCGATCGCGATCGTGGCACCGAGCCCGGCGCCCGCCGCGACGCCGAGCAGGTAGGGGTCGACGAGCGGGTTCCGGAACACGCCCTGGTAGGAGCCGCCGGCGAGCGCGAGCATCCCGCCGACGAGCAGTCCGAGCACGACGCGCGGCGCCCGGAGCTGCCAGAGGATCGCCGAGTCCGTCGCGGAGAGGTGCGAGCGGATCCCGAGCAGGGGCACATGCGAGGCGACCTCCCGGACGATCGCACCGGTCCCGATCCCCGCCGGGCCGACGAGCAAACCGAGCAGCACGGCGAAGACCACGAAGACGATCGCGCCGGCCATCGGCCAGACCGCGCGCGGCGGCGAGGGGATGCGTACGGCATCCGCCTCGACCGCCGGCTGCACGGTGACCGTCACTTTCCGGCCAGCGCCTTCACCTTGTCCGCCACCTGCTGCATGAAGTCGACGATCCGCGGGCCCCAGCGCGAGGCGATGTCGTCGTTCATGGCGAGCACGCCGTTCCCGGACACGGCCGAGATCGTCCCCCAGCCCGGCCGCTTGTCCACCGTGGCCACCGACTGTCCGCAACAGACGGTGTCGGCGAGCACGATTAGCTTCGGATCGGCCGCCACGATGTACTCCTCGGAGAGCTGCGGGTAGCCGGAGCCGGTCTTGTCGGCGGCATCGGCGATGTCCTTCAGGCCGAGCAGCGAGTAGATGCGGCCGATGAACGTCTCCGACGTCGCCGAGTAGAGATCCGTGCCGAGCTCGTGGTAGACCGTGAGCGGCGGGCTCGGATGCGGGACGGACTTGGCGATCAAGGCGATCCGGGCCTTCATCCCGGCCACCACCTTGGCCGCGGCCGCCGAATGCCCGGTCCTCTTGCCGAGCTGGACGATCTGGGCGTAGGCCTGGGCGAGATTCGAGGCGCCGGGCTCGACCAGCACCGGGATCTTCAGCTTGCCGAGCGCTTGGACGATGTGGCCTCCGTTGTAGGAGACGACCACGAGGTCGGGGGTGTAGGCGGCGATCGCCTCCGCGTTCGGCGTGTAGCCGGACAGCTTCGTGACCGGGGCGTTCTTCGGGTAGTCGGACTGGTTGTCGACCGCGACGACCTGCTTGCCGGCGCCGATCGCGAACAGATCCTCGGTCGCGGTCGGCGAGAGCGAGATGATCCGCGTCGGGGCCATCGGTGCCGGCGCGGATGCCGCCGCGGGCGGCACGACGAAGAGCGCAAGGAGGGCGAGAGCCCACAGATACCTGCCGTGAAGAAAACTGCCGTGAAAAAAACGCTGTGTAGCCATAAAAAACCTCCGCTTCTGAAGCGGAGGGAGGTGGCTCGGCGGCGCTGCCGCTCGAACCGCCCTTCCTCCGAGGGCTGAGTTCGTCGGCATGACTCAGGCGACCTGGCTCGTCCCCGCCGGCCTGTTCGACCGAGACGGGGCATCGCAGTTGCGGGACAGCGCCGGGTTCGCACCGGCTTCGCTGGATTCACACCGGCCGGGAATATGTGCCCGGCCCGCCGAGAATAGCGCATCGCCGGCGGGGCTCATCCGGACGTCGTCAGTCCTCCAGGTCGTGTCTGCCGGCGCACCGAGTCGAGCGCATGCCGCATACTCGGTTGATGCGTGCGGCGCTGCTCACGATCGGAAACGAGGTTGTCTCGGGGGACGTCGTCAACACGAACGCCGCCTGGCTCGCCCAGCGGCTCGAGTCGCTCGGCGTGCGCGTGGCGATCGCCGCGTCGGTGCCCGACGAGATCGAGACGGTCGCGGCCTTCGTGAACCGCGAGCGAGTGGGGGTGGATCACATGATCGTGACCGGCGGCCTCGGCGGCACGCCGGACGACCTGACGCGCGAATCCCTCGCGGCCGCCTTCGGTGTCGACCAGGTGGAGGTGCCCGAGCTGGCCGCCGACCTGCGCAGCCGCTTTCCGAAGCATCCGGACTACGCCGCCCGCTGGGCGCTCCTGCCCGCCGGCAGCCGGCCGCTCCGCAACCCGAAGGGCGGCGCTCCCGGCTTCGTGATCGCGAACGTGTGGGTGCTTCCCGGCCTGCCCTCGGAGATGGAGGCGATGTTCGACGCCTACGCCCACGAGCTCTCGGGCGGCAAGCCGATCGCAACCTGGCGCCGCGTCTACCAGACGCGTGAGAGCGACATCGTCCACGTCCTCTCGAGCGCGACGGTTCGTTGGCCGGCCGTCTCGATCGGCTCCTATCCGCGCTTCACACCCGGAGGGCCCGAGGTGGAGGTGGTCCTCAAGTCCGAGGACGCAAAGCAGGTTGCGGCCGCGGTCGCGTGGCTCGAGCCCGAGCTCGCAGCGGTCGCCTCCTAGGACTAGACGCGGCGCGTGTCGCGCCGGTAGGCCCAGCGGGCGAGGGCCGTGGCGCCGATCGTCCAGGCGGCGACGACGATCCAGCCCGTGGTCGTCCAGCCCCGGCCGCCGAGCCCGACATGCCCTGCCTGAACCAGCCAGTACGACGGCAGCGCCTCGGCGATCTTCAGCATCACGCCGTTCGTGATCGGAAAGAAGACGCCGCCGAGGATCGACAGGAGCGCGGTCGACCCGCCCATCGCGGGCCCGATCGAATCGGGCGTGAGGACGTGGCCGAAGACGATCCCGAGCGCCGCGAACGGGAGCAGCCCGATCAGGATCAGGCCGGTCATCCTGACCCACTCGCCCCCTGTCAGCGTGACACCGAGCGTCATGCCCGCGGCGTACAGGGCAACCAGCGTGAGGCACGACATCGCATACCCGGTCGTGACCTTGGCGCGGAAGTACTCCCGGGTCGTGAGCGGAGTGATGCGCAGCTGGCGGTTCCAGCCGACGGCACGCTCGCCGGAGATCCGGGCGCCCGCCGAGAGCATCGCGTTCATCGTCCCGAACGCCGTCAACCCGACCATGAAGTAGAGCGGCGCCGAGAGCCCGGTGTGCGCCAGGTCGGTCTCGTCCCGGTTCGGCCCGGCTATCAGGTAGTAGAGGACGATCGGGAAGCCGAGGGAAAAGATAAAGAAGCGGCGGTTGCGGAACGTCCGCAGCAGCTCGAACTGGAGATACGCGCGGTTCATCCGGCCTCGGTGTCCTCTCCGCCCGTGAGTGCCAGGAAGGCCTCCTCGAGGCCGGCGCCGCTGATCTCGATGTCGCGTGCGTCCGGGTAGGCGGCGAGGAGCGCGCGAATCGCCTCGTCCGAGTCGGTGCAGGCGAGCAGCACGGACTCCCCCCGGCGCTCGGCGCGGGCCACACCCGGCAGCTTCTCGAGCTCCTCGAGCGGCGTATCGGGGACGGTCGCGCGGATCGTCTTCGTGCCTACCATCCCCTTGATCTCGTTGGGCGGCCCGTCGGCGACGATCGAGCCGTTGGCCATCAGCACGACCCGGTCGGCGTAGGCGTCTGCCTCCTCGAGGTAGTGGGTCGCGAAGATGACCGTTTTGCCGCGCGCCGCGAATGCGCGCATCGTCGTCCAGAATCCGTGGCGTCCCTCGACGTCCATCGCCACCGTCGGCTCGTCGAGGACGAGCAGCTCCGGGTTGCTGACGAGCGCGACGGCAAACCGCACGCGCTGGGTCTGGCCGCCCGAGAGCTTCTGTGTGCGCCGACTCGCGATGTCGGCGATCCCGGTGAGCTCGAGGACCTCGTCGACGGCGAGCGGATGGGGATAGAGCGACGCCATCATCGACACCAGCTCGCGGACGCTGAGATCGCGGATCAAGGCACCCGTCTGAAGCATGGCGCCCACCGAGCCGGCATCGACCGCTGCGCGCGGCGGCATTCCGAAGACGGAGACCGTGCCGCCGTCGGGGTCGAGCAGCCCGAGGAGCATGTCGATCGTCGTCGACTTGCCGGCGCCGTTCGGCCCGAGCAGCGCGACCGTCTCGCCGCGCCCCACCGCGAAATCGATGCCGCGCACGGCCCGGACTGCTCCGAACGATTTCGCAAGCCCTCTGAGCTCGATGCCGCTCAGCTCGTTCCCCCCGTTTGTGCCCACCATTCGCACTTTGCCAGTGATCGCCCGGCTCGGGGAGCGGCCACGTCGCCGACCCTCGCTAGGGTGGAATGGTGCCGCCGCAGACCGCCACCGAGCTCCAACTCGCCGATCTGAACGAGGCGCAGCGCGAGGCCGTGACGACCACGGAGGGCCCGCTCCTCGTAGTCGCCGGCGCCGGCTCGGGCAAGACGCGGGTGCTCACGAACCGGGTCGCCTACCTGCTCTCACAGGACGTGCACCCGAACGAGATCCTCGCGATCACGTTCACGAACAAGGCCGCCGCGGAGATGCGCTCGCGGATCGAGGCCGCCGTCGGCACGCGTGCGCGGGCGATCTGGATCATGACCTTCCACGCTGCCTGCGGCCGCATCCTGCGCCGCGAGGCCGAACGGCTCGGCTACCGCTCGAACTTCACGATCTACGACCAGTCGGACCAGATCCGGCTCGTGCGCTCTTGCCTCGAGGAGCTCGAGCGCGATCCGAAGCGTTTCACCCCGCGCGGCATCCACGGCCAGATCTCGAACGCGAAGAACCAGCTGATCGGCCCCGATGAGTACGCGGCCCGCGTCGGCAGCTTCTACGACCAGACCGTCGCGGACGTCTACGGTCTCTATCAGCGCAAGCTCTTCTCGCAGAACGCCGTCGACTTCGACGACATGCTGATGCTGACGGTCGAGGTGCTTCAGCGCTTCCCCGAGGCGCGTGAGCGCTGGGCGAAGGCGTTCCGCTACGTCCTCGTCGACGAGTACCAGGACACGAACCACGCTCAGTATGTGCTGCTGAAACTCCTTGCCGGCATTCACAAAAACCTGATGGTCGTTGGAGATCCAGATCAGTCGGTCTATTCGTTCAGGGGGGCCGATATCCGCAACATCCTCGAGTTCGAGCGTGACTTTCCCGCGACGCGCGTGATCCCGCTCGAGCAGAACTACCGCTCGACGAACTCGATTCTTCATGCCGCCAACACGGTGATCGAGCACAACCGCGAGCGCAAGGAGAAGCACCTCTGGTCGGAGCTCGGGGAGGGCGAGCCGGTGCGCGTGGTCGAGGTGGAGGACGAGCATGCCGAGGCGCGGTTCGTCGCCTCCGAGGTCGCGGCGCTCCTCGAGTACGGGCTCAGCCTCGGGGAGGTCGCGGTCGTCTACCGCACGAACGCCCAGAGCCGTGTGCTCGAAGACGTCCTCGTCCGGCAGGGCGTCGCCTACCAGGTGATCGGGGGGCCGCGCTTCTACGAGCGCGCCGAGATCAAGGACGCGATCGCCTACCTCCAGGCGATCGACAACCCGTACGACTCCGTCTCGCTGACGCGGATCGCAAACCGGCCGCGGCGCGGGGTGGGGGATACCTCGATCGCGCGCCTCAGCGCGCTTGCCGCCGGCGAGGAGATCTCGCTCTGGGAGGCGGTCGGCCGTGCCGAGGAGGCCGGCCTTGCGACCGCGTCGCTCCGGTCCGTCCAGGCCTGGCGCACGCTTCTGCAATCGCTCATGTCCTCGGCGCAGGAGCTTTCGATCGCCGCGCTGCTCGAGCAGCTGATCGAACGGACCGGCTACCCCGAATACCTGCTCACGACCCTTCCGAAATGGGAGGCCGAGGGGAAGATCGAGAACCTCGAGGAGCTCGTCGGCGTCGCCCGCGAGTACGAGGAGTCCGTGAGCGAGCCGTCGCTCTCGAGCTTCCTGCAGGAGATCTCGCTCTACTCCGACCAGGACGCGCTGCGCGACGACGAGGGCGGGGGCCAGGTCACGCTGATGACGCTGCACAACGCGAAAGGGCTCGAGTACCGAGCGGTCTTCATGCTCGGGCTCGAGGAGGGGATCTTCCCGCACTCGCGCTCGCTCGAGGAGAACTCGCTGGAGGAGGAGCGGCGGCTCTGTTACGTCGGGATGACCCGCGCGAAGGAGCGGCTGACGATGCTGCACGCTTCGCGCCGTTCCCTCTACGGCCGCAGCGAGGCGAACCTGCCGTCGCGCTTCCTGGACGAGTTGCCCGAGGACGGCGTCGAGCGCGAGCGGCTGCGGCCGGCGTCGTGGTCGGGCTACGGATCGCCCGCCGCCTCCCGTTCGGTCGCGCCGAGGGCGGAGGTGCCCTCGCTCTCGACCGGCGACAGCGTCCGCCACGGCTCACTCGGTGTCGGCATCGTCACGAAGATTGAGGCCGACGGCGTCGTCACGGTGCGCTTCGAGGATGGGTCCGAGAAGCGGCTGATGCTCGAGTACGCACCGCTCGAGCGGATCTAGCCTAGGTCTGCGCCGCCTCGAGCGCCGCCAGGTCTGCTTTCAGCTGGGCGAGATCGAAGCCCTCGGGGTCGTGGCCGTTGCGGAGCTGCTCGTCCGAGACGTAGGTCCACGCCTCGTCGCAGTAGGTGTCGAAGAAGCGCTCGGTCATCTGCTGCAGCGCACCCCACGTCACCACCTCGAGGTTCGCCCGCTTTCCGATCGCGCAGACGTAGTGGCCGCCCTTGACGGTCGCCCCCGGCACGACGTCCCATGGTTTCCCCTCGTTGAACTGGGTCATCGCGCTTTCCGGGAACACGAACCCGATCCCGATGACCTGGAAGAGGTACATCGCCTGGTAGACCTCGGCGAGGTCGGTCTTGTCGAGCGCCAGGTAAGCGCCGATCTTGTGCCGCTTTCCGAGCGCGTCGAGCATGCCCGTCTTGCGGCGGTAACCGAAAACGTCGCGGACCGAGGCGCCCTTGTCGGTCGGGTTCTGATCCGGAGGCCCTGCGCTCGCCTTGAAGCCGGTGACGGCCGAATAGTCGCTCAGGACGCCGGCCGTCGTGAACGCCACGGGATGCTGCCCCTCTTTCGTCAGCAACATAGTCTCGTGCGCCGGCCCGGCGAGCGCGCAGTCGCCCCACTCGTCGTTTCCGAGCATGCCCCAGGCTTTGGGCGGGAACAATGTCTCGTGCCCGAACTGCGCAGGCGGCTTGGGGAGGTTGGCCGGCTTCGCGTACCGGGCGAAGAGCAGGTCACGCGTGTCGGGCGTCGCCGGGAGCTTGCCGAGCTTCAGTTCGGGCATGAGTTCTCGTCCCTTCTGCCGGCAGTGTCGACTAGAACCTCGTCGCAGACGGTACCGGGCCGCTTCGCCGAGCGCTTACAGGTTGCTCAAATCCGGCGATTGGCGTTGGCCGGCATGACGCAGCGCCAGAACCTGGCGATCGGCCTCGTGGCAAGCGGGCTCGCGCTCGGGCTCGTCGCCGACGTGGTGTTCGAGCACCGTCCTCTCGGGCTCAACGCGGTGCTCTTTGCGCTCGCGTTCGTCGGTGTCCTTGCGCTTCTCCTTCGGCTGGGTCGCGTGCCTCTGCATCAAGGACGCCGGGTGATGGCGCTCCCGCTCGTGGTCTTCGCGGCGCCCCTTGCCTGGCATGCCTCTCCGCTCCTCGTCGCTGCGAACCTGCTTGCGATCGCAGGCGCGATCGCACTCGGAGCGCTTCGCCGGACTGCTCCGCGCGTCGGGGCCGCCGAGGTCTCCGACTATGTCTCCGGCGCCGCCTCGGCCGGCGCTGCGAGTTTCGGTGGCGCAATCGCGCTGATGCAGTACGACGTGCCGTGGAAGGAGCTTGGCCGGCACGCCCGCGGGCGGAAGGCGACCGCCGTCGGCCGCGGCCTCGCGATCGCAGTGCCGCTCGTGCTCGTGTTCGGCTCGCTGTTCGTCGCGGCCGACGCGGTGTTCAAGAGCCTTCTGCTGTCCGCCGCGCCGGGCTTCACGCCGGCGCGCTGATCGCACGGACGAACCTGTCTCGGCCGCACCTCGATGCAACCTACGTCGCAGGTCTCAGCGACGACGCGGTGCCGACACTCCTCGCCCGGCTTCCGTCCCTCGAGCCGGCTCTACGGGCACAGATTGCAGAAGCGCTGCTTGCGCGGCACGACGCGGACGGCGGACTCCTGGGCTGGAACGCGTCGCGCTCCCGGGCGGCCGTGCTCCTCGCGAGCGATCACGCCGAGCTCGTCGCAGACGTCAGGCAGGGGCCGTAACCTAGGCCGCGCCGTACTCGGCTTCGAGCACCTCGAAGCGCCAGATCTCGCTCTCGGCGTCGAGCGGCCCGCGTTCCGCATGCTGGGCGTGTGCCGAGGAGAACTGCGCCGAGCGCATCCAGGCCTTGAAGTCGTCTTCCGACGCCCACCGTGTATAGACGAGGTAGCGCCCGCCCTCGGACTGCTTGAGAAGCTCGAACGCCTCGAATCCCGGCGCCTGCGACACGGTCCCGGCGCGTGCTGCGAACCGCTTCTCGAACTCCGCCCGGCCGTCCTCGGTCACGGTCACGGCGTTGACGACGACGATCGACATCGCGGCCAGTCTACGGGCGCGATGCCGGCTAGGCGGCGGCGGTGCGAAGCGTCTCGCCGGCGTCGAACAGGTAGCCGACGCTCCTCACCGTCTGGATCCGCGGCGCGTGCGCCTCGAGCTTCGCACGTAGGCGGCGCACGTGAACGTCGACCGTCCGAGCGCCGCCGTAGTAGTCGTAGCCCCATACCCGCGAGAGCAGGGCCTCGCGCGCGAACACCCGGTTCGGGTGGGTCATCAAGAACTTCAGCAGCTGGTACTCCATGTATCGGAGCCCGACCGGCCGGCGGTCGACGGCGACGCCGTACGTCGCGAGGTTCAGCTCGAGCGAGCCGGCACGGATGATGTCGCGCTCGGTCTGTGCCTCCAAGTGTCCCGTCGCCCGCGCGATGCGCATCCGTAGCTCTTCGGCCGAGAACGGCGTCACGAGAACCTCGTGGGTCAGGGCGAGCCCGGCTGCAGCGCGCAGGTGCTCCGGTTCGACCGCGAGCAGTACCGGCGCGTCCTGGAGCTCGGCCGCACCGTCGAGCTGGCCGACGAGCTCGACCTCGAGTTCGCATGCCGGCGCGGAGACGACGAGTGCGAACTCCGGCGGCGTGACGCGAGATCCGTCTCCGCTCGGGACGATCCCGGCGCCTCCGGTCACGAACCGCGGCCGGTAGCCGAGCTCGACCAGCGCCGCTCCCACGTTCCTGGTCATGTCGTTCCTTGGCGCGTACAGCCAGACATCGCGCATGTGCGTTCGCTCCCCCAAATCCCCGTGATTGACAGGTGTGGTGTCGGCTTCGACAGGAGCGGCGACGACGCCGCGAGCCGGGCGCCATGCCCAGGCAGAACAGCCAACCATACTGAGCGCCGCCACCGCGGGTCAAACGGGTGCCGACCGGCCCGGCGTTCCGGAGACCGTCGAGGAGAGCGCGCTGTCTTCGATTGCTGCGTCGACAAGCCACCGCAAGCGAACGCCGGTCCGGAGCCCGCGACACCTCGTCAGCTAAACTCCCGGGCGACCGGGGCGGTTAGCTCAGTTGGGAGAGCACCAGCTCGACAAGCTGGGGGTCACTGGTTCGAGCCCAGTACCGCCCATGAGACGAAAGCCCTGCTAAGCGGGGCTTTTTTCGTACGGGGGCAACCTCCTCGGAGGCCGTTACCGGAGGAACAGTTTGGGCACTGGTGCCCATTCCGGCTGTCTCGGTAGCCTGCGAGGCCCGCGGTTGAGAGCCGTTTGAATCTTCGCCGCGTGGCGATTGGTCTTTCAGTCACTCTTGCGTGCCGGATCGAACGAAAGATGGTCGGCAGCGCCTCACTGGCCTGTCGTCGGTTCCCGGCCGGTTCGTTTTCAGGTTTCAAGAGCGGGGATCGCTTGAGATTTCGACCTAACGAAGCTCTTCTAGTCGAAGCGCGCCAGGCGATCAGCGCCTCACAAGGGGACGCAGCGTTCGCGCCGTGCGTCGCCCCCCGCCGCGATCCAAGCTCTTCCGCTGACGGCTCGAGCCTTCGAGGCGTTGAGAGCCGTTTGAATCTTCGTCCCGCCACAGTCCGGCCTGTCCTCACATTTCGTGCGACGTCGAATGAAAGATGCCCTAGAGCGCCTCGGAGGCGCGTCGTAAGCGTTGGGGCGGGCCGGCCGGGGTCACCCTCTCGTGAGGAGTGGCCGCCTCAAGCGCTTCATCGTCATCTCACCATGACAGCCCGCATTGAACAGATGGGATGGATCGCACCCGCCGGCGGATGAGCCACCCTAGGTCGTTGGCCCTCGCAGCCCTCGCTATCGCTGTTGCGACAGGGCTTGGGCCCTCGTTGGCCGAAAGCGTCCGTACGGTCACGCGTCCAGCTCACATGAGCCTGGCCCTCGGCAGGAAGTTGTTCATCAGCGTCGGCTGCGGCGCGTGCCACACCATGAAGCCCGCTGGGACACATGGAACAATGGGTCCGAGCCTCGACCAGTTCACGCCGCCGTATGGACTCGTCCTCACACAAATCACCAACGGCGGAGGAGTCATGCCAGCCTTTAGGAGGCGTCTGACGAGGACGCAGATCCGGGATATCGCGACATTCGTTGTACACGCCGACATCGCGTCCGTGAGATAACGCCGCTCTCTTTCAGCGACGCCTTGACGGCCGGTCGGCCAACGTGATCGGCTGAGAGAGATCGGCCTTGCCACGGTGTTCGCTCTAACCAGGAACCAGGAGCAGCGCACCAAGCGCCAAGCCCGTGCTCACCTCAATGTCCGTGTTGGCTGAGGGGCGAACCCCAGCTGCGCTGAACGGCGGGTCATCAGTTCGGCTGGACGCCGTCGGTGACCCGGTTTGACTCGAATCTCTAGGTCGTTTAATTGGCGCCGTCGGGGTGCTTCTTCGTAGCTGCAGAGGCTCGCGACGTCGAAGCTGTTGCGTTGCGGTCGCGGTGGTGGGCTCGCCGCAGGTTGACCCAGTGGTGTTGGACGGGCACCGTTGCGATCCCGAGTACTAGGCCTGAGAGGATCGCCGTTGCAAGTAGGTATGCACGCACTCTCGCGCCGCGCAACGCGCGTCGAAAGGCGGTTGCGTCTTTTGCACTGCTGGTCAGTGCGCGTTGCAAGTAGACGAGCACGTGGACGCCGACGAGTACAAGCCAGATCACGGAAGTCGGCCCGTGTAGCCGCCGGGCGACGTTGAGGGGCTGCCCGTGGAGAACTCCCATCGCGACACCGCTTGCGAAGAGGATGATTGTGGCGGCGACCAAGAATGGAGCGAGAAGCCGCATGGGGAGTCGAGGTGGCCCTTGCGCCACGTACGCGCTTGTCCCCCTGTAGTACCTGGCGAATCGCCAGCCGGTGCTCGCGAGCTTCAAGACGATCGGCGGGATCAGCACGAACCCGACGAACACATGGAGCGACATGAACCGGTGCACGCCGAGCGGGATCGTCGCGAACTCGACCACGGTCAGGATGAGGAGAGCGATTCCGACGATTGCCGTCAGACGCTCGTTACCGGCCGGGTCGAATCGCTCCCTTGTCCCTTCTGCCGCTGCCCCGTCCGGGCGCTCGGGTGCGCTCAACTCGGAGCCCGGGCCTCCGGAGCCGACAGCACGCAGAGGCACGGAGAGAATGAGCCTCGGCCAGACAGCGTCAACTCCTCCAGCCCAGCGAGGGGAGCGTTATCCGCGTCCACCTCGCCGAGCGCTGGGAACCGATGTGCCGCATGCTCTCGACAGGCTGGCAGAACGGAGATGAGATCGCGGTGAACGCGCCTCGACCCGCGAGGGTTCAAGTCGATTTCTGGCGCAGTGCTTTGATCGTCGTCCTGGTCGCGTTGGCTTTGCGTAGTCGGCTTGTAACCGGCGTCAGCCGCCGAAGTGGTGGTGCATCACATTCGTCCATGGACCGAGTGTCTCCAGCGCCCCAATCGCAAACGCCCCTCCGCTAACGAGGGCCAAGGCCACGACGCCGCGGCGGAGCGCGTGCCCCTGCCCACGGCCGCGCATCCAGTCGGCGAACGCGAACCTGCGGAGCTTGGGGAGGTGCGCGAGCGCATGCGCGCCGACGATGACCACGAACAAGGCGAAGCTAGCTGAGTGGATGGCAGAGGTGGGAGGTGGGCCGGCGATGATCAGCCCGACGCCACTTCCGAAAAGCGCGACGGTCGAGCCGGCGACGAGCGGCGCGATCCCTCGGAGGAAGGGGCGAGGCGGCCGATCCCACCGGTAGCCGGGGTCGTTCGTGTAGTAGCGGATCATCCGCCAACCGGTCGAGGCGAGCTTCAGGACAACGATCGGGAGCATGCTGCTGACCAGCCTCAGCGACCCGCCGTAGCTGTGATGTGAGGGTGCGAGAGAGGGCGGCCCGAGCCTCTTCCGCCGGAGCGGGCTCGTGAGAAGGAATGATTGCGAGATGAGGGACCAACGTCTTCGTGAGCCGTGAAAACCGTCGTCGATCAACTCGATCGTCACGCCGGTCTCGGGCGGTTATTTGCGGTCCTGATCGTGATCGTTGCGCTCTTCCTGCTCGCGTGGCTTGTCAGCCGGATCGCCAAGCGGATCGCGACATTCATCGTGGACCGAAGCGAGCGCCGCCGCTCTGCTGCTGGCGCGGTGTCGGACACGGGTGTGATCAGCGGCATCCGTCAGCGCGAGACCGCGATCGCGTTGATTCAGACCAGCATCGGCTATCTCGCCTTCGCCTTCGCCTTCGTGCTCTCGCTCGCAACGATCGCAGGCGCACAGCGGCTGCAGACCATCGTCGGCGCCTCCTTCCTCGCGATCGTGATCGCTTTCGCCGCCCAGCGGTTCCTGACCGACGTGATCGCCGGACTGCTGATGTTCTTCGAAGGATGGTTCCGGATCGGCGACACGGTCGCGATCGACACCCTCCATGTCCAAGGCGTCGTCGAAGCCGTCTCATTGCGTGCCCTCACCATCCGCAGCGTCACCGGCGAAACGGTTCACGTCGCCAACTCGCAAGTCAACGCGCTTCGTGTGATCCCTCGCGGCTACCGCGACGTCGAAATCGAGTTCTTCACCACCAAACTCAAACCCGGCGAAGAACTCCTCAAACAGATCGCCGAGATCGTCCCCTTCGGCATGACTCGCTTTGTGCAACGCCCCGAACTCGTTGAAACCGAAACGCTCGACGACGACCTCTACCGGATCAACGCCCATTGCGCCGTAGCTGTCGGACGAGAATGGCTCGCGAACGACCTACTGCCCACGTTGATCAAAGAACGTGCACCCGAAGGACTTCTCGTCCACGGCCCAATCATCATCTACCTCGACGAAAACGCCCAGCGAAGCTTCTCCCGCGCTATCACGACCCGAAACAAGCGCCCTGGGCCGTCCGCGGGGCCGCCCGTCCAACACGAGCGATAACTCCCACCCGGCCACGCAGCCGGCGGAATGAAAGGTCTGATCAAGGTCACCTGAAAGACACGGTCGCGCGACGCCCGTCGCTGAACTCTCGAAGCTTCAGGCCTCACCGCCTCCGTACGCTCCTTCTACCGCGGGGCGTCGTCACAATGACGTCGATCTATTCATCGGCGAGCTTTCTCGATGCAGAGCCCACCAGCGATCGTCCGTCACCTTCACCTCGACGAGCAAACGTTACGGACCTCGTCGGGCGCGAGGTTCGTCACGGCCGCCCGGGACCGGCAGCTGGTGATCGACTCGATCGCGCGCGACGCGAAGGAAACGGCGGCGGTGTTGAGGCTCGCGCCCGCCGAGCGCGACGACCTCGACGCCCGCCGCGACCTCGACGCGCTCTCGGCCGCAAGTCCACCTCAGGTGGGCGGGGTGAGCGTTGGTGCCGCGTTGCACGCGGGCAAGCTTCTCTCCTTCTATCGGGGCGCCCAACGGCGCTTTGGTGTGCGCTGGGAACTGCTGGCGGCGATCAACTTCGTCGAGAGCGATTTTGGGCGAGCTCGAACGACGGCTGAGGCGGATGCGCAGGGCCCGATGCAGTTCGAGCCCGCGACGTGGCGGGAGTACGGGATGGGCGGGGACGTCTACAGCCCGCACGCCGCGATCCTTGCCGCTGCGAACCTGCTTGCAGCAAACGGTGGCCGCACGAATGAGCGGGCGGCCCTCGGGCATTACAACCTCTCGCCTCTCTACTGGGACGCGGTGCTTCACCTCGCACACCGCATGGCTACCGTGCCGTCCGCGTTCCGCGAGTATTACGCCTGGAGGCTCCGCCTGCGAAAGAATTAGCGGCTAGCAGAGAGCAGGTTCAAGCGGGCGCAAGCGGACGCCCGGCAGGCCGCGGCAAACCACCGGAGCGGTTTTGGGATGCGTCCGTCAGTGCGATCTTGTCAGCCGTACGCTGCGGTTCCAGTCGGATATGGCCTGGGCGTACTGCGAGTTGAAGTGCGCGATGTTCGTTGAGGTCGTTGCACCCGTACCCACAACGAGCGTTCCCTCGACGCCGAAAAGGCTGCTACGGCCTTGGCCGCCTGCCATGCAATCAGGGGGTCAACTGTTGCCGATCCCGCACGTCGTACCGGCGAACCGGGCTCGGAGCCGTCACGCAATGGGCACAACCACAATCCGGCTGCTCATTCGGAGATATCCAAGTGAATCGACGCGTGACTCACACCTCTTCGACGAGGCCGCAAACATCGGCCGCGTCCCGGCGACAAGAGCGTGAAGGAGGGAGGTCGTTTTGGGGTGGCGCGCTTGCCTCTTCGGGATGGTTGTCGTATGGTTCGGCGACGCGCTTCGGACCGATCTCGAGGGGGCTCGATGGTGGGCATACGTCCTGCGGCGGTGGTGGCCATGCTGGCGGCAGTGGGGCTGCTGTCGTCGGCGTCGAGCGCTTCGCTCAGCTCGCAGACGGCGCCGGACGGGCCAGGCGCGCTGTCGCATTTCGACCTGGCCCGCAAGGACTGCATCGGGACGGCACGCAACACGACGTCGAAGGTCTGGTTTACGGTCGCGAACGGGGAACTCAGCGACGTCTACTACCCGACGGTCGACAACACGAACGTCGAGACGTTGCAGTACATGGTCACGGACGGGTCGACATTTACCGACCTGCAGTCGCGTGACATGACCTACACGGTCTCGGCGATTCCAGGCAGTGGCGGAATGGGCTGCGAAGTGACGGCGACGGCGAAGAGCGGGATGTATCAGCTCGTGACCGACTACGTGACCGATCCGGCTCGGAACTCTTTGGTGATGCAGGTCCAGTTCAAGCCGAAGCCGAAGGGCCCGGCACTTCAGCTCTATGTTCGCTTCGATCCGACGGTCAACGGCAACGGCGGCGGCGGTGCGGGCAACGGCGGCGCCGACTCGGCGACGGTCGACACGTCGACGGGGCACCCGGTGCTCGTCTCCTCGGACCCCGTGACCGCGACGAACGCGGCGAATCGCGATTACGCGCAGCCCGTCTATGTCGCGCTCGACGGCTCGTTCTCCCAGGCGACGAGCGGTTTTGTCGGCAGTCCGAGCGATGGGCTGCTACAGCTGGACGGTTCGCACTCCCTGACGACGAGCTATGGCGATGCGATCGACGGCAACGTTGTTCAGACCGGTCGGGTGGCGGTGAGCCCTAACGGGGGGACGGTGCTCGCGCTCGGCTTTGGGGCCTCGCAGGCCGAGGCTGTGGGCGCGGCCGAGGACTCACGAGGGACGCCGTTCGCGAAGACGCTTGCTGATTACCGGAAGGGGTGGCGTGACTACGACGCGTCGTTGAACGACCCGCGCAGCCAGAAGCTGCCGGGTCTCTCGCCTTCCGACCGCAGCCGGCTGAATGAGGAGTACTACCTGAGCGCCAACGTGATCAAGGCGTCAGAGGACAAGACGTTCCCGGGCGCGATTGTCGCCGGGCTCGCTTCGCCGTGGGGCCAGGCCGTCTCGGCCGGTGATCCCGCGAACACGTACTTCGGGTCATACCGCGAGGTGTTCGCACGCGACCTGTACGAGGCCTGGACGGGGCTCCTCGCCGATGGCGACGTGGCGACCGCACGTGACGCGACGCTCTTTCTGTTCGATCACCAGCAGCTGCCGGACGGGTCGATGCCGCGAAACAGTCTCGTCAACGGCAAGCTCGCCCCGGACTCGTTCGGAACGCAGCTCGACGAGGCCGCCTACCCGATCCTGATGGCTGATCAGCTCGGGCTGACGGACTCGTCGCTCTACACCGATCACGTCAAGCCGGCCGCGAACTTTATCGTCGCGCACGGGCCGGCGTTCGGGGTCGAGCGGTGGGAGGAGCAGAGCGGCTACTCGCCCTCGACGATCGCGGCAGAGATCGCTGGTCTCGTCGCGGCCGCCGACCTCGCGCGTGCCAACGGCGACACGACCTCGGCGGCGATCTGGCTCGGCGTCGCAGACGACTGGCAGCGGTCGGTCAAGGGCTGGACGGAGACGACGAACGGCCCGCTCGCGTCGCGCTACTTCATCCGGCTCTCGAAGACGGGCGACCCGAACGCCGCGATCTCCTACAACGTGGGCAACGGCGGCCCAACGCTCGACCAGCGCGACGTGATCGACGCCGGCTTCCTCGAGCTCGTGCGCCTGGGCGAGTTCCCCGCCACTGATCCGGACGTCACAGCGTCGCTGCCGGTGGTCGACGCGACGATCGAGGCGAACACCGCGAGCGGGCCGGGCTGGCATCGCTACAACGGCGACGGTTACGGCGACGGGGCCACTGACGGCCATCCTTGGGCGCCGACCGGCCAGGGTACCGGCCACCTCTGGCCGGTGCTCTCGGCCGAGCGCGGCGAGCAAGATCTCGCCACAGGCGACGCGGCCGGGCGACGTCGCTGCTTCTCGGCATGAGCAAGTTCGCCTCCGGCGTCGGGCTCATTCCCGAGCAGGACTGGGAGCTCCCCGACCTCGCAGCTTCCACCTACGGCACGGATCCGACCGTCGCTTCGATCGGATTCGGAAACGGCGCCGCAGCCGGCTCGGCAGCTCCACTCACCTGGTCTGCGGCCTCGTTCGTCCGCCTCGCCGCCGACCTCGCCGCCGGCAAGAACGTCGCGCTTCCCGCTGTCACCTACACCCGCTATGTGGCCCATACGCAAGGCGCGACGACGCTGACGGTGTCGAGCCCAACCGACAACTCGGCCGTCTCGGGGTCGCCCGTCGTCGTGAACGGGACGACTGAGTCTGGCAATACCGTTTACGTCTCGGCGACGAACACCGACGCCAACTCGGCGACGACAACCGCGTCGGTGACCGTAGGGGCCGGCGGTGCCTTCAGCGTCCCCGTTGTAGTCACCGGCGGCACGAGCGTGATCAACGTCGTCGCTGTCGGTCCGACCGGCGCAACCGCCCATGCGACGCGGACAGTGCTGTTCGACTTCGTGCCCGGGACCCTGCTACTCGACGTGACCGATCCGAACGGCGACGACAACGGTCCGGGCAACTTCGCCTACCCGACCGCGCCCGACTTCCATCCGGGCGCCTTCGACATCCAGGAGTTCCAGGTGTACGACTCCGGCTCGGACGTCACCTTCCGGCTTAAGACACGCGACCTCAGCCCGACGTTCGGCAGCCCGCTCGGGGCGCAGCTCGTCGACGTCTACGTTCACGTCCCCGGCGCGTCCCCCACTTCGACCGCCGCCGCGGCCGCGACGCGGAACTTCACGATCGCGCCCGCATTCGCCTGGAACCGGCTGCTCCAGGTGCAGGGCTTCGGTCAGCGCTACGTCGACGCGACCGGTGCAACACTCGGAACGATCGCGATCAAAGCGAACGCGATCTCCCGCTTCATCACCTTCAGCGTTCCGAAATCGTCGCTCGGGACACCGGGCGCCGGTTGGGGCTTCGTTGTCGTCCTCACCGGCCAGGACGGCTTCAGCCCCGACCAGGCTAGGAGCTTTGCGCCAACGCCACAATCCTTCTCGTTCGGCGTCTGCGCAACAGCAAGCCCCGACCCTCACTGCACCGCAAACCCCACCACCGTCCCGAAAGCGATCGACGTGCTCACACCGCCAGGAGTCGCCCAGTCAACCGAGCTCGACTACACCCTGGGAGCGGTCGTCCTCCAGGGAATCTCGATCCCGTAGCCGCCGCGCGTTTTCCCACTGTGCCCGCGGGGTGATGGTCGCAACGGGCCTACGAATTGAGGATGGGAGCCGGGGCGCATCATGGCCCGTCTAACTGAGCCGTTTTGGCTTAGATAGACGGGTCATATGTGTCAGATGCGACGGGTTTAGACGACGCGTGCACACACCGGTGATACACGCACAGACGTGTTAAATCGACGAGCTAAACGGCTGGGACGTCCTTTCTCCCGGCCCGATCGATCTAACGTGCGACCGTTTGGCTCGATGTGCCTTCGCGCCGGGAGGCGCCACGAACGCCGGCACAGGCGACGTGACGAAGGTTCATCAACAGCCGTTTCCGCCACGGGCAAGCGTTGACAACGGGTCCCGAAAGGCGAGAGAATCGCGGCTCCGATTCGTTGGCTGGGCGGTTTGGCCGCTCAATACGGGAAGGGGAGCATGATGCTGTTTCCGAGAGTTCGGAACGGGCGTTTGCTTGTCGGTGCGTGCTTGGTTGTCGGGGTCGGTGCGATTGCGACGGTCGTGCAGGCAGATATCGGCGGGGGCGGTGTGATCCAGGGGTGTTACGACAGCGGCGGCAACGTGAAGGTGGTGGCGGCATTACCGTGCCCGAAGGGGTTCACGGCTCTTAGCTGGAATCAGACCGGCCCGACCGGCCCGATGGGGGCGACAGGGGCGACTGGCGCTACCGGTGCGGCCGGGCCGACGGGGGCGACAGGTGTGACCGGTGCGGCCGGCGCGACGGGGGCGACAGGTGTCACGGGGGCGACCGGGCCCGCCGGCGGGCTTAGCAACGTCCAGGTGGTGCACGCAACCGCGACACCCGCGACGGACGGATTCGCTACCGCGATCGTCGACTGCCCCGCAGGCACGACCCTTGTCGGCGGAGGCGCCGACGTTCTGGGCGTGGTCGGAGACGCTGACGGAAACGGGCAACGCATCATCTCGAGCAAGCCGTTCAACCAGAACCAGTGGCTCGCGGACGCGCTCGCGCCAAACTCCTGGCAGGCGGCTGGCTTGAACACGCAATGGCAGGTCGACGCCTACGCGCTCTGCGCGGGGTAAGGGCGGCCGGTGAGCGCTCCGGGGCCCCGGCCCCGGAGCCCGGCCCCGCACAGATCAACGACGTGGCCGCCTATGTCTGGTTACACGTCCACGACTGCCCGGACTATGTGTACCTCGTAGCTCACGGCGGCTACACCTATACGAGGTGCTGAGACTTTTCAGTACGGGCAGACTGCTCGAGTTTTGCGGGCACCCCGCTGCTCATGCCGTTCTGGACGAACAGTTCGGCGAACCGCTCCTCGACGGAAGCCACGTCCAGCGCGCCCGTGTGGCGCCGGGAGGGCCTCGGCACGGCTGCGAGGCTGTGGAGGGATATGTCCGCCGCTGTGCGCCCAGATCGGGGTGCCGGCGCGGAACGGCCCTAGATCTTTCGCCGGTCTCGGTCACCAGCTTGTACGTTGGCATCCCAGGCTTCTCTCGGTTGTCCGGGGGCCGGGACAGCCGAACGAGGTTACCCCCGACTCGCCGCGCACGCGTACACGATCTCGGAATTCGACCGAGGGGTTAGGGGATCCAGGTTGCGGCCTCGAGGTTGAGGCCGGTGGTGGTCAGGTCGGTTGGGAGCCGTCGGGTTTGGAATCCGTTCCCCCGGGGCCGGATGATCCAGAACTGGCCTTTGGTTTCGGTGCCGACGATGACGTCGCCGGCATAGGAGGCGAGCTCGGTCGCGGCGATGAAGAACACGTTGGTCGTGTTGGTGTCGGCTATGTAGAAGCCGGGAGGGGGCTGAGTCGTCCTCGCGGGGGCCGGGGTGATGACACCGATCGGGTTCGGGCCGTCCGGGAGATTGGCTACGGTGCGGACTGCGCCCGAGCGGTCAATCGCGACAACGCTACCGGTGGGCCCGGCGTCGATCGTGAGCAATAGGTCGCCCGCGATCGAGCCGAATCCGGGCGGCGCGACGGCGATCTCGTCGGCGCCCCCTGGATTCGTGTAACTGCCGACCTTGTTCGTGGTGCCGCTTGGACTGATCGTGTACACGGACCCGCCTGCGGGCGTCGCCCCGCCCGAACGACCTGTCGCAGCGATCAGCATGTGACCGAACCCGCCCACGCTGTCGAAGGTGAGCGCGCCGTCCGAGGTCGCGGTCTCCGGGAGCTGCGCGATCTTCGTGACGCTCGACCCGTCCGGCGTGATCTCATAGATCGAGTTGTCAGGTGCGTGGCAGAAGTAGACACCGGGCGTGTACCCATACCTGCCGGAGGAGACAACGCAGCGAGTCTCCTCGGTCTCATTCGGCATCGCGACAATCTGGGCCAGCGGGGCGCCGGCGGGCGGGGCCGCATAGAGCGTGTTGGTCGTGTTCTCGACATAGAGAAACCGTCGTCCTGTCCAGACCACGTCCGTC